>NZ_LMOD01000001.1 GCF_001423485.1 Microbacterium sp. Leaf320
CTCTGGCGAACCATATGCGCACGCCGGGCGGCCTGGGCGAATCGCAGTACGAAGTTCAGCTCGCGTACTACGTTTGCTTGCTCAAGATCTTTCAACTGTGGCGTCGTACCGCCGGACAGTTCCGCGCAGTTCAACGGTTGGACCTGTTCGAAGAGTTTGCTCGATGGATGTTGGACGAGGTCGGCTACAACCTCAGCTACCCGCTGCGCGTGGCGTTTGATCGGTTCGTCGGTAGTCAACAAGCGGACCGAGTTGAATACATCGACAAGCTAATGAAATTCGGTCGCAACCCCTCTAGAGAACTGTGGGGGGCTGCATGGGATCTTGCCCACTTGTCCAGCATCGACCTGAGTTTGAATCCAGATTTCAGAGGGGCTTTCTCGCCGGAAGGCGGCGGCGTGTTGTTGGTGACGGACGACAAAGCGCTCCCGCTCTTCCGAGARAGGTTGCGCCCACGGGACAAGCGCCTAGACGACCACCAGCACCGGCTCGAGTCGATAGAAACGTGGATTCGCGAAGAGACCCTCTCAAGGCAGGTGGGGCCGCGACCCCAGGAGTACTGGGAACAGTTGGTGCAGAAGTGTGAGGCCGARACTTTCGAGGCGGAATCGGAGCATCAATGTGAAGGCGTCGTGCCGGGCGATCACAGTGTCGGTGAGCGCCAACGCGTTAGCTGGCTCAACAGGCTGATGCGAAGTATCACGGGCACTGGATGAAAACCGTCGCTCACCAAGTTGCCTCACACAGACGGTGAGCTTGATCCGCGGAACCATGTGTATCTATCCGACGGCCTTCCCTCGCGTACTGACGTGCGTGTGTAGAAGGAGTAGGAGAGTGCGGTGCCACCGGCCCAGTAGGTGCGTTCAGCGATCCGCACGTCCGGGCGGTGTTCCTGAATGGTGTGGGAGCATCTGGTCATGCACACCGAGTTCGGGGAGTTCGTCGAGGGGGTGGAGCTTCCGGCAGTGCAGGGGCCGCTGCCCAAAGGCAGAGAACTTGTCTTCCAACTCACCCCACGGATGAAAAGCCTCGAGTGGGCAGCACGCAAACGGCCCGAACTGTTCGGCGGTGCACTCCTCGCATTCGCGCAACGGCGANAGAACTTGTCTTCCAACTCACCCCACGGATGAAAAGCCTCGAGTGGGCAGCACGCAAACGGCCCGAACTGTTCGGCGGTGCACTCCTCGCATTCGCGCAACGGCGATACGGCGCCATGCAAGCGAGGCCCGATCTGTTGCCCCCGCGCGCCTGGGGCGTATTGTCGGTCATCCCCGCAACAGATCGACTTCGAACGACGCTCGGCGGAACTTGGGATCCGAGGGCCGCGCCGACCAACTGGCCGAATAACCTCTTTCTCGGTGTCGATGACATTGTTCAGGTCTGCTGGTTCCTTCGAGCCGGCCTACCCGTTCCTGCCGCGCTCATCGCGCGAAGACTGTTCGAGCGCTGGACACTGAACGTTGCCCACCAATTCGACCTCAGCAGGCAAGAGACCGAAAGCGAAGAGGCGTACATCACTCGCGTGTGGCGCACCCTGCGACACCCGAGCCTGCCGGATGAGGCGGGCCCGTGGTGGGCGTGGTTGTCCGAGTTCCTGCACGCGCGCCCCGGTCACCCAGCGTTTGGTGACCCCGCGGCGCAGCCGCTGAGTCCCGTAGCAACTCAGAACGTTGCTCACCACAACGCCATATCCGCCGTCGTCGACATCGTCTTGGGGTACATACGAGGAGGGATCGATCTCCTCGCGGAACAGCAAGGGGTTGACGGCGCGTCTCTGTCGCTACGCTCCTTGCACCGCGACATGACCATCGCAGAGCCGTTCGGACTCAGCTTCGCGTTCGTACCACTCGAGTACTTCGAGGTGTACAGAAAGCGATCCGAGCAATGGGTGCGCGGCGGTCAGGCCTACCGAGCTGACGTCACCGACGAGGTCTGGGGGCTGGCCGACAAGACAAACTCCCTCATGACCGTCCGCGCCTTCCTGGAACGGCGCGGGCGGGCAATCGAACGAGCGCGAGGGGCATTCGATGATGAGAAAGCAGCATTGGGTGAGGAGTTCTCACCCGGCGACCTCGCATCACGCATTTTCCGTCAGCGCACCATCGCTGAGACGGCCCGACAGATCGTCCCGGACGCGAGCGGAGTGGAACGGGACGCACTGATCGTGGCGGCGCAAGCAGCGGACGGCGCCACCTACCTATGGTTGGAAGACTCCGACGACGCCGTTGGCTGCATCCGTGTCCTTCTCGAGCAGGTAGCGCGATTGCGCACCCACCGGCTCAAACCGGGACGAGCCCAGCGGTTGGAAGCGNCTCCGACGACGCCGTTGGCTGCATCCGTGTCCTTCTCGAGCAGGTAGCGCGATTGCGCACCCACCGGCTCAAACCGGGACGAGCCCAGCGGTTGGAAGCGGCGGGAGCGCCATCCTCGTCCCGGTGGCTCAGCGAATCGGGGTGGGGTCGGCTAGCCGTGCTGATGAGGGCGCTCAACGAGTACGCGCACCTCGGCATCCGTAGTCGGCGACGCGGCGCTGCAGCGTTGCTCCGTGAAGTCCAGTCCAACGTGGACGGCGAGGAGTCCCGGCGAGGATCCGCTGTCAACGCAGCGTTCATGATCTTCGCCTTCGAGCTTTTCGACCGTCTCACGGACACCAACCCTGAGGTCGCGCGAGAGTTTAGTAGGCAGGTCACGCTCTTCGACCGCGACCTTCACCTAGAGATCATCGAGGAGTACCTGAACAGGGTCTTCACCAGACGCGCCCACGACTTTGGTGATCCTGACTACGGACGATCTCCAGGCTCAGGGTCGTCAGGATCGTCCTCCTGAGCACTGCCTTCAGGCTCTTTCGCCGACCTGTGGGTGCTGCCGACGCAGCAGCTTCACTATGGCGAACGACGCTGCTCTTGGGCGTACGGAGGACTATCTCGGTGCGGGCGGAGGATCGGCTGAATCTCGGGGCAAGATGAGGCCCGGAAACATGCGGCAGGATGAGATCTACGTACAACTCACCATCACCACGTAGAGGCCCGAATCTCGCAATAGAACGAGAGACCGGGCCTCTGGCGTTGGTTGGGGGCGCACAGGCGACCCCTGAAAATCCCCGGAGGTCGTGCGCCGCCTGGCCGCTGAGCTTCGGCATCGGCCAGAATGATCAACATGACCTGGATTCCCTTCGGTGCCGACGAGTCGTCCTATCCGGCCTTGGTAGACGGTATCCCGCCGTGGCTCGAATCCCCGCTCGCGGAGTGGTTCATGAGCGAGTTCTACGAGGAGTATCAGGAGGATTCGGGCCTGCTCGTCCGAGCCGATCGAATGCGCAGGTTTGATTTTGCCTCCCGTGCGACGCCCTATACCGATCACCTACGGAGCTACGGGCCGGGGCAGGTATGGAATATGCTCCGTGAGTGGGAGAAGTTCCGATTCTTGGACTGGCTTATTCGCGACAATGTGACGCAGGGCGAGGATGGAAACGAGGAGCTGGAAGAACTGCTGCGCGACGGGGGCTCCAAGTGGAGGGTCGGAGTTCGTCGCGGCGAAGCCGGTCTTGAAGAGCGTGTCGCGCAGGGCGTTGCGGAGGCGGCGGAGTCGGTAATGGCGACTCCCGGTCACGCGGGTGAGCTATTGTCAGCCGCGTGGCACAGCGCCTTCGGGGTCAGCCCTGACCCGGAGCGCGCATACTCGAAGGCAATCAAAGCCGTTGAGGCTGCTGCAATCCCGGTAGTGAGCCCGAACAACACCTCGGCAACGCTAGGTTCTGTGCTGGCCCAGATGCGGGATCAGCGGGATTGGAAGCTCGAACTCACGAGAGAAGAATCGACGAACTCCAGCGCCGGGACGCTCCTTGGCATGGTGCAGACGCTGTGGAAGGGGCAGAATGACCGCCATGCAGGCGCGGCCGGATATACGGCGAGTACACGAGCCGAAGCGGAGGCGGCAGTGATGCTCGCTGTGCCACTGGTTCAGTGGTTCGGTTCCGGGGCAATCGCGCGAAGGTGAAGTAAGGGAGAGGGGCACCCGCGAACGGATGCCCCTCTCGGCGCTTGTCTACGGTCTCGTCGGACCGTAGACTTCGGATAGGTTGTCACCTTTCCTCAGGCCAGCGAAGGCCTGTACCTCCTCCGAGGCTGCGACTCAAAGGAACTGCAATTCCTGTTGAGCCGGTAGACCGGGATCACCGCGTCCGGCGACTTTGGACCCCGGCCAATCTCTAAACGGCCATCACGAGTCCTCGCGACCGCTGGTGTTGCTTGCGCGGGGCTCGTAGCCCAGCGGAGCGAACAGATTTTCGTCGAGCTTCTGCACCAGGCCGCGCTCGACTGCCCGAACGAGAGCGTTGTTGACCGAGTTGCGAGGGTTGGTCCACGTCCGCGGAAAGCCCTTGTAGTGGTTGAAGGCCTTGTAGATTTCGTCGCGGTCGGCGGGATGTCCCATCTTTTCGACGACCTCTGAGACCCACTCAGTCGACGGAACGCGCTTGCGGACTACTGGTTCACCGCCCTCGTCAACGTGCGTGATGTTGATCCATCGAGAATTTGTTGCGTTAGTCGCTGTGTCGTTCTCGCCGCCGGCAGCGTCGGCGAGAACTGCCTCGTCCTCGACGCTGGGTACGCCGAGCAGGGCCTCGATGTTCTCGATCGCGCCGCGCAAGTGCGTCAGGCGCCGGCCGACTGTCTGAAGTTCCTCGTCCAGCTCGCTAGCGCGTCGCTCAGCGTCCTCGCGCTCAGAGCGGAGCGTGTCGAGGGTGGTGCGGAGCGGGTCGTGGGTCATGTACACATGATGACACACCACCCGACACAACTCAAGCCCACAACCCGAACTCGGGTTTGGGTGCTCGTAAGTGAACACTTTAGGTGTGCAGAATGTTGAGTGTCGGTGTAGCGATGTGTGTGGTTTCGCGCGAACTACACACGTCACCTCCGATTGTGGTGCACAGCTTGCCGAAAGCGTTCGGATGGTTGAGGATCGGCAAGAGGACGCAGTCAGTGCGCGTGGCTCTTAGGTTCGGCTCAAGGTCACAGGAGACGGTGAGGACTCGCCGGCGGCGGGACGCTCTCATCGCTGTGTCTTGGTCACTGGAGGGGAATCATTGAGTGAGCCACTATGTAACACCCGATTTTCAGGCGATCCCGACGATCTATCGTCGCGAGCCAGTGCTGCTGCTCGCCACTTTCGAGGCGGAGGTCGTTGGCGCGAAGCTCGGAGATCGCCACGTTCGAGTGGCGCGGTCGACGGTGGAGACTCTTGCTAGCGAGTTTGGGTTTCGTCAGTTGGATAGATTTCTGACCGACGTTTCGAAGGGAGTGCCGGACGCGCTGGTCGCGTATAGCTCCTTGGGAATCCGTTTCGAGGGCGGACGACGTGGTGTCAAGGTTCGCCATAGCGAACGACCTTCGGAAGAATGGCAAGAGCTCGTGAGTCACCTGGGCAGGGTTCTCGTCATCGTTGCACTGCAGCGCGAGCCGACCGACTTCGATCTCCGCACGCTCCTGAGCTCACGGCGTGCATTCGGAGGATACGCGTCCGCGATGAAGAGCGGGCAGGGAAGCGCACGATATGTGTTCCTGGGTGTCGATGGCCGACGCGGGGTCACCACGACCGACAAGCATGTGTTCTTGGACTCGAACGTCCTAGTTCACCTCGAGAAGGTCGCCAAGGACGCCTCAAAGGATGCTGGNGGAAGCCCACGATATGTGTTCCTGGGTGTCGATGGCCGACGCGGGGTCACCACGACCGACAAGCATGTGTTCTTGGACTCGAACGTCCTAGTTCACCTCGAGAAGGTCGCCAAGGACGCCTCAAAGGATGCTGGGCGAGATCRGGAAGTTCAGCAAGTTGCTTCCGAGATTGCGCACGGAACTGTCCAGGGTGGGYTCGCCATCGCTGAGTTGAGTTGGGACCGTGWAACAGGAACCCGGRACTATGCGCGAGCAGCGAGCCTTGGTGCGACCGTCGACGCCTGGTTCGGAGAMGGGAGTATCGCTCGGACKCAGGATCTAACTGAAGTGCGTGCTCACTACCGCGAAGCTCTGGCGAACCATATGCGCACGCCGGGCGGCCTGGGCGAATCGCAGTACGAAGTTCAGCTCGCGTACTACGTTTGCTTGCTCAAGATCTTTCAACTGTGGCGTCGNCTCTGGCGAACCATATGCGCACGCCGGGCGGCCTGGGCGAATCGCAGTACGAAGTTCAGCTCGCGTACTACGTTTGCTTGCTCAAGATCTTTCAACTGTGGCGTCGYACCGCCGGACAGTTCCGCGCAGTGCAACGGTTGGACYTGTTCGAAGAGTTTGCTCGATGGATGTTGGACGAGGTCGGSTACAACCTCAGCTACCCGCTGCGCGTGGCGTTTGATCGGTTCGTCGGTAGTCAACRAGCGGACCGAGTTGAGTACATCGACAAGCTAATGAAATTCGGCCGCAACCCCTCCAGAGAACTGTGGGGGGCTGCATGGGATCTTGCCCACTTGTCCAGCATCGACCTGAGTATCAATCCAGATTTCAGAGGCGCTTTTTCGCCGGAAGACGGCGGCGCGCTGCTGGTGACGGACGACAAAGCGCTCCCGCTCTTCCGAGAAAGGTTGCGCCCACGGGTCCTCGTCARAGACAACACYTAYTCYCTGATGCTCATGGCCGCTGACACTGAGGTCGACAAGCGCCTAGACGACCACCAGCACCGGCTCGAGTCGATAGAAACGTGGATTCGCGAAGAGACCCTCTCAAGGCAGGTCGACAAGCGCCTAGACGACCACCAGCACCGGCTCGAGTCGATAGAAACGTGGATTCGCGAAGAGACCCTCTCAAGGCAGGTGGGGCCGCGACCCCAGGATTACTGGGAACAGTTGGTGCAGAAGTGTGAGGCCGAAACTTTCGGGGGAGAATCGGAGCATCAACGTGAAGGCGTCGTGCCGAGTGATCACAGCGACGTTGAGCGCCAGCGCGTCAGCTGGCTCAACAGGCTGATGCGAAGTATCACGGGCACTGGATGAAAACTGTTGCTCACCCAGCTGCCTCACACGGGCGGCGAGCTTGACCCGCGCAAACCATCTGCATCTATCAGATGACCGTTCCGGGTGTACTGACGTGTGTGTGTGTGTGTGTGTGTGTGTGTGTGTGCCGAAGGAGTGCGAGAGCGCTGTGCCACCGGCCCATTAGGTGCCTTCAGCGATCCACACGTCCGGGCGGTAGTCATGAATCGTGTGGGAGCATCTGGTCATGCGCACCGAGTTCGGGGAGTTTGTCGAGGGGGTGGAGCTTCCGGCAGTGCAGGGGACGCTGCCCGAAGGCAAAGAACTTGTCTTCCAACTCACCCCACGGATGAAAAGCCTCGAGTGGGCAGCACGCAAACGGCCCGAACTGTTCGGCGGTGCACTCCTCGCATTCGCGCAACGGCGATCCAACTCACCCCACGGATGAAAAGCCTCGAGTGGGCAGCACGCAAACGGCCCGAACTGTTCGGCGGTGCACTCCTCGCATTCGCGCAACGGCGATACGATGCCATGCAAGCGACACCCGATCTGTTGCCCCCGCGCGCCTGGGGCGTATTGTCGATCATCCCCGCAACAGATCGACTTCGAACGACGCTCGGCGGAACTTGGGATCCGAGGGCCGCGCCCACCAACTGGCCGAATCACCTCTTTCTCGGTGTCGATGACATTGTTCAGGTCTGTTGGTTCCTTCGAGCCGGCCTACCCGTTCCTGCCGCGCTCATCGCGCGGAGACTGTTCGAGCGGTGGACACTGAACGTTGCCCACCAATTCGACCTCAGCCGGCAAGGGACCGAAAGCGAAGAGGCGTACATCACTCGCGTGTGGCGCACTCTGCGGCACCCGAGCCTGCCGGACGAGGCGGGCCGGTGGTGGGCGTGGTTGTCCGAGTTCCTGCACGCGCGCCCCGGTCACCCAGCGTTTGGCGACCCCGCGGCGCAGCCGCTGAGCCCCTTAGCAACTCAGAACGTTGCTCACCACAACGCCATATCCGCCGTCGTCGACATCGTCTTGGGGTACATGCGGGGAGGAATCGATCTCCTCGCGGAACAGCAAGGGATTGACGACGCGTCTCTGTCGCTGCGCTCCTTGCATCGCGACATGGCCATCGCAGAGCCATTCGGACTCAGCTTCGCGTTCGTGCCACTCGAGTACTTCGAGGTGTACAGAAAGCGATCCGAGCAATGGGTGCGCGGCGGTCAGGCCTACCGAGCTGACGTCACCGACGAGGTCTGGGGACTGGCCGACAAGACCAACTCCCTCATGACCGTCCGCGCCCTCCTGGAACGGCGCGGGCGGGCAATCGAACGAGCGCGAGGGGCATTCGATGATGAGAAAGCAGTATTGGGTGAGGAGTTCTCACCCGGCGACCTCGCATCACGCATGTTCCGTCAGTGCACCATCGCTGAGATGGCCCGACAGATCGTCCCGGACGCGAGCGGAGCAGAACGGGACGCACTGATCGTGGCGGCGCAAGCAGCGGACGGCGCCACTCACCTATGGTTGGAAGACTCCGACGACGCCGTTGGCTGCATCCGTGTCCTTCTCGAGCAGGTAGCGCGATTGCGCACCCACCGGCTCAAACCGGGACGAGCCCAGCGGTTGGAAGCGACTCCGACGACGCCGTTGGCTGCATCCGTGTCCTTCTCGAGCAGGTAGCGCGATTGCGCACCCACCGGCTCAAACCGGGACGAGCCCAGCGGTTGGAAGCGGCGGGAACGCCATCGTCGTCCCGGTGGCTCAGCGAATCGGGGTGGGGTCGGCTAGCCGTGCTCATGAGGGCGCTCAACGAGTACGCGCACCTCGGCATCCGTAGTCGGCGACGCGGCGCTGCAGCGTTGCTCCGTGAAGTCCAATCCAACGTGAACGGCGAGGAATCCAGGCGAGGGTCCGCTGTCAACGCAGCGTTCATGATCTTCGCCTTCGAGCTGTTCGACCGTCTCACGGACACCAACCCCGAGGTCGCGCGAGAGTTCAGTAGACAGGTCACGCTGTTCGACCGCGACCTTCACCTACAGATCATCGAGGAGTACCTGAACAGGGTCTTCGCCAGACGCGCCCATGACTTTGGTGATCCTGACTACGGGCGATTTCCCGGCTCAGGGTCGTCAGGATCGTCCTCCTGAGCACTGCCATCAGGCTCTTTCGCCGACGTGTGGGCGCTGCCGACTCAGCGGCCTCACCATGGCGAACGAGGTCTGTCCGGGTGGACAGAGGATTATCTCGGCGCCGGCGGAGGATCGGCGGAATCCCGGTGTAAGAAGAGGTGCGGAAACACGCGGCAGGATGAGATCCACGTACAACTCACCATCGAAAAGCTCCGGACAGCCGCAGGCATCCGGGGCTTTCGTCGTCTCCGCCGTGGACGCGGCAGTATGGATGCAGCGACAGATCATCCGGGGGAGCGCTGTGGACGAAGATGACCGGCGAGCGCTGCGCCGATGGGCGAGAGGCGCCTTGCAGTACTTCGTGTGCCTGCTGCCTCTCGGAGCCGCCGCCGCCGTGTTCTTCCTCGTGGCGGGCAGTGTGAGAGTGGCCACGCACGCTGAGCTTCAGCATGCGGTGTTCGGGTGGCCATTCGGGTGGGTGACGCAGGATCTCTCGCGCTACGAACCCGTCGCTTACCCCGCCACGATCGAATTCGAGTATCAGCGCGCGTGGCATGATCCGATCGTGACCTCGTACGACTGGTGGCTGTTCGCAGCGAACAGTGCGATTCTGAGCGCCATCCTGACAACGATCCTGCTGATCGGCCTCGGAATCCTCAGGGTGAGGCGGGCGCTGCGCGAGTAGGCGAGCTACAGTCTGAGGCGAGTCGTCCACGAGAGAGGCATGCCGATGAGTGATCACGCGAGGCTGGCACAGCTGGAGGCGGAGCACGTCGAGCTCGTACTCCGCCGGTTCGACCGCAGGGATGCCTGGGATCTCGGGCGCTCCATAGCGGAGAGGGCACTGGCCGAGGGCTTCCCCGTGGCCGTGGATGTGCGCACGTCGTCCGGCATCCTGTTCCATGCGTCCTTGCCTGGCGCGACCGGCGACAACGACGTGTGGGCCGCGAAGAAGGCGGCGACCGCCCTGCGGTTCGAGACCAGCACCGCACTGCTCGAGACACGAATCGAGAACGGCGGGCGCGACATGTACGAGCCCGGATGGCTCGACCCCGTCGTGTACGCGGTTGCGGGAGGCGCAGTGCCCATCCGCGTCGACGGTGTGGGTGTCGTCGCAGTCGCCACGGTGTCCGGCCTTCCGTCGGCGGATGACCACGACCTGGTGGTGGCCGGGATCACGAGCCTGGGGCTGCTCCGCGACTGACGACGTCGGCTTGGCGAGTCGGTGGCGGTCTCGCGAGCGCTCTCTCATCTGGATCCGCATCGAGGTTTCTGGACAGCGTGCAGAAATAGCTGGACAGTGACGCCTCGCAAGCGCATAATCGTCACACACAGGACGTGGCCGTTGCGAAGGAGCATCCCATGAGTGACACGAACGAACCCTCGGAACTGTTCACCTCGGCTGACGGGCCCAGCGGCGCGTCGATCACCGACTGGACCGATCTCGGGCGGGAGATGTGGGCATACCTGACCGGTCGAGGCGCTGCCGTGAATTACACGTTCGACGATATGACCGTCGAGGTGCCGCGGGATATCGGACCGGACGCCCCTCGTGCCACATGGAAGTTCAACGGGACTCTGCGTGTCACCACCAGTGACAGCGCCACCGGCGACTCCCGCTCGGTCTGAACGGAGTCGGTGCCGATGATCCGCCTCGACATAGACCTGAGCGTCGAGCAGGTCGGACCGGACGATGACGCCCCGATGCGGTTCACCGTCCACGCCGCCGGGCAAGAGGTCATCATCACCTTCGATGACACTCACGGTCTCGGCGCGCTGAGCCGCCACGATCTCACGCACCTCGCCCCTCTCGCAGACGGTCTCGCACGCAGGGGCATCAGCGTGCGTGTGGTCGGCCCGAAGGGCACCCTCGTGCAGTTGGGCGATGTGAAATCCGGCCCGGTCGGTCGGGCGATCGCCGGTTCCCCCCACATCAAGCTCGGTCGGCTCAGCGCGCTTCTCGCCGAGGTCCAGCATCGAGAACAGGGCAAGGCGTCGCCGTTCACCGTGCCACCGCCGACGCTGTTCCCCGTCATCCCCACTCTGGCCAGGGGTGTTCGGCGACGCGTCACGACGACTCACTACATCCCGGGGTCCGGCCGTCCACGGCTGATCTTCGCCGTCGGATCCGGTGACTGGAACAACAGCAGACCGAGAGAATTCGATCTGCTGTCCGGACGCACGACGATCGGTTCGGGACCAGACGCAGATCTGCGACTGGACGGGCTGGAGAAGCTGCATGCCGAGATCCGACACAACGAGGATGACGAGTACGTCCTCTACTCGTTCGCCGCGACCGGCGGAGGGCGTCCGAACCTGCCGCACAGCAAAGAGGACGCCAGAATCCTCCGGACAGGTTCGCGCATCGAGATCGGCCCCTGGCGGCTCGCCTACTACCGCGAGGAGTTCGCCGACCACGGCCGCCCCTTCGGAGGGCGACAGGGCGGGGAGTACGCGTTCCAGCGACAGCAGCCGATTCGACCCTATGGGTCGGGGGAACTCGGCTGACGACCCGTCCGTGTCAGTAGTCGGGATGCAGGCGCAGCCGTGAGGCGATCTGCGCCGCCTGCTCGGCGGGAGTCAGCGCGATGTCGATCTCGATCGACCGCTCGTCTTCCTCCAGCGCTTCCAGCGTCGCGAACTGGGAGTCGAGCAGCGTCGTCGGCATGAAGTGCCCTTCACGTCGCAGCATCCGGTCGAGGATGAGTTGGCGCTCGCCTGTGAAGTGCACGAACGTGACCGCATCTCGGCGCAGCACGTCGCGGTAGCTGCGCTTCAACGCAGAGCAGGTGACGATGCCGGGCTCACCCGCCTCGATGCGATCGTCGATCCATTCGGCGATGAGGTCGAGCCACGGCCAGCGGTCTTCGTCGGTGAGGGCGTGACCGGCAGCCATCTTGGCGACGTTCGCCGCGGGGTGCAGGTCGTCGCCCTCTTCGAAGGCCCAGCCGAGGCGGCCGGCGAGCATCGCCGCGACCGTGGATTTTCCTGTGCTGGCGACGCCCATGAAGACGAGAACGGGTGCGTTGACGGACATCATGGCGCGCTCAGACGAAGATGCTCAGGACGAGGACGCCGGCGAGGCCGGTGACCGAGATCAGGCATTCGAGAACTGTCCACGACTTCAGAGTCTGCGGGATGCTGAGGCCGAAGTACTCCTTGATGAGCCAGAACCCCGCGTCGTTGACGTGCGAGAGGAAGACCGAGCCGGAGCCGATGGCGAGCACGAGCAGGGCGACCATGGGCGAGTCGAGCGTCTCGGTGAGCGGCTGCAGGATGCCGGCGGCGGTGATGGTCGCGACGGTCGCGGATCCGGTCGCGATGCGGATGACGACGGCGACGAGCCACGCGAGGATCAGCACCGACACGGACGAGCCCGACACGAACTGCGCGATCACGTCGCCGATGCCGGTGTCGACCAGCACCTGCTTGAAGCCGCCACCGGCGCCGACGATCAGCAGGATGCCGGCGATCGGGCCGAGCGACGAACCCACGATGTCGTTGATCTTGGTGCGGTCGAACCCGGCGCCACGGCCGAGGATGAAGAATCCGGCGAGCACGGCGATGAGCAGCGCGATGACCGGCGTTCCGAGGAAGTCGAGCGCGACCTTCCAGGGGGCGTCCGAGCCTGCGGCCGAGATGTCGGCGACCGCCTTGGCGAGCATGAGGAAGACAGGGAGCAGGATGCTGAACAGCGTGGCGCCGAACGACGGGCGGCGACGCTGCTCCACGCCCTCGTCCTCTTCGGTGACGAACAGCTCGGGGACGGGGACGTCGACCCAACGGGCGGCGAAGCGGGCGAACAGCGGCCCGGAGATGATGACCGCGGGGATCGCGACGATGACGCCGAACGCGAGTGTGAGACCGAGGTTGGCGCCGAGCGCGTCGATGGCGGCGAGCGGGCCGGGGTGCGGCGGCACGAGTCCGTGCATCGCCGAGAGACCCGCGAGCGTGGGGATCGCGATGCGCATCAGCGGAGCGCCGGAGCGACGGGCGACGAGGATGATCACCGGCACGAGGAGCACGAGGCCGACCTCGAAGAACATCGGCAGACCGATGACGGCACCGATGAGGCCCATGACCCAGGGGAGGGAGCGGGCGCTGGCCCGGCTGACGAGAGTGTCGACGATGCGGTCGGCTCCGCCGGAGTCGGCGAGAAGCTTGCCGTAGATCGCTCCGAGCGCGATCAGGATGCTGACGCCGCCCATGGTCGTGCCGAAGCCCGTCGAGAAGCTGGTGACGGAGGCGGCGATGTCCATGCCCGCGATCGCGCCCGTGGCGAGTGCTCCGATGGTGAGCGACAGCAACGGGTGCAGCTTCACCCAGGTGATCAGCACGATGATGATCGCGATGCCGATCACGGCTGCGGCGATGAGCTGGCCAGCAGGCTGAGGGGTGGCTGCGGTGTCGGTGGCGGCCATCATGAGCGCGTCAGCGGCGGGGGTGAAGAGTGCCATGAGCTTCCTTGATCCGGGCGTTGTTTACGACCTTATGCCGTACATAATAAGCACGCATACCACGTCATGCGCAACATAACCGAAACATAGGTGTGAGATGTCCCGCCTGACGACGTCGCCGAGGGCATACTCGTCATATGACCGTCCCCAGCTTCGGAAGCCCCGTTCACGACTCCCTGGTCGCCGAACTCGGGCGCGCGATCGTCGACGGAGTGCACGCTCCCGGGTCGAGGATGCTCACGGTCGACGTCGCACAGGAGCGAGGTGTGTCCCGCTCCGCCGCGCGCGAAGCAGTTCGCGTCCTCGAGTCGTTCGGCCTGGTCTGGGTGCGCCGCAAGTCGGGCGTCGAGGTGCGGCCTCGCGCGGACTGGAACGTCTACGCCCCCGAGGTCATCGCCTGGAGGCTCGCGGGGCCGGGCCGCGACGAGCAGCTCCGCGAGCTCAGTCAGCTCCGTTCGGTCATCGAGCCTCTGGCCGCGCAGCTCGCCGCGGGCACGGCGACCTCCGAACAGAAGGTCGACCTCGTCTCGCTCGTCGTGGCGATGGGGCAGGAGGATCACGAGGCGGACCGTGAGCGCTATCTCACTGCCGACGTCCGCTTTCACCGCCTGCTGCTGGAGTCCTCCGGCAACGGGATGCTCGCCGCTCTCGGAGGCACGGTCGAAGCTGTGCTGCGGGGGCGGACCGTGCACGATCTGATGCCGCACGTGGCGAATCAGAGCGCGGTGCAGTGGCACAGGGATGTGGCGTTCGCGGTGGCGAGCGGCGACGCGGATGCCGCGGCCGCCGCCATGCGGAACATCGTCTCGGAGGCTGACGAGGCGATGCAGCGGGCCGCCGAGTAGGCGGACGCCTGCGGTCCCACTGATATCTCGGTATACGTACGCACGTGCAGTATTCCGGGATCGTTTGCAGACCTACGATCGGAGCGCGGAGAGTTTCGCGTTCTCGGGGGAGGCGAACGATGGAGCAGGACCCAGGACGGCGAGCGCGCGGGGCGCGTCTTCCGCTGCACATGCTCGATCGCCCGAGGCTGACCGAGGTCTTCGATCGTGGTCACGCTCTGACGGTGGTGAGCGGCCCGGCAGGGGGAGGCAAGTCGGTTCTGCTCAGCCAGTGGGCGGCGGTGCAGGACAGCCGAGGGATCGCATCGGTGAGGCTCGGGTTCGACGAGAACATGACGAACGAGCACCTCATGCTCCGCGACATACTGGCGCAGCTCGTCGTTCAGGACCTGATCGCCGACCGGAGCGGCGCGCGTTCTACGCTTCGCGGGTTCGACAGCGTCCGCGATCCCGCGGACGAGCTCGGGCGCCTGCTCGGCGAGCTCAGTCGGGACTGCGTGATCATGATCGACAACGCGGAGAGGGTCGACGAGACATCCTTGCTACGCCGGGCGCTCGATCTGCTCGATGCGGCACCCCTTCTGCGGATCGTCGTGGCGACGCGCCGCTCGACTGTGACGCGGACGTTGCAGATGCTCGTCTCCGCGGATGTCTGTGTCATCGGACCCGCACATCTCTTCTTCACCCGAGACGAGGCTCGCGATGTGGTGGAACGGGTGTCTGCGCAGAAGATCCCTCCGCATGCGCTCGGAGACGAGAGCGCGCTGCCGCTCGCCGCTCGAGCGCTCGGGCTGACGATCGCGACGCAGAGCGCACCCGTCGAGATCGCCGCGATCGAGGTGCAGGAACTGGCTGACGCTCTGATGGCGGGACTCATCGGTGCGGATGCCCCGGCGGACTTCGAGGAGTTCCTGTTGCGGACCTCGATTCCCGGTCGGGTGACGCGCGAGATCGCCGAGCGTCTCGGATGGCCGGACGGCGGCGCCGAGCACCTCGATCGAGCGGAGCTGTATGGACTGGGGATGTGGGAGGCGGGTGCCGACGGTCTGGCCTTCCTCTATACGCCGCTGCTGCGGGAGGCGCTCGTGCGCAGACTCGATCAGCGATCGTCCGAGTCCGTGGCGCCGATCCGTCGAACGGTCGCGCTCTGGGCGTCCGAGAACGGCCGCCATCTCGAGGCGTTGACGAACGCGCTGAGGGCGAAGGATTACGTTCTCGCGACGCGTCTCGGACGCAAGTCGTGGTTCATCCTGTCCAGATCGAGTCCGCAGGACGTCGAGGCGCTGCTTCGACGGGAGAACCCCGTCGTTCTCGCGCGTCATCCGCTGCTCGGCATGCTGCTGGCTCTGGTGCTGCTGCGTCTCGGCCAACGGCTACGAGCGTTCGCATACTTCCAGGGGGCCGCGCTGTCCCTCCGTCGCCGGGGGCTGGACGATGATCCGGTCGAGCGATTCTGGATGCTGAGCGCGAAGACTCTCGCCGAGCGATTCGCCGGACAGTTCCGGCGTTCGGGAGCCACGGCCGATCTGGTGGTGGCGGCGTACGGCGAGATGGACGCCGAGCAGCGCGCGGAGTGCACCGGGTTCGCGGCGCTTCTGCTCAGCAACTGCGGGCTGAGCTTCCTGCAACTCGGGCGGATCTCAGATGCCGTCGAGGTGCTGGAACTGGGCATGACGATCCACGTCGCGCACACCGTCGTGATCCTCGAAGACGGGGTCGGACTCCGGATGCCTGATGACGGCGGCGGCTGGTACCACTGTGCGGCGGCTCTCGCCGGTGCCTACGCCCTGCGGGGGCGGCTGTCCGACGCGCGTCGGGTCCTGGAGGAGATCGACGACGCGGATCCACCGCCCGCCTGGCGCACCGAGCAGTTCGGGATCCTCGAGCAGATCGCGCACGCGATCGTCGCCGTCGCGGCGCTCGATCTCGCTGAAGCCCGGCATCGCACGGATTCGATCGCCCACCATCTCGGCACCACCGAGCTGTGGCCGTACCTGGTGTGCATCCGGAGCGAGATCGATCTGCGAGATGGCCATCCGGCTGAGGCATCGCGACTGCTCACTCACGCGCTCGGTCGGGGAGTCAACTCGGCGGTCTCCGATCACGGGTCGTCCAGACTCGCGTTCGCCCAGGCGATGACCTCTCTGTCGATGTGCGACCAAGCCGCCGCCCGTCGAGCCGTGGCCGCTCTGCCGGCGGACGAACCACCGCGAAAGGTCATCGAGGCATTGGTCGCGCTGCTCACCCGTGACGACCCGCACGCCTTCGCGGCCGCCGAGGTCGCACAGGTGGAACGTGATCCTGATCTCGATCGAGCCTGTCTCGCGGCGTTGATCACTGCGACTGCGGCTGCTCGGCTGGGCAGGCATGAGGCAGCCGCGAGGGCGGCCTCATGGGCCGTCGCGGTCATGCGGGAGGAGCATTCGTATGCTCCCCTCGCACTGTTCGGAACGGACGTTCTGCGTGAACTCCGCGACCTCTGTGCAGCGGCCGAGCGGGAATACCTCGACTCGTATCTCTCGCGTGCATCGGAGACAGGACCTTTTCCGGCGCTGCCTCCTCCGGTCCGGCTCACGTCGAGGGAACTCGCCGTCATGCGAGAGCTTCGGAGGACATCGTCCACGGATGCGCTCGCCGCGGCTCTCTTCGTCTCACCGAACACGGTGAAGGTGCAACGTCGGAGCGCGTATCGCAAGCTCGGAGCCTCGAACAGAGAACAGGCTCTTCTGCGGGCCGCGGAACTGGGCCTGCTCGACGAGTGAGCCGGGTGGTCGACTGAGGCGCACCTCGTGATCGGGTGACGCGAGGTGCGCCTCACAGTCGGGAGCGTGTGGGAGGGGCGAACCTGGGGGTTCGTGCTCTCGTCGACCTGTGTTCACGATAGGTGGGAGCCGGACCGTCGACTCGACCGTCTGGCTCATCCACGCGTTTTTTCACCCCGGAACTCACCCCGGGTGTAGGGAAGAGCGAGCAGCCGGACCGGATGGCGCCGATGCCCTGACGTCTTCATAGACTGGACGGATGCGAGCGCTCACCGAAGCAGACATCCGCGCGTCCTTCGTCAACGCGGATGAAGACGAGCTGCGGGTCATGGAGATGCCCCACGATCTCGTGCTGATCGACTGGGACTACCTGGATTTCTTCGCGTGGCGGGATCCGGGTGCAGGTCGCCGGGGCTACGTCCTGACCCAGCACGAGGGACGGGTCGCGGGCGTCGTGCTCCGGGCATCGGACCCCGGTCGGCATCGTTCGGGGATGTGCAACATCTGCCACACGCTGCAGCCGGGCAACCAGGTCGCCCTGTTCTCCGCGCGGCGCGTCGGCGAGGCCGGAGCACGCGGCGACTCAGTGGGCACCTACATGTGCGCCGACCTGTCATGCCACGAGAACGTGCGGCTCGCGCACCCCCTCGCACCCAACGAGGTGCTGGCGCCTGGGCAGGTCGACCTACGTCTCGACGGCACCAGGCGGCGTATGGAGGGTTTCGCCAAACGCGTGCAGGAACAGCACTGATCGTGATTACCCTGGGGGCCTACGTCCTGTGCTCGAAGGAGAAGCCATGAGCGATGCCATCCTGTTCTCGGTCGACGAGGGGTTGGCTCGGCTCACGCTGAACCGCCCCGCGCGACTCAACGCCTTCAACGCCGATCTCGCGCACGCCTGGCGCGATGCAACGGCGGAGGCGACGTCTCGGGCTGACGTGAAGGCCATCCTTGTCGATGCGGCGGGTCCCGCGTTCTGCGCTGGCGGCGACGTCATCGAGATGGCGACGACGATGGGCTCCGGTGACGAGATCGCCGCGCTCGCCGAGGTGATCAACAGCGGCATCCGCTCGCTGACCGAGTCTGCGGTGCCCGTGGTCGCGGCGGCCCACGGCACGACAGCCGGCGGTGGACTCGGCATCCTGCTCAGCAGCGACTACGCCGTCGTCGGCTCGCGCTCTCGCCTGGGCAGTCTGTACGCGAACATCGGTCTCACCCCCGATCTCTCCGTATCGGCGCAGCTGGCTCGCGCGATCGGACAACGCCGCGCGCTTCAGCTCGTGCTGCAGGATCGTCTCCTCTCCGCCGCCGAAGCAGTGGAGTGGGGACTCGTCGCCGAGGCCGTCGCGGGGGTGGAGTCATCGGACGAGGCCGAGAAGGTGCGGGCACGCGCCGAGGAGGTCGCCCGGTTCTGGCTCGCAGGCGCCGCGGAGGCATACGGCCACGCCAAGCGTCTGGTGCGTTCGCAACCCGAGCGCACGTTCGCGGAACAGCTGAGCGAGGAGGCCCGTTCGATCGGCGCGTCCATGGCGACGGCCGATGCACAGGCCAGGATCTCCGCGTTCGCCGCCTCGTCGGCTCGCAAGGGCGGTTGAGTCCGAAATCGAGCTCGTCGAGCTCGATGTTGTCCCCGGATCGCATCGGCACCAGTGGTCGGGCGGTGTTGCGTGCAAGGATGAACGCAACGCCGCTCAACGAGAGGAACGCGATGTCGCAGCCGGAGATCGCCCCGCAGGCCCCTGCGCTGGTCGAGAAGAAGAACATGTCCCTCCTCATCCGAGGGGCGATCTGGATCGCCATCGGAGCGTTGATCGCTGCCGCGCTGGTCTGCGTGGTGTGGGTGCTGATCGGGGATCAGGACGGACTCATCGGTCGTGCCTTCCTGACTATCCTCCTGCTCGCCGCGTTCGCGGGGATCGCGATCCTCGAGGCAGGGCTCGCACCCAACCGTCCCGACTGGCTCGCGCTGTCGAGCATGGTCACCTGGATCGTCGCTCTGCTGGTCGGAGCCGTCAAGATCTGGCTGCCGGAGGACGACCAGTACTTCACCGGTGCGGAGCGGTTCTTCCAGCTCCTCCTGGTCGTCGGAATCCTCCAGCTCGCGCTGCTGCACGTGCGCCTGTTCACCCCGGCGGCACAGCGCCACGTGACGACCTTCACTCGCCTCATCTACTTCGCGACGATCGCCTTCCTCGCAGGGCTCGTCGGCATGCTGATCTTCTTCCTGACCTTCCCGCACACCTTCGAGTACGGCGAGCTGTACTGGCGCATCGTCGTCGCCCTCACCATCCTCGCCGCGGTCGGCACCACGCTGATCCCCCTGCTGAACGCACTGTTCGCGCCGCGCAAGCCCATGGTTGCGGCGGCGACTCCGGGCTTCGCCGCCGCGCCGGCATGGCCGATGTACGCGGACGGTGTGACGCCTCTGCCCGTCCTGCCTGACGGATCGCCTGACTGGAACGCCTACTACACGGGGTATCCGTCGGTACAACCTCAGCTGCAGCAGGCTCAGCAGGCTCAGCAGGCTCAGCAGGCTCAGCAGCAGGCGGCGCTTCCGGTCGCACCGGCTCCTCAGCCGTTCCCGACAGCTCCGTACCCCGCCGCCCCCGAGCCGTACGCGCAGGGCCACGCGGTTCCGCCGGTGCCGCAGGCGCCTGACGCACCCGCTGCCTACCCGCCGGCTCCGCCGTACCCGCCGCAGTGAGCCTCGAACTCGAACTCACCGCCCTCGCCGCGAGCATCGCCGCCGAGGCCGGAGAACTCGCGCGTACGCGTCGGGCCGAGGGCGTGCACCTCGCGGCGACGAAGTCGAGCCTCGCCGACATCGTGACCGACGCCGATCGTGAGGTCGAGGCGCTGATCCGCGAACGGCTCCGGATCGCCCGACCGGGTGACGGGTTCCTCGGCGAGGAGTCCGAAGCCGAGCGCGGGGAGACCGGCATCACCTGGGTCGTCGATCCGATCGACGGCACGGTGAACTATGCCTACGGCATCCCCTCCTATGCGGTGAGCATCGCGGCGGTGCGGGGCAGTGTGGTCCCGGGGGAGTGGGAGGCGCTCGCCGCGGCCGTCTACGCACCGGCATCCGGAGAGATGTTCACGGCCGCGCGCGGTGAGGGATCATTCCTCGGAGACCTTCGGCTCTCCGTCACGACCGAGACGCCGGCGGGCGCGCTGCTGGCGACCGGTTTCGGCTACGACCCGTCCACGCACGACGGCGATCTCGCCACCGTGCGCAAGGTCATGACGATCGCCAGGGATCTTCGTCGTGCCGGATCCGCTGCCCTCGACCTCGCTTTCGTCGCGGCCGGTCGGCTCGACGGATACTTCGAGCGCGGTCTCAAGCCCTGGGATCACGCGGCAGGAGCGCTGCTGGTGGCTGAAGCGGGCGGTCGGGTCTCGCTGACCGACACGGCGACGCTGAGACCCATGCTCGTCGCCGGTGGAACCCAGGTTCACGACCGTGTGATCGATATTCTTCGAGATGAAACGTGACGAATTCATGGCATTCCCAGGTGGAGCAGGCTAGGGTTTATCCGATCGTTACTTTCATCGGCCCGAATCGGTGAAGGTCGTAAGCGCCCCCGAGCTTGACGTTTGACCCGAGAGATTTTGATTTGCCCTTCGAGAATTCACAGGCTGCCTCTGCGCCCACGCGCCGCTCCAGCCGTCCCCGCACTGCGGCCTTCGAGGCCTCTGCGGCAGGAGTGACGGAAGCCGTCTCCGAAGCCGCCCCACTCACCTCGGACGCCCCTGTTTCCCGTCGCGCCGCTCGTGAACGGCTCAACACTGCCGAGGTCTTCCTCGCCGCGACCGCCGTCGCCGCCGCGTCCGCGGGCTCCGACTCGACTGAGATCGCCGAGGCCGATGCGCCAGCGATCGTCGTCGAGCCGATCGCCGAGATCGCTCAGGACCAGCCCGTCGAATCTGCGTCTATGGATGCCGGTGATGATGTCCCCGCGTCGAACGGCGAGTCCGACGAAGACGCCTTCGAGTCCGCATCCCGTGCTTTCCGCTCCGTCGCGCCCGAGGCCGCGCAGGCTTCTGCCGACGAGCGGCCCGAGGCTGCTGCAGCTGAGGAGGCGCCTGCCGAGCACGTCGCTCGTCGTCGCCCGCCGATGCGCAAGTTCCTCGCCGTCGGAGCAACCGTCGGCGTGATGAGCCTCGCCGGGCTCCTCGCTGTGGGCATGACCCTTCCTGCCGAGGCTGTAGCTGCCGTCCAGGGTTCCCAGTCGCTCGGCGCCACGTCTCTCGTCGCCGCATCCGGTTCGTCGAAGGCGGGCGCGGCCGACGACGAGATCCAGGCGTTCGTCACATCCTCCGACGTGCAGAACGAATCGCTCGCGCGTGCGGACAGCTTCTCAACGGTGTCCCTGATCCAGGTGGCGTCGGAAGAGGGCATCAACTACTCCAACGAGGTCTTCACCAACGACACCGAGGCCGCGATCCAGTGGCCCTTCAAGGTCGGCGTGGGAATGAGCTCGGGCTACGGCATGCGCTGGGGCCGCCTGCACGAGGGCATCGACTTCGTGCCCGGTGAAGGCGCGCCCATTCAGGCGGTCGCCGACGGCGTCGTGCGCATCGCCACCGAGCAGGGTGGCGCCTACGGCGTCACCGTCTACATCGATCACGTGATCGACGGACAGGTCGTCACGAGCCACTACTCGCACATGCAGTACGGCTCGCTCCAGGTCAAGGCAGGGCAGACCGTGAAGGTCGGCGACATCGTCGGGCACACGGGCAACACCGGTCGTTCGTACGGTGCTCACCTGCATTTCGAGATCATCATCAACGGCAGCACCATCGATCCGCTGCCGTGGTTGCGTGAGAACGCGGGCCGGTACACGTACTGACCCGCCTCGATTTCATGAGGACGCCACAGTGATGGTATTCTCGTGTGGTTGCCCCGCGAGGGGCAGCACGCCCCGATAGCTCAGTGGCAGAGCACTTCCATGGTAAGGAAGGGGTCGTCAGTTCAATCCTGACTCGGGGCTCACAGCGTTCGTATCTGCGATGCGGATGCGGTGTGGCAGGGTAGCTCAGCTGGTCAGAGCGCACGACTCATAATCGTGAGGTCGCGGGTTCAAGCCCCGCTCCTGCTACAGATCAAAACCCCTGGGATTCCGGGGGTTTTGTCGTATCCGCGGCGATGGGTTGAGCAGCGCGGGGGAGGGCTGTGCCGGTTTTGTGCCGGTAGCAGCCACCCAAATCGCTCGAAAACTCTGATGCAGTAGCCGGAGTGGGCTGCGCTCACGTGGGTTGACCATGCCTCGCGGGAAGCCGACCTGGATCTGGTGTCGACGTGGGCGAATTGAGCTTGATGCTCCTAGCGTCCGCCAAGTGCCAGCCACACTTGATCGCGTAGGGCCTGTGTCTTTATTGGCGTTCCGGCGAGCGTGTCGAGAAGCTGCTGCAGGTCCCATGACACGAGGTGTCCGAATCGTGCTGAATAAATGCCTACCCGTCCGATTCCGTACGTGTTCGACCGGTCGAAGAGCGCGTACGACACCAGCTGATAGAGGTCGGTGACGTCGAGCCGATCCGATCGACCCCCAGGGCGCGAAACCTTGGCCCCGAGCGAGGTCTTGAAGTCGAGGAGGAGGTCGGCGGCGATTACGTCCGCATCGGCAGCGCACAGAGTGGACCCATCGAAAGTCGGTCCTAGGCGGTACGGACCGTTTAGATTGGGCACCAGTGCTCGTCGTGCGACCTCCGTTAGAGACCGGAGTTGCCGTAGGGCGTCCTCGCCTGCGAGGCCCAGCAGGTTCTTGGCGGTCATCGCCTCGGGGGACGCAAGCTCAAACAGAGGTGATCCCGGCATCAGGCCGACGCGATACACCTCGGTGAGCAGAGCGAGGGCCCAACTAGCGCGGTAGACCGTTTCTTGATCGCCGTTACCCCTCGCCGCCTGCGCCGCGACTATCAATGCGTCGATCTCGGCGACGACCGTGGGGAAACCGAGAAACGCTGACTTCGCGAGGTCGCCATCGTAAGTCGGGCTCAGTTCAAAGCGCATCGCGTAGTCGAAGGCGCCACCTACTGTCCCCGGATTGGCGGAACCGCCATCGACGAGGAGCTCGGGTTCAGACTTGCGATACTCAGCTTGCACAACGCGAGTATTCGGAAGTGTGGTTCTCAACAGCGTGCTGAGCGGGGAGTCCTTGTCGCGAAGCGCTGCGGAGAGGTTGGAATAGCGGTAGATGGTCATGACCACGTTCCTACCAGTTGGTCATGACATTGGCAGCGGATTGCTGAAAGGCGCTCGAAAGCCGCCCCGCGTAAACAGCGTCGTCGGCCCATGTGATCTAGGAATGTGCTCCGCGGGTTGGATTCTGTTCATCCGGGCGGCGGCGGGCATGGACATCGGGGCAGTCTGCGAGACAGCATCCGCAGATCGGGTGGTCTTGCGTCCCCATGTCGGCGTTGTTCGCGCAATCGCAGTCCGAGCACGCGCAGCGAGTGCCCAGCGCTGGATGTCCCAGTTCGGCGCGCTCGGCATCAGTGAGATCAGCGCTGAACACCGCGAGGTGCGTCTCGCCGTCGAGCTTGACGTACGTAGCTTCATGATTTGGCATAACGGAACAGGATACGCGATGGCGTTGCGAGAAGGTGGGGATCCGTTCTCGCCGATAGCTTCCGATAGTTCCGCTCCATCTATCGGAAGTGCCTGTGCTGTCAGTCCTCGGAAGGCGGGGCGCGTCAGGCCCAGGCTCCTCGATACGCGATTGGAAGTTCATCGTTGAGCGACTCGAGTATCTCGCGGAACGGCGGCAGCGAGACATCATCGCTCCAGAACTCGGTCGCTCCCGCCCACTGAGCGATCCAGATTGGCGGCTCTGTGCGTGCTGCATCGACCCGGACGAGACATTCGCTTTCGAGCAGCCGCGCAAGGGTCCGGTTCTTCACTCGGACCGTGTCACGGACGATGCCGCCAGCTCGCGCCAGTGCTTGGGGGCGGCTTGTCGATGCTTTCGAGATGCCGACCTTGTACAGTCCCGGCTCTTCAAAATGAATGAGGTAGACGACGCACTCTTGGGCATCCTGAATCTCGAAGTCCAACATGTCCCACGCATGCCGAAGGTACATCTTGATCTGTCGCGATTGATCTTCCGAGGAAGGCTTCGTGAGTTGACCCGTCCGGCGAAAGGCAACGCACAGATCGTCGTATCGAGGATCGGGACGACGCCACGCCGCGAGCCAGCTCCTTGCCTGGAGCCTTGTGGGATGACCCGACCACCAACCTTCTCCGGGCGTGCGTGCGGCGTCGGGGAGGGCGCGCCCGAGGATGGCTTCGATCTCGACGAAGCTCAGCAAGACCTCCTCCGCTTCCTCGTGGGTACGCAGGTAGTCGTACAGCGGCGCGTATGGCCCCATCTGCACTTCGTGGTGATCTCGCAGCGCCATCACTTTGTTCCCATCAGTCTGTCGAGCGCACCGTTCGCGCGGACCGCCGCATCAGATCTTGCGCGGCTGTAACGCTCCGTGACCTGCATCGAGGAATGACCGAGGATAGCCTGGACATCGTTCGCAGCAGCGCCAGCATCGAAGAGCAAGGTCGCGAGTGTGTGGCGAAGGTCATGGATGCGAAGATCAGGGCGATCGAGACGATTCCGCAGATCGTCCCAGTCGACGGCCCGGCGAACATTCGATGTGTTGAGCCGACCGCCGTTCGGGCCTGTGAACACCAGGTCATTCCGTCCGAGCCCTGCAACCCTACGAACAATGATCGAGCGCAGGGCGGAGGGGAGTGGCACAGTCCGTTCCTTGTGACTCTTTGGCGATTGTTCGCGCACTCTGCCACCGCCGGCAGGCGAGAAGCTACGCCGGACATGGATGACGCCGTGCGCCAGATCGACGTCGCCCACCCTCAACGCGCTTGCCTCGCCAGCACGCATGCCCGTGTACACCAAGGCCGCCAGATAATCGCGGTGAGGCCCCTCATCGACAGAGTCGAGCATCGTTGAGACCTCGGGCAGCGTTAGCGCCCGCGAACGAAAGCTGGACGGGCGTTCGTCGCGTGGACGCCTCGCCAACCGCACCGGATTCACTCCGATGATTTCTGCACGCGCAGCCCCCTCGAGTAGTCGACTGAGCACGGCCAGAGCGTCGTTGCGGGTGGATGCCGATCCGCTCCATCCTGTTATCGAGTCGTCCACGTCACTCACCCCGATGGACTCGATCTTTCGATGGCCAAGCCACGGCTGTACTCGGAGTCGCCACCCACGTTCGTACGCGGCAGTCGTCGCGGGGCGTAGTCCTTCTGTGAGCGACGCCCAATGCCGAACCTGCCAAGCATTCAGCGTCATCCCACCGTCCGGGCGCACCTGCGAACGCATCTCGCTACGGATCTTCTTCGCCTCGCCGAGCGTGTCCACGAGGTAGCTCCGCTCTCGGTCTTCTCCGTTGAGGCCGGTAGCCCACACGCGGACCTGATACTTGTTGCGGTCCGCACGATAGCGAATGCCCTCGGGCAGCGGCTTGCGGGTCTTGGGGTCGATCCGCACGCTACTGGAGGCCACGAGTGCCACCCGCGTCGAGGAAGGTTTCGATTGTCGACAGCCTCCACAGCATGTGCTTGCCCATGTGCGCGTCAGGAAACGGGACCCGTGCCTGTCGTCGCAACGAATCGAAGGTCGAGAGAGGCACGCGACAGCGGGCAGCCACCTCCCGGCGAGTCAAGTACTTGTCCTCGACGGCCTCTGACTCAGCAGTGTTTTCGACCAGCTCAAGTTCTTTACGCATCACTCTTTCCTCTCTGAGATTCGAACCGCACCCGTCGTGCGTCTCGCCATTCACGTGCTGCGCGGGCTGCTTCGATCGCGAGAGCCCGGTCACCCTCATTCCGCCAGCCCATTCCCGCAAAGCTCCATGAGCCCACTACCAGCACCTCGTCGACGTCGTATCCTTTCTCTTTGGCTCGTTCCACGGTGCGTGCCAAGCGCCAAGCGCGACGGGCTCCTCGCAGCGAGCCGAGTGTCACCGAGTACCGGCGCGACTTCGAGGAGAAGTGTCCGCGGAAGCCCAGCATGTGCGACCGCTTCCCGAGCAGCGCGTAGGGGCTCTCCGGACCGTTCTCCTCGGCAATCAGCTCAGCGGTGGCCTTGATCGCTTTCACGTGCGGGCGGTCACGGCTCCCGCTACTGAGATCCTCCGTCGCCTTGGTGGCGTACTTTGCGATGTATGCCGCTACGGCTCGGTCAGAGAGCGTGCCGTCGAGCCCCTCACGACGAACGATCGGTTGAACATCGATCTGCGCACCCCACCGGAGAACCCGAGCGGATGCCTCTCCACGCACCGCCGGAGCCTCATACGCGACTCGACGCGACGACTTCTGAACGGCAGCGATGAGACATGCTTCGGTCACTTCGTCCGGGGCGGGCGGGAACTGTTCCGTCGGGCTTACGCCGTCGAGACGAATGATCGCGTGAAAGTGCACCGCTCCGCGCCGCTGAAACTCGGCGACTTTGGCCAACTGGACTCGTACGATCTCCGCTGCGGCTTTCTGAGTCATCCCGAGCTCGTAAGCCAGCTGCCGCCGGAGCTGAATTGTGAACCGCCTCCACAGCTCGGGTGCGAAGTATTGCCACACGACGTGGCCAACGTAGTCGTAGCATTCCTCGCACAGCGGCTCGCCGAGGAGTCCGTCGTCGTCGCGGTGATTGCAGAAGCACCCGCGCGGCTTGCCATGAACGCAGGTGCCACGTCTCCGGGAACCAGCCAGAGAGTGGACGGCACCGAAAGACGGAGCAGTGAGTGTGACGAATGCCATCGGGTGTTCTCCCACTCCGTCGGGAACGCCTTTCATCCCACCCGCTGCGCCAGCCATGATCATGTGCCAGGTGTCGCCCTTGTACTCGTGGCTGCAGGATTCGCAGCGACGAGCGCGACGATTTCCGCACCTTGTGTAGGAGATGCCGTCAGGCTGCGTCTCCGCCACGAACTCACGGATCACCTCACCGGTCTGCGGATTCATCGTGGCCGACGAGCCGGTGAGTCGAACCGGGTTGGAGCAGAATCCGACGCGTGCCGCCCCTGCCATCCACTGATCGAACTCGGCGCTTCGCAACCGAGCGGCTACAACCTCAGCGATACTCAACGTCGACCTCCATTGGCACAACGCACGAGAGTGGAGCGCGCGTCAGCGGGTCGATGGACAGCGGGCGACAGACTCCGTCATCGAGCCCATTAGATCGCTGTTGGTCCTGCCAGGCGATGATCTGCGCATCAGAGCACGCATGATTCGCGATGCGTACGTCGATCGAACCCTCATCGGCAACGGTCGGAACCTCACCCTGCGGGAACCACAGATTGCAGGACGAGGGCTGCAGGTCTGGCACATCCGATGAAGCGGTCGTGGATGCCGTTCCGAGTGTGTAACCGGCAGCTGCACCTAGACCGAGCAGGAGCGCAGCTCCCATAATCGATGCGCCGAGGACGGCGACTGTTCTCTTGTTCATGATTCCTCTCCTGTTCTGTTCGTTGCATTTGACCGTGATGCCCGCGGACGCCGTACCCCTGGAGCAGCCACCTGCTCGACGGCTTGGACAGGGCGTGGACGAGGGGCGGCAAACGTCTCAGCCGCTTCTCTGATCTGCGCGTCCTCCGCGAAAGCTGCCCGCACACGCACCGGAGGCCCTGTTTCGGGAAGCACGTACGCGACTCCAGGCGTAGACGGCGAGATCTCGTGACACATCGCCCCTGCTGCAACTGCCCCGTCGCCAAGAACCATGGCCGTCTCGGTGCGGTCACGGAGCCTGAGCCCTACGGTCTGTGTGAACAAGCCCCGCGCCGGGAGCGTCTCTTTGCGGGGATCCTGCAAGCACGCGAAGACGATGAATCCCACCGCCCGTCCTTGGGATGCGAGCGTCGCGATTGCGGCATTCGCGCGGCGGAGCATGTCTCGATCGGTTTCGTACGATGTCAACGCTGCAAGCTCATCGATCAGCACGATCACGGTCGGGCTGTCGACCGAGGCGACGTGCTGCCTGGTCACCCCTGCAAGCTGGCGCGCTCTTATCTGCATCTGCGCGACAGCGTCTTCCAAGAGCGCTACGGAATGCGCTGCATCGTCTGCGAACCGCGTGAGCAGACGGCGGCCCATCGCAAGCTCCATGCCACCCTTGCGGTCGATGCCCCAAACTTCGATGAGGCCGGAGTGGATGGGCTGCGCCAGTCCCAGTAGAAGGCCCCACACGAGCGAGGCTTTACCGCTGCCGGATGACCCCGCGACCAACGTGTGTGGGCCGAGCGGGAGCCGCCAATCGTGGCCACCTTCCGACACGCCCATCAGAACTGATCTGCCGTCCCAGTTGCTGCCGAGCTGAAGCGCGAACGAACGTGCCAGCACGTCGACGTAGTCGATCCGCAACGCGAGCGCCCCGATCTGCTGGCCTTCTACGGCAACTCGAACGGCGTTGAAGGCCTCAGCGATGCGCCCTGTCGCCGCGACAAGATCCTCCCGCGCCAGTCCCGGAGGCATCGCAACGGGAAGGAGGCACGTCCATCCATCCCATTGCGGCTGCCCCGCGCCGGACACGAGGGGATTCCCCGCGATGTCCTTGACCTCTAGCCGGAGGTTGCGGGCCAGGGCAGGCCATGACGCCAAGATCCATGCGCCCATCTGCTCTTGCCACCGCCGGTGCAACACGGTGTCCAGATCACGCGCTGCAAGAAGGCGGCGCAACACGACCACGGCGATCGCGCCCCCCACCAGCCAGTTGACGAGTTGGCCGACGAATGGCACCGCGCTGAAGAGCCCGAGGACGATGAGCATTGGGATTAGCCACCATCCGCGACGCCAGAGGCGCGGCAACTCACCAGCCCAGTACGCGCGTTCGATCCGCCATGACCAGTCCATCAGTCGTTGCTCCTCGGCTTGCCTGCGGGCTTCATCTCCCGAGCGCGGAGTGAGAATGCAACGCGCGGACGCCCACCGCTCTCCTTGACATACGGAGTCACTGAAAGCCCGTCGAAGAAGACCGGGCGGAAGGGGAGCCCGTTGGCCTCCGGCGGTGCCGCAGGTTCCGCGATGCTCGCGATCTTGACCGTGACCTCGTTCTGTCCCTTGCGGGCCTCGGGATCTGCGTCGATCACGCGCACCTGCCAGAGCGGGTGCCCGGTGTTCTTGTCCAGATCCTGTCCCTGTCGTTCTCCGTCGTCCGACCACTTCGCGACGGGCTCGACCTCGCCGACCATGAACGCTCCACGAGGGAAGTACGCCTCGAAGCTGACCGGGATACCTGACTGCAGTGCCATTGCTCGTTCCTTTCAGTTGGTGATGCTTTGTCTCTGTACGGAAGACTGCACGTCAGTACGGGTTTTAGTCAATCCTCGGTTTTTGTCTTTTTCTAGTTACGTACTCCTTACGGCAACGGGTTGCTCTCGGATAGGCTGTCGAGTATGGAGGTTGTGCGATGAGTGAACTGTCCGCGCTACCCGTGTGGGGCGTCGTGCCGCCACCTGTGGCCGCGGTTCTTCAGCGCCTGAAAACCAAGGCGGCGGATGCTGTCAGCGCCATGGACGCGGCGCAGATCACGAGCAGTACGCCGCAGAACCACGACGAAGCGTTCTTGAAGATGTCCGCAGCGGCTGAGGCAGCGGACCGGGCGACTCGCGACTACCGGAGTGTGTTCAATGCCTACGCTCACAGGTTCCACAAGCCGAAGCCGCCCATCGGTGAACTTGCCGCGATGCAGGGCACCATCACGCAGTCTTTCGCCTCTCGCTACACGGCGAAAACGGTCGGCGCAATAGAGGCTCTACTTTCACCGGCGCCGGACCTAGATGCCATCAGGCTTGGCATCCGCGCGCTCGGATTCGACGACCTTCGAGGTATCTCTCCCGAGCTGGACCATCAACTTGCGCTGGCGGAAGCCGACGCTAAGTTTGTCCCGTGGAAGCCGGTGCCAGACGCGTTCCGGCGCTACTCCGCAGTTGGCGAAGAGGCTGATCAGTCTCTCGGTGACCTCAGTTTCGACCTGTCGCGCAAGGTCTCATCCCCCGAACTGATAGCCGAGCTGTGAGAACTTTCTTTACTCGTTCAAGGCCGGCCTCCGGCCGCCCGCTCTGGATCGGGCCGCGCCTGCGGTGCGTCCGTCCTCGCTGCGCTGCGGGCGGGCGCTCCTCGTCACGGTCCGATCCAGAATTGACAGCCGCGCCTTCCCGTGTTGAGCTCGACACATGATGGATCACACCAAGCCGACCGTACTCTCTCTGTTCTCGGGAGCAGGAGGCATGGATCTCGGGCTCGAAGCAGCTGGGTTCGGACACGTCGGGGTCGTGGAGATTGATCAAACTGCAGCCGCGACTCTCGCGCACAACAGGCCGGACTGGACGCATCTCGCTGGAGGTGACGTCCTAGTAGCGGCACAGACCCTAACACCGGCGTCGGTGGGTATGTCTCCGGGTGAACTCGATTTGTTGGCGGGTGGACCACCCTGCCAACCCTTTTCTCTCGCGGCACAATGGGCCGCAACCGGGCGACGTGGTATGGAAGACACTCGAGCGCAGACAGTGCACGCAACGATGAACTTGATCCGGGCCTTCCTCCCCAAGGCGGTCCTTATGGAGAATGTTCTAGGTTTCGTGCAGGGTCAGCATTCTGCGATCAGCTTTCTCCAGAGCGAGTTTGAAGCGATATCAAAGGACACTGGTCATTCTTACAGGCTCGAATGGCGACTACTAAACGCGGCAGATTACGGGGTCCCTCAGAACCGCCGACGCGTAATCGTCGTCGCGATCAGGGATGACCTCAGCTTCGAGTGGCCCACTCCAACACACTCCACGAATCCGATCCGTGCATGGGACGCAATCGGCGATCTGAAGAACACCTCGATTCCTAGATCCGCAGGTAAGTGGAAGGGTTTGCTGGAGAGTATCCCAGCCGGGACAAACTATCAGTGGCTCACGAGCAAGGGGGGTGGCGACGAGGTGTTTGGATATCGCACGAGGTACTGGAATTTCTTGCTCAAGCTTTCTCCAATCGAACCCTCCTGGACCCTTTCGGCATCCCCGGGGCCCGCAACCGGCCCATTCCACTGGGAGAATCGGCACCTCACAATTCGCGAGCAGCTGCGTCTACAGTCTTTTCCTGATGACTGGGAGCTGTTGGGAGATGAGCGCCAGCAGGTGAAACAAGCGGGCAATGCTACCCCCTCTTTGCTCGCTGAGGTGCTGGGCTTGGCGCTCCTCCGCTCGCTCGGTCATGACCGATCCACATCTCCGACTCTCGCGCTAAGCCGAGCCAGCACTGAACCCCCTAGACTGGCCGAGCCACGCTCAGTTCGTCCTGAGTATCGCGACCTTATCGGGTCGAAGGCAGCTCATGCTGGAACCGGCCGAGGCCCTGCTCCCCGAGCCACGTCCGAATCAGCACAAGGGATTGCACTCTCACAGACGGGAAGAATCAATGCCTAACGACGATGCGGCAGCCTCCGCTGTGACGATCGGCCCGCCGATTGCTATCGTGCGGCTGCCAGTTACAAGTCTCGCGCTCGACCCTGAGAATCCTCGCCTGCCCGAGGAACTTCTCGGATCCACCGAGGCCGCAATGCTCTCGTGGCTAGAAGAGACCTCAAACCTCGAGGAACTCGCCTCGTCGATGATCCAGAATGGCTTCTTCGATCATGAGCCCCTGATCGTCCGCACCACCCCCGACCCTCAGAAGTATGTGGTTGTAGAAGGCAACCGACGATTCGCCACGATACAGATCCTGCTTCAAACGGATGCAGCGGTTGCCGCGGACCTCGAGTTCGATTTTGAGGTTGAACCGACGGCAGAACAGCTTGACCTGATTCGGGTGGTGCCTTGCGTCGTCGTCACCAGCGATGCGGAGGTGCGTAAGTTCCTCGGCTACCGCCATATCGGGGGCATCAAGACTTGGAGCGCTGAAGCCAAAGCGCGATATTTAGAGACCGAGGTCGAGGGAGCCGCGGCGGCAGGGAGCGTCAATCCGTTTAAGGACGTAGGAAAGCGCGTCGGGACGAACGCTCTAGGGGTCCGCGGGCCTTACTTGGCGCTGAAAACCCTCAAGGTGGCGCGTGACGACCTTGACCTCGGTGAAACAGCTAGAACAGTTCTTCGAGAACGTTTCGGAGTCTGGAATCGACTTCTGAACAGCGCTGAAGTCCGAACCTTCATCGGGCTTGGGGACGCGATGGACTACGCTGCGATTCAATCGCGACTGACTCAATTGAGTCGGCCAAATCTGAAGATGGTCCTCGACGACTTGGTTCCTCAGGCAGGAACACGGCTCGCCTTGCTGCAGGACTCTCGAGACGTCACTACATACGGTCGGGTTCTCGCGAATGATGCTGCTCGCGAGGCGTTGATTGTGTACCGCGATCTTGATCTTGCTGCTCAGGTTGCCGATGGTTCGACTTTGCCTCAGAAGCTGCGCAACATCACTAAGAGCTTGGATCTCTTGGTGCGAAATATCGATTCGTTCGAAATCGGATCGAGCGAAGTAGAAGCAGCTGCGAGCTTGTTCAATATGGCGCGGTCGCTCAATGTTCTTGTGAAGGACCGCCTCGATGGCGAAGATTGAACCGCTGATCGATAAGTACGGCACATTCGCGCGAGCATCATTCTTCGCAGATTACCTCGAGGTTGTCGCGCTACGCGACCAGCGGGTGAAGCTGTCCTCTCTGCGCGATCTCATTGAAGAGACCTACCCTCGAGTGAAGCGAATCTTACGGCCTGGGGGCGACGAAGAAGACCTCCCGGACTGGAAGCCGACCGATCTGGCCGATGAGGCCTGGACTTGTATCCTTCAGCGAGCAGATGTGCTCGGAGATCGTTACCCGTTCACCATTCGGCGTGAAGTACTGAACCGTGCTGCGGGGCTGAACCCGGCCGATTCTGTGTATGTCGGCCTGTTGGCGATTACGGTGAGCCACGCGTTCAGCATCATGGCGCCGAGCCTCGTGGAACACCTGTTGGAAGAGGTCGTGAGCGATTCGCTGGAGAACGTGGGGCTAAAGGTGGGGCGGCTCGGACCGCTCTCCCGATCAAGCGGATTCGACTTCGTGCGAACGATGGACGCGCTCGGACAGGCGCTCTCGATTCCAATCAATGCCAATGCAACGACTCGGCGTAACAACGCTAACGACGAGGACGTGGATATTGTTGCCCACCTCGATTGGGGCACCGCTCGATCGGGACGATGGTTGTTCGTTGGTCAGGTCACCTGCGCTGTGAGCGACGACTGGAGGAAGAAGGCTCAGGAGCCAGCAGTCAATGACTGGCAGAAGTTCTTCGGCGAAGTGATCGCCCCCGTACCGTTCCTCGCTGTTCCTCACCACGCTGACGATGAGACTTTCAAGTACGTAACGAGCATCTCTGTAAATATCCTCGATAGAACGCGCATCGTCCAAAACCTGCGTCAGAACACAGCGGCTCAGCGAGACGTCGTTGACGCGCTGATGGATGCAGAGTACGCGTCGTTCAAGGTCTGACCAGAGATGGCTGTGCCGGTTCCGTGCCGGTGGCTCTGCTGAAACCACCATCAACCAGTCGCGACCAACGATGACACCATCCGCGGAATCACGCGGCCAACGGGGACGAACAAGTACCCGTCACCCCACAGCACCTAACTCATAATCGTGAGGTCGCGGGTTCAAGCCCCGCTCCTGCTACAGATGAAAACCCCCGGGATTCCCGGGGGTTTTTGCGTATCCGGAGTCAGTTCCGGTCCGAGGAAGCCAGTGCATGCTCGGTGAGCCGTGTGTACATATACATGTCCCGGGGATTGCCGTCGATCCGTTTCCACGCCCGCAGGAGCGCTTCCCGCTCGTAACCGGCCCGCTCTGCCAAGAGCCAGGACCCTTCATTACCTGGCTCTATGTGCAGCTCGACCCGATCGAGGTTCTCGAGTGCTGTCGCCCATGCCGTCACGGTGAGCAGTGCGTCGAGCGCGTACCCGCGGCGGCGATGCGAGGAGGCGATCCAGTAGCCCACGCTCGCGCGCCTGCCGCCGGCGAGGAAGAGACCGATGTGCCCGACCGCGTGACCGTCGAGGTCTGCGATGGCGAACGCGTAGCCGGTTCCGGAATCGAGGCGATCGTGCTGGCGTTCGATGAATGCCAGAGCCTCCGCCTCACCTGCGGTGCGAGGGACGGTCGTGACGAGTGTGATCAGCGGGTCGCCGGATGCCTCCTGCACGACGGAGACGTCATCGGCGCGCCACTCCCGGAGGCGCGTTCGTTCGCCCGTGAGGGTCGGAAGGGCCAGCGGAGTGTCGTTCATGCTCCGATGGTCGCATGGTCATCGTCGGCATCGCGAGACGCGCGCGAGGTCGCCTCGATGTCAAGGGGATGCCGGCCGACTCGCGCAGCGCCGAGACTGATGGTCCTTTGCCGCAACCGACGACAGGAGCGAACATGTCAGACCCTCAGGCAACGCCGGAAGAAGGCTCCGGGATCGATGCGATCGGCGTGGACGCCGATTTCGTGACGAACGACCCGGATCCCGAGGTCGACCCGGCGACTCCGGGCGAGGATCAGAAGGCCGACGGCGACAACGCCGATCATCCTGACGAGCTCGAGGTCGGCGACCTCCCCTGACCACACACGCCACGGGCCCGCTTCTCATTCGAGGAGCGGGCCCGTGGCGTCCGTGAGAGGGTCAGCGAGCGGCGGGCGGGGTGTCGCTCCGGCTGGCTGCCACGCGGTGCTCGTCATCGGCGCTGGCGTCGCTTCGACCGGAGCTGCCGCGCTCGGAGCCGCCGCGCTGCTCGGCCTCCAGGCGCTCTGCCTCCTCGCCGCTGATCGCCTCGCCGCGGGCGACGAGTCCGGCCTGATCCGAGAGCGGTATCTGCTTGAGGAAGAGTGAGAGCACGAGGGCGAGCACGATGAACGGCACGAGGTACCAGAACACCGGTGCGAGAGCATCCGCGTAGGCCGTCACGATGCCGTCTCGCACCTCGTCCGGAAGCGAGTTCAGCGTGGCCGGGTCGATGGTCGACGCCGCCTGGGACGCGTCCCCCGGCGATGCGCCGGCATCGGCGAAGACGCCGAGCAGGTTCTCGGTCAGCCGCGTGGTGAAGATCGTGCCGAACACCGCGGTGCCGAGTGATGCGCCCACTTCGCGGAAGTAGTTGTTCGTGCTCGTCGCGGTGCCGATCTCGCCGGCGGGGACCGCGTTCTGCACGACCAGGACGACGACCTGCATGATCAGACCGAGTCCTGCGCCGAACACGAAGAGGAACGTGCAGATGAGCCAGATCGGCGTCTCGGCTGACAGCGTGGTCATCGAGACCATCGCGATGCCGGTGAGGATCGTGCCGGCGATCGGATAGATCCTGTACCTGCCGGTCTTCGAGATCGCGATGCCCGAGAAGATCGAGGTTCCGATCAGTCCCACCATCATCGGGATCATCAGCAGGCCCGACGCCGCAGCCGACGTGCCCGACGACATCTGCAGGAACGTGGGCACGAACCCGATCGCCGCGAACATGCCGATTCCGAGCACGAGGCCGATCGCGGTCGCATTCACGAAGATCGGGTTGCGGAACAGGCTCAGCGGGATGATCGGGTCCTGCACCTTCGCCTCGGTGATCACGAAGGCCGTGGCCGCCACGATGAGCCCCGCGCCCCAGGCCCAGGTCGCCAGCGAGTCCCACCCGAACTCCTTGTCGCCACCGAAGTCGGTGAAGAAGATCAGGCAGGTGGTCGCGATCGACAGGAAGATCACGCCGAAGATGTCGATCGGCTTCTCGGCCTTCTTGCTCGGCAGCTTCAGAGCCACGAGCGCGATGATGAACGCGGCGATGCCGACGGGGATGTTGATGTAGAAAGCCCACTGCCAGGTGAGGTGATCGACGAAGAAGCCTCCGAGGAGAGGGCCGGCGACGGCGGACAGGCCGAAGACGGCGCCGAGCGGCCCCATGTACTTGCCCCGCTCGTTCGCCGGGACGATGTCGGCGATGATCGCCTGGGACAGGATCATCAGACCGCCGCCGCCGAGACCCTGCAGGGCGCGGAAGATGACGAACATCCAGAAGTCCGTGGCGAAGGCGCAGCCGACGGACGCGAGAGTGAACAGGGCGATCGCGACGAGGAAGAGGTTGCGCCGGCCGAGGACGTCACCGAACTTGCCGTAGATGGGCATGACGATGGTGGTCGCGAGCAGGTAGGCGGTGGTGATCCACACCTGGTGGTCGACCCCGCCGAGCTGGCCGACGATGGTGGGCATCGCGGTCGAGACGATCGTCTGGTCGAGGCTCGAGAGCAGCATCCCCGCGATCAGGGCGCTGAAGATGATCCAGATGCGGCGCTTGGTGAGCAGGAAGGGCGCATCCTTGGTGACGGTGGCGGACATTCAGTCGGCTTTCTGTGATGGTGCGTACACGGTGCGGGCGACCTCGAGCCGACGGCTGACGAGGTCGCGGAACGAGTCGGTCGAGTGGCGGTGGAGCAGCCGGTCCATGCTCAGGCGCACCAGTGCGCCGACCGAATGGACGAGGACCTCGGCGCGCAGCTCGGCGTCATCGCCTTCGCCCGTTCGCCTCACGATGAGTGCCATGTCGCGGCGCTCGTTCTTGGCGATCTGCTCGAACGCGGCCTTGATGAGTCGGGGTTCCTGCTCGATCACGGCGAAGAGCGCGGGGGCGTCGTCGAGTGGGTTGACGAGATCGAATCGGGCGATCGTCAGCGCGATGAAGTCGTCGAGCAGGTCGCCGCCACGGGCCACGAAGTCCTCTTCGAGAGCCTCCTGCCGAGGGTCGATCGCGGCGAAGCCGAAGACCGCGTTCTCCTTGCTCTCGAAATAGTTGAAGAACGTCCGCCGAGAGACGCCGACCTCCGCGCACAGTTCTTCGACCGTGAACCCGGCGAAGCCCTGCTCGGCGGTCAGGCGTCGGGCGGTCTCTGCCAGCGCGCGCGACGTCTCGCGCTTGCGCTGCTCCCGCAGTGAATCTGCACTCTCACTCATAGAGTGCAATCTTGCACTCTTAACCTAAGAGTGCACTGTGAAGATTTCTCGGAGCAGTTTGTGACGAATCGTTCGTAGCATCCGTCTTAGTGGTGTCGCGGCACTGCGACCCGCACCCTCGAGGAGGCGGACACTCAGACGAAGGAGCGCATCATGGCGAACGTGACGAACAGCACCGGGTCGAAGGCCCAGGTCGCACCGACCGCGACGGGTGCGCCGTCGACAGGCCAGACGGTCATCGAGAACGGTGTGGTCGCGAAGATCGCCGGCATCGCTGCTCGCGAGGTGACGGGCGTCCACGCTCTCGGCGGGGGAGCGGCCCGTGCGGTCGGTGCCATCCGCGACGCGCTCAACTCCACCGACCTCGCCCAGGGCGTCAGCGTCGAGGTCGGAGAGACCCAGGTCGCCGTCGACGTCACGATCGTCGCCGAGTACCCGGCCGCACTGCACAAGGTCGCCGACGACGTGCGAGCGGCGATCTCCGTCGCGATGGCCGAATACGTCGGCAAGCAGGCAGTCGAGGTGAACGTGACCATCAACGACGTGCACATCCCGGCTGACGACGACGACGCCGACAGCGTCCAGTCCGACGAGACCCGAGTCCAGTAGTCCTCGCACGGACGAGGTGACCATGACCGAATCGGAGCGTCGTGGCCTCGTCGTCGGGGGATCGTCGATCCCATCCGATGACGGGTCGGTTCCGAACCTCCCAATGGGACTGAACGAGGGAGTGGCCAAGTGGCTGGGGAACGATTCCGTACTGCTCTCGAGCAGGCTGACGATCGAATCGTCGCCGGACGCGCGATGGACGGCGATGTCGCCGCGTTCGCGGTGCTCGTCCGCAGGTACACGCCGATGATGCGCGCATACACGCACAGGATGCTGAATGCCTCCGCCGACGTCGACGACATCGTGCAGGAGACGTTCGTGACCGCGTGGCAGCGGTTCTCGGAGCTCGACGACCCTGCGAAGGTCAAGAGCTGGCTGATGCGGATCGTGAGCCGTAAGGCGGTGGACCGTATCCGCGCGCTCCGCCCGACGCTCGATGTCGATGATATGGAGCAGGCGGCCCCCTCGAAGGACTCGCCTGCGCGGGTCGTCGAGGCGCGGGAGGGCGTGGCGGCGCTGGGAGCAGCGCTGCAAGAGCTGCCTGCCGCGCAGCGCGAGTGCTGGGTGCTCCGCGAGATGGGCGGGTACTCCTACGACGAGATCGCCGCGGAACTGGGGATCTCGGTCTCGACCGCACGCGGCCTGCTAGCCAGAGCCCGAAAGTTCATGATCGTGCGGATGGAGGCATGGCGATGACTGAAGAGCAGGAGACTCCCGACGTGCGTCAGCTCGGTCTCGAACCGAGTGATCTCGACGGACACACTCTCGAAGAGCTGAGCGACTACCTCGAGGCGGGTCGGCTGCCGGCCGATCCCGACATCGAGGGCTCACCCGGGTGCCAGCTCGCGCTCGATGCGCTCGAGCGTCTGCGCGGGCTGGGTGGGCAGCTGATGGAGGCGGATGCCGCGGCGATGCCGGAGGTCGACGACAGCTGGGTCGACCGCATCCTCAGCGGGATCGCTCTGGACGCCCGTGCCGGCCGCCGCATCCCGTTCGACGAGCCGGAGGCGGGTGTCGACTTCGGGATCACCGAGGGAGCCGTTCGTGGCCTGATCCGCTCTGCGGAGAACGCCGTCCCCGGCATCCTCGTCGGTCACTCGACCCTCTACGGCGACGTCACGACCGTGGGTGCGCCGATTCGGATCGCGATCGAGGTGAACGCGCTGTACGGCGTGTCGATCCCCGTGGCGGTCGAACGGCTGCGCCAGGAGGTGGGCGAGCGCGTGCACAGGCACACCGATCTCGTTCTGACCGGAATCGACGTCACGGTGCGTGACGTCCAGAGGCTCAGCGACCCGACGGAGGACGAGTCATGACGACCACAGCGCGGCACGAGGAGCTCGCGGAGCGTGTGGAGGCAGCGGTGCTCGCAACGTCGGGCGTCCGCAGCCTCTACCGCGCCGGTTCGCTGATCTCGAATCTCGTCGGCACGAGCGCGGTCGCGCTCGGAATAAACCGCTCCGACGAACCTCTCGTCGCGGTGCGGATCTCCGGCGATGACGCGCAGGTCGAAGCGTCGCTCGGGATCGAATACTCGGCGGGCGCCGTCGACACGCTCCGCGAGGTGCGTGCGGTGGTCGAGCGGACCCTCACCGCTGACGGCCTGGCGCTCGCCGACATAGTGCTCACGATCGCGTATGTCCATCCTCGGGAGGCATCGTCGGACTGAGTCCGCGTGAGCACGAGAGGCGCCGATCTTGGGTGAAGGTCGGCGCCTCTGGCGTGCGCGGGCGTGCCGCCTGTGCGCGTCAGGCGATGGCGCGCAGACCGTCGATGAGCGGTGTGGTCGGCCGGCCGATGAGACGGGCGAGAGTGCCGTCGGTGTCGGCGAGTGCGCCGGAGCGGATGCCGGAGTCCAAGGCGACCACGAAGCCGGCCGTGCCCTCGTCGAGACCCGCAGCCAGAAGACCGTCGCGCTGCTCGTCCGCCGTCAAGGGCTGGTAGGACACTTCGCGCCCGGAGACCTCGGAGATCGCCGCGGCGAGATCGTCGTAGCTCCAGGCGACGTCTCCGCCGAGCTCGTACACCTCGCCGATGTGGCCGTCCTCCAGCAGGACGACGGCTGCGGCTTCCGCGAAGTCCTTGCGGTTCGCCGAGGCGACGCGGCCGTCGCCGGCTCCGGATGCGAGAACGCCCGTCTCGGCGGCGCGGGCGAAGTCGGCGGCGTAGTTCTCGGTGTACCAGTTGTTGCGCAGGATCACGGAGGGAAGCCCCGAGGCCTGAATGAGCTCTTCTGTCGCCTTGTGCTCGGGAGCGAGGACGAGGTCGCTCGTCGTCGCCTTCGGAGCGCTGGTGTAGACGAACTTCGCGACCCCGGCATCCTTGGCGGCGTCGATGACGGCCTTGTGCTGTGCGACGCGCTGTCCGACCTCCGAGCCCGAGATCAGCAGGACGGAGTCGACGCCGTCGAGAGCAGCCGTGATCGAGGCAGGATCGGAGTAGTCCAGTCGCGCGACCGGCACGCCGAGATCCTGGGCCTTGGCGACATCGCGGACACCGGCGACGATCGACTGCGGATCCGCGCCGCGCTCGAGGAGGCTGGCGATGACGAGGCGTCCGAGGTTGCCGGTGGCGCCGGTGACGAGGATGGTCATGGGGTGTCCTTTCGTAGGTGACATGACCCACAACCGCGTAGTGTGAGCGGAACATTCCAGAACGTCGGTACCCACTTTGAAGTAAGGTACATACATGACGGTAAGTTATGCGCAGATCCGGGAGTCCACACCGCAGATATTCGAGCCTGGCTGCAGCACTCGCGTGATCCTCGACCACGTGATGAGCAAGTGGGGTGTGCTCGTGCTCTCCTCGCTGTCCGACGGGACCCGCCGCTGGGGCGAGTTGCGGCGCGAGGTCGGCGGCATCAGCGAGAAGATGCTCGCCTCGACGCTCCGGACTCTGACCGACGACGGGCTCGTGCGCCGCGAATCCTTCCCGACGGTTCCGCCGCACGTCGAGTACAGTCTCACCCCGCTCGGCCGCGATCTCATGGAGCGCATGCTGCCGCTCGTCGAGTGGGTCGCCGATCACGCGGACGGCATGATCGACCGAGACCAGCTCGACGGAATTCGTCGCTAGACCTCGCATAAGTCCACGGAATCCGTCGCCAAAAGAAAAGGATTGACGCGATAACCGCAGTAGCCGTATGTTCTGAGCATGTCAGCTACGACGCCGATCCATCTCGAACGCCCCGCCGGCAAGGGGCTCGCAAGCGGTTCGCTGGGGCTGTGGGGTTCCACCGTCATCGGGCTCGCGTCCACCGCACCGGTGTACTCGCTCGTCGCCACGCTCGGCTTCGTTGTCCTGGCCGTCGGAGCGCAGGCACCGATCGCCTTCATCATCGCCTTCGTGCCGATGCTGCTCATCGCCTTCGCCTATCGCGAGCTGAACAACGCCGTGCCCGACTGCGGAACCACGTTCACCTGGGGAACCAAGGCATTCGGACCGTGGGTCGGCTGGATGGGTGGATGGGGCGTCGCGGTCGCCGGCATGGTCGTGCTCGCGAACCTCGCGCAGATCGCGTCGGTCTACTTCTGGTCGCTGATCGGATTCGATCTCGAGAACAACGACTGGCGGATCATCCTCGTCGCCGTGCTCTTCATCGCTGCCATGACCTGGGTGAGCTGGCGCGGCGTCGAGATCGGCGAGCGCATCCAGAACATCCTGCTCGGGATCCAGTATCTGGCTCTCGCCGTCTTCGTGGTCGCCGCCCTCTGGCAGTTCTTCGCGGGCACGGCGCCGAACCCGACTCCCTTCGACATGGAATGGCTCAACCCGTTCGGCTTCACCTCCTGGTCGGGCTTCACCGAGTCGATCCTGCTCGCCCTGTTCATCTATTGGGGCTGGGACACCTGCCTCGCGCTCAACGAGGAGACGAGAGACCCGAAGAAGATCCCGGGCCGTGCGGCCCTGCTGACCACCGTCATCCTTCTGTTCACCTACGTCGGCGTCACGATCGCCGCCATGATGTACGCGGGCCTGGGCGACACGGGCACCGGGCTCGGCAACGAGGCCAACGCCGACGACTTCTTCCTTGCGATCAAGGACGGACTCCTCGGACCCTTCGGCTGGGTGCTGGTGGTCGCCGTGATCATCTCGGCGATCTCGTCGACCCAGACGACGATCCTCCCGACCGCGCGCGGCACCCTGGCGATGGGCGTCTACCGCGCGCTGCCCGCCAAGTTCAAGGACGTGCACCCGACCTACAAGACGCCGTCGTTCTCGACCATCGTCATGGGTGTCGTCGCGTCGGCGTACTACGTCGGCATGACCCTGATCAGCGACAACATCCTGCAGGACTCGATCCTGTCGCTGGGTCTCGCGATCGCGTTCTACTACGCGATCACCGGCTTCGCCTGCGTCTGGTACTTCCGCAAGGACCTCACGACCTCGGCTCGGGACTTCTTCTTCAAGGGACTGTTCCCGCTGCTCGGCGGTCTCATGCTGACGGGCGCGTTCGTGCAGTCGGCGATCGACATGTGGGACGTGGGTTACGGCTACACGGTGCTCTTCGGCATCGGCGGCACTTTCGTGATCGGTATCGGATCGCTCGCCTTCGGTCTCGTGCTCATGTTCCTCTGGTACCTCTTCCCGCGCTCCAAGAGGTTCTTCCGCGGCGAGAGCCTGAACCGCGACACCCAGGTCATGGTGCCGGACGAGCCCGGCGACCTCATCCGCTCGATCGACGGCGGCATCTGAGCAGAGCTGGATCGCGCGCAGGTACGCCCTAGGCTTTATCCGTGCGCATCCGGCTCGACATCGCCTACGACGGCACCCACTTCCGCGGGTGGGCCAAGCAGCCGACCCTGCGCACCGTGCAGGGGACTCTCGAAGCGGCGCTCGCGCGCATCGTCGGCTCCGACGTGCAGTTCGTCGTCGCGGGCCGTACGGATGCGGGCGTGCACGCGCAGGGGCAGGTCGCGCACGTCGACCTCGACGACGAGCAGTGGGCGCGCATCGAATCGCGACAGGGGCGCACGCCGCAGGATCCGGCGGCCTCCATCGCCCGCCGCATGCGCGGAGTCCTCGGCGCCTACCCCGATGCGACCGTGACGCGCTCGTCGATCGCCCCTGCGGGATTCGACGCCCGCTTCTCCGCGGTCTGGCGTCGTTACCGCTACCGACTCGCAGACGAGGCCGCCGGGTTCGACCCGCTCCGTCGGCACGACACGACCTCGCATCGGGGCGTGCTCGACGAGCAGGCGATGGATGCCGCGGCGCGCACGTTGATCGGACTCCACGACTTCGCCGCCTACTGCAAGCCGCGCGAAGAGGCGACGACCATCAGGACGCTGTTGGACTACCGGTGGACCCGAGACGCCGAGGGCGTGCTCGTCGCCGAGGTCAAGGCAGACGCCTTCTGCCACAGCATGGTGCGGGCGCTGGTGGGTGCATGTGCCGCGGTCGGCGAGGGCCGCCTCGATGTCGCCGACCTGGTCGTGCTGCGCGACCAGCTCACGAGGACCAGCGAGTTCAAGGTCCTCGCTGCCAGAGGGCTGACGCTCACCGAGGTCGGATACCCCGCCGACGATCTGCTCTCGACCAGGGCCGAGCAGACGCGCGCTCGCCGCGACAGCACGAGCGCGTGAAGGGGCACGGCGGCGCGGACTTCGTCGAGGTCTCCTCGAGTGCGTGGTCGTTCTGGCGTGCTGTGGTCGACACCTGCATCGGGCTGATCGCCGGCACGCTCTACACCTTCGTCGGCATCATCGTGGTGGGCATCGTGGGGGAGGAGGCGCTGTCGTCGCTGTATTGGCAGATCGACCTCGATCCGCTGTTCAGGGCGAGCATGGGAGTGTTCCTTCTGGTGGCCGCCGTCCTGGCGATCGTCGTGCCCCTGGCCGTCGTCGCGGAGCGCTTCGCCGCCCTCCGCGCCGTCGAGGCGGCAGCGCGTGAGAACCCGGATGCCGTGCCGCAGCGTTCCCTGCGCCTCGCACTTCAGGCGCCGCCCGCCGCGCTCCTTCAGACGACCGGCACGGTGCTGTTCTGGTGCCTGGCGGGGCTCGGCGGCATCTTCGCGCTGGGGGTGTTCTTCACCGAGGATCTCCGCGAGGACTGGGAGAGCTGGGTCGCTCTCCTCGTCATCGTCGTGCTCGCCACCGGCGCCGCAGCGGTGCGGCGGCTCGGCAGACGCCTCGTCGAGCGCGACGTGGCGCGGATGGACGAGCAATGGGGCCGGTGGAAACGGCTCGTCCCCGACGCGGAGAAGGGTGATGCGGACCGCAGGGATGCGGCGATGCGCGCCGTCGCGCCCCGCTGGCTGTCGGTCCCGAGCGCGCGGACGATCGTTCGCATCGGGAGCGTCCTGCTGACCGCGACGCTCGTCTCTCTCGGGGCATTCATGCTCTCGGTCTTCATGAGGCAGCGGTGCCGCACCTGCGAGCCGGTCTACTGGGACGAGCCGATCGAGAACGGCATCGACGTGCTGAGCCTGACCAGTGGTGCGGCGATCGCGGTGTGCGCCGCCCTCGGCATCCTCGCGTGGGTCGGAGGGGTCATCCTGCAGTTCGCTCGGGAGCGCGCGCTGTCAGCGTGGGTCGCGGATGGAGCGCCTCGCCGTGTCGATGTGAGTCTGGTCGCGCCCCTGCTCTCGGGCAACCGGTCGATGGTCCGCCTGCAGCTCGGGCTGTCGGCGGTCGGTGCGGGGGCGCTGGTCGTGGGCACGGGGGCGGTGTGGGCGGACTGGACCGCGATGGACACGCGTGCGATCCTGCTCGTCGCTGTCGTCCTGATCGCCGTCGGATTCGTCATCGGCTGGGCGGATGCGCGACGCAGTCGCAGGGAGCGCCAGCTCGCACGCGACGCCCTGTTCCCCGGCGATGTCGGGCGAGTCGGTGACGAGACGCGCAAGGTCGCACGCGAGCGCCGACGGCGCCGCTGACCGATTCGTGGCCGCCTTCCCCCGAAGGCGGCCACGATGCGGGAGAGCCGCCACGGCAAGCCCCAGACCGTCCGCGGCGGTGACGACTCGTGCAGGCCGAGGGGGTGGCGCTGCCGAGCCGTATGCTGATATTACGGACGGCGTCTTCACACTGCGGCGGGGGAACTGTGACGGAGCGGATCGAGGATCAGGGCGGTGCTTTCGCCGCCGCCCTGCGAGCGGCGATCTCCGAACGGGGCATCACCCTCGCGCGCCTGCGGAGTCAGCTGATCGACGACGGCAACCCGGTCTCGATGGCGACGCTGAGCTACTGGCGCTCCGGCGATCGGCAGCCCGAAGGAGCGCAGTCGCTGAGCGTGGTCGACGGCATCGAGGACCGCCTCGGTCTGGATCGCGGTCATCTGGGCGCTCTGCTGCGCGCGCCCACTCGTCTGGGCCCCGTGGCGCCGCCGCGGCTGCCGTTCGACGAGGAGCGGGAACAGCGCGAGACCGAGGAGACATTGCGCGAGCTGCGCGCAGCGCCGCAGGACGCCCTCCGCGACCTCTCCACGCAGGTCACCGTGTTGGTGGGTGCCGCGGGCTCTGTCGAGAAGGTGATCATGCGCTGCCTCGTCCAGTCGACGAAGGGGACGATCTCCGAGGTGCCGCTGATCGACGTCGCCCCGGTCGAGACAGACGTCATGTCGGTGATCTCCGAGGTCGTGGGCGGACGTGTCGACCGCGAGTACCTGCACCCGGGGCGACTGCTCTCCGGTGTGGTGATCGCCCTCGACGAGCCGATCGAGACGGGCGCGACCACTCTGTTCGAGTTCACCGAGACCTTCCCTGCCGGCTACCCGCCGCGCCAGTCCGCCTGGCATGCCACCTCGAGGCCGGCCCGGGAGAGTCTCGTCTGGGTGCGCTTCCACCCCGAGGCGCTGCCGAGCTGGTGCGAGGAGTACATCGAGACGGACGACGAGTACTCGTCATCGATGCGCTCCGTGCACAGTGGTTCGGTGCATCTCGTGCGTCATGGATTCGGCCCCGGTGTTCTGGGGATCCGCTGGGGCTATGACGAGTGACGAGGACAGGGCATTCGCGCACAGCATGGGCGATTGCCACCGGAATCCAAGCCTGACGGACTACCGTGAGGTGCGATGAAGGTCATCTCGTACAACCTGCAGAAGCACCGCGCCGTGGGAGAGCTCTCCGCGCTGGCCTCGGAGCACGATCCCGACATCCTGTGTCTTCAGGAGTGCGATGTCGCTGATCTGCCCGAGACCATCGGCGACCTCACTCTCGCGGATGCCACGCAGGGGAACCGGCTCGGACTCGCGATGTTCTACCGTGCGAGCGAGTTCCACCTCCAGGGCATCCGGACGATCGAGTTGAAGAAGTCGCTGCACGATCGCATCGCGAAGCCCGCGCACGAGCGCGTGCTCGGTGCGCGGCTCCGGGACATCGACGCAGGCCGCGATTTCATCGCGGCGTCGTTCCACGCGGCGCCGCTCACCGCGCTGAACTCGCTCCGGCGCCATCAGATCCGCGCAGCTCTCACCGAGCTCGCGACCCTCGGCGAGGGGCTGCCGCAGCTGATGGTCGGGGATTACAACTATCCGGTGTTCAAAGAGAACCTCGGCAAGACGGTGCGCGAGCACGGCTACGCGCTCACGATGAGCGACGACCACACCTACACGCGTTACCGCGTCTTCCGCGGTCACTACGACTTCGCGACGTCGGTCGGCTTCGAGATCCAACGCGTCACGACCCTGCCCCAGGGGCTGAGCGACCATCGCCCGATCCTGGTGACCACGCGATTCGACTGACTGCCGCGGCCCGGATTGGGAATCCCGCTCCGAATGACGTAGGCTGTCTCTTTGGTACTCGACTGCCGAGTGCCGCGAACGTGAGCCCTCCACTGGCGTGTTCCTCCCTGTAGGGAAGAACCACCCCGGAGTGGGATTCACGAACTTCTCCGTTCGAACAAGAAAGCAGCACTATCGTGACGCGCACTTACACTCCGAAGGCCGGCGAGGTCCAGCGTGACTGGGTCGTCATCGACGCCACTGACGTCGTTCTCGGCCGCCTGGCTTCGCACGCCGCTACGCTCCTGCGTGGCAAGCACAAGCCCACCTTCGCCAACCACATCGACTCGGGTGACTTCGTCATCATCGTGAACGCCGACAAGGTCGCGCTCACCGGTCAGAAGCTCCAGAAGAAGCTGGCTTACCGCCACTCGGGTTACCCGGGCGGCCTCAAGTCGGTCACCTACGCCGAGCTCATGGAGAAGAACCCGGTCCGCGCTGTGGAGAAGGCCATCCGTGGCATGCTCCCCAAGAACAGCATCGGCCGTCAGCAGCTGTCGAAGCTCAAGGTCTACGTCGGTTCCGAGCACCCGCACGCCGCTCAGCAGCCGAAGACGTACACCCTCGACCAGGTCGCCCAGTAAGCGCCGTAAAGACTTAAGGACATACTCGTGGCTGACATCCAGGACACCACCGAAACCCCCCAGAACTTCTCGACGTCGACTCCCGAGACCGACGCAGTCGAGGCGGCTCCCCGCCCCGTGCTGAGCGTCCCGGGCGCCGCTGTCGGCCGTCGCAAGCAGGCCATCGCCCGCGTGCGTCTCGTCCCCGGTTCGGGAACGATCACGGTCAACGGCCGTACGCTCGAGGACTACTTCCCGAACAAGCTGCACCAGCAGCTGATCAACGACCCGTTCACCATCCTCAACCTCGCCGGTGGCTACGACGTCATCGCGCGCATCTCCGGCGGTGGCCCCTCGGGCCAGGCCGGTGCACTGCGCCTCGGCATCGCTCGCTCCCTCAACGGGATCGACGAGGAGAACAACCGTCCGACCCTGAAGAAGGCCGGCTTCCTGTCGCGCGACGCGCGCGTCAAGGAGCGCAAGAAGGCTGGACTCAAGAAGGCCCGTAAGGCGCCTCAGTACTCGAAGCGTTAAGGTCCACCGCTCCGATGCCGATCTTTGGCACGGACGGCGTGCGAGGGCTTGCCAATGGCATCCTCACCGCCGACCTCGCGCTCACCCTGGCCCAGGCGACTGCTGTCGTCCTGGGCCAGGGCCGTACTGCGGAGGCTCGCAAAGCCGAAGGCAAGCGACTCACCGCAGTCGTGGCCCGCGACCCCCGGGTCTCCGGTCACTTCCTGACTGCCGCGGTCTCGGCAGGGCTCGCGTCCTCCGGCGTCGACGTGCTCGAGGCCGGAGTCATCCCGACGCCGGCGCTCGCCTTCCTCGTCGCCGACCGTGACGCCGATTTCGGCGTGATGATCTCGGCGTCGCACAATGCGGCGCCCGACAACGGCATCAAGATCTTCGCCCGTGGCGGAGTGAAGCTCCCCGACATCGTCGAGCAGCGCATCGAAGAGGCGATGGCGGGAGAGAAGCTTCGTCCGACCGGTGCCGGCGTCGGCCGGATCGACCGGTTCTCCGACGCCGAGGACCGCTATGTCGTGCACCTCCTGGGTTCGTTGCCGAACCGCCTGGGCGGCATCAAGGTCGTCCTCGACTGCGCGCACGGCGCGGCCTCCGGCGTGTCTCCGGAGACCTTCCGCGATGCGGGTGCCGACGTCACCGTGATCGGCGCCGACCCCGACGGCTGGAACATCAACGACGGCGTCGGGTCCACGCACCTCGACCAGCTCGCAGAAGCGGTCGTCAGGCTCGGGGCGGACATCGGCATCGCGCACGACGGCGACGCCGACCGCTGTCTCGCCGTCGACGCGCAGGGCAACGTCATCGACGGCGATCAGATCATGGCGATCCTCGCCGTGTCGATGAAGCAGCGCGGTCATCTGACCGACGACACGCTGGTCGCCACCGTGATGAGCAACCTCGGTCTTCACGTCGCGATGCGCGAGCAGGGCATCACTGTGCGTCAGACCGCGGTCGGCGACCGCTATGTCCTCGAGGACATGAACGCGGGCGGCTACGCCCTCGGCGGCGAGCAGTCGGGTCACGTGATCATGAGCGAATACGCCACGACCGGTGACGGCCTGCTCACGGGGCTCCACCTGGTCGCTGAGATGGCACGCCAGAACAAGACGATCGCCGAGCTCGCGAGCGTGATGACCGTGTACCCGCAGGTCCTCATCAACGTGCGTGATGTCGACAAGGACGCGGTCGACTCCGATGAGGTCGTGCAGGCTGCGGTCCGCGAAGTCGTGGCCGAGCTCGGCGAGACCGGCCGGGTGCTGCTGCGCAAGTCCGGCACAGAGCCGCTCGTCCGCGTCATGGTCGAGGCGGCCGACGCCGATTCGGCTCAGGCGTATGCCGATCGTCTGGTCGACGTCGTGCGTGAGCGCCTCTCCCTCTGAAGCACCACTCCCTCTGAACAGGCGAGCGCGCCGCGTGGCACCGTCGATCGGTCAGCCGCGCGGCGCGCTCCAGTTCAGCTGCTCGATGTATCGCAGCAGGACACCCTCGCGCAGGGCCCACGGCGAGACCTCGAGCTCGTCGACGTCCAGCGCGGTCATCGCGGTGTGCAGCGAGACCGCTGCGGCGACGATCTGGAACGTACGGTCTGCGGTGATCCCGGGAAGCTCCTGCCGTGCGGATGCGGGGAGGCGAGCGAGCCGCGGGATCCACGATCCCAGCGCGGCGCGCGGCAGCACCATGCGCTGGATGCCCGACCACCCGGGAACCGGGTAGCCGGCGAGTCTCGCGAGCGAGCGGATCGCCTTCGATGAGCCCACGACATGGTCCGGGCGGGGGAGCGCCGTGAACCGGGGGAGGACCTCGGCGAGCGTCGCGGTCGCATGCTCGCGGAGACGCTCGACATCGTCCTCGCCGGGAGGGTCGTGCGGGAGGAACTGCACGGTCATGCGTCCGGCGCCCAGCGGGACGGATGCCGCGGCATCCGGCATCTCATCGCCTCCGGCGGCGACCTCGAGCGAACCACCGCCGATGTCGAGGAGCAGCAACTGGCCTGCTGACCAGCCGAACCACCGGCGGACCGCAAGGAACGTCAGCTCCGCCTCTGTCTCGCCGTCGAGAACCTGAAGCGGCTGTCCGAGGGCCGCCTCGATGCGGGCGATCACGTCGGCTCCGTTGCGGGCGTCGCGCACAGCGCTCGTGGCGGTGGCGAGGAGCTCGTCGACCCGCTCGGCCTCGGCGACCTTCCGCGCCTGCGTCACGGCCGACTCGAGCGCGATCACGCCTTCTTCCGAGATCGACCCATCATCGGTGAGGTACCTCATCAGACGCAGAACCGTGCGGTCGCTGGTCTTCGCCAGAGGCCTGCCACCGGGGCGGACGTCGGCGGCGAGCATATGGACGGTGTTGGAACCGATGTCGAGGACTCCGAGGCGCACGGATAGAGACTACTCGCGCGCCGTTACGATGTATGCGTGACCACCGCCGACCCCACGCTGCCGCTGTCGCCGTATCGAGAGATCGGACGCGATGAATGGGCGCGACTTGCGGCAGGACTCGACCAGCCGCTCACCGAGACCGAGGTCGTGGAGCTCCGCGGCATCGGAGACCGTCTCGACCTGACCGAGGTGCGCGAGGTCTATCTCCCGCTGAGCCGGCTGCTCAGCCTCTATGCGACGGCCACGAAGCGATTGGGCGCCGCGACGAGCTCGTTCCTGCAGGAGGACGACACCACGACTCCGTTCGTCGTGGGCGTCGCCGGCTCGGTCGCGGTCGGCAAGTCGACGATCGCCCGTCTGCTGCGCGAACTGATGAGCCGGTGGCCGGGTACGCCGCGGGTCGAGCTCGTGACCACCGACGGCTTCCTCTACCCGAACGCCGAACTCGAGCGTCGGGGCCTGATGGAGCGCAAGGGCTTCCCCGAGTCGTACGATCGTCGTGCGCTGCTCGAGTTCCTCACCGAGGTTAAGAGCGGCGCCGCCGAGGTTCGGGCGCCGTTCTACTCGCACATGCGCTACGACATCGTTCCTGACGCGCATGTCGTCGTGCGCCGCCCGGATGTCGTGATCGTGGAGGGGCTGAACGTCCTCCAGCCTCCGCCCGCACCCAACGACGTCGCCGTGAGCGATCTGTTCGACTTCTCGATCTTCGTGGACGCCGACACGTCGCACATCGAGAGATGGTATGTGGATCGGTTCCTCGCGCTGCGGCAGGGAGCGTTCTCGAACCCCTCGTCGTACTTCAACGTCTTCGCGCACCTCACCGATGATGAGGCGATCACCACAGCTCTCGGATATTGGAACGAGATCAACATGCCGAATCTGGTCGAGAACGTCATGCCGACCAAGCACCGGGCCCGTCTGGTGCTCAACAAGGGTGTCGATCACAGCGTCGAGAGCGTGCTGCTGCGCAAGCTCTGATCGGGCGGAGGGTTTCGTTCGGGACCTTCGCAAAATGCCCGGCTTACTCTTGACGACATGTGTGGAATCGTCGGATACGTGGGCCCGCGGCCCAGCCAGGACATCCTGCTCGCCGGCCTCGCCCGCCTCGAGTACCGCGGTTATGACTCCGCGGGTGTCGCCGTCATCGACGGAGACGGCGGGCTCGGCATGCGCAAGAAGGCGGGAAAGCTCGCCGTGCTGCGCGATTCGCTCGCCGACTCGTCGCTCCCGGACGGCAATACCGGCATCGGGCATACGCGGTGGGCCACGCACGGCGGCCCCACCGACGAGAACGCGCACCCGCACCTCGCGGATGACGATCGCCTCGCACTGATCCACAACGGCATCATCGAGAACTTCGCCGCGCTGCGCGACGAACTCCTCGCCGACGGCGTGCGCTTCCGCAGCGAGACCGACACCGAGGTCGCCGCCGCGCTCCTCGGTCGCGAATACCGCAACAACGGCGGTGACCTCCAGCTCGCGTTCCGCGGCGTGGTCAACCGCCTCGAGGGTGCGTTCACCCTGCTCGCGATGCACCAGGATCACCCGGGGCTCGTCGTCGGCGCCCGCCGCAACTCGCCACTGGTGATCGGCCTCGGCGAGGGAGAGAACTTCCTCGGATCCGACGTCGCCGCGTTCATCGAGCACACGCGCAAGGCGCTCGCCATCGGTCAGGATCAGATCGTCTCGATCACCCCTGACGCGGTCACCGTCACCGACTTCGCCGGTACGCCGGTCGAGGCCGAGCCGTTCGACGTCTCCTGGGACGCCGCCGCCGCCGAGAAGGGCGGATGGTCGAGCTTCATGGCCAAGGAGGTCTCCGAGCAGCCCGAGGCCGTGGCCAACACGATCCGCGGTCGCATCCAGGGTGACCAGGTCGTCATTCCCGAGCTCGAGGGGCTCGACGAGCTGTTCCTCGGCATCAACCGCATCATCATCACCGCGTGCGGCACTGCCGCCTACTCAGCCCTCGTCGGCAAGTACGCGATCGAGCAGTGGGCCCGCATCCCCGTCGATGTCGAGCTCGCCCACGAGTTCCGCTACCGCGACCCGGTGATCGGCGCTGACACGCTTGTCGTCTCGATCAGCCAGTCGGGTGAGACCATGGACACCCTGATGGCCGTGAAGTACGCGAGCGAGCGCGGTGCGCGCACTCTCTCGATCTGCAACACGCAGGGGGCCACGATCCCGCGCGAGTCGGATGCCGTCGTCTACACGCACGCGGGCCCCGAGGTCGCGGTCGCGTCGACCAAGGCGTTCTCGGCGCAGATCACCGCTCTCCTTCTGCTCGGCCTGCACATGGGGCGCGTGCGCGGATCCGTCGAGGATGCATCCGTCGACGTCGCCGAGCTCACAGCGCTTCCCGAGAAGATCGCGAAGGTCCTCGCGAGCGAGCAGGAGCACGTCACGCAGCTCGCCGGTTGGATGGCCGACACCCGCTCGGTGCTGTTCCTCGGTCGCCATGTGGGCTTCCCGATCGCGCTCGAGGGCGCTCTCAAGCTCAAGGAGATCTCGTACATCCACGCTGAGGGCTTCGCCGCGGGCGAGCTCAAGCACGGTCCGATCGCCCTGATCGAGCCGGGACAGCCCGTCTTCGTCCTCGTGCCCTCACCGCGTCACTCGGCTGTCGTGCACTCGAAGGTCGTCTCCAACATCCAGGAGATCCGGGCGCGCGGCGCTCGCGTGATCGTGGTCGCCGAAGAGGGTGACGCCGCGGTTCTTCCGTTCGCCGACGAGGTCATCCGGATCCCTCTCGCGGGTGCGATGTTCGAGCCGCTGCTCGCTGTGGTTCCGCTGCAGATCTTCGCGATGGCCCTCGCCACGGCGAAGGGACTCGACGTCGACCAGCCCCGCAACCTCGCGAAGTCCGTCACCGTCGAGTAGGCCTCATTCGCGGGCCTGCGCTGACAGGTCGGAACCACGGATGCATGCCCGGATCAGCGATCTGGGCATGCATCCGTTCTTTGAGCATGCATTCGGCTTTCCGGGGCGGCAGGTGGCCGGAGGTCCGTGACGACGGCCGACAGAGGATGCCGCGACTAGGCTGAACGGGTGATCATCGGGACCGGCATCGACCTCGTGGACATCCCGCGGTTCGAGCGCACACTCGAGCGCACGCCACGACTTCTCGAGCGACTCTTCGCGCCGGGGGAGCGGGCGCTGCGCCTTCCGTCTCTCGCCGCGCGGTACGCCGCGAAGGAGGCCCTGATCAAGACCCTCGGAGGATCCGACGGAGTCCACTGGATCGAGATCGAGATCGCCTCCGAGACCTCAGGGCGCCCGCACTTCGTGTTGACGGGGACCACGGCGGAGGTGGTCGCCGAGCGAGGCATCACCAGACTGCACCTGACCCTCACTCACGACGCGGGGCTCGCCGCCGCATTCGTCGTCGCCGAAGGAGAGCCGCTGTGACCGTTCCGTTCCGTGAAGCGCGCATCGACCTGGACGCCATCACCGACAACGTCCGCCACTTCCGTCGGCTCACCGGCGTGCAGGTCATCGCGGTCGTCAAGGCGAACGCCTACGGCCATGGCGCGGCCGCGGCGGCGGTCGCAGCGCTCGCGGGCGGTGCGACGCGTCTCGGCGTCGCCGAGATCCCCGAGGCCCTCGAGCTGCGACGACAGGGCATCACCGCGCCGATCGTGGCGTGGCTGCACGCGCCGGGCGAGCGGTTCGAGCAGGCGGCTGAGCAGGACGTCGAGGTCGGCATCTCGTCGTTCGACCAGCTCGAGGCCGCGGGGGCCGCGGCATCCGTCGACAGCCCGGTAGGGGTGCACCTCAAGTTCGAGACGGGACTCTCGCGCAACGGGATCGCGCCCGCCGACTGGCGTCGTGTGCTCGCGGAAGCGGCTCGTCTCGAGCGCATCGGCCGCCTTCGCATAATCGGACTGTTCAGCCATCTGTCGAACACCTCCGCGCAGGACGACCGCGACGCCCTGGCGAAGTTCGAGGAGGGCGTCGCAGCCGCGGCAACCTTCGGCATCCATCCGGAGATCCGTCACATCGCGGCGACGGCTGCCGCGATCGACCTGCCGGAGATGCGTCTGGATGCGGTGCGCATCGGAGTCGGCATCTACGGACTCTCCCCGTTCGATGACCGCTCGTCCGCCGAGCTGGGACTCCGCCCCGCCATGACACTGCGTGGCGCGATCGCCGCTGTGCGCAGGGTTCCCGCAGGTGCGGGGGTCTCGTACGGCTACGATCACCGCGCGCCGCATGACACCACCCTCGTGCTCGTGCCGCTGGGCTATGCCGACGGCGTGCCCCGCCACGCATCCGGTCGGCTGCCGGTGTCGATCGGCGGGCGTCGCTACACGAACGTCGGCCGCATCGCGATGGACCAGTTCGTGGTCGACGTGGGCGACGCACCCGTGTCGATAGGCGACGAGGTGGTGCTGTTCGGCGACCCGACCCTCGGAGTCCCGTCGGCGGCGGAGTGGGCGAACGTCGCCTCGACCATCAACTACGAGATCGTGACCCGCATCGGCGCGCGCGTCGCCCGGCGGTCCGCATGAGCGTCGACCCCGCGTTCCTCGGTCGCCTCGAGATCGAGACGTCGGAGGCGATGGAGCAGCTCGGCTTCCGTATCGGCGAGCAGCTCGAAGCGGGAGACCTGCTGATCCTCACCGGCCCCCTCGGTGCCGGCAAGACGACGTTCACGCGAGGGCTCGCCGAAGGCCTCGGCGTGCGCGGTCCGGTGCAGAGCCCGACCTTCGTGATCGCGCGGACGCATCCCTCGCTCGTCGGACGCGCGCCACTGGTGCATGTGGACGCCTACCGTCTCGGCTCAGGGGCGGAGCTCGACGACCTCGATCTCGATCTCGCGCGCTCGGTCGTCGTGATCGAATGGGGGCGCGGGATGGCCGAGGACCTCGCAGACACCTGGTGGGACATCGAGCTCGAACGTCCTGTCGGCGGCGGCGACGACGATCTCGACCCCTCCGAGCTCGATGCCGACGCTCCGCGGCACGTGACGATCACGCGCGGAGGACGCTCAGCGATCGCCGGTTGAACCCCGACTACCCTGGAGAGGTGATCCTCGCCGTCGACACCTCCCTGGGCACCGCCGTCGCCCTCATCGATGACGACGGCACCCTTCGCTCCGACGCGTCCGCCGCGGACCCCCTCGGGCATGCCGAGGTGATCGGAGATCTGCTGGTCAGAGCGATCAGCGACGCCGGAAGCGGCGAGATCGCCCATGTGGTCGCCGGCATGGGACCCGGCCCCTTCACCGGGCTCCGCATCGGCATCGCCGCCGCGCGCGCGTTCGCGCTGGGTCGTGGCATCCCCGTCATCCCCGTGCCGAGCCATCTCGCCGCGGCACTCACCGCGATCGAGCGGGATGCCGTCTCGGGGCCGTTCGCGATCGTCACCGACGCACGTCGTCGTGAGGTCGCCATCACGGTGTTCGACGGGGCGGATGCCGACGGCATCCCGCTCGTGACCGTCGACACGAGGCTGGTGCCCAGCATGGACGCGGATGAGCACCTCGACGGGGTCCGTCGCATCGATGTCGCGACCCTCTCTGCCGTGGACCTCGCCCGTGTGGGGGCCAGGGCCGTGGCGGCGGGGCGCACCCTCGCCGGTGACGAGCCGCTGTATCTGCGGCACCCCGATGTGACCGTGCCCGGCGCGCCGAAGAAGGTGGGGCGATGACTCTGCGCGACGCGACGCCGGACGACCTCGACGCCATCATGGCGATAGAGCACCGTTCCTTCCCCACCGACGCGTGGAGCTCACAGGCCATGGCTCTCGAGCTCGCGAGTCCGCATGGGCGCTATCTGGTCGACGAGATCGACGGCGCGATCATCGGCTACGGGGGAGTCCGAGCCCTCGAGGGCTCTCGGGATGCCGATATCCAGACCATCGCCTTGGACGCCGACCACCGAGGCGCGGGGCGAGGGCGTGCGCTGCTGCGCGCACTGCTCGACGCGGCGGGGGAGAGAGGCGCTCGCGAGGTCTTCCTCGAGGTCCGCGCCGACAACCCGAGTGCCGAAGGGCTGTACCTCTCCGAAGGCTTCGAGGAGATCGGCCGCCGCCCGCGGTACTACCAGCCCGATGACGTCGATGCGATCGTGATGCGCCTCGCCCTGCAGCATCCTCGCTCCGCACATCAGGACGAGGCGATCACAGATGCCGCCGAGGAGGCCACTGCATGACCGAGCCGCTGGTGCTGGGCATCGAGACGAGCTGCGACGAGACCGGGATCGGGGTCGTGCGCGGCCGCACCCTGCTGTCGAACACGATCGCCTCGAGCATGGATGAGCATGCTCGATACGGAGGAGTCGTTCCGGAGGTCGCGGCACGTGCGCATCTCGAGGCGCTGCAGCCGTCGATCGACGCCGCACTCGCCGAGGCAGGTGTGCGACTCGACGACCTCGATGCGGTGGCCGTGACGAGCGGCCCCGGCCTCGCGGGCGCGCTCATGGTCGGAGTGGGGGCCGCGAAGGGCCTGGCCGTCGCGCTCGACAAGCCTCTGTACGCGGTGAACCATCTCGTCGGCCATATCGCGGCCGACATCCTCACCCCGGACTCCGATCCGCTGGAGTATCCGACGATCGCGCTGCTCGTCTCGGGTGGACACACGTCGCTGCTCCATGTGCGCGACCTCACCACCGACGTCGAGATGCTCGGCGAGACCATGGACGACGCGGCCGGTGAGGCGTTCGACAAGGTCGCCCGCCTGCTGTCGCTGCCGTACCCCGGCGGGCCTGAGATCGATCGGGCAGCCCTCGACGGCGACCCGAACGCGATCCGATTCCCCCGGGGTCTCTCCCGGGCATCCGACCTGGCGAAGCACCGTTACGACTTCTCGTTCTCGGGCCTCAAGACGGCCGTCGCACGCTGGGTCGAGCGCTGCGAGGCAGACGGCGTGCCCGTGCCCGTCGCCGATGTTGCTGCGAGCTTCCGCGAGGCCGTCGTGGATGTGCTGGTGACCAAGGCACTCGCTGCCTGTGCCGACCTCGGCGTCCCCCGTCTGCTGCTCGGCGGCGGCGTGATCGCGAACCGTCGGCTGCGCGAGGTCGCCCTCACCAGGGCCGAGGCCGCGGGAGTCACCGTCCGCATCCCCCCGCTGTCGCTGTGCACCGACAACGGGGCGATGATCGCCGCGCTCGCGGCCGAGCTGATCGCGTCGGGCCGTCGCCCGTCGACCTTCGCGTTCGGCGCGGACTCGACCCTTCCCGTCACCGCGATCCAGGTCGATGAGCGCGTCGCGGTGATGTGATGAGCGACGTTCCCCGCCTCCCCGCCCCGCACGGGGGCGATCCCGCTTCAGTGCCGGACGCAGCCCTCCCTCGTCCCCGGATCGAGGGGCCCAGCGGCGAGGTCGAGCACCCGGCCGGCTCTGCACGGATTCCGGGCGCACGGCGCGACGGCTACACCAAGCTGCCCACGGGACCGGTCGGTATCGAGCCCGTGGTCGTGAGCGGACCGGTCGCCGATGACATCGGTCACGATGCCGAGTGGCAGCCGTCGACCGCGGATGCAGCCATCGACGACACCAGGCTCGCGCCGTGGGCGCTGATGGCGGCGATCGTCGCCCTGGTGGCGTCGTTCTTCGTCGGCTGGGGCGTTCCGATCGCTGTCGTCGCGGTGATCGCGGCGATCATGTCGTTGCGGCGGCCGGTCGAGAGCCGCGCGATCGCGCGATGGGCGCTCGTCCTCGGCCTGTGCGCGACCGTGTACAGCCTCGGATGGCTGGTGTGGGCAGGCATGCAGTTCGAGAGGCTCGGCTAGCGGATGCTCGACGCCCAGGACGCCGTCGAGCTGCGTGCCCTGCAAGCACGCGCCTACGGTCGTGCCGGTGCGCTGAGCGACGCCGAGGCGGCGCGCCTGGGCGAGCTGGAGGCGGCGCGAACGTCGGAGAGCGAGTCGCAGGCGGCGAAGGATCCCCGGTCCGAGCATGTGGACATCGCGCCGTCCGCGGACCCGTCGGTGGCCTCGGTGCCGGCGACGGCCGCCTCAGCCGCTGCGCGCTTCGCCGGGGCTGATACCGCCGCGCCATCGGGTCAGGGCACCGGGTCGGACGCCGACTCGCAGGGCGAGTCCCTCGCCACGGCCCTGCGACGGCATTGGCGACTCGCACTCGTGATCACCGTGGGGGTCGCCGTCATCGGAGTCGCGGCCGGGTGGCTGCTGTTCTCCGACCGCGGCGCTGCCCCCGTCCAGCTGACGGCGGAGCAGCAGGAGTGGCAGCGCACGATCGTCGCGTCGGGCGACTTCGACTCGGGCTCACTCCGCGCGATGGCGGAGGAAGAGGGTGTCGTGATCTCGTTCGCGACCAAGAACGGCGGCGCAGATGTGTGCCTCGTGCTCGCCAGCGCCGATGCCACCGCTCCCGCGTGCACGACCCGTGAGCAGGCGACGATCCAAGGCGTGAACGCGACCCTCACGAAGGCCGTGGACGCGTCTCAGAGCTACGACATCCAGGCGCAGATGTTCCTCACCCCGGACGGCCGACCGGCGGTCATCGCCCGCAGTTACATCACGTCTCCGCAGTCGACGTCGATGTTCGCCAGTCAGGCCGAGGCAGAGGCAGCGGCGGCCCTCGCCGAGAAGACCGGTCTCGATAGCCGCAGCATCATGGTCGCCGGCTACGACGACGACGTGCCGATCTGGACCGGGATCGACATGTCGACGCAGCGGTACTGCCTCGTCTACGACGGGTCGATGCCGGATCCCCCGATGGTGTGCGACGACAGTCTGATGCTCGCCGATGCCGACCGCACGCTGGTGCTCGAGGTCACCGGCGTCGAGGACGGCGAGATCACGCGCTACGAGTACCGATTCAGCTACGGTCAGCAGTACCTCACCGTGACGAAGGGTTCGGGTGCCGACGATGCTGCAGGAGAGTGACGCCGCCGAGCTGCGCGCTCTGCAGCTGAAGGCCTACGGACGCGACGGCGGTCTGACGCGTGCCGATGCCGCACGGTTGCGTGAACTCGAGGCGACCAGGGAGTCGACGCCGGCCGCGACTGCGGCACAGGATGCTGCCGTACCGGAGACGACCGCCGTGGAATCGTCGCAAGCGGAATCCACCGACGTGCCCGTCGCCGAAGAAGCCGCCGACGAGGACTCGGCGAATGCGGCGGACACGAGCGCGCCGACCCGCGACGCGCAGGCTCTCGAGACGACGGCCCTGCGCGCCGCCCTCCGGCAGCATTGGAAGGCGATCGCCGCAGCCTCCGCCGTATTGCTCGTCGTCGGTCTCGCGGCAGGGTGGGCTCTCTTCGGTCGGGCAGGAGGAGTCGAGCTCACCGCAGCTCAACAGGAGCGCCGCGCCGAACTCCAGGCTGAGGGCGGGTACGACGCCGGAAGTCTGAGGGCGATCGGACAGGAGGAGGGTGTCCTCGTCTGGCACGCCACCAAGGAGGACGGGGAGATGGTGTGCCTCGTCCTCGACACCCCGCAGGACTCAGCGACCCAGTGCCAGCGGAGCGAGGACGCTCAGAACGGCAACGGCATCGGTGTGTCTGTCAACCTCGATTCCGTCGAGGGTGAGGGCGCCGAGCAGATCTGGGCGTCCGCCGTGCGGACCACCGAGGGCGAACTCGTGGCGATCATCCAGCGGTGGCCGAGCTCGCAGAACGACTGGCTGTCGCAGTTCGCGGGTGAGGAGCGCGTGCGCGCTGAAGAGCTTCTGGAAGAGGGATTCCAGGACTACTCCTTCTCCGTCGTGGGCTACTTCCAGGACGCCCCCATCTGGTACGGACAGCGCCTTGTGGGAGCGACGGCCGAGGATTGTCTGGTGGTCGACGCGATCGACGGGATCGCGTGCGGGCCGCTGGGTGAAGCACAGTCCTCCGGCCTCAGCCTCGGCGGTATCACCGCAGATGTCTCAGGGAGCCCCGAGGACTCCTGGAGCATCACGCTGGCTTTCACGTCGAACCAGACCCCGTACCTCGTCATCGCGGGAGACGTGTCGGCGGCTGACATCGCGAAGCCCGGTCTGACCGTGAAGCCCGGCGAGACGCTGGAGCTGGGTGGGGAGTACCAGGACCCGATCCAGGTGGAGATACCGGCCGACGGCACCGAAGGGTGAACGGTCAGTCCGCCGCGGGCACCCTGTCGGCGAGGATCGCGCGCCGCTGGTCGCCGATCCTGGTGAGGATCAACGTCGCCGACTGACTCCCCTTGAGCGTGAGCTTCTTGCGGAAGGCCGCGGGATCGACGTCCATGCCGCGTTTCTTGATCTCGAGAGTGCCGATTCCGTGAGTCTTTAGCACTGCGCTGACGGCCTTCGGATTCGCCGCCATCGTCTCGCGTACCCGGAACGACTGCACGAACGGGCTCGTCAGCGCGGCATCCGAGGTCAGATAGGCGATGCGCTCATCGAGCATGCCCGCATCGAGGCTCCGCCCGACGTCTCCGATCAGCCGTGCGCGGATGACCGCTCCGTCCGGTTCGTGCAGGAAGGCCCCGAGTCCGCGCACCGCGACGTCCTCCGCGTCAGCCCCGGCCGTGAGCTCGTGTGAGCGCTCGCCGCGGATCACGAGTGCCGCGCGGCGGACGCCCGTACGCGCGAGCGCTCCGGTCCACAGCACCAGCTCGACGACGCTGCCCTCGGCGCTCACCCACTGCGCCTCGGCGTCGGCGGGCAGGGAATCACGATCGTGTCCGGGGCCGAGCTTGATGCCCGTCGGCCGACGGGATGCCAGGTCGAAGGCCCAGTCGAGCGGAGGCGAGTAGTCATCGGACGACACCCGCCGCGTCTCGCTGTGCCCCGAGGTGCGCCGAGCAGGGTCCATCCAGATCGCACCGGTGTCGCTCACCACGGACGGCACGTTCTCCTGCGCCGTGCCGTGCCTCACGACCGCGCTCTCGCCGAAAGGCGCGAGGTTGTAGGCCGCGATCGCGGCCGTCACCTCGTCGGCATCCACCGCCTGCACGTCGAGGCCGGCACCGGCGAAGGCGAGGGAGTCTCCGCCGATTCCGCAGCCGAGGTCGGCGACGCTCGTGATTCCGGCCCGACGCATCCGCTGCGCGTGGCGGGCGGCGACACCGAGACGTGTCGCCTGCTCGAGTCCTGCACGGGTGAACAGCATCCTCGCCGCGAAGTCTCCGAACTTGGCCTTCGCCTTGGCCCGCAGGTGCGCCTGCCCGACCACGGCCGAGACGAGATCGGGGGAGTGTCCGGCTGATCGCAGGCGCGATACCGCACGGGCCACATCGGCGACCTGATCGACGGGGCCGAGCGCATCCAGCAGTTCGAGGCCCTCGGGCGTGAGCAGGGCGCGCAGCTCGGAGATCTCCACCTGCCCAGCTTAGGCGGCGGCCCGATCAGCGCATTGGCACTCGCATTGCGTGAGTGCCAGCGGAACGCATAGACTGGATTAGCACTCTCGGGTTGAGAGTGCGAAAAGTCTTCCTGTCAGCGTCAAGAAAGAAGAGGTAGACCGTGTCGGTTTCCATCAAGCCGCTCGAGGACCGCATCGTCATCAAGCAGGTCGAGGCCGAGCAGACCACCGCGAGTGGCCTGGTCATCCCCGACACCGCCAAGGAGAAGCCCCAGGAGGGCGAGGTCGTGGCCGTGGGCCCCGGTCGCATCGATGACAACGGCAACCGCGTTCCGCTCGACGTCGCCGTCGGCGACCGTGTCCTGTACAGCAAGTACGGCGGCACCGAGGTGAAGTTCGGCGCAGACGAGTTCCTCGTCCTGTCGGCGCGCGACGTGCTCGCAGTCGTCGTCCGCTGAGACAACGTCTTCGGAAGGACCCGGATGCATCGCGCATCCGGGTCCTTTCTGCTTCCCGCCACATGACTACCGATTCCTGCCATTCTCCGACCGAGACGGGCGCCCGGCGAGGAGCCGGTTCGCGCCGGGAATAGGGTTGTGCGGTGACCCCGACGAACGCCGCGACCCGAGCCACTCAGACGGCGGGAGTCGCGTATGCAGGGGGTGCGTACCTGCTCTGGGGCGTGCTGCCCCTCTACTTCCTCCTGCTCGTGCCGACGGGCCCGTGGGAGGTCGTCGCGTGGCGAGTGCTGCTGTCGCTCGTCTTCTGTCTTCTGCTTCTCACCGTGACGCGCGGCTGGGCGGCGTTCAATGCGATCATCCGCCAGCCGAGACTGCTGGCATGGACCGCTCTCGCCGGTGTCCTGATCTACGTCAACTGGCAGGTGTTCCTCATCGGCACCCTCTCGGAGAACATCGTCGAGACCAGCCTCGGGTACTTCATCAACCCGATCACCACTGTGCTGCTCGGCGTATTCGTGCTCAAGGAGCGCATCCGCAGGCTGCAGTGGGCCGCAATCGGCATCGCCGCCGTCGCAGTGATCGTGATCGTCCTCTTCTATGGCGAGTTCCCGTGGATCGCCCTCTCGCTGACGGCCTCGTTCGGGGTCTACGGCCTCATCAAGAAGAAGATCGGCCCCGCGGTCGATGCGATCAGCGGACTCACTCTCGAGTCGTTCTGGCTGATCCCGATCGCCGTCGCGCAGCTGATCCTCGTCGCCGCCACCCCCGACGGAATCACGATGGGCTCCCACGGCGTCTGGCACGCGGTGCTTCTCGCCTTCGCGGGAGTGGCGACAGCGGTGCCGCTGCTGCTGTTCGCCGCCGGCACACGACGCATCAACCTGACCGTCATCGGGATGATCCAGTTCATCACGCCGGTCATGCAGTTCATCATCGGCGCGGTCGTGCTGAGCGAGCCGATGCCGCCCGAGCGGTGGGCGGGGTTCATCATCGTCTGGGTCGCCATCCTGGTGTTCGTGATCGACCTGCTGCTCGCGGCGCGGCGAGGGCGTCGGATCACTCAGCCCCAGCTGGTCTGAACCGGCGGATCAACAGCTGCGAAACCCGGTGTCGGATCGTTAACGCACCGAAACATCGGCGACCCCTACGCGAGACCTTTCAGTCCTAGTGTTAGAGCACCCGACCGTGGTCACAATCCACGGCCAGTCACGCAAGGGAGCATCATGACCGCATTCACGCGCTCGCGCAGCGCCAAGATCCTCGCCGGAGTCGCGCTGCTGAGCGTCTCGGCGATGGTCGTCGCAGGCTGCAGCAGCACGCCCTCGGACGAGCCGTCCGACGGTGGCGGATCGTCCGCCGACCTCACCCTCAAGCTGGGTTCGCTGCTGCCGCAGACCGGATCGCTGTCGTTCCTGGGCCCGCCCATGGAATCCGGCGTCGGACTCGCCGTCAAGGAGGTCAACGACGCTGCAGCAGGCGTCACGATCGACCTGACCGCAGAAGACGAGGGCGACACCGACACCAAGGCCTACGAGACCTCCATCACCAAGCTCCAGGGTGCAGGGGTCACCGCGATCGTCGGCGCCGCCGCATCCGGTGTCTCGCGCCTGATCCTCGACGGCAACGTCTCCGCAGGCATCCTGCAGATCTCCGCCTCGAACACCGGCCCCGACTTCACCGACTGGGACGACAACGGGCTCTACTTCCGCACGGCTCCCAGCGACCTGCTGCAGGGCGAGGTTCTCGGCAACCTGATCGCCGAGGACGGCCACAAGACGCTGGGTGTCATCTACCAGAACGACGCTTACGGCACGGGTCTGTTCGAGAACATCAAGTCGACGTTCGAAGGCGCCGGTGGCGAGGTCGTCGCAGACGCGTCGTACAACGTCGGTGACGGTCAGTTCGATGCACAGGTCGAGACGATCAAGGCTCAGAACCCCGACGCCGTCGCGATCGTGTCGTTCGACCAGTTCAAGACCATCGCCCCGCTGCTGGTGAACGCGGGCATCTCGCCCGACAAGTTCTACCTGGTCGACGGAAACCTGTCGGACTACGGCTCGTCGCCCGACACGAACTTCCCGTTCTCGCTCGAGGGCGCTCAGGGCACCAAGCCGGGGCCTGCGCTCGAGGACGACTTCACCGACCGTCTGCAGACGTTCTGGACGGGTGAGGGCAACCCCGAGGTCAACGACTTCACCTACGCGGCCGAGGCATACGACGCCGTCGTGCTCGTCGCACTCGCCTCGCTCGCGGCAGGTTCGACCGAGGGCGCGGACATCGCGGCCAAGATGGCCGAGGTCTCGGGCGGCACGGGCGACGGTGAGAAGTGCACCAGCTTCGCCGACTGCGCCACGATCATCAACGACGGAGGCACCGCCGACTACGACGGCTACTCCGGCGAGATCACGTTCGACGAGAACGGCGACCCGCAGGGCGCCTCGATCGGCACGTACGTCTACGGCGCGGACAACCTCATCTCCCGCACCAACTGATCAACTGATCACGAGCGAAGGCCCCGGATTCAGCATCCGGGGCCTTCGTCGTGTCCGGGACTCTCGTGGTGCCCGGATCCTTCCTCGCGTAGAGGCCGAATGCAGACACGGAAGAGGGGCGGATGCCGCAGCATCCGCCCCTCTTCCGTGGTGCCGTCAGGCGGCGTCGGTGCCCAGCGTTCCGAGGTACAGGCCGATGACCTTCGGATCGTTCAGCAGGTCGCGCCCTGTGCCCTCGTACGCGTCCTTGCCCTGATCGAGCACATAGCCGCGATCGCAGATCTGCAGGCAACGGCGTGCGTTCTGCTCGACCATGATCGTGGTGACTCCCGCCTTGTTGATGTCGGAGACACGGATGAACGCGTCGTCCTGACGTACGGGGGAGAGGCCGGCGGACGGCTCGTCGAGAAGCAGTACCGACGGGTCCATCATGAGCGCTCGCGACATCGCCACCATCTGGCGTTCACCGCCGGAGAGAGAGCCCGCGCGCTGCTTGAGGCGCTTGCCCAGCTCGGCGAAGATGCCGGTGACGAACTCGAGACGCTCTGTGTAGATCTTGGGGTTCTGGTAGAGCCCCATCTGCAGGTTCTCCTCGATGGAGAGCGACGGAAAGACGTTGTTCGTCTGCGGCACGAAGGCCACGCCGCGCTTGACGAGCTTGTCGGCCTTGAGCCCGACGATGCTCTCGCCCTTCACGGTGACGTCACCGCTGCGGACGTTGACCATGCCGAAGATCGACTTCAGCAGAGTCGACTTGCCCGCGCCGTTGGGCCCGATGATGCCGATCAGCTCGCCCTGTCGTGCGATGAGGTTGGCGCCGTTCAGGATGTTGACCCCTGGCAGATAGCCGGCGTGCACGTCCTTGAGCTCGACGACGACGTCGTCGGTTGGCGACGTTGCGGGGATCTCGGCGCTCATGCGTTGCCTCTCTGGTCGGGATCGGCGGTACTCGTCGCTGCGAGTTCCGCCTCGGCCTCTGCTTCGATCTGCTCGCGGAGCTTGGCCGCGGCAGCGTTCTCGATCACGGGGATGCGGCCGGTGACGGCTCCGAGATCGAGGTCCTGGTGGGCGCCGAGGTAGGCGTCGACCACTGCGGGGTCCTCCATGACCTCGTCGGGCGGTCCCTCCGCGACAACCCGACCCTCTGCCATCACGACGACCCAGTCGGCGATGTGGCGCACCATGTGCATGTCGTGCTCGACGAACAGCACCGTCATCCCGAGTCCCTTGAGGTCGAGGATGTGGTCGAGGAGCGACTGCGTGAGAGCAGGGTTGACGCCTGCCATCGGCTCGTCCAGCATCACGAGCGTCGGATCGCTCATGAGCGCCCTGGCCATCTCGAGGAGCTTGCGCTGCCCGCCCGAGAGCGAAGCGGCGAAGTCCTTCTCCTTGGCGTCGAGCTTGAAGCGGGCGAGCAGCTCGCGCGCCTTCACCTCGATCTCCTGGTCCTGCTTGCGCCACAGGAACGGGAAGAGGCTCGACCAGAATCCCTCGCCGCGCTGACCGGGGGCTCCGAGCTTCATGTTCTCGAGCACGGTGAGCAGCGACAGCGACTTGGTCAGCTGGAACGTGCGCACCTGTCCCATACGCGCCACCTTGAAGGAGGGGACGCCCGAGAGGTTCTTGCCGTCGAACGACCAGGTGCCGCTGTTGGGCTTGTCGAATCCGCAGAGCAGGTTGAACAGCGTGGTCTTGCCCGCACCGTTCGGCCCGATCAGCGCCGTGATGGCGCCGCGCGGGATCTCGACGTGGTCGACGTCGACGGCGGTCAGGCCGCCGAAGCGTCGCTGCACGGCGTCGGCCACGAGGATCGGGTCGACCTTGGGGACTCCGGGGGCCGCAGGACCCTTCGCGAGCCCGGTGGTCTTGGGGCGTCGGATGCTGCCGGTCTGGGGTGCAGCCTCGACGTTCTCGTCGGGGGTGGGTTCAATTGACAAAGGTCATCTCCCTCTTGTCTCCGAGGATGCCCTGAGGACGGAAGATCACGAGCAGCATCAGGGCGATGCCGACGAAGATGAACACCAGCGTCGAGGCCTGGCTGTCGGACATCGGCAGGATGCCCGCCTTCGCCAGGGCCGGAAGCAGGTTCGCCATGAACGCGAACACGACCCAGAACAGGATCGCGCCGAGCGTGGGACCGAAGACCGTCGCGGCGCCGCCGAGAAGCAGCACGGTCCACAGGAAGAAGGTGAGCGACGTGGTGTAGCTGCCGGGGACCACGGCGGAGGGGAGGACGAACACGATCCCACCGGCTGCGCCGATCATTCCACCGACCACGAGCGCCTGCATCTTGTAGGCGAAGACGTTCTTGCCGAGCGAGCGCACGGCGTCCTCGTCTTCGCGGATTCCCTTGAGCACGCGGCCCCACGGGCTGCGCATCAGCGCCCACACGAGCAGGATCGCGATGGCGAGGACGATGATCCCGAACACGCGGTTCCACAGGTCGTTGGCGCTGAAAGTCCACGGACCGAAGCCGTAGGTGCCAGGGGGGAACGGGTTCGCGTCGCGGAATCCGCCGTTGAACTGAGCGAGTCCGTCGGCCGAGTTGGTGTACTCGTCGAAGATCTGCGTCGTGAACAGCAGGCGCACGATCTCACCGGCCGCGATGGTCGCGATCGCGAGGTAGTCGGCACGCAGTCGCAGCGTCGGGATGCCGAGGAGCACCGCGAAGAACGCGCCGCCGAGGAGGCCGATCAACATGCCGATCCACCAGGGGAGACCGAAGGTCAGCACCGAGATGGCGTAGCCGTAGCCGCCGATGGCCATGAACGCGGCCATACCGAAGTTCAGCAGGCCCGCGTAGCCGAAGTGCACGGCGAGACCAGTCGCCGCGAGCGCATAGGCGATCGTGACCGGGCTGAGCAGATAGACCGCGGTGTTGGAGAGGATGCTTCCGAAGTCCATGGTCAGCCCAACCTTTCCTTGCGTCCGAGCAGACCTTGCGGCCTCACCAGGAGGATCACGATGAGCACGACGAGGGCGCTCGCGTACTTGAGGTCGGACGGGATCCACAGGGTGGAGACCTCGACCGCGATTCCGACGATGAGCGAGCCGACGAGGGCGCCGAACGCGGTTCCGAGACCACCGAGCGTGATGGCGGCGAAGATGAGCAGCAGCATCTGCATGCCCATGTCCCACTTCACACCGGGGCGGAAGTACGCCCACAGGATGCCCGAGATCGCGGCCAGCGTGCCGGCGAGGATCCAGACGTACCGGACCACCTTGTCGACATCGATACCGGATGCTGCGGCGAGCTGCGGGTTGTCGGAGATGGCGCGGGTGGCCTTGCCGATGCGGGTGCGCGTGAGGAAGAACGCGACGCCGATGATCACGACGATGCTCACGACGATGCCGATCAGGTCGATGTACGACAGCGAGATCGGACCGAATCGGAACGGCTCGGGGCTGGCTCCGGGGAGCTGCCGGGTGCCGCCGCCGATCATGTACTGGAAGGCGTAGCGCAGTGCGAGCGAGAGTCCGATGCTGACGATCATCAGCTGTACGACTCCGAGGCCGCGTCGCCGGAGCGGACGCCAGATGCCGGCGTCGAGCGCCCAGCCGAACAGACCGCCGCCGATCACGGCGGCGATGATGCCGAGCCACAGGGGGAGGTGCCAGAAGCTCGTCGTCACGAGGGCCACCAGGCCGCCCCACGTCACCATCTCGGCGTGGGCGAAGTTCGACAGGCGCGTCGTGCCGTAGATCAGCGCCGCACCCATCGAGGCCAGGGCCAGAAGGAGGCCGAAGTTGAGACCGCCCACGAGTCGCGAGGCGAGCTGATCGATGAACGACGTCGTCATGCGCTCTCCCTCACCGAGGAAGAGGTTCATGATCTTGGTGCCCGTCAAACCGAACTCGACCTCGAACGAGGCGGTCGTGCCCGCGATCGGCTGTGTGCCCTCCGGCAGCTGCGCGGCATCGACGATCACGCCGTCGGGGAGGGTCTCCTCATCGACGGTGAGCGTGTACGTCTCCTTCTCGGGAACGTACAGGCGCCACTTGCCCTCGGCGTCGGTCTCGGTCTCGCCCTCGAACCCGTTGCCCTTGATCGCCATCACGACGCCCTCGACAGGGTCGTCGTCGAAGGTGATCACGCCGGCGAAGTAGAAATCGGTGATCTCCTGCCCGTCGTCCGTCTCTTCGGCAGATGCCGATGCGGGCGGCTGCAGCCACAGGAAAGCGATGGCGAGAAGCGTCGCGATCAGGGTGATGACCCATCGCGTTCCACTTCGTTTCGCCGAGATCGTCGGACTCACGGAACCTCCAGCCGAGTACACAGGCCATGACGGAGTTGTTCATCGGCCTTGATGTACGACGGTATGAGCGTAATGTGTCGGCTCTGTTTCAACCAAGGCACGATCTGCTCACGGTGAGAACGATCCCATCACGAAGTTGCGAAATACCGACAGGTCACTCGTGGCGTCCTACGCGCGATGTCAGCGGGCGCAGGGAATTTCCTCGGGCTCCTCGCGCTTAGAATTGGTACACCCTCGCCCCAGATCGCGCCCGCAGGAGGACAATCCATGGACCAGCACGACCCCTTCGGCTTCGTCGGACTCACGTACGACGATGTGCTGCTCCTCCCGGGGCACACCGACGTCATCCCCAGCGAGGCCGACACCTCGTCACGGATCACTCGCCGTATCTCGGTCGCGACTCCGCTGCTCTCCAGCGCGATGGACACCGTGACCGAGTCGCGCATGGCGATCGCGATGGCACGCGAGGGCGGCATCGGCATCCTGCACCGCAACCTGTCGATCGCTGATCAGGCAGCTCATGTCGACCGTGTCAAGCGCAGTGAATCGGGCATGATCACCGACCCGATCACGACGACGCCGGACGCGACCGTCGAAGAGGTCGACGCGCTCTGCGCCAAGTACCGCATCTCGGGGCTCCCCGTCGTCGACGCCGACGGACGCCTCGTCGGCATCATCACGAACCGCGACATGCGCTTCGTCTCGGGCTTCGAGCGCCAGACCACGTTCGTGAAGGACGTCATGACGTCTGAGGGTCTCGTCACCGCGCCGGTCGGCGTCGCCGCAGGCGAGGTCATCGCCCTCTTCGCGCATCACCGCGTCGAGAAGCTGCCGCTCATCGATGAAGACGGCAAGCTCGCGGGCCTCATCACCATCAAGGACTTCGACAAGAGCGAGAAGTACCCGCTGGCCACGAAGGACGACCAGGGGCGTCTGCGCGTCGGTGCCGCGATCGGCTTCTTCGGCGATGCGTGGGAGCGTGCAGAGGCGCTGCGTGACGCGGGCGTCGACGTGCTCGTCGTCGACACCGCGAACGGTCAGTCCCAGGGCGTGATCGAACTCGTCAAGCGCATCAAGGCCGACGAGAGCTTCGCGCACATCGACGTCATCGGCGGCAACGTCGCGACCCGCGAGGGAGCTCAGGCGCTCGTCGATGCAGGCGTCGACGCCGTCAAGGTCGGCGTGGGCCCGGGCTCGATCTGCACGACGCGCGTCGTCGCCGGAGTCGGTGTGCCGCAGGTCACCGCCGTGTACGAGGCGTCGCTCGCCGCCCGTCCCGCCGGTGTTCCGGTGATCGCAGATGGGGGGCTGCAGTACTCGGGTGACATCGCCAAGGCGCTCGTCGCCGGCGCCGATGCCGTCATGCTCGGCTCGCTGCTGGCCGGCACCGACGAGTCGCCGGGCGAGATCGTGTTCCAGTCGGGCAAGCAGTTCAAGCAGTACCGCGGCATGGGATCGCTCGGAGCGATGCAGACCCGTGGCAAGCAGACCTCGTACTCGAAGGATCGCTACTTCCAGGCCGACGTGCCCAGCGACGACAAGCTGATCCCCGAGGGCATCGAGGGCCAGGTGCCCTACCGGGGCCCCGTGGCCGCTGTCGCATACCAGCTGGTCGGCGGGCTGCGACAGTCGATGTTCTACGTCGGCGCTCGCACCATCGAAGAGCTCAAGCAGCGCGGCAGGTTCGTGCGCATCACGGCTGCGGGGCTCAAGGAGTCGCACCCGCACGACGTGCAGATCGTGGTCGAGGCGCCGAACTACAAGCGCTGAGACGAATGAGAGGGGGCCGGATGCGACAGCATCCGGCCCCCTCTTCTGCGTGCGGTCAGCTGCAGGTGTAGGTGACGCCGTCGACCTGCCAGACGCCCGGGCCGAGCTCGGCGCACATCGAGAACAGGTTCGCGAACACCGTCACGAGCAGCACGATGCCGATGATCCACAGGACCGTGATCACCGCACCGACGATGATGCCCGCGATCGCGAGTCCCTTCGACGCCCCGGCCTTGCCGAGCTTGACGGCGGCGACGATGCTGAGGATGAGACCGAGCGGGGCGACCACGAACGCGAGGACGAGTCCGGCGATCGCGAGTCCGTTCCCGGCAGGCGCGGGCGGCGGGGTCGTATAGCCGGGGCCGGCGACCGGGTATGCGGCCGGGTTCGTGGACGGGTCCGCAGCCGGAGCCGCGCCGTCCCATGCCGGCGGGGTGTACTGCGAGTCTCCGGGCGGTGGCGGGTTCGTCATGGTCGCTCCGATCTGCGTGGGCGGTCGCTGGGGTGTCCGCGCTCGTAGCCGAGCGTACTGAGGCGCGCGCCGCGCGCGCCATCCCTCGCCCCAGGCCTTCCGCAGGTCCGCGCTGCGGCGTACGGTGCCGGTATGTGCCGCAACATCGTCCCCCTGAACAATCTCGAGCCCGCCGCCACAGACCATGAGTGCCACGACGCCGCGCTGCAGTTCGTGCGTAAGATCGCCGGAACCACCACCCCGTCCCGGGTGAACCAGGATGTGTTCGACCGTGCCGTCGAGGAGATCGCGCGCGCCACCAGAGAGCTCGTCGATGGTCTGACGACCACGGCGCCGCGCAAGAACCGAGAGGACGAGGCGACCAAACGACGTGCGCGTTCCGCGGAGCGGTACGAAGCGATCCGGGTGTTCCAGGAAGAGAAGCGGGCTGCGCGCACCGCATCCTGACGCAACCGGATGCCCGCGGAATCCTGCCGCACCGGGTGGGTATTCGATATGCCAGTATTTAGAGATACCCGCTCGATTTTCCTCGGGCTCCAGACGCGAAGGGCGTCGCGAGCCGCTTGCCGGAGCATGACCGGCAGGGAACCTCCCCATTGAGAGCTGCAGATATGCCTCAGGATGCACCCCGCGTCCTGGTCGTCGACGACGACCCTGACGTCGCCCTGCTCGTCAAGACCGTGCTCGAAAGGCGGGCCGGCTGCGAGGTGGTGGTGGCCGAGGACGGCCTCTCCGCCGTCGAACGCCTCGCACGCTTCACCCCTGACGTGGTCGTCACCGACATCGAGATGCCCGGTCTCGACGGCCTCGAGCTCCTGGCGGAACTCCGTCGGAAGGATCCGCTCGTCCCGGTCATCGTGATGACCGCGCACGTCTCGGTCGAGTATGCGGTCTCGGCTCTGCGAGCGCAGGCTGACGAGTTCCTGACCAAGCCGCTCGACAACGCGCGCCTGGTCGAGGCCGTCTCGCGACTCGCCGCCGAGGGGCGCGCCCGACGAGAGGCGAACCGCTCGCCGGAGGTGATCCTCGCCATCGGGGCTCATCCGGATGACGTCGAGATCGGGGTCGGTGGCATCCTCGCCGCTCACGCGCGCGCAGGCGACTCGATCACCGTGCTGACTCTCTCTCGCGGCTCACGCGGAGGAGACGCCGAGAGCCGTCAGCACGAGTCGCTGGCATCGGCCGACATGCTGGGCGCCCGCCTCTTTCTCAAGGATCTCGTCGACACGGAGATCTCCGGCGGCGGCGCGACGGTGCGTCTGATCGAAGAGGTCGTTCAGGAGGTGCGACCGACGATCGTCTACACGCACTCCAGCCATGACCGCCACCAGGACCACCGGGCTGTGAGCGAGGCGACGATCGCCGCCACCAGGCGGGTGGGCACGGTCGCCTGCTATCAGAGCCCCTCGTCGACGATCGACTTCCGGCCGACCCGCTTCGTCCGCATCGACCAGGACCTCCCCCAGAAGCTCCGGCTGCTCGAGTGCTTCGCCTCGCAGACCGCGATGCGGGACTACCTCGAGCCCGACTTCGTGACCGCCACCGCCCGATACTGGTCGCGTTTCGGCGGGGGAGTGGCCGTCGAGCCGCTCGAGGTCGTGCGCGAGACCGCCGAGTTCATCGGCGCCCACGAACTCGCACGGCGGGAGAGCTGATGTCTGCACGCGTACTGGTGACCGGCGCGGGAGGTCCCGCCGGAGTCGCCGTGATCCGCTCCCTCCTGCGTCGCTCCGACCTCGAGGTCTTCGCCGCGGACATGGACGGATGGGCGAGCGGCATCTATTTGGTGCCCCCGACGCATCGTCGTCTCGTGCCTCCGGGGCGAGATGCGGACTTCGTGCCGGCGATCTCGCGGATGGTGGCCGAAGACCGGCTCGACCTCGTGATCTCGACCGTCGACGTCGAGCTGATCGCGCTGGCCGGCCGCCGCGACGAGCTCGCGCCCGCCGTGCTCGCAGCTCCATCCCAGGACACGCTCTCGGTGGCGCTCGACAAGATGCTGCTCGCCGAACGCTGCGAGTCCACCGGTCGCACTCCGCGCACGGTGCTCGCCGGGGCTGACGCGGCCGCCGCCGACTGGGAGTTCCCGGTCTTCGCCAAGCCCCGTCAGGGCGCGGGCAGCCGGGGCATCCGGATGGTGCCCGATCGCGCCGCGCTCGAGTCGCTGCCGCTGGACGAGGGACTCATCGTCCAGGACTACCTTCCGGGCGAGGAGTACTCGGTCGACGTGATCGCGGATGCTGCCGGCGCCGTCGTCGCCGCCGTACCCCGCACCCGCGCCAGAGTCGACTCGGGCGTGGCCATCGCCGGCCGCACCGTGCACGACCCCGAGCTCGAGGAGACCGCCGCTGCCATCGCGCGGGCCATCGGTCTCGTCGGCGTCGCCAACGTGCAACTCCGCCGTGACCGCGAGGGTCGGGCCGTGCTGCTCGAGGTCAACCCGCGGTTCCCCGGAGCGCTTCCGCTCACCATCGCGGCAGGGGTGGACATCCCCTCGCTCGTCGCGGACCTGTTCCTCGGGCGGGACATCCCCTCGAGCATCCCGTTCCGCGAGGTCGCCTCCGTGCGCTTCCTCGAAGACATCATCGTCGAGGTCGACGAGGTGCTCGTGTCCGCGCACGCCGGGCATCAGGAGGAGCTGTGACCCACGCCCTGCTGCGAGGCGATCACCACGTCCACTCGACGTTCTCGGACGATGCCGTCTCGACGCTCGCCGAGAACGTCACGGCCGCATCCGTCGCGGGTCTTGAGACGCTCCGCCTCGTCGATCACGTCCGCCGCACCACCACGTGGGTGCCCGAATACCTCAGCGCGGTGCGCGCCCTGCGCGTTCCCGAGGGGCTCACGGTCCTGACCGGCGTGGAGGCGAAGATCCTGGATGCTTCGGGCGCGCTCGACATCCCCGTGCTGCCCGCGGGGATCGATCGCATCCTGATCGCCGACCACCAGTTCCCGGGCATCGAGGGGCCGCTCGGCCCGAGTGCCGTCCGCGAGCGGATCGCCGCCGGCTGGGGCACGGAGGATGCACTCGACCAGCTGGTGTCCGCGCTGATCGCCGCCATGCGCCGCCACCCGGGCAATCAGCTGGCGCACTGCTTCTCCCTCCTCCCGAAGATCGGGCTGGCCGAAGGCGACCTCGGCGCGGAACGGGTCGCCGCCTGGGCGAAGGCCGCCGCAGAGACCGACACGATGGTCGAGGTGAACGAGAAGTGGGGGTGCCCCGGCATCCCCCTGCTCGATGCCCTGCGTGATGCGGGAGCCGAGCTCGTCGCCTCCACCGACAGCCACGTGGCGTCCGAGGTGGGGCGCTATTCACGCGTCGCCGAGCTCCTGGGCGAGCGGGAGGCGCAGTGCTGATGCCGGAGCTCACCTGGGTCGAGACCGTCGTGGTCGTCATCCTGCTGATCTGCGTGTTCGTCGGAACGCTTCCCGTCGTCAACACGGGCCTGCAGTTCCTCGTGCTGCCCCTGCACGCGGTCCGCAATCACTACGGCAAGGCTGCTCCGTATCGCCCTCGCATCGCCGTGCTGATCCCCGCCTGGAACGAGGGCCTGGTGCTCGGCCAGGCGATCGACCGACTGACGCAGCTGGAGTATCCGGCGGATCGACTCCGGATCTTCGTGATCGATGACGCGTCGACCGATGACACCCCCGCGGTCGTGGCGGCGAAGGCCCAGGCGTACCCCGGTCGCGTCGTGCACCTGCGCCGCGACCAGGGCGGCCAGGGCAAGGCGCACACGCTGAACCACGGTCTCGAGATCGTCCTCGCGGATGAGTGGACCGAGGCCGTGCTGATCATGGACGCCGACGTCATCTTCGCGCGCGACTCGCTGCGCAAGATGAGCAGGCACCTCGCCGACGAGAAGGTCGGGGCGGTCACCGCGTACATCGCCGAGGGCAGCCGAGACCGCAACTATCTGACGCGCTTCATCGCGATCGAGTACGTGATCGGCCAGCTCTCGGCGCGCCGGACCCAGAACGTGGGCGGCGCGATCGCGTGCCTCGCCGGCGGTGCGCAGTTGCACTCGCGCGCGAACCTCGAGGCGATCGGCGGTCGAATCCCGACCGGCACGCTCGCCGAGGACACCATGACGACGTTCGAGGGGCAGCTCGCCGGCCGACGCATGGTCTTCGAGCCGCACGCGGTCGTTCTCGCCGAGGAGCCCCGCACGATCGACAGCCTCTGGAAGCAGCGACTGCGGTGGGCGCGAGGCAACGTGCAACTGACGTCGATCTATCGCACGCTGTGGTTCCGCCCCAGCCGGGTGCACAATCTGGGGAGCTTCTCGTTCGGGCTCGCGTGGTTCACGATCCTGCTCCTCCCGGCCTTCATGATCCTCGCGGCATCCGCCCTCCTCGTGCTGCTGGTCCTGCACAGCGACATCGCCGAGTTCGTGTTCCGCTTCATGTGGATCGCGGCCGCCTGCATCTACCTCTTCTCGATGCTCTATGCGGTGCAGCTGGATCCGCGGATCGGGCGTCAGTCGTGGCGTGAAGCCCTGATGTTCCCGGGGCTCGGTGCATTGATCCTGATGGCCATAGCCCTGTTCCCCTGGCTGTTCGATGCGGGGCTGAGCGAGCTCGGACTCGCGGTCACCGACCAGACCCGATTCACATGGGCGATCATCTTCTACCTCTGGGGCCCGATCTCGATGCTCGGCATCTGGCTCGCGCGCACCGTCGAGCCGCTCCCCGGCGGACGGTTCTTCGCCGGGCTGCTGCTGTACGTGTGCGGATACGGATCGCTGCTCTGCGCCATCACCGTCGATTCGTACATCAAGGAATGGCGTCACGCCGACGCCGCATGGATAAAGACCGAGAAGATCGGACGGGTCGACTCATGACCGAAGCACCTTCGCGCAGCGGCGAGGAGGAGGAGATCGCGACGGACGCCCGCCGCGAGAAGCTCCTCATCCCGCAGGCGCTCCTCGCTCTCGGCATCGTCGTCGTGATCGTCATCGTGCGAGAGCTGTTCCTGCGATGAGCGAGCGGCCGCTGGCTCTCGTCGTCGAGGACACCGCGGATCAGCGGGACCTCCTGCAGCGGTACCTCGATCGTGAGGGGTTCGACGTGTTCGCGGCGATCGACGCCGAGACCGCGATCGCCGCTTTCCCGGACATCAGCCCGGCCGTCGCGGTGATCGACCTCCTGCTGCCGGGCATCACCGGCGAGGAGTGCTCTCGTCGCGTACGTGACCGGTTCCCCGACTGCTTCCTGATCGTGAGTTCGGTGCTCGACGTCGCCGACTACCCCGAGGCTGACGGGGCCCTGCCCAAGCCGATCGTCGGAGCAGACCTGCGCAGACTCCTCCGCGGGGTACCGCGATGACGACGAGCACGGTGATGCAGGCGTCGATGGAACGCGGGTGGCGCCGCTACTTCGACAATCCGACGCCGTTGATGAAACAGGGGCCGACAGCGATAGCCGTCGGCGTAGCCGCGCTCCTGATGTGGGCGATTCCGGGGGTACCCGTCACCGACGCGGTCGTCGCGATCACCGGCATCCTCGCGGTCGCCGCGGTCACGGCGCTGGCCGTCGTCCTCTCCGCTCGCGGGGTGTACGACGGGTGGGTCGTGATGCTGATCCCGATCGTCAGCATCCTCGGTATCGGCGCGCTGCGTGCAGGCACCGGCGGAGCGACGTCGCTCTTCTCCTCGCTCGTGCTCCTGCCTGTGATCTGGATCGCCGCATCTCCCGGTCGCAAGCAGGTCCTCATCGTCGGGATCTTCACCTCGATCGCCCTGTTGATGCCGAACATCATCGATCCGCCTGAGGACTCGGCAGCCTGGCTGCGCGGCATCATCGGCCCGCTCGTGTTCGCGACGGTGGGCGCGATCGTCAACGAGCTGTCCCGACTGCAGCGATTGCGCACGTCGCAAGCCGAGGCGCTCGTCGCCGAGCGGACCGCCGCACTCGTCGCGAACCAGGCGATGCTCGAGAAGCTCAGCGCCAGCGAGCAGCAGTACCGCGGCCTGTCGGAGTCGTTCACGAGCCTGTGGAACTCGATCACCGGGCAGGCGGTCATCGCCACCGACAACTGCGGCACGATCAGCGCATGGAACCCCGGCGCCGTGCGTCTGCTAGGCATGCCCGTGCGCGAGGCACTCGCCGAGGTGCGTGTCGACCGGTTCTTCGAGCCCACGGTGCTCGCGCAGTTCGCCCCGCAGGGTGCGGAGCGCACCGAGGACGGACTGCACCCCGGACTGCGGGCGCTGTTCGACGAGGCCGACTCGGGGCTGTCGGTCGACTCGCACATCGACGTCACGACGGTCGGCGGATCCTCTGTGCCCGCGCGTATGACGGTGTCGCCGTACCAGGACTCGGACGGCTCCAGACACGGCTACCTGCTCGTGATCACCGATGAGACTCGGGCGGTCGAGGTCGCGCGCATGAAGGACGAGTTCGTCGGCATGATCTCGCATGAGCTCCGCACACCGTTGAGCGCGATCATCGGGTTCCTCGATCTGCTGCAGAACGACCCGGCGCAGCCGCTCACGACCGATCAGCAGGAGTTCGTCGGGATCATCGAGCGCAACGCGCAGAGGCTGCTCAATCTCGTGGGAGACCTCCTCTTCACCGCTCAGGTCGAGTCCGGCAGGTTCCCGCTCGAGCGCCGCGAGGCCGACGTCGTCGAGCTCGTGCGCAACGCCGTGGAGTCCGCCGGACCCCATGCGCAGCGCGAGGGGATCGAGATCGTCGCGGAGGTGCCGACCGCTCCTGTGCGTCTGTCGATCGACTCGGGGAGGATCGGTCAGGCGCTCGACAACCTCCTCTCGAACGCGATCAAGTTCACGGGCTCCGGCGGGAGGGTCACGGCGAGCGTGCGGATGCTCGACGGAGCGGTCGAGCTCGCGGTCAGGGACACCGGCGTCGGGATCCCTGAGGACGAGCAGGGAATGCTGTTCACACGTTTCTTCCGTGCATCGACGGCGACGCAGAACGCGGTCCCCGGGGTGGGGCTCGGGCTCACGATCACCCGGGCGATCATGCTCGCCCACGGCGGGTCCATGGACGTGACGAGCAAGGAGGGTGTCGGCACCGAGTTCCGGATGCTCCTTCCCGCCGCCCCTCGCACAGAAGCCATCCAGGTCGTCCGGTAGGTGCGATCTACCACCGGCCGGCTTACTGATATCCTGATCGGCTCGCCATGCGGGCGGAAGGACGGCCACGCACGGTGGGATATATCGATGTAGCTGGGGTCTCGCTGACCCTCCCCGACGGCAGACCGCTACTGGACGAAGCGACGTTCCGCGTCGGATCCGGTTCGACGAGCGCTCTGATCGGACCGAACGGCGCAGGCAAGACGACGTTGCTCCGCATCATCCGCGGCGATCAGGCGGCGGACTCCGGTGTCGTCACGATCGACGGCGGCCTCGGAGTCATGGATCAGTTCGTCGGACACGGTGAAGCAGGCCAGACCGTTCACGAGCTGCTGGTGCGCGTCGCACCTCGACGGATCCGGCAGGCGGCGGAAGCGCTCGAAGCAGCCGAGAACGCGCTGATCGAGCGGGATGAGCACGACACCCAGATGGCGTATGCGACGGCGATCGCCGAGTACGCGGACGCCGGCGGATACGAGCACGAGACGATCTGGGACCAGTGCACGGTGGCAGCCCTCGGGGTGCCCTACGACCGAGCGCGCTTCCGCGAGCTGACCACGCTCTCGGGAGGCGAGCAGAAGAGGCTCGCGCTCGAGGCGCTGCTGCGCGGCCCAGACGAGGTGCTGCTTCTCGACGAGCCCGACAACTACCTCGACGTGCCGACCAAGCGCTGGCTCGAGGAGCAGCTGCGGCAGACCCCGAAGACCGTGCTTCTCGTGTCGCACGACCGCGAGCTCCTCGCACGCGCCGTCGACCGGCTCGTCACGCTCGAACCGGGAGGCGCCGGGGCGTCTGCGTGGGTGCACGGCGGCGGCTTCGCGACGTATCACCAGGCGCGCAGCGACCGGATGGACCGCCTCGACGAGCTGCGTCGGCGGTGGGACGAGCAGCACGAGAAGCTGCGCATCCTGGTCGCGAATCTCAAGGTGAAGGCCTCGGCGAACGACGGGTTCGCCTCGAGATACCAGGCTGCCCAGACCCGTCTCCGCAAGTTCGAAGAGGCGGGGCCGCCGGAGGAGCGGCCTCCTGCCCAGGAGTTCGACATGCGCCTGCGCGGTTCGCGCACCGGAAAGCGCGCGGTCGTCGCTGAGCGGTTGGAGCTCACAGGGCTGATGCGGCCCTTCGACGCCGAGGTCTGGTACGGCGATCGTGTCGCCGTGCTGGGATCCAACGGCTCGGGCAAGTCGCACTTCCTCCGCCTGCTGGCCCGGGGTGGAAGCGACCCGGACTCGACCCTCGGCCATGTGACCTCGACGGGGGAGCAGCTCTCCGAGGTGGCGCACTCCGGCCGAGCGGTCCTCGGTGCGCGGGTGGTTCCCGGTCTCTTCGCGCAGACGCACGCGCACCCGGAGTTCGTGGGGCGCACGCTGCTCGAGATCCTGCACCGCGGTGACGAACGACGTGCGGGGATGCCGCGGGATGCCGCGAGTTCGGCGCTCGACCGCTACGGGCTCGTGCGTCAGGCTCAGCAGACCTTCGAATCACTGTCCGGAGGGCAGCAGGCACGTTTCCAGGTGCTGCTCCTCGAGCTCTCCGGCGCGACTCTGCTTCTGCTCGACGAGCCGACCGACAACCTCGACATCGAGTCGGCGGAGGCGCTCGAAGACGCGCTGGCGCGCTTCGAAGGCACTGTGCTCGCGGTCACGCACGACCGCTGGTTCGCGCGGTCGTTCGATCGTTTCCTCGTGTTCGGGTCGGACGGGGAGGTGTACGAGGCGGGCGCCCCCGTGTGGGACGAACGTCGCGTCGCGCGGTCCCGCTGAGTCCCGGCTCAGGGGAGGCGGAAGGGCTCGGCTGCGAGTTCCGTCGGGTCGAGCGCGAGGTCGGTGAGGGTGGCGCCCACTCCCGGTGCGAACTTGAATCCGTGCCCCGAGAAGCCCGCGCCCACCACGATCCGTCCCCGTCGATCGAGCACGAAGGCGCTGTCGTCCGTCGAGGTGTAGGTGCAGCTGATCGGGACGGCGGATGCCGGGTCGAGGCCGGGCAGCCACTCGCGCACGTAGTCGGCGAGCGCATCGGCGTGGGTCGTGAGGTGCGGGCGCGCATCGGGGTCGACCACATCGCCGACCCGGTGGAACCCGACCTTGACGCCCTCTCCCGGAGTCGGCATGCCGTACACCGTAGCCGGATAGCGGTCGGGGTCGACGTAGTGGTTGAACGACGGCCAGGCCGATCCGTCGACGGGCCGGAAGTGGGCGGGCGTCTCCTCGGTGACGTCGAGCCGGGGGAGTCGGATGCCTGGGAGCATCCTCTCGGTCCAGGCGCCCACCGTGACGACGGCGACCTCGGCGTGGATCCGCTCGTCGGCGAGCACGAGTTCGACACCGGCATCCGTTTCGTCGATCCGCGCGACCGGGGTCTCCCAGCGCACCTCACCTCCCGCGTCGACGATGCGTCGCTCGAGTTCCCGCAGAGCGGCGGATGCTCGGGCCACCCCCGCGTCTCGGGAGAACAGCACCGGATCGGCGAATCGCATGCCCGGCCAGCGGGACGACGCCTCGGAGGGGGACAGGATCTCGGCGTGGATGCCCCGCTCATGGAGGCGGTGCTCGACCGAGGACACGTCGAGATCGCCGTGCGTGACCAGACCGTGCAGGCGCAGCAGAGGCTCGCCGTCGACCCGGCCGAGGGCGTCCCAGCCGTCCCGCGCACGGACGAGCAGATCGAGGTAGTGCTCCTCGTCGTAGGCGTTGTTGAAGTTGCGCGTCGCCCCGTGCGAGGCTCCTTCGCGATGCCCGCGCGCGAAGCGCTCGAACACCACCGGTCGATGACCGCGTCTGGTCAGCTCCCACGCGGTGGCGAGCCCCATCACGCCGCCTCCGACGACGGCGATCTCCACGGCATCCGCCGACATACTGCCTCCTGACCTCCCTCCCAGTGTCCCAGCCGTCGGTACCTCCGCGTGCGCCCGGTAGTCTGGAGTGGTGACCATGGAGATCGAGCTCGGCCGAGGCAAGCGCGCACGCCGCGCGTACACGTTCGACGACATCGCGGTGGTGCCGTCGAGGCGCACGCGCAACCCTGAGGATGTGTCGACCGCCTGGACGATCGACGCCTTCGGCTTCGGCATCCCGGTGCTGGGCGCCCCGATGGACTCCGTCGTGAGTCCGCAGACGGCGATCATGCTGGGCCAGCTCGGCGGTCTGGGTGTGCTAGACCTCGAGGGCCTGTGGACCCGGTACGAGAACCCCGAGCCGCTGCTCGCCGAGATCGCCGGTCTCGACGAGGGCCAGGCGACCGCGCGGATGCAGCAGCTGTACGCCGAGCCGATCAAGCCCGCCCTCATCACGCAGCGCCTCGCCGAGATCCGCGAGGCCGGTGTGACCGTCGCGGGCTCCCTGACCCCGCAGCGCACGCAGGAGTTCTACGACACCGTCGCCGCTGCAGGCGTCGATCTGTTCGTGATCCGCGGCACGACGGTCTCGGCCGAGCACGTGTCGAGCGTCGACGAGCCGCTGAACCTCAAGAAGTTCATCTACGACCTCGACGTGCCGGTGATCGTCGGCGGCGCAGCCACCTACACGGCCGCGCTGCACCTGATGCGCACGGGCGCTGCCGGCGTGCTCGTCGGCTTCGGCGGGGGAGCGGCATCGACCACCCGCGCCACGCTCGGCATCCACGCGCCGATGGCGACGGCCGTCTCGGATGTCGCGGCTGCTCGTCGCGACTACCTCGACGAGTCGGGCGGACGCTACGTGCACGTGATCGCCGACGGTGGGGTCGGCACGTCGGGCGACATCGTCAAGGCGCTCGCGATGGGAGCGGACGCCGTCATGCTCGGTGTCGCGCTCGCCCGTGCCACCGACGCACCCGGCCGCGGCTTCCACTGGGGCCCCGAGGCGCACCACCCGAAGCTTCCGCGCGGTCGCCGCGTCGAGGTCGGCGGCATCGGCACCCTGGAGGAGATCCTCTACGGTCCCGCACCCGTCGCCGACGGCACGGCGAACCTGATCGGCGCGCTCCGCAAGTCGATGGCCACCACCGGATACTCCGACCTCAAGGAGTTCCAGCGGGTCGAGGTCGTCCTCGCACCCTACGAGGCCTGAGGCTCCGCTCGTCACCGTGACTTCACCCGCACTGTTCCCACCGACCCTTCGCGAGGTCATGCTCCGGGGACGCTGGATCGGGATGCTCGTGCTGTGCCTGGTCGTCGCCGGCGTGTTCGCCTGGCTCGGTCAGTGGCAGCTGGAGCGCGCGATCGAGACCGACCCACCGCCCGCGGGCGTGACCGAGGAGGTGCGTCCGCTGACCGATGTGGTCGAGCCGGGCGTCTACCTGCCTGAGCCGCTCGTCGGTCAGAAGGTCGAGACGTCGGGCACCTGGGTTCCGGATGACTTCCTCGTGGTGTCGAGCCGCTTCAACGACGACGTCGAGGGCTTCTGGGTCACCGGTCAGCTGCGGGTCGCCGACCGCACCTCGATCGCCGTGGCGATCGGCTGGACGGCCGACCGCGGCGTCGCCGATGACGCCGTCGCGAAGCTGAACGCGGGCGAGGCGGAGGCCTCGATCACCGGACGCCTCATCTCGGATGAAGGCCCAGCGGTTCCGCCCAAGGACGACCCGCAGCGCATGGACAAGATGTCCACCGCCGCGCTGCTCAGCCACTGGCACGACATCGATCAGCTCGACGTCTATCGGCCGTACCTCGCATCGCAGACGGCTGCGGCCGGCCTGTCGGACATCTCCTCGCCGGCGCCCGACGAGATATCGCCGGTGAACTGGCTCAACGTCTTCTACGCGGTCGAGTGGGCGATCTTCGCGGGCTTCGCGTTCTACCTCTGGTACCGACTCGCCAAGGACGCCTGGGAGCGCGAGGTCGAGGAGTTCGAAGACGCCGTGGCGGGCGAGTCGGCCTGATCCCGACGCGCTTCTGCGCGCGGCCCTGTGCGCATCCGAGCGCGGAAGCACGCGATATTCCACCTTCGTCAGGGGTCTTTTCCGACGTTCGGTGAGGGCTTGGTTACCAATCGGAAAACTCCGTTGAGGTTGTCCGAGGGCCTCCGTATGCTCGCTCACATGTGCGTCAGCTGAGAGCGCGCAGCCACGGTTTCACGAGAGCCGTCGCCAGACCATACCCGAGGAGACAACACAGATGATGTCCGCTCCCGACGCCGTGAACCGCGAGGTTCCGGGGTCAGATCGCAGAAGTCGGGGGCGTCTCGGCGTCCTCGCCGCCACCTGCGTCGCAGCTCTCGGCGCCAGCGCCCTGATCGCAGCGCCCGCATCCGCCGACGTCGCAGGGACGGGGGTGGTCATCAACGAGGCGTACCTCTCCGGAGGCAGCGCAGGCGCCGCATTCACGAACAAGTTCGTCGAGCTCTACAACCCCACCGCGGCGCCCGTCACCCTCGACGGACTCTCGCTGCAGTATCGATCGGCGACGGGTACGGGCGCCTCCAACGGCGTCGCGCCGCTGACCGGCGTCATCCCGGCAGGCGGCCACTACCTCGTGCAGGCCGGCAGCAACGGGGCCAACGGCGCCGCTCTGCCGACGGCCGACGCGGTGAGCACCCTCAACCCGAGCGGCACCAACGGCACGCTCGCCCTCGTGAACGGCACCGCGGCGGTCACGCTGACCCCCGGCTCGGTCACAGGCGTCGACGGGGTCGTCGACGTACTCGGCTACGGCACCTCGAACACGTTCGAGACCACGGCGGCGACGCCGCCCGCCGGCAACACCGACGTCAAGTCGCTCAACCGCACGGACGGCAAGGACACCGACGACAACCGGGCGGACTTCAGCCTCTCGGCGACCATCACTCCGCAGAACACCGGCACGGTACCCGACCCCGACCCCGAGCCGGAGCCCGACCCGACCGCGGTGTCCATCGCCGAGGTGCAGGGCACGACCGACGTCTCGCCGCTGAACGGTCAGACCGTCACGGTCGAGGGCGTGGTCACGGCCGACCATCGCACCGGCGGCTACAAGGGCATCGTCATCCAGACCCAGGGGGCCGGCGGCGAGACCGACGCGACGCCCGGTGCGTCCGACGGCGTCTTCGTCTTCCTCAACGCGCTGGCCCCGACCCTCGAGATCGGCGACCTCGTCTCGGTCACGGGGTCCGCGAGCGAGTACTTCGGTCAGACGCAGATCAACCCCGCTGCTCTGTCTGCCATCTCCGTGGTGCAGGCGGGTGTCGGGGTGCCCGCGCTCACGCCGCTTCCCGACACGGTCGAAGGAGCGGACCGCGAGCAGTACGAGAACATGTACGTCGCGCCCGCCGGTACGTACCGCGTCGCATCGAGCCACCAGCTCTACAACTTCGGTTCGCTGTGGCTGAACGCCGGAGCCGATCTGAACGTCAAGAGCACCGAGCTCGTGCGTCCGGGAGCAGAGGCCACGGCGATCGCCGCGGCGAACCGCGCCAACCGGATCCTCCTCGACGACGGCTGGTCGATCCAGGTCACGAACAGCGGTCACCCGAACGATCAGCCCTACTTCACGAAGGACCTCGTCGTCCGCAACGGCGACACCGTCGACTTCAGCGACAACGGATACGTGCTGCAGTACGGCTTCGACGACTGGCGTCTGCAGCCGGTCGTGCCGATCGACAGCACCTCGTCCGACGACCTGAAGGTGGGCTTCGCGGCGACGAACCCGCGCAGCGAGTCTGCACCGACAGTGGGCGGCGACGTGCAGGTCGCGTCGTTCAACGTCTTCAACTACTTCACGACGCTCAAGAGCGAGAACTCGAACGCTCGGGGCGCGGCGAACGCGGCTCAGTTCGAGATCCAGAAGTCCAAGATCGTCGCGGCGATCAACGGACTCGACGCCGAGATCGTCTCCCTCATGGAGATCGAGAACTCGATCAAGCTCGGCGGCTCGCTCGACGAGGCGCTGGCCGACCTGGTCGACGGACTCAACGACGCGCTGGGCAGCGAGGAGTGGGACTACGTCCGCACCCCCGACGAGCTGAACGATTCGGCGACGACCGACTTCATCACGAGCGCGATCATCTACAAGAAGGATGCCGTCGAGACGGTGGGCGACAGCCTGACCGTGACCGACGAGACCGTGTGGGGCAACGCCCGCGAGCCGATCGCCCAGGCGTTCGACATCGACGGCCGCGTCGTTACCGTGGTGGCCAACCACTTCAAGTCGAAGTCGGCGCCCGAGGGCGGTGGCGCGGAGCCGGCCGATGGCCAGGGGTTCTTCAACGCCGATCGTGTGAAGCAGGCGAACTCGCTCAAGGGCTTCACCGAGACGATCGAGGAGACCACCGGCAGCAGCGACATCCTGCTGATCGGCGATTTCAACGCGTACGCCAAGGAAGACCCGATCGAGGTCTTCACGACGGCGGGCTGGAGCGATGTCGCTCGCGAGAAGGCCCCCGACCAGCACACCTACACGTTCGACGGCGAGCTCGGCTCGCTCGACCACGTGCTGGCATCCCCGTCGCTGGCCGCATCGATCACGGGTGCGGGTGTGTGGAGCATCAACTCTCCGGAGTGGAGCGACCGCGGCTACGCGTTCGGCGCCACCGAGGCGGGCACGCCCTTCCGCTCGAGTGACCACGACCCGATCATCGTCGGCGTCTCGTCGGAGATTCCGCCGGTGAGCATCGACATCGTCACGATGAACGATTTCCACGGCCGGATCGAGGCCGACGGTGCTGCCGCAGGCGCGGCGGTCGTCGCCGGAGCAGTGCAGCAGTTCCGCTCTGAGAACCCGAACACGATCTTCGCCGGTGTCGGCGACCTGATCGGCGCGTCGACGTTCACCTCGTTCATCAACGACGACAACCCCACGATCGACGCGCTCAACGCTGCCGGTCTCGACGTCAGCGCGGCAGGAAATCACGAGTTCGATCAGGGCTGGGAGGACCTGCGCGACCGCGTGCAGGACCGCGCGGACTGGGAGTACATCTCGTCGAACGTGTTCGTGACCGAGACCGGCGAGCCCGCGCTCGCCCCGGCCTGGGTCAAGGAACTCGACGGCGTGCGCGTCGGCTTCGTCGGAGCGGTGACCGAGGACCTCGATTCGCTGGTGTCCCCTGAGGGCATCGCGGACCTCGAGGTGCGCAGCATCGTCGACTCGGTGAACGCCGTCGCCGACGACCTCCGCGACGGGGACGCATCCAACGGCGAGGCGGATGTCGTCATCCTCCTCGTTCACGAGGGCGCGTCCAGCTCCGAACTGTCGAGCATCACTCCGGAATCGCCGCTGGGCGAAATCGTCTACGGGGTCGATCAGGACGTCGACGCGATCGTGTCGGCGCACACGCACCTCGCGTACAACCACGTCATCGACGGGCGTCCGGTCATCTCGGCCGGTCAGTACGGCGAGAACCTGGGTCTCATGAACCTGCAGGTCGATCCGAAGACCAAGGATCTGATCTCGATCACCAACGAGATCAAGCCGCTCACGGCCGCAGGTCAGCCGCTCTACCCGGCGGTTCCGGAGGTGGCTGACATCGTCGCGAAGGCGAAGGCCGACGCAGACGTTCTCGGTGCGGTGAAGGTCGGAGACATCACCGCCGACTTCAACCGTGCTCGCCAGACGAACGGGTCGGAGAACCGCGGTGGCGAGTCCACCATCGGCAACTTCGTGGCCGACGTGCAGAAGTGGTCTACCGGGGCGGACATCGCGCTGATGAACCCGGGCGGCATCCGCGCAAACCTCACGTACGCCTCGTCGAACGCGAGCGACCCGAACGGCAACGTCACCTACCGCGAGGCGGCGACGGTGCAGCCGTTCGCCAACACGCTGGTGACGCTGACCCTCACCGGTGCGCAGTTGAAGGGCGTTCTCGAGGAGCAGTGGCAGCCGGCAGGCTCTGCTCGTCCGTTCCTCAAGCTCGGCGTCTCGGAGGGGCTCGTCTACACGTACGACCCCGCCGCAGCGCAGGGCTCGCGGGTCACGTCGATCACGCTCAACGGGACCGCGATCGATCCGGCGGCGAACTACACGGTCGCAGCCAACTCGTTCCTCGCCGCAGGTGGAGACAACTTCTTCACCTTCAAGGAGGGCGCGGGCAAGCGCGACACCGGGAAGATCGATCTTCAGTCGATGGTCGATTGGTTCGACGCCAACAAGACCGCGACCCCCGACCTCGCACAGCGTGCCGTGGGTGTCTCGGTCAGCGCGCCGGATGCCGACGGCTACAGCGCCGGCGACCAGGTGACGGTCGCGCTCTCGTCGCTGGCGTTCAGTGCGGGGGAGCAGGCACCCGGTGAGGTGTCGCTGTCGCTCGCCGGCACGCAGCTCGCCGCAGGGGCTGTCGATCCGACGATCGTCGACACCACCGACGAGGTGGGGCGCGCGTCGCTCAGCTTCACGGTTCCCTCTGGCGTCTTCGGAGAGCAGCTGCTCACCGTCGCCGTCGCAGGTACCGGCACCACGGTGCAGGTGCCGTTCACGATCGCGGGTGAGGAACCGGCGGAGTTCGCGGGTTCCATCGACCTCGGTTCGTCGAAGGTCGCCGCAGGCAAGAAGCTGACGATCACCGGTGAGGGCTACGAGCCGGGAGAGACCGTGACGGTCGAGCTGCGACCCAAGAAGGGTGCGGCCACCGAGGTCGGCACTGTTCAGGTCACGGCGGACGGCACCTTCTCGACCTCGGTAACCGTGCCGAAGAGCACCCAGCCCGGCAAGTACACCGTCGCGGTCGCTCAGGCCGACGGAGACGAGGCCACGGCCACCGTCACCGTGAACCGCGCAGGCGGGATCGGCGGCATCATCGGCGGCATCCTCGACTGGCTGTGGGACCTCCTGAACGGGTGGTTCTGACGCCGTCGGGCGTGTGACGCAGGCATGACAGAGGCGAAGGCCGTCGGGAACTCTCCCGGCGGCCTTCGTCGTGCGTGCGAGCGGTCCGACCCGGTCAGGCGGTGATGACCTCGACCTCGGCCTGCGCGAGAGCGGCCCCGAAAGCGGATTCCGGGGGAGTGTCCGTGACCAGGTAGTCGGCCCGGTCGAGCGTGGTCACCTGGGCGAACAGACGCCGGCCGAACTTCGAGGAGTCGGCGAGGATGGCGGTGCGATCGGCGCGCTGGATCATCTCGGCCATCATGTTCGCATCCCCCATGTTCGACGTCGAGAAGCCGGCCTCGTCGATGGCACCCACGGCGATCATCGCCAGATCGCAGCGGATGTCGACCTCGGGTCCGCCCGGGGTCATCGTGAACGTGACGGGCCCGGTGGTGGCCTGGGTGATAGCCCGCACCGCGCCACCGAACACATAGAGGTCGCGGAAGGCGGAGGGGGAGATCTCGGCAGGGATCCGCAGGTTGTTCGTCGCGATCGTGAGGTCGCGGTGGTTCCGCAGGGCGCGGGCGAGAGCCAGGGTCGTGGTCCCGGCGTTGAGCATGACGACGGCCCCGTCGTCGATCAGGCCCGCCGCGAGGCGCGCGATCTTCTCCTTCTCCTCGGTCTGCAGCCGAAGGCGGACGTCGAGTGCGCGGTCCTTGAGCTGCCCCTCGGCGCTGACCGCTCCGCCGTGCGTGCGGATGACGACGCCTTCGCGATCGAGCTGGTCGAGATCGCGGCGGATCGTGTCGATGGAGACGTGAAAGTGCTCGGCGAGGCCACCGACAGTCACTTCTCCCACCTGCTCGACGTAGGAGGCGAGATCCGCCTTCCGACCCGCCGGGAGGCGGCGCTTGGGCGACGGTGCAGTTGCTTCCATGCACACATCTCTAGCACAGAGAAGCGGGAAAGTCGGCAGAGTCCAGCAGAAAACTGCAGATCGAATGCGGCGGCGATGTGCCGCGCAGTGCCCGCCGTGGCAGGGATGTGCAGAGAGATCTGTGATTACATCCATCGAATAGTGCAAAGAAGTGCTTGACGTTCTTGCAAATGGCGGCATAATATTGCTCAAAACCGCACGAACAAGCATCGAAGCGCGTGTGCGGCACGATCTCGAAGAGGAGAAGTGATGATCACAGTGGGGCGAGGGCGACGCATTCTGAAGCTCGCCGGCGCAGCGACGGCGGCCGTGACGGTCCTGGCCGTGGCAGGGTGCGCGGCAGGCGACAGCGGAACGGATGGAGGAGACGGCGGAGACGTCACCATCGAGTTCGCACAGTGGTGGGAGCCCGAGCTCCCCGACGGTGAGTTCCGGGCGCTCATCGACGAGTTCGAAGACGCCAACCCGGGCATCACGGTCAAGCTCGTGAGCGGCCCGTACGCATCGACCAAGGAGCAGCTGTTCGCAGGGGCGGCATCCGGCACCATGCCGGACGTCGTCGGACTCGACGGCGCGTGGGTCAACGACTTCGCCTCGCAGGGCGTCATCGCAGACCTGACCGCCCTGATGAAGGAGAACGACTACGACGACAGCGAACTGGCGAGCCAGATCCAGGTCGACGGCAGCACCTACATGATCCCGGTCGTGAACTTCGTCTACCCGATGTTCACGAACGACACTCTGCTGGCAGACGCGGGCGTCTCAGCGCCGCCCACCACCCGCACGGAGTTCGCGGATGCCGCATCGAAGGTCGCGGCCCTCGGCGGCGACGTCTCGGGCTGGGTGCTCCCGCTCTCGCTCGAAGCGCCGAACGGCGTGCAGAACGATGTCATGTCATGGGTGTGGGCGTCGGGCGGATCGATGTTGAAGGACGGTCAGCCCGATCTGACCAACGGCGACGTCACGTCGGCGGTCGAGTTCATCGGCGGCATGTGGGATGACGGCTCGATCGCCTCCGGTTCCTTCACCATGAAGGAGCAGGACAAGGTCGAGGAGTTCACCAACGGTCGCGTCGGCATGATGATCGACTCGCTCGCGCACATCAACCTGATCCGTGAGACGAACCCCGACCTGACCTTCTCGATCTCGGCGCTCCCTGCCGAGGACGGCTACGACGGCGAGCGGGGCATCCCCTACGCATCCTGGGGCATCGGCGTGGCCGAGAACTCGGAGCACAAGGACGCCGCGTTCAAGCTGGTCGAGTTCCTGATGAGCGAGCAGACCAACTCCGAGCTCTCGACGATGGCGAATGCCTTCCCCGGCAACTCGAAGTCGGTTCCCGGATTCGTCGAGGACGACGAGCTGTTCGCCGAGGCGTTCGAGATCTACCAGGCGGGATACCCGGCGAACGAATTCACCGGACTCCCCGTTGCGGAGGATCTGATGCGTCAGCTCGGTGAGCAGCTGCAGTCGGCCTTCGATGGTCAGCAGTCGATCGACGACGCGCTCAAGAAGGCGCAGGAGAGCTGGAAAGCGGAGTTCTGACCTCCCGCTTCCCGAATGAACGGGGTGCCGCATCGCGACCGATGCGATGCGGCACCCGACCAACCAAGGAGCCATGCTTCCCATGAGTCTGAGAACATCCGACGACACCGAGGTGATCGTCACCGGGGTCTCGATGTCGCGTCGTCGGCGGCAGCTGCGCAAGACCACCGAGTCGTACGCCTTCCTCTCGCCGACGATCATCCTGCTCTTCGTCCTCATGATCGTGCCGATCGTCATGGTGATCGGGTACTCGTTCCAGGACAACGTGATCCTGAACAAATCGCCCGAGTTCGTCGGGATCGGCAACTACGTCGAGATCCTGTCGGACCCGCGCTTCTGGAAGGCCACCGGCAACACGATCCTCTTCACGGTGACCAGCGTGGTCGCGCACCTGGTGCTCGGACTCGCCTTCGCGATGATGCTGAACAGTCCGCTGCTCGGCCGCTTCTCGCGTTCCTTCTTCCGCGCGCTCTACGTGCTGCCGTGGCTCTTCACGGTCGCCGTCATCGCCGTGCTGTGGCGCATGCTCCTCGCCCCGAACGGCGTCGTGAACTTCCTGCTCAACACCGACATCGAATGGCTCGCCTCGCCGCAGCTCGCGCTCGGGACGATCATCTTCATCAACATCTGGGCCGGGTACCCCTTCTTCATGGTGAGCCTGCTGGCGGGCCTCCAGGGCATCCCGAACGAGCTGAACGAGGCCGCGACCGTCGACGGCGCGGGTGCGGTGCAGCGGTTCTGGAACGTCACCGTCCCTCAGCTCCGGCCGATCATCGTCAGCCTCGTCCTGCTCGATCTCATCTGGACCTCTCAGCAGTTCGCCCTCATCTGGATGACCACCGGCGGCGGACCGATCGACGTGACCGAGGTCCTCAGCACCTTCACCTACAAGCTCGCCTTCGCCAAGTACGACTTCTCGCTCGCGGCCACCTCCGCCGTGCTCGTCCTGCTGATGTCGATGGTGCTCGCCGTCTTCTACGTCCGTCACCAGAAAGCGAGGGACTGACCATGGCTCTCACCGTTCAGAACCAGCGTCGCGTCGCCAAGACCGGCGTGATGATCGGCCTGATCCTCGGTGCCGTGTTCGCCGCGGGGCCGGTGCTCTGGATGCTCTCGAGCTCGTTCAAGTCGAACACCCAGATCTTCGAGCTTCCGCCTCGGCTTCTCACCGACACGTTCTCGTTCGACGCGTACATCGCGATCTTCACGAACCCCGAGACGATGCGGTTCTTCCTGAACAGCTACGTCGTCGCGGGCTCCGTCACGATCCTGACGCTCCTCGTCGCGATCCAGGCGGCATACGCGTTCAGCCGCTTCGAGTTTCGGGGCAAGCGCATCCTGAACGTCGTGATCGTCAGCGTGCAGGCCGTGCCGCCGATCACCCTGCTGATCCCGTACTTCGGGCTGATGGTGGCGCTCGGGCTGTACAACTCGTACCTCGGGCTGATCCTGACCTACATGGTGTTCACGCTGCCCTACGCGATCATCATGATGACCGGCTACTTCAACACTCTCCCGAAAGAGCTCGACGAGGCCGTGCGTGTCGACGGTGCAGGATCGATGACCGCCCTGTGGCGCATCCTGGTGCCGATCTCGATCCCCGGCATCGTCTCGGTCGGCATCTACACCTTCATGATCGCGTGGAACGAGTACCTGTTCGCGCTGACGCTCACCCGCACGATCGACATGCGCACGGTGCCCATCGGCATCCAGCTGCTCATGGGCCAGCACTCGTACGAGTGGAACCAGATCATGGCGATGAGCGTGCTCGGATCCATCCCCGTGCTCATCCTCTTCCTCTTCTTCCAGCGGTACTTCATCAGCGGTCTCACGGCGGGGTCCGTGAAGAGCTGACGTCGTGCCGACGGATCAACGACCACCACGAAACAGGAGAATCAAGTGCTCTACACCGGCAAATCCATCCTCGATGTCGCCAATGAGAACAACTTCGCCATCCCGGCGTTCAACATCAGCGACTGGGCGATGTTCAACGGGATCATGGACATCAGTGAAGAGAAGGCCGCTCCGGTCATCATCGCCATCCACCCCGACGAGGTGTCTCACATCACGACCGACCTGATCGCGGCGATGCACTCCCGTGCACACCGTTCGAGCGTGCCCGTCGCGATCCACTGGGACCACGGCGGAAGCTACGAGCAGATCATCACGGCCATCAAGGCGGGTTTCACCTCGGTCATGATCGATGCCTCGCTGCTGCCGTTCGATGAGAACGTCGCGCTGACCCGCAAGGTGGTCGACGCGGCTCACGCGGTGGGCATCCAGGTCGAGGGCGAGCTGGGCACGATCGGTGCGAACGACAGCTACGGCGAGTCCGGCGCGGCGGAGATCATCTACACGAACCCCGCTGACGCGGTGCGCTTCGTCGAGGAGACCGGGGTCGACAGCCTCGCGATCGCGATCGGCACCTCGCACGGCCTCTACCCGAGCGACAAGAACCCCGAGCTGCGTCACGACCTGCTCGAGGAGATCAAGGCCGCGATCGGGATTCCGCTCGTGCTGCACGGCGGATCGTCCAACCCGGACGCCGAGCTGCGTCGCGCGGTCGACCTGGGCATCAACAAGATCAACATCTCGAGCGACATCAAGGTCTCGTACCACAACCGCATGCGCGAGATCCTCGGCACCGATCAGCGTCTGCGCGAGCCCAACGCGATCCAGCCGGCGGCACTCGAAGCCATGAAGGTGACGGCTGCTGAGAAGATCGACCTGTTCGGCGCAGACGGCAAGGCATCGCTGTACTGACGCTGCGGACTCGGGAGGATGATCGGCGACGTGGACAGAACGCTCGTACTCGGACTCGGCGGCACCGTCGACTACGAGCTCATGTGGGACTCATCGGTGTTCGACAGGCTGGCGCTCGCGCACGGCGTGCGGCGCCACGAGCTCACGACCACGGCGCCGATCACCGACGAGCGCTCGCTGCTGGTGGCGGTGCTGGCCTTCGTCGCCTCGGGCACCGGGGCGGAGCGATTCGTCGCCTCGTCCGAGGTGATCGAGGACTTCGTGTCGCACTTCGAGTACGCGATCACGCTCGGCGGCACCGGTGTGCGGGCGGGGCTCGTGCTCGACGCCCTCGGCATTCCGAGCGTGCAGCACCTGGTGAGCATCGACGACAACGTGCGCCGGCTGCTGCCTGAATCGATCTCGTACATCTGCTCGGCGACCGAGGACACCCTCGACCCGCACCTGATCGTGCAGTACCCGGTCGGCGCGCACGTGCGCCTCACCGACGGAGAGGTGCTGTCACCCGCCCCCAACCGGCTGATCTTCGCGAACGACCCGCCGAACCGACGCATGCTGCTCTCGGAGGATCTGCCGACGACTCTGACCGATGCCGGCGTCTTCCTCGTCTCGGGCTTCAACACGATGCAGGATCACGACCTGCTCGAGCAGCGGCTCATCGAGGTGCAGCGGGCGATGTCGAGCCTGCCTGGCGACGCTCTCGTCTACTACGAGGACGCGGGTTTCTACACGCGAGGCTTCGCCGAGACCGTGCGAGCCCGGTTGCTGCCGCAGATCGACGTCTACGGCATGAACGAGGACGAGCTGCAGGAGTACCTCGGTCGGTCCGTGAACCTGCTCGACGAGTCCGACGTCATCCGGGCCCTGCGCGAGGCGCACATGATCATCCCGGCTCGCGCGCTCGTGGTGCACACGCGTTACTGGGCCATCGGCGTCGGACCGGATGCCGCTCGGCACCGTGCTGCTCTCGACAGTGCCGTCGTCGTCGCCGCCACCCGCTATCGCGTCGGTGACGGCGTGACGTCGGACGACGTCGAGAACACGTCGTCGATGCCCAGGCACGGGGGAGGGGAGGCGCTCGTCTCGGCCATCGAGACGGCGCTGCCGGACGCCGTGGGCGTCGCGGCATTCTCGCTCGACGTCCCCACCCCGACCACCGTCGGACTCGGAGACACGTTCGTCGGTGGTTTCCTCGCGGGGGCCGTGCGATCGAAGGAGACCGTATGAATCCCATCCTGCTGCCGTCGAACCGGCCCGCCGAGCGCTTCTACCGAGGTGGTGCACGCATCAGCGCCTTCCGCGGCGATGACGGGGCCGCGGCCCGGGAACCCGAGGACTGGATCGGCTCGACGACCACCGTCAACGGCGAGCCCGAGCTCGGTCTCACCACGCTCCCGGACGGGCGGGTGCTGCGCGATGCGATCGAGCGCGACCCGGTCGCCTGGCTCGGAGACGACCACGTCGCACGGTGGGGTGCGGACACCCGCCTGCTTGTGAAGCTGCTCGATGCCGGGCAGCGGCTGCCCGTGCACGCGCATCCGCACGACGACTTCGCGGCGACGCACCTCGGGCGGGCGCACGGCAAGGCGGAGGCCTGGTACATCCTGCAGGGCGGCACTGTGCACATCGGCCTGCGGCAGGACGTCGAGGCAGCCGATCTGGCCGCGCTCGTCGATCGACAGGACGCGACGACGCTGCTCGGTGTCCTGCATGAGATCGAGGTCGCCGCGGGAGATGTGGTCTGGGTGCCGCCGGGCGAGCTGCACGCGATCGGCGCCGGCGTGCTGTTGCTCGAGCTGCAGCAGCCGGAAGACCTGTCGATCCTGCTCGAGTGGGGAGACTTCGCGATCGACGGCGCGGCGGTGGGCCATCTCGGCCTCGGGTTCGAGCTGGCGCTCGCCGCGGTCACCACGACCGCACGATCGGCCACGGACCTCGACGCGCTGATCACGACCGCCCCCGCATCGGGCTCCGCCCTTCCTGGTGCTGCCGACGAGTACTTCCGCCTCGAACGGATCCCCGTCGACGGCTCCACCGTCATCGGACGCGGCTTCTCGATCGTGATCGTGAACGACGGCGAGGTCGAGATCGGGGCGCAGCGACTCCGCAGCGGCTCGACCCTGCTCGTGCCCCACGCGGCCGGAGCGCTCGCGGCGACAGGTGCGGGTGAACTGCTCGTGGCGCGTCCACCCGCACCCTGACGCCGGAATCGACGCGGATTCTCCCCGGCTAGACTGGAGTCATGCCCGAACCGAAAGTCGCCAGCTTTCCGGCGATCCGTGGTGCGCTGAAGTTCTACCAGATCGCGTCGATCATCACCGGAGTCATGCTGCTCCTGCTGGTCGCCGAGATGGTGCTGAAGTACACGCCGATCCGACTCGAGCTCTTCGCGGGAGGGTCCGGCGGTCTGCTGTGGTTCGCTCCCGTCGTCGAAGGGCCCGAGGGCCTCGAGTCGACCGGTGACGGACTCAACATCTCGCTCTCGATCCTCGTCGCGCACGGTTGGTTCTACGTCGTGTACCTCTTCGCGTGCTTCCGGATGTGGAGCCTGATGCGCTGGCCGTTCCTGCGCTTCATCCTGCTCGCGCTCGGCGGCGTCATCCCGCTGCTGTCGTTCTTCATGGAGGCCATCGTCGCCCGCGACGTCAAGGCCTACCTCGCTTCGAGGGAGGCCGCCTCGGCCCCCGCCCCTGCCACGGAAGGTGTCCGGTGACCGAACAGTCCGAGACCCAGCAGCGCCCCACGCTCGTCGTCGACTTCGGCGCGCAGTACGCGCAGCTGATCGCCCGTCGGGTGCGTGAGGCCGGTGTCTACAGCGAGATCGTGCCGCACACCGCGACGGCCGCCGAGATCGCCGAGAAGAACCCGGTCGCGATCATCCTCTCGGGTGGTCCGTCGTCGGTCTACGAAGAGGGCGCTCCCCGCCTGGACCCCGCGGTCTTCGAGCTCGGGGTGCCCACCCTCGGCATCTGCTACGGCTTCCAGTACATGGCGCAGACCCTCGGCGGCGAGGTCGCGAACACCGGCCTGCGCGAGTACGGCGCGACGGATGCCGTCATCTCGGGGGACGGCGGCACGCTGCTCGGCGGCCAGCCGGCCGAGCAGAACGTCTGGATGAGCCACGGCGACCAGGTCGCCAAGGCCCCCGAGGGCTTCGACGTGCTCGCTACGACCGACGCCACCAAGGTCGCCGCGTTCGCGAACGAGGAGCGCGGCTTCTACGGCGTGCAATGGCACCCCGAGGTCAAGCACTCCGACCACGGACAGCGTGTGATCGAGAACTTCCTGCACAAGGGCGCAGGTCTCGCGTCCGACTGGAACAGCGGCAACGTGATCGCCGAGCAGGTCGAGCGCATCCGCGAGCAGGTGGGTGACGCACGCGTCATCTCGGCGCTGTCCGGCGGCGTCGACTCGGCGGTCTCGACCGCTCTCGTGCACAAGGCGATCGGCGACCAGCTGACCGCGGTCTTCGTCGACCACGGGCTACTCCGCAAGGGCGAGCGCGAGCAGGTCGAGAAGGACTACGTCGAGTCCACCGGTGTGCGTCTGATCACGGTCGACGCGGCAGACGTCTTCCTCGGTCACCTCGCGGGCGTCACCGACCCCGAGGAGAAGCGCAAGATCATCGGTCGCGAGTTCATCCGCGCCTTCGAGAAGGTGCAGCTCGACCTCGTCGCCGAGGCGAAGGCCTCGGGCGGCGCCCCGGTCAAGTTCCTCGTGCAGGGCACGCTGTACCCCGACGTCGTCGAGTCCGGCGGTGGCGCCGGAACCGCGAACATCAAGTCGCACCACAACGTCGGCGGACTCCCCGACGACCTCGACTTCGAGCTCATCGAGCCGCTGCGCGCCCTGTTCAAGGACGAGGTTCGTGCGATCGGCCGCGAACTCGGCATCCCCGAGGCGATCGTCGGCCGTCAGCCCTTCCCCGGGCCGGGTCTTGGCATCCGCATCATCGGCGAGGTCACGCAGGACCGCCTCGAGATCCTCCGTGAGGCCGACGCGATCGCTCGCGAGGAGCTCACCAAGGCAGGACTCGACCAGGACATCTGGCAGTGCCCCGTCGTGCTGCTCGCCGACGTCCGCTCGGTCGGCGTGCAGGGCGACGGCCGCACCTACGGGCATCCGATCGTGCTGCGCCCCGTCTCGAGCGAAGACGCGATGACCGCCGACTGGACGCGTCTGCCCTACGACGTGCTGTCCAAGATCTCGAACCGCATCACCAACGGCGTCCGCGACGTCAACCGCGTGGTGCTCGACGTGACGTCGAAGCCGCCGGGAACCATCGAGTGGGAGTGACGCAGGAGCTCCCGCTCGCATAGGCACTGCGTGGCACTCGGCCGCGCCAGCGGGCGAGTGGGAGTGACTTCACTCTCGCGCCGGTGACATCGAACGGGCACGGACCACAGGGTCTGTGCCCGTTCGGTATTTCGGGCAGGATGAGCCTATGACCAAGGCGCGGACGAAGATCACGGTTATCGGTGCGGGCAGTGTGGGGGTGAGCGTGGCGTATGCGGCGCTGATCCGGGGGAGTGCGGCGGAGGTCGCGCTCTACGACATCGCCACCGACAAGGTGGATGCCGAGGTGCTCGACCTCGCGCACGGCACGCAGTTCACCTCTGCGGCGGTCAGCGGTGGCTCTGACCTCTCGGTCGTCGACGGCAGCGACGTGATAGTCGTGACGGCCGGCGCGAAGCAGCAGCCGGGTCAGACCCGCATGGAGCTCTCCGGCATCAACGCGCGGCTGCTTCAGAAGCTCATGCCGCAGCTCGTCGAACACGCGCCGGATGCGGTGTTCATCATCGTCACCAATCCGGCCGACGTGATGACCATCGTCGCGCAGCGCGTCTCGGGTCTGCCTCCCCACAGGGTGTTCGGATCCGGCACAGTGCTCGACACCTCGCGGCTGCGTTGGCGTCTCGCGCACCGGGCGAACGTGAGCACCGCGAGCGTGCACGCAGACATCGTGGGCGAGCACGGCGACACGGAGTTCCCGCTCTGGTCGAACGCGACGATCGGATCCGTGCCGATCCTCGACTGGCATGCCGATGAGCCGTTTACGACCGAGGAACTCGACCGGATCGCGATCGAGGTGCGTGATGCGGCCTACGCCGTCATCCGGGGCAAGGGAGCCACCAACCTCGCGATCGGCGTCAGCTGCGCCCGCATCGCCGAGGCGGTGCTGCACGACGAGCGTGCGGTGCTTCCGGTCGCGACGGTGCTCGACGGCGAATACGGGCTGCACGGGGTCGCGCTGTCGGTGCCCTCGGTGGTGGGCGCTGCGGGTGCGGCGCCGCTGGCCGAGACGCCGATGAACGAGCGTGAGCTGAGCCTGCTGCAGGCTTCCGCCGACGCGATCCGGGCGGCGATCGACGAGCTCGGCTGACCCCTTCCGAAAGAATTTCGAGAATCTTCGTCGAGCGTGTCGATCCGAGTCTTTCCCGTTCGACGTCTTCAATGAGAGGGTCGAAAGACGGCCCCACCCACCAAGGAGAACACCATGAAGTTCATGCTGATCATGCGCTCGAACGACGAAGCGGTCGAGGCGTACAAGGAGATGCCCTTCGAGCAGGTCATCGAGGCCATGGGCAAGTACAACGAGTCGATGATCAAGGCCGGCGTGCTGCTCGCGGGTGAGGGACTCAGTGACGCCGCGGAGGGCTTCGTGGTCGACTTCAGCGCTGAGAAGCCCCTGATCACCGACGGCCCCTACGGAGAGACGAAGGAGCTCTTCAACGGCTTCTGGATCATCGAGGCGTCGACGCGCGAGGAGGCGGCGGAGTGGGCGAGCCGTGCACCTCTCGGCGCGGGCTCCTTCCTCGAGGTGCGAAGGGTGACCGACGAGTCCGACTTCCCGGCCGACAACGAGTGGATCGAGAAGGAGAAGGGCTGGCGCGAAGAGGAAGAGGCGCGCCGCGCCCAGCAGTGACATGACCGACGGCAGTGAGGCGGCGCGCCCAGCACCCGACACGGGTGCCGCGGAGCGCGCCGTCGCCGCCGTGTGGCGCATCGAGTCCGCGAGGATCGTCGGCACGCTGACGAGGGCGGTCGGTGACTTCGGTCTCGCGGAGGATCTCGCGCAGGAGGCGCTGGTGGATGCGCTGCGGCAGTGGCCGATCGACGGTGTCCCCCGCAACGGCGGAGCGTGGCTCACGGCGGTCGCGAAGCGCAAGGCCGTCGACGGCTGGCGCCGCAGAGAGCGGCTGGACGAGCGCATGGCGGTGCTCGCCCACGACCTGGAGCGTGAGCAGGCCGAGGCCGCGGATGCGCCGCCTTGGGATCGGGATGCCGTCGACGACGACGTGCTCCGGCTGATCTTCATCTCGTGCCACCCGGTGCTGTCGCGGGAGGCGCAGGTCGCTCTGACGCTGCGGGTGGTGGGCGGTCTGTCGAGCGAGGAGATCGCCAGGGCGTTCCTCGTTCCCACAGCGACCGTGCAGCAGCGCATCGTCCGCGCGAAGAAGACCCTCGCCGCAGCGCACGTGCCGTTCGAGATGCCTCCCCGCGACGAGCACACGGTTCGACTGGGTGCGATCCTCGGCGTGCTGTACCTGATCTTCAACGAGGGGCACGCGGCCAGCAGCGGCCCCGACTGGATGCGACCGGAGCTGAGTCTCGAGGCGATCCGGCTGACGCGCGTGCTCGCGGCGCTGATGCCGCGAGAGCGCGATGTGCACAGCCTTCTCGCCCTCATGGAGCTGACGGCCGCCCGTTTTCCGGCCAGGGTCGACGCGCACGGAGAACCCGTGCTGCTCGCCGATCAGGACCGGCGTCGCTGGGATCGAGGGCGCATCGCGCGCGGCCGCGCCGCGTTGGCGGCCGCGGATGCGCGCGGCTCGGGTCGCGGCCCGTACGGTCTGCAGGCGGCGATCGCCGAGTGCCACGCGCTCGCGGCGAGCGTCGACGAGACGGACTGGGACCGCATCGTGGTGCTCTACGAGGCGCTCGGCCGTATCGCGCCGTCGCCCGTGGTCGAACTCAACCGTGCGGCCGCGGTGGCGATGGCGACGGGGCCCGCATCCGCCCTGCAGATCATCGACCGGCTCTCGGCGTCGGGCGCTCTGACCGGCTATCACCTACTGCCGGCGACGCGTGCCGAGATGCTCCTGCGCCTCGGCCGCGACGACGAAGCGCGCAGCGAGTTCGCCGTGGCCGCAGCCCTCGCGGGAAACGACAGGGAACGGGCGCTGCTCGAGGCCAGGGCCGCGGAGCGCTGACGCGCCGGCCGCGGAGCGCTGACGCTCGCCCGCACGAGGAACACCCGTGCACGAAGAACCGCCCCCGTCCGAAGCAGTGCTTCGTGCGGGGGCGGTTCTGTTCACCGCGCGGCGCGCGATGTGGTCAGCTGCGGGCCTTGCTGCCGCGACCGACGATCAGGCCGTAGATCAGCAGCACGATGATCGAGCCGCCGATGGCGAGGAGCCAGGTGCCCAGGTCCCAGAACTCCGTGAGAGGACGGTTCAGGATGAGGCTGCCGAGCCATCCGCCGAGGAATGCGCCGACGACGCCGAGGAGGAGGGTGATGAACCATCCGCCGCCCTGCTTGCCGGGAAGGATCAGCTTCGCGATCGCGCCGGCGATGAGGCCGAGAAGAAGGAATCCGAGAAAGCTCATGTTCAGCTCCTATGTATCGTGAGCCCCGGGGTGCCAGGGCTCGTGTGAACCACTGTGCCCTCCCAGCTGATTATCAGCCAACCCCTTGCGCCTGAGCCTCCGGGTGTGCAAAGAGGCCCGCCTCCGCAAGGAGACGGGCCTCTTCGAGCGACGATGCGTCAGTTGTTGCCGCGGGCGATCGCGATGATCCGCAGGATCTCGACGTAGAGCCAGACGACCGTGACCATGATGCCGAAGGCGCCGAGCCAGCCGTACTTGCGGGGAGCGCCGTTGCGCACGCCCTGCTGGATCTGGTCGAAGTCGAGCACCAGCGAGTACGCGGCCATGATGACGACCAGGACGCCGATGATGAGACCCAGCGGGATGCCGAGGATCTCGACCTTGCTGAGCAGGCCGAAGGCCGCGCCCTCGCCCAGGACGCCGGTCCACGTCAGGACGACGTTGAGGAGCGAGAAGACGAGGTAGCCGATCATGGCGATCATGAAGATCTTGGTGGCCTTCTTCGACGCGCGGATCTTGCCGCTGGCGAAGAGGGCGAGCGTCACGCCGACCACTGAGACCGTGGCGAGTGTGGCCTGGAAGACGATTCCGGGGTAGAGCACCTCGAAGAACGCCGAGATGCCACCGATGAAGAGACCCTCGAACGCGGCGTACGCGAAGATCAGCGCGGGGCGGACCTTCTTGCGCGACGTGAAGGAGATCACCATGGCGAGCACGAAGCCGCCGAGCGCGCCGACGATCCAGGGCAGCATGTTCGGCTGGAACTGGTCGTAGGGGTTCTGCTCGGGTGCGGCGACGCCGCCGAGCGTCACGAACCAGCCGATGGCGGCGGTGACGAGGAGGATGCCGAAGAGTCCGGCGGTCTTCCAGACGGTGTCCTCGACCGACATGCGGTCGGTCTCGATCGCGCCGGCCGGGGGAGCGGCGTACATGCCCTCCAGCTGCGCGTTGGCGGCAGCATCCATCGTGCCGTGCTGGAACGACGCGGCCTGTGCACCCTGAGCGCCCTGCGGCGCACCCGGGTAGGTCGCGACGTTGCGCGGGTCCTGCTGCTGGAACGCCGGATTGTTGAAGGCGAAGTTGCTCATGTGGGCCTCACTCCAAAGTGGGTTGTGGGTCGCTTTCCTCCACGATACCTGGAATGCCGGGCCATCAGGGTGTCCTACGCTGAGAGCGTGCCCAGGAAATCGCCTCTCGTGATCGGGCACCGCGGTGCGCCCGGTTACCGTCCGGAACACAGTCGCTCCTCGTACGAGCTCGCCCTCGCGATGGGGGTGGATGCGGTCGAACCCGACGTCGTCGCGACGAAGGACGGTGTGCTCATCGTCCGTCACGAGAACGAGATCTCGGGCACGACCGATGTCGCAGAGCATCCGGAGTTCGCCGACCGCAAGACGACGAAGCGCGTCGACGGACAGGCGCTGACCGGCTGGTTCACCGAGGACTTCACGTGGGAAGAGCTGACGACTCTGCGCAGTCGTGAGCGCTTGCCCGAGGTGCGGCTCTCGAGCGCGAGCTTCAGCGGCTCGCAGGCCATCCTCCGGCTGACCGACGTGCTCGACATCGTGCGAGACGGCTCGGTCGAGCACGGCCGTGAGATCGGAGTCGTGCTCGAAGTCAAGCACGCGACGTACTTCGCAAGCATCGGGCTCGATCTCGCTCCGCTGATCGAGCGCGACCTGCGCGCGGCCGGTTGGGCCGACGGCGAGCTGCCGCTGATCGTCGAGTGCTTCGAGTCGACGATCCTCGGGCAGCTGAAGGCTCGTGGCATCGCCGCCTCGTACATCTACCTGATCGAGGCGTCCGGTCGTCCCTACGATCTGCTTGTCGCGCAGGGCAAGAGGGCGCTGACCTACAAGGCGACCGTCACGCCGACGGGGCTCGACGGTCTGGTCGGGCAGGTCGACGGAATCAGCGTCAACAAGCGGATGCTGCTCGCGGCAGGCAACACGATCGTCCCCGACGCACACGCCCGAGGGCTCAAGGTCTTCACCTGGACGTGCCGCCCTGAGAACGCCTTCCTCTCCGCGGAGTTCCGCGGCTCCGGGGGCAAGGGCGCATACGGCGACTACGAGGCCGAGTGGGGCGTCATCGCTCGCACGGGCGTCGACGGGGTGTTCGTGGACCACCCGGACCTCGGGGTCGGCTTCTTCCGCCACTGAGTCCGGTTCAGAGCGGGCCGAGCACTTCCGGCACGGCGCGATCCAGGTGCAGTGCGCGCAGCGGCGCCAGGATCTCGCGCTCCTCGAAGCGGAAGTGCGATTCCATGATCGCGCCCACGCCGTCGAGGTGCCGTTCGATCGCCTCGGTGCTCTCGCCTCCCTCGACCGCGGTGCGGAGCGCGCCGAGAAGATGCGCGAGCATCGAGTGATCCTGCATGAGCTTGTCGATCACGTCCCCGAGCTCGGGGTGCTCCTCGCGCAGGGCGGGGAACAGGGCACGGTCCTCGCTCAGATGATGTCCGTCGAGCGCCGAGCAGAATCCGATGCAGAACAGTGCGAGATCAGAGGCGGCGTCCGGGGCGTCGGCGTCGTCGTCGAGCGCTGCCCGCGTGGCCTCCAGAGCCGCGCGGAGGCGGGTGTGCGCCCGGCGGAGCTCGTCGTCCCAGGCGATCAGGCGGTCGGCATCCATCCCGGTCAGTCTAGGTCGGTCGTGCCGATCCGTCAGAGGGTGCGATCGAAGGCACCCTTGCGCGACACGATCTCCTTGCCGAGCGGCATCAGCGACACCGGCACCATCTTGAAGTCGGCGATGCCCATCGGGATGCCGATGATCGTGATGCACAGCGCGAGACCCGAGACGATGTGCCCGATGGCGAGCCACCAGCCCGCGAGGATCACCCAGAGCACGTTGCCGAGGAACGAACCGACGCCCGAGGTGGGCTTGCTGACGATCTCGCGTCCGAACGGCCAGATCGCGTACCGGGCGATGCGGAATGAGGCGATCGCCCAGGGGATCGTCACGATCGGGATGCACAGCAGGATGCCGGCGAGCATGTAGCCGAGGAAGAGGGCGAGCCCGGCGAAGATCAGCCAGATGATGTTGAGGATGGTGCGCACGACACGATCCTCGCACCGACGCCTGTACATCCGCCTTTCGCCGACGTCGGGTGAATGGCCACCGGCCGTTCACCATCCGTGCACCTGCGGGTCTTCGGTCAGCCATGCGGTGTCGGTGATGTGGGGTGATACCCGTCTGATTCCCTCAGGAGCCCCATGTCCCGCCTGCACTCCGCGGCTGCGGTCACGACGGTCTGCGCACTCAGCGCCGCCGCCCTGCTCGCCGTTCCGCTCGCCGCCACCGGCGCCGAATCCGGTATCCGCATCAACGAAGTCGAATCCAGCGGGGGAGTGCCCGGCGACTGGATCGAGTTCGTCAACACGTCGGCCGTCGCCGTCGATCTGAGCGGCTACGTCGTCAAGGACAACGGCGAGGACGAGTCGTACACGTTCCCCGACGGCACGCTCGTCGAGCCTGGCGCCTATGTCGTGATCGACGAGGGGGCTGCAGGCGTCGGCGACTTCACCTTCGGCCTCGGCAAGGAAGACCAGGTGCGTCTGTTCGACCCGAGCGCCGTGCTCGTCGACGAGACATCGTGGGCGGCTCACGCTGCAGCGACCTGGGGTGCCCGCGACGTCGAGGGCACCGTGGAATGGGCGGACACCTCCGAGCCCACGAAGGGCGCGGTCAACGTCTTCGCGGCCGACAACCCTCTGGGCGGCAGCATCGTCATCAACGAGGTCGACTCGCAGCCGGCGGACTGGGTCGAGTTCTACAACGCGGGCGATGCCCCTCTCGACATCTCGGGATACGAGATCCGCGACAACTCCGACGACCACCGTTGGCAGTTCCTGCCGGGAACGGAGATCGCCGCTGGCGAGTTCCTCGTCGTCGCGGAAGCCTCGATCGGGCTCGTCGACGGCATCGAGACCGCGTTCCGCGATCCGATCGGCATCGGCAGCGCCGATCGCATCCGCCTCTTCGACGACACGGGACTCCAGATCGACGACACGCTCCCGTGGAGCGGCCATGCCGCGATCGACGGCGACGTGATCGCCGCGACTCTCGCGCGCTGCCCCGACGGCCAGGGCGCCTTCGTGCTCGCGTATTCGACTCCGGGGGCGGCGAACGCCTGCGTCATGCCCGACGTCGTGATCAACGAGATCGAGTCCAACGGTGACACGACCGACTGGGTCGAGGTCGTCAACACGGGCAGCACCCCGGTCGACCTCTCGGGCTGGACCGTTATGGACGGCGACCCCGTGGGCCATGCAGCAGAGACCACGCCGCTGCCCGCGGGAACGGTGCTCGCGCCCGGCTCGTATCTCGTCTTCGACCAGCCGACCGATTTCGTGTTCGGTCTGGGCAACGGCGATACGGTCACGCTGCGCGATGCGAACCTCAACGTCGTCGACGAGCACGTGTACGCGGCACATGCGGCCGGCGTGCTCGCCCGCTGCGCCGACGGCAGCGGCGACTTCGTCGACATCGGAGTCTCGACCAAGGGGCTGCGCAACGCATGCGGCAATCCGGTGCGCATCAACGAGGTCGAGTCAGACGGCGGATCACCGGGCGACTGGATCGAACTCGTCAACCCGACAGCATCCGCTCTCGACGTCTCGGGCATCGTCGTGAAGGACGACGACGACACCCACTCGTACGTCATCCCGGCAGGGACCTCGATCGCCGCCGGCGGATACCTCGTCATCGAGAGCGCCGACCTCGGCTTCGGCCTCGGCGACGGCGACTCGGTGCGCGTCTTCGACGGTGACCTCCTCATCGACTCCGCCACCTGGGGTGCAGGGCACGCGGCGACCACGTGGGGTCGCTGCCCCGACGTCACCGGCGCCTTCGCCGTCACCGCGGAGAGCACGAAGGGCGCGGCGAACGTCTGCGCCGGCGAGATCGTCGTCTCGCCGTGGCCCGGTTCCGCCGATGTCCGTGTGCTCGACACCCTTCCGACGTTCCTCGAGGACAGCTCCGGTCTCGACGTGCAGGAGACCGCTGACGGCACGTTCCTCTGGGCCGTCGACAACGGCGATGGGCGCATCTGGAAGCTCGAGGCCCACGCCGACGGCTCGTTCACGCAGATCGGCGGCTGGGAATCGGGCAAGCGCGTGCGATTCCAGAGGGATGCCGCGAACCCGGGGGCTGCGGGTCCTGACACCGAGGGCATCACGGTCGACGGCGCGGGCTCGGTCTACGTCGCCTCGGAGCGCGACAACAGCGCGAAGGGCGTGAATCAGAATACGGTGCTGAAGGTCGACCCCGAGGCCGCCGCCGGCGACCTCGTCGCCCAACAGGAGTGGGACCTCACGTCGCTGCTGCCCGCGGTGGGTGCGAACCTCGGCATGGAGGCCGTGCAGTGGGTGCCCGACAGTGCGCTCGACGGTGCGCTCTTCGACATCAACACGGGTGCTGCCTACGACTCGACGGACTACGCCGGTCACGGCGACGGCCTGTTCTTCGTCGCCGTCGAGGACAACGGCCACGTCTACGCCTTCGCGCTCGGCGCCGACGGCACGGCGACGCTGGTGTCGGAGATCGCACCGGGTCTCGCAGGGGTCATGGCGCTCGACTACGACAGCGTCCTCGACGTGCTGTGGGCCGTGTGCGACGACGGTTGCCACGGGCAGTCGGCGCAGATCACGCTGAACGGCACCGCACAGCCCGGGATCGCGCACTTCGCGCGCCCCACGGGCATGCCCGACATCAACAACGAGGGCTTCGCCACCGCTCCCGCCTCGCTGTCGGTCGACGGCCAGCGCCCCGTGTGGTGGTTCGCCGACGGCTTCGCCTCGGAGGCACTGCGAGTCGGGACGCTTCCGGGCGCGACGGAGGAGAACCCGGGTGGGAACCCGGGCGGCACCCCCGGTGCGCAGAACCCTCCGCTTCCCGGCACAGCTCTCACCGATGCCAACCGCAACGGCGTCACGGTGAACCCGGCGGTCGCGGCACGCGGCTCACAGGTGACGGTGACGGCGAGCGGCGACACCGCCGGCGACCGGATCTCAGTGTGGATGTACTCCGACCCCGTGCAGCTGGCCTCGGGCGCGGCATCCGCCTCCGGTGCACTCACGGTGACGATTCCGACGGATGCCGCCCTCGGCGCCCATCGGATCGCGGTCTACTCGGCAGCGGGCGAGCTGATCGGATGGGCGGACATCCGCATCACCGAACTGAGCGGACTCGCCGCGACGGGCGCCGAGGTGCCTGTCGCCGTGATCGCACTGGCGCTGATGCTGATCATCGCCGGTGCGCTGATCGTCCGTCGGCGCCGCGGCACAGTCTGACACCCGCATCCTGACACGACGAAGGGGAGGATGCGCGAGAATCCGCGCATCCTCCCCTTCGTGTGTGCTTCAGCGGCAGTGCGCGAAGCGGTGTCAGAACCCCAGCACGGCGCGGGCGCCGTCGGAGTCCGCCTGGCGGTACTCCTCGGCGAGCCGTGCGGCACGCTCGGCGGAGAGACGCAGGGTGCCCGCGTGCAGGCGCCACTGCGAGTCGAGCGCCGAAGAACGCCGCGTGTAGGCGTTCTGGGCCTCACCCTCCCAGCGGCTGCGGAGGTCCTGAGAGGTACCCGCGAGGGAGTCGAGCGATTCGACGATCGAGGCGGCGGAGGCGGCGCTGCTCGCGGCCGCTTCCGCGAGCCGGTCGGGGTCGACCTTGAGATCCATGTCAGCGCTCCAGTCCGGGGGACGGGTACCCGCGCCGCGCATCCGACTTCAGGCTCGTCGCGATGTCGGACTCCTCGCCGAACAGTTCGGCGCTGCGATCTGCGAGCGTCGACATCGCGTTGTGCTGCGCCTGCGCGATAGTCTCCAGCGTCACCTGGGCCAGAGCCTGCAGAGTGAGCGCTTCGGCGGCGGGGCCGAACTCGAGACCGGCGAGCTTTCCGCCGACCTTGGCGCGAACGGTGACCTCGCCTCGGGGACTGCGTGCCGACTCGACGAGCGTCTCGACATCGGTCGCCAGTGCCTGAGCGCGTGCCTGGTTCTGCTGCGCCTGCCGGTTGATGTCGTCGAGCTGCTTGCGGGCGGCCGCGAATCCCTCGTCGATGCCGGATGTGCTGTCGTCCATATCGTTCTCCCTCATTCCTGCACGGTCACGCCGGTCGGGACCTCGGGCACGTCTCCGGGCCACGACCCGAGTCGCTCGCGGTTGCTGGCGCCCTGATCCTTGTCCTCCATCAGATCGATGGCGGCCGTGCTGTACGGCTTCGGCGACGATGTGGAGTCGCGCACCCACCCTGCCTGCGCCGCGGCGGCACCCACATCGAAGCCCCCGCTCGACGAGGTCCGCACTCTGATGTCGATGCGCGCGTTCGGCATGTAGCCCTCACGTACCGACCACACCGACGACACCACGAAATCGACCAGCGCTGCTCCGTCCGCGATCGCGAAGCCGGGCTCGACCTCGAGCCCGATCGCGTACCCGGTGTTGCCCTTCACGTTGGGCTTGTCGCCACCGGCGATGTCGGAGACGGTGATGCCGGGGATCGACTCGAAGGACTCGCGCAGCTCGGCCAGGGTCTGCCCGCCCGAGGCGGCGTCGTGCGGAATCCCGCTGTCGGAGCCGCCACCCCCGAACGCGCATCCCGTGAGCGCGAGCACGCCCACGGCGACGACGGAGAGTGCGGACCAGCGCCTAGCGGCCATAGTTCATCATGTCCTCGAGTCGGTACTGCATGTCGGACCAGATGCTGACATCCGAGATACCTGCGTATGCGGGGTTGGTGTTGCCGGAGAAGCCCATGCTCTCGAGGATCGTCTCGTTGTAGGCCCCGGTGACCTCGAAGACCCCGCGGCCGTCGACGTTGCGCAGGCGGAAGGCGACCTCGCCCGGGTACTCCGGATGCCCGGGCTGGGCGGCGATCACGAAGCCGTCGTCGGTGATCTGCTGAACAGTGATGTCTCCCGCGGTGACGCCGGGGATGCCCATGCCGAACAGAGAGGTCTGGATGGTCTGCCCCTCTCCGGTGAGCTGCATGTTGAGCTGCGAGTTGTCGCCCTCGCGGGAGGGGAGGAAGACGTGGCCGAACTCCTGCTGCAGCATCTGATTGAGCTGCTCGGTGGTCATGTCGGTCTCGCCGAGGTCGAACTGGTGCGAATAGCCCAGGTCGTACTCGCCTTCGAACTCGTGATCGGAACCGGGGTAAGGCGTCGGGCCGGGGTTGTAGGTGTCGCCCATCCCGCCGGGCGGGATCGCTCCGGGCAGACCGCCGAGCGGGCCGAGGAGCTTGCCAGGGGGGAACTGCTCGAGAAGTTCGCCGAGCAGGTCTTCCAGACGCTGGTGGAACGGGATGATCGCGCGGTAGAGATCGGTGGCCAGACGAACCATCTCACGCAGCGCCTGCAGGGCACGATCGATGTTGGAGGTGACCTCGGCGATGACCTGTGCGCAGTTGTCGGCGAAATCCTGGATCACCTGCGCCTTCTTGTCGAGCTCCCAGGGCCAGCTGCCGAACAGGAGGTCCTTGATGCTGCCACCGACCGTCGAGAGCAGCTCGAAGCCCGCGCACACCAGGGAACGCATGATCTCGACCGCGCGCACGCACAGTTGAAGCGCCTGACTCATGACCTTCGACCAGTCGGCGATCGAGTGCGTCGCCGTCTGGAGGACTCGCAGCGATCCCTCCACGACGACCGCGGTGATCCCCTGCACATGGCCGCTGATCTGGGTCAGCGCCTGCTGGTAGAGCGCGGAGGTCGACTGCACGTCGCCGGCGTAGGTCTCCCAGGCATGGGAGGCCTGATAGAGCCCCGCCGGGTCCCCTGCCACCTGTTCGAGCAATTGCTCCAGAGGGCGGACGAACTGCATGATCTCGGACGCGAAACCGCTCAGTCCGCCGCCGCAGTCGTCACCGGCTCCTCCGGCCGGAGGGAGCTGGCTGCTCCAGCTTCCGGAGGCGAGCGAGGATGCGGCGGCGTCCGCCTCGGGGAGGACAGCAGTGCTCATGTCATCCCTCCGCGGCGATGCGGTCGAGGTCGGCGCGACCGGTGTCATCGACGGTGCGGAAGCCCTCGACGGCCTTCTGCACGCCATCGGCGGTGCGCTGCGAGACGGTTCCGACGAATCCGGCTGCGCCCTCGACGACGGCGCCGATCGAGTTGAGGACCGGAGGGATGAACGCCCCGATCGGGCCGAATGCCATGCCTGGAACGGCTGAGGTGATGCTGCCGCGCGACGACGACAGCTGTGCTGCCGCCTCCGTCAGTGCACTGCGTGCGGCCTCGTATGCATCGCTGTGGACTTCGATCTCCGCCATCGGTCGAGCTCCCCCCGAAATCTGCGTGTCCACCCGTCGGAGCGGCGAGCAGACAGGTTCCACGATAGGTCGGGGGCCCGGCGTTGCCAAGCTCCCGCTCCGGAAGGTCGCCCTCACCCGCGGTCGGTGTCGGTGGCGCGGCTTAGACTCATAAGGCCATGACCGAAGCCCCCCTCATCGTCCCCGGATCCGTCGGCCCTCGCCCCGCAGGGGAGCAGGGGCAGGACGACCTCCTCGCCGGCCTCAACCCTCAGCAGCTCGAGGCCGTGACCTATCGCGGCCCCGCGCTTCTCATCGTCGCGGGAGCAGGGTCGGGCAAGACGAGTGTGCTCACCCGCCGCATCGCCTCGCTGCTGCGGGCACGAGAGGCCTGGCCGAGCCAGATCCTCGCCATCACCTTCACGAACAAGGCTGCGGGCGAGATGCGCGAGCGCGTCGAGGCGATCGTCGGCGACGCGGCCAGGGGTATGTGGATCTCCACCTTCCACTCCGCCTGCGTGCGCATCCTGCGGCGCGAGGCCCAGCAGTTCGGATTCACGAAGTCGTTCACGATCTACGACTCCGGCGACTCGCGCGCGCTCCTCAAGCGCCTGGTCAAGGAACACGAGGCGGACGCCTACGGCCTGACCCCCGCCTCCGTGCAGTCCCGCATCTCGAAGCTCAAGAACGAGCTGTCTGATGCCGATGCCTACGCGCGCCAGGCCAACATGAGCGACCCGGCGGAGCGGATCTTCGTCGAGCTGTTCGCCGACTACCAGCGACAGCTGCAGAAGGCCAACGCGTTCGACTTCGACGACCTCATCGGGCAGACGGTCTACCTGTTCCGTGCGTTCCCGCAGGTCGCCGACACGTATCGCCGGCGCTTCCGTCACATCCTGGTCGATGAGTACCAGGACACCAACCACGCCCAGTACGCGCTCATCCACGAGCTCACCCGGCCGGTGTCCGGCGACGCCCCCGATCCGTATGCCTCGAACGGCATGATGATCTTCGAGCCCGAAACCAGCCCCGAGCTCGCGGGCGCGTCGCTCACCGTGGTCGGTGACTCCGATCAGTCGATCTACGCCTTCCGCGGCGCCGATATCCGCAACATCAGCGAGTTCGAGCGGGACTTCCCCGGCGCCCGCGTCGTGCTCCTCGAGCAGAACTACCGTTCGACCCAGAACATCCTGTCGGCCGCGAACTCGGTGATCGGCAACAACTTCGACCGCAAAGACAAGAAGCTCTGGAGCGACAAGGGCGCCGGCGACATGATCGTCGGCTTCACCGGGTACTCGCAGCACGACGAGGCCCAGTTCGTCGCCGACGAGGTCGAGGCGCTGCGTCGTTCGGGCATGCCGTACTCAGAGATGGCCGTCTTCTATCGCACCAACTCGCAGTCCCGCGCGCTGGAGGAGATCTTCATCCGCTCGGCCGTGCCCTACAAGATCATGGGCGGCACCAAGTTCTACGATCGCGCCGAGATCAAGGATGCACTCGCCTACCTCGTCGCGGTGGCGAACCCCGCAGACGAGATGGCAGTGCGGCGCATCCTCAACAAGCCGAAACGCGGTATCGGCGACGTCACCGAGACCACGATCGCGCGCTTCGCCGAGGAGCACGGCATCACGTTCCGTCAGGCGCTGTCAGTGCCCGACCAGCTCGGCTTCGGTCCGAAGATCCAGGCGGGGATCGCTCAGCTCGACGCGGTGCTCGCCGAGGCGACCGAGATCATGCTCCCCGCCTCCGGCGAGGTGCCTGCCCCGACCACAGTCGTCGACGGGCTGAACGTTCTCCTGTCCAAGAGCGGGTACCTCGACGCACTGCGCGCGAGCCGTGACCCTCAGGACGAGGCCAGGGTCGAGAACCTCGACGAGTTCGTCGCCGTCGCGCGCGACTTCGCTCGCAACAACCCTGACGGGACGATCGTCGACTTCCTCACCGAGGTCGCCCTCGTCTCGGACGCCGACGACCTCGACGACGAGTCCGGGTCGGTCTCGATGATGACGATGCACACGGCGAAGGGTCTCGAGTACGACGCCGTCTTCGTGACGGGTGTCGAAGAAGATCTCATCCCGCACCGCATCTCGGCCGGGGAGCCCGGTGGGCCGCAGGAGGAGCGGCGACTCTTCTACGTGGGCATCACGCGTGCGCGCAAGCGCCTGCATCTGTCTCTCGCGATGACCCGCGCGCAGTTCGGCGAGGTCTCGGTCGCAATGCCCAGTCGCTTCCTGCAGGAGATCCCCGCGGGGCTCATCGACTGGCGCCAGTCGCCGGGTGATGTGAACTCGCGCGGCGGAATGCAGTCGCGTGCGCTCAACGCACGTCGTGCCGGCGGCTTCGGCGGTGGCGGTTCCGGCTCCGGTTCGGGCGACCGTTTCGCGGTCAAGCAGCTGCCGGGTCGTGACTCGCTCAAGCCGCTGTCGACCGCGATGGACAAGTTCCCCAACCGGGTGACGGCGAAGATGCGCGACAACGGCGACCTCGAGCTGGCCGCAGGCGATCGCATCCGTCACTCCGACTTCGGCGAGGGACGGGTCGACGCGGTCACGGGTGAGGGCGCGAAGCGCATCGCGCATGTGCGCTTCGATTCGGCCGGACAGAAGAAGCTCCTGATCAAGGTCGCGCCGATCGAGAAGATCTGAGCGGTTCCGCGGGTTAGGCTGGCTGATATGGCCCTGTTCTCCCGCCGCAAGAAGTCCGCTGACGACGTCGTCGCCGACCAGATCGAGACCCAGACAGAGACCGACGACTCTGCCGTCGACGCTCCCGAAGAGGCAGAAGCAACCTCTGAGGTGACCGAGGCCGCCCCGACCATCGGGATCTCCGTGCAGGCGTTCCGCGGTGTGGGAGCCCAGGCGGGACCCGAGGTCGCGCTCCCCGACCCCGACGCGGCTCCCGCGTCTCCGGCAGCCACCACCGCGCAGGCCCCGGCAGCCACCACCGCGCAGGCCCCGGCAGCACCCGCCGCTGCGCCGGCTCCCGAAACCGAACGCCGTCTTCCGCTGGCCCCCGCGCTGCCGCCCGAGCAGACCGAGACGGTCGCGGGTATGAAGGACAATGTCCTGCTCCGCGAATCGCTCAAGCAGGTCGAGCAGGGTGCCACGAACGATCAGCTCCTCGGGGTGCTGCGCCAGGCACTGCAGGGGCACCTGTACATCCGGGTGAACGGCGACGCACGTGCCCAGATCAGCGAGGGCAAGCCCCTGGCCGTCGCCGTGGTCCGTGACGGCGACCGTCAGTTCATGCTCGCGTTCAGCTCGGCCGCCGCCGTGCGCGACTCGGTGCAGCTCGAGAAGGACCCGACCGCGACGTCGGCCGTCGCCCAGCCGACGACCTCGGTGCTGCAGCAGGTCGTCTCGGGTGAGTTCGCTGGCCTCATCGTCGACAACGCCTCGGCTCCGCACCGCGTGGTCTTCCCGACCGAACTGCTGCAGAAGGCGCTCGAGCAGGCCGACGTCGACATGACCGTCAAGTCGATCGTCGCCGCTCCGCGCGAGCAGGACACCGCGGCCAAGCTCGGCGAGGCGCTCGCCACGAAGCGCATGTGGGTCGCCGTCAACGAGGGCAACCCCAACGGGCAGGTCGGCATCGCCGAGGCACAGACTCCCGACGGCAAGCGGTTCCTGCAGCTGTTCTCGCACCCGCTCGAGGTGCTCGCTCTCGGCCGCGGCGACCGCCCGCTGCCGTTCGAGCCCGAGCAGCTCGCCAAGCTCCTGTCGAGTCACATCGACATGGCAGGTGTGGTCGTCGACCCGGCCGGACCCACCATGGTGGTCGAGCGCGACGCCCTGACGTCGGTGCTCATTCTGGCCGTCGACCTCGACGCCTGACGGTCTTCCGCGCGCCGCACGTGCGCCCTAGGGTCGGAGCATGGCCTCAGAACGCGTGACCCTGACCGTCGTCGATCCGGACGGTGAGCGCGAGGTCGTGCTCTCGAGTCCGAACAAGGTCGTGTGGCCGAAGGTCGGCATCACGAAGGCCGAGCTCGCGGAGTACTTCCAGCTCGTCAGCGCGCCCTTCCTCGAGGCCAACGGCAACCGACCGGTCTCTCTCGAGAGGTTCCGCGACGGCATGGGCAGCGAGGGCTTCTTCTCGAAGAACCCGCCCAAGGGCACGCCCGACTACGTCGATGCGGTGACGGTCACGTACAACAGCGGCCGGCGGCATCCGCAGATCGTGCTGAACCGGCCGAGCGCGATCGTCTGGGCGGCGCAGATGAACACCATCGTGTTCCACCCGTGGGCGTCTCTCGCATCAGACTCCGACAACCCCGTCGAGCTGCGGATCGACCTCGACCCTCAGCCGGGCACCGGGTTCGCCGACGCGATCCCGGCGGCGCACGCGCTGCGGGAGGTGCTGCGCGAGGTGGGGCTGGAGGCATTCGTGAAGACGAGCGGCAACCGCGGATTGCACGTCTTCGCCCCGATCGAGCCGACGCACGAGTTCCTCGATGTCCGCCACGCGGTGATCGCGGCCGGGCGCGAGCTGGAGAGAAGGATGCCCGAGCAGGTCACGATGAACTGGTGGAAGGAGGAGCGCGGAGAGCGCATCTTCATCGACTTCAACCAGGCGAATCGCGATCGGACGATGGCCGGTGCCTACAGTCCCCGAGCGCTCCCCGAGGCGACGGTGTCGACGCCCGTGCACTGGGACGAGCTCGACGGGCTCGACCCCCAGGCGTTCACGGTCCGCAGCATCCCGAAGCGCCTCGCGGAGGTCGGTGACCCGTGGGCGGGGAAGCAGAGTGCGCCGGGCCGCATCGACACCCTGCTCGAATGGTGGGAGCGCGACCAGGAGGCGGGGCTCGGCGAGCTGTCGTTCCCGCCCGAGTTCCCCAAGATGCCGGGCGAGCCGCCGCGCGTGCAGCCCAGCAAGAAGGTCGCCGCGAACTGGGACGAGAACGGCGACCCGGTCGACGAGTGACCGTCAGCCGATGACGTCGGCGAGGTCGTAACCGGCGACGGTGTCGAGCTGGTCGTATGTGCACGAGCGTGCGTCGCGGTCGGGGCGCCAGCGCTCGAACTGCACGGTGTGGCGGAATCGCGCTCCTTCGAGCTGGTCGTAGCGCACCTCGAGCACGAGCTCGGGGCGCAGCCGCACGAATGACACGTCCTTCGAACCGCTGAAGCGCGAGCGTTCTCCCGCACCGGTCACGGCGTCGCCTGCGTCGTCGCGTTCGACGAGCGGTGCGAGCTCGTCGACGAGCTCCCTGCGTCGGACGTCGCTCCACGCCGCGACGCCGCCGACCTGGCGCAGCGTGCCGTCGGAGTCGTACAGGCCGACGAGCAGGGATCCGACGCCGGAGCCGGACTTGTGGATGCGGTAACCGAGGGCGACGACGTCAGCGGTGCGCGCGTGCTTGATCTTGATGAGTGTGCGCTTGCCCGGGGCGTACGGCTGGTCGAGGGGCTTCGCGACGACCCCGTCGAGCCCTGCTCCTTCGAACTCCGCGAGCCAGCGCACGGCAGGGTCGCGGTCGCGGGTCGTGCGGGTGATGTGCAGCGGATGCTCGACATCGGCCATCAGCGATTCGAGGCGCTCGCGTCGCTCGGCGAACGGCGTGCTCAGCAGATCCTCGTCGCCGAGGGCGAGCAGGTCGAAGGCGATGAACATCGCCGGGGTCTCGTCGGCGAGCTTGGCCACGCGCGATGCCGCGGGGTGGATGCGCTGGCTCAGTGCCTCCCAGTCGAGCCGCTGCGCGCCGTCGGGTCCGGTGGCGACGACGATCTCGCCGTCGAGCAGGCACGGCCCGGGCAGCACCCGGGGGATGGCCTCGACGAGCTCGGGGAAGTAACGGGTCAGGGGCTTGGCCCCGCGCGATCCGATCTCGACGGTGTCGCCGTCCCACGAGATCAGCCCGCGGAAGCCGTCCCACTTCGGCTCGAACAGCAGTCCACCCGTCGTCTTCGCGGGGTCGGGCACGGAGGCTGCCGCCTTCGCCAGCATGGGGGAGGGGATCTCGTAGCGCATGGGTCCATCCTGGCGGTGGTGGCGCTGCGGCAGAAGGGGTCGCTCGCGAACGCGATCAGCCGAACAGGTCGTCGAGGGTCACGCGGGTGCCTGCATCCTTCAGAGCGGTGCGGGCGGCGTGCCACCCGGCCATGCCGTTCACGCCGGGGCCGGGCGGCGTCGAGGCTGAGGCGAGATACACGCCGCGCATCGGCGTGCGCCACGGTGCCGGGCCGAGCACCGGCCTGCGCAGGGCCTGCGGGATCGTGAACGCGCCGCCCAGGATGTCGCCGCCGATCTCCGACGGGTTGATCGCCTCGCGAGACGATGCGGGCACCGAGTGGTGCGCCAGGATCAGGTCGCGGAATCCGGGGGCGAAGCGCTCGACCTGACGGGTGATCAGTTCGGTGGCGTCGAGGTCGGAGTTCTGCGGCACGTGGATGTAGGCCCACAGCACAGCTTTGCCCTCGGGCGCCCTGGTGGGGTCGAAGACCGACGGCTGCACGGTGAGCGCATACGGCCGATCGCTGATCCGGCCACGCGCGACCGAGTTCTCGCTCTCCCAGACCTCGGCTGCGGTGCCACCGATGTGCACGGTCGGCGACTGCGCGACATCCGGGTTCGTCCACGGGATGGGCCCGTCGAGCGCGAAATCGACCTTGGCGGCGGCCGGACCGTAGCGATACCCGCGGATGGCTCGCGCGTATCCGGCGGGGATGTCGGGGTGCGTGAGGGTCAGACGCGGCGACGTGTTCAGCAGCAGCAGGTCGCCTCGGTCGGGGTCGCCCCAGTCGAGCGCACTCAGGTCGGTGACGTGCACACCGGACTCGACGGATCCGCCGTGCGACTCGATGTCGGCGACCATGCTGTCGGCGATGCGCTGGGCTCCGCCCTGTGGGTACATCCAGCCCCCGGCATGCGCCTGTGCAGCCAGCAGCAGGCCTGCCGCCGCTCCCGCGAGCGAGGGGAGAGGCGTGTTGGCGTGGGCGAGGACTCCCGACATCAGCCCCGCGGCCTCGTCGGTGCGGAACGCATGGTTGGCGAGCGGCGTGCCCTGGTCGAGCATCCGCAGTGCGAAGCGCAGCGCCGTGACCGGCTCGCGGGGGATCCGCAGCATCTGGTTGCCCGTGAAGTCGACGACTCCGTCGACGTGGGTGCTCAGCGGACGCAGCAGCGAGAGCCACGCGCGCTCGTCGACTCCGAGGCCTGCGGCGGTGCGCTCGATGTCGCGCCAGGCGATGCCGGCGCGACCGTCGTCGAGAGGATGCGCGTACGAGATGTCGGGGGTGATCCACTCGATCCGCTCGGCGAGGCCGAAAGCCTGGAAGAACGACGACGACAGCGCAGCCGGATGCACGGCGGCGCACACGTCGTGTCGGAAGCCGGAGAGAGTGGATTCGGCGGTGCGCACACCGCCGCCGATGGTGTCTGCCGCCTCGAGGACCTGCACCTCGTAGCCGGCGCGAGCGAGCGTCACGGCGGCAGCGAGGCCGTTCGGGCCGGAGCCGATGATCGTCGCGCGAGCCATTCGGCCAGTCTTCCATGCTCAGGCGTGAGATCCTTGAAGAAATGAATGAAGTTCAGGGCCCGACCCCCACAGGCAACTCCCGTCCGTACCGAACCCTCGCGGAGGCGCTGCGCGCGCACCGCATCGCCGAAGCGAACCACGAGTTCATCGCGGCGATCACGGATGCCATCGGCATCTCCTCCTACATCGACCGCGGCCGCTACATCGAGGCGATCCGCCGTGGTGAGGGCGCTGCGCTGCACATCGGGAAGACCTACACCAACGGCTTCACGCAAGATGAGGTCGTCGTGATCGGCTCGACGCCCCTGCGTCTGCAGCCGAGCGAGGGCCGCGCACCGTTCTTCTATGTGACGCACCCGAGCGAGTTCCGCCCGATCGCGCCGGTCAAGGCCAAGCGGTCGACCACCCCGCGCGCCGCCGCTGCGCCGAAGGTCCAGCGCACTCCTAAGTTCGTCGAGCGCGACTACGGCGTGTGTGACGTCTGCTTCATGGTGAAGACGCCCGCCGGCGGCTGCGGCTGCGACTGATCACGCACCGCGTGCCGTCACCCCGGTGAGCTCCTCGGAGATCTGCCAGATGCGGGCGGCTGCCGCGTCGTCGCGCAGCCGCGAGTAGAGCTTCTGCGGCCCTGGTCCGCCACCCAGGTGGCCGGGGCCGGACGGGCCGTACAAGCCTCCGCCGACGGCATCCGGAGCTGTCGCAGCGTACAGAGCTGGCAGCCCCGCGGTCTCGGCCGTCCCGAGGAGGATGCCTCGGCGTGACAGTGCGTCGATGACGCGCCGCGCTGTCGTCTGCGTCGACCGTCCGAGCTCGGGTTGCGCGGCCAGCAGATTCGTCGGCGCGACCCCGGGGTGCGAGAGCAGGCTGCGGATTCCCCACCCCTCGGCCCTGCTCCGCATGTCGAGTTCGAGCCCGAACAGTCCGAAGGCGATCTTCGACTGGCTGTAGGCTCGCATCCCGTTGTACGAGCGCTCCCACTGCAGATCGTCCCAGTTGATCGCGCCGCTGTCGGCGGCGACGCTGATCTGCGAGACGACCCGCGCCTTCCCCTCGACGAGAAGTGGCAGCAGTCCGCCTGCGAGTGCGAAGTGTCCGAGGTGATTCGCGCCGAACTGCAGCTCGAATCCGTCCGATGTCGTGCGCCTGGTGGGCGGCGTCATCACTCCCGCATTGTTGATGAGGATGCTGATCGGCGTGCCCTCCTCCCGCAGGGTCGTGGCGAGGGAGGTGACCGACTCGAGAGATGCGAGGTCGAGATCGCGCAGCGACAGGGACGCGTCCGGCACCGTACGCCGGATCCGTGCGATCGCCGCGTCGCCCTTCTCGCGGTTGCGCACCGGCAGGATGACCTCCGCGCCCGCAGCGGCGAGCCGGCTCGCGATGCCGAGGCCGATCCCGTCGCTGGCGCCGGTGACCACCGCCCTGGCACCGTGCTGCGCGGGGATGACCAGGTCTGTGTTCTTTCGCGGCATGTCCGCCCTCTTCTCTGTCGACGTCGATGCTCTCGCGACGCACCGGTGCGCATCCAGGGATCGTCGATCCGTGGATCGATCACCGGTCCACTGGTACCACGGATACGACGAGGGGAGGCGGCGCATGGCGATAGACAGACGGGGGCTCGCGGAGTTCCTGCGCGGACGCCGCGAGGCGCTGCAACCCGAGGACGTCGGGCTGCCGCGTGGGGAGCGCCGTCGCACGAGCGGGCTCCGTCGGGAGGAGGCGGCTGCGCTCAGCCACATGTCGACCGACTACTACGCGCGACTCGAACAGGAGAGAGGGCCGCAGCCGTCGGATCAGATGGTCGCGGCGATGGCCCAGGGGCTGCACCTCTCACTGGGCGAACGGGACCACCTCTTCGCCCTCGCCGGTCATACGCCGCCGCCGCGAGGTGCCGAGAGCGACCATGTGAGCCCCGGGATGCTGCGGATCTTCGACAGGCTGCAGGACACGCCCGCCGAGGTGGTCACCGAACTCGGGGAGACGCTGCGGCAGAGCGCGCTCGGCATCGCTCTGGTCGGGAACCTGACCCGTCTGCAGGGGGCTGACCGCAGCATCGGCTACCGCTGGTTCACCGAACCCTCGACACGGCAGTTGTACGACCCCGACGACCACGAGTTCCTCTCCCGTCTGTGGGTGTCGGGACTGCGAGAGATCGCCAGCCTTCGGGGGCCGGGTTCGCGTGCCGCGCGGTACGTCGAGCTCCTGCTCTCCCGGAGTGAGGAGTTCGGGCTGCTCTGGGAGCGACACGAGGTCGGGCTCCGTCCGCCGGGCACCAAGCGGTTCATCCACCCCGAGCTCGGTCGTCTGGACCTCTCGTGTCAGACACTCGTCGACCCTGAGCAGTCGCATGCGCTTCTCGTCTATACGGCTGCACCGGGAAGCGAGAGCCAGGAGAAGCTGAGGCTCCTCTCGGTGATCGGCGCCCAGAGGTTCACGCCCGAGTCCGATGCGGTCGGGGTCGCCGAGCACCCCGACACCTGATGGTCGGACTCGGCCAGCCGGTCAGGCGAAGGCGCTCATGCCGGTGATGTCGCGGCCGAGCAGCAGGGCCTGCACGCTCTCGGTGCCCTCGTAGGTGTGGATCGCCTCGATGTCGGCCATGTGCTGCATTACGCCGTTCTCGAGCAGGATGCCGTTGCCGCCCAGCAGGTCACGGGCGACGGACGCCACGCGCCGCGCGGCACGCGTGTTGTGGAACTTCGCCAGCGATGCCTGTGTCGGACGGAGCTCGCCCGCGGTCTCGAGGTCGGCGAGGCGACGGCAGTAGAGCTGCATCGCGGTGAGGTCCTCGAGCATGTGGGTGAGTCGCTCCTGCACCATCTGGAACTTCGCCAGCGGCTTGCCGAACTGGATGCGCTCCTTCGAGTAGGCGAGGGCGGCCTCGTAGCAGGCGGTCGCGTGACCGAGCGCTGACCAGGCCACGCCCGAGCGGGTCGCGTAGAGCACGATCGACGCGTCCTTGAAGCTCTTCGTCCCCGGCAGTACGGAGTCCAAAGGCACGCGCACCTCGTCGAAGACGATGTGCGCCTGGTGGATGGCGCGCAGCGACGCCTTGCCGCGGATCGGCGTCCCCGTGTATCCGGGTGTCTCCTGCTCGACGAGGAAGCAGCGTACGGCGCCGTGCTCTGCCGCGTTCTCGTCGTCGACGCGGGCCCACACGAAGGTGATGCCGCCCGAGGCGCCGTTGCCGATCCACTTCTTCGCGCCGCGGATGACCCATTCGTCGCCGTCGCGCCTGGCCACCGTCTCGAGCGAGACCGAGTCCGACCCATGGTCGGGCTCGGTGAGGGCGAAGGAGCCGAAGACCGAACCGTCGGCGAGAGAGTTCAGCCACTTCTCCTGCTGCTCATCCGAACCGAAGAGCGCGAGGGTGCGCAGCGCCAGACCGCCCTGCACGGCGAGCACGGTGCCGAGCGACCCGTCGCCGCGGGAGATCTCCATGTTCACGAGGCCGGCGGCGAGAGGGGAGAGTCGGGTGAGCGACGGATGCTCGATGCCGTCGACGACGAGATCCATCTCGCCCATGCGGCGGGCGGCATCGAGAGGGTACTCGGCGCGGTCCCAGGCATCCGCCATCTGCGGCCCGACCTCGTCGATGTACGCCTTCGCGCGGTCCCAGGCAGAGCGGTCGGCGTCGGGGATGTCGGCGAATACGGCGTAGTAGTCGCTGTCCTGTCGTCCGGTGATGTCGTACGACGAGACGCGCTCGCCGGGGAAGGGGGAGGCTGCGGTGCTCATGGTGACTCCTTCGTGGCACCAAGTATCGTACCCCTCGGTACTCGGTTCCACGACTCCGGATGCGTCGAAGCCCATTCGGGTGCGTCGGAGCCCCCGCGGAGTCGGAGAAGCTGCGCCTCGGTGCCGTTGCGAGTCGGTCCGGTGGCGACTCAGTACGGTGGCGACTCAGTCGAGTTGCGTGCGCAGGCGCCGGGTGACCTCGGCGATCGGCATCGAACGGGGGAACACCGCGACGACGACATCGTCCGGCGCCTCGGCGACTGCTTCGGAGGGCACGCCGTATCGGCGGCGGACGTCGGCGAGGGCCGTCTGCAGCGTCGAGAGCGGCACCTTCTTCTTGCCGCGCAGCAGCTGGCGCAGAACATGGTTGTGCACGGCGGTGACGAGGGCGGAGAACCCGACCGCGTCGAGAGGATCGATGCCGGGGAGCGAGCTGCGCAGATAGTCGTCGAACAGCCGCTCGTAGCGGAACACCGTGATGATCTCGCGCTCACGCAGCACCGGCACCTGGCGGACGATCTGATAGCGGCGACGCGCGAGTTCCGGGTCGTGCGCGAAGTGGGCGAAGACCGACTCGGATGCCGCGCACACCGCGCCCCAGGGGTCGTCGTGTCCCTCGGCGAGGAATGACCGCAACTGCTCGAGCAGCACCTCGTGGTCGGCGAAGACGACATCCTCCTTGCCGCCGAACTGGCGGAAGAACGTCGAACGCGAGACCCCCGCGGCCTTCGCGATCTGCTCGACGGAGGTCTGGTCGAAGCCCTGCGATGCGAAGAGCTCGAGTGCAGCGGCCACGACGCCGGTGCGCAGTTCTGCGGATTCGTGCATGGGACGAGCCTAGACCTCGGCTTCGAGCACTGCAGACGCTGCGTCTCCGATGAGCGGGCATGCGTCCAGGGGGATGAACGATGATGGTGCTGCGTAGATGGACGGCTCGGGTTGCCGCGGTGGTGTGTGTGCGGGGAGTCGTGCTGGTGCCGAGTGCGGCGGCGGCGCAGGACTTCTCGCGCGGTGGGCCGCTCTGGGTAGTGGCGAGTCTCCCCAACGTGGACTCGGCGTGGGAAGGGGAGCTCGGGAAGATCAACGGCGTGGTGAACGTGGCCTCCGTGGACGCCACCGCACAGGCGGCCAAGTCACAGCTCCTGCAGTCCTTGATTCGCAACACGGGGTCTGCTCCGCATGAGTTGCAGTGGTCGAACACGTTCGGACACGGGACGGTGAACGCGACGCGCGTGCTGCAGGAGGATCCAGGTGCCGATGCAGGAAGTTGGGAAAAGAACACTTCGGTGTCGCCAACGAGTTCTGTGCACCGTCGATGACGTCGTCTATCATGGGTCGTCGGAGGGTGGGACGCGCTGGCGTCCCTGACGGAGGGGAAGATCATGGCAGCGCAGATCGGTGCTGACTTCGAGCAGATGCTCGAGAACATCCACACGCTCGTCAAGAGCATCGAAGCGGCCGGAGTGGGGTCGCGGTCCACGGAGATCGAAGGGCTACGGACGAACACCACGTCGACATACCTCACGACCGCCTCGGAGTACACCGCCGGCCTGGAACGGATGATCGCCGAACTCAGCGCAGACGCGGCTGCCTTCCGCGATGCGCTCAAGGCAGTTATCGATCAGAAGCAAGAGTCTGAAGAAAGCCTGTCGTCGACAATCTCGCAGATCGCGCAGGTGGTGGATGACCCCACGCTCGTCTCGGCAGCCCAGCTGCGCAATGAAGCCTCTTCCGAGGGCCCGAGCGACTCGGGCACCACTGACGACGATGATAGCGACTCGGTCACATACTGATGTCTGTCCGTCGGTGGGGCGCTGCGGGCGCCGCGTTGGCCGTGGTCGTCGCAGGAGCGATCGCGCCGGGAGCGGCTGCCGCCCAAGACCTCTCGACAGGAGGGGCGCTCTGGTACGTCGATGCCATGAAGATTCCTGCCATCCACGATGCGGGAGTCACGGGCGAGGGCGTGACTATCGCGGTGCTCGATGCCGGAGTGAACACGGAGATAGTCAATCTGAAGGGTGCCGACATCGAGGTGCGCCAGATCGAGCAGTGCCCTGACCCGGCTTCTGCGGATTCGACGGCATTCGCCGCGACACAACACGGTACGTCCGTGACCTCCTTGATCGTGGGCAACGGAACATCTGACAGCGGTTCGGGCCCGGCGGGTATCGCCCCGGGAGCAAGGATCCTCTACTACGGCTCGCTGCAGGAGAGCTGCGACGGTGATGCGTTCCCGGCGGCCATCGCCGATGCTGTCGATCAGGGAGCGGACATCGTCTCGATGTCGGGGGGCTCCGCACGCCTCGCTGACGAGCTCTCGCAGGCCGCCGCCGACGGTGTGGCAGACGCCCTGCGAGCTGGCGTCCTGGTCGTGGCCGGACTCCCCAACGCGGATTCGATCTGGGAGGGAGAGCTCGGCGAGATCAACGGGGTCGTGAACGTGGCTTCGGTGGACTCCGCTGCGAACGCAGCAAAGAGGCAAGACGGGTCCGACATGACGAACGACGACGTCGATGTCGTGGCACCCGGAGTGGATGTTGCAGGCGTCGGGTGGGACGCCACGTGGGGGATGTCGGTGTGGTCTGGAAACTCCGCAGCGACCCCGATCGTCTCGGGGCTTCTCGCTCTCGGTAAGCAGAAGTGGCCCGACGCCACCGCATCGCAGCTCATTCAGTCATTGATCCGTAACACGGGATCGAAGCCGCACGAACTGGAGTGGTCAAACAAATTCGGCCATGGAATCGTCAACGCGACCCGTCTTGTTCAGGAGGATCCTTCCCAGTATCCGGACGAGAACCCGCTGTTCACAGACGGACAGATGCCGGCGTTCGACGAGGTGTATGCATCGACGGAATCGCCGTCCACTGAGACTCCCGAGGACCAGAACGGCGACACGTCGGCCTTTCTTCCCTGGATCCTCGTCGGAGGTGCGGTGCTCGTCGCAGGTGTCGTAGTCGTGGTCATCATCACAAGTCGTAGGAAGAGTGGAGGGAACGAAGATGTATAACCCCAATGTGTGTACGCCGACGATGTTCGAAGACGAGTTGCGCGCGCTGACGACCGCGAGGTTCTCCGACCCTGAACTCGACAGACGCGAGGCGGCGGTGATCGAGCTCCGCAAGGCGATCGAGGCTGTGCGCGAGATTCCGGGGTGGAGCGGCGATTCGGTGGGCAGTGCGAAGGGCCTCCTCGACCGCATGGAAGGCAACGCCAATCGGATCAAGACCGAGCTCAACGCGATGCGGGTTCGGTTGAACACCGCGACAGCCACAGTCTCAGGCGAGGCCGCCACCGCTCTCAGTAAGCTTCCATCCGCATCCGCAGACGGATTCCTGGCGGATGCCGGTCGCAACCTCTCCGGGATCACCGACGGCTGGGGTGCCCTCGATACGGGCGAGTTGGTTGCGCAGGAAGAGGCGAAGCTCGCTGCCGAGCGCGAGACGGCGGCGATGAATGAGCTCAAGACGATCCGCGCATCGCTCACAATGCACGCGACGAACCAGTTCGAGAAAGCGCCCGGGGTGGTCAATGCCGACACGACATCCGTCCCGCTCCCCGTGATCGATGTCGAGGGCATCGACTCGCGCGTCCCTCCCGTCGGCAGCAACGGACCCTCCGGCGGTCCCGGCACGTCGCCGGGCGGAACCGGCGTCGGCAGCGTGGCTCCGCCACAGGTCGGCACGTGGGTTCCCGGCGGTGGCGGCGACGGCGGCTGGGTCAACGGCGGCAACGGGGGCTCCGGTGGCGGTAACACCGGCACTATCGGGGACAACGGCTGGGACAACGGTGACAACGGTGGTTCGGGCGGCAACGGCGGCTCCGACCCCACCGTCGACTCGCCGAACGGCGGCACCCTGCCCGGATACCCCGGAATCGGAATCGGTGGTGGCGGTGGCGGCGGAGGTCTGCTCGCCGGCGGATCCGGCGGTTCGGGCACGCTCGGCGCGGCGGTCGTGGGCGGCGCAGGAGCCGCGGCGCTCATGGGTGCACGCTCGGCGTCGCTCAATGGCGCGGGCGGCGCAGGTCTGTTCGGCGGTGGCGGAAGCGGTGCCGGTGCAGGTGCGGCCACGGCCGGACGCGGACTGCTCGGCATGGGCGGTGCGACCGGTCCCGGCGGGCTCGGAGCAGCAGGCTCGGCATCAGGCTCGGCGACCGGTGCTGCCGGGGGAACGGCGGCGGGCGCAGGTGGCCGCTCGATGGCGCCGGGCATGATGGGCGGAGCAGCCGGAGACGACGAGAAGCGTCGCGACCGCTCCGGTCTCGGCGGCCCGATCGCCCCCAAGCTCGAAGACGACGAGGAAGTCGGGCCCCGGTCGCGATCCGCCCAGGCGGGCAGCCGCGACACGCTCCGCTGACCCCGTCTCCATACCGGTATGCGCTCCCGGCGGCCCTTGGGCCGCCGGGAGCGTTCAGTTCGAGGTAGTAGGCTGGGCGACTGGTCGATGTCTCGACATCGAGAGAATTACCAGACAGCAGCCCAGTGAAGGAACCACAGTGGATCTGTACGAGTACCAGGCACGAGACGTTTTCGAGAAGTACGGAGTGCCGGTCCTCGCCGGCATCGTCGCCGACACCCCTGAGGAGGTGAAGGCAGCCGCTGAGAAGATCGGCGGCGTCGTCGTCGTCAAGGCCCAGGTCAAGACCGGTGGTCGCGGCAAGGCCGGCGGCGTCAAGGTCGCGAAGACCCCCGAAGAGGCATACGAGGCCGCGAAGGCGATCCTCGGTCTCGACATCAAGGGCCACATCGTCAAGCGCGTCATGGTCGCGCAGGGTGCGCGCATCGCCGAGGAGTTCTACTTCTCCGTGCTGCTCGATCGCGCCAACCGTTCGTACCTGAGCCTCTGCTCGGTCGAGGGCGGCATGGAGATCGAAGAGCTCGCGGTCGAGCGTCCCGAGGCGCTCGCGCGCGTCGAGGTCAACCCGCTGACGGGCATCGACAAGCAGAAGGCGGTCGAGATCGCTCGCGCCGCGAACTTCCCCGAGGACCTGATCGAGAAGGTCTCCGACGTGTTCGTCAAGCTCTTCGACGTCTACAAGGGCGAAGACGCGACTCTCGTCGAGGTCAACCCGCTGGTCCGTACCGAAGAGGGCGACATCATCGCCCTCGACGGCAAGGTCACGCTCGACGACAACGCCTCCGAGATCCGTCACCCCGAGCACGAGGCGCTCGAAGACAAGGACGCAGCCGACCCGCTCGAGGCCAAGGCCAAGAAGAGCGGCTTGAACTACGTGAAGCTCGACGGCGAGGTCGGAATCATCGGCAACGGTGCAGGACTCGTCATGTCGACGCTCGACGTCGTCGCCTACGCCGGTGAGAACCACAACGGCGTCAAGCCCGCCAACTTCCTCGACATCGGCGGCGGCGCCTCGGCTGAGGTCATGGCCGCAGGCCTCGACGTCATCCTCGGCGACCCGCAGGTCAAGAGCGTGTTCGTCAACGTCTTCGGCGGCATCACGGCGTGCGACGCCGTCGCCAACGGAATCAAGGGCGCTCTCGAGACCCTCGGCAGCGCGGCCTCCAAGCCGCTCGTCGTGCGCCTCGACGGCAACCGCGTCGACGAGGGCCGCGCGATCCTCGCCGAGTACGCGCACCCGCTCGTCACGCTCGCCAGCACCATGGACGAGGGCGCCGACAAGGCCGCCGAGCTCGCAAACGCCTGAGACACAAGGACTAGAGAAATGTCGATCTACCTCAACAAGGACTCCAAGGTCATCGTCCAGGGCATCACCGGCGGCGAGGGCACCAAGCACACGGCACTCATGCTGAAGGCCGGCACCCAGGTCGTCGGTGGCGTGAATGCCCGCAAGGCCGGCACCACGGTCTCGCACACCGACAAGGACGGCAACGCCGTCGAGCTCCCCGTCTTCGCCTCGGTCGCCGAGGCCATGAAGGAGACCGGCGCAGACGTGTCGATCGCCTTCGTGCCGGGTGCGTTCACGAAGGACGCGATGATCGAGGCCATCGACGCCGAGATCCCGCTGCTCGTCGTCATCACCGAGGGCGTCCCCGTGGGCGACTCGGCCGAGGCGTGGGCCTACGCGCAGAGCAAGGGCAACACGACCCGCATCATCGGACCGAACTGTCCCGGCATCATCACCCCCGGTGAGGCGCTCGTCGGCATCACGCCGGCGAACATCACCGGCAAGGGCCCGATCGGCCTCGTGTCGAAGTCGGGCACCCTGACGTACCAGATGATGTTCGAGCTGCGCGACCTGGGCTTCTCGACCGCCATCGGCATCGGCGGCGACCCCGTCATCGGCACGACGCACATCGACGCGCTCGCCGCGTTCGAGGCCGACCCCGAGACCAAGGCGATCGTGATGATCGGTGAGATCGGTGGCGACGCCGAGGAGCGCGCGGCCGACTACATCAAGGCACACGTCACCAAGCCGGTCGTCGGCTACGTCGCGGGCTTCACCGCTCCCGAGGGCAAGACCATGGGGCACGCCGGTGCGATCGTCTCCGGCTCCGCCGGTACCGCTCAGGCGAAGAAGGAGGCCCTCGAGGCCGCCGGCGTCAAGGTCGGCAAGACGCCGTCCGAGACCGCCGCTCTCATGCGTGAGATCGTCGAGGCGCTCTAAGCGCTATAATCGAAGAGAAGGCCCTGGACTCCACTCCGGGGCCTTCTTTCATGCCCGCCCGGCATGGCAAGATCGACGGAACGGCGACACACATCCCAGGAGGCGCGATGTCCGCATCACCGACGCCCGGTTCTCCGATTGCCGGTGCCGCGCCAGCGTTCGCACCGCCGGGATGGTATCCGACGGGTTCGCCTGGGCTTTCCCGGTGGTGGGACGGTACCCGATGGACGGATCACATGGCTCGACCGTCCGGGGTGTTCGATGCGGGATCCTATCGGCGGATGCTGTGGACCATGATGATCGTCTGGCCCGCGCTCGCGATCATCTACGCTGTCGTCTTCATCGCCTTCGGCGTCATGTGGGGCTGGAACATCGTCCTTCTCACATCCATGGGTCTGCCTGCGATCGCCTTCGCGATCGGGGCAGTCGTCGTAGTGGTTCTCGTGCGACGACGGCTGCTCGAGGTCCCGCTCGCATCTGCGCTCGCACGTTGACTATCTGACCGCGTGGTCTTCACTGCGGGGCGAGTCGCTGCCAGATCACGGCGATGCGCCGCGCCTGTTCCGCAGCTTCGGTCTCGGTAACCATCTCAGCGAGAGTTCGATCCGCTCCGGCAGTGCGCTAGGGGCGACGCCACGGGTCCGCAGACGACGGAAGGGCGGATGCAATTCGCATCCGCCCCTCCGATGTTCTCTCGTCGCTCAGGCGACGCCGAACAGCGCTTCGATCGGCCCGCGGGCGAAGAAGATCACGAAGCCGGCGGCAACGATCCACAGCAGCGGGCTGATCTTGCGGGCCTTGCCGGAGAGCGCCTGGATGAGTACCCAGCTGACGAAGCCGGCGCCGATTCCGTTGGCGATCGAGTAGGTCAACGGCATCACGGTCACGGTCAGGAACACGGGCAGCAGCACGTTGAACTCGGTGAGGTCAATGTACTTGATCTGGGCCATCATCATCGCTCCGACGATCACCAGCGCCGCGGCGGCGATCTCGGTCGGCACGATCGACGTGAGCGGTGTGAGGAACATCGCGAGCAGGAACATGCCACCGGTGATCAGGTTCGCGAATCCGGTGCGTGCACCCTCTCCGATACCCGCTCCAGACTCGATGAACACGGTGCTCGACGACGACGAGGTGCCACCACCGACGATCGCGCCGACACCTTCGACGACCAGTGCCGACTTGATGCGCGGGAAGTCGCCGTTCTCGTTCGCGAGACCGGCTTCTTTCGCGAGACCTGTCATGGTGCCCATGGCGTCGAAGAAGTTCGAGAAGACCAGCGTGAAGACGATCATCACGATCGCGACGAGGCTGACCTTGCAGAAGTCGAAGCTGAAGTCGACCGCGCCGACCAGGCTCAGGTCGGGCAGGCCGAACGGCGAGCCGGTGAGCGTGGGGACCGTCAGACCCCAGCCTCCGGCGTTGCCGTCTGCTGCGGCCCCGAGGTGCCAGATCGCCTCGACGATCACCGCGAGCACCGTGCCCGAGACGAGGCCGATGAGCAGCCCGCCCTTGACCTTGCGGGCGACCAGGATGCCGGTGACGATGAGCGTGACGATGAAGAGAACGGTCGGCACGGTCGCGACGGAGCCGCCGACTCCCAGGCCCACGGGCGGGGAGGCGCTGCCGGTCGCGGTGACGAAGCCGGAGTTCACGAAGCCGATGAAGGCGATGAACAGGCCGATTCCGACCGTGATCGCGATCTTCAACTGGAACGGCACGGCGTCGAAGATCATCTTCCGCAGACCCGTCGCCGCGAGGAGCACGATCACGAGACCGTTGATCATGACGAGCGCCATGGCCTCGGGCCAGGTGACCTGGCCGACGACCGAGAACGCGACGAAGGCGTTGATGCCGAGGCCGGCTGCGAAACCGAACGGCAGGCGGGTGATGAGACCGAAGAGGATCGTCATCACGCCGGCGGTCAGCGCGGTCGCGGCGCCGACGGCGCTGAAGTCGAGGGTGTCGCCTGAGACATCGGCCGAGCCGGACAGGATGATCGGGTTGAGGATCACGATGTAGGCCATCGTGACGAACGTCACCAGACCCCCTCGGATCTCGGTGCCGATCGTGGATCCGCGCTTGCTGATCTCGAAGAAGCGGTCCAGGGCGTTCGTGGGTTCGGCCGTGGAGCGGGTGGGGGACGGGGCAGTTGTCATCGGGAAACCTCCGCAGGCGACGATATCGTGTCGCGCGAGTCGCGCGCGCCCCCAGGCGACGACAGGGTTCTCGTCGTAGTCTCGATTCGATATGCAACGCCTCCTCGTCGCGCTCCTCGCCGCCTTCGATGCCGCCATCGCCGCGGCGGTCGGTCTCGTGGTCCTGCTGGCACCGCTCACGCTGCTCTGGACGCTCGCGTTCGGCGTCACGGCCGACTGGGGCGCCCTCTGGCCGCTCACCGGGACCCTGTGGCAGTTCGGCCACGGCGTGCCCCTGGACGTCGACGTCGCAGCCGACGTGCTGCGTGCGACGGGCATCGCTCCGGACGCCGCCGCTTTCACGCTCTCGGTCACCCCGCTCGCCTTCCTGCTCTTCACGCTGCTGTTCGCGGCACGGTCAGGAGCGCGTGCGGCGCGCGCGGGCGCGTGGCTGCTCGGCGCACTCTCGGGTGCGCTGACCTTCGGGATCATCGCGACCGGCGTGGCGCTGACCTCCAACCTCTCGGTGGCCCAGACCGCCCTGGTGCCGGCGATCCTCCTGCCGACCGCGGTCTACCTCGTGGGCGCGGTCTGCGGTGCCGTGCGCATCGCGTGGGAGGACGGCGACGGCGGCTTCCTCGATCGGGTGCACGACGTGGTCGACTCCTGGGGCGACTGGGGCCCCGTGCCGAGTGCTGCGGTGCGCGGAGCGGCCTTCGCCCTCGTCGGCGTGACCGCCGTCTCCGCCCTCGCGGTGGCGCTCATGACGCTGACCCGCGGCGGCGAGGTCGTCGCGCTGTTCCAGGCCGCGCGCGTCGACGCCCTCGGAGCGGGAGTCATCACGCTCGGACACCTCGCGTATCTGCCGACGATCATCGTCTGGGCGGCATCCTGGCTCGCCGGGCCGGGGTTCGCCGTGGGTGTCGGCACAGCCGTGTCTCCCGCCGGCACGCAGCTCGGGGTCGTGCCGGGCATCCCCGTGCTCGGACTGCTGCCCGAGAGCACCTCGATGTGGATGCTGATCGTGATCCTCCTCCCGATCGGCGCCGGAGCCTTCGCCGGATGGGCCGTGCGATCCCGCCTCGTGTGGGAGGGCACCCCCCTCGGCACCGGACCGCGGGCGGCGATCGCCGGCGGCATCGGGGTGCTCACGGCCGTGGTCGCCGCGCTGGCGGCCCTGCTGGCGGGCGGATCGATGGGACCAGGGCGTCTCGCCGAGGCAGGACCCGCCGTGCTGCCCTTCGCTCTCGCACTGGGCGGTGAGGTGCTGCTCGGCGCAGCGATCCTGTTGCTCTCGCCACGGCACCGCGACGAGCTCGCCGAAGAGCGCACCGAGCGATGGGTCGCCGAGATGACCGCATCCGACCTCGCCTTCGACGACTCGACGGATCGCATGCCCGCCGCAACGACGTGGCCGGGGGCGCCCACTGCATTCGACACCGCACCGCTCGGCGACGACAGCGGCTTCCGGCTGCCGAAGCGCGACCCCGACGATCCGCTGCGCTGACACGCGGGTCGGGGCGTCGCTTCGGCCCCGGTAGACTGGGCGCGTGCTCACGGTCGCCGTTCTCATCTCGGGCACCGGCTCGAACCTTCGCGCCCTCCTCGAGGCCGCTCGTCACCCCGATTTTCCTGCGCGGGTGGTGGTCGTCGGTGCCGATCGCGAAGCCGACGGACTCGCTCACGCCGAGGAGTTCGGCATCCCGAGCTTCACGGTTCCGTGGCATGAGCACGAGTCCCGCGACGCGTGGGGTGAAGAGCTCGGACGCCAGCTCGCCGTCTGGAACGCCGACCTCGTCGTGCTCAGCGGCCTGATGCGACTGCTGCCGGCATCGCTGGTCGCGAGCCTCGCGCCGCGCCTGATCAACACGCATCCCGCGTACCTACCGGAGTTCCCCGGAGCTCACGGCGTGCGCGACGCGCTTGCCGCAGGCGTCTCCGAGACGGGCGCGAGCGTGATCGTCGTCGACGACGGCGTCGACACCGGCCCGATCCTGGCGCAGGAGCGGGTGCCGGTGCTCGACGGCGACACCGAGCACACCCTGCACGAGCGCATCAAGCCCGTCGAACGCCGTCTGCTGATCGACGTTGTGCGCCGCATCGCGACCGGCGAGCTCTCGCTGTCGTCCGCAACCTGAACCGAACCACGCACGCCACCCTCGCACGAAGGAGCCCATCATGGCCGGCCCCCGCCACGACCACTCGCTGTACCGCGATCGCGACACCGTCCCGGTGCGCCGCGCACTCGTCTCGGTCAGCGACAAGACCGATCTGCTCGTGCTCGCCAAGTCCCTGTCGGAGGCGGGCGTGCAGATCGTCTCGACCGGTTCGACCGCGTCGACCATCCGCGAGGCCGGGTTCGAGGTGACGGACGTCGCCGCCGTCACCGGCGTCGCCGAGATGCTCGACGGCCGCGTGAAGACGCTGCACCCGAAGATCCACGGCGGTCTGCTCGCCGACCTGCGTCTCGAGGACCACGAGCGCCAGCTCGCCGACCTCGACATCGCTCCGTTCGAGCTCGTCGTCGTGAACCTCTACCCGTTCGTCGAGACGGTCGCCTCGGGTGCCGAGGGCGACGACGTCGTCGAGCAGATCGACATCGGCGGGCCCGCCATGGTGCGCGCTGCGGCCAAGAACCACGCGAACGTCGCGATCGTCGTGTCGCCGCAGTCGTACGGCGGCATCATCAGCGCCATCGAGAACGGCGGCACCACGCTGACGCAGCGCCGCGAGCTCGCAGCGCGCGCGTTCGCGCACACGGCCGCGTACGACACGGCGGTGGCCTCCTGGTTCGCGGAGGGCACGCTCGGTGAGGGGGAGGACCTGCCCACCCACCTGACGATCCAGGCCGAGCTTCTCAACACGCTGCGCTACGGCGAGAACTCGCACCAGCGCGGCGCGATCTACACCCGTGTCGGCGGCCATGGCATCGCTCAGGCGACGCAGCTGCAGGGCAAGGAGATGTCTTACAACAACTACGTCGATGCGGATGCCGCGCTGCGCGCCGCGTACGACATGGTCAAGCCCGCCGTCGCGATCATCAAGCACGCGAACCCCTGCGGCATCGCGACCACCGCTCCCAACGCCCTCGACCCGATCGCGAGCGCGCACATCCGCGCCCACGAGTGCGACCCGGTGTCGGCGTACGGCGGAGTCATCGCCGCGAACGGCACGGTGACGCTCAAGATGGCCGAGAACCTGAAGGACATCTTCACCGAGGTGATCGTCGCGCCGTCGTTCGAGCCGGCAGCCCTCGAGGTCTTCAAGGCGAAGAAGAACCTGCGTCTGCTGCAGCTGCCCGAGGACTGGCAGCAGGAGCGCATGGACGTGCGCCTGGTCTCCGGCGGCCTGCTGCTGCAGGATGCCGACCGGTTCCCCGACGACATCGTCTCGGTCGCGAAGAACTGGGAGCTCGTCTCGGGTGAGCGTCCGAGCGACGAGGAGATGGAGAACCTGATCTTCGCGTGGAAGGCGTGCCGCGCCGTGAAGTCGAACGCGATCGTCCTCGCGAAGGACAACGCCACGGTCGGCGTCGGCATGGGCCAGGTCAACCGCGTCGATTCGTGCCGCCTCGCGGTCGAGCGCGCAGGCGACCGGGCCGCAGGCTCCGTCGCGGCATCCGATGCGTTCTTCCCGTTCGCCGACGGCGCCCAGGTGCTGATCGATGCGGGCGTCACGGCCATCGTGCAGCCCGGCGGATCGGTGCGCGATGAAGAGGTCGTGGACGCTGCGCGCAAGGCCGGCGTCACGATGTTCTTCACCGGAGAGCGTCACTTCTTCCACTGAGTCGCGCTCCATCCGGAGGCCGATAGTCGACGAGGCCCCCTCCCGCTGTGCTCAGTGGGAGGGGTCTCGTCATATTCGGTATCGGTTCCCTCCGAGAGCGGGGAGCGAGTGCTCCACTGCGATGTCCGATTTCCGCCAGTCGAGGTCGGAGGTGCATGACAGAGTGGAGGCATGAGCTTCCCCGTGACCGACTTCGACGAGCGGTATCGCGCGATCAGCGCGCGTGACACCCGCTTCGACGGCCAGTTCGTGACAGCCGTCAGCTCCACCGGCATCTACTGCCGTCCGAGCTGCCCCGCGCGCACGCCCAAGCCGCAGAACGTCACGTTCTATCCGACCAGTGCCGCGGCCCACGAAGCCGGGTTCCGCGCCTGCAAGCGCTGCCTCCCTGAGGCGGCTCCCGGTTCGCCGGCGTGGGATGTGCGCAGCGACGTCGCCGCCCGCGCGATGCGCCTGATCGCCTCTGGCGTGGTCGAGCGGGAGGGAGTGTCGGGTCTCGCGCAGCGCCTCGGATACTCCACGCGCCACCTCACCCGGCTGCTGTCCACCGAGCTCGGCGCAGGCCCTCTCGCCCTCGCCAGGGCGCACCGCGCTCACACCGCGCGGATGCTGCTGGTCGGCACGGAGATGCCCGTCTCCGACGTCGCCTTCTCGGCGGGGTTCGCGAGCATCCGACAGTGCAACGACACGATCCGCGAGGTGTTCGGGCTGACCCCGGGTGAGCTCAGGGCTCGGCGGCGGATGCCGGCGTCCGCCGCCCCTGGGTCGATCGACCTCGTCCTGCCGTACCGGGGGCCACTCGACGCATCCGGGATCTTCCAGTGGATGGCCGCGCGAGCGGTGTCGGGGGTCGAAGAGGTGACGGCGACGTCATTCTCGCGGCACCTGCGGATGGCCGGAGGTCCCGCCTGGTTCGAGGTGCGGCAGGAGCCCTCCACGCGCCTACATCTGCGCGCACGCGTGACAGAGCTCGGCGACCTCGCCCCGCTCGTCTCCACTGCGCGACGCATCTTCGATCTCGACGCCGACCCGCTCGCTGTCGACGAGGCGCTGAGCGCGCATCCCGAGGTCGCTCCCCTTGTCGCCCGCACACCCGGCATCCGCGTGCCCGGGGCCGCGGATCCGCACGAAATGCTGATCCGAGCGATGATCGGCCAGCAGATCACCGTCGTCGCCGCACGGACGGCACTCACGGCTCTCACCGACGCGTTGGGGGAGCGAACCGAGCACGGTCTGCTGTTCCCCACGATGTCGGCGATCGCCGAGCACGGGGCCGAGGTGCTCCGAGGACCTGGTGCGCGCATCCGTGCGATCGTCGGGGCAGCATCCGCCCTCTCCGACGGCTCGCTCACCCTCACCGTCGGAGACGACGGTGCCCAGCAGCGGGCGGCGCTCCTCGCGATGCCGGGTATCGGGCCGTGGACGGCCGACTACGTGCGGATGCGCGTGCTCGGCGACCCCGACATCCTGCTCCCCGGCGATGTCGCGCTGCGCGCGGGGGCTGCGGCGTCGGGCCTCCCCGGCGATCCGGTGCCGCTGGTGGCCTGGGCCGAGCGCGCGGCGCCGTGGCGCAGCTATCTCAGCGCACACCTCTGGCGCGCAGCGCCGCCGCGACCCGTTCGACGGACGCGCGCGTCCCAGACCGCCACCCTTGTGAAGGAGACCTCATGAACGCCATCATCCAGACCATCGACACCCCGGACGGGCCGTTCACCATCCTTGCCGACGAGCGCCAGCGTGTGCTCGCCTCCGGGTGGACGGCCGATCAGGCGACGATCGTCGGCCGCCTCTCGACCCAGGGCCGACCGACGGAGGTGCGCGAACGCGACACTGATGCGGCAGCCGCGGCCCTCGCATTCTATGCAGGAGATCTCTCGGCGATCGACGGGGTCGCGGTGCTGCAGGCGGGTACACCCCTGCAGCTCGCCGGATGGTCGGCACTGCGGGAGATCGAGCCGGGGGAGCCGCTGACGTACACGTCGTTCGCCACACGCCTCGGGAATCCCCGTGCGGTCCGTGCTGCGGCGTCGATCTGCGCGCGCAACGCCCCGGCACTCTTCGTGCCGTGCCATCGCGTGCTGCGCACCGACGGCACGCTCGGCGGCTTCGCCTGGGGCCTCGGTGTGAAGGCGAGTCTGCTGGCGCGCGAAGCAGGAGATCGCTGAATCGGGAATCTCTCTTGCGGTCAGCTGGTTCACAGGAATAGGCTGGTGGGCTGTCGCACCGACCGGACGACATAGCCGAGCCCCTGAGGAGGACACCATGACATCGATCGCCGCTGTGCAGATCGCCGCTCTCGGCTCGACCCCGGTGCGCCCGCTCCGCTAGAGCCACTTTCCGACACGCACGACCTCACCGGATGCCGGACTCCGAGAGTCCGTTCGCGCGTCCGTTCCCTTCAGCAACCGCTTCCCCATACGAAACTCGTCTGAGAGACATGTCTTCCTCGCCTTCATCGCAGAACGCCTCACCGTCCTCCACTCTCTCCACTCCCGCCGCACTGTGGCGCCTGAAGCCCTTCGTCAAGCCGGTCATCTGGCGGCTCGCCGGCGGCGCCGCGAGTGCTTTGGTCGCCGCGATCATCGCCCTGATGATCCCGATCGTGCTCGAGCAGATCATCCGCGGACCCGTTCAGGCGGGGGCGCTCGAGGGCATCGCCTGGGGTGCGCTCGCCGTCTTCGGCCTCGCCCTCGGTGAGGCTCTGATGGTGTGGCTGCGTCGTCAGTTCGTGCTCAATCCCGCGACGCAGGTCGAGTACAAGATGCGCACCGAGCTGTACTCGCGCCTGCAGACCCTGCCGGTCTCGTTCCACGACCGCTGGCAGTCGGGTCAGCTGCTGAGCCGCATGATGCAGGACATCGGCCTCATCCGCCGGTGGCTGGCGTTCGGCCTCGTGCTGCTGGTGGTCAACATCCTCACGATCGTGATCGGCTCGGTGCTGCTGTTCCGCTGGCACTGGCTGCTGGGCGTCATCTTCATCGTGACCGCGATCCCGCTGTGGATCCGCGGCTACCTGTTCGAGAAGCGCTATGGCGCGCTGACCCGTCGCAGCCAGGACCAGGCCGGCGACCTCGCGACCAGCGTCGAGGAGAGCGTGCACGGCATCCGCGTGCTCAAGGCGTTCGGTCGCGGCAAGCACGCGCTCAGCCGCTTCAGCCGCCAGGCCGAGACGCTGCGAGAGACCGAGATGAGCAAGGCCGGCGCGATCGCGTCGATCTGGTTCTGGCTCGACCTCATGCCGCAGATCGCCTTCGGTCTGAGCCTGATGTCGGGCATCTGGCTGATCTCGCAGGGCGAGATCGACCAGGCGCAGCTGTTCGCGTTCTTCGCGATGGCGGTCGTGCTGCGGTGGCCGATCGAGTCGATCGGATTCCTGTTCTCGTTCATGCTCGACGCGCGTACGGCGACCGACCGCGTGTTCGACATCTATTCGGAGACGAACTCGATCACCGACCCCGAGAACCCCGTGCACATCGCGGAGCCCCGCGGCGAGCTCGCGTTCGAGGGCGCGCACTTCCGCTACCAGGACGCGGGAGCACACGAGCGCGACCTGCTCGACGGCATCGACCTGGTGCTGCGCCCCGGCGAGACCATGGCGCTCGTCGGCCTCACCGGCAGCGGCAAGACCACGCTGACCACGCTGCCCACGCGTCTGTACGACGTCACCGGCGGCCGCGTCACGCTCGATGGCGTCGACGTGCGCGACCTGCCGCTCGCCGAGCTGCGCCAGCACATCGCCATGGCCTTCGAGGACGCGACGCTGTTCTCGGCGACCGTACGCGAGAACGTGCTGCTCGGGCGAGCCGACCTCGACGTGCACAGCGATGAGGCCGAGCGCGTGCTGCGCGAAGCCCTCGACGTCGCCCAGGCGGCCTTCGTCGACTCGCTCCCCGAAGGCGTCGAGACGATCATCGGTGAAGAGGGTCTCAGCCTCTCCGGCGGTCAGCGTCAGCGCCTGGCGCTCGCGCGCGCCGTCGCGGCCAACCCGAAGGTGCTCGTCCTCGACGATCCGCTGTCAGCGCTCGATGTCGACACCGAGGCGCTCGTCGAAGAGGCGCTGCGTCATGTGCTGGCCGACACCACGGCCATGATCGTGGCACACCGCCCGTCGACCGTGGCTCTCGCCGACCGCGTGGCACTGCTCGAAGCGGGCCGTGTCACCGCCGTCGGCACCCATACCGAACTGCTCAAGACGAGCCGCCACTACCGGCACGTCATCTCGAGCCTCGAGGCGGAGGAGGCCGCGCGTACCGGCGCGATCCCGATCATCCGTGAGGAGGACGACGAGCCCGACGAGGTCGAGACCGTGGTCCGCGACGGGATCCGCGAGGAATCCGCCGACGAAGACATCATCACCGAGAAGGAGGTGCAGCGATGAGCTCCGCCATCACCGGAACGCAGGACGAAGACCGTTCCCGCTACACCAAAGAGGAGAGCAGGGCGATCCGTCGCCGGTCGCTGCACCTGCTGGGCTCGCTCGTCCAGCCCCTGAAGCCGAGGATCGCGCTCGCCGCGGTCGTGCTGGTGATCTCGACCGCACTGCAGGTGGCGGGACCCATCCTGATCAGCATCGGGCTCGACCGTGCGCTGCCCGCCGTGCTCGAGCGCGCCGACTGGATGCCGACCTTCATGATCGGGGGGATCTACCTCCTCGCCGGTGCTGTCGCGGCGGCGATGATCGCCTGGTACGTGATCATCGCGGCCAAGCTCACGCAGGCCGTGCTGCTGGACCTGCGCAAGAGGATCTTCCTGCACACCCAGCGCCTGAGCCTGGAGTTCCACGAGTCGTACACGTCCGGTCGCATCATCTCGCGTCAGACGAGTGACCTCGACTCGATCAAGGAGCTCCTCGACGGCGGCCTCAACGAGCTCGTATCGGGCGTTCTCTTCGGACTCTTCACCTTCATCGCCCTGTGTGTGTGGGACTGGCAGTCCGGGCTCATCCTGGCGATCGGCGGCATCCCGCTGTTCTTCCTGATGCGCTGGTTCTACTCGCGTTCGCAGCTGGTGTACCGCGAATCCCGCGTCATCAGCGCAAAGGTGATCGTGCAGTTCGTCGAGACCATGACGGGTATCCGTGCGGTCAAGGCTTTCCGCAAGGAGCCGCGCAACGACGCGGCCTTCCAGAAGATCGCGGGGGAGTACCGCGATGTGAACCGCCGCTCGATGCTGCTGTTCGGCACGTTCGAGCCCGGGCTGATGGGCGTCGCAGCCCTCGTCCTCGGCATCGTGGTGCTGTGGGGAGGCATTCGGGTGTCCGAGGGTGCCCTCACGGTCGGTGTGCTGCTGTCGGCGGTGCTGTACGTGCGCAACTTCTTCGCGCCGATGCAGGAGATCGCGATGTTCCTGAACTCCTACCAGTCGGCCACCGCGGCGCTCGAGAAGGTGTCGGGCGTGCTCGAGGAGGTGCCCACGGTTCCGGACCCCGAGAAGCCGGTGGATCTCTGGGAGTCCCGCGGGCACATCGAGTTCGACGAGGTGACGTTCGGATACAACGGTGAGAAGACGATCCTGCCGAACTTCTCGCTCGACATCCCCGCGGGGCAGACGATCGCCCTCGTCGGCACGACCGGCGCGGGCAAGTCGACCCTGGCGAAGCTCATCTCGCGGTTCTACGACCCCTCGATCGGAAAGGTGACGCTCGACGGCGTCGACCTGCGCAACCTGCATCCGAAGGATCTCCGCCGCGCCATCGTCATGGTGACGCAGGAGGCCTACCTGTTCAGCGGCACGGTCGCCGACAACATCGCGCTCGGAAAGCCCGACGCCTCGCTCGACGAGATCAGGGCGGCGGCCCGCGCGGTGGGTGCCGACGAGTTCATCTCGTCGCTGCCCGACGGCTACGGCACCGACGTGAACAAGCGCGGTGGTCGCGTCTCGGCGGGTCAGCGTCAGCTGATCTCGTTCGCCCGCGCCTTCCTCGCCGACCCTGCGGTGCTGATCCTCGACGAGGCCACGGCGTCGCTCGACATCCCGTCGGAGCGCCTGATCCAGGATGCTCTGCAGACGCTGCTGAAGGACCGCACGGCGATCATCATCGCGCACCGCCTGTCGACGGTCGCGATCGCCGATCGGGTGCTGGTCATGGAGCATGGGGAGATCATCGAGGACGACACACCCGAGACGCTGATCAGCGGCACGGGCAAGTTCGCCCAGCTGCACGCCGCCTGGCAGCAGACGCTGGTCTGAACGGGACGGGCCTACGAGCCCGTGCCTGATATCGAGGCCGCGACCGTCCATCGGTCGCGGCCTCGGTCATTCTTCGACGGCCGTCCTGTCGGGCCGCCGGAGCGGTGATGCGCCGGTCTGGGTAGCATCGGAGTATGGACCCGCTGCTGCTCGCCGTCGAGTTGTGGTGGATCGCGCCCGTCGCCGCGGGTGGAGCTGTCGCCGGCGCGGTCGGGCTCCGTCGCCGCAGCACGAAGAGCGGGCGCCGACTCGAGTACGACGCCGCCCGCCACGATCTCAAGGCCGCGCAGCAGGCGGTTGTCGAACGACGGATGGCCGTGAAACTGGCCAGAGCCGACGTCGCTCGCATCTCGGCCGAGCGCGGTGCGCGCCGCGCGACACCCGAACAGGTCGCCGGGGCGAAGAGGATGCTCCGTGCCAAGGAGCACGACGCGAAGGCCGCGAATGCCGACGTCCGTGCCAAGCAGGTTCGTCTCAGCGCCGCGCGTGCGGCGATCCCTGCGGCATCCGCACCGCGTCCGCTCGAACGGCTGCAGGCGCAGCATGACGCGATCGTCGTGCGTTGGATGCGGTACGAGACCGACGCCGGGCTCCAGATCGCCTACCCGGCCATGACCGACGTCAAGCAGCCGGCCACGGCCGAGTACCTCCGCGCTGCCGGGCACGCGGTCGAGGCCCGGAGGCTGGCCACCGGTCGCGTCAGCGCCACGGACTACGCCGCGTATCGCGATGCGGTGGCCGACCTCGAGCGCGCCTTCGAAGCCGCGGAGCATTCCGCGAGGGTCCAGGCGGGCGAGGCGCCGCAGCCGGCGTCGGCCTGGCAGGATGCCGCGCAGGACATGATCAGCCGCTCTGCTGACGCCATCGATCGTGCGGCGGGCGCCGCGGCATCCGCGCTCGCTGCCTGGAACGCACGCAAGCGGCCTGACGCCCGCAAGCGCCCCGACAAGCGCTGACCGCCGCCTCCGAGTAGGGCGACGGCGGCCGGTCGTGCTCTTCCGGAGTCAGGCGCCGATCGTGCGTGAGGCGATGAGCTCGCGGTACCAGCGGCCGGAGTCCTTCACCGTGCGCTCGAGCGTGTCGAAGTCGACGCGCACGATGCCGAACCGCTTGGCGTAGCCGTATCCCCATTCGAAGTTGTCGAGCAGCGACCACACGAAGTAGCCCCGCAGGTCGACGCCGCGTTCAAGTGCACGGTGCGCCGCGGTGAAGTGCCGCCGCAGGTAGTCGGTGCGCTCGGGATCGCGGACGGAGCCGTCTTCGGCGACCGCGTCATCGAACGCGGCGCCGTTCTCGGTGACCATCAGCGGCTGCCCGGGGAACTGCTCGGACAGCGAGACGAGCAGCTCCTCGAGCCCCTCGGGCGCGATGTTCCAGCCCATCGCGGTGTACGGCCCCGGCTGCTCGACGAACTCCACGAGTCGATCGCTTCCCGGCCACGCCGTTCCGCCTGCCGCGCCCTTGTGGCCGTCGTTCTGCTGCTTCTCCGAGACCCCGTCCCACAGCCGCACTGTCGCGGTGGAGTAGTAGTTCACGCCCAGCACGTCGATCGGTTGATTGGCGGTCGCGAGGTCTCCGTCGTGCACGAATGACCAGTCGGTGACCGACGCTGTGTCGTCGAGAAGATCGGGCGGGTACTCGCCGCGGAGCATCGGGTGCGTGAACGCCCGATTCGCCAGGGCGTCGATGCGCCTCACCGCCTCGTCCGCCCCGTCGCCCTGACCGCGGAGCACATGGAAGTTGAGCGTCACAGAGTAGTCAGGGTCGCCGGTCGACGTGGCGCGCAGCGCCTGCAGCGCGCGCCCGTGAGCGAGGTTGAGGTGATGGACCGCAGCGAGAGCGGATGCCGGTTCGTGGCGCCCCGGTGCGTGACCTCCCTGACCGTAGCCCAGGTAGGCCGAGCACCACGGCTCATTGAGCGTCGTCCAGGTCTGCACGCGATCGCCGAGCGCCGCGCCCATGATCGAGGCGTACTGCTCGAAAGCGTCGGTCGTGGCGCGAGAGGTCCACCCGCCGGCATCCTCGAGGTACTGCGGAAGATCCCAGTGATACAGGGTGGCCACCGGGCGGATGCCGCGTTCGAGCAGACCGTCGACCAACCGCGAATAGAAGTCGATCCCCGACTGGTTCACCGACCCATCGGCCGCCGGCACGATCCGCGGCCAGGCGATGGAGAACCGGTAGGCCTCGAGGCCCAGGTCCGCCATGAGGTCGAGGTCCTGATCGACGCGGTGGTAGTGGTCGCATGCGACGTCGCCCGTGTCGCCGTTCCACACCTTTCCGGGTGTTCGGCTGAAGGTGTCCCAGATCGACGGCGTCCGGCCGTCCTCGCCTGCTGCTCCTTCGATCTGGTACGACGCGGTCGCCGAGCCCAAGAGGAATCCCTCAGGGAGCAGGAGACCGCTGCCGCGGTAGTCATCGGCGGGGGTGAGAGTCATCCGGTCACCTCCGACAGATCTGCTGAGTACGTCTTCGACTCGCCATCAGGGCCTGTCACGGTCACGGTCGCGGTGCCTTCACCGCCGGCGAAGACACGCAGCTTCAGGCCGTCGTGATAGTCGTAATCGGGCTTGTCGGTGCGCGAACCCCACGGGAGCACAGTGCCGGGGCGCACGTAGAGCGGCAGCGATTCGAAGCCGTGCGTCTCACGGCGCCATCCGCCGCCCGTCACGGTCTCGCCCGTGAGAAGCGACGTCCATTCGCCCTCAGGCAGATAGAACTCGACGCTCCCGTCTTCCGAGAACACCGGGGCGACGAGCAGACTCGACCCGAGCATGTACTGCCGATCGAGGTAGCCGACCGCCGGATCGTCGGGGAACTCCAGCTGCATCGGTCGCATCAAGGGGATGCCTGTGCGTGAGGCGTCGATGCCCTGCTGATAGAGGTACGGCATGAGCTGCATCTTGAGGTGCGTGAAGCCCCTCGTCACGTCGACCGCCTCCTCATCGAACGCCCACGGAACGCGGTATGAGCTGGAGCCGTGGAACCGGGAATGCGAGCCCAGCAGGCCGAAGGCCGTCCAGCGCTTGAACACACCGGCATCCGGCGTCCCCTCGAATCCGCCGATGTCGTGACTCCAGAAGGCGAAGCCGCTGAGCGCCAGCGAGAGTCCGCCTCGCAGCGTCTCCGCCATCGAGGTGTACGTCGAGGTCGAGTCGCCGCCCCAGTGCACCGGCATGCTCTGTCCGCCGGCCGTCGCCGAACGGGCGAAGAGCACCGCATCGTCCGCCCCGCGTGCACCGGTCAGAACGTCGTGCACCGCCCGGTTGTACAGGTCGGTGTACAGATTGTGCATCCGCTCGGGGTCCGAGCCGTCCGCCCAGACGACTTCTGTGGGGATGCGTTCACCGAAGTCGGTTTTGAAGCAGTCGACGCCCTGGTCGAGCAGCCGACGAAGGTGCCCCTGGTACCAGGCCGTCGCAGCCGGGTTCGTGAAGTCGACGAGTCCCATCCCCGCCTGCCAGAGGTCCCACTGCCAGACGGTGCCATCGGGCCGCTTGACCAGGAATCCCTGATCGGCGGCCTCGCGGAACAGGGGCGAGCGCTGCGCGATGTACGGGTTGATCCACACGCAGACCCGCAGATCCTTCTCGTGCAGCCGCGAGAGCATGCCCTCGGGGTCGGGGAACACCCGCGGGTCCCATTCGAAGTCGCACCATTGGAACTCGCGCATCCAGAAGCAGTCGAAATGGAACACCGACACCGGCAGCTCGCGCGCCGCCATCTCGTCGATGAACGAGTTCACGGTCTGCTCGTCGTAGTCGGTCGTGAAGCTCGTCGACAGCCACAGGCCGTACGACCAGGCGGGCACCACCGGCGGTCGTCCGGTGAGGGCCGTATAGCGCCCGAGCACCTCTTTGGGGGTGGGGCCCGCGATGACGAAGTACTCGAGCACTTCGCCCGACACCGAGAACTGCACGCGCTCGACGGACTCCGAGCCGATCTCGTAAGAGACATGACCGGGGTCGTTCACGAGCACGCCGTAGCCGCGATTCGACAGGTGGAACGGGATGCTCTTGTATGCCTGCTCGCTGGAGGTTCCGCCGTCGGCGTTCCAGATGTCGACAGACTGGCCGTTCTTCACCAGCGGACCGAAGCGCTCGCCGAGGCCGTAGATCAGCTCGCCGACTCCGAGGTCGAGCTGCTCGTGCACGAAGACGGATCCGTTCGGGGTCGAACCGCCCTGTCGGGCATTGTCGACGATGCCGGCGTCGACCTGCGCGTCCGGGGCGAGTCGCACGTATCCCTGGGCCTTGTGTCCACTTCCGGTCACGCGTCTGCCGTCGACCTCGAATGCGAGGCCCCAGGGCGCACCCGGCGTGATCCGTGCGACGAGCGAACCGGCGTCGATGACGCCGCCCGCCTCTGTGATCGACACGGATGCCTCGCCGGATCCTGCTCCCGGGAGGCCGAACCCCCCATGCCAGCGGCCACCCTCGTGGTGCGCGATGCGCACGCGCACGATCCCTTCCGCGGGGGAGGAGAGCGTCGTCGTCAGCACCGGGCGGTTCAGGGTGTCGCCGCGCTTGGCGATCACCATGGTGGGCGCCGTGATGACGATGCCTGGTCCGTCGGGGGTGTCGCTGGTCTCGGTGATGTCGTAGGCCTCCTGCGCGTAGAGCGCGGTGACGCCTGGACGCAGTTGCCAGAACCCGTCGGTGAACTTCATTACTTGACTGCTCCTGCCGTGATGCCGCGTGTGAGGGTGCGCTGGAAGATGAGGAAGAAGATGAGCGTGGGGATGATGCCGAGCAGCGCTGAGGCGCTCGTCGTGGTGACGTCCATCAGCCGGTCGCCCTGCAGCACGCTGATCGCGACGGGCACCGTCTGGTTCGCGTTCGAGGCGAGGAACGTCAGCGGGATTAGGAACTCGTTCCACGTCCAGATGAAGAAGAAGATCAGCAGCACCGACAGCGTCGGACGGCTGATGGGGAAGACGACGCGCCAGAGGATCTGCCAGCGGCTCGCTCCGTCGAGGGATGCCGCTTCGAGGATCTCCTTCGGGAACGTGCCGTAGACCGACGACAGCAGGTAGGTACCGAAGGCCGCCTGGATCACGGTGAAGACGATGATGACCGACCACACGTTGTCGTACAGGCCGACGGATTTGAACATGTAGTACAGCGGGTAGAGCAGCGCCTCCTGCGGGAGCAGGTTCGCGAGCAGGAACAGCAGCACGATCCAGCTGCGTCCGCGCACACGGCCGATGCCGATCGCGAAGGCGTTCAGCATCGAGATCACCACGGCGAGCACCGAGACGATGCCGGCGATGAAGATCGAGTTCCAGACCTTCTCGGGGAAGTTCACGCGCTCCCAGAACTTGATGATCCCGCCGAAGTCGAGCGTCTCGGGGAACGCCAGAGGACCGGACGTCGCATAGTCGACGGGTGACTTGAAGGAGTTCACGAGCACGAGGTAGAAGGGCGCGATGACCAGGAGGGCGCCGATCACGACGAGGGCGAGCATCAGCCAGTCGATCGGACGCTTCTTGGTCATCCCGCCGCGGGGACGGGTCTTGGACGGCTTTCCGGTGACGATGGCGGTGGTGGCGTGCATCACAGACCTGCCCTTTCCTTGCGCTCGAGGGAGTTCTGGACGCGGATGAAGATGATCGACACGATCACCACGACGATGGTCAGCACCGTCGCGATCGTCGCGCCGTAGCCCACGTTCCGCTTGGTGAAGAACTCCTGGTACGCGTAATAGGCAGGGACGAGCGTCGCGCCGGCCGGGCCGCCGCGCGTGATGATGTACACGGGCCCGAAGACTTTCAGTGCGGCGATCGTGCAGGTCAGCGTCACGACGAAGATCTCGGGGCGGATGATGCTCATCGTGATCGAGGAGAACCGCTGGAACCAGTTCGCGCCGTCGAGCTCGGCCGCCTCGTAGAGTTCGGGGTCCACCCGCTGCAGCGCCGCCATGAAGACGACGACGGGGTAGCCGAGCTGCACCCACACCATGACGACCATCAGCACGATGAGGGCTGAGGGCATCTGGCCGAGCCAGTCGTAGGCGGGGATGCCGAACCACGCGAGGATCTGGTTGAGCGCGCCGTCGCCGCCGGGACGGACGATCCAGCCGATCACGATGCCGGCGACCGCGATGGGGAGGATCTGCGGGAGGTAGTACGTGGCACGCAGGAAGCTGCCGACCTTGCCGCCGAACTTGCGCCCGACCACGTCGAAGAGCAGGGCGGCGACGATCAGGCCCACGATGGTCGGGACGACGACCATCGCGATGATCATCCACACCGAGTTCGTGAACGATGTCCAGAAGTCGCTGTCGGTGAGGATCTTCTGCCAGTTCTCGAGACCGATGAACTCCGGCGTGCGCACGCCCTTCCACTTGGTGAAGGTCAGGTACACGTTCCAGATCAGCGGGACGATGACGACGACGAGCAGCAGCACGAAGCCGGGCAGCAGATACATCCAGTAGGCCCCGGTCCCGCCGCTGCGCTGCGGGATGGACGGCTCTTCGGGCGGCAGCTTCGCGCGGCCCTCGCGGCGTGTTACGAGTGACATTGTTCACCTCCAGGAGGATGCGGGGGCGGAGCCGTGCGGCCGCCGCCCCCGCGAGTGGATCAACGGAATTCCGAGGTGCCCTCGTCGTACTGCTCGCCGAGGTTCTTGTTCGTGGTCTCGGCGTCCTGCGAACCGGTGATCAGACCCTGCAGCTCCTGCACGATCACGTCGTAGAAGCCGGGGGCGGGCCAGTCCGGGTAGAACGAGAGCCCATCGGCATCGAGCACGCCGTTGAAGGTCTCGATCAGGGCTGCGCTCTTCTCGTCGGTGATGTCCGCGGTCTCTGCGGCGACGGGAAGGCCACCGTTGTTGCCGATGATCGCCTGGATCTCCGGGCGCATCGTGATGTCGATGAACTCATAGGCGAGTTCCTTGTTCGCAGCGTTCTCGGGGACGACCCAGAGGTTGCCGGATGAGCCGAGCGACAGATCCGCCCCGGGGAAGGCCTCCATCGTCCAGTCGAAGCCCGTGGCTTCCGAGACGAAGCGACCGAACCACCACGAACCCGACACGAAGATCGGTGAAGTGCCGTTGATGAACGAGACGCCGGCGTCTTCGGCTTTCACCGACGAGACGTCCGAGGCGATGTATCCCTTATCCATGTACTCCTGGAGAGTCTCGGTCGCCGAGGTGACCTCGGGGCCCTGCCAGTCGACCTCTCCGTCGTAGAGCTGGTACGAATCGACGAAGCCGCGGTCGCCCTCGAGCAGCGCGAGCTGATACCAGAGCTGGCCGAGGGGATACTCTGCGCCCGCCTCCGCGAGCGGTGTGACGCCCTGCGCGACGAATGCGTCGAGCACGTCGACGAACTCCTCGTAGGTGGTGGGAATCTCGAGTCCTGCCGCAGCGAATGCGTCCTGGTTGTAGTAGACGCCGACGAACTCGCCGTAGTTCGGGATGCCGAACCAGGTGTCGCCGCCCATGACGCCGTCTTCCGAGTACTTCGCCGTGGTCTGCAGCGACGGCGCGAGCTTCTCGTCCCAGCCGTACTCGTCGACAGCGTCTGAGATGTCGGCGATCAGTCCGGTGGAGGCGAGGAAGCCGGCTGTCGCGTTGCCCTTGTTGAACTCCATGAGGTCGGGTGCGGCGTCGGTGTCGAGCACCTGGCTGGCGGTCTTCTGGATCTGTTCGAAGGACTTCTCCTCGAACTCGACCGTCGCTCCGGTCTCCTCCTCGAAGATGGCGATCGCCTCGGCCCAGGCCTTGCCCATCGCGCTGTCAGCGCCCTCGTAGTGCCAGAGCTTGAGGGTCTGCCCGTCACCGCCCTCGTCGGACGATCCGGTGGTGCAGCCGCTCAGCGCGATACCGGTCACGGTGAGGGCGGCGAGAGCCGCCAACGTCTTCGTCCTGCGGATGTTGCGTGCCATCGTCGGCACTCCTTTCTCGGTGGCCCTGGGGGCGGACACATCGGTGGGTCGGGTGTTCAGTTATGAGGACGACGTCGTCGAAGCGTTTCGACAACGGCGGTGCGGAAGTCTGTTCCGTCCGCGGTCACTCGCGTGCGCGAGTCACGGAACCGGCGGGGTGATACTCGGGAGGGATGAGATGGATCTGCGCGGGCATGCCCGGCTCCTCGAGGTGTCTGACGGCGAGATCCACCGCGAGTTCGCACGACTGCTGCGGCACGAGCGGGATGGTGTCTATCGGCACCGGGAGAGCCGAGGTATCGAAGGACGCCGCTGCGGAGATCACCGAGACGTCCTCCCCGACGTTCAGTCCGCGGGCGGAGAGAGTCTCGAGAAGCGTTTCATGCACGTCGCCGACGGCGTGGACGATGAACGCGCGGTCGCCTCGATCGAGCGCCTGCACGACAGCGGCGCGTACCGCCGATGCTTCAGTCGTGGTCAGTCCGGTCGTCGCCCACTCGAGGGTGAGGCCTCGCTCGCTCGTGCGGCTCTGCACTCCACGCAGGAGGCGACGGGGGAAGTTCGACTTACGATAGGAGACCTCGGTCTGCCCGAGCAGCGTGACGGCGGTGTGGCCGGCATCCGCGAGCCGATCCACGGCGAGGTGTCCCGCAGCCTCGAAGTCGAGGTCGACGCATGTGAGGCCCTGCGCGTCGTCAGGGATCCCGATGAAGACCGAGGGGGAGTGCACCGAACGGGCGATGTCGGCCCGCTCGTCGTCCGGGGCGACGTCGAGCACGAGGATGGCGTCGACGAGGTTGCTCGCGGCCACGCGATTCATGCCCTCAGACGCCTGCTCATCGGTGAGCAGGAGGATGTCGTAGCCGCGGCGACGAGCAGCGACGGCGGTCGCGAGCACGAAGGCCATGTGCGTCGGTGCGTGCGTGTCGGCGCGCAGCGGCTCGGTCAGGCCGAAGATGTGAGTGCGGCGTCCTGCGAGCATCCGTGCTCCCGCATCCGGCTCGTAGCCCAGTGTCTGCACCGCGTCCTCGATGCGGCGTCGGGTCTTCTCCGACACTGGTCGCTTGCCGCTCAGCGCATAGGAGACCGTGCTGATCGATACGCCGGCGGCCTCGGCCACCTGGTGGATCGTCGTCATCAGGACTCCATCGTCGCTTGTCGTGTGAATCGTCGAAGCGTTTCGCTTGCGCCTCTGGAGCGATGATAGGCACTCCTGCTCGCCGAAAGCAAGACTTTTGTGGTTGATCACAACAAATCGAGGATCGGTAGCGCGGGAGCGTTCCCACGAAAGACCGGACAGGGCGACGGGGCCTCGATGGGGGAGGGGATTCGAGACCCCGCCGCCGGTCTACGAAGTGATGCGGATCTGGGCGATGACTTCCGAGTACTCGGTCTCGCCGACCGGCGTGAACCCGACGCGCAGGAAGAACGCCTCCGGGCCGTCTTCGCCGGCCTCATAGATGACGTTGACGTGATCGAAGTCGCGGGCACGGGCCTCTTCGAGGAGGCTCTCCACCGCGAAGCGCCCGACGCCCTTGCCCTGGCCCTCGGCATCGACGTTGATACGCCACAGGACCGAGCGGAAGTGCTCCTCGGGAGCCTCCGCATCGAAGTTGGCGCTGACGAACCCGACGACGTGGTCGCCGTCGAGCACGACCCGCTGCCAGGAGGTCTGCGGATTGATGACGGTCGCCGCGATGCCGTAGGACACCGGAGCGAGGAACTGCTCCTGTCCGGGCTTGAGCGACAGGTTGTTCACGGCGACGATCGTCGCAGCGGAGAGTTCGACCATGCGCAGTTCGGACATGAACACAGGCTAACCCCTCCCGAGGCATCCCACCCAGAAACAGGGAGTATTCGTCGGGTATGACCCGGAATGACGGAGTGCTGCGCGCCTCGGCATCGCCGGGCGCCCACGCGCCCGGGGGTGCTCAGGTATCTTGGTATCGAGACAAATATGCCCTCGCGAACGGAGAACCTCCTGGTGACCGACGACGCCATCATCTACACCTACACGGACGAGGCACCGGCACTCGCCACCGCTTCCTTCCTGCCGATCATCAAGGCCTACACGGGTCAGGCGGGCATCGAGGTCGAGACCCGCGACATCTCGCTCGGCGGCCGCATCCTCGCGGCGTTCCCGCAGAAGCTCACGCCCGAGCAGCAGGTCGGCGATTCGCTCGCCGAACTCGGTGGCCTCGCCACGCTGCCCGAGGCGAACATCATCAAGCTTCCGAACATCTCGGCCTCGATTCCGCAGCTCAAGGGCGCGATCGCCGAACTGCAGTCGCAGGGGTACGACATCCCCGACTTCCCCGACGAGCCGTCCTCGCTCGAGGAGAAGGACGTCCGGGCGCGTTACGACCGCATCAAGGGATCCGCGGTCAACCCGGTGCTCCGTGAGGGCAACAGCGACCGCCGCGCCCCCTTGGCCGTGAAGAACTACGCCAAGAAGCACCCGCACCGCAACAAGCCGTTCGCGGAAGGGTCCAAGACCCGCGTGGCGACGCTCGGTCACGACGACTTCAAGCACAACGAGCGCTCCTGGGTCGCCGCACACGACGACGTCCTGAGCTTCCGCCACACCGCCGCTGACGGCACCGTGACGGTCCTGAAGGAGGGGCTGAAGGTCCTGCCGCGCGAGATCATCGATGCCACGTTCCTGTCGGCCGCGCACCTCGATGCCTTCCTCGCCGAGACGCTGGAGACGGCCAAGAACGACGACATCCTGTACTCGGTGCACCTCAAGGCCACGATGATGAAGGTCAGCGACCCGATCATCTTCGGTCACGTCGTTCGCACCTTCTTCAAGGACGTGTTCGCGCAGTACGGCGACAAGCTCGCCGCTGCGGGTCTGAACGCCAATGACGGTCTCGGCTCGATCCTCGCGGGCCTCGGCGACATCGCCGGTGGCGACGAGATCGCCGCCGCGTTCGACAAGGCGATCGCCGAGGGACCGCGCCTGTCGTACGTGAACTCCGACAAGGGCACCACGAACCTGCACGTTCCGAGCGATGTGATCGTGGATGCCTCGATGCCCGCGCTCGTGCGCAACGGCGGCAAGCTGTGGGGCAAGGACGGCGGCGAGGCCGACACGCTCGCGGTCATCCCCGATTCCTCGTACGCGAGCGTCTACCAGGCGGTCATCGACGACGTGATCGCGAACGGCCCGCTCGATCCCGCCACGATCGGAACGGTCCCGAACGTGGGCCTCATGGCGCAGGCAGCCGAAGAGTACGGTAGCCACGACAAGACGTTCGAGATCGCCGCCGCGGGCACCGTCCAGGTGCTCGACAGCGAGGGCACCGTGCTGATCGAGCACGAGGTCGGCGCCGGCGACATCTGGCGCGCCACCCAGACCAAGCACATCCCTGTCATGGACTGGGTGAGGCTGGCCGTCTCCCGTGCTCGTGCGACCGGCGACCCCGCCGTGTTCTGGCTCGACGCCAACCGTTCGCACGACGCGCAGATCATCGCCAAGGTGCACCAGGGACTCGCCACGCTCGACATCAAGGGCCTGACGATCACGATCCTCGCCCCCGAAGAGGCCACGCGCTATACGCTCGCGCGCATGCGTCACGGCCTCGACACCATCTCGGTGACCGGAAACGTGCTGCGTGACTACCTGACCGACCTGTTCCCGATCCTCGAGGTCGGCACGAGTGCCAAGATGCTCTCGATCGTGCCGCTGCTCGCGGGCGGCGGCCTGTTCGAGACCGGCGCCGGCGGATCCGCTCCCAAGCACGTGCAGCAGCTCGTCGAGGAGAATTACCTGCGCTGGGATTCGCTGGGCGAGTTCTTCGCTCTCGCCGCGTCGCTCGAGCATTTCGCCGACCGCACCGGCAACGAGAAGGCGCGTGTCCTCGCGGAGACGCTCGACGCCGCAACCGGCACCTTCCTCGAAGAGGACCGTTCACCGGGTCGCGCACTCGGCACGATCGACAACCGCGGCAGCCACTTCTACCTGGGACTGTACTGGGCGCAGGAGCTGGCGACGCAGACGAAGGACGCCGACCTCGCAGCGGCGTTCGCTCCGATCGCCGCGACGCTCGCCGAGAACGAGGAGACGATTGTCTCCGAGCTCAACGCCGTGCAGGGCAAGGCCGTCGAGATCGGCGGGTACTACCGCCCCGACGACGCGCTCGTCACGGCCGTCATGCGCCCGTCCGCGACGCTGAACGGCATCGTCGACGCGCTGAGCTGACGACAGCAGAAAGGGCCGGATGCGTGAGCATCCGGCCCTTTTTCGCGTCTTCTCAGAGGAGACTCGGCCCCGCGTCAGAAGATTCCTGTACCGGCTGCGGGGACCCGCGGACGAGGAATCATCGATCGCGCGTCGCCCCTGAGAAGAGAAGACCCGATGCCTCGGATCAGCGGAGCTCGGCGATCAGTTGTGGACCGAGACCTCGAGGCCGACCGGCGACCACTCGTACACGAACTTGGCGACGTCGATCGGCATGTTCACGCAACCGTGGCTGCGCGGAGATCCGAAGGCGTTGTGCCAGTAGGTGCCGTGGAAGCCCTCGTCTCCGTTGAAGTACGTGACCCACGGGACGTTCGGCGTCTCGGTGATCGAGCCGTCCGGTTCGCGGCTCTTCATCGTCTGCATACGCACGTGCGCGTAGACCTTGAAGTTTCCGGTGTCGGTGGGTGTCGCGCTCTTCCCCGACGAGATCTTCCACGACCGCACCACGGCGCCGTTCTCGATGAGAGTCGCCGTCTGAGATCCCAGATCGACATCGATCTTGCGAACCAGGTTGACGGACTCGAACGGTGTCTCGGAGACCGTGATCGGGATGACTCCGTCTCCCGCCTCCAATTTCGACGCGACCTCGGAAGCGAGGTTCGACGTGTCCCCGAGTGCGCGTCCGTTGACGCCTTCGGCTTCGGTACGGAGGATCTTTCCCGCTGAGTCGACGATGTTCGTCGCGTTGACGGGAGCGCGGTCGACCGCCGCGGGAAGCCCGGCGATCGTGGCCTGGATCGCGGTCTCGTCGGCGACGATGCGAAGCTCGCCGTCTTCGTCGACGACCGAGAACCACGTCGAGGCGGTCGCGGCATCCACCGGGACGGTGCGCTCTTCGCCGATGTAGAAGCCGATCGTGCCGAGCATCGTGTTCAGCGACGTCGCAACGGTCGTGGCGTCTTCGTCGGTGACGGCAGGTGCGGCCTCAGCAGGGTCGCCGGGGAATTCGACGCTGCTGCCGCCGTCGGCGATGGTGTCGACCATGGCGGCGGCGAGCGCGTCGACGTCGACGGCGGTGCCGGTCGCAGAGGGAGTGATCACGTAGGCGCCCGTCGCCGGATCGAACACGACGCCGGCGTCGAGGGGATCTTCGAAGCTCGAAGGGACTGCCTCACGGAGTGCGGCGTCCGCCTTCTCCGGGTCGAGGGTGATCTCGGCGGGGACGGGGTCGCCCATCCACATGCTCACGTTCCAGAGCGGTCGTTCGGCGAAAGCCTGATCGGCGAGAGCGGTCGCGTCGATGGTGGCGCCGAGATCTGCCCCGGTGAGCACGGCGTCATCGCCTGCGCCGGTGAGTGTGATCTCGGTCTGGGAGACGTGCGCCTGGATGGTGTCCGCTGCGGCGCCGGGCGTGAGCCAGCCCACGGGGATTCCGGCGACGGTCGTTCCCGGTGCGATGAGGATCATCGACGCAGCGCCTGCTCCGAGAGCCAGGACGCCGACCCCGAGGCCGATCCACAGGCCGAGGCGCTTCTTCTTGGGAGCGGGTTCGATGGGTGCCCAGGCGAGCTCCGGGTCACCGCCGTTCGGCGGCATCGAGTCGGTGGGCGTATCGTCGCCGGAGTGCGTGGGCGCTGCAACGGTCGACCGGTCGCCGGAGGCGGTCGCCTCGGTCAGCTTCTCGGTCTTCGCATCCTGCGCTGAGATCAGATCGGTCACGAACTTCACCCCCCGGTTTCTCACGTGTCCTTAGCGATATGCTACGCGATCGCAGGTAACGGGGAGGCAACGGTCCACAGGTCGGTGCGAATCCCGCGTCGCTCAGTCCGTGACGACGGCGAGTCCGTCGATCTCGACGAGCATCTCTTCGCGGGGGAGACCGGTGAAGACCGTGGTCCGTGACGGCAGCGGCACGCCGCCGGTGGTGTGGGCCGTGACGAAGTCGCCGTACGCATCGTTCATGATCGAGAAGTCCTCGCGCTTGGTGAGGTACACGCGCAGCATCACGACGTCGTCGAACGTGGCGCCGGAGGCCTCGACGATGGCCTTGACGTTCTCGAGGGTGCGAGTGGTCTGCGCGGCGACATCGCCGGGGAAGAGGTACTCGTTGGTCTGGGGGTCGACGGGGCCCTGGCCGGAGACCTGCACGATCGGACCCTTGCGGATGCCCTGGGAGAACGTGTGGGCGGGAGCGGGGGCGGCGTCGGTCGAAACGCGGATCTTCGCAGTCATGCGACCAGCCTAGTAGCCTTGTTAGATGCCTCTACAAATCCCGGATCCTGTACTCGGCCCCTGGACCAAAGGTTTTCCCGCGCACGCCTCGGGCCTGCGCCTCTCGGAGGTGCCGGGCGCGGATCTGCACCTCTCAGACCTCGTGACACCCGTGCTGACGGTTCATGAAGCGGCACTCGCGCACAACGAGTCGACCGTGTTCGGCTGGGCGGCGACGCAGGGCGTGCTTCTGGCCCCGCACGGCAAGACCACCATGGCCCCGGCGCTCTGGCAGCGACTGCTCGATGCGGGGGCGTGGGGCATCTCGGTCGCGACGCCGTGGCAGGCCGAGGTCGCCGTCGACGCGGGGGTCAGAACCGTCCTGATCGCGAACGCCGTCACCGATGCTGCGGCCGCGCGCCACCTCGGCGACCTGCTCGCCGCAGACGACGGCCTCCACATCCTCTGCTGGGCGGACTCCGTGATGACCGTCGAGATCCTCGCCGGCGCGCTCGCTGATGCGACCCGGCCCCTCGACGTCCTCGTCGAGCTCGGCGGGGACGGAGGCCGCACGGGGGCCCGCACCCTGGAGGAGGGGGAGCGCATAGCGCGGGCGATCACCGCATCGCCGGGCCTCCGACTCGCCGGAGTCACGGGGTATGAGGGGCCGTTCGGTCCCGACCGCAGTGACGCGTCGGTCGCGTCCGTCGACGCGTATCTGTCGACGCTCGTGCAGCTCCACGAGCGACTCACCTACCCGAGCGGCATCCGCCCCGTGCTCAGCGCCGGCGGAAGCTCGTTCCCCGATCGCGCGGCCGCGATCCTGGCTCCGCACCGCGGCGACGCCGACATCGTGCTGCGGTCGGGGGCGTTCCAGATCCACGACGACGGGTTCTACTCGCGGATGTCTCCGTTCGGCGCGCTGACGTCGACGGACCCGCTCCGCTCGGCCATGCACGCCTGGTCCAGGGTCGTGTCTCAGCCCGAGGAGGGTCTCGCCCTGCTCGACGCCGGGCGCCGCGATGTGCCGTTCGATCTCGACCTGCCGGTGCCGCAGAGCGTCGAGGGTGAGATCACGGCGCTCAACGACCAGCACGCCTTCCTGAGCCTTGCGCACGGCTCGTCGGTCACCCAGGGCGACGTGGTGCGCCTCGGGCTCTCGCACCCGTGCACCGCCTTCGACAAGTGGCGAGTGGTCGCGATCATCGATGATCCGGATGTTGCGGATCCGCGCGTCATCGGGGCGGTGGCGACATGCTTCTGAGCGGTGAGAAGCCGGTCAGGGTGTACCGGAGCGCCACGGTGGTCGACGGGACAGGAACCGATCGTTTCGTCGCCGATGTCGCCGTCGAGGGCGCGCGCGTCGTCGCGGTCCTCCGCGAGGGCGACGAGCGAGAGCTCGAGCTCCCCGCCGACGCTGTCGAGATTCCGGCGACGGGGCTGGTGCTCGCACCCGGTTTCATCGACATGCACGCGCACAGCGAGCTGGCCGTCCTCCGGGGCGCGAGCCACGAAGCGAAGATCCGTCAGGGCGTGACGACCGAGGTCCTCGGGCAGGACGGCCTGGGCTACGCGCCCCTCGACGACGCCACCGCGGCGATCATCCCCGCGCAGATCGCCGGCTGGAACGGTCTTCCCGATGACGTGCCGTGGCGGTCGATGGACGACCTGCTCGCCGCGATCGACGCCGTCTCCGTCGCGAATGCCGCGGTGCTCGTGCCCCAGGGCAATCTCCGGATGATGGTGGTCGGACACGAGAACCGTGCGGCGACCTCGGGCGAGATCGCCGAGATGTCCGGCATCCTGGGCGCGGCGCTGGATGCCGGCGCCTTCGGGATGTCGAGCGGGCTGACCTATACGCCGGGGATGTACGCCGACACCGCTGAGCTCGAGGCGCTCTGCCGCATCGTCGCCGAGCGGGGTGGATACTGGGCGCCCCACACCCGCAGCTATGGAGGGGCGGCACTCGACGCCTACCGTGAGGCACTGGACATCGGCCGACGGACCGGATGCCCCATCCACCTCACGCACGCGACGATGAACTTCGCCCCGAACCGCGGTCGCGCGGCAGAGCTGCTGGCCCTCGTCGACCAGGCCGTCGACGACGGGGTGGACGTCACCCTCGACACGTATCCGTACCTGCCCGGTGCCACGACCCTCGCGGCGCTGCTGCCCAGCAGGCTCGCGGAGGGCGGCGATCTGCTGGGTGCGATCGCGGCGCTCGACGACGCAGGGCGAGAGAGCGTGCGGGTGGAGCTCGAGGAGATCGGATGCGACGGGTTCCACGGCGAGCGCGCCGACTGGGATGCGATCCAGATCTCCGGGACTGCCGATCCGCGGCTCTCGGACCTGGTGGGACGCACTGTCGCCGAGATCGCCTCATCGTCGGGCAGGCGTGCCGCGGACGTGGTGCTCGACACGATCCTCGCGGATGCCGGGGCGACGGGCATCCTGATGCACATCGGCGACGAGGACAACGTCAGAGCCATCATGCGTCACCCGCGCCACAGCGGTGGCAGCGACGGGATCCTGATCGGCGCGCGGCCTCACCCCCGGGGTCGAGGCACCTTCCCGCGCTACCTCGGCCACTACGTGCGAGAGCTCGGGGTGCTCACCCTCGAGGAGGCTGTCCGCCACCTGTCTGGCACACCGGCTTCGCGTCTGGGCCTCGACCGCGGTGATGCTCCGCGCGGGATCATCCGTGAAGGGGCGACGGCCGATCTGGTGCTGTTCGACGCGGAGACCATCGCGGCCGGGGCGACCTTCGAGTCGCCGCACGACACCCCACTCGGGATAGCCGAAGTGCTCGTCGCCGGAGTGCCCGTGGTCACCGATGAGTCGGTCACGGGGGCGACCCCGGGTCGTGCTCTGCGCATGATCCCGCCCGCGCACCGCGCCACCGTTCCCCTCGCGTCGTTCGAGATCGACGCGACCGCACCGCCGTTCCACTGGACGGCGCGCACCCCGGTCGTCGCGCCGGCGCCGCTCGCCTCGACTGCTGCCCGCCTGAGCGTGCTCCGGGAGAGCGACGGATCGGGTCCTGCGATCACACTCCGCGTCGACGAGTCCCTGGCAGGGGAGTCGTTCGCGAGCGGACGCATCGGCGAGGAGGCCTTCCGGGTGGAGGTCTCGGTGTCTGGGATCGAGGTCAGCGGTGCGAGCCCGGTCGGCGTCTTCCGGGGTGTCACGGTGCTGCGGCAGCTGCGCGATCCCGGTGCGGAGCAGTCCCGCATACCCGCAGGCACGTGGCAGGGAGCGCCCGCCTACGGCTGGCGCGGTGTGATGCTCGATGTCGCCAGGCATTTCCGTCCGGTCGAGGACGTGCGCCGGCTCGTGGACCTGCTCGCCGACCACCACCTCACCGTGCTCCACCTGCATCTGACCGACGACCAGGGCTGGCGCTTCGAGGTGCCCGGATTCCCGAGGCTGACCGACATCGGCGCTCGCCGCGAGTCGACGCAACGGGGGCATGGCCCGCTCGCCACCGTCGAACCGGGCGTGCACGAGGGGCATTACACGGATGCCGAGCTGCGCGAGCTGGTCGCCTATGCCGCCGAGCGCTTCGTCACGATCGTGCCGGAGGTCGAGCTGCCGGGGCACATCCAGGCGGGCCTCGCCGCCTATCCCGCGCTCGGCAACACCGACGTGGGCGAACCTGTGACGGCGCCGTGGGGGCGGTTCGGTGTGAATCCTCGGACCCTCGCGCCGACAGAGGAGGCTCTCGCGTTCGGACGAGCCGCGATCGACGCGCTGTGCGACCTTTTCGACTCGCCGTGGATCGGGATCGGCGGTGACGAGGTGCCGGTGACCGAGTGGGCGCAGAGCGCGGCTGCGGGGGAGCGGATGCGCGAGCTGGGTCTTGCGACACCTCACGACGTTCAACCGTGGTTCACGTCGCACTTCGTCGCACACGTGCGAGCTCGTGGCCGCACGGCGCTGGCATGGGACGAAGTGCTGGAGGGCGAGGTTCCCGACGGCGTCGAGATCCTCGCCTGGCGCGGTCAGGTCGCGATGCGCACCGCGCTGCGGCGCGGCATCCCGGTCATCGCGTGTCCCGACCTCGAGGTGTACCTCGACTACCCCCAGTCCGAGTCGGCGGAGGAGCCGATCCGCGTCGGGCCGCCTCTTCCGATCGAGCGTGCGTACACGCTTCGCATCGAGGATGGCGCGTCCGGTGGCCAGGCCAACGTCTGGACCGAGCATCTGCCGACCAGGGACCGCGTCGACTTCGCGATGTTCCCCAGGCTCGCGGCGATCGCCGAGCGGCTCTGGGACGGCGGCGATCCTCCTCCTTTCGAGGGCTTCGCCCGTCGGCTTCCCGCCCACCTTCGGCGGCTCGCCGACACAGGGGTGCGGTATCGTCCTCTCGACGGGCCGACGCCCTTGCAACGGCGTCCCGGAGTGCCGGGGAAGCCACTCACGCGGGAGGCACGGGAGGAGATCGTGGCGGGTCTCGTGACTCGTCTGATCGACCAGTCCACAAGCGCCGACGAGTCGCTCTCGGCATAATGTAACGTTTTCGTAACCCTCCCTGTGCTAAGCAAGGCAGGGGTTGCGCAATTTTTGTTCGTAAGGTCTACTAACAAACATGTCCGTATCGGATGATCCTCGTCCATCGACGTCGTCAGACTACGTCGCTGCGAGCGCACACGCCTTCGGCCCCGGGCGCCACCTGCGCTCGCGCTCCAAGGTGCTCCCGGAGCACGCGCGCGGCCACAACCGGGCGCTCGTCCTGCAGACGCTCTACCACTCCGGCGCCATGAGCCGTGCGGATCTCTCGCGGGAGACAGGGCTGACGAGAGTCACCATCTCCGACCTCGTCGCCGAGTTCATCGCCGACGGCATCGTGATCGAGATGGGCGTGCGCGAGACCGTGGGGCCGGGCAAGCCTCCGATCCTGATCGACATCGATCGCGTGGGGCACCAGATCATCGGCCTCGATCTGTCTGGTCCGAACGCCTTCGTGGGCGCGCTGCTCAGCCTCGACGGCGATGTGCTCGAACGCCGAGAGGTTCCTCGTCCGGAGACCGCAGACGGCGATGCCGCCTACGCCGCCACGCTCGAGCTCGCGCGCGCCCTGGCCGCGACCGCGACCCAGCCGATCCTCGGCGTCGGCATCGGCTCGCCGGGTGTCGTCCGCCCCGACGGCGTCGTGCTCAGCTCTCCGAACCTCGGGTGGAGCAACCTCCCGCTCGAGGCCAAGCTCGGGATCGACCTCGACCTTCCGGTGCTCGTGCGCAACGACGCCAACGCCGCCGTGCTCGCCGAGTACACGTTCGGCGAGGCCAAGGCCGACTTCATGCTCATCAAGATCGGTCGAGGGGTGGGCGCCGGTGTCATCACGGGCAGCCAGCCGCTTCTCGGCAGCCGGTTCGCCGCGGGTGAGATCGGTCACGTCGTGGTCGGCACCGACGGCGGCCCCCGCTGCGCCTGCGGCAAGGACGGCTGCCTCGAAGCGTGGCTCAGCGAGACACGACTCCGCCCGGCCATCGAGGCCGCACCCGGATCACGCGACGAGATCCTCCGCGACGCCGGCACCCGCATGGGTATCGCGATCGCACCGATCGTCGCGGCTCTGGACCTCTCGGAGGTCGTGCTCTCAGGTCCCGGAGACCTGCTCGACGGTGTGCTGATCGATGCCGCCGTCGAGACCCTCCACGCCCGCACGCTCGAGGGTGTCTTCGAAGACGCTCTCATCCGTCGCACGCAGCAGGATGACATCGTCCTGCGAGGTGCCGCCGTGATGGTGCTGTCCAGTCAGCTGGGCGTCTCGTGATGCGCGGGGGCGACTCGAAGACGAGCAGGAGCGACATCCGATGACGGATGCGATCGCCGTCGACCTCTCCGGTCGGCGGATTCGAGTGGGCCTGGATGTCGGCGGAACCAAGATCGACGCGGTGGCGGTGTCGCCCGAGGGAGACATCCTCGCGCGCCTCCGCCGTCCGACGGGATGGGGCGAGGATGCGGTCGTCGTCAGTGTCGTCGACGCCGTGGACGCGTTGGCCGCCGAAGGCGGCTTCGCACGCTCCGCTGTCGAATCGGTGGGTGTCGGCATCCCCGGGCTCGTCGACGCCGACACGGGGCGCGTGCTGCACGCGGTGAACCTCGGGGTCGAATCGCTCGACCTCGCAGGGCTCGCGGGTCGACGGCTCGGCATCCCGGTCCGGGTCGAGAACGACGTGAAGGCGGCCGCACTCGGCGCAGCCGTGCTCCGCGGCATCGACGGATCCATGGCCTACCTCAATCTCGGCACGGGAGTAGCCGCAGGGATCGTGGTCGACGGCACCATCTGGCGCGGAGCACGAGGGACGGCCGGCGAGGTCGGCCATCTCTCGGTCGATCCGCGCGGACGCCTGTGCGGCTGCGGCCAGCGCGGGTGCATCGAGACGTTCTGCGGCGGAGGTGCGCTGGCACGCGCGTGGGATCGCCCTGGCGCATTGCCGGTGCGCGACATCCTGGACGCCGCGGACGCCGGAGACGAGCTCGCAGTGGAGCTCCGCGCCGATCTCTTCCACGGCGCGGCGGCCGCGGTACGCGCGCTCGTGCTCTCGGCCGACGTAGAACGCGTGATCATCGGCGGCGGCCTCACCTCCCTCGGCGATCGCCTGCACGCGGGCGTGCGCGGGGCCCTCCAGGCCGGAGCCGAGGCCTCGGCTTTCATGCGTTCGCTGCACCTCGACGAGCGGATCGAGCTGCTCCCGGCGGGCTCTCCCGCAGCGGCCCTCGGCGCCGCCCTCGTCGGATCATCCACCCCCACCAAGGAGACTGTTTCCCATGGCTGAAGTCGTCATCGTCGAGAACGCCGAAGCGGCAGGCGCGCTGGTCGCCGCCGAGATCGTCGAGCTGATCGACGGCCGCCCGGATGCCGTGCTCGGACTCGCGACAGGCTCGACCCCGCTTCCGGTGTATCAGGCGCTGCGCACCAGGCTCGCGGGTCGCGACGTGTCGCAGGTCCGCGGCTTCGCGCTCGACGAGTACGTCGGCCTCGACCCGGCGCACCCCGAGAGCTACCGTTCGGTGATCACCCGCGAGGTCGTCGAGCCGCTCGGACTCGACCCCCGGCGCATCCACGTGCCGAACGGCGCTCAGGCCACCATCCAGCACGCAGGCGAAGACTACGAGACCGCCATCGACGCAGCCGGGGGTGTGGACCTGCAGATCCTCGGCATCGGCACCGACGGTCACATCGGCTTCAACGAGCCGGGCTCGTCGTTCGCATCGCGCACGCGCGTGAAGACCCTCACCGAGCAGACCCGGGAGGACAACGCACGCTTCTTCGATTCGATCGACGACGTGCCGATGCACTGCATCACACAGGGGCTCGGCACGATCCTGCGCGCTCGTCATCTCGTGCTGCTCGCCTTCGGCGAGGGCAAGGCGCAGGCCGTCGCGGATGCCGTCGAGGGGCCGCTCTCGGCCATCCTCCCCGGCTCCGCGATCCAGCTGCACCCGCACGCGACGGTCGTGGTCGACGAGGCTGCGGCATCGCGCCTGAAGCTCGCCGATTACTACCGCTACACCTACGCGAACAAGCCCGCCTGGCAGGGCATCTGAGGTCTCGGCCTCAGCGCCCTGAAGACGGCCACGCGAGTGGCAGCAGGTGCTCCACGCTGAGCGGGGCGAGAGGCAGCGTCTCGGCGTCGGCCGGGGTGATCCAGCGGAGCTCGGCGAGTTCCGCCTGCACCGTGACCTCCGCTGCCGCGATCGATACGGAGAACGCCTCGGCGACGACACGGTGACCCGGTTCGTTCGCGGCCTCGGAGACGAACGTGCCCAACGACTCGAGGTCGCCCTCGTCGAGTCTCAGCCCGAGCTCCTCGTGCAGCTCGCGGATCAACGTCTGCGACGGGGTCTCGCCCGGTTCGGGCTTTCCTCCCGGTTGCATGAACCGCGTCGTGCCCTGTTTGCGCACCACCAGCACCCGGCCCTCGTCGTCGACGATCACGGCCGCGCTGACGTGGATGTCAGGCATCGACCGCGAAGACCTTGCCGGGGTTCAGGATGCCGAGCGGGTCGAACACGCGGGTGATCTGCCGCTGCAGCTCCCACTGGTCGTCTCCGAGCTCGTCGGCCAGCCAGCGGCTCTTCAGCGTCCCGATGCCGTGCTCGCCGGTGAGCGTGCCGCCGAGGGCGATCGCCGCACGGAACAGCTCGTCTGCGGCCGCCCACACCTCGGCGGGAGGCTCGGTGCCCTCGAAGATGAAGTTGGGGTGCAGGTTGCCGTCGCCGGCGTGCGCCACGGTCGGGATGCTCATCGAGTATGCCTTCTCGATCCGAGCGATCTCGTCGAACATCGCCGGCATGGCGCTTCGGGGCACCGACACGTCCTCGATGAGGGTCGTGCCGAGAGCGGACATGGCCGGATGCATGGCACGGCGGATGGCCAGCAGGCGCTCGCCCTCTTCACGGTCGTGGGAGACCTGCGTCACACCGTGGTGCGCCGACAGGACTGCTGCGATCGTCGAGGCCTCGGTGACGGCCGCCGGCCCATCGGTCTGGATGGTCAGCTGAGCGCTGCCGGCAGCAGGGGAGGGGAGATCGAGCAGTGCGGCCACGGCGGCCAGGCTCGCGGCATCCATGAGCTCCATGATCGCGGGCTGAACGCCCGAAGCGGTCACGGCGGCCGAGGCGGCTGCGGCGGAGCGGACATCGGGGAAGGTCGCGGTGACGGTGCAGGTCGTGCCCTCGACGAGTCGGCGGAGCTTCAGGGTGGCGCCGACGACGACGCCGAGCGTGCCCTCCGAGCCGATCACGAGCGAGGTGAGATCGAGTCCGGTCACACCCTTGACGCTGCGATGGCCGAGGTGCAGCAGACGTCCGTCTGCGAGCACCAGGTCGAGGCCGAGCACCGCATCGCGAACCACACCGTACTTCGCGCACAGGAGACCGCCCGCACCGGTGGCGATGTTGCCGCCCACGGTAGAGATCGCTCGGCTCGCGGGGTCGGGCGCCCACCACAGGCCGTGCTCGGCGAGCACGTCGTTGAGGTCGGCGTTGAGGATGCCGGGTTCGACCACCGCGAGCAGGTCGTCGGCGCGGATCTCGTGGATCGCGGTCATGCGCCGGGTGGAGAGGACGATCTCGCCCTCGCCGCCGTTCGCAGCACCGGCGAGGCCTGTTCCTGCTCCGCGCACGACGACGGGCGTGCGAGTCGCGGTCGCGATGCGCATCACACTCTGGACATGCTCTACGGTCTCGGCGTGCACGACCGCCAGCGGGCGGCCGGGGGCGGCATGTCCGGACCTGTCGGCGCGAGCGTCGTCGAGGGTGGACGAGGTCGTGTCGACGAGCTCGCCGAGAGCAGCGGTCAGCTGATCGAGCGCGCTCATGCGATGCGGCGCCGACCGCTCACCACGCCGGCTCCGACGGCGACCACGGCGAAGGCGATGCCGATGATCGGCTGCTCCATCAGCCACCACGCGATCGTCACGCCGACGTAGATCAGCAGCTCGACGGCCGCACGGAGGAACGGGTGCAGTCGCAGCACCGGACGGGGGGAGAGGAAGAGGGCCCAGATCAGGATCACGACGACAGGAGCGCCGATGCCGATGATGATGTTCCACGGGAACGACCACAGGGCGAAACCCCACAGCGCGAGAGTGCCGACGGCGACGACCAGGATGATCGAGCGCACGATGTCGAGGGCGGTGAAGTTCGGGCGGTCGACGCCGGGCACTGAGGCGGGATCCTGGGGCATGGATCCAGTCTATTCGCCGCGGACAGCGGGTCAGAGCGCGGGTGCGGCCTCTTCTGCGGCGACGAGCTCGTCCACCCGAGCAGCGTCTTCGGGGGTGACAGCCTCGACGGGGGCGGGCGCGGGTGTTTCGACGACAGCAGGTGCCTCGACTGGTGCCTCAGCCGGCGCTTCGACCGGTTCCGGCGCTCCGGTGGGCGCGGTTTCGACCGGTGCGGGGTCTGCGGTCTGCACGGGTGCGACGGCCGCCTGCTCGACAGGTGCCGGTTCGTCAGCGGGCGTCTCGTCGAGGACCTCGTCGACCTGTCCGTCGCACGAAGGCGCGAGCAGCACCGAGTCGAGAGTCACTCCGAGCCCGGCGAGGGTCGTGTTGTGCGGCAGGACCGGCCCTGCATCGGTCACATAGTGGATCTCTACGGTCGTGCCGAGGATGATCTGACCGAGAGTCGGTCGAAGATCGACGGTGCCGGTACCTGCGTCGCTCAACGACAGGTTGTCTCCGCCGCCGCCGCGACCCAGGAACGCCTCGATCTCGGCGCCCGGCTGCCCGGCAACGGGCACTGAGACGTGCGTGACACCGTCGCCGGCATCGTCCACGCAGATGCTCGCGCCCTGCGTCTCGATCGGCGTGGTCGGAACGGCCGGATCGGTCGGATCCACGGGATCCGTCGGGTCCGTGGGATCGGTCGGGTCCGTGGGGTCGGTCGGCTCTTCCGGCGCGCCCGGTTCCACGGGCGGTGCGGGCTGCACCGTCTCGACCGGCGGGGCCGGTGCGGCAGGAGCCACGAGCGAAGGAGCCGTGTCCTCGGCGGGCTCAGGAGTCACGGGTGCCTCGACCGGCGGCAGCTCGGGCTGCTTCTCGGGCTCGGTGTCGTCGACGATCACCGGCTTCTCCTCGGCCATCGCCTCGTCAGGACCGACATCGGAGCTGATCGACGAGGAGTCGCTGTCGCCGGCGCTCGGCAGAGACGCGGCGGGGTTCGCTCCGGCGAGCCCCGGGATGATCGTGGCCGCGGCGACGACGCCTGCCACGACGAGTGCGGCGGATCCGGCTCCCACGAGCGCGCCCACTCCGCTGAAGATGCCGCCGGAGGTCGCGCCGCCGGCGCCTCCTCCGGCCGAACCGCCCGCCGAGCCACCTGCACCGCCGGCGACGCCTCCGGATGCGGTTCCCCCGCCGGCGACGACTGCTGCGCCCTGGGTGACGCCCGAAGGCATCGCCGCGAGTGCGACGATCGGGGTGCCGCCGCCCTGGAGTGTGGCGAGGTATCCGGCAGAACCGGCCACGCCGAGTACGAGCGGGAGCAGCACGAGCGCCAGCCGCTTCGAGACGTCCTTCGCTTCTGCGGCGACGATCATGCACCGAGCGCACTCGTCGAGATGCAGTTCGAGTCGCTTGTGGTCGCGGGTGCTCAGATTGCCGCGTGAGTATGCGCCGAGGTGCTCGATGGTCCACTGGCAGTCGGAGCCGGCTGCTGCACTGCGCAGGTGAGCCTGGATCCAGGCCTCGCGGAGGCCTTCGCGGGCGCGGAACGCGAGCTGGGAGACGGCACCGGCCTTCATGCCGAGCAGGGGGCCTGCCTCCTGCGGCTTCATCTGCTCGATCTCGGTGTACCAGAGCACTTCCTGCCAGCGGGAAGGGAGACTGCGGAACGCCTGCGCGGTCAGGCTGCGGTCGAGGGCCTCGTTGGCAGCCTGCTCGGTGCTGTCGGGGTCGGCGACGGTGTCGAGCTCGTCGATCGCCGACTCGCGGCGAGACCGCCCCCAGGCGGCCGCAGTGTTGCGGATGCTCGTGAACAGGTAGGCGCGGAACGAGCCGTTCGGGCCGCCGCCTTTGATGATCGCCTGATAGATGCGGGTGTACGACTCCTGCACGAGGTCGTCCGGGTCGATCGACGACGTGATCGACCGCGCGACGGACATCCCCGACGGATAATGGCGCCTCCAGAGTTCTCCGAACGCCGCCGCGTCACCCGAACGGGTGCGCAGGACGAGATCGGCGTCTGCGATCGATTCCTCGTGCGAAGTGCTGTCCTGGTCCACTGTCATCCATCTGTCGTGGAGCGCGAGTGCGCCTCCACATGAAGAGACGCGTGAACCCCATTTTCATCACGCGTCTTTTCCATTCTCTCTCCAATCTCCCAGGGTCGCCACCCCTTGCCAGAAACTTTGCCCGACCGAGTCCTCTCGGCTAAATCCCAGTTCAGAAGCGAATCAGGTGCTTTGAGACGAGAACTCCGAAAAAAAATCTGAGAAGTCGCGTAATGAATCGGGGTCGCCTTCGTCTCATCACATAGAGACAGCCATGGAGCTCCACCGGGGGGCGGAGCTCAGGCGCTGGTGCAAGGGGTAAGTGCACCGGCATGGTGGGTCGGGCACCTCGGGGGAGGAGCGCTCGGCCCACCAGCTCTCGATGTGGGGGGAATGTGACGGGGCCGCCGCTCTGGGGAACGGCGGCCCCTCACCCACGCAGAGCGCGACCGGAGAATGCAGAGCTGCGCGTCGATGCGCGTGGCGTTCGCCTATGGTCGGTCGCCCACCCACACGCGCACGACGCGCAGCTGCGCATCCAGCAGCACCGCGTCTCCCACGAAGCCGTCGACGAGGCGCCCGAGCCTGTCGGCGTATCCGATCGCGCGGGCGGGGGTCGCGGTCAGCGCCCGCACCGCCTCGGGCAGTGCGACTCCCGCAGCTATCGCCCGCTGCAGAGCGACATCCTGCGTGAGGGTGGAACCCGCGATCGAGCCGGTGTCGTCGGCGCGGGCGATGCCGTCCTTCACGGTCACACTGACCGCACCCAGGTCGTAGTGACCGTCGGCGCTGCCCGCTGCTGCCATCGCGTCGGTGATGAGCGCGACGCGCCCCGGTGCGGAATCGAACACGAGCTTGATCACGTGCGGATCGAGGTGCACGTCGTCGGCGATCGCCTCGAGCACCACGCGGTGGTCGGCCGCCGCGGCGAGGACCGGACCCGGCGCGCGATGGTGGATGCCGGGCATCGCGTTGAACGCGTGCGTCAGCACCGAGGCGCCGGCCTCGAAAGCGGCCACAGCGGTCGCCGCATCCGCGCTCGTGTGGCCGACGGCGGCAACGGCGCCCGCGCCGACGATCAGCCGGATGGCGTCGAGGCCGCCGGGGAGTTCCGGAGCGATCGTCACCTGTCGGATCGTGCCCCGGCCCGCCTCGAGCAGGCGGGAGACATCGGTGCCGACGGGATCCCGGAGCAGAGTCGGCTCGTGGGCACCGTGGTGAGCGGGGTCGAGGAACGGACCCTCGAGGTGAGACCCGAGGATGTCGGCATCCGTCTGCATGAGGTCCGCGATGTCGCTGACACGCAGCGCGAGGTCGTCGAGTGGTGCGGTCACCAGCGAGACGACCGCACGCGTCGTGCCGTGCTCGCGGTGCAGGGCACGAGCCGTGCGGATCGCCTCGACGCCGTCGTCGAATGACGCGCCGGCGCCGCCGTGGCCGTGGATGTCGACGAACCCGGGGGTGAGTACCGCACCCGGCCCTGCAGCCGCCGCCGCATCGACCACCTGATCCGCAGGCGTCCAGGCGTCGCCGACGCCGCGGGACGCGACTCGACCGTGCTCGATCCGCACCCAGGCGTCTTCGACGACCGCGCCGTCGTCGACCAGTCGGGCCGAGTGGATGACGAGCGAGGCGGTCGCGGAGGAATCGGGTGTCATCGCGTGCTCCAGGGGATCTCGTCTGCGGGATGGAAATCGACGTGCTCAGCCTTCCACAGCGGCGCCATCGATCCGAGACGGACGCGGAAGGACTCCCAGGCGCGCTCGGGGGCGGTGCGCGGGGACCACGCGACCTCGGCCTGTGCTGCTGCGCGCGGGAAGACCAGTCGCTCGACCTCGTCGATCGTGCGGGTGGTCTCGCTCCACAGCGGAGCCTCGACGCCGAGGATCGCCGTGTCGGGGACGTCCAGCACCTCGGTGGGCTCCCACTCGTATGCGGCACGGACGTCGATGATCGCCGCCCACGTGAGTCCGAGCGGGTAGTCGGCGGTGTACTTCATGTCGAGATAGGCGACGTCGGCGGCCGACATGATGAGCGAGCCGCCGCGCTCGACGAAATGCGCGGCCTCTGCGGCGTGCGTGCCTTCCGGGGTCGTCTTGCCCCAGTACTGTCCGACGGTGCCCTCGGCGATGTCCTTCGCAGCGCCGACCTCGTGCCAGGCGAGGGGGATCTTGCCCTCGTCGACGACGATCGCGGTCGCGCGCTCGACGAAGAGATCGAAGTCCGCCTGCGGCGTGCCGAGCGACTCGTCTCCGCCGATGTGGATGTACGGGCCGGGGGTCAGCTCCGCCAGCTCCCGCACGACATCCCGCACGAAATCGTAGGTGCGCTCCTCGTGGATGCGGACGCTCGAATGCCCGACTCCCCACCCGAGATACGGCTCACCGGCGACGGGAAGCGGCTGCCCGAGACGCTCCGACTCCGCGAGCAGGCTGTCGTTCATGACCGGGTCCTCGACGAGTTCGGGGTAGGCGACACCGATGGCGTGTGTGTGCCCGGGCAGATCGATCTCGGGGATCACCAGCATGTGATGCTCCGCGGCGTAGGCGACGATCTCGCGGTAGTCGTCCTTCGAGTAGAAGCCGCCGGGGGCGCCGAGCGAAGCGGTGGACGACGCGAGCTCCGTGAGCTTCGGCCACGAGTCGATGTGGATGCGCCAGCCCTGGTCATCGCTGAGGTGCAGGTGCAGGTGATTGAACTTGAGGGCACTCGTGCTGTCGATGAACTTCTTGACCTCGTCGACGGAGAAGAAGTGGCGTGTGACGTCGAGCATCACGCCGCGGCGCGCGAATCGGGGTGCGTCGGTGATCTCCGCCCGGAGGAAGGCCCAACCGTCGTCGTCCTCGCGGAGCAGCTGCAGCAGCGTCTGCACGCCGTAGAACAGTCCCGCCTCGTCGCCTCCGACGATCTCGACCGAGTCGGCGACCGTGAGGGTGTAGCCCTCGGGGGCTGCTGCCTCTGCATCGATGCGGAGGAGGATCTCTCCCGTCGCGTCGGAGGAATGGGCGAGGCGGATGCCGCTGCGACGAGCGATCGCGACGATCAGGTGAGCTGCCACAGCGGAGTCGCCGACGATTCGCGCTGTCTGGGAGAGGGGCATCCGGCCATCGCCGACGATGACGGAAACGGGCAGGGGGACGAGAGGCATGGAATGGGGAAGGACCATGAACAAAACCTACCCTGCGCCGCGCCGGGAGCACAGGGAAATCGGCTATGCTTTGTCACGTCGCGACTGGCGTCTGGGTGGACTACCACCGGGGAGCGACTGACCACGGAATTCGACCGCGCGCCTGGGCCGATAGGTATACCCCTTCGAATCCGTTGTCAGAGGAGCATGTCATGACCGACCGTTACTTCAACGCCCCGCTCGCCGAGGTCGACCCCGAGATCGCTCAGGTCCTCGATCGTGAGCTCAAGCGCCAGCAGACGTTCCTCGAGATGATCGCGTCCGAGAACTTCGTCCCCGTCTCGGTGCTGCAGGCACAGGGCTCCGTGCTCACCAACAAGTACGCCGAGGGCTACCCCGGCCGCCGCTACTACGGCGGCTGCGAAGAGGTCGACATCGCGGAAGAGCTCGCGATCCAGCGCGCGAAGGAGCTGTTCGGCTCGGAGTTCGCCAACGTCCAGCCGCACTCGGGAGCATCCGCCAACGCCGCGGTGCTGCACGCGATCGCGCGCCCCGGCGACACGCTGCTCGGCCTCGCCCTCGACCAGGGCGGTCACCTGACCCACGGAATGAAGATCAACTTCTCGGGCCGTCTCTACGACATCGTCGCCTACGGCGTGGACCCCGAGACCTCGACGATCGACATGGACGAGGTGCGTCGCCTCGCGATCGAGCACAAGCCCAAGGTCATCATCGCCGGCTGGTCCGCATACCCCCGCACTCTCGACTTCGCCGCCTTCCGCGCGATCGCAGACGAGGTCGGCGCCCTGCTCTGGGTCGACATGGCGCACTTCGCCGGTCTCGTCGCCGCAGGACTCCACCCGAACCCGGTGCCGCACGCGCACGTCGTCTCGTCGACCGTGCACAAGACGATCGGCGGCCCTCGCTCGGGCTTCATCCTGACCAACGACGCCGACCTCGCGAAGAAGATCAACACGGCCGTCTTCCCCGGCCAGCAGGGCGGACCCCTGATGCACGTGATCGCCGCCAAGGCGACCGCGTTCAAGCTCGCGGGCACCCCCGAGTTCAAGGAGCGCCAGGAGCGCACACTGCGCGGCGCATCGATCCTCGCCGAGCGTCTCTCGCAGCAGGACGTGAAGGACGCGGGCATCGGGGTGCGCTCGGGCGGCACCGACGTGCACCTCGTGCTCGTCGACCTGCGTGACGCCGAGGTCGACGGCAAGCAGGCGGAAGACCTGTTGCACGACATCCACATCACCGTGAACCGCAACGCAGTGCCGAACGACCCACGTCCGCCGATGGTCACCTCGGGCCTGCGCATCGGAACACCTGCGCTCGCGACCCGCGGCTTCGGCGACGCCGAGTTCACCGAGGTCGCCGACGTGATCGCGCTCGCACTGCTTCCCGGTGCCGATGTCGAGGCCCTCCGTGCACGTGTCGACGCGCTCGCCGCAGGCTTCCCGCTCTACCCGGAACTGCAGCAGTGACCGCGAAGATCCTCGACGGCAAGGCGGCGTCGGCCGCGATCAAGGCCGAGCTCACCGAGCGGGTCGCCGCGCTGAAGGCGAAGGGCGTGGTGCCAGGCATCGCCACCGTGCTCGTCGGCGCCGACCCCGCATCTCAGCTCTACGTCGGCATGAAGCACCGTCAGTCCGAGGCGATCGGGATGAACTCGATCCAGCGCGAGCTGCCGGCCGACGCCACGCAGGCCGATGTCGAAGCGCTGATCGACGAACTCAACGCCGACCCCGACTGCCACGGCTACATCGTGCAGCTGCCGCTGCCGAAGCACATCGACACCGATGCGATCCTCGAGCGGATCGACCCGGCGAAGGATGCGGACGGCCTGCACCCGACCAACCTCGGCCGGCTCGTGCTCAACGTGAACAACCCGATCCACACTCCGCTGCCGTGCACGCCGCGGGGTGTGATCGAGCTGCTGCTGCGTAACGACTACGACCTCAAGGGCAAGCACGTCGTTGTCGTCGGGCGCGGCGTGACCATCGGCCGCTCGATCGGGCTGCTATTGACCCGCCGTGACCTGAACGCCACGGTCACGCTCACGCACACGGGCACGGTCGACATGCCGCGCTACCTGCGCGAGGCCGATGTGATCGTCGCCGCGGCCGGCGTCAGACACCTCATCCGCGCCGAAGATGTGAAGCCCGGTGCTGCCGTGCTCGATGTGGGCGTGACGCGCGAGACAGACTCCGAGACAGGCAAGAACCTGGTCTTCGGAGACGTGCACCCGGGCGTCGCCGAGGTCGCGGGTTGGGTCTCGCCGAACCCCGGCGGTGTCGGGCCGATGACGGTGGCGCTTCTCATGACCAACGTCGTCGAGGCGGCCGAACGCCTCGTCTGAGCCTCATCGGTCCCGATCTGCGCATCCGGTCCCGATCTGCTGGCTTCTCCCGCTGGTTCGTCCGCGAACCGGGTCGAGGTCCGCAGATCGGGGCCGTCTGCGTTCAGCCGAGTTCGTCGAGCATCCGGCGCTGCTCGGGAGTCAGGCCGTCCTGGAGCTCCTCGCGCGCCTCGGCGGTGGCCGGTGCGGCGGGGGAGGCGGAGGGGCCGGGCCCGGACTTCTTGCCCGACACCCTGCCTTGAACCGCGTCGTAGAGCTCGCCCGCCTTCGCCCGCAGCTTGTCGTCGACCTGGTCGTAGATCATCCAGCCGAACAGCAGGAACAGCGGAGGAAGCGCGTAGCTCCAGAAGCCGGAGGCGCGGACGCCGCTCAGCCACACGACGGCCACCCAGATGAGGAGCTCGACGAGGTAGACGAGCACGTACTGCACGACCTTCTCGCCGGTCTTGGTGCGGTCGGCTGCGGACTTGGCGGCCGCCTTGCGGAACGCGCCCGTGAGCAGCGGCTTCACGAACAGTGCCGTGAGAGTCAGGACGACCGCCGCCCAGAGTGCGTGGAAACCGACGGAGACACCCGCGGACAGCAGGCCGATGAGCAGCAGCACCGCGACGTTGAACACGTAGAGGGCGGCGAACCGGACGATTCCGTTCTTCATCCGACCAGAATTCCACACATCCCGGATGTCGTGGCGCCTCTCGGGCGAGACGGGAGTGCTCAGCGGGCGGGGAAAGCCCGCTCGACCGCATCCACCACCGCGTCGTAGACGGAGTCCCACGGGACGAGCGGGGGAGTGACGCCGGCGAGCTCGAGGCTCACTGCGCCATGCACCTGCGCCCAGACGGTGAGGGCTGCGGTCATCACCGAAGGCTCGTCGACGCGCGCCGCGAGTGCGCGCACGAGGGGCGCCATCGCCGTGCTCATGGTCGCGTCATCGGGACGACAGTCTTCGGTGGCCACTCCGCCGCCGAACATCAGGCGGTAGAGGGCGGGGTTGGCCATCGCCCACGACCGGTACGCGAGTCCGAGGGCGCGCAGCCCCTGTGGTTCGGCTGCCGCCTGTGTGTCGCCGAACGATGCGAACCCGTGCTCGATGACGGCCACGAGCAGCTCGGTCTTGCCGCCGAACAGGGCGTAGACCGCGGAGGTCGAGGTGCCGGCGTTCTGCGCGATGTCGCGCAGGCTGATCCGCTCAGGGCCCTTGTCATCGACCATCTCGGCTGCCGCATCGAGGAGGCGGTCACGCAGCGCATCGTCGTACAGGGGAGGTCTTGCCATGGAGCCGATCTTATCGTAACGTTGTTGCATAACGCAGTTATGTAACAACGTTCCAAGGAGTGACGCATGGCTCAACAGGTCTTCCCGGGTCGATTCACCGCGGCCCCCGACCGCTCGGACGTGACGGTCTTCCTGATCGGGATGCGGGCGAATCGGTGGTGGCAGCTGGGGCGCGTCATGCGCACGGCCAGCAAGATGCCGCCGATGCTTCGGCATCTCGCGACGCATGAGGATGCGGGGATGCTCGGCGCTCACAGCTGGTTCGGTCGCACGACGATCCTGCTGTCGTACTGGGAGAGCCCGGAGCATCTGCAGCGCTTCGCCGCCGACCGCGATGCGCCGCACCTGCAGCCGTGGCGCGACTTCATGCGCACGCTGCAGGGGAGCGGCAGCGTGGGCGTCTGGCACGAGACCTATCAGGTGCCGGTGGCCGACCTCGAGGCGGTGTACGTCGACATGCCGGTGTTCGGGCTCGCGGCGGCCACCGCCCATGTGCCGGTCGGCTCCGGAACGAAGACAGCGCGCCAACGGCTGGGCCGATGACGCGCTGTCCTCTGCGAGGGCTCAGGGCTGCGGGTGCAGGCTGCTCTCGATGTTCGTGATGCGTGCCTGCTCGTCGAAGCGGAACGTCGCAGTGCCTGTCGCATCGGCGACAGTGGCGCCCGAGAACGACTCGTCGGTCCAGGTGAGATTCCATCCGGCGAGGCGAGCGGCATCCCACACGGCTGTGCGGGCATCGGGCAGAGCCATGGTCGAGAGGATGCGAGGGAGGACGATCGCGGCGGACGCGACCGTGAGCGGCGGGAGCGGGGCGTCGAGCAGGAAAACCGCGTAGGTGCCGCCGCCGACCGGCGCGAGATAATACGGCGCACGACCGGTGAGCTCGACGGCCACAGCACCGACCGTGTGGGCGGCCCGCGTGATCCACTCGGCGTCTCCTGTGGCGTCTTCGGGGAAGGGGAGCTCGGTCTGGCTCAGCTCGGCGATGCCGTGCTCGGTGCCGTAATCGCGCAACTGCGCGACGACACCGGCGGAGTCTCCCTGCGGGTGTGCCCACGCCCAGAGCAGCGAGCGCGGGCCGGGCGCGATCGTCGCGACGAGGTGCGCTCGCGTCACGATCTGGCGGGTGGCGTCGGCGTTCGAGGTGAAGGTGAGGGTGCCGGCCGCCATGTCGGCATCCCAGCGATTGTCGCCGAGGTCCTCGAGGGCGGTGGCCAGGGCATCCTGACGCAGGGCGGAGAACAGTGCGGCACGGTCTGCGAGCGGCTGGAGCGCGGCGAAGGTCATGCCCCCAGTCTCGCCCGGATTGCTATGAATCCGCCAACTCCTGGCGTGCCTACACCGCATCCGCTGGGCGGCCCATGCGCCAGACGCTCGGCACCAGCAGTGTCACCACCGCGATCGATGCGTAGAGGATCCCCGAGGTGATCAGCACCGTCTCGACGTCGCTGTGCGTGATGAGCCAGCCGTACACGAGGGTACCGATGGGCATCACGACGAAGCTGCCGAGCATGTCGTAGCTCGAGACGCGCGACAGCTTGTCGCCGGGCACGTTCTCCATCATCGCGAGATTCCACCCTGTGCTGAAGACCTCGGCGCCGGCGCCGGCGAGGAAGGCGGCGATGGCCAGCAGCACCACCGCGGGGTGAACGCCCAGGACGGTGAGGGGGATCGCGAACGCGGCCATGCCGATCATCCCGTAGCGCAGCGGACGTTTCAGGGGGAACCACATCAGGATGAGCGTCATCAGCAGGATGCCGACGCCTTCGGCGCTGACCACCCAGCCCCAGCCTGCGATGCCCAGCCGCTCATCGTTCTTCGCGATGTACGGACCGACGACGCCCCAGGCGCCGATGTGGATCGCGTTCATCACCATGAAGGCGAGCACGATCACCCACAGCCACGTGCGCCCCCAGAACTCCTGCCATCCGACGCGGAGGTCATGGAACATCGTGGTTCCGCCCGCGTGATCAGGAGGGGGGAGTCTGACCATCGCCAGGACGGGGATCGCGATGATCCAGCCGATCGCCTGCACGACCATGGCCCAGGCGGGGCCGGCAGCCGCGACGACGATGCCGGCGATGATAGGGCCGCCGATGGTGGTCGCCGAGCGCACGAACGACAGCATCGCGTTCGCCTGCTGCAGGTGCTCCGGAGAGGTGAGCTGCGGGATGATGCCCTGCATCGCCGGCAGGACGAATGCCGAGGAGGCGCCGTTCACGACCGACAGCAGCGCGAGCAGGGGAACCGTGGCGGTGCCGCTGAACAGGAGCGCCGCCATGGCTCCGACCGTCAGGATGTCGATGACGTAGCAGGACTGGATGATCAGTGCGCGAGGCAGCCGGTCGGCGATCACTCCGCCGAACAGGAGGAAGACGATGTTGCTGACGGTGAAGGCGGCGAGCACGAGCGACAGAGAACGCGCGTCGTTGTCGATCTCGAGCACCGCGAAGGCGAGGGCGATCGACGACATCGACCCGGCGATCAGCGTGATCGCCCGGGCGAGGAAGAACCAGCGGAATCCTCTGTCCTGCATCGCGGCGAGAGCGCGAATCATGACGGCGCCTCGCTTCTCTGCATCCGTCAATCCTGCCACCGTTCGAATCGCGCGAATGACCCGAAAAGCACTCGGAATAGGGGCAATCGCGCGATTCGATTGGAGGTGTCAGTAGCTGGCGCGGGTCGCGTCGTCGGAAGCGGGGATGAAGCGGGCGGCGAGCGCCTCGGATGCCCGCGCGAGCATCGCCACGTCGGCGCCGACCGCCACGAAGTCCGCGCCCGCGGCGATATAGGCATCGGCGGCGGACGGATCGAAGGCGTTCACGCCCACGGGCTTTCCCGCGGACTTCACCGCGTCGAAGACCCGCTCGACGGCGCTGACGACGTCGGAGTGGGTCTGCTGGCCGAGGAGCCCCATCGACGCCGAGAGATCTGAGGGGCCCACGAAAACCGCATCGATGCCGTCGACCCCGGCGATCTCAGCTGCGGCCTCGACGCCCGCGGCCGTCTCGATCTGCACCGTCAGCGACGTGTGCTGAGTCGAGTCCTGCAGATACCCGTCGACGCGGTTCCAGCGGGCGCTCCGCGCGAGCGCGCTGCCGACCCCGCGCACGCCCTCGGGGGGATAGCGGGTCGCTGCGACGGCCGAACGTGCCTCGTCGGCGGACGACACCATGGGGACGATGATGTTCTGTGCGCCGAGGTCGAGGACCTGCTTGATCGCCACCGTGTCGTTGGAAGGTACGCGCACCACGGGCGCGATCGGATACGCGGCGACGACCTGCAGCTGCAGCAGCGTCGACTCGAGCGTATTCGCGGAGTGCTCCATGTCGATCAGCAGCCAGTCGAGACCGGACCCGGCGGCGACCTCGGTGACGAGCGGGCTGCCCGAGCATGCCCACATCCCGATGAGCGATCGGTCGGAGGCGGCGAGATGCTCGCGGAAGGAGGGGCTCAGATGAAGCGGCATGCGATCGTTCCCATCGGTCCGTAGTCGCACAGCACCTGATCGCCGCGCGACACCCACACCGGGCGTGTGAACGATCCTGCCAGGATGATCTCCCCGGCCTCCAGACGCGCGCCGTGCTGGTGGAACTTGTTCGCCAGCCACGCGACGCCGGTGGCGGGGTGTCCGAGAACGCCGGCGGCGACACCCGTCTCCTCGATCTCTCCGTTGCGCGAGAGCACGCCCGGCACCCAGCGCAGGTCGATCTCGTCGGGACGTTTGTGCACGGTGCCGAGCACCATCGCCCCGTAGGCGGCGTTGTCGCTGATCGTGTCGACGATCGTGCGCCCCTCGAGCTCGATGTGAGAGTTGAGCACCTCGAGCGCCGGAACCGCGTAGTCGATCGCCGCGAGGGCGTCGTCGAGCGTGCAGTCGGGGCCCTCGAGCGGATGCTTCAGCACGAAGGCGAGCTCGACCTCGATGCGCACGTTCGAGAAATGGTCGACGGGGATCTCGGCGCCCGACTCGTAGACGGTGTCGTCGAACATGACGCCGTAGTCGGGCTCGGTGATGCCCGTGGCCTGCTGCATCGCCTTGGAAGTCAGCCCGATCTTGCGGCCGACGAGGCGGCGCCCTGCGGTGATCTGCGAGTCACGCCACACGCCCTGGATCGCGTACGAGTCCTCGACCGTCGCCTCCGGATACCGCGCGGTGATGCGTGGGATCACCGAGTGGGTGCGGTCGGCCTCGGCGAGTTCCGCGGCGATCTGCGTGACGGTGTCTGCTGACAGCATCCGTGCCTGCTTCCTCTGGGGGCGTTTCGTCTCGGTGCTTCGCTCCTCGCTCAACGACCGGCAGCCGATCGTTGAGCGAGGGAAGCGAGACGAAACGTGTGTGGGGATGATTCAGAGCTGGTGGCCGAGCTTGTACTCGCCCTGCTTGTACTCGGGCATGCCCTCGTCGTCGTCCGGACGGGTGTACGAGAACCCGTCCGCGCCGATCGTGACGGCCATCTCGGAGTTGTCGGTGCGAGCGACGACGGGCTGGGGGTTGCCGTCGAGGTCGAGCACGAGCGATGCCTCGGTGTACCAGGAGGGCACGACCGGGTTGCCCCACCAGTCCCGACGCTGGTTGTCGTGCACGTCCCACGTGATGACCGGGTTGTCGGGGTCGCCCGTGTAGTAGTCCTGCGTGTAGACCTCGACACGGTGCCCGTCAGGGTCGCGCAGGTACAGGTAGAACGCGTTCGAGACGCCGTGACGGCCGGGGCCGCGTTCGATGGAGTCGGAGCGGCGCAGGGCGCCGAGCTTGTCGCAGATCGCGAGGATGTTGTGCTTCTCGTGCGTCGCGAAGCACACGTGGTGCATGCGGGGCCCGTCGCCGCCGGTCATGGCGGTGTCGTGCACGGTGGGCTTACGACGCATCCAGGCGGCGTACACGGTGCCCTCGTCGTCCTGGATGTCCTCGGTCACACGGAAGCCCAGGTCCTGCATGAACTTGACGGCGCGAGGCACATCGGGGGTGACCTGGTTGAAGTGGTCGAGACGCACGAGCTCGCCGGGGATGTGCAGGTCGTAGCGCCACGACATCCGCTCGACGTGGTCGGACTGGTGGAAGAACTCGATGGGGAAGCCCAGCGGATCGACCACCCGCACCGAGTCGCCGACGCCCTTGACGAAGCCGTCGGGGTTGCGGCGCACATCGCAGCCGAGTTCGGTGTAGAACTCCACTGCCCGGTCGAGGTCCGAGGCGTCTCGCACGCGGTACGAGAACGCGGCGACCGCGGCGATCGGTCCCTTGCGCAGCACGAGGTTGTGGTGGATGAACTCCTCGGTCGAGCGGAGGTAGATCGCCTCGTCGTCCTCTTCCGTGACGTACAGGCCGAGCACGTCGACGTAGAACACCCGGGAGGCCGCGAGGTCTGTGACGACCAGTTCCATGTAGGCGCAGCGCAGCACGTCGGGCGGCGTGCTCTCGGGGGTGGGAACCGGGTTGTCGGTCCGGATCGGAGCCTCCTGGCTCACGTAGTAGCCCGATGAGGTCAGCGTCTTCGCAGTGTTGTCGGTCATCGCAGGGTCCTTGCTCAGTTCTTGCCGAAGGTCGGGTTGTGGGCGCCGCCGAGCGTGATGTGCACGCTCTGCTGGTCGGTGTAGAAGTCGATCGAGCGGTAGCCGCCCTCATGACCGAGACCTGAGGCCTTGACTCCGCCGAACGGGGTGCGCAGGTCGCGGACGTTGTTGCTGTTCAGCCACACCATGCCGGCCTCGACGGACTGCGCGAAGTTGTGCGCCCGCTTCAGATCATTGGTCCAGATGTAGGCGGCGAGGCCGTACTTCGTGTTGTTCGCGAGCGAGAGCGCTTCCTCGTCGGAGTCGAACGGCGTGATCGCGACGACCGGTCCGAAGATCTCCTCCTGGAAGATGCGGGCGTCGGGGGAGACATCGGCGAACACGGTCGGGGCGACGAAGTTGCCCGTATCGAACCCCTCGGGGCGGCCGCCACCGGCGACGAGGCGGCCCTCGGTCTTGCCGATCTCGACGTAGCTCATCACCTTGTCGTAGTGCTCGGGGTGCACGAGCGCGCCGACCTCGGTCGCGGGGTCGTGCGGGTAGCCGACCTTGACCCGCTTCGCCTGCGCGGCGTAGCGCTCGACGAACTCCTCGTAGATCGAGCGCTCGACGAGGATGCGGGATCCTGCGGTGCAGCGCTCGCCGTTGAGCGAGAAGACGCCGAAGATGGTCGCGTCGACCGCGGCCTCGAGGTCGGCGTCGGCGAAGACCACGGCGGGTGACTTGCCGCCGAGTTCCATCGACAGGCCCTTGAGGAACGGAGCCGCGTTGCCGAAGATCAGCTGCCCGGTCGAGCTCTCGCCCGTGAACGAGATGAGCGGCACGTCCGGGTGCTTCACGAGAGCGTCTCCGGCGTCCTCGCCGAGACCGTTGACGAGATTGAAGACGCCCTGGGGGAGTCCTGCCTCTTCGAAGATCCCGGCCCAGAGCGAGGCTGAGAGCGGCGTGAACTCGGCGGGCTTGAGCACGACGGTGTTGCCGGTCGCGAGTGCGGGGCCGAGCTTCCACGACTCGAGCATGAACGGCGTGTTCCACGGCGTGATGAGCCCGGCGACGCCGATCGGCTTGCGGTTGACGTAGTTCATCTGCTTGCCGGGCACTTTGAAGGCGTCATCGGACTGCGCGACGATCAGGTCGGCGAAGAAGCGGAAGTTCTCGGCGGCACGACGGGCCTGGCCGAGGGCCTGCGTGATCGGGAGGCCGGAGTCGTACGACTCGAGCTCTGCCAGGCGGGCGTCGCGCGACTCGACGAGGTCGGCGATCCTGTGCAGCACCCGCGAACGCTCGCGGGGGAGCATCCGCGGCCAGGGGCCCTCCTCGAACGCGCGCTTCGCTGCCGCGACGGCGAGATCGATGTCGGCCTTCTTGCCTGCGGCAGCCGTCGTGTAGGTCTTGTTCGTCACCGGATCGAGCACATCGAACGTGTCGCCGTCGACCGAGTCGACGAACGCGCCGTCGATGTAGTGCTGGATGTGATCGGGGAGGTCTGCGGGGATGCGGGAATCGGTCATGACTCGTCTCCTGAGTTGTGGTGGGAACGTGCGTGCAGGGCATCGAGGAAGGCGTCTCTCGTGCGCAGGCGGTGGTTGCGGGCGGCGAGCTCGATCTCGAGCGGGTCGGCGCCCGCACGGATCAGTTCGAGGATCTGCGTGTGCTCCTCGACGGAGTGCTGAGCTCTGCCGGGGACATAGGCGAACGTGGAATCCCGGATGCCCGAGAGCCGCGCCCACCCGCGGTGGACGAGGTCGAGCAGATGCGGATTCGGGCACGGTTCGAACAGCAGCGAGTGGAACTGCCGGTTGAGCTCGGTGAACGCGTGGGCGTCGAGGTGGCCGAGCATCTGCGTCATCCGCTCGTTCACTGCTTCGGCAGCGTCGAGCATCCTGTCGTCGAGCAGGGGAGCCGACAGCGCGGTCGCCGCGCCCTCGACCAGCCCGAGCGTCTGCATGGTGTGTGCGTATTCGCTCTCGTCGACCAGGGTGACGCGGGCGCCGACGTTGCGCTCGAAGGTCACGAGGCCCTCGGCCTCGAGTCGGCGGATGGCTTCGCGCACCGGAACGACGCTCATGCCGAGCTCCTCTGCCAGCGACCCGAGCACGAGCCGGTAACCGGGCCCGAATGTGTGTCCCGAGATCCGCGAGCGGATCCACGCGTACGCCTGCTCGGATTTGCTGGCGTTCGCGATGGTGCTCATGACCGCGCTCCCGCGTCGGGTGCCGCACCGGTCGCGGCCTCGTACTTCTCGCGCCACGCGGCGTTGAGGGGGAAGAGCCCGTCGACCGGGTGACCGGCGGCGACCTGCTCGGCGATCCAGGCGTCTTCGACCTCCTGGGCGAGCGCGTCGTCCGCGACCTGCGCGGCGAGAGCGGGCGGGATCACGATGACCCCGTCGCCGTCGCCCACGATGATGTCGCCAGGCTGCACGGTCGCGCCGCCGCACGAGATGGTGATGTCGGAATCCCACGGCACGTGCTTGCGTCCGAGGACCGAGGGGTGCGCGCCCTGAGAGAAGACCGGCAGCCCGATCTCGGCGACCGCGTCGAAGTCGCGCACACCGCCGTCAGTCACGACGCCGGCCGCGCCACGGGCGACGGCGCGCAGGGCGAGGATGTCGCCGAGGGTTCCCGTCGTCGCGTCGCCCCTGGCCTCGATCACGATGATCTCGCCCGCCTCGACCGCATCGAACGTGCGCTTCTGCGCGTTGTAGCCACCGCCGTGGCTCGTGAAGAGGTCTTCACGGAACGGGACGAATCGCAGTGTCTTGGCGGTGCCGACGATCTTGCTGCCGCGGATGTTCGCCGCAACGCCGTCGATGAAGCACGAATGATGCCCCCTCTTTCGCAGCTGCGCCGAGAGACCGGCAGTCGGCGCCTCGAGCAGCTTGGCGCGCAGTTCGGGGGAGAGGGCGGGTTCGATCGACTCGGCAGGAAGACCCGCCTCTTCGCGGGATCCCCATGCCTCGGTGCGCTGCAGGTCGTCGACGGCCGGGAGCGACCCGAGGTCGCCGTCGAAGGGAACCTCGCCCTGGGTGACGGTGGTCACCAGCCGTCCGGACGAGGGGGAGCCCTCGGCATCCGGAGCATCGACCTCGATCTCGACCACGTCACCGGGGACGATCACCGATGATCCCGCGGGAGTGCCGGTGAGGATGACATCGCCGGGCTCGAGCGTGAAGTGCTGGGAGAGGTCGGCGACCAGCTGCGCGAGCGGGAAGATCAGCCCGGCGGTCGTGTCGTCCTGGCGCAGCTCGCCGTTGACCCAGGCGCGGACGCGAAGAGCTGCGGGGTCGACGGTGCGTGCGTCGATGAGCTCGGGGCCGAGCGGCGTGTATCCGTCGCCGCCCTTCGAGCGGACGTTGGAGCCCTTGTCGTTGGCGCGCAGGTCGTAGAGTCCGAGGTCGTTCGACGCGGTGACCCCGCTGACGTGGGCCCAGGCGTCTTCGAGGGAGACGTTCCGCGCTGCGGTGCCGATCACGAGGGCGATCTCGCCCTCGAACGCGAGCAGCTCGGTGCCGGCGGGGCGTTCGACGGTGCCGCCGGAGACGCCGACGGAACTCGACGGCTTGAAGAAGTAGGAGGGGGCTGCGGGCCTGCGCCCTCGCTGATCCGCACGTGAGGCGTAGCTCAGGTGGATCGCGATGATCTTGCCGGGGCGGGTGATGGATGCCGTCACGGTGCGCCTCCTCGCGCTTTCGTCGACGCCTTGTGCGTCGTATTCGAAATCATATATCATCGTGTCACCCCTCGGCAAGCAACTCGAATCACTCGCGAGCGAGCCGTGACAATGCAGTCACAATCAAAGGAGACACCCCTATGAGCGGGCAGTCACAGGTGGGTTTCACTCCCACCGGAACCATCGCGACGACGGCGGACAGGCGCCGAGTCGTCTTCGCCACGGTCGTCGGAACCACCGTCGAGTGGTACGACTTCTTCATCTACGCCACGGCCGTCGGCCTGGTGTTCGGACAGCTGTTCTTCGAGCCCCTCGGAGCGAACAGCGCCATCGTCGCGTTCGCCACGGTCGGCGTCAGCTTCCTCTTCCGCCCGCTCGGGGCCTTCCTCGCCGGCCATTACGGCGACAAGCTCGGACGCAAGACCGTGCTGATGTGGACGCTGATCCTGATGGGTGCCGCGACCGCCCTCATCGGTGTGCTGCCGACATACGACGCGATCGGTGTCGCTGCACCCATCATGCTGGTGTTGCTGCGCATCCTGCAGGGCATCTCGGCCGGTGGCGAGTGGGGCGGCGCGGTGCTGATGGCCGTCGAGCACGCTCCCAAGGCGAAGCGCGGGATCTTCGGCGCATCGCCGCAGATCGGCGTGCCGCTCGGCCTGCTGCTCGCGTCGGGAGTGATGGCGCTGATGACGGCGATCGCACCGGGAGATCAGTTCCTGCAGTGGGGCTGGCGCATCCCGTTCCTCCTGAGCGTCGTCCTGATCCTCGTCGGCTACTACGTGCGCCGCAAGGTCGAGGAGAGCCCGGTCTTCATCGAGCTCGCGGAGCGCAAGGAGAAGGCGAGCATGCCGATCGTGCAGCTGTTCCGCAAGCACCTCCTGCTCGTGATCGTCGCTGCACTCGTCTTCGCCGGCAACAACGCGGTCGGCTACATGACGACCGGCGGATACATCCAGGGATACGCCACCAACCCCGAGGGGCCGATCGGCCTCGAGCGCGGACCCGTGCTGTGGGCGGTCACCGGTTCCGCCGTCACCTGGCTCATCACGACGCTGATCGCCGGATGGCTGTCGGACCGCATCGGTCGACGCACCACCTACGTCATCGGCTGGATCCTGCAGCTCGTCGGTGTGTTCACGCTGTTCCCGCTCGTCAACACCGGCGATGTCGGGCTGCTCTTCGCAGGGCTCGCGATCCTGACGATCGGTCTCGGCTTCACGTACGGACCTCAGGCGGCTCTGTACACCGAGCTCTTCCCTGCGAGCATCCGCTTCTCGGGCGTCTCGATCTCGTACGCGATCGGGGCGATCGCCGGCGGGGCGTTCGCGCCGACCATCGCGACCGCCATCGTGCAGGCCACCGGTTCGACGCAGGCCGTCACCTGGTACCTCGCCGGCATGACGCTGCTCGGACTCGTCGCGACCCTGCTGCTGCGTGATCGCTCCGGGATCCCGCTGGGACCGGACCACGAGGAGGAGCAGTCCGTGAGTCCGATCCGTGGGCTCGCCAAGGTCTGATCCACATCAGCCGTCCACAATTCAGCATCGATGATGGTGCAGGCGATGCGTCGCTCCGGTTCTTCGGGGGCGACGCATCTGCCGTCTCCCATTCATGCTGAATTGTGAACGACGTCAACCGTCGAGGGCTTCTCGGATCGCCGACGCAGAGCGCCGCAGACGCGCCGCGATCTCGGCGTCGTCGAGGTCGGTGGCCACGTGCACGACCGCGATCGCCGCGGGGCGTTGACCGCGGAGAGCGAGCGGGACCGCGACCGATTGCACGGTGGGGATGACCTCGTCGTGGCTCGTCGCGTATCCGCGCATGCGCGCCTCGTCGACTTCGGCGCGCAGTGAGCCGCTCGCGTGGTCGGGCCATTCCGACGCGGTGAGCTGCGTCAGGATCGCCTTGCCCGGTGCGCCGACGGTCACGGAGTGGCGGGCACCCGGGCGCTGGGCGACGCTCGCGATCGCGTGTCGGGGTTCGATGCTCGCGAGTGTGATGCAGTCGTCTCCGTCGAGAACCCCCAAGAAGCAGGTCATGCCGAGTTCGTTCGCGATAGCGGTGAGCTCGGGGAGCGCCTCGGCCTGCAGATCGTGCGCGACGCCCGCCGCGAGGGCGGCCATGCGCGGGCCGAGCGTGACGGAGCCCGAGGCGTCGCGCCCGATGAGTCGGTGGTCTTCCAGCGTGCGCAGCAGCCGATAGGCGATCGAGCGATGCACGTCGAGTCGCCCGGCGATCTCGTCGATCGTGAGGGGGATCCGCGCGTCGGCCAACACTTCGAGGATGCGAATGCCGCGGCTGAGGGTCTGCGAGGCCGGAGTGCCTTCGGACATCAGTGCGCTCCCTTGTGTTCGTCGAAGGGTGTCTCTAAGCTGTGTTCAATAGTAGAACGTCGTGTTCGAATATAGAACACGATTTGTTCGATGGCAACACCTGACAGAGAAGTCCGGAAGGAATCGACGACGATGCAGTTCCACCACCACGGCTATGTCTCGGGAGACCCGCGCGTGAAGGATGCCGACGGCATCGGCACAGAACGGCCCGCAGACCTCCCCGACGAGATCGACGTCCTGATCGTCGGCTCCGGCCCCGCGGGCATGCTGCTCGCCGCGCAGATGTCGCAGTACCCCGATGTCTCCACTCGCATCATCGAGAAGCGTGAGGGGCGTCTGGTGCTCGGGCAGGCCGACGGCATCCAGCCGCGCAGCGTCGAGACGTTCCAGGCCTTCGGCTTCGCCGAGCGCATCATCGCCGAGGCGTACAACATCGGCTGGATGAACTTCTGGGGACCGAACCCCGAGCGGCCGAACGAGATCGTGCGCACCTCGCGGACCGCCGACTATGCCTATGACATCTGCGAGTTCCCGCACCTGATCGTCAACCAGGCGCGCGTGCTGGACTACTTCGCCGAGGCCGCGGCGAACGGCCCCGGTCGCATCGCCCCCGACTACGGCATCGAGTTCGTGGGGCTGACCGTGCACGACGAGGGCGAGTACCCGGTCGAGGTCGCGCTGCGATACGTCGCGGGGGAGCGCGCGGGCGAGGAGCGCACGATCCGAACCAAGTACGTCGCGGGCTGCGACGGTGCGCGCAGTGGCGTGCGTCAGGCCATCGGACGGACGCATGTCGGCGGGAGCGCCGCACACGCGTGGGGCGTCATGGACGTGCTCGTGAACACGGACTTCCCGGACTGGCGCACCAAGTGCGCGATCAACTCGGAGGCGGGCAACATCCTGCACATCCCGCGCGAGGGCGGATACCTCAGCCGGATGTACATCGACCTCGGTGAGGTCGCAGAGGATGACGACCACCGCGTGCGGCAGACCCCGATCGAGGAGATCATCCGCAAGGCGAACGCGATCCTGAGCCCCTACACACTGGACGTCAAAGAGGTCGCATGGCACAGCGTCTACGAGGTCGGGCACCGGGTCACCGACGGATTCGACGACGTGATCGACGGGTCGGGTCGCACGCCGAGGGTGTTCCTCACCGGCGATGCCTGCCACACGCACAGCGCGAAGGCCGGGCAGGGTATGAACGTCTCGATGCAGGACGGCTTCAACCTCGGGTGGAAGCTCGGTTCGGTGCTGACCGGACGGGCGCCCGAGGCGCTGCTCGCGACCTACGGTGCCGAGCGTCGACCCGTGGCGCAGCAGCTCATCGACTTCGACCGCGAGTGGTCGACGCTGATGGCGCGCAAGCCCTCGGAGATCACCGACCCCAACGATCTCGCGACGTACTACCTCGCGACGGCGGAGTTCCCCTCCGGCTTCATGACGCAGTACACGTCGTCGATGATCACGGGTTCCGATGCGCACCAGGCGCTCGCCGCCGGGTTCCCGCTCGGCAAGCGCTTCAAGTCGGCAGAGGTCGTGCGGGTGGGCGACGGCAACGTCGTGCACCTCGGCCACCATGCGACGGCCGACGGACGTTGGCGCGTCTACGCTTTCGGCGGTCGAGATGCCGCGACGCTCGACGCCTGGGCCTCACAGGCGGGGCCGGCCTTGGCGCGATTCACGCCGGCGGATGCCGATCAGGATTCCGTCTTCGACGTCAAAGCGATCTACCAGCAGCCGTATGAGGAGGTCGAGGTCACCTCTGCTCCCGCCCTGTTCCAGCCGAAGACCGGTCCGCTCGGGCTCACCGACTGGGAGAAGGTCTACGCGGCCGGGCCGTCGAAGTGGACGGAGACCGACATCTTCGAGGCGCGTGAGCTGTCGCGGGACGGTGTCGTGGTCGTGGTGCGCCCCGACCAGTACGTTGCGGCCATCCTGCCGTTGGATGCCGTCGATGAGCTGACGTCGTTCTTCGAGGGAGCACTGCTGCCGGCATCCTGAGCGCCCGCAGCATGACACGTGTCATGGCAAGGAGATGACACCGCCCTCCGGCGCCGTCGTCGCCGCTCCGGAAGGCTGGAGGCATGAACAACACCTCCGCGAGCCGGCCGGCGACGCAGGCCGCCGCTCGTCCGGCATCCGATGCCCCGAACCATGATCCGGTCGTGCTCGAGCTGCGCGGCGTCACGCGCCACTTCGGCTCGGGCGACAGCCGCGTGCAGGCCGTGGCCGGCATCGATCTGTCGATCCGCCGGGGGGAGGTCGTGGCACTGCTGGGGCCGAACGGCGCGGGCAAGACGACCACGCTCGACATGCTCCTGGGGCTCACGCAACCGAGCACCGGCAGCGTCCAGGTGCTCGGGGTCACGCCCGAGCGGGCGACATCGAACGGCGCGATCGGCGCGGTGCTGCAGTCCGGCGGCCTGCTGGGCGACCTGACCGTGGGCGAGACCGTGCGCCTCATCGCCTCGCTGTACGGAGCAGAAGCCGCCGCACGCGTGCCCGAGGTCATGGCCCGTGCCGATCTCGAGAACCTCGCCCGCCGCCGGGTGTCGAAGTGCTCCGGTGGAGAGCAGCAGCGGGTGAAGTTCGCACTCGCGATGGTCTCCGACCCCGACATCCTCGTGCTCGACGAGCCGACGGCAGGCATGGACGTCACAGCCCGGCGGCACTTCTGGGATGTGATGCGGGCGGATGCGGATGCCGGGCGCACGATCGTCTTCGCCACCCACTACCTGGAGGAGGCGGAGCAGTTCGCGCGTCGGACGGTGGTGATGCACCGCGGCGCGATCGTCGCGGACGCCCCCACGGCGCTGCTGCGGGCGAGTCTGGGCGAGCGGAGCCTCTCCGCGACCATCGATCCGGCCGATGCGGCGCTCGTCGCGACGCTGAAAGACGAAGACGGCGTCGTCGACGTGCGACTGGACGGGGACCGACTGAGCCTGCGGGCAGCGGACTCGGACGCCGCCGCCCGCATTCTGCTCGACAACGGCGCGCACGACATCGAGATCGCCGCCGCCACCCTCGAAACCGCCTTCACGGCCCTGACGGAGAACTGACATGCTCGTCTCACCCACCATGCTGCGTATCGAAGGCATCCGTCAGCTGCGCAACCCATACACGCTCGCATTCACGCTGGCGATGCCGGTCGCGATGTACCTGCTGTTCGGTGCGGGAATGGGCTACGGCTCGCTCTCGGCCGGCCATGGCAACGTCTCCTTCTATGTGATGACCTCGATGGCCGCCTACGGCACGGCGGTCGCGATGAGCTCGCTGACCTCGCTCGCGGCGACTGAGGCGAAGCAGGGCTGGGGTCGTCAGCTCGCGATGACCCCGCTGACGACCGCAGGCTACGCACTGACCAAGCTGCTCACATCCGTCGTCTTCGCTGCGTTGGCACTGGTAGCGGTCTTCTCCGCAGGCATGATGACCGGCGCGCAGGTCGAGGATGCGTGGCGCTGGGTCGCCACCGCCGCCATCATCCTCGGGATCGGCCTGATGTACGGGCTGTTCGGACTCGGCGTCGGCCTGTTCTTCAGCTCGGACTCCGCCGCAGCGCTGGCTTCGATCTCGATGACGTTCTTCGCGTTCTTCGGCAATGTCTTCATGCCGCTCGACGGGGTGATGCTCGACATCGCCCGCTTCACGCCCCTGTACGGCTTCGTCGCCCTCAGTCGCTGGCCGTTGACCGACGGTGTCCTCACCACGGGGCAGACGGATGAGCTGTGGATGCTGTTCCTGAACGTCATCGTGTGGCTCGGGCTGTTCGCGCTGCTGGTGACCATGGGTATGAAGCGTTCTCGGGCGCGTCAGTAGGAGCCCGGAATTGCCCGTCGTCGATAGGTTGGACGGATGACGCAGCACTCGAAGCGGGGATCCTCGGAGGCATCCGGGGAGTCACGGGGGTTCGCCGCCCTGGGAGCCCCGCCGGCCGCATGGTCGGCACCGGGACCGCGCGCCCCGCGTGGACCGGTCGGGAAGGATCCCTGGGCGCGGTTCGGCTGGCTGATGGCCGTGATCTGGCTGGTCTTCCTCGTCTACCCGGTGCTGGCGCTGCTGCGCTCCGAGGCGCCGCCCGCGTGGATCGTCGTGGGCTGGATCGCGTTGATCGCCTTCGTGGTGCTGTACGTCACCGGCTTCATGCACGGGATGCGCGGCGGGGGTGGGTTGGGGCGACCGCCGTCTGCGCGGCAGTGGGTCACGTTCGCGCTCCTCATCGTCTGCGCGCTGATCTCCGTGCCCGCAGAAGGCGGCTCCGCGCTCAGCTTCCTTCCGTTCATCATGTCGTTCGCCTCCTACGGGCTGACGCGTGTGTGGCACTGGATCACGACGGTCGCCGCCCTGGCGGTCGCAGCGCTGTGCGTCTTCCTGCTCCCCGGAGGCCTCAGCTATCTGTCGGTGCTGGCGATCATCGGACTGCTGGGCGTCGTCAACACGGTGTCGACCTGGCTCATCATCCGCTCGGGAGAGGCCGAGCAGCTCGGACTCGAGTTGGCGACGAGTGCGGGGCGCGAAGCCGTCGCACGCGACGTGCACGACCTGATCGGCCACTCGCTGACGGTCGTCGGTCTCAAGGCGCAGCTCGTGCGCCGCCTCATGGACTCCGACCCGGAGCGCGCGAAGGCGGAGCTCGCCGACATCGAGCGGCTGACAGCGGAGGCGATCGCCGGGGTGAGGTCATCGGTGTCCGGTGCGCGGGCGACGACGCTCGTCGAGCAGCTCGCATCGTCTCGGGACTCGCTCCGCGCGGCCGACATCGAACTGCGGGTTCATGGCGAGGCCGATGCCCTCTCACCGGTGCAGGCGATCACCGCGAGTTGGATCCTGCGTGAGGCGACGACCAATGCGCTGCGTCATTCGCAGGCCCGCACGGTGGGAGTGCTGTTGGCGCCCGGGCGGCTGGTGGTCGACGACGACGGGATCGGCATGCCTGAAGGCGCAGGTGAAGGCGCGGGCAACGGCATCCGTGGCATGCGCGAGCGTGCGGCGGCAGCAGGAGCCGGCTTCGTGATCGCCGGAGCGCGTGACGCCAAACGCTCGGGGACCAGAGTGGAGGTGACCTGGTGACGACCGCGAGCGAGGGCGCAGGCATTCGTCTGCTCATCGCCGACGATCAGGCGCTGGTGCGCGGCGCACTGGGGGCACTGCTCGACCTCGAGCCCGATCTCACCGTGATCGGCATGGCATCAGACGGTGCAGAGGCGCTGCGGCTCGCGGAGGAGCTACGGCCGGATGTGTGTCTGATGGACATCCAGATGCCGGGCATGGACGGCGTGGAGGCGACGCGTCGGGTCCGCGAGGCGAGCCCGACGACGAAGATCCTCATCGTGACCACTTTCGCTCGCCCCGGATATCTGCGGTCGGCCTTGGATGCCGGAGCCAGCGGGTTCATCGTGAAGGACACCCCTGCCGAGCAGCTGGCGGAGGCGGTGCGTCGGGTGCATCGAGGCGTGCGCGTGCTCGATCCGGCGCTCGCCGCAGACAGCCTGTTCGACGGTGCGAACCCACTGAGCGAGCGGGAGCGCCAGGTGCTCCGTCTCGCTGCGGACGGCCGATCGGCCGCTGCCGTCGCGGCCGAGGTGTTCCTGTCTGCGGGAACCGTGCGAAATCACCTCTCCGCGGCGATCGGGAAGACGGGCGCGGCGAACCGCGCGCAGGCCGTGCGGATCGCGCTCGACAAGGGCTGGATCTGACGCTCATCCCTCCGCAGCGGATGCGGCACGCGCGTGCTGTGCCGCTGCCTGCTTCTGCCGGGCGAGCCAGGTGTGGTCGGCGATCGCAGCTCGGAGTTCGGTGGTGTAGTCCCTTCCGTCTTCGGGATATCGACGGAGGTTCCGCAGATGGAAGGGTGATTCTTCCCGATGGGGTCCGGTGCTGTCGATGCGCCGGGCGAGCTCGGTGAGGGTGTCGCGGCCCGCTTCGCGGTACTGGCGGCGCTCGGCGTCATCCAGGCGGATCAGGCACGAGTCGTCGAGCATCGAGCTGATCGAGTATCGGGAGTCGAGGTACAGGTCGCCCTGCTGTTCGACCAGGAACCACGAGCCGGGTTCATGGTCGACGTAGCGCATCGCCTCTCGCGCCGCGGCGATGCGAGCGGCGTCGCCCCATCGCTCGACGGGAGGGATCGCTTCGTGGGGTCGTCGCAGTGCGGCATCCAGAGGGTGATGGCCGAACGTCGGTGAGGAGTCGCGATACAGGGTGAGACATGCGACCCGGCCGCACGCGGTGCAGGTGACCTGGCTCTCCACTCGCTCCAACAGGTCGGAGGCGTGCAGGGGGCGGAGATCGGCGAGGGGCACCGGCCCGTCCCTGCTCGTGAGCACTCCTGCCTCGAGGCCGTCGCTGAGACGGTGGATCGTGCCGTCCAGATCGAAAAGACCGTCCTCGGTGCGTGCGATCAGCTCGCGGCACACCGGGCAGCCGTCGTGGGCCGGACGGCACGTGTCCTTCGGGTCTTCCACGGTGAACGCCACGCGCTGGAGGTCGCCGGCTCGCCGGCCTCCGTACTTCACGAACTCCGGGCGCAGATACGCGGCATCGAGCACGAAGTAGCGGTCGCCCTCTGCGAACCTCCACGGGACGTCGAAGCTAGCTCTGAAGTCGGCGAACGTCGCGCTGTTGCCGATCCCGGGGATCCACTCGGCCACGTCGAGTCCCCGCGGGGCGAACGACGTGGGTGTGAGGTGCAGGATCACGGCGATGACCACGTCGTCATGCAGCACGATCTCCCCACCGGATCCGAATCGCAGGTGCTGCGAGAGCACGACCGGCTCCCCGATCCGATACGCGGCGGTCTCTGCAGGTGCGGTGCCGAACGCGGCGATCAGATCTCTCACGGCGAGGTCGCCCTGCGGCTTGCCGAGTGCCTCGATGATCAGCTGCATCCGGTCATGCTCTCGTCGTCGCGTCACCGGACCAGTATCCGTCACCGATGAGCACGCGCGCGGCCAGTCATCGGGGTTCGGAATCCGCCACCGCTCTGGCGGGTGTCGGAAGCCCCGCGTAGCCTGAGGGCCGATGGGCGCCGACGCCCACAGCGAGGAGCGCATGATGACTTGGAAGATCGAGCTCATCTTCGTGCCGGTGACCGACGTCGACCGCTCGAAGGAGTTCTACACGAAGATCGGATTCAACCCCGACCACGACCAGGTTCCGTACGAGGGTCTGCGCTTCGTGCAGATGACTCCGCCGGGGTCCGCCTGCTCGATCGCCTTCGGCACGGGACTCGAGATTCCTCTCGAGCCGGGGCAGCAGAAGACGATCCAGGTGGTGGTGCCGAACGCCGATGAGGCGAAGGCACAGCTCGAAGCCGTGGGCGTGACGACCAAGGGCGTCGAAGACCTGGGCTGGGGGCGCTTCGTCTGGTTCGACGACCCCGACGGCAATACCTGGACTCTTCAGGAACTTCCCGACTACAGCGCGCAGGCCTGACGCAGCGGGAGGCCTGAGGCAACGGCAGGCCGAGGTCAGCGTGCGGAGATCGTGCGCAGGGCCTCTGGCGCGCCCTCCGGAAAGAGCACGCGGACGCCGGACTCGATGTCCGCGAGGGGCACCCAGCGCACAGGACTGCCCTCATCGAGGATGCGGAGCTCTGCGTCGAGAGGCACGGCATCGAGCGCTGCGGACGACACCGCGAAGACGTGGGCGATCTCATGCCCGGGTGCGCCCTCGTACGTGAAGATGTTCTCGAAGACGCCGAGCGGCTCGGCGCCCTCGAGCTCGGCGCCGAGCTCTTCCATGAACTCTCGCCGGAGCGCCTCCACCGCCGTCTCACCGAACTCGATCCCCCCGCCGATCGCACGGAGGAAGTCGAGTCGGCGTGAGCGGTCGTGTCCTTCGAGGGCGAGCAGATGCCCGTCCTTCACGGGGAGGCCGACGGCGATGTTGCGGATGGCAGGCATCCCGGAAGGCTAACGCAGCAGCACAGGCATGAGGCTCATGGCAGTCGGAACGCCCCGCCGGAGACCACGATGCCGCCGGTCGGCGGGATCGTCACGGTGAGCAGACTCGGGCGACGCACGTGCGCGCCCTGGTGAATGCGGACGGTCTGCTCTGCATGGTCGAGATCCCGCAGGTATGCGCCCACGGATGCCGCCGCTGACCCCGTCGCCGGGTCTTCGGTGATGCGACCGACCGGGAACAGGTTGCGCGCATCGAAGTCCGCAGGGCCGATCGCGTGCAGCATCGTCACGGTGCCGAGCCACCCCTGCTCGCGCATGAGCGCGGCGACATCGGCGGGGAAGAAGCGGAACTGATCGAACAGCTCTCGGTCACGGAGAATGATGACCGGATGCCAGTTGCCGGCGAACGCCTCCTTCGGAGGGAAGCGTTCGTCGAGGTCCGCGACCTCGATGCTCAACAGTCTCAAGAGCCTCTCGAGCACCGACGCGTCGAGATCGCGCACCTGGGGCTCGACGCTCGTGAACGACACGGTGATCCGACCGTCCGCGTCGGCGACCGACCGCAGCGTGACGGCGCCGGCATCGGTGTCGAAGACCACGTCTTCGACACCGTCGCGCTCGGCGAGGGCGACGGCGGTGGCGACCGTCGCATGACCGCAGAACGGCACTTCGGCAGCAGGTGACCAATAGCGCACCCGATAACGCGTAACCGGTGCATCCGCGGCCCGGCCGACGACGAACGCGGTCTCGGAGTATCCGACGTCGGCGGCGATGCGCTGCATCCGCTCTTCGGACATCCCGCCGGCGTCGAGCACGACCCCTGCGGGGTTCCCCCCAGTGGGGGTCGCAGCGAACGCGCTGTAGCGCAGGACGTCGAGGTCATCGGTCATGACGAGGAGCCTAGCGATCCCGCAGGGTCACGAGTTCACGCGGATGATCTCCTGCTGGTACGGCGCGATGACGTCGCCCGAGATGCGGAGGTCGAGCAGGAGGAATCGTCGAGTCGTGGCATCCTCGAGTGCCCAGGTGCCGAGCCGGTCGAGATCCGCGAGGGTCTGCACGACGACCCCCTCGGCACCGACAGCTGCGCCGAACGCGGCGAAGTCGACCTCGGGGATCCGCATCGGCCCCTCCGCGAGTCCCTTGAGGCCGTACAGGTTGACCTCGGCGCCGTAGGCCGCGTCGTTCCAGATCACCGCGATGCCGCGGCCCTGGGCGGCACGGACGGCTGACTCGAGGTCGGCGATCGCCATCAGGCCGCCGCCGTCGCCCGACGTCAGCACGACGGTCGACTCGCGGCGGGCGAGAGCCGCGCCGACGACACTCGGCCAGCCCTGTCCGATCGACTGGAAGGCGGTGCCGACCATCATCATGCGGTCGGGGGCCTCGACCGGCCAGTACATGTTCGCCCAGCCGATGAAGTGTCCGCCGTCGGAGACGACGACACGGTCGCTCGGCAGCAGCTCGGCGATGCGGCGTGCGGCCGACCGGGGGTCCAGGCGCCCGTCTGCGGCGAGGTCGTCGCCCTCGTCGTACGTGCGTGCCGCGGCGACGTCGACGGACTCACGCCACGGCGTCCCGAGCACAGCTTCGGAAGCCCTGTGCGACGCGCCGTCCGTGAGTCCCGGCGTCTCGGCACGGCGTGCCTCAGGTCCGAAGCTGTGCTCGGCAGAGTCGATCTCGGGAGCGGTGCCGGAGACGAGGGAGCCGACGCGCGTGACGAGCTCCTCGGCTGCGAGGCGGGCGTCCGCACGGACGAAGCCGCCGACATGAGGGTGCGTGGCAGCCGGGGCGATGTCGATCTGGAAGACACGGGTGCCGGGCGCGAAGAGCTCGCCGAAGCGCATCGTGAACTGGTTGAGGGATGCGCCGAACACGACGGCGACGTCAGCGCTGCGCACGAGCTCCATGGCGCCGTCGGCACCGAACCCGCCGGTGACGCCGAGGTCGTACTGCGACTCGGGGAACAGGCCGCGACCGAGTGCCGACGATGCGGTGAGGGCACCGGTCAGGCTGGCGAGTTCGCCCAGCGCGTCACCCGCGCTGGCCAGCCAGGCGCCACGACCGGCGAGCAGGAACGGGCGGGATGCTCCGGCCAGGGACGCGGCGATCTCACCCAGCGTGCCCTCGGCGAATTCGCCGCGAGGGGCGAGCGGCGCGGGGAGTCGGGGCGCCGGCGCCTCGGGCACAGCGCCGGCCTCGAGCGCGGCCACGTCGTAGGGGATGGCCAGGACGACCGGCACGCGGTAGGTCAGCGCGTGCTCGATCGCGATCACGGTGGTCGCGGCGGCATCCGCGCGACCGACCGTATAGGTGCGGGCGCCGACGGCCGATGCGAGCGCGATCTGATCGACATCCCACGGGCGAGGGCCGGACGTCGGCTCATCGCCCACCACGAGAACGAGCGGCACATGGGCCTGCACGGCCTCGGCGAGAGCCGTCAGCGTGTTCGTGAAGCCCGCGCCGTAGGTCGAAGTCCCGGCGGCGATGCGTCCGGAGGCCCGGAAGTGCGCGTCGGCCGCGACGACAGCGCCCTGTTCGTGGCGGACGGCCGTGAAGACCGCATCCGTCTGCGTCTCGATCGCGTCGAGGAAGTAGGCGTTGCCGTTGCCCATCACGCCGAAGACGGCGTCGATGTGCTGGGCGAGGGTGTGGGCGACGTGCGCGGAGACGGTGGGCATGGGGAAGCCTTTCGAGACAGGGACGGAGACGTGCGATTCCGTATGTGTCTCGCCCCCGCGTCGTCGTGGGGTGCTTCGTGCCTCTTTTTCAGGCACCGGCGGCAGAGAGCGCCGGACGTCTCGATCCTACAGCCGCGATCACTGACGCGGCCCCGTCTCGCGGGCGTAACACCGCCGAAACGGTGACAGGCAAACATGCGGTCATGGAGTCGCTGTTCAATGGGTACACCTCGCGTCGATCACCGCAGCGGGCGGGAGCGGCCCCGTGGGATGAGATGTTCCCCGCGGATGCCGCTCCGGGAGGCGAGGGAGTTCGCGTTCCCTACAAGGACATGTATCCGGCGCTCGCGGGCATGGACGACGCCGAGCTGCGCGCCCGCACGGATGCGCTCGCGAGCTCCTACCTCGCGCAGGGCGTGACATTCGACTTCGCAGGCGAAGAACGCCCATTCCCTCTCGACGTGGTGCCTCGAGTGATCGCCGCGGACGACTGGACGCTGGTCGAATCCGGGGTGAAGCAGCGCGTCCGGGCGCTCGAGGCCTTTCTGGCCGACGCCTACGGGCCGCAGCTCGCGGTGCAGGACGGAGTGATCCCCGCGCCGTTGATCAGCTCGTCATCGCACTTCCATCGTCAGGCGGCGGGAATCGTGGGGGCGAACGGCGTCCGCATCCACGTCGCGGGCATCGACGTCATCCGCGATGAGGCGGGAGCCTGGCGGGTGCTCGAAGACAATGTGCGCGTGCCCAGCGGCGTCAGCTACGTGCTCGCCAACCGGCGGGTGATGGCGCAGACGCTCCCCGAGCTGTTCACGAGTCTGCGCGTGCGTCCGGTCGTCGACTATCCCGGCCACCTGCTGCAGGCTCTGCGCGCGGCAGCGCCCGCGGGCGTCGACGATCCGACGGTGGTGGTGCTGACCCCCGGCGTGCACAACTCGGCGTACTACGAGCACACGCTGCTGGCCCGCATGATGGGCATCGAACTGGTCGAGGGACGCGACCTGTTCTGCTCGGGCGGTCGCGTGTGGATGCACACCACGGCCGGTCCCACCCGCGTCGACGTGATCTACCGACGAGTCGATGACGAGTTCCTCGACCCGCAGCAGTTCCGACCGGATTCCGTGCTCGGGGCGCCGGGGCTGATGCTCGCCGCCCGGCTCGGCAATGTCACACTCGCGAACGCCATCGGCAACGGGGTCGCCGACGACAAGCTCGTCTACACGTACGTGCCCGACCTGATCCGCTACTACCTGGGGGAGGAGCCGGTGCTCCCGAACGTCGACACCTGGCGGCTCGAGGAACCGGATGCCCTCGAGGAGGTGCTCGATCGGCTCGACGAACTCGTCGTGAAGCCGGTCGACGGCTCGGGCGGCAAAGGGCTCGTCGTCGGACCGGACGCATCCCGCGAGACGCTCGATGAGCTCCGCAAGACGCTGCTCGCGGATCCGCGAGGGTGGATCGCGCAGCCCGTCGTGCAGCTGTCGACCATCCCCACTCTCGTCGAGGACGGGTTCCGTCCGCGGCACGTCGACCTGCGCCCGTTCGCCGTCAACGACGGACAGGACATCTGGGTGCTCCCCGGCGGACTCACGAGGGTGGCGCTGCCCGAGGGGCAGCTGGTCGTGAACTCCAGTCAGGGCGGAGGATCGAAGGACACCTGGGTGCTGGACCCGTCTCTGTTCACCGGACCGACGACGACCGTGACGGGAGAGCCCGATCCCGCCGCCGATGAGGTCTCTCTCGCCACGGGGGCGATCGCGATCGTGTCACCGCATCGGGAGGAGTCGCATCAGCCGTTCCTCTCCTCGCCGCAGGACGAGGACCTCGAGCTGCGTCACCACCAGCAACAGCAGCAACAGCAGCAACAGGGGGGTGCGACGTGCTGAGTCGGATCGCTGAGGCGCTTTTCTGGATCGGACGATACGTCGAGCGGGCGGACGGCACCGCACGGATCCTCGACGTGCACCTGCAGCTGCTGCTCGAGGACCCGTGGGTCGAGGAGGACACCGCCTGCCGTGCGCTGCTCTCGGTCATGGGCACGACCGCCGATGACGACGCGGTGCTGAGCCGCGACGACGTGGTGCGGCTGCTCGCGCTGGATCGGGATCATTCCGCCTCGATCGCCCACTCGATCGCCTCCGCGAGGGAGAACGCGCGCCGTGCGCGCGAGATCATCTCGACGGATCTCTGGGAGACGCTCAACGAGTCGAACGCGCGGATGCCGCGACGGATCGCCTCGGACAAGACGCACCCGTTCTTCCGGTGGGTGCGCGATCGGTCGGCGCTCGCCTTCGGGGTCGTGGACTCGTCGACGAGCAGGGACGAGGCCTGGCACTTCTTCGTCCTCGGCCGCTCGATCGAGCGCGCCGACATGACGGCTCGTCTGCTGGCGACGCGGTCGCTCACAGAGGCCGGTGGACCCAGCTGGACGACACTGCTGCGCAGCTGCGGCGCATACGAGGCCCACCTGCGCAGTCATCGGGCCGTGCCGACCGGGGCCTCCGCGGTGGAGTTCCTGCTCGTCGATCGGCTGTTCCCGCGGTCGGTGCTCTCCAGCATCCTCCAGGCCGAGGACTGCCTGCGCGGGATCGATCCGGCAGGCGCCTTCGGAACTCCGGATCGCGCTCACAGGGTGCTGGGTCGCATGCGATCCGAGTTGGAGTACCGACCGATCGGCGACACCGTGCATCGTCTGTCCGAGAGCATGGAGGAGGTCCAGGTGGGGATGTCGATGGCGAGTGATGCGATCAGAGAGCGGTACTTCCCGTCGATCGCTATGCCCGTGTGGATCGGAGAGGCACTGTGAGCCGGCTTCGGATCGTGCACCGCACGGGATTCCGCTACGAGCAGCCGGCGACCGCGTCATACAACGAGGCGCGGATGCTGCCGCACTCGCGTGACGGGCAGTTCGTGCTGCAGGCGACTCTCGACATCTCGCCGACGGCGACGCAGCACTCGTACGCGGACTACTGGGACACGCGGGTCTCGACCTTCGAAGTGCTCACCCCGCATCAGGAGCTCTCGGTCACGGCGACCAGCGTGGTCGACGTCAGACCGCTGCCCCAGACGGGGGTCGGCATCGACTGGGATGAGCTCGCGGCTCGTATCCCGCTGTCGCTCGCTCTCGCCGAGTGCGTGACGCAGACGCCGGCGACCGCCCCGGACGAGGAGATGCACGAGCTCGCGCTGCGGATCGAGGCCGAGGGTGGCGGGGTCGATGAGACGGCCTTCGAGATCTGCAAGACCGTGGGGGAGGCGATGGAGTATCGCAGCGGCGTGACCGGCGTGGGCTCGACGGCGCGCGACGCCTGGCCCACGCGTTCCGGCGTCTGCCAGGACATCGCCCACGTGGCGCTCGGCGTGCTGCGCGCGGCGGGGATCCCGGCGCGCTACGTCTCGGGGTACCTGCACCCCGACCCGACAGCTGCGATCGGTCAGCCGGTGACGGGGGAGTCGCACGCCTGGGTGGAGTGGTACTCCGGCGAGTGGCGGGGATACGACCCCACCAACCTCGTGGAGGTCGGCGAATCGCACGTCTACGTCGGGCACGGACGCGACTACACCGACGTGCCGCCGCTGCGTGGTGTGTACGCCGGCCCGAGCGTCTCGGCGCTGTTCGTGTCCGTCGAGGTCACCCGTCTCGGATGAGGGGCGGGCGTGGCCTGGAGGAGGGCGTCGGTGGGGAAGAATGAGACGATGACGGATGCTTCGATCGAGCGCGAGACGCTCACCTGGGACGGCTTCGGATCGGCGACGCGAGACCTCGCGCGCAGGATCCTCGACAGCGGCTTCATGCCCGAGGTCGTCGTGGCGATCGCCCGAGGCGGTCTGCTGCCGGCCGGCGCGATCGCCTATGGCCTCGGCGCGAAGAACTGCGGAGCGATCAACGTCGAGTTCTACACCGGCATCGGGACGGTGCTCGATGCGCCCGAGGTTCTGCCGCCCGAGCTCGACATGGCCTACCTCGACGGCCGGCGCGTGCTTCTGGTCGATGACGTCGCCGACTCGGGGCGTACCCTCGCGCTGGCCGTGCAGCTGCTGAAGGACAAGGGCGCCGATGTGCGCTCGGTCACGATCTACACGAAGCCGTCGACGATCATCCAGCCCGACTACGCCTGGAAGGACACGGATCTCTGGATCAACTTCCCGTGGTCGTACCAGGGCACCGTCCGCGAAGAGGACCTCGGTCTCGCGCCGAGCGCCTGAGCTCAGCCTCGCAGCAGCGCGCGCAGCGTCTGGATCGTGTCGGCACCGGACGGCGTCTTGTCGGGTCGATAGCCCTTGACTCTGGCGAAACGCAGGGCGATGCCACCGGGGTAGCGAGGCGATCGCTGCACGCCGTCGACGGCGATCTCGACCACGAACTCTGGCCGCAGGAACACCGTGCTCTGGGTGCGCCGTGTCTCGAGTGGCGGAAAGTTCTCGGTCTGCCAGCGCAGCAGTTCGTCGGTGAGTCCCTTGAAGGTCTTGCCGACCATCACGAATCCGCCCGGCTCGCCGAACTCTCCGTCGGGATCGAGCGCACCGAGGTGGAGGTTCGACAGCCACCCCTGGCGGCGCCCCGAACCCCACTCGGCGGCGAGCACGACGAGGTCGTACGTCAGCACGGGTTTGACCTTCACCCAGGACTTGCCGCGGCGGCCGGCCGAATAGGGAGCGTCGATGCCCTTGACGAGTACTCCCTCGTGTCCGGCTGCCAGAGCGTCACGCGACAGCTGCTCGGCGGCTGCGGGATCGTCGGTCACGATGCCGGGCATGCGCCACTCGCCCACGACCCTCTCCAGCTCGGTCAGTCGGGTCGAGAGCGGTTCGTCGAGCAGATCGCGGCCGTCGACGTGCAGCACGTCGAAGAACCAGGGCCGCAGCACGAGGTCGCGCGAGACGTCGGCTCCGAACCGCGACATGGTCTCCTGGAACGGGCGAGGGCCGCCGTCCTCGTCGAGCGACAGCGTCTCGCCGTCGAGTATCAGGTCGTGAGCGGGGAGGGTCCGCACGATCTCGACGATCTCGGGCACGCGGTGCGTGATGTCGGCGAGGCTGCGGGTGTAGACGCTCACGTCGTCGCCGTGGCGGTGCACCTGGATGCGCGCTCCGTCGAGCTTGTACTCGACCGAGGCGCGGCCCGTGATCTCGAGCGCGGCGGTGGGCGTGGGTGCGGTCGAGGCGAGCATGGGAAGGACCGGGCGCCCGACCTGCAGGCCGACGGCCTCGAGAGCATCGGCGCTTCCGTGGAGGGCGAGCACGGCGGTCTCGCCCAGGTCGCCGGACAGCATCGCGGCACGGCGCACGCTGGCGACCGGACGATCGGAGGCGCGTGCTATCGCGTCGAGCAGGACACCGCCGAGTGCACCGGTGCGCAGCTCCCCGAGCATCGCGCGCGACAGGAAGTCCCATTCGCCGGTGGTGGCGCGGCTGGCGAGGACGGAGAGGAGGCCGCTCCGTGCGGACGCAGATCCTGAGCCCGACGCATGGGTCAGGGTCTCGAACGCGTCGTCGACATCGCTGATCGACAGCGACGGTGCATCGGCGTGCTGCACGTCGAGAGCTGAGATCCCTCGCCAGCCCACGCCGAGGCGCCCCTGACGAGGCGACGCGAGAAGCAGTCCGACCAGGGCGGGGACGTCCTCCGCGTCAGCGCGCGCGAGCAGCTGCGACAGCGCATCGATCTTGGCGAGCCGCGATGAGGTCGCGGTGACGGTGTCTGCGGTGGTGACGAGCTCCGAGAGCAACATGCATGCAGTCTCGCATCGGCATCCGACATCGACGACGGCCTTGCTTTCGCCTGTCGAGCCGCAGTATGAACGTCGGCTCAGCGCCCGCGGAACTCCGGTTTCCGCTTCTCCTGGAACGCCGCGAAGCCCTCGCGGTAGTCATCGGTGTCGCAGAGGGCTGCCTGCGCGGCGTTCTCGATCTCGATCGAGTCCCAGAGAGCGAGGCGCTCGTCGCGAATCCGGGCGACCAGCTGCTTGCTCGCGAGGAATGCCGCGGTGGCACCTCGTGCGGCGATCACCGCGGCATCCGTCGTCGTCCGCAGCACCTCGTCGTCGGGGAGGACGCGCGAGAACAGCCCCGATGTCACAGCTTCGGTGCCGCTCATCAGCCGACCCGTGTAGATGAGGTCGAGGGTCTTGTGCGCCCCGAGCCGCTCGACGAAGAGCGCATGGCCTCCGGAATCGAGGGTGGCTCCGAGTGCGGCGAACGGCGAGCCGACCTTCGCCGACTCCGCGACGTAGACGACGTCGGTGGCGATCAGGAGTCCGAGTCCGACGCCCAGGCAGGCGCCGTGTGCAACCGCGAAGGTCGGCGCGGGGAAGCGCGACATCCTCTGCAGCAGCGGCGTGACGAGGCCATCGAGGTAGCCCGAGACGTCATCGTCGCGCGGGTCGACCGCAGAGATGTCACGACCGGCGCAGAATGCCCGGCCCTCGCCGCGCAGCACGAGCGCACGAACTCCTGCGGCATCGGCCTCGTCGTAGGCGCGTCCGAGATCCCGCAGTGCCTGCTCGTCGAGCGAGTTCAGCTTCGCCGGCGCGTTCAGGACGACCGTCGCCACGTCGTCCTCGATGGTGAGATCGATCATCGGATGCTCCTCAGACGTCGTAGTCGACCACGACGCGGTCGCTCGTCGGGTGGGACTGGCAGGTCAGCACGTAGCCGCGGTCGAGTTCGTCGGGCTCGAGGGCGTAGTTCTCGGTCATCGTCACGCTGCCCTCGATGACTCGTGCGCGACACGTGCCGCAGACGCCGCCCGCACACGCGAACGGGGCGTCGGGGCGCACCCGCAGCGCCGCGTTCAACACGGACTCGTGAGCGCCGACCGGACTCTCCACGGTCGAGGAGACGCCGTCGAGGTTGACCTCGATGCGGATCGTCTTCTCGCCCGCCCTCACCTCGACCGGTCGGGCCGTGCGCACCGGCTCATCGCCTGTCGTGAAGAGCTCGAACCGGATGTGCTCCCGCGGCACACCCACGTCGGCGAGCACCTCTCGGCACAGATCGACGAGCGAGAGCGGCCCGCAGAGGAACCATTCGTCGACGTGGGTCGGGTCGATCAGCATCCGCAGGATCGTCCGCAGCTTCTCCTCGTCGATCCGCCCCGACAGCACGGGTGCCGTGCGCTGCTCGCGCGAGAGCACATGGTGCAGCGTCAGGCGAGTCGGGTATCGGTCCTTCAGATCGGCGAGGTCCTCGAGGAACATCACATCGAGTGTCGAGCGGTTCGTGTACAGCAGCGTGAAGCGCGAGGTCTCAGAGCGCGTCAGCACGGTGTGCGCGAGAGCCATGAGCGGTGTGATGCCCGAGCCCGCGGCGATACCGACGACGTGGCGCTGATCGAGGTCGTCCAGGCCCGAGGTGAACGTGCCCTGCGGGCTCATCACGTCGATCTCGAAGCCCGGGTGCAATCCCGTCTGCGCCCACGTGGAGAACAGGCCGCCCTCGTCGCGCTTCACGGCGACGCTCAGCCGAGTCGGCATCCCGGCCGCGATCTGCTCGTCCGTGCGGTGCTCGGGGGCCCGACACAGAGAGTACGACCGGCGCACCTCGGTGCCCTCGAGAGTCGTGCGCAGCGCCACGTACTGGCCGGGCAGGTGGTCGTAGTCGTCGGCCAGGTCGGCGGGGACGGTGAAGGTCACCTCGACCGAGTCCTCGGTGAGCGGCCGCACCTCTTCGACGGCCAGCCTATGGAAGCGTGCGCGCCTCTTCGTCGTCGACGCGGCTCGGTGTGCGGGGGCCGCCGGAGCGATGCCGGGGGAGGCGAACAGTGACATCAATGCACCTTGAAGTGGTCGAAGGGTTCGAGGCAGGCGCGGCATTCGAACAGCGCCTTGCACGAGGTGGATCCGAAGCGAGACACCTCGCGGGTGTCCAGCGATCCGCACCGGGGGCAGCGCACGCTGATCGCGAGACGGATCGGTCCGGATGAGATCGCAGAGCGTCCGGTCGGAGGGGCGATGCCGTACTGCGACAGCTTCTGCTTGCCCGCATCCGACATCCAGTCCGTCGTCCACGCGGGGGAGAGCACGAGTCGCACTTCGACCTTCTCGTAGCCGGCCACGGTCAGGGCCAGGATGACGTCGTCGCGGATCGTGTCCATCGCCGGGCATCCGCTGTAGGTCGGCGTGATGTCGACCGTGACTGTGTCGCCGTCGACCGCGACGGCACGGAGCACGCCGAGGTCTTCGATCGTGAGCACCGGCACCTCGGGGTCGGCGACGGCTGCGGCGATCCGCCAGGCCGTCGCGTGGTCCGTCTCGAAGAGGACACGGCGTTTCGTCTCGCTCCGCTCGCTCAACGACCGGTGGTCCTCTGCGGTCACCACGATGCTCCCGGATGCCGTCTTGCGAGCACCTGCATCTCGGCGAGCAGATGACCGAGCGGTGACGCGTGCGCCCCTCGTCTGCCGCCGGCGGAGGAGGCAGAGACGGGGGGTGTCTCGAGCTCCGCCTCGGCGAAAACGGTGTCGACGACCGCGTCGAAACCGGGGCGCAGCGTCGACGGCCGCGCAGCGGCATCGCCGAGTCGGTCGATCAGGGGCTCATCGCGGAAGAGCTCCTCGACGTAGGGCCAGACATCGCCCAGTGCGCGGATGATCCGCCGCCTCGATTCGTCGGTGCCGCCCGCGAGGCGAAGCACCCACTGCACCGCGTGGTCACGGTGGTAATCGACCTCTTTGCGCGACTTCTCGGCGATCGCCGCGAAGGTCGGATCGGTGCTCGCGCGCAGGGAGGAGTAGAGCTCGAACATGTAGGTCGACACGACGAACTGACGCGCGATCGTCTGAGCGAAGTCGCCGTTGGGCTGTTCGACGATCCAGGCGCTGCGGAACTCCGGCTCGTCGCGGAAGTACGCGAGGTCGTCTTCGGAGCGCCCGTCGTACGACCCCGCGAAGTGCAGGAACGAGCGGGCATGACCGAGCAGATCGAGGGCGATGTTGCCGAGCGCGACGTCCTCTTCGAGCTCCGGCGCGCGGGCGATCCACTCGCCGAGCTGCTGAGAGAGGATCAGGGCGTCGTCGCCGAGCCAGAGCGCGTATTCGGCGATGTCGGCGGATGCCGCGGCGGAGCCGGATCCGGTGAGCTCCTCGCTCAGCCGCAGAGCGTCGACCGACACGTCGCCGTGCGCATCGCCGTGAATGTCCGCCTGGATGTCGTTCACAGGTGCGGCACCCCTTCGGAGGCCGTGTAGTACACGGCATGCCGGTAGTTCTTGCCGGCGGGGCTCTCGAAGTAGGCGCCCTTGGCGTCGGGGTCGCTGGTGGTGATCGCGTCGGCGGGAACGGCCCAGATCGACACGCCCTCGCCTCGGCGCGTGTAGAGGTCGCGGGCGTTGCGGATCGCCATGTCGGCATCCGGGGCGTGCAGCGAGCCGACGTGCACGTGACTCAGTCCACGGTTCGCCCGCACGAAGACCTCCCAGAGGGGCCAGGGTTCGCGTTCATCGGCTCCCGGCGTCGCCATCACGCCACTCCCATGCCGGTCGTTGAGCGAGCCGCAGGCGAGCCGAAACGCTGCTTGCGGGCGTACTCGGCCGCGGCCTCGCGCACCCATGCGCCCGCCTCGTGCGCCGTGCGGCGGCGCTCGAGACGTTCGGCGTTGCACGGGCCGTTGCCGCGCAGCACCTCGAAGAACTCGTCCCAATCGATCTCGCCGATCGCGTACTGGCCGGTCTCGTCGTCGAAGCGCAGATCGGGATCGGGAAGGGTCACGCCGAGGATCTCGGCCTGCGGCACGAGCATGCCGACGAAACGCTGGCGCAACTCGTCGTTGGTGAAGCGCTTGATCTTCCACTTCATCGACTGGGCGGAGTTGGGGGACTGGTCATCCGGCGGCCCGAACATCGCCAGGCTCGGCCAGTACCAGCGGTTCACGGCGTCCTGCGCCATCTGCTTCTGCTCGTCGGTGCCCTGCATCAGCGAGAGCAGGATCTCGAAGCCCTGGCGCTGGTGGAAGGACTCCTCTTTGCAGACGCGCACCATCGCGCGTCCGTAGGGGCCGTACGACGCGCGGCACAGCGGAACCTGGTTGCAGATCGCGGCGCCGTCGACGAGCCATCCGATCGCGCCCATGTCGGCCCAGGTGGGGGTCGGGTAGTTGAAGATCGACGAGTACTTGGCCTTGCCGCTGATGAGCTGGTCCATCATCTCGTCGCGCGTGATCCCGAGGGTCTGCGCTGCGGAGTAGAGATAGAGCCCGTGACCGGCCTCGTCCTGCACCTTCGCCATCAGGATCGCCTTGCGCTTGAGGCTCGGGGCCCGGGTGATCCAGTTGCCCTCCGGCTGCATGCCGATGATCTCCGAGTGCGCGTGCTGCGAGATCTGACGGATCAGCGTCTTGCGGTATGCGTCGGGCATCCAGTCTCGCGGCTCGATGCGCTGCTCGTTCGCGATGAGCTCGTCGAACAGGCGCTCATCGTCGGAGAGCTCGTCTTCGACGAGGGAGAGATCTGCGGGGCTGGTCATCATCGACTCCTCGGTATCCGATCGGCTTTACTGACCGGTCGTTAGGTAATTCTGACATGGAGGTCGTCGGCGCGCAAGGCGGCGTGATCAGCGGGAGCGTGAGACGAGGTCGAGAAGAGCTCTGCCGTAGGCCTCAGAAGGATCCGGATGCTCGAATCTCAGCGCCTCGCCGGCGATCTCCACCTCGACGACGAACGCATCGGAGACGCGGGTCAGGGCGCGGAAGGTGCCCCGCAGCAGCTCGCGCAGCTGGTCCTCGCGCGGAAGCCAGACCGCATCGGCGAGGGTGACGGCATCGAGTGCCCACTCGGTCGTGCCGTTGAACGCCAGATCCGTGCCGCTGGGCGTCTGACGAGCTTCGATCGTCATCTCGCTCACGGTGAAGACGTCGGCCTCAGCCTCGAGCTCGACATCGTTCGGGAGGTCGAGCTGGAAGCGATCGCCCTCGGCTGGATGCCACACGAGACCGGCGTCGCGCAGGGATACAGCCAGTTCTCGGGTGATCATCGTTCCACGCTAGACGACGTGATCGGGTGACGGGCCGTTCCGTCTGTGGATGGACGGCCCCTGACGTCGGCGGCCTGGGGACCCGACGTCGGTAGCATGAGGCACAGTGGAGACATGACTTCTCCCGCCGCTGTCGACACCCGCACCGCTGCGCTCTCGGCGCTCCGCGAGCTGGTGGCTCGTCCTGACGCCGACTTCCACGACGGGCAGTACGAGGCGATCGAAGCGCTGGTCGAGGGGCGTCGCCGCGCGCTCGTGGTGCAGCGCACGGGGTGGGGCAAGTCGGCGGTCTACTTCGTCGCGACGCTGCTGCTGCGACGGCAGGGTGCCGGGCCCACCGTTCTGGTGTCGCCTCTTCTCGCGCTGATGCGCGACCAGATCGCTGCGGCCGAACGGGCCGGCGTGCGGGCGGTCGCGATCAACTCGACCAACGCGCACGAGTGGTCGGAGGTCATGGAGCAGCTCGACCGCGACGAGGTCGACGTGCTGCTCGTGTCTCCCGAGCGGCTCAACAATCCGGCGTTCCGCGAGCAGCAGCTGCCGGCGCTCGTGCGACGGATCGGAATGCTGGTGGTCGACGAGGCGCACTGCATCAGCGACTGGGGGCACGACTTCCGCCCCGACTATCGGCGGCTGCGCGATCTGATCGAGCAGATGCCGCCTCAGGTTCCGGTGCTCGCCACCACGGCGACGGCGAACAGCAGAGTGGTCGCAGACGTCGCCGAGCAGCTCGGCACCGGTGGCGCGGAATCCGCAGGCGACCGACCTGAGGTGCTGACGATCCGAGGCCCGCTCGCCCGCACCTCGCTGCGGTTGGGGGTGCTGCGCCTGCGCGATTCGGCGAGCCGGCTGGCGTGGTTGCTGAGCCACATCGACGACCTCCCCGGCTCCGGCATCATCTACACGCTCACCGTCGCCGCCGCGGTCGACACCGCGCGGCTGCTGCGCGATCACGGCCACGAGGTGCGTGCGTACACGGGGCAGACCGACACGGACGAGCGCACCGAGTCCGAGGGGATGCTGAAGCGCAACGAGGTCAAGGCGCTCGTCGCCACGAGCGCGCTCGGCATGGGGTTCGACAAACCCGACCTCGGATTCGTCCTGCACCTCGGAGCGCCGTCCTCACCGGTCGCGTACTACCAGCAGGTCGGTCGTGCCGGTCGTGCGAGTGAGAGTGCCGATGTGCTCCTGCTGCCCGGTGTCGAAGACCGCGACATCTGGCACTACTTCGCGACGGCCTCGATGCCCGACCGCGAGCGTGCCGAGCGCGTGATCGGGGCGCTCGGCGACCAGCCGATCTCGACTCCTGCGCTGGAGGCGATGGTCGACATCCGGCGCACCCCCCTCGAACTTCTGCTCAAGGTGCTCGACGTCGACGGTGCGGTGCGCCGGGTGCAGGGCGGTTGGATCGCGACCGGTCAGCCGTGGACGTACGACGCCGAGCGCTATGAGCGCATCGCAGCCGAGCGCCGAGCCGAGCAGCAGCACATGATCGACTACGAGCAGACCGACGGCTGCCGGATGGAGTTCCTGCAGCGCTCTCTCGACGACGACACCGCTGCACCATGTGGCAGGTGCGACAACTGCGCGGGCATCTGGTTCCCGAGCGAGATCGGCGAGGCAGCGACCACGCAGGCTGCGGAGTCGCTCGATCGGGTCGGCGTCCCGGTCGAACCGCGACGCGCCTGGCCGACGGGAGCCGACAAGCTCGACGTCCCGGTCAAGGGGCGCATCCCTGCGGGGGATCAAGCAGGGGAGGGGCGCGCTCTCGCACGATTGACCGACCTCGGCTGGGGCGGCACTCTGCGGGAGCTCTTCGCGGCAGGAGCACCCGACGCCGCGGTGACTCCGCAGGTGCTCGGCGGTTGTGTGCGGGTCCTCGCCGGCTGGGGGTGGGCAGAACGCCCGGTCGCGGTGGTAGCCATGCCGTCGCGTTCGCATCCGCTCCTCGTCGACTCTCTCGCCCGCGGGATCTCGGAGATCGGGCGGCTTCCGTACCTCGGTGCGGTCGACCTGGTGAACGGGGGGCCCACGGGGCAGCCCGGCGGCAACAGCGTCTTCCGTCTCGCCGGTCTGTGGGACAGGTTCAGCGCGCACGGCCTCGACATCCCCGAGGGTCCTGTGCTCCTCGTCGACGACATGGCCGACAGTCGGTGGACTCTGACGGTCGCCGCGCGCACACTGCGTCAGGCCGGTGCCACTGAGGTGCTTCCGTTCGTGCTCGCGCTCCGCGGCTGACGCCCGCGTCAGGAGCATCGATCAGCGCTTCGTCGATGCGTCCCGTTCTCTCGACCGCATCCTCTGAACAGCTGCGGCAAGCAGCGGTACGTCGGACCTCGCAGTCGTCATGACGATGGCATGCGTGGTGTCGAAGTAGCGGTGCGCGAGGTAGTCGCGCATTCCAGCGATCTCCGCCCACGGGATACCGGGCTCGGCCGCGGTCGCGGCTTCGCTGAGGCCCTTGACCACCTCGCCGATCTCGATGAGCCGTGCACGAATGGCATCGAAGACGATCTCGTCATCGGTGTCGATTCGGCGCTCGTAGCGAGAGACCGCCTCGCAGGCGGCCGCGATGTCCTGAAGCCTCTCGGACGTGTGCCGGTTCACAACGTGACGGCTTCACGTTCGACCGCTTCTGCCACCGCGGGTTTGAGGCCGTCGGAGGGGACAAGGTCGACCGGTCGGCCGAGAACCTTCTCGGCCTCGCGCCGCATCCGCAGCAGATCGAACACGCCGACGGTCGGCGCGACATCGACGGCCAGATCGATGTCACTTGACGCACTCTCGTCGCCGCGAGCGACGCTGCCGAAGAGGCGGATGCGCTGCGCCCCGAGCGGCAGGAGTGCGCGCCGGAGTTCACCGGACAGAGCGATCACTCGGTCGCGCGCGCTCTGCTCCTCCGGAGTGCGCGGGGCGACCTCGACGATCAGCCCGGCGGCCGAGATCAGCCGGTCGACCGCGTCGAAAGACGGCTCGCGCCTGCCGGTCTCATATTCGCTGACGACGCTCTGCGTCACGCCGGCCAGTCGAGCCAGAGCGGACTGCGTGAGTCCGCTCTGGCGGCGGGCGTAGCGGATCAACTCGGCGGCGCGACTCATGCAGCGATTGATCTCTCAGCGCAGGTCGTACACGCGCTTGTACTTGCCCTCGCTCCGCGGCAGCGTGCCGGGCTCCTCGACCTTGACGTCGACGCTGGTGCCGATGTGCATCTTGATGCGATGGTGGAGCACCGCCGCCGCGGCGTCGCACTCCTCGGCGCTCAACGACGGGTGCCGCTCGATGCGCACTGTCATGGTGTCGAGGTGCGCGACATGGTGCAGCTCGAGCACGAAGTGCGGCGTCAGCGTCTCGATCCCCATCACGAGCTCCTCGATCTGCGTGGGGAAAAGGTTCACGCCGCGCAGGATGATCATGTCGTCGTTGCGTCCGGTGATCTTCTCCATGCGCCGCAGAGCGGGGTAGGTCGTGCCGGGAAGAAGTCGCGTCAGGTCGCGGGTGCGGTATCGAATGACAGGGAACGCCTCCTTGGTGAGAGACGTGAACACGAGTTCGCCCAGCGCTCCGTCCGGCAGTCGATCGCCCGTGTCGCCGTCGATGATCTCGGGCAGGAAGTGGTCCTCCCAGATGTGCGGCCCGTCTTTCGTGAGGACGCTCTCGCTCGCGACACCTGGTCCCATGACCTCGCTGAGCCCGTAGATATCGACCGCGTCGATGTTCAGTCGTCGCTCGATCTCCCGCCGCATCTCGTTCGTCCAGGGCTCTGCGCCGAGCACCGCCACTCGCAGCGATGTCTTCGTCGGATCGATCCCCGCCGCCTCCATGGCATCCGCGATCGTGAGCAGGTAGCTGGGGGTGCAGAGGATCGCGTCCGGCTCGAAATCGGCGATCAGCTGCACCTGCCGTGCGGTCTGCCCTCCCGACACCGGGATCACCGTGGCGCCGAGCCGCTCGATGCCCGCATGCGCGCCGAGGCCGCCGGTGAAGAGTCCATAGCCGTATGCGTTGTGGACCTTCATCCCCGCGCGGATGCCGGCCGCGTGCAGTGACCTCGCGATCAGATCGCTCCATCGGTCGAGGTCGCCCTCGGTGTAGCCGACGACGGTCGGACGCCCCGTGGTGCCGGACGACGCGTGGATGCGACGGACGTCGGGCATGGGAACGGCGAACATCCCGAACGGGTAGCTCTCGCGCAGGTCGGCCTTGGTGGTGAAGGGCAGCTTCTGCACGTCGTCGAGCGTGCGGATGTCGTCGGGGTGCACGCCGTGCTCATCGAACTTGCGGCGATACACCGGCACATTCTCGTACGCGTGGTGCACCGTCCACTGCAGGCGCTCCAGCTGCAACCGGGCGAGCCGGTCGGGCGAGTGCAGGTGAGCCTCGGTGCCGATCTCGGTACGTGCTGTGATCATCGTCGACTCCTTCGTCATGAACGGGACACTGAGCGTTCGGGCGCTCAGCCCGGGTGCGATCGGTTCGTGGTGAGCGAGCGGCCGCGCACCTCTGCGACGACATCGCCTGATTCGTCGGTCACGGTCACGTCGTAGAGCCCGTTTCGGCCGCTGACGACCCTGCGCACCGCGCGAGCCGTCAGCCGCTGCCCCGCTGTCGTGGATTTCAGGAACGTGATGTCGGCGCCGCCGGCGACGGTGACGCGCTCGTCTTCGTTGCAGGCGATCGCGAAGGCCGTGTCGGCGAGCGTGAACACCAGCCCGCCATGCGTGATCGCGAAGCCGTTCAGCATGTCATCGCGCACCGTCATCGACACCACGGCCTCTCCCGGCGCGTCGAGTTCGATGACCATGCCGAGCATCGCCGAGGCGGCATCGCGCTGCATCATGGGCCTCATGCGGCCGCGACCTCGGGCGTCGGCTGCTTGTTCACCAGTGTGAGCACGTCATAGGTCGCGACGAGCTCGTCGCTCTGGTTGCGGATCACGGCATCCCAGCGCACCTCGCCGTACTCGTCGGTCTCGCGCGGAGTGATCTGCTTGGCGGTGAGCTCGACCCGGATCGTGTCGCCGGGGGAGACGGGCGTGATGAAACGCAGGTTCTCGAGCCCGTAGTTCGCGAGCACGGGCCCGGGCTCCGGGTCGACGAAGAGACCGGCAGCCCACGAGACGAGCAGGTACCCGTGCGCTACGCGGCCGGGGAAGAACGGGTTCGCGGCGGCGGCGGCTTCGTCCATGTGCGCATAGAACGTGTCGCCGGTGAAGTGCGCGAACGTCTCTATGTCGGCGAGCGACACCTCCCGCGAGGCCGAGACGATCTGGTCGCCGATGCGGAGCTCGGCGAGCGACTTGCGGAACGGATGCCGACCATCGCCGCGCGCCGCAGCACCCGCGTGCCAGACCCCGGTCAGCGCCGTGAGCATCTCAGGCGAACCCTGCACCGCGGTGCGCTGCATGTGGTGCAGCACCGCGCGGATGCCGCCGAGCTCCTCGCCGCCGCCTGCTCGGCCGGGCCCGCCATGCACGAGATTCGGCAGCGGAGAACCGTGACCGGTCGAGGAGCGCGCATCGTCGCGGTCGAGCAGCAGCATCCGGCCATTGAACGGAGCGATGCGCGTGGCCAGCTCCACCGCCTGCACAGGGTCGTGCGTGGCGAGGCTGGTGACCAGTGATCCGCCGCCCCGGGCGACGAGCGCTGCGGCGTCGGCGATCGTGTCATACGTGAGCAGGGACGACACCGGCCCGAACGCCTCCACCGAATGGGCGGCCTCTGACTGAGGGTCGTCGAAGCGCAGCAGCAGCGGCGAGACGAACGCGCCGTCGGGCGAGGGCCCGGTGCTGCCGTCGAGGAGGCGCACCTCGGGGGCATCGGTCGAGCCGATGACGATCCGTCCGCCCGCATCCTGCAGTCTTCCGACTTGACGCAGCACCTCGTCGCGCTGTGCGGTCGAGGCGAGAGGGCCCATGGTGACGCCCTCCGCGCGCGGGTCGCCCAGCACGGTCTTGTCGGCGATGCGCGCTCGCACAGCCGCGATCACGGCATCCGCCGACCCGGTGGGCACGATCGCGCGACGGATGGCCGTGCACTTCTGACCGGCCTTGCTCGTCATCTCGGTGACGAGCTGCCGGACATAGGCATCGAACTCGGGGGTCCCCTCGGTCGCGTCGGTTCCGAGCACCGAGGCGTTGATCGAGTCGGTCTCGGCGGTGAATCGCACGCCGCCCGTCTGCACCGCAGGGTGGGCCTTGAGGCTCCCTGCCGTCGATGCGCTGCCGGTGAAGCCGACGATGTCACCCAGTCGCAGGTTCTCGAAGAGGTCGGGAACGCTGCCGCTGACGAGCTGCAGCGAGCCGTCGGGAAGCAGGCCCGACTCGACGAGGATGCGCACCATCGCCTCGGCGACGTATCCGGTGGGCGTCGCCGGCTTCACGAGGGTCGGCATGCCCGCGAGGAACGCCGGCGCGAACTTCTCGAGCGATCCCCAGACAGGGAAGTTGAAGGCGTTGATCTGCACGGCGACGCCGGGCAGCGTCGTGTAGACATGGCGTCCGAGGAAAGATCCGTCCTTCGACAGCGGCTCGACCGGCCCGTCGACGTGCACGCGGCTGTTCGGCAGCTCACGTCGGCCCTTGCCGGAGTATGAGAACAGCACCCCGATGCCGCCGTCGATGTCGACCCACGAGTCGGCCTTCGTGGCGCCCGAACGGAAGGAGAGAGCGTACAGCTCCTCCTTGCGTCCGGTGAGGGCGAGGGCGAACTGCTTGAGCAGCACCGCGCGCTGGTGGAAGGTGAGGGCTCCGAGGCTCCGCTGACCCACGGAGCGAGCGTGCTCCAGCGCGCCGGCGAGATCGAGGCCGTCGGTGGAGACGAGGGTGACGACCTCGCCGGTCGACGCATCGCGCACCTCCGCGGACCCCGTGGGAGACGAGGGTGTCCACCACTCGCCCTGGACGTAGCTCGGCAGATACTCGGTCATCTCTCCTCGTTCCATGCGTAGAACCCTTCGCCGCTCTTGCGGCCGAGCTTTCCTTCGGCGACCATTCGTCGCAACAGATCCGGCGGGGCGAATCGCGCGCCGAGAGTGCGCTCCAACTCCTCGGCGATGCCCAGCCGCACATCGAGCCCGACAACGTCGGTGGTGCGCAGCGGGCCCATCGGATGCCGGTAGCCCAGAGTCATGGCCGCATCGATGTCGGCCGCCGATGCGACGCCCTCTTCGAGCATCCGGATCGCCTCCAGGCCGAGCACCACGCCCAGTCGAGAGGATGCGAACCCGGGGGAGTCGCTGACGACGATCGGCGTCTTGCCGAGCGCGGTCACCCATCCTGCCGCGCTCTCGACGATCGCCGCGTCGGTCGCTGCGCCGCGCACGATCTCGACGAGGCTCGACGCGGGCACGGGGTTGAAGAAATGAAGACCGAGGAATCGCTCGGGGTGCAGGCGGCTCGCGGCCAGGTCGTCGATCGAGATCGACGAGGTGTTGCTCGCCAGCGTCGCGTGCTCGGGCAGCGCCGCCTCGACGCGGGCGAGTGCATCGTCCTTGAGAGCACGGTCCTCGGGCACCGCCTCGATCGCGAGGTCGACCACGGCGAAGGCTGCGAGATCGTCGCCGGTCATGAGGCGGCCGGCGAGCTCCGCTTCGTCCAGGGAGGAATCGCGTTCGACGGATCGGCGGATGCTGTCGCCGATGCGGCCCCGCGCCGCGTCAGCGCTCGCCGTATCGCGCTCGACCACGGTGACCCGCGAGCCAGCGAGCAGGAACGCATGCGCGATGCCGGCCCCCATGCGCCCACCGCCCAGCACGCCGACGTTCGCGGGCGCGCCGTCTGGGCGTTTCGTCTCGCTTCGCTCGCTCAACGACCGGGGGTGAGGCTCGCTCAACGACCGGGCATCGGTGTCGCTCATCGGCTCTTCCTCTCCAGGAACGCGGTCATGCGGCGATGCTTCTCGGGTGACTCGAAGAGCTCGGCCTGCAGCTCGAGCTCGATCGCCGGGTGCTGCGCTCGCGGAGTGCGCAGCGCGCGCTTCGTGTACTGCGTCGCCAGCGGGTCGTTCGCCGCGATCCGGTCGACGATCCCGTGCGCGGCGGCGAGCAGTTCCTCGGCCGGATGCAGTGACGAGACCAGCCCCCAGCGCAGCGCTTCTTCGGCATCGAGTGCTCGTCCGGTGAGGAGCAGCTCGCTCGCCCGGGCGTCGCCGACGATCTCGGGAAGCCGCCAAGTCGCACCGGCCGCCGCGATGATGCCGAGCCCGGTCTCGGGGTTGCCGATGCGCAGAGACGGAGTCGCGATGCGGATGTCAGCGGCGTAGGCGAGCTCGGCCCCGCCGCCGAGAGCGTAGCCGTCGATCGCCGCGACCACCGGCATCGGGAGCTCGTGGATGCGGATGAACGCGGTCGCGTTGATGCCGCGCCTGGCGTCAACCGCGGTGCGATCCCGCAGCTCGGCGATGTCCGCACCGGCGGCGAAGACCCCGCCCGAGCCCGTGAGGATCAGCGTGCGCGGAGCCTCTTCGAGCATCGCGCACAGCTCGTGCAGCGCATCGACCGTCGCCTGGTCGATGGCATTGCGCTTGTCGGGTCGGTCGAGTGTGGCGACGACTCGGTCGTCGTGCTCGTCGATGTGCAGAGTCACGTCAGACGCTCCACGATCATGGCGGTTCCCTGCCCGACGCCGACGCACATCGTGGCCAGTCCGTAGCGTGCGCTCTCGCGCTCGAGTCGACCGAGCAGCGTCACGATCAGACGCGACCCGCTGGACCCGAGGGGGTGGCCGAGCGCGATGGCACCGCCGTCGGCGTTGACGATGGCCGGGTCGAGCCCCAGGCGGCGGATGCATGCGAGAGACTGCGACGCGAAGGCCTCGTTCAGCTCGACGGCTCCGAGGTCGGAGACCTGCAGGCCCGCCTTCGCGAGCGCCTTCTGCGTGGCCGGCACCGGACCCAGTCCCATGATCTCGGGAGCGAGTGCGGCGGTCGCCGACGCGACGATCCGTGCGCGCGGACGCAGGCCATGCCGCTCGACGGCCTCGGCGCTCGCCACGACGATCGCGGAGGCGCCGTCGTTCAGCGAGCTGGAGTTGCCGGCCGTGACGACCTCGCCGCCCGCAACCACGGCGCGCAGCCTCGCGAGCGCGTCGAGGGTGGTGTCCCGTCGCGGCCCCTCGTCGGTGTCGACGATTCCGCGGCCCGTCTCGACTCCGACGATCTCGGGGTCGAAGCGCCCCGCATCGATCGCGGCGATGGCCCGCTGATGGCTCTGCAGTGCGAAGGCGTCGGCATCCGCCCGGCTGATGGCGTCGACGCGGGCGACCTCCTCCGCCGTCTCCGGCATCGAGAACGTCGCCTTGTCGCGCTCGCTCATCCGAGGGTTCGTGAAGCGCCATCCGATCGACGTGTCGAAAGCCGCACCGGGCTTCGCCCACGCCCGCTCGGGCTTCGCCTGCACCCAGGGCGCTCTGGTCATGGACTCGACGCCTCCGGCGACGATGAGGTCGGCGTCTCCTGCGCGCACGGCGTTCGCGGCGAGGGCGATGGCCGACATCCCCGAGGCGCAGAGGCGGTTGACGGTCAGGCCGGGGATCGAATCGGGGAGGCCCGCGAGCAGCACGGCCATGCGTGCGACGTTACGGTTGTCCTCACCCGCCTGGTTCGCGGCTCCGAGGATCACCTCGTCGATCTCCTCCACGGGCACCGCGGATCTGCGGGCGGTCTCGCCCACCACGAGGGCTGCGAGATCGTCGGGACGGACGGATGCGAGTGCGCTTCCATAGCGGCCGACGGGGGTGCGGACGCCATCGACGAGATAGGCCTCGGACATCGTCATCCTCTCGATCACCAACGCTGGCGATAATTTCAGACCGATCGGTCAGGAATACGATCTCAGATCGGTGGACGAATGGCAACTCATGGAGAATGACAGACTGGGCCCATGGCGCAGCCCGGATTCGACGCGCCGGCCCCCAAGCGAGGCCGGCCAGGTTATGACCGCGAGCAGGTGCTCGCGGTCGCCGTGAAGGTGTTCAACGAGCAGGGCTACGACGCGACCAGCGTCGCCGACCTCAGCGCCACCCTCGGGCTCACCAAGTCCGCGCTCTACCATCACTTCGAATCCAAATCGGCGATCCTCGAGCTCGCGCTGACCGATGCCCTCGACGCTCTCGAAGCGGTCGTGGACGACGCGACGGCACGGCATCCTCTGGCCTCCGACCGCCTGCGGTCGATCATCCGCGGGGCGGTGCGCGTGCTCACCGAGAAGCTCCCGTCGGTCACGCTGCTGCTGCGGGTGCGGGGCAACGGCGATGTCGAGACGGCAGCCCTCGTGCGCCGGCGCGCATTCGACCAGCGGGTCACCGCGATCGTCGCCGAGGCTCAGGCCGAGGGGCTGATCCGCGACGACGTCGATGCGGCGGTCGCGACGAGGCTGATCTTCGGCATGATCAACTCGGTCGTCGAGTGGTATCGGCCTGGCGGACCCGTCGACCCCGACGAACTGGGGGAGGACATCCTCAGGGTGAGCCTGGACGGACTGCAGTCTCGCTGAGTCGACTCAGTCGTCGGCCGGAGCCACCCGGGGAGGCCAGCTGGTGGCCCCGAGTTCGCGTGAGATGTTTCGCGCCGTCTCCCGGAGCGCGTTCAGCACGACATCGGATGCGGGAGCCTGCGATGTGGGCATCACCACGGCGACCGCGGCGACGATGTCGTTCGAGGCGTCGGCGACCGGTGCGGCGACGGACGATTCTCCGAGCACGGCCTCATCGGTCTCCGAGGCGCTGCCGCGTTCTGCGATGGTGGGCAGATCGAGCAGCAGTCGGGCGACATCGGTGATGGTGTCTCCGGTGAGGCTGGGCAGCGGGCGCTCGAAGACCGTGCGCTGGAAGCCGAGATCGTGCGCGAGCAGAACCTTCCCCATCGCGGAGGCGTGAGCGGGGATGGCGACGCCGGTCTCGAGCATCTGCTGGCTGTCATCGGGGCGCAGGTCGTGGTGGATGACGAGGACCTCATGGAAGTGCGGCGCACCGAGTCGCACGGGCAGGTTCGTCCGGCGCGCGAGCTCCTGCGTCCACCGCATGGCGCGCGCCCTGACATCGAGGGTGTCGAGGTACACGTTGCTCAGGCGCAGCAGCGTCGGACCGAGCATGTATCGCTGCCCTCCGCGCTCTTTCGCGACAAGTCCATGCTCGCGCAAGGACTTGACGATGCCGTGCACGGTCGACGGGGGGAGGTTCAGTGCGAGAGCCAGATCGGTGATGCCGAGGTGACGCGCTCCCTGCAGCAGTTCGAGCACTTTGGCTGCGCGATCGATGGCCTGGATCACGGCGGCTCCTCCCTCCGGTCGTCGTCGAGCCGGGCGGTCTCGTCGGCCGCCAGGTAGATCTTGACAACTCGACTGCGCCCGAGCATATTCGACATTGACGAATAACTTTCCAATATTGCGAAAGATCGCCACCGCAGAGATCAAGGGAGATCGAACGATGAAGAAGCTCATCAACAACCCCGCCGATGTGCTGGCCGAATCGCTGCGGGGCGTCGCCCTCGCGCATCCGGAGCTGTCGGTGGACTTTGAGAACCACGTGATCACGCGCGCAACGCCGAAGGAAGCGGGCAAGGTGGCGGTGGTCTCGGGCGGGGGCTCCGGGCACGAGCCCCTTCACGGCGGCTACGTGGGCGTCGGGATGCTCGACGCCGCCGTCGCGGGCGAGGTCTTCACCTCGCCGACTCCCGATCGTGTGCAGGCCGCGACCAAGGCCGTGGACCGAGGTGCCGGAGTGCTGCACATCGTGAAGAACTACACGGGAGACGTGCTGAACTTCGAGATGGCCGCCGAGCTCGCCGAGATGGAGGGCATCGAGGTCGGCACCGTGATCGTCGATGACGACGTCGCCGTGCAGGACTCGCTCTACACGGCTGGTCGCCGAGGCGTCGGACTCACCGTGCTGCTCGAGAAGCTCGTCGGCGCAGCCGCGGAGGAGGGGCAGGATCTCGCTTCGATCGTCGAGCTCGCGAAGCGCATCAACAGCCAGGGGCGTTCGATGGGCATGGCGCTCACGAGCTGCACCGTGCCCGCAGCCGGAAAGCCGACGTTCGACCTGCCCGAGGACCAGATGGAGATCGGCATCGGCATCCACGGCGAGCCCGGTCGTCACCGGGAGCCGCTGGCACCGGCATCCGAGATCGCCCGCCAGCTCGTCGAGCCGATCCTCGCCGACCTCGACGCCACGGGGCCCGCGATCGTGATGCTCAACGGCATGGGCGGATCGCCCCTGATCGAGCTGTATCTCATGTACGGGGAGGTCGTGCCGCTGCTCGAGAAGGCCGGCGTGCAGATCGCCCGCAACCTGGTCGGCGACTACATCACCTCGCTCGACATGGCCGGCTGCTCGCTCACAGTGCTGAAGGCCGACGACGAGCTGCTGCGGCTGTGGGATGCTCCGGTCAACACTCCGGGCCTCCGGTGGGGAGCATGATGACGGGCGTCGACACGGCAGCGCTCATCGACTGGATGCACCGCTTCCGCGACGTGATCGCGGAGAAGCGCGAGTGGCTCACCGAACTGGACTCGGCTATCGGCGACGCCGACCACGGTGCGAACATGTCGAGAGGAATGGATGCGGTCATCGCCAAGCTCGCCTCGGGAGCTCCGGACACAGTGGACGAGCTGCTCAAGACGGTGGGCATGACCCTGGTGAGCTCCGTCGGCGGCGCGAGCGGCCCCCTGTACGGGACGCTGTTCCTGCGCATGGGGATGGCGGCGGGGCCCGTGACCGAGCTCGATCCCTCGGCGCTCGCCGCCTCGCTACGGGCCGGACTAGACGGGATCGTCGCTCGCGGCAAGGCCGAAGCCGGAGACAAGACGATGTTCGACGCGATGGCTCCGGCGGTCGACGCTCTCGATGAGGCGCTCGCCGGTGGAGCGGACCTCGGGGCGGCGACGGCGGCGGCGGCGGAGGCCGCGGCATCCGGTCGCGATGCCACCGAACCTCTCGTCGCCCGCAAGGGACGCGCGAGCTACCTGGGTGAGCGCAGTGCCGGGCACCTCGACCCGGGCGCCGCATCGACCACGTTGCTGTTCGAGACGCTCGCGCAGGCCACCGCGCAGAGCGCCCCACAGGCCGCGGAATCGTCCTGATGATCGGCATCGTCGCCGTCTCCCACAGCGCTCGACTCGGGGAGGCGGCGCTGGAGCTCGCCCTGCAGATGGTTCAGGGCGGGGGAGTGCTCGTGCGGGTCGCGGCCGGTGCGGGATCGGATGCCGACGGTACGCCCATCCTCGGCACGGACGCGGTCGCAGTGGCCGCGGCGATCGACGACCTCGCGGCGGACTGCGACGGGGTGCTCGTGCTGATGGACCTGGGGTCTGCGGTGCTCAGCGCCGAGCTCGCACTCGAGCTGCGGATGAGCGACGTGCCGGTGCGCCTGGCGCCCGCGCCCTTCGTGGAAGGACTGCTCGCGGCGGTCGTGTCTGCTGCGGCGGGAGGATCGCTCGACGTCGTCGCGCAGGAGGCCTCGGCCTCACTCGGGGCGAAGACCGGTCAGCTCGGCGACGCGAACGCCGACGGTGACGAGGATCACATTCCTCCTGCGCGCGGTGCCGGCGAGCACGGCGCCGATGCATCCTCCGTCGAGTCGGGTGCGTCCGCCCGGCCGGGTGCCGTCGTGCGCGTGGTGACCGTGCGGAATCCCCTCGGCATCCACGCGCGTCCGGCCGCGCTCATCGCCGAGACGTCGGCGGGAGCCGATGTGCGACTGCGCAAGCTGCCGGACGGACCCGATGCCGCCGCTGCGAGCCTCTCCCGACTTCTGATCCTCGGCGCTCGACAGGGCGACGACGTCGAGCTGTCTGCGACCGGGGTCGACGCAAACGGTGTCGTCGAGCGTCTCGTGGCTCTCTTCGACGAGGGTTTCGGGGAGGGTTTCGGGGAGGGAGTCACCGAGGTTCCGAAGTCTCCGGTGGCTGCAACGACGCCGTCGGTCGAGACGGAGACCCAGGCTCGCTCGCCGATCGCGCCGGGAACCGTGCTGCGCGGGAGGGGAGTGAGCGGCGGACGGGTCGCGGCGCCGGCGGTGATCCTCGCCGCTCCACTCGACGAGCCCGATGCGAGCGAGATCGTCGCGCCGGATGACCGTGAGAGTGAGGTGTCCGCGATCGAGTGGGCCGCCGTGGCGGTGGCCGATCAGCTGCGTGCGCGCACGTCGACCGCGACCGGGGAAGCGCGGGCGATCCTCGATGCGTCGCGTCTGCTCGCCTCCGACCCGGAGCTCGTGGCCGAGGCCTCAGCGCTCGTCCGGATCAAGGGGCGCACAGCGGCGCGCGCAGTGTGGGAGACCGCGGTCTCGCACGAGCGGGGTCTCGCGGCACTCGGCGGGCGGATGGCTGAGCGGGCGGCGGACATCCGCGACGTCCGTGATCGCATCATCGCGGAGATCCTCGAGGTCGACGTCCCCGGCGTCCCTGAGCGTGAGGAGCCGTTCGTGCTGGTGGCCGTCGACCTCGCCCCGGCTGACACCGCCGCCCTCGAGGGCGGCAGCTGCGTCGGGTTGGTGACCGAGCAGGGTGGTCCCACCTCGCACACCGCGATCATCGCGCGCTCTCTTGGAATACCGGCCGTGGCCGGGGTGGTTGGCGCGGCCGGGATCGCGCCCGATGCCATCGTGCTCGTCGATGGCGACCGCGGCACCGTGGAGATCGAGCCTGACCCGGTGCGTGCCGACGCGGCGAAGGGCGAATCGGTCGTCGTGCCCTTCGACGGAGAGGGCATGCTCGCCGACGGGCACCGCATCCGTCTGCTCGCGAACGTCGGGGGCGCGGCCGAGGCGGTGACCGCTGCCGCCGCCGGAGCGGAGGGTGTCGGGCTCTTCCGCACCGAGTTCTGCTTCCTCGACCGGGTCGATGCGCCGTCGATCGACGAACAGGTGGCGGCCTACCGCGGTGTCCTCGCAGCCTTCCCCGGTCGCCGGGTCGTCGTGCGCACGCTCGATGCGGGCAGCGACAAGCCCTTGCCGTTCGCGAACCCGGATCACGAGGACAATCCCGCTCTGGGAGTTCGCGGCCTGCGCATCGCCCGACGGTCGCCCGCGCTGCTCGACGATCAGCTGCGCGCGCTGGCACGGGCAGCCGAGGCGGAATCGGCGGTCGTCGAGGTGATGGCTCCGATGGTGGCCACGGTCGACGAGGCGCGTGCCTTCGCCGAGAGCGCTCGTGCGGTCGGACTGATGACCGTGGGCGTGATGATCGAGACGCCCTCCGCGGCGCTGCTCGCCTCGGAGATGCTCGAGGTCGTCGACTTCGTGAGCCTCGGCACCAACGACCTCGCACAGTACACACTGGCCGCCGATCGGCTGCTCGCCGAGCTCGGTGAGCTGAACGATCCCTGGCAGCCCGCCGTCCTCCGCCTGATCGGTGCGGTGGGTGCGGCCGGGCGCACGTGGGATCTTCCGGTCGGGGTGTGCGGCGAGGCCGCTGCGGACTCCTTGCTCGCACCGGTGCTCGTGGGCCTCGGCGTCACCTCGCTCTCGATGACGCCGCGGGCGCTGGGTCGTGTGGCGGCAGCACTCGAGGCGGTCACCGAAGCGCAGTGTCGAGCGGCGGCGGAGGCCGTGCTGAAGGCGGCGACCGCTGCGGACGCGCGCGCGGCGGCGGTCGTGGTCCTCGGATCCGAGAGCGTCGGCGGGCCGGTCGACTGAACGACCGACCCGCCGACGGGATCTGTGGAGGTGCCGCTCAGGCGTGCAGGTCGACGCCCTTCGTCTCCTTCACGATCGATACGGCGATGAGGGAGATCACCGCCGTGATGGCGATGTAGACGCCGATGGTCCATGCTGCCTGGAACTGGTTCATCAGAGCCTCCGCGATCATCGGTGCGAACGCTCCGCCGAGGATGGCACCGAGCGCGTATCCGATCGAGACGCCCGAGTATCGGACGTTGGCGGGGAACATCTCGGCGTAGAGGGCCGCCTGCGGACCGTACGAGAGTCCGAGAGCGAACGTCATGACGAACAGGGCGACGAAGTACCAGAAGATGTTCGCCGTGTCGATCAGGAACCACATCGGCACCGCCCAGAGCGCGAGCGCGACGTACCCGATCTGGAAGGTGCGTACGCGACCGAGGCGATCGGAGAGGTGGCCGCCCCACAGCGTGAAGATGAGCCATCCGAAGGATGCGAGGGTCGTGGCCAGCAGCACGGGAGGACGCTCCATGCCGAGGGCTGTGACGGCGTAGGTGGCGAAGAACGCGATGAGCAGGTAGCCGGCGGCGTTGTTGCCGATGAAGATGAGTGCGGTGAGCACGACCTGCTTGGTGTTCTTTCGGAACAGACGCCCGAGCGGTGCCGACGCCTCCTGCCGGCGACGGCGGAGATCCTCGAAGACCGGGCTCTCATCGACCGCGCGCCTGATCACGTAGCCGACGGCGATCAGCACGATCGACAGCAGGAACGGGATGCGCCATCCCCAGGCGAGGAAGGCTTCGGGTGACATCGAGCTCGTCAGCACCCATAGCGTGGCTGTGGCGAGGATCATGCCGATCGGGACACCGATCTGCGGGAACGCGCCGAAGAGCCCCCGGCGGGTGGTCGGCGCGTGCTCGACGGCCATCAGCGCTGCCCCGCCCCATTCGCCTCCGGCCGAGAATCCCTGCAGGATGCGGAGCACGATGAGCAGGATCGGCGCGGCGACGCCGATCGCCGCGTACGTCGGAAGCAGGCCGATCAGGGAGGTGGAGAGTCCCATCATCACGAGGGTGAACACCAGCATCTTCTTGCGGCCCAGCTTGTCGCCCAGGTGCCCGGCGACGATGGCTCCGAGTGGACGGAAGAGGAAGGAGATTCCGATGGTGGCGAACGACAGGATCTGCGCGAAGCCCTTGTTCTCCTCAGCGATAGGGGCGAGGAACAGCGGGGCGAGCACGAGGCCGGCGGCCTGCGCGTAGATGAAGAAGTCGTACCACTCGATCGAGGTGCCGACGAGAGTGCTGGCGAGAACCCGCCGTTCCTCGGCGGGCATCCGGGTGGTCGAGCTGCGTGCAGATACTGCTGACGTCATGCGAACTCCATTGTTCTGCGGTGGGGGAAGAGCGACGAACCATCGCCCGGGTCACTTACCGAATGATCGGTCAGTAAAGCGAGAGTAGCGCACGCAGGAAGACACTCCAAGACCCGGGACCCACAGCAGTTGTCCCGATTCTCGGCGCTGGGAGATGAGATCTGAAGCCTGAGGCATCGATGTATGCAGTGCGCGGTATGCGATTCCTCACATTCTGATATCGACATGCATGTGTTGCTCCTCAGGGCGATCGGAGCACCCCTAGGCTCCTCGCAGGGGCATCGGATCTCGATGTGGAGAGCACAAACGGAGGGTGTGTCATGCGTGTTCTGAATCAAGGTCGAGGGCGGGCCGCTCTCGGGGTCGTCGGTGTCGGAGCGCTCCTGGCCGCGCTGACCGCCTGTGCGCCCTCGCCGGAGCCGTCATCATCGTCATCACCGACGCCCGAGGCTTCCTCACCGGAGCCGTACTCGGGGCCCGTGGCATTCGTCGGTGACGAGCTCTCGTGGCTCCTGCCCTCCGCGGACGACATCACCGCCTTGATCCCGTCCGCCAGTGCGGTGAGCACACCCTCCGATGCCCTCGAGCAGACCTCCGACGGTGGTGGCCCCGAGTTCGCTCCGGCGATCTGCGGCGTGCTCTTGATGGAGCAGACCCTGGATTCTCTGGGAACCCGGACGACGTCGTGGTCGATGCCGAGCGACACCGGATACTCATTCAACAGCATCGTGGCCATGCAGCTCGCCGATGAGGCGCACGTCGTCGCGCGCATGGATCAGCTCGAGCGTGCAGCGGCGGAATGCGGAGAGTTCGACTACGACGGGCTCAACACCTTCGACGCGGTCGTCGGGGAGGAGGAGGACGGCGTTCGCGCGCTGGCGGGAACGATGAACGCCGACCCGACCTCCGACGGGTGGCGGGTCTTCCACGGATTCGCCGCCGTCGGCAACACGCTCGTGCACCTGAGAACGTCGCTCCCCGATTCCGCGCCGATCGACGCGGCGGCCGCGGTAGAGCTGCTGCAGTCGACCGCGATCGATGCGAAGTCCGAACTCATCGACAGTCTGACCGAGACCCCTCCGACAGGGGCGACAGAGCCGGTGGGCGATGCGTCCACTCCCTGGGCCGAGTGGTCGATCACGGGGCAGGGCGTCGGCCCGATCCGCCTCGGTGAGACGTATGACGACATCGTGGCGACACTGCCGGATGCGGCGGTGACACCGCCCGCGTACGACGGCGGGCCGTGGAACTACGCGAGCCCCGACGGCGCCTCGTCGTTCTCTGCGACAGCTGCCGACAGCGGGTCGGTGTCCGAGATCACCGTCGGGGCCGTATCGGACGAAGAGGACTCCGGAGCGGACGGCGCGACGTCGCCGCACGCGCTCGACGTGCGGATCGGCGACCCGGTCTCCTCGGCCGTCGCCGCGTTCCCCTCGGGAACCCGTGTGCACGTCGTCTCGTCGGGGCAATGGGCTTACTTCGTCGCCGACAGAGACGGGCGTCTCCTGATCTTCCACACCACGCGCGAGGACACCGACTCCACGGAGGCCCGGATCATCGGGATCACGACCGCAGACACCACCGTGCGAGGAGACCTCACCGTGGAGTGAGGTGTGAGGGTCCCCCGCGTGCCGGCGGCCCTCACACCTTCCCGAACGCGCGCAGCGGATGCTCGATGAGCTCCGTCACTCGGCGGAGGAAGCTCGCGGCGTAGCCGCCGTCGCACACCCGGTGGTCGAACACGAGTGACAGCTGCACGATGCGGCGGGCGACGATCTGTCCGTCGACCACCCAGGGGCGCTCGATGATGCGTCCGATCCCGAGGATCGCGACGTCGGGGTGGTTGATGATCGCTGCGGAGCCGTCGACGCCGAGCCCGCCGTAGTTGTTCAGCGTGAAGGTCGATCCGCGCAGGCGTTCGGCAGGCATGGACCCGGATCGCGCTGTCGCCGACAGTTCGCGCAGGGTGGTGTCGAGCTGCTCGATGCGGAGTTCGTGTGCTCGCGGGACGACCGGCACCATCAGGCCGCGTGCGGTGTCGGTCGCCACGCCCAGGTTCACGCCTTCGAAGGAGATGAGCTCGGAGGCGTCGTCGCTCAGACGGGACGCCAGCACCGGGTGATCCTCGAGAGCGAGCAGCACGAAGCGCGCGAGGAGCGCGGTCACGGACGGCGCCTTGCCGCCCTCGGGAGCCATCTGCGAGCGCAGGTTCCACAGCTCGGTCGCATCGACATCGACCCAGACGGTCGCTTCGGGGATCTCGGAGCGGCTGCGGGCGAGCTTCGCGCTGACGGCCTTGCGCAGCGGGGACAGGCGCTCGCGTGAGGCGACGGGCAGACCGTCGAGGACGTCTCCATCGGTGCTCGCACCTGCAGTCGCGCCCGCACCCGCACCGGCACCCGCGCCGCGATGCTGGGCGGTGACGCCGTCGACCGCGACATCGACAGCCGCGGCGAGGACGTCGGCGCGGGTCACGGCACCGTCGTGTCCTGTCGGGGCGATCGTGTGCACGTCGAGTCCGAGGTCGCGGGCAAGACGCCGCACCAGGGGGGAGCGGACCGCCACCGGGCGTCGTATCGCGGCGTTCGATTGGGGGGCGATCGGTGCCTGCTCGGTCGCCAGGGGTCGTGCCGGTGCGGAATCGACCTTCGCGACGGCACGGGGCCTCCTCCGGCCGGACGTGGCGCGCTCGGACGTGCCGTAGCCGATCAGCACGTTGCCGGACCCCGCGCGCTCCTCCTCGCGGTAGGCGTCGTGCTCGACGGACTCGGGGGAAGCAGGACGCGAACCTGAGCCTGTGCCATCGTCCACTTCGAGCACGGGGGCTCCGACGTCGATGGTCTCGCCCGGCTCTCCGTGCAGTGCAGTGACGACTCCCGCGAACGGCGAGGGCAGCTCGACGATGCTCTTCGCGGTCTCGACCTCGGCGATCGCCTGATCCGTGACGATGGTGTCGCCGACCGCGACGAGCCACTGCACGAGGCCCGCTTCGGTCAGTCCTTCACCGAGGTCCGGCAGACGGAAGACCCGGGTGGTCAGGGCGGTCATGACTCGTCCTCCCGGCATTCGTCTTCCCAGTGCAGCGAGTCGATCGCGTCGAGGACGCGGTCGACATCCGGCAGGTACCAGTGCTCGAGCTTCGGCGGCGCGAAGGGGGTGTCGAAGCCGGTCACGCGGCGAACAGGCGCTTCGAGATATTCGAAGCAGCGCTCGAAGACCCGTGCCTGGATCTCCGATGCCACGCTGGCGTAGCCGGGCGCCTCGGCGATCACGACGGCACGACCGGTCGCGCGCACGGCTGCGGTCACGGTGGCATCGTCGAAGGGCGAGAGCGAGCGGATGTCGACGACCTGAACACTGCGGCCTTCGGATGCGGCGACCTCGGCCGCCTCCAGAGCGAGCGGCACGGACGCGCCGTAGGCGAGGAGCGTGACGTCGGTGCCGTCGCGAGCGATGCGGGCGGTGCCGACCTCGGCCATGACGGAGGTGTCGACCTCGCCCTTGGTCCAGTAGAGCTTCTTCGGCTCGAGGAAGACCACCGGATCCGGCGAGGCGATGGCTGCTCTGAGCATCGAATACGCGTCCTGCGGCGTCGACGGGCTGAGGACCGTGAGTCCCGGAGTGTGCGCGTAGTAGGCCTCGGACGAGTCGCAGTGATGCTCGACCCCGCCGATGCCGCCGCCGAACGGGATGCGGATCACCAGCGGCATCCGCACGACTCCGCGGGTGCGGTTGCCGAGCTTCGCCACATGGCTGACGATCTGTTCGAACGCCGGCAGGGCGAACGCGTCGAACTGCAGCTCGACGACGGGTCGCATGCCGTTCATGGCCATGCCGACCGCGGTGCCCACGATGCCGGACTCGGCGAGCGGGGTGTCGAAGCAGCGCTCCTCGCCGAACCGCGCGGTGAGCCCGTCGGTGATGCGGAAGACTCCGCCGAGGGCGCCGACGTCCTCACCGAAGACCACGACCTCGGGGTCGGACTGGATGGCGTCTGCGAGGGCGAGGTTCAGCGCAGCCGCCATGCTCATGGTCGACACGCTCGTCGAGCGCTCATCGACGCGGACGTCGTCGTGTGCGATGGTCATCGGGCACCTCCGGGGGTCGCCTGCGCGGTCGCTCCGGTCTCCGCGGCACGGGTCCGTTCGACCTCGCCTCGAAGCATCTGCCACTGCTCCTCGAGCTGCGGGGAACGCGTCTCGGTCACGAAGCGGAAGAGATCCTCGGGGTCGATGTCGGTATCTGTGTTGAGCGCCTCTCGCATCGCGGCCGCGATGCGCTCGGCCCCGGCCGCATACTCGGCCTCGAGCTCGGCCGTGAGTGCGCCGATGTCGCTCAGGTGCGCTCGCAGACGTGCCAGCGGGTCTCGAGCGACCCATGCCTGCACCTCGGCGCGCTCGCGGTAGCGGGTGTCGTCGTCGGCGTTCGTGTGCGCCTGCATCCGATAGGTGTGCGCCTCGACCAGAGTGGGGCCGCCCGCCGCGCGGGCGCGGTCGACGGCCTCGCCGAGCACGGCCAGCACCGCGGCGACGTCGTTGCCGTCGACGCGCCGGCCCGGCATGCCGTAGCCGATCGCCTTGTGCGCGAGAGAGGGTGCTGCGGTCTGTCGACTGAGCGGAACGGAGATCGCGAACCCGTTGTTCTGCACGAAGAAGACGACCGGCACGTGGAAGACCGCGGCGAAGTTCATGGCCTCGTGGAAGTCACCCTCGCTGGTCGCACCGTCTCCGCACAGGGCGATGACGACGGTGTCTTCTCCTCGCTGTTTCGCGGCGTACGCGAAACCCACGGCGTGCAGCAGCTGCGTGGCCAGGGGAGTGGCCTGCGGAGCGACGTGGTGCTCTCGCACGTCGTAGCCCGAATGCCAGTCGCCCTTGAGCAGCACCATCGCCTCGGCAGGAGCGACGCCGCGCGCGATGACCGCCACCGAGTCGCGGTACGTGGGGAAGAGCCAGTCGTCATCGGACATGGCGAGCGCTGCGCCGATCTGACAGGCCTCCTGGCCGTGCGACGACGGGTAGACGGCGAGGCGTCCCTGACGCACGAGGGCACTGGCCTGGTCGTTGATGCGGCGTCCTTCGACGAGCCCCCGGTATGCGGCCAGCAGCGTGTCTGCGCCGGGCATCGCGTACTGCTCGTCGACGACGGTCGCACCGTCGGCATCGATCAGCTGCACCGCCGCGTCGCGCGGAAGCAGGTCTGCGTGTTCCATCCGTTCGCCCTCCTTGCCGAACTCGATGAGGCCAGCTTGCCCCGCACGCGACAATCGTCCAAGAGCATTCATCGGATCGTGGACGGATGCGCGCAGCTTGCTGTTCTTCGTGCCAAAATGTCAGAATTCCGTGACCGGACGAAGGGGTGCCATGATCACGCTGGACGAGACCGATGACGCGATCCTCGGCGAGCTGAGACGCGACGCCCGCGCCTCGATGACGTCCATCGCCGAGGCGGTGCACATCTCGCGAGCAGGAGCGCACGCGCGCATCAAGCGACTCACGGATGCGGGCATCATCACCGGCTACTCGGTGCGCACAGACCCGGTGCTGCTCGGGCACCATGCGAGCGCGTACGTCACGCTGGCGATCGAGCAGGCCACCTGGCAGGAGGTCAGCGTGCGACTGCGGGCGATCCCCGAGATCGAGCACATGGCGCTCGTCGGCGGTGACTTCGATGTGATCCTGCTCGTGCGGGCGAGCGATGCCCGAGACCTCCGACGCATCGTCCTCGAGGACATCCAGGCGATCCCGTCGATCCGCTCGACGCGGACGACACTGATCTTCGAGGACTTCACCCTGATCTGAGCGTCTGCGCGAGCATCACCGGCAGCGGGCTCGCGATCTCTCGTCTGCAGGGACCACGAGGATCCGCGGCGTCACCTCAGGTGCAGTTCGAATCCGTCCGCGGTCGGCACCACAGCGACCTGGGTGAGGTCGTCGACGTGGAAGGTCGGCTCGTGCGAGGTCGCGTGCGAGCCCACACCGATCACACGCATGCCGGCTGCGTGAGCCGCCTGGATTCCGGCGCCCGAGTCTTCGAACACCACGCAGTCGGCGGGATCGACACCCAGCAGCTTCGCGCCCAGCAGGAAGCCCTCCGGATGCGGCTTCGACGCGGACACATCCTCGGCGGTCACCGTGAGCGCAGGCACCGTGAGCCCGGCCTGTCCCATGCGGGCGTTCATCAGCGTGACGTCAGCAGAGGTCACGATCGCGTGAGGGTGAGGGAGCAGCGCCTCGAGCAGAGTGTCGGCACCCTCGATCGCGACGACGCCGTCGACGTCTTCGCTCTCGTTCGCCAGCATGACGGCGTTCTCCCGGATGTTGATCTCATGATCGCGCTCCGGCAGCATGATCGCCATGCTCTGATGGCCCTGACGACCGTGGACGACGCTCAATACGGTCGCGGGGTCGATCCCGTGCGGTTCGGCCCAGGCCAGCCACAGGCGTTCGACGACGGCCGTCGAGTCGACGAGGGTGCCGTCCATATCGAGCAGGGCGGCGCGGGCGCTGAGGGTCTCGGTCATCTTCTCAGGGTACTTGCGGGGGAAGCCTCGGATGATCGGGCGCGGTCAAGACCGGGCTCGGAACGGGCCCGCCGGCGTGCTGCCGAGAGCGAGGCTTCTATGATGTCGACGGAGGTCGGATATGAGGGCTGTCGGCGAGAAGGTCATGCGGGTACTGCGTCAGCTGCGCGGGCCCGATACGTCCGACTCCGTCTTCGAGGCGACCGCACTCATCGTCGGCGCGGTCTTCCTGCTTCTGGGGTTCGCGATCGGCTTCCCGGTGTTCTGGGGGCGGGAGATGGCGATCAGCGGCGCCGGGTCGATCGGTTCGTTCGCGGCATACGGCGGCGCAGTGACAGCGGTCCTGGCATTCGTGCTCGGCAGGCTCCTGGTTCGGCCGGCGGAGGTGACGCCGGACGGCACTCGCGATGGGTTCAGCGTTCCCGGCGATCGGCTGCGCTGGTACGACCTCGCGGCGATCGCGTTCGCGCACGCGGCGATCGCCTATCTCGGCTGGCTCGGCATCGCCGAGCTGTTGGAGCGCAGCTTCACGGATGCCCCGGTGTTCCCGTTCCCCGGAGCCGTCCTCGTCGCGGTGGCTTTCGCGCTCACCGCCTACGTGACCTTCCTCAGCGCCGTCGCGCTGACCCCTACCGTGCTGTCGCTCGTGCTCGCCGTCTTCCTCGTCGTGGGGGCGTTCGCCGCGATGCTCGCCTCGAGTGATGTGCACTGGTGGCGTGACAACCTCTCGGCGCTCGGCATGAGCACGAACAGTGCCTCGCTCGCCTTCAACGTCACGCTGATCATCGCGGGGGTCATGATCACGACGATCTCGCGCTATGCGACCGCGGGGCTGCCGATCGACGACCCCGCCGATCGGCGAGGGCGGTTCATCGTGCGCGGCGGCCTGATCCTGATGGGCATCTTCCTCGCATGCGTCGGCATCTTCCCTGTCGACGAGTTCTTCCTGGTGCACAACACCGTCGCGACCGGCATGGTCGTCGCCTTCGCAGTGATCGTCGTCGGACTGCCGTGGTTCCTGCGCGCCATCCCCCGGGTGTTCGTGGTGTTCGGCTGGGTCTACGTGCTCGTCATCGTCCTGCTCGCGGCGTTCTTCGCCGTCGGGTACTACAACCTCACGGCCGTCGAGTTGATCGCCGCAGTGCTGATCTTCAGCTGGATCATCGTGTTCCTGCGCACCGCTGGTTCGGTCGGCACCGATCGTCGCAGCGATCCCGTGGCCGCCTGAGAGGTAGGCGGAGACGTGGCCTGCGGCTCAGCGCAGTGTCTGGGTTGCTTCGGCTGTGCGCTGCAGTGCGTGCACGGAGTGGGCGTGGCGCTTCTGCGCGACCCCGACGAAGAGACAGTCGACCAGGGCGAGTTGCGCGATCCTGCTGACCATTGCGCCTGCGCGGAGGCGCGGTTCACGGGCGTGACTGAGCAGTGCGTGGTCCGCCTCTGAGGCGAGGGGAGAGCCGGATGCGCCGGTGACGCCGATCGTGGTGCTCGCCGCCGACCGTGCGGTCCGGAGGAAATGCAACGTCTCGCGGGTCGTGCCCGAGTGGGAGAAGCCGATAGCCACGGTCTTCTTGGCGCCGAGCGCGGCTGCAGCGCTCGCCTCGTGCGCATCGGTGAGCACGATCGCCGCATGGCCGATGCGCAGGAGTTTGTGGCCGAGGTCGGCCGCGACGAGACCGCTCGCGCCGATGCCGAAGAGCAGGATGCGGTCGGCTTCGTCGACCGCATCCACTGCTGCAGCGAGTACGTCGTAGTCGACGCCGGCGATCGTCTCCTCGATCGCGAGAAGCTCGAGCGCTGCCACCTTGGCGGTCGCCTCCTGGAGGGAGTCCGCAGCAGAGATCTCGGCGCCGAAACCGGCCGACGACGGGAACTGCACGGACTCTCGCCCGAGTTCGGCGGCCAGCGCCATCCGCAGCGCCGCGTATCCGTTGATGCCGATCGCTCGGCAGAAGCGCACGACTGAGGCGACCGAGGTGGCGCATCTCTCGGCGATCTCGGTGATGGTGCTGTCGACGACGATCGTCGGGTCGTCGGAGATGGCGCGGGCGATACGCGCGAGTGACGGCGGGAGCTTCTCGGCCGCTGTCGCGATCGTCGTCTGGATGCTCATCGCTCTCCTGCGTGTGGCGTATGGGGGTGCTGATGAACAATTATTTCATGTCGTGCGCTCGGTGCGTAGACTATTTCCATGTCTTCACCATCCGCCGTCGTGGCCGTCGATCTCGGCAAATCGCGGTGCCGCGTGGTCGTCTCGGAACCGGATGCGGTCATGGGCGGGCAATCCATCCGTCGTGCGCTTCGCGACGGCGTCGGTGCGCCCGGCCTCGCCGCAGCCGGCGGCGTCGCGGCCGCGCTCGACTCGATCCTTCCGCTGACGGCTGATCTCGACGTGCCGATCTCGTCGATCTCCGTCGGCGCTGCCGGCGCCTGGACCGCGCCGATCGCGGCATCCGAACTCGCTCGGCGACTCGCCGACGCGCGGGGCGTCCCCGCCGCCGTGACGTCGGACGTCGTCTCGGCGCACGCCGGTGCCCTCGACGGCGACGCGGGAGTGCTCCTCATCGCGGGCACGGGCGCGGCCGCCCTCGGGATCGACGCCGGCAGCGCCACGCTCGTAGACGGGTGGGGGCCGGAACTCGGCGACTTCGGCAGCGGGTCGTGGCTCGGGCGCGAGGCCCTGCGTGCGGTGCTGCGAGCATCCGTCGGCGTCGGGCCGAGCACCGATCTCACGGACGCCGTGGCCATGCCGATCGGCGCACCGTCCGCGATCCACAGCTGGCTCGCTCAGGACGACGGCCCTCTGCCCCGACGCCTCGCGGCACTGGCCCCGCTTGTGCTCGATGCCGCGGAGTCCGGCGACGGCGTCGCCACCGAGATCACCGCAGAGGCGATCCGCCTGCTCACCGCCTCAGCGGTCGCCGCATCGTCGCGCACCGATCCGGTGGCGCTGCACGGCGGCCTCACCGAGCACGTCTGGTTCCGCACCGGGATCGAAGACGCCCTGCGCGCGGCTGGACAGAACGTCGTCGCCTGCGCCGGTGATGCTCTCGACGGCGCGCTGCTCATCGCAGACCGCACCGATCTTCCCCATGAAAGGTTCGTCCACCGTGCCGAATGACCCCTCCAGATTGACCGACCTCCTCGACGTCCTGTCGACGCTCGGAACCGAAGCATCCTCGACCGAACGCGGCGATCTCGACCTGCTCGACACGATCGAGCTCGTGAACCGGATGAACTCCGAGGACCGCCGCGTCCCTGAGGCGGTCGCCGAACGCAGCGCCGAGATCGCCGCCGCCGTCGACGGCATCACCGCGCGCTTCCGCGAAGGAGGACGCCTGATCTACATCGGTGCGGGTACCGCCGGCCGAATCGGCGTGCTCGACGCGAGCGAGTGCCCGCCCACCTTCGGCACGGATCCGTCGATGGTCGTCGGTCTCATCGCCGGAGGCGAGACGGCGATCCGATCCGCCGTCGAGAACGCCGAGGACGACGCCGAGTCCGCGGGCCTGTCACTGGGTGAGATCGGGTTGACCGGGCGGGACACGGTCGTCGGGATATCCGCTTCCGGACGCACACCGTATGTCGTGGGAGGACTGGAGTTCGCCCGTGGGGTCGGTGCGCTCACCGTGGCGATCGCCTCGAACGCGGCGTCAGACATCGGCGCGGTGGCTGAGATCGCGATCGAGGTGGTCACGGGGCCCGAGTTCATCTCGGGCTCGACTCGCCTGAAGTCGGGGACCGCCCAGAAGCTCGTCGTGAACATGCTGACCACGCTGTCGATGATCAAGCTGGGCAAGACGCATCGGGGTGTGATGGTCGACCTTCTCGCGACGAACGAGAAGCTGCACGCCCGTTCGATCCGCACGGTCACCGAACTCACCGGTTCCACCGTCGACGAGGCCGCCGCCGCACTGGCCTCGGCCGACGGCTCGGTCAAGCTCGCGATCCTGATGCTCTCGACCGGGGCGTCGGCGGACCGCTCGGCGCAGGCACTTCGTGATGCGGCCGGCATCCTGCGCGTCGCGATCGCCGGTCTGTCGTGAGAGGCACATTCGCTGCGTGCTTCCGTCACGGGGTGCCTGACGGCCACGACGGCGCCGACCTCGGCGGGGATTCGCTCGACGGTCAGCCACTGCAACAGCAGGACTCGCCGCCGCAGCGTCCGGCATCCGCGGAGACATGCGCCTGAGACGATTCCGGTAGCGTGGCCGGATGCCTCTCGCACTCGTCACCGGCGCCGCACGGGCGAACAGCATCGCCGCCGGCATCGTCCCCCGGCTGCAGCACGCCGGCTGGACCGTCGTCACGAGCGATCTCACCGATGCCGACGTCGTCGCCGATCTCTCGACCCACGAGGGGCCCGAGGCGCTCATCGCGGAGGTCAACCGCAGCCATGGCGCGATCTCTGCCTTGATCCTCAGCCACGCGCACGATGTCCAGTCGGGCATCCTCGACACGACCGCCGAGAGTTTCGACCGTCACGTCGCCGTCAACGCGCGAGCGAGTCTGCTACTCATTGCCGCGTTCGCGAGGCAGGCAGGGGAGGACGGCGGAGCGATCGTCGCGCTGACCAGCGATCACGTCACCGGCAACCTCCCATACGGTGCGTCCAAAGGTGCGCTCGACAGGCTCGTGATCTCGGCCGCGCGTGAACTCGGCCCCCGGGGGATCTCGGCGAACGTCCTCAACCCCGGCCCGATCGACACCGGCTGGATGGACGACGAGACCCGAGATGCGCTCGCCGCCGCGACGCCACTCGGGCGCCTCGGCAGGCCAGCCGACGTCGCGGCGACGGTGGAGTTCCTGGTCTCGGATGAGGGCCGCTGGATCTCGGGTCAGCTGCTCAACACCGACGGGGCGTTCTCGGCGCGGTACTGAATCGCGCCCACTCCGTTAGCCTCGCACCATGGACGCATCCTTGCTCGTGGCTGCAGAATCCGCAACGGACATCCTCGCCGTTCCCACCGACGGCAGCGCGAGCGGACTGTGGATGGGTGCGGCGCTGGGGATCTTTCTCGGTGTCATCGCGGTGTTCGTGACGTGGTACATGATCATCGACCGCCGTCGTGACGCCCAGCGCCGTCGGCGGGAAGCGTCAGTGGGCTCCGCCGAACTCAATCAGGACCACACCCAGGGCGATCAGCGCGACGCCGATCGCCATCATGACTGAGAAGTGATCCTTGAAGATCACTCGGCCCAGGATCGCCGTGATCGCGACACCGGCTGCGGCCCACACGCCGTACGCGACACCCACCGGCATCCCCATCGCCAGGATCGTGCCGAGCAGCGTGAACGCGGCGAGGTAGCCGACCACGATCACCGGGATCCACCGCCGCCGCCGCAGGCCCTCCGATGCGCGCAGGCTGAGAGTCGCGGTCACCTCGCTCGCGATCGCGAGGACGAGGAGCGCCCAGATCACGACGCCACCTCGACCGGTGTCTCGCGTGAGTGGGATCCGAGTTCGACGAGCAGCACGCCGACCACGATCGCGCCGATCCCGATGATCTGCACCGTCCCGAGCAGCTCGCCGAAGAGCACCGTGCCCATGATCGCGGTGAGCACGACGCCGATGGCCGACCAGATGCCGTAGGCCACACCCACCGGCATGCCTCGATCCAGCACGATCGACAGCAGCCAGAGCGAGCCGGTGTAGCCGATCACGACGGGGATCAGCCACAGCGGATGGGTGAAACCCTCGGCGGCCCGCAGCGACAGGGTGGCCGTCACCTCGAGGGCGATCGCGATCAGCAGCGGTGGCCACGCGGACGGGCGGGAGGTGTCGGTCATCTGGTGCCTTTCGACGCGGGGCGTGCCCGGGGGAGAACGCATCGGATGCTCGCACGATTCCCTGTCGCCCCGGTGAACGGCGGGCGAGAGGCCGCGATTTCGGAACACTCGCGCACGGCGCGTACCCTGGATGCATCCCCCGAAGCTCACCCGGCAATCTCGCGCGCCGGCGACCTCGGCGCGCTCACACATGCAAGGACGCAGATGAACGTTACCGCCGCACCCCACGACGACTGGACGGCGAGAGAAGAGCTGGCCGAGCGGATGATCCCGCTCATCGGCGCACTCAAACGCGAACGTGACGTGGTCACCTCGCTGCACGGACACCGACTGCTGGGGCTCTCGGCCACGGGCATCGTCGAGGTGCACGATCGGGTCGCGCAGCTCGGGCACGAACGACTCGAGGTCGATGAGACCCTCGCGGTACTCGAGGGCGTCCATGAGCTCGCACCCGGCGCCTCCTCTCTCGATCTCGCCCGCCTCGTCGCAGGGCACGGCGACAGCGACCTGCCGCTCGACGCCTACCTGGCCGAGGCGCTCGCTCCCGCTGTCGGGGCGGTCGCTGCCGCACCCACCGACGTCGTGCTCTACGGATTCGGCCGCATCGGCCGGCTGCTCGCCCGCATCCTCATCGCTCACAACGGCGGAGGCAGCGGCCTGCGCCTGCGAGCGATCGTCGTGCGCCGCGGCTCGGACAACGACCTCGTCAAGCGCGCCTCGCTGCTGCTGCGCGACTCGGTGCACGGCCGCTTCGCAGGCTCCGTCACGGTCGACGAAGACGCCGAGCAGATCATCGCGAACGGCACCCGCATCCAGGTCATCTACTCCGACGACCCCTCGGCGATCGACTACACCGCCTACGACATCCATGACGCGATCGTCGTCGACAACACCGGACGCTGGCGCGACGAGGCGGGGCTCAGCCGTCACCTCGAGGCGACCGGCGTCGCGCGGGTGCTTCTCACGGCGCCTGGCAAGGGCGCGCTGAAGAACATCGTGCATGGCATCAACGACGGCACGATCGAACCCGACGACCGCATCGTCACGGCAGCCTCGTGCACCACGAACGCCATCACCCCGGTGCTCAAGGCGATCGACGAGGCGTACGGCATCGTGCGGGGTCACGTCGAGACGGTGCACTCGTTCACCAACGACCAGAACCTGATCGACAACTTCCACAGCGGTGACCGTCGTGGGAGGTCGGCCGTGCTCAACATGGTGATCACCGAGACCGGGGCCGCGAAGGCCGTCGCGCGAGCGCTCCCCGAACTCGAGGGCAAGCTCACCGGATCCGCGATCCGCGTGCCCACTCCCGACGTCTCGCTGGCCGTGCTGCACCTGAGCCTCGAGCGCCCCGCGGTCAAGGACGAGCTCAACGACTACCTGCGCCGTGTCTCGCTGCACTCGAAGCTGCGTCAGCAGATCGACTACGTCGAGAGCCCCGAGGTCGTCTCGACGGACTTCGTCGGATCACACCGCGCGGGAATCGTCGACGGGCTCGCGACCATCGCGAACGGCACCGACATCGTTCTCTACGTCTGGTACGACAACGAGTACGGATACTCCTGCCAGGTGATCCGGGTGCTCGAGGTCATGGCGGGGTCGCACCCCGTCGTGCTCCCGGAGCGTCGTGAGGTGACGCTGCACGGGTGAGGTCCACGTCGCATCGCTGGCCCGAGTCGGAGAACGCCAGGCGAGGGCGGTCGGATTCGGTGTGTCTCGCCTCGACGCGCTGACCGAACGTCGAATCGTCTGGGTTTTCCGGCGCGTGTCACGGGGGCCGGGCATGATGAGGGCATGAAGTCCGCATCCCTGCTGTCCGAGCGTCTGCGCTCGCATCGACTCACGGCACCCGCGAGCTCGGTGTCCGATGCCGCGGCGCACATGCTCGCGGTGCAGAGCCAGGACTTCACCGCCGGACGCTGGGCTCTCGCGGCGCGCACGCGCAACGAGCCGACGCTGCGCCTGGTCGATCGTGCCTTCGACCGGGGAGACCTGGTGCGGGCGTGGACGATGCGCGGAACCCTGCACATCATCCCGGCCTGCGATCTGCGCTGGGTGCTGTCGGTGACCGGCGACCGACAGCGCCAGCAAGGGGCGACGAGAAAGCGCGAGCTCGGCATAGACGACGAGATGGTCGCCGCGGTCACACGGGCGGCGCAGCCGCGGCTTCGCGACGGCGGACTCACGCGCGCCGAGATGTTCGAGGTGTTCACGGGCATAGGGGTCGACCCAGGTGGCCAGCGGGGCATCCATCTGCTCAACGTGCTCACCCTCGACGGGCTGATCTGCCAGGGGCCGGTCTCGGCTCGGGAGGGCATCGCGCGCGAACAGCGCTTCGTGCTCGTCGATCAGCACATCCGCGAGCACGCGGCTCCATCCGACCCGCTTGCTGAGCTGTTCGTCCGCTACATCGACGGGCACGGCCCCGCGGGAGTGCCCGACTTCGCCTGGTGGTCGGGGCTCACGCTCGGCCAGTCACGAGAAGCGCGCGACAGGGCCGCGGGCAGGGTGGTCGAGATCGAGGAGGGCGTGTTCGTGTCGGGCGCGCGCCCTCGCCGCTCGTCGTCTGCCGCGGCCGTGCTCGCGCTCGGGGCCTTCGACGAGTACTACATCTCGTACGCCGACCGCACGGCGGTGTGCGCTCCCGAGCATCTCGCGGCGGTCGGACCCGGCAAGAACGGCATGGTGCGCGCGACCATCATCGCCGACGGCCGGGTGATCGGATGCTGGACGCATGCGAGCGCCTCGCTGCACGCGCCGCCGGATCTCTTCGAGCCTGCGCCGGGCGACGGCGCAGTGGACGACGAGGCGGTGCGCACCGCTCTCGCCCGATTCACGCGCTTCCTCGACGGCTGATCCGGTCTGCCGCGGCTCAGGTCACTCGCTCGCGTGCCGCCCGAGGAAGTTGTAGACCTCGTTGTCGTCGACACCGGGGAAGGCGCCGCGGGGGAGCGGCGAGAACATGTGCGTGTGCACGCGCGCGCTCGGCCAGGCCTTGCCGTTCCAGCGCTCGGTGAGATCGGCCGAGGGGCGCCGACAGCAGGCCTCATCTGGACACGTCGACACGGCGCGATCCGTCGTCTCGCGTCCGCGCCACCAGCGGGCGTCATCGAAGGGCACGCCCACCGTGATCGAGAACTCGCCGTCGGTCGCGGCGCCGGTCTGGGTGGAGCACCAGAAGGTGCCGGAGGGTGTGTCGGTGTACTGGTGGTGCTCGTTCGTGCGGTTCTGCTGGGTGAACGCCGCCCGCGCCTGGAACTTGCGGCACACACGCTGACCCTCCACTGCACCGGTGACATCCATGGGCAGCGGGAGGTCGTCATTCTCGTACACCCGTGTGATCGCGCCGGTGCCGTCGACGCGGAGGAAATGCAGCGACATGCCCAGGTGCTGCGTGAGCAGGTTCGTCATGCGCATGCCCGCGGCCTCGTGCGTGACGCCGAACGCGTCGCGGAAGTCCTCCACAGCGAGGTTGCGGTCCTTCTTGGCCTGCTGCAGGAAAGCCACGGAAGCCGTCTCCGGCATCAGGCAGGATGCGGCGAAGTAGTTGATCTCGAGCCGCTGCTGCAGGAAGTCGGCGTAATCGGTGGGAGGGGTGTGTCCGAGCAGGCGGTGCGCCATGGCCTGCAGGGCCATCGACCGGAGGCCGTGTCCACCGGGGATCGACGCCGGCGGCAGGTAGATGCGGCCGTTCTCGAGATCGGTCACCGACCTGGTCGAGTGCGGCAGGTCGTTGACATAGATCAGCTCGAAACCGAGCTTCTCGGCCATGATGCTCACGGTGCGGTGCGTGAGCGCACCCTGCACGTGTCCGGCCGAGCGGAGCTGCTTCTCGGCGAGTTTCTCGATGTCCCCGAGGTAATTGTGCTGCGCGCGCATGCGCAGCCGAAGCTCGGTGTTGGCCCGTCGCGCCTCTTCGGGCGTCGCGATCGCCTCACGCTCTCGTCGCTGCAGCTCACGGTGCAGACCGAGCATCGATTCGATCGTCTCATCGCTCATTCCCTTGGTGACGCGCACGGGGGCGACACCGAGCTGGCGGAACACCGGACTCTCCTGCGCGCGTTCGAGCTCGATCTCCAACGCGGCACGGCGGTTCGGCGGCTCGCCCGAGATGAGATCCGTGACCTGAGTGTCGGTGGCCTGCGCAATGGCCTGGAGCAGCGACAGCTTCGGCTCGCGCTTGCCGTTCTCGATCAGGCTCAGCTGCGATCCCGCGACCCCGACGAGTGCGCCGAGCTCATCGAGCGTGAACCCCTTCTCGAGGCGGTGATGCCTGATGCGGTGACCGAGAGTCGCGAGGTGGATGCCGGAAGGAGCCATTCCTTGATCTTAGCGAAAGAAAAGCAATTCTTAATGGCATGAATGGCGGAAAGTCACCCTCGGACCGGAAGAAGATGGAACAAACGCCCCTCACTTCAAAGGAGTAGTCATGGCGATCGCCGAAGTCTTCACCCCCCGAGCAGCATCCGTCGCACCGGTGCGCACCTTCGGGACGGCTCCGACGTATGACACCCCTGCGATGGCCGAACTCTCCGCATGGGTCCATGAGATCGCCACCCTCACACAGCCCGCCTCGATCCACTGGGTCGACGGTTCGCGTGCCGAGAACGACTGGCTGCTGCGAGGCCTCGTCGACGAGGGCAAGCTCATCAAGCTCAACCCCGAGTGGCGCCCCGGCTCGTACCTCGCCCGCTCGCACCCCAGCGACGTCGCCCGCACCGAGGGCCGCACCTTCATCTCGTCGGAGAGCGAAGAGGATGCCGGGCCCACCAACAACTGGGCGCCGCCTGCCGAGATGCGCGAGAAGATGACCGAGATCTTCGAGGGATCGATGCGCGGTCGCACGATGTTCGTCGTCCCGTTCTCGATGGGCCCCGTCGGAGGTCCGCTCTCGCACATCGGAGTCCAGGTCACGGACAGCGCCTACGCTGTCGCCTCCATCGGCATCATGACCCGTGTCGGCGATGCCGTCACGCGTCAGATCGCCGACGGGGCGCCGTGGGTCAAGACGGTCCACTCTGTCGGTGCCCCGCTCGCCGCGGGTGAGGCCGACGTCGAATGGCCGTGCAACGACGACAAGTACATCGTGCACTTCCCCGAGACTCTCGAGGTCTACTCGTTCGGCTCCGGCTACGGTGGCAACGCGATCCTCGCCAAGAAGTGCTTCGCCCTGCGCATCGCCTCGGTGATCGCCCGCGACGAGGGCTGGCTCGCCGAGCACATGCTGCTCATCCGGGTGATCGACCCTTCGGGCAAGGCCTACCACGTCGCTGCGGCATTCCCTTCGGCGTGCGGCAAGACGAACCTCGCCATGCTGCGACCGACCATCCCCGGCTGGCGCGTCGAGACGCTCGGCGACGACATCGCGTGGATCCGCCCGGGTGAGGACGGCCGCCTCTGGGCGATCAACCCCGAGGCCGGCTTCTTCGGTGTCGCGCCCGGCACCGGCGAGTCGACCAACGTGACGGCCGTCGAGACGCTGTGGGGCAACACGATCTTCACGAACGTCGCGCTGCGGCCCGACGGAGACGTGTGGTGGGAGGGGCTGACCGACCAGGCGCCCGCGCATCTCGTCGACTGGGAGGGCAACGACTGGACGCCGGACTCCGACCGCCCCGCCGCACACCCGAACTCCCGCTTCACTGTCTCGGCCGCGCAGTGCCCGCAGATCTCCGAGGACTGGGAGGAGGCGGTGCCGCTCGACGTCATCCTCTTCGGCGGACGCCGCGCGACCAACGTTCCGCTGGTCGTCGAGGCGACCGACTGGACGCACGGCGTGTTCCTCGGGTCGAACATCTCGTCGGAGCGCACGGCTGCGGCCGAGGGCAAAGTCGGCGAGCTGCGCCGCGATCCGTTCGCGATGCTCCCGTTCTGCGGCTACAACATGGCCGACTACTTCGGCCATTGGCTGAAGGTCGGACGAGGTCTGCGGTTCGATCGAGCACCCCGCATCTTTCAGGTCAACTGGTTCCGTCGGGGCTCCGACGGCCGGTTCCTGTGGCCCGGGTTCGGCGACAACTCGCGCGTCGTCGACTGGATCATCCGCCGCATCTCCGGTGAGGTGTCCACCGTCGACAGCCCGATCGGCCGCCTGCCCCTCGTCTCGGACCTCAACCTCGACGGAATCGATGTTCCCGAGGCTGATCTCGACGAGCTGTTCTCGGTCGACACCGAGGCGTGGAAGACCGAGGCCGACCTCACCGAGGAGTTCTACGACACTTTCGGTGACAAGGTCCCGGCCGCGCTCCGCGCCGAGCTGGCGTCGCTGCGCTACAGGCTCGACAAGGCCTGACACAGACCGGGCGCCGGTTCGGGGGAGCCGGCGCTCTATGACCCCAGATCCCCCTACCCCCAGACCGCGAAGGCGGGATGGCTGAGACGAACCCATGGCTGAGTGGTCTCTGACATCCCGCCTTCGCGCATTCCTCTGGGGCGTTGACCCCGTTCAGGCGAGCAGCTGGTGGCGTGCGAGGTCGCGGTACAGCGGCGTCGACTCGATCAGCTCGGCGTGTGTGCCCTGGCCGACGACAGCGCCGTCCTGCAGCACCACGATGAGGTCGCTGTCGATGACGGTGGACAGTCGGTGCGCGATCACGATCAGCGTACGGTCGGTGGAGACCGCATCGATCGCCTCGCGCATGCGCTGCTCGTTCACGCCGTCGAGCGACGAGGTCGACTCGTCGAGCAGCAGGATCGGCGCATCGGTGAGCAGCGCGCGCGCGATCGCCAGGCGCTGACGCTCGCCGCCCGAGAGCATCACGCCGTCCTCGCCGACGGGGGCCTCGAGGCGCAGAGGGTCGCGTTCGAGCACGTCGCCCAGGTTCACGGCGCGCAGCACCTGCTCGCAGGCCTCGTCCGAGGCGTTCGGCGAGGCGAGACGCAGGTTGTCGCCGAGGGTTCCGGCGAGCGTGGGGGCGTCCTGCTCGACATAGCCGAACTGCGCGCGCAGCTCGTCGCGCGGATAGGTGCGCGAGTCGTGGCCGTAGAGACGGATCGATCCGCCCGTCGGATCGTAGAAGCGCTCGATGAGAGACAGGATCGTGCTCTTGCCTGCTCCACTGGGTCCGACGAGTGCGACGCGCGTGCCGCGGGGCACGGCGAACGAGACTCCGCGCAGGACCTCGCGCTCCGCCGGGGTGGCCGGGCCGTCGGTCGGCTCGAGGTGGGCGTCGGCGAGAAGCGTCTGCGCCTCCTTCGCAGCCGCCAGCCGTGCGGCGACCACGTTCTCGGGGTAGCGGAAGCGCACGTCGCGGAACTCGATCGCAGGGGCGTGAGGGTCCGCCTCGTCGCGAGGGAAGGAGGCGGCGATCTCGGCATCGTGCTCGGTCTCGACCGGCAGGTTCAGCACCTCCTGGATGCGGCCAAGTGCGCCGAGCGCCTGGTTCACCGAGGTGATCGCTCCGAACGTGGTGGCGAGCGGCATCACGAGCATGAACAGGAACAGGATGAACGTGATCAGCGACGCGATGGTGATGGTGCCCGCCGCGACCCTGAGGCCGCCCACGCCGAGAACGACGAGGAGCGAGACCTGCAGCGCGACGCCGGCGATCGGAACCACGAGCGATGAGATCTTCGCGATGCGCACGCCGATGCCGTAGGCCTCGGAGGCGAGGACGGACACCGTCTCGGTCTCGCGTTCGGTCGCCCCTGAGGCGCGCACGGTGCGGATCGAGCCCACGGCGCGCTCGACGCCGGAGGCGAGCTCGCCGACCTTCTCCTGCTGCGCGGTGGAAGCGGTGCGGATGCGACCGCTGAGCGCGGTGACCACGACGACCGAGGCGCCGATCACGACGACGATGAGCAGCAGCAACACGGGGTCGATCACGAGCATCGCGATCAGGGCGCCGAGGAAGAGGATCGCGCTGCCGACGGCATCCGCCAATCCCTGGGTGAGCACGGCATAGAGCAGCGTGGTGTCGGTGCCGACACGCGAGACCAGGTCGCCGGTGCGTCGGGCGTCGAACTCGCTGATCGGCAGGTGCAGGATGCGGGAGATCAGCTTGCGTCTGCTGGAGTACACGACCGCTGTGCCGGTGCGCTGCAGCAGATAGTGCTGGTAGCCGGAGATGATCGACGACACGATCACGAGACCGACGAGGATCCAGACGAGGATGCCGAGACCCTGATCGGACTGCACGGTCTCGATGAGCTGGCCGACCAGCAGCGGCTGCGCGAGCGACGTGGCCGCTCCGAACACGCTGAGCACAGCGACGACGATGAGCGTGCGCTTGTGCTCGAAGAGGAAGGGGAGGAGCTGGCGGAAGGTGGCGCGCGGACCGTCGTGCTGCGCGCCGCGTCCGCGTCGGCGTGATGTCGCCGTGCTGGACATGCGGAACCTCGTTCTGAAAGGGGGTAGTTCGACCGTACTTCGTTTCCGGACAGTTTCTGTGGATGGGCTGTATGCGGTTCAGTGCCTGCCGAACCGGCGGTGCGCCGCCTGTTTCGAGACACCAAGCGAGCTCGCGATCGCCTGCCAGGAGTATCCGAGATTGCGCGCACGGCGCACCTGGGTCTCTTCGGCCCTGGCCAGCTCACTGCGCAGGGCGGCGAGTCGGTGCAGTTCCGACAGCGGCTCGCTGCCGTCATCCTGTGCGATCGCGGTCTTCATGGTCATCATGGGCCTCCTGCGTCAATCTTTGTTGACGCATGGAGAGATGTCAACAGAAATTGACGGGCGGGGAAACGCGCGCGATGCGAGACTGGGCCGATGCTGTCTGCATCGAAACCTGTACCAGGCGACCGCGTCGCCGTCCTGTCGCCCGCTTTCGCCGCCCCTGCGGTCGCCCCGGAGATCCACGAGCAGGCTCTGCATCGACTCGAGCAGCTGACCGGACTGATCCCGGTGGAGTTCCCGACCACACGACAGCTCGATGCGAGCCCGGAAGCCCGAGCGGCCGACGTCAACGCGGCCTTCGCCGACCCCGGCATCCGCGCGATCCTCGCGACGATCGGCGGCGACGATCAGATCCTGGTGGTGCCGCACCTCGATCCCGCGGTCGCGCAAGCCGACCCGAAACCCTTCCTCGGGTACAGCGACAACACCAACATCCTCAACTGGCTGTGGGGGCTCGGCATCCGGGGCTACTACGGCGGGTCCACGGCCGTGCATCTCGGGCCGGGTCCCGCGGTCGACGACGTGCACCTGCGCTCGCTGCGAGCGGCGCTGCTCGACGGCAGCACGCTCGAGATCACCGAACCAGGCGAATCGGAAGACAACGGAAAGCGCTGGGACGACCCCCTCGCGCTCACCGAGTACGGAGACCGGATCGCGACCGAGGAGTGGACCTGGTCGGGCCCTGGAGCCCGTGTCGAGGGTCGCACCTGGGGCGGCTGCCTCGAGAGCATCGATGCGCTCGCGCTCGCGGACCGGCTGCCCACGACCTACGATCTGCGCGGCGGGATCCTGCTGCTCGAGACGAGCGAGGAGCGCCCGCCGGCGAGCTGGGTGGCTCGATGGATGCGCGGGCTGGGTGAGCGCGGGATCCTCGATGCCGTCGCCGGCGTGGTCGTGGCGCGTCCGCCGGTGAGTGATTTCGAGTTCCAGCCGTCGCCGGCCGAGGCCGATGCGCTGCGCGCGGCGCAGCGAGACGCGGTGATCGAGACGGTCTCGCGGTACAACCCCGACGCGGTCGTGTGCGTGGGAGTGCCGTTCGGTCACACGCGGCCGCAGTGGATCCTGCCGTACGGCGGAACCATGGCGCTCGACGGATCCGCACGCACGGTCACGGCCTCGTATTGAGCCCGACGTCCCTGAGCACCCGAAAGGGCGGCACCCCCGAGGAGGTGCCGCCCTTTCGCGTGAGGTGATGCGTCAGAGTTCGACCGCAGCCGCGACTCCGAGGTCGGATTCGTAGTCGTTGTCCTTCGTCTCCTTCGACAGCAGCAGCGCGATGAAGGTCAGCACACCCATCGCCGACAGGTAGAGACCGACGAGCCACGGGGCACCGTCGCCGAGCTCCCAGAGCCACAGTGCGATGAGAGGCGCCACGGCCGCTCCGAGGATCGACGAGACGTTGTACGAGATCGCGGAACCCGTGTACCGGACGTTCGTCGGGAAGAGCTCCGGAAGCAGCGCTCCCATCGGGCCGAATGTCGCGCCCATGAGCATGAACCCGAACACGAGGAACGCCTGCGCGAGTGCGCCGGTGAACTTCGGGTCCATCGCAGGGAGCAGGAAGGCGTTGAACGTGAACCCGAACACGATGATGAGCCCGGTGACCCACAGCAGCAGCTTGCGACGACCGATCGAGTCTGCGATGGGACCTGAGAGCAGCGTGAAGATGCCGAAGAACACGACGCCGACGATCTGCATGAGCACGAAGTCGGTGTAGGCGAACCCGAGACCCGGATAGAACTGCGCAGCGAAGGCCGACGCGTCGAAGTCCTTGCCCGTCGCCTCGGCAGCGGCCTGCGCGGCGGCCGACGCCGTCTCGAGCGTGGCCGGCTTCGTGCCGTACGCGAGGGTGAAGTTCGTCATCAGGTAGAAGAGCACGTAGGTCGCCAGCATGATGAACGTGCCGAGGATCAGCTGCTTCCAGTGGTGACGGAACACGGTCGCGAGGGGCAGCTTGCGGATCGCGCCCTTCTTCTCCGCCTTCTTGAAGGTGTCGGACTCGACGAGCTTGAGCCGGACCCACAGGCCGATGATGACCATGACGGCCGAGAACAGGAACGGGATGCGCCAGCCCCACGACAGGAAGGCCTCGGACTTGAGCGCGGGGTTCTCGGAGTGCGGCAGCAGCCAGTTGATGCCGAGGAACAGGAAGTTGGCGATGATGAAGCCGAGCGGCGCTCCCAGCTGCGGGAATGTGCCGTACCAGGCGCGCTTGCCCGCCGGGGCGTTCTCGGTCGCGACCAGAGCGGCGCCCGACCACTCGCCACCGAGTGCGAAGCCCTGCGCCAGTCGCAGGATCAGCAGCAGCAGCGCTGCCCACCAGCCGATCTGCTGGAACGTGGGCAGGAGCCCGATGATGAAGGTCGCGATGCCCATCGTGAGCAGAGAGGCGACGAGCGTGGCCTTGCGTCCGAACTTGTCACCGAAGTGGCCGAACACGACCGCGCCGATCGGACGGGCGACCATCGCGGCCCCGAACACGGCGAACGACGACAGCAGCGACGTCGTGTCGTTGCCCGTGGGGAAGAACAGCACCGGGAACACGAGCACTGCGGCTGTCGCGTACGCGTAGAAGTCGTAGAACTCGATCGTGGTGCCGACGAGGCTCGCCGTGATGACGCGCGAGCGCGGGTTCGCGGGCGCTGTGGTCGTACTCATGCTGCTCCTTAGATCCATGGGCCCGGTATACCAAGGCACCGGGAGATCCTACGCCTTCCTGAGTGTTTGCTGGGTGCGTGTGACGACGGCGATGACCGCGTGCGTAGAGTCGGACGCGACTCCGATGCCTATTCGAGACGGGGAAGATCGTGACAACGAGACTGCTGCTGATCGCCGACACCCATGTGCCTGCGCGCGCCAAGCGGCTGCCCGACTCGGTGCTCAGGGCCGTCGACGAGGCGGACATCGTCGTGCATGCGGGCGACTGGATCGATGTCGGCACACTCGACGTGCTCGAGTCGAGGGCGCGGACGCTGCACGGCGTGTACGGCAACAATGACGGGCCCGCGCTGCGCGATCGCCTGCCGGAGGTCGCCCGGTTCACCGTCGAAGAGGTCGATGTGGCCGTCGTGCACGAGACGGGGCAGAAGGCGCGGCGCGAGGAACGCATGGACGAGGTCTTCCCGGGCGTCGACCTGCTCGTGTTCGGGCACTCCCACATCCCGTGGGACACCGTCGCGCCGTCCGGGATGCGGCTGCTCAATCCCGGCTCACCCACCGATCGCCGTCGTCAGCCGGTCTGCACCATGATGACGGTCACGATCGACGGCGAACGGATCGACAACACGCTGGTGCCGATCGAATGACCGCCGCACCTCGCACGGGCGGCGACGCCGAGGCTCCCGCGGTCTACCGCGCCCCGATGCGATCGCGCGATGACCGGGTGCGCGGGGGGCTCGCGGTCGAGCGTGCGCTGCAGACCGGAGTCTGCGGAGTGGGAGGACGCCTCGAACGCATCCCGGATTCGCCGGTCGACGCGCTCGCCGCAGTCGATGCCGTGTTCGGCGAGCGGATGGCCCGCCGTCTGGAGAGGTTCGTCTCCGCCTCCGAAGGTTCCTTCGTCTGGACGCGCGACGTCGACGGGCTGCTGTGGCTGGGCCGGATCACCGGACCCTGGCATTACGACGCGTCGGGCGAGGCGCGAGAAGTCGATCTCGTCCATGTGCGCGCGTGCGACTGGCTCGAACGACCTGTCGAGCCGGCAGCGGTGCCATCCGGGGTGCACGAGGCGTTCGCGCGTGGCGGTCGCAACTGGCAGAGCATCACCCGCGCCGATGCCGCTCGCGACACTGCCGTCGTCTGGGACTCCCGCCGGGGCGGGTAGCGGGTCCGTTCAGTCGGTGCGGCGCAGGGCGACGAGGATCTCGGCGTATCGAGTGAGGAAGGCGCGTTCGTCGAGTCGCTTTCGACGCAGCCACGACGTGACCTCGTCGTTGCGCTTGCTCGCGTTGCACGACCCACACGCGGGCACCACGTTCTCGACGGTGTAGCGGCCACCGCGGGAGATCGGCATGACGCAGTCGCGCTGGAGAGCGACCTCGATCGCTCCGCAGTACGCGCATCCGCCCCACGCAGCCTGTAACGAGGTCCACTGCTCGGCGGTGAGGTCGTTGTCCGCCCGCGCCACGCGGCCCTGGCGTCGCTTCGCATAACGGGCGCGCGCAGCGGGCGTGGGGGTGGAGAACCTTCGGCGCGGCACAGACACACGGTACTGGGCGGATGCCCGTGCCTTCGCGATATTCCTCTGTGTCGTCCTATTCCCCGGGCCGCTCTATTCCTCGGTGTCGCCGAGAGCGAGTGCCGAGACGAAGTCGGCGGTCGGATCGATCAGGTGCTCGAGTTCCAGCACCACGAGCCTGTTCGCCCCGGCGACGGTCGCGGGTGCGGGGACGAAGAGGGTGCGCTGCGGGCCGTTTCGCCAGTAACGCCCGAGGAAGAACCCGTTGACGAACGCGTAGCCCTTGCTCCAAGACGCGGTGTCGAGGAAGAGATCTGCGGGGGAGTCGAGGTCGAAGTCCGCCACCCACGCCGACGGACCTGTCGTCGCCGCGACCGACGACTCCGCGGCGCGGGAACCGATCTCCGCGGCCAGGGCGGCGACGTCGAGCGGTGTCGAGTGCCACTCGGTCAGCGGCAGGCCGTCGAGTTCAGGCGTGCCGATGAGACCCTTCTCTTCACCGAGCCGGTGGTCGTAGTTCACACGGCCCTGCTCTTCGACGAGGATGCTGAGCGTGCGGCCGGCGGGGATGCTCAGCGCGCGGTCATGGCGTGTGCGGGAGAGCGTTCCGACGGCTTGGCCGTCGACACTGACCCAGGCGAGGTCTCGCACTTCGTCGAGCACCAGCTGACCGCCCCGGCCCTCGGGCAGAGGAACGTCGTAGCGAACGAGAGCGCTCAGGTGCTGCAGCCGATCGAACGTCTCCGGGGTCGCGGCGACGGACGCGTTGGCCTCGGCATCCGTCCATGCGCCTGCCGGACTCAGAGGCACCGAGAAGACGGGCGCGGGCTCGGCCGCGACAGGGAGCTCGTCGGGCACCGGCGCATACTTCGCGATGACGTCGCGGAACGCGAAGAACTTCGCGGTCGGGTCGCCCGCCTCGTCGAGAGGGGCGTCGTAGTCGTACGACGTGACGATCGGCAGGTAGCGACCCTTGTGGTTGGCGCCGTTCGTGAGACCGAAGTTGGTGCCGCCGTGGAACATGTAGATGTTGACCGAGGCGCCGGCGGCGAGCAGCTCATCGAGGTCGGCGGCCGCCGCTGCGACGTCGGTCGTGTGATGCACGCCACCCCACCAGTCGAACCATCCGTCCCAGAACTCCGAGCACATCAATGGCCCCGTGCGCTGGTGGCTGCGCAGGGTCGCGAGGCGCTCGGCGCTGCGCGAGCCGAACGAACCGGTCTTGTGCAGCTCGGGAAGGCTGCCGTCGGCGAGCATCCGATCTGTGGGCTGGTCGACCGTCGTGAGCGGCACCGTGATGCCGGCCTCGCGCGTGAGCGCGACGAGCGCCTCGAGGTAGGCCTTGTCCGAGCCGTAGGCGCCGTACTCGTTCTCGATCTGCACGAGCACGACCGAGCCGCCGCGGTCGATCTGCCGCGGAGCGACGATCTCGTACACCCGGCGGAGGTACTCGCTCACATCGGCCAGGTAGGTGGGCTCGGAGGAACGCAGCTCGCGCTCGCCCGCGGTGAGCCAGTTCGGCAGACCCCCGTTGTGCCATTCGGCGCAGATGTAGGGCCCTGGGCGGACGATCGCGTCCATGCCCTCGGCCTGGATCAGGTCGAGGAAGCGGCCGAGGTCGTTCCACCCCGTGGCATCCCACTCGCCCCGGCGGGGTTCGTGAGCGTTCCAGGCCACGTAGGTCTCGATCGTGTTGAGCCCCATCAGGCGGGCCTTGCGGATGCGGTCCTGCCACTGGTCGGGGTGCACCCGGAAGTAGTGGATGGCGCCGGCGATCACCTGGTGGGGGAGCCCGGCGCGGAGGAAGTCTGTCTCGCCGATGGAGAAGGAGGTCACGATGAGGTGCTTTCGATGGGAGGGCCGGACGGGGAGGGAGTCCCCGTCCGGCCCGGACGTGCGATTACTTGTTGACGGCGAAGCCCTGCGAGTTGCCGTACTCGACCAGCGCGTCCTGCCAGGTCACGAGACCCTCGTTCAGGTCGGTGCCGTTCTGGTACGACTGGCCCACGGTGTCACCGAAGATGCTGTTTCCGTAGACCTGGTAGGGCAGGTAGCTCCAGCCTTCGACGACGTCGTCGGCCGCAGCGGCGAGGACCTCGTTGATCTTCTGGCCGCCGAAGTACTCGGGCGCGTCGGCGAGGAACTCCTCGCTCGAGAGCTCGGCGGTGGTCGACGGGAAGCCGCCGGACTCGAGGAAGGTCGAGATGCTGTCCTCCGAGTTGTTCAGCCACCACAGGAAGCCGGCAGCGAGCTCCGGGTTCTTGCTCTGCGTCGTCACGGCCTGGCCGCCGCCGCCGTTCTCCGCCGTCGCCGGGGAGCCGTCGTAGGTCGGCATCGGCGCGACGCGCCAGTCACCGGCTCCGTCCGGAGCTCCGGTGATCAGGTTGCCGGGCATCCAGGCGCCGATCACGAGGGTGGCGAGGCTGCCGTCGCCGAGGGCGCGGAACCACTCGTCGCTCCAGCTGCCGTACGGGGCGAGCAGGTCTTCCTCGACGAGGCGGTTCCAGTTTTCGGTCCACTTCTTGGACCCGTCGTCCTGCAGGTCGATCGTGACGTCGGTGCCGGAGGTGGCGAACGGCTTGCCGCCGGCCTGCCAGATCATCGAGGTCGCGAAGCCGGCGTCGCCGGTGTCGTTCGTGATGTAGGCGTTCGGGTTCGCGGCGTGGATCGCCTTCGCGGCCTCGTAGTACTCGTCCCACGTGGTGGGCACGGCGACGCCTGCGGCGTCGAACACGGCCTTGTTGTAGAACAGCGCCATGGGGCCGGAGTCCTGCGGCAGTCCGTAGATCGCGTCGCCGTCGGTGACGGAGTTCCACGTCGAGGCGGTGTAGTCGTCTTCGAAGTCGGCGAAGCCGTACTGCGAGAGGTCGACGAACGCGTCGGTCAGTGCGAACTGCGGGAAGGCGTAGTACTCGATCTGCACGACGTCGGGGGCGCCCGAGCCCGCCTTGATCGCGTTCTGCAGCTTGGTGTACTCCTCGTTGTTGGTGCCCGCGTTGACCACGTTCACCTTGACGTTCGGGTACTCCTTCTCGAACGCCTCGACCTGAGCCTCGGCAGAGGGGGTCCACGACCAGTACGTGATCTCGCCGCCCTTTTCGAGGGCCGCCTCCACGGAGTCGAACGAGCCGTCGCCGGCAGCGCTGCCGCCTGAGCCGGTGTCGCCGGTGCTGCAACCGGCCAGCGCCAGCGCTGCCACGGTTCCGGCCGCGAGCACGGCGAGGGTGCGCCGTGCGGCGGGGGAGGGAAGGTGCTTCATTGCTGTGTCCTTTCGGGGGTGCGGTCCAGCGTCGGACCGACGTGTGCGGTGCGGAGGGATGCCGGGAGCTACTGCTTGACGCTTCCGGCGGTGAGACCTGACTGCCAGAAGCGCTGCAGCAGCAGGAAGGCGATGACGATCGGGATGATGGTGAGGAGCGACCCCATGATCACGAGGTTGTAGATCGGCTGGGACCCCGCGCCGATCGCCTGCGAGCTCCACTGGTTGAGGCCGACGGTGAGCGGGTACCATGCGGGGTCGGACAGCATGATCAGCGGCAGGAAGTAGTTGTTCCAGGTCGCGACGACCGTGAAGAGCGCGACGGTCACGATGCCGGGAGCGAGCAGCCGCATCGAGATCGTGAAGAAGGTGCGGAACTCGCCGGCGCCGTCGATGCGTGCGGCCTCCAGCAGCTCGGTCGGCACCGACTCCGAGGCGAACACCCAGATCAGATACAGGCCGAACGGGCTGATCAGCGAAGGGATGATCACGGCCCACGGCGTGTTCGTGAGGCCGAGCTCGCTGAACAGCAGGAAGGTCGGCACGGCGAGGGCGGTGCCCGGGACGGCGACGGCTCCGAGGACGACGGCGAACACCGCGCGGCGACCGGGGAATCGGTACTTCGCCAGGCCGTAGCCGGCCATGGTGGCGAGCAGCGTCGCACCACCGGCACCCACCACGACGTAGAGGAGCGTGTTGCCGAGCCAGCGCAGGAAGATGCCGTCCTGGTAAGAGAACGTGGCCACGAGGTTGTCGAAGAACGCGAAGTCGTCGGAGAACCACAGGCCGAACGAGCTGAAGAGTCCCGACTGCGTCTTGGTCGAGCTGAACAGCAGCCAGACGAGCGGCACGAGCGTGTACAGCGCGTACGCGACCATCACGATCAGCAGCGTCTTGGACTTGCGCGGATTCATCAGGTCGTGGCGCTTCTTCGAGGGGCGAGCGAGGGGGAGTGCCATGTCAGCGCACCTCAGACTTCGAGCCGCGCAGCTGCACGACGTAGGCGATCACCGCGGTGATGACGCCCATGATGATGGCGATCGTCGCGGCGTAGTTGAACTGCTGTCCGGCGAACGAGAGGTTGTACGCGTACATGTTGGGTGTGAAGTACGTCGTGATCACGTTCGGGGCCAGGGGGCGCAGGATGTTGGGCTCGTTGAAGAGCTGGAAGCTGCCGATGATCGAGAAGATCGTGGCGATCACGAGGGCACCGCGGACGTTGGGGATCTTGATGGAGAAGATCGTGCGCCACGCGCCGGCGCCATCGAGGGACGCCGCCTCGTACATGTCCGTCGGGATGGTCTTCAGCGAGGAGTAGAAGATCAGCATGTTGTAGCCGACGAACTGCCACGTCACGATGTTTCCGATCGAGACCAGGATCCATTCGCGAGCGAACGGGGTGATGAGGTCGCTGCCGAGGAAGTCATTGAGGTTCGACGTCAGACCGAACTGGTCGCCGTAGATGTAGCCCCACATGAGGACGGCGACGACCGCGGGCACCGCGTACGGCAGGAAGATCAGGATGCGGAAGAAGGATGCTCCGCGCAGCCGTGCGCTGTCGAGGGCGAGCGCTGCCGCCAGGGCGAGGACGAGCATGATCGGCACCTGCACCACGAGGAACAGGACGACGCGGCCGAACGCCTCCCAGAACTGGGGGTCGGTGAGTGCGCGCACGTAGTTGTCGATTCCCACGAACGCGGTGCCGCCGATCAGCTTCTCCTGGAAGAAGCTGAGATACAGCGCGTAGGCGAGAGGTGTCAGGAACACCAGCGCGAACACGACCATGAACGGGCCCACGAAGGCCCAGCCCTTCCAGTCGCGCTTCTCGCGCCGGCGGATGCCGTTGCCCGCAAGGATTGCGGAATCTTGAGTCGTCATTGACGAGAACCTTCTTAGAGATCGAGCGCTCATCGCGCCGTGTGTCAACGTCAACATATGCGATCCGCTGCTAGTGTGTCAACGTCAACATATGAATGGATGGTTGATCGTGACCTCGGAGCAGTCGGCAGAGCCGCCGCAGCGGCGGAGAGACCCGTCGATGGAGGACGTCGCACGCGAGGCCGGTGTCTCCGGGCAGACCGTCTCCCGTGTCGTGAACGCTCGAGGCTATGTCGGGGCAGCGACCAGAGTCCGAGTCGAAGACGCCATGCAACGACTCGGGTACCGCCCCAACAGTGCTGCTCGGGCACTGCGATCGGGCCGATTCCGCGCCATCGGGGTCATCATGTTCTCGTTCAGCTCTTACGGCAATCAGCGCACGCTCGACGCGATCGCCGTCCGCGCCTCGCAGATGGGATACGCGCTGACGCTGATCCCGGTCGAGTCGAGTGCGCGCGACACCGTGGCGGGGGCCTTCCGCCGTCTCGAGGAGCACGCGGTCGACGGCATCATCATCGTCATCGAGGCTCACCAGCTCGATGAGGCCGAGGTCGAGATCCCTGACGGGCTGCCCGTCGTGCTGGTCGACTCGAACCGCGGAGACGCGCATCCGTTCGTCGACACCGATCAGGCGCAGGGGGCCCGACTCGCGACCGAGCATCTGCTCGACCTCGGGCACAGTACCGTGTGGCACATCGCGGGCCCGGCGAAGTCGTACTCGGCCGAGCGTCGACGCGAGTCGTGGCGGCAGACGCTCGAGTCCCGCGGGGTCACCGCTCCCGATCCGCTGCAGGGCGACTGGTCGGCGGAGTCCGGCTATCGGGCGGGGCTCCGACTCCGCGACGACGACACGGTCACGGCGGTCTTCGCAGCGAACGACCAGATGGCGATCGGCGTCGTCCGGGCGTTCCGTGAGGCGGGGCGCGACATCCCGGGAGACGTCAGCGTGGTGGGCTTCGACGGTCTGCCGGATGCCGCGCAGCTCTGGCCGCCGCTGACCACCGTGCAGCAGCACCCCGAGCAGGTCGGCGCCCTCGCCGTCGATGCGTTGCTCGCCGAACTCGACGGGGGAGAGCGCACGCAGACTCCGCTCGTCGGCACCGAGCTCGTGGTGCGCGAGAGCACGGCATCCCCTCGGATCTGAGTTCGCACGGCGAGGGACGCGCCGATCAGGCCTTCTCCGTCACGTCGGCGCCGTCTTTTCGCCGGATCGACAACCCTGCCGGGATGCCCCGCGAGAACAGGATCGACAGCAGGCTGATCAGGATCAGTCCGACGAACGACACGCGGAGTGACGAGAGCTGCGATTCGCGGTAGATGTCGGCGAGTTCGCTCGAGTCCTCGTCGCTGAGGCCGGCGGCTTCCCCGATTCCGGCGACGTCGGCTGCGGGCACCACTGTGACGCCGCGGTCTGTCGCGGCGCTCACCGTCTCGCGCACGTCGTTCGGAAGATCGCTCACAGCGACTCCCGACGCGAACGACGTCGACAGCGCGCCGATCAGCAGCGACCCGATCAGCGCCGTTCCGAGCGATGAGCCGAGATTCTGGAAGACACCCTGCAATCCGCCTGCCTCACTCGTGTCCTTCTCGCTCACGCTCGACATGTTGACGTTTCCGAGCTGCGAGGCAAGAAGACCGAGAGCGCTGCCGGCGAGGAACATGCCGACCGCGAACAGCCCGCCGCGCAGGTCCTCGGTCACCGAGCCGAGCAGCAGGACGGCACTGAGCACGAGGGTCGACTGCCCGACTATCACGATGCGGCGAGGCGACCACCGCCGAGACAGGGCGGTGCCGATGATCGAGAAGAGGATCAACGAGACCGAGAGCGGGAAGATCTTGATGCCCGTCTCGAGCGCGTCGAATCCGAGCGTCATCTGCAGGTACACGGGGACCATGAAGAACAGCCCTGCCGTCACGGCGTACTGGGCGCCGAGTACCGAGAGCCCGCTGCGCAGAGTCGTGATGGAGAACAGATCCGGCTGCATCAGAGGAGATCGGCCGTCGCGTATCAGCCGTCGCTGCCACCTGATGAAGAGCGTGATCAGAGCGGCGCCGAGCGCGATGCACCAGGTCGTCAGAGAGACTCCGAGGGGGGCGATGGGGATGCCCGCGATCTCCGGCGTGTACAGGGGGACCACCCACCCCCACGTCTTGCTCTGCAGCATGCCGAAGACGATCAGGACGAGACCGGCCGACGAGAGCAGCACGCTGCCGATGTCGATGCGGATGCTCTGTCGTGGGGTGGAATCGGCGATGATGCGCGCGCACAGCACGACGCCCAGCATGATCACCACCTCGGCGACGAAGACGAATCGCCAGCTCGAGTAGGTGGTCACCGCTCCGCCGATCAACGGACCGGCCGCGACTGCCGCACCCGACACTGCGCCGATGACGGCGAAGGCCGTGACGCGCTCGGCACCTCGGTAGTTGTCGGCGACGAGGGCGGCGATCGCGGGGATCACCAGCACCGCGCCCAGCCCCTCGACGATCGACCACCCGAGGAACAGGAACCCCACGGACGGACTCAGCGCCGTGATGAGGGAGCCTGCGGCATAGACGCACGAACCGATCACGAAGGCGCGGCGTCGTCCCCACACATCGCCGAGCTTCGCCCCGAGGAGCATGAACGCCGCCATGGTCAGGGTGTAGAACGTGATCGCCGCCTGCATCGCTGTCACTGACGTGTCGAGATCGCCCACGACCGTCGAGATCGACACGTTCATGACCGTTCCGTCCAGCACCATGACGAACTGCGCGGCGCCGAGCACGATGACGACGTTCCACTTCTTCATGACGGGTCTCCGGTCGCGGGCTGGACTGCGGCCTCGTAGACGGGGCGCCGGGACCCCCGCATGATGCGAGCCACCGCGGTGATCAGGAACAGCTGTCCGGTGATCGCTTCCGCCACGGCGATCGCCTGCACAGTGGGGGTGGCGGGCACGATGTTGCCGTAGCCCGTGGTGGTGAGCGTCGTGAACGAGAAGAAGAGCTGGCTCGACAGAGAGTCGACGGTGTCCTCGCCGAACGTCGGGGTGACGGTGAGCAACGCGATCAGGTTGTAGATCAGCGCGAAGAACATCCCCACCAGGATGTAGGCGGCCGTCGCGGCGAGAAGCGCCTCGATGTCCAGGCCCCGCCGCGTGACCTGATGACGGATGATGGCCACGGGCGCGATGAGGAAGGCGACCGTCGAAGCCGCTGACAGCGCGATATCGAGCACCAGCCCGCTGGTGTCGAGCACGGCGGTGACGACCATGGCGACGCCGGCGGCGGCGAGCACGACCCAGGCGATGTGCTGCACACGCGTATGCGCGTCTGTCACCCTCAGCACGACGGCGACGGTCACCAGCTGCACCACGAACGCCGAGGGGCTCGGGTCGATCGTGTTCTGTGCAGCGCACAGCGCGTAGGTCGCGACGAGCAAGGCGAGGACGAGCCAGTACCCGCTGCGCCACCAGGAGGCCTCGCCCGTGGCGGGGGATCGAAGGCCCGGGTGCGGCGCGGTCGCGGCGTTCTCCGATTCCATGCTCAGAGACCACCCAGCCCGGGCGTGGCGGCCAGCCGACCCGTCGCGAGCGCAGCCACGAGAGCGCGGTGATCCCGGTCGTTCTGATCGGCGTAGGCCGCGGCGAAGTCGGCGATCGCCTCATCGAACGCGGTGCCGCGCCCGATGTAGCCGGCGATCTCGATGCGATCGCCGGAGCGCGAGTGGGCCCGGGCGAGCGCCTCCCCGCATATCCGGGCGTACAGGGCAGCGCCGCGCTCTGTCATCGTGTCCGGATCATTCCCGCCTTTCCCGTCCTGCAGCTGGCGAACGTAGAAATCCCGCTGCTGCCCGTCGAGACCGATGACCGACTGCCAGCCGAGGAAGATGTCGCTCGACGCCTGCATCAGACGCTGCCCTCTGACGACGCGTTCCCCGTGGGTGGCGAACTCGCTCGGTGCCAGAAAGCGTTCGAGGACCGATTCCTGCGCCTCCTTCGCCTGCAGGAGAAGCGGGTCGCGATCATCGCGCCCGCTGAGCAGAAGCACCCAGGCGCGAGTCCCCACGCTTCCGACCCCGACGACCTTGCGTGCCATGTGGCGATAGCGGTACTCGGCGATCGGATGCCGATCGCCGACGAGGGTGGTCCGATACTCATCGAGGATCCGCCGCATGGTCACGACGTCGTCGTCGACGGCTCCCGCGTCACGGAGGAGATCCTCCACGGGCACGATCAGCGGAGGCGCGGCCGCGATGCGCAGCTCGCCGTCGATCACGCGCACGAGCTTGCGGAATGCCTTCCTGTGACCCCGCGTGCGTGCCTTCTCGATCACCGCGTCGAGGCGTTGCACTTCGTCGTCGCCGGCGCGTTCATCGCGGTGCTCCTGACGGATCCACCGCTGCGCGCGCTCCGCATCGAGTCGGTCGTACCAGGCGTCGAGCACCGTGGATTTCGCGGCGGCTCTGATCGCCGTCCGATAGCCACGGGCGGCGGCGGCCACGCACTCGTCCTCAGCCTGGTCGGTGAATCCTCGCTGTCGACAGGCCACGGCGAAGCTCGCAGCCAGCCGCTTGACATCCCATTCGAAGGGGCCGGGCAGCGTCTCGTCGAAGTCGTTGATGTCGAACGTGAGTGATCTCTCGGGAGTGCGGTAGAGACCGAAGTTCGAAAGATGGGCGTCGCCGCAGAGCTGCGTGATGATCCCGGTGTGTGCGTGGGCCGCGAGATCGGATGCCATGAGCAGCGCGGCACCGCGATAGAACGCGAGCGGCGATGCCGCCATCCGGGCATAGCGAACCGGTGTGAGTTCTCGGACGCGTGACTCCGCCTGCTCCTCCAGCAGCGCGATCGGGTCGGGGCGGTCGGAAGACGGCGACCAGGCACCGAGCTGCGCCCGTGGCAGCCGCGCACGTGCTGCTCGGCCCGCCTCGCGTCTCGCGCTGAACGGTCCGCTGTCCTCTGCGTGGCGGCCACTGCCCATGCGGTTCTCCGTTCTCACATCACGGTCAGACGGGAATTCGGCGCAAGTATCTCAGGGAGCGGTCGCATCATCCAGCGGGGGATCATCCGTGCAGGGTGAGCCGCAGGCTTCGCGATTCACGGGTCACACCGTGAGGGTGAGGCCAGGTCGGATCCGCTCGTGCGAAGCGCTACCGTAACGGCATGAGCGACCTGACCATCGGCTCTCTGACCGCCGAACCCACTGAGCCCGTGCACCTGGACGCACGCCGCTTCAACCGACACACGTTCTGGTGCGGGCAGAGCGGCAGCGGCAAGACCTATGCGCTCGGCGTCGTACTCGAACAGCTTCTGCTGCACACCGAGCTGCCGATGCTGATCCTCGACCCGAATGCGGACTTCGTCAGGCTGGCCGAGACACGCGAGGGCGCGCCCGTCGAACATTCGGATCGGATAGCCCAGGCCGACATCCGCGTGTTCCGATCGGGGCATCAGGACGGGGAGCGGCTGCACGTGCGATACCTCGATCTGTCACCGGCCGCGAAGGCAGCTGTGCTGCAGATCGATCCGATCGCGGATGCCGAGGAGTACAACGTTCTGCTGCACTGGTCCGTGAGCGCGACGGAGTTCGACACCGACAGGATGCTGCAGGAGTTCCGGGCCTCCGGCGACCCCGCCCGAGTCCGTCTCGCCAACCGGATGGAGAATCTGCAGGTGCTCGAGTGGGATCTCTGGTCCCGGGGAGCGCACTCGGTCGTCGACGTGATCGACGGGCGTCCGAGGGCGACGGTGCTCGACCTCGGAGGATTCGATCATCCGGCTGAGCCGAAGGTCGCAGCCCTGGCCGTGCTCGAGGCGCTCTGGGCGCAGCGCGAGAGCCGCCGTCCGCTCCTGATCGTGATCGACGAGGCGCACAACCTGTGCTCACCCGAACCGCGCACCGCCGTCGAGCGAGCGCTCACCGAGCAGCTCGTGCAGATAGCAGCAGAGGGCCGCAAGTTCGGCCTCTGGCTGTTCCTCTCGACCCAGCGACCGACCAAGATCCACCCGAATGTCCTCTCGCAGTGCGACAACCTCGGCCTGATGCGCGTCAACGCTCCGCGCGACATCGCCGAGCTGGCCGAGGTGTTCGGCTTCGTCGGCGAAGACGACATCCGCAGAGCGCAGGGGTTCACACAGGGTCAGGCCCTGTTCGCCGGTGGTTTCATCGCGCAGCCGACATTCGTGCAGATGGGGGAGCGACTGACCGAAGAGGCGGGTGGCGACGTCGTCGTGCCGCTGCGTGAGTGACGTTGTGCGAGGTGTCAGCGCCAGATCACGGCGATCGCCGAGTTGAGGGCGGTCAGGATGCCGACCAGCCAGAACATCGCGACGGGCACGGATCCGGACTTGCGCTGTTTCGAGGTGCCGATGCCGAGAAGCGCGCCGATCGCGAGCAGCACCACGAGCTTCGTGCCGATCTTGGCGTAGTTCATCTCGACGCCGTCGGGCAGACCCCACGGAGCGGCGAGGGCGAGACCTGCGACCGCGGCGATCGTCATGCCGATGCTCATCAGCCGAGTGAACTCGCGCCTTCCGCCGAAGGCCTGCACCGCCCAGGCGCCGAACAGCACGGCGAAGCCGATGAGGTGCACGAACAGGACGATGTGGCGCAGGGTCTCCATACCCTCACCGTACGAGCGCGTGGCGAGGGGCCGCCACCAAGGGCAGGCTGACCTCAGCCGCGCAGCGCGCGCGTGACGAGGGCGGTGCGCAGCGCAGCATCCGCGGCCTCCGCACCCTTGTCTTCCTTCGAGCCCTCGAGCCCTGCGCGGTCGAGGCCCTGCTTCTCGTCATCGAGGGTGAGGACGCCGAACCCGACCGGCTTGCCCGCGTCGAGCGCCACCCGCGTCAGCCCATCGGTCGTGGCCGCCGAGACGTACTCGAAGTGCGGAGTGCCGCCGCGGATGATCACGCCGAGTGCGATCACCGCGTCGGCGCCGCCGGCGAAGGCAGCCTGCGCCGCGAGCGCGAGTTCGAACGATCCGGGCACGCGGACCAGGCGGTGCGTGGCCCCGGCCTCGTTCAGCACGCGCTCGGCGCCGGCGATCAGGCCGTTCGAGATGGTCTCGTGCCAGGTGCCTGCGACGATGACGACATCGAGGCCGCGTCCGTCGATCTTCTCGGTCTGGGGTGCTCCTGCGCCGCTCATGAGTGATCCTTCTTTCCGTCGGCGAGAGCCTCTGCGAGCTCCGCCTCACCGATGATGTGACCCATCCGGTCACGCTTGGTCTCGAGGTACTGGTGGTTGTTGGGGCCGACTCCGACGATCAGCGGAACCTGCTCGACGACGTCGAGGCCGAGACTGCGCAGCTGGTTCACCTTGTCGGTGTTGTTCGTCAGCAGACGCACCTTCGAGACCCCGAGGTCGGCGAGGATGCCGGCAGCCGCCGCGTAGTCGCGGGCATCCGCAGGAAGCCCTAGTGCGAGGTTGGCGTCGACCGTGTCGAGGCCCTCCTCCTGCAGGCTGTAAGCCCGGAGCTTGTTGATGAGACCGATGCCCCGACCCTCGTGGCCGCGCATGTAGATGACGATGCCGCCGTCCTGCTCGATCGCGTCGAGAGCCGCATCCAGTTGAGGGCCGCACTCGCACTTCAGCGAACCGAAGGCCTCGCCCGTCAAGCACTCCGAGTGCACCCGCACGAGAGCGGTCTCGCCGGGCTCGCCCGAGACGACGGCGATGTGGTCGGTGCCGGTGACCCTGTCTTTGTAAGCGAGGAAGCGGAACGTGCCGTGCGTGGTGGGCACGGTCGCGTCCGCGCGCAGACTCACGCGTCTGCTGGCGCGTTCGGGCGACCAGCCGGTGGGGTCGATCTCGTTGAGGTGTGCGATGAGCTGCTCGATCGTGATGACCGGCACCCCGTCGCGTGCGCCGAGCTCGATGAGACCCGGCAGACGCATCATGCTGCCGTCCTCGGCGACGACCTCGGCGATCGCGCCGACCGGGCGGAGCCCTGCGAGCTTCATCAGATCGACGGCAGCCTCGGTGTGGCCGCTGCGTTCGCGGACTCCGCCGTCGACCGCACGGAGGGGGAGGACGTGTCCGGGTCGGATGATGCTGGTGGCCGTCGACGCAGGGTTCGCCAGGACGTTCAACGTGTGCGCGCGGTCGTGCGCACTGATGCCGGTGGTGACGCCCTCGGCCGCGTCGACGCTGACCGTGTACGCCGTCGAGCGCGCGTCTTCGGAGGCGGCGACCATCGGCTGCAGGTTCAGGTTGTCTGCGAGGTCGGCGGGCATCGGCGCGCAGATGAACCCGGACGACCAGCGGACGGTCCAGGCGACCCATTCGGGGGTCGCGAGCTCGGCTGAGAGCACGACATCGCCCTCGTTCTCGCGGTTCTCATCGTCCGCGACGAGCACGGGACGCCCGGCGCGGAGGGCCTCGAGGGCCTCGGGGATGGTGGAAAGGCTCATCGTGAGCCTCCTTCCGGTGCTGCCCTGAATGCCAGCAGGCGTTCGACGTGACGGGCGAGGATGTCGGTCTCCAGGTTCACACGGTCGCCGACGGAGCGCGACCCGAGGGTGGTGGCGGCGAGTGTCTCGGGGATCAGAGAGATCTCGAACCAGTGGCTCGCCGCATCCGCCGCGCTCACAGCGCTGACGGTGAGGGATGTGCCGTCGACCGAGATCGAGCCCTTGTCGACCACGAGCGGGGCGAGATCGTCAGGAAGCGAGACGCGCAGCACGCTCCACTGCTCGCCCGGCCGCACGTCGACGACACTGCCGACGCCGTCGACGTGCCCCTGCACGATGTGGCCGCCGAGGCGTGCGCCGACCGGCATCGCCTTCTCGATGTTCACGCGCGTCCCGACGGACGCTCCGCCGAGGGCGGCGACATCGAGCGTCTGCTTCATCACATCGGCGTCGAAGGTGTCGGACGTCGAACCCACGACCGTCAGGCAGACCCCCGAGACGGCGATCGACTCGCCATGGATCGCGTCGGAGGCGGCTTTCGGTGCGCGCACGGTCAGTCGCCACCCGTCTCCTGAGGGCGAGATCGCGGTGATCTCGCCGATCTCCTCGATGATTCCGGTGAACATCAGGCGACTCCTTCTTCGAGGTCGAGTGCGGGGGTGGCGATCGCGAGCAGGTCGGCGCCGAGAGGCACCCACTCCTCGACCGTGAGACGGCGGGCGGTGTCGATCGTGGCGACGCCGATGTCGGTCAGCGCGAGCCGGTCGCCGCCGATCAGCACCGGCGCGATGTAGGCGAGCACCCTGTCGGCGAGGCCCTGAGCGATGAACGCGCTCGCGAGAGTGGGGCCGCCTTCGACGAACACGCTCTGGATGCCGCGCTCGTGCAGATCCGCGAGCACGGTATGCAGATCGTGCGTGTCGTAGAAGAGCGGGGTTTGCGGATGCCGACGGATCGCGGCCGCGTCGGGGGTGGGTCGCGAGCCGATCACGACCGGGACCGGCTGCGTCTCGTACAGCGCGTCGCCGTCGCGCGCCGTCAGGGAGGGGTCGTCGGAGAGCACGGTGCCGGTGCCGACGGCGATCGCATCGGCCGCCGCACGGCGTCGGTGCACGTCGGCGCGCGCCTCGGGACCGGTGATCCACTGGCTGGAGCCGTCGGATGCCGCGGCGCGACCGTCGAGCGACTGCGCCCACTTCACCGTCACCTGCGGCCGGCCGAGACGCTGTGCGGTGAGCCAGCCGTCGATGATCCCCTGGGCGACGTCGGCCTGCTCACCCGAGTCGACGCTCACTCCCGCGGCCCGGAGGCGGTCGGCGCCACCACCTGACACCGCACCGGGGTCGTCGAGGGCGTAGACGACACGGGCCACGCCCGCCTCGATGAGCGCGACCGCGCAGGGGCCGGTGCGCCCCGTGTGGTTGCAGGGCTCGAGGGTGACGATCGCGGTGGCCCCTCGCGCTGCCTCCGGCGCGAGCTTCGAGAGCGCGTCGACCTCGGCGTGCGGGGTTCCGGCACCGTGGTGCCATCCTTCGGCGAGGAGCGTCCCGTCGGGGGCGAGGATGACGGCACCGACCTGCGGGTTGACGCCGCGCGGGCCGAGGGTCGCGAGCTCGAGCGCACGGGTCATCGCCCGGCGTTCCGTCTCGTTCACTGCCATCCGTGGTCCTCTCTGAGGCTCCAGGGGATCTCCTCGAGGGGAGACGCAGGCAGAACGCGCGCACGGCGGCGCACCGTGCTGCCTCCCTTCCGGACTAGCGAGGCTGGGCCTCGCACCACCGTCGGTCCCGGAATTCCACCGGATCGGCACCTCGGAGATCCGAGACGCTCGCGGACTGTCACCGCCGGTTCGGATTCTCACCGACCCCGGAGCACGTTGATGCTCTGAGTGTACTCAACGCGTCTGAGGACATTTCATTCCGCGTCGAAGTGCTACTTCAGCAGCCGTGACAGGCGGCGGTCGGCGAGTGGCTTTCCGCCGGTCTGACACGTCGGGCAGTACTCGAGAGAGCGGTCGGCGAAGAAGACGCTCCGCACGGTGTCGCCGCAGACGGGGCAGGGCTCACCCCGGCGCGCGTGCACCTGCATGCCCCGTCGCTTCGCATCCTTCAGATCGGCCGGAGGTTTGCCCGACGCCTCGGCGACGGCATCCGTCAGCGTCGTCTGCATCGCCGCGAACAGCCGGTCGACCTCGTCGTCGCCGAGCTTGTCGGCGATCGCGTAGGGCGACATGCGGGCCGCGTGCAGGATCTCGTCGGAGTAGGCGTTGCCGATCCCGGCGATGACGCTCTGATCGCGCAGCAGACCCTTGATCTGAGTGCGCCGCCCATGGAGCAGATCGCCGAATACCTCTCGCGTGAAGGTCGATTCGAGCGGATCGGGGCCGAGCCTCGCTATTCCCGGAACCTCCTGCGGATCGCGCACCACGTAGACGGCCAGAGACTTCTTCGTACCGGCCTCGGTGAGGTCGAAACCGCTCTCGTCGTCGAGCGCTACCCGCAGCGCGATAGGCGACTTGCCCGGCTTGATCAGAGTCGTCGGCAGAGTCTCGTACCAGCGCAGCCACCCGGCCTTGGCCAGATGGAACACGAGATGCAGGTCGGCGCCGCAAGAGAGCACGATGAACTTGCCCTGCCTCGACGCGGCGGTGATCTCGGCGCCGTGCAGCGCGGTGTTGGGCGGATCGTAGGTCTTCAGTGCGGCGATCGCGCCCACGGCCGTGCGGACGATCGTGCGCCCCACGGCGCGCTCGGTCAGGAACGTGGTCAGGCCCTGGACTTCCGGCATCTCAGGCATGGGCTCATCCTGCCATCGACGACTGACACCGGACTAGAGGATGGGCCACTCCACAGGGGTGCGGTCGTCTGATGCGAGAAGTCCGCCGAACCAGCCGTCGTCGCGACCGCGCTCGCTGGTGAGGGCTTGGCGCGCCAGCCCTTCGTACCGGAATCCGAGCGCACGGGCCGCCCTGGCGGAGGGCACGTTGCCCGCGACCGCGCGCCAACCGATCCGGGCGAGCCCCAGTTCGGTGAATCCCCAGTCCACGACGGCGCGAGCCGCCTCGACGAGGTAGCCGTTGCCGCGTGCGGGGGCAGCGACCCAGTAGCCGATCTCGGCGTACCCGCCGGTGTGGTGCTCCGTGATGTGATGCAGCCCGATCGAGGCGACCAGCTCGCCGTCGCGATAGGCGCACCAGATCGTCTGGCTGCCATCGGCCCACCACTCGCCGATCAGGCGCACGTATCCTTCGCCGTGCTCACGCGTGTACGGGCTCGGCACGGTGGTCCACCGGGGTATCTCGGGGTCCTGACAGGCCGCGGTGATCGCGTCGATGTCAGTCTCGTCGGGCACGTGCAGGACGAGACGCTCGGTGGTGAGAGTGACCGGTTCCATCCGTGCATCCTATGGGCGGTGAAGTGCCTGCCCGAGACCCGGGAGCCCGTGTCGGTGGCCGCGGCTAGGCTTGTCCGGTGACTGTGCCGGGGATTCTGCGCGCCTTGGAAGAGGCATCTCTTTTTCGTGACGCCCTGACGTGGGCCCAGACCGATGCCGATCTCGGCCTGGTCGACGGACTCGATGCCCCGGCGCTCGCCGGGCTGCTGGCGAAGCGGCGAGCGGCCGGGCAGCCGCCGGCACTTCTCACCGTGGTGCCGACCGGTCGACGTGCCGAGAGTCTGGCCGCGGCGCTGAACGCCTACATACCCGACGCCGAGGTCGTGACCTTCCCGGCCTGGGAGACTCTTCCCCACGAACGGCTCAGCCCGAGCCCCGACACCGTCGGACAGAGACTCCAGACCCTCCGCCGCATCGCCGAGTGGTCGGGTGATCATCCGCTCGTCGTCGTCGCGTCCGTGCGGGCCGCGCTGCAGCCGATCGCGGGCAATCTCGGTGAGATCGCGCCGCTCGAGCTGCGCGCAGGAAGCCGCGGTCACGAACTCGATCACGTCGTCGAACAGCTCGTCGAGCGCGCCTACTCCCGCGTCGACATGGTGTCGCGACGGGGTGAGTTCGCGGTGCGCGGCGGAATTCTCGACGTCTTCCCCGCGATCTCCGAGCATCCGTTCCGTGTCGAGTTCTTCGGCGACGAGGTCGATCAGATCCGCGCGTTCTCGGTCGCCGATCAGCGTTCCCTTCCCGGCGACGTCGACGGGGTCGACCTTCCGCCGAGCCGCGAGCTGCTGCTGACCCCCGATGTGCGAGACCGGGCCCGAGCGCTGATCGGCGGGTTCCCGGCCATCGCCGGAATGCTCGAGAAGATGGCGGAGGGCATCCCCGTCGAGGGCATGGAGTCCCTGCTTCCGGCCGTCTCTGGTCCTCTCAAGTCGCTCGCCGAGTACCTTCCGGAAGGCAGCGCGACGGCCGTCGTCGACCCCGAGCGATCCAGCGCGCGCGCGATCACCCTCGGCGAGACGAACCGCGAGTTCCTCGACGCGGCCTGGAGCGCGGCCACCTCTGGGGCCTCCGCACCGATCGATCTCGGCGCCGGCGACTTCCTGACGATCGCCGAGCTGCGCGAGGTGGTGCGCGACCGCGGAGGCGTGTGGTGGCGACTGAGTCCGTTCTCGATGGGCGGAGAGGATGCCGAGACGATCGACGCCTCGGTCATCCCGTCGTTCCACGGCAACGTCGACGGCGCGATCTCGTTCGTCGATGCGAAGGTCGCCGACGGGTGGCGCGTCGTCGTCATCGCGGCGGGCGCCGGTCTCGTCGATCGCGCGCGCGACGTTCTCTCCGACCGGGGCATCGCCGCCCGCATCGTGGGCGAGCTCGTCGATGCGCCAGACACCGGCGTCGCGACACTCGTCACCGGATCCGTCGAGGCCGGGTTCCAGATCCCCGAGGCGAAGCTCGCCGTCCTTACCGACAACGAGTTCTACGGCCGCACGATCGGCGGCGACCAGCGCGTCGTCAAGAAGCTCGCCTCCCGCCGCAAGAACGTCGTCGACCCGCTGCAGCTCAAGCAGGGCGACTTCGTCGTGCACAACACGCACGGCATCGGCCGGTTCGTCGAGATGACGCAGCGCGAGGTCTCGACCGGGGGCCGCAACGCGACCAAGTCCGTGCGCGACTACCTGGTGCTCGAATACGCACCGTCGAAGCGCGGATACCCGGGGGACAAGCTCTTCGTGCCCACCGATCAGCTCGATCTGCTCTCGAAGTACGTCGGCGGCGAGGGGCCGACCCTCTCGAAGATGGGCGGCAGCGATTGGTCGCAGGCCAAGGGCAAGGCCCGCAAGGCCGTACGCGACATCGCCGTCGAGCTGGTCAAGCTCTACTCGGCGCGCATGACCGCGAAGGGGCACGCGTTCGGGCAGGACACCCCGTGGCAGCGCGAGCTCGAAGAGGCGTTCCCGTTCGCCGAGACTCCCGATCAGCTCCAGACGATCGACGAGATCAAGGCCGACATGGAGCGTCCGATCCCGATGGACCGTCTGCTCTCGGGTGACGTCGGCTTCGGAAAGACCGAGGTCGCCGTGCGTGCGGCGTTCAAGGCGATCCAGGACGGCAAGCAGGTCGCGATGCTCGTGCCGACGACGCTGCTCGTGAAGCAGCACCTCGAGACCTTCACCGAGCGTTTCGCCGGGTTCCCCGTGAAGGTGCGCCCGCTGTCGCGCTTCCAGACCGACAAGGAGGCGCGTCTGACGCTCGACGGCTTGCTCGACGGCACGGTCGACATGGTGATCGGCACGCACCGCATCCTCACCGACCAGGTCATGTTCAAGGACCTCGGATTGATGATCATCGACGAGGAGCAGCGCTTCGGGGTCGAGCACAAGGACACCCTCAAGAAGATGAAGACCAACGTCGACATCCTCGCGATGAGCGCGACGCCGATCCCGCGCACGCTCGAGATGGCGGTCACCGGCATCCGCGAGATGTCGACGCTCGCGACACCACCGGAAGACCGGCATCCGATCCTGTCGTTCGTCGGACCCCGCAGTGACAAGCAGATCACCGCGGCCATCCGGCGTGAGATCCTCCGTGAGGGGCAGGTGTTCTTCGTGCACAACCGCGTGCAGTCGATCCAGCGGGTCGCGGCGCAGCTCGCGGAGCTCGTGCCCGAGGCGCGCATCGCGGTGGCCCACGGTCAGATGGGCGAGCACGCGCTCGAGCAGGTCGTCGACGACTTCTGGGAGCGCAAGTTCGATGTGCTCGTCTCGACCACGATCATCGAGACGGGCCTCGACATCTCGAACGCCAACACGATCATCATCGACCGTGCCGACAAGTACGGGCTCAGCCAGCTGCACCAGCTGCGTGGTCGTGTCGGGCGTGGTCGCGAGCGGGCGTACGCCTACTTCCTGTACGACGAGATGAAGCCGCTCAGCGAGACCGCGGCCGACCGTCTGCAGACGATCGCCGTGAACAACGACCTCGGTTCGGGTATGCAGGTCGCGCTCAAGGACCTCGAGCTCCGCGGCGCCGGCAACCTGCTCGGCGGCGAGCAGGCGGGCCATATCGCCGGCGTGGGCTTCGACCTGTACCTGCGGATGATCGGCGAGGCCGTCGCGACCTTCCGCGGCGAGGACGTCGAGTCCGGCCAGGAGCTGCGGCTCGAGCTCCCGCTGGATGCGCGCATCCCCGAGTACTACATCGACAGCGAGCGGCTGCGGCTCGAGGCCTATCAGAAGCTCTCCGCGGCGTCCGCCGCGACGGCGAAGGACGACGCGATCGATCTCGTGATCGACGAGCTGACCGACCGTTACGGCACTCCGCCCGACGAGGTCGAGGGGCTGATCGCGGTCGCCCGTCTGCGTCGCCGCGCGGCCAGGGCAGGGCTCGCCGACGTCGTCGTGATGGGGTCGAACCTGCGCATCGCGCCCGCTCATCTCGAGGAATCGATCAAGGTGCGTCTGCAGCGTCTGTACCCGAAGGCCAAGCTGGTCGCGGGTGGCGACGCCCTCGTGGTGCCGATGCCGACGATCCCCGCGGCAGTGGGCGTCGGACTCGAACCGCTGCCGAACGCGGAACTGCTCGAGTGGGTCGGACAGCTGCTCACGGCGATCTTCCCCGAACCGGCGAAGGTCGAGTGACGGCGACCGCTTCGCCCGCTTCAGACCGCCAGCAGCCTTCTCGCCGTGCGCCCGGCACCACTACGCTGGCGTCATGTTGTACGAGCACCTCGGGGCTCGGCCCCGGATACATGACACCGCCGTCGTCGCTCCCACCGCCGTGATCTCCGGCGATGTCGAGATCGGCCCCGGCTGCCAAGTGCTGCACGGCGCCGTGATCACCGCGGAGGGCGGGCCGATCACGCTCGGCGAGCACGTCATCGTGATGGAGAACGCGCTCATCCGCGCGACCGCCGCGAATGCGGTGCACATCGGCGCGCACACGCTCATCGGCACTCTCGCGAGCATCGCGGGGGCCACGGTCGGCGAAGAGGTGTTCTTCGCATCCGGTGCGCGCGTCTTCAACGGCGCGCTGGTCGGTGACCGCTGCGAGGTGCGCGTCAACGCGATCGTGCACCGACGTGCAGTGCTGCCGGCCGGCACCGTCGTGCCGATCGGATGGGTCGCGGTCGGCGACCCCGTGCAGCTGCTCTCCCCCGACCGTGAGGCGGAGATCTCGGCTGCACAGCCTGAACTCGACTTCCCCGGTCATGTCTTCGGCGTCGACCGCGACACCCCTGACCTGATGGTGCAGCTGACCGAACGGTACGGCAGCTCGCTCGCGCGTCATGCCCACGATGTGCGTCTCGATGTCGACGGGCGCGCGGCGGGTCGAGGGTGACCGACGGCGCAGGGCTCGTCCGACCCGATGTGAGTGAGGCCGACGCGGCCTCGATCGCTCGGGAGTGCTACGGCATCGACGCGGTGGCGAGCGAACTCGGCAGCAACCAGGATCGCAACTTCGTGCTCGTCGAGACCGACGGTTCGCGCAGCGTCCTGCGCGTCGACAACCCGGTGTTCGGCGACGACGCACGCGATGCGCAGCATCAGGCTCTCGAGGCCTATCGTGCGGCGGGCGTGCCGGTTCCCGCCGTCCTGCCCGGTTCGGACGGCGCGCTCACGCAGCGATGGCGCGGATTCGCCGTTCGACGCAGCGAGTTCGCCGACGGTGAGGCCCTCGTCGATGCGGGGTACCTCGCACCGATCGTGCTCGCGGAGTTCGGTACGCTCGCAGCGGCGTCGGTGAACGCGCTCGCCGGGCTCGAGCATCCGGGGCTCGACCGCGAGCAGATGTGGGACATGAGGGTCGCCTTCGAGCAGATCACGATGCTGGCGCCGTCGGTGACCGACGCGGAGCTGCGCTCGCGCGTGCGCACGGCATCGGACGTCGCGCACGCGGCAGTGTCGGTCGTGGCCGACCGGCTGCCGGTGCAGCCGATCCACGGCGACCTCACCGACGACAACGTCACCGGTCGGCGTGGCGCCGACTCGCGACTGCATCCGCACGTCGTGCTCGATCTCGGGGACCTCGGCCTCGGCTGGCGCGTCGCCGAACTCGCGGTGTGCGTCTCATCGATGCTCCACCACGAACCCGAGCGCCCTCTGCGCACGCTCGACACGATCGCCGCATTCCACGCAGATGCGCCGCTCAGCCGCGACGAGGCGCTCGCCGTCTGGCCGCTGGTCGTGCTGCGAGCGGCGCTCCTCGTCGCGAGCGGCTGGAGGCAGCTCGAGATCGACGGCGACAACGAGTACGCGAGAGAGCGGATCGCGGGGGAGCAGGCCATCTTCGATGCCGCGACCGCCGTACCGCTCGCCGAGGCGACGGAGCTCGTGCTCGACCGACTGGGATTCGGCGCACCCGCCTTCGAGATGCCCGTCGTCGAGGTGCCGGTCGTCGAGGTGCCAGGCGTCCCCGGGCCGGTCGTCACTGCGCCGGTCGTCACCGCGCCGGGAGCCGAAACACCGGAGGCGGACGGATCAGAGGAGAAGGCGCCCGAACGCGAGGTGCCGGAGGACGACGCAGCGCCGCCCGACGGCGATCACCTGATCTCCCCACTCGCTCCGCTGCTGCCTGAGCTCGATGGTCGCATCGTCGTGGTCGACCCGGGCGTGGAGTCCGACGAACTCGATGCCGGCCGCTGGACGGCGCCTGATGCAGAGGCGGCGCTCATAGCCGGGGCGCATGCCCAGGGCGCGCGTGCTGCCGTGGTTCCTTACGGGATGTACCGCCTCACGCGCACGGCCATCGACACTCCGCATGCCGCGGCCACCTGGCCGGTCGAGACCGAGGTTCATGTCGCTCCCGGGCCGTCGTCGCGCATGATCGCCCCTGTCGAGGGCGACCTGAAGATCACCGACGGCAGTGTGCGCATCACGATCGACGGCGGGTGGGAACTCGACCTCCGAGGCCCCGACTTCGAGCCGACGCGCAACGGCAGGGTCGAGAAGGGCGAGAGCATCGGCCGGCTCGCGGCGTCGTTCGAGATCAGGACGCTGGTCATCGGACTCCGCAGAGCGGATGCTCCGCCGCTGCCGGCCGAACCCACTGCCGCACACCTGGTCACGCCGGACCGCGTCGACGCGTGGCGTCGCTTCACCGCCGACCCGGCCGCTCTGCTCGGGCTCGCGTCACACGCGCAGAGCGACGGCGCGGACGATGAGCTGCGTCGCCGTGAGCGGATCTTCGCCGACGCGCAGGAGCGCTACTACGAGCACCCTCCGCAGATCGAGCGCGGCTGGCGGCATCACCTCGTCGACACCACCGGTCGCGGCTACGTCGACATGGTGAACAACGTCGCCGGCCTCGGCCATGGGCATCCGAAGGTCGCGGCCGCGGCGAACCGGCAGCTGAAGACCCTCGCGACGAACTCGCGCTTCCTGTTCCGCGACCTCGCAGAGTACAGCGAACGACTGATCGCGCTGATGCCCGAGGGGAGTGGACTCGACACGGTGCTGCTGGTCAACAGCGGCTCGGAGGCGGTGGATCTCGGCATCCGTCTCGCGCATGCGGCGACCGGCCGTCGCTCCGTGGTGGCGCTCCGCGAGGCATATCACGGCTGGACCATGGCGAGCGATGCCGTCACGACGAGCGCCTACGACAACCCCCTGGCGCTTGAGACGCGACCCGAATGGGTGCATGTGGCCGATGTGCCGAACTCCTTCCGGGGGACGTACCGCGGAGACGACACGGCCGAGCGGTATCTCGCCGACCTCGCCGAGGATCTCGACGGTCTCGCTGCGGACGGCCGCGACGTAGCGGCGTTCCTGTGCGAATCCGTGCTCGGGAACGCCGGCGGTGTGCTGCTGCCCGACGGATATCTGGCGGGCGCCTATGATCTGGTGCGCGCTCGCGGCGGTGTCTGCATCGCCGACGAGGTGCAGGTGGGCTTCGGTCGCATGGGCTCGAGCTTCTGGGGATTCGAGCAGTCCCACGTCGTGCCCGACATCGTCACGATCGCGAAGCCGATGGGCAACGGATTCCCGATCGGGGGAGTGATCACCTCGCGGCGGATCGCCGATGCCCTCAGCAGCCAGGGGCAGTTCTTCTCCTCGTCTGGCGGCAGCACCCTCAGCTGCCGCGTCGGGCTGGCCGTGCTCGACGCCATGGTCGAGGACGATCTGCAGCGCAATGCCCGCGAGGTCGGTGCCCGCCTGGCCGCGTCGCTTCGGGCTCTGGCGCACCGGCATCCGCTCGTCGGCGCTGTGCATGGCGAAGGTCTCTATCTCGGGGTCGAGCTCGTGCGCGACCGTGAGAGCATGCAGCCGGCGGATGCCGAGGCCTCCGCGATCTGCGAGCGGATGCGCGAGCTCGGTGTGATCGTGCTCACCACCTCAGAGCGTTCGAACGTGCTGAAGATCAAGCCGCCGCTCTGTCTGACGGTCGAGAGCGCCGATCATGTGGTCGCGATGCTGGATCGAGTGCTGTCCGAAGGATGGTGATCGCAGAGGTCTTCGAATCCCGCGAGTATTCGGCATGTTAAATGCGTATTTCGAATCAGATCCGCTCTTCCGCTGACGATTCTCCCGGGTACATACTGAGCGTCAGTGTCGGACCGCCCGAAGTCCGACCCATGCGCTGTTCCCGAAGGAGTACTCATGGCCACGCCCATCAAGACGAAGCCCCTCGCGCAGGGTGGGGGAACCCTGCGCCGCAACCTCGGCCTCTGGGCGATCGTCGGTCTCGGACTCGGCTACATGACGCCGACCGTCGTGTTCGACACGTTCGGCATGGTGGCTCGCGACACGGACAACGTCGTCCCCGCCGCGTACCTGGTCGCTCTCGTGGTGATGGTCTTCACGGCGATCAGCTACGGCAAGATCTCCAGCGCCATCCCGAGCGCGGGATCGGCCTACACGTACGTCCGCGAATCCATCCACCCGAACCTCGGCTTCATGGTCGGCTGGACCTCTCTGATCGACTATGTGCTTCTTCCGATGGTCAACTGCCTCATCATCCGCAGCTACCTCGAGGCGCTGTTCCCCGACATCCCCGGCTGGATCTGGGTGGTGCTCTACTGCATCCTCGTCACGAGCATCATCTACATGACCATGCGCGGCACCTCGAACATGAACATGATCCTGCTCGTGTTCTCGATCGTCGTGATGGTCGTGTTCGTGGTCATGGTCGTCGCGCAGCTGATGCGCGGCGAAGGTGCGGCGACGATCGCGTCTGCAGCCCCGTTCATCCACGACGGTGCGACGATCAGTGCGGTGCTCATGGGAGCGACGATCGTCTGCTTCTCCTTCATCGGCTTCGATGCGGTGACGATGTACGCCGAGGAGGCGAAGGACCCGAAGATCATGCCGAAGGCGATCCTCCTCACCGTGCTGCTGGGAGGCGCGATCTTCCTGATCGCGGGATACGTCACCCAGCTCCGCTTCCCCGACTGGAACGAGTTCGCCCCGGGCGGCGACATGCAGTATGTCGAGGACTCCACGCTGCCGATCATCGGAAACCTCGTCGGGGGCGACGTGCTCATGGCCGTCCTGACGGCGGCCGGGTTCTGCGCGACCCTCGCCTCGGGCCTCGCCTCGCACGCCTCGGTGTCGCGCATGCTGCTGGTGATGGGACGCAACAACGTGCTTCCGCAGAAGGCGTTCGGCTACATCAATCCGCGCACCCACACGCCGACGTTCAACATCGTGCTGGTCGGCGCGATCTCGCTGCTGGCGATCCCGTTCACGCTCGAGCTGATCGCGGCCTGGATCAACTACGGCGCACTGATCGCCTTCACGTTCGTCAACATCTCGGTGATCGCGTGGTTCGCGATCCGCAAGGGCCGGCGCCACACGCCGCGCGACATCTTCTCGTACATCGTCATGCCCGGTATCGGCATGCTGCTGACGGGACTTCTGTGGGTGAACCTGCACGTCGATGCCCTCACGGGCGGACTCATCTGGACCGCTCTCGGCCTCATCTACCTCGCCGTGATCACGAAGGGCTTCCGCAAGAAGGTGGTCGCGTTCGATGAGAACCAGGCCGTGACCGGGTTCAATAAGGTCGTGAAAGCACCTGTCGACGAGAGCTGAATCCTGCGAGCGCAGAACGCGGGATGCAGAAGAGCCGCCCCCGGGAGGGAAGCGGCTCTTCCGTCGTGTGTGGCAGGTGACCAGAGCGTCAGATGACGCCCTGCGCGAGCATCGCGCCCGCGACGCGCTCGAAGCCCGCGATGTTCGCACCCGCGACGTAGTCACCCGCGACGTCGTAGCGCTCGGCGGCGTCGAACGCGGCGGCGTGGATGTCCGCCATGATCTCGCGCAGCTTGTTCTCGCTGGCATCGAAGCTCCACCGCTGGCGGGACGCGTTCTGGCTCATCTCGAGAGCAGAGGTCGCGACACCACCGGCGTTCGCGGCCTTGCCGGGAGCGAAGAGCACCCCTGCGCCTTGGAAGGCCTCGACGGCTGCGGGTACGCAGGGCATGTTCGCGCCCTCGGAGACCGCTCGCACGCCGTTCGCGATGAGAGCCTCGGCCGCGTCGAGGTCGAGCTCGTTCTGCGTCGCGGAGGGCACCGCGATGTCGACGGGCACCTCCCAGACGCTGCCGCCTTCGACGAAGCGCGCACCGGGACGACGGTTCGCGTACTCGACGATACGAGCGCGCTCGACCTCCTTGATCTGGCGGAGCAGATCGACGTCGATGCCGCCGTCGTCGACGACATAGCCGGATGAGTCGGATGCGGTCACGGCGGTCGCGCCGAGCTGGGTGGCCTTCTGGATCGCATAGATCGCGACGTTGCCCGAGCCCGAGACGCCGACGCGCTTGCCGTCGAGCGATTCGTTGTGCACGCCGAGCATCTCCTGCGCGAAGAACACCGCACCGTAGCCCGTGGCCTCCGTGCGCACCTCGGCTCCGCCCCAGCCGGTGCCCTTGCCGGTGAACATGCCGGACTCGTGGCGGTTGGTGATCTTGCGGTACTGGCCGAAGAGGTAGCCGATCTCGCGGCCGCCGACACCGATGTCACCCGCGGGGACGTCGGTGTGCTCGCCCAGGTGGCGGTAGAGCTCGTTCATGAACGACTGGCAGAAGCGCATGATCTCGCCGTCCGACCGCCCATGCGGATCGAAGTCCGAGCCGCCCTTGCCGCCGCCGATGCCCTGCCCTGTGAGGGCGTTCTTGAAGATCTGCTCGAAGCCGAGGAACTTGATGATCGACAGGTTGACCGACGGGTGGAAGCGGAGCCCGCCCTTGTACGGCCCGAGCACCGAGGAGAACTGGATGCGGTAACCGCGGTTCACCTGAAGGCGGCCGGCGTCGTCGACCCACGGCACACGGAACAGGATCTGTCGCTCCGGCTCGACCAGACGCTCGAGGATGCCGCCGTCGACGAACTGCGGATTGCGCGCGAGCACCGGGGCGATCGAGTTCAGCACCTCGTGCACGGCCTGCTGGAACTCGGTCTCGTGCGGGCTGCGGGTGAGGACCGTGTCGAAGACGGGCTGCACGGATTCTGCGAGCGGGTGGAAGTCGGCGGAAGACGAAGAGGTCACGCGAAAGAGCTTTCTGAACGGGGGAAGAAGATGTTGCGTGCGATCGTGTCGCGTGAGAGGTCGCCGGATCGGGCAGAAACCTCACTCTAGCGGGCACGCCGAGGTGAGGGATCTCACACCGGAATGCGCCCGACGACGACGATGATGCGCCTCAGCCGGTGTTCTGCAGACCCGCCGCGACGCCGCTCACGGAGAGCAGCAGCAGGCGCCGCTGTTCCTCGTCGGCACCGGATCCGGTCGCCTCCGCGGGGTCGCGCAGTGCGCGCAGGGCGCGCAGCTGCAGCAGCGACAGAGCGTCGACGTAGGGGGTGCGCAGCTGCACGGCGCGCTGCAGGATCGGCTTGTTCTCGAGCAGACCGACACCGCCGGTGAGGCGGATCACCCACTCACGGGTGAGCGTCATCTCGTCGAGCACGAGCTGGGCGAGGTCGTCGCGATCGCCCAGCGCCAGATACTGGCGGGCGATGCGCTCGTCGGTCTTCGCGAGGCTCATCGCGACGTTGTCGATCATGGTGCGAAGCAGTGGCCATTCGCGATACGCCTCGATGAGGCGGCCCTCGTCGCCCACAGCGGCCAGTGCCGTTCCGAGCCCGAACCAGCCGGCGAGGTTGATGCGCGCCTGCGTCCACGCGAACACCCACGGGATGGCCCGGAGGTCTTCGAGCGACTCGACGGAGAGTCCTCGTCGCGCGGGGCGCGAGCCGAGCGCGAGCAGACCGATCTCCTCCATCGGGGTGACGGTGGCGAACCAGGGCGCGAAGCCCTCGGCCTTCACGAGCGAGAAGAAGCGCTCACGCGAGGAGCGGTCCATCACCGAGGCGATGTCCGCGAACCGCGCTGCGGCCTCGCTGGTGTGCTTCTCGACCGTCGGCGACGACGCGAGCAGGGTCGCTGCGGCGACCTGGTCGATGTGGCGCATCGCGATCGCGGGCTCGCCGTAGCGGGCGAAGATGACCTCGCCCTGCTCGGTGAGCTTGAAGCGACCGTCGACCGAGTGCGGCGGCTGGGCGAGGATCGCCGAGTTGGCGGGTCCGCCACCGCGACCGAGGGCACCGCCGCGGCCGTGGAACAGCGTCAGCTCGATGTCCGACTCCTGCGCCCACAGCGCGATCTTCTCCTGCGCCTCGTACAGGGCGAGATTGGCGGCGACGGGGCCGACGTCCTTCGACGAGTCGGAGTACCCGAGCATCACCTCGAGGCGGTTGCCGGTGGCGGCCATCCTCTCCTGGAACTCCGGGAACGTGACCGCCTCGGCGAGGATCTCGGGAGCGGCCTGGAGGTCGGCGAAGGTCTCGAACAGCGGGACGACGTCGAGCACCGGTGCGTCGTCGCCGAGTGCGTGCCGCGCGAGTGCGTACACGTTCGCGAGATCCGAGGCTGCCTGCGTGAACGACACCACGTAGCGGCCGGCGGCTCGGAGCCCCCGATCGCGCTGGATCTCGGCGATCGCACGGAAGACCTCGAGCACCTCTTCGGTCTGCGCGCTGATGGCCTCGCCGCTCGCGAGCTCCGCCAGAGCCTTCGCGTGCACCTGCGAGTGCTGACGCACCTCGAGCTCGGTGAGGTGGAAGCCGTACGTCTCCACCTGCCAGATCAGGTGCTGCACGCCTCCGAAGGCATGGCGCTTCGCGCCGGCATCCGACAGCGATGCCTGCACGGCGCGGAGGTCGGCAAGGAGCTCTTCGGGGCGGGCATATCGCTGCTCCTCGCCTCGGCGGGTGGCGGCGACGCGGTGGGCGAGCGCGAGCAGCACCCGGCGGTGCGGCTCGCCGGGGGAGCGGGCGCCCAGTTCCTCGGCGCTACGCGGATCCGCGGCGGCGAAGTCATCCCACAGGGCGGAGACGGCCGCGCTCGCCGGAGTGTCCTCGGCGTCGAGCGTGAGCGTGCGGCCGATGCGTTCGAGGGCGCGCTCGAGACCGCGAAGCACATGATCTGAGGCGATCTGAGAGGCCTCGCGAGTGACGGATGCCGTGACGAAGGGGTTGCCGTCGCGGTCGCCACCGACCCAGGAACCGATCCGCACGAAGGCGGGGACCACGGGCTCGGAGGCGCCGGAGTCGTCACCGCGCAGTGCGTCGTCGATGCGGCGGTACACGTGGGGGACCGTCGTGAACAGGGTCTCGTCGAACACGCCCATGACCGTGCGGACCTCATCGGTCGGCGACGGCTTCTCGGCGCGCAGCGGCGCGGTGCGCCAGAGGGTGTCGATCTCCTCCAGCATCCGACGACGGGCGCGGTGCTCCTCGGAGCCGCCCTCGCTCGCGGCGTCGTGCTGCGTGAGCAGCTCGGACAGGCGACGGATGCTCGACGACACCGCCCGGCGACGGGCCTCAGTCGGGTGAGCGGTGAAGACGGGGTGGAAGCGCAGGCCCTGCAGGCGACGGAGGGCCTCGTCATCGCCGACCTCGGTCTTCAGGCGGGCGTATGCCGTGGCGACCGTGTCGGCGGCATCCTCACGGCCGGGCTGACCTGCGCGCTCGCGGAGGACGCGCACGCGCTGATGCTCCTCGGCGAGGTTGACCAGGTGGAAGTAGCACGTGAACGCCCGAGCGACCTCGTCGGCGCGGGCGATGCTGAAGGACCCGGCGATCGCTGCGGCACGCTCGAACGCGTCGGACGTCTCTTCGTCGTAGGCCTGGATGGTGGCGAGGCGCAGCTTCTCGACGTCCTCGAAGAGGTCATCGCCGCCGGCTTCTCGCAGCACCTGGCCGAGAAGGGCGCCGAGCATCCTGACGTCGGAGCGCATCGCGTCCGGGATGCCACGGCCCGCTTCGAAACGGCCGATGATGCGGATGGCCGAGGTGTCGGTGGGCTCGGGGAAGGCGTGTTCGGGGGTCACCGTTCGAGAGTATCCCGGGTCGGGGTGGTGCTCGGAACGCATGACGATCCGAGACGCCCGCGGCGACCGGCGAACTACCATGGAGGGGATGCGAATCTCCGCGAACCCCCTCCGCGGGCAGCAGTTCCCTGCTGTCCTCCTCCTCGTCGCCGCCGGCCTCGGTCTGCTGCTGGCGAATCTCCCCACGCACGACGCGCTCGCCGCGGTGCTCGACTTCCACATCGCGGTGCCCGGCACCTCTCTGGATCTCTCGATCGAGCACTGGGTGTCCGACGGGCTCCTCGCGGTGTTCTTCCTCGTGGTCGCGATCGAGCTGCGCCACGAACTCACGCACGGAGAGCTGGATTCGCCGCGCAAGGCCGTGCAGCCGGCGATCGCCGCCGCGGGCGGTGTGCTGGTGCCGATCGCGGTCTACCTGCTCATCGCCGGAGACTCGGCGACCGCCACCGGATGGCCGATCCCCACTGCGACCGACATCGCCTTCGCACTCGGTGTGCTCGCGATGTTCGGCAAAGGGCTGCCCTCGACCGTGCGGGTGTTCCTGCTGGCGCTGGCGATCCTCGACGACATCATCGGCATCATCTTCATCGCCGTGCTCTTCGCGCACGACGTGCAGTGGCTGCTGCTCGTCCTCGCCGTGGTCGCGGTCGCGCTGTTCTGGGTCCTCAGCCGCGCACTGCATGCCAAGGGGCACCCCGCGATCGCTGCCGCGATGGTCGTCGTCGGAGTCGTGGCGTGGGGACTGGTCGCCGCGTCCGGCATCCATGCCACGATCGCGGGAGTCATGCTGGGCCTCGTGATGTCGCCCGTTCCCGCCGCGCGCACCCGTCACGCCCTCGAGCCCACGGTCAACGGGGCGATCCTGCCGGTGTTCGCGTTCGTCGCGGCGTTCGTGGTGATTCCCGACCTCGCACCCTCCGAGCTGTCGCCGGCATTCTGGGGCATCGTGGTCGCCCTCCCGGTCGGCAAGATCCTCGGCATCTCCCTGTTCGGCTGGATCGCGATGCGCATCCGACCTCGGGGCTCGGCTCCCGCGCTGCCGTTCGGCGACATCCTGGCTGCCGGTGCCCTCGGCGGTATCGGGTTCACGGTGTCGCTGCTCCTCGCCAACCTCGCCTTCGCGTCGGATGCGGGCGTCCGCGACCAGGCGATCCTCGGCGTGCTCGTCGGCTCGCTCATCGCACTCGTGCTGTCCGGGGTGATCGTGTCGCTTCGCGCTCGCTCCTATCGTCGGCTGAGCGCCGCGACATCCTGAGAGCCTTCGAGGAGGAACAGTGACCGGAGATCAGGAACGCGATCCGCTGCGCGGGGCCGCCGAGACCATGCGAGCGGTGCGCGAGCGGTGCGTCTGGTCGCAGCAGATCACCCACCGCGACCTCGTGTCGTACCTGATCGAGGAGTCGCACGAGGTCATCGACGCCGTCGAGAGCGGCACGCGGGCCGACCTGCGAGAAGAGCTCGGCGACCTGCTGTGGCAGGTGCTGTTCCATGCGGCCATCGCCGCACAGGATCCCGACGACCCGTTCGACATCGACGACGTCGCCGACACGCTGACCGAGAAGATGGTCCGCCGGCACCCGCACGTGTTCGCGGGGGAGGTCGCGACCACCCCCGATGAGGTGCTCGTGCACTGGAACGCGGCGAAGGCGGCCGAGAAGCGCACGAGGAAGAGCGTGCTCGACGGTGTCCCGCGAGGGATGCCGGCGCTGGCGCTCGCACAGAAGATCGTCGGACGAGCGGCAGGGGCGGGCGTGGAGGTCGAAGGGCCGAGCGGCGGCGCCGTGACCGCACCCACGACCGAGGCGGAGCTCGGCGACGTTCTGCTCGGGCTCGTCGCTGTGGCGCGAACCGAGGGGTGGGACGCCGAGCGGGCGTTGCGCGAGCGGCTCCGCGGGCTCGAAGCCGACGTCCGCGACGCCGAATCCGGCGCCTGACGCCACGGGCCACCCCGCCGACCTGGAAAGATGGGGGCGTGGCTACTGTGAACCCGCCGCGCGGCATGCGCGACATCCTCCCCGCCGACAAGGCCCGCCGCGAGCGCGTCCTCTCCGTGATCCGCGATCGGTACCGGTCGCACGGATTCGACGAGATCGAGACTCCCGCGCTCGAGGAGTACTCGCGACTGCATGCCGGCATCGGCGGCGACAACGAGAAGCTGGCCTACAACGTCCTGCGTCGCGGTCTCGACGCCGAGGCGATCCGGGAGGCGGCCGACGACCAGGGCGCACTCGCCGACCTCGGACTCCGCTACGACCTCACCGTGCCGCTCGCGCGGTTCTACGCGAGCAACCGCGGTCAGCTGCCCGGCGTCTTCCGTGCCATCCAGATCGGCCCGGTGTGGCGTGCGGAGCGCCCGCAGAAGGGCCGCTACCGCCAGTTCGTGCAGTGCGACATCGACATCATCGGCGATGACTCCGCGCGGGCCGAGGCAGAGCTCATGGTCGCCTCGCTCGATGCCGTAGACGCGCTCGGGCTCGAGGGCGCGACCGTGCGCATCAACGACCGGCGCGCACTCGACTGGATGCTCGACAGCTTCGGCTTCACCGCCGACGAGCGGCCCGGCGTGCTGATCACGATCGACAAGCTCGACAAGATCGGCCCGGAGGGGGTCGCGGCGGAATTGCGCGAGCGCGGTGCCGCAGCATCCGCCGTCGACGCCTTCGAGGCGTTCCTGCGTCGCCCGCAGACCATGGAGTACAACCCGTTCGGCGAGCGCCAGATCCGCAAGGCGCTGCCCGAGAATGCACCGGATGAGATCGTCGGGCACCTGGTCGGCATCGGTGAGGCCGTCGCCGCCGGACGCGGGGCGACCGACATCCCACTGGTGTTCGATCCCTTCCTCGTGCGTGGCATGGGCTACTACACCGGCACGATCTTCGAGCTCGCGCACCCCTCGGTCTCGTACTCGCTGGGCGGGGGAGGGCGTTACGACGGCATGATCGGGCGCTTCCTAAGCCAGCAGGTTCCCGCGGTCGGGTTCTCGCTCGGCTTCGAGCGACTCGTCGACCTCGTGACGGCCGGGGCGGATGCCGCCGAGCGCGCCGTGGTGCTGATCCACGACGCAGACGTGCCGGTCGTGGAGCTCGTGACCCACAAGGCCGCGCTCATTGCGACAGGTGCCAGGGTGCGGCTGGAACGGCGCACGAAGAACGTCAAGGCGCTGCTCGAGCGCTCGGCCGCCGACGGGTACACGGAGTTCTCGACCGTCTCCGCAGGTGCGTCTCAGCTGGAGCTCAAGCCCCTGTCCTGAGACTCGGCTCGTCCTTCGCCCTTCGGGCCCGGCTTTCGAAGTCCGGGAGTCCGTCTGCAGGACGACCGCACGGGATGCAGGGGCAGACCGCTGGTTTCGTCCTGCGGACGTGCCCCGGTCCTGCAGACGGACACTGCGGATGCCGTTCACTCGGCGTTCACGCCGGTTGGATCGAATCAGACCATGAGTCGACAGCTTCTCGTCGCCGTCGCCGTGATCGGTGCCGCGTCGGTCTCGGCCGCTGTCGGCATCCGGTTCGTGCTCACGCATCAGGCGGCGATCGCCCGTCGGCGCATCGGCAAACCGCTCGGCGAGCGGTCGATCGATGCCGACCGCGTCTGGCGGCGTGCGCTCGACGGTGACCCCGTGCAGCTTCTCGTGCTGGGCGACTCGGTGGCGGCCGGTCTCGGTGCCGAGCGCCGCAAGGAGACGCTGGGCGGGCGGCTCGCGAAGGGCATGGCCCGACGCATGCGGCGACCGGTCCGCCTGCGCACCGCCGCGGTCGTCGGCTCGGAGTCGCCCGACCTCGCTGCCCAGCTGGAGGGTCTGCCCGACGGGTATGCACCGCACGTGGCCGTGATCGTGGTCGGCGGGAACGACGTGACCCACCGCCTCCCGCTCGCCGTCTCGACGCACCACCTGAGCGACACCATCCTGCACCTGCGGCGCCGCGGCACCGAGGTGGTCGTCGGCACGTGCCCCGACCTCGGTGCGCTGCGCCCCGTGCCGCAGCCGCTGCGGCGCCTGATCTCCAGCATGTCTCGTCGCCTCGCCGAGGCGCAGGCTGAGACGGCTCGTGCGAGCGGAGCGCATGCCGTCGATCTCCGTCGAGCGGTGGGCCCGATGTTCTTCGATGATCCCGATGCGATGTTCAGCCTGGACCGCTTCCATCCGAGTCCGCTGGGCTATCGGCGCACGGCCGAGGTGCTGCTTCCTGTCGCGTGCCTCGCCGCGGAAGCGGCGCTCAGCTCGCGTCGTCAGCCGGGGCCGCGCTGAACGAGGCGGCCCATTCGGCCACCCGTCGCGCGCTCTCCTCATCCGATAGGTCTTCGATCCGGGTCATCACCGACCATCGCACGCCGAACGGGTCACGGATGCTCGCGAAGCGGTCTCCCGAGACGAAGGCCGACGGTGCTTCGCGCACGGTCGCGCCCGCGGTGACCGCTCGCTCGACGACGGCGTCGACGTCCGAGACGTAGAGTCCCATCGAGTAGCAGTCGTCATCGCCCGACGGCGCGGGCACCAGGTGATAGTCCGGGCTCGGCTCGCCCAGCTGCAGGCGGCCGAGACCGAAGTCGAGGTCGGCGTGGGCGACGACGCCGCCGAACTCCGTGACGTCGACGACGCGAGCACCGAAGACGTCTCGATAGAAGTCGATCGCCTCTCTGACTCCGGGGATCGCGAGGAACGGGGTGAGTGAGGTCGCGCTGTGCGGGCGGCCGTCGGTGGTGTGTGCGCCGGTCGCGCCGGTCGTGTTCTCGGTGGTCATATCGCCACCGTACGGAGCGGCAGGCATCGTGCGCTTGAACATTCGCGACAGACTGCGAGTGCGGTTCGAGGAATACGCTGGGGCGATGGTCAGCCGGACGCGAGGGGTGCTGTACCCGGCCCGGCTGCCCGAGTTCCACCGTCTGCCGCCGGCTGCGGCCGCGCGGGATCTCGTCGTGTGGTTCTGGATCCCGGAGTGGTCGATCGAGCCCGGTCGGTCCTCACGCCAGGAGATCGTCGGCTACCCCGCGCTGAACCTCGTGGTCGAGCAGGGCGTCGTGACGCTGTCGGGCGCGACGACGCGGGCGTCGCATCGCGACCTGACCGGCACCGGCTGGGCTGTCGGCGCGCTCTTGCGGCCCGGCGCTGTGGGAGCACTCGTCGACGACCCGGGGATGCTCGTCGACACCGAGCAGACAGTCGATGCGCCCGATCTCGCTGACGCGGTGAGTGCTGCGATGGCGACGGGGGAGGGGCGCCGCGAGCGTGCCGCCGCGGTGTTGTCCGACTGGCTCGTGCGCCGGGTCGGACCTCTCGACGAGAGCGCGCGGCACGCGAACGCGCTGGTCGAGGTGCTCATGGGCGATGGCGCAGCCGGGAGCCTCGAGGAGGCGGCGCTGAGACTCGCTGTCTCGACCCGCACCCTGCAGCGGCTGTGCCCACCGATATGTCGGCGTCTCGCCGGCGGCGATGATCCGGCGGCGCCGGCTCCAGGAGGCCGCCGAGCGACTGCGACTCGACGCGGGTCTCGATCTGTCGGAGCTCGCGGTCGAGGTGGGCTACGCCGACCACGCGCACCTGACGCGGGACTTCCGCAGCGTCCTGGGGATCGCGCCGCGCACGTATCGCGCCGGGGCAGGCGAGGTGCCCGCAGAAGGCGCGGGCCCCTGGTCAGCTCGTGATCCGCAGACGGATCGCCCGGTAGAGCACTCCGATGAGCACCACAGCGGTTCCGACGATCGAGGCCAGTACGGGCAGTGTGTTCACGAGCAGCAGGCAGCCGAGCGCCCCGACGACCTGCAGTGCTCGGGGATAGCGACGAGCGGATGCCCGCTGGCGGAATGCCGCGGCGTTCGCGATCAGGTAGTACAGCAGGACTCCGAAGGATGAGAACCCGATCGCGTCGCGCACATCGGCGACGAGCACGATCGCGACCACGATGACGGCGATCATGATCTCGGCCCGGCGGGGCACCTGCCGGCGATCGTCGACCTTCGCGAGGAACGAGGGCAGATCCTTCTCGCGCGCCATGGCCAGTGTCGTGCGTCCGATCCCGGTGAGGAGAGCGAGCAGTGCTCCCAGCGAGGCTGCGGCGGCGGTGATCCGGACGACGGGCGTGAGCGCGGCCCATCCGGTCGAGGAGAGCACGTCTGCCAGGGGTGCCGAGCTCAATGCAGCATCGCTGCCGAGGGTGACGACGACCGTGACCGCGACCAGCAGGTACACGACCACGGCTCCGCCCAGCGCGAGGGCGATCGCGCGGGGGATCGTCCGTGCGGGGTCGACGACCTCCTCGCCCATGGTCGCGATCCGCGCGTATCCCGCGAAGGCGAAGAAGAGCAGCCCGGCGCCCTGGAGGACACCGTAGGCGGTCGCATCGGGGAGAGGGGAGGGGGTCGACGCGGATGCCGCGCCGAGGCCGACCGCGACCACGACGGCCAGCCCGAGAAGCGAGCAGACCACGAGGATCCGAGTCGCGAGAGCCGTCCGCGTGACCCCGAGGCAGTTGACGGTCGCGAGGGCTCCCACCGCGGTGATAGCGACGGGCGTCTGCCAGCCGGCGGGGGCGGCGTAGGCGGCGAAGGTCATGGCCATCGCCGCGCAGCTCGCGATCTTGCCGATGACGAAGCTCCATCCTGCGATGAATCCCCACCACGGACCGATCTCCGCGCGGGCGTAGGCGTAGGTTCCGCCGGCGACCGGATGCACCGCGGCCAGCTGAGCCGATGCGGTGGCGTTGCAGTACGCCACGATGGCAGCGATCACGAGCGCTATCAGCAGGCCGTTGCCGGCGACTCCGACCGCCGGCGCCCAGACCGAGAAGACGCCGGCACCGATCATCGAACCGAGTCCGAGGGCTGTGGCGTCGCCGAGCGTCAAGCGGCGTGCGAGGGGCATCCCGTCATCGTCGCACGCCGGTGTGAACGACAGGTGTCGTCGTCGCGGCTCAGTCTCGTGCCGCAGTGACGCGCTTCTTCTCGCGGATGTAGACCTCGCGGCGCACCTTCGCGACGACATCGCCGTCGCGATCGGTGATCACGGTCTCGAACCACTCGAGTACTTTCGCCCCACCATGGGCGCGCTCGCGGATCTCCGCGGCACGCTCCTTGCTGACCTCGAACTCGGCGGTGAGCACGCCGCGGCCGGGCTTGAGGAACTCGATCTCGCCGCGGGTGTCCCAGACCACATAGTCGCGTCCGAGCTGGTGCATGACGAGCATGAAGAAATAGGGATCGGTCATCGCCGACATCGAGCCGCCGAACGCCGTCTTGACATAGTTGCGGGTGAAGGCGTTCACATGAAGCTCGACGGTCGCGTGGGTCCAGTCCTCGCTGAAGCGGCGGATGCGGATTCCGCTGAACAGGTTGGGGCTCCACAGGTTCATGCCCGTGGCGAGACGGCGGGGAGTGATGCGCATGAGGTCAGTGTGGATGCTGCGGACAGGGAGACGAAGCTTGCTGGAGGGTTCCGACAGTTGTTATAGTTCTCCTATAACTAATAGAAATTAAGGAAAGCAATGCTGATCCGAATCGACGCCGACAGTGCTCGGCCGCTCTTCGATCAGGTCGCGGCGTCCGTCAGGGCCGACGTCCTGACCGGGCGGCTCGGACCCGGCGATCGGTTGCCGGCCGCGCGCGAGCTGGCGGACGCCCTCGAGATCAATCTGCACACGGTGCTCCGCGCCTATCAACAGCTCAGAGACGAGGGACTGATCGACCTGCGCCGCGGCAGGGGAGCGGTGATCGCAGCCTCCGCCGCACCTCTCGCGGAGCTCTCGCAGGACATCACCGCTCTCGTCGCCCGCGCCGCCTCGCTCGGCGTCTCTTCCACGACCCTGGCCGCTCTCATCAAGGAGACCGACGCATGACCCCCGAGATCCGCAGGGCCCGAACCGCCTTCTGGTGGGTGGGGGTGATCGTTCCGCTGGTGCTGATCGCGCTCGCGAGCATCGTCGTGCTCGCCTGGCTCCCCGATCTGCCGGAACCCGCAGCGATCCACTGGGGTCTCGACGGTGCCGACGGCTTCGGCCCGCGGTGGACTCCTCTCGTCCTGCTGATCGGTCTCGGCGGAGGCACCGTGCTGCTGTTCGCACTCATCGCCCTGTTCTCCCACCGACTCCCGCAGCGGGGCGCTGCCGCGCCGATCCCTCAACCGCAGTGGTCCGCGACCGCGCGTCTGCTGGGAGCTGCGAGCCTCGGCATGGCGGGCATGATGTCGATGCTCGCGATCGCCTCGACCGCCGCGCAGCGCGGTCTCGCCGACGCCGCGGATGCGGCTGATATCACCCCGTGGGTTGCGGCCTTCCTCCTGGTGATGGTCGGCCTCGGAGTAGCGGGGTGGTTCCTGCAGCCCGCGGTGCCGATCTCGACGGAGTCGTCGACTGCCACGGCGACTCCGCTGCTGCTGACCGATCACGAGCGCGCGGTGTGGATCAAGACCGTGACGGTCGCCCCCGCGGGTCAGGTCGTGCTCGGCATCGGCGTCTTCGTCGTGATCGCGATGAGTGTGCTCCTGCTCGCGCAGGGCATAGCCGCGGGCTGGATCACGGCCGCGGTCGCCGCGGTGCTTCTCGTGCTCGTCACGACCAGCCTCACCTTCCGGGTCCGCGCGAGCGCCGCGGGGCTGCGGGTGCGATCGGTCGTCGGCTGGCCGCGGGTCGAGATCCCCGCTGCGGAGATCGCGAGCACTCGTGCCGTCCAGGTCGACCCCTTCGCCGAGTTCGGCGGCTGGGGATATCGGTTCGGTGTGGACGGACGGCGAGGAATCGTGCTCCGCAAGGGAGACGCGGTCGAGGTGACCCGCACGAACGGGCGGGTGTTCCTCGTCACGGTCGACGACGCGGCCACGGCCGCCTCCGTCCTCGCAGCGGCCGCGCAGCGCTGACCCGTCGCCGACCGCGCACTCAGAGCAATCGACCGAGGAGAACCATCATGACCCGCATCCGCATCGCCGCCATCATCGCGTTCACCGTGCTCGCGTGCGGGCTCGCGTGGCTCGTGGCCCTGCCGCTGTGGCTGGGCGACGGCCTGGCCGAGCCGAGTGCGGGAGTGCTGCTGCCGGTGATGATGCTCACGCCGGCGATCGCCGCGCTCGTGGTCACGTTCACCGTGCGCATCCCCGCCCCGGGCGAGAGGGTGCGCTTCCTCGGCCTGTGGCCGCTGCGCCCTGCCAAGCGCGTGGTCTGGCTCGTGGTCGTCGGCTGGCTCGCCCCTCCGCTGCTCGTGGGCCTCAGCATCCTGCTCGCGGCAGCTCTCGGGTTCATCCGGCTCGATCCGACTTTCGCGGGGTTCGCGACCGAGATCGCGAACCTCCTGCCGGAGGGCACTCCGATGCCGCCGATCGAGCTGCTGGTGTTCTCGCAGATCGCGATGATCCCGCTCGGCGCCCTCGTCAACAGTGTGGCGGCGTTCGGCGAGGAGCTCGGGTGGCGCGGATGGCTGGTTCCCGCGCTTCGACCGCTCGGCACCTGGCCGACGCTGCTCATCAGCGGGGCCGTCTGGGGCCTCTGGCACAGTCCGGTGATCCTGCTCGGCTACAACTTCGGCCGCACGGACATCACCGGGGTGCTCTTCATGATCGGAGGGTGCGTCGCCTGGGGCATCCTGCTGGGTTGGCTGCGTCTGCGATCCGCCTCGATCTGGCCTGCGGTGCTCGCCCACGGAGCCCTGAACGCGGCCGGCGGGCTCGTGATCCTCTTCGCCGCATCGCAGCCAGACCTCGCGCTCGCCGGTCCTCTGGGCGTCGCCGGATGGATCGTGGCGGCCGTCGCGATCGCGGCGCTCGTCCTGACCGGACAGTTCCGGGAGCAGCCCGAGCTCGCGGGCGCACCCGGTCGGCTGCTGTCCGCGCCCCGTGACGGCGGTGGCTCCGCCACCTCTTGACGCTCTCGGTGTCGGGCGGTTTGCTGAGGAGATGGATTCCACTCCCGCTGCCTGGTCCGACGCCGATGTCTACCTCTCCGACCTGCTCGTCGGAGACGACCCTGACCTGGAGGGGGCTCTCGCGGCCCAGCGCGACGCAGGGCTGCCTGCCATCGAGGTGGCGCCGGTCTCGGGCAAGCTGCTCAATCTGATCGCGCGCATCAGCGGCGCTCGCCGCGTGCTCGAGATCGGCACGCTCGGGGGATACTCGACGATCTGGCTGGCCCGTGCGGTCGGCAGGGAGGGCCGGGTCGTGACGGTCGAAGCCGAGGCCGACAACGCCGCCGTGGCGAGGGCGAGCATCGACGCGGCCGGAGTCGGCGACCGCGTGGACATCAGGATCGGCCGAGGTGCTGACGTGCTGCCCACGCTCGTCGGCGGCTTCGATCTGGTCTTCATCGACGCCGACAAGGAGTCGAACACGATCTACCTCGACTGGGCGGCGAAGCTGGGCCACCCTGGCACCGTGATCATCCTCGACAACATCGGGCGAGAAGGTGAGATCGTCCGAGACGACTCCACGGACTCCAAGGTCGTCGGCACCAGGGACGGACTGCGGATGCTGGGGGAGGACCCCCGCTTCGACGCCACCGCCCTGCAGACCGTGGGGGTCAAGGGCTGGGACGGCTTCGCGCTCGCCGTCGTGGTGTGAGCATCCGACTCGAGCCAGGGGCATGAGCCGCAGGCGGGCTAGACTGGGCGCGGATCGACGACGCTCCACACACCTTTTCTCTGAGCAAGGAGCACATCAGTGGCACTGATCGAGGCTGTAGGCGCACGCGAGATTCTCGACTCGCGCGGAAACCCGACCGTGGAGGTGGAGGTGCTCCTCGACGACGGTGTCGTCCAGCGCGCCGCCGTCCCCTCCGGTGCATCCACCGGCGCATTCGAGGCGTACGAGCTGCGCGACGGCGACAAGAGTCGCTACGGCGGCAAGGGCGTGCTCAAGGCCGTCGACGCGATCATCGATGAACTCGGCCCGGCGCTCGAGGGCGTCGAGGCGAGCGAGCAGCGCATCGTCGACGAGATCCTCATCGAGACCGACGGCACCGAGAACAAGCAGCGCACCGGCGCCAACGCGATCCTCGGCGTCAGCCTGGCCGTCGCGAAGGCCGCGGCCGACTCGGCCGACCTGCCGCTGTTCCGCTACCTGGGCGGCCCGAACGCGCACGTGCTGCCCGTTCCGCTCTTCAACGTCATCAACGGCGGCGAGCACGCCGACAACGGCATCGACATGCAGGAGTTCTTCCTCGCGCCGATCGGTGCCGAGACCTACTCCGAGGCGCTCCGCTGGGGCGTCGAGACCTACCACGTGCTGCGCGGCGAGCTGAAGGCCGCCGGCTACGCGACCGGCCTCGGCGACGAGGGCGGCTTCGCCCCCGACCTTCCCAGCAACCGCGAGGGCCTCGACTTCCTGGTCAAGGCGATCGAGAAGGCCGGCTTCACCCCCGGCACCGACATCGCGCTGGGCCTCGACGTGGCTGCCACCGAGTTCTTCAAGGACGGCGTCTACCGCCTCGACAACAAGGACTGGACCGGACCCGAGCTGATCGAGTACTACGAGGGTCTGGTCAAGGACTTCCCGATCGTTACGATCGAGGACGCACTCGCCGAGGACGACTGGGACAACTGGAAGCTCCTCACGGATGCTCTCGGCTCGAAGGTCCAGCTTGTCGGCGACGACCTGTTCGTCACCAACCCGACGCGTCTCGCGGACGGCATCAAGCGCGGCGTCGCCAACTCGCTGCTCGTCAAGGTCAACCAGATCGGAACGCTCACCGAGACGTTCGATGCGGTCAGCCTCGCGCAGCGCTCCGGCTACACGGCGATGCTGTCGCACCGCTCGGGTGAGACCGAGGACACCACGATCGCCGACCTCGTCGTCGCCACGAACGCGGGTCAGATCAAGGCGGGTGCGCCTGCTCGCAGCGAGCGCGTGGCGAAGTACAATCAGCTTCTGCGAATCGAAGAGGAGCTGGGTGACGCGGCGGTCTTCGCCGGCCGCTCGGCATTCCCGCGTTACCAGGGCTGAATGCAGCTGAGACAGACACACGCCGCCTGAGCGGCACGTACGGAGGAGGAGCCGTGGCACGACGACCGGCTCCTCCTTCGGCGTCTCCGGGCTCCTCCCGCCAGGGCTCGGCTGCGAAGCCCGCCCCACGCAACGGCAGTTCGCGACCGCCGCGTGGTGCGGCGAGCAGGGGTGGCCAGGAGCGCCGGGTCGATGTGCGCGAATGGGCGTCCGGCATCCGACTGTCCGCCTTCTCGGTCATCATGCTGTCGCTCGTCGTCCTGGGCGCGTGGGTGCTCGTCCCCACGCTCGGCACCTTCATCGACCAGCGTCAGAAGATCGCCGCTCTCGAGCAGTCGATCAAGGTCTCCGAAGACGAGATCACCGCGCTCGAGAAGGAGCGCGAGCGCTGGAACGATCCGGCTTACATCACCACCCAGGCGCGCGAGCGCCTCTACTACGTCAAGCCGGGCGAGGTCGTCTACCTGATCGACAACGACCTCGACCCCGCGGCGCTTCCGCAGGAGCAGGGCCCGGTCAGCGACACTCTCGAAGAGACGCCGTCCGACTGGATGGCGCAGTTGCTGCGCACCCTGACCGCCGCCGGTCTGAGCGACACGGCCGTGGTCGCCCGCTGAACGCTGGGGCTCGCGACGCCGCTGCCTCCGAGCATCCTCCCCGGCGTCTCCCGTACGCTGGAGGAGTGACCACGCCTCCCTTCCCTGCCCCCACGACCGCCGAGCTCGCCGTGGTGTCGGCCCAGTTGGGACGCCAGGCGCGAGGTGTCGTCGGCATCGCGGCGCGTTGCGTATGCGGAAACCCCACGGTCGTCGCCACGACGCCTCGGCTGCCCGACGGTACACCGTTCCCCACGTTCTACTACCTGACGCACCCGGCCGCGACCGCGGCGATGTCGACGCTCGAGGCGACCCAGGTCATGCCCGAGCTCGCCGCGCTGCTCGCCGACGATGAAGGCGTCGCGGCAGCATACGTCGCCGCGCACCAGGCGTACCTGAGCGACCGCGGGCAGTTCGGCGAGGTGAGCGAGATCGACGGGATCTCCGCCGGTGGCATGCCCACACGCGTGAAATGCCTCCATGCTCTCGCCGGCCACGCACTCGCCGCAGGCCGTGGCGTGAACCCGATCGGTGACCTGGCGCTCGAGCGCTCGAGCTGGTCTCCCGAGAAGTGCCGGTGCGATGATCCGGGTGCTGCCGTGCGCGACGCCGAAGCATCGTCGGCATGAGGCCGCATCGGATGCTGCGCAACGGCGTCGCGCTGGCGACCGTCGTGGCATCCGTTCTGCTCCTCGGGGCGGCGGCCACGCCGCCTCCCGTCCCCGACGACCCCGCAGATCCCGTGCGTGCGTCGGAGTACTGGCTCGACGGTGCCGGTATCCGTGACGCGTGGCAGACGACGAGGGGCGACGGGGTGACGATCGCGGTGATCGACACCGGCATCGGCAAGGTCCCTGGGGTCTTCGATGAAGCCGTCACGGGCGGCACCGATGTGTCCGGCACCGGATCTCCCGACGGGCGCACCCCTGTCGGTGCTGTCGACGGCAACCACGGCTCCTGGGTGGCGTCGCTCGCCGCCGGCCGGGGCGCGGCCGACGGCAAGGGCATGATCGGGGTCGCCCCGGAGGCGGACCTCCTCTCGATCTCCGTGGGCTTCGGAGCGGCGGCCGCGGTGCCGTTCACCGAGCAGGTGGCCAAGGCCATGCGCTGGGCCGTCGACCATGGTGCAGACATCATCAATCTCTCGTTCACGACCAACACGCTCGACTGGGACCGGAGCTGGGACGAAGCGTTCCTCTACGCGTTCGACCATGACGTCGTCGTCGTCGTCGCCGCGGGCAACCGGGGAAGCGGGACCAACATCATCGGTGCCCCCGCGACGATCCCCGGAGTCCTCACCGTCGGCGGCGTCGACCAGACGGGTACAGCGAGCATCGAGGCGTCCACGCAGGGAATCACGATCGGCATCGCCGCCCCGAGTGAGGGCCTGCGGGGCGTATCCGCCGACGGGACTCTCGTGTCGTGGAGCGGGACCAGCGGTGCGGCCCCGATCGTCGCGGGGGTCGCGGCCCTCATCCGATCGGCGCACCCCGACCTCGACGCCGCGAACGTGATCAATCGCATCATCAAGACGGCGATCCCGGTGCCGGGGGCGGCCAAGCTGCCCGACCCCCTCTACGGCTATGGCCTGATCGATGCCGGGGCCGCGGTCAGCGCCGACGTCGCGAAGGTCGACGAGAACCCGATGGGCGATCTCGCCGAGTGGGTGCGGCTGTACCGAAGGGCCGAGACCGTTCCGGAGCCCGAGCCCACGGTCGCGCCTGTCGAGGTCCCCCCGCTTCCCGCAGCCGACGCGCCGACGGATCCCGGTTCACCGCTGCTTCCCAGCGCTGATTCGCTGCGCTACGGTACCCTGCCGCTCATCGCACTCACAGTCCCTGGTATCCTGGTAGCGCTTGGCGTCACCGCAGCTGCCCGGCGCATCCGATCGGCGCGCGCTCGCACGCCACATCCCTGACTCCCGAGGAGTTGTTCCCCTGTGCCTCAGAACAGCACTGTGCCCAAGATTCTGATCGTCGGCGGAGGCTACGCAGGCTTCTACACGGCGTGGAAGCTGGAGAAGCACCTTCGCAAGGGTGAAGCAGACGTCACCATGGTCGACCCGCTGCCGTACATGACGTACCAGCCGTTCCTCCCCGAGGTGGCCGCCGGCTCGATCGAGGCCCGCCACTCGGTGGTAGCCCACCGTCGTCACCTCAAGCGCACGAACGTGCTCACCGCCAAGGTCACCGGCATCAACCACGCCGAGAAGGTCGCGACGATCACCCCTCCTGTGGGCGAGCCGTACGAGTTCGCGTACGACCAGATCGTCGTCACCGCCGGTGCGGTCTCGCGCACGTTCCCGATCCCGGGGATCGCCGACAACGCGATCGGCCTGAAGACGATCGAAGAGGCCGTCGCGATCCGTGACCGCCTGATGTCGAACTTCGACAAGGCCGCGTCGCTGCCTGCAGGTCCCGAGCGCGACCGCCTGCTGTCCGTCGTGGTCGTCGGTGGCGGCTTCGCCGGCATCGAGGTCTTCGCGGAACTGCGTTCGCTGGCCTCGTCGCTTGTGGGCAAGTACCCGCAGCTGCGCTTCGAGGACACGCACTTCCACCTCATCGAGGCGATGGGCCGCATCATGCCCGAGGTCTCGCTGCCCACGAGCGAGTGGGTCCTCAAGGATCTCGCCAAGCGCGGTGCCAACGTGCACCTCGACACGCAGCTCACCAGTGCGGTCGACGGCAACGTCGAGCTCTCGACGGGCGAGGTCATCCCGACCGACCTCATCGTCTGGACCGCCGGTGTCATGGCCAACCCGACCGTCGTCCGCGGTGGTGACCTCCCGATCGAAGAGCGTGGCCGCATCCAGACCCGTGCCGACCTGCGCGTGGGCACGCCCGAGGCCTTCGTCCCCGGAGCCTGGGCCGCCGGAGACGTCTCGGCCGTTCCCGACCTCTCGGGCGGTGGCGTCGGCGGCTTCTGCGTGCCGAACGCCCAGCACGCCGTGCGTCAGGCCAAGCTCCTCGCGAAGAACCTCGTCGCCGTTCTGCGCGGTGAGGACCCGAAGGAGTACTTCCACAAGAACCTCGGCGCCGTCGCGGGCCTCGGTCTCTACAACGGTGTGTTCCAGTCCGGCAAGATCGCGCTCAAGGGCTTCGTCGCCTGGGTCGCTCACCGCGGCTACCACGGCCTCGCGATGCCCACGTGGGAGCGCAAGTTCCGTGTGGTCTGGGGCTGGTGGAACAACCTGTGGCTCGGCCGCGACATGGTGAACCTCGAGACGGTGCAGAACCCGCGCTACGTCTTCGAGGAGTTCGCCGCACGCCCGCGTCCTGCGGCCCCCGCGACCACGGCCCCGGCCGCTCAGGCAGCCGTGTCCGACAAGGCAGCAGACGAGAAGCCTGCCGGCGAGAAGACCGCCGCCAAGAAGCCCGCAGCGAAGAAGCCTGCCGCGAAGAAGCCCGCCGCCGAGAAGGCGGCCGAGACAGCTGCAGCCAAGTAATCTCGCTCCACGAACGCCCCGATTCCTGCGGAGTCGGGGCGTTCGTCGTCTCCGGTGCCTGGTGGATCCTCGCACCGGGCTCATAGGGGCGACCGATAAGGTCGGTCGAGCAAGGGGAGTACTCCCGTCTGCGGTGGTGTCGTCATTACGGACATGATGTCGTGTCCCGGCCCACCGGCCCGTGAGGGTGGAGGAGACCTGGCGTCCGTATCCGCGGACGACCATGGATCCTCGTCGCCCCGCTGTCGAATCCCGTGGTCGTCCACATGCCACGAAGGAAATCGACACCATGGGAAAACTGACCAAGCTCATCGGCATGGCCGCTCGCGCGCTCGATCTCGACGACGGCGGACGTGAAGGGCGCAGTGACCAGCGGTCGGCGCAGCCGCAGGCAGCTTCGCGGCAGTCGCCCGCGTCTCCGGTCCCTCCGCACCGGTCCGGGCGCGACTCGTACTCGCCGCCTCCCGCGCGCCAGACAGTGCAGGGCGCCTATACGCCATCGTCGGCACGGACGGAACGCAGTGCCACGGTCTCGGACGCCGATCGCGCCGCCATCGCCCGATACGACTACCTTCTCGAGACAGCCGATCCCCGCAGCGTCGAACAGATCCACCGTGAGGCGTTCGCGCGTCTCACGCCCGCGCAGCGTGCACAGGTGCAGGAGCGCATGAACGTGGAGCTCTCGCCTGGAGAACGCCCCGCATCATCGTCGGCTGAGGATCTGGCCCGAGCGGCAGGGCGCACAGAGGCCGCGCGACCGGGGATGATGCGCGGACTGCTCTCACGCGTCCGTGGCGGCGGTGCCGCGGGAATGGTGGGCGGCGCAGCCGTGGGTGTGCTCGGTGTCGTCGCCGTCGGTGCTGTGGGGAGCGCGGTAGCCGGCCCTCTCCTCGAGCAGGCGACCGGACTCGTCGACTTCGACGCCATCGCCCAGGGTCTCGACATCGAGGCGATCGCGAGCGGCTTCGGTGGCGAAGAGCTCGCGGGTGCTGCGGAGGGACTTCTCGGTTCGGCGGGGGAGACCGTGTCTGGCCTTGGAGACACGGCCGGTGAGTGGGGCCAGCGCCTCGGTGATCTCGGTATCCCCGGCATCGGCGACCTGTTCGGCCGATGAGCGTGGGCAGTTCCGTCATCGCCGCCGCGCAGGCGGATCATGGCTTCTCCGGCCTCACCGGGTTCGCAGCCGACGTCCTCACCGCACTCGGCGACGTCGGAGTCGGCGTGCTGGTGTTCGTCGAGGTGCTGATCCCGCCCATCCCGAGCGAGGTGATCCTTCCCTTCGCCGGATATCTGAGTCAGAGCGGAGACCTCGACCTCGGCTGGCTCATCGTCTGGAGCACCCTCGCGTCGTGGATCGGCGCGCTGCTGCTGTACTGGCTCGGCGCGGCAGTGGGGGTGGAGCGAGCCGTGCGATTCCTCGCGGCGACCAAGCTCGTGAGTCGTTCGGATCTCGACCGCGGAGCACGGTGGTTTCTGCGCAGCGGAGGGTGGACGGTGCTCGTCGGACGACTGGTGCCGGGAGTCCGGAGCCTGATCTCGATCCCGGCCGGGGCGACCAGGATGAACCTCGCCCGCTTCAGTCTGTACACGATCGCGGGGAGCGGCTTGTGGAATTCGTTCCTGATCGGCGTGGGTGCCGCCCTCGGCACCCAGCACGAGCAGCTCGAGGGCGTCCTGGGTTACATCGACTACGTCGTCTATGCGGCGATCGCGATCGCCGTCGGCATCCTCGTCGTCCGTCGAGTCCGCGAGGCGCGTGGGACGGGGGCCGTAGGGGCATCTCGCGCTGCCGACCGGCCCGACGGAGTGCTCGAGTGACAGAGCGGCGGGTGCCCCCGCTGGGACTCGAACCCAGACTGAAGCGATTTTAAGTCGCCTGCCTCTGCCATTGGGCTACGGGGGCGGTCGGCCATGACTCTGGCTCAGAGTACACGGGGGTCAGAGGTGGGCGCCGTCAGGGGGCGCCCACCTCTCCAGCACGCGAACTGACCACCGGCGACCACGGGGAGGCGGGTCGACGGCCGCGGTGCTGCGGACCGCTCCGGAACGGTCCATCAGGCAAGACCCCTGTGAAGTCGGAACGTGACGCTGCCTCCCGAAATCTCTGAGGAGGGACTCGACGTCCACGCGAGGGAAGCGCAAGAGAGACGGGCGTCTCAGCGCCCGTCTCTCTGCTGATGCTGCTGAGACAGCATCGCTACCCCCCGGCAACCGACCGGACTCCGGCCGGTGAGCCCGTCTGAACGACGGTCCCGGAGATAGAGACGATGATCGTCGACGTTCATGACGCCACTTCTGGCCAAAGTATCGGGATTCCGACGCGCGCTGAGCGGTGCGACTCGATTCCGGAAAGAATGAATCCGAGTTCGTCCACGCCGTAGGGTGGGGGAGTGCTCGACCTCACCGCCGATCTGAGCCCTGAAAAGGGACCCTCCGCCGTCTCCCCCGAGTGGCAGGACCCGTCGCGATTCTGGCCGCGCCTCTCGGCGGCCACCGGCCATCTTCCGGCTCCCGTGGCGGTGATCGATCGCGAGGCTCTGCGCCACAACGCGATGGATCTCCTCGTCCGCGCGGGAGGGCTCCCTATCCGAGTCGCATCGAAGTCCGTGCGTGTGCGCTCGGTGCTCGACGCAGTGCTGCAGCTGCCCGGCTACCGGGGGATCCTGGCGTTCACCCTCGCCGAGGCCCTGTGGCTCGCGGAGACCCATGACGACATCGTGCTCGGCTATCCGACGGTCGACCGTAGCGGTCTCGCCCAGCTGTTCGCGTCTGAGGAGGCCTCCCGTCGCATCACGCTGATGGTCGACGATCCCGCGCATCTCGACGTCATCGACAGCGTCGCTTCCGCGGGAAGCCGGCCCGACATCCGGGTGGCCATCGATGCCGATGCGTCACTGCGTTCAGCCGCGCTCGGTCACATCGGAGTGCGCAGGTCGGCACTGTTCACCGCCGGCGAGGTCGCCGCATTCGCTCGCACGATCGTCCGTCGCCCCGGCTTCACGCTGGTCGGGCTGCAGATGTACGAGGCGCAGATCGCCGGCCAGGGCGACAACGCCGGAGCGGATGCGCCGGTCATCCGTCTCGTCCAGGCTCGCTCGCGCGCCGAACTGCGCGATCGGCGAGCGGCCATCGTCGGCGCTCTGACGGACATCGCACATCTCGAGTTCCTCAATGGCGGGGGCACCGGTTCGCTCGAGTTCACCGGCAGTGACGAGTCGCTGACGGAGGCGAGTGCGGGCAGCGGGCTGCTGGGCGGCCACCTCTTCGACGGCTACCGCTCGTTCCGCCCCGCTCCGGCATCCGCCTTCGCATTCGACGTGGTGCGTCGACCGACCGCCGACATCGCGACGGTGCTCGGCGGCGGCTGGATCGCCTCGGGGCCCGCACTGGCGTCCCGCCAACCTGTTCCGGTGTGGCCGTCGGGGTTGCGCACGCTCCCTCGTGAAGCTGCGGGGGAGGTGCAGACGCCGTTGCAGGGTCGCGCGGCGGCTCGCCTCGGCGTCGGAGACCGCGTCTGGTTCCGCCATGCGAAGAGTGGCGAACCTGCCGAGCGCACCCTGAGCTATCAGCTCGTCTCCGGCGACGAGATCATCGACGAGCTGCCGACGTACCGCGGCGAAGGAAAGGCGTTCCTGTGACGAGGATCGGTGGCACCTGGCAGAACTGGGGGCGATCGGCGCAGGTGAAGCCGCTTCGCGTTGAGCGCCCTCGGACGCCGGAAGGGGTGCAACGCGCCGTCAAGGCCGCCGTCGCACAAGGGCTCACCATCAAGGCGGTCGGCGCCGGCCACAGCTTCACCGGAATCGCCGTGGCACCGGGTGTGCTGCTCGAGCTCGACGACCTCCAGGGTCTGGTGTCGGCCGATGCCGCCACCGGGCGGGTCACGCTGCTCGCGGGCACGCGGCTGCACCGGATCCCCGGCCTGCTCGCGCCGTTCGGGCTGGCGATGGAGAACCTCGGCGATATCGATCGGCAGTCCATCTCCGGCGCGATCTCGACGGGGACGCACGGCACCGGCGCGAGGTTCGGCGGACTCGCGACGCAGGTGGCGGGCGTCACGCTGGTGACGGCAGCAGGCGAGTTCCTGCGCATCGACGCGGAGCACAACACCGAGATGCTGCCAGCCGTCGCGCTGGGTCTCGGTGCTCTCGGCATCATCGTCGACGTCACGCTCCAATGCGTGCCGGTATTCGTGATGAAGGCGATCGATGAGCCCGCGCCGCTCGATGACGTCCTCGCGACCCTGACGCACCGTGTCGCAGCGTCGGATCACTATGAGTTCTATTGGTTTCCGCACACCGACGTCGCGCTGACCAAACGTCAGACCCGCGTGCCGGAGTCGACTCGGCGCCAGCCTCTCCCGGTGGTGGGCAGGTGGATCGATGAGACCCTGCTGTCGAACGGTGTGTACCGAGCCGTCTGCGCGGCAGGGCAGGTCGTGCCCGCGGTCACTCCGCCTTTCAGCCGTCTCGCGGTGAAGCTGACGGGCGACCGTCAATACACCGATCTGTCGCATCGAGTGCTCACGCAGAGCCGCACGGTGCGGTTCCGCGAGATGGAATACGCGCTGCCGGCCGAGAACGTGGTCTCCGCCTTCCGTGCCGTCCGGGCGCTCATCGAGAAGCGTGGGTGGCGGATCGAATTCCCGATCGAGGTGCGGTTCGCGGCGGAGGACGACCGGTGGCTCTCCACCGCATACGGGAGAGCGACCGGATACATCGCCGTGCACCGATACTGGCGAGCCGACCCGACGACGTACTTCGAGGCCGTCGAGCAGATCATGATCGAGCACGGCGGGCGCCCGCATTGGGGCAAGCTGCACACTCTGGGCTCCGAGCAACTGCGCGAACGCTATCCGCGATTCGGCGACTTCACGGCGCTTCGGGATCAGCTCGATCCTGATCGTCGATTCACGAACCGGTATCTGGATCGCGTCCTCGGTGAATGATCCGGAAATCCGGCGGCCGTGCGGCCGCACCCAGTCGACGCGCAGACTGCGCCGATAGGATGAGACAAACACGAGGAAGGGTGGGCCTCTGATGGAATGGCTCGTGCCGGTACTGATCGTCGTCGGTGTGATTCTGCTCATCGGAATCTACCTGTGGGCGACCTACAACTCGCTGGTGCAGCTGAACGTGCGCGTCGACGAGGCATGGAGCGGCATCACCGTGCAGCTGAAGCGCAGGGCTGACCTGATACCCAACCTCATCGAGACGGTGAAGGGCTACGCCTCGCACGAGAAGGCGGTGTTCGAGAACGTCACCCGTGCGCGCGCCGAGACGCTGTCTGCCGGAGGCCCCGGAGAAGCGGGAATCGCAGAAGGACACCTGCAGCAGGCCCTCCGCAGCCTCTTCGCAGTGGCCGAGGCATATCCGCAGCTGCAGGCCAGCCAGAACTTCCTGCAGGTGCAGCAGGCCCTCGTCGACACCGAAGACAAGATCCAGGCGGCCCGCCGGTTCTATAACGGCGGCGTCCGAGAGCTGAACACGAAGATCAAGGTCTTCCCCAACAACCTGTTCGCCAAGGGACTGGGATTCACCGAGCGCGAGTTCTTCGAGGTCGCGGACAGCGGTGCGATCTCCGAACCGCCACGCGTGCAGTTCTGACGTCCGAAGGCCCGATGCGCACCGCCGCATCGGGCCTTCTGCGTACCCGGACGGGGAGGATGCGGTGCGTCACCAGACGTCGAGATCGACCCGGTCTCCGTCGGCCGCGACGTTGCCGCGAACGCTCCACGATTCGGTACGGTAGGTCTCGGTTCTCGCGGCGCCGTCCTGCCCGGTGCCCGACACCGTCGCGACGAGGACTCCGCCGTCGGCGATGAATCCGTCGTCGGTCAGCTCCAGTACGGGCATCCGCTCGATTCGGAAGCGCACGCTCGCGACCGCGGCGAACTCCGTGCCCCAGGGGATCCGGATCCCGCACCCTTCGGGGACCGCACCCCCGGTGATCTCTTCCGCCGTGCAGCTCTCGAGATGCTCGTCGAGCTGCTGCTGCGCGAGAGCCTGTGCGTCGGCGGTGGGTGCGACGGTCGCGGCGGGCGACGCCGGGGCCGGCCGGGGCACGCTCGTCGACTGCCACAGCCACACTGCCGCCCCGGCGATGACGAGGGTAGCGACCCCCGCGCCTATCGTCCACGTGAGGCGACGAGTCATGTCACCGTCTCCCGGGCATGCACATGGCGGCGGACGGAGGCCTCCGGACGGCCGGAGAGGGCGGAGTGCAGGCTCTCGGCAGCGGTGCCCCACCCGGAGACGGAGACGTGGGCGAGCCCCTGCCACGACGCGGCGAGCGACAGCTCGGCAGCGATCCGCTCCGCATCTTCGTGGGGCCGCGACTGTGGCTCCCACCATGCCGACTGCACCTGCAGGGTCGAACTCGCACGGTCGGACTTCAGATCGACCCTCGCGACGATCCGGTCGCCGACCAGCACCGGCAACGAGTAGTAGCCGTAGCGCCGCTTCTCGGCGGGGACGTAGATCTCGATGCGGTAGTCGAGCTCGAACGCGCGCAGCGCCCGGTCGCGGAACCAGACGACCGGGTCGAACGGCGTCAGCAGGGCCGCAGCGTCGACCTTGCGCGGGAGCACGGCCTCGTGGTGTCGCCACGCGGGAAGCGGGCGCCCCGCTCGCTCCCAGCCTCGCACCGCGACCGGGTGGAGCTCTCCGGCATCGACGAGGTCGGAGATGGACTGCGACACCGCCGCGCGATCGCGGATGCGGTGATAGTCGGCGAGATCGGACTGCGTGGCGACTCCGGAGGACCGTGCCGCACGGCGCGTGAGCTCGCGGATCGCCTGGTCGCGAGGGATCTGCTGAGAGAGCACGGCGTCGGGAATCACGTGCTCGGCGAGCGCATAGCTGCGTTCGAATCCCTTGCGGCCGCTGATGGCCACGTCGCCCGTGCGCCACAGATGCTCCAGCGCGAGCTTCACGTCGTCCCAGTCCCACCAGGTGCCGCGCTCTCGGGGAGCGTCCGCTCTGAGGTCGGCGGGACGCAGGGGGCCACGATCGCGCAGTTCGTCCTGCACCCAGCGCAGTGTGCGGGAGTTGTTGCTCATCCAGGAGTCCGGCCCCGACCAGCGCGCGCGGAAGTCGTCCATGCGGAACCGCCAGAGCGGCCAGTCCTCGACCGGGATGAACGTCGCCTCGTGAGCCATGTACTCGACGTAGTGGGTCGTGCGCGAGTGGAACACCCGGTCGAGCAGCGCGGGCTCGTACGAGCCCAGACGCGAGAACAGCGGCAGGTAATGCGAGCGTGCGAACACGTTGACCGAGTCGATCTGCAGCACGCCGAGCCGATCCATCACGCGATGCACATGCCGAGCCGACACGGAACGCGGACGGGCACGGGTGAACCCCTGAGCGGCCAGCGCGATTCGACGCGCCTGGGCGGAGCTGAGAGTGTCGGTCACGTCGTCAGCGTATCGCCGGTGTCGGACATCGTGACCCCGTCGTCATGCCGCCCACGGCAGCGCCGTAGACTTGGGCGATGAGCGAAGAGCAGCGTCCGCGGCTGAGGGATCTCTTCCGTCCGCGCCCGGTGGCGACGGACCGCGTTCCGACCACCGACGCCGATGCGTCGGTGCCCGTCGGTCTGCGTGTCACCGCGGCGTACGCGTGGCGGGTGCTGCTGATCGCCGCGGTCGTCGCAGGCTTCATCTGGCTCGTGATCGAGCTCAAGCTGCTCGTCATCCCGCTCATGGTCGGCATCCTGATCACCGCGCTGCTCTGGCCGGGGTTCCAGTGGATGCTGCGCCACCGCTTCCCGCGGTGGCTCGCCGTCGCCCTCTCGATCATCGGCACGCTGGCGATCGTGTCGTTGCTGCTGTGGCTCGTGATCTGGCAGATCCGTGCGCAGCTCCCCGATGTCCAGGCGCGCAGCTCCCAAGCTGTCGACGAGTTCCGCACGTTCCTGCTCGACGGCCCGCTGCACCTGAGTGAATCGCAGATCCAGGGGTACATCGATCAGGGCCTGCAGATCATCAACGAGCAGACTCAGGCGCTGCTCAACGGCGCCCTCGCTGTCGGCACCACGGCCGCGCATGTCGTGACCGGCGCCGTGCTCTCGCTCTTCATCCTCATCTGCCTGCTCGCCGACGGGCGTGGCATCTGGAAGTGGACGCTGCGTCTCTTCCCGCGCGCCGCACGCCCTGCCGCCGACGCCGCCGCGAGCAACGGGTTCGCCACGATCGTCAACTACGCGCGCACGCAGATGCTCGTGGCGGCGATCGACGCGGTCGGCATCGGCGTCGGTGCTGCACTCCTCGGCGTCCCGCTCGCGATTCCCGTGGCGGTGCTCGTCTTCCTCGGATCGTTCATCCCGATCGTGGGTGCCGTCGTGACCGGCGCGATCGCGGTGCTGCTCGCGCTCGTCTACAACGGCCCCTGGATCGCACTCGCCATGCTGGCCGTGGTGCTCGGAGTGCAGCAGCTCGAGGGCCACATCCTCCAGCCGATCCTGATGGGGTCGGCCGTGAAGGTGCATCCGCTCGCCGTCGTGCTGGTCGTCGCCGGCGGCTCGATGGTCGGCGGCATCCCCGGCGCGCTGTTCGCTGTGCCGCTCGCGGCGTTCGTCAACGTCGCAGCCGTCACCGTCAGCACCGGCTCGTGGCGCACCGGCGACCAACCCGACGCAGACCTTATCTGGAGTACAGTTCCGCGCGAGCGGAGACGGAGGAATCGATGAGCGCAGTCCCCAGCCTGACCGAGTTCGAGAGCGCTGCTCAGAGTCTGGCTGAGGTGATCACGCACACACCGACGCTTCCGTCGCGGGCGCTGTCCGACATTCTCGGCGCACCCGTGCTCCTCAAGATGGAGAACCTGCAGCGCACCGGTTCGTTCAAGATCCGCGGCGCTGCGTATCGTCTGTCCCGTCTGAGCGCCGAAGAGCGCTCGCACGGCGTCGTCGCGGCGTCGGCCGGCAACCATGCCCAGGGCGTCGCGCTGGCGGCCCAGGCCCTCGGCATCCCCGCCACGATCTTCATGCCCATCGGGGTGCCGGTGCCGAAGCTGCTCGCCACCCGGGGGTATGGCGCGGAGGTCGTGCTCGAAGGTGAGACCGTGGCGACCTCGCTCCGCCTCGCGTCGGAGTTCTCCGAGCGCACCGGCGCGATGCTCATCCACCCGTTCGACCACCGCGACGTCGTCGTGGGTCAGGGAACTCTCGGGCTCGAGCTGCTCGACGACGCGCCCGAGGTCGACACGATCGTGCTCGGGATCGGTGGCGGCGGACTGATCGCGGGGGTCGCAGCGGCCGTCAAGGCCAGGGCCGCCCAGCTCGGACGCACGGTTCGCATCATCGGCGTCCAGGCCGAGAATGCGGCGGCGATTCCGCCGTCGCTCGATGCGGGGCATCCGGTCGACATCGAGACCAAGCCGACCATCGCCGACGGCATCCTCGTGGCGCGTCCAGGTGCGATCCCGTTCGACATCATCAAGGATCTCGTCGACGAGGTCGTCACGGTCTCCGACGATGATCTGGCTCGCGCGATCCTGATCCTGCTCGAACAGGCCAAGGTCGTCGTCGAGCCTGCAGGGGCCGCGGGAGTCGCCGCGATCCTTGCGGGCAAGGTATCGGCGTCGGGTACGACCATGGCCGTGCTGTCGGGCGGCAACATCGACCCTCTGCTGCTGCAGCGCGTGGTCGCGCACGGCCTCGCGGCATCCGGCAGGTACCTGACGATCCGCATCCCGCTGCCCGACCGCCCCGGTCAGCTCGCGCGCGTCTCCGAGCTGATCGCCGAGGCGGGAGCCAACGTGATCGAGGCCATGCACACCCGCCATGGCCACGGGCTGCAGATCAGCGAGGTGTTCCTCGAACTCAGCGTCGAGACGCGCGGCGCCGAGCACTCCGAGCACACCCTCGACACGCTGCGTCGGGCGGGCTTCCACCCGATGATCGTCCCGGACTGAGCACCCGAGCATACGAAGAGGCCCCGTCCGAGCGGACGGGGCCTCTTCGTACGACGGGCATGATCGCCCGGGCTGCGGTGTCAGCCGGTGTACGTCTCGACGTTGACGATCTCGACGGCGATGGAGCGACCGTTCGGAGCTTCGTACGACGATTTCTCACCGACCTTGAGACCGAGGATCGCCTGCCCGAGCGGGCTGGCCTCGCTGTACACGTCGAGGTCGCTGCCGCCGGCCGCGATCTCGCGGCTTCCGAGGAGGAAGACCTCTTCGCCACCCGCGACCACCGCGGTGACGACGGTGCCAGGCTCGACGATGCCGCGGCTGGCAGGAGCCTCGCCGACCTTCGCTGTCTTGAGCAGGTTCTCCAGGGTGCGGATGCGCGCCTCCTGCTTGCCCTGCTCGTCCTTGGCCGCGTGGTAGCCGCCGTTCTCCTTGAGGTCACCCTCTTCGCGGGCCGCTTCGATGCGCTTGGCGATCTCGTCGCGTCCCGTCGTGGACAGGTGGTCCAGCTCGGAGACGAGCCGGTCGTATGCTTCCTGCGTGAGGAAGGGAACCTGAGCGTCAGTAGACATGACGAAGCTCCTTCGGTAGGTACCCGCCGACGATGTGCGGGGGATATGCCAAGACGCCCCGGCAGGTTGCCAGGGCGTCGTCTTGCTGCGATGAGTCTAGGCGACCCAGCAGCTGTTCACCAAACCTGTCGTGGCCGCGGAGACGGTGGGAACGGTGGCCGACAGAGCCTGGGAATGGGCGTCTCCGGCGGGGATCTCGACGACCTTCCACCCCACGACGCCGAACTCCTCGTCGAGCGCTTCGACGATGCAGGCCACGTCCTTGCCCTGCACTCCTGTGATCTGGAACCGCACGTTCACGGTGTGCTCGTCGACCAGATCGAAACCGAGATCGTCGGAGTCGACCGCGTTCATCTGCGTGGTCACGGTCATCCATCCGAAGGCTCCGACGAGCAGCACGGCGATCGCGATGACCACGATCCACGGGCCTCGTCGCCGGCGGGTGCGGCCGTATCGGTCGTCGAGCTGTTCTGCGGTTGTCACGGCGTGGCGCTTCCGGTCGTTAGGCTGGTAACTCCAGGTTATGCGACCTGCGCATGAAAGGCCGACTCCGTGCTTGCTCTGACCGAGACCCCGATGCCGACGCCCACGATGACGGTCGACCCCCAGCTGGTCACGCCCGGCTTCGTCGGCTTCGCCGCCGTGGTGATCATCCTGGTCGCCGTGATCCTTCTGATCCTCGACATGAACCGACGGATCCGCCGCGTCCGCTACCGGGAAGAGGTCAGAGAAGAGCTCGATGCCGAAGAGGCCGCGCTTCAGGCCGATGAGGCGACCGAGACGGATGCCGACCTGCCGATCGTCCGCGAGGGCGACGACGACCCCGAGAAGCGCTGATCGCTCACTGAGCCGCTCAGGCTCCGAGTGACGGCGACAGCGGCGCCAGAGCGATGAGCAGGCATGCTGTCCAGTGGCACAGGAACGCCAGCACCGTGCACACGTGGAAGATCTCGTGGAAGCCGAAATGGCCGGGCCACGGGTTGGGCTTCTTGAGCGCGTAGACGATCGCCCCGCCGGTGTACAGCAGGCCGCCGACGATGACGAGCACCATCATCGCCACGTTCGCGACGAGCAGATCGGCCATGTACATCACGGCCGCCCAGCCGAGCACGAGGTACAGCGCGACGTAGAGCCAGCGCGGTGCGTTGATCCAGAACACCCGGAAGAGGATGCCGAGCAGGGCACCGCTCCAGACGAGTACGAGGAGCAGTGCACCCTTCTCGGGCGGCAGGGCGAGCACGGCCAGCGGCGTGTAGGTGCCGGCGATGAGCAGCAGGATGTTCGCATGGTCGATCCGCTTGAGGACGACTTTGACCTTCGGACTCCAGTCGAACCGGTGATAGAGCGCGGAGTTGCCGAAGAGCAGCAGCGACGTCGCCATGAAGACCGCCGCCGCCCATTTCGCAGCGCCGCCCTGGGCGACGATGATGAGCACCACACCGGCGACGATCGCGATCGGGAAGGTGGCCGCGTGGATCCAGCCGCGCCAGGTGGGCTTGATCTCGACTGCCGCATCGTGCGCCGCCTCCTCCAGGAGGGGCAGCTGGGGGACGTCAGGTACCGAGGAGTCGGATGTGCTCACGCCCTCACTCTATGCGGGCCGCCATTCCACCAGGCGTACATATCCTGAGCGTCAGCCCACTGTCGCTCAGGCCCCGGCACGATAGCGTAGGGAGGTGATGTCACGTGATGGTCAGGGGCGGGGGCCGCTGTACCGGCTCTACACCAGCAGGCTGCGCCGCCACCTCGACCCGGCGTCCGTTCCGCACCATGTCGCGATGATGATCGACGGGAATCGGCGATGGGCCCGACAGCTCGGATACGAGACCCCGGCAGAGGGACACCGAGCAGGTGCCGCCAAGATGCGGGAGTTCCTCGGATGGTGCGACGAGCTCGGCGTGCGCGTCGTCTCGCTGTATCTGCTCTCCAGCGACAATCTGCTCAAACGCGACTCCGCAGAACTGGCAGACCTCATCGAGATCATCGCGGAGCTCGCTGAGGCGCTGTCGCAGGAGCCGAACTGGCGCGTCAAGCACGTCGGGCGATCCGACATTCTGCCGCCGGAGCTCGCCAGGGTGCTCGACGACGCGCAGGAGCGCACGCGCGATCACACGGGGCTCCATGTGAATCTCGCGGTCGGCTACGGCGGACGCAACGAGATCGTCGACGCGGTGCGCAGCATCGTCACGTCGCACCAGGCCTCGGGCGGAACGATCGAGGATCTCGCCGCGCACCTCACGCCCGAGATGATCGGCGAGCACCTCTACACGGGCGGGCAGCCTGATCCGGATCTCGTCATCCGCACGAGCGGTGAGCAGCGCCTGAGCGATTTCCTGCTCTGGCAGAGCGCCCACAGCGAGTTCTACTTCGTCGAGGCTCTCGGTCCGGATCTCAGGCAGGTCGACTTCCTGCGAGCGATCCGCGACTTCGCCGATCGCGATCGGCGTTTCGGGCGCTGATCCGAGGCCTCTGCACCGCCGTGCCAGAATTGGTCGGTGAGTGCTTTCGACGCCTACCTCGCTTCTTTCGAGGGTGAGCCGGGATATCTGAACTGGGCTGCCTTCGGGCCGCTGTCTCCTTCCGTCCGCGAGGAGGTGTTCGCCGACGCGGATCTGCTCGCGAGCGGTCGTCCCTCGTCCCTCGCGCTCGTTGCAGAACGGGTCGGACAGGCACAGGATCTCGTCGCGGAGATGCTCGGGGCGGATCCCGCTGATGTCACTCTCCAGCCGTCCTCGACTCACGGCCTGATGCACGCCCTGTACGGGTTGAGCGGATCGGTCATCGCGGGTGGCGCCGAGTTCCCGAGCGTCAGCCTCACCCTCGAGCGTGCTGCCGCGGCATCGCACGGATCGCTCGACCCGCGTTGGCTCACGCCGGCCGACGGACGCATCACGCCGGATGCCGTCGCCGACGCGCTCGACGCGGGTGTCTCCGCTCTGGTGCTGAGCCACGTGGATTTCCGCACCGGCTATCGCGCCGACCTCGCGGCGCTGCGAGAGCTGATCGGTCCCGACCGTCTGCTGATCGTCGACGCCGTGCAGTCCTTCGGTGTGCTGGACGTCGACTACTCCGCAGCCGATGTCGTGGTCGGCCACGGATACAAGTGGCTCCGCGCCGGGCGCGGCAGCGGTTTCGCGTGGTTCTCGCCCCGCGCGCGGGAGAGGATCGCGCCGCTGCTCAGCGGCATCACCGGCTCATCGTCCGCAGGGCTTCCGGTCGACGAGCTCCCGGCTCCGGCACCGACGGCACAGGCCTACACGGTCAGCGGCCCCGACACGCTCGCCGCAGGTCGGCTCGCGATCGGCCTTCGCGACATGCGCGACGCCGGCGTCGCGACGATCGAGGCACGTCTCGCCGAGCAGGTCGACGAGGTGCTCGAGATCGCCGACCGGCACGGGATCCCGGTGATCTCCCCCCGCGCGCGCGAGCATCGTGCCGGCATCGTGTCGCTGCTGCCCGCCGAGCCCGCACATCTCGCCGCAGCGCTGGCGAACGCGGGGCTCGTGGTCACCGCGCGCGGCACATCGATCCGGGTGGCGCCCCACGCAGGCACGGATGCCGCCACGCTGGCGATGCTCGACGAGGCGCTTCAGGGACACGGCACCACCCGTTAATCAACACGTAACGAAGTGATGGCGTGTCGAGTCGCGTTAATGTCGGCACCTGGTCGTAGCTTCTAGGCATCGGGCAAGGTGCCCGTCGGGTCGGCCTCAGGTTGACGACTCGTGACCCCCTGGTCGACTCGTTCGAAAAACCGGGATTCTCCCCGGGTCGGGAGTGGGTCGTGACCTCACGTACAGCGCAGCAGTCCGCAAGCACCGCGCAGCAGTCCACCCGTAAGACGACGACGCGAGCGGCGTCCGCTGATCCTGATCAGGATCTCCGGACCTACGTGCTCGACACGTCCGTCCTGCTGAGCGATCCGCAGGCGTTCTTCCGGTTCGCCGAGCATTCGGTCGTGCTTCCGGTGGTCGTCATCACCGAGCTCGAGGGCAAGCGCCACGACCCGGAGATCGGCTACTTCGCCCGGCAGGCGCTGCGTCATCTCGACGACCTGCGCGTCGAGCACGGTCGACTGGACTTCCCGGTCGAGGTCGGAGAGGGCGGCACTCTTCGCGTCGAGCTCGCCAACACCGACGCCTCCGTGCTTCCGGCAGGAATCCGGCTCAGCGACAACGACACTCGCATCCTCTCGGTCGCCATGCATCTGGCGCAGGACGGGCAAGACGTCACGATCGTCTCGAAAGACCTCCCGATGCGCGTGAAGGCGGCGTCCCTCGGTCTCCGTGCCGAGGAGTACCTGGCCGAGCAGGCGGTCGACTCCGGCTGGACCGGTATCACGACCTTGAACCTCTCGGGCGACGAGATCAGCGACCTCTATGAGAGCGAGGTCGGCATCAGCGAGGACGCCAGGGGACTTCCGGTGAACACCGGCCTCATCATCCACTCCGAGCGCGGCTCCGCCCTCGGTCGGATGACGGGCGACGGCGAGTACAAGCTCGTACGAGGCGATCGCGACATCTTCGGTATGCACGGCCGCTCGGCCGAGCAGCGCATCGCGATCGATCTGCTGACCGACCCCGACGTGGGCATCGTCTCTCTCGGCGGACGAGCGGGCACCGGCAAGTCGGCGCTCGCGCTGTGCGCCGGACTCGAGGCGGTGCTCGAACGGCAGCAGCAGAAGAAGATCATCGTCTTCCGCCCGCTGTTCGCGGTCGGCGGCCAGGAGCTCGGGTACCTTCCCGGAGACCAGGGCGAGAAGATGGGGCCCTGGGGCCAGGCCGTCTTCGACACCCTCGGCTCTGTGGTCTCGGGCAACGTCATGGAAGAGGTCGTCGAACGGGGCATCCTCGAAGTGCTGCCGCTGACGCACATCCGTGGCCGGTCGCTCCACGACGCGTTCGTGATCGTCGACGAGGCGCAGTCGCTCGAACGCAACGTACTGCTCACGGTCCTCAGTCGGATGGGACAGAACTCCCGGGTCGTGCTCACGCACGACGTGGGCCAGCGTGACAACCTGCGCGTCGGCCGCCACGATGGCATCGCCAGTGTGATCGAGACGCTCAAGGGACACGACCTGTTCGCGCACGTGACGCTGATGCGGTCGGAGCGCTCTGCGATCGCCGCCCTCGTCACCGAACTTCTGGAGGGTGGCGAACTCAGCTGAGCTCGCCCGGAAGCGGATGCCGTGGGTTCGCGGCATCCGCTTCCGTATGTCCGCTACCTGCCACGGCGATCCGCATTCCCTCACGTCGGAGCCGGGATTAGGCTCGACGCATCAACCGCAGACGATGGAGTGATGCGCGATGAGTGATGCAACGAAGACGGTCGAAGGCGCCGAGCTGCCACCGGTGGCAGTGGATGAGAGACCTCGGTGGACGCCGCTCAAGATCGTGCTGTGGGCGGCGATAGCCTTGCTGGGCGGCATCGCCTGGACGATGCTCGCAATCGTCCGGGGGGAGACGGTGAACGCGATCTGGTTCGTCTTCGCCGCCGTGTGCGCGTACCTCGTCTTCTACCGCTTCTATTCGAAGTTCATCGAGCGGAACCTCGTGAAGCCGAACGATCGGCGGGCGACCCCGGCCGAGTACAAGGCCGACGGCAAGGACTACGTCGCCACCGACCGCCGGGTGCTGTTCGGCCATCACTTCGCCGCCATCGCCGGAGCCGGCCCCCTCGTAGGACCTGTGCTGGCTGCGCAGATGGGCTACCTGCCCGGCACCATCTGGATCATCGTGGGTGTCGTTCTGGCCGGTGCCGTGCAGGACTACCTCGTGATGTTCTTCTCGATGCGACGAGGCGGACGGTCGCTGGGGCAGATGGCGCGTGACGAGCTCGGCCGGTTCGGCGGCACGGCGGCCATCATCGCGACGCTCCTCATCATGATCATCATCACGGCGATCCTCGCGCTCGTGGTCGTGAACGCCCTCGGCGAGAGTCCTTGGGGCGTCTTCTCCGTGGCGATGACGATCCCGATCGCCCTCTTCATGGGTGCGTACCTCCGGTGGATCCGCCCCGGCAAGATCACCGAGGTGTCGCTCATCGGATTCGTGCTGCTGATGGCCGCCATCATCGGCGGCGGCATGGTCGCGGAGACCGACTGGGGTCAGGCGATCTTCACGCTCGACCGCACGACGATCGCATGGGGGATCATCGTCTACGGCTTCATCGCCGCGGTGCTGCCGGTATGGATGCTGCTGGCTCCACGTGACTACCTGTCGACCTTCATGAAGATCGGTGTGATCGTCGCGCTCGCCGTCGCGATCCTGTTCGTGCGTCCTGAGATCACCGTTCCGGCGTTCAGCGAGTTCGCCGCAGGTGAGACCGGGCCCGTCTGGGCGGGAGCGCTGTTCCCGTTCCTCTTCGTCACGATCGCCTGTGGAGCGCTGAGCGGCTTCCACGCACTCATCGCGTCGGGCACGACGCCGAAGATGATCGAGAAGGAGAAGCAGACCCGCTTCATCGGCTATGGCGGCATGCTCATGGAGTCTTTCGTGGCGATCATGGCTCTGGTCGCAGCCATCTCGATCGACCGCGGTCTGTACTTCGCGATGAACTCGTCTCCGGCGGCCACTCTCGGCACGGTGGAGGGCGCTGTGCAGTTCGTCAACAGCCTCGGCTTGACCGGGGTGAACCTGACGCCCGAGATGCTCACGAGCACGGCGGAGGCGGTGGGTGAGGAATCGATCGTCTCACGCACGGGTGGCGCGCCGACACTCGCTCTTGGCCTCGCGAACATCATGCAGCAGTGGATCGGCGGCACCGGGATGATGGCGTTCTGGTATCACTTCGCCATCATGTTCGAGGCGCTGTTCATCCTGACGGCGGTGGATGCGGGCACCCGCGTCGCGCGCTTCATGCTGCAGGACTCTGTGGGCAACGTCATCCCTCGTTTCAAGGACACATCGTGGCGAGTGGGGGCGTGGATCTGCACCGCGGTGATGGTCGCGGGATGGGGCGCGGTGCTGATCATGGGGGTGACAGATCCCCTCGGAGGCATCAACACCCTGTTCCCGCTCTTCGGCATCGCGAATCAACTGCTCGCAGCGATCGCGCTCGCCGTGGTCCTGGTGATCGTGGCCCGCAGGCGCACCTTCAAGGTCCTGTGGGTCGTCGCGCTGCCTCTGGCTTTCGTGACCGTCGTCACCGTCACAGCCTCGTTGCAGAAGATCTTCTCGACCGTGCCCCAGGTGGGTTACTTCGCGAATCACGTCGCGTTCCGCGACGCGCTCGCGGCGGGGGAGACCTCGTTCGGAACCGCAACGAGCGTCGCAGCCATGGAGGCGGTCGTGCGCAACACCATGATCCAGGGGGTGCTGTCGGTGACCTTCCTGGTGCTCTCGGTGATCGTCATCACGATCTCGCTCATCAAGGTGATCCGGGCCGTGCGCCCCGGCCCTGTCGTCGATCACGAGGATCCTGAGGTGCCGTCGCGCCGCTTCGCGCCGGCCGGTCTCATCGCGTCGTCGGAAGAGCGCGCCGTCGAGAAGCAATGGGCTGCTCTGCCTGCATCCGCTCAACCGACAAGGGGGCACTGATGGCCGCCGCGGTGACCGATCATGTTCGGCGGGTCTGGCGAGCGGTCGCCTGGTATGTGAACGGGGTGACCGGGCAATCGAGGTATACGGCGTACGTCACCCATGAGCGCGAGCGGCATCCGGACCGGGAGCCCCTCACGGAGCGCGAGTTCTGGCGAGCGCACTACGCCCAGCAGGACGCCGATCCCGGGGCGCGCTGCTGCTGAGAGCCCGAAGACGACGGATGCCGCAGGGACCGAGTCTCTGCGGCATCCGTGTGTCAGTGCCTGACGATCAACCCGGGTGGGTCATCGACAGCAGGTCGAGCTTCTCGTCGAGCTGCGCGAGTGTCAGGTCGCCGCGCTCGACGTATCCGAGGTCGATGACCGCGTCGCGCACCGTGATGCCCTTCGCGACGGCGTGCTTGGCGATCTTCGCCGCAGCCTCGTATCCGATGAGCTTGTTCAGCGGGGTGACGATCGACGGGCTCATACCGGCGAATGCGGCAGCGCGCTCGAGATTGGCCTGCAGGCCATCGACGGTCTTGTCGGCGAGCACGCGTGAGGCGTTCGCGAGCAGGCGGATCGACTCGAGCAGTGCGGTGCCCATGACCGGGATTGCGACGTTGAGCTCGAACGAACCGGAGGCACCGGCCCAGGCGACGGTCGCGTCGTTGCCGATCACGCGCGCGCAGACCATGAGCACGGCCTCGGGGACGACCGGGTTGACCTTGCCGGGCATGATCGAGGATCCGGGCTGCAGGTCGGGGATGTGCAGCTCGCCGAGACCGGTGTTGGGGCCGGAACCCATCCAGCGGAGGTCGTTGTTGATCTTGGTCAGCGAGACGGCGATGGTGCGCAGCGCACCCGATGCCTCGACGAGGCCATCGCGGTTGGCCTGCGCCTCGAAGTGGTCCTTCGCCTCGGTGATCGGCAGCTCGGTCTCGGCCGCGAGCAGCGCGATGACCTTCTGCGGGAAGCCGAGCGGCGTGTTGATCCCGGTGCCGGTGGCCGTTCCACCGAGGGGGACCTCGGAGACGCGGGGGAGCGCCGACTGCACGCGCTCGATGCCGAGGCGGATCTGACGTGCGTAGCCGCCGAACTCCTGGCCGAGGGTGACCGGGGTCGCATCCATGAGGTGGGTGCGTCCAGACTTCACCGCGTCCTTCCACAGCTCCGCCTTCGCCTCGAGGGCGACGGCGAGGTGGTCGAGCGCCGGGATCAGGGTGTCGATCAGGGCCTGCGTCACGGCGATGTGCACGGAGGTCGGGAAGACGTCGTTCGACGACTGCGAAGCGTTCACGTGGTCGTTCGGGTGCACGTTCGCACCGAGGATGCGCGTTGCGAGAGTCGCGAGGACCTCGTTCATGTTCATGTTCGACGACGTGCCTGAGCCCGTCTGATACGTGTCGACCGGGAACTCGCCGTCGTGTGCGCCCGAGGCGACCTGATCGGCGGCCTGGGCGATCGCGTCGGCGATGGCGCCGTCGAGGGTTCCCAGCTCCTTGTTCGCGAGCGCTGCTGCCTTCTTGATGCGCGCGAGAGCGGCGATCTGCGTCGACTCGAGGCCCTTGCCCGAGATCGGGAAGTTCTCTACGGCGCGCTGCGTCTGAGCGCCGTAGAGCGCGTTCACGGGAACCCGCACTTCGCCCATGGTGTCGTGCTCGATGCGGTAGCCCTGCGAGTTCTCGCCGCTGAGCTGGTCGGTGTCGGTCATTCCGAACCCTCCTTGGTTGCGGGGCCGTGCCCCTCGGTGTCGATTCCGTCTGTGTCGATTCCGACCGTGATGACGGGCACCGCGGTGCCCTCGGCCAGACGGTAGTTGGCGCCGACGATGCCCAGGCGGCCTTCGGCGACCGCGTGGGAGATCACTTCGGACGACTGCAGCAGATCGCTGACGGTGTTGCGCAGGTGCTCCTGGCCGACGAGGTCGGCGTCGATCTCGTCGACGGTGGTTCCGCCGTTCTCGACGAGCACCTTGCGGGCGGCGGGGACGATCGGCGCGATGAGCTTCCAGATGTGCGGAGGCAGGGGAGCGGCGTCGATCGCGGTCCCGTCGATGGCGGCGCGCACGGCACCGCACGAGTCGTGCGCGAGGACGACGATCAGGGGCACGTTCAGCACGGCGACCGCATACTCGAGGCTGGCGACGATCGACTCGCCGATCACCTGACCGGCGTTGCGGACGACGAAGAGGTCACCGAGGCCGAGATCGAAGATGATCTCCGCCGCGAGGCGCGAGTCCGAGCATCCGAACAGCGTCGCGACCGGATGCTGCGCGGCCGCCAGGTGCTTGCGTCGCGCGACGTCCTGGTTCGGGTGCCGAGGGGCGTCATCGACGAATCGCTGGTTGCCCTCCTGCATCTGCTTCCAGGCGGCGGCGGGCGTGAGCGTATCTGTCATGAGGGCTACTCCGAGAGGTCGCGGATCTGCGGGACGAGGGATTCGGCGAGCTCAGCCGTGGAATCGGCCGAACGCGAGCCGTAGAGCAGAAGGTAGTCGTCACCCGCCTGGGTGCCGATCGCGTAGGTGATGTTCTGCTTCGCACCGGCATCGCCGGGCTCATAGACATCCCACTCGAGGCCGCCGATCGACGTCGTGTCCGTGGGCGCGGTTCCGTTCAGGCGCTGCGGAGCCCACGATGAATCCGCGCCGAAGGCTTGCGCGAGCTTGACGAAGCCGCGCTCGTTCTCGGCAGACGGGGCGAGCGTCACATCCCATACCGCGGTCGCGCCGCTCGTGAGGCCGGCCTCGTTCACGCGCCAGAAGTCGTCGAGATCGGGAACGATCACCGGGCTGTCGACGGTGGACTCCACGTCGGCGGCGATGCCGACCATGTCGATGGTGGTGCTCGTCGCTGGTTCGCCGCGGGGCACGGCGAACACGATCACCGCGACGATGGCCAGGGTGGCGATCAGAGCGGCGATCAGGCTGCGCACCGTCTGGCTCGAGCGGTAAGCCTTGCTCGATGCAGCCTTGCGGGCCGCCGTCTCAGCGGGGGTCTCGGGGCGGCCGAGTTCTGCGACGATGGGTGCGGGCTTGTTCACGACTCGTCCTCGTCGGGGGCGTCGGCGGCGGCGCGGGCGGCCTCGAGGCGACGCTTCGCGCCGAGCAGCCACTCCTCGCATCGGGCGGCGAGAGCCTCGCCGCGCTCCCAGAGGGCGAGCGACTGCTCGAGGGTCGGAGCACCCTGTTCCAGCTCGGAGACGACCTTCACGAGCTCGTCGCGAGCGGCCTCGAACGACAGCGTGTCCACAGGGGTGTCGTTCAGCGCACTCACGCCTCCATCCTACGCGGTGCGCAGGCTGTGCTCATCCGGAGCGAGGCGCCGGTCCTTCGGCGATCTCTCCTTCGGAACGCGCCGCGACCGACCCTCGGTCGACGGTGATCGTCAGAGCGCTGCCGGCCGGTGCATCCGCCGCATCGCGAAGGATCACGCCGCCTTCGAGGTGGGCGATCGCATAGCCGCGCGCGAGCGTGGCGGCGGGGGAGAGCGCGCGAAGTGACGCGCGCAGCTCGCTGGTCGCCCGCCCTGCCGCATCGTGCTGGCGCGTGATCGTGTCGCGTCCGCGCGACAGCAGCAACCACACCTCGTGCGAGCGCGAGTCGATGATGGGGTCGGGTGAGCGCAGCGCGGGGCGGGAGCGCAGCTGCTCGAGCTGGGCGATGTCGTGAGACAGCCTCTGCGTGAGGCGTGAGGTCGCGCGAGACCGCAATTGGGCGATCAGCGCGCGTTGCTCGCTGACATCGGGAACGACGCGCTTCGCCGCGTCGGTCGGAGTCGAGGCGCGGAGGTCTGCGACGTCGTCGAGGAGTGGGCGGTCGTTCTCGTGTCCGATCGCGCTCACGACAGGGGTGGATGCTGCGGCCACGGCGCGGATGAGTCGCTCATCGCTGAATCCGAGGAGGGTCTGCGGGTCTCCGCCGCCGCGGGCGATGACGATCACATCGACATCGGGGTCGGCGTCGAGTCGGGCGAGGGCGGCAAGAGTGTCGGGCACGCATCGGTCGCCCTGGACGGCGGCGTACTCGGTGCGGAAGCGGACCTGCGGCCAGCGCAGCTCCGCGTTGCGGTGCACGTCCTTCTCGGCATCGGAGCGCTCGCCCGTGATCAGACCGATCACGTGCGGGAGGAACGGGAGGCGCTTCTTGCGGGAGGAGTCGAACAATCCCTCCTGGCGCAGCTGCAGTCGGAGCTTCTCGAGTCGCTCGAGCTGATCGCCGAGCCCGACGTGCTTCATCGCCGAGACGGTGAAGCTGAAGTCGCCGGCCTTGACGAAGTAGTCGGCTTTGACGGCTGCGACGACGTGGTCACCCACGGCCAGATCGCCGGGGATGCGGGGGCGGACGCTCGACCACACCCGGATCGAGATCTGGGCGTCCGAGCGGGTGTCCTTCAATCGGGCGAAGATGTTGCCGCCGCGGACGTTCCAGGAGGTGATCTCTCCCTCGACCCAGACGGTGTTCCACCGGGCGATGAAATCTCGGATCGTGCCGTTCAGACGGGCGACGGAGGTCGGGGCATCCGCGGAAGAATCGCGCGGAGCGACCGCATCGGCCGGGGGAGTCTCGCCCGGACGCGTCGAGGCTTCGAAGACCGTCATCCGCTCAGTGCACCTTCCCGCTCCTGCTCAGGTTCTCGGCGGTAGAATTCCAGTGTGACCTCGACTGCCGTTCATCTGCCTCTGCCGCGCATCCCACGAGTACGTGGGGCGGCCGGGCGGCTTCAGGATAACCCGGTGGCCGGGAACAAGCGCGTTCTGCTCGCCGCTCCGCGCGGATATTGCGCCGGCGTCGACCGCGCGGTCGTCGCGGTCGAGAAGGCGCTCGAGCGCTACGGCGCACCCGTCTACGTGCGCAAGCAGATCGTGCACAACATCCACGTGGTGTCCGAACTCGAAGAGAAGGGCGCGGTCTTCGTCGAGGAGGTCGACGAGGTGCCTGAGGGCGCTCACGTCGTCTTCAGCGCACACGGTGTCTCGCCCGCTGTCGTGGAGGCCGCCTCTGATCGCGGCCTGCACGCGATCGATGCGACCTGCCCGCTCGTCACCAAGGTTCACCGCGAGGCCGTCCGCTTCGCTCGGGATGACTTCGAGATCCTGCTGATCGGCCACGAGGGGCACGAAGAGGTCGAGGGCACCGCCGGTGAGGCGCCCGATCACGTGACCATCGTCAACTCTCCCGCTGAGGCCGACACCGTGCAGGTGAAGGACCCGTCGAAGGTCGTCTGGCTCTCGCAGACCACTCTCTCTGTCGACGAGACCATGGAGACGGTCAACCGCCTGCGGACGCGCTTCCCGGAGATGCACAATCCTCCGTCGGACGACATCTGCTACGCGACCCAGAACCGTCAGGTGGCGATCAAGAAGGTCGCGGCGAACGCCGACCTCGTGATCGTCGTCGGTTCGTCGAACTCCTCGAACTCCGTGCGCCTGGTCGAGGTCGCCCTGGAGTACGGCGCGAAGGCCGCCTACCGCGTGGACTACGCCGAAGAGGTCAAGCAGGAGTGGCTCGACGGCGTCGCCACCGTCGGCGTCACCAGCGGAGCGTCCGTTCCCGAGGTGCTCGTGCGAGAGGTGCTCGAGGCCCTCGACGGTGCGGGCTACCGCGACGTCGAAGAGGTCAAGACGGCAGAGGAGGACCTCATGTTCTCGCTGCCGAAGGAGCTCCGACACGATGCCTCGGGTCAGCGCGATGATCGTGCGCTGGGGGGCCGCGCCTCCGGCGGAAACGCCTGACGATGCCGACCACGGAGGCTGCGCCGACGCTCATCGGATCGGTCCAGCGCGCTCTGCGCCTGGTCGATATCGTGGCGAACTCGGCCCGCCCCGTGTCCGTCAAGGGGCTTGCAGCACTCACGGGTCTCACACTCGGCACCACTTACAACCTCGTTCGCACGCTGATCCACGAGGGATACCTGGCCAACGAGCCGGACGGTCTCGTTCTGGGCGCCAGCTTCCCGGTGTTCCGGGCGGCTCCGGATGCCGGCGGAGTGCTCCTCGCGCGAGTGCGATCCGCGCTGCGCGAGGTCACGGAAGCAGTGGGAGAGACGGCCTATCTGTCTCGGTACCACGATGGCGAGATGCGCCTCGTCGACATCGTCGATGCGGCACGGACTCCGCGGATCGACCTGTCGGTGGCCCTCGAATCGAGTGCGCACGCGACGGCGCTCGGCAAGCAGATCCTCACCGACCTCACCTGTGGTGAGCGTCTCGACTATCTGTCACGCCATCGCCTGGAGGAGCTCACACCGCGCACCATCAGCGACCGGAGCGCACTCCTGGCCGAGCTGGAGCGGTCACCGGGCTTCGCCCTCGACCGTGAGGAGTACGCGATAGGCAACATGTGTGTCGCCGTTCCCGTGATCGCTCCGAACTTCGTGGCGTCGTTGGCGATCTCCCTCCCCGCTGACCGTGCACACGTCGACCGGGGTCTCGTCTCGAAGCTCAAGCAGAGCGCGTCGCGGTTGTCGCTGCAGCTGGGCGCGGATGTGCTGACGGATGGCGAGCCGGGTCACCGGACGGCTATGTGACGATGCGTGCCGGCCGGTTCACTATCTGAAGAAATGCCGCTAGCGGGTCGGCACGCGCTTTCCTAACATGTGAGATGTAGTCGCATGTGCAAACGGCACTACTGGTGGTGGAACGTCCCCAGCGTTCCTCGACCCACTTGGATGACGAACGTCCCCAGCGTTCCGAATCCGCGGCCCCGAGGAGTCCCCACTTCTCCGGGGCCGCCATCATGTTCGGGCGGCTCAGTCTGAGAGCCGCGCAGAGACGGTGCGGATAGCATGGCGGCATGACCGACCAGCGGCCTCAGTACGGCGAAATCGCGACCCTCGAAGAGCAGCGCAAGGCAGCAGGCCTGCCGCCGCTCGACGAGATGCCCCCTGCACTCGCCGCCGCGCCGGCCCCTGAGGTGGTGCCCGCGGGCGCAGCGCCCGCCCGGCCGCGTCCGGTCGACAGATTCATCACGATTGCGTTGCTCGCCTACGGTCTCGTCAACGTCGTGGTGACCGGGATGTCGTACCTCGACTTCCCCACCGCGATGAACCAGATGATGAGCGTTCTGGGGGTCGATGGCGAGTTCACGAACTTCGCTCAGGGCAAGGTCTGGGGAACGGTCGCCGCGATCGTCCTCGCCGCGGGGTGGTCGCTCACCGCGTACTTCTCGATCCGTCGGCTCCGCAGCGGCAAGGCCTCGTGGTGGGTACCGCTCGCAGGAGCCGCTGTGACGCTTCTTGCGGCATCGATCTGCGCCGCCATCCCGCTGATGAACGACCCGGCTTTCATCGACTTCGTCGCCAAGACCGCCAGCCAGTAAGCGGCTGAGACACAGAGATGCCCCCGATCTCAGTGGTCGGGGGCATCTCTCGGTCAGGGCTGAGTCAGCTCTTCGACTGTCCGTACGAGCCGAGCTGACGCGTCGACTCGACGACGCGGGCGGCCATCGCCGTCTCCGCGATCTTGCCCCAGGCGCGCGGGTCGTACTGCTTCTTGTTTCCGACCTCGCCGTCGACCTTGAGGACGCCGTCGTAGTTCTTGAACATGTAGTCGGCGATCGCACGGGTGTACGCGTACTGCGTGTCGGTGTCGATGTTCATCTTGATGACGCCGTTGGCGACCGCGAGGGCGATCTCTTCGTCGGTCGAGCCGGAGCCGCCGTGGAAGACGAGGTCGAGCGGCTTCGCGCCCGTGTTGTACTTCGCGGCGACCTGCTGCTGGATCTCGCCCAGGAGCTCAGGGCGCAGCTTGACGCCACCGGGCTTGTAGACACCGTGCACGTTGCCGAACGTGAGCGCGGCGATGTAGCGACCCTGCTCGCCGAGGCCGAGCGCCTGGACGGCCTGGTCGACGTCGGCGAAGGTCGTGTAGAGGGCATCGTTGGATCCCTCGTGTGCGACGCCGTCCTCTTCGCCGCCGACGACGCCGATCTCGACCTCGAGGATGGCGTTGATGTTCTTCATGCGGGGGAGGAGATCCTGAGCGATCTCGATGTTCTCTGCGAGGGGCACAGCCGAGCCGTCCCACATGTGCGACTGGAAGATCGGGTTGCGTCCGGCCTTGACCTCTTCTTCAGAGGCTGCGATCAGCGGCTCGACGAAGCCGCCGAGGGCGTCCTTCGGGCAGTGGTCGGTGTGCAGCGCGACGGTGATCGGGTAGTTCTTGGCGACCTCGGTCGCGAAGCGTGCGAAGGCGAGTGCGCCGGTCGCGCGTGCCTTGACGGTGTGGCCGGCGAAGTAGTCCGCGCCACCGGTGGTGACCTGGATGATTCCGTCGGAACCTGCCTCGGTCAGGCCCTGGAGGACCGAGTTGATCGTCTGCGAGCTCGAGACGTTGAATGCGGGGTACGCGAAGCCGCCGGCCTTCGCGCGGTCGAGCATTTCGGCGTACTGATCCGGGGTGGCGACGGGCATGAGAACTCCTGCGATTTTGGGAAGCCGGGACAGCAGTCACTCTATCGGGGCTGGCTCTCGGTTTCCGGCGGCGAGGCGCGGTGAGCATCCCGCTCCTGCGCTCACGTTAAGAATCGCATTTCCTTCGGCCTCTGCTGCACGAAAACACCCCGATTGACAGCGTCTCGATGGCTAGGCTGACCGCATGGTTAGTCTTACAGCGGATCTCAGCCCCCTTCGTCCCGATCGAAACCTCGCGATGGAGCTGGTGCGGGCCACTGAGGCAGCCGCGATCCGCGCCGTGCCGTTCATCGGTCGGGGTGCGAAGGAAGCGGCGGACGGCGCCGCGGTCGATGCGATGCGCGCGTTCCTCGGCACCGTCGCGTTCCAGGGGCGTGTCGTGATCGGTGAAGGCGAGAAGGACAACGCGCCGATGCTGTTCAACGGTGAAGAGGTAGGCACCGGCACCGGGCCGCAGTGCGACATCGCCGTGGACCCGATCGACGGCACCTCGCTCACCGCGGCGGGTCGCCAGAACGCTCTCTCCGTGATCGCCGTCTCCGACCGCGGATCGATGCTCGACGCCTCCAGCGTGTTCTACATGGACAAGCTCGTGACCGGACCCGCGGGCGTCGGAGTGGTCGACATCCGCCTTCCGATCGGTGAGAACATCCGCAAGCTCGCCGGTGCACTCGGCAAGCCCGTCGACGAGATCGTCGTCTCGGTGCTCAATCGGCCTCGTCACGAGAAGCTGATCCAGGAGATCCGGGATGCCGGAGCAGGGACGCGTCTGATGAGCGACGGCGACGTCGCCGGCGGCATCAACGCCGCGCGTCACGCCGCACGCACCGACATGTGTGTCGGCGTCGGAGGCAGCCCGGAGGGCATCGTCACGGCCTGTGCCATCAAGGCGCTCGGCGGTCACATTCAGGGGCGCCTCTGGCCGCGCGACGACGACGAGCGCCAGCGCGGTATCGATGCGGGGCTCGACATGGACAAGGTCTACGAGGCCGACGACCTGGTGCGAGGGGACAACACGATCTTCGTCGCGACCGGCGTCACGGACGGGCAGCTCGTCGCCGGCGTGCGTCGTGAGGGCGGCTACATCTATACCGAGAGCGTCGTGCTGCGCGGTGCCTCGGGCACACTGCGCAGGATCGCCTCGGAGCACCTGGTCTCGAAGTGGCTCTGACGCCGGTCGGTTGAGCGACTGCGGGCCATCGTTACCGACCCGGTACCGCTCTGCGGAGTGCGGGGCCCGGCATTCGAGCGTCGCCGTGTCACAATTGTCACTGGATTTGTCGCCGTCGACGGAGCCGCCAGGCACCGCAGGCACAGGAGGGCAGACCGATGACAACGCAGCACACGAGTGGCTCCAAAGCCGCACCGACGAAGATCGTCACGACGAGCACGGGCCGCATCATGCGTGTCAAGGTCGACGAGGCGGGTACGCCGATCGCATCCGGCACGCCGGCTGTGCCGGTGGCGAAGGCGCCTGCTGTCGCGGACCCGGCTCGCCGCGCAGACGTGCTCTTCCGCAAGCGCCTCGATGAGGGGCACGAACTCAGCTCCTGGTGGATGATCGGTGCGTTCGTCGTGACGAGCGGCCTGGTCATCCTGCTGCTCAGCGGCGTGCCCGGAATCGCCTGAGCTCAGCGCTTCATCGTCTCGGATCCGTTCGATTCGGAGTCCGTGGGGTCGGCTGCGTCGTGACCGATCAGGCGCGATCGGATCTCGCCGACGTCTGCCAGAAGCCCTGAGCCCTGCTGTTCGGCGTTCTCGACGAGCTCCGTTTTCTCGACGAGCTTCGTCTTCTCGACGAGTTCCTCGGCCGTGAACCTGCGCGTCTGAGCTGTGATCGTCGGGGGAGCGGAGTCGAGCGTCGTCGCGCTGATGCCGGGGAACTGCCGCGCCGTCACGAGCACTCTGCTCTCGAGCGAGCCAGCGAAGCGGTTATAGCTGTCAACGGTGCGTTCCAGCGCTCGACGGAGGTCGTCGGCGTGACCGGCAAGCACTCCCAGTCGGTCGTACAGCTGGGTGCCGAGGTTCAGCAGAGATCGCGCCTCGGTGGAGACCTCCTGCTGCGTCCAGGTGTAGGCGACGGTCTTCAGCACCGCCCACAGGTTCACGGGGGACGCGAGGGCGACCCGCTTGCTGAAGGCGTAGTCGAGCAGAGTCGGATCCTCGTCGATGGCCGCGGCCAGCAGCGACTCGCTCGGCAGGAAGCAGATGACGAACTCGGGGCTGGCGTCGAGCCCCGACCAGTACGCCTTCTTGGCGAGCGCGTCGATATGGGCACGCACCGCCTTGACGTGCTTCTGCATGTGCACCCGGCGCTGCGCTTCATGGGCGTCACCGATCGGCAGCGCCGAGGCCTCGAGATAGGCATCCAGCGGGACCTTCGCGTCGACCGCGATCGACGTGCCGCCCGCCAGCCGGATCACCATGTCGGGGCGACCCTGGCCGCGGTCGGAGGAGATGGTCGACTGGAGATCGAAATCCACGTGCCTGGTCAGTCCCGCGGCCTCGACCACGCGGCGAAGCTGAGTCTCGCCCCACACGCCGCGCGTGGCGGTCGACTTGAGCGCACCGGCGAGGGACTCCGTCGTCGCCCGCAGCGCTTCATCCGACTCCTGTGCGCGCCTCAGCTGCTCGGCGAGCGACCCGAACTGCGCATGGCGCTCCTGCTCGATCGCCGACACCTTCTGCTGCATCTGCTGCAGGCTCTCGCGCACCGGCGCGAGAGCCGTGAGCACGGCGTTCTGCTGCTGCACCCGCTGCGCCTCGGCGCGCTGTTCGATCCGGGCGTGCTCGACGGCATCCCGATACAGGTCGTACTGCCGATCGCGGTCGTCTCTCGCGGCTGCCAATTCGGCCTGCGCTCGGGCGAGATCGGCAGCGCCACGCGAGGCGCGGAGGAACCAGCCCACCGCAGCGCCGGCCACCAGGGCGACCAGCAGCAGAACCATCGTCAGAGCATCCATGTGCTCCATGATGCGCTCGGCCTCGGACATTCGTCCGCTGCGACTCAGGCGACAGCGCGCTCCGGGGTGGCGACGACAGGTTCGGTCACACGCAGTCGGAGTGCTGCAGCCAGGTCGAACACGTCCGTAGCATCGTGTCGTCGTGCGGCATCCATGATGATTTGGGCGCAGGCGAGGGCGTCTGCGAGCGCATCGTGGTGCGAGAAACCGGTGAAGCCCGCAGCCTCTGCGGCCTTCGGAAGACGGTAGGACTCGAGCTCATAGGTCTTGCGTGCGACCTGCAGGCTGCACAGCGAGCGGTACGGCGGGCAGTCTCCGCCGGTGACCTCCGATGCGCGGCGCAGGACGTTCAGGTCGAAGCCCGCGTTGTGGGCGACCAGCACGTCGGCGCCGGCGAAGGCGCACAGACGATCGAACTGGTCGGCCCAGGTGGCGGCCGAGATGACATCCTGCGCGCGGATGCCGTGGATCTTGGTGTTCCACTCCTGGAACTCGTCGTGGCCGACGGGCGGACGGATCAGCCACCCTGCCGTGGCGACGACCTGGCCGTCGCGCACTCGCACGAGTCCGACTGAGCACGCGGAGGCGGGGCTGGAGTTCGCGGTTTCGAAGTCGATCGCGGTGAAGTCCAGTGGCACGGTCCCACTCTCTCCCGGTGTCGATGACGCCCGAGGAGGACTCGCCGTAGGCTGGCGATATGAGTGCAGACAGGGCGACATCCTTCGGCGCGGAGGCCGCGAACTACGAGGCTGGAAGGCCGGAGTATCCGTTCGAGGCTGTCGCGTGGATGCTCGAGCGGATGCCGGCCGATTCGCGCCGCATCGCCGACGTCGGCGCCGGCACCGGAAAGCTCACTCGGGTGCTCGGCCATGCGCCGGGTGCGGAGATCGTCGCCGTGGATCCGGATGCGGCGATGCTCGCCGCGCTGCGACAGAGCGTTCCCGGAGTGCCCACCTTCCAGGGATCGGCGGAGCGGATGCCCCTGCCGGACGCGAGCCTCGACGCGGCGGTCCTCGGTCAGGCGTGGCACTGGGTGGAGCCGATCGCCGCGTCCGCGGAGCTGGGGCGGGTCGTCCGCAGCGGGGGAGTGCTGGGTCTCATCTGGAACATCCGCGACGAGCGCACCGAGTGGGTGCGGCGGCTCACCGACGTCATGCACAGCAGCCCGGCCGAGAACATGGTCAACGGTCCCGAATCCGAGGGCCCGCGCATCGCCGCGCCCTTCGGTCAGGTAGTGACGCAGCGCTGGGAGTGGAACCGTCCGATCACGCGCACTCAACTGCATCAGATGGCGCGCTCGCGCAGCTACCTGATCGCTGCGTCCGCTGACGAGCGTGCGGAGATCACACGCCAGATGGACGCGCTGTTCGACGAGCTCGGGCTCGAGGGGGACTCGACGATCGATCTTCCTTACGTCACGCACGTGTTCCGCGCCGTGCGCGACTGAACGGCTGATCCCGCCTTTCCGCAGGGGCGGAGCATCTGCGACAGGTAGACTCGACCCCCGTGGCTCTCACTATCGGAATCGTCGGCCTGCCCAATGTCGGCAAGTCCACCCTCTTCAACGCTCTGACCAAGAACGACGTGCTCGCGGCGAACTACCCGTTCGCGACGATCGAGCCGAACGTCGGGGTGGTGAACCTGCCCGATCCTCGTCTCGACAAGCTCGCCGAGATCTTCGGCAGCGAGCGCATCCTCCCCGCCGCCGTGTCGTTCGTCGACATCGCCGGCATCGTGCGCGGCGCGAGTGAGGGCGAGGGCCTCGGCAACAAGTTCCTGGCGAACATCCGTGAGGCGGATGCCATCGCTCAGGTCGTCCGCGGCTTCGCCGACGATGACGTCGTGCACGTCGACGGCGCCGTCAACCCGGCATCCGACATGGAGACGATCAACGCGGAGCTGATGCTCGCCGACCTCGAGACGGTGGACAAGGCGATCACCCGTTACGAGAAGGAGGTTCGCGGCAAGAAGATCGAGCCGGTCGTGCTCGAGACCGCGACTGCAGCGAAGGATGCTCTGGAGCGCGGCGTGCTGCTGTCGGTCGCCGGCATCGACCTGACGCCGATCCGCGAACTGGGCCTGCTGACGGCCAAGCCCGTCATCTTCGTCTTCAACGTCGATGAGGGCGTGCTCACGGACGACGCACGCAAGGCGGAGCTCGCGGCACTCGTCGCCCCGGCCAAGGCGATCTTCCTCGACGCGAAGATCGAGTCCGAACTGATCGACCTCGACCCTGAGGATGCCGCAGAGCTTCTCGCGTCGACCGGTCAGGACGAGTCGGGCCTCGACCAGCTCGCCCGCATCGGCTTCGACACGCTCGGTCTGCAGACATACCTCACGGCAGGCCCCAAGGAAGCCCGCGCCTGGACGATCCCCAAGGGTTCGAAGGCTCCGCAGGCCGCCGGTGTCATCCACACCGACTTCGAGAAGGGCTTCATCAAAGCCGAGATCGTGTCGTTCGACGACCTCGTCGAGACCGGCTCGGTCGTCGAAGCCCGCTCAAAGGGCAAGGCACGCCTCGAGGGCAAGGACTACGTCATGAAGGACGGCGACGTGGTGGAGTTCCGCTTCAACAACTGAGCGATGGTTCCGATGTCTGCGCAGGGTCCTCTCCAATCTCACCTCACTGGCGGCGGTCGGGCGACGACAGTCGGAATCGCGGGTGGGGTGATCTGCGATGACTGCCGACATGCGGTGGAAGAACGAGGCCGCGTTCGAATCGGACCTGCGCACGGCGGATGAGGATCGTCTCAGGGCGATCCTTCATTGGGCGGCCTCGGGCGAGGCCCGCACATCCAGCAACGGCAGGCACAACAGCCCAAGTACGCGGCGCGCTTGGAAAGCGCGCCGACAGGCCGTGGAAGGCGAAATGACCAGGCGCGGGATGGAAATCTGATGTCCGCGCGAGACGTGGTGGAGTTCCGCTTCAACAACTGAGCGGGGTCCTGCCCAAGTGCTGAGGAGATCGGCACCGGCTCGTACGAAGCCGCGGGTCGCGAATCAGATCTGGTCGCTACGTCGAGCACGCACGGTCCAGCCGACCTGCACCAATGCCTCCGCAAGCCGGTCGGCGGCATCGCGCGCGACATCGAAGCTTGCGTCTGAGCAGACGTCGATGGCGATCGGCGGCGGATCGGCGAAGCGTGGTATCTGCACCTCTGCCCAGGCGTTGGGCGAAAGAGGTACCCGAGGAGACGCGGTGCGTGCGTCTCCGATGGCACTGTCCGCCACGAAAGCGATGACGTCCAGCGCATGGAGCTTGGTGATCGGCATGTCCACGACGATGGTCACGGCGAAAGTCGCGTTTGCGGTATCCCCGAACTCTGGCCTCACCGCATGAAGATATCACTGCGCTGTCGGAGCGAGGGCGAGAACTGGTGTCACTCGACCTCTGACGATCAGAGCGCTGTCGCGAGCGAACTCGGCGCGAACAGCCGGTCTAGCCGTGCCGCTCGACGTCCTGACGCAAGACCTCGGGCCACCCTTCGACGTCCCCTGGGGTGCGGGCGACCGTCAGGGTCGCGTGCGGGAGCAGCTGGGCGAGGTGTTCCGCAGTCGACAGTGGGTGGCCCGGATCGTCCACCCACGCCAAGATCGTCGTCGGCACATCGATCCGCGCGATGTCCTCAGGTGCCGGCAGATCGCTGAGCGCCGCGCCGCGAAGCAACGACGGCAAGAGGGCATCCGCGACGTCGGGCCATGTCTCCGGCGCGGCGACAGTGGCCGGGGGCGGCGTCGATCCGCGCGTGCCGGCGAGGAACGCCTCCACACCATCGGCTTCGATGAGCGCGGCCGCCGCCCGGTAGATCGCGGCCTGATCGGGTCTGGTCTCCCACGCGGTGGGCGGCACCATGAGTGTGAGCCCGATGAAGCGGTCCGGCTCGATCGTCGCAGCATGCAGAAGCGTCGCGGTGCCCATCGAGGGGCCCACTCCGTGCACGCGCTCGCCCGGGAACCACTGATCGAGCACTCGCAGAAGATCGTCGGCGAGGTTCTCCCAGCGATAGTCCTCAGGGACCTTCCTCCCGGTCGACCGACCGTGGCCGCGTGCGTCGTACCGCAGCAGTCGAGTTCCGCTGAGTCCTCGACCGAGGTCGAGATTGAGCACCCTGTCGCGGGCCCGGCTCGATGTGAGACCGTGCAGCTGGACGACCGGGTGTCCGCCCTCGTCGCTCAAGGCGACAGCCAGCTCGGCTCCGGGTACCTCGAATGTGGGCATCAGGCTCCTCGATCGGTGACTGACCGCGTCGGGTCGGGCAGTCGTGGAGTTTTCAGGTTATCTGGGGCCGATAAGGTGCTACCCATGCGACTGACCAACGTCACGCACCTCCGCCTCCCGTTCGGACGGCTCTGGGGGTACGACGTGAGCGCGTCTGCGCTCGGACGGCGCCTCCCCGTGTCGTTCGATCAGCGACTCCATGTCGGGGCGGGCGATCGACCCGGCTCGTGGATGGCGTTGTCCTTCCGGCTGCCGGCACAGACTCGTCGTGAGTCGATCGCCGATGCCTGGTTGGCTGTCGTCGCTCGCCATGGCACGCTGCGATCGGCATTCGCGCTCGGCGCGGATGGCGATCCGGAGCTTCACGAGATCGAGGTCGGCCCCGGAAGCTGGGTAGAACACGAGGTGGGCCCCGGTCAGGCGGTCAACGACGCGTTGCGGGACATCCTCGATGCCGCGTGTTCGCCGTACCGACGTCCGTCTCACCGGCTGTGCGTGTTGGAGACTGCTGCGGGGCTCACGGTCGTGATCGCGGCCGATCATGCGCACGTCGACATGTGGTCGATGCTGGTGATCGCGCGCGACCTGCTGTCTGCGCTCGACGCGGGAAGGGCCGGCGCGAAGCCGATGCCCGGGCCAGCGCCCGCCTTCGTCGAACACACGCAGGCACTGCTGGATCGGGATGCCGCACCCGATCGCGTCCGTCAGCGGTGGGAGGCCATCATCGCGGACAGCGGCGGCGTCATGCCGCAGTTCCCGCTGTCGCTGGGGTCTCCCGAGCCGCATCGTGAGCGCGTGGAAGTGCGCGATGTGTTCGACGTCGACGACGCCGCCGCGTTCGCTGCACAAGCCCGTGACGACGGCGTCTCTACCCTCGCACGCGCGGTCGTCGCGATGACTGCGGTGACCCGCGAGCTGGCGGGCACGGCGTTGCGAGCCGTCTTTCCCGTGCACAGCCGCTTCGAGGAGAACTGGCACGACTCGGTCGGCTGGTTCATCACCAACTCCGTCCTCGAATCGGAGCTCGCCGAACCGCACGCGGCGGCGGCAGCGGTGAAAGAGGCGGTGCAGCTCGGTGCCTGGCCGCTCGCAGATGTACTCGCGCCGTGGGGCGGGATGCCCGTGGCTCCCGGGATGTTCGCGATCTCGTGGCTCGACCTGCGCAGACTCCCCGTGCGGATCGATTCCGTCGGGCTCGACGCGCAGTACGTCAGCGCGGCGACCGACACCGACGGTGTCATGCTGTGGTTCATCCTGGACGAGTCCGGTCTGCACCTGAGATGCCGTTATCCCGACACCGCCGAGGCTCGCGCCAACGTCGGTGGCTGGCTCGATCTGCTCGTCGCCAGGTTGCAGGCGGACGCGCGGTCCTCGGTTCGCGGGCGACTTCAGGTCGCGGGCCGCACCTTCCGGCTCGAGCGCGCGAGCCGCGAAGACATCGAGGCCATCGCAGCGCTGCTGGGCGACGACCAGTTCGGTCCAGATCGTGAGGGCGTCGAGCTCGAACGATATGAGGCGGGCTTCAGCGCGGTCGCTCGCGATGCATCCAACTATCTGGGGGTCGTCCGCGACAGTGCCGACCACATCGTCGGCACCATGCAGCTGACCGTGATCCCGGGGCTCTCTCGCGGTGGTTCGACCCGCCTGCAGATCGAGGGGTTGCGAGTCGCGCCAGGGGAACGGTCACAGGGCCTGGGCGCGGCGATGCTCGAGTGGGCACACGAGTTCGGGCGGGCACGGGGAGCGCGACTGTCACAGATCACCACCGACGAAGCGCGGGATCGGACTCGCGCCTTCTACACCCGACTCGGGTATGAGACTGCCCACGTCGGGTTGAAGCGGCACCTCTAGCGGCGCACGGTGTGCCTGCCTGCCTGCCTGCCCGCAGCAGCGCCGGCGGACGGGCGGATGCTGTCAGCTTCGCGCCCATCGCCGTCGTGGTGGCACCTCGCTCCACCGCCGACGATCGATCTCGGTCCTGTCCGCATGCCGGAGGATGGGGTTCCCACGGATGCAGAGCCCCCAGAAGAGCACGCGGCCGCAGTCGAGGCACTCCACGAAGCTGACGATCGTGTACTTCAGATCCGACTCGAGCAGGGCGATCATGTCCTCAAGTGGAACGTCATGACGCAGCTCGCGCATCCTCCCGCTGTCGACCCTCCGGATCAACGCCTCCGTCGTCGCACCGATATCCCACGGCAGCGTGCCGATGCCCGGCACCCCGGCTGAGTCACAGGTCTCGCAATCGTCCACGGTCCCAGTCTGGTCGAGGAGATCCGCAGTCGGCGCTGCGTGTGCGCATCTGTAGGCCTCCGGCGCGGAGCGCGACGGTCGCGATGAGACGCGCTCGACTACGCTGGAACACGACCCCTGAACGCTGAACGAGGAGCCGCGCGCCCATGACCGACACCCAGATCTTCGAGCCAGAAGGCCGCGCCATCCCCTTCGTGGATGAGGGCGACGGGCCGGTCAAGCTCGTGCTGATCCAGGAGCAGGGGCTCGCGGCCGACGTTCTGGGCGTCGCCGCACACTACCTCGCCGAGGAGGCAGGGTTCCATGTGCTGCGGATCGGCCACCGAGCCGGCGAGGCGACGCTCGACGAGCGCGTCGACGACGTCGTCGACGTGATCGACCACGTCGGCATCGACGACACCTGGGTCGGAGGGCACGGATTCGGTGGAACCATCGCTCGGGCGCTGGTCGCCGCACACGTCGACCGCGCGAACGGACTCCTGCTGCTGGGTGTCGAAGACGTCGACATCGAGGTGGCGCCCGCGATTCCCGTGCTGATCGTGCAGGGAACCGAAGACACCGACACTCCCGCCGCGAACGCCGAGGCGCTGCAGTCCGCGATCCCCGACCGCTCGAGCATCAAGACGATCGCTGGCGATCACCTCTTCCCGATGCATCACCCGATCGAGACCGGCGTGATCATCGAGGAATACCTGGACTGGGACTGAACCGATGGCCTCGGGTGAGCGCACCGTCGTCCTCGCGATCGACCTGCAAGCAGGGGTGATGCCCGGATGCCACGACGAGCACGGTGTGCTCTCGCGCGCTGCGGCGCTGGTCGATCGCGCTCGGGCCGCTGACGTTCCGGTGGTCTGGGTGCATCACGACCCCGTCGGAGTGGGAACACCCGAATGGGAGCTCGCGGCGCCACTTCACCGCGCCGAAGGAGAGCCTCTGGTGCGCAAGAGCTACCGCGACTCCTTCGCCGACACGACGCTGAGGGAGACGCTCGACGAGCTCGGAGCGACGCACCTGGTGATCACCGGGGCGCAGTCGGATTTCTGTGTGCGCACCACTATGCAGCGTGCTGCGGCGGAGGGCTACGACGTCACGCTCGTGAGCGACGCGCACACCACCGTCGACACCGAGTGGGACGGCGTGCTGATCTCGGGAGAGCAGATCGTCGCACACACGAACATGTACTTCTCAGGACTGCGGTATCCGGGCCAGCGGTTCGCGATCGCCACGCACGACGAGGTCGCGCTCTGAGGGCGGGTCGCGCTCTATCCTGATCCCGTGACCCAGTACGCCGCATCGGCCAAGACGAACGTGCTCGCCCTCGTCGGCTTCATCGCCGCATTCATGATCCCGCTCGCGGGCGTGATCCTGTCCGTGTTCGCCCGGCGTCAGCTCGATGCGCCGGGCAACGCCGAAGCCGGCCGCGGACTCGCCCGCTGGGCGATGGTGATCGGCATCCTCGGCACGCTCGCTCAGATCGGCTTCTTCATCATCTGGTTCTCGCTGTTCTTCCGTGCGGTCGGCGGAATGGCTTCCTGACAGACTGGTGTGATGACCGCTACCCTCGTCGCCCAGAATCTGGCTGGTGGCTACGGTCACCGCATCCTCTTCGAGGGCCTCGACCTGACCGTCGCTCCCGGTGACGTCATCGGCGTCGTGGGCGCGAACGGCGCAGGCAAGTCCACGCTGCTTCGGATCCTCGCGGGGGTTCTCGCTCCCGCCGACGGAACGGTGTCCCTCGCACCGATCGACGCCTTCGTCGGCTGGCTGCCGCAGGAGCACGAGCGTGTCGAGGGTGAGACGGTGGCCGAGTACATCGCGCGTCGGACGGGGTGTGCCCAGGCGACGCAGGAGATGGATGCCGCGGCTGCCGCCCTGGGAGACCCGTCCCTCGCACCCGCGGGAACGGATCCGGCCGACACGTACTCGCAGGCACTCGATCGATGGCTCGCCAGCGGCGCGGCCGACCTCGATGAGCGCATCCCCGCGGTGCTGGCGGACCTCGGCCTCCCGAGCGGCGGACGCGTGGCCGAGGACGCACTCATGACGGGACTGTCAGGAGGTCAGGCCGCACGCGTCGGGTTGGCCGCTCTGCTGCTGTCGCGCTTCGACATCGTCTTCCTCGACGAACCGACCAACGATCTCGATCTCGACGGCCTCGACCGGCTGGAGTCGTTCGTGCGCGGGCTTCGCGGTGGCGTCGTGCTGGTCAGTCACGACCGGGAGTTCCTGGCGCGAAGCGTCACCCGGGTTCTCGAGCTCGACCTCGCGCAGAACTCCCATCGAGTCTATGGCGGCGGGTACGACGCGTACATCGAGGAACGTGCGGTCGTCCGCCGTCATCTGCGGGAGAAGTACGACGAGTTCGCCGACAAGAAGGCCGATCTCGTCGCCCGTGCCCGCACGCAGCGCGAGTGGTCGAGCCAGGGCGTGCGAAACGCGATGAAGAAGTCTCCGGACAACGACAAGATCAAGCGCAAGGCGTCGATGGAGTCCAGCGAGAAGCAGGCGCAGAAGGTGCGCCAGATGGAGAGCCGGATCGCGCGCCTCGACGAGGTCGAGGAGCCTCGCAAGGAGTGGCAGCTCGAGTTCACGATCGGCTCCGCACCTCGCTCGAGCACCGTCGTGTCGACGCTGAACTCCGCGGTCTTAAGGCAGGGCGATTTCACGCTCGGTCCGCTGTCGCTGCAGGTCGATGCGGGCGACCGCATCGGGATCACCGGGCCGAACGGAGCGGGGAAGTCCACTCTGCTGCGCGCGCTCCTCGGGCGACAGGCGCCCGTCGAGGGGACCTCGACCCTCGGAAGCAGCGTGCTGATCGGAGAGATAGACCAGGCGCGCTCGCTCCTGGTCGGTGAGGCTGCGCTCGCCGATGCGTTCGAGGCGCTCGTACCCGAGATGGCGTCGGCCGAGGTGCGGACTCTGCTGGCCAAGTTCGGTCTCAGGGCCGACCACGTGACGCGGCCGGTGGACGATCTCTCACCGGGGGAGCGCACGAGGGCGGCACTCGCCCTGCTGCAGGCGCGCGGGATCAACCTGCTGGTGCTCGACGAGCCCACCAACCACCTCGATCTTCCGGCGATCGAACAGCTCGAGCAGGCCCTCGAGTCCTACACCGGCACGCTTCTGCTCGTCACGCACGACCGTCGGATGCTGGAGGCGGTGCAGACGAACCGCCGCTGGAGCGTCGAGAACGGACAGGTCGAAGAGCGCTGAGTCTCGGTGCCTCGGAAGCTCAGCGACCCTGGCGCTTCTTGTACGGCTTGGGCTGCCCCTTGACGATGGGCGCCCGTCCCTTGCCCTTGGACGCCCTGGCTTTACCGCCCGCCGGAGCCGCGGTCTTCGGGGCCGGCGGGGGAGCGGCGGCGACAGTGGCTTGAGCCTCGACGAGGAACAGTTCACCGACGCTCGTCAGGCGAGGCGTCCCCTCACGGTTGATGAGCGTGTGGCCCACCTCTGCTTCGAGCTTGTCGAGCGAGGTGTAGAGCGACGCCAGCGGGATGCCCAGCTCCTTCGCGGCTCGGGGGAAGTGCAACGTCTCGGCGAGGACGACGTAGCGACGGAGCAGTGCCAACTTCATGCGCGTGAACGGTCCTTCTCGAACCACGACGATCGCGGCTCTGGTTCTAACCTACGCGAGCCGGGGGCGCACACACTCCGGACGCACGGATGCCGCGGCTCGATGAGCCGCGGCATCCGGGGAGTCTTCGTCAGGCGACCTTCGGGAGAACGGCGAAGGACACCGAGCCTTCGTCGTCGACGCCGGCATCGAGGACTTTGTCGTCGAGCGCGGCGGCGGCCGTCTCATCGAGGAAGAGACGGGTGCCCGAGACCTCTACGACCTGATCCTCAGGCTCGGGATCGGGCGTGACCAGGACGGCGAGGCGCGCACCGCCGTCGGGTCCGGGTGCGGGCGTGGAGTGAATGCGGAGCCCTGCGTCGGTGGCGTCGGTCTGACGGCTGACGAGGGTGTTCACGATTGCGGTGGCGTTATCGGTGAGGGTGAGCACGAGACTCTCCTTCCGGTTGCGGTCACGACGCGGGTGCGGCGTGTCCGGGCCACGATTCCCCACCCGGTGACGCGTTTCAACCCGACGCGCCCGGTTCGGAGGGGTCTCCCACCTGATGCAGAGGTTTTCTCAGGAAGACCTGTTCCGTCCCGTCGCCGTCGGGCACTCTTACCGTCTCTCGGTAACCGCACGCTTCGTACAGGCGGATGTTCGCCTCGCTCAGGCTGCCTGTGAAGAGCTCCGCCTCCGCAGCCGCGGACGAGCGCTCCGCCGCGTCGAGGAGAGTCCGGCCGATGCCCTCGCCCTGCATGTCGGGCGCGATCGCGATGCGGCCGATGAGCAGTACGCCGTCGTCCTCGACGTACCGGATCGCGCCCACCAGACGGCCGTCGATACGAGCAGTCAGTCCGTTGCCCGCTCGAAGCTCGGCCTCGACCTCTGCGAGCGTCTGCGTCAGCGGCGGCATGTCGGCACTTCCGTAGATCTGCGCCTCCGAGACGAAGGCCGCACGCTGCAGGGTGAGCACCTCACCGGCATCCGCTTCGGTCATCGGCGCGATGGCCGCCTCTGGTTCGTCGCTGCCGGTCTGGTCGTGGGGTGTCGCTGGTTCAGTCACTGCGCCACGATCAGGCCTGCACCGGTTGACTGTCAACCCCCTCGAACGCGGAAGCCGCGGAGACTACCGTCGCAGGCCAGACCCCAGGAGGATCCCATGGCTGAGAACACCAAGTCCAAGACAGGCAGCACGTCCAAGCGCGGCGCGAAGACCACGAGGCGCCAGAACGCCGAGAAGGGCTTCACCGCCTCTTCGACGCTGGCCGCCAACCTGCAGGTCGTGCTCGTCGACCTCATCGAGCTCTCGCTGCAGGGCAAGCAGGCCCATTGGAACGTCGTCGGACGCAACTTCCGCGACACCCACCGTCAACTCGACGAGATCATCGATGCCGCGCGCGCGTTCAGCGACACGGTCGCCGAGCGCATGCGTGCGCTGCACGCCGTGCCCGATGGACGCACGGACACGATCGCCGAGTCGACCTCGCTTCCGGCGTTCCCGATGGGTGAGGTGTCGACGACTGACACGATCGACCTCATCACTGCGCGCCTCGAGGCCACGATCGGCACGATCCGCGACGTGCACGATGCCGTCGACGAAGAGGACCCCACGTCGGCCGACATCCTGCACGCTGTCCTCGAAAGCCTCGAGCAGTTCGCGTGGATGGTCAGCGCCGAGAACCGGACCCCCGCCGGGCGTTGAGCGCTCGGGGGCTGTCTCTCAGCGCCGGTCGTCCGCCCCGCCTCGCTCGCCCTCGCGACGAACGAGGCGGGGGAGGACGGCCCAGAGGAGGAGCACCCCCACCAGTGAGGCGACGAGCGCGATGAGCCCCGCGGCGCGATTCACTGTGAAGTCGATGATGAGGGTCGTGACGCCGATCGTGAGGGCTGCGATAGCCACGAGATCGATCTTGACGATTCGCGCCGCCACCCGCACGAGCTCCGGTTTGCGGCGCCGGCCGAACAGCGCCCTGTGCATGCCGACCGGGGCGAGTGCCAGGATCGTGGCCACCGCGGCGAGAGCCACGAGCACGACGTACACGTCTCGCTGAAACTCGTCCATGTCCTCGAAGCGAGGCGTGAATGCCACGGCCAGGAGGAAACCCGTGAGTATCTGCGTTCCGGTCTGCATCACCCGCAATTCTTGGAGCAGTTCCTCCCAATTGCGGTCGGCGCGTTCGTTGCGGGTCTCATCGCGTCCGTCGACCAGGTCATCGCGTTCGGCGGCAGGCAGCCGCTCCTCGGGTTCCATGTGGTCAGTCTCGCGGGGGAAGCCGGATGCTGTCCAGGCTCTTGCACGACGATCGATCACCAGGCTCGGGCGGAGGTCGATGCGGCGGACGATGATCGATCCGGGCCGCGGTCAGCTGTCGCCGGCCGGGTTCTCTTCTCGCAGGCGCGGTTCCGTGCGGCGTTCGGGGCGCACCCCCGCCTTATCTGCGTAGAAGTCACGGATCCGATCCATGTCGGCCGGGATATCGCCGGTCAGGTCGATCGTGGGTCCGAGGCCGGTCGTCATCGTGGTGCGGTCGACGAACCCGAGCGTGACCGGCATACCGGTCTCTCGAGCGATGCGGTAGAAGCCCGACTTCCAGTACTCGTTGCCTCCACGGGTGCCGTCGGGGGTGATGACCAGACCGAACACGCTTCCCGAGTGGACCTGTGCCACCACGTCCGTGACGACCCGGGCCGGGTCCGCTCGGTCGACGGGGATGCCGCCGAGGCGGCGCATGATCGGACCACGCCATCCTCGGAAGAGGCTGCTCTTTCCGAGCCAGTGCACCTCGATGTCGAGGCGCCAGGCGATGGCCAGCATCAGCACGAAGTCCCAGTTCGATGTGTGCGGCGCACCGATCAGGATCGTCGGACGGGTGGGCGTGCCCTCAGCGGTGAGGGCCCAGCGGCTGAGCGTCCAGTACAGGCGGGCGATGAGTCGTTTGAGCACTCGTCAACCGTAGGGGAGCGCGGCTGTCCGTCCGCTGTCGATCGGCGTGTCGATTTCCGCGCCATCCGGTCGGAGCAGGCGTAGCATCTAATGATGGCCAAGACACAGGACTCCGTCGAGCAGGACGCACCCACCGCGCTCCAGCCGCTGCCGGACTCTCTGAACCTGCTCGAGAACGACTCCGCCGGGTACTGCAGCGGCGGCGTCTGCCACTTCCCCGCGCCGAAGACGCAGTAGCCGGTCAGACGCCGCCGTGGCGGTGATCAGTGTCCGCCGTGCACTCCGCCGGCGATGTCATCGGCAGGCTTGCGCACGAAAGCGCTGAGCGCGACGGCGGCGAGCGAGATGATCGCGGCGATCAGGAACGCCATCCGCGCACCCGGTGCTCCGGCCGCAGCCGTCGGCAGCCCTTCGGCCTCACCGGCGTGCAGGATCGCCGAGTAGGTCACGGTGAGCACGGCGACTCCTGCCGCTCCGCCGACCTGCTGGAGCGTGTTGAGCACAGCCGATCCGTGCGAGTACAGCGACCGCTGCAGGGATCCGAGCGAGGCGGAGAACAGCGGCGTGAACGACATCGCGAGTCCGACCGACATCGCGGCCTGCACGATGATCAGCACCCACCACACGGTGTGCTCGCCCACGGTCGAGTAGTAGAACAGGGCCGCTGACACGAGAATCGTTCCGGGGATCAGCAGCGGTCGCGTTCCGCGTGCATCGTACACGCGGCCCATGATCGGACCGAGCAGACCCATCAGCACGGAACCCGGCAGCAGGATGAGGCCGGACTCGAGGGCATTGAGGCCCGCGACGTTCTGCAGGTACTGGGGCAGGAGGGTCAGCGTGCCGAACATCGACAGCGCGAGGATCGTCATGATGATGACCGAGAACGTGAAGTTCGCGGAACGGAAGACGCGCAGGTCGAGCAGTGCGTCGTCGATGCGCTGCAGGAGGAGCTGACGCCACACGAACAGCGCGAGCGCGACGGCGCCCACGACGAGCGCGACGATGCCTGCGGTCTCGCCGGATCCGCCCTCTCCGCCGAACTGGCTGAGACCGAAGACGATGCCACCGAATCCGAGGGCCGCCAGCGGGATGGAGAGCACATCGAGCGGAACCTCGCGGGTCTCGCCGAGGTTCGTCATCCACTTGACGCCGATGAGGAGTGAGATCAGGGCGATCGGCAGGATGATCGCGAACAGTGCGCGCCAGTGCAGCGTCTCGAGCACAGCGCCGGCGATCGTCGGACCGATCGCGGGAGCGAGAGAGATGACGAGACCGACACGGCCCATCATGCGACCGCGCGACTGCGGCGGCACCACGTTCATGATCGTCGTCATGAGCAGCGGCATCATGATTCCGGTGCCTGCGGCCTGGATGACGCGGCCGGCGAGCAGCACCTCGAAGCCGGGCGCGACCAGCGCGACCAGCGTTCCGAGCGAGAACGAGATCATCGCGGCGATGAAGACCTGGCGCGTCGTGAAGCGCTGCAGGATGAAACCGGTGGTCGGGATGACCACGGCCATGGTGAGCATGAACGCGCTCGTGAGCCACTGCCCGAGTTCGGGCGGGACGCCGAGATCCGCGTTCAGGTGCGGGATTGCGATTCCCATCGTCGTCTCGTTGAGGATGGCGACGAAGGCAGCGACGAGAAGGAGCCAGATCACGCGCATGTCGCTGCGAGAGATCTCCCCTCCTGACGACGCAGGGGGCGTGGTGATCGAACCGGTGTCGACGGCAGACATACGGCCTCCTAGGCACTGAGAGAGGGGGGGAGATCGCGCGAGTGCGCGGGGACCATTCAGCGTAACCACAGCTTCGGACATTTCATTCCGGATCCGTGTGGATCCGCTCTCAGCGGACGGTCCGGCGAACGCGCGGGCGGCCCGGTGTCCGTCACCCTGACTACGCTGGCGACATGAGCATGGGTGGCGGACGCGGCGGATTCCGCGGCGTGGACGAGAGCGCGCAGCGTCGGCTCAATGCCGAGGCGCCGCGGATCAGCGGACTCGGGGCCAGAGTCATCACCCTGTTCCGGCCATACCGGTGGCGCATCTTCTGGACGGGCGTGCTGGTCGTCATCGGCGCCGCCATCGCGGTCATCCCGCCGCTGATCGTGCAGCGCATCTTCGATGACGCGCTGTTCCCCGTCGACGGCGGCGGTCCGCAGCTGCAGCTGCTCATCTGGCTCGTCTCGGCGATGGTCTGCCTGTTCCTCGTCTCCGCAGTTCTCGGCGTCGCCCAGACCTGGCTCACCTCGACAGTGGGCAACAGCGTCACAGGCGATCTGCGAGTACGGCTCTTCGAGCACCTGCAGGCGATGGAGCTCGGCTTCTTCACGCGCACGAAGACCGGGGTGATCCAGTCGAGGCTGCAGAACGACGTCGGCGGCGTATCGGGCGTGCTCACGAACACGGTCACCAGCATCCTGGGCAACGTCGTCACGGTGATCGCCTCGCTGGTCGCGATGATCCTGATCGATTGGCGTCTGACCCTGATCGCGGTCGTGCTGATGCCGTTCCTGATCATCGTGCAGCGGCGCGTCGGCCAGGTTCGTGCCCGCATCGCGGGTGAGACACAGGAGTCGCTGTCGGAGCTCACCTCGATCACGCAGGAGACACTGAGCGTCTCGGGAATGCTGTTGTCGAAGGCGTTCAACCGGCAGCGCACCGAATCCCAGCGCTACCAGGCGGAGAACCGCAACCAGGTGAAGCTGCAGGTGCGGAGGGCGATGAGCGGCCAGGGCTTCTTCGCCGTCGTCCAGGTGCTCATGGCGAGCGTGCCGGCGGTCATCTATCTCGTCTCGGGATACCTGATCGCGGGCGGCACCGGAGCGATCACCGCAGGCACCGTCGTCGCGTTCACCACCGTCCAGGCGCGGCTGCTCCAGCCGTTGATGGGCCTCATGCGGGTCTCGCTGGATCTGCAGACCTCGTCTGCGCTGTTCGCGCGCATTTTCGAGTACCTCGACCTCGTCCCCGAGATCCAGGACGCACCGGATGCGATCACCGTCGCAGAGGCGCCAGGGCCGCGTGGGCGGATCGAGTTCGACGACGTCGTCTTCCGCTATCCCGATGCCGCACCGGATGCCCGACCCACGCTCCACGGCGTCTCGTTCGTCGCGGAACCGGGGAAGCACGTGGCGTTCGTGGGGCCCTCTGGCGCGGGAAAGACGACCGTGCTCTACCTCGCTCCACGCCTGTACGAGGCTCACGGCGGCGCCGTGCTCTTCGCGGGGGCGGACGTGCGCACACTCACGCAGGAGTCGATCATCGATCAGGTCGGGATCGTGTCGCAGGAGACCTACCTGTTCCACGCGACGATCCGCGAGAACCTCCTGTACGCGAAACCGGGCGCGACGGAGGACGAGGTGGTCGCCGCCTGTGTCGCGGCGAACATCCATCACATCATCGCCGGATTCGAAGACGGCTACGACACGGTCGTCGGAGAGCGCGGCTACCGGCTCTCGGGCGGCGAGAAGCAGCGCATCGCGATCGCCCGCGTGCTGCTCAAGGATCCGCCGGTGCTGCTGCTAGACGAGGCCACCTCGGCTCTGGACACCGTCTCCGAGCGCGTCGTGCAGGAGGCATTGGACGAGGCCGCCAAGGGACGCACGACGTTGACGATCGCGCACCGACTGTCGACGGTGATCGGCGCGGACGTCATCCACGTGCTCGAGGCGGGGCAGATCGTCGAGTCCGGCACCCATACCGAGCTCATCGCGCGTGGCGGACTCTATGCCGAGCTCGCCGCGCAGCAGGTCGCGGCATCTCGGGTGATCGAGACCGAGGCCGTCATCGAGGAGGCCGTGGCCGGGGGAGTCAGCGCCGCGCTCGCCGACCGGCGGGCCGACCGTGCGCCGGAGGACTCTGCCGGAGCGGATGCGGTCGCGACCCTCACGGCGTCGGTGCCGCTGCTCGACGCTCCACGCGCCGACGAGAGGGTGTACCCGGCAGAGGGCTGAGCCGGTGTCAACGCGCGGAGCTGGTGTCAGTGCGCGGAGCTGCTGTCAGTGCACCGAGAGGCCGCCGTCGATGAACAGCGACTGACCGGTGACGTAGCTCGATCCCGCACCAGCCAGGAAGACGGCGGCCGCTGCGAAGTCCGAAGGCAGGCCGTTGCGACCGATCATCGTACGGGCGGCGAGGGCGGCGATCTGGGCGGGGTCCTCCTGCAGGCGGGCGTTCAGCGGGGTGAGAACGAACCCGGGGACCAGCGTGTTGCTCGTGACGCCGGTGCCGCCCCACGCCTCGGCCTCCGACCGCATCAGCGACTCCACCGCACCCTTCGACACCCCGTAGATCCCGCTGCCGACGAAAGCGCGGTGCGCCTGCTGCGAGCTGATGTGGATCAACCTGCCGTATCCGCGCTCGGCCATGCCGACGCCGTAACGCTGCCCGAGCAGGAACGGTGCGAGAGCATTGACGGTCATCGTCGCGTCCCAGTCGTCCTCGGTGATCTCGGCGAAGGGTGGGCGGATGTTGATGCCGGCGGAGTTCACCAGGATGTCCGGCTCCCCGAAGGGAACGGTGGCAGCTTCCGCCAGAGCACCAATCCCCTCCCGAGTGCTGAGGTCGCCGACGACGCCCGCCGCACGGCATCCGGCATCCGTGAGTTCGGCGACGGTCTCTTCGACCCTGGTCTTGCCTCGAGCCACGATCACGGTCGAGGCGCCCGCCTTCGCGAGTGCCGTGGCGATGCCGCGACCGATGCCGGAGCTGCCTCCGGTCACGACCGCCGTGCGGCCGTCGAGCGAGAAGAGGTCGGCGAGGTAGCCGTTCATGTGTCTCCTGGGGCGTGCTCTCACCACGCCAGGGCAGCGGTGAGAGCGGGATTGGGGCGCGCATCGGCGTATTCGGGCAGTGCCTGGATCTCGGCGGCGAACGACTCCACGCCCTCGGCGTAGCGCGGGTCGGGGTGGGTGGCGGCGATCTCGAGGAGCGGCGGCAGATCCATCGCCAGGATCAGTTCGAGGCGTGCGGTGACGGCCGCATGCGCACCGGCGTCATACAGCACGCCGATACCTCCCCGCAGTGCGCGGAGGTAGTCGCGGAGCACCGGCAGCTGCGCGCGGCCCTGTGTGATCGAGGTGCCGTCGGCCCGCAGCCGCCACCGGACGACCGTGTCGGGGATCACGTCGAAAGCGCGTGCCCGGGTGTACATGAGCTGAGCGACCACCTGGTCCTCGTAGGCGACCCCCTCGGGGAACCGCAGATCGCTCCAGAGCTCGGTGCGGCTGATCTTCGACCAGGCGACGATGTTGGCGCTGGCCTGCGGGTGCTCGACGATCGTGGTTCCGAGTCGTGCCGGCGACGTCGCGGCCTCGACCCAGGGCTGCACGCGCCCAGGGACGTAGCGTTCGCCGTCGAAGCGCGAGCGCACGTACGCACCGGCGACGAAGTCGCTCCCCGTCTCGGTGAGGGTTCCGATGAGACGCTCGAGCGCGGTGGGGGTCAGCTCATCGTCGCCGTCGAGGAACCCCACGAGCGGGGTGTCGACGAGATCGATCCCCACGTTCCGCGCGGCGCCGAGGCCGCGCGACGCCTCATGTCGCACGGCACGGAAGCGCGGATCGGATGCCGCAGCCGCAGCGAAGATCTCGGCGGTGTCGTCGGTCGAGCCGTCGTCGACGAGGATCGCATGCCACCGATTCTCGGTCTGCGCGCGCAGCGAATCGAGTGCGGCCGGGGCGAAGCCGGCGATGTCGCGGCCGGGGACGATCAGCGTCACGATCGGGGCGGGGGCGGTCACCAGCCGAGTCTATGGCCGCCTACGGGCGTCTCGCCTCTCAGCCGTCTCGCCTCTCAGGCGCCGACGACGGCGCGCACGGACTCTGACACGAGGGCGGCGAGTCGGTCGGGCAGATCGTCGGGCAGCGGGTCGTGGCCGAAGGTGAACCGCACGGAGCTCTGCGCGACGGAGGGATCGACGCCGCAGGCGAGCAGCACGTGCGACGGCTCGTCGTTCCCGGCGGCGCACGCTGAGCCGCTCGACGACACCACGCCCCGGCGCTCCAGCTCGAGCAGCACGGCCTCGCCGCTCACTCCCGCGAAGGTGAAGCTCGCGGTCCCGGGGAGCCGCCGGACCGGATCTCCCGTGAGCGCGGCCTGAGGAACGGCCGCGAGGACGGCGGCGATGAAACGCTGCGTCACCGCTCCGACGAGGGCGCCGACGGTGTCGCGTTCCGCCTCGGCGAGCTCCAACGCCACGGCGAGGCCGACCGCCCCTGCGACGTTCTCCGTCCCCGACCGACGCCCGCGCTCCTGACCGCCCCCGTGCAGAAGAGGTTCGAGGGGAACCCGGCCGCGCACGGCGAGGGCTCCGATTCCCTTCGGCGCTCCGAGCTTGTGCCCGGCGATCGCGATCGCATCTGCCCCGACTCCTGCGAGCGGCAGCCACCCCGCGGACTGCACCGCGTCGACATGCAGCGGAACACCGGCGGCGCGGGTCACCTCCGCGAGCGAGGCCACGTCCTGGATCGTGCCGATCTCGTTGTTGGCGTGCCCGATGGCGACCAGCGCGGTGTCCCGCCGCACCACCGCTCGCAGGGATGCCGCGGAGACCCGGCCGTGCGAGTCGACGGCCGCCGCCGTGACCTCGACGTCATGGAAGCGTCGCAGGTAGTCCGCGGACTCCAGGATCGACTCGTGCTCGATCGGCGAGATCACCAGATGACGGCGGCCGTCCGCGAGAGCGGCGAGCACGATCCCCTTGACCGCGAGGTTGTTCGCCTCGGTGCCGCCGGCGGTGAACACGACATCGCCGGCGCGCATCCCCAGCACACGCGCGACCCGCGATCTCGCATCGTCGAGCGCGCTCGCCGCAGCCTCGCCGTAGGTGTGGTGGCTGGAAGGATTGCCGAACATGCCGGTGAGATACGGACGCATCGCGTCGAGCACCTCCGGACGGACAGGAGACGTCGCAGCGTGATCGAGGTAGAGCATCGGGGTCAGTCGATCCGCACGTCCAGGCCGAGATCGAGCGCGCGCGCCGAATGGGTCAGCGCACCGACCGAGATCACGTCCACGCCGGTCCTGGCGATGTCTCCGACCGTGTCGAGGCTCACCCCGCCGGAGGCCTCGACCTGCGCGCGGTCGCCGATCAACGCCACACCCGCCCGCAGATCCTCGAGCGAGAAGTTGTCGAGCAGCACGGTGTGCGCTCCGCCGTCGAGCACGGCCGGGATCTGATCGAGCCGGTCGACCTCGACGACCACGTGGGTCGTGTGGGGCAGGCGGGAGAACGCCTCGCGCAGGGCTGTGGCCAGGTCGGCACCCGAGCGGTGCAGCACGGCGAGATGGTTGTCCTTGGCCATCACAGCGTCCGACAGCGAGTAGCGGTGGTTGTGCCCGCGGCCGGAGAGCACGGCGTGACGCTCGAAGGCGCGCAGGCCCGGGGTGGTCTTGCGGGTGTCGGCGATGCGAGCCGAGGTCCCCTCGATCGCCCGCACATAGGCATCGGTCAGAGTGGCGATGCCGCTCATCCGCTGCGTGAAGTTCAGCGCGATGCGCTCCGCGGTGAGGATGCCGCGGGCCGAACCCGACACCGAGGCCAGCACGTCGCCGGGCGCGAAGCGATCGCCGTCGCCGACGTGCACGTCGATCGTGATCGACGGATCCGTGAGGGCGAAGGCGGCGGAGAAGACCTCGCCGCCGCTGAAGATCCCGGATTCTCTGGCGACCAGGTCGGCGGCCGCGGTGGCGTCTGCGGGAAGCAGCGTCGTGCTCGTGAGATCGCCCCACGGAGCGTCCTCCTCGAGGGCTGCGCCGACGACGCGGGTGATGAGTGCGTGAGTGAGCATCAGACGGTCTCCAGGAGGGGCGAGGCGACGGGTTCGCGGTAGTGGGCGCCGACAGATTCGGTGCGGGCGAGGGCCGCGGATGCCGTGGCCTCGGCGAGCAGGAGCAGATTCGCGTCCTCGCGCTCCGCGACCGTGGCGGGTGCGGACGCGGTGGACCGCCAGCGGGTGACGGCCTCGAGAGCCCGCTCGAGCCCCTCGTCCGTGCGGAGGAGTCCGACGTCATCCCACATCAGTCGCTGCAGCGCGGGGCGACTGAACGGGCTGCCGTCCGAGTGCGGTCGAGCGCCGGCGGTACCGGCGTTTGCGGCGCTGCGAGTGTCCGCGGGCAGGGGCGCGGGCGACGACCTCCAGGGCATGCCCACGGCGGTGGCCGCGCGGGCGCCGAAGACGGCACCCTCCAGCAGTGAGTTCGAGGCGAGGCGGTTCGCGCCGTGCACGCCGGTGCGGGCGACCTCGCCGACGGCGAAGAGCCCGGGGATCGACGTGCGTCCGTCGAGGTCGGTGACGACTCCGCCCATCAGGTAGTGCGCGGCGGGAGTCACCGGGATGGGGTGCGTGGCCCAATCGAAACCGCGCTCGCGCGTCACCCGGTCGATCGTCGGGAAGCGGTGCGCCAGCACGCGTGCGCCCAGCATCGTGGCGTCGAGACGGACCGGCGAGCCTTGAGCTGCGGCCTGGCGCGCGATCGCCCGGGACACGACGTCGCGGGGAGCCAGCTCGCCGTCGGGGTGGGTGTCGAACACGAAGCGCCGACCGTCGGCATCGATGAGTGTCGCGCCTTCGCCGCGCACGGCCTCGGAGACCAGGAACGCCGGCCCTTCGGCGAGGATCGTCGGATGGAACTGCATGAACTCCAGATCCGCGACCGCCGCGCCGGCGCGCAGAGCAGCGGCGATGCCGTCGCCCGTCGTTCCCACCGGATTCGTCGTGTGCGCGTAGAGGTGGCCCGCGCCGCCGGTGGCGAGGATCACCGCGTCGGCCCCGAGGTCTGAGAGAGCGCCGTCGACGAGCACGCGGATGCCGCGCGCGACGCCGTCCTCGATCACGAGGTCGGCGAGGAACGCGGCCTGGACCACGGTGATGGGTGCACGTCGAGTGGCGGCGACCAGCGCGTGCGCGATCGCGGCACCGGTCGCATCACCGCCGGCATGCACGATGCGGGCGTGGCTGTGCGCGGCCTCGCGCCCGAGCAGCAGCTCGCCGTCCGGGCTGCGGTCGAAGGCGACTCCTCGCGCGATCAGCTCGGCGATCCGCTCGGCGGCGTCCTGCACGAGCACGTCGACCGCGGCGGCGTCGGACAAACCGGCACCCGCATCGATCGTGTCTGCGGCGTGCTGGGCCGCCGAGTCCGCCGGGCCGTAGATTCCGGCGACTCCGCCCTGTGCGAATCCGGTGCATCCGTCGCCGAGTGCACCCTTCGTGACGACCGTGACCGCGTGCCCCGCCTCGTGGGCATGCAGCGCGGCGGTGAGGCCGGCGATGCCCGAGCCGACGACGACGACGTTCATCGGGCGCTCGCCACCACCGGCGGCTTCGCCGCCAGCATCCGTTCGAGGGCGACCCGCGCGGGGTCGGCCACGTCTGCCGTGACCGTGATCCGGTTGGGAGTGCGCCCTGCCACGAGTTCTTCCAGCACCCACGCCAGGTATCCGGGGTGGATGCGGTACATCGTCGAGCATGGGCACACCACGGGGTCGAGGCAGAAGATCTCGTGCTGCGGGAACTGCGCGGCCAGCCGGCGCACGAGGTTGATCTCGGTGCCGATCGCGAAGGTCGTAGGCTCTGTCGCGGCGGCGATCGCCCGGCGGATGTAGTCGGTGGACCCTGACTCGTCCGCAGCATCCACGACGTCCATCGGGCATTCCGGGTGCACGATGACCCGCACTCCGGGGTGGTCCACCCTCGCCTGGTCGATCTGGGCCACGGTGAAGCGCCGGTGCACCGAGCAGAACCCGTGCCACAGGATGACGCGCGAATCGACCAGATCTGATGGCGTGGAGCCGCCGAGCGCCTTGCGCGGGTTCCACATCGGCATCTGCTCGAGCGGCACGCCCATCGCCTTCGCGGTGTTGCGGCCGAGGTGCTGATCGGGGAAGAACAGTACCCGCTGGCCGCGTTCGAACGCCCACTCGAGCACGGTCTGCGCGTTCGAGGAGGTGCACACGATCCCGCCGTGCCTGCCGACGAAGCCCTTGATCGCGGCAGAGGAGTTCATGTACGTGACGGGGATCACCGGCACCCGGCCGTCTTCGTCCTGCGCGTCGAGATCGCCGAGGACATCGGCGAGCTGCTCCCAGCAGTCCTCGACCTGATCGATGTCGGCCATGTCGGCCATCGAGCATCCGGCTGCGAGGTTCGGCAGGATCACCGCCTGGTCGGGGCCCGAGAGCAGATCGGCGGTCTCTGCCATGAAATGCACGCCGCAGAAGACGATGGCCTCGGCATCCGGTCGCTCCTTCGCCGCCGTCGCGAGCTGGAACGAATCGCCCACGTAGTCGGCGTGACGCACGACCTCCTCGCGCTGGTAGAAGTGTCCCAGCACGACGGCTCGGTCGCCGAGTGTGGCCTTCGCCGCACGGATGCGCTCGTCGAGGTCCGGCTCGCTCGCCTCGCGATACGCCGCCGGAAGCTCTCCCTGGCGAGGTGCCCCCGTCGGGATGACGTCGCCCATCGACGACCCGGGTCCGTAACCGGGGCGCGTGTCGAAGTCCCAGGGGCCGACGGCGAGGTCGGTCGTACAGGTCTCATCGGTCGATGCGCCCGCCACGATCGACTGGATCGCGTGGTCGACGGAGGCGTCGAGGGGCTGGACTGCCGGGGTCGGAACGAAGGTGATGCTCATCGGGTGCTCGTTTCCTCGGGGCCGAGGGGGCCGTGATCGGCCAGCTCGACGTCGGTGTTGTAGCGGTACAGGCGGGCGGGGCGGTGACTGCCGGTGCGGAACTGGTCGGTGGGGAGGAGATTGCCGGCGGACTCGACCTGTCGGCGGAAGTTGGCCGGGTCGAGATGCTTGCCGAGGATCGCCTCGTAGGCCTCTCGAAGGTCGGCCAGGGTGAACTCGGCCGGCAGGAAGCCGTGTGCGACGCGGCTGTAGCCGACCTTGCTGCGCAGACGCCAGAGCGCGTAGTCGATGATCTTGCGGTGATCGAAGGCGAGCGGCGGCAGGTCGCCGAGATCGAACCAGCGCACGTTCTCGGGGGCGAGACCGGATGCCCGATGCGCGGCGCTCTGTGCGTCGACCTCGTCCTGCCGGAGCAGCGCCCAGTAGATGATCGACACGACCCGGGTGGGGGAGCGGTCGACCGCGCCGAAGGCATAGAGCTGCTCGAGGTAGCTGGGGGTGAGGCCCGTGGTCTCCGCCAGGGTCCGTGCTGCAGCATCGACGGGCGATTCCGTCTCGGTGAGCCAGCCGCCGGGGAGGGCCCACTGGCCGGCGAACGGCTCGCGCGTTCGCAGCACCAGAGGTAGCGCCAGCACAGCGGAGCCGTCGTCCGTGCGCCGAAGGGTGAGGATCACGGTCGACACGGCGACGTCGATTCCACTGCTTTGGGTCATGGGTACCTTAACCTCCTGCTCCGATCTTAGTGTCGTTGGGACTGTTAGTGCACCTTCGTGACGAGACGAGCGCTGAGGCCGAAACGTTATATACCAGCGTTCTGGGCTCTTGTCGCCCGTTTGGCAATTTGTTAGGTTACTGTCCTAACAAATCCCTTCCCGGGATCTGTTGCGAACTCCCTCCCGGAGTTCGTCTCCACACCCGGAGAAATCCCTCCTGCAGTGCAGCACCGAGAGGAAATACAGAATGATCCGTAACGGAAGGCGCAAGATCGCGCTCACCGCTGTGGCGGGGGCATCCGTCCTCGCTCTGGGCCTGACGGCCTGTGGCGCAGGCGGAGGCAATGAGGGGAGCGGTGGCGACGGCGACCGCGCTCTTCGTGTCTGGGCCGGCAGCCAGACCCCCATCACCGCGAACTACAACCCGTTCGCCCCGACCGTGCTCCACGGCGCGACGGGCCCGATCTACGAAACGCTGTTCTTCTACAACAAGACGGCCGATTCCGAGCCTGTCGGTCTGATCGGCGACTCCTTCGAGTACAACGAGGACGGCACGGCGATCACGATCACCATCAAGCCCGACCTCAAGTGGAGCGACGGAGAGCCGTTGACCGCCGCCGATGTGGCGTTCTCCTTCAACTACGAGGCGAACAACCCCGAGGGCAACGGCCTCGTCTCTGCGGAGGCCACCGACGACACGACGGTCGTGCTCACCTATGCGACCGCGCAGTACACGACCGAGTACCAGCGTCTCGGCTCGACCTACATCCTCCCGGAGCACGTGTGGTCGGAGGTCGACGACTTCGCCAACTTCACCAACGAGGAGCCGGTCGGATCCGGCGCGTACGTCGTTGAGAAGACGACAAGCGAGTCATACACGCTCGTCGCGAACGAGTACTTCCGTGACGCCGCCGATCTCGGGGTCAAGAAGGTCCAGTACATCGCGGTCGACAACAACCAGACCGCGCAGGATCTGCTCGCCTCGGGCGAGCTCGACTGGACGTCCATGTTCATCCCGAACCCGGACGACGTGACCTCGAACGGCGTGATCGACTGGATCAACACGCCGCAGGACCCGACCGTGCTCTACACCTGCTCGAATGCCGAGCTCGGGTGCACCGGCCCGCAGACTGACGTGGCGGTTCGACAGGCGCTGAACGTCGCGATCGACCGCGCGGCCATCAAGGACAAGGCCTTCGTCGGCCTGACGGGTGACATCTCACCGACCTTCGCGCTGCTTCCGCGTGATGAGAAGTGGGTCGCGGACTCCGCCAACGAGGTCAGCCCGCAGGAGGCGAACGTCGCAGAGGCAGGCGAGATACTCGAGGCTGCCGGGTACACCAAAGACGGCGATTACTACGCGAAGGACGGCAAGCCGGTCGAGCTCAGCCTGATCTCGGTCGACGGCTGGACCGACTACAACGACGCCGCGAAGCTGATCGCTGAGCAGGCGGAGGCTGCGGGAATCAAGATCACCGCATCCACGGTGCAGTGGCAGGAGTTCGTCGATGCCCGTCAGGGCGGGGACTACCAGCTGATCGTCGGAGGCGTCGTGGGCACCTCGGTTGCCGACCCGTTCCAGATCTACCGCGACTGGTTCGGCGGCACAGCAGTCCAGTCGACCAGCCCCGTGGGGACTGAGGTCCCCGCCGGCCGCTGGAACTTCAGCCGGTACAGCAACCCGGTCGTCGACACGGCAATCCAAGCGGCGATCAGCACAATCGACGAGGCCGAGAAGAAGGAGCTCTACGGCACGATCCAGACAGAGATTGTCCGTGACCTGCCCTACATCCCGCTCGTGATCAATGCGACGCAGACGTTCTACAACTCGAGGGACTTCACCGGTTGGGTGACGGAGGACGATCTGTACTCGTTCCCCGCCCCGTGGGAGAAGGTCGCCTCGGGCTACGTTCTGACGCACCTCAAGCCGGCGAACTAAGCACATGGGGTCGGGGAAGCAGGAAGCAAGGTATGTGACATGAAGTTCTATGCGCGACGAATCGGGTTCTACGCGTTCACGCTGTGGGCCGCGATCTCACTCAACTTCCTGCTTCCCCGGCTCATGCCGGGGAACCCGGCGGACATCATGATCGCCAAGATGCAGCGAGCGGGCGGCGAGGTCTCCGAGACCACGATCCGCAACATCAAGCTGCTGCTCGGCGGCGACGACTCATCCCTCTGGGAGCAGTACATCGGTTACTGGGGGCGAATGCTCAGGGGTGACCTCGGCATCTCCGTCACCAAGTTCCCGGCACCGGTGAGCGAGCTGATCAGCCAGGCGCTGCCCTGGACGCTCATCCTCGTCGGCACGGTGACCGTGATCTCGTTCATCCTCGGCGTCGCGCTCGGTGCCTGGGCAGGATGGAAGCGCGGCACCTGGGTCGACCACCTCATCCCTGCGACCACCGTGCTGCAGTCCATTCCGTACTTCTGGATGGCGCTGCTGCTCGTCTCGGTGTTCGCGGTCGGACTCGGCTGGTTCCCGATCTTCGGCGGCTATGACGTGTTCGACTTCCCGGACGGTCCTGAGCCGACCTGGGCGTTCTTCATGGATGCACTCTCACACGCGATCCTCCCCGCCATTACGATCGTCATCTCATCGGTGGGCGGCTGGATGTTCGGGATGCGCAACATGATGGTGCAGACCATGGCCGAGGACTACGTGCTCACGGCCGAGGCCAAGGGGCTCCGTCCGCGTCGCATCATGACGACGTACGCCGCCCGCAACGCCGCCATCCCGTCGATCGCCGGCTTCTCGATCACCCTGGGATTCGTCGTGGCGGGTTCGATCGTGATGGAGCAGGTGTTCACCTACCCGGGCATCGGCAAGCTGATGTTCCAAGCGGTCACGAACAACGACTACGCGCTGATGCAGGGGCTCTTCCTCGTCATCACGATTACGGTGCTCGCCGCCAACTTCATCATGGACCTCGTCTATGGCTTCATCGATCCGAGGGCTCGCCAGAATGTCTGACACCGAGAACACAGTGCTGACCACGAAGGATCAGCCCATGACCCAGCCTGCGAGCACCATCTCGCTCGCGACTCAGCGCGGACGGAAGCGTCGACGCATCCTCCCCACCTCGTCGTCGAAGTTCATCATCGGCGCGAGCTTGGTGATCGCGATCGCATTGTTCGCGATCATCGTGCCGATCTTCTCGCAGGACCCTCGGAGCACCGACAACCCGGCGCTCCTCCCGCCCTCGCCGGAACACTGGCTAGGCACCACCAAACTGGGCAACGACATGTTCGCGCAACTCGCGATCGGAGCCCAGGGTTCGCTGCTCGTCGGTGTGGTCGCCGGTGGTATCGCGATCATCCTGTCACTGCTATTCGGAGTCCTCGCCGGATACCTCGGCGGATGGCGCGAAGACACGCTCGCTCTGCTCACCAACGTGATGATCGTGATCCCCGGCCTGCCGCTGGTGATGGTGATCTCCTCATTCGTGCCGGAGCGCAGCTGGCAGCTCGTCGCCTTCGTCCTCGGCATCACCTCCTGGGCCGGCGCCGCGTATGTGCTTCGGCTCCAGACCCGATCGCTGCGCACCCGTGACTACGTCTACGCGTCCAAGGTCGCCGGAGAGCGTTCATTCCGCGTGATCCTCGTCGAGATCATGCCGAACCTTCTGCCGCTGCTCACGGCGCAGTTCCTCTTCGCTATCATCTTCGCGATCCTCGGCGAAGCAGGGCTCTCGTATCTCGGCCTCGGCCCGAACTCCTCCATCACCTGGGGGACCATCCTCAACGACGCGCAGTCCGGCCAGGCACTCGGACGAGGCGCTTGGTGGTGGTTCGTCCCTCCGGGAATCATGATCGCTCTCCTCGGCGCGGGGCTTTCGCTCATCAACTTCGCGATCGACGAGGTCATCAACCCCAAGCTGCGCAATGCGCCCGACGCTGCTCGACGCGTGCGCAAGGCCGCCAAGACGAAGGGGGTCGCCGCATGAGCGCTCCGGATGCCGTGCTGACCGCACGCAACGTGTCGATCGAGTACGAGGTGGATCCGCCGGTCAAGGCGGTCCGGAACGTGTCCCTCACGCTGAACCGCGGCGAGATCCTCGGCCTCGCAGGCGAATCGGGCTGCGGCAAGACCACCCTCGCGTACGGCATGAACCGGCTTCTCAAGGCGCCGGCGCTCATGACCGGCGGTGAGATCGTGTTCCACGACCGCGACGGCCACGACATCGACATCGTCGCACTCGACGGAGAGGGGCTGAGGGCGTTCCGCTGGGACAAGATCTCGATGGTGTTCCAGGGCGCGATGAACTCGCTCAACCCGGTGATCAGCGTCAAGGCGCAGATCTTCGACATCTTCGAGACCCATCGCCCCGGCATGTCCAAGAAGGACAAGCAGGCCAGGGCAGAGGAGCTGCTGACTCTCGTCGGGGTCGACCCGTCGAGGCTCACGAGCTTCCCGCACGAGCTCTCCGGCGGCATGCGCCAGCGCATGATGATCGCGATGGCACTCGCGCTGGATCCGCAGGTCATGATCATGGACGAGCCGACCACGGCACTCGACGTGGTCGTGCAGCGCGGGATCATCCGCGAGATCATGCGGCTGCGCGAGCGGCTCGGCTTCGCGGTGATCTTCATCACGCATGACCTGCCGATGCTGATCGAGATCAGCGACCGCATCGCCGTGATGCTGCAGGGGCAGATCGTGGAGGAGGGCACGGCGGAGGAGATCTACCGCACGCCCCAGCACGAGTACACGAAGAAACTGCTGTCGAGCTTCCCGAGTCTGACCGGAGAGCGTGGCGATTTCGTCCGCACCGGCAACCAGCCCAGTCAGGAGGAGATCCGATGAGTGCTCCCACCCTCGAAGCCCGCAACCTGGTGAAGGACTTCACCCTGCGATCGGGGCTCAAGACATCGATCCTGCATGCGGTCAAGGATGTCTCGTTCACGATCGAAGCGGGCAAGACCGTCGCCCTCGTCGGCGAATCGGGGTCGGGCAAGTCGACGATCGCCCGGATGCTGATGAAGCTCGAGACGCCGACGAGCGGGCAGATCCTGCTCGACGGCAAGGACTCGGGGATGCGGGGCCGCGCGGTCGAGGAGTATCGCTCGCAGGTGCAGATGGTGTTCCAGGATCCGTTCGCCTCGCTGAACCCGTTCCACACGATCATCCACCACCTGGAGCGACCGATCAGGCTCCACCATCCGAAGCTCTCGGGCGCCGAGGTGCGGGTGCGCGCGATCGAGCTGCTCGAGCGGGTGCGACTGTTCCCGGGCGAGAGCTTCGCCGAACGGCGCCCGCATGAGCTGTCAGGTGGTCAGCGGCAGAGAGTGGCCATCGCGCGGGCGCTCGCCCCGGGAGCGCGGTTCATCGTCGCGGATGAGCCGGTCTCGATGCTCGATGTCTCGATCCGGCTCGGGGTGCTCAACCTGCTGGCCGATCTGCAGCGGGAGGAGAATCTCGGCGTGCTCTACATCACGCATGATCTCGCGACCGCCCGGCACTTCAGCGACGAGATCATGGTCCTCTACAAGGGCGACGTCGTGGAGCGTGGGCCTGCAGACGACGTCATCCTCAATCCGCAGCATGAGTACACGAAGACGCTGCTGGGCGCAGCGCCGGAGCCTGAGAACCTCGGTCGCCTCCGTGACGAGGTGCGGGCAGAGCTCGCCGGCCGCTGAGCATCCCACCGGTCGCGCTTCCCCTCCACCGCGACGCATGGCGCGCGAAGCGAAGCGCGACCGGAGGATCGCCTGTCTCCGCAGGGGCGACCCGCTAGACTGAACGCACAAGTGAAGACAGGCCGAATGACCCACGCGGGAGAGCCCCGGCGAATGCAGCCGGGCACCGAAGGAGCAAGCCTCCCCGCCAATCTCTCAGGTACGCGTACCGCGCGGTTCCGGCCACTCTGAAAAGCGATTTCCAGCGAAGCGAGAAATCGGGTTGAGCGAGGCCGCCGGAGGCGCCCGAGTCGAAACCCTGGAGACATGCATCCCGCGCGTCTCCGTCTCTTCGCAGGCGGTCCGCCGACGGTGAAAGCCCAGTCTCTGGGTGAAGCTCTCAGGCCCATGACAGAGGGGGAGTTCCGAGGAACGGCGACACCGCTGTTCCGCCCGACCCAGCCCGGGAGAACTCGATGTCCGACCCTCGCTACACTCCGCTCCGCGAACGCCATGAGGCGCTCGGCGCCTCGTTCACCGACTTCGGCGGCTGGCAGATGCCGGTGCGCTACACCTCCGACCTCGCCGAGCACCACGCCGTGCGTCAAGCCGCCGGGATCTTCGACATCTCGCACATGGCGGAGTTCATGATCACCGGAGACTTCTCAGGGGCCTTCCTGGACTACTCGCTCGCCGGTCGCCTGTCGGCGATGTCCGTCGGCAAGGCGAAGTACTCGCTGATGCTGGCCGACGACGGAGGGATCATCGACGATGTCATCGTCTACCGCCTCGCCGAGGATCGGTTCCTGGTGATCGCGAACGCGGGCAACCGCGGATTCGTCGACGCGGCGTTCGCTTCGCGGATCCGTTCGTTCCCCTCGCGGATCGAGCGCGAACGGCCGGCGCTCGCCGCAGGCGAGGAGCGCACCTTCGAGGGGTTCCTCGGAGATCGTGGCGTCGACGTCGAGGACGTCTCCGACGAGTATGCGTTGCTCGCCGTCCAGGGTCCGGCATCCGAGGCCATCCTTGCCACGACTGCGGGCATCACCGACGTCGGAACGGCCTGGGCCGAGCAGAAGTACTACGCCTGGGCCGATGCCTCGTTCCTCGGCGGCCCACTGCTTCTCGCCCGCACCGGGTACACAGGGGAAGACGGCTTCGAGCTTCTCGTACGAGTCGCCGACGCTCCGGCGCTCTGGGACGCGCTCGTCGAGGCCGGTCAGGCGCACGGTCTCGTCCCCGCCGGTCTCGCCGCGCGCGACACGCTCCGGCTCGAGGCGGGCATGCCCCTCTACGGACACGAGCTCTCCCGCGAGACCAAGCCGTCGCAGGCGGGTCTCGGCCGGGTCGTCGTGTCCGACAAGGAGAGCTTCATCGGCAAGGGCGCGGTGGATGCCGCATCCGATGCCCGGGTGCTCGTGGGCCTCGTGGCCGAGGGCAAGCGCGCCGGCCGTGCCGGATACCCCGTCGTCGATCAGGACGGCGGTGTGCTCGGCGAGATCACCAGCGGTGCGCTCAGCCCGACACTCGGCCACCCGATCGCGATGGCCTACGTCGAACCGTCTTCCGCTGCGGAGGGAACCGCAGTATTCCTTGATGTGCGGGGGACCAGGATCCCCGCGACCGTGACCGCCCTGCCTTTCTACCGGAGGACCAAATGACCGACCTCAACGCCCTCAGCTACACCGACGAGCACGAGTGGATCGCCGCTGACGGCGACACCGTGACGATCGGCATCACCGATTACGCGGCCGACAAGCTCGGCGACGTCGTGTTCGTCGAGCTTCCCGCCGTCGGCACCGAGATCGCCGCAGGCTCCGTCGTCGGCGAGATCGAGTCGACCAAGTCGGTCGGCGAGCTCTACGCGCCGGTCACCGGCACGGTCGTCGAGATCAACGACACCGTGGTCGACGACCCCTCGCTCGTGAACGCGGAGCCGTTCGCCGGGGGCTGGCTCATCAAGGTCGCCGTGGCCGCGGGTGCGCTCGAGGGTCTGATGGACCGCGACGCGTACGTCGCTCTGACGGAGGGCTGATCGACCAGTGGTCTCCTTCGCTGATCGTCACATCGGAACCACCGAATCCACGCAGCGCCAGATGCTCGACGCGCTGGGTGTCGAGTCCGCGCTCGAGGACTGGAGCCCGGTCGAGGCGCTGATGCGCCAGGCCGTGCCCTCCTCGATCTTCACCGCAGCCTCCACGCACTCGGTCATCCCTCGCGCGGCGAGCGAGACCGAGGCCCTCGCCGAGCTGCGGGCCATCGCCGCTCGCAACACGGTGAACCGGCCGATGATCGGCCTCGGGTACTACGGCACGATCACCCCGCAGGTGATCCAGCGCAACGTCCTCGAGAACCCCTCCTGGTACACGGCCTACACGCCGTACCAGCCGGAGATCTCGCAGGGGCGGCTCGAGGCGCTGATCAACTTCCAGACGATGGTGGCCGAGCTCACCGGACTCACGACGGCCAACGCGTCGATGCTCGACGAGTCGACCGCGGTCGTCGAGGGGATGCTGCTCGCGCGCCGCGCGTCGAAGAAGGCGTCGAACGTGTTCGCCGTCGACGCCGATGCCTTCCCGCAGACGAAGGCGCTGCTCGAGACCCGCGCCGAGGCGGTGGGCATCGAGCTCGTGACCGTCGACTTCGCCGCAGGCGAGGAGCTCCCCGCCGAGCTGTTCGGTGTCTTCGTGCAGTATCCGGGTGCCTCCGGGCGCGTGTGGGACCCCAGCGCCGTGATCGACGCCGCGCACCTGGCCGGCGGTCTCGCCGTCGTCGCCGCCGACCTGCTCGCACTCACCCTGATCGCCTCTCCCGGTTCGCTCGGTGCGGATGTCGCGGTCGGCACCACGCAGCGCTTCGGCGTGCCGATCGGCTTCGGAGGGCCGCACGCCGGCTACATGGCCGTGCGTGCAGGACTCGAGCGGCAGCTGCCCGGACGCCTCGTCGGGGTCTCGGTCGATGCGGACGGCAGGCCGGCGTACCGGCTGTCCCTGCAGACCCGCGAGCAGCACATCCGCCGCGAGAAGGCGACCAGCAACATCTGCACCGCGCAGGTGCTGCTCGCGGTGATGGCGTCGATGTACGCGGTCTACCACGGTCCGGACGGACTGCGTGCGATCGCCGCAGAGGTCGCGGCCAAGACCACGATGCTGCGCGACTGGCTCGCCGATGCGGGCGCGGACGTCGTGCACGACTCGTTCTTCGACACCCTCCAGGTGCGGGTTCCGGGGCGTGCGGCCGAGTTCGTGGAGCAGGCCCATCACGGCTTCGGCATTCTGCTGCACGCCGCCGATGTCGACACGATCGGCATCTCGGTCGACGAGACCACCACGGTCGGCGAGCTCCACCAGGTCGCCCGGGTGTTCGGCGGGGCGCAGGAGCGCGCCTTCGGGTTCTACGGCTCGGGGTCGCACGGCGCACTTCCCGCTGATCTGCTCCGTCAGGACGAGTACCTCACGCATCCCGTGTTCCACGCGCACCGCAGCGAGACCGCCATGATGCGCTACCTGAAGAGCCTCGCCGATCGCGACTACGCGCTCGACCGCGGAATGATCCCGCTCGGCTCCTGCACGATGAAGCTCAACGCCGCCACCGAGATGGCGTCGATCACGTGGCCCGAGTTCGCGGGAATCCACCCGTTCGCACCGGCATCCGACGTCGAGGGTTATCTCGACATGATCACCCAGCTCGAGGGGTGGCTCGCCGAGGTCACCGGGTACGACGCGGTGTCGCTGCAGCCGAACGCCGGTTCGCAGGGCGAGCTCGCCGGGCTGCTCGCGATCCGCGGCTACCATCTGGCGCACGGCGACACGCAGCGCACGGTGTGCCTGATCCCGTCGTCGGCCCACGGGACGAACGCCGCCTCCGCGGTGCTCGCGGGCATGAAGGTCGTCGTCGTCGCCTGCGACGAGCTCGGAAACGTCGACCTCGACGACCTGCGGGCGAAGATCGCGGCGCACGCCGACGAGCTCTCCGCGCTCATGATCACCTACCCGTCGACCCACGGTGTCTACGAGCAGGACGTGGTGGAGATCACGACCGCCGTGCACGACGCGGGCGGACAGGTCTACGTGGACGGTGCGAACCTCAACGCGCTGCTCGGCTACGCTCGCTTCGGAGACCTGGGCGGCGACGTCTCGCACCTCAATCTGCACAAGACCTTCGCGATCCCGCACGGCGGCGGTGGCCCCGGTGTGGGCCCCGTCGCGGCCAAGGCGCACCTCGCGCCGTACCTGCCGTCGCACCCGCTCGCGCAGCGGGCGGAGCACGCGGGCGGATTCGTCTTCGAGGGCGGCGCCGTGTCGGCGGCACCGTACGGCTCGGCGGGCATCCTCCCGATCTCGTGGTCGTACGTGCGGATGATGGGGGCCGATGGCCTGCGTCATGCGACGGCCGCAGCCGTGCTCTCGGCGAATTACATCGCCGCGCGTCTCGGAGAGCACTATCCGGTGCTGTACGCGGGCGAGAACGGCCGCGTCGCGCACGAGTGCATCCTCGACCTGCGTCCGCTGAAGGAGGCGACCGGGATCACGGTCGACGACGTCGCCAAGCGCCTCATCGACTACGGCTTCCACGCCCCGACCATGTCGTTCCCCGTCGCGGGCACGCTCATGGTCGAGCCCACGGAGTCGGAGGATCTCGGCGAGATCGAGCGCTTCATCGAGGCCATGATCATGATCAAGGCCGAGGCGGACGCGGTCGCGGCGGGCCGCTGGCCCGCAGACGACAACCCGCTGGTCCACGCACCGCACACCGCGGTCTCGCTGATCGCGGGGGAGTGGAACCACGCGTACACCCGCGAGGACGCCGCCTACCCGGTGCACGCCCTGGTCGCGGGCAAGTACTGGCCGCCGGTGCGCCGCATCGACCAGGCATACGGCGATCGCAACCTCGTCTGCGCCTGCCCGCCGATCGAGGCCTTCGCCTGAGACTCCCATGACGAAGGGGCCGGATGCTGATCGCATCCGGCCCCTTCGTCGTTCATCTCAGGAGTAGGAGAACCAGAAACCAGGCAGGCCTGCGCGGTTGACGCACGGACCTGCGCTGTATCCCTCCTGCATGTACAGTCGTCGATCGGCCTGACAGTGGCTCGCGTCGACATAAGCGCCGGCCCAACTCGCGGCGGACGCCGCCAACGGCGCCCCTGCGATCAGTCCGACGGTGAGTGCGAGCCCCGCCGCCGCCCCCATCAACTTCTTCTTCGTTCGAGTCATCTTCGACTTCCCTCCGGTTGGTCCGTTCACCCTAGCCAGGGGAGAATGCCGCGGGCAACCACCCTCTGCCCGCATGTTTCCGCGATATTACGTATGGTCACCACTCAGTAACGGTTCATTAGCCGAGTGCGATGCCGCCCGAAACGCGGGTTACAGTCAACTATCCCTACGCGCTCGATTGTGAGCGCGCAGTCTGATGAATTCCCGTCCACAGGAGGACACAAGTGAAGCGCAACAAGATCGCCCTTGCGGGCACCGCGCTGTTCGCGATCGGCGCCCTGGCGCTCGCGGGCTGCGCGAGCGGTGGAAACGGCAACGAAGGTGACGGCGGCTCCGGCGCGAACGTCGACGCAGATGCCATCATCACCACGAACGGCTCCGAGCCGGAGAACCCGCTGATCCCCACCAACACCAATGAGGTGGGTGGCGGAAAGATCCTCGACGAGATCTTCGCCGGTCTGATCTACTACGACGCCGAAGGCGCCCCGGTCAACGACGTGGCTGAGGAGATCACCACGGAGGACCCGCAGAACATCACCGTCAAGATCCGTGAAGGTCTGACCTTCACCGATGGTGAAGAGGTCACCGCCGACAACTTCATCAAGGCGTGGAACTACGGCGCGCAGGCAGAGAACGCCCAGCTCTCGGGCTACTTCTTCGAGGACATCGAGGGATTCATCAACGACCCGGGTGACCCGGCGAACCCCGATGACGACATCTTCGGCGCACAGGGCGACATGGCCGGCCTGCAGCAGGTCGACGACTACACCTTCACGATCGCGCTGAACAAGCCGGCTTCGGACTTCGCTCTGCGTCTCGGCTACTCGGCGTTCTACCCGCTGCCCGACGCGGCCTTCGAGGACATCGAGGCGTTCGGCCAGAACCCGATCGGCAACGGCCCGTACAAGATCGGCGCAGACGACGCGTGGCAGCACGACGTCCAGATCGACCTCGTCCGCAACGACGACTACGACGGCCCCCGCAAGGCGGCCAACGGCGGTCTGACGATCAAGTTCTACGCCACGCAGGAAGCGGCATACGCAGACCTGCTGTCGAACGAGGTCGACGTCATCGACGCGATCCCGACGAACTCGCTCCCGGTCTTCGCCGACGAGCTCGGTGACCGTGCCGTGAACCAGCCCTCGGCTGTGTTCCAGTCGTTCACCATCGGCCAGTTCCTCCCGCACTTCAGCGGCGAAGAGGGCCAGCTGCGTCGTCAGGCGCTGTCGATGGCGATCAACCGCGAAGAGATCACCGAGACCATCTTCTCGGGCACCCGCACCCCGGCCGCCGACTTCACGTCGCCGGTCATCGACGGTTGGTCCGACTCGGTTCCCGGTAGCGAGGTCCTCGACTTCGATCCCGAGAAGGCGAAGGAGCTGTGGGCCGAGGCTGACGCCATCTCGCCGTGGGACGGCGAGTTCAAGATCGCGTACAACTCCGACGGCGGACACGACGCCTGGGTCGACGCGGTGAGCAACAGCATCAAGAACACGCTGGGCATCGAGGCATCGGGCGACCCGTACCCGACCTTCCAGGATCTTCGCACGAAGATCAACGACCGCTCCATCACCACGGCAGCGCGTTCGGGCTGGCAGGCCGACTACCCGGGTCTGTACAACTTCCTCGGACCGCTCTACGCCACGGGCGCCGGTTCCAACGACGGTGACTACTCGAACCCCGAGTTCGACGACCTCATCTCCGCAGGCATCAGCAACCCGGACGCCGACGCTCAGCTCGAGGACTTCACCAAGGCGCAGGAGGTCCTGTTCCAGGATCTTCCCGCGATCCCGCTGTGGTACTCGAACGTGACCGGTGGCTTCAGCGAGAACGTCGACAACGTCACGTTCGGCTGGAACTCGGTTCCGCTGTACTACGAGATCACGAAGGCCGGCGAGTAAGTCTGACGGCACTTCACCTGTGAGGCGGTGACGATTCTTCGTCACCGCCTCACAGGCTTGTGTTCACGTAGCTTTCTTTCCCCTCTAAGAAGGGACTAGCGGATGCTCGGTTATATTCTGAGGCGTCTTCTGCAGGTGATCCCGGTCTTCTTCGGAGCCACCCTGCTCATTTACTTCCTGGTGTTCGCCATGCCCGGCGACCCGATCCTCGCCCTGTTCGGCGACAAGACGCCGAGTCCGGCGGTCGTCAACCAGCTGCGAGAGCAGTACCACCTGAACGACCCGTTCATCGTGCAGTACTGGTACTACATCACCGGTGTTTTCCAGGGCGACCTGGGCACCACGTATTCCGGTCGACCGGTCTCGGCGGTCCTCGCCGCCACGCTTCCGGTCACGGGACGCCTGGCCGTGATGGCGATCGCCATCGAGTTCGTGCTGGCGATCATCATCGGAACGATCTCGGCGCTTCGCAAGGGCAAGCTGTTCGACAACGTGTCGCTGATCGTGGCGCTCGTCGCGATCGCGATCCCGATCTTCGTGGTGGCGTTCCTCGCGCAGTACTTCCTGGCGATCCAACTCGGTTGGTTCAAACCCACGGTGGGCGCGGACAACGATTGGGGTGGGCTCTGGCTTCCGGCCATCGTGCTCGGCTTCAGCCTCTACGCCGTGAGCATGCGTCTGATGCGCAGCTCCGTCATCGAGACACTGAACCAGGACTGGGTGCGCACCGCCTACAGCAAGGGGCTGTCGCGCAACCGCGTGCTCCCCGTGCACGTTCTGCGCAACTCGCTGATCCCCGTGATCACGAACTCCGCGACGAACTTCGGTGTGCTGCTCGTCGGCGCGACCGTCACCGAGGGCATCTTCAACGTGCCCGGTGTCGGCAACACGCTGTTCCAGGCGATCCAGCGCGGCGAGGGCCCCACGGTCGTCTCGTTCGTGACCGTTTTCGTCATTCTGTACGTGTTGGTGAACCTTCTCATCGACCTGCTCTACGGTCTGCTCGACCCGAGGATTCGCTATGCCTGATCCCACATCTCAGAAGCACTACGTCGCTCCGATCGAGACGGAGTCGATCGCGGTCGACGCCGTGCGCATCTCGGACAAGCCCAGCAATCTGTGGCGGGACGCCTGGCACGACCTGCGTCGTCGCCCGCTGTTCTGGTTCTCGATCGTGCTCGCGCTCTTCTTCCTCGTGATGGCGCTGTGGCCGACGCTGTTCACCGCCACGCCGCCGAACGACGACTGCCAGCTGTCGAACAGCAACGGCGGTCCGACCGACGGGCACCCGCTCGGGTTCACGTTCCAGGGTTGCGACATCTACGCGCGCATCGTCTGGGGATCCCAGACCTCGCTGGCGGTCGGCCTGATCGCCACGGTGATCTCGTCCGTCCTCGGTCTGATCATGGGAGCCCTTGCGGGCTTCTACGGAGGATGGCTCGACGGCCTGCTGTCGCGCATCGGCGACATCTTCTTCGCGATCCCCTACATCCTCGCGGCCGTGGTCGTGATGACCGTGTTCCGGGATGCACGTTCGGTGTGGACACTCGCCTTCGCCATCGGTGCGTTCGCCTGGGCTTCCACAGCCCGAGTCGTGCGCGCCGAGGTGCTCAGGGTCCGTCAGGCCGATTTCGTCATGGCCTCGCAGGCGCTGGGCCAGTCGAAGTTCAAGATCCTCCTGAACCACGTCGTCCCGAATGCGATCGCGCCGCTGCTCGTGGTGTCGACGCTCGGACTCGCGGCAGCGATCGTCGCCGAGGCGACGCTCTCGTTCCTCGGGGTCGGTCTCGGCAGCGACGTGATGTCGTGGGGTAACGACATCGCCAAGGCGCAGGCATCGCTGCGTGTCGCGCCGATGGCGCTCATCTATCCGTCGATCGCACTCACCCTCGCGGTGCTGGCGTTCGTCACTCTGGGCGAGCTCATTCGAGACGCCCTCGACCCGAAGGCGAGGGCACGCCGATGAGCGAGCGAATCACCGAACAGGTCCCGCTGCTGAGCATCCGCGACCTGAGCGTCGCGTTCCGCACGCAGGAGGGCCTGCGCGAAGTGCTCCACGGAGTCAGCTTCGACGTCATGCCCGGCGAGACCGTCGCTATCGTCGGCGAGTCGGGCTCGGGCAAGTCCACGACGGCCACGGCCATCGTGAACCTGCTGCCCGGCACCGGTCAGGTCACCGCAGGGTCGATCACCCTGGAGGGGCGCGAACTCACGACACTCAACCGTCGTGAGATCGAAGCCGTCCGCGGTCGGGACATCGGCTTCGTGCCGCAGGACCCGATGTCGAACCTCAACCCGGTCTGGAGCATCGGCTTCCAGGTGAAGGAGGCGATCCGTGCGAACGGCATCGCCCAGGGGCGCGACGCCGCGAAGGCACGCACTGTCGAGGTGCTGAAGCAGGCGGGGCTCGCAGACGCCGAGAAGCGTCTGCACCAGTTCCCGCACCAGTTCTCGGGTGGAATGCGCCAGCGTGCGCTGATCGGGATGGGCCTCGCCGCCGACCCGAAGCTGCTCATCGCTGACGAGCCGACCTCGGCTCTCGATGTGACGGTGCAGCGCGTGATCCTCGATCACATGGCCACGCTCACTCGCGACAAGGGCACCTCGGTGCTCCTGATCACGCACGACCTGGGCCTCGCGGCCGAGCGTGCGGACAAGATCATCGTGATGAACGGTGGCAACATCGTCGAGGCGGGGCCCAGCCGCGAGATCCTCGAGAACCCGCAGCATCCGTACACCAAGCGTCTGGTCTCGGCAGCGCCCAGCGTGGCGTCGCAGCGCATCCAGGCGGTGGTGGAGGACCGAGGCATCGAGACACTCGATGACCTCGCCGACATCCCGCCGACCGTGCGTGTCGCGGGCCTCACGAAGGACTACCGGATCCGTCAGGGCGGTTTCCGCAGCGAAGCCTTCCGTGCGGTGGACGACGTCTCGTTCGAGATTCCGCGGGGCAAGACGCTCGCACTGGTGGGCGAGTCAGGCTCGGGCAAGTCCACCGTCGCGAAGATGGTGCTGAAGCTCGAGGAGCCGACCAGCGGAACCATCGAGATCGACGGCCAGGATGTCTCCCGGCTCTCGAACGCTCAGGCGTTCGGTCTGCGTCGGCGTATGCAGCCGGTCTTCCAGGACCCGTACGGTTCGCTCGACCCGCTGCGCAACATCGGCAACACCATCGCCGAGCCTCTGCAGATCCACGGCGTCGGCGACCGTGCGTCACAGCGTGAAAGGGTCGAGGAGCTCCTCGACCAGGTCTCGCTGCCTCGCGTGCTGGCGACCCGGTACCCGAACGAGCTCTCGGGCGGTCAGCGTCAGCGTGTCGCGATCGCGCGCGCTCTCGCGCTCAAGCCCGACATCATCGTGCTCGACGAGGCGGTGTCGGCGCTCGACGTGCTGGTGCAGGACCAGGTGCTGCAGCTGCTGGCCGAGCTCCAGTCGGAACTCGGACTCACGTATCTGTTCATCACGCACGACCTCGCAGTCGTCCGTGTCTCGAGCGACCTCGTGTGCGTCATGGAGAAGGGCAGGATCGTCGAGCAGGGCACTGTCGACGAGATCTTCGCCAACCCGCAGCAGGAGTACACGGATCGTCTGCTGAAGGCGATCCCCGGCGCATCGATCACCCTCGGCGGTCACTGAGAGTGAGCACCGAACCTCGACCGGAGGCCGCACGGACATTCCGTGCGGCCTCCGGGCCTGTCTCCCTCGTGCTGTGCTCGCTGCTCGCCCTCTTCCTGCTGGGCGACGCCGTCGTGCGCGCCGGCTGGGGGCAGATGCTCCTGCTCGCCCCGTGGGTGCTGCTCGGGCTCTGGGTGGTCTACGAGATCGCCTTCGTGTCGGTCGTTCGTGTCGACGCCCAGGGCGCTGTCGTGCAGAACATGCTCCGCCGCACGTCATTCGGCTGGAGCCGGGTGCGCGACATCGACCTGCGCTGGCAGCTGGTGTTCTCCCTCGATGACGGCACCGACCTCTCGTGCTACGGCGGGCCGGCTCGTGCGCGTCCCGTCCGCCGCCCGACGAGCGGCGATGACGAGGCCAAGGCTCCGGCCGGTCTTCGCGACCTGACCGAGATCCGTGATCGCTGGCAGGACGCACCCGCGACGGCGGACGCTCCTCTTCGACGCACCTGGGATTCGCGGGCGCTCATCGCGCTCGGTGTGATCGTGCTCTGGGCCGTCGTGTCGGTCCTGATCGCCAGCGCCTGAACGCCTGCGTGCGCTCCGGGTCGACTCAGTCCGGAAGGCCGAACAGCGCGGGGAACGCGCTCGCTGCCCAGGGGTAGCCGACGAACACGGTCGCGTCGATCAGGAAGTGCGCCACAAGGAACGGCATCAGCCGACCGCTGCGCTGGAACAGCCAACCGAACAGCAGGCCCATCGCGAGGTTTCCGATGAAGGCGCCCGGCCCCTGATAGAGGTGGTAGCTCGCGCGCAGCAGCGAGGTCGTCAGGATGATGGTCCACGGACCCCACCCGAGCTGCTTCAGGCGGGCGAACAGATATCCGAGCACCACGAACTCCTCCTGCAGTGACGCACGGGCCGCCGCGAGGAGGAGGATCGGCACTGTCCACCAGTGGGAGCCCTGGCCCGAGGGGTCGACCGCGACGAAGATCCCCATGGCCCTTCCGGCCAGATAGAGTCCGATGCCCGGGATGCCGATCGCCGCGACGAGCAGTACGCCCCGCCCGATGTCGGGTGCCGTCTTCGTGCCGTCGAGGCCGAGTCTTCCCAGATGCGGCCTCGAGGGCTGCCAGAGCAGGTAGCAGACGAGCAGCACAGGGACGATCGAGAACCCGATCGACAGGATCTGATAGATCAGGTCGAAGATCTCCCGATCGCTCCGCGAAGGATTGAGCGTGGCCGTCTGATCGGCGAGCGGCACGTCGGCGGTGAGCAGGTCCGCCAGCTCGACGATCGCGTAGACCGCCGACTTACCGAGACCGAGGGCCAGCACGATCGCGATCTCCCACCCGATTCGTGCTCTCGGGGGTGGGGCGTTCGAGGGGAGGCTCATGGCATCACCGATCGTACTCGGGCAGTCGGCGCCGCTAAGGCATGGGCGCGTGCACTTCGGCGGCCCATGCGCGCATGAGCTGTCGCTCTTCGGCTGTGCAGATGTAGTCGTAGCCGTAGTCGCGACTGTCGAAGGTCAGGGTCCACAGATCCAGATAGGTCAATGCGTAGCAGTCGGCGAACACCTCGCTGTTCCCCTGAAAGTGCCCCTGCTCCACGAGGACGCCAGATGACCCCAGCTCGGCCCCGTTCGCATCGCTGTCGGCTCGCATGTAGAGGTGCGCGAGCTCGTGCAGAACGACCAGACGGATGGCGGTGTCGCCGCCGAGCTGGCCTTCAGGCAGAAGGTGAACCGTCAGCGTTTCCTCGGAGATGCAGCCGATCGTCACACGTCCGTCATCCGGTTCTCCGGGGGTCCCGCACTCGGTGTCCGCGTTCCATGCGATGTCGATGAATCCCTGGCCGGCTTCGTCGACGATCGCCTCGCTGACCGAACCGGAGACGTTCGCTCGTCGCGCGGCGGCGTCGGCGATCCGCTGCTCGAGGCTCTGCCGGATGGCCTTGGCTTCGCTCGCATGGTCAGCGACCGACGCGTCGGTGACAGGGGGCTGCGAGATCGACGCCTCCAGACGTCGGAACGTCATGAGGTCCGCGACGAGGGGAGCGACCGGGTTCGTCTCGATCTGGGCGTAGAGGTCGTAGTACCTGCTCCGCTCCGCATCGAACGCCGCCAGCGACTCGGAGCGGGAGTCGGTTCCCTGTGCTGTCGGCTGCTCGGGCGACGACGAGGACGCGAACAGCCCTGCGACGACGAGAACCACGACGAATGCGAAGCCCATCAGGGCGATTCCACCGCATCCGAGAAGTGCGCACAGCCCGCCCCTTCCGCGCCGCGGAACAGGGGCTGGAGCCGGAGCAGCCGCCACCGCTCGCATCGCGGGATCGACCGCGAGCATCCAGTCGCGCAGCTGCGGGTAACACGAGGGGTGACGCAGCACGAGCGGGTGCAGATCTCCCCGGCGTGCGACTATCTCTGCGAGCTGAGCCGGTGCCGTCCACGGATTCTGCACAGCGGCCAGGTCGGTGTCGTACATGTGGCCGCTCATGCGGTCACGGTATCGCACAGCCCCTCGGATCGGCGCGACGCTCGAGGTGGACAGGGGTCGCTCAGGAACGACTCGCCCGAATACGATAGTCTGGAACGTCGGCTTCTCGGCAAAACCCCACACTCTTTAGGACATATGCATGGCGCACGCCCTTCGCTCTGACCTCCGCAACGTCGCAATCGTCGCGCACGTCGACCACGGCAAGACCACTCTCGTCGACGCCATGCTGCGTCAGACGGGCTCGTTCGGCGAACACGCCCACGTCGATGAGCGCGCCATGGACTCGAATGACCTCGAGCGTGAAAAGGGCATCACGATCCTCGCCAAGAACACGGCGATCACCTACAAGGGAAAGCACGCTCAGGGCAAGGAGATCACGATCAACGTGATCGACACCCCCGGCCACGCCGACTTCGGCGGTGAGGTCGAGCGCGGCCTGTCGATGGTCGACGGTGTCGTCCTGCTCGTCGACGCGAGCGAGGGCCCGCTTCCGCAGACCCGCTTCGTGCTGCGCAAGGCTCTCGAGTCGAAGCTCCCCGTCATCCTGCTGGTCAACAAGACCGACCGCCCCGACGCTCGCATCGCCGAGGTCGAGGAAGAAGCTCACGACCTGCTTCTGGGCCTCGCATCCGACCTCGTCGATGACGTGCCCGACCTCGACGTCGACGCGCTGCTCGACGTGCCGGTGGTCTATGCGTCCGGTCGCGCCGGCGCGGCATCGCAGAACCGTCCCGCCGACGGCTCGCTGCCCGACAACGACGACCTCGAGCCGCTCTTCGAGGCGATCCTCGAGCACGTCCCGGCTCCGGCCTATGACGACGAGGCTCCGCTGCAGGCCTGGGTCACCAACCTCGACTCCAGCCCCTTCCTCGGTCGGCTCGCGCTGCTGCGCGTGTTCAACGGCACGCTGAAGAAGGGCCAGACCGTGGCCTGGGTCCGCGCAGACGGCACACACCAGAACGCGCGAATCACCGAGCTGCTCAAGACCCGTGCGCTCGAGCGCTACCCCGCCGAGTCGGCAGGCCCCGGCGACATCGTCGCCATCGCCGGATTCGAGAACATCACGATCGGCGAGACCATCGCCGACCCCGAGGATGTCCGCCCGCTCCCCGCGATCACGGTCGACGACCCCGCCATCTCGATGACGATCGGTACGAACACCTCGCCGCTCATGGGCAAGGTCAAGGGCCACAAGCTCACCGCTCGCATGGTCAAGGACCGTCTCGACAAGGAGCTGATCGGTAACGTCTCGCTCAAGGTCGTCGACATCGGGCGTCCCGACGCGTGGGAGGTGCAGGGCCGCGGCGAGCTGGCTCTGGCGATCCTCGTCGAGAACATGCGTCGTGAGGGCTTCGAGCTCACCGTCGGCAAGCCGCAGGTGGTCACGAAGAAGATCGACGGCAAGACCTACGAGCCCTTCGAGCACCTCACGATCGACACGCCGGAGGAGCACCTCGGCGCGATCACGCAGCTTCTCGCGAACCGCAAGGGCCGCATGGAGAACATGACCAACCACGGCACCGGCTGGGTGCGCATGGAGTTCATCGTCCCCTCGCGCGGTCTGATCGGCTTCCGCAGCGAGTTCCTCACCACGACCCGCGGTACGGGTATCGCCAACGCGATCTCGCACGGGTACGAGCCGTGGGCGGGATCCATCACGACCCGTCAGAACGGATCGATCGTCGCCGACCGTCAGGGTGTCGTCACCCCGTTCGCGATGATCGCCCTGCAGGAGCGCATGTCCTTCTTCGTGCAGCCCACGCAGGAGGTCTACGAGGGCATGGTCATCGGCGAGAACTCCCGCGCCGACGACATGGACGTGAACATCACCAAGGAGAAGAAGCTCACCAACATGCGTGCGGCGAGCTCCGACACCTTCGAGTCGATGACGCCCCCGCGCCAGCTGACGCTCGAGGAGAGCCTCGAGTTCGCTCGTGATGACGAGTGCGTCGAGGTCACGCCCGAGGTCGTTCGCATCCGCAAGGTGAACCTCGACGCGAACACCCGTGCGCGTGAGACCGCTCGACTGAAGCGCCAGGACGCCAACGTCTGAGAATCGTCTAAGAAAAGGGGCTCTGCATCGCCGGAAACGGCGGCGCAGGGCCCTTTCTCACGAAACGTCCAGGCGGGTCGTTGCAGAATCGTTACCTTGCGCCTGGGGCGATCTCCCGATGAGTGTCCTGCGACGGGCGTACGACGACCCGAAAGTCGAACCCATGCTTCATTCATCCCGTGCGCTTCGGCGCGCCCATGCAGCGGCGTCCGCCCGTGACGCGGTCACCGCGCGCCGTCCCAAGATGATCTTCGGAACGGTGGCCGGTGCAGTCCTCGGACTCGCAGTCACTGTCGGAATGGCGGCGGGCCCGGCTGCCGGGGCAGAGACGCCGGACGCTGTCGCCCAGGTGACCTCGTTCGTCACCGGTGGCGAGCCTCTGGCCAAGATCGCCGACGACTCGGCGATCACGATCGCTCTGGCAGAAGATGCTGTGGCCGCGGCAGACGCCCTCAACGCCGAGGTCGCGGCCTCGGGTCTCGATCTCGGCGCCGACCCCTCGTCGGTCGCGACCGACGAGCTCGCTGCCGACATCGATCGCCTCAGCGGCGATCGCGACTCGATGCCCGCGCTGCTGCTGTCCTCCGTGGCCCTGGAGACGACCACAGGCACGGACGACGTCATCGCCGGCACGGCCGCGCTGCAGGCGTCGTTCACGGCCGCCCAGGAGAGGAAGGCGGCCGACGACGCGGCCCGGGCTGCGGCCGAGCAGGCGGCGGCGGAGGCTGCCGCGCTGGCGCAGGCGAACACTCCGGAGGGTGCGAAGGCCACCGCTCGCCAGATGATGGCGGACAAGTACGGATGGGGAGAGGACCAGTTCTCCTGCCTGAACTCGCTGTGGACCAAGGAGTCCGGCTGGAACTACCAGGCGTACAACGCATCGGGCGGCGCCACCGGCATCCCGCAGGCGCTTCCCGGAAGCAAGATGGCCTCCGCCGGAAGCGACTGGCAGACCAACGCGGCCACCCAGATCGCCTGGGGTCTGGGCTACATCGACTCCGTGTACGGTGCGCCATGCAGCGCTTGGGGTCATTCGCAGGCGTCCAACTGGTACTGACGCCTCGAGCCACGAGTAGCTGCACCCACCGAGACCCACCCCCGCGACAGTCGCGGCGGGTGGGTCTCGGCGTTCGAGACGTCTGAAACGGTCACTGAAATCTCTAGGCAGCGCGGGCGCGTTGGCACTACCGTGAGCGGTGACGGCTGGGGGGTCGTGGATCCGGAGGAGGACCAATGGACGTCGAGGCGCTATCCGACATTCCCCAACAGGTGTCGACAGGCCGGCTCCCTGGCTGGGACAGGGTCGATGAGCTCGTGCAGGAAGCCCACCGTCGCTACTCCGAAGACCGCCACGGAGCGGTGGCCGACTACATCCCGGTGCTCGCCGAGGTCGACCCGGAGCTCTTCGGTCTCGCCGTGATCGAGGTCGACGGGGGTCTGCACGATGCGGGTGACGCCCTGCATCCGTTCTCGATCCAGTCGATCTCGAAGATGTTCGTCTATGCCCTGGCCATCCAGGAGCACGGGCACGAGCGCGTGCGCGAGATCGTCGGGGTCAACAACACGGGTCTCGCCTTCAACTCCCTGATGGCCCTCGAGCTCAACGGCGGACATCCCATGAACCCGATGGTCAATGCCGGGGCGATCGCGACCACGGCGCTCATGCCGGGAGCGACCGCCGTGGAGCAGTGGGAGCGCGTGCGCGAGGGGTTGTCGGCGTTCGCCGGTCGTCCGCTCAGCCTCGACGGCGTGGTGTATGCGTCCGAGGCGGAGACGAACGAGCGCAACCGCGCGATGGGCTGGCTGCTGCGCGGCTACGGGCGGCTCGACGGCGATCCCGATGAGGTCGTCGACGTCTATACGCGCCAATGCGCGCTGAGCGTGACTGCGCACGATCTCGCCGTGATGGGGGCGACGCTCGCCGACGGCGGCGTGAACCCGGTCACCGGCGAGCGCGTGGTCTCCGCGGATGTCTGCCGCGACACGCTCGCCGTGACAGCCTCGACGGGACTCTACGAGGCGTCGGGCGAGTGGCTGTTCGAGATCGGCCTTCCTGCCAAGTCGGGGGTTGCCGGTGGCATCGTCGCTGTCGCCCCGGGTAAGGGCGCCGTGGCAGGATTCTCGCCGCGTCTCGATCGTGCGGGAAACTCGGTGCGGTCGCAGCTCGCGATCGGTCATCTCTCCCGCGCGCTCGGATTGAACCTGTTCGCCTCCGCCCCCTCGGCGACCGCTCGGTCGACGGATTGACTCCTTCATCCACCGTTCAGAGGACACTCCCATGACACACACCGCACCGGCGTCCACCAAGACATCGTGGATGCCACTGGTCAGCCTCTTCCTCGCCCAGGTGCTCATGTCGTTCAACGTGGCGGCACTGCCGATCTCGCTGGGCGGCATGGTGAGCGAGTTCGGCGTTCCTCCGACGGTCGCGAGCACGACGATCGTCATGTACGGTCTCGCTGTCGCCGCTCTGGTGATGACCGGCGCGAAACTCGGCCAGCGCGTCGGATGGGTGCTCATCTTCCGAGTGGTGATCGCTCTGTTCGCCGCGTCGTCAGTGCTGATGATCATGTCTCCGACCGTGGGATGGGCCATCGCGGGTCAGGCTGTGGCCGGAGCGGCCGCGGCGATCATCGTGCCCTCGATCGTGGCGCTGATCGCCGAGAACTATCGAGGTGCCCAGCAGGCCACGGCGATCGGCGCCATCGGCTCTGCTCGCGCGATCTCGGGTGTGACGGCGTTCCTGATCGGCGGCACCCTGGGCACGCTCGTCGGGTGGCGTCCGATGTTCTTCATCGTCTTCGGCATCGCGGTCGTCGTCTTCGCCTTCAGCTTCACCCTTCGAGGCGACCGAGGGGATGCGTCGATCCGCATCGACCTCGTCGCCTCGCTTTTGATCGGCGCGGCGATCGTGCTGCTCACGCTCGGCTTCAACAACCTCAACGGCTGGGGTGCGGTGGCCGCCACCGAGGCTGCGCCGTTCAGCATCTTGGGGCTGTCGCCCGCTCCGGCATTCATCGTGGTGGGCATCGTGCTCGGCCAGGCGTTCTTCGTCTGGACCCGCAGGCGGATGGCCGAGGGCAAGGTGCCGTTGATCGATCTCAGCGTGCTTGGGTCGTCGAAGGAGCGGGCGGCCGTCTACGCGATGTTCATCGTCGTCGCCCTCGAGGCATGTGTGAACTTCACGATCCCGCTGTACATCCAGATCGTGCAGGGACGCACGCCGTTCGACACGTCACTCGCGATGATGCCCTTCAACCTCACTGTCTTCATCACCGCGACCCTCGTGGTGCGCTTCTACAAGCGCTACCCGCCCCGCGTGATCGGTGTCTTCGGATTCATCCTGACGACGGTAGCGCTCGTGTGGCTCTCCTTCGTGGTGAACAACAACTGGGAGACCCTGCCCACGATCTTCGGTCTGATCGTGTTCGGCATCGGTCAGGGTGCGCTCGTGACCCTGGTCTTCAACGTGCTGGTCACGGCAGCCCCCGCCGAGCTCGCGGGGGACGTCGGCTCGCTTCGTGGAACCACCCAGAACCTCGCCTCGGCGGTCGGAACCGCCCTGGCGGGGGCGCTGCTCGTCTCTCTGCTCGGCCTGAGCATCGGTCGCGCGGTGGTGGAGCATCCCGAGCTGCCGCCCACGCTCGTGGCGCAGGTAGACATGGACAACCTGAACTTCGTCAGCAACGATGACCTCCGCGCAGCTCTCGAGCAGACGGATGCGACGCCCGCGCAGATCGACGCCGCGGTGACGATCAATGAGGAGTCACGCCTGGGTACTCTGCGGCTCGGCCTGCTGCTGCTCGCGGGTCTCAGCGCCGTGGCGATCCTCCCCGCGTCTCGTCTGCCGAAGTACAAGCCCGACGAGATTCCCGATCCCTCGCCGGTCGCGGGTTCGGACTGACCTCAGCGGAGCTCCGAGATGAGGACTGCGCTCGTGCCGGGCAGGATCGCCTCGAACACGTGCGGCGCGTCTCCGGCGTACGAGAGGTAGTCACCCGGGTTCAGCAGCACGGGTTCGCCCGTCGGTCCGATCCGTGCCCGTCCTGACATGAGGATCACGTGCTCTGTCGTCCCGGCGTGATGCGGGTCGGAGCGTCGTGGATCACCGGGTTCCGCCTGGATCAGGTATACGTCCCGACGCGCGCCGGGTGGACTGGCGGAGAGCAGGGTCGCGCTGTATGCCGCAGCAGACGAGGGGACGCCGGCGAGATCGTCTGCGCGGATCAACGTCGGGGCGTTGGTCTGCTGATCGACGAGTACGGCGAACGGCACACCGAGCGCGACGCCCAGGGCCCAGAGGGTCTCGACGCTGGGGTTGCCGGATCCTGATTCGAGCTGCGAGACCGTCGCCTTCGAGATGCCCGCGCGACGGGCGAGCTCGGACACCGACAGTCCTGCGGCCTCTCTTTCTCGACGCAGGGTGCGGGCGATGCGAGTGCGAAGTTCCTCCATGCGTTCATCATGTCAAACGAACGTTCACTTGACTATCCATCGCGATCTGTTCAGAATGATGAGCGTGTGTTCACTTTATCGAACGGTCGGGGAGTGAGCGCCGAGCGCGAGGTCTGGCGGGAGGCGCTCGGGGTCGTCCTCGCCACCAGCGCCTACGGCATCTCTTTCGGCGCGCTCGCCGTGGCATCCGGTCTCGACGTCTGGCAGGCCTGTGTCCTCAGTCTGCTGATGTTCACCGGCGGGTCGCAGTTCGCCTTCGTCGGAGTGTTCGCCGCCGGGGGAGTCGCCGCGCTTCCGTCGGCCATCGCCTCGGCTGCGCTGCTCGGGGTGCGAAACGTCGCCTACGGAATGCGGATGTCTCCGATCGTCGGCACGACCCCTGCGCGGCGGATCGCCGCGGCGCACTTCACGATCGACGAGTCGACGGCGGTTGCCGTCTCGCAGAGCGATCCACGGCTCCGTCAGGTGGGTTTCTGGGTCACCGGCATCGGCATCTTCGTCGGATGGAACGCGACGACCTTGATCGGCGCGCTGGTCGGCGATGTGCTCGGCGACCCGAAGACCTGGGGACTGGATGCCGCGGCTGCCGCGGCCTTCCTCGCTCTGCTGTGGCCCCGGCTGAAGCAGCGTCAGGCGATCGCCGTCGGCATCGCGGCAGCGGTCGTGGCGGCGGCGCTCACGCCGTTCATCATGCCGGGACTCCCGGTGCTGGTCGCCGCGGTCGTGGCGATCATCGTCGGATGGTTCAACTGGCTCGGGCGCGACGTCCCTGTCGGCCCTGAGGCTCCGGAGGTGCAGCGATGAGCGTCTGGAGTGCGATCCTGCTGGCCGCGGTGATCTGCCTGGCGCTCAAGGCGGTCGGATACCTCGTGCCGCCGAAGGTGCTCGAGGCTCCTCGCCCCGCTCGCATCTCGGATCTGCTGACCGTCGCACTGCTCGCCGCACTCGTGGCAGTGCAGACCCTGGGAGCGGGGCAGGCCGTCGTCGTGGATGCGAGAGTGCCCGCGCTGCTCGTCGCGGCGGGACTTCTGTGGCTGCGCCAGTCGTTCCTGGTCGTGGTCTTCGCCGCGGCGGCGGTGGCCGCTCTGCTGCGGCTGCTCGGTCTCGCGGCCTGACCCCGGGCGATGCGCGATCCGGCTGCGCGGCGACCGCGCGTAGGATCGTCTCGTGCGTATCGGATGGATCTCCCGGGTGCTCTCCTGGATCGCCGCGGCTCTCGTCGGCGGCGTGTTCGGCGTCGCCGGAACGATCGGCCACAGTCTGATGTGGGGCCCGATCCCGGTGGGGCTCATCGTCGGAGCCGTTGCGTGCGGCGCGATTCTCGTGGCGATCCGTGCGCTCACCCACGATCGAGGTGCGACGCTCGCCGCAGGGCTCGGGATGGTGGGGATGCTCGTCCTCATCTCCGGCGTCGGCCCGGGAGGGTCCGTCGTGGTCGAGGACACGCTCAGCGGCCGGATCTGGACGTATCTGGTCGCGGGGCTCGTGCTGCTCGCCGTCGCGTGGCCGACCTTCTCGCGGTTGCCTGTCCGCACGGACGCCGTGGCGGAGCCCGCTGCACCGCAGGCCGGACCGCACGGCGACGATGCATCCTCGTCCACTCGAGGAGCCGCGCTGGGCGATCGGACAGGTCGCGAGTCGTAGACTGAGGGGGTGACGTATGTGATCGCCCTTCCGTGCGTCGATGTCAAGGATCGCGCCTGCATCGACGAATGCCCCGTTGACTGTATCTACGAGGGCGAACGCTCGCTGTACATCCACCCGGACGAATGCGTCGACTGCGGCGCGTGCGAACCCGTCTGCCCCGTCGAGGCGATCTACTACGAAGACGACCTGCCCGAGGTGCGGCGAAGGTCGGCGTCATCGCGCACGACCACCCGATCATCACGGCCCTCCCTCCCCAGGGCGAGTAGTCAGTGAGCGTCCGCGACCTCGCAGACTATCCCTGGGATGCAGTCGTCCCGTACCGTGAGCGCGCAGCCCTGCATCCCCAGGGCATCGTCGATCTCTCCGTCGGGTCGCCCGTCGATCCGACGCCCGAGCTGATCCGTCGGGCGCTGTCCGACGCGACCGATGCGCACGCCTACCCGCAGACCGTCGGAACTCCGGCGCTCCGCGAGGCGATCGTCGACTGGTACGCGCGGCGCAGGGGAGTGCCCGACCTCACTGTGGCCAACGTCCTTCCGACGATCGGCTCGAAGGAGCTCGTCGCGCTGCTGCCGACCCTCCTGGGTCTCGGTGAGGGCGACGTCGTGGTGCACCCGCGCATCGCCTACCCGACCTACGAGGTGGGTGCTCGCGTCGTCGGGGCCACGCCTCTGGCCGCCGACGATCCGGCTGAGTGGCCCGAGGGCGCGAAGCTGATCTGGATCAACACCCCGGGGAACCCGGACGGACGCACGTGGACGGTCGATGAGCTCTCGGCAGCGGTGCGCCGAGCGCGTGAGATCGGCGCCGTGCTCGCCAGCGACGAATGCTACGCGGAACTCGGCTGGGACGGTCGCTGGGCGAGCGAGCCCATTCCATCGATCCTCGATCCCCGCGTGACGGACGGCAGCAGGGCGAACCTGCTCAGCGTGTACTCGCTGAGCAAGCAGTCCAACCTCGCCGGCTACCGGGCGGCGTTCGTGGCCGGATGCGCGCGCATCGTCGGCGAGCTGCTCACGGCACGCAAGCACCTCGGCCTGATGCCGCCCGAGCCCGTGCAGCATGCGATGGCCGTCGCGCTCGGCGATGACGAGCATGTCGCGGCGCAGAAGGAGCTGTACCGGCACCGGCGCGACATCCTGCGCCCCGCGCTCGAGGCTGCGGGGTTCCGAATCGACGGCTCCGAGGCGGGGCTGTACCTGTGGGCGACCGAGGGGCAGGACGCCTGGGTCAGCATCGCGAGACTCGCCGATCTCGGCATCCTCGCAGGCCCCGGACCCTTCTACGGCCCGCACTCCACGCAACACGTGCGTCTCGCTCTGACGGCTCCGTCCGAGCGGATCGCTGAGGGCGCGCGTCGTCTGCAGGAGCAGGCGCTGTAGGTTTCCTCCTCAGTGCCGATTTTCTTTTGTCCGATGTCACAGTAGGCCGGTGCGCCTACTAGGCTGTAAAGGCGATTCGGTCATGTATCGATGATCTCGATCCGACCTGGTGCACAGCGCCGTGACATCGCCACATCCGACTTGATGAAGATCCATGAGGAGGCCCGCGTGAGCGCAGCGGCAGAGCAGCAGGCGACGGCGAAGCTGACGATCGGCGAGACCACCGCGGAGTTCCCGCTCGTGCGCGGCACGGCAGGAACCGACAGCATCGACTTCTCGACACTGACCCGCCAGACCGGGTATACCGGGCTCGACTACGGGTTCGTCAACACAGCGTCGACGAAGTCCGCGATCACTTTCATCGACGGTGACAAGGGGATCCTGCGCTACCGCGGGTACCCGATCGAGCAGCTCGCGGGCTCGACAAGCTACCTCGAGGTCGCCTGGCTCCTCATCTACGGCGAGCTGCCCTCGGCTGCCGAGCTCGCAGAGTTCGACGAGAAGATCCGTCGGCACACGCTGCTGCACGAAGATCTCAAGCGCTTCTTCTCGGCTCTCCCGCACACGGCGCACCCGATGTCGGTGCTGTCGTCGGCGGTCGCCGCCCTGTCGACCTACTACGAGGGTCAGACCGACCCGCACAACCCCGAGCACGTCGAGCTCAACATGATCCGTATGCTCGCCAAGCTGCCGGTCATCGCGGCGTACGCGCACAAGAAGAGCGTCGGCCAGGCGTTCCTCTACCCCGACAACTCTCTCGGATTCGTGGAGAACTTCCTCAAGCTCAACTTCGGTGTGCACTCCGAGGAGTACCAGGTCAACCCGGTCATGTCGAAGGCTCTCGAGCTCCTGCTGATCCTGCATGAGGACCACGAGCAGAACGCCTCGACGTCGACCGTGCGCCTCGTCGGGTCGACCGGTGCGAACCAGTTCGCGTCGATCTCGGCGGGTATCCAGGCTCTCTCCGGGCCCCTGCACGGTGGTGCGAACGAAGCCGTGCTCACCATGCTCGGTCAGATCCGCGACTCCGGTCAGAGCGTGTCGCGCTTCGTCGAGCGGGTGAAGAACAAGGAAGAGGGCGTGAAGCTGATGGGCTTCGGGCACCGGGTGTACAAGAACTACGACCCCCGCGCCAAGCTCGTCAAGGAAGCTGCCGGCGAAGTCCTCGCAGAGCTGGGCGTCACCGATCCGCTGCTCGACCTCGCCCAGGAGCTCGAGGAGCTCGCCCTCGCCGACGACTACTTCAAGGAGCGTCGTCTGTACCCGAACGTCGACTTCTACACCGGCGTGATCTACAAGGCGATGGGCTTCCCGACGCGTATGTTCACCGTGCTGTTCGCGATCGGCCGCCTGCCCGGCTGGCTCGCACAGTGGCGCGAGCTGCAGCTCGACCCTCAGACCAAGATCGGCCGCCCGCAGCAGCTCTACACTGGGTCCCCCGAGCGCACCTTCCAGACCCGCTGATCCGACGCGCGATGCCCGTCGTCACCGCTGAGGCCGTCGTTCCGGTCGACCCGGCGACGGCCTTCGCGGTCTCGCAGACGACCGGATCCGTGCGTCGGCGCTGGGATCCGTTCATCAGCGAGCAGCACTTCCTCGACGGTGCGGATGCCGCGGCCAAGGACGTGCGCACCTACACGCGCCAGCGCTTCGGCTTCTCGATGGTGAGTCGGTACGTGTCTTACGCCCCGCCACGGAACGTCGGCATGGTCATGGAGACGGGCCCGTGGTTCTTCACCAAGCTCGGCGGGGGCTGGCGATTCACGGAGGTGCCGGAGGGCACGCTCGCAGTCTGGAAGTACAACTTCTCGTGCCGCCCGGCGTGGATCGCTCCGATCGCGGAGTGGATCGGCGTGCGCGTGCTCGGCTTCGAGATCAGGCGCCGTCTGGCAGGCTTCGTTCGAGGGTGCTCCGACCCGCAGGTGCTGGACGCCGTTCGTCGCTGACGAGCGACGAGGTCACGCCTCGTCCGAGCCTCGGGAACAGGGCACGAAAAGGCGGGTGCCCCGATGCCTGAACATCGGTGCACCCGCCTTGACATGTCTGAGGGTCAGCGACCCTGTGAGCCGCGACCGCGGCCGCCCTGGCCACCTGAGCGGGATCCGCCCTGGCCGCCCTGACGGGATCCGGCCGTTGCGCCCTGGCCGCCCTGACCACCCGAGCGGGGGCGACGGCTACGGCGCGACGGCGGGTTGGCGGCTGAATTGCGTTCGCCACCGGCCGGGCGCTGCTTCGACGACTGACGCTGCTGCTGCTGCGGCTGCACAGGAGCCGGACGCACGTGCGGCGCGCGCTCGGGCACGAGCTCGGTGACGGCGTCAGAGGTGACAGGCTCGAGGGCAGCCGTGATGGCCGCCTTGCGGAGGAGGTCCTTCACATCGCGACGCTGCTCGGGCAGCACGACCGTGACGACCGTTCCGGCGGCTCCCGCACGAGCGGTGCGACCCGAGCGGTGCAGGTACGCCTTGTGCTCCATGGGCGGGTCGACGTGGACGACGAGGTCGACGTTGTCGACGTGCACGCCACGGGCGGCGACGTCGGTCGCGACGAGAACGCGCACTCCGCCGTCTTCGGGGGCGGACGAGAACGCGCCGAGGTTGCGCTCACGCGCGTTCTGCGACAGGTTGCCGTGCAGGTCGACGGCAGGGATGCCCGCGGCGGTGAGCTGCTTCGCGAGCTTCTTGGCCTGGTGCTTGGTGCGGGTGAAGAGGATGCGGCGGCCGGTGCCCGAGGCGAGGTCGCGCACGAGCGTGGTCTTGTTGTCGGTCGAGTCGACCACGAGCACGCGGTGCGTCATCTCGCCGACCGGAACGCTCTCTTCATCGACCTCGTGGCTCACGGCGTTCGAGAGGAACCGACGCGCGAGCGTGTCGATGCCGCGGTCGAGGGTCGCGCTGAACAGCAGGCGCTGGCCGCCGGCGGGGGTGGCGGTGAGGATGCGGGTGACACCGGGAAGGAAGCCGAGGTCGGCCATGTGGTCGGCCTCGTCGAGGACGGTGACCTCGACGGCGTCGAGCTGCACGACCCGCTGCTTCATGAGGTCTTCGAGGCGGCCGGGGCACGCCACGACGATGTCGACGCCGTTGCGCATCGCCTGCTCCTGCGGACGCTGGCTGACACCGCCGAAGACGGTGGTGACGCGCAGGCCCTTGGCCTCGGCGAGGGGAGCGATGGTCGCGGCGATCTGGGTCGCGAGCTCACGGGTCGGAGCGAGGACGAGTCCTCGGGGGTGTCCGGGACGGCTCTTGCGCGACGAGGAAGCGAGGCGGGCGACCAGCGGGAGTGCGAAAGCGATCGTCTTGCCGCTGCCGGTGCGGCCGCGGCCGAGCAGGTCACGTCCGCCGAGGGAATCGGGAAGCGTATCGCGCTGAATCGCGAACGCCTCGGTCTTGCCGTCCTTCGCGAGGACGGCGGCGAGGTCGGCGGGCACGCCGAGATCGAGGAAGGAAGTCATGAAGTATCTCCGAGAATGCACGCACGAACCATCGGGCCGGGTGCGGGAAGGTGGGCGACGGCGCGGGATCGCGCATCGTTTCGCCGTTCGAAATGGCCAGAACCAGGCAAGTGGCGCGGGAGCGTGTCGACGACGCAGACGTCTCGCATCGCGAGGAGCGTCGCCTCGACACTATCACGCGTCAGGAGGAGAAGCCTGGGACGTCCCCCGCCCCAGCGAGTCGGGGTCAGGCGTGCAGCGCCTCGTTGAGGGTCACGCCGACTCCGGCGCGGTGTTTGACCTCGATGGCGCCGCTCACCGAGTTGCGCCAGAACAGCAGGCCGTTCTGCCCGCTGAGCTCCGACGCCTTGACCGTTCGCTTTCCGCCCTGAGACGTGTCGGGCCCGTCTGCGACCACGACCTTCGAACCGGCGGTCACGTAGAGACCGGCTTCTACGACGCAGTCATCACCGAGCGCGATTCCGATGCCCGCATTCGCACCGAGAAGTGAACGCTCGCCGATGGACACACGCACGCTGCCGCCGCCTGACAGGGTGCCCATGATGGAGGCGCCCGCGCCGATGTCGCTGTTCGCACCGACGACGACACCCTGCGAGATTCTTCCTTCCACCATGACCGGTCCGAGCGTGCCGGCGTTGAAGTTCACGAAGCCCTCGTGCATGACGGTCGTGCCAGGGGAGAGATGGGCACCGAGACGGACGCGCGAGGCGTCGGCGATCCGCACGCCGGAGGGCTGCACGTAGTCGGTGAGTCGAGGGAACTTGTCGAGCCCCTGCACCTGGATGCCTGCACGCTGCAGCAGCGGACGCAGCCGTGCCGCGTCATCGGGGTGCACGGGGCCGGCGTTCGTCCAGGCAACGTTCGGCAGGTGGCTGAAGATGCCGTCGAGATTCAGGTGGTTCGGGCGCACGACCAGGTGCGACAGCGCGTGCAGACGCAGGTAGGCGTCGACGGTCGATGCCGGTGCGGCATCCAGGTCGATCTGCAGTTGGACGGTCTCCACCGTGACGTTGCGGCGCTCGTCGGTTCCGGCCAGGGCCTCGAGGGTGACGAGCGCGGCCGCCGCGTCCTCTGCCGACGGCGCTTCGGTGCGCACCTCGGGGAACCATGCGTCCAGCACGGTGCCGTCGCGGGCGATCGTCGAAAGTCCGATACCCCACACGGTGCGCGCTTCAGTCATGCCTCCACGGTATCGCGACCCGAGCCGGGCGATCGTCCAGATGTCGAGGTAAGTAGGCTGGGGGAATGATGCTCGATCTGACCGCGTCCTCCGTCGACCTGACCCGTGCGATCTGCGACATCCCGAGCGTGTCGGGCGACGAGAAGACGCTCGCGGATGCCATCGAGCAGGCGATCTCCGCGTATGCGCATCTCGAGGTGCTCCGCCACGGCAACACGATCGTCGCCCGCACGAACCTGGGACGCGCCCAGCGGGTCGCGATCGCCGGCCACATCGACACCGTGCCGATCAACGACAACGTGCCGACGAAGGACATCGAGATCGACGGTGTCGCCTACCTCTGGGGGCGCGGAACCGTCGACATGAAGAGCGGCACCGCCGTGCAGCTCAAGCTCGCCGCCGAGCTCACCGAGCCCTCGGTCGACATCACCTGGATGTGGTACGACAACGAGGAGGTCGAGGCGTCGAAGAACGGCCTGGCGCTTCTCGCTGCAGTGCGCCCGGATCTCTTCCAGGCCGACTTCGCGATCCTCGGCGAGCCGTCGAACGGCGAGGTCGAGGGCGGCTGCAACGGCACGATGCGCGCAATCGTGCGCACCACCGGAGTCCGCGCCCACGCGGCGCGCGCCTGGATCGGCGAGAACGCGATCCATCGCGCCGCCCCGATCCTCGCTCGTCTCGCCGAGTACCGCTCCAGGGAGATCCCGGTCGACGGGCTGCTCTACCGAGAGAGCATGAGTGCCGTGCGCATCGCGGGGGGAGTCGCGGGCAACGTGATCCCCGACGCGTGCGAGGTCGAGGTCAACTACCGGTTCGCGCCGAGCAAATCCGCCGCCGACGCCGAGGCCCATATCCGCAACCTCCTCGCCGGGTTCGACGTCGAGATCACGGATGCCGCAGAGGGCGCCCGCCCGGGGCTCGACGCCCCCATCGCGCAGGAGTTCGTGACCGCCGTCGGCGCCGAACCCCGACCGAAGTACGGCTGGACCGACGTGGCGCGCTTCTCGGCCCTCGGCATCCCCGCCGTCAACTACGGCCCGGGCGACCCCCATCTCGCGCACCACGACGAGGAGCGGGTGCCGCTCGCGCAGATCGACGCGGTCGAGCGAGGACTGCGCACGTGGCTCAGCTCGCGCTGACCGCCACTCGTCGTTGGGCGAGTGCTCCGCTCCCGCTGCGGATCGCACTCGTCTACCTGACCGCTCGTGCGGTGACCACCGCTCTCCTGATCGCCGCGGCGCTGCAGTCGACGTCGCTGTCGCGATTCGGCGCGGATCCCGGCCTCGCCGACTTCGTCGTCGCCTGGGACGCGCAGTGGTACTGGCTCGTGGCGGAGGAGGGATATCCGTCCGAGCTGCCGCTCACCGAGTCCGGCGACGTCGCCGAGAACGCCTGGGCGTTCATGCCCGTGTTCGCGTTCGCGGCCAAGGGCATCGGCTTCCTGTTGGGGTCGTGGGGGATGGGGGCCTTCCTGCTGTCCTTCGTCGCCGGATACTTCGCGTGCGTCGCACTGCACCGCCTGCTGCGCGATCGCCTCGGGCAGCATGCCGCGATGTGGTCGGTCGTGTTCTTCGCGTCGGGGCCGATCGCTGCGATGTTCCAGGTCGGCTACGCCGAGACGCTCTTCCTCCTCCTGCTCTTTCTCGCTCTCGACGCCACGATCCGCCGTCGATACACGTGGCTGTACCTCCTGATCCCGATCATGGCGTTCACGCGTCCGGGCATCCTGGCCTTCGCGCTCTACCTGGGCCTGCACGGCATCTTCCGCTGGTGGCACCGGCGCGAGGACCCGCTTGCGACCCGTGAGGTCGTGCATATCGTCGTCCTCGGCGCTCTGGCCACGGTGGCGGGATTCTCGTGGCAGGTGATCGCCGGCGTCGTCACCGGAGACCCGGGGGCCTACCTCGCGACCGAGCTCTCCTGGCGTCGGAACTGGCTCGTCGGCGGGGTCGAGGGCTTCATCCCCTTCGAGGGATGGATCCAGGCATCCCAGTTCTGGTTCGGACAGTGGGGGCTCCCGACGTCCTGGGGGCCGGTCGTGCTCGCTCTCCTCGTGGTGACGGCCGGCGCCGCGCTGATCTACCTGCCGCAGGTGCGCGCACTCGGTCCGGATCTGCGTCTGTGGAGCGCGAGCTACCTGCTCTACCTGCTCGCGGTGTTCTTCCCGCAGTCGAGCACGTTCCGGCTGCTGCTTCCTCTGAGCCCTGCCTGGGGAGCGCTCGCGGTGCCGCGGTCGCGCCTCTGGAGGGTGGGCGTCCTTGCCGCCTGTCTGGTGGGCCAGTGGGTCTGGATCTACCACGTGTATGCCCTCGGCAACACGTTCTGGCAGGTGCCGTGAATGTTAAGGCTTGATGCATTTCTTCATAGGGGACGTCCAGGTTCGGGTAACACCCGATAAACTGGTCGCATACCACCGGAGGAAAAGGAGCCCACGATGGCAGCGATGAAGCCGAGGACCGGAGACGGACCCATGGAGGCCGTGAAAGAAGGGCGACTCATCATCGTGCGCGTCCCGCTCGAAGGAGGCGGCCGTCTGGTCGTCTCCGTGAACGACGCAGAGGCGAAGGAACTTCACGACGTGCTGGCAGCCGTCGTGGCTCCCGCCTGATAGAACTCGAATTCGCGCACGCGGATTCACGAAGAGGGCGACGGATCGATGATCCGTCGCCCTCTTTCCGTCCTGATGGTTTGATCGCTCAGGACTCTCCGACGCTGATCAGCTGCAGCAGGCCCTCGCCGGTCGTCGACACGGTGGCGAGCACGGCGGACGACTCCTGCGTCTCCTGGATGAGCGAGCGATAGGCCGAGGTGACTTCGTCCCGCTGAACCGGGTCGGCGACGCGGCCTCCGCCGAGCACACGGGGGACCAGCACGATGCCGCCGGTGCGCACGAGCCGCAGCCCGTGCTCGACGTAGTCGATGACGTTCTCGGGGTCTGCGTCGACGAGCACGATGTCGTACGATGCCTCGTTCATGCGCGGCAGCACGTCGGCCGCGCGCCCGGTGATGAATCGCGCCTTGGTCGCCGGGATGCGCGCATCCGCGAACGCCTGACGAGCGGCGGCCAGATGCTCCGGCTCGTTGTCGATCGAGGTCAGGACGGCCTGCGGTGCACCGCGCAGCAGCCAGAGTCCCGAGACGCCCGCTCCGGTACCGATCTCGACGATCGATCGAGCGCCTGTCGCGGCGGCCAGCACGGCGATCTGCGAACCGACGGCCGCGCTGATCGGCGACGCGCCGAGTTCGACGGCGTGCGCGCGGGCGCGGGCGATCGGCGAAGGCTCCACGACGGATTCGCGGATGAAACGTGCGTTCGCATCGTTCTCGCTCATTGCCTGATTCTCCCGACTGAGATGTGTGTTCTCCCAGGGTATGCGCTCGGTGCGCGGCGCACGGGCAGGCGCGGCGGTAGCCTGGACAGATGCAGTTCGGGATCACCTTCGAAAAGCTGCTGCTTATCGGTCTGATCGCTGTGCTGCTCATCGGACCGGAGCGGCTGCCGCGCTACGCCGAGAGCGTCGCCAAGCTCGCTCGGCGTGCCGGCGAGTTCCTGCGGGACACCAAGTCGCGCGTCCGCGACGAGATGGGCCCCGAGATCGACGACGTCGACTGGCGCAAGCTCGACCCTCGGCAGTACGACCCGCGGCGGATCATCCGGGATGCGCTCTTCGAGGACGACCCCGCACCTGGGCAGGCTCGCGCCGAGACCGTCGTCGCGGAGCCCGCGGTGAAGCCCGTGCACACGCCCAGGGTGCGACCGGAGTTCTCGCACTCGAGTCCTCCGCCCTACGACCCCGAAGCCACCTGAACCCCGACCCTGAACCCGGCCCTGACCTGCGGGCTGCGCTCAGCCGATCCGTGTGCGCAGCTGCGCGATGTCGGCGTCGCTCAGCAGCGCCCGCGGGATCGCCGTGATCGCCGACGCGCCGCGCAGTTTGAGCAGCACGGCATCCGTGCCTGCGCGCATGCTCTGGAAGGTGCGGTACTCGATGTCCGACGAACGGCTGCCTGCGCCGATGTGCAGAGCGCTCTCGCCGAGGCGCACCCAGACCACGGTTCCCGGGGGCGTGGCGGCTCGTACTGCGCGTCGAGCTCCCACGATCGTCATCACGACGGCGTAGACCATCAGGGCGATGCTCGCGACGGGAAGCAGTCCCGAGAGCCCGACGCTCCCTCCGGCCGCGCTCAGGTTCAGGATGCTCAGCGCAAGCGCTGCGGCGAGGGCGATCCACATGACGATCGCCGCAGGGCGGGTGAGAGCGTAGACCGCGGCGTCACGGGCCATACCTTTCAGCAGCCGCTCATCGACGGTGAGTGCCATCTGCCGCACCTATCCGAGGGTCATCGGGAGCGAGCGGCCTGCGAGTCCGCGTCCCTGCGCGGCGAGGGTGCGAGCGAGGTCGCGGATCGCCGTCGCCGCGGCATCCGTGCTGTCACTGAGGACGATCGGGACGCCTATGTCTCCTCCGGTGCGCAGCGCAGTGCTGAGCGGGATCGAGGCGAGCAGCGGAACGGGGTGCGACTCGGACAGGGCCTCGGCCACGGCCGCACCTCCACCTGAGCCGAACAGGTCGATCACCGTGCCGTCCGGCAGGGTGAAGGCGCCCATGTTCTCGACGACGCCGATGACCCGCTGACCGGTCTGGCGGGCGACGAGCCCGCTGCGGATCGCCACGTCGGATGCGGCGGCCTGCGGCGTCGTGACGACGAGGACCTCGGCGTGGGGGAGCAGCTGGCCGATCGAGATGGCGATGTCGCCGGTACCGGGAGGCATGTCGATCAGCAGGATGTCGAGGTCGCCGAAGAAGACGTCCGTCAGGAACTGCTGCACCGTGCGGTGCAGCATCGGCCCGCGCCAGGCGACCACGGCCTCGCCGTCGCGGAGGAACATGCCGATCGAGATGGTCTTCACCCCGTGCGCCACAGGCGGAAGCATGAGGTCGTCGATGCGGGTCGGCTGAGTTCCGGCCGGGATGCCGAGCAGACCGGGGATCGAGAACCCGTGCACGTCGGCGTCCACCAGGCCGACGGCCAGTCCTTGATCGGCGAGGGAGGCCGCGAGATTCGCGGTCACGGTGGACTTGCCCACCCCGCCCTTGCCGCTGGAGACGAGGATCACGCGTGTGAGCGAATCCGGGCCGAACGGCATCTGGCGAGCGGGGCGTCCGTCGCGGAGCTTCTCGGTGAGGGCCTTGCGCTCGGTCGGGGTCATCACGCCGACCTCGACGTCGACCTCGGTGACGCCGGGCACGGATGCCGCGGCGGCGCGCACGTCGGATTCGATGCGGGCCGCTGCGGGGCACCCCACGATCGTGAGCACGATGGAGACGTGCGCGCGACCGTCCTCGACCGCGATCTCCCTCACCATGTCGAGGTCGCCGATCGGCCGTCGCAGCTCAGGGTCGCTGACGGCTGCGACCGCCGCGCGGACGGACTCGGCGGAACTCATGATGCGGATCGCCCGCCGGACCGGCGTTCGGCGGCCGGCGCGTGGTCGCTCTCGCCGAGTTCGGCCAGCAGGGCCTTGAGCTCCTGGCGGAGGACATCGCGCGTCACGACCTGGTTGGTGCGCTCCTCGAGCGCCATGCGCAGAGCGACGATCTCACGGGCGAGATATTCGGTGTCGGCGAGGTTGCGCTCGGCGCGCTGACGGTCCTGCTCGATCTGCACGCGGTCGCGGTCGTCCTGGCGGTTCTGCGCGAGCAGGATCAGGGGAGCGGCGTACGACGCCTGCAGCGAGAGCATCAGGGTGAGGGCTGTGAAGCCGAGCGCCGCGTCATCGAAGCGCAGGTGATCGGGCAGCAGCGTGTTCCAGCAGATCCAGAGCACGCAGAACAGCGTGAGGATCAGCAGGAACGCGGGGGTGCCCATGGCGCGGGCGACCCATTCGGTGAAGCGCCCGAAACGGTCGCGCGACGTCGACCGCTGGCGAGAGGTGCCACGTCCCAGAGGAGCGTCGAGCTGGGGCGAACGGGAGCGTGCCATCAGCGCACCTCCTTCGGGACACTCGGCTCGTCGCTGTCGTGCGTGCGCCAGTCGTCGGGGAGCAGATAGTCGAGGACGTCGTCGATGCTGATCGCGCCGACCAGGCGGTGCGCCGTGTCGATCACCGGCAGTGAGACGAGGTCGTAGCTCGCGAGCATGCGGGCGACCTCAGCGGCGGAGGCCGTGACGTGCACCGGCTCGAGGCTGTCGTCCATGATGGCGCCGAGTCGCTCATGAGGGGGGTAGCGCAGCATCCGCTGGAAGTGCACCATGCCGAGCAGGCGCCCGGTCGGCGTCTCGAAGGGCGGCAGCGTCACGAAGACCGCCGCCGCGAGGGCGGGGTGCAGCTCGTGCCGGCGGATGAGAGCGAGGGCCTCGGCCACCGTGGCATCGGCGGAGAGGATGATCGGCTCCGGGGTCATCAGACCACCCGCGGTATCGGGGCCGTAGCGGAGCAGCATCCTGACATCTTCTGCCTCTTCCGGCTCCATCAGCTCGAGCAGCTGCTCGAGTCGGTTGGGCGGAAGCTGAGCGAGGAGGTCGGCCGCGTCGTCGGGCTCCATCTGGTCGAGGATGTCGGCGGCGCGTTCGTCGCCCAGGCGATCGAGGATGTGCACCTGCTCGTCCTCGGGCATCTCCTCGAGGGCGTCGGCGAGGCGGTCGTCGGAGAGCTCCTCGGCGACCTCGATCATGCGCTGCTGCGGCAGATCGAGAAGGGTGTTCGCGAGGTCGGCTGCGTGCAGCTCGGAGTAGGACGCGACGAGCTGCTCTGCCGACTGCGCCTCGCCGGGTGAATGCTGCTCCGCGACCTCGCTCCAGGCGGCGAAGGTGGTCGGGCCCTTCGCGAACGGCGACGCGCTGGTCTTCGGGCGGCGGAGGAAGAGCTGGCTGACGGCCCACTCGCCGAGGCGGTTGGGCTCGATCGCCACGTCTTCGATCACGGCGGTGCCGGTCCCGTCGACGAGGCTCACCCGCCGGCCGAGCAGCTCGGCCAGGACGCGCACCTCGCCGGCGCGCGGCGAGAAACGCCGCACGTTGATGAGACCTGTGCTGATGACCTGGCCGGCGCGGATCGACGTCACACGTCCGATCGAGAGGAAGACGTGTCGACGCCCGGGGATCTCGACCACGAGGCCGATCACGCGCGGGGCCGCCGTACTTCGGTACACGATGACGACATCACGGACTTTGCCGAGCCGGTCGCCCACGGGGTCGAAGACGGCGCACCCTGCAAGGCGCGCGGCGAATACCCGTTGTGTGCTCACTCATCCAGCGTAGTGCGCGGGGCCTGTCCGGGTGCGGCCCGGAGTGCCGCACCGACGCCTCGGCCCGACACGCGCCCGGCCCGTGCATCGGCAGGCATGGAACAATGGCGGGATGAGCATGCTGAACCGTCCAGCTGACAGCCGCGATGAAGGCGAGATCGTCGCCTCCACCCGCGATTACGAAGGCGCCCAGAAGACGGTGTCGAAACTGATCGCGCAGGAGGTGCCAGCCAGAGACATCGCGATCATCGGGCAGAGCGTACGCACGGTCGAGCGCATCACCGGTCGCCTCGGCTACGCGGCCGCGGCCCGGTCGGGCGCCATCAACGGCGTGCTCATCGGTCTCTTCCTCTCGGCGATCCTCGTCATCGGCAACCCGGAGGTGCCGATCCAGCTGTTCGTCGGGTTCGTGTTCATCGGTGTCGCCCTCGGAATGCTGCTGAGCCTGGTCACCTATGCGATCGTTCGGCGTCGCCGCGATTTCGCGAGCGTCACGCAGTTCGCCGCCGACCACTACGAGGTCCGCGTGCAGGCGGCATCGCTGGCGAAGGCACGTCTGGCCCTCGGCGCAGCCAAGCCCGCCCCGGTGCGCGCACCTGTGGACCTCGACGAGCCGCCCCGCTACGGCGAACGCATCACCCCCGGCGGTCACACGGCGCCCACTCCGCCCGCGACCCCCGTCGAGCCCACGCCCGGCCCCGATCATGCCCCCGGATCCGAGCCGACACCGCCTCTGGGTGGCGGCCAGAACCCCCCGGCAGAGCCCGCGATCCCGCCGCGGCCGGCAGATCCGGCCAGCCCGCCCGCCGAGGCTCCGGGTTCTGGTGCAGCCGGTATCCCGCCGAAGTCGGCGGAGCCCGCCTGATGACGGACCCGAACAGCGAGACGAACCCGCTCTCGGATTCGACGACCGAGGCGCAGACGCCGGCTCCGTCGCCGTACGAGTCCGTTCCGCCTGCACCGCCGGTTCCGCCGGCTGCGCCGACAGAAGGCCCGCTGCCTCCCGTCCCGCCGCAGACGCCGGTCTACGGCGATGCCCCGCCGCCGGCGCCCGTGTTCGCACCACCGCCGGCACCCGGATACGCCCAGCCGCAGGCGCCGGGGTACGCCCAGCCGCAGGCGCCCGCGTACGGATACCCGCAGCAGCACCACACTCCCGTGTACCCCGCAGGGGGCTACCCGGTCGGCACCTATCCGGCTGCCGTCCCGCCGCGTGGCCTGCTGCCGTGGGCGCTGGGCCTGCTGATCCTCATCCCCTTCCCGTTCGTGGGCGGACTCGCGTCCGGGATCGCGATGGCGGTCAGTGGTGGAGCCTCCCGTCGCTTCGGGGGACTGGCGCGAGATAACGCGCGGGCGGCACTGAACTGGGGCCTGACCTACCTGCTCGTCTCGACAGTCCTCCTGGTCTCGCACTTCGTTCTGCTGTTCTCGTTGACGGCTGACTCTCCGACTTCGGGCTTCTACCCGATCGGCATCCCGATCACGATCTACTTCGCGCTCTCGGTGCTGCACCTCGTCCTCGTGATCGTCGGCATGGTCCGAGCAGCGGGTGGCAAGGTCATGCGGGTGCCCTTCGCGATCCCGTATCTCCGCCGCTGATGACGGTCATCCCGGTCGAGCTGCCCACGGGGACGACGACGGTCTCGGCGGACTGGGCTCCCGGAACGAACGGTGCGACCGTCGTCATCGCGCACGGCGCGGGAACGGGCAAGGATCACCCTTTCCTCACGGGCTTCGCCGACGCGCTCGGGGCGCTCGGATTCTCGACGTTGCGGTTCAACTTCCCGTACGTGGAGCAGGGCCGCAGGATGCCGGGGCCGGCAGCGCACGCGATCGCGACGTGGAACGCGGTCGTCGCCTTCGCCCGCGAACAGGATCCGGCGGCGAGGATCTGGGCGACAGGCAAGTCCTACGGCGGGCGCATGGCCTCCATGGCGGTGTCCGAGGGACTCACCGTCGACGGCCTCGCCTACCTCGGCTATCCCCTGCACGCCCCGGGCAAGCCCGAGAAGCCGCGCGCGGAGCACCTGCCGCCGATCGTCGTTCCGCAGCTCTTCATCGAAGGCACGAACGATCCGTTCATCCAGCCGGTGGCGCAGTTCGACGATGTCGTCGCCACCTGCCAGAACGCGCGAGTCATCTGGATCGAGGGCGGCGGCCACACCTTCGAGGTGAAGGGCCGCAAGCGCCCGGCATCCGACATCGGCGCGTCGCTCGCACCGTTCGTCGCGGAGTTCGCCCGGCCCTGACAGCATGGCAGGGTGAGCCTCGAACGAATCGCCCTGATCTCGGATGTGCACGGCAACCTGACCGCTCTCGAGGCGGTGCTCGCCGACATCGCGCGTCGCGGGATCACCCGCATCGTCAATCTCGGCGACACAGCGGGCAAGGGCCCGCGAGGAGAGGATGCGGTGCAGCGCTGCCGCGCCGTGTGCGAGCTTAACGTCCGTGGCAACTGGGACGACTTCCTCCCCACGATCCCCGACGACGGACCGCTCGAGATGCTCTGGTGGCGCGACGAGCTGTCGCCGTCGAGCAGGGAATGGCTCGCGGCGCTTCCGCTGAGCACCGATCTCGAGCTCAGCGGTCGTCGGATCCGACTGTTCCATGCATCGGCGCAGAGCCCTCATGTCAGGGTGCACTTCCACCACACGCCCGAGCAGTTCTCCGCGATGTTCGAGGCGACCGAGATGACGGGTGATGGCCCGGTTCCCGACGTCGTGGGCTATGCCGACATCCACGACGCCTACATCGAATCGAATGACGGACGCACGCTGTTCAACGTCGGCAGCGTCGGGAACCCGCTCGACACTCCGGTTCCGTCGTACGTGATCCTCGAAGGCGGGCCGTCGTCTGACGATCCCTTCGGTGTGCAGTTCGTGCGGGTGCCGTACGACGTCGAGTCGGAGATCGCGGTGGCCGAGTCGCTCGACATGCCCACCGCCGATGTCTGGTCGGTGGAACTCCGCACCGCCGTGTACCGGGGGCGGCAGTCATGAAGGGGCTGCATCACGTCGAGATCTGGGTGCCCGACATCGATGAGGCAGTGCGCAGCTGGGGGTGGCTGCTCGCGCGACTGGGCCTCGAACTCACGGGCGAGTGGTCGGACGGCCGCACGTGGGATTCCGGGAGTGCCTATGTGACGCTCACGACCTCACCGAACCTCACGTCTGCCGCACATGACCGGCGTCGCGCGGGTGTGAACCACCTGGCCTTCTGGGGCGGGACCCGCGAGGAGGTCGATGCCGTGCTGGCGGACGCAGAGGCACACGGGTGGCGTCCGCTGTACCAGGAGAGGTATCCGCACGCCGGCGGACCGGACCACTACGCGGGGTGGGTGGAGAACGCGCAGGGGTTCAAGGTCGAGATCGTCGCGGAGTCACACGCCGAGGCATCACCCGAGGGATGAGAGATCGGTGTCGTCGAGCAGTCGGTGCATGGTCGACAGCCCGAGGTCGCTCATGGCGGGGTTGGAGTCCTCGTAGTACCAGCCGAGCCCCATCGCCTGCTGCAGCGCCCAGGCCGCACCCCGCATCCACTCGACGTCTCCCGAGCCCAGCTGGTCTCGGACGACCCGGCGACGAGGGGCGTCGAACAGGTGCCAGGCGGCGACGAGGTCGAGCGCAGGATCCGCCGCTCCGAAGCCGCCTCCGTCGAGCACGCCGACCAGGCGATCGTCCGAGACCAGGAGGTTGAACGGTGTGAGGTCCCGATGGCTCATGACATCGGGGCCTGAGGAAGGGAGTGAGCGCAGAGAATCCCACAGGGTCCGCACGCGAGCAGCATCGAGCAGGTGCCCGCTCCGCTCGACGCACAGAGCGATCCACTCGTCGTGGTCGGTGAGGACGCCGCCGCGACCGTGCCCGTCGAAGACGCGTCCGCGCACATCCGTCGCTCGGAGAGATGCGATCAGCCCGGCGACGTCGAACGCCAGCGAATCGGATGTCGCGTGGCGATCGTGGCCCGCCGTCTCTCCGGGCACCCAGCTCTGCACCGACCACGCCGACGGATAGTCCGAGGATGCCGTGCCGATGCCGACAGGCCGGGGCGCCGCCACCGGGCACGCCGCGGCGAACTCCGACATCGCGTCGGCCTCGGCGGTCAGCGCCGCCTCGGTCTCTCCGGTGAGCGGGAATCGCGCCGCGAGATCGCCGCCGATGCGGAGGATCGCGTTCACCGTCCCCGCTGTGGGGACGCGCCGCAGCGGCATCAGGGCGAACTCGGGAAACCGCCGGGCGATCAGACGCCCGGCGGTATCGTCGGTGAGCTCGAGCTCGCCCTCATGCATCGGGCAGATTCAGCCCTGGACCCGAGCGATCCACGCCTCGACCTCGTCGGCCGTACGGGGGATGTCTGCCGACAGGTTGACCGGGTCGTCCTTCGTCATCAGGATGTCGTCCTCGATGCGCACTCCGATGCCGCGGTACTCTGCGGGCACGGTGAGGTCGTCGATCTGGAAGTAGAGGCCGGGTTCGATGGTGAAGACCATGCCGGGGGCCAGGATGCCGTCGTAGTACATCTCACGGCGAGCCTGAGCGCAGTCGTGGACGTCGATGCCGAGGTGGTGCGATGTGCCGTGCACCATGTAGCGGCGGTGCTGCCCTCCGGCGTCACCGTCGAGGGCCTCCTGAGCCGTCACAGGGAGCAGCCCCCATTCGGCGACACGTGCAGCGATCACCCGCATGGCCGCCTCGTGCACCTCGCGGAAGCGCACCCCGACCCGTGCCGCGGCGAAGGCCGCGTCCGCAGCCTCGCGCACGGTCTCGTAGACCCGGCGCTGGACCTCGGTGAACGTGCCGGAGACCGGCAGAGTGCGCGTGATGTCGGCGGTGTAGAGGCTGTCGGCCTCGACGCCCGCGTCGACGAGGATCAGGTCCCCGGGGGCGACGGTGCCGTCGTTGCGCGTCCAGTGCAGGTAGCACGCGTGAGGGCCGGAGGCGGCGATCGTGTCGTAGCCCTCGCCGTTGCCGTCTTCGCGGGCGCGGCGGTGGAACACGCCCTCGACGACGCGCTCGCCGCGTGCGTGCGCGATCGCCTCGGGAAGCGAGCGGATCACGTCCTCGAAGCCCTGAGCGGTGATGTCGACCGCGCGGCGCATCTCGGCGATCTCGAATTCGTCCTTGACCAGACGCAGCTCCGAGACGAAGCGGGTGAGATCGTCGTCCTCGTCGAGAACCAGTTCGCCGTCGACGGCTGCGAACCGGTCGAGGTGCTGGGTTTCGACCGCGAGGTCGGCGGCGACCCCTGCGAGCGAGGGGCGGGGACCGATCCAGAACTCGCCGACCGTGGCGTCCGCATAGAACTCGGTCGTCGTGCGGTCTGCCCGCTCGCGGAAGTAGAGGGTGACGTCGTGACCGGCGTCGGTGGGGTCGAAGACGAGGATCGAATCGGGCTCGGAATCCGAGGCCCACCCGGTGAGGTGCGCGAACGCCGAATGCGCGCGGTACGGGTAGTCGGTGTCGTTGCTGCGCTGCTTCAGCGAACCGGCGGGGATGACGAGTCGCTTGCCGGGGAACGCGGCCGAGACGGCCGCGCGGCGGGTCGCCGCGTAAGAGGCCTGTGCGCGAGGTGCGGGGATCGATTCGGGGCGCTCCGCCCAACCGGTCGAGATCGTGTCGAGGAAGCCGCGGGGGAAGGGCTGCTTGCGGTTCGTCGTCGTCGCCTCGACGGGGGTCTCTGTGGTGGGCTCTGCGATCGTGTCGCGCTCTGCGGTGCTCATCCCTCCAGTCTGTCACCTGCGCGACGGTCGCGGGATGTCAGCCCGCGGGCTCGAGCTGCACCACGAGACCGCGGTGATCGCTGCCGGCGGCGCTGTCGATGACGACGGACCCGGTGGCGGTCCAGCTCGGCGACGCCATCACATGGTCGATGGGAGTGCTGAGCAGGGCCGGGAGCGAGCTCGGCCAGGTTCCGCTGTAGCCGTTCCCGGTGCGGGTCGCGGCATCTCGGCAATACCCCATGTCGCCGCCGTCGACGCCGAGGCCCGCCATGTGGTCGATCGTCGCGTTGAAGTCGCCGGCGAGGATGAAGTTCCCCTCGGGGCACTGATCGGCGATCCAGCGCAGATCGCTCTGCCACTGCGCCATGTCCTCCATGCGGGGAGCGACCGCGTGCACGGCGACGATCGCGGGGCCGCCGGCGTTGCCGCCGACCGGCATCAGCACGACGCTCGGCACGGAACCCGTGTTGCTGGTGCCGTCCTCCGAGGACTCGATGACCGAGTACTCGCCGAGATCGGGGGAGACGAGGACTGTCGTATGCCAGGACTTCGGGCCGTCGACGACATCCGGCTTGAACTGCACGTGGTGCACCCACATCGGGTGGTCCTGCTCACGTAGCAGCACCGCGATCTGCTCGCCGACCTCCTCGGTCGTCTCCGGGAGCGCGACGATGTCGGCGCCGCGATCGAGGATCTGCTTCGCGATCTCATCGGCAGTGACCTCGTCGCCGGCCGTGTTCCACGTGAGAACGCGGATGCTGGAGTCCGTCGCGGCAGGAAGGGTGTCTCCACCGAACCCGCGCTGGAGTCCGATGGCGCCGGTCGCGCCGGCGCCGAGCAGAGCGACGATCAGGACGGATGCGGCGAAGCCGCGCAGCGGCCTGGCGAGGAGGAGCAGCAGGGCGAGAGCTGCGACGACGAGGAACGCGGCGAGCACGACCCCACGGGCCGCCACGACCTGCGCGAACGGATACGTCTGCTCGAGATGGAAGAACTGCGGCCACACCAGCACAGCCGTCGCGATCGCGAACAGCACGGTGACGAGGATCCCCAGTAGTCGAAACATCCCATCCAGCCTAGAAGGCGTCTCTGTGAAGTCCCTGCCGCGACGGGCTGCGCGTCCGGTATAGCCCGTCGTCGGTACGCTCGGAGGATGGCCACCGCTCGTTCCCCTCGCTTCGCAGGTCCCGCCGACCTGCACATGCACTCCAACCAGTCCGACGGCACCGAGTCGCCGGCTGAGGTGGTGCGCCAGGCGCAGAGGTTCGGGGTGCGCACGATGGCACTGACCGATCATGATCGGACGACCGGGTGGGATGAAGCGGCGGCGACCACTGCCGAACTCGGAATGACGTTCATCCCCGGCATGGAGCTGTCCGCGAAGCACGAGTGGCGCAGCGTCCACGTGCTCGGGTACCTCTTCGACCCGCTCGACGAATCACTCAGGGCCGAGACCGACCGGATCCGCGGTGACCGGATCGGGCGTGCCGAGCGGATCGTCCGCAGCATCGGGCGTGACTACGACCTCAGCTGGGAAGACGTCCTCGCGCAGACCACCCTGGATGCGACCGTCGGCCGCCCGCACATCGCCGATGCCCTGGTCGCGCGCGGGATCGTCAGAGACCGCACGGAGGCCTTCGACGGCATCCTGCACCCGCGCGAGGGCTACTACGAGCCTCACTACGCTCCCGACCCGCTCACGGCGGTGCGTCTGATCACGGATGCCGGGGGAGTCGCGATCATCGCGCACCCCGTCACGGTCGGACGCGATCGGATGATGCCGGTGCCGTTCATCGAGAAGCTGATCGCCGCGGGCCTCGGTGGCTTCGAGATCGATCACCGTGAGAACACCGAATCCGGCAAGAGGACGTTGCGCGCGATCGTCGAGAAGCATGATCTCATCGTGACCGGCTCGAGCGACTACCACGGCACGGGCAAACCCAACCTGCCGGGGGAGAACACGACATCGGACGAGATGGTGGCCCGGCTCATCGAACGGGCGACGGGTACTGCGCCGCGCTACGCCTGATCACGAAGGGCGCAGTGCCGCGGTCTCGGGGAGACGACAGAGGGGGCGGACACCGCTGATGCGGCATCCGCCCCCTCTGGGGTCGATCAGATCGCGATCTGTCAGGCTCCGACGACCGGGGCTGCACCCGCGCCGCCCGAGCCGCCGCGGCGACGGCGACGACGACGTGCCGGGGCGGGCTTGCCGTCGTGGTGCTCCTTGCCTGCGCCGTCGTGGGTGCCGGCGCCTTCGGCGCTGCGGTCACCCGACGGAGCGGACTGCGAGTCGCCGGACGCCGAGTCGGTGGTGCCCTCTGCGAACGTAGAACCCACCGGGTTCGAGCCTCCGCGGCGGCGGCGACGACGACGGGTGCCGCCCTCTTCCGTTCCTTCGGCGGCGGCGTCCGCTGCGCGCTCCGGCCGAGGCGCGCGCTCGGTCTTCACCGACTGCGTCTTCGGGGCCGAGACGAGGCGGCCCTTGGTGCCGGCCGGGATGTCGAGGTCCTCGAAGAGGTGCGGGCTCGACGAGTAGGTCTCTACGGGCTCGGGCTGGCCGAATTCGAGGGCGCGGTTGATGAGCGCCCACTTGTGCAGGTCCTCCCAGTCGACGAAGGTCACGGCGATGCCGGTCTTGCCCGCGCGGCCGGTACGACCGGCACGGTGCAGGTACGTCTTGTCCTCGTCAGGGATGGTGTGGTTGATCACGTGCGTGACGTCGTCGACGTCGATGCCTCGTGCGGCGACATCGGTCGCGACGAGTACATCGCGCTTACCGGCCTTGAAGGCGGCCATCGAGCGCTCGCGCTGATCCTGGCCCATGTCGCCATGGACGCCGCCGACGTTGAAGCCGCGGTCGCCGAGCTCGTCGACGAGACGCTGCGCCGCACGCTTGGTGCGGGTGAAGATCACGGTCTTGCCGCGGCCCTCGGCCTGCAGGATGCGGGCGATGATCTCGTCCTTGTCGAGCGAGTGGGCGCGGTAGACGAGGTGCTTGATGTTGGCCTGCGTGAGGCCCTCGTCGGGGTCGTTGGCCCGGATGTGGATCGGGTTCGACATGAATCGGCGAGCGAGCGCGACGATCGGGCCGGGCATGGTCGCCGAGAAGAGCTGCGTGTGCCGCACGGCGGGGACGCGCTGGAAGATCTTCTCGATGTCGGCCAGGAAGCCGAGGTCGAGCATCTTGTCGGCCTCGTCGAGCACGACCTCGGTCGCGTTCGAGAGGTCGAGCAGGCGCTGGCCCGCGAGGTCGATGAGGCGACCGGGCGTGCCGACGACGATCTGCGCTCCGGCCTTGAGCTGGTCGATCTGACCCTCATAGGCCTTGCCGCCGTAGATCGCGACGACGCTGGTCGAGCGGTTGCTGGTGAGCAGGTCGATGTCCTCGTACACCTGCACCGCGAGTTCGCGAGTGGGAACCACGATCAGCGCCTTGACGCCGTGCTCGGGGTTCAGACCCAGTCGCTGCACGACGGGGATGCCGAAGCCGAAGGTCTTTCCGGTTCCGGTCTTGGCCTGGCCGATGATGTCCTGGCCGGGAAGGCCGAGAGGGATGGTCTGCTCCTGGATCGGGAATGCGTCGACGATGCCCTTGGAGGCGAGTGCGTCGACGATGTCCTGATCGATTCCGAGATCAGCGAAGGTTGTCAATGTTCAGATGCCTGTCCGGCGACCTGCGAGGATCGCCATGTTTCACGGATCCACGCCGTCTCATGTGCCACAGGCGCGGGCCCCGCTCCGACGGCGGGGACAGCACAAGCCTACCCGAGGGGGTGGTCGCGCCCGGAAGTACCGCGTCTCCCGAGTATTGTGAACCCCGTGGTGAACTGGTTCTGGAAGCGTAGGACGCCCCGGCGCACGATGACGTTGCGCAGTCGCGGGGAGCAGAGCGCATCGACGCGCGTCGACTTCGCCGAACTCGCCCCTGAGCTCACCCGGTTTCTCGGACAGGCGGCGTATCTGCAGCTCGGCTACTTCGAGACGCTGACACGACTGATCAGAGCGACTCCGGAGCTGTCCGAGAAGGAGTCGCTGTCCCGTGCCGCCGGCGCGGCACTGACGAAGCACAGGGCGATCGTCGATCTGATCGCCGAGCGCGGGGACGACCCCACGCAGCTGATGCTCCCGTTCCGAGAGAACCTCGATGCCTTCCGCCGTAAGACGATCGGCGCACGCCCGCGCGAGACCCTCCTGGCCGTCTACATCACGGCGGGCATGCTCGACGACTTCTACTTCGCGCTCGCATCGAGCTATGGGGAGACGGGCGAACGGGTGGCGGAGATCCTCAGCGAGGACGATGCTCGTCACGAGATCGTCGCCATCATCCAGGAGACGATCGACGGTGACGGCGAGTGGCGCTCGCTGCTCTCGATGTGGGCTCGTCGCCTGGTCGGCGACACGATCCTCGTCTGTCGTTCGGCTCTGCGTCAGCCCGAGCTCGCCGCCATGAGCGAGGACCGCGTCGAGCTGGTCTACACCGAGCTCATGGGCGCCCATGCCCGCCGCATGGATGCGATGGGCCTGGCCTCCTAGACCGCGACCGCCTGCGCGCGCATCCGCTCGAGGCGCCGCGTCAGCCGCCAGGCGATCACAGCCGGGATCGCTCCGATCACGCCGAACGAGATGTCGATCAGCTGCCATCCGAGTGGAATGCCGCGGATGCTGCCGGCGATGAGGGCGAGCGGGACGATCCCGATACAGGCGATCACCCCGAACTGGATCACCCAGATGTTGCGCACCGGATCGACCAGCGGGCCGATGAACACGACGGCGATCACCAGGTGCGCGAAGGCGAGCCAGTCCGTGCCGTAGGCGATGAACGGGTACCGTGCGTCCACATCGGTCAGAGCATCCGCGACACGGTCGACCCAGCCGACGGCATCAGGGAACCAGGCTGCGGCGGGAGTGTCGTGCAGGAGAGTCGACGCGAAGCCGAGCTCGAGGCGCAGCGGAAAGGCCGTGACGCCGCTCACGACGAGGCCGATCATGAGCACGACGATGCTCACGCGGATCCACCGCAGAGTACGACGCTCGTCCACGAGCGGTCAGATGCCGAGTGCGGCCTTGGCCGTGGCGTCGGACCTGCGGCGGAGAGCCACGATCGCGACGGTCAGCGCAGCAGCCACCGCGACCGAGCCCAGAACGCTGGCGAGCCAGAGCCAGACGCTGTCCTCGCCGACACCCAGCCACTGCAGCCCGGTGTAGACGACAGCGGCCAGAGCCGTGGCGATCGCGGGCGTCAGTGCGACTCCGCGCAGTTCTCGGCCACCGATCATGAAGTGGGCGGCGATGCCGAGCGCGCACGCCCCGATGAGTGCGAGAAGGATGTACATCGCGGTGTCAGGCGAAGAAGCCGACGCGACGGGACTCCTCGGTGCCCAGCTCGATGTACGCGAGGTTCGCGGTCGGAACCAGGTACGAGTTCCCCTTGACATCGGAGAAGTTCAGGTGCGAGGTGTTCTGCTCGAGGGCCGAGGCGACCTGCGTGCGGACCTCGTCCGCGCTCGATGCGGTCTCGAAGCTGAGCTCGCGGCCGGTGTTGATGATGCCGATGCGGATTTCCACGCGTACTCCTGTTTTCCAGTCGACGATGCTGTGGTCGAGTCGACCGCGGAGGTCGACGACTGCGCCCAACTCTACCGGGCGGCGACGCCCTCGGATCGGCCGAGTGGCCGGTTTCGCCGTGAGCGCACAGCACGTGCGGCACCGCCCGGCCGATGATGTCCGTGCGCCCCAGTAGCGTGGAGGACATGACAGAGGATGCCGCGCAGAACGCCGTGATCGGCGCTGACGTCACAGCATCCGGAGTCATCATCGGCGCACCGGGAACGGGTAAGACCCGCACCCTCACCGAGCGCGTCGTGCATCTGCTCGACTCCCGCGGGGTCCGTCCCGAAGAGCTCCTCGTGCTCACGCCCAGCAGGCAGGCCGCGACGGCTCTGCGTGACCGGATCGGCGTGCGGATCGGGCAGGCGACTCCCGGCCCGCTCGCTCGCTCCCTCGGGTCGTTCGCCTTCCAGGTCGTTCGTGGAGCGATGGTCCGTGCCGGAGCCGAACCTCCGGCGCTGCTGACCGGGGCCGATCAGGATCGCATCATCGCCGAGCTTCTCGCGGGCGACGCCGAAGACGAGCGCATCGCCTGGCCCGACGCACTCAGCCCGTCGGTCCGTGCCTCGAAGGGGTTCCGGTCCGAGCTCCGGGCCTTCCTCGCGGAGTGCGTCGAGCTCGGCGCGAAGCCGTCGGAGCTCCGTGCGGCCGGCGACCCGGCGTGGGCCGCCGTGGCCGACTTCTTCGTCGAGTATCGGGCGGTTCTCGATCTGGCGCGATCCGCGCATCGGGACGCCGCCGACCTGCTCGCCGAGGCCAGTGCGATCCTGCGCACGGCGGATGCAGCGGCCCTCGGCCCGCTCGGCCTCCTCAGAGCCGTTCTGATCGACGACGCTCAGGAACTCACCCGGGGCGGCATCGCGGTGGTCGAGGCCCTCCGAGCGCGCGGGATCGCCGTTCTCGCGTTCGGCGATCCCGACATCTCGTCCGGGGCATTCCGCGGGGCGAGCCCTGAGCTGTTCGCCCGCCTCGCGACCGAGCTCGGCGAGGTGCATGTGCTCGACGGTCCTCATCGGCAGGCCGCAGCACTCACCGCACTGACGCGGACGGTCACGCAGGCGATCGGCGTATCCGGTCGTGTCGATCATCGACGTGCCCCGCTCCCTGCCAATGCTGAGGAGCGGGGAGCGACAGCCGCCGTCAGCACCTTCGTGGCGCCGTCGCCGCATGAGGAGCTCGATCGCATCGCGGGCGTGATGCGCGAGTGGCACCTGACGCACGATGTCCCGTGGGATCGCATGGCGGTCATCGCGCACGATACGCGCCAGGTGACCCAGCTCGAGACGGAGCTGGCGGCCCGTGAGATCCCGACGCGTGCCGCCGGAGTGCAGCGCCCGCTCGGCAGCGAGTCGATCGTCCGCGACATCGTCGGCATCGTGAGGCTGGCCCTCACCGCACCTGACGAGCGCTCCTCACAGGATTGGGAGGAGTCGCTGCGCACTCCGTTCGGCGGGCTGGATGCCATCGGGCTGCGGCGTCTTCGGGCACGCCTGCGCCACATCGAGCTCGAGCACGGCGGTTCCACGCCCGCCCGAGAGCTGCTGCGTCAGGCGCTGACCTCGCCCGCGCATCTCGACCTGATCGACGCGCAGGAGTCCCGCAGGGCCTCGCGCTTCGCGCAGACGGTCGCCGAGGTGGCCGATGGGGCCGCAGCGGGCGAGACGATCCACGACCTCCTCTGGCGGGTCTGGGATCAGTCCCGTGCGGTCGACGGCCGCAAGCTGCAGGTCGCCTGGCGGGAGATGTCGCTGCAGGCGAGCGGGTCGGAGACGGCGAGGGCGCTCGACGCCCTCGTATCGCTGTTCGGTGCCGCGAAGCGGTTCGTCGAGCGGACCCCGAACGAGAAGCCGGAGGTGTTCGTCCGGGACATCCTCGACAGCGAGGTGCCGGAGGACTCCCTCTCAAGTCCCGACCGACCGGGACGGGTGACGCTGCTCACGCCCGCGACGGCTCTCGGCACGGAGTTCGATGCGGTGGTGGTCGCGGGGGTTCAGGACGGCGTCTGGCCCAATGTGCGGCTCCGCGGAGGAATGCTGCAGACCTGGCGGCTCGCCGACGCGCTGCTCTCGTCCCGCACCGGAACAGCCGAGAAGACGCCCGATGTGCTCGATCGACGCCGAGGTGCGCTGCACGACGAGCTGCGCCTCTTCGTGCGAGCGATCTCGCGGGCACGTCGACGACTCCTGATCACCGCCGTCGACGACGACGATATGACCCCGAGCCCGTTCTTCGCATTCCTGCCCGTGCCCGATCCGCCCGAGATGCATGCATCGGCCGAGCATCCCCTCACTCTGCGCGGCCTCGTCGCCCGCCACCGTCGCGTGCTGACATCGTCGACCTCCGCGCCCGCGCGAGAGCATGCGGCCTCCCAGCTGGCAGTGCTCGCGAACGAGCGCGTGCCTGGCGCGAATCCTGCCGAATGGTACGGCGTGACACCGCCGTCGACCGATGCGCCCCTGCATGATCTGACGGTCGAGGCAGCGCGGGTGTCGCCCTCGCGGATGGAGTCCTTCGAGGAGTGTGAGCTGAACTGGGCCGTATCCGCGCTAGGGGGCGACAGCGTGATGCCGCCCTCTGCAGGGATCGGAACGATCATCCACGAGGCGATGGAGCAGGTGCCCGACGGCGAGCTGGAGCGCCTGCGCGACGTCCTCGCCGAACATTGGCCCGAGCTCGATTTCGAGACGGCGTGGATCGGGCGGAAGGAGCGCCGTCGGGCGGATCTCTACATCGATCGGCTGCACAGCTACCTCTCGGACGTCGCGGCCGAGGGCGGCCGGGTGATCGCCGGTGAGGTCGAGTTCCGCTTCGCTGTCGACGTCCCCGAGGAGGCCGCTGGGGTGCCCACCGCGCGAGCGGTGAGCACCGCGGGGGTATCCCACCCCCACGAAGCGATCGTGCATGGCTTCATCGACAGAGTCGAGGCGTACGCGCCCGGCGGAGGCGAGCATGCGAAGGCCCGAGGGCAGAAGTGGACCCGCATGGCAGACGCACAGAACGGAGAGCGCGTCGTGGTGGTCGATCTGAAGACGGGCAAGTACGAGCCCGAGAGCGAGCAGAAGGTCGCAGACCACGCCCAACTCGCGGCCTACCAGGTGGCCGTGCAGGAAGGACTCATCGACGGCGCGGACCCGGCGGCGCTCGCCGGAGCGCGCCTCGTCCTGGTGGCGAAGACCCTCGCAGGCAGCGACTTCCGCGTCGCGCACCAGCACACTCTCGCCGGAGATGAACGGGTGCATTTCCTCGGCCGGATCGCGGAGGCCGCTCGCGGCATGTCGGCGTCGAGCTTCACCGCGCACGTCGAATCGCACTGCGCGGACACGCAGTGGCGTGTCCAGCCGTGCCGTATCCATACCGTCGCAGCGGTGAGCGCATGACCGCCTGGGCAGGCGTGGGAAACGGCATCTCCGCCCTCGACGTCGCGGCAGCGCTCGGGCTCCCCGCGCCGACCGAGGCGCAGCAGCGCGTGATCGAATCACCACCCGCGCCCGCGCTCGTCGTCGCAGGCGCGGGGAGCGGCAAGACCGAGACCATGTCCGGTCGTGTCGTCTGGCTCGTGGCGAACGGACATGTGCGGCGCGATGAGATCCTCGGACTGACCTTCACCCGCAAGGCCGCCGGCGAGCTCGCGGAGCGGATCGGCATCCGGCTCGCGCTCATCGACGAGTACGGCAGGCGCGGGCTCCTGCCGCACCTGCCGGAGATCGTGGCGAGCGGCGCGCTCGATCGCGTGTCCAGAGCGTCGAACGTCCGTCAGCGGGAGGTCGTCAGATCGCAGGTGCTCGACGAGCTCGCAGAACGCTACGGAACCGCGGGAGACGTGACCCCGCCCGCGGTCGAGGAGCTGCTGATCCGCCCCAAGGTCTCGACGTACAACGCGTTCGCGGACGGCATCGTGCGGGAGCACGCGGCACGCATCGGTCGTGACTCCGACGTCGCCATGCTGAGCCAGGCGGCGTCGTGGATGCTGGCGCGGGACATCGTTCTCCGCGCCGACCTGCCGGAGCTGGAGGAGATCGACCGATCGGTGGCCGGCGTGGTCGACGCGGTCCAGCGGCTGGCCGGTGACTCGCTCGATCACCGAGCGGACCTCGATCGTGCGGATCGGATCGCGCTGCGTCAGGCAGAGGCCTTCGACCCGTATCGGAGCAACGCGGACGTCTCGACCGTCGCGGCGAACCTGCGCGCCCTTCCCGCGCTCTCGGTCCTGGTGCGCGAATACATCGCCGAGAAGGAGCGCCGCGGAGTCCTGGACTTCGCCGATCAGGTCAGCGGCGCCTACGACATCGTCGAGTCATCGCCCGATGTGCGCGACGAACTGCGACAGCAGCATCGGGTGGTGCTGCTGGACGAGTACCAGGACACCTCCGTGATCCAGACGCAGTTCCTGGCCCGGCTCTTCCGCGACTCCGCCGTGATGGCAGTGGGTGACCCGCACCAGTCGATCTACGGATGGCGAGGTGCCAGTGCAGACAACCTGCACGCCTTCGCGCGGACCTTCTCCGAGAAGGAGACGGTCGGGAACTACAGCCTGATGACGAGCTGGCGCAACGACCGGAGCATCCTCGGGATCGCGAATCGGGTCCTCGGTCCGCTGCGCCGATCGGGATTGGACGTGCCACCGCTCGAGGCTCGCGCCGGCGCGGGTGAGGGTGCGGTGGAGATCCGGTTCCCGCTCACGGTAGACGATGAGGCGCGTGAGGTCGCCGAGTGGTTCGCAGCGCGTCGCGCGGCGCACGGCGATGCTGCCAAGCCGCACACCGGAGCGATTCTGTTCCGATCGAAGCGACACATGCAGACGTTCGCCGCGGCGCTCGCCGCGCAGGGGATCCCGCACCGGATTCTCGGGCTCGGCGGACTTCTCGCGACACCCGAGGTCGTCGACGTCGTCTCGACGCTGCGGGTGCTGCACGACCCCACCGCCGGCTCTGCGCTGATCCGCCTCCTCGTCGGACCTCGATTCGCGGTGGGCGTCGCCGACATGGCCGCCCTGCAGGAGCTCGCTGCCGAGCTGTCCCGACGCGACAGCGGACTGCTGCCGCTCGATGATGAGCTCCGGCAGCGCATTCGCGCGTCACGCGGTGCCGACGAGGCGCTCTCGATCGTCGACGCCGTCGACGTGCTCCGCGGTCTCAGCGACGATTACCGCCTTCTGGCACGGATCACTCCCGAGGGGCGGGCCCGCATACGCGCGGCGGGGGAGATGCTCGAACGCCTCCGTCGAGCCTCGTCGCTTCCGCTTCCCGACGTCCTGCGGCTCATCGAGCTCGAGCTGCGTCTCGACATCGAGCTCGCCGCGAATGAGACGAGGGGCCCCGCGCGTATCGCGGCGACGCAGCTGCGGGCGTTCACCGACGAGGTGCGGACCTTCCTCGCAGCCGACGAGCGGGGGACCATCTCCAGCCTCCTGGCCTGGCTCGACAAGGCCGAGAGCACCGACGAGCTGGTGCCGCGACCGGAGCCACCCGAGCCCGGTGTGGTCCAGCTGCTCACTATCCACGGATCCAAGGGCCTCGAATGGGATGCCGTCGCTGTCGTCCGCATGGTCGAGGGCGAACTCCCGTCGCGTCCGACCGACACCGCGGGGTGGTTCGGCTTCGGGGTGCTGCCGTTCGCTCTGCGCGGTGACAGCGCGGCGCTGCCGACCTTCACCTGGATCCCACCCTCCGACGAGGAGCTCGACCCGGCCAAGCGGCTGAAGGCCGGGATCGCATCGCTCACGAGCCGTAGCAAGACGGCGCCGGGCGCGCTCACGGTGTTCAAGGATTCCTATCGGGACTATCAGCAGGAAGAGGAGCGACGGCTCGCCTACGTCGCCGTCACCCGGGCGCGCAGCGACCTGCTCCTGACCGGCGCCCACTGGGCGGGGCAGAAGCAGCCGAAAGCACCGAGTCCGTACCTGATCGAGGCGATCGAGGCCACCGGTGCTCGGACGATCGACGATGTCGACCCTGAGATCAATCCCTACGACGGCCCCGGCGCGACCCTCTCCTGGCCCATCGATCCGCTCGGCGCTCGTCGAGCAGTGGTCGAGAAGGCCGCAGAATCCGTTCGTGCGGCGTCCGAGAGCGACCCGGTGGCCTCTCCCGAGTTGACGCGGCTGCTCGCCGAACGGGCGGCGCGGCTGCGGGGGACGGACGCACCGCCTCCCACGCGCGTGCCCGCCTCTCGCTTCAAGGACTACGTCACGGACTTCGGTGGCACGCTCTCATCGATAGTGCGACCGATGCCCGAACGCCCCTACCGCCAGACCCGCCTGGGCACGCTGTTCCACGCATGGGTGGAGCGGCGCAGCGAACTCGTGGGGGTCGGGCATCGCGTCGATGAGGCGCTCTGGGAGATCGATGAGGACGATCCCGCGTTCGGAGCGGAGGGCAGCGGTGCGGAGCTCTCCCCGGCTGACGCCGAGGATCTCGGCGGTCTCCAGCAGATCTTCGAGCGCAGCGAATGGGGCGGTCTGAAGCCGATCGCGGTCGAGATCGAGATCGACTTCGCCCTGGGCGGAGGCACGAGTTCGGGCGACGGTCACATCGTCATCTGCAAGCTCGATGCGGTCTACCGGCGAGAAGACCGAGGCGGTCGTATCGAGATCGTCGACTGGAAGACGGGTAAGGCCCCCGGCACGGCGCAGGAGCGAGAAGAGCGGATGCTCCAGCTCGCGCTCTACCGACTCGCGTATCACCGCCGCTTCGGAGTGCCGCTCGATGACATCGACGTCGCGCTGTACTACGTCGCGGACGACCTCGTCATCCGAGGTGACCGTGTCTACTCGGAGTCGGAGCTCTTCCAGCGCTGGAGCGCCGCCCGCGCGGCGCGCTGAGCCTCGTCTTCCGGTGAGCCGGCGTCGGTCGTTCCCGCGCGCTGCGAGCCGCGATCCCGGTCACGGTCGTCGTCGCGGCGTCCATCCGTCGCACGGTCGGCTGACGCACGGTCGGCTGACGCGCGGTCGTCGGAGACCGCCGAGCGCACCGAAGTGAGATCCTCCGTCTCGAGCCCGCCCACCTGCAGGCGATGAGCGGCATCCGCGGCGGCGTCACTGAGATCGCTCGTGCTGTCGCCGTCGGCATCCTCTTCGCGCCACAGCTCATTGGGGTTGTATGCGTCGGTCTGCATCGACGTGTCGACGCCCGAGAGCGTGCTCGCCGGAACGCGGTCGAGAGCGTCCAGGGCGGAATCGACTCCTTCGCTGCGCGAGGCGATGACTCCCAGGTCATCGTCGTGCAGTCCGTCGGCGAGTGCCTCGAGCAGAGCTGCGGCGTCATCGACGATGTCGGGTCGGCGCAGCGAATCGCCGTGCACCAGCCAGCGCGCGAACTCGAGCTCCGCGAGCAGCCGGGCACGCACCTCGAGTGCAGGGTCGGGAACGCGGTCCGCGGCACGCGCATAGGACGCATGCACGTCGGCAGATGCGTCCGGGGCCGCGGAGAGCCAGGAGAGATCGACCGCAGGGTCGCCGACGGACAGCGAGTGCCATCCGATGACCCCCGTGACCTCCGGCCCGAGTTCGGGGTCGTCGCGGAAGATGAAGGACGTGGCCTGCACCCCGCCCAGCACGACGGTGGACTCGAAACGCCAGAGGTCGTCGTCGGCGACGGCCTCACGCCATCGCACGGTGAGCCTGGCTGGCACGCGTCCGGTCGATGCGGCGGAATCCACGAGTCGGGCGAGTTCGTCGCGGCTCTCCTCGGCCGACCGCGTGATCAGACCTGCGCCGCGGACGACCGACGTGGGGAGGGAATGCACGGCGGCGATCGCCGCACCCATCGACTCTGCGGCGCCGCGGCCGCCCGGCACCATCGCCGCCTCGATCTGGAATCCGGGCAGGAGTTCGGTCACCAGCGCGCGCGCGTCTCCCAGCCGAGTCTCGCCGATGTACTCGGGAGCCCGGAACGGGAGCATCGCCCGCGCTCCGGCCGTGAGGGCGCGCAGGGCGAGTGCCTCGCCGGCGAGCTCACGGGCGGTCTCGTCGTCGTCGGCCACCCGGATCGCGAGTTCGCGTCCGTCGGCGAGCGAAGCCACCGCGGAGTCGAAGCGGCCGTCGCCGTCGGCGCTGAGGATGCGGGCTCCGGTGACCTCCGCGCCGGGCAGTGCGGCAGTCACCGCCGCGGCTAGAGTGAATGGAGAGCGTCCCATACCCCCAGGGTAGGTGGACGCGGGGGCGGTCCCGCTTCCGCCACGCCCGTGAGAGAGGGAGCCGATGACCGCGAAGAACACGTCCCTCGACCGAGCCGCCGACCTCAGGACCGAGCCGGGAGTAATCGACCGGCTCCGCTCAGACGAGACCACACGGGTCATCGCCGTGCGTGACGGGCGGGTGCGCATCGCCGGGGGCGACCTCGACGCGGCCACCCTGCTCAGGGTGTCGCCGTCCGAGACCACGGACGCCACGTGGGCGCTTCTCGGACGCGACGCCCATGGTGTCGCAGTCCTGCTCGCCGTGCTGCCGCCCGAAGGCGACACCGTCGACACGACCCCGGACGAGACCTGGCTCGGGCTCCGCGACCTCGGCGCGCGTCTGAGCGCCGAAGACACCGAGCTCCTCATCGAAGCGCTGGCTCTCGGTGGCTGGCTGCGCGACGCGCCGTTCTGTCCTGCCTGCGGCGGAGCGACCGAGCTTCGCCAGGCCGGATGGTCCAGGCACTGTCTCGTCTGCGGGCGCGAGCACTTCCCGCGCACTGACCCGGCCGTGATCGTGGCGGTCGAGAGCTCCGACGGCGAGCGACTGCTGCTCGGTGCGAACGCGAACTGGGGAGGGCGGATGTACTCCTGCTTCGCGGGTTTCACCGAGGCGGGGGAGTCCCTCGAGTCCACGGTCCACCGCGAGCTCGAGGAGGAATCCGGAGTCCGTCTGGCGTCCCTCCGGTACGTGTCGTCGCAGCCGTGGCCCTTCCCGCGGTCGCTGATGCTCGGCTTCCGCGCGGTGGCCGTCGACGACCACGAGCTGCGTCCGGACGGTGAGGAGATCATCGACGTGCGCTGGTTCACCCGAGACGAGATCGGGTCCGCCCTCGCCGGAGACGGTCCCGTCGGCCTGCCGGGCCCGGCATCCATCGCCCGCGCCCTCATCGCGTCGTGGTTCGAGGAGCGCGCGTGAGCGCGCTCGAAGCCCTCGACGATCGACAGCGCGAAGCGGCATCCGTCCTCCGCGGACCCGTCGCCGTTCTTGCCGGCGCCGGCACCGGCAAGACCAGGGTGATCACCCACCGCATCGCGCACGGCGTGGACACCGGTGCGTACTCGCCGTCGCGCGTCATGGCGGTGACCTTCACGGCCAAGGCCGCGGGTGAACTCCGTGGCCGCCTGCGCGCGCTCGGTGTCGAGGGCGTCGCCGCGCGCACCTTCCATGCTGCGGCACTCGCGCAGCTGAACTTCTTCTGGCCGACTCTCGCCGGTTCCCCTGCACCGTCGATCATCGACAACAAGGTGCGGATGCTCGGTCAGGCCGCCGACGCGATGCGTCTGCGTCCGAGCACCGCCACTCTCCGGGACATCGCCTCAGAGATCGAATGGCGCAAGGTCTCGATGCTCTCGGTCGAGCAGCACGCGTCACTCGGCCGTTCCATGAGCGGAATCGACACGGAGCAGCTCATGGAGCTCCAGCAGCGCTACGAATCCCTCAAGGATGAGCGTCGTCAGCTCGACTTCGAGGACGTGCTGCTGGCGTGCGCAGGCATGCTCGAGGCGGAACCGCGGGTCGCCGCGTCCGTGCACGAGCAGTACCGCCACTTCACGGTCGATGAGTACCAGGACGTCTCGCCGCTGCAGAACCGACTGCTCGAGCTCTGGCTCGGTGATCGCAAAGACATCTGCGTCGTCGGCGACGCGAGCCAGACCATCTACTCGTTCGCCGGTGCCGAGCAGCGCTTCCTGCTCGAGTTCGAACGACGCCATCCGGATGCGACGGTGGTGCGACTCGAGACCAACTACCGCTCGCAGGCGCCGATCCTCGAAGCGGCCAACGCCCTCATGAAGGGGCGGCCGGGGGCGCTCGAACTCGTCCCCGCGCGCGAGACCTTCAACGCGGACTCGCCCACGGTGACCGCCTATGACACCGAGCGGGACGAGGCGGAGGGCATCGCCGCCGCAGTATCGGCGCGGATCGAAGCCGGAGCGTCGCCCGCAGACATCGCACTGCTGTACCGCGCCCATGCGCAGTCCGCCGTGCTGCAGCAGGCGCTTGCCGCCGAGGGCATCGCGACATCGGTGCTGGGCGGCACCCGGTTCTTCGCCATGCCGGAGGTGCGTCAGGCGATCCTCGCGCTGCGGGCCGCCGCCGTGGCGCCGACCGAGCACGGATTCCTCCCCGGTGTGCAGCGGGTGCTGCGGGAACTCGGACTCACCGATGAGCCACCGGAAGCCGGCGGAGCCCAGCGCGACGGCTGGGAGGCGAGACGGGCGATCCTCCGGCTGGCGGAGGACGCAGGTCCCGACGAGAACCTCCGCACCTTCAGCGATGCCCTCATGGCGCGCGCCAAAGACCAGCACGAGCCCACGATGCGCACCGTGACCCTGTCGACGCTTCATGCGGCCAAAGGTCTCGAGTGGCCGCACGTGTACCTCGCGGGGTGGGCGGAGGGTGCGCTGCCGATCTCGTACGCCACCGGCTTCGAGGCGATCGATGAAGAGCGCCGTCTCGCCTACGTGGGTGTCACGCGCGCCGCGCGTACGCTCTCGCTGTCGTGGTCTCGCTCAGCGGGACGGGGGGAGCGGGCGCCGTCGAGGTTCCTGGCAGAGATAGGAACGACTGCTCGCGGCACCGGCATTCTTCGTGAAACGTCACTGAACGCCACGCGCGCAGACCGTCGCCGCTGACCTCCACGAAGGATCCGGGTGGCGTCGTCGTCGCGAGCAGACGTGCGACCAGGGTCGCAGCCTCCGCGATCCGGGCCACGCTGATCGGACCGGATTCCCTGCCGATGAGCTGCGCGTGCATCCGTGGCCATGCTGAGTCGCGGTCGCGCTCGTGCTCATCCCGACACGTCAGACAGGGAGAGCCGCCGGGCATGATCAGAGGCCCGATCGTCGTTCGACCGCGCTCCAGCGACACGGGCAGATGGGCGATGTCCTCGCGGAGGTAGCGCGCGAAGTGGAGGGCCGCAGCAGCCCCCTCGACGAGCACGACACCGATGTCTGCCGGTTCCTCTCGCACACCTGAGGCCACCCCCTCGTCCAGCAGCGCGTCGCGCATCCGGTACTCGCAGCGTCCGTCGAGGACGTCGATGCTCTCGATCCAGGCCGCGCGGGGTGCGGCGGAGTCCTCGACGAGCAGCGGCTCGAGGCGGGCCAGGAGCATCCGTGCTTCAGCGCGGGGAGCACCCGACGCGTGTGCGATGACGTCGAAGGCCGAGCGTCGGAACCCTGCGGCCATCCGCGCGACGAGGCGCTCGACCCACGGCTCCGCCGCCGAGATGCGGAGGGTGCCCTCGATCCCGATCTGCAGGGTGTCTCCGTCGCGCCAGAGCAACGGCACGGCGGGATCCAGGCGAGTGGTGATCTGAGGAGTCAGCGGAGACATCCCTCGATTCTGCGGACTCCGCAGCTTCCCATGGGGCCGTCACCGGCATCCGTGGACAAATCGTCGGGTGTCCCGCTCATCGACGGGAGACCGGCGAGCAGAACACCGTCGATCACCCGTCGATCACGCGTCGATCACACCGTCGATCACACCGTCGATCACACCGGGCGATCGCCGCCCGGACCGTCGTCGCCGTCGCGATCCCGGGCGTCGTCATCCGGGGTATCGGTTCCTGCGGAGTCGTCCGCCTCGTCGGGCTTCTCGCCCGAGAAGTCGTCGCCGTCGAGCAGACGGGCGAGTGCTTCGTCGAACTCGTCGGCGACGGGCTGCTCACCACGCGCCGTCGCCTGGAGTCGCGCGACGAGCTTCGAGGGGTCGTCGATGTCGTCGGCCGTCGGCATGAGGTCGGGATAGTCCCAGAGCGCATCGCGTCCGGCGATGCCCACGGCGTCGGTGACCGCCTGCCACATGGCCGAGGCCTCGCGGAGGCGGCGAGGCCGCAGCTTCAGGCCGACGAGCGCACCGAGCGCATCCTCCGCGGGTCCGCCCACCGCGCGACGGCGACGCGCCGCCTCGGCGATCCGGGCGCCGTCGGGAAGGCGGGATGTCGCCTGCGCGGTGACCACGTCGACCCACCCGTCGATCGTCGCGACGAGGTTCTCCAGACGTGCCAGCGCCTCGCGCTGAGCGTCCGTCTGAGTGGGGAGCAGGGCTCCGCCTTCGATCGCCGCTCGGAGCTCCTCGGGGTTCGAGGGGTCGAGGCGGCTGGCGACGTCCTCGAGGGCATCGACGTCGACAGTGACTCCGCGCGCGAAGTCGGTGATCTGCGCCATGACGTGCAGGTGCAGCCACTTGGCGTGGCGATACAGGCGTGCGTATGCGAGCTCGCGGGTCGCGAGATACAGCGTGATCTGGTCTTCGGGGATCTCGAGCCCCTCGCCGAAGGCGGTGAGGTTCTGCGGGATCACGGCCGCGGTACCGGCGGGGAGCACCGGGATGCCGACGTCGCCGCCCGACACGACCTCGAGCGAGAGGTTGCCGAGCACCTGGCCGAACTGCGCGGCGAACACCGATCCGCCGAGTCCGCGCATGAGCTTTCCTGCCCCCTGCACGACCTCGCGCATGTCTTCGGGCACCTGGGTGTCGAGCGCGCTGGTGAGCGCGTCGGCGATGCTCGTCGACACGGGGTCGGCGATCTCCTTCCACACCGGCAGGGTCGCTTCGACCCATTCGCCCCTGGTCATCGCTCGGGGAGCCTCGGCGAGCTCGGAGATCGTCGTCGCCTCACCGAGCCAGAGGTCGGCGAGTGCGAAGGAGTCGACGAGCGACGTGCGCGAGCCGTCGGTGATCCCGAGCCCGTCGCGGTTCGCGATGTGCAGCGCCTGACGGAGCGCGTTCTCCCACGCGTCGCCGCCGAAGGCGCCCTGGAGCTGCGACATGATCGTCTGCATCATCGCCGGGTCCAGCTGGATGCCCTCCATGCCCGCGAACGCGTTCTGCAGCGCCTCGGGGTCGATGTCGCCGGCGCCCTGGCCGGACATCATTCGTCGGAGGAACTCCTGGAAGTCCTCGGGGGTCGGGTCGTTGTCTGACATGTCGCTCGCCTCTCAGCACGCCTAAAGCCGTGGCATCTACGCTAGTCACAGGATCGGCCGCGAGACCCCGAAGCGGGCAGATCGCTGTACGCCGCCCGCGAACGACGGAGGAACACTGTGGATCGAACACGGTCTGTGAAGCTCGGACTCGGTGTCTGGGCGCTGATCGTCGCCTTGATCGCGCTCGTCGTGCTGACCTTCCTTCCGACGCCGTATGTCATCCAGCGGCCCGGTCCCGTGTACGACACTCTCGGCACCGCTGCGGGCGCCGACGGCGAACAGGTGCCGCTCATCCAGATCGAGGGCGCCGAGACCTTCGAGACCGCGGGCACGCTCGACCTCACGACCGTCCAGGTCGTCGGCAACCGCGAGCGCACGCCGAGCTGGTTCGAGCTGGCCCTCGCATGGACGGACTCCTCCCGCGCCGTCGTACCGCTCGATTCCGTCTTCCCCGAGGGTGTCACCACCGAGCAGCGGGACGAGCGCAATGCGACCCTGATGGTCGATTCTCAGCACGAGGCGACCGCGGCGGCACTGAACGAACTCGGTTATGACACGGGCGCCGAGGTGGCTGTGGTCGACGTCGTCGACGGCGCACCGGCCGAGGGCAGCCTCGAGCCCGAGGACGTCATCACCGCGATCGACGGCACGGCGGTGGCGTCGGCGAAGCAGCTGCGACAGGCGATCCAGGATGCCGGGGGAGCCCCTGTCGCGCTCACGGTGCAGCGCGGAGGCGAGGAGACGGTCGTCGAGGTGACCCCGGAGAAGCAGGTCGACGGAGACGTCACCACGTGGTTGATCGGTGTCACCCTGCGCACCGACTACGACTTCGAGATCGATGTCACCCTCCAACTCGACAACGTCGGCGGACCCAGCGCCGGGATGATGTTCGCGCTCGGGATCATCGACACCCTCACCGAGGGCGAGCTCAACGGCGGTGAGAACGTCGCGGGCACGGGCACGATCGAGGCCGACGGCACGGTCGGGCCGATCGGCGGCATCCGCCAGAAGCTCTACGGTGCCCGTGATGCGGGAGCCGACTACTTCCTCGCACCCCGCACGAACTGCGACGAGGTCACCGGTCACGTGCCGGACGGTCTCACCGTGATCAGCACCTCGACTCTGGAGGAATCGCTCGATGCACTCGAGGTGATCGCGAACGGCGGCGACGTGGGATTGCTCCCGACGTGCGACGTCGTGACCTCCCCGTGATAGGTATGACAGCCGCAGCACAGTAAGGCGTGCCTAGGATGGGAGGGTGACCTCGACTTCTGCACCGAACCCGGCCACTCCCCGAACCTCGCGAAGAATCTTCGGTATCTCGTTGGCGATCATCGCCGCGCTGATCGCCGTCTTCTTCGTCTTCGCGTCGCTCTACACCGAATTCCTCTGGTTCGACCAGGTGGGCTTCGCGGGAGTTCTCACCACCCAATGGTTCGCCACGGCGGTGATGTTCGTCGTCGGATTCCTCGGCATGGCCGTACCGCTGTTCGTCGCCATCCAGCTCGCGTACCGACTGCGTCCCGTCTACGTGCGGCTCAGCTCGCAGCTCGACCGGTATCAGGAGGTCATCGAGCCGCTGCGCCGCCTCGCGATGTGGGGCATGCCGATCTTCTTCGGCCTGTTCGCCGGCTTCTCGGCCGCGAGCCAGTGGAAGACCGTGTGGCTCTGGGCCAACGGCGTCGCCACCGACACGACCGACCCGCAGTTCGGCGTGGACACGGGCTTCTACATGTTCGCGATGCCGTTCTACTCGATCCTGCTGGCCTTCGTGTCGGCCGTCCTGCTGCTCACGCTCATCGTGACGGCGCTCGTGTCGTACCTCTACGGCTCGGTCCGGATCGGCCAGGGCGAGCTGCGCATATCGAAGCCGGCTCGCATCCAGCTCGCGATCATCGCCGGCCTCTATCTGCTGGTGCAGGCCGCGAGTCTGTGGCTCGACCGCTACAAGACCCTCGTCGCCCAGGACGACCGCATCGTCGGCCCCGCGTACACCGGTGTCAATGCGACCATCCCCGGCCTCGCGATCCTGACGATCATCGCCGCGATCGTGGCGATCCTCTTCTTCGTCACGGCCGTGATCGGCCGCTGGCGCTTCCCCCTCGCCGCGACCGCACTGCTGATCGTCGCCTCGCTCGTGATCGGCGTCGGCTTCCCGTGGGCCGTGACCACCTTCCAGGTGCGCCCGAACCAGAACGCCTATCAGGCGGAGTTCTATCAGCGGAACATCGACGGCACGAAAGAGGCGTACGGGGTCGCCGATCTCGAGACGACGCCCTTCGAGGCCGAGACCGACGCCGAGGCGGGGCAGCTGCGTGAGGATGCCGAGACCACGGCATCCATCCGCATCGTGGACCCGAACGTGATCAGCCCGGCCGTACGTCAGCTCGAGCAGTACCGCGGGTACTACCAGTTCCAGGAGAAGCTCGACGTCGACCGCTACGAGATCGACGGGGAGATGCAGGACACGGTCGTGTCCGTCCGCGACCTCGACATGAACGGCGTCGACGTCACGAACTGGAACAACCGCGCCGCGGTCTACACCCACGGCTACGGACTCGTGGCGGCCGCCGGCAACCAGCGCACCAGCGACGGCGAGCCGGTGTTCCTCGAACGAGGCATCCCTTCGTCGGGATTCCTCACCGATCAGGAGAACTTCGAGCCTCGCGTGTACTTCGGTGAGAACTCTCCCGAGTACTCGATCGTCGGCGCTCCCGAGGGAACCGATCCCGTCGAGATCGACTACCCGCGAGGCAAGGACGGCGCGAGCGAGACGAAGACGACGTTCGAGGGTGATGGCGGGCCGCAGATCGGCAACACCTTCACCAAGCTCCTGTACGCGCTGAAGTTCCAGTCGGAGCAGATCCTCTTCTCGAACCTCGTGAACGACGACTCGCAGATCCTGTACGACCGCGATCCCAAGACGCGCGTGCAGAAGGTCGCACCGTACCTCGAACTCGACAGCGACCCGTACCCGAGCGTCGTGGACGGCAAGATCGTCTGGATCATCGACGGGTACACGACGAGTTCCACGTACCCGTACTCGACGAACGTGAGCCTGTCGGACGCGATCGCCGATTCGAACCTCCCGTCGCCGACCATCGCGATCGACGAGATCAACTACATCCGCAACTCGGTCAAGGCCACCGTCGACGCCTACGACGGTTCGGTCACCCTGTACGCGTGGGATGACCAGGATCCGGTGCTGCAGACGTGGCAGAACATCTACCCGTCGACGTTGAAGTCCGTCAGCGACATGTCGGCAGACCTGATGAGTCACGTCCGCTACCCGACCGATCTGTTCAAGGTGCAGCGCGACGTCCTCGGCACGTATCACATCGACACCGCCGGTTCGTTCGCTCAGCAGGACAACCGCTGGCAGACGCCGAACGATCCGCGCAGCGACTCGGTCCTGCAGCCGCCGTACTACCTGACGATGCAGATGCCGGGGCAGGAGTCGCCGCGGTTCTCGATGTTCTCGACGTTCATCCCGTCCGCACAGGGCGGCAGCAACCGTGACGTCCTGATGGGGTATCTGGCCGTCGACTCGGACGCAGGATCCGAGGCCGGAGTGAAGGCCGAGGGATACGGGCAGCTGCGAATGCTCGAGATCGATACCGATACGACGGTGCCCGGCCCCGGACAGGTGCAGAACACCTACAACTCGGACACGGCCGTGGTACCGCAGCTCAACCTGCTGCAGCAGGGTGAGTCCGAGGTGCTGTACGGAAACCTGCTCACTCTGCCCGTCGGCGGCGGTCTGCTCTATGTGCAGCCGGTCTACGTGCAGTCGTCCGAGGGAACCAAGCTGCCTCGTCTGCAGAAGGTCCTCGTGGCCTTCGGCGACAAGGTCGCGTTCGAGGACACCCTGACCGCGGCGCTCGACACCCTGTTCGGCGGCGACGCCGGTGCGACGGGTGGAGACGACCAGGTCGAGCCCACCGAGCCCGACCCGGAGACCGGTGAGGTGCCGACCGAGCCGACCACGCCGACCGACGCCGAGGCCGAAGCGCTCGCCGCGGCGCAGCAGGCGCTCACCGACCGTGAGGCCGCTCTGAAGGAGGGCGACCTGACGAAGTTCGCCGAGGCGGACAAGCGGCTCACCGACGCGGTGAACACGCTCCTCGGGCTGGAGAGCTCGTCGGGGGAGTGATCCCGCAGTGACATCGTCGAATGGGCGCCCGAGAGGGCGTCCATTCGCGTTTCCGGGGCTTCTCGCCGAGGGGGTGCACGCTCTCGCGTTCCACGCAACCCCCGCGCCGTAAGCGTCGAGTCTGTCTAGCGTCGTGAGCAGAGGCGATCTCGCGTCTCCCGATCGAAGGGGAGCAGATGGGCACCATCACTCGCATAGTGTTCGACGACGAGGAGTTCGTGCTCACCGGCGAGCAGGATCTGGTCGATCTCATGGGGAAGATCGAGACCGCTGCCCGCACACGGCCCACCTTCGTCGGCTTCTCCGCCCGCATCGGCATGATGAGCGTCCTGGTCTGCGCCGCTACGCGGGTGAAGGTCACGGTGGAACCGCGCCAGGAGTGGGACGACCGGCCGCTCGTGCCTGCGGATCCGTCACTCGAGTGGGACTGCTGACTCTCGCCGAGGAAAGCGAAAGGCCCTCTGACCTGGATTTCTCCGAGTCAGAGGGCCTTTCATTTGTTGCGGGGACAGGATTTGAACCTGCGACCTCCGGGTTATGAGCCCGGCGAGCTACCGAACTGCTCCACCCCGCGGCACAAGAAGAAACTTATCACGGATTCTGGGGGCGCGCGAATCGAGGCCGGGAACGGTGCCTCGTCCGACGCGATGCGGGAGGATGGGGGCATGACAGAGACCTCTGCCGCCGTGCCCGTCGCCGTCTGCCAGTTCGCGCCGTCGGCCTCGCGTGGGGACAACCGCGAGCGCATCGCGCAGCTGACGGCGGATGCGGCCGCGCGGGGCGCCACGCTGATCGTGTTCCCCGAATACTCGAGTTACTTCGTGGATCCGATGGATGCGACCCTCGCGCAGAACGCCGAGACGCTGGACGGCGAGTTCGTGTCGACGCTGACGGCACTCGCCGCCGACTACGGCGTCGTGATCGTGGCGGGGCTCGCAGAGCGCGCCTCCGACTCGACGCATGTGCGCAACACCGTCGTGGCGGTGCGCGGCGATGGGATCCTCGCGACGTATCGCAAGCAGCATCTGTACGACGCGTTCGGTCAGACCGAGTCCGACTGGGTCGAGGCGGGGGAGACCGGCATCGCGGCCACTTTCGAGATCGCCGGCATCCGGTTCGGTCTGATGACCTGCTACGACCTGCGGTTCCCCGAGGTCTCGCGCACGCTCATCGATGCCGGCGCGGACGCCCTCGTCGTGCCTGCCGAATGGGTGCGCGGCCCACTCAAGGAGCACCACTGGACGACGCTTCTCGCCGCACGAGCGATCGAGAACACCTCCTACGTGATCGCCGCCGACCACCCGACGCCGGTCGGGGTCGGGCACTCGCAGATCGTGGACCCTCAGGGCGTCGTGCTGGCAGGGGTCGGAACGGCGGAGGGCATCGCCGTCGCCGCCGTCGAGCGTGCGGCGATCGATCGGGTCCGCGCGGTCAATCCGTCGTTGCGTGTGCGCCGGTACTCGGTCGCCCCGCGCTGATCCGGCCGGTGCGCGGCTCAGCGCGGCCGGCGCGGCTCAGCGGCCGCTCAGAAGCTCGAGGCGAGGCGTGAGGCCGCCTCTTCGAGCACGGTCACCTGCTTGCACGCGGCGAAGCGCACGAGACCCGCATAATCACCCTTCCGGTCCTCGGAGACGAAGGCCGTGAGCGGGATCGCCACGACTCCGGCCCGCTCAGGGAGATCGCGACAGAACTGTGCCGCATCCACTCCTCCGAGGGCCGACGCATCGGCCACGGTGAAGTAGCCGCCCTGCGGCGGATGCACTGTGAAGCCGGCGGCTCGGAGGCCAGATCCCAGGATCTCGTGTTTCGCCGCCAGCGCCGTGGCTGCCCCGGTGAAGTAGTCGTCGGAGAGGCGCAGCCCCACCGCGATCGCCGGCTGGAACGGCGAGCCGTTCACGTACGTCAGATACTGCTTCACCGTGAGCACGGCGGTGATGAGGTCTGCGGGGCCGTGCACCCAGCCGATCTTCCAGCCGGTCGCCGAGAAGGTCTTACCCGCGGACGAGATCGTCAGCGTGCGCTCGGCGCCCCCGGGGAGCGTGGCCACGGGCGTGTGGGGGGCGTGGAAGGCGAGGTGCTCGTAGACCTCGTCCGTGACGATGATGGCGTCGTGCAGTTCGGCGAGACGGACCACCTCGGTGAGCACCGCAGGGGCGAAGACCGCCCCGGTCGGATTGTGCGGATCGTTGATCAGGATGATCCTGGTGCGATCCGTGACGGCCGCGGCGAGCTGATCGAGGTCCGGCTGGAAGTCGGGGGCGCGCAGCGGCACGGTGCGCAGCCGAGCTCCGGCGAGGGCGACCGCCGCCGCGTAGGAGTCGTAGTAGGGCTCGAACACGACGACCTCGTCGTCCGGGCCGTCGATCAGAGCGAGCAGCGTCGCCGTCAGCGCCTCGGTGGCGCCGGCGGTCACGATCACCTCACGAGCCGGATCCACCTCGAGTCCGTAGAAGCGCCGCTGGTGCTCGCTGATCGCCGCCAGCAGATCCGGGATGCCTCGCCCCGGCGGATACTGGTTGGCCCCGCGGGCGATGGCCTCACGAGCGGCGTCGAGCACCTCGGAGGGGCCGTCCTCATCGGGGAAACCCTGGCCGAGATTGATCGCTCCGGTACGGGCCGCGGCAGCGGACATCTCTGCGAAGATGGTGGGCGCGACGCTTCCGTCGGGTGCGAGCAGACCGGCTCCCGCTGCTGTGCGCCGCCATGCGCCTGGGATGACACTCATGAAGAACAGGCTAAGGGCATAGGCGAAACTCATCTTCGCCATACGAAACGCACAGATACACGCGCCATTCTGAAGGAGCGTCGTTGAAGGAGCACACACCATGAACGAAGACAACACCCAGGACAACTCGGTACCCGCGTCGAACGACGCGGTGCCGTCCACCGAGGCAGCAGAGGTCGTCGACCGTTCGACGACGGATGCCGCCGCTGAGACCCCCGGCACCGCGGCCGCGTCAGTTCCGAACCAGGGACACGAGGTTCCGCAGACGTTCGCGTCGACGCCCGCGCCGCACCAGGGCGCGCCGATCGCGACCGGCACGCCGGAGGCGCCCGTCGTATCGCAGGCGCCGGCCGCCGCAGGCCCGCAGATTCCTGCGCCGGTGTTCGAGGCCCCCGCGGCCCACGTGTCGCCGGCCGCACAGACGGTTCCGCAGCCGTACTTCGGTGCTCCCGGCCAGCAGGCACCCGGCCAGCAGGCGCCCATCCACCCGGGTGCGCCCACCGCCACAGCACCCGGAGCGGCGTTCGGCATCCACACCGCTCAGCCGGACCAGCCCGTCGACGGCGTGACCAAGGTCAAGGGCCAGAAGCCTCGCGCCGGCGTCAAGTTCGCCGCGATCGTGGTCGCGGCAGCTCTGGTCGGCGGTGTCGCCGGCTTCGGCGGAGGAGCGCTCCTCAACGGCATCTCGAACCAGAACTCGACAGGTGTCGCCCAGGGCCCCGACACGGTCACGGTGAACAACCCCGGCTCGGTCAACGAGACCACCGCGGTCGCGACCGCGGCGCTGCCGTCGGTCGTCACGATCGAGGTGGCGGGTTCGGACCAGGCCGGCAGCGGCTCCGGTGTCATCATCAGCGACGACGGCTACGTGCTCACGAACACGCACGTCGTGACCCTCGGCGGGGCCGTCGCCGACCCGACGATCCGCGTCACGACCTCGGACGGACGCATCTTCACGGCGACCGTCGTGGGCACGGACCCGATCTACGATCTCGCGGTCATCAAGCTCGAGGGCGCGTCGGATCTGAGCCCCATCGACTTCGCCGATTCGTCGAAGCTCAACGTCGGCGACACCGCCGTGGCGCTCGGTGCTCCGCTCGGACTGTCGAACTCGGTCACGACGGGCATCGTCAGCGCGCTCAACCGCAGCATCCAGATCGCGTCGTCCGCCCTTCCCGACTCGTCGTCCGAGGACGCCCCGCAGGAGGAGCAGACGCCGGAAGACGGGCAGAGCGAGGGACCGTTCCAGTTCGACCTGCCTGGCAACACCTCGCAGCAGAGTTCGGAATCCATCTCGATCGCCGTGATCCAGACGGACGCGGCGATCAACCACGGCAACTCCGGCGGTGCCCTCGTGAACAGCAAGGGCGAGCTGATCGGCATCAACGTGGCGATCGCCAGCTCGGGCAGTTCGGAGGAGTCCGGCTCCATCGGCATCGGCTTCGCGATCCCGGCGAACATCGCCCAGCGCGTCTCGGAGGAGATCATCGCCGGTGGTGTGGCGAGCCACGGTCTGCTGGGTGCATCGGTCCGCGACGCGGCCTCGGTCGAGAACGCCGAGGTCGCGGGTGCGTACATCGCCGATGTCACCGACGGTGGCGCCGCCGCAGCCGGCGGTCTCAAGGCCGACGACATCGTCACCGCCTTCAACGGCGTGCCGATCACGAGCGCCAGCGACCTGACGGCTCAGGTTCGTGCTGCCGCCGCCGGCAGCGAGGCGAAGGTCACCTACATCCGCGGTGGCAAGGAGTACGAGATCGATGTGACGCTCGGAGAGCTCGCGGGCTGACCCTCGGCACCCCGCTCCCAGAGAAGGACGCCACCCCGCGATAGGCTCGCGGGGTGGCGTCCTTCTCTTTCGGCTCCGGCAATGCGGCCAAGCTGCTTCGGATCCCTCTCTACCTCGCCGGACGCGTCGGCACGTTCCTCGTACCTCGGGGCAGCCGCTGGGTCTTCGGCTGCGGTGCGGGCGTAGGCGACGGTGCATTGGCGCTGCAGCGTCACGCTGCGGCAGAGGGCCACAAGACGCTGTGGCTGACCTCGTCGGACCGAGAGGACCGCGACGCCGCAGCTGTGGGCCTCCGGACCATTCGCAAGGGTGGTCTGCGCGGCTGGTGGGCCACGGCCCGCGCAGGCGTCGTCGTCGTGACCCACGGTCTCGGTGACGTGAATCGCTATGCGATCTCCGGCGCCTTCGTCGTGCAGCTGTGGCACGGCATCCCGCTCAAGCGGATCGGGCTCGACTCCCCGGCCACGACCCAGGTTCCCGATGTCCCAGGGGCGTCGGTGCTCCGACGTCTGATCGGCATCCTGTATCGCCGTGCCGCTCAGCGGATACGGGTGCTGCCTGCGGCCTCGCACCGCTCCAGGGGGCGACTGGAGTCCGCATTCGCGCTCGGCGATGCGCGCGTCGTCGTCACCGGAGAGCCCCGCGTCGACGTCCTGTCCGCGGGTGAACCGAACGAGCGGCGAGCCACCGCGTCCGCGCTGCTGAGGCGCGTGCTGGACGATCTGCCGCCCGGTTCGCGGACGATCCTGTACGCCCCGACCTGGCGTGACGGCGCGGTCGACCCTGCGGTTCCGGATGCCGCGCAGTGGGTGCAGATCATCCGTGTGCTGGAAGAGCACGACGCGGTGCTGCTGGTGCGCTCTCACCCCCTCGGTGAGGGTGGCTACGCGCCATCGTTGCCGAGCAGACGGGTGCGGATGCTCGGGGCGGGCCTCCTGCCCGACGTCACGCCGGTGCTCCCGGCGATCGATGTCCTGATCACTGACTACTCCTCGCTCGCCTATGACGTGGGGCTTCTCGGAATGCCCGTGCTCTTCCTGGCGCCCGACGCCGAGCAGTACGCCCGCACGCGGGGCTTCTACGGTCGATTCCAGGACGTGGCCGGAGATGACGCCGCGAAGGACTGGGATTCCCTTCTCGTGCAGCTGTCCGCGCTGTTGGACGATGACGGCGTGTTCGCCGCGAAATCGCAGCATTCCGCTACGCTCAGCGCGGAGATGCACGCGTTCCGCGACGGACGCAACACCCGGCGCGTGTACGAGACGATCCGTGCGCGAGGCATCCCCGCGCCGAAGGGAGCAGCATGACGACGGCCCGCATCGATGAGGCGGCAGAGACGCTGATCATCGCAGGGGCAGGTCGCCGTCCCTCGGCGGCGGAGCTGATCGGGCCGCGGGCTCGTGTCGACGCCCGCATCACCGGTGGGGGCAAGACCTGGAAGGCCACCTTCCCGCTGGGCGCATCGCGATGGGGCGGCCCCGAGCTGCCTCTTCCGGCGGGCGACTACGAGATCCGCATCCCCGATGCCGATCTCGACGGCCTGCGTGTCGGTACCGAGGTGCTGACCGGTGTCCGTGTGGCCGTGGACGGTGCGACGGCGCGGATCGGCGCACCGGTCGACCCCGCTTACGAGTCGCCCGAAGGGCAGGCCACGCTCGAGGGGCGCTACCTCGCGCACCAGGGCGCCACCGAGAACGCGGTCTTCTTCGAGAGCTTCTACGGGCGCAGCGTCGGTTGCAACCCCCAGGCGATCGACCGGGCGCTCTCGGTGCAGGCACCCGACGTCGTCCGCTACTGGAGTGTCGTAGACCTGTCCGTGGCGATCCCGGAAGGCGCGATCGCCGTCGTCGAGGGGAGCCCCGAGTGGTGGCGCGCCCGCGCGGCTTCACGACTGCTGATCGTGAACGACTGGCTGCGGCGTCGGTTCGCGCGCAAACCCGGGCAGCGGGTGCTGCAGACGTGGCACGGAACGCCGCTCAAGCGCCTGGCGCTGCATCGACCCGGATTCGATCCTCGTCGTATGGCCGCCGTCGTCAAGGAGTCCCGTCGCTGGGACGTTCTGCTCGCGCAGAACACCTACTCCGAGCGCATCCTCCGAAAGGCATACGCGTTCCTCGGACGGCCGGTCTGGGTCGAGGGGTATCCGCGCAACGATGCGCTGGTGACAGGGGATCCTGCGGCGATCCGCGCTGCCCTCGGCATCGCGGAGGGCGAGCGCGTGCTGCTGTACGCGCCGACGTGGCGCGACGACCGCACGGAGATGGTCGACTTCATCGACCCCGAAGAGCTCGCCAGGAAGACCGACTCCGTGGTGCTCGTGCGGGGGCACTCGCGCACGATCGACACCGGCCGTGACCGCGCCGGCGCGCGGGTGATCGACGTCACCGGATATCCCGAGACCTCGCAGCTGCTCCTGGCTGCGGACGCCCTGATCACCGACTACTCGTCTGTCATGTTCGACTTCAGCGTCACGGGCAAGCCGATGTACTTCCTCGTCCCCGACCTCGATCACTACCGCGGGAAGCTCCGCGGGTTCTACTTCGATCTCGAGACGCGCGCACCGGGACCCCTGGTGCACACGCAGGACGAACTCGTCGCCGCCCTGGCCGACCGCGGGCACGAGAGTGCCTTCGCGGAGCGCTACGCCGCGTGGAAGGCCCAGTTCAACGCCAGGGACGACGGTCATGCGGCCGAGAGGGTCGTCGCGCGCATCCTCGACCAGGGGTACATCACCCGCTGACCGGTCCGGCACGGCCGACGGCCCGGACCGAACCGGACCGGTCGATCGGAGCCCGGACTAGGGGAGGGGGGTGTTGCGCGTGCCCAGCCTCGAGGCATCGACAGTGTCACCGGCACCCCGCAGCACTCCACCGAGGAAGCCCAGCCCCCAGGAGAGGTGCATGGTCGGCAGCACGGCGAGCGTCCACATCCGCTGACGGAGACGTCCGCCGCCCGGCAGTGACGCGACGGCGATAACCAGCAGCGCGTATGCCAGGAGCGGCAGGTAGACGACGGCCGAGATGATCGCGGAGATCAGCCCGGAGATCGCGCCGGTCAGCTGCAGCGCCCCCACGACCAGGGCCGTCGCGACGAGAACCACGAGCGCTGGGGGAGCGAAGAAGCGGATGCCGTTGCGGCGGCCGTACCTGCGCACGAGCTCACCGCGCCAGGCGCCGGTGGCCCGGAACTGCCGCGCCAGGCGCAGCCAGCTCTCGCGGGGCCAGTAGGTGACGGAGAGGCTCGGGTCGAACCAGACCCGGTGACCGGCCTGACGGATGCGCAGATTGAGCTCCCAATCCTCGCCGCGGCGGATCGTCTCGTCGAAGAGTCCGACCTCCTCGATCACGGCACGGCGCATCACGCCGAGATAGGCGGACTCCGCCTCGCCCTCCTGGGTGCCGCCGTGATAGGCGCCACCGCCGAGTCCGACGGGGGAGTTGTAGAGGCGTGCGACCGCTTTCTGGAAGGGAGTCCGGCCGTCGGCGTGCATGACGCCGCCGACGTTGGCAGCCCCCGTGCGCTCGAGTGTCTCCAACGCGCGCGCCGCGTATCCGGGCGAGAGCTCCGAGTGCGCATCGACGCGGACGATCGTGTCGTAGCGGCTAGCGCGGATCGCCGCGTTCAACCCGACGGGGATGTGCGCGGCCGGATTGTCGACGAGGCGGATCCGGTCGTCCTCGGCGGCGAGGCGCTGCGCGAGTTCGGTCGTTCCGTCCGTGGACGGACCGAGTGCGAGCACGAGTTCGGCCGGCACGGTCAGCTCCTGTGTGAGCACCGAGCGGATCGCGTGCTCCAGATAGGCGCGTTCGTTCAGCACCGGCATGACGAACGACACCCCGGTCTCGGGAGCGTCGATGTCGTTGTCAGGCACATGACGATCATGGCATGCGCTTCTCGGACGTTCGCTGATTCGCGTTCCCCTGCGCTGCGACGACATCCGTCAGGTGCGGCGCCGGCACTCGGTATCCTGGAGGGATGGGTGCAGTGTCCGATGCGAAGAAGGCCTACCGTCTGCTGAAGCGGGCGCTCGCCTCGCGCAAGGCGGTGCAGCGGGTCAGGCGCCGTCTCGCCGATCAGGAGCCCCACCCGGCCGAGCATTACAAGATCGCCGTCTACTTCGCGGACGGCGCGGTCAACATGTATCAGATGAGGCAGTGGTACCGCCCGCTCAGCGAGCTGGCGAAGCGCTGGCCCGTGGTCGTGCTGTCGCGCTCCGCCACCGGAGCAGACAAGCTACTCGACGAGGACGGTCCGCCTGTCGCGTTCGTCCCGACCGTGCGCGACCTCGAACGGTTCATCACCGCGCAGGACATCCGGATCGTGCTCTACGTGAACCAGAACACCCGCAACTTCCAGATGTTCCGCTACGGGCGGCGCTGGCACGTGTTCATCAACCACGGCGAGTCCGACAAGATGTACATGACCACGAATCAGTACAAGGCGTACGACTACGCCTTCGTCGCAGGTCAGGCCGCGCGCGATCGTCTGTCCCGCACGCTCTGGGACTGGGACATCGACCACCGCACGATCGAGATCGGTCGGCCCCAGGCGGATCACTACTCCGGCACATTGCCCTACACGCCGGACGCGCGGACCGTGGTGCTGTATGCGCCGACCTGGGAGGGCGACCGCCCGAGCGCCCACTACGGCTCGATCGCGACGCATGGCGAGTCGTTGGTGACGGCGTTGCTCGCCTCGGGCAGTCACCGCGTGATCTATCGCCCGCATCCGCGCAGCGGCGTGGTCGACGATGCGTACGGCGCGGCGCATCGACGGATCATCGCGGATATCGCCGCGGCGAACGCGGCCGATCCGACGGCGCAGCACGTGTACGACGACGGTGCGGAACTCGGATGGCAGCTCGCTGCGGCCGATGTCGCGATCGTCGACATCTCGGCCATGGTGTACGACCGTCTGGCCGTCGGGAAGCCGTTGATGATCACGCGTCCCGCCGACGAGCGCGCATCGATCGACACCAACGGATATCTCTCGGACTGCGAGTGGCTGAGCGCCGACGCCGCATCTGACATCGTGGCGGAGGTCGAGCGCGTCCGCGCCGACGAGGCGGCCATCGCCCGGCTCCGCATGTGGGTGCAGCATTATTTCGGCGATACGACGCCCGGTGTCGCCACCGCGAAGTTCCACGCCGCGATCGAGCAGCTCATGCAGAAGTGGGATCACTGGCAGGCGCACGAGATCGGCTCTGTGCGCACTGACGAGGACGACGACGACGAAGAGGCCGACGAGGAAGAGGTCTGACGGTGGAGCTTCCCCTCACGCGTTCGGTCGCCTCACGTCTCGACGTGCTGTCCGAAGCCGGCTCGACGAACGCCGTCCTTCGCGAGCGGTCTGTCGACGCGCAGACGTGGCCGCACCTCTCCGTGCTGCTAACCGACAATCAGACGGCGGGCCGCGGACGACTCGATCGAACATGGAGGGCGCCGGCCGGGGCCTCTCTTGCTGTATCGGTGCTGCTGCGGCGGCTCCCGTCCGCTGTCGACGCCCGAGGATGGATCCCCCTCGCCGCCGGCGTCGCGATGGCCGATTCCATCGCCGAGCAGCTTCCCGAGCACGAGGTGGCGGTCAAATGGCCGAACGATGTGCTCGTCGACGGTCGCAAGATCTGCGGCATCCTCGCCGAGGCCACGAACGATGCGGTGATCGTCGGCACCGGCGTGAACACGGCGATGACAGCATCCGACCTTCCCGTGCCCACCGCGACGTCCTTCGCGCTCGCGGGTGTCGAGGTCGATGCCGATCGCCTGCTCTCGACGTATCTGCGTGAACTCGATGCTCTGGTAGCCGCGCTCGCCGCGGAGGAAGACGCAGTGTCGAGCGGACTGCACGCGGCGGCATCCGATCGCTGCGCGACCATCGGCCTCGAGGTGCGGGTATCGCTCCCAGGCGGCCGAGTCCTCGTCGGGACGGCCACGGCGCTGGATCCGGACGGGCGGCTTCTCGTGCGCCACGACGGCATCGAGACCGCCGTTTCGGCGGGCGACGTGGTGCACGTCCGACCCGCGTGACTCTGACACGCCCGGGCGCGCAGACGCCGATGTCCGCAGTTGCGGGCACAATGGAGAAGTGACCCAGCCCGTGACTCTCGGCGGAAGGCCGACGATGCCACCGCCAGGCGTGCCCACAGAAGAACTGCTCATCGCGCGGTTCAGGGCCCATGCGCGGCGGCTGTTCTGGTCGGCGCTGGTTCTGATCGCGGCGTTCGGCGCCACCGCATACCTCTACGACAACCTGCCGTCGCCGTTCGAGAACTGGATGCTGCTCGCTGCGGCGGGCGCGCTCGTGCTGCTCGTCGTGGTCGTGCCCTATGTCGTCTGGTATTCGCGATCGGTGACGGTCACCACGCGCCGGGTCATCGTCAACCACGGCATCGGCGCGCGCAACCGGCGGGAGATGTCGCATGCCCGCGGCTACACGATCGGTGTGCGACGCGGCGTGCTGCAGCGCATGTGGGGTGTCGGGACGATCACGCTCTCGAACGGGGTCGACGCGCCTCTGCGGCTCGCGAACGTGCCCAACGTCACGCTCGTTCACGAGACCCTGGCCGATCAGATCGAAGTGAGTCAGATCCTCGCGCACCGCGACGCGCAGTCGGGCCCGGACGGGTACCCCGGATCCTGAGCGCGGACAACCGCCTCGGCGATCGGCGTGAGACGGGTGATCCGTGCTCGCGCCGATGCGCGAGAATGGTCAGGACGAATGGAGGCGGCACATGGCGCTGCGCGTTGGCGTGATCGGTGGAGGCCAGCTGGCCAGGATGATGATCGCCCCGGCGGTCGAGCTCGGACTCGATCTGCGGGTGCTCGCTGAAGACGAGGGCATGTCGGCGCAGCTCGCCGCGACCGCGGTCGGCGACTACCACGACCTCGAGGTGGTGCGCGCGTTCGTGAAGGACGTCGACGTCGTCACCTTCGATCACGAGCACGTCCCACAGGAGATCTTGAGAGCCCTGGTCGACGACGGCGTCGCCGTGCACCCGGGGCCCGATGCACTGCAGTTCGCTCAGGACAAGCTCGTCATGCGTGCTCGCCTCGCCGACCTCGGCGTGCCGCAGCCCGACTGGGCGCCGGTGCGCGACGTCTCAGAGCTGCAGGCCTTCCTCGACGAGCACGACGGACAGGGCGTCGTCAAGACCCCGCGTGGCGGGTATGACGGCAAGGGCGTCCGCGTCGTCCGTGCCGCCGCAGAGGCTCAGGACTGGTTCGACGGTCTCGCCGACGGCGAGGCGCTGCTGGTCGAGGAACTCGTCGGCTTCGTGCGGGAGCTCGCGCAGCAGGTGGCGCGGCGTCCCAGTGGTCAGATCGTCGCCTACCCGGTCGTCGAGACCGTGCAGCGTGACGGTGTGTGCGCCGAGGTCATCGCTCCCGCTCCGCAGGCCGCCGAGCGTCTGGTTCAGGTGGCCGGCGAGATCGGCCGCTCGATCGCCGAGGGGCTCGGAGTCACGGGCATGCTCGCTGTCGAGCTGTTCGAGACCGACGACGAGCGGATCCTCGTGAACGAGCTGGCGATGCGTCCTCACAACAGCGGCCACTGGAGTCAGGACGGCGCCGTGACCGGACAGTTCGAGCAGCATCTGCGCGCCGTGGCGGATCTGCCCCTCGGAGACACGACCCCGCGTGCTGCGTGGTCGGTCATGGTGAACATCCTCGGAGGTCCGAAGGAGGGGGCGCTCGGCGACCGCTTCGCCGGTGCGATGAGGGAGCACCCGACGGCTAAGATCCATACCTACGGCAAGGCTCCGCGCCCTGGCCGCAAGGTCGGCCATGTGAACGTGACCGGTGATGATCTCGATGACGCCGTGTACGTCGCCAGGGCGGCAGCGGCTCACTTCGACTGAGGCTGTTCCAGAGGTGTGCCGTTCGGGGTTTCTCCCAGCAGTAGACCGTAGCCTGAGTGGGTGACTGAGCCATTGCACTCCTCCGCAGCGCCCCTCGTCGGTGTCGTCATGGGTTCCGACTCCGACTGGCGCGTGATGAGCGATGCCTCTCAGTCGCTGACAGACTTCGGGATCCCGCACGAGGTGGAGGTCGTCTCGGCGCACCGCACGCCCGACAAGCTCATGAAGTATGCGAGGGAAGCCCGCGCGCGCGGCATCCGCGTGATCATCGCCGGTGCCGGTGGCGCCGCGCATCTTCCGGGCATGCTCGCGTCGATGACGGCGCTGCCGGTCATCGGCGTCCCGGTGCCGCTGGCCTATCTCGACGGTATGGACTCGCTCCTGTCGATCGTCCAGATGCCCGCCGGGATCCCGGTGGCCACCGTGTCGATCGGGGGAGCGCGCAACGCCGGCATCCTCGCCGCGCGGATCCTGGGAACGTCCGACGACGACCTCGCCGACCGCGTCGAAGCCTATGCACTCGACCTCGAAGCTCAGGTCGAGGAGAAGAACGAACGGTTGAAGGGGTCGCTGTGACCCTTGCCCCGCCGCGCGGGTCGGCGCGACCGCTGATCGAGACGCGCCCTCTGCGGAATCCGGATCCGTCCGATGCCGGGACGATGACGAAGCGCGGCTGGTGGCTGGTGCTGATGAACGTGCTCGTTCCTGGTTCGGCTCAGGTGCTCGCGGGCAACCGCAGACTCGGGCGCTTCGGCCTGGGTGCGACGCTTCTCGCGTGGTTCCTGGTGATCGTCGGCGCGGGCCTCGCTCTGTTCGCGCGCCCGGTGCTGCTGTGGCTCACCGTCGGCGGCGGCTGGTTCTCGGCCGTGATCCTCACGCTGGTTCAGGTGCTGATCATCGCCTATATCGTGCTGTGGATCGTTCTTACCTTCGACGTGCTCCGGCTCGTGCGGATCGTCAGGGTCACCGGCCCGTCGAAGTTCGCCATTCCACTCGTCGCCCTGCTGCTGCTCGGTCTCGTCGGCACGGGCATGGGATACGCGGCGTCGTACGTCGGCACCGCGCGCGGCACGATCAGCACCATCTTCGGTCAGAGCGGGCCCAGCCTGCCGCCGAGCGAGGGGTACTACAACATCCTCTTGCTCGGTGCCGACAGCGGAGACGGCCGCGACTCCATGCGCTTCGACAGCATCTCGGTCGTCTCGGTGAACGCGACGACCGGCGCCGTCACCATCACCGGCATCCCGCGCGAGCTCCCGAACGCGCCGTTCAGCGAGGGCAGCCCGATGCAGGCGCTGTACCCGAACGGCTTCGAGGGACACGGCTCGAGCTCCTGCGGATGGAACGGCTGGATGAACCACGTGCGTAACGCCGCGGAGATCTGCCGTGAGGACAAGGGCCAAGGGCTCTATCCCGATGCGCTGGATCAAGGCTCCGATCCGGGTATCGAGGCGACGAAGGATGCCGCAGAGGGCGTCCTCGGCATCGAGATCCCGTATTACGTCTTCGTCGACATGCACGGCTTCGCGGCCCTCGTCGATGCGCTCGGCGGAGTGGACATCAACGTCACGGAGCGACTGCCTATGGGCGGCCCGCCCGAGGGCACGGATCCGTACGATGTCGATGCCTGGGCCATCGGGTGGATCGAGGTCGGCCAGCAGCACATGAACGGTGACACCGCGCAGTGGTACGCGCGATCGCGGTATACGACGAGCGACTGGGACCGCATGAAGCGCCAGCGCGAGCTGCAGGAGGCGATCCTCGCGCAGTTCACGCCGCAGACGGTGCTCACCCGCTTCAACGAGGTGGCTGCTGCGGGAACCGCACTCATCAGCACCGATCTGCCTCAGGACAAGCTGCCGGAGTTCTTCGATCTGATGACGAAGGCCAAGGAGCAGACGATCACGACGATCGAGCTCACCCCCGAGAACGGCGTGGATGAGCACACACCTGATTACGCGTACATCCACGACCTGATGCAGCAGACACTGCACCCGCCGACGGAGACTCCGACCCCGACGCCCTGACATGTGCCGGCCCGACAGATTCGGGATGAGAGCGCGTGTTGCTGCTGTGTGGGCGCGGTCTTCGAGACCGGTTGACCTGGTGGGCACGAGTTATCGTGCTGGGTGCCGAAACGGCGTGACCGCTTCGCCGAGAGGGCGCGAATAAGCCCACGACCGCCACCTGAGAGTGAGAGTGACGGTCGTGGGCCTCCGGTACGAGACCGGATTCACCAGACGACGGTGATCGGAGGGGGAGGGATCACCGTCGTCCAGTCGATCCCCGCGTGATGCGAGGATCTGACCTAGGCGCGCTTGCGGCGCACGACTCCTGTCGCGACGAGGGCTCCACCAGCCACGAGGGCTGCGGCGCCTCCACCGAGGACCCACGGCGACACACTGCCGCCGGTCAGGGCGAGCTCGAGTCCTCCGCCGGTGAGCGGAAGCTCGGTGCCTGCGCTCGCGACCCCGGGGTCGTGATCGCAGCTTGAGGCGTCGTCGTGTCCCTTCGAGACCGTGATGGTCGCGGTGTACGAGCGCGAGCCGGTGAAGGCGAGCGAGTACGAACCGTTGCCGTCGGACGGCGGGCGGAAGGTGACGAGGAGGCTGCCGTCGGCAGCCGCCGTGTTTCCGGACACCGCGGAGTCGCCGGCGTTGAGACCCGAGACGGACACTCCGACGTTCTCGGACGGCAGGAAGTAGCCTGCGCCGAACGCGACGGTCGATACGTCGCAGATGTCGATGATCGGATCATCGACTCCCACGCGCGGTGTGCCCGAGTACGAGTCGGATTCGGCCGGAATGACCGGCGCGGCAGAGGCGACAGCAGGTGCCATGAGCACGAGTACGCCAGCGGTAAGGCTGATTGCAGCCAGTTTCTTCAGCATGATTCTCCCCAGAATTTCATGCGGAATCGCCCTCGGATACACCCCTGCATCCGACTGCGTGAGTTCTTCCTGTCCCCACGACAGAATTGCAGAACTCAGATATTCCCCAGTGAGAATGACCCTACATCATCAGATCGGGAAAGTCACGATGCGCAACGCAGTTGTTCCCGAGACGTTTCCGGGGTCCGGATCATCGGCGTGTGATCGACGACCGTGAGCCTTTCACCCGCGCCCGTTCCCTGGAACTCGACCGTGATCGTCGACGTCTCACCCGGCGCCAGCAGCACCTCGTGCTGCACGGCCGAGCGCGAGCCGAGGAGCGCCGTCTGGACGCTCTCCTCCGCCCCGTCACGATCGATGTGCGAAGGGGTGGCGCCCTCGGGGCCGTACACGGTGATCAGCGTGCGGGTCGAGCCGGCCGGCACTCCGTAGAAGCCGTCGGCCGTGACGTACGGCGGCAGCGACGTGGGGGCGTCTGCCGGGGCGTCGTTCGTCCACGTCACCGTCACCTGAGTGGTCGGCTGGCCGTCGCACGTGCCGATCGAGGTCGAGATGGCGGCGTCTGTGTAATAGTCCATCTTGCCGCCGGTGGTGTCGTTGAACAGCACACCTACATGGGTTTCGGTGTCGTCGGTCGGAATCGCGCCGCCGAGGGAAGATCCTGACAGAAGCTCCTCTTCTTCTTCGTGCGCGCTCCAGATGCGGATGCGGCCCTGATCCGCCGACGTCGCCAGTGCGGAGACCAGGTCCTTCGGCTCGGCCGTCGACAGAGCGGCAGACAGCAGCGCGGCCGCCGCCTGCGAGAAGATCTCGTCCTGCGCCCTCGGATCCGGGACCGCGGCGTAGATCTCGGAGAGGAGCAGGCTCACCACCGTCTCCTTCGTGACGGTGAAAGGACCGAAGGTCAGCGGCCCGGTGGCCTTGAGCAGGTTCTCCGTCATGACCGCGTCCACCGCGATGACACCGTCGACGGGCTGCCCGAAGCGATCCTGCCAGCGGGTGGCGATCGCGGGGCCCGCCTCGGTGAAGTCCGGGATGCTGGTGAGATTCTGCATGTAACGGCCTGGGCGGTCCTCGAAGAGTGCGACGGTCGATTCGCTCAGCGGGATCGGGGTGTCCAGCGCGGGAAAGTCAGGGACGGAGGCCTGCTGGACCAGCGTGATGCGGCCGTTCTCCGCATGGAGCAGTGCGATCGCTCCGATGATTCCGCCGGATGAACGCAGTTCCGCGTTGTTCTGCATCGCCAGCACGTAGTTCCGAGGGCCCTCCGCGCCGAGCATGGTGGGCAGCAGAGCTGCGGCACCGTGCAGCGAACCCACGACGGTCGCGGCCTGCGTGACGGTAGATCGCATCTCGCGAACGGCATCCGCGAGCGGGGGGAGCGTCGCGTCCGCATCGATGCCGAGGGCGCGGTCCTCTGCGGAGCTCAGCGTGGCGCTGGCATCGGCGAGCGAGGGCTCGATCTGCGCGAACGGCGTGAGGTCGATGACGCCGCCCGACAGCCCCAGGCTCGCGAGGTCGAGTTCCCCTGCGGCCTCGAGCACGGGCACGAGCGCATCGGCGGCGACATCGTCGGCGATCTCGGCGACATCGCTCACAGCCGTGAAGTTCGGCCCCAACCACGGAACGAACCCGAAGCCCTGCCAGATCGGATCCGAAGTCAGCTCGTGGGCGGACTTCGCGTGATGGGCGATGCGGGCCGACAGCGAGGCGGCCTTGTCGAGATCGCCCTGGCCGATCGCCTCCTTGAGTTTGGACGACGACGTCGCGACCTGCTGCAGATCGTTGACGGCGCCGATGCCGCGGATCGTCACCCACCCGATCGCGAGCACGAGGAACGTCACGATCACCCCGATGGTCCACCGCAACCACCGACGACGTACAGGCAGGCGTCCGTCACTCACCCCTGCATTCAAGCACGAAGCGGCATATCGGGGGTGAGCGGGGGCGACCCGGGTCATGCGCGGTCACGCTCCCGAGTTCTTCAGCCTGTGACGACTACTGTTGTCGCATGGGTGCTCGGCTGCGTGTTGTTCTGGATCAACTGACGCATGTGGTCGATCCGGATCACGCGTCGGCGGCCTCGGATCTCGCGGCGGCGCTCGTGTCGACAGCCCCGTCCGGCTGCGCTGTGGAGGCGATCATCCCGGCAGGCTCCGAGGTGCGCATCCCCGGCCTCGCTGACGTGCGCAGGCTCTCGCTCGCGCGGCGGGAGCTCGCGGCATCCTGGCAGCTCGGGATCGCTCCGGGCGTCGGGGGCGGTCTCATCCACTCCGCGACCTTGATGGCGCCTCTCGTTCGACACGATCGAGTGCACGATCATGACCAGACGACGGTCACCCTGTGGGATCTGCACGCGTGGGAGTCGCCCAGTGCGCTGCCCAAGGCCGCTGTCGCCTGGCAGCGCGCGATGTTGAAGCGCGCGGTCAAGCACGCGGATGCGGTCGTCGTGCCATCGCACGCCGTGGGGGAGCGGCTCGCCGAGATCGTCAAGCTCAAGCGGCGGATCCGTGTCATCTCGGGCGCTGCTCCTACGGGCTTCGTCGTCCCGCTCGATGCGGTCGCGCGTCGCGCCTCACTGTCGCTGCCCTCCGGCTACGTGGTGCTGACCGGTAGCGCGGAGTCGCTGGAAGCCGGATTCCGCGCCGCGGTCGCATCCGGCAAGGAGGCGGTCGTCCTCGATGCACCGGAGGGAGCCGAGCCGCGGTTCGCAGAGATCGCAGCGGCCGCCGGGCTGCCCGAATCACGTGCGCACGTGCGCGGGTCGCTGTCTGCGGATGACCGGGCCGCGGTCTTCGCGGGTGCCTCGGCGCTGGTGGCGACGAGCGCGCTCACGGCGTGGCCGTGGCGTGTCGTCGAGGCCATGACCCTCGGTGTTCCGGTGATCGCCGTCGACAGCGGAGTGCACCGCGACGTGATCGCGGACGGCGGGGTGATCGTCGATCCCTCGGACGTCCCCGCTGCGGTCGAGGATGCCGTCGGTGACGGGGCCAGGCGCCTCAGTGTGTTGGGTGCGGATCGGTCGCGATCGTTCTCGTGGCTCGGCGCCGCCGAGCGCGTATGGGGCCTGCACGCGGACTTGTAATGGGCTGAACGCCAGCTGTGTCTTCTCGGACACGCCGACACGCCCATAGCCAAAATGCTGTAACAGTGGCATCATCTCTCAACTTCCGTCACACTGGTCACATGTCTCGACGTGCCCCACGCTCTCGAAACACCCTGAGGATGCCCCGGGTCCTCGCCACGTTCGTCGCAGTCATTGCGCTCGTGGTCGGTGTATTTGTCCCTGTCGCCTCCGTCTCGGCTGCGCCAACCGCAACGATCGGCGCGGCTCAGGGCCGGGACATCAAGACGACGTTGGATGGATTCAACCCCGGCAACATCATCAGCGATGCGGTGTTCACCAACCGGAACACCATGACCGAGGCCCAGATCCAGGCCTTCTTCAACAGCAAAGTCTCACGGTGCCAGGGCGGATCGGACAGGTACGGTCCGATCATCTGCCTCAAGGACTTCACCATCACCTCGGTGAACAGGCCGGCCGACAGGTACTGCCAGGGCTACACAGGCGCTGCCAACGAGTCGGCGGCGCGAATCATCGCCCGCGTCGCGCAGTCCTGCGGCATCAATCCTCAGGTGCTGATCGTCATGCTCCAGAAGGAGCAGGGGCTCGTCACTCACACCTGGCCGAGCATGAACCGCTACAACGCCGCACTCGGGCAGGGGTGCCCCGACGGCGGCGTGGCCTGCGACCCGAACTACGTCGGCTTCTTCCACCAGATCTACGGCGCTGCTCGTCAGATGCAGATCTACATGGAGGGGCGCTACTTCACGTACTACGCGCCAGGCAAGACCTGGAACATCCTCTACAACCCGAATCGGAACTGTGGCAGCGCGCCCGTCTACGTGGCGAACATGGCCACCTCGGCTCTCTACTACTACACGCCGTATCAGCCCAACGCGGCGGCGATGCGTTCCGGGTACGGCGAGGGCGATGCCTGCTCTGCCTACGGCAACCGGAACTTCTACAATTACTTCACCGACTGGTTCGGGTCGACGCAGGCCGCCGCAGCGCAGATCCTCAAGGACTCGGCAACGGGGGCGTCATTCCTCGTGACGCAGGGCAAGAAGTACAGCTTCCCGACGAGCGAGCGAGCTGTCCAGTTCACCTGGGTGGCTCCGGTTCAGACAGTATCGTCGGCACAGCTCGCGAACTATCCAGACGCCGGTGCGATGCCTCGGGCGGTCAGAACCGACGCCGGGCACGTCTATCTTCTCGACAGCGGGCGACGCATCTGGGTGCCGTCCTGCGCACGGGCGACGGACTACGGCTGGAATTGCGGTTCTCTCCCCCTCGTCGGTCAAGGCCAGGTATCTGTCTACGGTGACGGAGGAACTCTGGAGCCGTCGATCGCAGCGCTCGGAACATCGTGGTTGATTCAGTCTTCCTCGCGTCGGGAAGTGGTCGACCGATCGCTTCTCATGACGTACGGGATGACGACCGGCGCGACTAATGTGTCGGATGCGATGGCCGCCGAGTACAAGCTCGGTGATCCCGTGCTCGGCGCAGGTGTCTACTCCGACGGGTCCGGAGGCATGCGAGCGATGCTGCAGAACGGCGCCGTCTACGACGTCTCTGCTGAGGGGCAGGTCGCGGCGATGATCAATGCGGCAAGGCGACTCACGAAGGACACGTGGGCGCGGATCAACAGCAGCGGCACCCTGCCACTCTCGTTCAGCGCTGGTGGACGTAACTACTTGCAGGGCGTGGGCGGATGGATGCAGGTTGACGCCTACGGCTCCGCGGTGACGTTCACCCCGATCTCCGCCACCTCGATCACCGGGCTCCCATCTGGAGGACCGGTTCTCGGAGCGCACTTCGTGCGCGAGCAGTCCAGCGTCCAGGTGTTCCTGGTGTCGGGCGGCACGCTCCAGCCGGCAAATGCGGAGGAGCAGCGATGGATCAGCGCCGTCTACGGTGTCTACGCGGGCGTCTACGTCGTCGCCGACAAGTCGCTCGGCAGTCGAGTCGCGCCGTCACAGCGCTTGGTCCGCACAGCTGACGGCACAGCCTACCTCCTCGACGGCACGAACCGGTATCGATTCCGAGACTGCACGCAGGTGGCGGACTGGGGCGCTCAGTGCGCTCAGCTCGCGACGGTGGCAGGTTCGGAGGTCTCTGCCTACAGCGACCGTGGTGTGCTCGAGCGCCTCGTGCGTCAGAGCGACGGAACGATCTGGCTCATCCAGTCGGGCAAGCGTCGAGAGGTCGTCGACACGACCGTGCTCGCGCAGTTCGGTATCAGCGGTGCCACGAGCAGCGTCTCGACGTCGCTCGTCAAGACACTTGCAGCGGGAGACCCCGTCCTCGGGGCCGGTGTGTACTCGAACGGCTCAGGGGCGTTCCTGCTGGCTAACCAGGCTGGCTACTTCGCCATCCCGACTGGTGCGCAGGTGACGATGGTGACGAAGTCCGCGCGCCGACTCACGACCGAGAGCTTCGCGTTGTTGCCCTCACGCGGCGATCTCGGGACGCGCATCCTCAGCGATGGACGGGCGCTGGTCCTGACTGATGACGGATGGCTGCAGGTCGATGCTGCGCTCTACGGCGGGACGAAGGCATTCGCCGCCGCAGATCCAGGGGCATGGGGCGGGCTGCCTCTGGTGCTCTCCGAGAACCGACCCCATTTCGTCAAGGATCGATCGTCTACCCAGACCTTCCTCGTCTCGGGCGGTATCCTCCAGCCTGTCGACGGCGATGCCGCACGTAGTTGGCTCGCCTCCTATTTCGGCCTCTCCTCCCGGTTGTGGGCAGTCGCGGACGGAGCGCTGCGTGGCGTGTCGCTCACGCCGGGGCTCCTGGTCAAGACGACGGACTCCCAGCTCGTCGTCACCGACGGAGTGTCGGCGTACCGGCTCAGCGACTGCTCGGTGGTCGCGGCTTTCGGCAAAGACTGCGCTGCGCTGCAGACGGTGCGTCTCGACGCTCTCGGGCTCAAGGACGGCGGCGTGCTCACCTCGTTGCTGCGGGGCCCGGGCGGCGACGTCTGGCTGATCCAGTCGGGGAAGCGGCGAGAAGTGCCGGATCCGTCCATCTTGGCTGCCTTCGGCATCGGTTCTGCCTCGACGGCCGTGTCGACGGAACTGCTGAAGACCCTTCCGCTCGGTGACCCGGTCATCAGCGAAGGGGCCTACCGGAGCCCGTCGGGGTCGATGAAGCTCATCGTCGGCGCCGAGGTGCTCGACATCCCCGCAGCGGCACAGGTCGAGGGCATCAAGACCCGCGCCAAGCCCATGACTGAGGAGACGTTCGCCCTGTTCAAGCCGACGGGAGCACTTCCGGTGCGTGCGGTCAACGCCGGAGTCTCTTACGTCCTCTCGGTTCAGGGCTGGGCGAAGGTGGATCCGTCGAACTACGGCGCGCTCACGTTCCCCGCGGTCTCCCTCGATGCCATCAGGGTCCTGCCGATGGCGCCAGTCGCCACGGGCGCCCGGTTCGTTCGTGAGGCGAGCAGCACGCAGGTGTACCTCGCATCGGGTGGGCTGACGCCGATGACGGCGGAACAGCAGGCCTGGGCTACCGCCGCATACGGCGTCCCCGCGACCGTGGTCGTGGTGGCGGACGGCGCGCTCCGTTGATGTGACCGGATAGACGAGAAGAGCCTTGCCTATCGGCAAGGCTCTTCTCGTTCATCGGAGGTCGGATGAGGTCTGCGACGTCAGTTGAATCGCATCGGCGCGACATCGTTCAGACGCGGGTGCTGCTCGTCCTTGGCGGACAGCTCTGCCTGATCGAGCGGCACAGGCCAATCGATCCCGACGGTCTCATCCGCGAGATTGAGGAACGTGTACTCCGCTTCGGGAGACCAGTGCTCGTTGACGAGATACGAGTATGCCGTGGAGTCCTCGAGCGTCTGGAAGGCGTTGCCCACGCCCTTCGGGACGAAGATGGCGACCGCGGGCGTGATCACCGTGGAGTAGACCGTGCCGAATCCCGCACCTTCACGAAGATCGACCCACGCCCCGAACACGCTGCCGGTGGCGACGGAGATGAACTTGTCCCACGGCTCCGCGTGGATGCCGCGTGTCGTCCCCCGGCTCTTGTTGAACGAGACGTTGTTCTGCACGGGGCCGAGATCGGGCAGGCCGAGGTCGACCATCTTCTGGCGCTGCCAGTTCTCTTTGAACCACCCGCGGTTGTCGCCGTGGACGGGGATGTCCCAGCGCTGGAGGCCGTCGATCGAAGTCGCGTGTCGCGCGAGCGGGAGACCAAAACGAAGTTCTTCGCTCACTGACCGGCCTCCGCGTACTTCGCTTCAGTGGCCGCCTTCTGAGGTCGCCACCAGTCCTCGTTGTCGCGGTACCACTCGACCGTGTCCACGATTCCGGTCGAGAAGTCCGAGAAGCGCGGTGTCCAGTCCAGCTCATCGCGGAGCTTCGACCAGTCGATCGCGTAGCGACGGTCGTGACCGGGGCGGTCCGCGACGAGGTCATAGTCGTCGGACGGTCGTCCCATGGCAGCGAGGATCAGCTCGATCACCTGACGATTGTTCTTCTCGCCGTCGGCGCCGATCAGGTAGGTGTCGCCGATGCGTCCGGCGTCCAGGATCCGCAGCACTGCGGAGGAGTGATCGTCGGCGTGGATCCAGTCGCGCACGTTCAGGCCGTCGCCGTACAGGCGCGGACGCACACCGTCGATGAGGTTCGTGATCTGCCGGGGGATGAACTTCTCGACGTGCTGGCGGGGACCGTAGTTGTTCGAGCAGTTGCTGATCGTGGCGTTCACGCCGAACGAGCGCACCCATGCCCGGACGAGGAGGTCGGAGCCGGCCTTCGTGGAAGAATACGGACTCGACGGGTTGTACGGCGTGTCCTCGGTGAAGCGGGCGGGATCGTCGAGCTCGAGGTCGCCGTACACCTCGTCTGTGGAGATGTGGTGGAACCGGATGCCTGTGCGGCGTGCGGCCTCGAGAAGCGTGAACGTCCCGATGAGGTTGGTCTCGACGAACGGCGCCGGGCCGGTCAGCGAGTTGTCATTGTGGGATTCTGCCGCGTAGTGCACGACCGCATCGTGGTCGGCGAACAGGTCGCCGACCAGGTCCGCGTCGCAGATGTCCCCCTCGACGAGGGTGAAACGATCCTCGGGCAGGCCGCTCAACGAGGCACGATCGCCGGCGTAGGTCAGCTTGTCGAGCACCGTCACGGTGTCGTCGGTGTTTTCAAGAACGTAGTGGACGAAGTTGGAGCCGATGAACCCGGCGCCTCCGGTAACCAAGAGCTTTCGCATCCGCCAATACTACTGGTCGCCGCAGTGACAGATTTGGCAGGAGATGGCGACATGGCGGACACTAGACAGCATGCGTGGCATTATTCTCGCCGGAGGCACAGGCTCCCGGCTGCACCCGATCACTCTCGGCGTCTCCAAGCAGCTGGTCCCGGTGTACGACAAGCCGATGATCTACTACCCGCTGACCACGCTGATGCTGGCGGGGATCCGCGACATCCTCATCATCACCACACCGCACGACGCCGACCAGTTCCAGCGTCTCCTCGGCGACGGCTCGCGGTTCGGTGTGTCGATCACCTACGTGCAGCAGCACTCTCCCGACGGGCTCGCACAGGCGTTCACGCTCGGCGCGGATCACATCGGCAACGACACCGCCGCGCTGGTGCTCGGAGACAACATCTTCTACGGGCAGGGAATGGGCTCGCACCTGCGCGAGTACACGAACCTCAGCGGAGCGGCGGTCTTCGGCTACTGGGTGGCCGACCCCACCGCGTACGGCGTCGTCGAGTTCGATGCTCACGGGCGCGCACTGTCCATCGAGGAGAAGCCGGCGGTGCCGAAGAGCAACTACGCGATCCCCGGGCTCTACTTCTACGACAACGATGTCGTCGAGATCGCGAAGGACCTGAAGCCCTCCGCCCGTGGCGAGCTCGAGATCACGGACCTGAACCGCGTCTACCTGGATCGCGGCGATCTGAAGGTTCAGATCCTCCCGCGCGGAACCGCCTGGCTCGACACCGGGACCTTCGATTCGCTCAGCGAGGCTACCGAGTTCATCCGCACTGTGCAGAAGCGTCAGGGGCTCTCCATCGGTTGCCCCGAAGAGGTGGCGTGGCGAATGGGGTTCCTCACCGACGACGAGCTGCGCGAGCGGGCCGAACCGCTGGTGAAGAGCGGCTACGGCAAGTACCTGCTCGAGGTCCTCGAGCACGGCGCGATCCGCTGATCGGACGGCGCGGGTGGCGTGTGCCGATCAGCGGATGCTGGGACCGTGCTCGCGGCCTCAGCCTCTCGCCATCACCTCTCGGATGACGGCGGAGTCTCCCCACACCCCGGGGGAGTCGTAGGGGCGGTCGGGGAATGCGCCGTACTCGAGCGCGATCGGAAGCGCGTTCTCAGCGATGAAGCTCTCGACCTGGTCCGCGAGCGGCAGCGGCACTCCGGTGCTGCAGTTGAGCGTCCCCGTGACGTCCTCGGCATCCGTCAGCGCAGCGAGCTGGCGTCCGAGCTCCTCGACGCGGATGAAGTCGAACAGATTCTTGCCGCTCGTGAACGGGAAGACCGTCTTGCCCGCGTCGACCGCTTCGAGGAGCTTGCGGAAGATCGAGTTGCTGCGGCGATCGTCGCCGTAGATGTAGTACGCGCGCGCCCACGCGAGGGACACCGTGTCGGGGAGTGCGAGGGGGAGTGCTCGCCGGAGTGCATCTTTCGCGATTCCGTAGAGGGACTTCGGGTTCGTGGGGGTCTCGGCGGTGATCGCGCCTTCCCAGTACCCGACCTCGTGCATCGTGCCGAGGGCGACGATCCGTGTGACTCCGGCCGCTGCGGCCTCGGTCAGAAGCCGGTAGTGCGCCGAGAGCTGGCTCATGTGCGCGGGTGAGTTGTGGACGAAGCCGTCCTTCCAAGCCAGGTGAACGAGGCTTCGGGCGTCGCCCCACGCGTCCACGTCGAAGTCTGGGGCGAGGATGTCGGCCTCGAGTCGAATCGCGCGAGGATCGGTCTCCGACTGCGATCCGGGACGCACGACGGCGACGACCTCGTGACCGCGGTCCGCCAGTGCAGCCACGACGTGCGGCCCCAGGTACCCACCGGCACCTGTGACGACCACGCGCGAGGGGGATTCCGTCATGTTCTCACCGTTTCCTGTCCTCGTCCGCCGGGCTGCGGACGCTCTGGTCGAGGCTACCGGATCGCGCGGAGAGCGCCCCGGTCAGCGGGCGAGCAGGATGCCTACGGTAGAGTGGGCGAGTTGGTTTGACGATTGTGGAGCAAGGTGGATACGGAAGCTCGATACAGGCTGCTTGCTGCCACTCCCTTCTCCCGTGCAGACTCATCCGGTCTCGTGACAGACGCGCGCGGAGGGAAGCTCCGCGAGCTCTTCCAACGTCGGGAGCTGCTCGGCCTCCTCGTCCGCCGCGATCTCCAAGCGCGGTATCGCGACAGCGTGCTCGGCTTCCTGTGGACGGTCATCCGCCCGATCATCGTCTTCCTGATGTACTTCGTCGTCCTCGGGAAGTTCCTCCGCGCTGCCGAAGGGATCCCCGACTTCGCGGTGTACCTGTTCTCCGGGCTCACGCTCTACAGCTTCTTCAGTGAGATGGTCGTCGGCTCGGCCAGCTCGATCATCGCCAACTCCGGGCTGGTGAAGAAGATCTATCTCCCGAGGGAGATCTTCCCGCTGGCCAGCGTCGGCGGCGCCGGGGTGATGTTCCTCATCCAGTGCGGTGTGCTGCTCGCCGCCGCGTTCGTGTTCGGCGCGCTCCCGGACGATCTGCTGCAGATGCTCTGGTTCTTCCCCTCGGTCGCTCTGATCCTGGTCTACGGCCTCGCGCTCGGGATCTTCCTCGCAGCCGTCAACGTGTACCTGCGTGACGTCCAGTACCTCCTCGAGCTGCTCGTCATGCTCGCGATGTGGGCATCGCCCATCGTGTATTCGTGGCACATGGCGGCCGATGCGTTCAAGAGCTTCGATCTGCCGTCGTGGGTGCTCGAGGTGTATCTGAACAGCCCGATCACGCTCGGAGTCTTCGGATTCCATCGTGCGTTCTGGGGAAGCGGCACCGAGGCCGACTATCCACCCGAACTCGGGCTGCGCATCCTCATCGCGTTCCTCATCGGTCTTGTACTCGTCTTCTTCGCCCACCGCGTCTTCAAGCGGCTGCAGGGCAACTTCGCTCAGGAGCTGTGATGGTCGTATCCGCAGAACCCGGTCCCGTCGTTGTCCGAGTGGAGAACGTCTCCAAGTCCTTCCAGATCCGCAAGGACAACACGCTGAAAGACCGTGTCTTCCACCTCGGAAAGCTCGGACGCGAGCACCGCGAGCGATTCACCGCGGTCGACGACGTGACTCTCGACATCCAGGCGGGGACGACCGTCGGGCTGCTGGGAGCGAACGGCTCGGGCAAGAGCACGCTGCTCAAGCTCATCGGCGGCATCCTCGCGCCCACGAGCGGGGCGATCTTCGCGCGCGGTCGGATGGCCGCGCTTCTGGAGCTTGGTGCCGGCTTCCACCCCGACCTCAGCGGACGTGAGAACGTCTATCTGAATGCGGCCATCCTCGGACTGAGCAAAGAAGAGGTGGACAAGCAGTTCGATGCGATCCACGAATTCAGTGGTATCGGGGAGTTCATCGACTCCCAGGTGAAGTTCTACTCCTCGGGGATGTTCGTCCGACTCGCGTTCGCCGTCGCCGTGCACACCGATCCCGATGTGCTGCTCGTCGATGAGGTCCTGGCGGTGGGTGACGAAGCGTTCCAACGCAAGTGCATGGAGCGTATCGCGCAGTTCCGTGCCGAGGGGCGCACCATCGTTTTGGTGTCGCACTCCGCGTCGCAGGTCCAGGAGCTGTGTGACCGGGCCGTCGTCCTCAAAGACGGCGAGGTCGTGTTCGACGGTGACGTCAACGACGGCGTCGCAGTGTTGCGACAGGTTCTGGAAGGCCGCCGACTCGGCGACGTGCACGATGAGGAATCAGGGCTTCCCATCGAGGTGACCGGCATCACTCTCTTCGACGCCGACGGGATCGAGACCGACTCGGTCCGAGTCGGCGATCCCCTCGTGCTCCGCATCAACGTCAGAGCGAATCAGCCGATGGCGCGCTGGGCGACGGGATTCAGCATCGACACGACTCTCGGGCAGATGACGATCGCCTCGAACACCGAGCGCCTCGGCGTCACACTGCCGGCGATCCCCGCGGGCGACACGCATTTCGACTTCCGAATCGAACAGGTCTTCCTGGGCGCAGGGCAGTACTACATCAACGCCAACGTCTCCGAAGTGATCGACATCAACTCCGACGTCCTCATGCAGGGGAAGATGTTCTCAGTTGAGGACACGACCACGACTCTCGGTTCCGTCGCGGCCCGGATCACCGCTGCAGCCTGAGGTCAGTTGCGCCGCAGTACGCGCCGCAGTACGCGCCCCAGCGCGCGGATCGGTGCAGTGGCACGCCACGAGGTGCTGTGGTGGATGCGATCGACTTCACTGACTGCGTTCACCATCTCGAGCTGGGCGCTGCCCAGCTGCGCTCCGAGCTGCAGGATCTTCGCTTCAAGAGATTCGATGTGACGCAGTCGATGGGCATCCATCGACTCGGTGCGGGATGCCGGGTAATCGGCGGCATGCTGCGGATCGCGGAGGAACTGGAGTAGGGGGACGAGGGCATGGTCCCAGGTCACCTCGCGCGCGAAGGCGCGGACGTTGTGGCGTATCGCCTCGCTGTCGCGTTCGAACAGGATCTGTTCGAGCGCATCTGCGAGCGCGTCGACGTCCTCGGGCGGAACCACCGCTCCCAGATCGTTGTCGCGAATGATGGGAGCGAATCCGTCTCCGTCGGTCGCGACGACGGGCAGCCCGGCCCAGAGATAGTCGAGAATCCTGGTCCGGAAGCTGAACGCCGTCTCGATGTGGTTGCTGTGAGTGCTGACCGCCACGTCGGCGTCCAGTAGGTAGTTGATGCGGTCGTCGTAGTCGACCCAGTCCATGTTGAAGAAGACATGCGAATCGGTGAGCCCGAGCTCGTCGGAGAGGCGCACCGTGGCTGCGGCCATCTGGGACTCATGGACATCGGGGTTCGGGTACTTCATCCCCAGGAAGTACAGCTTCACGTCCGCGTGACGCTTCGAGAGCACCTGCACCGCCTTGACGAGCGTGAGCGGATCGAACCAGTTGTAGACGCCGCCTCCCCAGATGATGACCTTATCGTCGGCGCCGATGCCCTCGATCTCATCACGGATGCCATGCCTGGTCTGCACCGCCGCCTCGTCGGACACGCCGAAAGGTACGACGTCGATGAACGAGCGCAGACTGTGATCGGCATCGTAGTTCTCGGGGGAGATGCGCCCTAGGGCTCCGAGGTGTCCCAGCCAGAAGTCGCGCTGCTTCTCGGAAGCGCAGATCACATAGTCAGCGCGTCGGAGTTGCGTGGTGAGCATGTCGACGCAGTAGTTCACGAGGAACTTGCGTGATTCCTCGCCCTCGTCTTTCCCCGATTCCAGGACCTCGAGGTGCAGAGGATCATACGCATCCACGACGATGATCGCCTCGGACTCGACCAGCCAAGGGTGGAGCGAGAAAACCTCGCCCTGCCCGATGATGACGTCGCACCAGTCGACGTGACCACGGAGCTCATCAGCATCGGCGGTGAACACCCGGAAGGCATCGTGCGACAGTGACGCCTGCTTGATCGATACCAGTCTGACCTCGGCCACGGGGGCGAGCCGCCTCGCGATCTCCCACGCCCTGATCGCGGGCCCACCCATCTTCTTTCCGAGGGTATCGGGCGTGACGATCAGCACTCGGGGCGCGTCAGTGGGCGTGCCGGTGCGAGGGGTATCTGTCATCGGTGCGTTCTCAGCTCGGGTCGTCGTGATGGAGTCGGGTCACAGGCGAGCAGATCGTCGCCGCGTCGCTCAATCGGCCAATCCTAACCCGAGTCCTCGTACGGGATCGAGAGCTGGCGGCAGGCGAGTCGTCCAGATCTCGGGTCGGTGCGTCCACAGGGGAGCGCGGCGTGCTGCGGCTATACTCGTCAGGATTGTCTACCCCCACCAAGGAGCCTCGTGAAGCGCATCGCTTTCTATCTTTTCTGGGAGAAGGACGGGGGAGTCGACGGTTACGTCCCCTACTGCCTGGAGAAGTTGCGCGAGCACGCCGAGCACATCGTTGTCGTCTCCAACGGTCCCCTCGACCCTGCCGGTCGTGCCGTGCTCGAGGAGGTTGCCGACGAGGTCTGGGAGCGCGAGAACGTCGGTTTCGACGTCTGGGGTTATAAGGAGGGGCTTGAGCGATTCGGTTTTGACAGACTCGCTGAGTACGACGAGCTGATCCTCCTCAACTACACGTTCTTCGGGCCGATGTACCCGTTCTCTGAGATGTTCGAGCGGTCGGACTCCTGGAAGGCCGACTTCTGGGGCATCACGGAGCACGGTGAAGTGCGTCCGCACCCCTTCGCCGCGAAGGGGGTGCTGCCCCGCCACATCCAGTCGCACTGGATAGCCGTGCGCAATGCGATGTTCACGTCTCCTGCCTTCCGCGAGTACTGGGCCAGCATGCCGATGATCACGAGCTACGAGCAGTCCGTCGACATGCACGAGGCCCGTTTCACCCAGCATTTCGAAGAGCGCGGCTTCTCGTCGGAGGTGCTCTTCCGAGGCGCCGACTACTCCAGCCTCAATCCGATCCTCGATGAAGTGGTGCAGCTCACCGCAGAGCGCTGCCCGATCCTCAAGCGACGCACCTTCTTCCACAGCCCGCTGTACTTCTCCGATTACGCCATCATCGGACGCGACGTCATCGACGAGCTCGAGCGGACGTCCGACTACCCGCTGGAACTCGTGTGGCAGAACATCGCTCGGACATCCGAGCCGCGCGTGGCGGCGACGAACTTCTCCCTGTATCGCATCTACTCGGACGCGCTCGAGATAGATGAGGCGCAGCTCGAGCGTGCTCGAGGAATGCGCGCGCTGGTCGCGATCCACTGCTACTACGAGGACATGATCGACGAGCTCATGGGGTACGCCGAGCGGCTCCCCTGTGAGAGGCACGTCGTCGTCACCACCGACACCGAGCAGAAGAAGAGCTACATCAAGGCCGCGTTGGCGCGGAGAGGTGAACCCTCCTACGAGGTCCGCGTCACCGAGTCCAACGCGGGGCGCGACGTGTCTGCGTTCCTACTCGGTTGCGCCGACCTGCTGCGAGACGACAGCTTCGACATCGTGGTCAAGCTGCATTCGAAACGCTCGCCGCAGGACGGCGCCGTCGCAGGCGGATGGTTCAAGCGGCACCTGTTCGGCAACCTTCTGCACTCCGAGAACTATGCCGCCAATGTCGTGAACCTGTTCGCGGAGCGTCCCGAGATCGGCATGGTGATCCCTCCGATCATCCACATCGGGTTCCCGACTCTCGGCAAGTCGTGGTATCTCAACAAGGCACCGGCTGAGCGTTTGTGTCGGAAGCTCGGGATCACGACGCCGCTCGACGAATCCACGCCACTGTCGGCTTACGGCTCGATGTTCATCGCCCGGCCGCATGCGTTGCGCACGCTGGTCGACGCAGGTCTGACGTGGGCAGACTTCGACGACGAGGCGTACGGCGACGGCTCCCTGGCGCATGTCCTCGAGCGGCTGTTCACCTACTCATCCCTCGGAGCGGGCATGCCTGTCTACACGGTGCAGAGCACGGAGCTCGCTTCGATCAACTACCCCTCACTGGAGTTCAAGCTCCAGAACTTCAGTCAGGGCCTCCCGGGAACAGTCATGCAGCAGCGCGCCTACCTCGATCGACTGGAGCGCGGTCCGAGCATGCTCAGCGTCAGCAAGCGCGTCGTGCACACGCGGCTTCCGCGCCTCGCCCGGTTGCTCTATCCCGTCTATGACGCGAGCCGAAGGACCTACGTCCGGTGGCGCACGCGCCGTGGCGGACAGGGGACCGCAGCGTGAACGATGTCCGTGGGCCGCTGACCGTCGCAGAGGCTTTCAATCCCCGCGCCAACTCCCTCGACTTCCTCCGCTGGCTGCTGGCCTTCCTGGTGATCTTCTCGCACTCCGGTCCTGTAGCGGGGTTCTACGGAGGCGAGGACCTCGGAATCCAGATCTCCGACGAGCAGTCCCTCGGCGGGGTCGCGGTCGCGGGGTTCTTCTTCTTCTCCGGCTTCCTCATCACGAAGTCCCGGATGGGACGGTCGACGATCTGGCGCTACTTCTGGAGACGATGCCTTCGCATCTTCCCGGCGTTCTGGGCCGCGCTCATCCTCACCGTGGCCGTCCTCGCGCCGATCGCGTGGCACCTCGAGAAGGGAACGTTCGACGGCTATTGGAGTGCTGCAGTCGAGTCTCCGAAGACCTACTTCGTCGACAACATGTTCCTCACCCTCGGACAGCGGAACATCGCTGGGCTCGGTGAGACCGTTCCGTACTTCCTCAACCACGGGGTGAGGGACTGGAACGGATCCGCCTGGACCCTCTCGTACGAATTCCTCTGCTACATCGTCGTCGGACTCCTCGGACTGTTCGGCGCACTGGCATCCAAGCGATTCGCGACAGCATTCGCCGTCGTCGTCATCGGCCTGAACGCGCTGCAGTGGCTGGGTGCGGGCAATGTCGGCGGACTCAACCGCGTGCTCGCCGATCCGTTCATCCTCATGTTCTTCGCGCCGTTCGCATTCGGGATGCTCTTCGCGCTCCATGGCGACAAGATCATCATCGACGACCGCATAGCGATAGGAATGTTGGGGCTCGGACTCTTCACCTATGCATTCGGTGGCTGGAATGTCGTTGGCCAGTTCGGCTTCCTCTACTTCCTCATGTGGGTGGGTGTTCGATTCCGCCTGACGAACTGGGCTCGATTCGGCGACTTCTCCTACGGCATCTACATCTATGCGTGGCCGCTGATGACGCTCGCGACGTACTTCGGGTTGGAGAAGTACGGTTGGTTCGCCTACCACCTGGTGATCGTGGTCGTCGTCCACATCGTCGCGATCGCGTCGTGGCATCTGATCGAGAAGCCGGCGATGTCGCTCAAGGACTGGACGCCCGGATGGCTGGCGGCGCTGATGCGTCGCGCCGCGCCGGTCACGACAGGGGTCAAGCGACGGATCGTCAATCCCGACTTCTCGTCGACGCGTTTCGCGGAGTCGATGCGCTCGAACAACGGAGCACAGTCGTGAGCGCCGGGCCTTCGTTGCACTCGATGCACGGCGTCGAGAAGGAGAGGCCTCGCTCACGCGCCCAGCGCATCGCGTACTACATTCCCCTCAGCCTCCTGATGGTCGCGGTGATCGTGATGTCTGTCATCGGAGTGGGAACTCGCCAGGCCGACCGGGCGGCGACGGCACAGCAGCGGGAGGAAGCCCTCGCGCAGGCGTCGCAGCAGAGCTCTCTGCCAGGCAGCTGCATCTCGGAGGACTTCGCCGCCCACTCTCCGGAGATCTGGACGGGAGAGCGCAACGCGGAGTCGGAAGCCGAGTTCGCCGCGCATCCGGAGGTGTTCGGGATGCGCGTCGAAGGACGCGACGGCTTCGAATTCTGGGGTGACGAGCAGTCGGCCAACTTCTCGCAGGCGCTCGGACGTGCGCCGTGGCTCGATGATCAGCTCGGTCAATGGCTCGCCTACTTCAGCGAGCTCGACGAGAAGCTCGCCGAAGATGACCGTGAACTCGTGATCGTGGTGGCGCCGGCGAAGTGGGAACTCTACCGGGAGAAACTCCCTGAGTGGGCGGACGAGCTTCAGGGGGAGACCCACCTCGAGCAGTTCCTGGAGCGCTCTGGGGACCTGCCCATCGTCGACGTGCGTGGGGCGATGCAGGCGGCTAAACAGGATGCGCCCGTCTACTCGGCTGTGAACACCCACTGGAACCCCTACGGCGCATACGCGGCGTGGAAGCAGACGGTGAGCTGCGCGTCGGACCTGTACCCCGACTCGGTGTGGCCGCAGGTGGAGGTCCCGGAGCCCGCCGGTATCACGATGGCCACCGCACCGAACGAGTTCACCCCGTACGGGAATTCGGCGACCGTAGAGGACTGGGCAACGCCCGTCCTGCCCGAATCGGAGCCCGTGCAGTCCACCATCACCGGTGCCGACGGGACAGCTCAGGAGGGGCCGTCGGACGGCACGGTGGGACTCCTCGACATGCCCGCCCGTACCGAGTCCTCCTCAGGCGCCGGTCGTGCGCTGATCATGCGAGACTCGACCGGTGAAGCGCTTGCCCCGGTATGGGCCCAGGCGTTCGAACAGACCTGCCAGGCGCGGCACAACCTCGACTACCCCGACCAGAGGCCCGACATCGTGGCGCAGGCATCCGAATGCGACGCCGACACCGTCCTCTACGTCTTCACCGAGCGGTACTTCGCGCAGGTGCCCCCGACCCTGCCGAAGGGCTGACCGTGGGAGCGAAAAAACGCTCAGGACGCGGTGAACCCCCGCGTTAGTTGAAACAACACGCTCCCTGAGCATTCGAAGACCCCACCCCCGGTCATCGACCGCGAACGGACTCGCGGTAGTGCGGTCTATGGGCGGTGATGGCTCGAACGCGGATGACCGGTGCGGGCTCGGTTTCCCGAATCACCGCAGGTGTCGCGATGCCCCACGTACCTCAACCCAGAGCTGCGTCTCGATCATGGCGCCGGCCGCGGCCGAGGATGCCCGTGGGGTCAGCGGCCGGCAGTCGCGGACTCGAGGTCCGGGTCGGTCACGAGTTCCGGGACGCTCTGCTTGCGGTCGATGGCACCCGTAGCGGCGACGAGGAGGGCGGCGAACGCGAGGGAGCCGACGACCCAGAACACGCCAGGCGCGATGGGGAGGCCGCTCCACCACCACTCGATGCCCTTGTTCAGGTCGAAACCGGCGTAGTCCGTGCCGGTGAGGTAACGACGCATGGTCGTGTACAGGGCAGTGCTGTTCGCGCCGGCGAGGCCGATGACGATGATCCAGCGCTGGACGCGCGACATCGTGATCCGCGGGTCGCCGGCTCCGAAAAGCAGCAGACCGATCAGCAGTACCTGCAGGGGGAGGACGTAACGGGGCTGAACGAGCACTCCCACATCGACACCGTTCTGTACGATCACCCAACTCGGGACCATCACGAGGGCGATCCCGGCCAGGACGACCGCGACGTTCGATCGCACGTCACGCCTTCGTGAGAGGCTCCAGAACGCCACTGCTCCGTATAGGACGAGCGTGGTGAACCAGACCGCCGCCGGCATCTTGGTGTCACCCCAGCCGAGCGCCTGGGTGCCGAAGTTGCCGACCCAGAGCTGAGGGATATTCATCACGGTGCGGATCAGTCCGCTGACGATGTCGACGCTCTCCGGGCGCGTGCCGGCCATCTCGCCTTCGAGCGCGGACCCGACCTGGTTGGAGCCGAGGTAGAACGCGGCAGCCATGACCGCAGCGCCGACGGGAAGCGCGAGAAGGTAGAGATATCTCCGGGTGCGTTCGAACGAGAGTATCGCCGCGACCACCGCGCCGAAAGCGACGTACACCGCGGAATCGCCGCGCGCTCCGGCGCCCATCAGCGCTGAGACGAACGCGAGTGACCCGAGGGCGATGCGGCGTCCCCAGCTGGGTGCGCGGAAGTAGCCCACGAGTGCGACCCATAGGGTGCCGGCTGACATGATCGCCCAGCCGCTCGGATTGACGCTGGCGACGAGGAAGATGCCCGCCGGTATCGCCGTCAGCATAAGACCCCAGAGCATGGGGGTGCGGAGCCGCCGATCGACGAGAAGATAGATCGAGGTGACCAGCGTGACCGCGAGGAAAGAGTTGAACACGCGCATCAGCAGTACCGACGTCGGCACATCCGCGGAGCTGAAGATGCTCATCGTGCCGTAGTAAACGGGCGGATACAGGCCCTGGAAGTTGCCATGGCCGGTCGTGATCAGGCCAGTAGGCGGGGTGTCACAACGACCGCTATGTTCGGGCACGAACGCGAAGCAGACGGAGGAGTTCGCCACCTCCGCCAGGATTGCCCTCTCACTCGGATCCTCGGTCATCTCGCACAGGCCGGGTCGCTCACCGGGCGCGCACCAGATGCTCGTCATATGGAAGTTGTCGTCAGGGCTCGCGCCGACGGGAGAGGCGAAGCTCCACCCGACCAGTGCCGCGAAACCGAGCAGAGCGACGATCAGGACACGAATGATCCGGCGTCGATCAGTGGGTTCGACGGTTCCCCCGATGTCTGAGCGCGCGGTGACTGGACCCGACGAGAAAACCATGGTGGCTAGTCTATTCGGGTCGTCCTGAGGATCCGTCACCCGTGGTCGTCTGAGTCGGGCGGAGTCGTGCGACTCTCGACTTGCCGCAATCGATCCTCCAGCAGCGCGACGCGCTCGGCGAGAGTCCGAGTACGTTCTTCCGAGCGGGTGAGCTCGGTGGATTGCTGGATGCACACCAGGAAGAGCACCACGATCCCGACGAAGAACAGGAGATTGACGGGGACGTCGATCCCGAGGGCAGCAGCGAGTGCGTCGAGGATCGACGGGAAGATAGCGATGACGAGGCTGAGCGTCCCCGCGATCAGCCACCAGAAGGTGTGACGTTCACGCAACTTGCCCCGCCGCAAGAGTTCGACTGCGACGATGAGGATGAGGAGGGCTCCCACGATTCCGAGGAGGTAGCGCGCGAGGATCATGCGACAGCCGTCGACCATCGGCGGGGACGGAGGAATGCGATCGTCAGCGCGAAGAAGGCTCGGCCGAGATACACCGCGGACTTCAGCTGATTGTGGGACGGAGTTCCGCCCGCACGTTCGCGCATCGCGACGCCGACTTGCGTGAAACGAAGGCCGGCGCGATGGCCGGTGACCAGGGACTCGATCGTGTCGCCGAGATACTCGGCCGGGAAGTCCTGTGCGTAGAGAGCGATAGCTCGCGGGCCATGGGCCTTGAAACCGGAAGTCGTGTCGGTCAGTCGCGTCGTCAGAGCCCTGCTGAGAGTGCCGGACAGGAACCGCATCGCCCACCTTCGCGGTCCACGGACCGCGTAGTCGCCCTCGCCTGCGAAACGCGCACCGATCACCACATCGTGCTCATCGAGCTGCGCGACGAGTGCCGGAACGTTGGCAGGGTTGTGCTGGCCATCAGAATCGAGCTGGACAGCGACAGGAATCCCGTTCTCCAGCGCGAAGCGGAACCCGAGTCGCATCGCGCCGCCGACTCCGAGGTTGAAGGGGAGTTCGAGCACCTGTGCTCCGGCCGCGCGGGCGACCTCGACGGTCGTGTCCGTCGATCCGTCGCTCACGACCAGAACGCGCACGCCGGGCAAAGAACTTCGCACCTCGGAGATGACCTGCTCGATCACTTCCGCCTCATTGAATGCGGGCATGACCACCAGCACTTGGTCGAGGGAGTACACCATGGGTTTCAGTATATGGTCGTCGCTTCGCGGGTCGTGACGGCTCAACGAGCCACCACATGTCCCAGCAGAAGCGAGACCGCGGCCCATCGGCCCCGGAGCAGAGCGCCTGGGACCTTTGAGAGAGCGTTCAGCCGCGATGTGGCGCGCAGCCTGGCGGCGCGGGCTGCATGCCGCCAACCCGCGTCGCTCAGCCGCGCGCTGACGCTGCGGTAGAAATCACGCTCCTCGAGGAACCGCGTGCCGTCGCTCGCGGTGTACGAGGATGCGCTCGCCGAGTGGCGACGGTACTCGAAAGCGGGAGTCGTCGAGATTGCGAAGCGCCCGCCTTCGAGCAGGATGTCGAGCTGAAGCGCGAGATCCATCACGATCTCATAGCGGTCTGTGAAGCGGAAGCGTCGGAGCGCATCGGTTCGCCAGCAGATCGCCGGGAAGTAGGTCCAGTTCCCGTTCATCAGCGTCGTCACGAGCGCGTCGCCGCTCAGCACGGTCGGCGCCGCAAGATGCGGTCGCACGACCGCCTTGATCCGATCCGCGAGCGGCGCCGCGGGCTTGCCGTTCTCATCGATGACGAGCACAGCAGGCTGGACGTAGTCGGGCGCGTCGAAGCGCTCGATGAGCGCTCGCACTTCGCGGACGTAACCGGGGAGGAGCCTGTCATCGCAACCGGGGATCGCAACGTAATCGCTCTGAGCGAGGTCGATGCATCGATCGAAGGATCTGCTCACCCCGAGGTTCTCCGGGTTGCGCTCGAAGAGGATCCGCTCGTCCCCGAGGCTCTCCACCCACTCGGCGGGGTTCCAGTGCGGGTAGCAGTCATCGAGCACGACCAGTCGCCAGTCGGCATCGTCCTGCGCGATCACACTGAGCACCGCCTCCTTGAACTGGGACGGGTCGCCGTAGAAAGGCATCATGATGTCGATGGTCCCTGCGTTCACTCCGTCGGCCTCCTGAGTCCGTAGTGCCCTGGCATAATTGCCGAATCGGTCCAGCATCATGGTAGGCGAGATGCGCAGGGCCGTGCCGCCGCGAGGAAGGAAGCGCACGTCAGATGGCATCAGGAGTCGAGCCACCCTCGGGTCGGAGACCGCGACGGAGCCTGCTTCTGGTCCTGATCGCCACAGCTGTGTCGGCAGCGAGCAGTTTCTTGATCCTTCTCGTCGTCGCGCCGGCGCTCGGACCCGCCGGATACGCATCCTTCTCGGTGTACTGGGGAGCGCTGTTCATGGTCGTCGGCATTCTGTTCGGCGTGCAACAGGAGTCGACGCGGGCGGTATCCCATAAGGGAGAGTCCTTCCCTGAGAGCGGTGGCAGTTCTTCACTGCTCCGCTTCGCCGGTGTGCTCGGCGCCGCCGTCCTCGTTCTGGTCGTCACCACTGGGCTGATCTGGGCCGGCCCCCTGTTCGGGTCGGCGAATGCCGGCTGGGCCTATCCGCTCGCGATCGCCGTCGCGTCTTATGTGGGTGTCGCGGCGCTCAACGGCATTCTCGCGGGCAGCGGTCAGTGGGGCGGATTCGCCGCCGTGCCCCTCATCGACGGACTGCTCCGCCTCATCCTCGTCGCCATAGCCCTCTGGACGGGCGCCGACGGTACCGCGCTCGCATGGGCGGTCGCGATCCCGTTCCCGGTGTCGCTGCTGGTGGTCGTGTCGGCACGCTGGGCGGCGGTGCGCTCTTACTCCCGCGTCCGCGAGTCCTACCGTGCGCTCGCATCGAACGCTAGCCGAACCATGGTTGCGTCTACCGCGAATGCGGTGCTCGTCAACGGGTTCCCGGTGATCCTCTCGCTGCTCGCAGGAGGAGATCGAGCAGCTCTGGGTGCGGTGGTCCTCGCGCTGACTCTGACGAGGGCCCCCATCCTCGTGCCGTTGACCGCGCTGCAGAGCATGCTCATCGCTCGGTTCAGCGCGGCGCCGGAGAAAGCCCCCAGACTCATGGTGACCGTGCTGATCGGGCTCTGCGTGTTCACACCGGTGGTGGGCGTCGTGGCCGGGCTCTGGGGCGAGAGCCTCCTTGTCGGACTTTTCGGCGGGGGATTCGCGATCGAGGGGGCGCTGCTCACGTGGCTGGTGATCGCCTCGGGTTGCCTGGGGGTGTTGACGGTGACGGGTGCGCGTGCTCTCGCGGCCGGGCGCCACACCGCCTTTGCCACCGGATGGGTCCTGGCGTGCGTCCTCGCCGTGGCGGCCGTCGCACTCACGCCGGGTGACATCGGCTTCCGTACCGTCGTCGGGCTCATCGTGGGACCACTCATCGGAGCGGCATGGCACCTCGTCTTCGGACGCCGTCCCTGATCAGCGGCGGCGGTGGACGGTGAGGTCGTAGACCACGACCTCGGCCTGTCGCACGAGACGCAATCCCATGCAGCGGACGCGCTGTGTCAGGGTGAGACGCGACTTCAGCGAACGTACCAGCGCGCGATCGGAGCGGAACAGCTCGGCATCGAACGGGGTGCGGATACTGCGTCGTTGGAGGCGGAGCGCTGTCAGACCGTAGTAGGCGCGTGCCGGGAGCACACCATGGTCGAGCGCGGCCTCGAACGACCGCGCGTGCGCTCGGACGATGTCGTGATAATAAGTCGCCGAGCGCAGCGAGTGGGAGACGCTGTCGCCACGCTGGAGCCAGAAATAGAGACGGTCGCTGCACGACGCCACCCGGCTCATTCGCAGGTACAGATCCATCGCGACAGCGACGTCCTGCGCATAGCGTCCGGATGGGAATCGAATGTCGTCGAACAGCGAGGCGCGGTAGAGCTTGCCCCAGTTCGCCTCGCTGAAGTACTTGAGCTCTTCCTTCCTGATGCGTCGCAAGGCGATGCTGAAGATGTTCTGATAGCTGCGAGCAGCGTCGTCGAAGACGATCGCCGAACCGGAGGGGTCATCGGCGTGCTGGTCTTTCGATGCAGCAGCGACGCTTGCGCCGACGTTCCACCATCGGCAGCAGCTCATGTCGGCATCCGCGTCGATGAGAATGCTAAGCAGCCGCTCGACGAGGTGCGGGCTCATCAGGTCATCGTTGTCGCAGAATGTGATGTACGCGCCGCGCGCGGCATCCAGGCCCGCATTCTGAGCAGCGCCGATGCCGCCGTTGCTCTGATGGATCACGCGGACGCGCTCATCCGTGGCGGCGATCTCGTCGCACAGCTCGCCTGAGCCGTCAGTCGACCCGTCGTCGACGAGGATGACGTCGAGGTGCTGGTGGGTCTGCGCGAGTATCGACGTCACGCAGGCGGCGAGATGGGCGGCGGCGTTGTAGACCGGAACGATGACGGAGACCGTACGCTCGAACGCGGGCAGGGCAGTGGACATCACGATCGAGTGTACCCTTCGCTGTTGCGCGCTCTCCTGCGCCTGGAGGTCGGCGACGACGTGCCGGATCGCGGACGATCCTCCGTCTGGGCACCCCGCCCGGATAGAATCGGCGCTGGCCCGAACGTTCTCATCTCCGGACGGGCCGGTCCGTAATGGCGCTTTCGCATCCTATGACTGGAGAATTCCTCTTCCATGGCTGAACACGTTCTCATCACCGGCGGCGCCGGATTCATCGGATCCCGTCTCGCGAAGCGTCTGGTCGACTCCGGGCATCGTGTGACCGTGCTCGACGCCCTCATCCCGCAGGTCCATGGCGACAACCCCTCCGAGACATCGCCGTTGCTGAAGTCGCTAGAGGGCGTCGCAGAGGTCATTCATGGAACCGTCACAAGTCCCGACGACCTCCGCAAGGCGCTTTCCGGGGCTACTGTCGTCGTGCATCTGGCTGCCGAGACCGGGACAGGACAGTCGATGTACGAGATCGACCGTTACGTCGAGGCGAACGTCGGGGGTACAGCGAAGCTGCTCGACCTCCTCACCAACGAGTCGCACTCCGTGAAGCGCATGGTCGTCGCGTCGTCGCGTTCGATCTATGGTGAAGGCGCCTACGAGGCGCAGGACGGGACGATCGTGTACCCGCCGCATCGCGCAGACGACACCATGGCTCAGGGTGACTTCCGGGTTCTCGGTGCCGGAGGTGAAGAACTCCGACTCGTCGCGACCGACGAGGATGCCAAGCTTCACCCTTCGTCGGTGTACGGCATCACCAAGCAGATGCAGGAGTCGCTGATCATGACGGTCGGGCCCGTGATCGGGGTCGAGCCGGTGGCGCTGCGGTACCAGAACGTCTATGGGCCCGGCCAGTCGCTCAAGAACCCGTACACGGGTATTCTGTCGATCTTCTCTACGCTCATCAGGCAGGGCAAGGCGATCAACATCTTCGAGGACGGGCTGGAGAGCCGCGACTTCGTCTACATCGACGATGTCGTCGAGGCCACCTATCTCGCCGTGACGCACCAGGATGCCGCGGGTGGCACGTTCAACGTGGGATCAGGTGTGGCGACGACCGTCAACGACGTGGTCGGCGCGCTGTTCGCTGCATTCGGCACCGATGTGCCGACCCGCATCTCGGGCAACTATCGCTTGGGCGACATTCGCCACAACGTCGCAGACACGACCCGTCTGCGGGAAGTGCTCGGATTCACTCCGGGGGTCGCCTTCGCGGACGGCGTGCAGCAGTTCGTCGAGTGGGTTCTCACGGAGCCCGTGGAGGGCGACACCTACCAGCGTTCTCTCGATGAGATGGCCTCCCGGAACCTTCTGAAGTGAGACCACGAAAGATGCTTGAGGGGAAGCCCTATCCCTACCGGGGGAACAGCCTCAATCTCTTCCGGCTCGGACTCGCGGCGATCGTGCTGTTCGCCCACAGTTGGTACATCGCCGGGCGCGGTACAGGACCCCAGGTCAGCGGAGAGAACCTCGGCACCTGGGCGGTCGCCGGATTCTTCGTCCTCAGCGGATTCCTGATCACGAGGAGTCGACTGCGCACGTCCGCGGGAGACTATCTTCTCCACCGGATCGCCAGGATCTACCCCGCCTTCTTGGTATGTCTCCTTCTGACCGCCACCGTGTTCGGACCCTTGGCCGCGCTGATCGCCCACGGCACGCTGACGGACTACCTGACCACGCCCGAAACGCCCATGCAGTATGTGTGGGGGAACATGGGGCTCGAGGTCTCCAATTTCGGGATCGGAACGACTCTCGACACCGTCCCCTACCCGAACGTGTGGAACGGGTCCCTGTGGACCCTGTACCTGGAGTTCCTCTGCTACCTCGTGGTTTGGGTCGTGGGAGCGCTGGCGGTGTTCCGCCGCTCTGTCATACCGGCAGCCGCTCTGTTCGTGATCAGTCTCCTCATCTGGATCAATCTCGGTCTCTTCGTGGAGTTCGGGCTCGACACCAACTTCGGTCTGTTCTTCAAGCTGCTTCCCTTCTTCATGGGGGGCGCGTGCGCGTACTTCATCATCGAGAAGTTCGGCCTGAATCGGTGGATCGGCATCGTGTCCCTCGTCATCGCAGTGGTGCTGATCGCCTTCGTTCCGCGGTGGGGCGGCCAGGTATCCGCGCCGTTCCTGGCCTACGGGCTGCTGTTCCTCTCAGCTGTGATCCCGCAGCCATCATGGATTTCGCGAAACGACATCTCCTACGGGTTCTACATCTACGCGTGGCCGGTGCAACAGCTGGTCGTCCTCGTGGGAGGTGCCCGTTGGGGCATGTCGGTCTACCTCGCTCTGACGGTCGTCGGGACCACCCTCCTCGCGGCGGGAAGCTGGTACCTCATCGAACGTCCGAGCATGAACCGCATCCGCCGGAGACGCTCTGTCCCGCCTCTCCCCGTTCCGGTCTGACGCGGGGAGAGGAGATCTCTCGGCGGGAGCCACCGAGCGATCGCTGAGAGGTGAAGCATCTAGACTGGCTCATCGTGCTTGGCGTCGCCATGCGCGGGAAGGGTTTCCATGGATCTCCTCGTCGTGGGTTCGGGCTTCTTCGGCCTGACCATCGCAGAACGTGCCGCGAACGCCGGCCGCAAGGTGACGGTCATCGACCGTCGTCATCACATCGGCGGCAACGCATACAGCGAGGCGGAGCCCGAGACGGGCATCGAGGTGCACCGCTACGGCGCACACCTCTTCCACACCTCGAACGCCACGGTGTGGGAGTACGTCAACCGTTTCACCACGTTCACGAACTATGTGCACCGCGTCTACACGACGCACAAGGGCACCGTGTTCCCGATGCCGGTCAACCTCGGCACCATCAACCAGTTCTTCCAGTCGGCGTACACGCCCGATCAGGCGCGAGCCCTCGTGCGCGAGCAGGCGGGGGAGTTCGACGTGAAGACGGCGGCGAACTTCGAGGAGAAGGGCATCGCCCTGGTCGGACGCCCGCTGTTCGAGGCCTTCTTCCGCGATTACACGGCCAAGCAGTGGCAGACCGACCCGCAGAAGCTGTCCGGTGACATCATCAGCCGCCTGCCCGTGCGGTACACCTACGACAACCGCTACTTCAACGACACTTGGGAAGGCCTGCCGACTGACGGCTACACCGCGTGGCTCGAGCGAATGGCGGACCACCCCAACATCGAGGTGAAGCTGAATGTCGACTACTTCGACGACGCGCAGCCCCTCAACAAGAAGGCGACCGTCGGTCAGGTGCCCGTCGTCTACACGGGCCCCGTCGACCGCTACTTCGACTACAACGAAGGAGCGCTCAGCTGGCGGACGCTCGACTTCGAACAAGAAGTCCTGAACATCGGGGACTTCCAGGGCACGACCGTGATGAACTACCCCGACATGGACGTGCCCTACACGCGCATCCATGAGTTCAAGCACTTCCACCCGGAGCGCAAGGACGTCTACGAGTCCGACAAGACCGTCATCATGCGTGAGTTCTCGCGGTTCGCGAGCCGCGACGACGAGCCGTACTACCCGGTGAACACCCCGACTGACCGTGACGGGCTGCTGGCCTATCGCGAGCTCGCGAAGGGGGAGAGGGACGTGCACTTCGGCGGACGCCTCGGCACCTATCAGTACCTCGACATGCACATGGCGATCGGCTCGGCGCTGTCGCTGTGGAACAACACGCTCTCGTAGACTCGACCCTATGAGTCACGCTGCTGTCGGGGCGCCCGGGACGCCCCGGCGCTATCTGCATTCCCTGTGGCTGCTGTCGGCCCGAGACCTCAAGGTGCGGTACTCGACGAGCTTCCTCGGATACCTGTGGTCGGTGCTGGATCCGCTCGTGATGAGCGCGATCTACTGGTTCGTCTTCACACAGATCTTCCATCGTGATGTCGGTGAGGAGCCGTACATCGTGTTCCTCATCAGTGCGCTTCTGCCGTGGGTGTGGTTCAACTCCTCGGTGTCGGACTTCACGAGAGCCTTCAAGAAGGACTCCCGGCTGGTCCGCTCCACGGCCATCCCTCGTTCGATCTGGGTCAACCGCATCGTTCTCAGCAAGGGCATGGAGTACCTGTTCTCCCTGCCGGTGCTGGCCGCGTTCGTCATCATCAACCTGCTCGTCGAGCAGAACCCGGCGAACACCGTCCAGGTCGGCTGGGGCATCCTCTGGATGCCGGTCGCGATGATCCTCCAGACGGTCCTGCTCGTGGGACTCGGTCTGCTCGTCGCGCCGCTCTGCGTCCTCTACGTCGACCTTGAGCGGACGACCGCGCTGATCCTGCGTGCGATGTTCTACGCGACCCCCATCATCTACAACGTCACGGATCTGCCGGGGATGTTCCAGACCCTCGGAGCCTTCAACCCGCTCGCCGGGATCTTCATGCTCTATCGCATGCCCTTCTTCCCCGATCAGTGGAACCTCTTCACCCTGCTGATCAGCGTCGGCATGACTCTCGTGATCCTGGCCCTCGGGATCTGGACGTTCCGCTCGTTGGAGCGCCCCGTGTTGAAGGAGCTGTGATGTCGACCGCCATAGAGGTGAAGGGGCTCGGGGTCCGCTTCCGCCGCAACCGCCGAGGACGACGCAGCTTCAAGGATCTGTTCGCCGGAGCATCCCGGCGCTCGCGCCCTGGTGAGTTCTGGGCGCTGCGCGACGTCTCGTTCACCGTGCAGCAGGGGGAGTCGATCGGCGTCGTCGGTCGCAACGGTCAGGGCAAGTCCACCCTGCTGCGTCTCGTCGCGAAGGTCCTGCTGTCTGATGAGGGAACCGTGACCGTGAACGGGGGAGTCGCGCCCCTGATCGAGATCACAGGGGGCTTCGTCGGCGACCTGACCGTGCGCGAGAACGTCCGACTGACGGCCGGCCTTCACGGCATGTCGCGCGACGAGGTTTCACGTCGATACGACGACATCATCGAGTTCGCCGAGCTCGCCGGTTTCGAGGACACGCCCTACAAGCACCTCTCGAACGGCATGAAGGTGCGGCTCGCATTCTCCGTCGTCTCGCAGCTCGACGAGCCGATACTGCTCGTCGACGAGGTTCTCGCCGTCGGTGACAAGGCCTTCCGAGAGAAGTGCTACAAGCGCATCGACGAGCTGCTGGCTGAGGGGCGCACGCTGTTCTTCGTCAGCCACAACGAGCGCGATCTCCGCCGTTTCTGCACGCGCGGCCTCTACCTCGACAAGGGCGCCCTCGTGCTCGATGCGCCGATCGCCGAGGTGCTCGACCGATACAACAAGGACTACAACGCCGGCTGAGCCCGGCGGCAGCGATGCATCAGGCTGCGACGAGGTCGCTCAGCACCTGCAGCGAGGCGCGTGCCGCATCGACCGCGCTCGTCGTGTCGGAGCCGTCGCTCGCTGCGGTCTTCAGATCGGCGAGCTTCTGAGCGTAGTCGGCGACTCCGTCAGTCCACTCCGTCGCGATCGACGACGGCGGCAGAGTATCGGAGAGACGCTGAGCGTCCTCCTGCAGAGTCTCGACGACCTGCACGGCATCCGGGCCGCTGTTGGCTGCGGCGATGTCGAGGCCGCGCGCGGCGTCCTCGAGCCAGAAGCCGACCTGATCACGGAACGTGTCGATGGAGGGATCCACCGGCTCGGGTGCGGTGGTCACCGGCGGATCGGTCGGATCGCCGGGCATGCTCTCGGATGGTGACGGTGATCCGCCGGCACCGGGCTCCGGGGACTCGCCCCGAGGCAGGAGGAAGAACAGCAGCACGCCGACGACGACGAGGCCGGCGACGATGAGTGCCACGATGAGAGCGATGCGACCGCGGTTGCTCGGCTGGGGCTCCATCGGGGCCCAGCGGACGTCAGGCTGCTGTTCGTCGGTCATGCCGGTCAGTCCTCCAGTGCGGGCATCGGCTTCCAGGAGCGGTCGCGGCCGAGCTTGCCGCCCTCCTTGAGCCCACGGAACAGATTGCTCGTTCCCCGCACCGTCCGCTCGACGAACAGCAGGCGGATGAGCTCCTTCGCGAACGTCATCGACGTTCCGAGACCGAAGAGCACCGGGTTGTAGTTGTCGTGGATGCGGTAGTACTGCTTGATGTACGCACGGTTGCGCATGATGTAGAAGCGGTAGGCATTGCTCGACGCGTTCATGTGGCGGATGCCCATGTCCCACTGCTTGATCTCGCGGGTGCGCCGCAGAACGAACTCATCGACGATCACCGCCGTGGTCTTGCGGGAGGCGAGCCACCCGTACATCTGGTCGTCCCAGTAGATGAAGAAGCGGTGGTCGGGCAGGCCGATCTGCGTCACGATCGAGCGGTGGATGAACATGCCCTCGAAGCATCCGGAGTTCATCTCCTTGTAGCCCGAGGCGTCGAACCCCGAGGGAGCGAAGGGGATCGGGATGCCCATGCGCTCGGCGATCCGGTACTGCCAGTAGAACTCGCTGCCGTCGTAGTCGTAGCGGCGACCTTGGATGCTCTTGAAGCGAGGAGCCCACTTGCCCATCTTCGCGAGACCGTCGGGGACGACCTCGACGTCGTCGTCCATCATCCAGATCCACTCGGATCCGATCTCGTACGCCGTGCGCATCCCCTCGCTGAAGCCGCCGGACCCACCGGTGTTGGTCTCGAGCCGTCGGTAGACGAGCTCGGTGCCGAGGCGAGGACGGAACGAGTCGACGACATCGGTCGTGTCGTCGGACGAGGCGTTGTCGATGATCACGACGTGGCCGGGCTTCGGATCCATCGCAGTGATGCTCTCGAGCAGACCGGTCAGCAGGTGCGATCGGTTGAAGGTGACGATGACGATCGTCGCGGACGCCGGGTCGAAGGGGGCGTGTGTCACGAGGTGATTTCTCCGGTGGCTGGGTGCCCGCAGGGCGCCGCGAGCAGATCCCACCCTACCCGGAAGACCTGCGGAATCCCCCGAGGGCGCGTCGGTGCGCTCAGGCCTGAGGGCGCAGCGTCGGGATCGCGCCCGTGTGCGCCGCGTCGATGCTCTCTCTCCACGACCGCGTCTGGCCCGCGCGCAGGGCGCACAGCACCAGCATGAACCACCCGGCGCCGACCAGGGTGAAGCTCTCGAACATCGACTCCACGGCGAGCGTGACCAGCATCAGCGGCGTCCATGCGTAGACGACGGAGCGCCGCACGCTCGCGACGAGCCAGGAGCGGATGGTGGCGATGCCGCCGAACAGCAGGAACAGCACGAGTCCTGCTGCGCCGAGCTGCAGAAGCACGTCGAAGTACGCGTTGAGCGCGCTCTGATGGTGGTCGTCGAGTAGGAAGTTGATGTAGGTGAACGGGTACTCTCCCCGCGCCCAGGAGCCGAACCAGCCCCACCCCTCGACCGGCTTGAGGGCGACGAAGTCGAGGATCGTGTTCCACAGGGTCGCCCTGGACGAGAAGTCGGACCCCGCATCGAGCAGCGCGATGATGACGTGGCGAAGAGCGAATGCCGCGGCCAGCGCCAGCGCGACGAGCACACCGAGCACCCATTGCACGAGCGTCCTTCGTTCGGCGGGTGCATGTCGCACGATCGTGAGGGCCACGGCGACGACGCCGACGGCCGCGGCGAGGACGAGGACCATGGGGGAGGAGGAGAAGAAGGCGAGGAGGCCCGCCAACGCGATCGACGGGATCGCGATGCGTGCGGTCAGGGACTGCGACCGCCACTCGACGACGAACGTGATCAGCGCGATCACGGTGACGAAGCCGAGCATGTTGCGGCTGCCGAAGAGACCCTGCACCGGCCCGCCGACCGCCAGCTGCCCCTGGATCCCGAGGAAGGTGAAGGGAGTGTCCAGCAGCACACCCGAGAGGATCTCGAGGGCGAGAGAGACGATCAGGAGCAGTCGCAGCGTGTCGCCGAGCGCCCGGACGGTCTGCAGTGTGTCGCGGATGTGTCCCACCGTGATGGCGAGGAACGCGAAGCCGAACAGCTCCATCCATCCGAGCGCTGTGTCTGACCTGTCGGTCGACCACAGGACGCTGACGGCCGCCCAGACGAGGAACGCCAGCAGCGACGACGGCGCGATCCGCAGCAGGGAGAGCTCTTCGCGTCGCACCCACAGGATGCAGGCGCCGAGCGCGCAGAGCACGCCGATGACGGTGGCGAGCGTCACCGGCGACGCCGCGCGCTCGATCGTGAAGGCCGCGAAGACCGCCGTCAGCACGGCGACCGTGTAGGCGCGAGCGAATTCGGCCGAGCCGAGCAGATCCGTCACACGGCGTCCGAAGGTCACGGAACCCGCCGACTTCTCTCGCCACGCTCGATCACGCGCTCGCGCTCGCCGACCCCGACGAGCGGTACGGCCTTGATCTTGAACGACAGCAGCACGAGCAGCATCCAGCCCCACAGCATGATGGGCGTCGACTCCGTGAGCCCCTGCACGAGCAGGACGACGGTGAAGAGGCTCGGCAGGAGGGTGATCGCCGAGTACGGTCGGTCGGACTGCAGATCCCACCGCGGCCGGTCGATGGCGAAGAACCAGGAGCGCCACAGCAGGCCGAGGTAGGCGAGTGCGACCAGAAGCAGTCCGAGCACGCCCAGCTGCATCAGCACGTCGAGCCACATGTTGTGCGCGTGGAACACCGTGATCCCGTGGTCTTCGATCCACCCGGCGAACGCGGGGTCGAACGGCACCCAGGGGCTCGAGAAGCCATTGCCGAAGAGCGGATGCTGGGCCGCGCGCTCGAGGACCTTCTCCCAGATCTTGTCGGAGCGGCCCGTCAGATCCGCACTGCGACCGAGCAGAGCGAACAGCGGCTCGCGCAGCAGCCATACAGCGGTGCCGATGACCGCGGCGCCGCCGATGAAGAGCACGTAGAGCCTGGTGCGTCCGCCGGGCGTCTTCGTGCGGCGCATCAGCAGTGCGACGACGAGCACGACTCCCGCCGCGGCCGCACAGGCGTATGCGGTGGCGGACCCGGCCCTGAGCAGGAAGTACGCGGCGAGCAGGGCCCAGAGAGCGAGAGTCGTCCGCCAGCGCGTGCGTGCAGCGAACAGCACTCCGAAGGTGAGGATCGCGAACAGGCAGATGATCGCGAGCAGGTTGGAGTTGCCCACGATGCCCTGGATGCGGCCGCCGTCGAGGAGGTTGCCGCGCACCCAGTACCAGTGCGCGTTCGTCTCTCCCTCGGGGCGCACGAAGAAGTTCGGCAGGATCGGTCCGTGCACGACGAGCGCCACCCACAGCTCGATCGCGAGCGACAGGCCGAGGATCCACTTGAACGCCGAAGCGAGGGCCCGAACGATCTCGTGCCAGGTGAGGACGTGCACGATGAACAGCGCATTCACGGTCACCGTCGCCAGCAGCACCCAGGTGATGATCGTCGCCCCGGGCCACTGCGACCAGGCGACCGAGAGCAGTGCGACGACGGTGTAGGCCGTCGCAGCCCAGGGCAGGCGACGCCAGGCGAAAGCGTGCGGGCGCTTGCGGGCGATCATCGGGACGCCGATGCCGAGCGTGGCGAGCAGGAATACGACCAGCGTGATCGCTGCGCCGATCTCTCCCAGCAGGTTGTACACCGCCGAGTGCGCGAACGTCACGAACAGGACGAGGATGATGTATCCGCGCAGCAGAAGATGCCCCGTCGACTCGCGCTCGGGCGCGGTGGGCGGGGCGGCCACCGGATGCTTCGTGTAGTGCGCCATCGCGTTCAGGCTACAGCGCACAGCTCGCAGAGCGCCTGAGCGTCGCGCTCGTGGCACGGCGGGTTCCGGTGCCAATACTCTGGTGGCATGCTGCTCAGTCTCTCCAACGTGCCCCGCGACTACGCCTGGGGATCGCCGACGCTCCTCGCCGACCTCGAAGGTCGCGCTCCCGCAGGCGGCCCCGAGGCTGAGGTCTGGTTCGGAGACCACCCGGGGGATCCGGCGGACGTGCGCAGCGGCGGGACACTGGACGCCGTCACAGGCGGATCGCTGCCCTACCTGCTCAAGCTGCTGGCTTCGGCCTCTCCGCTGTCGATCCAGGTGCACCCGACCATCGAGCAGGCCAGGGCCGGATGGGCGCGAGAGGCCGAGCTCGGCGCCGACGACCCGAAGCGCAACTATCGCGACGACAATCACAAGCCCGAGTTGATCGTCGCGCTGAGCGAGCGCTTCGAGTCCCTGAGCGGACTCCGTCCTCTCGCCGGCACCCGGCGCCTGCTGTCCGCTCTGGGGGAGAGCACGGGCGTCGTCGAGCTGTCCTCTCGACTCGATGCCGACGGAGACGTGCTTCGCGACACGATCGGCTGGCTGCTGTCCGGGGAGGCTCAGGCCGTGGTCGATGACGTCGTCGCCGCGGTGCGTGCGGCGGTCGATACGGATTCGGGGGAGTGGCGCACCACCCTGGAGGCGGTCGCGGCGATCGCGGACACCTACCCGGGTGACCCCGGCGTCGTGGTCGCTCTGCTCATGAATCACGTGGTGCTCCGTCGCGGCGAGGGAGTCTTCCTCCGCGCGGGCCTTCTGCACGCCTACATCTCGGGCCTCGGCGTCGAGATCATGGCGGCGAGCGACAATGTGCTGCGCGGCGGGCTGACTCCGAAGCGGATCGACGTGCCCGAACTGCTCTCGATCCTCGACACGACGACCGGTGAGGTGCCGGTGCTCCGCCCGGCCGAGGTCGGCGCGATCACGGAGTACCCGGTGCCCGTGGCGGACTTCGCGCTGAGTCGCGTCGCTCTGAACGGCGACGAGGTGTCGGTCGATGTCAGCGGGCCCACCATGGTGCTCGTCACGGCCGGTCGAGTGGAGGTCCGCGGGCAGGACGGCGAGTCGCTCGCCGTCCCTATCGGGACGGCCGCTTTCGCGACGCCCGACGAGGGTCGGTTGGCCCTCTCGGGGCAGGGGGAGGCGTTCATCGCGTCTCCGGGTGCATCCACCAGCTGACTGAGTGCCGGATGCCGACACGACACGCCGTACGAGGCTCAAGAACCTTCAAGACCTGATTGAGGGTTTACGATCCGCGACTTGACCGATGGGAATGACACGGGTGTAATTAGTTGAGCACGGCCCGCCGAGGGGGCGGAATACAGGGGTTGGAGAGCGAGATGACGGGTTACCGTTCAGACGTACCGGAGAACTGGTTCGTCGATCCGATCAACCTCGGTGTTCCCGGGGTTCGGAAGGCCGAGGTCGACGACGAGAACGCTCTCGCCTGGCAGAGCGACGCTCTCTGCTCGCAGACCGACCCCGAGGCCTTCTTCCCCGAGAAGGGCGGCTCGACCCGCGACGCCAAGCGCATCTGCACCTCATGCGATGTCCGCGGTGAATGCCTCGAGTACGCGCTCAACAACGACGAGCGTTTCGGAATCTGGGGCGGGCTGTCGGAGCGCGAGCGCCGCAAGCTCAAGCGCCGCGCAAGCTGACGATCTTCATCGGCGCCGCATCCTGACCACGGTCAAGACGCGGCGCCGTTGCCGTCTCTGGCGGACTGTGCCCGTCGCTCATAGCTTCGCGGCCACGCCGGGGCCGCTGGTCCGCGGAATACCGCGGCGCGCATAGGCTGACCAGGTCATGCCAGCCCGAGTTCATGCAATCATCGTCGCGCGCCCCGGTTCCTCCGCCCGCGCGCAGCTGCTCCGCACACTGGACGCTCTGCGCTCCCAGACCACACCGGCGGCGGCGATCACCCTGGTGGTGTGCGGCGATGCCACATCGGCGCGTGAGAGCGAGGCGGTGGCGGCCGCGGTCGAGGGGATCATCCAGGCCCGCAGCGGCACATCCTTCGCCGACGCGGTGGAGCTCGCCCGACCCCGCATCCTCGAGGGGAGTGCTGTCTGGCTGCTCGCCCACGATACGGCGCCGCACGAGCGCGCACTCGAAAGACTCGTCGGAACGCTCGAACGATCTCCGTCCGCAGCGATCGTCGCTCCCAAACTCGTGCAGACCGACAACGAGCGGGAGATCGTCTCGTTGGGCGTGAGCATGACGACCCTCGGACGCACGGTCGAACTGGCAGCCGGCGAACTCGACCAGGGGCAGCATGACGGCACGGATGACGCGCTCGGCGCGGACATCCGCGGAATGCTGATCCGCGGCGAGGTGCGCGATGCGCTCCGACCCGACCCGGCACTCGCCGGAGCTGATCAGGGACTGGATCTCGGCGTCCGTGCGCGACTCGGCGGTGGACGCGTCGTGCTCGCGCCGTCGGCTCGGGTCTCGGTCTCACCGGGCGGCCCCGGCACGCTGCCGCACGGTCGCAGCAAGCGCGCGTTCGCGACGAGGCTCGCCCAGCTGCATCGTCGCCTCGCCTACGCACCCGCCGTCGCCGTGCCGCTGCACTGGCTCACACTTCTTCCGCTCGCACTCTGGCGATCGGTGACGCACCTCGTGGGCAAGCGCCCGGAGGCGGTGGCCCCGGAATGGGGCGCCGCTGTGACCGCGATGTTCCGTTTCGCGGCGATCGCCCGCTCGCGGGGCAGCATCCGCGCGTTCCGCACCTCCAGCTGGTCGAGCATCGCGCCGCTCCGCGTGAGCAGCTCCGATCTGCGCCGGCGTCTCGACGACGGGCACGGCAGCGAGGGCGGAGCCGTCAGCGAGCTCCGATTCTTCTCGGGTGGCGGTGCCTGGGCTGTGCTCGCAGCACTCGTGGTGAGCATCGCGACGTTCACCACAGTGCTCGCGTGGCCCGTCCTGGGTGGCGGCGCGCTCCTGCCTCTGCGTGCGACCGTCGAAGCGCTGTGGGCTGACGCGGCCTGGGGGCTGCGCGGCCTCGGTGCCGGAGTGGTCGGTCCTGCCGATCCCTTCGCCGCGGTGATCGCCGTTCTCGGATCGCTGTGGCCGGGAGCCCCCTCGTTCTCTCTCGTACTCCTGTGGATGCTCGCGCTTCCGCTCGCCGTGCTCGGCGGATGGTTCGCCGCCACGCGAGTGACGGACCGCGCGGGTCTCCGAATCTTCGCCGGAATCATCTGGGCGCTGGCACCCACCTTCCTCACCGCCCTGGTCGACGGTCGTCCCACGGGCGTGCTGGTGCACCTGCTCCTCCCGTGGCTCTTCCACGCTGCGGTCGTGGCGCATCGCTCGTGGGGCGCGGCCGGGGCGGCATCGCTCCTGTTCGCCGCCGTGACCGCCTGCGCCCCCTCACTCGCGCCTGCGCTCCTGCTGCTGTGGGTCGTCGCGCTCGGCATCACGCTCGCCGGTGCGCGCATCCGCGGAGCGATCCGCCTGCTCTGGGTACCGGTACCCGCCATCGCTCTCTTCGCGCCTCTCGTGCTCTGGCAGCTGCGTCACGGCAGCCTCATCGCCGTGCTCGCCGACCCCGGGTCCATCTGGGCCGGTCCCCAGGCGACAGCGGATGCCGCCGGCCGGCTCGCGCTGGCCACGGGCTTCCCCACCGGAGACATGGCCGGCTGGGGCTGGGCATCGTGGCTCGGGCTGGAGATGGCACCCTGGGTCGCCCTGCTGCTCGCACCACTGGCACTGCTGGCGCTCGTATCTGCGGTCGCGCCTCGCTGGCGCGCCGGCATCACCCTCCTCGTCGTCGCCCTCGCAGGCCTCGCCACCGCATTCCTCGCCGTGGGCGTCACCGTCTCCTTCGCACAGGGAGTGCCCGTCGCCATCTGGCCGGGTGCCGGGTTGAGCCTCGCGTGGATCGGCGTGACGGGGGCGGCGCTCGTGACCCTCGACACTGCGCTCACGATCCCTCGTCTGCGTGTTCTGAGTGCCGCGGTCGCGGGTCTCGCGATCGCGGTGTGCGCCGTTCCGTCGCTCGCCGCGTTCCACTCGGATTCCTCGGCGCTCCGCGACGGCCCAGCCTCGACACTGCCCGCGTACGTCGCCGCGCAGGCGGGTGCGGATCGTCCGGTCGGGACGCTGGTGCTCACGCCGCAGAACGACGGCGGCCTCGCGACCGAGGTGGCCTGGGGCGGAAGCGAGACGCTGAGCGCTCAGACGACCATCCTGTCGACGGCGACCGAGCTGCGAGGTACCGACCTCGCGACCCTCGCGGTCGACCTTCTCTCCGCCCGCGACTTCGACGCCGCGGCGGAACTCGGGGAGCAGGGCATCTCCTACGTCCTCCTGGCGAAGGTGTCCGACGACGAGTCGGATCGCGCGCGCACGCTGCGCACGGTGGCTGTGACGTCGCTCGATCAGCGTGCAGGCTTCGTCCAGGCGGGTACCACCGATCGCGGCGTGCTGTATCGGCTCGAGGCGGACGCCTCACCCCGCGCTCCGCTCTCCGCCGGACAGGAGGCGACCGCTCGACTGGTGATCACGCTCCAGTTGGTCCTCGTGTTCGCCGCGCTCCTGCTGTCGGTCCCGACCCGTGCGTCTCGACGCGCGGCCCGCGCCAAGTCGCGCATCGTCGGGCGCGCGGCGGAAGAGCCCCTCGTGCTGCCCAGGCACCCGGAGGATCACGACGGGCATGATTCGACTGAGGTCCCGGCAGTCGTACCGGAGGCTCCGGCCGAACCGGATGATGACGGTGATGCCGCCGACTCCGCAGCACCTGCCGAACCGGCCGGTGCGGCGGGTGCTGCGGACGGAGAGTCTGCAGCGGACGTGCCCGCTGCGGAGCCCGCGGCGGATGGATCAGAGGGCGACCCCGACGAGGGATCCCACCACGACGAGGAGGCGCGACGATGAGCACCAACCGTGCATTCCGGGTGGCTGCCACCGGCGCTCGCGTCCTGACCGGCGCCGTCGTGGCCGCAGCATGCGTCATCGGCGCAGTGGTCGCGGTCACCGCGCCCTGGCCCACCGTCACGCATGAACCCGCCCAGGCCGACGTCACGCCCCTTCCCGGTGACACGGTGCTCGTCTGCAACGGCGACTTCCGTGCCATCGGGCGCACCCCATCGAAATCGCTCGAGATGGTCTCCGCAGCTCAGCTGCGCCTGACCGCTGAGGGGTCCTCCGGGCGTCCGGAGTCGAGCCTGCTGCCCGCGAAGGACCTCGCCGACGGCGGTTCAGCCCAGCGTCTGGTCGGAGCGGTCGATGGTCGCGAGGCACCGCTGCTCGGCGCGACCGAATCGGTCACGCTCGCCGAGGACGACCTGTTCGGGCTCGCCGCCGCTCCCTGTCGCCCCGCCGGGCTCGAGTCCTGGCTCGTCGGCGGCACCGTGGCCACAGGGACGGAGGATCTCATCGTCCTCACCAACCCCGGTGTCGTGCCCTCGACCGTGACTCTCGGCGTCTTCGGGTCGGTCCGTGCATCGAGCACCGTGATCGTTCCCGCCGAGTCTCAGATCGCGCTCCCCCTGACATCGATCGCCGTAGGGTCCGACTATCCGGTCGTCAAGGTGACCGCCACCGGTTCGCCGGTGCGGGCCGTGCTGCAGTCATCGCTCACGCGGACGCTCGACCCCGCAGGCGTCGACCTGCAGGATGCAGTGGCGGCACCGCAGCGCAATCCCGTGATCCCGGGAATCCAGGTGTTCGAGAACGAGGGCGACAACTCCGACATGGCGGTCGTGCGGCTGCTCTCGCCGGATGTGGATGCCGAGGCGGTCGTGACCCTCAGCAAGCTCGGTTCTGCCTCGACCGCTGCAGAACTCACCGTTCCGCTCACCGCCGACGTGCCGACCGAGCTCTCGCTCTCGACTCTCGCGCCGGGAGAGTACACGGCGCGGATCGAGTCCGATGCTCCTGTGCTGGCAGCCGTGCGGCAGCAGGACGGCGCGGGTCCGCAGACAGACTTCGCCTGGGCGTTGCCGGCACCGGAGGTCGAGGACGACGTCTATGTGTCGATCCCGGCCGGTCCGTCGCCCCGGGCCGTGCTCGTGAACAGCGAGGACTCCGATTCCACCGTGCAGCTGACCCCCGTCGACGGCGGAGAGCCCATCGAGGTGACGGTTCCCGCGGGATCGTCGGCATCGGTGCCGGTGAAGGAACGCACTGTGTACGCCCTGTCGACGTCGGGCCCTGTGCACGCGTCCGTCGCGATGACGGCCACCGGGGCGCTCGCGGTCTGGCCGGTGTGGCCTTCGGCGGGAGCCCAGCAGAGCATCACCGTCTATCCCTGACGCGAGGGTCGGGGACAGACGACTCTCCTACCTCAGTGGTCGTGGCCGCCGAGGTCCCAGGGCTCGCGTCCGACGTACTCAGCAGCGGCCCGGAACACGGCGCTCTCGATGGCCATCCGTCGGTGGGCGCCGTCGTCGTGCCCAGGGGGGAGCAGCCGCTCGATCGGGAGCCGGAAGAGCACGATTCGCTGCTTCTCGTGATCGAGGTGCCATCGCGGAACCTCGTCCGTCGCCTCGAACGCCGGCATCGCGCCGATCTCGAACCGCACCTCCTGCAGTTCCGGCCAGGTGCCTCGGAGGAACTCCACGGCCGTGCCCACGGTGAGGTCGAACCGGTCGATACGACCGTCGAGCGGTGCCAGGGGAGGACGCACGACCTCGCTGCGTCCGAGACGGCCATGGCGACCGTGTCGAGCACCGCGGCGCGGAGCGGCGGAGGTGCGGGGACGACGAGGCATAGCGAAAGTCTAGGCCGAGTCTGCGGGCCCGGGCGGCGCGGCATCCGGCGCTCGTGGGAAGAGGCCCGTAGCCTGGCGGGAATGGACGCAAGACTCTGCTCGAAGGTCGGCTGCGCGCGTGAAGCCGTGGCGACGCTCACCTACGACTACGGCGATCAGATGGCTGCGCTGGGCCCACTCGGCCTGGCGGATCATCCGCACGCGCACGATCTCTGCGCGCAGCACGCGGATCGACTGTCGGTACCCGCCGGTTGGCTCGTGGTACGGCACGAGGCGCTGCGCGCCTGAACCGATCCGACCGGAACAGCACCCGGGACACGCCGCCGACCGGGCCGGTGTCCCTCCAGCATCCCGGCTACGCTGACCGCGGATGCGCCAAGGCGGCGCGGCCGGAAAGGCAGCCGTGATCGTCTGGCGACGCTGGATCTTCCCTCTTCTTCTCGTGCTCGTGTTCGGGGCATGCGCAGCGGCACTGGTGAAGATCGCGTTCTTCCCCGACCGCACCGAGGCGATGGTCAGCCCGGAGTCGTCGATCAGCGATCCGGTCATCCCGGTCGAACGCGGCTCCGTGGTGAACGCGCTGACGTTGAGCGGCAACGTCGCACGTGACGATTCGTTCCCCGTGCGCAACGAGATCGCCGGAACCGTCCTCGCGGTCCACGTCGCGGAGGGGGCATCCGTCGCCGCCGGACAGAAGCTCTTCACCATAAGGCAGGACGAGCCGAAGAAGGACATCGACATCGTCGCGGCCGAGGCGGGCGACATATCGGAGATCGCCCTCGTGAAGGGCCAGGTCACCTCGGCAGGGACCGAGAGCTACACCCTCACCCCTGCGCGATACCACCTGCTCGCGACGGTGGAGCCCGCGCAGCTTTACCGACTGGTGAACGCGCCCGCCGAGGCATCCGTGAGCATCACCGGGGGACCTGCGCCGTTCACGTGCACCGGGGTACGTGTGCAGGTGAGCCAGGAGGGCACCGCGAGCGTGCGCTGCGCGGTTCCGGCCGCTCAGGTCGTGTTCGCTGGACTGCCTGCGACGATGGACCTCGCGCTCGGTCAGGTCGACGACGCGCTGGTCGTGCCGGTCACCGCAGTGCAGGGCGGCGCAGGCACGGGGAACGTCTGGGTGGATGCGGGTGACGGAAGTGAGCCCGAGGAGCGGCCGGTGACCCTCGGAGTCAACGACGGCACCATGGTCGAGGTCGTCTCCGGTCTCGAAGAGGGCGAGTCGATCAGGCAGTTCGTGCCCGGCTTCGTCGCTCCGGTCGAGGAGTTCTGCTACGAGGTCGCACCGGGCGTCGAGCAGTGCGACAGTGGGACGAGCTGGTGACCCTCGTCGCTCTGGCCGACGTGACCAAGAGCGTGCGACTGCCCGACGACTCGGAGCTGGAGATCCTCCGGGGCATCACGATCGATGTGAGCGCCGGCGATCACGTCTCGATCGTCGGTCGCTCCGGCTCCGGCAAGTCGACCCTTCTGAACATCCTCGGGATGCTGGACGCCCCCACCAGGGGCACCGTCGCGTTCGAAGGGCGTGAAGTACGGCGTATGCGGTCGGGGCGACTGGATCGCCTGCGTGGCGACAACGTCGGTTTCGTGTTCCAGCAGTTCAACCTGCTCCCCGGGCGCACCGCGCTCGACAATGTCATGATGCCGCTCGGCCATGCCAAGGGGCGACTCTTCTGGAATCGACGACAGATCGCAGCCGACATGCTGGACCGGGTCGGCCTCGGCCACCGCATCGAGCAGGTCGCCGACCGGCTCTCCGGCGGCGAGCAGCAGCGTGTGGCGATCGCCAGAGCGCTCGTGCGTCGCCCTGTGCTGATCCTCGCCGACGAGCCCACCGGCGCCCTCGACATCGACACGGGGGCAACCGTCATGTCGCTTCTCGACGAGGTCGCGACCGAGACGGACGCGGCGCTCGTGACGATCACCCACGACCTGCACGTCGCCGCTCGCGCGCGCAGACACTATCGCCTCGATGCCGGCGTGCTCGAGACCGCCGACCTCAGCCGCGCCTTTGAAGCGTCGACACTGGCGGCATCGGTGCCGTCGAATCTGGCGGCGGTACCGTCGGCATCGGTGCCGGCGACGCGCCGGGAGGCCTCGTCATGACCGGGATCCTCGGCGCGCTCTCCGACGCGTGGGCCGAGATCCGGGTGCACAAGCTGAGGGTGCTGCTCAGCCTGATCGGCATCGCGGTCTCGGTGGCAGCGCTCACGGGAGTCGTCGCACTCTCGGAGTACCAGAGGCAGTTTCAGGCAGAGCAATCGGACCGGTGGGGCGGACGTGCGGCGACGCTCGTCGTCGGCATCAGCACCGCTGACGGTCTGCCCGTCGACGTCGACGCCTTCGACGAGCGGTTCACACGGGTCGCGGAACGCTTCGGATTCAGCCACACCGCGCGCATCGCACAGGGGATGGCCGTTCCCGTTCAGCTGCCGGACGGCATTGTCGACGTCAACGCGCGCCTGATCGATCCGCTGTACTCCCAGATCCACCGGGAGCAGCTGTTGGAAGGCCGCTGGCTGCGCGATGACGATGTCGAAGCCCTCGCGCCCCCGGTCGTGATCACCGAGGCGCTGTGGGACCGGATCGGTCGGGTGCCGGTCGCACAGCATCCGACCCTCACCCTCTCAGGAGCGGCCGGCGGCACCTATCAGGTCGTCGGCGTCGTGCCCCGACAGGGCTTCGGCGACGAGGAGCTACGCGTCGACATCCTCTACGACGCGTATCGCGCTCGGGTCGACGCCCTCCCGGAAGGGGCATGGCCGCAGTACGAGGTGTGGCTCGGACAGACGGAGGTCGATGCCGTCGCCCCCGTGCTCGCGATGGATCTGCGGGCGGGGCTGCCCGAGGGACAGACGGTATCGGTGAGCCGCTCCGATTGGGCGGCGCAGCCGGGAGCCCTCGACGCTCAGGCGACGTTCGAGATGGTCACGGGCGGCATCGCAGCAGTCATCCTCGCGCTGGGCGCCCTGAGCCTGATCAACATCCAGCTGGTGGCGATGCGCCAGCGGGTGCGTGAGATCGGTGTCCGGCGCGCGTTCGGGGCGACATCCGGTCGAGTCTTCTTCTCGGTCTTCCTCGAGAGCCTCGTCGCGACCACCGTCGCCGGGCTCGTCGGCATCGCGATCGTCGTCGCCGTGCTGCGTTCGGAGTGGGTGGTGACCTCGCTGTTCTACGGCATCCAGGACATCCCGCCGTTCCCGATGCGGGCCGCGTTCGTCGGTCTGGCGGCGTCGATCATCGTGGGCGCGGTCTCGGGATTCATACCGGCGCTCGTCGCGCTGCGGGTGAAGGTCATCGACGCGATCCGGTTCTGACAGGCGCAGGGTGGCCGGGCAGGAGAGGGTCAGACTCCGACGCGACGCCCCGTGAGCTTCTCCGCGCGACGATCGGCGTTCTGCAGCGCTCTGCGCTCGCGCTCGCGGCGCAGGACCGTGATCCCGACCAGCACGACCTCGGGCGCCGCCGCGGGCAGCGGCGACACGAATGGAGAGGCCTCCGTGAGGAGGTCCTGCGCGACCCGAGCGCGGGCGGCGGGCACCATTCGCGGTGCGCTCTGCAGGAACTGCGAGATCCGGCGGGCGAGACGATCAGGCAGGCGGGCGACGTCCGCGATCTGAGCCCAGCCGGCGAGCATAGGCGGGAGGACGGGGACCTGCGGGATCAACTTCGGAGCCCGCACGCGCTGACTGTAGGTGCCGGCGACCATGTCGCCGAGGCGCTGGGAGCGGGCGCTGAACGCGCCGGCGAGCACCGCGACGCTGCCGAGCGTCATATAGATCTCCAGCACCCCGAGGAGGGCGCGGATGAACGCATGGCGGAAGCCGGTCGCCCCTCCATCGATGCGAACGATGCGTCCGCCGACCGCGAGCTTGCCGAGGCTTCGCCCCTTGAGTGCGACCTCCATCGTGATCGGGAGCACGACGAAGCTGACGACGATCGATGCGATCGTCGCGATCGTGTCGGTCGCCTCGTCGAGAACGCCGAGGTCCAGCAGCCAGAGCCGCAGGAACAGCGTCAGGAGGAAGACAGCGAAACCGACCAGGAGATCGATGATCGCGCCAGCGGCTCGAAGTATGAAACCGATCGGCTGCACGTCGATCGCCACGGCTTCACCGGAGAGCACCTCGTCGGATGTATCGAGCGGGGCAGACATGAGTACAGTAAATCAGGTGGATGCCGATGCGCTGACAGATGCACGCCGCGCCGAGTGGGAGCGGTTGGAACAGTTGAGTCGCGCCCGGCTCGACGGCGAGGGAGTCGACGAGATGATCGTCCGCTACCGCGCGGCATCCGCCGATCTCGCCGAGCTCAAGACGTCGGTCGGTGAATCGCCGCAGGGAGCGTACCTGTCGACCATCCTCGTACGCGCGCGGCTGCGTCTGACGGGAGCGTCCGACAGCATCCTCACCCAGACGGCGCGCTTCTTCTCCCGTCAGCTCCCCGCCGCGCTCTACCGGCTGCGCTGGACGACTCTCATCATCGCGGTCTCGTTCATCGCGATCGTCGTCGGGACCGCCGCTTGGATCTCGTCGGATCCCGCGCTGCTCGCGACCCTCGGGCCACCGGATGCGCTCGAGCAGTACGCCGACGAGAGCTTCACCGGCTACTACACCGAGAACCCCGCCGCGGTGTTCATGGGGATGGTCTGGTGGAACAACGCCTGGATCGCCATGCAGTGTGTGCTGTTCGGCATCACGGGACTGTGGCCGATCAACGTGCTGGTGCAGAACGCGATGGGGCTCGGCGTATCGGCTGCGGTGATGACCGCGCACGACCAGGTCGACGTCATGATCCTCTACATCCTTCCCCACGGTCTTCTCGAGATGACCTCGATCTTCGTCGCCGCCGCGGGAGGTCTGCACCTGTTCTGGTCGTGGGTCGCCCCGGGCAACCGGTCACGCGGTGAGTCCCTCGCAGCGGAGGGCCGATCGCTCGCGACCGTTGCGATCGGACTCGTCTTCGCGCTGTTCGTCTCCGGACTGATCGAGGGATTCGTCACCGGCTGGGCGCTGCCCTGGCCCGTCAAGATCGGCATCGGAGTGGCGGCGCTCGCCGCCTTCCTGATCTACATGCTCGTGATCGGCGGCCGTGCATACCGCCGAGGCGAGACCGGAGATCTCGTCGAGTACGAAGCGGGGACGCCGCGACTCCTGGCGGGCTGACCCGAGTTCGTCCGACTTCTGTTCCCGTCAGCGGGCTCGTTCAGCCGCGCTCTCGCTGCTGCGGTCCGGTACGTCGAACAGCCCTCGATACGCGAACCCTGCGAGCAGGGCACCGACGACGGGGAAGACGAGGAACACCCACAGCTGGGTGAGGGCCTCTGTGTTCCCGTACAAGGCTGTGGCGATGGATCGGGCGGGGTTCACCGAGGCGTAGTCGATCGGCAGGATCACCAGGTGGATGACCGCGAGAGTGAGGCCAGCCACGACACCACCGAAGGGGGTGCCGCGCACCGGGTGCGTCACCCCGAGGATCACGAGGACGAGGACCGCGGCGAAGAGCGCCTCGACGATGATCGCGGCGCCGAGGCCGAACCCTGCAGGAGAGGCGGAGCCGAATCCGTTGCTGGCGAAACCCTCGACGCGCTGCGCCTCGAGCCAGCCGTCGGGACCGAAGAGGCCGATCAGGAATACCAGGGTCGAGGCGATCAGGCCCCCGACGCACTGGGCGACGATGTATGCGGGGACCTCGCGCCACGGCATCCGACCGGCCGCGGCGACCCCGATGGTCACCGCGGGGTTGAAGTGCCCACCGGAGATCGGTCCGAACGCATAGAACGCGGCGGTGAGAGCGAAACCCGCCGCGAGCGCGATGCCGACGAATCCGATGCCTTGATCGCTCGTCTCGGTACCCGCACCGAACCCGGCCGCGAACATCGCGGCTCCCACGATGGCGAGGACGAGTGCGGAGGAGCCGAACGCCTCGGCGGTCAGTCGGACCGTCATCGTGGAGGTTCGTCTGCTCGCGTCGCTCATGATCTTCGTCATTCCTTGCGTCCGGTCCGGTGTGCTCACAGCCGTCCGGCTGCCTTCAGCTCGAGGTACCTGTCGGCGATCCGCGGGGGCAGGGTCTCGGGGTCGGCTGCGATCGCCTCGCCGCCGGCACGTCTGACTGCATCCGCCACGTTCTCGGCGTCTCGCATCGTCCGCTCCGCAGCAGCCGCGAGATAGATCTCCTCCCGTGATCCGCGCTGCCGTGCGAGATCGGCGATGCCGTCGTCGGTCACCGACCCCACGAGGATCGATGTCGCCCGCGAGGCATCCGGGAAGGCTCCGAGGAACCCTCGGGCGGACTCCGCCGCATCCTGTGCCGTCAACACCACGATCAGCGCGGGGCGCGTCGTGAGCGTTCGCACGGCAGCGAAAGCGCCGTGCCAGTCGGTGTCGACGAGACGGGCATGCACAGGAGCCATCGCGTCCGTCAGCGCGGGGAGGAGAGCGTTGCCCTCGACGCCGGTGACGCGTGCGCGCACGACACGGTCGTACATGAGCAGATGCACATGATCGCCCGCGCGGGCGGCGAGAGCGGCGAGCAGCAGAGACGCCTCGAGTGCGGCGTCCACTCTGGTGCCGTCGCCGACGCGTGCGGCTGCCGTGCGGCCGGTGTCGATGATGATCACGACGTGACGGTCGCGTTCAGGGCGCCAGGTGCGCAGCATCGTGGTGCCGGCGCGAGCCGTGGCGCGCCAGTCGATCGAGCGCACGTCGTCGCCTCGCACGTACTCGCGCAGCGAGTCGAACTCCGTGCCCTGACCGCGGACCTGGATGCTGGTGTTGCCGTCGAGCTCACGCAGGCGCGCGAGTCGGGAGGGCAGATGCTTTCGCGACGAGAACGCGGGGAGAACGCGGATGGTCCCGCGCACCCGGTGGCGCGCCTGTCGACCGGCGATCCCGAGGGGGCCCTGGGATCGGATCATCACGAACTCGCTCGACAGCTCGCCCCGGCGACGGGGGAGAAGGGGGATGGAGACGCGCCGACGCTCGCCCGGAGGCATGCTGAGGCGCTGACGGTCTCGCGTTGCCCCTGCCGTCGGCTGCCAGGCATCACGGATCAGCGCGTGCAGTGTGCGGGATCCCTGGTTCTGGAGTGCGACGCTCACCGGCACGAGCTCACCGAGCCGAGTGCGTGCCGGCACTCGTCTGGTGACGACGACCGAGCGCGGGCTGGGCGCCAGCAGCACGTCGAGCACGATCAGGAGAACGCAGAGTCCCACCCAGATGCCGAGCGCGGCGTACGGCGGATAGCCCGCGAGGCCTGTGAGGACGAGCGGGACGATGCCGACGGCGACGGCGAGAGCGAGACGGCCGGTGACGAACACCTAGATCGGCACCCTGGTCTGCTGCACGACCGAGGTGAGGACGGCATCGGCCGAGACGCCCTCCATCTGGGCATCGGGTCGCAGCTGCAGGCGGTGGCGCCAGACCGGCACGAGCATCGTCTGCACGTGATCGGGTGTGACGGCCGACGAGGCGTTGAGCCAGGCCCAGGCCTTCGCCGCGGCCAGTAGACCGGTCGATGCGCGGGGGCTCGCGCCGAGCTCGACGGAGGGCGACTGCCTCGTGGCTCTGGCGAGATCGACGACGTAGCCGAGCACGTCATCCGTGACATCCACGCGGCCGGCCGCGGCCTGAGCCGCACGGATCTCGTCCGCCGTCACCGTGGACTCGACGCCTGTGAGCTCGCGCGGTGAGAAGCCCGACGCGTGCTTGCGGAGCACCGAGACCTCGGCGTCGCGCTCGGGCATGCCGACGACCAGCTTCATCAGGAAGCGATCGAGCTGCGCCTCGGGCAGCGAATATGTGCCCTCGTGCTCGATCGGGTTCTGCGTGGCGGCGACGAGGAACGGATCGGGGAGCGCGCGGCTGACCCCGTCAGCCGACACCTGACGCTCCTCCATGGCCTCCAGCAGAGCGGCCTGGGTCTTCGGGGGTGTGCGGTTGATCTCGTCGGCGAGCAGGATGTTCGTGAACACGGGCCCCGCGCGGAAGTCGAACTCGCCCGTGCGCGCATCGTAGACGAGCGATCCCGTCACGTCGCCCGGCATCAGGTCGGGGGTGAACTGCACTCGCTTGGTGTCCAGGCCCAACGCGCGAGCGAAGGAGCGGACCACAAGGGTCTTCGCGACACCCGGCACGCCCTCGAGCAGCACGTGCCCTCGTGCGAGCAGCGACACCAGCAGACCGGTCACCGTGCCCGCCTGGCCGACGACGGCCTTGTCTACCTCGGTGCGCACGCGGTGCATGGCCTGACGCAGCTCGGCGTCGTTGAAGTTCTCAGCGGTCACGTGGTGTCCTCGGCTTCCGTTCGGATGGATGGACGGCGGGTGGATGGGACGGACGCCGGATCATTCCGGTCTCCGTTCGACGGTGGTCGAGGCGTCGACGGCGCTCTCCAGCTCCTGCAGCCGACGGGCCAGGTCGATCAGCGACGGATCGTCGGTGGGAGAGGGGCCGGCGAGCAGATCGTGCAGAGCGCCGCGCGGGATCCGGAGCCGGTCCGATGCGGCATCCGCGATCTCCTCCGCCGTCGCGTTCACGGCGAGTCCGAGTCTGCGCGCCAACCTGCGCCTGCTCCCGTCGCGGATGGCCTCCGACGCGTGCGCGGCGTCGCCCGCCTTCGCCGTCAGGCGGGCGCGTCCGTGCATCGTCTCCGACGCGCGGACGGTCACGGGGAGGGTCTCGGCGACGAGCGGGCCGAAGCGCTGGCCTCGCCACAGTGCGGCCGCGAGCCCGGCGATCATCAGCAGCAGGATCGCCGGCGTCACCCAGCCCGGCGTGAGCGAACCCAGGCTGTCCGGCATCTCGCCTTCGATGTCCGTGTCGCCGAAGCTAGGGATGTACCAGACGACGCGATCGGTCTGGCCGAGAAGAGCGAGCCCGAGTGCAGCGTTGCCGTCGTCCGCGAGGTAGGCGTTGCTGAACAGGCGGGCGCCTTCGACGACGATGCGCGTCGTACCGTCGTCCTCGTCGACGAGCACGGCCGAGGCGTCTTCGGTGCCGAAGCATCCTTCGACGCCGTCCCCCGGGGCGAACATGCGGTCGGGACGGATCGTGCCGACGTTGGCGAATTCCGGGATGGTGCAGTCGGCCTCCACCGGGCTCGGGTTCGCTGCGGCGTTGTCGCCCAGGCGCAGGAGGGTGAGAAGGTGCGTGCTGCTGGAGAGGAAGACGACCCTGTCGGCAGGGTCGATCAGCTCGGTGATCCCGTCGTCGGTCAGGGTGTACGGGTTCGCCATCACGAGGGTGGTGTCCTCGTCGAGCGCGGCGCGGGCCTCGGCGCGCGAGCGGAAGACCGAGACCTCGATGCCCTGGTCGTCGAGGAGCTGCGCGAGCGCCATCGCACCGGAATCGCTGACGCTCTCGGGATCGAGCGAGCCGCGCTGATCGGGCATGCGCACGGCGACCTGGGTCGCGACGAAAACACCTCCGAGCACGAGCGCGACGACGATCGCCCACCCGAGGAGCGACCTCAGACGTCGACCGCGCGGAGCGCGTTCAGCGGTGGATGCCGGTGCATCGTGCTGCTCGATGACCGTCACGCGTTCACCGCCTCCGGTCGCAGCGCACTCAGACGATCATCGGTCGCGGCGAGCTCGGCATAACTCGACTCGGTGGCGGGGTGCCGCAGATAGCGCACGTCGTCGAACGAGACCGCCGCGTCACGGACGGGCGTCGTCTCAGCGGGGAACACGACGGCGACCTCTCGGGCGATCGCCTGTGCGGTCGCGCCGGGGGAGGGATCGATGAGGTCTCGCTCCAGAAGCCCTCTGGCGAGCGCTCGGAAGCGCAGGATCGTGGCCTCGTCCCAGTCGCCTGCGCGCGCGCAGCGATCGGCGTCGGCGCGCAGCTGCGTCGCGGATCGGTCATCGTCGGCTCCGAGGAGGTCACCTCGTGCGCGCCGGATGGCCTGCGCACGTCGCGGGCGCCCCCAGATGATGAGCGCGGCGACGAGCGCTCCGAAGATGATGATGCACACGATGATCAACGCGGAGGGACCGACGTTCGCGCTGTTGTCGGAGTTGAACAGATCGGCGAGGAACCGTCCGATGTCGCGCGCGAGCATGTCGAACCAGGTCGGCTTCGCATCGGCGTAGCGCGGGTCGGCGAGTTCCTGCTCCGCCCACTTCCGTGCTTCCTCCCCGTCGGGGATGAGCACGTCGTCGAAAGGACGGATCATGCCGACCCTTCGCCGCCCGCACCGGGCGCGGCCCAGGTCGAGTCAGCGGACTCGGCAGGGCGCGTTGCGGGCGGGGAGTATGGGGGCGGAGGTGTGGACGCGGCCTGCGCCTGGGGTGCGGCCGGTGGCTGGGGTGCTGCCGGCTGCTGAGCGTAGGGCGGCAGGGGAGGAGGCTGCTGAGCGGGGTGCTGCGGCGCGGGAGCTGGCTGTCCCTGATACGGCTGTCCCTGATAGGGCTGCCCCTGGTACTGCGGTGCGGCAGGCGGCTGCCCCTGGTACGGCTGCGCCTGGTACGCCTGGTACGCCTGGTACTGCGGCGCTGCGGGGTACTGTCCCGGATACGGCTGTCCTGGGTGCTGCTGGGCCGGGTACGACTGCATCTCGTAGCCCGTCGTCATCATCGCCCACTCCGGGACCTGCTGCGGCGGCGGGGCGCTCGACACAGCGCGCTCGGGGTCGACGATGAACGGGTCGCCGAGCTGTTCGTCGGTCCACCCGAGGTCGCGACGCTCGACATGACTGATGAGCGACTGGTCGAGGCCCTCGTAGCGCATCCGACTGTCGAGGTACACGAGAGTGCCCGCGCTGCTCTGCACGACGAGGGTGATGGCCTGCAGCACGAGCAGCAGGATCTGCGGCGCGAGAAGGGCGAAGACGAACGCCATGATCCCTGCGGTGTCGGACGAGCCCGTCGGCGCGATCACGGAACCGAGCATCGAGCCGACCAGCGAGACAGGCAGGTTCACCACCTGCATCGCGACGCCCATGATGGCGCCGATCAGGAACGTGACGCCCCAGGCCACCCAGAACCGGCCACGCGTCAGGCGCCACGACCGCACGAGCGCGTCGCGGAACTTCGCCCTCTCGAGAACGAGGATCGACGGGACGAGGAGCAGCTTCGTCGTCAGCCAGACCACGAGCGGGATGGTCGCCAGTATGAGCAGCACGACGAGGATCACGATCCCGCCGATGGCCTCGGCTGAGCCTCCGAGCCCGCCGGCGATGAAGCCGGCGATCACGAGGAAGACGATCACGATGATGCCGAAGACGAAGATGATCGAGAGCGAGGCGAATCCGGCCAAGCGCCAGAACGACGGGATCATCTTGCGCCAGAGGGTCCCGAGGGTGGCCTTCACCCCGATCGCTGCGAAGCCGATCTCGGCCGCGACGACGCCCTGCATCAGCGCGGTGAAGGCGATGGATGCCAGGCCCACGGCGATGCCGGCCACGATGTTCATCGCGATGGTGCCGGCGAAGACGGCCTCGAAGTCCGGCGAGGCGGCAGACAGCGATTCGAGTCGCGTGAACGTCGTGACGAACACGAAGCCCATCACCGTCGCACTGAGCACCACCACGGCCAGCTGGATCACGACGCCGAAGCCGAAGAGCACCTTGGGGTTGTGACGCAGCGCCGCGAACGACCTCGTCAACAGCATCCCGAACGTCATGGGATGCAGGGGGATGATGCCCTTCTTGGGGGCAGGGGTCCACGTCTGGCCGCTCACCGGCACTCCCTCCGTCGTGCGCTCCCATCGTGTCACAACACCGGTCGGGCGCGTAGACATGAGGGTCGTGGTACTGAGTGCCATAAGGTAACAGTTATGACCTCACGCATTCTTGTGGTCGACGACGACACCGCGCTCGCCGAGATGATCGGCATCGTGCTGCGCACGGAGGGCTTCGAGCCGGTGTTCTGCGCCGACGGCGCACGGGCCGTCGAGGAGTGGCGCACGCAGCGTCCCGATCTCGTGCTGCTCGACCTGATGCTCCCGGGCATGGACGGGATCGAGATCTGTGCGCGGATCCGTGCCGAGTCGGGAGTCCCCGTCATCATGCTCACCGCTCGCAGCGACACCGCCGATGTCGTCCGCGGCCTCGAGGTGGGGGCGGACGACTACATCGTGAAGCCCTTCAACCCGAAGGAGCTCGTCGCCCGCATCCGCACCCGCCTGCGCCCCTCGCCTCAGACGGTGGGGGAACAGCTCCGTGTCGGTGACCTCACCGTCGACGTCGATGCGCATGAGGTGCGAAGGGGCACGGCTCCCATCGCTCTCACTCCCCTCGAGTTCCAGCTGCTCGTCGCCCTCGCCTCGAAGCCACAGCAGGTGTTCTCGCGGGAGATGCTGCTCGAGCAGGTCTGGGGCTACCACTACAAGGCGGACACCCGTCTGGTGAATGTGCATGTCCAACGCCTCCGTGCGAAGGTCGAGCTCGACCCTGACAACCCCAAGATCGTCATGACGGTGCGTGGCGTCGGCTACCGCGCCGGGAGTGCGGGCTAAAGCGCCATGGCCGCCACCGCAGCGACCACCACGGCGGTCGCTGTCATCCGCGACTGGCGCGGTTGGCCCACCGTCACCCGGGCCCTGTGGCGACGGTCCCTGCGGTTCCGGACGCTGACGATCACGCTGCTGCTCACCTCGACCGCGATCCTGATCACCTGCGTGACAATGGCGCTCGTCATTCAGAACGACCTGTTCGAATCGCGCAAGAACGAGGCGCTGGAAGACGCGGCGCGTTCGGTGAATCAGGCGCAGACGACGCTCGATGCCACAGCCCTCGGTGATGACCCCGCAGCACTGCGCGAGCTGTGGGACAGCGTGCAGGAAGACCTGGGACGCAACTCCACAGCGGAGGGGCTGGCCGGATTCCGGGTCGACGGCGGCGCGGCCGCCGTCTCCCTGAACGGCTTCACCGCGGGCCTCAGCGCCAACAGCATCAGCCCCGCCCTCCGGAACCGGGTGGTCAAGTTCGACGACTGGCAATCCTGGCAGTCCGCGTCGCTCGACGTCGACGGTAGGACGGTGCCAGGCGTCATCGTCGGACAGCAGCTGCAGGTGCCCGAAGCAGGCCCGTTCGAGGTGTACTTCGCATACGACCTCGCCGATGCCGACAACACGCTCACCTTCGTGCAGCGGACGCTCTGGATCGCCGGCATCGGGCTCATCGCGATCGTCGCCGCGATCTCGTTCGTCGTGCTGCGCACCGTCTCGACCCCGATCGTCGAGGCCGCGGAGACCAGTGCCCGCCTGGCGTCGGGTGATCTCGCCGTGCGTATCGACGTGCACGGCGAAGACGAGATCGCCACGCTCGGGCGTTCCTTCAACGCCATGGCCGACAGCATCGAGTCCCAGATCAAGGAGCTCGGCGAACTCTCGCTCGTGCAGCAGCGGTTCGTCTCCGATGTCTCGCACGAGCTGAGGACGCCCCTCACCACCATCCGGCTCGCGGCCGACATGCTGAACGATCAGCGGGGCGAGTTCGACCCGACGACCGCACGTACCACGGAGCTCCTGCACACTCAGGTGCAGCGGTTCGAGACGCTCCTGTCCGATCTGCTCGAGATCAGCCGTTACGACGCCGGGTCCGTGCAGCTCGAGCTCGAGGCGACGAGCCTCGCTCACCTCGCCGAGGACATCATCGAGCAGATGCAGCCGCTCGCCGACGGGCGGGGCAGCGAACTGCGCCTCGTCGCGCCCGGCGGATACTCTCCTGTCGACATGGATCCACGGCGGGTGAGGCGGGTGCTCCGCAACCTGATCGGAAACGCGATCGAGCATGGCGAGGGGCGCCCGATCATCGTGACGGTGGACAGCAATCAGCACTCGGTGGCCGCGGGCGTCCGCGACTTCGGACTCGGGATGGACCCGGCGGATGCCGAGCGCGTGTTCGACCGGTTCTGGCGAGCCGACCCGTCGCGTCAGCGCACGATCGGAGGCACCGGTCTCGGGCTCTCCATCGCCCTCGGCGACGCGACCCTGCACGGGGGCACGCTCGGTGTGTGGTCGGAGCTCGGTGTCGGCACCAACTTCGTGCTCACCCTCCCGCGCCGAGGTGACGCCTCGGACGGGCCTTCGCCGATCCCTCTCGAGCCGCAGGAGTCGCTGGGCGAGATCGGCGATGCGACGCAGCCCATCCAGCTCGCCGATCTTCCGGCCGAGCTGTTCGACCGAGGGAGCCTCGAATGATCTCGCGGACTCGACGCGCGCTGCGCGGGGTGGCCGTCGCCACGGCCGTGCTGCTCCTGTCGGCCTGCTCAGGGCTTCCGACGACGGGCGACGTGCAACCGGGGCTCGCGCTCGGAGCATCGCCCGAGGACCAGGATTTCCTCCCGCTCGCCTCCGGGCCCGCTGAGGGGGCAGGACCCGCGGCGATCGTCGAGGGCTTCATGGAGGCTGCGATCACGCCGGCCGACAACTGGGACACCGCACGCAAGTTCCTCACCCCGGATCTCGCATCGACCTGGCGCCCGAACACCGGGGTGTCTATCGACATCAGCGGCGCGACCCGCTCTTTCACCGCGAGCGTCGACGACGACGTGGATGCTCGAGACGGCGACTCGGCCGAGGTGAGGGTCAGATTCGACCAGGTGGCGAGCGTCGACGCGACCGGAGCCTACTCCGAGGCCTTCGGGGCATCGAACTCCGCGTTCGTCGTCGTGTTCGACGATGGGCAGTGGCGCATCGCGGAAGCTCCCGATGGCGTCGTGATCGACGAGTCCCGGTTCTCCCGGGTCTACGACGATTACGCGCTGCAGTATTACGACCAGACCTGGGAGCGACTGGTGCCGGACGTACGGTGGTTCCCGCGACGCGCCACGGTCGCGACCACGATCGCGCAGTCGCTGATCGGCGGGGCGCCGAGCCCGTGGCTCGACCCGGCGGTCCAGAGTGCATTCCCGCAGGGTGTGCAGCTCGCGCGGGACGCCGTGCCGATCGATCCCGATCAGGTGGCCGACGTGGCGCTGAACCGCGCGGCGCTCGGGCTCGATGCGACGACTCTCGCGCGCATGCGCACACAGCTGCAGGAGACCTTGAATGCCGCGGGGGTGCAGGTCGATCAGGTGCGCTTCAGCGTCGATGGACGCACGCTCGACGCCGGCGTCGTCAGGGTGACCGAGGACCCGGCCGACGCGGGCAGCCTCGTGTTGAAGGATGGGGAGTTCGGCGCGCTCGTCGGCAGCGAGATCACGCCGATCCCGGGGGTGTCCGAGGAGATCCTCGGAGTCACGCAGCCCATCAGTGCGATCGATGTCGCGATCGATGGCTCGCATGCAGCCGTGCTGCTCGCCGACGGGCACGTGTACGTCACGGGCGAGGACGGGTTCAACGAGCTCGACGCCAGGGCGTCGCTGATCCGCCCGTCCATGGATCCGTACGACTACACGTGGTCCGTGCCGTCGAACGCGCCGTCGGCGCTCCAGGCGATCGGCAGCGACGTGTCTCCGCATTCGATCGCGGGTGCATGGCCGGATGCATCGTCCGTCTCCGCAGTGCGCGTCTCGGCCGACGGCGCTCGCATCGCAGCGGTCGTCGTCATCGGAGGCGAGCGCTGGGTGGTCGTGTCCGCGATCGTCAGAGACGAGGCGGGGGTGCCGACCGAGCTCGGTCCCGCGGAACCTCTGACGCAGCTCGACGGCGGCGTCAGCGGGCTCGTCTGGCTGGGCGCCGACCGTCTCGGCCTGCTGACGGACCCCGATGATCGGATGGTCCTCACGCAGATCGTGGGAGGGCCCGGTGCATCCGAGGTCGCCCCGACCGGGGCCGTGTCGATCGCGGGATCCCGTGCTCCGGCGGGGGTGCGAGTGCTCAGCGCCGACGGCGGGGTGTTCGCGCGGAGCGGCTCCGCGTGGAGCGAGTCGATCGACGGGGTCACGCTGCTGGCGACCCGGGCGGGGCACTGAGCCTTCCGTACGGTCCATCTCTTCTGCACGGTCCATCTCTTCTGCACTGTCCGCCGAAGTAGGCGGATGCTGACAGCGTCCGGGCCGCAGCGCGGTGGAGGACTCTGCAGCGTCCGTGTGTCGACAGGATCGACGGATGTTCTCGCTCGTTTCCTTCCACGGCGTCGGCGCGGAGTTGCTGGCCCTCCTGCTCGCGGCGACGTGTGCGGGCTGCGACGAGCCGGAGACGATGCTGTGCACGTCGTGCCGTGAGGCGATCCGGCCGGCACAGCGAGAGTGGATCTCGCCCGGCGGCCTGCGTGTGCAGGTCGCGATGGCTTTCGAGTCCGTCGCAGCCAGATGCATCCGCCGGGTGAAGGACGACGGCGAGACGATGCTCGCCCGTCCGCTGGGGGAGTCGCTCGGTGTGGTGCTGCGCGGAGTGCTGGCGGATTCGCCGCGCGAGTCCGTCATCGTGGTGCCCGTGCCGACGATGCGTGGCGCCTACCGAAGGCGTGGCTACCGGGTGCCCGACCTCCTGATCCGGCGGGCCGGAGCCGTACCTCGCAGGTTGCTGAGCACGCGCGGTCGGCGCACGGATCAGCGGGGGCTCGACGTCGCTGACAGGGCGAAGAACGTTCGAGGCACCATGCACGTGCGGCGGGCGGGTCACGGGCGAGCCGTCGTGCTCGTCGACGACGTCGTCACCACGGGGGCGACCTTCGACGAGGCCGCGCGTGCGCTCCGGGACGCCGGCTACGACGTCGTCGCGGCGGTCGCTCTGGCCGCCACGCCACGTCACAGCGAACGGAACGCGAACGCATCGGGGACACGCAGGAAATGACCCGTGACATCCGACGTCAGGCGGACTACCGTTGGGGGTCACAAGGCGACCACGGTCCGCCCTTGGCCGGGAGGACCGGGACAAGGAGGCAGCAATGGAAACGAGCATCGTTGGCGTCGGGGTGGGTATCACCGACCGATTCCGCACCGTTGTCGAGGAGAAGATCGCCAAGATCCAGACGTTCGCGTCGCGGGCGCAACGTCTGGATGTCAAGGTCACCCATCGGGTGTATCGAAACGGGCATGTGCCTGATGAGACGGTCGAGCTGACACTGGTCAGCAAGGGGCCGGTCGTCCGGGCAGAGGCCACCGACGGCGACAAGTTCGTCGCCCTCGACCTCGCGGTCGACAAGATGGCCGAGCAGCTGCGCCGGGCCAAGGAGAAGCGAGTCGACGGCCGACAGCATCCACGCGGGGCGCACTTCGAGAAGGAAAGCGGAGCGCTGGAGGGCATCGACGTCCAGCCGGCCTCCGTCGACGTGCTTCGCGCAGTCGCGACGGGCGCAGTGCCCATCCAGAACCACGAGGACGAGGTCTACTCGCCCGTCGTCATCCGCACCAAGAACTTCGGTGCCGAGTGGATGACCGTCGAAGAGGCGGTCGACCGGATGGAACTCGTCGGACACGACTTCTTCCTGTTCGTCGACGTGCGCACCGACCACCCGAGCGTCGTCTACCGGCGCAAGGGCTGGGACTACGGAGTGATCGCTCTCGAGACGGCGGCGCCGCCGTCCGAGGCCCTCGCCTCCTGAGACTGACATGCACAACGGCCCGGCTCCTGAAGGAGCCGGGCCGTTCTCGCGTCTGCGCCGTGCGCGTCAGTCGAAGATGCCGTCCAGGATGCTGCCGATCACAAGGCCGCCGAGGATGCCTGAGGCGATGTCGCCACCGCCGCCTCGTCGGCCGCCACCGCTCCAGCCGCCGCCACCCCACCCGTCGCCTCCGCCTCCCCAGCCCTGATCCTGTGGGCGGGACGAGTCGATGTCGCGCTGCGCGAGCTGGAGTGCCTCAGCGGCGAGGTGCGCGACGCGTCGGGCGCTCGCGAGTGCCTCGTCGCGGGTTTCCTCGGCGGGCAGCAGGTCGGAGAGGTCCACGCGAAGACGCTCGGCCTCGGCGAGGCGCGTGCGGGCGTCCGCGCCGATCCAACCGCGATGCCCGGCGATGAGCCCGCGGGCTACACCCAGCTGGCGGTCTGCGTCGTCGATGGCATGCTGCACCTGTTGGACACTGGGAAGCGGGTGCTCTGCGCGGTGCCGCGCTGTGGCGATCGCATCGTCGAGGGCGGTGTTCGCCTCGCGGAGCTGCGACAGCTCGGCGAACGGGTCGCCGGGGGAGCCCGCGGGGGAGAGGGCGCTGAGAGCGTCCTGCAGGGCGGTCACGGCCGTGGCGACGGCGGGGGTCTGCGGCGCTGTGCGTGCGGCGATCAGATCGCTGCGTGAGTCGGCGACGACCTCGGCGAGTGTCGACTCCGCACGCAGCGCCTCGATCTCGAAGTCCTCGACCGCGTCGAGCAGGGCGGACGCGCGCCGAGTCGCTTCGGTCGCCGTCTCGAGGGCGAGGTTGGCCTCCTCGTTCTGCTTGGCCGCACGGCGTCGCTCGGAGACCGCGGCGCCGTGTGTGGCGAAGGCGATGAGCTGCTCAGCTTCGGCAGCGCTGGCGGTGATCTGATGCATCGCCGAGTCCGCGTAGCGTGCGGAGAGACGGGCGACCGTCTCGTTCGTGTGCGGGATGCGCGAGCTCAGCTCGGCGGCGTCCTTGCGCACCTGGGCGATGACCTCCGGCGCACGGCGGACCTTCGCGACGGAGGCGGCGAGGTCGGTCGTCTTCTCGTCGAGCAGATCCTGCGCCCAGTCGCAGAGCTGGACGATGCGTGCGTTGCGGGTACGCAGCTCTTCCGCGGTGTCGGGGATCTCGTCGTGATTGAGCTGGTGCATCTGGAACGCCTCGCGCAGATGCGTGCGCACCGCGCTCAGCGCCTTCTTCAGGTCTCCGGTGAGCTGCCCTCCGAGCTCGGCCTCAGCGAACGCCAGCTCATCGGAGGTGCTTCGGATCCGCTCGTCGGCTGCGACGAGCGCCTGCTCGGCACGGCGCGCCAGATCGGCATCCTGTGCGGCCAGTTCTTCCTGCTCGCGCTTGCGTCTGCCCCATATTCCAGCCATAGGACTGATCCTAGTTTCCCGAACGAGAGCGCTGGCTGTGCATCCGCTCCAGGCGAACGTCGATCAGACGAGGGCGGCGACGGATGGACGCGCCGGTCGACCGCGTTTGGGGCGGTCGGATGTCAGTTCGAGCGCGAGCGCGTGCTCAGGATGCTCGGCGAGCCGATCGCGCACGTGATCGAGCCAGCGCAGCTCGGCATCGGCCGCGAAGATCATCGAATCGACGACGAGTGACCAGGCGAGGCCTTCAGGTGTGTCGTCCTCCCGTGAATCTCTGACATCGCGGAGCGTCCCGAGATGACGTCGAGAGGCCACGCGCTGAGTTGCGATCACGTCCGTGGCATCCGCCCCGGGAAGCGTCGCCGCGACGGCCAGCTTGATCGCGAGCTCGTCCCTGGTCGCCAGACCCCGCTCCACGGGTGCCGCGAGCCAGCGGTCGACCTCTGTCATCCCGGCCTCGGTGATCTCCCAGTAGACGTGTCCCTGTGCATCAGCGTCGCCACGGTCCACGAGCCCGTCGCGTTCGAGACGCTCGAGCGTGTTGTAGATCTGTCCGACGTTGAGCGGCCAGACGGACCCCGTGCGCCGATCGAACTCATGCCGCAGCTGATAGCCGTAACACGGCCCCTGAGCGAGGATCGCGAGCAGGCTCTGGCGTACCGACATGTATACCTCCGTGTGTCGTGGATCAATATATACATACTCGGAAACACGAAGCAGGTGCGCCATGCAGACGACGTGCAGGTCACGGACAGGTAACATGGCAAAGTATGCCTGGCATGCGCCCGACCAGCGGCGCCGCCGGAACCATCGACAGGGAGATGACATCTGTGGCCAATCCTCTTGAGAAGCTGCTGCGCGCGGGTGAAGGGCGGGTCATCCGTCGTCTGAACCAGGTCGTGAAGGCCGTCAACGCGCTGGAAGAGGACATCTCCAAGCTCACCGACGACGAGCTGCGCAACGAGACCGTCGAGCTGCGCGAGCGCTTCGCCAAAGGCGAGTCCCTCGATCAGCTGATGCCCGAGGCCTTCGCCGCGGTCCGCGAGGCCGCGAAGCGCACGCTCGGCATGCGCGCGTACGACGTGCAGATCATGGGTGGTGCTGCTCTCCACCTCGGCAACATCGCCGAGATGAAGACCGGTGAGGGAAAGACGCTCGTCGCGACCTTCCCGGCGTACCTCAACGCGATCGCGGGTGAGGGCGTCCACGTCATCACCGTCAACGACTTCCTCGCCAGCTACCAGGCTGAGCTCATGGGCCGCGTGTACCGCGCCCTGGGCATGTCGACGGGCATCATCGTGTCCGGCCAGACTCCGGCCGTGCGCCGCGAGCAGTACGCGGCGGACATCACGTACGGCACGAACAACGAGTTCGGCTTCGACTACCTCCGCGACAACATGGCGTGGCGCAAGGACGACCTCGTCCAGCGCGAGCACTACTTCGCGATCGTCGACGAGGTCGACTCGATCCTCATCGACGAGGCGCGTACGCCGCTCATCATCTCCGGCCCGTCTTCGGGCGAGGCCAACCGCTGGTTCGCCGAGTTCGCGAAGATCGCGCGCACTCTCGAGGCCGGAGTCGACTACGAGGTCGACGAGAAGAAGCGCACGGTCGGCGTGCTCGAGCCCGGTATCGAGAAGGTCGAGGACTACCTCGGAATCGACAACCTCTACGAGTCGGCGAACACCCCTCTGATCTCGTTCCTCAACAACTCGATCAAGGCCCTGGCGCTGTTCAAGAAGGACACCGACTACGTCGTCATGAACGACGAGGTCATGATCGTCGACGAGCACACCGGTCGCATCCTCGTCGGACGCCGCTACAACGAGGGCATCCACCAGGCGATCGAGGCGAAGGAGGCCGTGCCGGTCAAGGCCGAGAACCAGACGCTCGCCACCGTCACGCTCCAGAACTACTTCCGCCTGTACGACAAGCTGGCCGGCATGACGGGTACCGCCGAGACCGAGGCGGCCGAGTTCATGTCGACCTACAAGCTCGGGGTGATCCCGATCCCGACGAACCGGCCGATGGTCCGCAAGGACCAGTCCGACCTCGTCTACAAGAACGAGACCGCCAAGTTCGCCCAGGTCGTCGAGGACATCGCCGAGCGCCACTCGAACGGCCAGCCGGTGCTCGTGGGCACGGTGAGCGTCGAGAAGAGCGAGTACCTCTCGCGACTCCTCGCCAAGAAGGGCGTCAAGCACGAGGTCCTCAACGCGAAGAATCACGCGCGCGAGGCCGAGATCGTGGCTCGCGCGGGTCGCCTCGGCGCCGTGACCGTGGCGACGAACATGGCCGGTCGCGGAACCGACATCATGCTCGGCGGAAACGCCGAGTTCCTCGCCGTGCAGGAGCTCAAGGGCAAGGGGCTCGACCCCGTCGAGACGCCTGAAGAGTACGAGATCGCGTGGGATGAGACGTACGAGGCCATGAAGGCCGTCGTCTCGGAGGAGGCCGAGAAGGTCATCGAGGCCGGCGGGCTGTACGTGCTCGGCACAGAGCGCCACGAGTCGCGTCGCATCGACAACCAGCTGCGCGGTCGCTCGGGCCGTCAGGGAGACCCCGGTGAGAGCCGCTTCTACCTGAGCCTCACCGACGATCTGATGCGGCTGTTCCAGTCGGGGGCCGCCGAGGCGATCCTCGCACGCACCAACTTCCCCGACGACGTCCCGATCGAATCCGGTCTCGTCTCGCGCGCCATCCGCAGCGCGCAGTCGCAGGTCGAGTCCCGCAACGCGGAGATGCGCAAGAACGTCCTCAAGTACGACGACGTCCTGAACCGCCAGCGTGAGGCGATCTACGCCGACCGCCGTCACATCCTTCAGGGTGACGACATCGCCGACCGGGTGCAGCACTTCATCGAAGACGCGATCAGCGGTGTCGTGCGCGACCACACTGGTGAGGGCCACAACGAGAGCTGGGACTTCGACGCGCTCTGGACCGAGCTCAAGACCCTCTATCCGGTGAGCGTGACGATCGACGAGGTCGTCTCCGAAGCCGCTGGCCGCAAGGGCGGGATCACCGCCGACGGCCTGACCCGCGAGCTGCTCTCCGATGCGAAGATCGCCTACGAGACCCGCGAGGAGTCGCTCGGTGACGCGGCCACCCGTGAGCTCGAGCGTCGAGTCGTGCTGCAGGTCCTCGACCGTCGCTGGCGCGACCACCTCTACGAGATGGATTACCTCAAGGACGGCATCGGCCTGCGTGCCATGGCTCAGCGCGATCCGCTCATCGAGTACCAGCGCGAGGGCTACGCGATGTTCCAGTCGATGATGGGCCAGATCAAGGAGGAGTCCGTCGGATACCTCTACAACCTCGAGGTCGAGGTCCGTCGTGCAGGCGACTCGCAGACCGCAGAGGTCGAGGCCAAGGGGCTGGCGGACGGCGGAGGAGAGCAGCGTCTCGAGTACTCTGCGGCGAACGACGCCGGCGAGGTCGAGGTCCGCAACGATCGAGGCCAGGTTCAGCAGGCCGCGACCGACAAGCTGCGTCAGGCCGCCGCCGCTCGGCAGGCGCCTGCCGAGGCAGCCGAGCCCGCGCAGGAGGCCGCCCGTGGTGCTTTCGGTCAGCGTACCGAGGCCCCCGCGCCGGCAGCGGGGAACCGTGAACAGCGCCGCGCTCAGGGCAAGAAGAAGAAGTAGGCGCGACGCGTCGAGAGGGGCCGGATCCGAGTGGATCCGGCCCCTCTTTCTGTCGCTGTAGGCTTGCGCAATGAGACCAACGCGCCACTTCGACCAGTCGTCGAAGCTCAAGAACGTCCTGTACGAGATCCGTGGAAACACGCTCGTCGAGGCGGCGCGGCTCGAGGCAGAAGGCCACCGGATCCTCAAGCTCAACACGGGGAACCCCGCGATCTTCGGGTTCGAGGCGCCCCACCAGATCGTGCACGACATGCTCGCCGCGCTCCCCACGGCACACGGGTACAGCGACAGCAAAGGAATCATCTCCGCTCGTCGTGCCGTCGTCAGCAGGTACGAGGAGATCGAGGGATTCCCGCGCTTCGACCCCGAGGACGTCTTTCTCGGAAACGGGGTGTCCGAGCTCATCACCATGACGATGCAGGCGCTTCTCGACGAGGGCGACGAAGTGCTGATCCCCGCACCCGACTACCCGCTGTGGACGGCCATGACGAGCCTCGCCGACGGCACCCCCGTGCATTACCTGTGCGATGAGGACAACGGCTGGCAGCCCGATCTCGAAGACATCCGCTCGAAGATCACCCCGCGAACCAAGGCGCTCGTGATCATCAACCCCAACAACCCGACGGGTGTCGTGTACTCACGCGACGTGCTGGAGGGGATGGTGCAGATCGCGCGTGAGAACCAGCTGCTGCTTCTCTCGGATGAGATCTACGACCGGATCCTGTTCGACGGCGCCGTGCACATCCCGACGGCGACACTGGCCCCCGACCTGCTGTGCTTGACCTTCAACGGGCTCTCGAAGACCTATCGCGTCGCCGGATACCGTTCCGGTTGGCTCGTGATCACCGGGCCGCAGTCGCACGCGAAGGGGTTCCTCGAGGGGATCAATCTTCTCGCCTCGACTCGTCTGTGCCCCAATGTGCCTGCGCAGTACGCCGTGCAGGCAGCGCTCGGCGGCGTGCAGTCGATCGACTCGCTCATCGCCCCGACCGGTCGTCTGCATGAACAGCGCGACATCGCCTGGGAAGGGCTCGAGTCGATTCCCGGCGTGTCCTGCGTCAAACCGGAGGGCGCGCTCTACGCGTTCCCTCGTCTCGATCCGAACGTGCACGAGATCAGGGACGACGCGAAGCTCGTCTACGACCTGCTCGTCTCGGAGCACATCCTCTTGGTGCAGGGGACGGGGTTCAACTGGCCGACCCCCGATCACCTCAGACTCGTCACCCTTCCCGAGCCGCGCGTGCTCGCAGAAGCCGTCGAGCGCCTCGGGAACTTCCTCTCGAGCTATCGGCAGTAGCGGACTCCGACGTCACCGGGGTGCGCGCGGACGCGAAACGTCGCACCCCGGCGACGAGGCTGGAACGCGGCGTGAGGTCTGCCATCGGCTGCGCATGGAGCAGGGCGGCATCGGCGGCGCGCTGATCGAAGGGCAGGAACGTGACGTCGGTGATCCCGGCGAACCGTTCGAGAGTGCGTCGGACCTGTCCACGAGCATCGATGCCGAGAGGGCCAGGGCGCACCCGGTTGACCATGACCCTGATCGGTGTGGGTGAGGTGAGGCGTCGCAACTCGGAGTATTCCCGGATGAATCGGCTGATTCCGAGCGGGTCGGCCGCCGCGACGGCGATGATCTCGTCGGCCTCCTGCAGCGCGGCGACGGTCGCGGCATGCCTGCGTGGGCCTGTGAGGTCGTACGTGGCCTCGTCGTCGGCGTCGAAAGCGCTGGACACGTCGACGACGGTCTCCTCGGCCCAGACACGGCAGGCGCGCAATGCTGCCTGCAGGCGGTGAGCGCCGAGCTCTGGCCAGCGCCCCGGGCGGTTGATGCCCCCGAGCACCTCGATCTCACCGGCGCTGGTTGCGAGGACGCTCGCCAGGCGGGTGAGCTCTGCGGAGTCGAGGGCGCCCAGATCGGCACGTCTGCAGGCGGCCGCGACACCGGGAGCATCGTCGGCGAGGCCCAGGAGCAACGCGAGCGACGGCGCCACAGTGTCGGCATCCACCAGAGCGGTCCGTCGGCCGATCCGGGTGAGTTCGACGGCGAGCTGGATCGCTATGGTCGAGCGCCCTGGCGCCCCGGAGGGCCCCCAGACGACGGATACGCGATGCGCAGCGGAATGTGCGCCGACGGCGGCGTCAGGGACCTCCGCGGCCAGCGCTCCCGCGACCTCCCATCCGCTCGCATCCGCCGGCAACGCGGCAGCGAGGCCGAACCGGGCGAGCGCCCTGCTGTCTCCGTCTCCGAGCGAAACTATTCGAACCCCCGCCCGATCGCACGCCGCGACCAGGTCGGGGGTCAGAACGGCGCGAGTGGCCGTGACGATCACGGCATCCACGCCGCTCGGAAGGGGCAGGAGCCCGCTCGGCGGCACGACGGAGACCACCTGCACGCCCTCGATCTCGAGTTCGGCGGCCAGGTCCGTCGCGCGCGACCCGGTGATCGCCACGACGACCGAGGTCACGAGCGCGTCCCTATCGGGACCACCGACAGCACGGACCCCCCTGTGATCGCACCGAGCACGTCTGCCACCTCAGCGCGATCGACGACGACCTCCACCATGGTGGCGTCGGTGGCGAGCATTCCGTCGGTCCGGGTGACCGATGCGACGATGGCCTCCGACACGAGGATGCGTGGGGTGGCTTGAGCGTTGTTCTCGTCGCCGGCGGGAGGTGGTGCGTGCCACAGTTCGACGACGCTGCCCGTGGCGACGTCTGCAGGGACGCCGGTGCTGCTGTCGACGACGATCGTGGTGGTTCGGCTTGCGTCTGCATCCTCTGCGGCGGTCTCGGACATGAGCTCGCCCGCGGCGACGGTGCGCGAAGCCACCTGCCCGGGATGAAGATCCTGCGGAGCGAGATACCGATCGGTGATCGCGCCGAGACCGACTTCGACGATCTGGAAGTCGCCGGAGACGAGCGCTTCACCGCGGACGATCGTGCGGTTCGCCTGCAGCACGGGTGTGGTCGATCCCGCCGAGGAGACGACGGCCCAGACACCGCCGATCGACAGGACGACGAGCGCGATGCCGATAAGGAAGCGGGCATCGCCCCAGACGGCTCGACGAGTACGGGCGAACTTGTGCATGCCGACATGGTCACAGAATTCGCTCCGACTGGTCGAGACTTATCCACAGCGCGGTCCCGGTGGTGGCGGATCCGCGCGGTGGGGGGACAATGGGAGGATGCATGACTCGTCCCCGACCGCGCAGCGCTACCTCGCGCCTGCGCAGGTGGCTGAGCTGCTGAGCATCGACGTAGACGAGGTCATCGAGCTCGTCTACCAAGGGCGTCTTCGCGGTTCCCAGCTCGGCTCTCCGGCACGGTGGCGGATCGAGGAGCCGAGCCTCTCGGAGTATCTCGCGGAGCAGTCTGAAGAGGCGCGACGTATGGCGCTGTGGCGCCAGGCGAACGAAGCGAGCTTTCCTGAAGTGTGGGGCACGTCGCACAGTCAAGGCATGTGATCCCCGACCGTCTGCACTGACGTCACGGCTGTGAACGGGATGATGCGGAAGCCCCGCACCGCCTGCGTGGTGCGCGCTTCACCCGGATCGTGAAGGGCGATGTCCAGATGATCCGCGCCCGCTCGGTCGACGGTGCCGTGGAAGTCGGAGCCGTCGACGCTGATGATCCGGACCGGCACTCGACGACGACCGAGGTCGCGGAGGACGAATCCCAGCGACATGCGCTCCCGGAGCACCGGGGCCGCGGCGTCTGAGTCATCGAGGCTGGCCAGCAGCAGGCCATGGTCGACGCTCAGGCCTCGGACCGCGTGCAGGGGGAGGATGCGCGTCGAGCGGGCGATGCTCGTCTCCGCCGCCTCGACGATCGTCGCAGCGACCCAGTCGGAACCCAGTGAATGCAGTCGCGCCCGGATGCGTGTGCCGCCAGGCAGATCGATGGTCGCGGGAGCAGCTGCCGCGCACAGCACACGGAGTCGACTGCGGAGTTCGAGGCGGGAGACCCGCAAACGCTCCGACTCGGCGTCGAGCGCTGCGCGCTCGCTTTCCCACTCGGCCGCGAGCTGGCCTTCGAGGTCTTCGAACAGTCGATCCCAGTGCACGCGCCCCACCGTAAATGATGTGGACACGAGCATGTACGAGTTATCCACATAGATCGCGGAATCGGCGGGATCGCTCTGTGGGTGCGTGCTCTACTTGGCGCAGTCTTCCCCGATCGAGAGTGCCACAGATGACGCTTCACGAGTATTTCGCGCCCCAGCCCACCTCGAGTGCGGAGCTTCCGGATCCGCAACCACTGCTGCGGAGCCTCACACAGGGTGTGCTCGAGGTCCTCGCCGGGGTCAGAGAAGTCGATCAGCTCGCACGCTGGTTCAACGAAGACGCATACCGGAGTCTGGTGACGCGTGCGAACCTGTCGGCAAGGGCGCGCAGCGCGAGGGGGGTCTCGCCTGCGCGCCCGACATTCGAGATACTGTCCATCCGCGCGACCCAGCCGGTAGACGGCAAGGTCGAGGCCGTCGTGGTCGTCGCAGGACCTGGGCGCACACGCGCGGTAGCGATCCGGTTGGAGGGACTGGACCGTCGGTGGCGGGCGACGTCGTTGGCCGTTCTCTGAGCACACGCACTCTAGGCTGGTGAGGTGTCAACCCTCAGTGATCTCGCCCATGCCCAGGGCCGTCTGACCGACAACGACGTCGAGTGGCTGCATCGTCTCGCCGGCGACGGTCAGCTCCTCGCAGACCTCTCCTCGGCCGACATCGTCGTCTGGATCCAGACGGAGGACGGCTCGTTCATCGCCGTCGCGCACGCGCGTCCGAGTGGTGCGGCGACACTGTTCTACCGCGACATCGTGGGGGAACGGGTTCGTCCGCAGTGGCGCACGCAGGTCCAGGGTGCGTTCGAGTCGGCGGAGATCGTGGACTCCTCGTCTCCGGACTGGTTCGAGGAGACGCCCACGCGTGTGCGAGCCGTGCCGATCGTCAATGAGCGTCACGGTCGAGAGCATCCGACCGCCGTCATCGGAGTGGTCACACGCCACACGAACCTCGGCGAGGCGCGCACGCCGTCGCGGCAGCAGATCACGTTCGACGAATGCGCGAACGACATCTTCCGAATGATCGCCGACGGCAGCTTCCCCGATCCGGCAGCTCCGACCTCGCCGCGCCGCGGCGCCCCGCGCGCATCGGACGGTCTGATCCGCATCGATGTCGACGGCATCACGACATTCGCGAGCCCCAACGCCCTTTCGGCATTCAATCGCATGGGATTCGACGACGAACTCGAAGGGGAGTCCCTCGCCGAGGTCACCACCCGGCTCGTGCCGCCGTCTCGTCAGGTGGACGAGTCGCTGCCGGTCGTCGTGACGGGGCGCGCCCCCTGGCGCACCGACATCGAGGCGCGAGGCGTCACGGTGTCGCTGCGCGCGATCCCCCTCAAGGACCACGGCACGCGGATCGGCGCGATCGTCCTGTGCAGGGATGTCTCGGAGCTCCGCCACCAGGAGCAGGAGCTCATCACAAAGGATGCGACGATCCGCGAGATCCACCATCGCGTGAAGAACAACCTGCAGACCGTGGCATCGCTGCTGCGGATCCAGGCTCGGCGTACGCACTCCGACGAGGCGCGCGACGCCCTGACTCAGGCGATGCGCCGCGTCGACTCGATCGCCGTCGTGCATGACACCCTGGCGCAGGGGCTGACGCAGAAGGTCGACTTCGACGAGGTCTTCCACCGCGTGCTGAAGCTGGTGGCGGAGGTCGCGTCGGCTCCGAACACCCGCGCACGCACGCAGTCGACCGGACGCTTCGGGGTGCTGCCGAGCGAGTACGCGACACCGCTGGCGCTCGCGCTGACAGAGGTCGTCACGAACGCGGTCGAACACGGCCTCGCGGGGCAGGAGGGCATGGTCACGATCGATGCGCACCGCACCGAGGAGAACCTCCGGGTCACGGTTCGCGACACCGGCAAGGGGCTGCCCGAAGGGCGGATCGGCCAGGGGCTCGGAACGCAGATCATCCGGACTCTCATCCAAGGCGAGCTCAGCGGTTCCATCGAGTGGCGGGGGAGTGATGGCGGGGGCACCGAGGTCGTCATCGACATCCCGCTCCGCTGGCTGACCAAGTAGACGAGCCGGTCCACGCCGACCGGGTACGAAGAAGCGGCCCGAGACGAATCGTCTCGGGCCGCTTCTCTATGCTCAGGAAGCGCGGCGGGCGCGGGCGGCGCGGCGCTTGAGTGCGCGGCGCTCGTCTTCGGAGAGGCCGCCCCACACGCCCGAATCCTGGCTGGACTCGAGGGCGTACTGCAGGCAGATCTCAGTCACCGTGCAGGTGGCGCAGACGGTCTTCGCCTTCTCGATCTGGTCGACGGCCGGACCGGTGTTCCCGACAGGGAAGAACAGTTCGGGGTCGACAGTCAAGCAGGCGGCCTTGTCGCGCCAGTCCATGGGGGCTCCTCGGTGTGGATTGCGTAGATCATCGCGACGCGACGACTCGGATTTCGGGTGCAGATCGGGTTCGGCTACCCTGTATGAGATACGGACGGATGCCCGCATTCTGTGATGCGAGCACGAAGCCCGCCCCACGCCGCTGTGGGAGCACATGACGCTGTCTATTCTGTTACATGAAACCGGCGAAATCAAGGGTTTCGCCGGTTCTCATTCGATTCTCAGGAGACACATCGTGCGCTCACCCGGCCTTGCTCTGGCAGCTGCGGCAGTCCTCGCGGCGGAAGGTGCCGCTCTGATCGTCTTCGCTCTGATCGAACTCATCGGCCTCGGTGCCGGCGATGCGGCATCCCTGCCGACAGCGCTCGCGCTGATCGTGCTTACGCTGATCGGGGCCGGTGCTCTCGTGGCGTTCGCGATCGGCACTCGGGCCGGTCACTCCTGGGCGCGTTCCGGCGGCATCGTCTTCCAAGTGCTGGCGCTGGCCCTCGCGCTCGCATCGCTGACGCTCCAGCCGATCGCGTGGGTGTTCACCTTCGCGGTCGGACTCCCCTCACTGCTGGGATTCATCCTTCTCATCGCGAGCACGCGCGCCGAGAATCAGCGTCCTGTCGACTGAGTGCCAGTCTCAGGCCGAATGGGCTCAGACGTCGATGCCGAGCAGCTTGCGCAGTCGCGCGACGTGCCCGGTGGCCTTGACGTTGTACTGGGCGAGAGCGATCGTGCCCTCTTCGTCGAGGACGAAGGTCGAACGCAGCACACCCTCGATGACCTTCCCGTAGTTCATCTTCTCGCCCCAGGCGCCGTAGGCCACGTGCACGGCGTGGTCGGGGTCGCTCAGCAGGGTGAAAGTGAGCCCGTCGCGCTCGCGGAACTCGGCGAGCTTCGCCGGCTCGTCACGTGACACCCCGACGACGCGGTACCCGGCACCCTGCAGGGAGGAGATGCTGTCGCGGAAGTCGCAGGCCTGAGTCGTGCACCCGGGAGTCATCGCGGCCGGGTAGAAGTACAGCACGGTCTTCTGGCCGCGCAGGTCGTCGAGTCGGACGGTTTCGCCGTCCTGATCGAGGAGGGCGAAGTCGGGGGCAGCGGTTCCGGGTTCGAGGCGCACAGTCACGTCCCCAGCCTAGCGGCCGGGTGCCTGCTCGGCCTTGTCCGCGAAGGTCTGGAGGAGCCTCTGCAGCGAGTCGAGGCGCGCGCGCCCCGTCTCGTTGAGTTCGCCGCTCTCGGCCGCTTCGATGAGGGCGCAGTCGGGAGCATCCGCGAGATGGGTGCAGCCTCGGGGACAGTCCCGGGCGATGAGCGCGAGCTCGGTGAAGGCGGCGAGGATGTTCGCCGGATCGACGTGTCCGAGGCCGAAGGAGCGGACTCCGGGAGTGTCGATGACCCACCCCGTGCCTTCAGGTCCTTCGTAGCGCAGCGAGACGGTCGAGGAGGACGTGTGACGACCTCGCCCGGTCACCTGGTTGACGTGGCCGGTGGCGCGCAGCGCGCTTGGCACGAGGGCGTTCACGAGCGTGGACTTGCCCACACCGGAGTGCCCGACGAACACCGTCGAGTGACCGACCAGGGCCGCGCCGATCTCGTCGACGGGCATCTCCTCCTGTGCGCTGGTGAAGACACGCAGGTCGAGTCCGTCGAAGTGGGACAGGAAGGCGGCGGGATCGGCGAGGTCGGTCTTGGTGACTACCAGGAGGGGGCGGATGCCGGCATCCAGCGCAGCCACGAGGTAGCGGTCGACGAGTCGTGCTCTCGGCTCCGGGTCGGCGGCGGCGACCACGACGAGCATCTGATCGGCGTTCGCGACGATCACCCGCTCGACCTGGTCGGTGTCGTCGGCGCTGCGCCTCAACAGAGAGGTGCGATCCACGATGCCGATGATCCGGCCGAGCGTCCCGTCTTCGCCGGAGATGTCACCGACGACCTTCGACTGGTCTCCCGTGACGATCGGGTTGCGACGGAGCTCTCTTGCCCGTGCCGCAGTGATCATGCGCTCATCGGGGGTGTCCTCGTCGAGCAGCACGGAGTACCGGCCGCGGTCGACGCCGAGGACACGTCCGATCTGCGCATCGTCGTGCGCGGGGCGACGCTTGGTGCGGGGCCGGTTCGCCTTGGGATTGGGGCGCGTGCGGATGGTGCTCTCGTCGTACTCCTCGAAGCCGTCCTCGAGGTCGTCGGAGTCGTCGAGCCAGCTCACGCGGATGCGCCCCGCAGCATCCGCTCCCAGAGAAGGGTGAACTCGGGGAGCGTCTTCGACGTCGTGCCGATGTCGTCGATCTCGACGCCGGGCACGCGGAGACCGATGAGGGCTCCTGTCGTCGCCATCCGGTGATCGTGATGCGCGGCCCATCCGCCGCCGTGCAGCGAGCGCGGAATGATGCGGAGGCCGTCGGAGAGCTCTTCCGCCTCGCCGCCGAGGGCGCGGATGTTGCCGATGAGGGCGGCGATCCGATCGGTCTCGTGCAACCGGATGTGGCCGATGCCGCGGATCGTCGTGGGGCTCGAGGCGAACGCAGCCAGCCCGACCAGCGTCGGGGTCAGCTCGCTCGCCGCGGAGAGGTCCATGTCGAGTCCGTGGATCTCGGAACCGGCCTTCACCGTCAGCGTTCCGCTGTGGCGGCCGACGTGGGCGCCCATGGCCTGCAGGATCTCGGGAAGAAGCGCTCCGGGCTGCGTGGAGTGCACGGGCCACCCCGGTACCGACACCGAGCCCCCTGTGACGAGCGCCGCGGCGAGGAACGGTGCCGCATTCGAGAGATCGGGCTCGATCGCTATCTCTTTGGCACGGGGGACACCGGCCTCGACGAGCCATTCTCCGGTCGCGGGACGTTCGATTCGGATGCCGCGTCGGCTGAGCGCCTCGATCGTCATGTCGATGTGGGGGAGGCTCGGCAGGTGCGACCCGGTGTGGACGAGATGGAGTCCGACGTCGAAGCGCGGGGCGGCGAGCAGCAGCCCCGAGACGAACTGGCTCGAGGCCGAGGCGTCGATCTCGACGCGCCCGCCGCGGATGCGACCGTGGCCGCGGATGGTGAACGGCAGCGCCCAGGTGCCCTCGTCGTCGATGTCGACCCCGAGATCGCGCAGCGCGCTGATGAGTCCGCCCATGGGGCGATGCAGCGCCGTCTCATGTGCGGTGATATGCACGTCGTGCTGCGCGAGCCCTGCGAGCGGGGCGATGAAGCGCATCACCGTGCCTGCCTGGCCGCAGTCGACCGTCGTGCCGCCGACGAGCTTCGCGGGCGTGATGACGAGGTCCGGTCCGAACTCCCCGCCGCCCTCGACCTCCTCGATTCCCACGCCGAGAGCGCGCAGAGCGTCGACCATGCGGCGGGAGTCGTCGGAGTGCAGAGGAGCGATCAGGCGGCCGGGGCCGTCGGCGATCGCGGCGATGATGAGCTCGCGATTCGTGAGGGACTTCGACCCCGGAATCGTCACGGTGGCGTGGACCGCATCAGTGGCGGATGGCGCGACATAGACGCCCTGGACAGGGGAGGGGGAATACCTGTTGGCGCTCATCGGTTCCCACCTTAGTAAACGTGAGTGTCCACCAGAGAGAATGGCGTCCGCTCGACGACAAGGAGAGAGCATGCTCGCAACGTTGGAACGCGAGTCCGTGGACCTCAGCGGCCTAGACTGGCCGGTGATGGATGACACGGCAACCGCAGAAACGGTCAGCGACCCTCGGCGCGAATTCGAGGAGCAGGCGATCCCTTTCATGGATCAGCTCTACGCCGCGGCCATGCGCATGACCAGGAACCCCGCCGATGCAGCGGATCTCGTGCAGGAGACGTTCGTGAAGGCGTACGGCTCGTGGGCGACGTTCTCGCAGGGCACGAACCTGAAGGCGTGGCTCTACCGGATCCTCACCAACACGTACATCAACATCTATCGCAAGAAGCAGCGCGAGCCGTTCCAGGGCACGATCGACGAGCTCGAGGACTGGCAGCTGGGCGGTGCGGAGTCGACCACGGCGTCGCACGGCCGATCAGCCGAGGCCGAGGCGATCGACCACATGCCGGCATCCGTCGTGAAGGACGCGTTGCAGGCCGTTCCCGAGGACTTCCGACTGGCGGTGTACCTCGCTGACGTCGAGGGCTTCGCCTATCAGGAGATCGCGGACATCATGAAGACGCCCATCGGCACCGTGATGAGCCGCCTGCATCGTGGCAGGCGAATGCTGCGGGAGCTGCTGGCTGACTACGCCGCGGAGCGGGGAATCTCCGCGGCCGACCCGAGGAGCAAGAAATGACCGATTGCGGCTGCGACAAAGCCCGCAAGGATCTCGAGGAGTACCTCCGCAACGAGGTGTGCAACACCGAGCACACCGAGATCCGTGAGCATCTCGAGAACTGCCCGTCCTGCCGGGACGAGGCGCTCGTCGCGACGACCCTCACCGAAGTCGTGGCCCGTGCATGCAAGGAGACTGCCCCCGAGGAGCTGCGCGACCAGGTGTTCGCGCGACTTCGCGAGGTCCAGTCCGCTCAGCACTGAGTCATCCCGGCCGAGTCTCGGCTGCCCGTAGGGTGGATGCATGACGGTCATCGACTCACGCGACATCCCTGCCGATCCCGAATCGACCGCGCGTCTCGCCGCCGGATCTTTGACGTATCGGGTCGTCGATGCGTCCGATGCGAACCGAGCCTATCTCTTCCAGAGGGCGACCACGCGAGGCTTCCTCGGCGCAGTGCCGTCGGCTGAGGAGCTGGAATTCGGTCAGCAGACCTTCGACGTTCGCCGCAACACGGGCGTGTACGAGACCGCTGCCGCCGACACGATGCCGGTTGCGACCATCGACTCGTGGGTGACTCCGGTGACGCTCCCCGGGGGCTCTGAGTTGCCCATGTGGGCGATCAGCGGTGTCACCGTCTCTGCCACGCATCGGCGCCGCGGGATCGCCAGGGCTCTTCTCGAAGGCGAACTGCGCTCTGCAGCGGCCGCGGGAGTGCCGATCGCCGGTCTCACCGTCTCGGAGGCGACGATCTACGGCCGGTACGGCTTCGGTTCGGCGCTGCCCATGGCGAAGTTCACCGTGGACACGCGCCGCGCCGGTTGGGCAGGGCCCGTCGTCGAGGGGCGTGTCGAGTACGTCGATCGCGAAGCCCTCGCCGAGGCACTCGGCGCCGTGCACGACCGCGCACGGAGCGCGCGCGCCGGACAGATCCCCGGATGGCCGACGAGGTGGACGGGGATCGCAGGGCTCGCGCCGGGCAACACCGACGGCGCGAAGGTGCGCGGCGTCCGCTTCATCGATCGGGACGGCGAGGTGCGCGGAGCGATGGCGATCACGCTGCGCGACGGCAGCGGGTCCTTCCGCTTCGCCCTCGACGTGCGGCTGCTCGTCGCGGAGACCCCGGAGGCGACGGCAGCACTCTGGCAGTTCGCTCTGCAGCATGATCTCGTCGACGAGGTCACAGCGGATCTGCGTCCGCTGGACGACGCTCTTCCCTGGCTCGTGCGCGACCCGCGCGGTGTGACGCAGACCGTTCACGATCACGGCTGGCTGCGGATCCTCGACATCTCGACGGCGCTCACCGCGAGGACGTATTCCGCGCCGCTCGACGTGGTCATCCGTGTCAGCGACCCGCTCGGTTTCACCGCCGGGGATTGGCGCCTTCGCGTGGACGCTCAGGGCGCCGCCTCAGTCGATGTGGTGGACGACCCTGACCGGGTGGATGCTGAGCTCGACGTCTCGGCGCTGTCGATCCTGTACTCCGGAGGAGTGCGCGCCGCATCTCTGCACGGTGCAGGACGCATCGTGGCCGACCTGGACGTCGTGGAGGCTCTGGACCGCGCGTTCGTCTCGTTCCCCGCGCCGGCTCTGGACATCTGGTACTGACGGGTCTGCCGATCGGCATACGCCGCGCACACGAAAGAGGAGCCTCGCCGATCTCGGCGAGGCTCCTCTTTCGTGCGGTGGTGTCGCTCAGCCCAGAGTGAGGGCGTCGCGGAGCAGCTTCGCCTGCTCTGCGGCGTGCACCTTGGACGATCCCGTGGCGGGCGAGGCGGATGCCGGACGCGACACCGGACGGAAGGTCCGGTCACCGGGGACGTCGGCGAAGGCGAGCGCGAGGAACGGCCATGCGCCCTGGTTCTCCGGCTCCTCCTGAACCCAGACCAGCTCCGCGTTCGGGTAGGAGTCGGTGATCGCCTTGAGTCCGTCGATCGGCGTCGGGTACAGCTGCTCGAGCCGCACGAGGGCGACCTCCGGGTTCGGGTTCTTCTCGAGCTCGGCGCGCAGATCCCAGTGCACCTTGCCTGAGTGCACGAGCACGCGCGTGACGGCATTGCGGTCGAGATCGCGGGAATCGTCGAGGACGGGCTCGAACCGGCCCTGCGTGAAGGCCTCGACCGGGCTCGTCGCGCCGCGCAGACGCAGCATCGCCTTCGGGGTGAAGACGATCAGCGGCTTGCGCGGACGGGCGTATGCCTGACGACGCAGCAGGTGGAAGTACGACGCGGGCGTCGACGGACGCGCGACGATCATGTTGTCCTGCGCGCACATCTGCAGGAATCGTTCGATGCGCGACGACGAGTGGTCCGGTCCCTGGCCCTCGTAACCGTGGGGGAGGAGCAGCGTGACGCTGGACTGCTGGCCCCACTTCTGCTCGGCCGCCGAGATGTACTCGTCGATCACCGACTGCGCGCCGTTCACGAAGTCACCGAACTGCGCTTCCCACAGCACCAGTGCCTCGGGCGCCTCGACCGAGTAGCCGTACTCGAATCCGAGCGCCGCATACTCGCTCAGGAGGGAGTCGTAGACGAAGAAGCGACCCTGCGAATCGGAGAGGTTCGACAGCGGCAGCCACTCCTGGCCGTTGGCACGGTCGTGCAGAGTCGCGTGACGCTGAACGAACGTGCCACGGCGCGAGTCCTGACCGGCAAGGCGCACGGGGGTTCCCTCGACGAGAAGCGAGCCGAAGGCGAGCAGCTCTCCGAAGCCCCAGTCGATGTTGCCGTTGCGGCTCATGTCGAGACGCTTCTCCAGCTGCTGCTGCAGCTTGGGGTGCACCGTGAAGCCCTCGGGCTTGTTCACGAACGCGTCGCCGATGAGCTGGATGACCTCGTTCGAGACGCCGGTGATCTCCGGGGCGCCGACCTGCTCTTCGGCGGGCGGGGCATCCTGGACGACAGGCGTCGTACCGGTCTCGGCGGCGTGCGTCTCGGCGAACGCGATCTCCAGACGGTTCTGGAAGTCGGCCTTGGCCTCGTCGTACTCCTCTTCGGTGATGTCGCCTCGACCGACGAGCGACTCCGTGTAGAGCTTGCGGACGGAGCGCTTCGCCTGGATCAGGTCGGTCATCAGCGGCTGCGTCATCGAGGGGTCGTCGCCCTCGTTGTGCCCGCGGCGGCGGTAGCAGACGAGGTCGATGACGACGTCGCGGTGGAAGCGCTCGCGGTACTCGAACGCGAGCTGCGCGACGTGGATGACGGCTTCGGGGTCGTCGCCGTTCACATGGAACACCGGCGCCTGGATCGTCTTGGCGACGTCGGTGGAGTACACCGAGGTGCGGGAGTCGTTCGGGAGGGTCGTGAAACCGACCTGGTTGTTCACGACGACGTGGATCGTGCCACCCGTGCGGTATCCGCGAAGCTGCGACATCTGCAGCGTCTCGACGACCACGCCCTGGCCCGCGAAGGCGGCGTCACCGTGCACGAGGATCGGCAGCCACGCGAAGGTGCCGATCGGCTTGCGGTCCTGCTTCGCGCGGACGATGCCCTCGAGCACGCCGTCGACTGTCTCGAGGTGCGACGGGTTCGCGGCGAGGTACACGGGCAGCTCGGAGCCGTCATCGGCGACGAACGTTCCCTCGGTGCCGAGGTGGTACTTCACGTCACCGGATCCGCGCTGGTTTCCCGGGGTCTGCGTGCCTTCGAACTCCTGGAAGACATGACCGTACGTCTTGCCGGCGATGTTCGTCAGGACATTCAGGCGTCCGCGGTGCGCCATGCCGATCGCCGCGCCCTCGAGGCCGGCGGTGGCTGCACCCTGGAGGATCTCGTCGAGCAGCGGGACGAGCGACTCTCCGCCTTCGAGCGAGAAGCGCTTCTGACCGACGAACTTCGTCTGCAGGAAGGTCTCGAAAGCCTCGGCCTCGTTGAGCTTGCGGAGCACGCGCAGCTGCTCGTCGTGGCCGGGCTTCTGGTACTTGACCTCGACCTTCTCCTGGAACCACCGGCGCTGCTCGGGGTCTTGGATGTGCATGTACTCGATGCCGAGCGTGCGGCAGTACGAGTCGCGCAGGACACCGAGGATGTCGCGGAGCTTCGCGATGCGCCGTCCACCGAATCCACCGGTCACGAACTCGCGGTCGAGGTCCCAGAAGGTGAGGCCGTGGCTCTCGATCTCGAGGTCGGGGTGCGAGCGCTGCACGTACTCGAGCGGGTCGATGTCGGCCATCAGATGGCCGCGCACGCGGAAGGAGTTGATGAGCTCCTGCACACGGGACTGCTTGTCGACGCGCTCGGCGAGGTCGACCGCGATGTCGGGGTTCCAGCGGATCGGAGCGTAGGGGATGCGGAGAGCCGCGAAGATGTCGTCGTAGAAGCCGCGCTGGCCGATGAGCAGCTCGTGCACCTTCTTGAGGAACTCGCCCGAGCCCGCGCCCTGGATGACGCGGTGGTCATATGTGCTCGTCAGCGTGATCGTCTTGCCGATAGCCAGCTCGTTGAGCGTGCGCTCGCTCGCTCCCTGGAACTCCGCCGGGTATTCGAGGGCGCCGGCGCCGATGATGCAGCCCTGGCCCTTCATGAGGCGCGGCACGGAGTGCACGGTGCCGATGCCGCCCGGGTTCGTCAGCGAGACCGTGGTGCCCTGGAAGTCCGCCGCGGTGAGCTTGTTGTTGCGGGCGCGGGTGACCAGGTCTTCGTAGGCGACGAGGTACTCGCTGAACGAGAGGGTGTCAGCGCGCTTGATGCTCGGGACCATGAGCGCGCGCGTGCCGTCGGGCTTGGGCAGGTCGATCGCGATGCCGAGGTTGACGTGCGCGGGTGCGACAACCGACGGCTTGCCGTCGATCTCGGCGTAGAACACGTTCTGGCTGCGGAACTCGTCGAGGGTGCGGATGAGCGCCCACCCGATCAGATGGGTGAAGCTGATCTTGCCGCCCCGGGTGCGAGCCATGTGGTTGTTGATGACGATGCGGTTGTCGATCATCAGCTTCGCAGGCACGGTGCGGACGCTGGTCGCGGTCGGGACGGTCAGGGACTCGTCCATGTTCGCGGCGAGAGTCTTGGGGAGGCCGCGGAGCGGCGTGACCTTGTCTTCCTCGACGGGCTCGGCGGACTCCGGTGCCTCGGCCTTGGGAGCAGGCTTCGGTGCCTGCGCCGGGATGGGCGCCGCCGCAGCGGGCTTCGTCGTCGTGCGTGCGACGGGCTGTGCGCCGATGACGGGGATCGGGGCGGTCACAGGGTGCTCGGGCTGCTCTGCAGCGGGTGCGGGAGCTGCGGTACCGGTCGCGGGATCGGACTGGTACTTCTCGAGGATCGGCCACCACTCCTTGTCGACGGAGTCGCGGTTCACCTTGAACTGCTCATAGAGCTCTTCGACGAGCCAGGAATTGGCTCCGAACCCCCCGTCGCCCCCGACGCCGGTCACCTGGTTCGACACGCTGGATCGCCCTCTTTCATCGCTGAATCCCATATGTGCACGCCACGACGCAGGATGCGTTCGGGCCCGCACACTCTCGATCTCCAAGCCTAACGTGTTTCCACACGCAATCGTCGAAGGCGTGCGCCTTCGACGCCCGATCTGAGTAGCGTGGGGATATGGAATTCTCCGGCGAGTCACCCACAGTCGATCTGACCTATTCCGACGTGTTCCTCGTGCCGCGCCGATCGGCCGTCACCAGCCGTCTGCAGGTCGACCTCGCTCCGCAGGACGGCACCCCTGCGACGCTTCCGCTGGTGGCATCCAACATGAACTCCGTCACGGGTCCACGTCTCGCGGCCGTCCTCGCGCGGCGGGGCGGGCTCGGAGTGCTGCCGCAGGACATGCCCCTGCAGGATCTCGATGCCGCGATCCGCGACGTCAAGGCGCAGCCGGTGCTGTGGGACACGCCTCTCGTGCTGCCCCCTGCGGCGTCGGTGTCGGACGCCCTGCGCCTGATGCCGCCGACAGCCGGGCACGGGATCGTGGTCGCATCGGGGCCGGCTCCGCACCACGTGGATCAGATCCTCGGAGTCCTCCCCGCCACACGGCTCGCGACGGCGCTGCCGGATGCGCAGCTGGGCGATCTCGTGCACACCGGAACGCCCTCGCTCGACGCGGATGACATCGGGTCCGAGCGCCATGCGTTCGATGTGATCACCGACGCGGGCGTCGAGATGGTGACGATCGCGCACCACGGACATCTGGTCGGTACGCTCAGTGCCCGCAGTGCGCTGCGTTCGACCCTGTATCGTCCCGCGGTCGACCGCGACGGCCGACTCGCGGTCGCCGCAGCCGTGGGGATCAACGGCGACGTGGCCGCGAAGGCCAAGGCGCTCGCCGCCGCGGGGGTCGACGTGCTCGTGGTCGACACCGCGCACGGACACCAGGAGGGGATGCTCCGCGCTCTGAGCGCCGTGTCGGCGCTCGGACTCGGGATCCCGATCGTGGCGGGGAACATCGTCACCGCCGACGGGGTCAAGGACCTGGTCGAGGCGGGTGCCTCCATTCTCAAGGTCGGAGTGGGTCCCGGTGCGATGTGCACCACCCGCATGATGACGGCAGTCGGACGCCCGCAGTTCTCCGCGGTGCTCGAGACCGCTGAGGCCGCGCGCGAACTCGGGGCGCACGTCTGGGCCGACGGCGGAGTCCGATACCCGCGCGACGTGGCACTCGCGCTCGCCGCCGGCGCCGCATCCGTCATGGTCGGGTCGTGGTTCGCGGGCACGATCGAGGCCCCTGGCGAGCTGCAGAGCGACGCCGAGGGTCGTGTCTTCAAGGAATCGTGGGGCATGGCCTCCACGAAGGCCGTGCAGGCGCGGTTCGGACGCCTCGACGCATACGAGCGGGCTCGCAAGGAGCTCTTCGCGGAGGGGATATCTTCGTCGAAGATCTACCTCGATCCGCTCCGCCCAGGCCTCGAGGACCTGCTCGACATGATCACGTCCGGCGTGCGCTCGTCGTTCACCTACGCCGGAGCGTCGTCCGTTCCGCAGTTCCACGAGCGGGCGCTGGTCGGTCTGCAGTCCGCCGCCGGGTACGAAGAAGGCAAGGCCCTGCCGGTCAGCTGGTAGCAGCCTCGCCCGCAGAGCGATCCCGTAGAATCGTGCTCACTATGGACGACCCTCCCAGTTGTAGTACATCGCCCCACTGCCCGCCCCTCGCCCGCGAGGGGAATCGTTGATGGATTACATCCTGCTGGGCGTGGGGCTTCTGCTCACTGTCGGCACCGGATTGTTCGTCGCGAGCGAGTTCGCTCTGGTCAATCTCGACCGTGCCGATCTCGAGGCCCGGCAGGCTCGGGGCGAATCCCGTCTCTCGCTGACGATCAGCGCCCTCAAGCACACGTCGACCCACCTGTCGTCGGCGCAGCTGGGTATCACGCTGACGACGTTGCTGACCGGTTACACGATGGAGCCGGCACTCTCCAACCTGCTCGGTCCCACACTCGTCGCGTGGAGCATCCCCGAGGCGGCCGTCGGCCCGATAGCGACGATCGTCGCGATGCTGGTCGCCACCGTGCTCTCGATGATCCTCGGCGAGCTGGTGCCCAAGAACTTCGCGCTCGCGCTTCCGCTCGCGACGGCGAAGCTCGTGATCCCGTTCCAGGTCGCCTTCACGACGATCTTCAAGCCGGCCGTGGTCGTGCTCAACGGCAGCGCCAACGGAGTGCTCCGGAGCATGGGGATCGAGCCGAAGGAGGAACTCTCCGGAGCCCGCAGCGCCGAGGAGCTGTCCTCCCTGGTGCGGCGTTCCGCGAGCGCCGGATTGCTCGAGGCCGACACCGCGAGTCTCCTCGACCGGACGCTCACGTTCTCGCGGCTGACGGCCGCCGACGTGATGACCGCTCGTCCCAGCATGCACGCGCTCGCCGCGGGCGATTCAGCGGACGACGTCATCCAGCTCGCCCGGCGCACAGGGCACAGCCGTTTCCCGGTCTACGACGACGATCTCGACGACATCACGGGCGTCGTGCACCTGAAGGCGGCGATCTCGGTTCCCCGCGACCGACGGGCGGAGGTGCCGGTCGGTGCGATCTCCACCGATCCGCTGCGGGTGCCGGAGACCGTGCACGTGGATGCATTGATCTCGGAACTCCGAGCCCGCGGATACCAGCTCGCGGTCGTCGTCGACGAGTACGGCGGCACTGCCGGACTCGTGACTCTCGAGGACCTGGTCGAAGAACTGGTGGGAGAGGTGTCCGATGAGCATGACCGGACGAGAGCCGGTGTCGTCCGGGGCCGCGACGGCATCACCTTCCCCGGTGAACTGCGACCCGACGAGCTGCGCCATCGTGCGGGCGTCGAGGTGCCGGAAGGCGACGTGTACGACACTGTGGCCGGGTACGTCATGAGCGTCCTCGAGCGTGTGCCGTCGGTCGGCGACGAGGTCGCCCTCGATACCGGAAAGCTGCAGGTGGTGCGCATGGACGGTCGCCGCGTCGACCGCATCCGATACGTTCCGAGTCCGGGCGGTCCAGCAGAGGTGGTCTCCCGATGAACGATTGGGGAGGACTGGCCTGGCTGGTCGTGCTGCTCGTCGCGAACGCGTTCTTCGTGGGTGCCGAGTTCGCGGTGATCTCCGCGCGCCGTTCGCAGATCGAGCCGAAGGCCGATCGAGGGTCGCGCGCCGCGAAGACCGCTCTGTACGCGATGGAGCACGCGACCCTGATGCTCGCGACGTCGCAGCTCGGCATCACGATCTGCTCGCTGCTGATCCTGAACGTCTCGGAGCCGGCGATCCACCACCTGCTCGCCGTGCCGCTGCACGCGATCGGCTGGTCGGATGGCGTCGTCGATGCGGTGTCGTTCACGATCGCACTGCTGATCGTGTCGTTCCTGCACGTCGTGTTCGGCGAGATGGTGCCGAAGAACCTCGCATTCTCGATCCCGGATCGCGCCGTGCTGATCCTCGCGCCGCCGCTGGTGCTGGTGTCGAAGATCTTCATGCCGGTGATCTGGGTGCTCAACGCGGCTGCCAACGGCGTGCTGCGGCTGTTCCGGGTCGAGCCCAAGAACGAGGCGGCGTCGACGTTCACCCTCGACGAGGTGGCGACGATCGTCGATCAGTCGCGCCGCGAGGGCGTTCTCACCGACACCGCGGGCACAGTCGCGGCGGCCGTCGAGTTCACCGACAAGAAGGCCAGCGATGTGGCCGTCCCGCTGAGCGATCTCGTGACGCTGCCGCAGTCGACCACGCCGGATGACATCGAGAAGGCCGTCGCCCGCTACGGATTCTCGCGCTATGTGATCGTCGACGGTGACGACGTACCCGTCGGGTACGTCCATCTCAAGGACATCCTGCGCGCTTCGGATGGCCCGGATGCCGCCGAGAAGCTCGTCGAGCCGCTGCCGTCCAAGCGCATCCACCACATGGTGCCCGTGCAGGAGGACACCGATCTCGAGGATGCTCTGGCGGTCATGCGCCGTGCGGGCCGGCACCTGGCGAAGGTGCGGGATTCCCAGGGGCGCACCACCGCCGTGCTGTTCCTCGAGGACATCCTCGAAGAGCTCGTCGGAGAGGTGCAGGACGCGACTCGTCGCATCCGCGGTCACTAGCCACCGCATCACGATGAAGCCCTGCGATCCCGGACGGATCGGAGGGCTTCATCGTCTTCTGGGAGCGGTCAGCGCCAGAGCGCGCGCTCGTACTGCGGAGGCCACGACACGTCGGCGCCGAGCTCGTGGGCCGCGCGCAGCGCGAAGTGCGGATCGCGCAGCCATTCCCGGCCGGCGAAGATCGCGTCGGCGGCGCCGTCCACGAGGACTTTCTCGGCCTGCTCGGCCGCGGTGATCAGGCCGACTGCCGACACCGGTATGCGTCCGCCCTGGCGGACGGTCTCGGCGAGCGGCACCTGGTAGCCGGGGAACACACTGATCTGCTGATGTGCGACCAGGCCTCCGCTGGAGACATCGATCAGGTCGGCCCCACGCGCGGACGCCCACTCGCCGACGGTCGCTGCCTCGTCGGGCGTGAAGCCGCCCTCGGCGTGATCGGTCGCGGAGATGCGCACGAACAGGGGCACATCGTCGCCGGCGACGCCGCGCACGGCCTCCACCACGCGCAGGAGGAGACGCGCCCTGTTCTCGAGAGTCCCTCCGTACTCGTCCTCTCGCAGGTTCGACAGGGGGGAGAGGAACTGGTGCAGGAGGTAACCGTGCGCCCCATGGATCTCGAGGACGTCGAAGCCGGCGTCCAACGCCCTGCGCGACGCAGTGGCGAAGCCGTCGACCACGGCATCGATGCCGTCAGAGTCGAGCGCGACGGGGGAGGCGAACCCCTCGAAGGCGACGGCGGACGGTGCGGTCGTGGTCCAGCCGCCCTCGCTCTCGGGGACGGACCCGCGCTCGTCGGCCCACGGCCACCACGTCGACGCCTTGCGTCCGGCATGCGCGAGCTGGATCCCCGCGGACGCGCCGCGCGCGTGGATCGCCTCCACGATCGGCTTCCACGCATCGCGCTGCTCGTCGTTCCAGAGCCCGACGTCGCGCGGGGAGATACGGCCCTCCGGCACCACGGCGGTCGCCTCGGCCACGATGAGGCCGGCGCCGCCCGACGCGAACTGAGCGAGGTGCGTGTGGTGCCACTCCTGCACGACGCCGTCGACGGCGCTGTACATGCACATGGGCGATACCCAGAGACGGTTGCGGAACGTGGCAGATCGGATGCTGACGGGGGAGAAGAGAATGCTCACCCTCCGACGCTACTGCGCGGGTGAGGTGGGGAGGGTCGTCGCACTAACGTGGAGTCATGTCCGATGCGCGCGAGTGGTCCCGTCACGACTCCGTGCGGTGCGTGCGGGTTCCGGGGCCGGAGGACGACAAGTACTCGCGCGGTGTCGTGGGACTGCGCACCGGCTCTGCGGCCTACCCCGGCGCCGCGGTGCTGGGCGTCGAGGCCGCCTGGCGCGCGGGCGCAGGTTTCGTGCGGTACATCGGAGACGGCCGTGCGGCGGACGCCGTGATGGCGCGCCGCCCCGAGACCGTCGTCAGCCCCCAGGCGGCCGGCGCGCGTGTCGGAGCGTGGGTCATCGGATCGGGGACGGACCCGGCGATGCGCACGGCGGACGACGAGCGTGAGCTGCGGGGTATCCTTGACGGCGAGGTGACGGTGGTGGTCGATGCCGGCGCATTGGACCTTGCCGCAGGATCGCGAGCGCCGGTGCTGCTGACCCCGCACGGGCGGGAGTTCGCCCGGCTGCAGGAGCGGATCGGATCGGCTCCGCACGAGGACCGTGCGCGCGCGGCGGCGGATGTCGCGACACGGCTCGGCGCGGTCGTGCTTCTGAAGGGCGCGCAGACGCTCATCGCGGACCCCGACGGCTCGGTGATCCGCGTGGACGCGGGCACCGGGTGGTTGGCGACGGCGGGAACCGGCGACGTGCTCGGCGGCGTGCTCGGTGCGCTGCTCGCCGCGAACCCTGATGCACGGATCGCGGAGGTCGCGGCGACCGGAGCCTGGCTGCACGGGCACGCAGGGCGGATCGCCGCGGGCATCGGAGCACAGAGCTACGGGCACGGGCACGGGCACGGGCACGGGCACGGGCATCCGATCGTCGCCCTCGATGTGGCGGAGGCGCTTCCTCGCGCGATCGCGGACGTCCTCGCGTGAGCCGCAGCAGGGCCATGCGCCCCCTCGCGCTCTGGAGCGCCTTCCTGCTCGTGCACGTCGTCGTCGCGGTGGCGGGATGGCTCTACCCGAGCCAGCCGATGGGCGATGTCGTGCTGGTGTACGAGCCCTGGTCGGCGGCGGCGCTCTCGGGCGGTCCGATCGTCGGGATCACCGAGACGTGGGTGTATCCCCAGCTCGCGCTCGTGCCGATGCTTCTGGCGAAGATCCTTTCCGTGCCGCTGATCGCGGTGCTCGGTGTCTCCGAGGCGTACCTGATCGCCTGGGCGGTGCTCGTCACGGTTCTCGATGCGGTCGCGTTCGCCGTGCTGATCGGCCGCTCGCCCTCGCAGCCGCGACGGGCCGCCGCGTGGTTCTGGACCGCCGCACTGCTGCTCCTCGGGCCGATCGCGCTCTACCGGATCGATGCGATCACCGTGCCCCTCGCGGTGATCGCGGGGCTCTGGCTCACCCGTCGACCGGCCACGGCGGCCGCGCTGCTAGCGATCGGCGCCTGGATCAAGATCTGGCCCGGAGCGCTGCTGCTCGCGGCGGTCGTGGCGGCGAGAAGCCGCATGCGGATCCTGCTCACTGCTGCGGCCGTGACTGCCGGCGTCGTCGCGCTTCTGTTCGTGCTCGGTGCCGACACCGAGATCCTCGGATTCCTGACCCAGCAGACCGGACGCGGCCTGCAGATCGAGGCGGTCGCAGCCACGCCGTTCCTGTGGCTCGCGGCGGTCGGCTCCGCTCGCATCGAGTACAGCTTCGAGATCCTCACGTTCCAGATCGACGCGCAAGGAGCAGATGCCGTCGGCGCGGCGCTCACACCTCTGATGGCGGTTCTCGTCGCCGTCATCACGGTCGTCGGCGCGGTCAAGGCGATGCGAGGAGCATCCTTCCCTCGCCTCTTCCCGCCGCTCGCGCTGTCACTCGTCACTGCGCTGATCGTGATGAACAAGGTCGGTTCGCCGCAGTTCCAGACCTGGCTGATCTCGCCGGTGATCCTCTGGCTCGTGCTCGACCGTGCGCGAGCCGCCGTTCCTGCCGTCCTCGTGCTCGCTCTCTGCGCGCTCACGTGCCTCGTCTACCCGCTGAACTACGACGCACTGCTGCGAGCCGAGATGCTCCCCGTCGCGATCCTGACTCTGCGGAACATCCTGCTCGTCGTAGCGCTGGTCGTCGGCATCCGCGCCGTCTTCCGAGTGCCCGCACACCGACCCTCAACGAAACGGGAGTGAAACCCATGCTGATCGCCTTCTCCGTCGCCCCGAGCGGCACCCCCTCCGACGGATCGGAGCGCTCTGACGCCTCCGTGCACGACGCGGTCGCCGCCGCAGTCCGTGTCGTGAGGGAATCGGGCCTTCCGCACCGCACGACCAGCATGTTCACCGAGATCGAAGGACCGGACTGGGACAGCGTGATGGACGTGGTCAAGCGTGCGACGGAAGCCGTGATGCCGTTCGGCTCGCGGGTGTCGCTGGTGCTCAAAGCCGACATCCGCCCCGGCTACTCCGGAGAGCTCGATGCGAAGATCGAGCGACTCGAAGCGGCGATCGACGAGTCCGACACCCCGTAGACTCGACGGGTGAATCCCTCGACTGAATCGAGGGGTGCGGCGAAGTGGGCGCTCCTCTCCCTCGCCATCGGCAGTTTCGGCATCGGCATGACCGAGTTCGTCGTCATGGGCCTGCTGCCCAACATCGCAAGCGAGCTCCTGCCCACCCTGTGGGCCAGCAGCCCCGAAGACGCGCTGAGCCAGGCCGGCTGGCTGATCTCGCTCTACGCCCTCGGCGTCGTGGTCGGCGCGCCGACCATCGCGGGCTTCGTCGCGCGCTACCCGCGGCATCGCGTGATGATCGGCCTCGCGGCGGCTCTCACCGTCTTCAACGCGCTCACCGTCTTCCTGCCGACGTTCGAGCTCGTCGGCGCTTCTCGCTTTCTCGCAGGTCTCCCGCACGGTGCCTACTTCGGTATCGGGGCGCTCGTCGCCGCCGAGGTCATGGGACCGGGAAACCGCGCGAAGGGTGTCGCCTTCATCCTCACGGGTCTCACCGTGGCGAACGTCGTCGGGGTGCCGCTGGGAACCTTCCTCGGCCAGATGTGGGGATGGCGGGCGGCTTTTGCCGTCGTCACGCTGGTGTTCGCGCTCGCGACGGTCTGCATCGTCTTCTTCGTGCCGGAGCACCCGGGTTCACCCGGGCGGACTATGCGTGAAGAGCTCGGTGTCTTCCGCATCCCGCAGGTCTGGTTCACCCTCGGGGTGGGGGCGATCGGCTTCGGAGGATTCTTCGCGGTCTACAGCTACATCGCCCCGCTCGTGACTGATGTCGCCGGCTCACCCGAGTGGGCGGTTCCGATCATCCTGGTGCTGATGGGGCTGGGGATGACGGCCGGAAACCTCGTGGGCGGCCATCTCGCCGACATCGATCTTCGCCGCACACTGCTGTTCGGGCTCGCCGCGATGGCGGTGGTGTTCGCGCTTCTCGCCGTGTTCTCGTTCTGGATCATCACGCTCGCGCTGCTCGTGTTCGTGGTCGGCTTCGTGTCGTCGGTGCTGAGCCCGACAATCCAGACCCGGCTGATGGACGTGGCGGGAGACAACCAGTCGATCGCGGCAGCCATGAACCACTCGGCGCTCAACATCGGCAACAGCCTCGGTGCCTTCCTCGGCGGTGTCGTGATCGCCGGCGGATGGGGCTTCACGGCTCCCTCGTGGACCGGCGCGGCGCTCGCGGTGGCAGGGCTGTCGATCGCGCTCCTGTCGTATCGGGTGGAGGCCCGTAGGCCCGTGTTCGCTCCGGCCTGAACCGGTGTCGAGGTCGTAGAGTGAGCGTGTGAGCGAGCCTGACGACCTTCCCGTCGCAGGAACGGCTGTGCTGCTGCGTACCGCCGCACAGGGCTTCGAGGTGCTGATGATGCGCCGACCCGACCGCGGATCCTTCCCCGGCGCCTGGGTCTTCCCCGGAGGCAAGGTCGAGCAGCGCGACCGCCGCGACGGCGACGAGGAGCAGGAGGATGCCCGTCGAGCCGCCGTCCGCGAGACGTTCGAAGAGGTCGGCCTCGTCATCACCGACCCTGTCGTCGTATCCCGTTGGCAGCCGCCCGCCGAGGCGCCGGTCCGCATCAGGACCTGGTTCTTCCTTGCGGATGCCCCGGACGGCGCGCTGCGGGTCTCTGCCGATGAGGTCGTGGACGCGACCTGGGCCACGCCCGCTGACGCGCTGCACAAGCACTCCGCCGGCGAGTGGATGCTCTTTCCTCCGACCTGGGTGACGCTGCACCAGCTGGGTCGGTTCGAGAGCGCCCAGGCGGCACTCTCTGCAGGTGGCGTCGCGCGGCACTTCTCGACGAGGGTCGTCGAGTCGGACCTGGGCACCGCCTTCGAGTGGGAGGGGCTGCGGCTCGAGACCGGCTCGCTGCCGTGGCGGATCGTTCCGAGCTAGCTGTCGAGCAGTCGGCGCAGATGCCTGCCGACCGCTTCGGTCTCGATGAGGAACCCGTCGTGCCCGAAGTCGCTGCTGAGGACGACCGCCTCGTCTCCGTCGAGGGTGTTCGGGATGCTCCGCGCTATGCGGTGCTGTCCGTCGACGGGGAACAGCCTGTCGCTGTCGATCCCGAGCACGAGGGTGGCGGCGGTCACGGTGCGGAGCGCCTCCTCGACGCCTCCGCGGTCGCGTCCGACGTCGTGCGAGTTCATCGCCTCGACGACCGTGATGTAGCTGTTCGCGTCGAAACGTCGGGTGAACTTGTTGCCGTGGAAGTCGAGGTACGACTCGACCGCGAATCGTCCGCCGTGCCCGAGAGGCGACACACCTGACTGCCACGAGCGCTGGAACCGCTGATTGAGCTCGATAGGGCTGCGATAGCTCAGCAGCGCCATGCGGCGAGCGAGAGCGAGGCCACGGTGCGGACCGTCTCCGTCGGCTAAGTCGTAGTACTCACCGCCTTGAAAGCGCGGATCCATGCGGATCGTCTCGAGCTGCACCGTGTTGAGGGCGATCTGGTCGGCGGTCGTCACCGGGGGCGACGAGAGCACGGCGAGGCGTTCGACGCGCTCGGGATGTGAGACCGCCCATTCGAGCGCGTGCATGCCGCCCATCGAACCGCCGACGACGGCGGCCCAGACGTCGATGCCGAGAGCGTCGGCGAGCCGAACCTGCGCTGCGACCTGGTCGCGGATCGTCAAGTACGGGAAGCGCGATGCCCACTCGTAGCCGGACGGCGCGATGCTCGCGGGGCCCGTGGACCCCTGGCATCCGCCGAGCATGTTCGGTGCGATGACGAACCAGCGGTCGGTGTCGATCGGTGCACCGGGGCCGACGATGTCGTCCCACCAGCCGGTTGTGGGGTGCCCGGCCCCCGCGGCGCCGCGCACGTGGCTGTCGCCGGTGAGAGCGTGCAGGATCAGGATCGCGTTGTCGCGCGCCGCATTCAGCTCCCCCCAGGTCTCGTAGGCGAGGCGGATGCCGGGGAGCTCCGAGCCGCTCTCGGTGGGGAAGGCACCGAAGGAGGCGAAGCGGCGTCCGCCGGCGGGGTCTCCGTCGCGCCAGGCGCCGGTCGCGGGTGGTCGCGCGCGGAGCAGACGTACGTCGGCCTCCGTCACGGGCGCCGAGGGCACCGTGTCTTCAGAGGTCGTCTGCCAGTCCATGCTTCCATTCTCGCCCGGCAGGCGATGCGTCGGACGAACGTTACGGTTCCCGGGTGCGTCGGGTGGAGGCCGCGGCGCGATGGTTCTCAGCCGGCCACGGTCGTGACCGTGGCGAGGTGATCGCTGTTCCCGACGCGCGCCGTCGTCGATTCGAGCACCGTCAGTCCTCGCACGAAGACATGATCGATGCGGGCGAGGGGAAGCGCTGCGGGCCAGGTGAGGCCGAGCGTGCCGTCGGTCGGTCTGACCCAGTCCAGCTGCGAGCGGACGGCGCTGAGAGCGGGGTCGGCTGATGCGGCGTTGAAGTCGCCCACGACCACGATCGACTCCGCGGGGTCGGAGGCGACGGCGTCGGCGATTCCCGAGAGCATCGTGTCGCGCTCCTGCTGCACGCCGGGACGCACGGACGCTGCGTGCATGACGTACACGGCGACGTCGGCATCCGGCGCGTTCACGACGACCCGGAGCGCGCGCTTCCAGTCGAGCCCGAGGGTCAGCGGCTGTGCGTCCGCGATCGGATAGCGGCTCCAGACGGCCACCGTGCCGATCGCGTACGAATGCGGATAGGCGGAGGCGAGGGTCTCCCGTGCGGATTCGAGGCTGTCGCCGTCGAGTTCGGTGAGGGCGATCACGTCGGCGGACATGTCGGCGAGCTCGGCCGCCGAGGCTGCCGCTCCTCCCGAGTGGGCGCGCACGTTCTGGCTGACGATCTCGATCGGCGTGCTCTGCGGGGGAGCGGCCGCGGCGAAACCGGGAGCCGATGGGAGTATCGCGAGGGTCCAGACGAGGACGGGCGCGAGCAGGACCAGCGTGACGCGACGCGCCAGGATCAGCGCGAAGACGACGAGCACGGCGAGGGCGAGCCCGAACCACGGCAGGGCAGCGGCCGCAGCGGTGCCGACGACGCCGGGGACCCAGGTGCAGATGATCCCGACGAGAAGCGCCAGGCCGGCCACGGCGATGACGCGCCCGGCACGCGGGGACGCGCGCCGACGTGCGGTCGGCTTCGTGGTGACGTCGATCATGAGCTCCTCCGGGCAGGCCTTCCATTCTCGACGCAGACGTCTGTGCGCCAGCCGAGCGCTCGGCTCGCCGGGTGCAGGAAGGCCCGGCCCCGGACACGAAGATGCCCCGAGCCGCAGCCCGGGGCATCTCCTGACTTCTGAGCGCCGGATCAGGCGCGAGCGGCCTCCGACACGCGGCGAGCTGCGGCCAGAGCCTCGTCGAGGTCTGCCTTGAGGTCGTCGATGTTCTCGATGCCGACCGACAGGCGCACGAGGCCGGGCGTGACACCGGCGGTGAGCTGCTGCTCGGGCGTGAGCTGCGCGTGAGTGGTCGACGCGGGGTGGATCACGAGCGAGCGCACGTCGCCGATGTTGGCGAGGTGGCTGAACAGCGACAGGCTGTTGACGAACTCGCGGCCGGCCTCCACGCCGCCCTTCAGCTCGAACGACAGCACGGCGCCGACGCCCTTGGGAGCGTACTGGTTCGCCTTGGCGTACCAGGGGGAGGAGGGCAGGCCGGAGTAGTTGACCGAGGCGACGTCATCGCGGCTGTCGAGCCATTCGGCGATCTCCTGGGCGTTCTGCACGTGGCGCTCGATGCGCAGCGAGAGCGTCTCGATGCCCTGGATGAGGTTCCAGGCGCTCTGCGGTGCGATCGCCGATCCGAGGTCGCGGAGCAGCTGCACGCGCGCCTTGATGATGTAGGCCAGCGGGTCGCCGACGGCAGCCGTGTAGCTGGCGCCGTGGTACGAGGGGTCGGGCTCGGTGAGACCGGGGAATCGCTCGATGTTCTTCGACCACTCGAACGTGCCACCGTCGATGATCGCGCCGCCGATGGTGGTGCCGTGGCCGCCGAGGAACTTGGTGACCGAGTGCACGACGATGTCGGCGCCGTGCTCGAACGGACGGATCAGGTACGGGGTCGCGATCGTGTTGTCGACGATCAGCGGCACACCACCCTCGTGCGCCACGTCGGCGACGGTGCGGATGTCGAGGATGTTGATCTGCGGGTTGCCGATGGTCTCGGCGAAGAACAGCTTCGTGTTCGGGCGGATCGCGCGGCGCCACTCTTCGGCATCGTCCTGGTTCTCGACGAACGTGACCTCGATGCCGAGTTTCGCGAGCGTGTACTTGAACAGGTTGTACGTGCCGCCGTAGATCGAGCTCGACGACACGATGTGGTCGCCGGCCTGCGCGATGTTCAGGACAGCGAACGTCGACGCCGCCTGGCCGCTGGAGAGGACGAGGGCGCCGGTGCCCCCCTCGAGCGCGGCGAGGCGCTGCTCCAGGACGTCCTGGGTCGGGTTCTGGATGCGGGTGTAGATGTTGCCGAACTCGGCCAGGGCGAACAGGTTCGCCGCGTGGTCGGCGCTGTCGAACACGTAGGACGTGGTCTGGTAGATCGGAGTGGCGCGGGCCTTGGTCACCGGGTCGGGAGCAGCGCCGGAGTGGATCTGCTTGGTCTCGAAACGCCAGGTCTCGGGTGCGGACATGTGTTCCCCCTGGAACTGTTGGAAGGTCGATTCGACTGATGTCGTTGCAAGCGACAGTACGGAATATCGGAGGGTGTCAACAGTGAGTGGGAAATGTGACGTAATGAACACGGCCCGCGCGCGGCGGGAGCCGGTCGGACGCTCAGTCCTGCGCCAGCAGTGCCGCCGCCCAGGTGCGGGCGATCGCGAACGGCTCGGCGAACGTCGCCATCCCCACCGTGACGATCGCGCCTTCGTAGAGCAGCATCATCGCCTGGGCCATCGCGCGGGGATCGCGCACGCCGGCCTCGGCGCAGAGTTCCTCGAACACGTCGAGCAGCCAGATCTTCTGCCGGGAGACCTCGGGGAACACCGGGTGGTCGTCGTTGCCCTCGCCGATCTCGGCGCGAGCGTTGATGGCGCTGCATCCCTTGGGGCTATTTTCGTCCGACCATGAGATCGCGGCATCGAAGATCGCGAGCACGCGCTCGGGGCCGGGTTCCGGCGCTCGTGCGAGCTCTGACGCGACGTGGTCGCGCCATCGGGCGTCACGGTGCTGCAGATAGGAGACGACCAGGGCCTCCTTCGACCCGAACCGGTCGTAGAGCGTCTTCTTCGTGACCCCGGCGGCCTCGGCGATCGTGTCGACGCCCACGGCATGGATGCCTCGCTCGTAGAAGAGCCTCGAAGCCGCGTCGAGGACACGCCGTCCTCCCGGGGTCAGGGGGACGAGTTCCGGCACCGACTGCGTCATGGGAGTGACTATACCAGTCTGTATAGTCGTTCCCATGAGTAAACAGATCGGTGTACTTCGTGCTGTGGGGACGGTCGCCGCCTCAGCCGCCTTCGTCGTGACCTGGAGCTCGGGGTTCATCATCCCGGCGTTCGCCACCGTCGACGTCTCTGCACTGACGCTTCTCGTCTGGCGCTTCGTGCCGCTCGCCGTGGTCCTCCTCGCCGTCGTCCTGATCACCGGCGCGGGCAGGGGAGTGAGCGGTCGTGACCTGCGCGCTCAGGCATCGATCGGACTCTTCGCGCAGTTCGGCTACTGCGTCGCGGTGTACGGGTCCGTCGCCGTGGGCATCGCGACGGGAACGGTCGCTCTCATCGACGCCGTGCAGCCGCTCGTGGTCGCCGTGCTCGTCGGTCCGGTGCTCGGTCTGCGCGTCAGAGGTTCGCAGTGGGTGGGACTCGGGGTCGGGGCGGTCGGAGTCCTCCTGGTCGTGCGCTCGCAGTTCGGATCCTCGGCTGCCCCGCTGGTCGCCTATCTGCTGCCTGCCGTCGCGATGGTGTGCCTCATCGTCGGAACGCTGCAGCAGCGGAAGTCGTCGGTGGAGACCGGGGTGCTCCTGACTCTCACGGTCCACGTCACGGTGACGGCGGTGCTGCTGCTGGTGATCGCGGCAGTGGCAGGCGCCTTGACCCCGCCGTCGTCGGCGTCGTTCTGGCTCGCGGTCGTCCTGACCGCCATGTTCCCGACCCTGGCGGCATACGGGCTCTACTGGTGGCTTCTGCGGCGGGTGGGCATCACCGCGCTTCAGGCGCTGCTGTTCCTGATCGCGCCGGCCACCTCGCTCGCCGGCGGCATGCTGCTCGGGGAGCCGCTCACCCTCGTCACCGTCATCGGATTCGTTCTGTGCGGAATCGGAGTCGCCGTCGTCCTCATCGGCGACTCCCGCCCCGACGATGATGACCGGAAACCGCGACCCGACGGCGTGCACCCGCGTTCGCGGCCGGAACATCGTACGGTGGAGGCATGGTGAACAGGCGTGCAGTGGTGACCGGTGCGAGTTCCGGAATCGGGGAGGCGACCGTGCGTGCTCTGCGCGCCCGTGGCTGGGGAGTGGTCGGGGTCGCCAGACGCGCATCCCGCCTGGCCGCGCTCTCGGAGGAGACCGGAGCATCGACGATCGCCTGCGACCTGACGGATCCGGATGCCGTGGCGGCGCTGATCGGAGAGCTCGAGGCCTCAGGGCCCGTGCACGCGCTCGTGCAGGTCGCCGGTGGCGCCCGCGGCACCGACCGCGTGGAGAACGCCTCCACCGACGACTGGCAGTGGATGTACGACGCCAACGTCCTGTCCAGCCAGCGGTTGGTCGCGGGGATGCTGCCGCTGCTGCGCCGCGCGGCAGCGGCGGACGGGCACGCGGACACGGTGTTCGTGACTTCGACCGCCGCGCAGGTGGCCTACGCGGGAGGCGGCGGTTACAACGCGGCAAAGGCCGCGCAGTCGATGCTGGTGCATGCCCTGCGCCTCGAGTTGAACGGCGAGCCCATCCGTGTCTCGGAGATCGCTCCCGGGATGGTGCACACCGAGGAGTTCACGCTCAACCGTCTCGGTGGCGACGCGGTTGCCGCCGAGGCGGTGTACTCGGGGGTCGAGGCACCGCTGCTCGCCGAGGACGTGGCCGATGTCATCGCCTACGCGCTGGATGCGCCGGGCCACGTGAACCTCGACCTCATCACGATGCGCCCCGTCGCGCAGTCCGCGAACCACCTGCTCGCGCGCGGCCCGCTGCGGGTGCGCCTGATCGACTGATCGATGGCTGCCCGCACTCTCGTCGAACTCGCCGCCGACGGCCTGATCGACCCCGAGTGGGCCGCTGCTCTGGCTCCGGCCCAGGAAGCGATCACGACGTTGGGTGAGCGCCTCCGCGAGGAGCAGGCTGCGGGGCGCGGCTATCTTCCGGCTGGGGACCATGTGCTGCGCGCGTTCCGACGCCCGATGTCGGAGGTCAAGGTGCTGATCACGGGTCAGGACCCGTATCCGACTCCTGGTCACCCGATCGGGCTGTCATTCGCGGTGGACGGCGACGTGCGTCCGCTGCCTCGAAGCCTGGGCAACATCTACAAGGAGCGCGAGAGCGACCTCGGCATCCCTCCCGCGCCTCACGGCGACCTCACGGCGTGGAGCGACCAGGGTGTGCTGCTTCTGAACAGGGTGCTGACCGTGCGCCCCGGTGAGGCGGGCTCGCACCGTCGGTGGGGGTGGGAGGCGGTCACCGAGCTGGCGATCCGCAGCCTGGTCGCGCGCGACAGGCCCCTCGTCGCGATCCTGTGGGGCAAGGACGCCGAGAACCTGCAGCCGCTGCTGGGCGATACGCCCGTGATCGCCTCGGCGCACCCCTCGCCGCTGTCCGCCCGCCGTGGCTTCTTCGGTTCCCGGCCGTTCTCGCGTGCGAACGAGCTGCTCGAACGTCAGGGCGCGACCCCCGTGGACTGGCGCGTCGACGGGGAGCCGCGTCTAAGCTGATCGCATGCAGTTCGAGCCCGGTGATCGCCGCCGTGTGCTGCCGCGCCATCTGCGCCCGCAGCCCGAGCCCGACGTGTTCTCGTACTCGATTCGCGCCGCGCGTGCAGGAGACCTCCCGTACGTGCGCGAGATCTACAACCACTTCGTGAGCAACTCCGTCGTGACCCTCGACGAGAGGCGCAGCAGCATCCCCTACTGGCGCGAGAAGTTCGCCCTGCTGAGCAAGCTCGGCCTGCCTTTCCTCGTCGCGGTCTCGCCGGCGGGTGTCGTGATCGGCTATGCGCTCGCGCAGCCGTGGGCAGGGAAGAACGCCTACCGCTACACGGTCGAGGATTCGATCTATCTGGGCCCGGGAGCCGGTGGCAAAGGACTCGGAGCGGCTCTGCTGCAGGCCCTCATCGATGCGTGCGAGCAGCTCGGCATCCGCGAGATGGTCGCCGTGATCAGCGACACCAAGGCCGACGCGTCGATCCGACTGCACGCCAAGCTCGGTTTCGTGGAGGCCGGGCGCATGGGCCGTGTCGGGCACAAGTTCGGTCGCGAGCTCGGCACCGTCTACATGCGCCGCGCGCTGCGCCCCACGAGGCGCCGCAAGTTCTTCAGCACGAGCTCGGGCCGGTGATCGCCGCAGTCATTCCGGAGAAGCGGGAATGACCGGGATCGCGGCCAGCAGGGTCTTCGTGTAATCGTGCGTCGGGTGCAGAAGCACCTCTTCGGTGGAGCCCCGCTCGACGATGCTGCCGTCCTTCATCACGATGACCGTGTCGCACAGGTTCTGCACCACTCCGATGTCGTGCGAGACGAGAATCAGGGTGAGGTCCGAGGAATGGCGCAGCTCGATCAGCAGGTCGAGGATCTGAGCGCGCACCGTGACGTCGAGGGCGGACAGGGGTTCGTCCCCGACGAGGATGCGCGGCCCGTGCACGATCGCCCTCGCCAGGGCGATCCGCTGACGCTGCCCGCCGGAGAACTCGTGGGGATACCGGTCGGCCATGTCCGGCTCGAGGCCAACCTGCTGCAGCACTTCTCGGATCCGCGCTCTGTGGTCGCCGTCGATGCCGAGGGCCCACAGAGGCTCGCGGATGATCTGGGCGGCCGTCATCCGAGGATCGAGTGACGCATACGGGTCCTGGAACACGAGGCCGGTCTGTCTCCGCAGCCAGTGCAGCGAACGGGCGGATGCCGTGGCATCCACCGCCTTGCCGTCGACCTCGACCGTGCCGGACGTCGGACGATCGAGTCCGAGCAGCAGCCGGACGAGTGTGGACTTGCCCGATCCGGATTCGCCGATGATTCCGACCGACGAGCCTTCGGCGATGTCGAGGTCTGTGGGCGCCAGCGCGGTCTGCATCCTGGTGCGCTCGAACGCCGAACGCTTGGGCACCACGAAGTCGCGACGGAGGGATCGTGCCTCGATCAGGCTCATCGGATGCCCCCGCCCGGGCGCCAGAGCGTGGCGGTCGCGTCGCGGAGGAGACCCTGTGTCACCGGAGACGAGGGAGCGCTCAGCAGCGTGCTCACCGGCGCAGCCTCGACCACATGGCCGTCCTCGAGCACCACACCCCGAGTCGCGACCTGTGCGAGCACGGCGAGGTCGTGCGTGATGAACACGAGCGACATGCCCTGCTCGTCGACGAGGCTCAGCAGCAGCGACAGGATCTCGGCCTGGATCGTGACGTCGAGCGCGGTCGTCGGCTCATCCGCGATGAGCAGTCGAGGGCGGCACGCCAGGGCCATCGCGATCGCCACGCGCTGCCGCTGACCGCCTGAGAGCTGATGCGGGTACCGGTCGACGATCGACTCCGGGTCGGGGAGTCGCACGCGAGCGGCTTCCTGGATGGCGCGTTCGCGCGCCTCGCGCCGGCCGATGCCCTCGTGGATGCGGATCGACTCGGCGATCTGCCGGCCGACGGTGCGGATGGGATTGAGCGCTGTGCGAGGCTCCTGGAACACGATCCCGATCTCATCGCCGCGGAGCTCGGCGAGCTCTCGGTCGCGCAAGCCGATCAGCTCCGTGCCGTTCCAGCGGATGCTTCCGCGCGCCGTCGCGCCGTCGGGGAGGAGTCCGAGCACCGCGAGCGCGGTGAGCGACTTGCCGGAGCCCGATTCGCCGATCAGGCCGATTCTGGCGCCGTCCGGCACCTCGAACGAGATGCCGTCGACGACAGGACGACCGTCGATGCGGACGACGAGGTCTTCGACGACGAGACTCATGCGACCACCGCCGGGGTGTGGATCTCCGCCGCGCGGTGCCGCAGCGTCGGGTCTGTGGCCTCGCGCAGGCCGTCGCCGAGGAGATTGAGTGCGAGAACCGTCAGCGTGATCGCGAGCCCCGGCCAGATGACCGAGAGCGGATGCACGCCGATGTAGCGCTGCAGGTCGGCGAGGAGCAGCCCCCAGCTCGGTTCGGTCACCGAGGCGCCGAAGCCGAGATACGAGAGTCCGGCCTCGGCGAGCACGGCGACCGCCATCGACCACGACAGCTGCACGATGAACACGGGTGCGACGTTCGGCAGCAGGTGGCGCACGAGGCTCTGCGAGGTCGTGAGTCCGGATGCCCGGGCGGCGAGCAGGAAGTCGCTCTGCTGCACCCGGCGCAGCTCGGGGCGGGTGACACGCGCGATGTTCACACCGAAGCCGATGCCGACGGACCAGATGACGACCCAGAGCGAACCGCCCCAGACGGAGGAGATCATCATGGCGATCAGCAGCACGGGGAACGCGATCAGGATGTCGACGAGCACGGCGACCGTCTCGCGCAGCCACCCGGCGGTGAGCGCGCCGAGGCCGGCGAGGGCGATGCCGACGAGAGTCGCGATGATCCCGGCTCCGACGCTGACGAACACCGTGGTCCGCGCGCCCGCCATGAGGAGGCTGAGGATGTCGCGTCCGGTGTCGTCGGTGCCGAGCAGGTGCGGCCAGCTGGGAACCGCCCAGCGGTTGCGGACGTCGGACTCCTGCGGGTCGAACGGCGTCCACAACAGCGCGACGAGCGCGGTGACCGCGATGACGGCGACCACGATCAGTCCGAAGCGCCCTGTGGAGGTGCGCCACAGCCTCGGGAGCCAACCGGGCATCATGCCTCCCTCTGGCGGGGATCGATCGCCCGATGGATCAGGTCGACGAGGAAGCCGACGACGAGGACGAAGCCGGTGAGCACCAGCAGCTCGCTCTGCACCTTGATCAGGTCACGCGTCCCGACATCGGCGACCAGCATCCGCCCGATGCCCGGCAGGGTGAAGAGCTGTTCGATGACGACGGAGGCGACGATGATCCCGGCGATCTGGAGCCCGAGGACCGTGATGATCGACAGGCCCACTGCGGGGATGCCGTGCGAGATGAGTGCTCGGGTGCGGGTGAGTCCCTTGGCCGCAGCGGTGCGGACGAAATCCTGACCCGCCGCCTGGAGTGTGGCGCTGCGCACGAAGCGCATGAGCATGGCGCCCTCGACGATGCCGATCGTGAGAGCGGGGAGCAGCAGTGACTCGATCGCCTGGAGAGGCGTGCTCCATCCCGTACGGGGGAATCCCTGCGGAGGGAGCCACCCGAGCCACACCGAGAACACGACGATCAGCATCATCCCCGCCCAGACCACGGGCACGGCGGCGAGGGCCTGCGCGCCCACGCTGAGTGCGGCGCCGCCGCGACGGCCGCGTTGCACAGCGGCGAGGATTCCGAAGGGCACCGCGATGAGCACGGCGATCAGCAGTGACATGATGCCGAGCGGCACGGTCACCTGCGCCTTGAGCAGCAGCTCCTCCCCGACGGATGCGCCGGAGAGCAGGGAGGTGCCGAGGTCGCCGCGGAAGATCCCCCCGATCCACTCCGCGTACTGCGCCGGCAGAGGACGGTTGAGGCCCAGGGATTCGCGGAGCGCCTCGACCTCGGCGGGGGAGGCCTGCGTGCCGGCGATGAGCTGGGCGACGTCGCCGGGGAACACCCGGAGAGTCAGGAAGATCAGCGCGCTCGACACGAGGAGCCCTGCCACGAGCAGGGCCCCTCGGACGAGCGCGTAGCGGATCACGAAGTGAGCGTCATCACTTCTCGGTGGCGACGGTGACGCCTGCCAGGTCGATGCGCGAGTTGATCGAGTCCTGGGGGAATCCGGAGACGAGCGGGCTCACCGCCGTGATCGTCGCGCCGTTGTAGAGCCAGTCGGCCGCATGGTCTTCAGAGACGATGCGGGCGGCCTCCGCCAGCAGCTCCGCCGACTTGTCGGGGTCGACCTCGGCGAGTGCGTCGGCGTAGAGGCCCTGCACCTCGGCGTTGTCGTAGCCGAAGTAGTAGTCGGGGTTCGCGAAGTTGCCGAAGTCGCGGGGCTCGACGTGCAGCACGAAGCTGAGGTCGTAGTCGTGGTTCGTGTAGACGTCCTCCAGCCAGGTGGGGAACTCGACCGAGTCGACGTCGAGTGTCACTCCCACCTTCTGGAAGTCGGAGATCAGAACCTTCGGAACGGTCGTGCCGTAGAAGTTCGGGATGGTGAGAGTCAGCTCGAGGTCCTCCTGGCCGGCCTCGGCGAGCAGCTCCTTGGCCCTCTCTGGGTCGTAGGAGACGACGTCTGCGAGATCCTCGTATCCGGGGTCGAGCTCGGGGATGGGTCCGTACAGGGTCGAGCCTGCACCGACGGCCTCGACGAGACCCTCGTGGTCGATCGCGAGACGCAGCGCCTCGCGCACCCGGACGTCGTCGAGGGGAGCCTTCGCGTTGTTGAACGCGAGAGTCGCCTTGTCGGTCGTGCGGCCCGTCGTGAGGGTGAAGTCGCCCTCGAGCTGCGATGCGAGGTTGGGATCCACGGCGGTGAGCACCTGGACGCCCCCGTCGAGCGCTGTGTTCACACCGGCGGTGAAGTCGGGGATGTACTGGAACTCGACCTCGGCGACTCCCGCGGGCTCGCCCCAGTAGGCGTCGTTGCGAGCGAACGTGATCGTGCTGCCCTTGTTCCAACGGGTCAGGGTGAAGGGGCCAGTGCCGTTCTCTGCGGTCTTGAGATCTGTGGTGTCGCCTGCCTGGAACACGAGCCCTGCGGGCCCGGTCAGGGAGAAGAGGAAGTTCTGGTTCGGCTCGGTCAGCACGATCTGCACGGTCGTGGGATCGGGCGCGGTGATCGAGGCCACCGAGGCGAACTCGGCGTTGCCCTGCAGGGTGGCGTCCGTGCGGACGGCTTCGAATGATGCGACGACGTCGGCGGACGTGAGGGCGGTGCCGCTGTGGAAGGTGATGCCGTCGTTCAACGTGAACGTGTAAGTGAGTCCGTCTTCGGACACCTCGTAGTCGGAGGCGAGTCGAGGGATGATCTCGTTCGCCTGGTCGCGGCTGACCAGACCCTCATAGATGTTGTCGATCAGGATCTGCTCGAGAGCAGCACCGCTCGTGTGGCGGATGTCGAGGTTCGTGGGCTCGAGAACCAGGCCCACCTGCAGCGTGGCGTCCGGATCCGGTTCGCCGATCGGCGCAGTGGTCTCGGGGGCCGCAGTGCCCGTGCAGGCGCTCAGGATGACGGCGCTCGCCGCGATCGCGGAGATGAGCGCGAGCCGTCGCGTACGTCGGAACATGGGTTGTTTCCTCTCGGTGCGGCAGTTGCTGTGTGCCGGTGGAACGAGCCTAGGGATGTGTCGGTCGGGTGGGGGCGGGATGTGGAACGGAACGTCACATACCGGCGGTAGCGATGCGCTCCGTGATCAGCGCAGCGAGCTGTGCGGGAGCGGTCTCCTGGACGTTGTGCGTCGCCTGGATCGCGACCACGCTCGCGTCGGGAAGGCGGCGGGCGAAATCATCCGCGTCGGCAGCACTGACGAAGCCGTCGATCGCGCGGACGAGCGTCACCGGGGCCGTCACCTGATCGAGGTCCTGCCATCCAGTGGCGTTGAGAGCCGAGGGAGCGGAGACGTCGCCGGGGTCGTGCGCGGCGAGGGCGTGTGCTGCGAGGTGAGCGAAATGGTGCTTCCATTCCACCCGTCCGTCAGGGCGCACACGCGTGTTGAGGAACACACCCCGTTCCGTGTCGGCGCGTGCACCGCCGAACCCGAAGGCGATCGCCCGATCGACCAGCTCGTCGCGTGTCGTGAAATCTGTGGGGCCCGCATAGAACTCGCGCAGAGCTGCCGGGCCCGCCGACGTGTCGATGCCGGGAGTGATGTCCACGACGATCAGCTCGGCGACGAGGTCGGGGCGTGCGGCGGCCAACGCCGCCCCGGTGAGTCCGCCGAGGGACTGTCCGACGAGGATCTGCGGCCGGTCGGTCCATGCGTCGAGTGCCGCGGCGACATCCACGGCGAGCGTTCGCGGGGTGTAGTCGGCGTCGTCGCGCCAGGACGAGTCGCCGTGCCCCGCGAGGTCGATCGCCAGCACGGGCTGCTGCAGCGCGAGCACCGTCGTATCCCAGGTGTGCGCGTTGAGGCCGGCCCCGTGCAGGAGCGTGATCTGCGGCGATCCGCTGCCGTAGCGGATGCCGCTCACACGGCGACCGTCCGGCAGCGGCAGCGTCAGCCGCTCACTCGGGGGAACGGGAACGCCCAGCGCCTCGGCCTGTGCGGGAAGATAGCTGAACTCGGTGATGTCGATCGCCACCTCCATATTCTGCTCTGAGGAACTCGTGTGCAGGAAATGCGGGATCAGAATGACAAGAGATATCGGCGCATGAACGCGCATTACGTCGCTCATGGACGCTTTTCTCCTGTCGATATGCATTTCCTTGTCCTGAGGTGGCCCGCCGGGATGTCCATACAACGGAATATCATTGGAGTATGAGCGAGACGCGAGTGCACCTCTCCAAGACCGAGCCCGTCGCCTACCAGGCGCTCGATGCGTTCTCTCGGACGGTCGGTGAGATCTGCGCGGCGAATGGCATCGACGATCGCCTCAAGGAGATCGTCATGATCCACTGCTCGCAGCTGAACGGATGCGGCTACTGCACCCGAATCCATGTCGACCGCGCGGTCAAGGCGGGGATCGACACGGATACGCTGATGCAGATCGCCACCTGGCGGGAGAGCGGCGTCTTCAGCGAACGGGAGGAGGCCGCTCTCGAGCTGGCCGAGGCGTTCACCTTCATCTCGGAGGACGGGATCTCAGATGACCTGTACAACCGCGTGGGTGCTGTCTTCACCGAGAAGGAGTATGCCGCTCTGAGCTGGGCCTGCGTGTCGATCAACGCGTTCAACCGCGTCGTCATCGCCGGCCGCTACCCGGTTCCGGCTCGCGCTTCGCAGGCGCAGGAATGACCGTCCTCGAGTTCGACGGCGTCAACAACGTCCGGGACGTGGGAGGCATGCCCGCCGAGGGCGGGCGCATCCGCTCCGGCATCCTGCTGCGCTCTGGCCAGCTGTCCGGGGCGACGAACGTCGGCGTCGAGGCGGTCCGTGAGCGGATCGCGCACATCGTCGATCTGCGAGACGGCGAGGAGGTCGCGGCCGAGCCGACCGAGATCGACGGCCCGGAGACGACGCACCTTCCTCTGTTCCTCGGGTCGGTGCGTTCGTTCTTCGAGACGGACACCAGCCTGGAGGATCTCTACCTGCACCTTCTCGAGGAGAGTGGTGAGAGGCTCGTCGCGGCCATCCGCATCATCGCCGCGGGGGAGCCGACGCTCGTGCACTGCACGGTGGGCAAGGACCGCACCGGGGTGACGGTGGCACTCGCTCTCGCAGCCGTAGGCGCCGACCGAGACGCGATCATCGCGGACTACGCGCTCACGGAGTCGCAGCTTCCTCCTGAGAGGTCGCAGCGGATCGCCGCCTACCTCCGTTCTCAGCATCCTGAAGCGGTGCACGCGGTGGCGCTGGCCACGCAGTCGCCTGCACCGGTCATGCGGGCGCTGCTCGACGGCGTCGACGCGCGCTGGGGGTCAGCGGCAGGCTACCTCCGAGCGAACGGGATGTCGGATGCCGAATTGGACGCGCTGCACGCCGCTCTCGTGGAATCTGTCGCCGACCAAGGTTAGGCAACCCTTCGCGTGGTGTACCATGGGAGCATCATGGAGACCTTCCTCGAGACCCGCAGCACGCGCGCAGAGCGCCGCGCCGCGCGTCGTCGCGCACACCACCTGGTGACGGCTGACGAGCACTCGCTCGCTGAACTCGAGGTCTTCCTCGCTACTCTGCCGCTGTGTGCATCCGGTCGGATCTTCATCGAGGTCGCAGAGGCCTCGGACATCGGCGTGATCGACGCGCCCGGCCGTATGACCGTGACGTGGCTGGCTCGGGCAGAACGCTCCGGCGCCCCCGGAACGGGCCGTGCGTGCGCACCGGGACAGGCACTCGCTCGCGCGACGTGCGCCTGGGCCGATGAGATGCTCTGCGGCGACGAACTCGAGACCCACGTGACGCTGCTGGGCGGATACCTCGGTACCGCAGACATCGTCGAGCACCTCACAGGATCACTCGACCTCCAGCCCGCGCAGATCTACGCGCCGGAGCGCTTCGGGCTGCTTCCCTCCGAGCGCTGAGGAGCGGTCGCCCGGCGAACGTAATTGCCGTCTTCCAGACCCGCCTCGATCTCGAAGCGGTTGTGGAGTGGATTCCGCCCGGCGAACAGGTACAGCACCGGCAGCAGGATGCCGTAACGGAGCCATTGGGCCTTGTGCACTGCCTCATGGCGAAGCACGGCATCGGTTGGACGAGCATCGCCGGTGAGGAAGCACCCGCCCACGCACACCCCGCCACGGTTGAAGGTCCAGTTCGGCATACCGCGGAAGACCCACAGGCCCGCCCGGCGCTCGACGGGACCGGTGCTCCACAGCGATCCCCACACCCAGCCGACCGCGGTTCCCCACCAGTACCCGATGCGACTGATCGGCGATCGCAGCAGGAACGACGGGATGCGGCGGTCGAATCGGCGACCCCGCTCGAGGGCACGTTCCGCCGCAGGGCGCCAGCCTTCGGTCATGCCACCGCTCCGACCAGGCGCAGCAACGCCCCGAGATCCTCGACCGCGTCGGCCGGTGAACGCGGGGCGAATCCTGCGATCGTCGCGCCCGCCAGCGGAACGCGCGTGCGGAGAGCGCGAATCGCCGCGCTCAGGGTGGCGGGAGCGAGTCCGAACGGCGACGCGGAGGAGACGCCGGCTATCTCGGCCGGATCGAGCACATCGACGTCGATGTGCACCCAGACCCGGCTCGCGCCGGTGGCCACGACGGCGGCGGCCAGAGCATCGGCATCGTCGAGGTCTGCCACCGAGAGCGGGGTGAGGCCGTCGAGCGCAGCGACCTCGGCGTCGTCGAGATCGCGCATCCCGACGGTGATCACGCGGTCGCGCGGTATGCCGGGGGAGAGCGCGAGCTGCGGTTCGCCTTCACCGAGCACAGCCCGCAGGGCCATGCCGGAGAACGCACCGGACGGCGACGTCTCGGGTGTGTTCATGTCGGCGTGCGCGTCACACCAGACCACCGCGAGATCGTCGGTGCCGCCGGGAAGGGCGGCGAGCGCCGCGACGGTGACGCTGCAGTCTCCGCCCACGACGACCGTGTCGGCCGTCATCGCCGCATCGACGAGCTCACGAGTGCGCAACAGGGCGCTGAGTCGGCGGACGCCCGTGCCGAGCGACTCTCCGGCCTCGACGGGCACATCGAGCACGGTGGTCGACGCGCGCGGAAGATCACCGGCGATCGCGGATGCGCCGTCGACGAGGAGCATTGCGCGCGGTGCAGGGGAGCCCTGCCACTGCGGGACGACGAGGAAACGCACCATGGGTGCCTCCAGCTATGAAAGAGCGGATGCCCCGGACACGCTGGTCCAGGGCATCCGCGAGGTGTGTCAGGAACCTTCGATGGCCTGACGGGGGGCGGAGCCGCCCGCCTTCAGCTCGGCGAGACGTGCTTCGACCTCGGTGAGCTCTCCGAGGTCCTCGAGGCTCTCGAACTGGGCGTCGAGGCTGGAGGCTGCGAGCTCGATCTTGCCCTGAGCGAGAGCCTCCTGGCGGCGGACCTTGTCTTCGAAACGACCCAGCTCGCTGGTCGGGTCGAGGACGTTGATCGACGAGACCGCGTCCTGCACCTTGGTCTGCGCCTCGGCGACCTTGGCGCGGGCGAGAAGCTCGCTGCGCTTGTTCTTCAGCTCGCCCAGCTTGTCCTTCATGCCGTTGAGACCGGACTTCAGCTTGTCGACGATCTCGGTCTGAGCGGCGATCTGGGGCTCTGCGCCGGTGGCTTCGCGCTCAGCGCTGATCTGGCGCTGGAGCGCGATCTTGGCGAGGTTGTCGAACTTGTCCGCATCGGCGGCATCGCCGGTCGAGCGCATCTCGTCGGCCTTGCGGCTCGCGGCGAGGGCCTTGTTGCCCCACTCCGTGGCCGCCTGGACGTCCTCTTCGTGGTCGCGCTCGAGGAGGCGCAGGTTGCCGATGGTCTCGGCGATCGCCGATTCGGCGTCGGCGATGCTGTTCGTGTAATCACGGACGAGCTGGTCGATCATCTTCTGCGGGTCTTCCGCAGAGTCCAGGAGCGAGTTGATGTTCGCGCGGACGAGGGTCGAGATACGTCCGAAGATGGACTGCTTGGTCATGCGTGGTTCCTTTCAGAGGGTCGGACTCGATGTTCTGGGGTCGTTATGTGTGCGGTTCAGAAGCGTCGCCCTCCCGAACGGCCGCTGCGGCCGCTGGAGCGGCTGCCGCCGCCTCCGCCGAAACCGGAGCTGCGGAACCCGCCGCCGCCGCTGGATCGCCAGCTGCTGCTCCGCGAGGAGCCTCCGCCTCCGCCACCGCCGGACAGGAGGCCGCCGATGATGCCGCCGAGGATGTCGCCGCCGAGGCCGGAACCTCCCGAACCGCCACCACCGCCGAAGATGCTGCCGCCACCGCCGCCCCAGCCGTTCTGATAGCTGCTCGGGCTCATCGCCGCGACATCGGCCTGCGCCGAAGAGGTCGCCTGGCGGGCGAGATCGAGGGCACGGCCCGCTTCAGTGAGCGCCGCCTCGGGGTCGGTGGCACGCAGGTTCAGTGCCTGTGTGAGGGTGGCCTCCGCCTGCGAGAGGCGGGTGCGCGCTGTGGATCCGACGGAGCCGCGCCGCGTCTCGATGTACTCCCGCGCGGCGCGGATCTCGGACCCCGCCTGCGTCAGCGTCTGCTCGAGCATCTGCTGCGCTCGTCGGGCTCGCTCGACGGCCTGGGTTCCCTGCGCGATCGCCGCGTCGATCTGGGCGTTCGCCGCGGTGAGCGCCTCGAGTACCCGCTGAGGGCTGCGTGAGTTCCCGCCGAGGGCGGCCTGCGCCTGCTGCAGCTGCTGCGAGGTCGCCGAGGCCGCCGAAGACAGAACGCCGCCCGTGTCGGGCAGCTGCTGCGCGGTGGCGATGTCGGCCTGCAGCTCAGCGACCAGAGCCTGGGCCTGCGACTCGATGCTGGCGAGTTCGGCGCCCAGCGCCGTGATCGCGTTCGCCAGCTGGGCCGCCTGCGCGACGGACTGCTCGGCGGTGCGGATCGCGAACGCGGCTTCTCCTGAGCGCCCTGCAGCGATCGCCTGGGCGGCGGCCTCGATGGAGCGGTCGGCGAGCGCCGCGCGCTCGCGGGCCTGTGCCGGGTTGTCGGCGACGGTCACGAGGGATGCCTGATCGAACGTGCTCGAGAGCGCCGCGAGAGCAGGCTCAGCACTCGCGAGCAGCGTGTCGAGTGCTGCCCGCTCGCCCCGTACGCGTTCGAGCTCCTGCGGGGCGTTCTGCTCGAGCTTGCGAAGTGCGTCGAAAGCCTCGGTGTTGTCGTCGAGGACGTCGTCGATCTCGTCGCACAGCTGGATGATGCGGATGTGCCACGCGCGGCGGTCGTGGACGGTGTCCTCGATCTCGTCGTCGAGCTTCTGCTTGAGGTCGAAGGCCTCGGACATCTTCGCCTTGGCGGTCTCGACGGCTCCGCTGAAGGTCGAGGTGGCCGCCTCGCCGAACTGGGCCACGGCGAAACCGAGCTCTTCCCTGCTCGACGTGATGGCATCATCCGCCTGCACGAGCGCGGCGCCCGCCTGGGTCTGGACCTGCTCGTCGGTGAGGGTGGAGAACGGGTCGTTCGGGTCCGGCTTCTCGGGCATCGCACCGCGGCGACGGATCTCGGCGTTGCGCCGGGACCGACGGACGAGCGCGACGATCAGCCAGACGATCAGACCGAGAGCGATGATGCCGACGACGATGAGCGTGGTGCGGAGCGCGCCGGCCCCGCCGTCGCCCTGGATCTCGTCGGCGGCGAGGATGATCGCGCCCTCCCAGTCGTTCTGGGCGGCGAGGCTCTGGATCTCGTTCTCGACGTCGTCGAGCTTGCTGTCGCTGAGCGGACCGTCGGGGGCGGCGGAGATGTAGTAGCTCCGGCCCTCGACCGCGATGGCGAGCAGATACTGCTCGGACCCGAGATTGTTGTTCTCGGCGACGGTGTCGGCCCACTCGACGTTGTCGGTGGGGGAGGTGAAATCGTCGACAAGCACCACGAAGAGGTCGGCGGAGGAGTTGTCGCTGAGGGTCTGGAGTCGAGCCTCGACCGCATCCTCCTGGCTGGGGGAGAGGACCCCGGCGTCATCGGTCACGTACCCGGAGTCGAGCGTGACCGGATCGGTCGCGGACGCGGCGGATGCGGAGAAGGCCCCGGCCGCTGCAGCGGCAGTGAGTGCGGCCAGCGCGAGCCACCGTGTCTTCATCGTGTTCCCTCCGACCGGCAGCCGAGCCCCATGGCACGAGTCTATGCACACAGGCCGACACGCGACAGCATCCGAGCGGCGATAGCCGTTCGCCCTCAGCGGAGACACATACGCTGGAGGGCATGGACGACAGGTACGGATCGGATGTGCTCGCGGCTGGTTGGCGGGAGCGCGCGGCGAAGCCGGTGCCGCAGGTGCCCGCCGAGGTCGATCTCGTCGTCGAGGTCGCGGACGACGGCTACTGCGGTGCGGTCACACGCGTGCAGGGAGGGAACGTCGAGCTCGAGGATCGGCTAGGTCGCAAGCGACTCTTCCCTCTCGGCGGCGGATTCCTGATCGACGGAGCACCGGTGCGGCTCACCGTCCCCGCCCCGAAGGAGCAGGGCGCCAGGCGCACCGCGTCGGGATCGTTCGTGGTCGCCGATCAGCGTGCACGGATCGCGCTGCCCAGCCGCATCCTCGTCGAGGGAAAGCACGACGCGGAGCTGGTGGAGAAGGTCTGGGGAGCGGACCTGCGCGTCGAGGGCGTCGTCGTCGAGTTCCTGCAGGGAGTCGACCTGCTCGACGAGATGCTCGCCGCGGAGCCGCCGACCGCGTCCCGTCGCTACGGAGTGCTCGTCGATCATCTGGTTCCCGGCTCGAAGGAGTCGCGCGTCGCCGACGCGGTCGCCCGCGGCCCGCACGGCCGGCACGTGCGCATCGTCGGTCATCCCTTCGTCGACGTCTGGCAGTGTGTGACGCCGCGTGCGCTGGGGATCGCGAAGTGGCCGGAAATCCCGCGGGGCACCGACTGGAAGACCGGGATCTGCAAGGCGTTCGGCTGGCCGTACGAGACACAGGGCGACACGGGTCGTGCGTGGCAGCACATCCTGTCGAAGGTGCACACGTATCGGGATCTCGAACCCGCGCTGCTGGGCCGGGTGGAAGAGCTCATCGACTTCGTGACCGCTCCGGCCGACTGATCCCGGGTCCGTGACTCGGGGCGCCGCCGACTACCCTGGAGGCATGCCCGAACCCCGCACCTTCCGTGACGAACCGGTGTCCTTCGTGCGCCGCAGCGGGCGTATGTCCGACGCGCAGGAACGCGCCTTCGACGAGCTCGGCCCGCACTATCTGCTCGACGTGCCGCGCGACGTCGCCTGGACCTCGGTGCATCCCGAGGCGCGACTCGACCCGAGCATCGAGTACGGCCGAGATGCCGATCTGTACGTCGAGATCGGCTCGGGGCAGGGACACGCGATCGTGGCCGCCGCCTCGTCCCGCCCCGATGACGACTTCCTCGCCGTCGAGGTCTTCCGCGCCGGCCTCGCCCGCACGATGCTGGACGCGGATCGCGAGGGCGCCCGCAATGTGCGCGTCGTCGAGGCGAACGCGCCGGAGGTGCTCTCGTCGTACCTGCCCGAGGCTGCGGCCGCCGAGGTCTGGATCTTCTTCCCCGATCCGTGGCACAAGAAGAAGCACACCAAGCGTCGGCTCGTGCGATCGGGATTCGGCGAGACGGCGGCGCGGGCGCTGCGTGACGGCGGACTGCTGCGACTCGCGACGGATTGGGAGGACTACGCGCTGCAGATGCGCGAGGTGCTCGATGCCGATCCGCTGTTCGAGCGCGCCTTCGACGGCGAGTGGGCCGAGCGGTTCGACGGACGGGTGATGACCGCCTTCGAGCGCAAGGGGATCGCCAAGGGGCGCGACATCCGCGATCTCGTGTATCGGCGGAAGTCGCGCGCGTGACCGACGTGCAGCGCAGGTCTACGACCTGGCCCGCTGTGATCCCCGCACTTCTGGTCTGCGCGGCGGCACCGGCGTTCTTCGTCCTCGAGACCGCCTGGCTCGGCTGGGCGCTGCTCGCACTCGGCGTCGGGGGAGCGTGGCTCGTCGAACGCGGACGCCCCGTCGTCGCCGACCAGGTCGTGAGCGTCGGATCCCGACGCGAGACGGCCCGCGTCATCGGGGTGAGCCGTCAGCCCTCGCTCACCCGTGACCTCTCGCTGATCGCCCTGGGCATGCTCATCGTGAGCGTGATCCCGCTCGCAGCCGAGCTCGACAACATCGCCATGCTGCGCTTCACGCTCGCTCTCGGTGGCGCGGTCGCGGTGCCGTACGTCGTGTCGCGCTTCGTGTTCCGCGACCGCGCCATCAGCTTTCCCTGGCGTGCGCATCGTCGCTGGGGTCGCCTGCAGTGGGGGTGGCTGGTCGCGGTGCTGGTGCTGGGCTGGCTGATCCTGCCGTTCTACTTCATCACCAGCGGGGTGTACCAGAACTGGCCGGTCGTCGACTCGCCCGACCTCATCGCCCGTCTCTTCGTCGGCGTCGGCGCGGTCGGCATCTGGGACGAGCTGTTCTTCATCTGCACGGTGTTCGCCCTGCTGCGTCGCCACTTTCCCGACGCGCTCGCCAACGTGCTGCAGATGATCGTGTTCGTCTCGTTCCTGTGGGAGCTCGGCTACCGCGAATGGGGACCGCTGCTGACGATCCCGTTCGCGCTGCTCCAGGGATTCATCTTCATGCGCACCCACTCGCTCGCCTACGTCGTGACGGTGCATCTGCTGTTCGACGCGGTCGTGTTCGCCGTGCTCGTGCACGCGCACAACCCCGGACTCCTGCCGATCTTCCTGCTCTAGGGTTCCGAGGGTTCCGAGGGTCGATACGATCGACTCATGCTCATCGTCGGACTCGTCCTCGCCGCGGCCGCAGCCGCATTCCACGTCTTCATCTTCGCGCTCGAGTCGCTGAAGTGGACCGAGCCCGAGACGAGGAAGATCTTCGGCGTCGCCAGCGAGGCCGATGCCATCACCATGAAGGCGCTCGCCTTCAACCAGGGGTTCTACAACCTCTTCCTGGCGCTGACCGCCTTGCTCGGCGTCGGCTTCGTGATCATCGGATTCACGACCGTCGGCCTGACCCTGGTGTTCGCGGGCACCGGCATGATGTTGGCCGCAGCGCTGGTGCTCGTGCTCTCCGACCCGTCGAAGCTGCGCGCGGCGACGATGCAGGGCACACTGCCGCTGCTCGCCGTGATCGCGACGGCCATCGGCGTCGCCGTCGGCTGAGCGCTCCGCCGCTGCTCAGCAGACTGCTCTGGTGAGCGCTCTGCTCAGCGCTCGCGAGGGGTGACAACCCGGAGGAGTCGGGCCACACTCGAGGCATGGCCGACTGGGTGCTGCATGTGGACATGGATCAGTTCATCGCTGCGGTCGAGGTGCTGCGCAGGCCCGAGCTCGCCGGTCTGCCCGTGATCGTCGGGGGCCGAGGCGATCCCACCGAGCGCGCCGTCGTGTCGACGGCGTCGTACGAGGCCCGAGCGTTCGGCATCGGGTCGGGCATGCCGCTGAAGATCGCGGCGCGGAAGGCGCCGGAGGATGCCGTGTTCCTCCCCGTCGACCATGAGGCCTACGAATCGGCATCGACCGAGGTGATGTCGTCGCTGCGTGCCCTGCCCGGTGTGGTGCTCGAGGTCATCGGCTGGGACGAGTGCTTCCTCGGGGTCGAGACCGACGACCCTGAGAGCGTGGCACGTTCGGCTCAGGCCGCCGTGCTCGAGGCGACAGGACTGCACTGCTCGGTCGGCATCGGCGACAACAAGGTGCGCGCGAAGATCGCGACGGAGTTCGGCAAGCCGCGCGGGGTCTTCCGGCTCACTGTCGACAACTGGTTCGAGGTGATGGGGGACAAGCCGACCCGGGATCTCTGGGGAGTGGGGCCGAAGGTGCAGAAGAGGCTCGCGGCTCACGGCATCACGACGGTGCGGGAGCTCGCGGATGCTGACGAGGATCAGCTCGTCTCCGAGTTCGGTCCGCGGATGGGTGTCTGGTACCACGGACTCGGATCAGGTCTCGGGCCGATCGTGGTCGATCCGACTCCGTGGGTGGCGCGGAGCCACAGCCGCGAGACCACCTTTCAGCAGAACCTCACCACGCCCGCCGAGATTCTGGCCGCGCTCGCGGAACTCGCCGGTCATGCCTTCGATGACTGCGCCGACGAGGGGCGGCCTGTCGTGCGGGTGCACCTCAAGGTCCGGTACGCGCCGTTCGAGACGAAGACCTTCGGGCGCAAGCTCGCGGCACCGACCACGGAGCGTGACGAGGTGATCGCCGCGGCGCTCGCCCTCGGATCCACGCTCGATCCGCAGCGAGAGGTGAGACTTCTCGGCGTGCGCGCCGAGATGACGATGCCTGACAGCGGCGACTCGGTTGAGCGCACGCCGGTGCGCGGCAGGATCTGAGTCGTCCGCCGGCCCGTACATCCGCACCCGGGTGCGGGAGAACTGACGGGGCGGGCTCGGAGCCCGCCCCGTCAGCGCTCAGCCGACCTTCTTGACCGTGTACCGGAAGACATCCGTGCGGAACACGTCTCCCGACGTCTTCACCATCTCGATCGTGTGAGCCTTGTCCTTCAGCCCGGAGACCGCGAACAGTTCCTGATTCGAGACCCGTGAGTCGGCGTGGGTGTCGACGCTCTCGACCTTCTCGCCGTCGATGTAGACATCGACCGTGCCCTGGTCCGGCGCCTTCGGGCCGAGCCATGAGACGCCCGTTCCACGGAACGTGAACGACACCGAATCGCCGTCCGCGGTCGTGGCGTGCACATCATCGAGGTGGTCTCCGGAGAATCCGAAGTCCAGCGTCGCATCCCCGACGGGGAGCGTGGCGAGGTACGACGACGTCAGGGTCACCGTGGCTCCCGACAGCGTGTAGTCGACGTCGCGCTCGAGCGGCTCGCCGCCGATGCTGATCGATACGAGCTCGCTCGGGTCGCGCAGCACATCGACCGTGACGTCGGCGGGCGCGGCCTTGTTGAACGCCCCCGACGTGGTGCTCAGCTGGCTGTCGAGGGTGACGACCAGTTTGTCGAGGAGCATGAACGACCCGGACTTCTTCACCACACGCAGCGTGTGGCTTCCGCTCGGCAGATCGGCCACGCTGTACACGACCTGCTGCGACAGCCGGCCGTCCGCGGCGGGCAGCGACGTGTCGACCGTCTCGACGAGCTGACCGTCGAGATACACCTCGACCTCGCCCTGGGATTCGTGCTTCTCCGTGACGTACTGGATGCCGGTGCCCTGGAAGGTGTACTCGAAGGCCGCGCCGTTCGTCTCGACATAGTGCACGTCGTCTGCGTGATCGCCGAGCCCTCGGTTGTTGCTGTACCCCCATGATCCGCTGTAGCCGATGCGGGAATCGCTGTCGTTCAGCGTCACCGTGAGCCCGGTTGCGGGAGGTGTGGGCGTTCCGCCGCCGGGGGTGTCGGACACCGCGACCGTGAACGGCTGGGAGGTCGCGGGGACCTCGTTGCCGTTGTTGCGCACCCAGTCGCCGGCGTAGCCGACGCGAAGCGAGTCGTCGTTGACAGTGAGCACGGACTGCTTCTCGGGGGTCACCTTCAGCAGACGCACTCCGTGGATCGGCACGCTCTCGGCAGTGAAGCCATCTGCTTCGGAGCCGAGGTTCTTGCCGGCCCAGAGGTCGCGCACCTTCGCGGATCCGTCGAGTCCGATGTCTGACCAGTCGACGGTGATGTCGGCGTCGGCGCGACCGAGGTTGTACAGCGCGACGGTGTACGTGCCGTCAGGGTTCAGCGAGTACCAGACCTGCTGCTTCGTCGCCGTCGAGACCGGGCGTGCGGGCACGCCCGCCTGGTTCACGGCGATGACCTCGCGGTTCGTGATCAGCTCCAGACCGTACTGGTCGAGGTCGGTCATGTCGTTGCCCAGGTACATCGGCGCAGCCGACGTCGCCCACAGAGTGGTCGCGGTGCGACGCTCGTCGCGGGTGAGCCCGTCCATCTTGCCGTTGCCGACGTTGAGGGAGTCGAGGTCGTTCCATCCGGCGGGGCCGGCATGGCGCCACCAATCGGAGAGACGCGGGAAGAGACGCGCGACGTTCTCCCACGTGGTCAGCGCCTCATCGCCGCAATAGCACTCGACGTCCCAGTCGACGCGCCATCCGTCGGCGTACTGCTTCCAGTAGTCGGCGTAGTTGATGTCGACGGCCCAGGACAGCTCGAACCAGATGTCGTTGCGCTTCAGCGCCTGCGACCAGGCGGCGACCTCTTCTCGGGCATCCATCGACAGGTCGCCGATGCCCGATCCAGGGGTCACGCTGTCGAACTTGATGAAGTCGACGCCCCATTCGCCGAGGAGGTCGGCGATCGAGTCGATGTACTTCTGCGTGCACGGGTTGTCGAAGTCCAGTCGATAGCCGAATCCCCAGTAGTCGCCCTGCTGGAGGGGCTGCTTGAGGAGATTCTCGGTCGTGCAGCCGGGAGCGTTGTAGATAGGGAGGGCCTTCTGCGCGGTTTCGAGACTCATCCCGGGGATCAGGTAGAGCCCGACCTTCTGGCCGTTGTCATGCACATGATCGATGACAGCATCGAGCCCGTCGGGGAACAGCGTCGTGCTGGGGGTCGGGCGGCCGTATCCGTCCTGCCCGCCGTTCCAGCCCGCGTCGATGTTGATGTACTCGTATCCGAACTCCTGCAGCTTGTCGTGCATGGCGTCGGATTGCGCCATGATCTGGTCGGCCGTGATCCATTGGCCGCCCTCGTACACCTGCATGCTGTAGCTGCTCCAGCCCATGTAGGGCTTGGCGGACAGGGGCGAGATGCCCTCATCGGACGGCGGGGTGCGTCGAGCATCCTTCGCCGGGGGCTGCTCGGGCGAGGTCGTCGATTCCGTCGGCGTCGGGGACTCGTCCGGAGCGGGGCTCTCGGTCTCCTCGACCTCCGGTGGCTGTGTCACGGCCTCGGTCGGGGTCGCCTCGGGCTCGGGCGTGGTCGAGGCCGAGGGGTCGGGGGTCGCCTCGGTGGCCCAGCCCGCGCCGGGGGCGAGGGTGAGTGCGAGCGCGGTCGCGGCGAGCGCCGCGGTGATCGAGGCCGCTCGCCTTCTCTGTCGATGGGTCTTCATTGCTTTTCCTCTCGTTCGACTGCTCTGTCGTGGGGATGGGAAGGAAGAGTGGGGAGTGTCAGCTGTCGGAGCGTCGGACCTCGACGAGCATCGCCTGCTGCGGATTGAGGGTCGGCAGCGGAACACCCGCGACGACCAGCACTGAGCCGGGGATCTCGACGCCGTCGGCGACGGCATCCGCGACCCACTCCGGGTCGTTGCCCTGGTGCCGGCTCGCGGCTCCGAGATCCTCGCGGATCCTGACGGTGTACGTCGCAGTCGCATCGAGTCCGGGGAAGCGCACGCGCCCGGATTGTCCTGCGGCGGAGGTGGCGAAGCGGCTCCAGGTGAAGAGTGCCACGGAGGAATCGTGGGCGACCACGCCGGCGAACGACGTCGACGGATCGGCGAGGTCGGCGTTCACGACTCTGCCGCTGTGCAGCAGTCCGCGGAACTCGCGGTAGAGGCCGGCCCACCGTGTGATCACCGCCAGCTCGGTTTCGTCGACGGCCGTCAGATCCTGCTCGATCCCCGCGTGCGCCGTCAGCGCGGCGATCAGGCGGAACGAGAGATCCGTCGTTCGCGAGGTCGTGTGCGAACGCGCGGCGCCGAGGTGAGATCCGATCAGCTCGGGGGGAACGATGCTGCGCGTCCACCGCTCGATCTGGATGCGCTCGACCGGGTCGTTGCAGTCGGACGCCCAGACACGGTCGGTGCGCTCGAGGATCCCGAGATCGACACGGCCGCCCCCGCCCGAGCAGGTCTCGATCTCGAGTCCCGGGTGACGCCTGCGCAGTTCGTCGAGCAGCCGGTACAGCGCCAGCGTCTGACGGTGCACGCTCGGACGATCGCCGTCGTCCCCTCGGCTCACCGCCTCGAGGAGATCTCTGTTGTGGTCCCACTTGAGGTAGTCGATCGAGTGCTCGCGGACGAGCGCGTCGATGCGTCCGAGCAGATACTCGTACGCGTCGGGTCGCGCGATGTCGAGTACGTGCTGCGAGCGGGATTCGGGGCCGAGACCTTCGGCCGGCCCCAGGACCCATTCGGGATTCGCGCGCGCGAGGTCGGAATCGAGATTGATCATCTCGGGTTCGAACCACAGCCCGAACTGCATGCCATGGCTGCGCACCACGTCGACGAGCGGGCCGAGTCCGTGCGGCCAGACCGCGTCATCGACGTACCAGTCGCCGAGTCCGGCGTCCGCTTCGCGGCGCCCGCGGAACCATCCGTCGTCGAGCACGATGCGCTCGACGCCCACCTGGGCGGCGCGCTCGACCAGCGCGGTCAGGCGGGGGAGATCGTGATCGAAGTACACGGCCTCCCAGGTGTTCAGCACGAGCGGTCGCGGGGAGCGGGGGTGCGATGCCCGCGCGCGCAGGCGCCGGTGCAGCCGATCGCTGATCGCGTCGAGACCGCGATCCGACCAGATGAAGAGCGCGGTCGGTGAGTCGTAGTGGTCACCGTCCTCGAGGATGATCTCACCCGGGTGCAGGTCCTCTCCGGCGCCGATGATCGAGCTGAACGCCCCGGCGCCCTCGGTGAGTCGCTCGGCGAGGTAGCGCTGCTCGCCGCTCCAGGCGAGGTGGACCGCCCAGACCTCTCCGTGTCCGAAGCCGAACCCGGCTGTGCCGGCGGCCAGGAGGAAGGGGGAGTCGTGCCCCGGCTTGCCGCGATGCGCCGCGCGCAGATGCGTGCCGAAGCCGAACGGAGACCGCTGCGGCGAGCGCTCGCGGCACCATTTCCCGGTGAAGTCGAGGATCTCCGTCGCGCGCTCCGGCAGCGGGATCAGTGCGAGTGCGGAGTCCACCGTGTAGGCGGTCGATCCGAGCCGGGGGCTGAGGCGCGCGTCTCGGGCGACGGACGTGTCGACGGCCAGGACTCCGTGCTCGTCGAGTCGGTAGCGGAGAGTCGTGCGGAGGCCGGCGACAGCGTCCTCGAACCGCAGCGCGATGCTGCCGCCGCCGCGCACGTGATCGATCTCGACGTCGTGCGCCCTGAGGCGCGGCCGTGGGGTGGTCGCGCGCCCCTGTGCATGACCGGCGAGCCCGGGCGTACCAGACCAGCCCTCGTACTCGGTGGGCAGCGCGGAGAAGGTGCGGGGCACATCGGGGGAGTTGTTCAGCTGTGCCGGACCCGCGGTCAGTAGGAGCGCGGATGCCGTGGTCGGCGTGGGTGCGCCGAGATCGGCGCCCCAGTGCAGGATGCGGGGGATCGGCTGTGCGATCTCGAGGACGAAGGCGACGCCAGCGGCGCGGAGTGCGACAACGGTGTCGACACGGGAAGTCATGGGATGAAGACCCTCCGGATAGTTACTTGACAACGTCAATAAACCACGTTTGCGAGGGGTGTGCAAGCGCGGATCCGAAATCGGCTCCACGAAATCCGTCGTTTACTTTTGGTCGGGGTCGTGGTTTTATTACGACGTAAAGTAACCCTGCCCTGGGAGGGCGATCATGAAGCTCAGTGCTGAGCAAGCACTCTCCGAGGAGGTCTCGAAGCCGAGGCCTCCCGGCGCCACCGCGCGTCGTTCCACCGTCCGAACCCGATTCACACGCAGTCTGCGCCGCTACTGGCAGCTCTACCTGCTTCTGCTGATCCCGGTGATCTGGTTCATCGTGTTCCGGTACGTGCCGATGGCGAACGCCATCATCGCGTTCAAGAACTACAATCCGATCGACGGAGTGTGGGGAAGCCCCTGGGTAGGGTTCGACAACTTCGCGAATCTGTTCCGCAACCCCGTCTTCCCCCGGCTCGTCGGCAACACCTTCATTCTCGCGGCGTACACCCTGATCGCGAGCTTCCCGCTGCCGATCATCCTCGCGCTCGCGCTGAACGAGGTGCGGCTGCGCTTCTTCACTCGCACCGTCCAGCTGGTGACCTACGCGCCGTACTTCATCTCCACCGTCGTGGTCGTCTCCATGACGATCCTGCTGCTGTCGCCGCGCGTCGGCCTGCTCGGACGGACGCTCAGCTTCTTCGGCGCAGGCCAGGTCGATCTGCTCGCCGACGCGGACTTCTTCCGCCACATCTACGTCGCGACGGACATCTGGACGACCACCGGATACTCCGCCGTGATCTATCTCGCGGCCCTCGCCTCGGTCGACACCTCGCTCTACGAGGCCGCGAAGATAGACGGCGCCTCGCGACTGCAGAAGATCTGGAACGTCGACATCCCGGCATTGCTGCCGACGGCATCGATCATCCTGATCCTCGGCGTCGGCAACATCATGGCGATCGGGTTCGAGAAGGCCTTCCTCCTGCAGAACGCGCTCAACCTCTCGACGTCCGAGATCATCCCGACGTACGTGTACAAGACGGGCATCCTCAATGCGAACTTCAGCCTCGGAGCGACGATCGGACTCTTCAACGCCGCGATCAGTCTCGTGCTGCTGCTCGTGGTGAACGCGGTGTCCAAGCGAGTGACGGGAAACGGACTGTGGTGACCACGATCGATACCGAGGCGCTTCTCACTCAGGAGAGCGACGTCGCGAGGGGCAGGTCGCGTCGACCCAAGCGGGACCCGCTCGCACGCGGCGTCAAGGTGAAGGAGACGAAGGCCGACCGGGTCTTCATCGTCGCGGCCTACATCCTGCTCTCCGTGTTCCTGCTCGTGGTTCTGCTGCCGCTGCTCAACATCGTCGCGAGCTCGTTCTCGAGCCCGCAGGCCGTGTCCTCGGGCCGGGTGCTGTTCTGGCCGGTGGAATTCACGTTCCGCGGCTATGCAGAGGCGCTGGCCAACCCGGCCATCCTCCGCGGATTCGGCAACTCGCTCTTCTACACGGTCGTCGGCACGCTGATCAGCGTGCTCGGCACTGTCGCGATCGCCTACCCCCTCTCACGTGCTCAGCTCTTCGGACGCAAGGTCATCACCGGCGGAGTCGTCTTCACGATGCTGTTCAGCGGCGGCGTCATCCCGATGTATCTCGTGGTGCAGTCACTCGGGCTGCTCGACACTCGGTGGTCGATGCTGCTGCCCAACGCGATCGGCGTCTGGCAGGTGATCATCGCGATCGTCTACTTCCGGTCGTCCGTGCCCGATGAGGTGTACGAGGCTGCCCAGCTCGACGGCGCGTCTGAGCTGCGCATCCTCTGGACGATCGTCGTGCCTCTCGCGAAGCCGCTGCTCGCGGTGATCGCCCTGATGTACGCGATCATGCAGTGGAACTCGTACTTCGACGCACTGCTCTACCTGCGCAACGCCGACCTGCAGCCGCTCCAGCTCGTGCTGAGAGGTCTGCTCATCCTGAACGACTCGGGCGGTGGCGGCGACGTCGCAGAGCAGCTGCGGCGCCGCGAACTCGCCGATCTGCTGCGGTACTCGACCGTCGTCATCGCCACCGTGCCGATGCTCGTCGCCTATCCCTTCGTCGCGAAGTACTTCAACAAGGGGATCATGGTCGGCGCCGTCAAGGGCTGACCCGCCGGCGAGACGCCACACGCCCACACCCATCCACATCACCACCCCCTCAACCGGTCAAAGGAGATTCCGGAATGAAGAAACGCATCACACGAGGCGCGATCGCAGCGGTCACGGTCGTCGCGACGGGGCTGGCGCTCGCCGCCTGCACGCCGCCCAGCGACGACAACGGTCAGCTCGTCGCCTTCGGGCCGCAGGGCGACAACGGATCGCTCGCCGAGAACGAGTTCACCCAGCTGCTCGAGAAGAAGTTCGACATCGACTTCGACTGGCAGACGACCACCTACGACGGCAGCGTCGCGGGAGAGAAGCGACAGGTGTCGCTCGCGAGCGGCGACTATCCCGACGCCTACTTCCTCGTGCCGTGGGTCGACGCCTTCTCGCGGAGCGAGATCCTGAAGTACGGGCAGCAGGGAGTGCTCCTGCCGCTCGAGGACCTCATCGACGAATACGCGCCGAACCTGAAGGAGCGGTTCGAGGAGAAGCCGGATTGGGAGCAGTCGGTCACCGCGCCCGACGGGCACATCTACGCGATCACACAGTGGACGGAGTGCTATCACTGCAGCTATCCGTCGAAGCTCTGGATGAACACCACCTGGCTCGACAAGCTCGGGCTCGAGCAGCCGACGACCACGGAAGAGCTGCGCGAGGTTCTGCGCGCCTTCAAGAACGACGACCCCAACGGCAACGGTCGTCCCGACGAGGTGGCGCTCAGCGCCTCGGCCTCGGAGCCTGTCATCAACTACTTCATGAACGCGTTCACCTACGCGCCGTACGGCTCGCCGTCGAGTCCGCCGCCGATGGTGCTCGACGGTGACAAGGTCACGCTCTCGGCGACGACCGACGGATGGCGTGCCGGCCTCCAGTACATCTCGTCGCTCGCCGACGAGGGGCTCATCGACACCGCGTCATTCACTCAGAATGGAGAGGCTCTGCGGGCTCTCGGCGACAACGCAGACGGCGAGATCCTCGGGGCCGCAGCCGTTCTGCACCCGTACGAGATCGTGACAGCCGATTCGCCAGACGGCCGAGACACGCACTACGACGCCGTGCCCCCGGTCAAGGGGCCCGACGGCACGCAGTTCGCCACCTACCGTTCGCCGGTCAGCCCGCTCGGCATGTTCGCCCTGACGAACAAGTCGACCGAGGAGGAGCGTATCCAGGCCATCAAGGTGATCGACTACCTCGTGACAGAGGAAGGCGACCGTCTCGGCGCCATGGGTCCCGAGGGCGAGGCGTGGGTGCCCGCCGTCGAGGGCGACGTCGCGCTCGACCCCGAGCTCGACCCGACGTTCAAGCCGCTCACGTACGACGAGACCTCGAACGCCTCGTGGCGCTCGATGGGTCAGTACTGGGACTCGCTCGAGTACCGCAACTCGCAGGTCGTGCCGGAGGACGTGTACTCGCCCGACGGATATGAGCGTCGCCTGCTCAATGCGTCACAGGAGTACGAGCCCTACGCTCCCGACGAGAGCATGCTCTTCCCCGTCGAGAAGCTGTGGCCGGACCCTGACACCTCGGCGGAGCTCGCCGAGTTGCAGACGAACATCGCGACCTACATCACGCAGGCGCAGGCGGAGTTCGTGACCGGTCAGCGCGACATCGATGACGACGCCGCGTGGGATGCCTACGCCGCCGACCTCGAGGGTCTCGGGCTCTCTCGCTACCTCGAGCTGCAGCAGGACCTCTACGACGCGCTCTGAGCGCCGTGTCACGGATGCGCGGGGCGGATGCCGCCCCGCGCATCTCTGCGTCTCGGATGACGAGTGACCGGCGCAGCACCTGGGGCGAGCATGCAGAGAGGCGGATGCTTCGCGGCATCCGCCTCGTCGGCGTCTCTGTCGTGGGGCCTCAGCGCACGAGCGCCTGGATGGCGGTGGCGGCGGCGCCGCGTGCCCAGTCCTCGAAGGTGTGCGGGCGGGTGACGATGCGGCAGCGCACGGCAGCCCCGAACGCGTGGTTCTCGAACGCGTCACGCAGCGTCTTCTCGAAGAGATCGAAGTCGGACACGCCCTCTCCGCCGATGATCACGAGCTCCGGCCCGGTCAGATTCACGAGAGTCGCGATCGCCGTGCCGATGAGGCGCGCGGCTTCACGGAACGCCGACTCCGCATCTGCGTCACCCGCGTGTGCGAGTGCGACGGCTTCGTCGATCGCGACGGGCCGACCGAGCGCTGCCGAGACGGCCGCTTCGATCGCTCCGGTCGAGGCGGCCGCCTCGACGCATCCGCGCCGGCCGCAGGGGCAGACGAGAGCCGGGTCGGCGAGGGGCAGATGGCCGATCTCGCCCGAGACGCCGAAGGCGCCGCTCACGACCTCGCCGTTGAGGTGCAGGCCGCTACCGATGCCCCGACCGATCGTCACGATCGCAAAGGAGGCTGTGCCCAGGCCGACGCCGAACCAGTGCTCGCCGATCGTGAGAGCGTGCACGTCATTCTCGATGGTCACCGGCCAGGGGAATCGTGACTGGAGCAGATCCCCGAGGGGGACATCCGTCCAGCCCATGATGTTCGACTCACGCACGACTCCGGTGGAACTGTCGACGTCGCCGGACACAGAGACGCCGATGCCGGCGATCGCCGATGCTCCGAGGCCCAGATTCTGCTCGAGCTCGGCGACGACATGGCTGATGGCATCGATCACGGAGTGCGGATCGTCGGCGGCCAGCGCCTGCCTCGTGCTCGTGAGCACGGTGGTCGCGAGATCCGTCGCGACGGCGATGATCTCGTCGACGTTCACTTTGACGCCGATCATGACCATCGACTCCAGCACGATCGACACCGGGCTCACCGGCCGGCCGGGAGTCCCGTCGCGCTGCGAGGCCGGAGGGGCGTCGACCAGGCCGGCGGCCACGAGAGGTGCGACCGCCTTGGTGACCGCGGCCTGCGACAGCCCGGTCTGACGGGCGATGTCGATGCGGCTGATGGGGCTGCGCGTCAGGATCGTCTCGAAGACCCTGGATCCCGCATCGGACGCCGAGCGGATGAGGGTGGTGCGCGCGGCGGTGTCGTGGTCCATCAGGTCCTTCGGGTCGTGTCGGCTATCGTAGCGAATCCGCTGCTGTGCGGGTCGGGATGCCTGTCATGAGATGCTCGGCCGCGAACTCCAGCGCATTCTCCTCGTCGAGGTCGCCGCCGGCTTCGTGCCCGTTGTGAGGCCACAGCACGACGCGCTTCTCGCCGCCGTATGCGGTGAACGCGGGCAGCACGGTCTCCGGCGGGGCGATGCCGTCGCGCAGCCCGGTGCTCAGCAGCGCCGGAGCCGTGGCCCGTCTGGCGTGGTTGATGCCGTCGAAGTAGCGCAGCGTGTCGAGCGCGATGGCGGCGTCGCTGCGGCGGTCCGCGAAGTACTGCGTCAGGAGCGAGTACGGATGCTCCGAGCTGAGCGTCGCCGCGCGGTCGAGCTCGCAGAGGAACGGTGCCTGGATGATCGCGACGGCGATGTCCGGGACCAGCCCGGCGATCGCCAGGGCGATACCGCCGCCCTGGCTCGCTCCGACCGCGCCGACACGAGTCGGGTCGACCAGCTCTATCGAACGGATCGCGTCGACCGCGCGCACCGCGTCGGCGTAGACGCGACGGTAGTAGTACTCCTGCGGCGAACGGAGGCCGCGGGTGAGGAACCCTCCCGCCGAGGGACCGCCGTCGGCGTGATCGTCATCCGTGTCACCGTGGCCCTGACCTCGGGCGTCGACGACGAGGTGCGCGTACCCGGCCGATGCCCACCGAAGATCTCGGAGAGCGTGACCTCGGCCGTTGCCGTATCCGAAGAACTGCACGAGACCGGGCAGCGGCCCGGAGGCGCCGCGAGGCACACGGAGCCAGGCGCGGATCGGCGTGCCGCCGAAGCCGCGGAACGAGACGTCGAACACGTCGATCTGGGTGAGTCGCGTGGCGTGTGGAGTGACCGTGAGATCGAGCGGCAGGCTTCTGACCCCGGCTATCGTCTCCGCCCAGAAGGCGTCGAAGTCGTCGGGTTCGGTCTGCGTGGTCGCCGCATCGACGACGTGGAGGTCACCGTGCACGTCGGTCATCCTGCGCGATGGGCGTCGCATCCGAGGCGAGAGGGAGTGCGATGTCGGTCGTCGAGCCCGCCGCGACATCGACGATGGCCTCGCTGTCGGCGAGCCTGACGAGCACCGTCCTGTCCTCCGAACCGTGGTTGTGGAGCGCGGCGGACGTCATCTGCCCATCGCTCCACGAGAGGTCGAGGACGAGCCCAGGGCGGACCGCGATGCCTTGCACGTCGCCCAGGCGCCAGGACTGGGGAAGGGCAGGGAGAAGGTGCACCCGTCCGCCGTGGCTCTGCACGAGCATCTCGGCGATCGCGGCAGGGAAGCCCAGGTTGCCGTCGATCTGGAACGGCGGATGCGTGCTGAACAGGTTGGGCAGGAGTCCTCCCCATTCCGAGCCATCGACCGGTCCGTGGCGGGTGGCATCGCCGTCGAACGGCGTCAGCGCCTCCTCGAGGAGCGACGCGGCGACGTCTCCCTGACGTGCGCGGGCTCGCAGCGCGATCTTCCACGCCCAGGACCAACCCATGGCGCCGGGGCCCCTCGCGTCGATCAGGCGGACCGAGGCGTCGAAGAGCTCGGGCGTGCCCTCGGGGGTCACGGTGTCGAGGGGATACAGGCCGACGACGGGGGAGAGATGCCGGTGCAGGGGTTCGTGCTCTTCGACTTCGGCCGACCATTCCAGCAGTCTGCCGTCGGAGCCGACCTGCAGCGGGGTGAGCGCGGCCAGGGCCCCGCGCACCTCGGCCTCCAGAGCGTCGTCGATCTCGAGGTCGTCGATCGCCACGAGGGCACGCTCGAACAGCCCGCCGATGAGCGCGAGATCCGACGTCGCCGTCAGCCCCAGGGCGGTGGGAAGGCCGTCGGCGGCGACATACGAGTTCTCCGGGGCAGTCGACGGCGAGGTGTGGAGCACGCCGTCGGCGTCGGCGACCAACCAGTCGAGGCAGAATTCGACGGCGCCGCGCATGACGGGCCAGATCCGCTCGCGCAGGAGGTCGCGATCGCCGCTGAACTCGTAGGCATCCCAGAGGTTGTGCGTGAGCCAGACTCCGCCCATCATCCAGATCGCCCAGCTCGCGGCGCCGTGGCCATCGCCGACGGGGAGGCTCCACCCCCACACGTCGCTGTTGTGATGCGCGACCCATCCGCGAGCGCCGTAGAGCTCGCGTGCGACGTCCGTGCCCGTGCCGGCGAGATGCTCGACGAGAGCGAGGAGCGGTTCGAGCGCATCGGGGCTGAGCAGCACCGGCGCCGACCAGTAGTTCATCTCGGTGTTGATGTTGATCGTGTAGTTCGACGACCATGCCGGCTGCAGCTGGTCGTTCCAGATGCCCTGCAGGTTCGCCGCAGGGCTGCCGGCGCGCGAACTCGATGCCAGCAGGTACATGCCGTACTCGGCGGCGACGGTCGCACGAAGCAGCGGATCGGATCCGTGAAGGACATCCCTGTCGACGCTCCAGGCGCCCTCGCGTCGACTGCCGATCGCGAATCGCGCGCGAGTGACGCGTCGCCGATCGGCGACGTGCTCGGCGAGGAGGGCCTGGACGTCGCGCTGAGCCGCGGCATCCGCCCTCTCTCGCGCGCGATCCCGGATCGTCTCTCGCGAGGCGGTCCGCCAGTCCCCGTCGGCGTCGGCCCACCACGACCCGGCGCGCGACGATGTGGACAGGGCGATCAGCAGGCGACGGGCTCTGTGGACGACGACGCGGCCGTCGGATCGACGCACCTCGCCGTCCGAGTTCAGCGCGACAGCGACGGCCGCGTACGCGTCGAAGTCCGAGTCTTCCTGCGCATAGCGCAGCGGCGGATCGACCGATTCTTCGTGCAGCGGAGCGCCGTCGACGGGGGCCTGCACGTCGAGCATCAGCGCGTCGGATGAGTCGACGACTCGCCCGCGCAGGGGCGTGGACAGCTCGACGACCGTGTCGAACTCGACATCCGAGGTGAGCTCGATGATCAGTGCCTGTGCCGGTGCAGACACCCAGGAGCGGCGCGTGAGGCGCCCGCCGGGGATGCGGAGGGTCTCGCTGAGCGTGGCCGCGTCGAGATCGAGGGTCCTGGCGGGTGTTTCAGGGTCGGCCTCGAGGCCGTCGATCCGCACGTGCAGATCCGCGAGCGGGAGGAACTCCTGCGAGTACGGACCCTCGAATGCCATCAAGAGATCCTCGGCGAGCCGTACGTCGCCCGAGGCGAGCGCTGCCCGCACCTCAGCGAGGCGCTCGGGCCCTGCTCCGCGGGCACGCACGTTCTGCAGCGCGCGCGCAGGCCCGTCGGGGCTGCCGGACCAGACAGTCGAGTCGTTGAGCTGGTAGCGGCCGCCCGGACCGCCGAAAGCCATGGCGCCGATGCGGCCGTTGCCGAGCGGGGTCGCCTCCTCCCACAGGGTGGCGGGGGCGTCCCAGGTGAGGCGCAGTGTGTCGGTCATCGCACTCCGGTGTGTTCGATCGATCTCGATGTCACCGTCAGCGTAGGCGGGATTAATTACCGCTGTCAAGTAATCCCCGACGCGCTGCGCCCCGCTGGAATCAGAACTTCAGCAGGACCTTGCCGACGCGGCCGGCGGTGTTGCTCGCACGCACGGCGTCTGCCGCGTCCGCCGCGTCGAAGACGCCGGCCACAGGGAGGGTGAGAGTGCCTTCCGTGACGCGCTGGATCAGCTCGCCGAACAGGGCGCCGCGCGTGGCCGCATCCATGGTCTGAATGACCTTGCTGCCCCAGAAGCCCTTGACCGTGGCCTGCTTGAAGATGACGTCGCCGGAGGCGATCTCCATGGTGGGGGAGTTCATCGCACCGAAGGCGACGAGCGTGCCGCCCTCGCCGAGGAGCGACAGAACGTCGCCCGCGGACGATCCGCCGACCGAGTCGACACCGAACGCGATGTGGGCCCCGCCGGTCAGCGTCGCGACCTGCTCGCGCCAGTCGTCCTGATCGGTCGAGACGACGTTCTCGATGCCCTGCTCGTGGAGCTCGTCGACGCCGGCCGCACGGCGCACGAGGCCGATCACGTTCACGCCACGTGCGGCGCCCAGCTGGGCGAGCATGCGGCCCACGGCGCCGTTCGCCGCGTTCTGGACGATCCAGTCGCCCTTCTCGGCGCGCAGGAACTGCAGCAGGCTGATCGTGCTGAACGGCATCGAGACCAGCTGCGCGGCGGCCTCGTCGCTGAGCGACTCGGGGACGGGGATGAGCCCAGCGGCATTCGCGACGACGTACTCTGCCCAGGCGCCGAACGTTCCGCCCGTGGCGACCCGCTGGCCGACGGACAGGTTCTCGACGCCCTCGCCCAGTGCATCCACGACGCCGAGGGCTTCAGTGCCGGATGCCGCGGGCAGCTCGGGCTTGAAACCGTAGGTGCCGCGGATCGTCCAGAGGTCGTGGTTGTGGATCGGCGAGAGCACGATCCGCAGCCGCACCTGGCCGGGGCCGGGCTCAGGAGTGGGGCGGTCGGTGACGGTCAGGACCTGCTCGGGATCGCCGAAGGTGTCGTGGGTGAGGGCGCGCATGATGTTCTCCTTGTGGGATCGGTCGTGGTGGATGGTGTCGAGCGGATCAGTCGTCGGTGACGGTGATCGCGACGTCGATGTTGCCCCGCGTGGCGTTCGAGTAGGGGCACACCTGGTGGGCGGCGTCGGCGAGAGCCTGAGCCTGGTCGTGCGGGAGGTCGGGGATGACGACCTCGAGCTGCACGGCGAGGCCGAATCCGCCCTGGCCGTTCGAGCCGATCTGCACGCGGGCGCCGACCGACGAGTCGGTGATCTTCACCTTCTGCGCGCGGGCGACCGTCTGCAGCGCGGAGTGGAAGCACGCGGCGTAGCCGGCGGCGAACAGCTGCTCGGGGTTCGCACCGTCTCCGCTGCCGCCCATCTCCTTCGGGATTGCGAGGTTGAGGTCGAGGCGGCCTTCGCCGGTCGCGACGCGGCCGTTTCGTCCTGCTCCGGTGGCGAGTGCTTCGGCGGTGTAGAGAGCGTCCATCGTGTGGATTCCTTCCGGGGTTGGGGTCAGTCGGCGCGCGGCGTGCGCGCAGAGGGTGCCGGCACGGCTGCAGAACTCTGCAGTCGTGCGGTGAGTTCGTGAAGCTCGGCGATCAGGCGGTGACGCTGGTCGTCGTCCTGCATTCCGGCGAGTGCGGCGATCGCAGTGTGGACCGGTGCGACCTCGGATCGAAGTGCTGTGCCTGCGTCAGTCAGGCCAACGGTGACGACCCGCTCATCGGCCGAGCTTCGCGCCCGTGCGACGTAGCCCGCCTGCTCGAGGCGGCGGACGAGGGGGGAGAGGGTGCCCGAGTCGAGCTGCATCGCCTCGCCGAGCGAGCCGACGGTCTGCTCGCCCTCCATCCAGAGGATCGCGAGCACCAGGTACTGGGGGTAGGTCAGGCCCCACGGTGCCAGCAGCGAGCGGTAGGCCTGCGTCGTCGCGCGTGCGGCGGAATACAGGGAGAAGCACACCATCTCATCGGTCACGGCCATCGCTACAGTATTGCACGCGATTAGATTGTGCACAATCTAATCGCGCAGGTGGTCCCTCTCGTTGAATCCGACCCTATTTCCCCCAGCCAGTCTCTTTGCTAGCTAAGCTAGTAGTCATGGAACGATACTTTCGGCTGCGGTGGGTGGGCCTGGTCTTCATCAGCATCGCGGTCTCGCTGATCATCGTCGATTCGACGATCGTCAATGTCGCGATCCCGGCGATCGTCGACGACCTGGGCATCACCTCGACCGAGGTCCAGTGGGTGCAGGAGGCCTACACGCTGGTCTTCGCCGCACTGCTTCTCGTGTTCGGCAGCCTCGCCGATAGATTCGGGCGCCGTCGGGTGATGCTCATCGGCGTGGCGGTCTTCGCGGCGTCGTCTGTGCTCGCGGCACTCGCCCCCGACGGCGGGATGCTGATCCTCGCCCGCCTCGCGCAGGGCGTGGGGGGAGCGATGATCCTGCCGACGACCCTGTCGATCATCAACGCCACGTTCCGCGGGCGCGAACGCGGCATCGCCTTCGCGGTGTGGGGCTCGACCATCGGCGGCATGGCCGCCGTCGGACCGCTCCTCGGCGGCTGGCTGACCACTGCGTTCTCGTGGCGGTGGGCCTTCGGGATCAACATCCCTCTCGGGATCATCATCGTCGTCGGCGTGCTTCTCACCGTGGCCGAATCGCGCAGTGATCGCACCTCCCGCATCGACGTCGTCGGGGCGCTCCTGTCGGTGGTCACGATGGGAAGCCTCGTGTTCGGTCTGATCGAGGGGCGCACGTACGGCTGGTGGCTCGTCGACCAGCGTCCCGAGATCGGAGACTGGACGTGGCCGCTGGACCTCTCGCCGATCCCGGTCGCCTTCGCGCTCGCCCTCGTGGCGCTGATCGCCTTCATCGCCTGGGGCGTGCACCGTGAGCGCCGCGGGAAGTCCACTCTGCTGGCGCTCAAGCTGTTCTCCATCCCCTCGTTCCGCAACGGCAACATCGCGGCGACCGTGGTCTCGCTCGGAGAGTTCGGCATCATCCTCGCGCTGCCCCTGTGGCTGCAGTTCGTGCTGGGGTTCGATGCGCTGCAGACGGGGCTGCTGCTGCTGGCGCTGGCCGGCGGGTCGTTCGTCGCCAGTGGCGCAGCCGGTGCGGCGAGCGGCAAGATCGCTCCTGTCTGGGTCGTGCGTGCCGGGCTGATCGCCGAGATCATCGGCGTCGCGGGTGTCGGCTTCGTCATCGCGCCCGATGCGTCTTGGGTGCCGCTCATTCCGTTCCTCTTCGTCTACGGACTCGGCGTGGGGCTCGCGACGGCTCAGCTGACCGGCGTGGTGCTCGCCGATGTGCCGGTCGCCGACAGCGGCACCGCATCCGGAACCCAGTCGACCTCTCGGCAGCTCGGTGCGGCGCTCGGAGTCGCCGTGCTCGGCACCGTGCTCTTCACGAGCACCGCGGGGATCCTTGCCTCCTCGCTCGACGACCGAGGGCTCTCGGCCGATCAGCGCGACCAGGTCGTGTCATCGGTCGTCGACAGCGCCGGTGCGGCGATCAGCGGACTCGAGGCGAACCCCGAGACCGCAGCCATCGCGGACGACGCCAAGGCCGCCTTCTCCGACGGCACGCGCTTCGCCGCGTGGACGGCCGCCGGCTTCCTGACGCTGGGTCTGCTCTCGACGATCTCCCTCGGGTCGGCCACCCGCTCCCGCTCTGATGAAGATGACGAGACGACATCCGAAGTCATCCCCGAGGCATCAGCGGGCGAGTGACGCCAGCTCTCCGCGAGTGCGGCATCCGGTCTTGCGCAGCAGATTCGACACATGGAACTTGACCGTGTTGTCGCTGATCCCGAGCGTCGATGCGATCTCGCGGTTCCGTGAGCCACCCACGATGAGGCGAAGGACCTCGCGCTCTCGGGTGGACAGCTCTGAGACATCGCCCAGGGGCTCGGGGGCTGCGGGCGGATCGAGGGGGAGGCGGATGTCGATCGCGGATCCCCACCCTTCGGTGGACGACACGGCCAGATCTCCGTTCAACGCGACGACGCTCTCGGCAGCCGGCCGAAGCGCGTCGTCGCGTACCGAGAGCTCGCCCCGCCCGTCGTCCCTGATGCCGATCAGCAGGTTCAGGCCGTCGCAGTCCCATTGGATGCGGACTCGACGGGCTGTGCCGTCGTCGACGATCGCGAGGACCGAGTTGCGGACGATCGCCCGAGCCGCGTGTGCGACCTCGCTCGGCAGTGCGCGTCCGGTCGTGGGCGGCTCGACGAACTGGAGGTCGAGGTCGCCGAACCGCTCCAGGGGGCGGAGATCCGACTGAAGCCGCGCGAAGGCGCCGACCACCGGTTCCAGCACGGCATCCAGGTGCTGATCGCTCGCGACGCGCAGCTGCACCAGCGCACTCGCGGCGGCCTCGATCGCGAGGTTCCGTGCCGCCCGATCATCGAGCCTGTCGGATCGCAGGATCGCGAGCAGTGATTCCAGGGTCACGGCATGTCGATCACCCAGTTCGGAGAGTGCTCGCGCGCCCTCCTGCTGCGCGCGTCGGAGTGCGGGGGAGTCGATCGTCGGAGTCGCGTCGATGATGGTCACCTACCCATCATGCCCCACCCATCCTTTCGGGTAGGGGAAACCATGCCATCGGGCGGGGGCGACGCCGGCGGCACGGGCGCACGATGGAGGAATGGACGTGATGGAGATCGGCCTCGGGCATTCCCTGGGGCTCGTGTCGAATGAGATCAGCACGGTGCTCGGATCGGTGATCCGCACCGACCCTGTCGCCCTCGGACGTGTGGCCGACCTGGTGGCCGAGGCGCCTCGGGTCTTCGTGCTCGGTGCGGGACGCTCCGGTCTCGCGCTGCAGATGACCGCCATGCGGCTGATGCACCTCGGGCTCGACGTCCACGTGGTGGGGGAGACGACGACGCCGGCGATCTCGCGGGACGACCTCCTTCTCGTCGCGAGCGGTTCGGGAACGACCTCGGGCATCGTGCGTGCGGCGGAGACCGCTGTGGGTGTCGGAGCCAAGGTCGCGACGATCACCACCGACGGGTCCTCACCGCTCGCCGCGCTGTCGGGGTCGGCGACCATCATCGTGCCGGCGGCGGGCAAGCTCGATCGCTCGGGTGCGGCCTCGGCCCAGTACGCAGGCAGCCTCTTCGAACAGGCCGTCGTGCTGATCGGCGATGCGCTGTTCCACGCTCTCTGGGCACGGAGCGGCCAGGACGCTGACGACCTCTGGCCTCGCCACTCGAACCTCGAATGACGGCGACGGCCGGGTCACCGCAGTGACCGGTCCACCGCAGTCACCACGTGCATGACCGCAGTAATGAAAGGAACATGATGAAGCTGCAATTCGCAATGGACACTCTCACGACGGAGGCCGCGCTCGCCCTTGCCGAGGCGGCTGCTCCGCACGTCGACATCCTCGAGCTCGGCACCCCGCTGATCAAGAGCGCGGGCCTCAGCGCGGTCACCGCGATCAAGCAGGCGCACCCCGACAAGATCGTCTTCGCCGATCTCAAGACCATGGATGCCGGCGAGCTCGAGGCCGACATCGCCTTCGCCGCCGGTGCAGACCTCGTGACCGTTCTCGGCACCGCGGGCGACAGCACCATCGCGGGTGCCGTCAAGGCAGCGAAGAAGCATGGCAAGGGGATCGTCGTCGACCTCATCGGAGTGAAGGACAAGCCCGCGCGGGCGAAGGAGGTCGTCGAACTGGGCGCCGAGTTCGTCGAGATGCATGCGGGCCTCGACGAGCAGGCCGAGGAGGGTTTCACCTTCGACACGCTGCTGCGTGACGGAGAGGCCTCGGGAGTGCCGTTCTCGGTCGCAGGAGGAGTGAACGCCGCCAGCATCGGCTCGGTGCAGAAGTCGGGCGCGCAGATCGCCGTCGCCGGAAGCGCGATCTACAGCGCGCCGGATGTCGGTGCCGCGGCAGCCGAGCTCCGCGCAGCCATCGGCTGACGCAGTTCGAACTCGTCTGACACTCGAATACGTGTGACAGAGGGGACCCCGCCCGAGTGGGCGGGGTCCTTCTTCGCGGTGAGATCGGTGCGGGAGCCGAACGCACGGCAGGGCCTCGCCCTGATCGGATGAAGTATCCGTCGCGGGGCGACCGCATCGGGTCGACACTGTGTGGATGATGACGAATCCCGCACCGCAGGATCTCCTCGACGTCGCACGATCGAGTACCGAACCACGAGAGCGTGCCCGTGAGGCGATCGGCCTGCAGATATCGATCGTCGCCTTCATCGTCACCGGCCTCGTCGCTCTGCCTGTCTTCGGCCTGCGATCGGCGCCGATCGCAGGGAGCGGGTCGGTCGGACAGTTTGCGGCGATAGCGTCGGCCGCGACGGCGATCGTCGTCTTCGTGCTGGGGTACGTCGTCGCCTCCGACCGCACCGCACCGAGACAGGCGCGGGTGCTCGTGATCCTCGACCTCGCGGCCGTCGCCTTCGCGCACGCCGTGATCGCCCTGCTCGGCTGGACGTTGGTCGCCACGATCATGGAGCAGGGGTTCGAGGGTGCGGTGGTCTTCCCGATCCCCGTGCTGCTGCTGGCGGCCGCCACTGCAGGTGTCACGGCCTACGTCGTGTACTTCTCCGCGACCCACATGGACCTTCAGCTGCTCGCGCTCGTGCTGGCCGTCTTCCTGGTGTTCGGAGTGGTCACGAGCATGCTCACCGCCAGCGACCCGCTGTGGTGGAAGGACAACCTGAGTGCCCTCGGAATGACGAACGATCTCTCGGCGCGAACCTTCAATCTCACGTTGATCGTGGCGGGCATCCTCGTGACCACGCTCGCGCGCACCGCGACGCGGGGCATTCCGACCCCGAACCCCCGCGGCGTGACGGGAGTGCGGACGAGCCTCGTCGTCGTCGGGATCTTCCTCGGCCTCGTCGGGGTGTTCCCGGTCGACGAGTTCTTCGCCCTGCACACCGGAGTCGCTTCGGGCATGGTCGTCGCCTTCGGCATCCTCGTGTTCATGCTGCGTCGATGGATCCCTGGGGTGTCGCGCACGTTCCTCATGCTCGGATTCGTGTTCATCCTCGTGATCGTGGCGCTCGCGGTCCTGTTCGCCGTCGGGTACTACACGCTCACAGCGGTGGAACTCGTGGCGGGAGTGCTGGTGTTCACCTGGATCATCCTGTTCATCCGCACCGCGGATGCGCTCACGCGCGACGCTGCGATGACGGGCGGAGCGGCGCTTTTCGCTCCTGCCGACGCCGGGACGGATGTGCGCGAATGAGTCCTTGTCCCGTTCCCGGTATATCAGTACGTTGAACGCATGGTCAGTCTCCCCCGCCTGACGAAATCCGGACCGGAAGTGAGGTTCCGCGCTCCGTCGCGGCAACCCGGCATCATAACGCGGCAGAGGGTGTCCTCCGTGATCAGCGCCTCGGTCGAGGCCAACCCCCTGACGGTCATCAGCGCACCGAGCGGGTTCGGCAAGACGATGGCCGTGGTGGAGTGGGCCGCCGCCCATGAGGGTGAGGTCGCCTGGCTCTCACTGAACTCCTACGACTCGGACCCGTCCCGCCTGGCCCAAGGTGTCGTCGACGCTCTGAATGTCTCGGCTGAACGATCGGGTCGCGCGCCGCTGTTTCCGCGCGACCTCGACGACCCCCTGCACACCTATCAGGAGATCTGTCGGGTGTTCGGCGATGCCGACGCGACCGTCCAGCTGGTCGTCGATGACTCGCATCGTGCAGGGGAGGACTGGCGGCGCGGTCTTCTGGGGATGCTCGCGGAGCAGGCGCCCGACCGACTGCGGATCGTTCTGGTCGGAACCACGCTGCTCGAGGTCACCTCCTCCCGTCAACGACTCATGAATCCGGAATCCTTCGTCGGCGCCGACGTGCTGCGGTTCTCCGAGCCGGAGGTGAGGGCTCTGCGGGCGAGGGAGTCGGGAGGCCTCGCCGCCGATGCGATTCTCGAGGAGACCCAGGGGTGGCCGATCGCGGTCCGGCTGATGATGATCGGCGGGACCCGCCCCGATTCCGATGCGTCGATCGCCTCGGCCTTCCTCGGCGACTACGTCCGAGAGCACGTGCTCGGGATGCTCCCTGCTGACATCGCCCGGTTCGTGCTCGACGCGAGCGTCTGCCCCGAACTCACCGGAGACCTCGCGACCGCGGTGACCCAGGACCCTCGGGCGCCCGAGCTGCTGGAGAGCTGCGTGCGACAGGGGCTGTTCCTCGACAAGTTCGAGGGACCGCACTGCCCGGTCTACCGGTGGCACGCGGCGTTCGCGCGGCAATGTGCGGAGATTCTGCGGGCGGATCCTGCGCGAGCGGCAGCCTGCCATCGCCGGGCGGCAGCGCATCTCGAGGCCTCCGACCCCATCTCCGCGATCGCGCACTCGGTCATGGCCGGAGACACCGACCGCGCGCGTCGCACGCTGATGGACCACTGGGTCGGACTCGTCGTCGGCGCAGGGGCCGCCGAGGTCGAGCGCGCGGCGACCGAGATGCTGCGTCATGCTCCGGACGACGCCGAGGTGCTCCTGGTGCGTGCGTGTGCGGGTGACGTCCTCGGCGACCACGTCGTCGCTCGAGAGCTTTTCCACCGCGCGGCCGCGGCGATCGAACGCTCCGACGGCGCGAGCCCCCGGACCGTCCTGCAGGTGGCCAGACTGTTCATCGCCGACGAGCGGGAGGAGCTCGCTCAGGCGAGCGCCGACGTGCGGGAGATGCTTCTCCGTGCGGATGCGACAGCGCTCAGCGATCGGGCGGCGATCAACTACCTCATGGGCTGGACCGAGATCAGGCATCGCACCGAACCGTCGATTCCCCTCGAGTACTTCGCGGCCGCAGCTCGCGAGGCGAGGAACTCGGGTGACCGGGAGCTGGCCAAACGATCGCTGGGACACCTCGCGTTCGGCCAGACCTGGGCAGGGCAGTTCACCGCGGCGCGGGCGTCGCTCGACGAGGTCGAGCGCGCAGAGGACGTGCGGCTGTCGTGGAGCACCTACGCGGGCGGGAGCGCCGCGGCCGCCGCCGGGTACGTCGCCTATTGGTCCGGCGACGTGGACGGAGCCATCCGAGACTTCGGCGCCATCCTGGCCAATGGTGCGTCGGACCGCTCGTTCACCAGTATCGCCCGCATGATGATCGCCTATTCGGCGGCGGAGACGGGAGACCCGGGGGCGTGCCGTAGGGCGGCCATCGGGATACAGGACATTCCGCTCGAGGTCGTGCATGGGCTCTCGTGGCCCACCTTCCGCGAATCCTCCATCGGTCTCCTCGAGGAGGCGGTGGGGAGGCAGGATCGAGCGCTGCGGATCGCGGGCAAATATCGGCAGTGTCCCGATCTTCCAGTCGTCTGCGTAGCGCTCGCCGGGATCTTCCGTCGGGCCGGGGAGTACGCGCCAGCGCTCGAGATGCTCCGGAGCCTCCGTAGCTTCTCGGAGGTCTCGTACGTCAAGGTGGCGACCCTCATCACCGCAGCGGTTCTGCGCCGCCACGCCGGCTACCACGACGCCGCGCACGAGGTCTGTGAGGCCGCGATCGCGGTCGCCTCCGCGGAGGGCATCCGCCTGCCGTTCGGCCCACGCGAGTCCGCGGTCCGGAAGCTGCTGCACGAGCACGTGCACTTCGGCACGCAGTATGAGGACTTCGTCGCACGGTGCCTGGTGGCCGAGACGCACGGATCTCGGGTCGGCTTGCTCTCGGATCGGGAAAGAGATGTCTATCAGCAGCTGCAGACGGGCCGCACGCTGCCGGAGATCGCCGATGTCCTGCGCCTGTCGATCAATACGGTGAAGACCCACCAGCGCTCGATCTACCGCAAGCTGGGTGTCTCGTCGCGACGTGAAGCGGTGCAGACGACTCTGTGAGGTTCCGGGTCAGCGCCGGTCGAGCGTGGATCCGAGCACCGTGTTCGCGACACTCGCGGGGACGAACTGCGTCGCGAGGATGATGTCGCCGTTGAACGTCAGCTCTGCGGAGAACTGCTCGGCCCAGGTCGGCTCGACCAGGATGAGCAGGGCGGACGACGACACGGGGAGCGCCGTGGCGAAATGGCGCACGTCGTCTTCGGAGACGATGCCCCGAGCGTGGAGCTCGAGCCCCGCGAGGGTGAACTCGTCGGAATCCACCTCGCGGAGGCTGAACTCGTGCGCCGTGGGCCGCCTGATGAGCAGCACGTCGAGGACGCGCACGGTGCCGGCCTCCACCTGACGCAGCAACGCCTCGAGAACGCTCGGGCGGAGATGGTCGGAGCCGAGTCTCACGACGAAGAACTCGACGTCTCCGAGAGCCCGCGTCACACCGACCATCTCGCCCATGTCATCAGCTGAGGGCTCGGGCCTTGATGGAGGCGAACTCCTCGTTCGTGATCGTTCCCGCGGCGAGGAGCTTCGAGGCCTTGTCGATCTCGTCGCTCGGGCTGTGCGACGCCACGCTGCGGATATACGAGTCGGCCGCGTGCCGCTGCTCCTGGTACGCAGATGCGCTTCTCTGGGCCATTCCCTGGCCACGAGCGATCAGATAGACGAGAGCCGTGAGGAAAGGCACGAAGATCAGGAAGATGATCCAGATCGCCTTGACCCAGCCGTTGACCGTGTGGTCGCGGAAGAGGTCGGCGACGATGTTGAAGAGCACCATGAGGTACGAGATGAACACGAATGCCCAGAAGAACCACCAGATGATGGCCCAGAAGCTGTCCCAGATCGACATCATCGACTCCTTTCGTTGAGGTACTGCGTACCGAGATCCTGACAGCGCCCACCGCTCCCTGTACCGCCACCTCACCCAGAGCGGGCGAGCCCCTGTCCGGTGGGATCTCGACATCGCTCGGCGCTGCGGTCACCCCGTTGGGGTGAGCGCACCGATCGCCGTCCTGTGCACCGGTGCGAGCATGAGTCTCACATCGCCCGCACCCGTGGCGACGGTCGAAGCGCTCGGTGTGAGTCACGCATCGGAATCCCCTCGAGAGAACGGCCACCTACATGAATGACTTCCGATTCGGGCCGGCGGAGTTCTATCTGGTCGGGTTCGAAGGAGACAGCCCGGACCCTGAGACCTTCCGCGCGCTGACCGAGCTCGTCAGCAGCGGCGTCGTCCGCCTGCTCGACTTCGTCGTCCTCACGAAGACGGAGGACGGCGAGGTGGAAATCCGCGAACTCGACGAGGACAGTGACATCCTCAGCCTCGGTGGCCTCGCTCCCATCGCCGCGGGGATCGCGGGTGAAGAGGATGTCGAGGACTTGGCCGAGCTCGTACCTCCAGGACATTCGGCGGCCATCGTCGTGCTCGAACTCTCGTTCGCACGCGAACTCGCGCAGCGGCTCGCTGCGGCGGGCGGCCAGGTGCTGCACAGCGAGCGCGTCCCGGCACCGGTCGTGAACGCCATGATGGACATCCTCGATCAGGAAGGTGAATGACATGCCATTCAGAAGGTTCGGCCGCCCCGGGTTGATCGGTCTCGCCGCCAGGACCGCCGTCGTCGCCGGCACCGCGACCGCCGTGCAAGGGGTCGCGATGCGACACAGGGAGCAGCAGGCGCAGGGGCAGTACGAGCAGGAGCAGTACGCGGCCGCGCAGCAGCAGGCGCAGATCGACGCGGCAGCGCAGAACGCCGCGACCCAGTATGTGCCGGGGGCAGCGCCCGCAGCCGGTGCCGACGACATGATCTCGAAGCTCCAGCAGCTGGCCTCGCTGAAGGCCTCCGGGGTGTTGTCGGAGGCGGAGTTCGTCGCCGCCAAGCAGAAGCTGCTGAGTTAGCGCGCGGAGGGCGGAGGAGACGCACATGGGTCGGGGCATCGGGCTGCTGCCACTCGCGCTCGGCATCCGGATGAGCGCTCTGTCCATCGGCAACGGGATCACCGCGTTCTCGTGAGCGTCGGCGATGTGAAGCGGAAGAGGGTGCGGACACATGGACTGGGTGATGATCGGCGGCTTCGCGTTGCTCGCCCTGGCGATCCTGATGGTGGTCGTCGGCATCATGACGGCGATCCTGATGCGCCGTCACCGGCGTCGATGAACGAGGAGGACGGCACATGACCGAACTGGACGACCTGAGGGCCCGGGTCCGCGCCCTCGAGCAGGAGAACACGAGCCTTCGTGCGCCGAGGAGGAGGTCGCGAGGCAGATCCGTCGTCGCGGGCATCGTGCTGGTGCTCGCGGTGCTGATCTCGCCGATCGCGGCGATGGGCACGTGGGCGCGGCTTCAGCTGGTGGATGCCGATCAGTTCGTCTCGACCTTCGCTCCGCTGGCCCAGGACCCGGACGTGCAGGACTTCGTCGCCGAGCAGGTCAGCGCGGCGATCCACGAGCAGGTCGACCTCACTGCGGTCGTCGGCGACGTCTTCGACGGACTGCGGGAACTCGACCTGCCACCACGCGCGGAGTCCGCCCTGACTCTGCTCGAGGTGCCGGCGGCCAGCGGGCTGGTCGGACTCGTCGACAGCGTCGTTCGCGATCTCGTGGCCTCCGACCAGTTCGCGACGATCTGGGCCGAGTCGCTCCGCTTCACGCACGAGAGGGCTGTCGCGATCATGCAGAACAGCCCGGACACCGCGCTGCAGCTCGCCGACGACGGTGTGCTGTCGGTCGACCTCGGAGTCGTGGTCGCCCGGGTGAAGGCCGAACTCGCAGAGCGGGGAGTCGGGTTCGCCGATCTCATCCCCGAGATCGACAGATCCATCCCGATCGCGCAGGCCGACGCGCTGGTGTTGGTGCGCACCATCTACCAGGTGGCGGTGAGCTCGGGATTCTGGCTTCCGTGGATCGTGCTCGGGTTCCTGGTCGTCGGTGTGCTGCTGGCACGCGACCGTCCGCGCGCGGTGCTCTGGACCAGTCTCGGTTTCGCTCTCGTGTTCCTCCTGTTCTCCGCCGGCCTCGGAATCGGTCGTGGATTCTTCATCGGCGCGGTGAGCCCGTCGATCATGACGGCTGCCGCGGCGCAGTCGATGTTCGACATGCTCACCGCGCTGCTGAGTTCGACGATCGCCGCTCTCGCGCTCGTCGGAGTCGTGGTCGCCGCCTGGGCATGGATCGCCGGATCGAGTCCGACCGCGCGCAAGATCCGTGGGGCGGCCGAGAGCGGCTTCGCGTCGATCCGGCGGGCGGGGGAGCGACGTGGCCTCTCGACCGGACGATTCGGCGCCGGCGTCGACAGGTTCCGGGGGCCCATCCTCGTCACGGGGATGCTCCTGGCAGTGCTGATCCTGATCGTGAACCGACCCGTCTCGTTCGGCATCATCATCGGGCTCGGCCTCGCGCTCCTGGGGCTCGTCCTTATCGTCGAGCTGGTTCGGCGACCACCGGGCGACAGCGACGATGAGAAGCCGGAGGCGGACTCGGTGCTGATCGGGGCTTCTGCAGAAGCGGCGCAGCCCCGGTCGGAGCCGGAGGGGATCACCGACGCGACGAGTTGACGAACGCACGAGGGCGTTCCGCACCGCGCCCGAGAGACAGCGAGAGGGACCATCCTTGCGGATGGTCCCTCTCGCGATGCGTGCGTGCCCCCGACTGGAATCGAACCAGCGACCTACGGTACCGGAAACCGGCGCTCTATCCACTGAGCTACGGAGGCGTACCGGTCGACAATATCACTGCTCGGGCGTGGTCTCCGACCCTCCGGCCTCGGTCACCGGCGCGTCGCCGAGTTCCGCGAGCGCCGCGGCGAGCTTCTCCGCCAGGTAACGGTGTCCGTCGGTGGACGGGTGCATGCGTCCGACCTCGACGTCGATCACGGACAGATAGTTCTGGTCGGTGATCCAGTCTTGGGCGATGGGGGAGATGTACCACCACCCTCGGGCTGCGGCGAGTTCTCCGAGATCGATATCGATCCGGGCGGTCTCTGCTCCGACGGGGAGCTCATGCGGTGCCGGGCCGAGAATGACGATCGTCGCGCCGGGGTACTTCGCGGACATCGCATCCCACGCTGCGGTCACGGCCTCGCGGTAACCGGCTTCGCCGTCACGCCGGTCGTTTATGGAACCCTGCATGATGATCAAATCGGGCGCGAGCGCGGGGTCCAGAGCGGCGATGCGCTCGCCGAAGGCGGGACCGTCGAGTCCGGGCCGCAGATACCCGCTGCCTCGAACTCCGTCGACGATCGTCTCGCCGTCGATCAATCCGGCGAGCACGTAGGCGTAGCCGAGCGTCGGCTCGGTCGCGGCAGATCCGTAGGTCCAGGAATCCCCGAACACAAGGACGGTCGGGTGCTCGGGGAGCAACAGTGGCACGGGGGCGATCGCGACTGCTTCGTCGGCGGCCGCAGCGGCGCCGGCAGGGGCGGAAGACGGCACCGGAACCCACGGACGCCACACGCCGAGGACGACCGCGGCGAGAGCCAGGATCACGGCGACGGCGAGGCCTGCGACGGGCAGGCGGTGGCGGACGGATGCGGCCTTCATGGCATGACTGTAGATCACGATCCGGCCCTCGCAAATTCGGGCGCGTGACGCGCCGTAAACTGGGAGGCCTATGAACCCTGAAACGCTCGCCTCAGCCATCCTCGCCGTCCTCGCACCGATCGCCGAGGAACGACGTCCGGGCGAGCCGCTCGCGCTCGCCGTATCCGACATCGTGCTCGACCGTCCGCGCAACCGCGACCACGGCGACTGGGCCTCGAACATCGCGATGCGTCTGGCGAAGCCGTTCGGCACCAACCCCCGCGAACTCGCACAGCAGATCGCCGACGGACTTGCGAAGGTCGACGGCATCGCGAGCACCGAGGTCGCAGGCCCCGGGTTCATCAACATCCGTCTCGACGCGGCGGCCGCCGGCGCGCTGGCGAAGCTGATCGTCGACGCGGGAGTCGAGTACGGCCACAACGACTCGCGCTCCGACGAGGTGATCAACCTCGAGTTCGTGTCGGCGAACCCGACAGGACCGATCCACCTCGGTGGCACCCGCTGGGCCGCGGTCGGTGATTCGCTCGCCCGCATGCTCGCCTCTCAGGGAGCGAAGGTCACCCGCGAGTACTACTTCAACGATCACGGCGGACAGATCGATCGCTTCGCACGCAGTCTGGTCGCCGCTCACCTGGGTGAGCCGACCCCCGAAGACGGCTACGGCGGCGGTTACATCCTCGACATCGCGAAGCGCGTCGAACTCGCCTACGACGGCGACCTGTCGACCCTGTCGCCGGAAGACCTGCAGGAGGCCTTCCGCGCGAACGGCGTGAACCTGATGTTCGACGAGATCAAGGCAAGCCTGCATGAGTTCGGCGTCGACTTCGACGTCTACTTCCATGAGAACGACCTGCATGAGTCGGGGGCTGTCGAGCGCGCCATCTCGCGGCTCCAGGAGCTCGGCCACATGTTCGAGGCCGATGGCGCGCTGTGGCTGCGCACGACGGAGTTCGGCGACGACAAGGATCGCGTGGTCGTGAAGTCCGACGGACAGCCGGCGTACATCTCCGGCGACCTGGCGTACTACCTCGACAAGCGCGAGCGCGGCTTCAACCGATGCATCATCATGCTGGGTGCCGATCATCACGGCTACGTGCAGCGCCTCATGGCGATGTGCGCGGCATTCGGTGACGAGCCCAACGTCAACCTGCAGATCCTCATCGGGCAGATGGTCAACCTGGTGCGCGACGGTCAGCCGATGCGCATGTCCAAGCGCGCGGGCACCGTGGTGACGCTCGAGGACCTCGTCGAGATCGTCGGCGTGGATGCGGCGCGCTACGCGCTGACCCGGAGCTCGACCGACTCCAACCTCGACATCGATCTCGACGTCCTGCAGAAGCGCACGAACGACAATCCGGTGTTCTACGTCCAGTACGCGCACGCCCGCACGCATAACGTGGGGCGCAACGCGGCCGATTCCGGTGTCGACCGCTCGGAGTTCGCTCCCGAGACGCTCACGCACGAGACGGAGGGCGCGCTGCTCGGTGCTCTGCAGGAGTTCCCGCGCATCGTCGCCTACGCCGCCGAGGTCCGCGAACCGCACCGTGTCGCGCGCTACCTCGAGGAGCTCGCCGGCCTGTATCACCGCTGGTACGACAACTGCCGCGTGATCCCCCAGGGCGACGACCCGATCGAGACCGTGCACCGCACGCGCCTGTGGCTCAACGATGCCGCGGGGCAGGTCTTCCGCAACGGTCTCGACCTCCTCGGCGTGTCCGCTCCCGAGCGGATGTGACTCGGCCGCCGTCCGCACCGTAGGGCAGGATGGCAGCATGAGCGACGACAACCACACCCTCCCTTACCCCGCCGCTGATTCCGAGCATCCGACGCTTGTGATCCCGGGGGAGAAGGATGCTGTCGCCGCCGCGCCCGCGAAGCGCAAGCGCAAGAGGTGGCCGTGGGTGCTGCTCATCATCGTGGTCGTGCTGGCACTGCTGGCCGTCGCAGCGGAGCTCGTGGTGCGTTCGGTCCTTCCCGGGATCGTGCGCGGAATCGTGATCGATCAGCTCGATCTGCCCGCCGACCAGGAGCTCGAGGTGCAGGCTGACGGCATCCTGATCCCGCAGCTGATCGGCGGAACGCTCGACACCCTTCATCTCTCGACGGATTCCGTGACATTGCAGGGGATCACCGGCGCGGTCGACGTCACCGCGACCGGGGTGCCGTTGCGTGGCGGCGACCTGAGCGGGGCGACCGGGACGATCCGGATCGACGAGTCGCAGTTCACCACTCTGCTCGCCGGCACCGATCTTCCCGTCGACACCGTGACGCTCGAGGCTCCGAACGCGACCGTCGCCGGAACGGTGAGCGTCCTCGGCATCGCGATCCCCGTCTCGCTCACGGTGACACCCGGAATCGCCGAGGGCGACCTGGAGCTGACCCCCGTGGGGCTCACGATCGGCGGCCTCGAGGTCGACGCGGATCAGGTCGGATCCTCTCTCGGATCCCTGGGTGATCGCCTCACCGAGACGCAGCGTGTGTGCATCGCCGACCAGCTCCCCGCCGGCATCACCCTGACGGGGCTCGAGATCGACGGCACGGAGGCTGTGATCGACGTGGATGTCGACGGTGCGATCGCGACCGACGCGAGTCTGCTCGACAAGGGTGTGTGCCCCCAGAGCTGAGGTCAGTCGGCGGTCGAGCCGGTACGGAACTCCTTCTCGGCCTTCTGCGCGGCGCGCAGCTCGTCGGTCGCGAGCGCGACCTCTGCCTCAGCGCGCTGTACGCGCCGCTGCGGGAACGTCGTCGCACCGAATCGGGCGTGCACGCGGTCATGACGCTCCTCCTCCGACGTGACGATGTACGCGCAGGAGATCAGGATCACCTGGGTCGACAGGTTGAGCCAGATCAGCAGGGCCAGCAGAGAGGCGAACGACGCGAGCAGCGGATTGCTCGTGGCGCCTCCGATGAAGAGACCCGACAGCTCCTGGAGCACGAGGAGTCCGATTCCACCCAGCAACGCGCCGGTCCACAGCGACCGCGCCGACGGACGCGTGCCCGAGAGCAGCCGGAAGACACCGGCGATCAGGGCGGTGTCGAGCGCGAGCACGACGACGAGCGACACGATGCGGATGCTCCAGGTAGCTGGGGCGGAATCGTCGGCGATGCCGAGCAGTCCGGCGATCCAGGTGATGCCGATGCGGCCGATGAAGGTGACCGCGGCTGCGGCCACGAATGCGAGGCCGATGCCGATCGCGAGCAGGAGGTTGCGCAGCATCACCCAGATGAAGAGGATGTCGGCCTGGGCCGTGCCCGCGAGGAGCCGCACGGCGGTGCGGAGGGAGCCGACGGCGGCGAGAGCCGAACCGGTGAGCGCGATGACCGAGATCGCACCGGCGATCGAGAGCGAGACCGGGGCCTCGAGGTCGGACGGGTCGATGATCCCGCCGTCGCCGATGAGACCGGGGACGACCGACTGCACCGCGGCGATGATCGCCTTCCATGCGTCTGGGTTGCCTGCGAGCCACAGCGCCGCAATCGAGAACCCGAGCAGGACGCCCGCGAACACGCTGAACAGTGCCCGGTACGTCACACTGTCGGCGAGCATCGGGCCTCGGCGCTCCGAGTACAGCAGGAAGGCGCGGACCGGCCGCCGTGTGAGCGCCCAGCGGATGGCGGCAGCGCTCACGCGCGCGATCAGGCCGGGACGGTCGGCGTCGGGTGCTGCGGAGTCGGTGCTCATGCCACCACCTTACGAGTGGCCGACAAGTGCTTTCAGGGGGTTGACGTCGGGCGTCACCATGACGGATGCGGCATGGAGGGTGCCCTAGAATCGGGGTCATCCTCGCAGTGCGCGTTCCCGCCCGAGACCCGTCCCACGATTGGTGTTCCTTGCTTTCCCCTGCCGATTCGCTCGCCCCGGAATGGCTCGTCGAGCCCGACGATGCGAACGATCTCCCGACCGCCGTGTGGCCTGCGTCCACGATCCGCGACTCCGACGGGGTCGTCCAGCTGGCCGGAATCGCCGCCACCGAACTCGCCCAGACCTACGGCACACCGCTCCTCGTGATCGATGAAGACGAGGTGCGCACCCGTGCACGGGCGTTCAGACTCGCCTTCGACGAGGCTGCTGCCGAGCACGGCACGACCGCTCAGGTCTACTACGCGGGCAAGGCGCTGCTGACCACGACGATCGCCCGGTGGGTGGTCGATGAGGGACTCCGCATCGACGTGTGCACCGGGGGAGAGCTCGCGGTCGCTCTCGCAGCAGGAGTCGCACCCGCATCGATGGGTTTCCACGGGAACAACAAGTCGGTCGCCGAGCTCGAACGCGCCGTCGAGGTGGGTGTCGGGACGATCATCGTCGACAGCGATATCGAGATCGAGCGGCTGGCGGCGATCACCGCTCGCACCGGCGCGACCCAGCGCGTGCTGGTTCGGGTCATCAGCGGCGTGCACGCCGAGACGCACGACTTCCTCGCGACCGCCCACGAAGACCAGAAGTTCGGTTTCCCGCTGCCCGAGGCGGAGCGGGCAGTCGCGCGCATCCGTGAGATCCCCGGCATCGACTTCGCGGGTCTGCACTGCCACATCGGCTCGCAGATCTTCGGCGTCGCCGGCTTCCGGGAATCCGCGTCCCGCGTGCTCGAACTCCATGCCGCACTCCTCGAGGGCGGACCCGTCCCGCAGCTCAATCTGGGCGGCGGCTTCGGCATCGCCTACACGAGCGTCGACGACCCGACGCCGATCGAGACGCTTGCAGGCGAGATCGTGACAGCGGTCGCCGAAGGCTGTGCGGCACGCGGTATCGCTGTTCCGGCGCTGTCGTTCGAACCCGGCCGAGCCATCGTCGGCACCGCCGGCGTGACGATCTACGAGGTCGGGACGACGAAGGACGTGGCACTGGAGTCAGGTGCCACCCGTCGGTACATCAGCGTCGACGGTGGCATGAGCGACAACGCCCGTCCTGCACTCTACGGAGCCCAGTTCTCGGCCCGGCTGGCCTCACGAGTCGGCGTGGGCGTTCCGCAGCTGAGCCGCGTCGTCGGCAAGCACTGCGAGTCGGGCGACATCGTCGTCGATCATGAGTTCCTCCCGGCCGACGTCACGCCCGGCGATCTCCTGGCGGTGCCGGCGACGGGTGCCTACTGCGCGCCTCTCGCGAGCAACTACAACCATGTTCCCCGCCCTCCGATCGTCGCCGTCCGCGACGGTCGGTCGACGATCATCGTCCGCGGCGAGACGATCGCCGACGTCCTCTCTCGGGATGCGGGCATCGAAGCGTCCCAGAACCACCGGTGAGCCGCGCGTCACACGATGCGGCAGCCGACGACACACGACTGATCCACCCTCCTAAGGAGTAGCAATGACGACTGAGTACCGACGACTTCGGGTGGCGCTTCTGGGCGCCGGCGCGGTCGGCTCCCAGGTGGCCGACCTGCTGCTGCGTCACGGCGACGAGCTCGCCGACCGCGCGGGAGCCTCGCTCGAACTGGCGGGCATCGCCGTGCGCAACCTCGACGCGCCCCGTGAGACGGACCTGCCCAAGGAGCTGTTCACGACCGACGCGGAGTCGCTGATCCTCGGCTCCGACATCGTGATCGAGCTGATCGGCGGCATCGAGCCGGCGCGCACGAGCATCCTGCAGGCGATCGGCTCCGGCGCAGACGTCGTCACCGCCAACAAGGCGCTGCTCGCCACGCACGGCCCCGAGCTGTTCGAGGCTGCCGACCGCGTCGGCGCCTCCGTCTACTACGAGGCCGCTGCCGCCGGTGCGATCCCGATCATCCGCCCGCTGCGCGACTCGCTCGCCGGCGACCGGGTCGTCCGCATCATGGGCATCGTGAACGGCACCACCAACTACATCCTCGACCGCATGGACACCGAGGGTGCCGACTTCGCCGACGTGCTCGCCGACGCCCAGCGACTCGGCTACGCGGAGGCCGACCCCACGGCCGACGTCGAGGGGTACGACGCCGCGCAGAAGGCTGCGATCCTCGCGAGCCTCGCCTTCCACACGGCTGTCCCGCTCGACGCCGTCTACCGCGAGGGCATCACCTCGATCACCGCATCGATGATCGACGAGGCTCGCGCGGCCGGATTCGTGATCAAGCTGCTCGCGGTCTGCGAGCGCATCGAGGCCAACGGCGCGGAGTCGATCTCGGTGCGCGTCTACCCGGCGCTCGTCCCGAAGACCCACCCGCTCGCGTCGGTACACGGTGCGAACAACGCGGTGTTCGTCGAGGCAGAGGCGGCAGGCTCGCTCATGTTCTACGGCGCAGGCGCGGGCGGTGTCCAGACGGCATCCGCCGTCCTCGGCGATGTCGTCTCGGCGGCCCGCCGCCACATCGCCGGCGGCGTCGGCGTGGGGGAGTCCACCAGGGCGAACCTGCCGGTCGTGCCGATCGGCCACGTCACCACGCGCTACCAGATCACTCTCGAGGTCTCAGACGCCCCCGGCGTCCTCGCGACCGTCGCCGGCATCCTGAGCGACGGCGACGTCTCGGTCGCCACGGTCGTCCAGACGGTCGAGGGCGAAGACGAGCCCACCGCCCGCCTCGTCATCGGCACGCACCGGGCCACCGATGCGGCTCTCAGCGCGACCGTCGACGCACTCGCCGACAGCTCGGTCGTCGAGCGCGTCGTTTCGGTGCTGCGTGTGGAAGGCGAATGACGGTGGCATCAGCGCGCACGGTCGAGGTGACCGTACCCGCCACCAGCGCGAACCTGGGCCCCGGCTTCGACACGCTCGGGCTCGCGCTGAGCGTCTACGACACCCTCATGGTCACGGAGTTGCCCGCCGGTGAGCTCGAGATCGAGGTGTCGGGTTCCGGCTCGGCCGAGATCCCGCGCGACGCATCGAACCTGATCGTCCGGACGATCGCGCATGTCTACGCCGACGTCGATCGTGCGCTTCCCGGGCTGCGGATCGTCGCGGAGAACGGCGTTCCGCACGGCCGAGGTCTCGGCTCCTCCGGAGCGGCGGTGGCCGCGGGCATCCTTGCGGCCAAGGGCCTGCTCGAGGGCGACGTCGAGATCAGCGACGCCGACATGCTGCGCCTCGCGACCGAGATCGAAGGGCACCCCGACAACGTGGCTCCCGCCCTCTTCGGCGGACTCACGATCGCGTGGATGGGCGAGCGGGGCGCGCAGCACAAGAAGCTGCTCGTGCACCGCGGTGTCTCCCCTCTCGTGCTCGTGCCGTCGTACACGATGTCGACCTCGAAGGCCCGTTCGCTCCAGCCGCCTCAGGTCTCGACCGCGGATGCCGTCTTCAACCTCTCGCGCTCGGCGCTGCTCATCGCGGCTCTCACCCAGAGCCCCGAGCTGCTGCTCGACGCGACGGCTGATCGCCTTCATCAGGACTACCGCGCCGAGGCGATGCCCGAGACGCAGCGTCTCGTTCAGGCTCTGCGCGCTGCAGGCTTCGCCGCTGTGGTGTCCGGCGCCGGACCCAGTGTGCTCGTGCTCGCCGACGGGCCCGGCAGCCGTCAGGACGCCGTGGAACTCGCCGAATCCACCACCGACACCCCGTGGGAAGCGCTGCTGCTCGCGGTCGACGTGCGTGGTGGTACAGTGGGGAATCGAGCGGAGGGCTCCACGTAACTGCGTGAATCTGGCCCCATTGCAACTCTGCAAGACCCGCACGCAAACCCCTGTGGCACTGCTCTCACCGAGAACTCGTTCTTTTCGAGAACCCAGTGCCGAGGCTGGCTGACGCCGAGCGTCAGCCCGTGCGACCGCGCGCAGCACCCGTTGTGCGCGTACCGCTCACGTCTCCGAGACCAAAGAGGGAGTACTCGTGGAGAATTTCTCCGAGACCCAGAACGACCAGGCGGCACCCGCCGCCGCTGCTCCGGCCAAGGCCGCGAGCTCCGACGCCGCGACCACCGCTGCGACCGAAGTGGCTCCGGCCCGCAAGCGTGCACCGCGCCGCGCGACCACCGCGACGGCGTCCGCCAAGGCGGAGAAGGCCGCGGCAGCCGATGCCGCCTCCGACAGCGCATCGGCGAAGTCCGAGGCGCCCGCGAAGTCCGAGGCGCCTGCGAAGTCCGAGGCGCCTGCTGCCGACGCTCCGGCCGCCGATGCCGCACCCAAGGCGAAGGCTCCTCGTCGAAGCCGCGCGAAGAAGGCCGACGCCGAGCCCGCAGCCGAGGCGCCCGCAGCCGAGTCGTCTGCTGCTCCGGCCGCTGACGCCGCTCCGGCCGCCGATGCGGCTCCTGCCGCCGACTCGTCCGACACGCCTGCGAAGACCACCGGTCGCGGCCGCCGCACCGCCAAGAAGCCGGCAGCCGACGCCGAGGCCCCGGCCGCCGAGAAGCCTGCCGAGTCCGCCCCGGCAGACTCCGCTCCCGCCGCCGATTCCTCCTCCGACTCCGCTGACGGCGGCGACGAGCAGGGTGGTCGCGGTCGCAACCGCAACCGCAGCCGCAACCGCGGACGCGGCCAGAACGGCAACGGCCAGGCCGGCGAGCAGCAGCAGGCGCAGCAGCAGCCGTCGCAGCAGCAGCAGCAGAACGCCTCCGATGACGAGGGCGGCAACGGCCGCAACCGTCAGCGCAACAAGCGCCGCGGCGGAGCGCCGACCGACGAGTTCGACACCGAGATCGGCGAGGACGACGTCCTGATCCCGATCGCCGGAATCCTCGACGTGCTCGACAACTACGCCTTCGTCCGCACGACCGGCTACCTCGCCGGCCCCAGCGACGTCTACGTCTCGCTCGGACAGGTCAAGAAGTACAACCTGCGCAAGGGCGACGCGATCGTCGGCTCGATCAAGCAGCCTCGCGAGGGCGAGCAGCAGGGCCGTCAGAAGTACAACGCCCTGGTCAAGGTCGACTCGATCAACGGCCTGTCCATCGACGACGCGGCCACCCGCGTCGAGTTCGGCAAGCTCACCCCGCTCTACCCGCAGGAGCGCCTGCGTCTCGAGACGGCACCTGAGAAGCTGACCCAGCGCATCATCGACCTCGTCGCGCCTGTCGGCAAGGGTCAGCGCGGTCTCATCGTCGCGCCGCCGAAGGCCGGCAAGACGATCGTCCTGCAGCAGATCGCCAACGCGATCGCCCAGAACAACCCCGAGGTCCACCTCATGGTCGTGCTCGTCGACGAGCGCCCCGAAGAGGTCACCGACATGGAGCGCACGGTCAAGGGCGAGGTCATCGCCTCGACCTTCGACCGACCGGCGGAGGACCACACCACTGTGGCTGAACTCGCGATCGAGCGCGCCAAGCGTCTCGTCGAGCTGGGCCGCGACGTCGTCGTGCTGCTCGACTCGATCACCCGCCTCGGTCGTGCGTACAACCTCGCGGCACCGGCATCCGGACGCGTGCTGTCGGGCGGCGTCGACGCGTCGGCGCTGTACCCGCCGAAGCGCTTCTTCGGTGCGGCTCGAAACATCGAGAACGGCGGATCCCTCACGATCCTCGCCACGGCTCTCGTCGAGACCGGCTCCAAGATGGACGAGGTCATCTTCGAGGAGTTCAAGGGCACCGGCAACAGCGAGCTGCGGCTTTCCCGTCAGCTCGCCGACAAGCGCATCTTCCCCGCGGTCGACGTCAACGCGTCGAGCACCCGCCGTGAAGAGATGCTGCTGTCGGCCGACGAGGTCAAGATCACCTGGAAGCTGCGTCGCGCTCTTGCGGGCCTCGACCAGCAGCAGGCTCTCGAGGTCGTCCTGGGCAAGCTCAAGGAGACCCACTCGAACGTCGAGTTCCTGGTGCAGATGCAGAAGTCGATTCCGACGCTCCCCTCGGGTGCGCACGGTCACGACAACAACATCCGCTGAGCGGAGCCGCTGTGTTCGAGTCCGTCCAGACTCTGATCGACGAGCATCGCCGGGTGCAGGAGGAACTCTCCGACCCGGCGGTGCACGCCGATGCTGCTCGAGCGAAGCGCGTCAATCGCCGCTACGCCGAGCTGTCCAGGATCGTCGCCGCCCACGAGGCCTGGGTGGCGGCATCCGACGATCTGGACGCGGCGCGCGAACTCGCCCGCGAGGACGATGCGTTCGCCGATGAGGTCCCCGGTCTCGAAGCGAGCGTTCAGGCCGCGCAGGAGAAGCTCCGGCGCCTGCTGATCCCGAGGGATCCGGATGACGCGCGCGACGTGATCATGGAGATCAAGGCGGGGGAGGGCGGCGCCGAGTCTGCACTGTTCGCCGCTGACCTGCTTCGCATGTACATCCAGTACGCGGCGTCGAAGGGGTGGAAGACCGAGCTCCTCGAGCGCAACGAATCCGATCTCGGCGGTTACAAGGACGTCCAGGTCGCGATCAAGGGATCGTCCACCGACCCTGCTCAGGGTGTCTGGGCCCATCTCAAGTACGAGGGCGGCGTGCACCGTGTGCAGCGCGTACCAGCGACCGAGTCGCAGGGCCGCATCCACACCTCGACCACCGGTGTTCTGGTGTTCCCCGAGGTGGATGAGCCCGACGAGATCGCGATCAATCAGAACGATCTCAAGATCGACGTCTTCCGCTCGTCGGGCCCCGGCGGCCAATCGGTGAACACGACCGACTCTGCCGTGCGCATCACGCACCTTCCCAGCGGCATCGTCGTGTCGATGCAGAACGAGAAGTCGCAGCTGCAGAACCGCGAGGCCGCGATGCGCGTGCTGCGTGCACGACTGCTGGCGAAGCAGCAGGAGGAGCTGGATGCCGCGGCATCCGACGCGCGCAAGTCGCAGATCCGCGGCATGGACCGCTCCGAACGCATCCGCACGTACAACTTCCCCGAGAACCGCATCGCCGACCACCGCACCGGATTCAAGGCCTACAACCTCGATCAGGTGATGGACGGCGCGCTCGAGCCGATCATCGAGAGCGCGATCCAGGCCGACGAAGAGGCGCGTCTCGCCGCCGTCGGCTCGGAGTCCTGACCGGGCTCCTGACCGGCGTTCCGCCCGGAGTCGGACGGGCGGCCTGCTCCGCCTCCGGCCCTCGGATCTCTCTCGCGTCCTCAGATCCGCGCCGCGTAACGATGCTCGGGTCGCCCGGTGGCGCCGTATCGCAGGCTCACCTCGACCACGGTCCGCGCAGCGAGCGCGGCGAGATGGCGCTGCGCCGTGGCGCGGGATATTCCGACGCGCTCTCCGACCTCCGCCGCTGACGCCTCTCCGTCGCCGAGCGCGGCGAGCACCAGCTGCTCGGTGGCCGACCGCGAGACCGAGACGGGCTCTCCCGAGCCGTGCAGGATCGCCAGCGCCCGATCGACGTCCTCCTGCCGCAGAGGACGGTCTCCGGCGAGGAGGTTGCGATAGCGCGCGTACCGGTCGAGAAGTCCGGTGAGTGCGCGTCGATCGAACGGCTTGAGCAGGTACCCCACGGCGCCCGATCTCAGTGCGCGGCGTACTGTCGGGGTGTCGTCTGCCGCTGAGATGAGGATGGCATCGACCCCGGCATCCTGCACGAGTGCGATACCGTCTCCATCCGGCAGGAAGACGTCGGCCAACAGCAGATCGGGACGAGAGGAGCGCATGCTGTCCCGTGCTTCGGCGATCGATCGTACGGGCTCGAGAGCGGTGAAACCGGGTTGCTCGTCGATGATTCCCCGATGCAGCTGTCCGACACGGAAGTCGTCGTCGAGGATGAGGACGCGCATGGGATCTGTCATGAGTTCTCCTTCTGGGCTGTCGCGACGGGGGAGACGGCACCACTGAGGCGCGCGGCGAACACGGCGCCGTGCTGCTCTCCTCCGGGGTCGATGATCCAGAGCTCCCCGCCGCTCCGCCGTGCGATCTCGCGGGCCAGCGGAAGTCCGATGCCGTGACCGTGCACCCGGTCGTCCGCGGCATCGGCTGAAGGTCGTGGCGACAGGGGATCGACGCCTCCGAGACCCGCTCCCGAGTCCGCGACCGTGACCACGAGTGCATCGCCGTCACCGAGCACGGCGACCTCGACCCAGCGGGGAGACCGCTCGCCCGCGACGGCGGCGGTCACGGCGTTGTCGACCAGATTGCCCAGCACGGCCGCGACGTCCTCCGGTGCTGCCACGCTGCCGATCAGCTGCGTCTCGTCTGCGATGCGGAGCGCGACGCCGCGCTCGCCCGCCTCGACTCCCTTGGCGCCGAGGAACGAATGCAGGAAGGAGTCGCCCAGCAGGTCGAGTCCGGCGACGGGGAAGGCAACGGAGCCGCGCTCGACCAGCTCACCGAGGAAGGCCCGGGCATCATCGACCCGCTCCGCGTCGATGAGCCCTGCGGCGACGTGCATGCGGTTGGCGAACTCGTGCCGCTGCACGCGCAGCGCGGCGGTCATGGTGCGCACCGTCTCCAGCCGCTCGGTCAGAGCGATGAGGTCGGTGCGATCGCGGACGATCAGCACATCGCCCAGGGCCCGTCCGTCACGCACGACGGGTCTCGAGTCGAGGTAGAGCACGCGGTCGTCGACGACGGCGCTGGATCGTGCTCGGTCACCCGTCACGGTCTCGAGCACGGCAGCAGGGAGTCCGAGGTCGGCGAACGGGCGGCCGACGGGGGCGTCGAGCCCCAGCATCCGATCTGCGGCGTCGTTGCTCACCCTGACGATCCCGGTGGCATCGACCGCCAGCACGCCGTCGTCGACGCCGTTCAGGACCGCCGTCTGGTTCTGCACGAGCGCGACGAGCTCCTCCGGCTGGACGCCGAGGGTGAGGCGTTCCCAGCGCCGGCGGAGGAGGAGGAATGCGAGGACGGCCAGTGCGAGTGCGCCGAGCGCGGTGACGCCGATCACGGCGAGCAGCGGGGGCAGGTCGTCGAAGACCCCTGTCCGTTCGAAGCCGACGCTGATCTCGCCCACGGGAATCCCTGCGTCGTCGCGGACTGGGACCTTCGCACGCGCGGACTCGCCGAGCGTGCCGGTCTGCCAATCGACGACCTCATTGCCTTCGAGGACCTCTTCGAACGGCGTGCTGACGACTTCGCCGATGCGCGAGCTGATCGGATGGGCGAGGCGGATGCCGTCCTCATCGGTGATCACGACGAACAGTGCATCGGTGCGGGCCGACACGCCCATCGCGATGCGCTGCAGGTCTCCGTCTCTGAGCGACTCGGCATCCGGTGCGTCGTTCGCTGCGGAGATGAGCGCGACCTCTGCCCGGACCTGCGGATCCTCCGCCAGCGTCCTGGCGATGCCGAGAGCGGTCGACTCGGCCTCGGCGCGCAGCTGCTGGACGGCGACAGCGAGGTACACGCCCGTGCACAGCGCGACCACGAGCGCGATGGTGGCGAGGTGCAGCAGGAGCGTGCGCGTGGCGAACCGCGGCCTGATCGTCGTATTTCTCGACACGGCTCTCCCTTCGCGCAATATGCGCAGAACCCACGCTACGCGCACAACGTCCGGGAATGCGGGATACCGCACCTGCAGTCGACGTATTGCCTAGTCTCGTCAGGATCCGTCGCAGATGACGGAGCGACGACGAAGGAGTCACCGTATGCCCGACATGCTCATCGGCCTGCCCGCGGCCGCAGAAGAGGCGCCCACGTACGACGTGGCGTTCGTGCCGCCGGAGTGGGTTCTCGTCCTCCTCGGCTTCACCATGGTGCTGGCGTTCATGACGCTCATCATGACGAAGCGTCTGACGCCCATGGTGGCGCTGATCCTCGTCCCCACCGTCTTTGGCCTCTTCGCCGGTGCAGGCCTCGGCCTCGGGGACATGATCCTGGACTCGATCGCGACCATGGCGCCGACCGCCGCGCTGCTGATGTTCGCGATCATGTTCTTCGGCATTATGATCGACGTCGGCCTGTTCGATCCGCTCATCCGGATGATCACGCGCCTGCTGGGCGACGACCCCGCGAAGGTCGTGCTCGGCACGGCGATCCTCGCCGGCGCGGTCTCCCTCGACGGGGACGGATCGACGACGTTCATCATCACGACCTCAGCCATGCTCCCGATCTACCTGCGGCTCGGCATGAGCCCCGTGGTGCTCACCTGCGTGGCCGGACTCATGAACGGCACGCTGAACATCGTGCCGTGGGGCGGCCCGACGGTGCGCGCGGCGACAGCCCTCGGGTTGCAGCCCACCGAGATTTTCGTGCCGATGCTCCCCGCCCTCGGCGTCGGCATTCTGGTGACGCTGGGCTTCGCGTGGATGCTCGGACTGCAGGAGCGCAGACGGCTCGGACGGCTCGACTCCGACGGGCGGCTCACCGGAGCTGACGGAGGGGCGCTCTCGACGCTTCCGAAGCTCTTCCGCGGATCCGATGCGACACCCGGTGCCCGCGCTGCGCTGCGCACCGGCAACATCGTCGTGGTTTCCGGCGGACGCGGCCCCGTCGCCGCCGCGAGCGTCGACCTCGCGGACACGGCGATGGCCGACACCATGCTCGACCCTGCCCGGCCTACTCTCCGACCCCAGCTGATCTGGTTCAACCTGGCGCTCACCGTCGCCGTGATGGTGCTGCTCGTGCTCGACATCATGCCGCTCCCGTACGTCTTCATGGTCGGCGCCGCCGTCGCCCTCCTCGTCAACTTCCGCGGGATCAAGGATCAGGCGTCCGAGATCGTCGCTCACGCGCCGAGCATCGTGGGGGTCGTGTCGATGGTGATCGCCGCGGGCGTGCTGGTCGGGGTCCTCTCCGGTACCGGCATGGTCGACGCCATGGCGACATGGATCACCGACGTTCTCCCTCCGGCGCTCGGACCGTTCCTCGCGCCCATCACGGGTCTCCTGTCGATCCCGTTCACGTTCTTCATGTCGAACGACGCGTTCTACTTCGGCATCCTCCCTGTACTGTCCCAGAGCGCCGCGGCGTTCGGGATCGACCCGGTAGAGATGGCGCGCGCGTCGATCATCGGCCAGCCCGTGCACCTGCAGAGCCCGCTCGTGCCGGCGATCCTGCTGCTCGTCTCGCTGGCGAGCGTCAACCTCGGCGATCATCACCGGAAGGTCCTGTGGCGTGCGACGGTCGTGTCGCTGGTCATGCTCGGAGTCGGGATCCTGTCCGGTGCCATCCCCTTCTTCGTGGCGCAGTGACAGGGAGGCGGCGGGGAGCCGGATGCTCCGGCTCCCCGCGGCAGTGATCTGAGGGATTCCGCGCGATCGTCACGATCACACTGCGGTTCCCGGTGGCTCCGTGCGGTGGCGCTAGGCTCGGGCCGTGATCACGTTCCTCTTCCGCGCGCTCCTGTACGTCGTGTCCGCAGGTCTCGGCCTCATCGTCGCCGATCTCGTGCTCGACGGCTTCCAGATCCAGTGGGACAAGTGGTGGGGCTTCGTCATCTGCATCCTGATCTTCGCGATCGTGCAGAGCGTGCTCGCTCCCTGGGTCAGCAAGATCGCCGACCGCTATGCGCCGGTGCTGATGGGGGGCATCGGGATCGTGTCGACTCTGATCGCCCTCGTCGTCGTCGTGCTGCTGCCGATCGGCGGCCTGCGCATCGTCGATCTCACCGGCTGGCTGCTCGGAGCCGTGATCGTGTGGCTCGTCACGGCGCTCGGCAGCGTGCTGCTGCCGCTGATCTTCCTGCGCAAGAAGGTCGACAAGTCGCGGGCTCGCTGAGGCGTCCGTTCAGACGCCGGACGCACTCTCAGATGGAGTAGTCGGGCGCGGTGAGCATCGCTTTGGTGTCCTCGCCGAGGATGCGCGCCCGAGCCTTCGCCGGGATCCCGACCAGGATGCTGTCGGCAGGGGCATCGCGGGTGACCACGGCGTTCGCACCGACCACCGATCCCTCGCCGATCGTGATCGGTCCGAGGATCTTCGCCCCCGCACCCACGGCGACGCCGTCGCCGAGGGTCGGATGCCGTTTGCCGGAATCCCTGGTCCGGCCGCCGAGCGTGACTCCGTGATACAGCATCACGTCGTCGCCGACTTCGGCGGTCTCTCCGATGACCACGCCCATGCCGTGATCGATGAAGAACCGCCGACCGATCTGCGCGCCGGGGTGGATCTCGATGCCCGTCAGCCAGCGAGAGACCTGCGACGTCGCGCGTGCGAGCAGGCGAAGGCGCCTACGCCAGAGCGCATGCGAGACGCGGTGCGCCCAGATGGCGTGCAGTCCGGGATAGAGGAGTGCCACCTCTGCTGCGCTGCGAGCAGCGGGGTCGCGAAGTCGAGCTGCCGCGATGTCCTCGCGCATTCGGCCGATCATGCCCATCGGACGGATCAGGATTCGCGCAGGTGCTCGTACAGGGCGGTCGAGAGGTAGCGCTCGCCGAACGAGGGGATGATGACGACGATGGTCTTCCCTGCGGCCTCCGGGCGCTGCGCGACCTGCAGCGCGGCCCAGATCGCGGCACCGCTCGACATGCCCACGAGGATGCCCTCACGGCTCGCTGTCTCCCGTGCGACCCGGATGGCATCGTCGAAGGTGACGTCGATGACCTCATCGAGGACGTCACGGTCGAGGATCGGCGGCACGAAGTTCGGTCCGATGCCCTGGATCTTGTGCGGTCCGGGGTGTCCCTCGGTCAGGATGGGGGAGTCCTTGGGCTCGACGGCGACGATCTGAACGCCCGGGACCCGCTCCTTCAGCACCTGGCCGACCCCGGTGATCGTTCCGCCGGTGCCGATGCCCGCGACGAGGTAATCGACGGAGCCCTCGGTGTCACGGAGGATCTCCTCGGCCGTGGTCCGGCGGTGGATGGCGGGGTTCGCCTCATTGGCGAACTGCTTCGCCAGCACGGCACCCGGGGTCCGGGCGGCGATGGCCTCAGCCTCGGAGATCGCGTGCGTCATGCCCTTCGTGGGGTCGGTGAGGACGAGCTCGGCGCCGAAAGCCTTGAGAAGCATGCGCCGCTCCTTCGACATCGACGCGGGCATCGTGAGGATCACCTTGTAGCCGCGCGCCGCACCGACCATCGCCAGCGCGATACCGGTGTTGCCGCTCGTCGCCTCGATGATCGTGCCCCCGGGCTTCAGCTCGCCGGATGCCTCAGCAGCGTCGACGATCGCGATGCCGAGCCGGTCCTTGACGCTCGACGCCGGATTGTAGAACTCGAGCTTGGCGAGCACGGTCGCGCCGAGACCCTCGGTGACCCGGTTGAGGCGAACCAGGGGAGTGTTGCCGAACGCGCTGGTGATGTCGGAATGGATACCGGGCATGGGGAGAGCCTTCCTGTGCGGGGTGACTGCGGCTCCAGCCTAGGCGAGCACCCTCGGGGGTCGGGCAATATGACACCTTCCCGCGCTCTACGCTTGTGCTCATGCCTGATATCTCCCTCGCATCCGCGGTGCACGCCGCCGCCCGACGACTCGCGGAGGCCGGCGTCTCGGATCCGCTCGTCGATGCGGAGCTCCTGGCCGGGCACATCCTCGGCGCGCGGCGAGGCGAGGTGCAGGCTGCCGTGATCAGGGGCGACGTGATCCCCGACGACGCTGCGGTCGCCTTCGACGCGCTCGTCACCCGCCGCTCCGCGAGGGAGCCGCTGCAGCACATCACCGGGACGGCGCCGTTCCGGCACCTCGAGCTCGCGGTCGGCCCAGGTGTCTTCGTCCCCCGGCCCGAGACCGAGACCGTGGTGCAGTACGCGATCGACGCGCTGCTCGGATCGGCGTCGCCCGAGCCCATCGGCGTCGACCTCGGCACCGGAAGCGGGGCGATCGCACTGGCCATGGCGACCGAGGTGCCCCACTCTCGGATCTTCGCGACGGAGCTGTCTGCTGATGCCTATCCGTGGGCGGCGAGGAACACCGCAGGGGTCGACAACCTGACGCTCGTCAACGAGGACCTCGCCCACGCCTTCGGTGATCTCGACGGCACGGCGTCCGTGGTGATCTCGAACCCTCCGTACGTGCCGGACGCTGCCGTGCCCCGCGACCCCGAGGTGCGACTGTTCGACCCGTCGATGGCTCTGTACGGGGGAGAGGACGGCCTCGACATCGTGCGTGTCCTCAGCGTCCGCGCCCTCGAGCTCCTGCATCCTGGCGGGCTGCTCGTCATCGAGCACGGGGAGCTGCAGGGGGAGGAGATCCGCAGCATCCTCACCCGCGACGGATGGCGTGCAGCGGCGACACATCGCGACCTGACCCTGCGTGATCGGGCCACGACCGCTCTGCGCCCCTGAGAGCGGACACGAACCGCTCAGGCATGCCCAACTAGAATCGGATCGTCATGTCCTCCATCTTCGATTGCGGCGACGAGTCCCAGCTCCTCGCCGGCATGCGCCACGCCCGCCAGGCCATAGCCCGCGGCGAACTCATCGTGATGCCCACCGACACCGTCTACGGCGTCGCCGCCGATGCCTTCTCGCCCGCCGCGGTGCAGCGACTCCTCGATGCGAAGGGCCGCGGACGAGATCAGCCACCGCCCGTCCTCGTCGGCACCAAAGAGACCCTGCACGCTCTCGCGGAGTCGGTGCCGGAGCCCGTGCAACGACTCGTCGACGCGTTCTGGCCCGGTGGCCTGACGATCGTGCTGCCGGCGCAGCCGTCGCTCGTCTGGGACCTGGGCGAGACCCAGGGCACCGTCGCCGTCCGCATGCCCGAAGGGCGTGTCGCGCTCGAGCTGCTCGCCGAGACCGGTCCGCTCGCGGTGTCGAGCGCGAACCTCACCGGTCGCGATGCGGCGATCTCGGCGTTCGATGCCGAGCGGATGCTCGGTGACAGCGTCTCCGTCTACCTCGCCGACGGCGTGAGCCGCGACGGCATCGCATCGACCATCGTCGATGCCACATCACTCGTCCCTCGAGGAGCCGAACCGACTGCGGGCGGCGTGCGCATCCTCCGCGCCGGCGCTGTCAGCCGTGAGCGGCTCGAGGAGGTGCTCGGCGATCTGCTCGAGCCCGCTGAGGAGCCTGCGGAATCGGACGGGGATTCGTGAAGCAGTATCTCTTCACGATCATCCTGACCGCCGCGATCACGTTCGCGCTGACGTGGGCGGTCTGGCGGCTGAGCCTGCGGTTCAAGCTCTACCCGAGCATCCGCGAGCGGGATGTGCACACCACGCCGACCCCGCGTCTGGGTGGCGTCGCCATCTTCCTCGGCATCGCGGCGGCGATCGGGGTCTCTGCGGCGAACCCGTTCTTCGCGAACATGTGGATGCCGCCCCAGACCATGTGGTCGATCCTCGCCGCGTCGCTGCTGATCGCGATCATCGGCGTGGTCGACGACCTCTGGGATCTCGACTGGATGATCAAGCTCGGCGCGCAGTTCCTCGCCGCCGGGATCATCACGGTGGGTGGCGGGCTGCAGATCCTGTCTCTGCCGTTCGGCGACCTGATCGTGTTCTCCAGCTGGCTGAGCATCACGATCACGATGTTCGCGATCGTCATCGTGATGAACGCGGTCAACTTCATCGACGGTCTGGACGGCCTCGTCGCCGGTGTGTGCCTGATCGCGAACGGGGTCTTCTTCGCGTACTCCTACATCCTGACCCGTGACACCGGTGCCTCCAGCTACTTCAACCTCGCCTCCTTCCTCGCGGCGGTCCTGATCGGCGCATGCCTCGGATTCCTGCCGTTCAACTGGAGCCCGGCGAAGCTGTTCATGGGAGACTCCGGTGCTCTGGTGCTCGGACTCCTGATGGCCACCTCCGCGATCGCGGTGACCGGTCAGCTCGAGCCGTCGGCGCTCGACCCGGAGAGACTCGGACGCTCCCAGCTCCTCGGTGCCTTCATCCCGATCCTTCTGCCGCTGCTGGTCGTGCTGCTGCCGCTTCTCGACTTCGGCCTCGCGGTGCTCCGCCGCATGAACGCCGGGAAGTCGCCGTTCTCTCCCGACCGCAAGCATCTGCACCACCGCATGCTCGACCTCGGACACCGAGACCGCGATGCCGTCCTGATCTTCTACGCCTGGACGGCCGTGATCTCCCTCGCCGTCCTCCTGATGTACGTCGGCGCCCGTGAGGACTGGCCCGGCCAGTACATCCCCGGAGTCGCCTTCGGAGTGGTCGGCATCGCCGCCTGCCTCGTCATCACCTTGAATCCTCTGCGCCGGCGGAAGTCCGCGGCGTCTGCCGAACCCGACCCGACACCCGTGGAGTCCCCGTGAGCCCGAGCCCCGTTTCCAGCAATCCGATCCTGCGGAGGACGCTGCTCTGGTCTGCCCTCTCGATGGTGGTCCTCGCGCTCGTGGCCGGCGGGATCGGTCTTCTCGTCGACGGCGTGGAGGGGCTCGTGAGCGGCCTGCTCGGGGTCGTGCTCGCCATGCTGTTCCTCGGGATCACTGCGCTCAGCATCCTGATCGCCAACCGCTGGTTCGGCGACCCGCTCTACGTGCAGCTGTTCTTCGCGATCGTCCTGGGCGGCTGGCTGCTCAAGCTCGGGCTGTTCGTGGTAATCATGATCGTCCTGAGCGGTCAGCCGTGGGTCAGTCCGATGGTGTTCTTCCTGTCGATCGTCACGGGCGTCGTCGCGACCCTGATCATCGACGTGATCGTCATCACGAAGATGCGGCTGCCGAACGTGAGCGACGCATCCCTGCCCACGGAGGCGCCGACCGACCATGCTCCCGGCGTGCATCTGCCGACCGTCGTGCCCGAGGATCGCGCGCCCGGACGTCACCACATCGTGCCCGAGTCCCTCGCGCCGGAAAGCCCGGGCGAGGACGCCCAGCGGTCTTAGGCAACCCTCTTATTCTGATAGTGTTGACAAGTGCCCGCCGCTCGCCCGCGAGCGCTTGCGCTTGAAGCACACCGACCATCGTCGCCCCGGTTCTGACCGGTGCCCCGAAGCTGGAGCCCGCGCTGTTCAATCTTGCTGCGACCCTGATGCCCAAACTCGCGTCCTCTGACGGCGAGTTCCACGGACCTTCGATCGACGAGTTCTTCCCGGAGATCCTGTTCAACGCGTTCGGGGTCATTCCCGTTCACCGGATCCACCTGGTTCAGTTCCTCGCCGTCGTGGTGGTCGTGCTGATCCTGGTTCTCGGAACCCGACGGATGAAGATCGTTCCCGGCCGCTTCCAGAGCGTCGTCGAGATGGGGCTGGACTTCGTCCGCTCCAACATCGCGCACGACCTGCTCGGACGCAAGGACGGAAACCGATTCCTGCCGATCCTCACCACGATCTTCTTCATGGTGCTGTTCATGAACATCACGGGAATCATCCCGTTCCTGAACATCGCCGGAACGAGCATCGCGGCGGTGCCGCTGACGCTCGCGCTGGTGAGCTACATCACCTTCATCTACGCGGGTATCAAGAAGAGCCCTCTCGGCTTCTTCAAGAACGCGCTGTTCCCGGCGGGCGTGCCGTGGCCGGTCTACATCATCGTGACGCCGATCGAGTTCCTCTCGACCTTCATCATCCGGCCCGTCACACTCATGCTCCGACTTCTGATGAACATGGTCGTCGGTCACATGCTCCTGGTGCTGTGCTTCGCGGCCACCCAGTTCTTCTTCTTCACCGCAGGTGGCGGCTGGGCCGCTCTCGGTGTCGGAACCCTCGCCTTCGGCGGCGCCTTCACTCTCTTCGAGATTCTGGTCGCCGTTCTCCAGGCATACGTCTTCACCGTCCTCACCGCGGTCTACATCCAGCTCGCGGTCGCAGAAGAGCACTGAGCGGGTCGGCAACTGCCGTCCCACCCAACGAAAGGAAAAACCCGTGGACGCTACTACGGTTCTCGCTGAAATCAACGGTCACCTCGCTTCGGTCGGCTACGGCCTCGCCGCGATCGGCCCGGCTATCGGTGTGGGCATCGTCGTCGGCAAGACCATCGAGGGTGTCGCTCGTCAGCCCGAGCTGGCCGGCCGCCTCCAGGTCCTCATGTGGATCGGTATCGCCTTCACCGAGGCGCTTGCGTTCGTCGGCATCGCCGTCGGATTCATCCCCTTCCCGTAATCTCTACCGACTTCTGAAGGAGACAGGATGCTGAACGCTCTTGTCACGAACCTCGCAGCAGAGGGTGAAACACCCAACCCGCTGATCCCTGCGTGGTACGACATCATCTGGTCGGGCCTGTGGTTCCTCGTCATCCTCGTCGTCGTGTGGAAGGTCGCCCTTCCGAAGTTCACGGCGATGCTCGACAAGCGGTCCGCCGCCATCGAGGGCAACATCGCCAAGGCCGACGAGGCCCAGAAGCAGGCTGAGGCCGCTCTCGAGGAGTACACCCGGCAGCTCGCCGAGGCGCGCACCGAGGCCGGAGAGATCCGTGAGGCCGCCCGCGAGGACGGCAAGAAGATCGTCTCCGAGGCCAAGGAGACCGCGTCGAGTGAGGCTGCTCGCATCACGGCGACCGCGCACACGCAGATCGAGGCGGAGCGTCAGACCGCTCTCGTGTCACTGCGCAGCGAGGTGGGCTCGCTCGCCATCGACCTCGCCGGTGGCGTGGTCGGCGAGACGCTCTCGGACGATGCTCGCGCGACGGCGGTCGTCGACCGCTTCCTCGCCGACCTCGAAGCATCCGAGAAGGCGGCTCAGTAATGGGCAGCGCGACCACTCAGGCACTCGCGGCATCCACTCAGGCGCTTGCCGCAGCGAAGGACGTCACTCTCGACTCGGCCAGGGAGCTGTTCGCAGCTGCCAGGACCGTGGCGGAGTCGTCTCAGCTGAGCGGCGCGCTCACCGATCCCTCGGCTCCGGCAGAGGCGCGACAGAACGTCGTGTCGGCGGTCTTCGGCGGATTCTCTCAGGACGTGCAGAACGTCCTGAAGACCGTCGTGGCTCAGCGCTGGTCCTCCACGTCGCAGCTCGTCGACGGCGTCGAGGAACTGGCCATCCGTGCCGCGGCGATCTCCACTCCCCAGGCCGACATCGGGAGAGAGCTGTTCGGCTTCTCCCGGGTCATCGCCGCGAACGCGGATCTCGAGCTCGCGCTCGGAACCCGCCTCGGGGGAGAGGACGCCAAGGGTGCTCTCGTCGAGAGGCTTCTGGCCGGGGGCGTCAGCGACGCCGCCGCGCTGATCGTCTCGTCGCTGGTCCGCCAGCCGCGTGAGCGTCGCATCCGGCAGATGCTGTCGCGGGCGACCCGCATCGTCGCCGACCAGGGCGATCGGGTGGTGGCGACGGTGCACACCGCGAAGCCGCTGACCGACGCGCAGCGCACCCGCCTGAGCGCCGCACTCTCGCGCCGCTACGACGGCAACGTATCCCTCAACGAGGTCTTCGACCCCGCCGTCGTCGGAGGCCTGCGCGTGCAGATCGCCGATGACGTCATCGACGGCAGCATCTCCGCTCGACTCGCCGACCTTCGCCAGAAGCTCGCGGGCTAACACGACTTCGCGCGGGGAACCGCGCACCCAGATACAAAGGGAAGACAATGGCAGAACTATCGATCAGCCCCGACGTCATCCGTGACGCGCTGAAGGACTTCGCCGCCGCCTACGAGCCCACCGGGGCAGCGGCGACCGAGGTCGGCACAGTCATCGACGCAGCGGATGGAATCGCGCACGTCGAGGGCCTGCCCGGCGTCATGGCCAACGAGCTCGTGGCCTTCGCGAACGGCACCAAGGGCCTCGCGCTGAGCCTCGACCAGGACCAGATCGGTGTGGTCGTCCTCGGCGACTTCACCGGTGTCGAAGCAGGACAGGAAGTCACCCGCACGGGTGAGGTCCTCTCGGTTCCCGTGGGTGACGGCTACCTGGGTCGCGTCGTCGACCCGCTCGGAAACCCGATCGACGGCCTCGGCTCGATCGCCACCGAGGGCTCGCGTGAGCTCGAGCTGCAGGCGCCCGGCGTCATGCAGCGCAAGTCGGTGCACGAGCCGATGCAGACCGGTATCAAGGCGATCGACGCCATGATCCCCGTCGGTCGCGGCCAGCGTCAGCTGATCATCGGCGACCGCCAGACCGGCAAGACCGCGATCGCGATCGACACGATCATCAACCAGAAGGACAACTGGGAGTCCGGCGACGTCAACAAGCAGGTGCGCTGCATCTACGTCGCCATCGGCCAGAAGGGCTCGACCATCGCTTCGGTGAAGGGCGCGCTCGAAGAGGCCGGCGCCCTGGAGTACACCACGATCGTGGCAGCTCCCGCCTCCGACCCCGCCGGCTTCAAGTACCTGGCTCCCTACACCGGTTCGGCCATCGGCCAGCACTGGATGTACGGCGGCAAGCACGTCCTGATCATCTTCGACGACCTGTCGAAGCAGGCCGAGGCCTACCGCGCCGTTTCGCTGCTGCTGCGTCGTCCGCCGGGCCGCGAGGCATACCCGGGTGACGTCTTCTACCTGCACTCCCGTCTGCTGGAGCGTTGCGCGAAGCTCTCCGACGAGCTCGGCGCAGGGTCGATGACCGGTCTTCCGATCATCGAGACCAAGGCCAACGACGTCTCGGCCTACATCCCGACCAACGTGATCTCGATCACCGACGGCCAGATCTTCCTGCAGTCCGACCTCTTCAACGCCAACCAGCGTCCTGCGGTCGACGTGGGTATCTCGGTGTCGCGAGTCGGCGGTGACGCTCAGGTCAAGTCGATCAAGAAGGTCTCGGGAACGCTCAAGCTCGAACTCGCTCAGTACCGCTCGCTCGAGGCCTTCGCGATGTTCGCGTCCGACCTCGACCAGGCGTCACGTCGTCAGCTCTCCCGTGGTGCGCGTCTGACCGAGCTGCTCAAGCAGCCGCAGTACTCGCCGTACCCCGTCGAGGAGCAGGTCGTCTCGATCTGGGCCGGAACGAAGGGCAAGCTCGACACGATCGAGGTCTCGGACGTGCTGCGCTTCGAGCGCGAGCTGCTCGACTACCTCCGTCGCAACACGAAGGTCCTCGACACCCTGCGCGAGACCAACGTCCTGGACGACGACACCGTGGCTGAGCTCGAGAAGCACACCGACGCTTTCCTCCTGGAGTTCCAGGGTGGCAAGGGGCAGGCCATCGGCGCTCCCGGTCACGAGGAGCACGCTGCAGCCGAGGCTGAGGACGTCAACCAGGAGAAGATCGTCAAGGGTCGTCGCGCGTAATCGCGTGAGGAACTGATTTCATGGGCGCTCAACTCAGGGTCTACAAGCAGAAGATCTCTTCTGCTCAGACGACCAAGAAGATCACGAAGGCGATGGAACTCATCGCGGCTTCGCGCATCCAGAAGGCGATGGCACGCGTCAAGGCGTCCAGCCCCTTCGCGCGAGCCGTGACGAGGGCCGTGTCCGCCGTCGCGACGCACTCGAACGTCGACCACCCGCTCACCCGCGAGCCCGAGACGATCCGCCGCTCCGCGGTCGTGATTTTCTCGTCGGACCGCGGTCTTGCCGGAGCCTTCAACTCGCAGATCCTCCGTGAGGGTCTCGAGGTGGCGGAGCTCCTGCGCGGGCAGGGCAAGGAGCCGGTGTTCTACCTCGTCGGTCGCAAGGCCGTCGGCTACTTCCAGTTCCGTCGCATCGCGGCGGCCGCGGAGTGGACCGGCGACACCGACACCCCGTCGTTCCACACGGCGGAGGAGATCTCGGCCACGCTGCTCGAGGACTTCTCCCGCGGTGCTGACGAGGGCGGCGTCGACGAGATCCACCTCGTGTACAACCGCTTCGTCAGCATGATGACGCAGTCGCCGGAATCCGTGCGCCTGCTTCCGCTGGAGATCGCGGAAGCCGATGACTCGGAAGCGGGAAGCGCCGTCTACCCGCTGTACGAGTTCGAGCCGGATGCCGAGACAGTCCTCGACGCGATCCTGCCGGTGTACATCCAGAGCCGCGTCTTCAACGCTCTCCTGCAGTCGTCTGCTGCCAAGCAGGCTGCGACGCAGAAGGCGATGAAGTCGGCCAGCGACAACGCCGACAAGCTCATCACCGACTACACCCGTCTGCGCAACAACGCGCGTCAGGCGGAGATCACGCAGCAGATCGCGGAGATCGTCGGCGGCGCCGACGCACTCTCGTCGAGCAAATAGACCATCAGGAAAGAGACGAAAATGACCACCACCGCCACGGCTGACCAGCCGGCGACCGCGGTCGTCGGGCGCGTCGCACGCGTCAACGGTCCGGTTGTCGACATCGAGTTCCCGCACGACTCGATCCCCGACATCTACAACGCACTGAAGACCACGATCACGATCGGCGACGAGTCCGTCGAGATCACGCTCGAGGTCGCTCAGCACCTCGGCGACGACCTCGTTCGCGCCATCGCACTGAAGCCGACCGACGGCATCGTCCGCGGCCAGGAGGTGCGCGACTCCGGTGAGGCCATCTCGGTCCCCGTCGGCGACGTCACCAAGGGCAAGGTCTTCAACGTGATCGGCGAGGTCCTGAACCTCGAGCCCGGCGAGACGATCGAAGTCACCGAGCGCTGGCCGATCCACCGCAAGGCTCCGAACTTCGACCAGCTCGAGTCGAAGACCACCATGTTCGAGACCGGCATCAAGTCGATCGACCTCCTGACGCCGTACGTGCTCGGTGGAAAGATCGGTCTGTTCGGTGGCGCCGGTGTCGGAAAGACCGTCCTCATCCAGGAGATGATCCAGCGCGTCGCGCAGGACCACGGTGGTGTGTCGGTGTTCGCCGGTGTCGGTGAGCGCACCCGTGAGGGCAACGACCTCATCCACGAGATGGAAGAGGCGGGTGTCTTCGACAAGACGGCCCTCGTGTTCGGCCAGATGGACGAGCCGCCGGGAACGCGTCTGCGCGTCGCCCTCTCGGCTCTGACGATGGCGGAGTACTTCCGTGACGTGCAGAAGCAGGACGTGCTGCTCTTCATCGACAACATCTTCCGCTTCACGCAGGCCGGTTCCGAGGTCTCCACGCTGCTGGGCCGCATGCCCTCCGCCGTGGGTTACCAGCCGAACCTCGCCGACGAGATGGGCCTCCTCCAGGAGCGCATCACCTCGACCCGTGGTCACTCGATCACCTCTCTGCAGGCGATCTACGTGCCCGCCGATGACTACACCGACCCGGCCCCGGCGACGACGTTCGCCCACCTCGACGCCACCACGGAGCTCTCGCGTGAGATCGCGTCGAAGGGTCTGTACCCTGCCATCGACCCGCTGACCTCGACGTCGCGCATCATGGACCCCCGCTACTTGGGCGAGGACCACTACCGCGTCGCCACCACGGTCAAGCAGATCCTCCAGAAGAACAAGGAACTGCAGGAGATCATTGCCATCCTCGGTGTCGATGAGCTCTCCGAAGAGGACAAGATCGTCGTGTCGCGTGCACGTCGCATCCAGCAGTTCCTCTCGCAGAACACCTACATGGCCAAGAAGTTCACGGGTGTCGAGGGTTCGACCGTCCCGCTCAAGGAGACCATCGAGTCCTTCGATGCGATCACGCGCGGTGACTTCGACCACGTCGCCGAGCAGGCCTTCTTCAACGTCGGTGGCATCTCCGACGTCGAAGAGCAGTGGGCGAAGATCCAGAAGGAGAACGGCTGACCATGGCGCTGCATGTCAGCCTCGTCTCCGCGGACGCGGAGGTCTGGACGGGAGAGGCGAGCCTCGTGGTCGCCAAGACCGTCGAAGGTGAGATCGGCTTCATGACCGGCCACGAGCCGGTTCTGGCGATCCTCGCCCAGGGCGAGGTCCGCATCACGCAGACGGACGGCACCAAGGTGCTCGCCAACGCACAGGACGGCTTCCTCTCGATGGAGAGCGACGTCCTGACGATCGTGGCGGGCAACGCGGCTCTCATCGCCTGATCAGTTCAGTTCACCGCGTCCGCCTCGACGCCCCCAGTGGGAGCCGAGGCGGACGCGTCTGCATTCCCGAGGTCCCATGAAGATCCTGCTTCCCCCGTCAGAGACGAAGCGCCCCGGCGGGAACGGTGCACCCCTCGATGTCAGCGCACTGGCGCTTCCCGGTCTGCACGGCGAGCGTCATGCCGTGATCGACGCGCTCGTCGACCTCGCAGCCGACGAGGCGGCTGCGCTCAAGGTGCTCAAGCTGAGCCCGAGGCAGGCGGGTGACATCGTCCACAACCGGATGCTGCACTCCGCCGCGACGATGCCCGCTGTGGATCGCTACACGGGAGTGCTCTACGACGCGCTCGACGCGCAGACGCTCTCGTCGGCGTCCCGGCGTTGGCTCGGATCGCATGCGTGGATCCATTCGGCGCCGCTCGGCCCCATCGGCGCGCTCGACGCCATCCCGCCTTACCGGCTGGCGGCCGGCACGTCGCTGCCCGGGCTGTCGGCGCTGCGCCGTCACTGGGCAGACGCGACGACCGAGGCGATAGCGGAGGATGACCCGGCATTCGTCCTCGACCTGCGAAGCGAGGCCTACGTCGCGCTCGGGCCTGTGCCTGCTTCCGTCCCCTCCGCGTACGTGCGGGTGGTGACCGAGCATGGACGCGCGCTCAACCATTTCAACAAGAAGTCCAAAGGGCTGCTGACCCGGGCGCTGGCCGAAGACCGCCCGCGAGTACGGTCGGTGCGCACCCTGCGTACCTGGGCCGAGTCGCGGGGTATCGTGCTCCGAGACGCGCCGGAGCCCGGGATCCTGGAGTTCGTCGTCGCCGAGTGACACAGCGTCACGCAGGAGGGCTCTCCTGCGTGTGTCGTTGCCCCATATATCGCGACCCCGCTATGGTGGGTGTCGCGGCGCGCAAGGCGTCTGCTCCATCGGATCCGGAGGGGTTCATGTTCTCATTTATCGGCGACGTAAGCGCGGCGATCGCGTCATCGTATAACTACGACGGAGGCGGGGCCGCAGCGGCCGCCTTCTGGGCGATCTACCTCATCTTCATCCTGGTGCTCAGCGTCGGCGGCTACGTGCTCAGTTCTCTCTTCCTCATGAAGATCTTCGAGAAGGCCGGCGTCGAGGGCAAGTGGCGAGCCTGGGTTCCGTTCTACAACCTCATGATCTTCTTCAAGCTCGGCGATGTGAGCCCGTGGCTCGTCTTCGCCAGCCTGCTGACCTGGATCCCGGTTCTCGGCTGGCTGGTCGCCATCGGATTCGCGGTCGTCGCGGTCCTCGCCGCGTGGCGCGTCGGTCTCAAGCTCCAGAAGGACTCCGTCTGGGTCATCCTGTACGTCTTCCTCTCTCTCGTGTGGCTCGGAATCAACGCCTTCGACAAGTCGCGCTGGAACCCGAACATCGCTCCGGCATCGTGGGCGAACAACGGCTTCCTCGCCGACCGCACCGTCTGGCAGGGCATCCCCGTGCAGCCGCGTCCGGCGGCCGGCCCCGGCTACGGCGCCCCGCAGGGCTACGGTGCTCCTCAGGGGTACGCACCTCCCGCTCCTCAGGGCTACGCGCCCCCGGCTCAGCCCGGTTACGCGCCGCCCGCTCAGCCCGGCTACGCGCCGCCCGCAGCACCGTCGGCTCCGGCAGCTCCTGGCGTGCCTCCGGCAGCACCGTCGGCACCCCCTGCCTCTCCGCAGGTCCCGCCGGCACCGCCGGCAGCACCGCCCGTGCCGCCGACCAACCCCACGCAGCCTCCGGCCTGATGACGTGACGCAGAACCCCCGACTCCGGTCGGGGGTTCTGTCGTGTACGCCGAAAGCGGTCGCCGATTCCAGGTGCATCGGGTCGAGGCGATAGCGTGGGGGAATGCTCACTTCGCAACGCCGGGTCGGCGCCGCCGCTCTGCTCGTGTTGCCGAGACCCGTGCGCGCGAGTTCGAGCGTCTCGGTGTCCACTACGATGTGTGAGTATCCCGGCGAGGCCCGACCCGCAGGAATTTCGGAGGCGACGAGTGTCTGACACGACGACGAAGACGCGCAGCGTCACGGTTGCGCAGCGCCCGCTGCTGCTCTCCTGGGCGGGCGTCACCGACGTCGGCCGGAGACGCGAGACGAATCAGGACGCATTCTTCGCGGATTACCCCTTGTTCATCGTCGCAGACGGCATGGGCGGTCATGCCGGTGGCGAGATCGCGAGCCACAGCACGGTCAAGAGGCTCGAGGCCGTCGTCGCTTCGGGGTCCGTCGAGCGCGGCTCCATCGAAGGCGCGCTCGAGCTGGCCGTCGGCGACATCGCCGACCACCCGGAGACGACCGACGAGGGCACGGGAACCACGCTCACCGGAGTGTTCCTGGAGTTCGAGAACGACGAGCCGCATTGGGCCGCACTCAACATCGGTGATTCGCGGGTCTATCTTCTTCGCGACGACCGCCTCGTCCAGGTGACCACCGACCACTCGGTCGTCCAGGAGCTGATCGCCGCGGGCAAGATCAGCCCTGAGGAAGCCGAAGGGCACCCCTACAGCAACGTCATCACTCGTGCCGTCGGGGCGAGCGAGTTGACTGCTCCCGACTACGTCACTCTCGACGTGCGCGCAGGCGACCGCTTCGTGATCTGCTCGGACGGACTCACGAAGGAGCTGACGGACTACGGGATCCAGCACTTCCTCCGTGAGAACGCCGACCCGGCGGCGGCGGTGGATGCGATGCTCTCCGCTGCCCTCGAGAACGGTGGGCGCGACAACGTGACCCTCGTCGTCGTGCAGGTCGCGGACGAGTCGTCCTCCACATCGGACGCTCCCGCGGAATAGCTCTCCTCGGCTGTGGAGTACGCCCTTCACATGCTTCCGGTGGTGTCCACTGAGCGGCATGGACTCCCTCCCGATCGCAATCCCTGCTGAGCCCGCACCGCCGCGCCGACCGCCGACACCGTTCGTCGCTGCACTCGTGCCGGTGGTCGCCGGCGTGGTCCTCTGGCTCGTGACCGGCTCGCTGTACTCCTTGTGCTTCGCAGCGCTCGGACCGCTGATGATCTTCGCGTCGCTGATAGACGGTGCGCGATCCCGACGCAGGGCGCACCGGCTCGCGGAGGCGGAGAACGCCATGGCCTGGTCGTCGGCTGAAGCCCTGCTCGCACAGCTTCACGATGACGAGCGTCAGATCCACTGGCACCGGCGACCCGACGCTGCGTCGTGTCTGGTCCAGTCCCCGCTGCGTGGACCGGACGCGCCCGAAGTCGGTACCGAGATCGTCGTGGGCAGCGGGACGGCGCGAAGCGGAGTGAGAGCGATGGGAGGAGACGGGGAGCGTGAGCGCGAGTTCCGCTCGAGATGCGGGCGGCTCGAGAACGTGCCGATCACCGTGGCTCTCGGCAGTGGCGTCGCGTTGCGCGGGGCTCGTCCGATCGTCGAAGCCGCCGCACGAGCACTGACAGTGCAGATGTGTCTGCGGTTCGGGACCGCCCAACTCACGCTCATCGGGGATCACCTCGAAGAATGGGGCGTGTCGGGCTTCCCTCACGCCCGGGCCGCGCGCCGCGGGTCGTTCCGCCTGGGAATGGCTCGGGGCGGTGACGCGAGAAAGGCGACGGATGGGACGATCTGGCTGCTCGCGCGCGACGACGAGGTACCCGAGGGGATCACCACGGTGATCGATGTCGTCGAGCCGCATCGCGCGACGGTCCGTACCCCCGAGGGCATCGTCGAGGTCGCAGTCGAGTGCCTGTCTCGCGCGCAGACGGTCGTGGTCGCCGAGTCTCGCGCCGACGACGCCGAGGAGCTCGACGCGTTGCCCACGGGGGTACGGCTAGAAGATCTCGTCCAACCGGTGTCGCAGACCGGGCTGTCGGCCGCGATAGGTCGGGGTGAGCGTGATGATCTGATCCTCGACATCGTCGATGACGGGCCTCATGCCATCGTCACGGGAACCACAGGCAGCGGGAAGAGCGAACTCCTGGTGTCCTGGGTGACGGCCATCGCAAGCGCACACGGTCCGGAGCGCGTGATCTTCGTGCTCGCGGACTTCAAGGGCGGGACCGCCTTCGAGCCGCTGCGGATCCTCCCGCAGGTCGCGGCGGTGATCACCGACCTCGACGAGCACGGTGCCCGGCGCGGAGTATCGAGTCTGACGGCGGAGCTGCGACGACGCGAGACCGTCCTCGCGGCAGCCGGGGCACGCGACATCGGAGAGGTCGGAATGCCGAGGCTGGTGATCGTCGTCGACGAGTTCGCCGCACTGCTGCAGGAGCACACCGACCTCGGCGTCGTGTTCACGGACATCGCAGCGCGTGGCAGAGCGCTCGGCATGCACCTCATCCTCGGAACCCAGCGCGCATCCGGAGTGATTCGCGACGCTCTCGCAGCCAACTGTCCGCTTCGACTGAGTCTGCGTGTCGGTGAGGCCGCTGACAGTCGTGCGGTGATCGGCACGGATGCGGCGGCCGACCTGCCCGGTGGCGTGGAGTCCAGGGGGCTCGCCCTCGCGCGTCGCCCACAGGACACCGAACCGGTGCCGCTGAGGGTCGCGCTCACGGGCGCCGCAGACCTCCGGGCCGTCTCGATGACCTGGGCCGGGGCGAAGGCGCCGCAGAGTCCGTGGTTTCCTGCGCTGCCGTCGGTCATTCCGCTCGCCGAGCTGAGTCGTGCGGAGATGGCGCATGGAGACCTGGTGCTGGGGCGCGCCGACGACCCGGATCACCAGCGTCAGCCGCTCGAGGTTCTCTCCGTGGGGTCGGATCGCGGTATCGCGCTGATCGGCGCTCCCGGTTCCGGCCGCACCTCGGCTCTGCGTGCACTGGCGGGGCAGCACTCGGATTCGGTATGGGTGTCTCGTGATCCGGAGCTGGCCTGGGACGCGGTCGTCTCGCTCGCGTCGGGTGGCGCACCGAGGCCGGGACTCGTGCTGTGCGACGACATCGATGCCCAGATCAACGAGCTGCCGATCGAGTACGGCCAGCACCTCGCCCAGCTGTGGGAGCAGATCCTGCGCAGTGGCACGGGTACCACCTTCGTGGTGACGGCGACGCGGGCTGCAGGGCAGGTGGGCAGGCTGCTCGATTCGTTGCCGAGGCGCGGCCTGCTGCGTATGCCGAGCCGAATCGATCACCTGGCGGCCGGCGGTGATTCCGACGGATACGACCGCGATCGCCCACCCGGCCGCCTGCGGCTGGGGGATCGTGAGGTGCAGATCGTGTGGGTTCCCGAGGAGCGGCTCCGCTCGACGGGGGTGGTTCGGGCGCCTCAGTCGGCGGAGCGGCTCGCATGGAGTCCACGGTCAGCGGCGACCGCGCTCGTCACACCGGGTTCCTCTGTGGTCGCCGAGGTCATGGCTCGCGCATATCCCGAATGCGAGGTCGTGTCGCTCTCGGGCGAGCCGCCCGCACTTCCCGACTCCGGTCGTCCGAGGATCCTGATCGGAGAGTCGGACGCGTGGCAGCGCCACTGGGCCCTGTGGCAGCGGATTCGCGGTGAGGGCGAGGTGCTCGTGAGAGCCGAGAGTGCAACGGACCTGCGGCAACTGGCTGGTGTACGTGAGATCCCGCCATACGCGAAGCCGCACGCCGGACGTGCCTGGTCGCTGTCGGGAGATTCTGCGCCGCGACGCGTGGTCATTCCGGCGCTTGCGGACCGGCGGTGACCTCGCCTCGCAGGAGGACGGTCGGACGCGCCCTGGGACACGAAGCACGCGCCTGCCGGTTATGCGGCGTCAGATGCCGCTGCCGGGGCGGATGACGCCGACCTCCTCGCCCCCGCCGAGCACCTCGAGCGAGAGCGCGGCACCGAGCGTCGCGACGTCGGCGTCGGTCAGTCCGCCCGCTCGTGCGAGGAGGGTCGCAGCGACGATCGTGGAGGCGCGGGCACCGCCGTCGAGCATCTTCAGGGCGACTGTGGTGCCGTTCGGAGCGACCATGACCATGACGCCCTCGGCGCCGCCCTTCGCGAACACACCGAGCGTCTCGATGGCGATCGTGTCAGGGCGACCCGGACCGTCGATCGTCCAGGGGTGTTCGCGGACTGCGCGCACCAGCGAGCCCGCGACACGGTGCAGAGCGAAGGGGGAGCGGTCGGAGGCTGTCCCGATCCGATGGATCGACCGGGCGAGGCCCGTCAAGGTGAGCGCGTACACCGGAGCGCCGCATCCGTCGATCGCCGTGTGTGCGACCTTCTCGCCCGTCAGGCGCTCGATGACGTCGCGGATGTGCGCCTGAAGCGGATGCGCAGGATCGAGGTACCCGTCGGTGGGCCAGCCCGTGGCGACGCAGGCTCGCAGCATCGCCGCGTGCTTCCCGGAGCAGTTCATGCGGATCCGGGTCTGCGCCCCGTGCTCGCGCACCAGCTCGTCGCGAGCGGACGTGTCTCCGGGCCAGGCCGGCGGGCAGGCGAGGTGGTCTTCGGTGAGTCCGCCCTCGGTGAGGACATCGCGCACGACGGACGCATGCCGGTCCGTGCCGCTGTGGCTCGCGGTCGACATGGCGAGCTGCTCACCTTCGAGAGAGGCGCCGGCCGTGATGCATGCCACAGCCTGGAGCGGCTTGAGGCTCGATCGAGGCAGGATCAGGGCATCCGCATTGCCGTGACGCGCGATGACGTCGCCGTCGGGGGAGAGAACCACCGCCGCTCCGGCGTGGCGGGATTCGACGAACCCGCTCCGTTCGACAACGGCGAGTTCTACGGCATCCTGAACGGTGAGAGTCTCCAGCACCTCCCCAGGATATCGTCGGTTCGGTATGGGGCCGTGCCAGGGCGGCGTGGTCCCCTGGTTCCGATGCGGCTGGCAGACTGTCGGCATGGCAGATCGTCCCGCGCCTCTCGGCGAGCACCGCTACACACTCACGTCGACCTGGACCGGGAACTCCGGCACGGGGACCAGCGGTTATCGCGACTACCGCCGCGACGTCACGCTCGAGGTGGAGGGCAAGCCAGACGTCCTGGCATCCGCCGACAAGCCGTTCCGCGGTGATCCCACGCGCTGGAATCCCGAGGACCTCCTGCTCGCCTCGCTCTCCGAGTGTCATCTGCTCTCGTATCTGCACGCCTGCGTCACCGCCGGCGTGGTGGTCGTCTCCTACCGCGACACCGCCTCGGGCATGATGCGCGAGGACGGCGCCGGTGGCGGTGCCTTCGTCGAGGTGATGCTGCGGCCCGAGGTCGTGGTCGCGGATGCATCCATGATCGACGCCGCCGAGCGTGCACACGCACAGGCCAACGCATGGTGCTTCATCGCGAACTCCATGAACTTCCCGGTGCGTCACGAAGCGACGGTGCGCGCTGAAGAATGATCCCTCGCCAGGGTGCGGGCCTCGATCGGATGATCGGCGACGACGCCGCGCGACCGCCTGTTCCGGCTGATCCGGAGGTCCGGGGCCTCAGCGGCGCTCGTGCGGGAGTGCCTGCTTGATCTTCTCGATCGTGCCCTGGGCCGGCGCCTCGTTGTACGCGTCGGCGAGCTCCTGGCCGGACAGCGCGTGTATCGCCGCCATGATCTCGTCGGTCGCGAGCCGACGTGCGCGACCGCTCGTCGCCGGGCCGTGAGGGGAGAGGTCCAGCGGTTGACCGAACCTCACGGTGATGCGCTCCTTGAGGGTGGGCACCTTGGCGCCGACCGGCATCACCTTGTCGGTGCCGATCAGCCCCACGGGGACGACCGGTGCGCCGGTCTGCAGCGCGAGGAAGGCGACCCCTGTGCGTCCCTTGTACAGACGTCCGTCGGTCGAGCGCGTTCCCTCGGGGTAGAGCGCGACCGCGAGCCCCTCGTCGAGCAGCTGACGCTGTACGTCGAGTGCATCGAGAGCTGCCTTGCCTGCGCCGCGGCGCACCGAGATCGCGCCGATGGACTCGAAGAAGGTCTTGCTGAACCAGCCTTTGAGTCCCGGACCTTCGAAGTAGCTCGACTTCGCGAGGAAGTGCACGGGGCGCGGCGCCGCGACCGGAATCGCGATCGAGTCGATGAAGGACAGGTGATTGCTCGCGAAGATGACAGGGCCGTCCTTCGGCACGTTCTCCCTGCCCTCGATGCGCGGTCGGTAGATCGTGCGCGCGAGCGGAGTGATGAGGCTGCGTCCGAGCGCATAGGCGAAGCCGGCGTGACGAGGCTTCTCAGTCTCTGCGGGCGAGGATTCGGGCTCCACGGACTGCTCTGACGTCATCAGAGCAGATTACCCCCGGATCCATGCCGCGGTGGGAATGAAGCGCCAGAGCGCGCCTCCCAGCATCGACAAAGGGGTATGGGGGATGATGAGGTGTCCCGCCCGCGATCTTGAGGTCCCACTGTGCGCAAGCGTCCGCTCATCGTCCTGTCCACCGTCGCTGCGGCGACCCTGTTCCTTGCCGGGTGCTCCGGTGATGCGGCACCGGAATCGACAGGAACGCCCGATCCGTCGGCGCAGAGCTCCTGCCTCGCCGACCTCGCCTCCGGCGCAGGCTCCGACGCCGTGTCCGTCGAGGGCACCGGCGCCGACGCGAAGGTCACGGTTCCCGCGGATGCCGATCTCGCCGAAGCCCAGCGCTCCGTCGTGGTCGAGGGTGACGGCGACGACGTCATGCCCGGAGATCTCGTCTCCCTGCGCTACCAGCTCGTGGATGCCACGACCAACGAGGTGCTCAGCACCTCGGAGCGCGGCCCCGACGGTGTGCTTTCCGCACTTCTCGCGGTGCAGCAGCCGCAGCAGATCGTGGACCCCACGCAGTCGACCGTCTTCACCGTCGCCGCGGAGTGCCTCCCGATCGGCTCGAGCGTCGTGCTGACGCTGCCGGCCGCCCAGGAGGGCATGAACCCGAGCGTCCTCTATGTCGAGACCATCGAGCAGCTTCCCAAGACCGCCTCCGGCTCGGATGTCGATGCGACCGAGGGCATGCCCACCGTCGAGCTCGACGAGGCCGGCTCTCCCACCATCACCATCCCGGAATCGGACGCACCCACCGAGACAGAGGTCGCCGTCCTCAAGCAGGGCGACGGAGCCGTCGTCGGCGCCGGTGACCTGGTCACCGTGCAGTACCGCGGAGTCAAGTGGTCGGACGGCAGTGAGTTCGACTCGAGCTGGAGCCGCGACGCAGAGCCCTCCCAGTTCCAGACGAGCGGTGTCGTGACCGGCTTCAAGATGGCGCTCGAAGGCCAGCAGGTCGGATCCCAGGTCGTCGTCGCCATGCCCCCGAAGGACGGGTACGGCGCATCCGAGGGCAACGAGCTGCAGAACGAGACCCTGGTCTTCGTCGTCGACATCCTCGCGACCACGCCCATCGAGCAGGCCCCGTAACGGCGGAGGAGCCGAGGGCTTGCCATAGGCTGGCGGCATGCGTCGCATCATCGTCCTCGGCTCCACAGGTTCCATCGGCACGCAGGCGCTCGACGTCATCCGCGCCAATCCCCGTCGCTTCGAACTCGTCGGCCTCGCTGCCGGTTCGAACGCGGAGATGCTGGCCGAACAAGCGCAGACGTTCCAGGTCGAGAGCACGGCGTTGGGCGCCGCCGAGGCCGAACAGCTGGTGCGCGACGTCGAGGCGGACGTCGTGCTCAACGCGATCACCGGATCCATCGGACTCGGTTCCACTCTCGCGGCGCTCAAGGCGGGGCGGACTCTCGCTCTCGCGAACAAGGAGTCGCTCATCGTCGGCGGCGAGCTCGTTCTCGCGGCTGCGGCTCCCGATCAGATCGTCCCGGTCGACTCGGAGCACTCCGCGATCGCACAGGCGCTGCGCAGCGGAACCCATGCCGAGGTACGACGTCTCGTCGTGACAGCATCCGGTGGGCCGTTCCGCGGACGTTCGCGCGATGAGATGCTCGACGTGACTCCGCAGGAGGCCCTCGCCCATCCCACCTGGGACATGGGCCGGATGGTCACCACGAACTCCTCGACGCTCGTGAACAAGGGGCTCGAGGTCATCGAGGCCCACCTGTTGTTCGACGTCGCCTACGACGACATCGAGGTCGTCGTGCATCCGCAGTCGATCGTGCACTCGATGGTCGAGTTCGTCGACGGATCGACGATCGCCCAGGCGTCTCCGCCCGACATGCGTCTGCCGATCTCGCTCGGACTCGACTGGCCGAATCGCGTCGGCGGCGTGGGGCGCCCACTCGACTGGACCCAGGCGACGTCCTGGACCTTCGAGCCCCTCGATCACAGAGCCTTCCCCTCGGTCGCCCTCGCCAAGGCCGTGGGCCGTGCGGGAGCCACGTTCCCCGCCGTCTACAACGCCGCGAACGAACAGGCGGTCGACGCGTTCCACGAAGGACGGCTGCCGTTCCTCGGGATCGTCGACACGATCTCGCGAGTGGTCGATGCACACGAGCCGCCGCAGACGCTGACGGTCGAATCTCTGGCGGAGGCCGAGGAGTGGGCGCGCCGGAAGGCGGATCAGCTGATCGCCACAGCCTGAGACGACAGTGGCCGCAGCGTTCGCTGCGGCCACTGATCGTGATCAGTCCTCGTCTGGGTAGGGCACGGGCCAGTGGGAGTCCGGCACGGGCCATCCCGCTGCACGGAGAGCGCGTCGTGCGAGCTCGCGCGCCGAGTAGGGGGTGCGCACTCCGCGGATGTCGCGGTAATCCTGATGTCCGGGGCCTGCCCACAGGATCGAGTCGCCTTCGCCGACGAGGCCGACGGCGGCGACGATGGCCGCCTCGGGCGGCGAGTACTCGTGGATCTCGGCGTCTGGGCGTGCTGCGCGGGCTCCGGCGACCAGAGTGGCCCTGATCGATTCCGCATCCTCGAATCGCGGGTGGTGGTCTGTGACGACGAGGATGTCGCTGCCTTCGACGGCCGTGCGAGCCATGTCGTAGCGCTTGCTGGCGTCGCGATCGCCGTCTGCGCCGAAGAGCATGAGCACCTTGCCGGGGGTCACGCGGCGCACGGCGGCGAGAGTCTTCTCAAAGGCGTCGGGGGAGTGCCCGAAGTCCACGAAGACGACGGGGCCAGTGTCGCCCGAAACCAGCTGCGTGCGACCGGGGAGGTGGGCGTCGATGCCGCCGTCGCGGTCGAGGGCTGTGACGATGCGGTCCCACGCGTAGCCGCCCTCGAGCAGCATGACGATCGCCAGAGCGGCGTTCGCGGCCATGTGAGGGCCTATCACCGGGACGGTGGTCGTGAGGGATCCGGAGGGACCCGTCAGCGTGAAGGTGGTTCCCGACGCGCGTTCGTCGTCGATCTCGACGACCCAGTCGGCGCGAGCTGCGGCATCGGGGTCGGCCGCGATGGACGGGGTCCCGACGGTGACGACCGGGATCTCCGCGCGCTCCACCACGATCGCCCCGTTGGCGGAGTCGAGGCAGACCACGCCACGCGTCGCGCGGTCGGGTCGGAAGAGCGGGAGCTTCGCCTCGAAGTACTCCTGCATGTCGGCATAGTCGTCGAGGTGGTCGTGGCTGAGGTTCGTGAACCCTGCGACATCGAAGCGGATGCCGTCGACCCGGTGCCGAGAGAGCGCCTGCGCGCTGACCTCGACCGCCACGGCTTCGACCTCACGCTCGCGCATCAGCGCGAGCAGCGCGTGCATCTCGGATGCCTCGGGGGTCGTGAGCCTCGAGACGATGACCTCGCCGGCGATGTGCCGCTCGGCGGTCGAGGAGAGTCCTGTGACGACGCCCAGCTGTTCGAGGATGCCCTCGAGGAGGTGCGAGACGCTCGTCTTGCCGTTCGTCCCGGTGGTCGCGAAGAGCAGAGGGAGCGGCTCGCCTGCTCCGGTGCCGTAGACCCAGGCGCTCAGCGCGCCGAGAATCGCGCGCGGGTCATCGACGATGAGCACGGGCAGGCCCGCGGGCTCCGCGATCTCGGCGCCGGCCTCGTCGGTGATGATCGCGACGGCGCCCTTCTCGGCGGCGGTGACCGCGAATTCGGCGCCGTGGCGGTTCACGCCTCGGATCGCGACGAAGGCCTCGCCGGGGCGGAGGTCGGCGGTGGCGAGCGTGATCCCCGACAGGGTGACACCGCTCACCTCCCCGCGGACGTCGCGCGCGAATCGAGAGGCGAGTTCGGACAGCTCACGCCGGGGCGGGTTCGCGGGGCGGAGCACGGGAGGCAGGCTCGGTTGTTGTTCAATCGACATGTCGCATCCATGATCTCACGGCTCCGGAGAGATCACGGGGTGCGGCACGTCTCCTCGGCCCCATCGAGCCGAGGAGACGCGCCGGGACGTCACACCTTGCGGCGGTAGGCCAGCACGGAGACGATGAGCGCGGCGACGCCCGCGACAAGGCCGCCTGCGCCCAGCGTCGTGCCGAGCGCGTTCGAGGCCCCTGAGTCATCGGCGGCAGCGGAATCGGCGTCGCCCGGGTCTCCGGCGTCCTCCGCAGCGCTGTGCTCGCCGTGGCTGTCAGTGGCCGCGGCGGCGACCTCGACCACGGGAGCGGGCGCGTCGAGGCTGTGGGGGTCCTCGCCGTCCTCTGCGAGCTGCGTCCATTCGGTGCTGCCGTCCACACAGGTCTGGATCACGGGGAACGCGAGGGATTCGGGGGTGTTCTCATCGAGACCGACCGACATGCTGACGGCGCCGCGCAGCTCGTTCGGCACCGGTGTCACGGCGGTGTAGGTCACGGCGCTGACGAGGCCGTCATCGCCCTTCTCGATGCCGATCGTCCAGTCGCTGTCCATCGTGGGGGCGACCGAGGAGAGGCCCTCCGGCATCGTCACCTTCAGCGAGGTGGTCGGCGAGTTGTCGCATCCGTGGGCGAACGAGAAGGTGAGCACGCCGTGGTCGCCCGCGGTGAGCTCGTCGGGGCTGACGCTCACGTGTGCACTGGCCATCGCGGGGATCGCGAGGGCGAGCACGGCGCCTCCGACGAGTCCGGCGGTGAGGGTGCGGCGGGCGGTGAGGGTGCGGCGGGCGGTGAGGGTGCGGCGGGTGGTGGAACGCATGGTGGAACTCCTGATTGCTGTCATACGGGCGCGCAGAGATGAGCGCGGCATCCGCGGGGTGAGGAAACGCCTCGATGAGGCGACGGGGTGATCAGGCGATCGCCGGGGGTCCTCGACGTGACAGGGAGGTGGAGAGGGCGCGATCCACCAGCAGAGGCAGCGCGACGACGGGAGGGGCCGGAAGTCGGTGACTCGGGCGGAACGCGGTGGCCGCGCGGCGCAGCCGCGCCTTCACCCACCCGGCGACCGCACGCACCATCGATTCGCCATGCCAGACGAGCGCAGTCGTGATGACCGCGGCGCCCAGGTGGCCGTTCACCATGAGCAGGTCGGGAGCAGTCGCCGCAGCCATCGGGCTGAGGGCTGAGAGATCGAGGTGATGCTGGTGCCCCGAGAGCACGGTGGTCCCGGTCGGAGTGCCCAGCAGCTGGAACACGACGTGGAAGGCTGCCTGGCTGACCAGCACAGTCGCCGCGACTCGAAGCCGTGAGGCGCGCCCGCCGATGATCAGAGCGGCGATCGGGACGACGAGCGTCATGACCGAGATGACCAGCAGCGGATGAGGCGCTGCGCCCCCGGCGACCGTGTGGGACGTCGCCGCGAGGAGAGTGGCGACCGCCGATGCCGAAGCCGCGCGCAGGAGTCGCAGCTGGCGGGAGGTCACCCGACAAGCCTACTGGGCGTGCTCGGCGGGCCCCGTCGCGGCGTGGGGCTTATTCCTAGGCTGCGAGCACTAGCTTGGGGGAGTGGAAGCACTGCTCTATCTGGGTGGCATCGTGTTCATGCTGATCGGCCTCGGCCTCTCGATCGGCCTGCACGAGGTCGGCCACCTCCTGCCCGCGAAGCTGTTCGGCGTTCGTGTCGGCCAGTACATGATCGGCTTCGGGCCGAGGCTCTGGTCCAAGCGCATCGGTGAGACGGAGTACGGCTTCAAGCTCCTGCCGCTGGGCGGCTTCATCTCGATGTCGGGGATGTATCCGGCATCCACCGCGTCGGGACCCGCGAAGGGCATCTTCCGGGCTCTCGTGCAGGACGCACGATCCGCGAACGACGAGACGATCGCGGAGGGTGCCGAGGACCGCGTCTTCTACCGCCTGCCCGTGTGGAAGCGCGTCATCGTGATGCTCGGCGGCCCGCTGATGAACCTCCTCCTCGCAATCGTCATCTTCACCGTCCTGGTGTCGGGTATCGGCGTGCAGCAGGGAACGACGACGATCGCATCCGTCAGCGAGTGCGTGCTTCCGGCCGGGTCCACGGCGACGGAGTGCTCGGCCGATGATCCGGCGACGCCGGCCGCGGAGGCGGGGATCAAGCCTCGCGACGTGCTGGTGTCGGTGGGTGGTCAGCCGGTGTCGACCTTCGCAGAGGCGACGGCGATCGTGCAGGCGGCTCCGGGCGAGACTCTCGATCTTGTCGTCCTCCGCGACGGCGCAGAGAAGACGCTGAGCATCACGCCGATCGAGGCTGAGCGCACCATCACGGATGCGAGCGGCCAGCCTGTCATCGGCGACGACGGCCAGCCCGTGGTCAAGGAGGTCGGTTACGTCGGCATGGCCGCGCAGATGGGCTTCGTGCAGCAGCCGTTGTCAGCCGGCCCGCAGATGGCCGGTGACACCGTGGCTCGCGTCGGCTCGATGATCCTGACGCTCCCCGTCCGCATCTGGGAGACGGGTGTGTCCCTGGTGACAGGCAGCGAGCGCGATCCGAACGGACCGCTGAGCGTCGTGGGCGTCGGTCGTATCGCCGGCGAGGTCGCAGCCACGGATGCGCCGGTCCTCAACCGCTTCTCCGTGCTGCTCGGCCTGCTCGGCTCGCTGAACGTCGCGCTCTTCGTCTTCAACCTCATCCCGTTGCTGCCGCTCGACGGAGGCCACGTCGTCGTGGCGCTCTGGGACGGCATCCGGCGCGCGTGGGCCAAGCTCTTCCGTCGGCCGCCGCCCGCGCCCGTCGACGCCACCCGGCTCGTGCCGCTCACCGTCGTCGTCGCCACGCTGCTCATCGCGATGGGCGCCGTGCTGCTGCTCGCCGATGTGTTCAACCCGGTGAACATCTTCGGGGGCTGATCCTGGTCGGCAGCTGATGCTGATTCGGGGACTGAGCGGACCAGCCGCAGCGCCGCTCAGGCGAGCGCGTGCGAAACCAGACGCTCCAGAGTGCGGATGCCGTCCCGCGAGAGGATCGACTCGAGGTGGCCCTGCACCGATGCGAAGTGCTCGCCACGGAGTGCGTAGACGTCTCCTGACACCGGGTCTGCGGACACCTCGGCGGCGCCCGCGGATGTGGTACCCGGTGCGACCCTGGCGGTGAACGTGTTGTAGAAGCCGATCGACGCATCCTCGCCGAACACGGGCACAGCCTTCTGCAACCCCTGGTGCGGCGCACTGAGCGGGGCGAGGCCGATGCCGAGGCTGTCGCTGAGGATCTGATGGCTCAGGCAGACCGCGAGCAGCGGCGCGCCTTCATCGACGCGGTGCGAGACGACCTGTCGCATCCGGGCGATGCGATCGCTGTCGGTGTCGCGAGGGTCACCGGGGCCGGGGCCCGCGACGACGAGGTCTGCGGAGTCGAGCTCCGCGTCAGTCACCTCGCCCCATGCCCGGATGGTGACGTCCAGCCCCAGGTGACGGAGCTGGTGGGCGAGCATCGTCGTGAAGCGGTCCTCGGCGTCGACCACGATCGACGTCTTCCCCGCGAACGGGCCGGTGAGGTCGTCGCCCTGGGGGTTCAGCCAGAAGTCCGCGAGTCGCGCATTGCGCGAAGAGAGCAGTGCCGCGACCGTGGGGTCAGCGGCGAGGGACTGCGGGGCGCCCGGCGCATCCGCGTCCTCGCGGGCCTCAGCGGCGCTGTCTCGGTCGATCGCGCCGATCGCACCGAGCACTCCGGCCGCCTTGCCGTGGGTCTCCGACACCTCGCCGTGGGGATCGGAGTGCCGCACGAGCGTCGCTCCGACGGGCACGCTGAGCGAGCCGTCTTTCAGATAGACCGTGCGGATGAGGATCGGGGCGTCGAGATCGTGCCCGCCTTCGGCGTTCGGAGTGAACAGCGCTGCGACGCCGGAGTAGTACCCGCGCGGCTTCTTCTCGTGGCGGCGGATGACCGCGCACGCGTTCTGCATCGGCGAGCCGGTGACGGTGGGCGCGAACATGGTCTCGCGGAGGATGTCGCGGGGGTCGAGCGCGCTGCGCCCGCGGAGCATGTACTCGGTGTGCGTGAGGCGCGACATCTCCTTGAGGTGCGGCCCGGTGATGCGACCGCCGTCGGAGCAGACGGCGCTCATCATCTTGAGCTCCTCGTCGACGACCATGAACAGCTCCTCGGTCTCCTTCGTGGAGGAGAGGAAGTCGACCAGCGTCTCCTTCGTGGCACCGCCGGCGGGGTGCCGGAAGGTGCCCGAGATCGGGTTCATCGTGACGACGCCGCCGCGGGCGACGACGTGCGCCTCGGGGCTCGCGCCGACGGCGATGTGCCCGGGGGTGACGACTGCGAATGTCCAGTAGGCGCCGCGCTCGTGCGTGAGCAGCGCGCGGAACCACGTCAGGGCGGCCGTGCGGTCGTCGACGTCGATCTCTGCGGTGAAGTCGCGGCGGATGACGAAGTTGGCGCCTTCGCCCCGACCGATCTCTTCGGCGATCACGGTCTCGACGATCGCGGCGTACTCCTCATCGGCGATGTCGAATCCGCCGGCGCGGAGGGGGACGGCGGACGACGGCAGCTCGGCGACCAGTTCAGGAGCAGGCAGGTGCAGGTGCTCGTCGACCACGATGCAGCGCAGCGGCGCCCCGTCATCCTGGGCGACGAATCCTCGCTCGCGCACCTGACGGTAGGGCACCATGGCGAAGATCTCGCGCGGAGTCCCGTCGATCGTGAGCGGGATGTCGGCGAGCAGATCGACGTCGACGACCTCACCCGTGAGCAGCTCGACGGTGTCGGCGCCGTCGCGCGCGATCAGCACGAACGACGCAGTGGGATCTGCGGTGAGCTCGGCAAGACGTGAGAGGGTCATCGGTGTCTCCTGTGCGTGGCTCCGGCTCGGCTCAACGAAAAGACCGCCCCGGAGGCGGTCTGGATTCGTGGGAACGCGAACACACCGCCTAAGAGGCGGGCCACCAGGTGAAGTTCGCGAGCATGGGCTGAAAACTATCACACCGCGCACTGTCGCCCCGGCCGGATGACGCGCGTCCGAGCCGCGCGACATCCAGCCTGCGTGCATCCAGGCGGCGTAGGCTGGGGTTTGTGCCAGCCGTGAATCTTGGGATGCCGAAGATCCCCGAAGTCCTCGCCCCTCGCCGCAAGTCTCGCCAGATCAAGGTGGGCAAGGTGCTCGTGGGCGGTGACGCCCCCGTCACCGTGCAGTCCATGACGACCACGAAGACGACGGACATCAACGCGACTCTCCAGCAGATCGCCGAGCTGACCGCATCCGGATGCGAGATCGTCCGTGTCGCCGTCCCCCATCAGGATGACGCCGACGCGCTGAAGATCATCGCGATGAAGAGTCAGATCCCGGTGATCGCTGACATCCACTTCCAGCCGCGCTACATCTACACCGCGATCGACGCCGGATGCGGTGCCGTGCGCGTGAACCCGGGCAACATCCGCGAGTTCGACGGCAACGTCGGCAAGATCGCCGAGGCCGCCAAGGCCGCCGGCGTATCGCTGCGCATCGGCGTGAACGCCGGATCGCTCGACCGCCGGATCCTCACCAAGTACGGCAAGGCGACGGCCGAGGCCCTCGTCGAGAGCGCCGTCTGGGAGGCCTCGCTGTTCGAGGAGCACGACTTCCACGACTTCAAGATCTCGGTCAAGCACAATGACCCGATCGTCATGGTGAAGGCCTACCGCCTTCTCGCCGAGCGGGGCGACTGGCCGCTGCACCTCGGTGTGACCGAGGCAGGACCGGCGTTCCAGGGCACGATCAAGAGCGCCACGGCGTTCGGCATTCTTCTCGGCGAGGGCATCGGCGACACGATCCGCGTGTCCCTCTCGGCGCCGCCCGCCGAAGAGGTCAAGGTCGGGCACCAGATCCTGCAGTCGCTGAACCTCCGCGAGCGCAAGCTCGAGATCGTCTCGTGCCCGTCGTGCGGACGCGCGCAGGTCGACGTGTACACGCTCGCCGAGAACGTGACCGAGGGCCTCAAGGACATGACGGTGCCGCTGCGCGTCGCGGTCATGGGCTGCGTCGTGAACGGACCTGGCGAGGCTCGCGAGGCAGACCTCGGGGTCGCTTCCGGCAACGGCAAGGGCCAGATCTTCGTCAAGGGCGAGGTCATCAAGACCGTGCCTGAGGCCGACATCGTCGCGACACTGATCGAAGAGGCCAACCGGATCGCCGCGGACATGGGACCGGAGGCGCCGCTCGGCACCGCGCAGGTCATCACGGTCTGAGTGTCGGGACGCGTGAGATGACGTCGCCGAAGCCGGCCGTACCAGCCCCCGTCCAGGCGCTTGTCGATGCGATCAACGCAGCCGACACCGATGCCTTCGTCGGTGCCTTCACTGAAGAGGGCTTCGTGAGCGACTGGGGCACCGTCAAAGCGGGGCGCGACGGCGTGCGCAGCTGGGCCGACACCGACGCGATCGGCGCCGGAGCCCGGATGAAGGTCCTGTCCGCGACGACGGAGGGCGACACCACCCGCATCCGATTCGAGTGGACCAGCAGAGTCTTCACCGGAGAATCCGATGGGATCCTCGTCGTCGACGGGGACAGGCTCGCGAGCTTCACCATCCCGCCGTCCCACTGATTCGATCGCACGACCCCTCCTGCGGGGGCGGCGCTCGTCATGAACCTCTCAAGGAGCCCCATGTCCTCGTCAACCGTCGTGTCCTTCGCCGGCGGCGATGTCTCGGGATCGAGCACTGTCGCCCGGGTCGAATCGACGTCCGCGGGCGCGGTCGTCGTCGTGGACGCGACGCCGTTCCACCCGGTCGATCACACCTGGCCGGATCAGCCGGGCGACAGCGGCGAGATCGCTTTCGAGGGGTCCGCCGTCCGCATCACCGAGGCACTGATGGCCGCGGTGTCCGACGAGGGCGAGTTCGCGGTGGGCTCGGAGATCCCCGTGAAGCGCGGTGCTGAGGGGTGGACCTGGCTCGTCGGGCATCCGCTCGATGGCGAGACCCCGTCCTGGCTGGTGGAGGGCGCACGCGTGGAGCTGTCGGTCGATTCGTCTCGGCGGGCCGGTCTCAGCCGAGGACACACCGCCTGCCACCTGGCGTCTCTGGCGCTCGATCTCGCTCTTGCGGATCTGTGGCGCAAGGATCCGGGCGAGGATGCTCTGGGCACCCCGAACTTCGAGGGCAAGGCCAATCAGTCGAGCCGCATCCATGCGGACGGCGCGGTCGACGAGTACCGCCTGGGCAAGAGCCTGCGCAGGGCCGGATTCGACACCGAGACCTTCGCGGCGACAATCGCGGATCGTGAGGCGTCGATCAACGCACGGCTGGCCGACTGGGTCGCGTCGGGTGCGTCGAGCCGAGTGGTGACGGAAGGCCCGACGATCGTGGACCGTCGAAGCTGGCACTGCGAGCTTCCCGACGGTGCGGCGGAGATCCTCTGCGGCGGCACGCACGTGGCATCCCTCGCCGAGTTCGTCTCGATCTCGGTGACGCTCGACCTGACGGATCCGCAGCTGCTGGTCATGACGACGCGGGCTGTGCCCGCTTCCTGACGCAGGTCAGCGCACGCGGTCGTTCAGCGCACGAAGCCGCTCTGCACCCGGCCGCCTGCACGGTCGAGCTCGTCTTCGACACAGGCGGCGAACGTCGCGTAGTCGCGGTCGAGCAGTGGGGTGCTCAGCAGCTCGGTGCGCTCATTGCTGAGGTTCCGGAGCCGCCTCGGAAGCCATTTGCCCGTCGCGATCCAGCGTCCCTCCCTGAGAAGCATGAGCTCTGCGATCCTCTCGAAAAGGATGGCGGCCTCGACCTGTTGCTCGAGGGGGTCTGCGGCATCTCGGAGGTCGTCGAGCACGTCGGTGATGACGTAGCGGCGAAACGCGGACTCCTGCGCGCTGAGTGCGGGGCCCGTCTCGAGGACCGTCTGCCATCGACGGCGGAGAGCGGCGAGGCGGCCGTCGTCTCGGATCGCTGTGCCTTCGACGAGCATGTGCACGGTCACCGGGCGGTGCTGTGCGACGCCTCGGTCGGCCCACTCGTCGAAACCTGCCGGCGTGTACGCGAACACCTCGAAGATCTCGCCCTCGAACTCGTGAGTCGAGGCCTCGCTCGTCTGGTCTTCGGCGTCGAAGAGCCCGTCTCCGATGAGCAGCAGGTCGATGTCGCTCGTCGGGGTGCGCTCGCTGCGTGCGGTGCTGCCAGCCACGATGGCGACGTCTGCACCGGGGTAGCGGGCGGCGACGAATCGTTCAGCGGCAGCGAGGTGGTACACGCCGCAAGCGTAACGTCCGTCCGTGCGCGTTCCGGCGTCAGTGGAGCGCTCAGCGAAGCGCTGCACCGAGTCGAGTGCCGAGGCCACCGGCGAGCACATGTGCCTGAGCGAGCGGAATCCACCGGCATGTCCACGAGACGGGCGAGTCGCCGGTCGCCGGATCGGCTTCGCCGGCCTGCCAGACCGCGGAGACCTCGGGATCGACGACCTCCAACCGGAAGAAGTGTCGGAGCGCCACTTCATCGCGCAACGGGGCGAGGTCGTAGAACTCGGCGCCGAGGCTGCGCGTCACCGTGCCGCGGAGCCCGGTCTCCTCGAACAGCTCTCTCTCAGCGGCCCGAGCAGCACTCTCGTCGTCGCGCACGGTGCCCGCGGGAACCTGAACACCGGTGGCGAGTATGTCGGTGTCGTCGTGCGTGAAGACGAGCAGGCGATCCTCCGCGATGACGTAGCACACGGCTTTCTCGACAACGTTGATCCGATGCGCAACGGCTGTCTCGCCCAGACGGCCGGCATCGCCGATGATCCTGTCCACCCATCGATCGCGCGGAAGTCGGGCGATCTCCGTCGTCGTGAACCACCCCGTCTCGATGAGCTCACCGTCTGTGAACAGAAACTCGGCGTCGACCGGAATCGAACACGAGTAGGCGATCGTCGTGTATCCGACACGATCGCCGTTCGGGTAGTCCACGAGCAGATCCTCACCTCCGTACGCCCCCACGATCCCGTGGACGGTGGCGGCGACTCCGATCTCCTCGTGCACCTCCCGGAGCAGTGCATCCTCCGGCTTCTCGAGCGGCTCGATTCCGCCGCCGAGAAGTCCCCACTCGCCCGAGTGCGGTTGCCGGCACAGCAGAAATCGATCGTTCCGCCGGATCACCGCAGTGACGGCGGGGAGCAGAAGGAGATCATGCCCCACGATCTTGCGCAGGTCGCTCAGGTACGGCGATATCGGCATGGCCCAGAGCCTAGGCGGTCAGACCGTGAACTCGATCTCGCCGCGGGTGATGTCCGCGCGCACGACGTGGAGCTGCACGACGGCTCCGGGGGTCGCACCGTCCGGAACCGGGGCTGAGGCGGTGACGGCAGGATCGGCGATCTGGACCGTCGCCCGCTCGCCGCGGATCTCGATCACGGTCGCATCGATCGTCGAGCCGACCAGGGGAGTCATCAGCGCAGCCTCGACGCAGTTGATCGTTGCGGAATCGAGCTTGGACGCGCGCTGACCGGACTCCTGCATCAGTGCCGGGAGATCAGCGAGGGACTCGCGGACCCAGACCGGCACCTCGCGCCCCTCGGACACGGCGAGGCAGATCGCGAGCGACCAGCGATCGACGAGACGACGCAGAGGCGCGGTGGCGTGCGCGTACGGTGCGGCGATCGCCGCCTGCTCGGTGTCGGACGGCACCGAGCCGTCGAAGGTCACGTAGCCCGCTCCGCGGAAGAGCGACGCTGCCGCCTCGAGGATCGGGAGGGTCATGGGGTCTGCGCGATCCAGCTCGCGCAGGTAGTCGCCGTACCGGCCCGTCGTCCAGGGGCGACCGAGCGCCTCGGTCTGATGACGGAACGCATCGAAGGACTTCTCGTCGGGCTGGGGCATCGTGCGCAGGATGCCGATGCCGGCCTCGATCATCAGGGAAGCTGCCGCCATACCCGTCAGGAGGGACAGCTGAGCGTTCCATTCCTCGACGGGAAGCGGGTGCCGACGTTCGATCGAATAGGTTCCGTCGAGTCCTCGCACGACCTCTTCGTCCGGGAGGTTCAGGCTTGCGCCGCCGCGGAGCTTCTCCTGCGCGATCCGCAGAGCACCGATCTCCGGGAGCAGCGTGGCGGGGCCTTCCTCGCCCCGGTCGAGCGCCGCCTGGGTGCTGACGTAGTCGAGCTGCGCGCGCGAGCGGATCAGGGCCCGCTCTAGCCGGAAGTCCTCGACCACTCCCGCAGAATCGAGGGCGAAAGTCCAGACCAGCGCGGGGCGATCCACATCCGCCAGTAGCGATGCGCGATCCTCGCTCAGCACCTTCGGATGCAGGGGGACAGTTCCCTCCGCCGCGTACAGGGTCTGTCCTCGACGGCGGGCCTCCTCGTCCACCGCACCGCCGGGAGTCACGAATCCGGGCACATCGGCGATCGCATAGCGAACGGTGTATCCGGAGTCCCGCCGCTCGAGGTGGAAGGCCTGGTCGAGATCGCGAGACCCGAGTGGATCGAGCGTCGCGAACGGGATGTCCCGCAGGTCGAGTTCCGGAGTCGCAGCATCCGAAGCCGCCGCCTCGGCAAGTACCGCGGCGGGGAAATCTGCGGGGGCCTCCAGAGACTCCTGGAGAGCGGCGAGAGCCGCGGAGAGTTCCGTCTGCGCGGCGGACGGAGCAACGTGGGATCGGCGCTGAGGCATGACCCCACACTATGTCGCCCGCTACGAGGGACGTGTCGCGGGCGGGTGGGTGTCTACGGGAGATGCTGCCAGCGCAGCGCAGCGCAGCGCGGACGTCGCGACGTGACCTCGCAGGGCCGCCGGCGCGCCGACGAGCACCTCCCAGAGCCTGTGGTGTCGGACCGAAACTCTCAGAAGGGTGGTGGTGTGTCGTCTTCCGTGACCGTGGTGCTGTTCTGCACCGGGGGTTTGTCGACATACGTCTGCCCGGTCGGGCTGGTCCAGGCGAAGACACCGTCACCGAGGTGTTCGACATGCCAGGGCGTGCGGTGTTTGAGGGAGTGGTGGCGTCGGCACAGCTCGCCGAGGTTGTCGGTGTCGGTGGCTCCGCCTGCGGCGTGGTCTCGCGTGTGGTCGATGTCGCAGTCTCGGGCGGAGTACCCGCAGGTCGGAAACCTGCATCGCTGGTCTCGCGCGGTGAGGTGTCGTCTCACAGCGACGGAGGGCCGGTAACGGTCGACCGCGAGCAGGGCCCCGGTGATCGGATGGGTCAGGACCCGATCCCACCCCACCGCGGTGCCGGCGAGTAGCCGCGCGGTGCGAATGTCGATGGGGACGCACCCGTCGAGTTCGGCCGGGACAGTGCTCACCCCGATCAGCGACATCACGGGGACGGTGATCGACACGGTCGCTCGGATGGCTCCGAGAGCACCCTCGGCTGTGTCGTGTCCGGCCGGTGCGCCGGTGAGCAGGAGGTCGAGGGCGACGTCACAGCGGGCCTGTCCGAGAGTGCGCTCGTCGCGGGATGACGCGTCGCGGGATGAACGAGAACTGGATCCGCTCGACGAATCAGCCAGGGCCGCTTTCGCCATCGCAGTGACCCGCTCGAACGCGCCGCGCACGAGCGCGGCCGGGCCGAAGACGCTCAGCTCCGCCATCCCATCGGCACGGTTCTTCATCCACACGCGACGCTCCTTACGGGCATCGGCGTGACGGGCGTCGAAGCTGCGCGGCTGCAACCGGTCCGCGACCCGCCTCGCCATCCGACCCACCCGGTTCGGGGATTCGGTCTGTGCGAACGCGACCAGCTGCGCGGCATACGCATCGCGCGCGGCAGGATCGTCAAGGTGCTGGCCCGCATCGACGATGACCCGCGCATATGCGGCGCTGATGAGACCTGCACCCTGCGCCCGCCACACCCGCGGGAACCGCGACACCATGACCTCGGCATCGAGCATGCGTCGTTGAACAGTGCGATCGCTGACCCGCAGAGCGGCGCCGAATTCCGCCGCGACCGCCCGCGCAGCCAGATCGACTCCGTCTGCCGTCGCCTCCTCGACCTGCCCGGCCGCCTCGACGGCGATCCGCGACCCGAGAGCGAGGAGTCCGTCACGTGCGGCCAGCAACGACCCGATCGTGCGATCGACCTCGACGAGCATCTCGGTGACAGCGCCGAGCGCACCCAGCTGCTCCACCGTCGCGTCCATCAGTGCCGTCATGCCTGCATCACATCACCGACCACCGACATTCCCGGCCCCGATCACGGAAGAAAAATCGCCGCCAGATCGAGAACATCGACATGCCGGAACACGACAACGGTTCGCAGCAGGAGAAACACCGCAGGCGCCGGGTGGAGGAGCATCAACGCACCATCAGTAACCTGTGATTCGCGTGTCCGTCCGGCCCCGACCGGAATACTGGGCGTTAGCGTGGGGGCATGACCACTGCTGCGAAAGCCCAGACCCTGATCGGACTCTACGAAGCCCCGGAGATCCTCCGCGTCGTCAATGTGTGGGACGTCGTATCCGCCCGAGCTGTCGCGAAGCTCCCGGAGACCAAGGCGATCGCCACCGCCGGACACGGCATCGCCGCGTCGTTCGGATTCGAGGACGGCACCATCACCCGCGACATCATGATCGACATGGTCGGACGCATCGCGGCATCCGTCTCCGTCCCGGTGACCGCCGACCTCGATGACGGCTACGGAGACGCAGGAGAAACCACACGTCTCGCGATCGGCGCGGGTGTCGTCGGCGCCAACGTCGAGGACCGCCTCAAGCCCTTCGACGAGTCCGTTGCCGTGGTGGAGGCCATCGTCAAGGCGGCCGAGGCGGAGGGCGTTCCGTTCGCTCTCAACGCCCGCACCGACGCATTCGTGCGCGCAGGTCACCGACCGGTGGCCGAGAGCGTCGCCGACGCGATCCAGCGCGGCCGTGCGTTCCTCGACGCCGGAGCTACTGCTGTCTTCGTCCCCGGCATGCTCGACGCCAACATCACGCGTCAGCTCGTCGAGGGTCTCGGAGAGGGCAAGCTCAGCGTGATCGGCCTGCCCGGCACCCTCGCGGCGTCGGAGTACGAGAAGCTCGGCGTCGCCCGCATCTCCTACGGCCCCCTCCCGCAGCGAGTGGCGCTCACCGCCGTCCAGGAGCTCGCGGCGAGCCTCTACGCCGGCGGCGTGATCCCGAACGGACTCCCCGCTCTCAACTGACGCATCGCGAAAACGAGTGACCACCGGTCAGTAGACTTGGCCCGTGGTCACTCGTCTTTCGAACTTCTTCCTCCGCACGCTCCGTGAAGACCCTGCAGGCGCAGAGGTCGCGAGCCACAAGCTGCTGATCCGCGCCGGGTACATCCGACCGCAGGCTGCCGGCATCTTCGCGTGGCTCCCGCTCGGACTCCGCGTGAAGGCCAAGATCGAGACCGTCGTCCGCGAGGAGATGGCCGCCGCGGGCGCCCAGGAGGTGCACTTCCCGGCCCTGATGCCCCGCGAGTCGTATGAGGCGACCGGCCGCTGGGACGAGTACGGTGACCTGCTGTTCCGTCTCCAGGACCGCAAGGGCGGCGACTACCTGCTCGCCCCGACGCACGAGGAGGCCTTCACATTGCTCGTGAAGGACCTGTACTCGTCGTACAAGGATCTTCCCCTCACGATCTATCAGATCCAGGACAAGTACCGCGACGAGGCGCGTCCCCGTGCCGGACTGCTCCGTGGGCGCGAGTTCACGATGAAGGACGCCTACTCGTTCGACTCGTCGGACGAGGGCCTCGACGTGAGCTACCAGGCTCAGCGCGATGCCTACGAGCGCATCTTCCAGCGCCTGGGGCTCGAGTACGTCATCGTCCAGGCGGATGCCGGAGCGATGGGCGGCTCGCGGAGCGAGGAATTCCTGCACCCGACTCCCGTCGGCGAAGACACGTTCGTCCGCAGCGCCGGGGGCTACGCCGCCAACGTGGAGGCTTTCACGACGGCGGTCCCCGACGCGATCGCGTTCGACGCGGATGCGGCACCGGTGGTCTTCGACTCCCCGAACACCCCCACGATCGAGACGCTCGTCGCTCACTCGAACGCGCATCTGGATGGCGACTACACCGCTGCGGACACGCTGAAGAACGTCGTGCTCGCGCTCACGCACCTCGACGGCACCCGTGAGCTCGTCGTCGTCGGCATCCCGGGCGACCGCGAGGTCGACGAGAAGCGCGCCGAGGTGGCGTTCGCACCCGCAGAGGTCGAGACGGCCACGGCAGACGACTTCGAGAAGAACCCGCTGCTCGTCAAGGGCTACATCGGCCCCTGGTCGCCCACGGGTGCTGTTCTCGGTGAGGAATCGGCGACCGGCATCCGGTATCTGGTCGATCCCCGCGTCAGCGAGGGCACGAGCTGGATCACCGGTGCGAACCTCGACGAGAAGCACGCGCACTCGGTCGTCGCCGGTCGCGACTTCTTCGCGGACGGCATCGTCGAGATCGCGAACGTCCGTGCGGGCGATCCGGCTCCTGACGGCTCCGGTCCGGTCGAGCTCGCACGCGGCATGGAGATCGGCCACGTGTTCCAGCTCGGACGCAAGTACGCCGAGGCCCTCGGGCTCAAGGTTCTGAACGAGAACGGCAAGCTCGTCACGGTCACGATGGGGTCGTACGGCATCGGCGTGACCCGCATCCTCGCGATCATCGCCGAACTGAACAACGACGAGAAGGGCCTCATCTGGCCCGCGTCCGTCGCGCCGTTCGACGTGCAGGTCGTCGCCGCGGGTCGCGATCAGGTCGCGTTCGATGTGGCCGCCGACCTGTCGGCACAGCTCGAGTCGGCCGGACTCGACGTGCTCTACGACGACCGCCCCAAGGTCTCGCCGGGAGTCAAGTTCGGCGACGCTGAACTCGTGGGTGTCCCGAAGATCGTCATCGTGGGCCGCGGCGCCGCCGAAGGCCAGGTCGAGCTGTGGGATCGCGGCACGGGTGAGCGCGACGCTGTCTCGGTGGCCGAGGCGATCGAAAGGCTCAGCAACCGCTGACCGTGCTCATGAGAATGCCGCGCATCCCCATCCAGGGGTGCGCGGCATTCTCCTTCGTGGGTCGAGCTCAGCGGACGATGCGACCGTGGTTCATGATGTCGTCATCCGGTGTGTCGCGGGTGACCAGCGACTTCAGCGCCCCCGCTGCCATGGCGATCTTCCCCTTCGCGGGCTCCCAGAACTCGGTCACGGTGGGCGTCACCCTAAGAAGGGCGATGCCGGGGGTGTCGAGGCCGTCGGCGAACCAGATCTCCAGAGAGGGGGAGTAGAGCTCCTCCATCTTGGCGCGGTCGTGCACGAGCGTCGCCTTGCCGGCGACCGAGACGTAGCGCATTCCCTTGGCGTCGCAGTACGACAGCCCGACGTCGTGGTGCTTGCGCGCTTCGTCGACCTTCTCGGTGTCTTCCGCGGTGAAGAACCAGATGTCGCCGGCGTCGTCCATCTGCCGCGTCGACATGGGTCTGCTCACGAGGTTGCCGTCATCGTCGGTCGTCGTCAGCATCGTGAAGTCGATGTCCTCCACGAGCTCGGCGACACGTGCCAGGGCTTCAGGTCCGGTGATCTCTGTCATGTCGACAGCTTCGTACGGGTGCGACGGGGAGGCACGGGGATTGACAGGAAGACCACCACATGATCGCGGGCGGCGTTGCGCCGCACACGGGGCCGATCGCGCATGACAGTCTGGAGACATGACCGAGGAACCGCTGCCGGAATCGCTCAGCTCCGAGATCAACGCCGTGCTGGACGAAGCCGGGGTCAAGACCGGTCGGCGTCTGGTGATGCGCATGATGCGCACCGCGATCCTGCTCGGTGAGGACGGCACCAACCGGCTCGACCTGAAGATCGCATCCGCGGCTCTGGCCGAGATGCGCGACGCCTTCCGACTCTTCGCGCCCTTCGAGGGAGTGCCCAAGGTCACCGTCTTCGGGTCTGCTCGCACACGGCAGGATGACCCGCTCTACGTCCAGGCGCGAGCCATCGCCGAGGCCCTGGCCGCGGACGGTTGGATGGTCGTGACGGGCGCCGGGCCCGGGATCATGCAGGCGGCTGCCGAAGGGGCGGGTCCCGCGCTCTCGCTGGGCGTGTCGATCCGCCTGCCGTTCGAGGAGAAGGCGAACAGCCTCGTCGCGGGAAGCGACCACGTGGTCGCGATGAAGTACTTCTTCACCCGCAAGCTCATGCTCATCAAGGAGTCCATCGGCTTCATCTGCCTTCCTGGCGGATTCGGCACTCTGGACGAGATGTTCGAGCTCCTGACCCTGCAGCAGACGGGCAAGGCCGAACCGACTCCCATCGTGCTGCTCGACGAACCAGGCGGCACGTTCTGGAACGGGCTCAAGCGTTTCATCGATGAGGATCTCGCGCCGACGGGTGTGATCTCCGAAGGTGACTTCGACCGCGTCGTCATCACGGACTCGGTCGAGTCGGCGGCCGCGGTGATCGCCGGATTCTGGCGCAACTACGATTCACTGCGCTGGGTGGGGGACACCCTCGTGCTCCGCCTCCGCGCCGAACCGACGGATGCCGAGCTCGAACGGCTCAACGAGCAGTTCGCGGGGATGCTGGTGAGCGGCCGTATCGAGCGATCTGCGCCGCGGTCACCCGAGGTCGCGGACGACGACGTGCTGCACCTGCCGCGGCTAGCCCTTCACCTCGACCAGCGCCAGGTCGGCAACCTGTTCCGTCTGATCGGTGCGATCAACTCGCTGGATTCTGCTCCCGCGCTCTGATCCCTGCCGCGAACGAGGCGAGGTTGACCTCGTGCCCGAGGATGCGCTCGGCGGCTCGGTGGCCTGAGTAGTAGGCGGCACCCACTGTGGCGGGCTCATCGCCCCAGGTGGCCTCACCCGCGAAATGCAGCACGCCGTCGACGGGGCCGGCCGCATCGTCGTGATCGTGATGCGATGACCCGACAGCCAGGTGCGAGTACGACCCGTTCGAGAAGGGATCGTGTCCCCATCGGGTGATCCAGTGCGCGGTCGACGCTCCGACTGCGTCGCCGTACAGCGTGTGCAGCGCGGCGACCACGTCCGCGACGATCTCCTCGTCGGCGAGTTCCTGCATCCGACGTCCGAACGGGCCTGCGGCGAAGGTCAGAAGGGTCGGCAGTCCGCTGACCGCCGACACGTCGTACCAGGAGTGCCAGTGCTCGCCGGCCTCGCCGAGCGCACGAATGACATAGCTGCTCTCGTCCCAGAAGCGTTCCGGGAACTGGATGAAGACCTTGTTGAAGGTCCCCATTCCCAGACGCTCGACGGGGCCCGCGACGACGTCGGGCAGGGGAGGGGCGAAGTCGATCGAACCGCCCTTGAGCACGCCGAGCGGCACCGTGACCAGCCCGCTGCGGGCGGAGAAGTCGCCGGCGTCGGTCGAGACGACCACTCCGTCGGGCGTCCGAGCGACCCGCGTCACGATGTGCTCGAGCCGGATGTCGAGTCCGGCGGCGATGCGGCGGGGGATTTCGTCGTAACCGCGCGGGAAGATCACCTCGTCGCCGTCGATCGCGTCCTCGTCGAGTCCGTGCGCGTCGAGGTCGCCGATCCATGCTCCGCACTGCTCCTCGACACGGTGTCGGAAGAACTCGCGGATCTCGTCGATGCGCTCCGGATCGAACCCGCAGCGGTCGAGCGCCCGCTCGGTCACGTCGAGGTACGTGTCTCCGGGGGAGGACGCGGCGATCTCCTCGACCAGCAGACGGTCGGCCGTCGCGACGTCTTCGATCCACTGTGCCGTGCTCGCGGCATCCATCGGCGTGCCGTCCCCGTCGAAGTTCTCGATGGGACGGCCACCGGCCTGGAAGCTGCCGACCGTGTACTCGATGGTGGGGATGTCCAGGACCTGGACGAGGTCCCACAGACGAGACCCCTCGATGCCGTGCACCCAGGATGCTCCGAGATCGACGGGGAAACCGGCGGTCCGGTCGGTGTTCATCCGACCGCCGACGCGATCGCGAGCCTCGAGCACCAGGACCCGCTGGCCGGCATCGGCGAGCATGCGTGCGGCCGTCACTCCCGACATCCCGGCTCCGATGACGATGGTGTCGTACGTGGTCACTGGGTCCTCCTGCGGTCTTGGCGCCGCGGCGCTGCGGCGGCCGCCGTGGCATGGGGCGGTGGGCACAGGGTATCGTGGTACGGATGTCGTGCGAGCACACCCGCGCGACGAGAGCTGAATAGGGAGTCGTCATGGATATCGAACTGAGTCTGCTGCGTGGGATCGAGAAGGAGAAGGCGATTCCCTTCGATGAACTCGTCTCGATCATCGAACAGGCCATCCTGACCGCGTACTCGAAGCACGTCTCCGCAGACGGAGCCACTCCCGAGGGTGTTCGCGTCGAACTCGACCGTCGGACCGGGCACGTCGCCGTGCTGCAGGTCGTCAAGGACGAAGAGGGCGCGATCGTCGGCGAAGAGGATGCCACGCCCGACGATTTCGGACGCATCGCGGCCTTCGCCGCCAAGCAGGTCATCAGCCAGCGTCTGCGGGACATCGCGGACGACGTCGTGCTCGGCGACTTCAAGGACAAGGAAGGCGACATCGTCGCCGGAGTGATCCAGCAGGGGCCTAATCCCCGCATGATCCACGTCGACCTCGGAGCCGTCGAGGCGATCCTTCCTCCCGAGGAGCAGGTGCCGGGTGAGGAGTACACCCACGGGTCGCGCCTCCGGGTGTACGTGACCAGCGTCGCGAAGGGTCTCAAGGGGCCGCAGATCACCGTCTCGCGCACGCACCCCGGGCTCGTGCGCAAGCTGTTCGCACTGGAGGTCCCCGAGATCGCCGCCGGACTCGTCGAGATCGTCTCACTGGCCCGCGAGGCCGGCCACCGCACGAAGATCGCGGTCCGTGCGAACGACCCGGCCATCAACGCCAAGGGTGCCTGCATCGGTGAGATGGGCCGTCGCGTGCGTGCCGTCACCGAAGAGCTCGCGGGGGAGAAGATCGACATCGTCGACTTCGATCCGGAACTCGCGCCCTTCGTCGCGAACGCCCTCTCGCCGGCCAAGGTGACCAGTGCCTTCATCCTGGACGCGAACACCAAGGCGGTGCGCGCCCTGGTTCCCGACTACCAGCTCTCGCTCGCGATCGGCAAGGAGGGGCAGAACGCCCGCCTCGCCGCCAAGCTCACCGGCGCGAAGATCGACATTCAGCCCGACAGCGTCCTGGACTGACCGCTCGTCACGTCCGACTCGCGCCTTTCGCGTGAGTCGGACGGGAACACAGGTGTAAGATGGAACCCGTACGAATGTGCGTCGGCTGTCGCACGCGTGCTCCCCGCGCCGCTCTTCTCAGAGTGGTGTCCCAGAACGAGACGCTCATCATCGATGAGCGTGCTGTCCTGCCGGGGCGAGGCGCGTGGGTTCATCCGACACCGGAATGCATCGATGTCGCTCTGCGGCGTCGGGCTTTCGGAAGAGCACTGCGCGTCTCCAGCGATCTGGACACGCGGAACATCGAACAGCACCCACCAAGAAACAAAGGCTGAACGGCTATGGAAACAAAGTGAACGGCTCGAAATGAGACCCGTCCGCGACTAGTGGTCTGCCCTGTCTGGGTGGACCGACCCCAGACAGGAGAATTGTGGCTGGTAAACCACGCGTACACGAGATCGCCGCCGAACTCGGCGTCGACAGCAAGATCGCACTTGCAAAGCTCAAGGAACTCGGAGAGTTCGTCAAGAGCCCCTCTTCGACCATCGAACCTCCGGTGGCGCGCAAGCTGCGCGCTGCCATCGAGTCGGACGCTTCCCTGAAGTCGTCCGGCGACGCCGCACCCGCTGCTGCAGCGAAGCCCGCTGCCAAGCCGGGTGCTGCCAAGCCCGGTGCCGCCAAGCCCGGTGCTGCCAAGTCCGCTGCGAAGTCGGCAGAGGCAACGCCCGACGCTGCGACGCCCGGTGCTGCGAAGCCCGGTTCCGGTGCGCCGACTCCCGGTCCCAAGCCCGGGCCCAAGCCGGCCCCCGCGCCGGAAGCGCCCGTTGCTGCTCCGGCAGCCGAAGCTCCGGCCGAGACTGCTGCTCCGGCAGCGGCGACCCCCGGCCCCGCGGCCCCGAAGTCGAACGACGGCGGAGCTCCGAAGCCCGGCGCCCCTCGTCCCGGCAACAATCCGTTCTCCTCCGCGCAGGGCATGGGACAGCGTCCCACCGGTCCGCGTCCCGGGAACAACCCCTTCGCTTCGGCGCAGGGAATGGGCCAGCGCCCGACGCCGGGTAACATCCCGCGTCCGCAGGCTCCGCGTCCCGGCGCACCGCGTCCGGGTGCACCGCGTCCCGGTTCGCCCCGTCCCGGCGCTCCGCGCGGTGGTCAGGGTGGTCGTCCCGGTGGTGCACCGTTCCAGCAGCGTCCGGGTGGACCCGGTCGTCCCGGCGGTGCCGGTGGACCCGGTGCGGGTCCCGGTGCTCGTCCCGGTGGTGGCTTCGCAGGCCGTCCCGGTGGCGGTGGCGGTCGCGGTCGTGGCCCCGGCGGAGGTACCGCAGGTGCCTTCGGCAAGGGCGGCGGCAAGAGCAAGCAGCGCAAGTCGCGGCGGGCGAAGCGGCAGGAATTCGAGATGCGGAGCGCCCCGGTCGTCGGTGGCGTCAACGTCACCCGCGGTAACGGGGAGACCATCCGCATGCGTCGTGGCGCGTCCATCGCGGACTTCGCCGACAAGATCGAGACGCTGACCGGTTACACGGTCCAGCCCGGAACCCTCGTGACGATCCTCTTCAACCTCGGCGAGATGGCCACGGCCACCGAGTCGCTGGACGAGGCGACGTTCGAGGTCCTGGGTGCCGAGCTCGGCTACAAGATCCAGATGGTCTCGCCCGAGGACGAGGACAAGGAGCTCCTCGAGGGCTTCGGTCTCAACCTCGAGCAGGAGCTCGAGGAGGAGAGCGAGGACGACCTCGAGATCCGTCCTCCGGTGGTCACCGTCATGGGTCACGTCGACCACGGTAAGACGCGACTTCTCGACGCGATCCGACAGACCAATGTCATCGAGGGCGAAGCAGGCGGCATCACCCAGCACATCGGTGCGTACCAGGTGTGGACGGAGCACGAGGGCATCGAGCGTGCCATCACCTTCATCGACACCCCGGGTCACGAGGCCTTCACGGCCATGCGTGCACGTGGAGCGCAGGTCACCGACCTCGCGATCCTCGTGGTCGCAGCCGACGACGGCATCATGCCGCAGACGGTCGAGGCGCTGAACCACGCCCAGGCGGCGAACGTGCCGATCGTGGTCGCGGTGAACAAGGTCGACAAGCCCGACGCCAACCCGGCCAAGGTTCGTCAGCAGCTCACCGAATACGGTCTGGTCGCCGAGGAGTACGGCGGAGACGTCCTGTTCGTCGACGTGTCCGCTCGTGCCAACACCGGCATCCAGGAGCTTCTGGATGCAGTGCTGCTCACGGCTGATGCCGGTCTCGACCTCACGGCCAACCCGAACAAGGGCGCCCGTGGTGTCGCGATCGAGGCGAAGCTCGACAAGGGTCGCGGTTCGGTCGCCACGGTGCTGATCCAGTCCGGAACGCTTCGCGTCGGAGACGCGATCGTCGCAGGTACGGCCTATGGCCGCGTGCGTGCGATGGCGGATGAGAACGGCGAGCAGGTCCTCGAGGCCTACCCGTCGCGCCCCGTGCAGGTGCAGGGCCTCAACTCCGTGCCCCGCGCCGGCGACGTCTTCATCGTCACCGAAGAGGACCGCATGGCTCGCCAGATCGCTGAGAAGCGTGAAGCGGTCGAGCGCAACGCTCAGCTGGCCAAGGCCCGCAAGCGCATCTCGCTCGAGGACTTCACGCGTGCTCTCGAAGACGGCAAGGTCGAGTCGCTCAACCTCATCATCAAGGGTGACGTCTCCGGTGCTGTCGAGGCACTCGAGGAGTCGCTCCTCAAGATCGAGGTCGACGACTCGGTTCAGCTCCGCATCATCCACCGCGGTGTCGGTGCGATCACGGAGTCCGATGTCAACCTGGCGACGATCGACAACGCGATCATCGTGGGCTTCAACGTCCGTCCCGACACGAAGGCGCGCGAGCGCGCTCAGCGTGAAGGCGTGGACATCCGGTTCTACTCGGTGATCTACAACGCGATCGACGAGATCGAGAGCTCGCTCAAGGGCATGCTCAAGCCGGAGTACGAAGAGATCCAGTCGGGTGTGGCCGAGATCCGCGAGGTGTTCCGCTCCTCGAAGTTCGGCAACATCGCCGGTGTCATCGTGCGGTCGGGAACGATCACGCGAAACGCCAAGGCTCGTGTCATCCGCGACGGTGTGGTGATCGCCGATGGCCTCGCCATCGAGTCGCTGCGTCGCTTCAAGGACGACGTCACCGAGGTGCGCACGGACTACGAGGCCGGTATCGGCCTCGGCAAGTTCAACGACATCCAGATCGGTGACGAGATCGAGACCACTGAGCTGGTCGAGAAGCCTCGCGGCTGATCACGTCAGATATATGTCTTCGGGCGAGGATGCGTCATGCATCCTCGCCCGAAGGGTACGTAGAGGGAGAGAACAATGGCTGGTGAACGACAGGCACGTCTGGCCGATCGCATTCGTGTGATCCTCGCTGAGCGACTCGAGAAGGGGCTGCGAGACCCGCGCCTCGGCTTCGTGACGATCACCGACGTCCGCGTGAGCGGCGACCTGCAGCACGCATCGGTGTTCTACACGGTGCTCGGCACCGAAGAGGAGCGTCTCTCCAGCGGGGCGGCTCTGACGTCGGCGACCGGGATGCTGCGCAGCGAGGTAGGCAAGCAGCTGAGCACCCGGCTCGTCCCGACGCTCGAGTTCATCCCCGACGCGCTTCCGGAGAACGCCGACCACATCTCGGCCCTCCTCCGTGAGGCTCAGCAGCGGGACGCCGACGTGGCGAAGCTCGCGTCCTCGGCATCGCACGCAGGCGACGCAGACCCCTACATCCGCCAGGACGACGACGACACGCAGTCCTGAATATCGGCACGCTCCTCTGTGGGCGTGCCTGCGTTGCTAACCTCGGCTGAGCGAGTGGATGCTCGTACGGGCTGGGGGGTTCGGCATCGACGTTTTGAGTGCGCATGGGGCGGCTTCGGTCGCCTCCGCGGTGATCGAGGAGATTCTCGACGATCTTCTCGAGAACGATCTGAGTTGCGCGCCACACGTCGTCGCGCGGCTCATCTCTGAAGTCACCGCGGATCGATCGATAGTCAGAGCGGTCGCCGCACGATTGGATGCTGCGCAGCGGCAGGGGTTAAGGCCCCTCCCGACCCCGGTGCCGATGGTGGAAGCGATCGAAGCGCTGTACGCGCACCTCGTGCTCGATCCGCGCGATCGTGAGATCCTCGTCGCGGTCTCTCTGCGCCTCGACGACAGGCTCGAACCGCTTCTCGACTTCGTGGGGCGCTCAGCCGACGACCTCGCGGTGGGCACGCTCGCTCCGTTGCTCGACATCCACGCGGGGCGGGTGCGCCTCGCCGACCCACGCCTGGCCATCTGGCTTCGAGCGACGACGTCATCATCGGCGGCGGCAGCCGTGCACGATCGCCTGCACGTCATCTTCCGGAGCCGGGGCGAGTGGGTCGACGCGGATTGGCATCGTGCACGCGCATCTCTCTACGGCGACCCGGACACCGCCGGGGAGTTGACGCGCATCGCGAGAGAGCACTCGGAGTCCGGTCTGAGCGAGCGCGCGTTCCATCTCGCGGCAGAAGCCGCATCACACACCAGCGGAGTCCGCAAAGACGAGGCCACCGTAGTGGCGGGCGTCGCGGCGATATCCGCGGGCTATGCCGTGGAGGCTGTCAACCAGCTCTCCGGCCTGTTCCCCACGGGCGACGAACGGTACCGGTTGCAGGGGCTCGGTGGACTGTTCGTCGCGCAGGCGCATCTGCGAGGCACCGTTCCCGAGGTCGATGCGGAGGTGTTGAAGCCTCGGAGCGGCGATCCCGAGCATTGGTATTCGTGGGCGCGCGCGTCAGCGTTCGCTGCCGTCCTCTGCGCGGAGCGCGGCGATCGTCAGGGGATGCGATCGTGGCTGGATGCCCTGCGGGAAGGGAGCGCGAGGGTGAGCGCGGAGAATGATCTCCGTGACCCGGTCGTCGCACTGGCCTGGCTCGTTCTGGGTGATCGTGACCTCGAGGATGTGCGAGGAACCGGGCCCCTCACCGGAGGGATGCTCCAGGCTCTGCGCGCGGCCATGGAGGGCGACGTCGACCGTGGACTGCGGCTGCTCGCCGTCGCGGACTCCGGTATCGGCATAGAAGTCGATCCGTTCGTCGCGGGTTTCGAGCGCAGCCCTCTCGTCAGCGCGTATCGGGCGATCGTCGAAGTGCTGCTGCTGATGTGGCGAGGCGACATCGGTGCGGCCCGAGACCGAATGCTGCGGGCGTCCCTCGAACTCCCCGTGGCGGTGCCCTTCGCCGGTCTCGGCGTCGTCATCGCCCGTCGTCTCGATCTGGCGGTTCTCGGGCGGCTCGGGCCGTTCTCCCGTGCTCTCACCGCGGCGTTACCCGCGCCCGCCCGCTTCGATCAGCTCGTCGACCGGGCCATCGAAGCGTTCTTGGCCGGGTCGACGGACGAAGCGGTGTCCTTCATGCGGCTCTGGCGCGAACGAGGCGCGCCGCAGTCGACACTCTCCGTGCCCGGGCTGGAAGAGGCCATCGTCCTCGCGGAGCCGGCCCCGCGCCACCCGCGACGGATCGAACCGCCTGAGATCGCGCTCGCCCAGCAGCTCCGCCTGCGGATCACGAAATGCTCTGACGAGGACTGGCGCACGGACAGAGCACAGGTGGCGGCGGAGACGAAGGCTCTCGCATCGCCGTTCTCACGAGGACGCGTCGAGGCCATGATCGGCACGCGGTCGCTCATCCGGGGAGACATGGAGATCGGTCGCGAGCATCTCACCACCGCACTGAGTCTGCTGGAGCTGTCGGGGGCGACGGCGTGGGCGCGCGCCGTCAGCGTCAGGTTGGACCGCCTGGATGCCGGAGAGCACCTGTCGGTGCGCTCGGCAGAACCGCTCGCGCCCTGCCGGCGAGTGTGGGAACCGCTCCTCACCGTCCGCGAGCTGGAAGTGGCCATGCTGGTCGTGGAAGGCTCGTCGAACCGTGACATCGCAGCGGCGCTGCACGTCTCGGTGCGCACGGTGGAGGTGCATCTCGGGCGTGTGTTCGCCAAGCTCGCGGTGCGCACCCGTGTCGAGCTCACGGTGATGGCTCACCGCATCGGTCAGTTCGTCTGAGCGGGCGGCGTCAGCGGGGGAGGGAGAGCGTCTCGCCGTCTGCTTCGGCGAGCCCGTCGGCGATGAGCGAATCGATCGCCCTGTCGCGCTGCAGCGGATCCGGCCAGTCGGGGAGCACGCCCTGCAACAGCACCGGGTCCGGGGCGGCTGCGCGAAGAACTCGCAGGACCGCTCCTCTGGCCTGACGGTCCGAGCCCTCGAAGGCCGCCTGGCGCCGCCGGGTGTCACCGGTGTCTGGGCGCCCGGCCGCGACCCAGGCGCAGTCGTCGATCAGCGGACAGATCTCGCAGCGAGGAGAGCGCGACGTGCAGACGGTGGCGCCGAGCTCCATCGCGGCCGCGTTGAACACGGTGGACTCGGCGTCGCCTGTGGGGAGCAGCGAATCCATGAGGTCAAGGTCCCGGCGAGACGGCGAGCCGGGCTGCGCCTGTCCGAGCACCGCCCGCGCGAGTACCCGACGCGTGTTCGTGTCGACGACGGGATGCCGGTCGCCGTACGCGAAGACGGCGACAGCCCTGGCGGTGTAATCGCCGATGCCCGAGAGGAGCAGAAGCGGCTCGACGTCCCTGGGGACGACTCCATCGTGACGATCGGTGATCTCGATCGCTGCCCGGTGCAGCCATAGAGCACGCCGGGGATAGCCGAGGTTCGCCCACTGCTGCACGACCTCCGCAGGGGTGGCCTCTGCAAGCGCCCGGGGAGTGGGCCATCGGGAGAGCCACGCCTCCAGGTGTGGGATCACCCTGGCCACCGGCGTCTGCTGCAGCATGAACTCGCTGACGAGTGTTCCCCAGGCTCCGAACTCCTCGTGGAACTCGTCGCGTCGCCACGGCAGATCTCGCGCGGCATCTCGGTACCATGCAGCCAGAGGCGCCATCGTCGCAGCGGCTGGATGAGACGTCGAAGGCACCTCGACAGCCTAGGCGAACAGAAGCGCACACCGGAGGCGGGACGCTGAGCATGTCTTCGCACCGTAGGCTTGATGGATGGTCTCGCCCGGCATCCTCCTCGTCGACAAGCCCGCTGGACTGACCAGCCACGATGTGGTCGCGCGCACCCGTCGTGCGCTCGGAACCCGCAAGGTCGGGCACGCGGGAACCCTCGATCCGATGGCCACCGGCCTGCTCGTGATCGGCGTCGAGGGCGCTACGCGTCTGCTGACCTACATCGTCGGCGCGGACAAGACGTACGAGGCGACGATCCGGCTCGGGCAGACGACCGGCACGGACGACGCCGACGGCGAGATCCTCACCCGTGCGCCCGAGCAGGCATGGGATGCGGTGACACCCGAGCGGGTCGCGGCGGGGGTCGCCGCGCTGACAGGGGAGATCTCGCAGGTGCCGAGCTCGGTGTCGGCGATCAAGGTCGACGGCCGACGTGCCTATGACCGGGTGCGGGCGGGGGAGGAGGTCGTGCTCGCAGCGCGCGATGTCACGGTCTCCCGGTTCGAGATCGTCGCCGAGCGCTCGGGCGAGGGTTTCCTGGATCTCGACGTCGTGGTCGACTGCTCGTCCGGCACCTACATCCGTTCACTGGCCCGCGATCTCGGTGCAGATCTCGGTGTCGGAGGACACCTCACGGCTCTACGACGCACGCACGTCGGCGACTTCGACGTCGCGGATGCCCTGATGATCGAGGACATCGTCGAGACGGCACTTCTGACTCCGGCCGCTGCGGCGGTGCGGGTGCTCGATCCGCTCCCTGTCTCGGCCGCGGACGCCAGGGACCTCCGGCACGGCAAACGGCTCACAGACCAGGCCTCTCGACTGAGCGGTGTTCTGGCCGCCGCGATCGACGAGGACGGCGTGCTCGTCGGCGTCGTCGAGCGACGGGGAGCAGACCTGAAGAGCGCGATGAACATGCCCGAGGTGACCCGGTGATCCTGTGGCTGACGATCGCCCAGGTCGCAGTCGCGACCGCCGCCGGACTGTTCTGCATCATCCTCGGTCTCGCCGGGCGGCGTCCGAGCGACTTCTCCGTCGGGGCCCTCGCTCTCGTCGAGCTGCTCCTGATCGTCCAGGTCGTCGTGGCGATCGTGGCGCCCCTCGTCGGCAACCCCCCGACCGGCGATCTGCTCGAGTACTGGGTCTATCTCGTCTCCGCTGTGCTGCTGCCGATCGGCGCGGTGCTGTGGGCGCTCATGGAGAGAAGCAGGTGGAGCACGGTCATCCTCGGAGTCGCCGGGCTCGCCGTCGCGATCATGGTCTGGCGGATGCACGTCATCTGGACGATCCAGATCGCCTGAGCGTCCGGGATCCCCGGCCCCGACCTAGAATGGGGGGAGCTATGAGCACCACCGTCCCCACCTCCCGCATGACCGGCATCGGCCGTGTCCTCGTGATCGTCTACGCCGTCATGGCGCTGGCGGCGACCGGTCGAAGTTTCGTGCAGATCTTCCGGCAGTTCGACGAGGCGCCCCTGGCGTACTCGCTCTCGGCGCTGGCTGCCGTCGTCTACATCCTCGCGACCCTGGCGCTCGTGCTCGCCGACCGCCGCGGCTGGTACGTCATGGCATGGGTCGCGATCGTGTTCGAGCTCACCGGCGTCTTGGTGATCGGCACGCTCAGCGTCTTCTTCCCCGACCTCTTCCCTCATGACACCGTCTGGTCGATGTTCGGGCGTGGCTATGTGTTCATCCCGCTGGTGCTTCCGATCTTCGGGATCTGGTGGCTGCGCACTCACCGCCCGGCACGTGCTGTGCAGGAGGCACCCGCCGCTGAGGTGTCCGCATGATCGTCTTCCGCGATCCGCAGGAGGTCCCGGAGGACTTCGGTCACTCCGTAGTCGCGATCGGCAAGTTCGACGGTGTCCACGCCGGGCACCGGGCGGTCATCCGTCGGCTCAAGCAGGTCGCGGAAGAATCCGGCCTCCGCACAGTGGCCGTGACGTTCGATCGCAATCCCCTTGCCGTGCTGCGACCCGATCGCTGCCCCGAGAATGTCGTCACCGTCGAGCGCAAACTCGAGCTGCTGAGCGAGCTCGAGCTCGACGCGACGCTGCTGCTGACCTTCGACGCCGAGTTCGCCGCGCGCAGCGCCGAGGAGTTCGTCACGAGCATCCTGGTCGGAGCGCTCGGTGTGTCGACGGTGCTCGTGGGCGAAGACTTCCGGTTCGGGCGCGGGGGAGTGGGAACGCCGGCGTTGCTGCGCGAGCTGGGGCCGAAGCACGGGTTCACCGTCGAAGTCGTCGACGACGTCTTCCTGGGCGGCTCGGATCGACGAGTCTCGTCCACGTGGATCCGGGAGCTGCTCATGGACGGCGACGTCACCACTGCCGCACGAGTTCTCGACCGTAACGTCGACGTGCGCGGCGAGGTCGTGCACGGCCTCAAGCGAGGCCGGGAACTCGGGTTCCCGACCGCGAACCTCTCGGCCTCGGTCGACTCCTTCGTCCCGGGCGACGGGGTCTACGCCGGATGGCTGGTCGACCACGAAACCGGGATCCGTCACCGAGCGGCGATCTCGGTGGGCACCAACCCGACCTTCGACGACGTCCTCGAGCGCCAGGTCGAGGCGCACGTGCTCGGCGAGACCGATCTCGATCTGTACGGGCACGATGTCACCGTCGAGTTCGTCGAGCGTCTGCGTGGCATGGTCGCTTTCGAGGGCATCGAGAAGCTCAAGTCGCAGATGGCCACCGACGTCACGGACGCCGAACGGGTGCTCGCAGCTTCGAGAAGCTGAACTCCGCGACAACTCTCCGTGACGTGATCTCGGTCCGGTGGTCGGCATGGCGTAGAATGGGCCTCGGTGGTCGACGAATCTCGCGACTGAGTCGCGCGTCGATGACCACCGGAACTACTGTTCGTACGGTCCTGGCTCACGCCACACGCGGACATCGAGAACGGCTGCCGCATCCTGTGGATGCTCGGCCTTCACGCTCAGGAGGAGCATGCCGACCACGGCGACTGCCGCAACGCGGCGCAAGAAGACGTCTCGTCGCGACGATGAGGCGCCCCTCATCCCGATCCTCGCGCGCAAGGTGCGCGAGATCGAGGCGAAGTCGCAGCGCGGAAAGCTGGGCCCGACGAACCGGGTGAAGTTCCAGGTGATCGCGTTCCTCGTGCGCGAAGAGCGTGCCAGGGTGAAGGCGGACACCGAGATCGCAGATGCTGCCCGCGCGGAGCTGCTCAAGCGGCTCGACGGCGTCGCGACGATCCTCGCCAAGACCGCCGCACGCGACACATCGCTGATCCAGCTGCTCGAAGCCGATCAGGCGACATCGCCGGTGGCGAAACGCATGCGTCGCGACTGGCTGCTCGAGTCCGGCGCGGAACTCGCGCCCGAAGAGCTCATCATCGCCGACATCGCGCCCGTGCAGACGTCCGTCGTGTCCGCCGCGATCGCCGAACGTCAGGTGACGCCCCCGTCGGTCGAATCGCGCCAGCTCGCGAACCCGTTCCTCGCTCCGGATCTCACTCCGCGAGCAAGCACCACCCCCCGTCGTCGCCTCGACGGCTGGGAGCTCATGGGCCCCCTGTACAAGGCGTTCGAGACGGGTGCCGGGGGTGGCGCGGCGAGCATGGATCTCCCGCCCGCACCCGAGTACGACCACCTCTCGCCGAAGGGCCTCGAGGTGATGGTGCACCAGTCGCGCTTCCTCGAATCTGTGCGCGAGGGGCACAGGAGCTTCCTCCTCGCCGACGAGCCCGGCCTCGGCAAGACGGCTCAGTCCGTGCTCGCCGCGTCCGTCGCCGGCGCCTACCCGCTTCTCGTTGTGGTGCCCAACGTCGTGAAGATGAACTGGGCGCGCGAGGTCGAGCGATGGACGCCGCAGCGCCGAGCGACGGTCATCCAGGGCGATGGCGCCGACATCGACGCGTTCGCCGACATCTTCATCGTGAACTACGAGATCCTCGATCGTCACATGTCGTGGCTCGCGTCGATCGGACTTCGGGGAATGGTCGTCGACGAGGCGCACTTCATCAAGAACCTCAGCTCCCAGCGATCCCAGAACGTGCTCTCGCTCGCCAACCGGGTGCGCGAGCGCACACCGGGCGGCAACCCGCTGATGCTCGCACTCACGGGAACGCCTTTGATCAACGACGTCGAGGACTTCGACGCGATCTGGCGCTTCCTCGGCTGGACGACGGGCGAGAAGCCCGGCCCTGAACTGATGGAGAAGCTCGACGCGACGGGGTTCACACCCGCAGACAAGGCGTTCTATCCCGAGGCCCGTGAAGCGGTCATCTCGATGGGCATCGTCCGCCGAAAGAAGAAGGACGTCGCCGCCGACCTCCCCGACAAGCTCATCGCCGATCTGCCCGTGCAGCTCGACGACGACTTCGGGCGCAGCATCCGTCAGGCGGAGCGCGAACTCGGGGAGCGTCTCGCCGCTCGCTACCGCCGCATCATCGAGGCACGCGGGGATCGCGGACTCGCACCGGGCGAGATCGACGAGGACATCGTTCGCCTCGTCGCTCAGAACGAGCTCGAGGAGTCGAAGGCTGCAGGAACCGGAGGCGACAACGTCTTCACCATGGTGCGTCGCATCGGGCAGGCGAAGGCGCAGCTCGCAGCCGACTACGCGGCGCAGCTGCAGCGCTCGGTGGGCAAGGTCGTGTTCTTCGCCAAGCACATCGACGTGATGGATCAGGCTGAGGCGCACTTCGCGTCGGCCGGCATCCGTTCCGTGTCGATCCGTGGCGACCAGACCTCGACCGCGCGTCAGCAGGCGATCGACGACTTCAACAGCGATCCGGATGTCGGCATCGCGGTGTGCTCACTGACTGCAGCGGGCGTGGGCCTCAACATGCAGGCGGCATCGAACGTCGTCCTCGCAGAGCTCTCGTGGACTGCTGCGGAGCAGACGCAGGCCATCGACCGCGTGCATCGCATCGGTCAGGACGAGCCGGTCACGGCGTGGCGGATCATCGCGGCGCATACCGTCGATGCGAAGATCGCCGAGCTCATCGACCAGAAGCAGGGTCTCGCGGCGCGCGCGCTCGACGGTGAGGCCGTCGATGACGCGGCGGCGGAGCCCGTGCAGCTCGGGGCGCTCATGCATCTTCTGCGGGAGGCTCTCGGAGCGGCCTGACGAGAGGGACTCTCGAGAGATCGGTGTTAAGAATCGCGATTCTTGGCGCCGATTTCTCTTTCTCATCGCTGAGTCGAGGCATTTCTTACGAATCGTCCCGCGGCGGGCGCAAGATCCCCGGTTTTCGACGCCTCGAATGGCGCGTGCGCGCATCGGGGCACTAGTGTCGATCGCAGGCAGCGTCGCCTTTTCCCCCCTTCCCCTGAACCCGTCTGAGGCAAGCATGAAGATCGGCATTCTGACGAGCGGTGGCGACTGCCCCGGACTCAACGCGGTGATCCGCGGAATCGTGCTCAAGGGCACCACGACCTACGACCTCGAGTTCGTCGGCATCCGCGACGGCTGGCGAGGCGTCGTCGACGGAGACTTCTTCCCCCTCACCCGGCACGAGGTGAAGGGCCTGTCGAAGGTCGGCGGAACGATCCTCGGAACCAGCCGCACGAACCCCTACGAGGGTGAGCGCGGCGGTGCGGAGAACATCGCCAAGACGCTCTACGGCCACAAGATCGACGGCATCATCGCGATCGGCGGCGAGGGCACCCTCGCCGCAGCCGACCGCCTCGCGAAGGACGGCATCAACGTCATCGGCGTACCGAAGACCATCGACAATGACCTCCGCGCCACCGACTACTCGTTCGGCTTCGACACGGCCGTCAACATCGCCACGGACGCGATGGACCGTCTGCGCACCACCGGAGACTCGCACCAGCGCTGCATGGTGGCCGAGGTCATGGGGCGCCACGTCGGTTGGATCGCACTGCACGCCGGGATGGCGGCGGGCGCGCACGCCATCTGCATCCCCGAGGTCCCGATGTCGATCGACGACATCACCGCGCTCGTCTCGAGCGCCCACGATCGCGGCCGCGCGCCGCTCGTCGTGGTCTCCGAAGGATTCAAGCTGCTCGGCATGGATGAGGCATACAGCGACAAGGGGCTGGACGCATTCAACCGCCCCCGTCTGGGCGGCATCGGCGACCAGCTCGCGCCGGCGATCGAGCGGATCACCGGAATCGAGACTCGCGCCACGATCCTCGGTCACATCCAGCGCGGCGGGTCGCCCTCGGCGTTCGACCGCGTGCTCGCCACGCGACTCGGCCTGCACGCCGCCGACGCCCTGGTCGACGGCGCGTGGGGCCAGATGGTCGCCATGCAGGGGACCGACATCGTGCGTGTGCCGTTCGCCGAGGCACTGGGCGAGCTGAACACCGTTCCCCGCAGCCGCTACGACGAGGCTGCCGCACTGTTCGGCTGAGCCGTCAGCCAGACACCCCGCACGCGAACGGGCCGATCCTCACCGGATCGGCCCGTTCTCGGCGTAGGCGCGGTCAGCGCGAGGCGAGCCCGACCGTGTCGAGGATCCACGCCAGTTCGAAGGCACGTTCCTTCCACGAGTTGTAACGTCCACTCACTCCACCGTGCCCGGCGACCATCTCGCACTTGAGGAGCGCGTCCGAGGCTCCTGCGACTCGCAGCGCCGCGATCCACTTGGCCGGTTCCACATAGAGCACTCTGGTGTCGTTGAGGGAAGTGACCGCCAGGATGCGCGGATACTCGACGCCCTCGCGCACGTTCTCATACGGTGAGTACGACTTCATGTACTCGTAGACGTCAGCCCCGTGCAGCGGGTCTCCCCACTCGTCCCATTCGATCACCGTCAGAGGGAGCGAGGGGTCGAGGATGGTCGTCAGCGCGTCGACGAACGGCACGGCGGCCAGAACGCCGGCGAAGAGTTCGGGGGCGAGGTTCGTGACGGCACCCATCAGCAGTCCGCCGGCGCTGCCGCCCTCTGCGACGAGAGTCTCGGGCGTCGTGATGCCCTGCTCGACAAGGTGCTCGGCACACGCGACGAAGTCGGTGAACGTGTTGCGTTTGCTCAGCAGCTTGCCGTCTTCGTACCACTGTCGCCCCATCTCGCCGCCGCCACGCACGTGTGCGACGGCGAAGACGATTCCTCGGTCGAGCTCGGACAGCCGGGCGACCGAGAAACCGGGATCGATCGAGTGCTCGTACGACCCGTAGCCATAGAGATGCACGGGACGCGCCGCGGAGCCCGGGTCTCCGAACGAGCGCTTCCAGACGAGCGAGATCGGCACTCTGGTGCCGTCGGTTGCCGTGGCCCAGGCGCGCTGCTGGCCGTAATCGAGCGGGTCGTAGCCGCCGAGGACCGCGACCTGCTTGCGGAGTTCGAGCTCGCGCGTCGCGAGGTCGAATTCGTACACGGTGCCGGGAGTGACGAACGAGGTGTAGCCGAGGCGCAGGTACGGCGAGTGCCATTCCGGGTTGCCGCTGACACCGGCCGAGTACAGCGGTTCGTCGAAGACGATGTCCTCCACGGCATCCGTCGAGTAGTCGAGGAGCCCGACGCGCTCGAGACCCTCACGGCGGTACTCGACCGTGGCGAAATCGCGGAACGCGTCCATGCCGAGCAGCCGACGGCCCGGTTCGTGCGCCAGGACGACCCGACGCTCGCCTTGCGGGGCGGATGCGGAGACCGAGACGAGCTCGAAGTCCAGCGCGCCGTCGTTGTGGAGGATGTACAGGCGATCCTCCCCGTCGACGACCGCGTGCTCGAGCGAGTACTCGACCCCCTCGCGTCGAGGCCAGACGATCTCGGGCGGCGCAGTCAGATCTCCCGAGAGATCGACGAGGTATTCCTCGCTCGTGATGCTGGAGCCGACGGCGATCACCAGGTACCTGCGACTGCGGGTGATGCCGGCGCCCAGCCAGTACTTCTCATCGGGTTCGTGGAAGAGCTTCACGTCCTCGGCCACCGGCGTGCCGAGGCGGTGCAGCCAGAGGGTGTCGGGGCGCCAGGCGTCGTCCCTCGTCGTATACAGGATCCCGGTGCCGTCCGGGGTGAAGAACGCGCCTCCCGTATCGGGGATCTCGTCGGCGAGAGTCTCTCCGGTGACGAGGTCGCGGACATGCACGGTGTAGAGCTCGTCACCCTCGAAATCCGTAGCCCAGAGCAGCATGGTGGCGTCGTCCGAGGTGTCGAAGGCACCGAGTGAGAAGAACTCGTGGCCCTCGGCCTCGACATTGCCGTCGAGCAGTACGGTCTCGCCCGGCACGGGCACGCCCGGTTCGAGCATCGGGGGAGTCCAGTCGCCCTCGGCGGCGGCGGTGCGGCAGTGGATGCCGTACTGGGATCCCTCCTCGGTGCGGCTGTAGTACCACCAGTCTCCACGTCGAGTCGGCACGGAGAGATCCGTCTCCTGCACTCGACCCTTGATCTCCTGGAAGAGTGTCTCGCGCAGTTCGGCGAGGTGGGCGAGCTCGGACTCCGTGTGCGCGTTCTCCGCTTCGAGATGCGCGATCACCTCGGGGGAGTCCTTCTCACGCAGCCATTCATACGGGTCGTCGAAGGTGTCTCCGTGATGAGTGCGGAGTGTCGAGCGGCGGTCTGCGATCGGGGCATCAGTCACGCCTCCCACGCTAGCTCAGGTCGAGTTGACCGGCACCCGACAGGGTGGGAGGATTACCCGGGGCCGGTTAACGGAAGTCAAACCCACGGTGAACTCTTCGTTCGTCACGTCGATCTCGTCGACACCTCCCTCTTCCTCAACGACCGAAAGCGAACGGTGGAAACCGCAGCCCTCATCGTCGTGCTGGTTATCCTGCTGGCACTCTTCTTCGACTTCACCAACGGGTTTCACGACACTGCGAACGCGATGGCCACGCCCATCGCGACGGGTGCGCTCAAGCCCAAGACCGCGGTGCTTCTCGCAGCAGTCCTGAACCTGGTCGGTGCGTTCCTCTCGACAGAGGTCTCCAAGACCGTGTCGCACGGGATCATCCGCGAGGACACCATCCAAGGCGATGTGTTCCTGCCGATGATCTTCGCGGGTCTCATCGGCGCGATCACGTGGAACATGCTCACCTGGCTGCTCGGTCTGCCCTCGAGCTCCTCGCACGCGCTGTTCGGCGGACTCATCGGGGCCACGCTGGTCGGAGTCGGTGTAGGCGGAATCGACTTCGGGATGGTGCTGTCGAAGATCATCCTCCCGGCGCTCATCGCCCCGCTGACCGCAGGAATCATCGCGTTCGCGGCGACCAAGCTCGCGTACTCGATCACGCGGCGATACGACGGCAAGCCCGACGGGCGCGACGGCTTCCGGTGGGGGCAGATCTTCACCTCCTCGCTGGTCGCGCTCGCGCACGGCACGAACGACGCCCAGAAGACGATGGGTGTCATCACCCTGGCGCTGATCACGGTCGGGTGGCAGAACAGCGAACAGGCCGATCCGTACCTCTGGGTGATCATCGCGTGTGCGGTCACGATCGCGCTCGGCACCTATCTCGGCGGCTGGCGCATCATCCGTACCCTCGGCAAGGGGCTCACCGACGTCAAGCCCGCACAGGGCTTCTCGGCGGAGAGCTCGACGGCTGCGACGATCCTCGCATCCAGCGCCTTCGGTTTCGCCCTCTCGACCACGCAGGTCGCGTCGGGATCCGTCATCGGCTCCGGTCTCGGCCGTCGCGGTTCGACCGTGCGCTGGCGCACTGCCGGACGCATCGCGATCGGGTGGCTGCTGACCCTTCCAGCCGCCGGCGCCGTAGGAGCTCTCGCGGCGCTCCTGATCACGTGGCTCGGCAACTGGGGCATCGCGATCGACACGGTGCTTGCTCTGGCGGTCATCATCGGCCTCTTCCTGCGTTCGCGCAAGGACGCGGTGACGCACGCCAACGCGATGAGCGATGTGGCGGAATCGGGTCTCGCGATCGAGCAGCCCGACACGACGCCGCTCACCCGCCGTCAGCAGCGAATCGCCGATGCGAAGGCGGAGGCGAAGGTTCGCGCGGAGGCGCGGGAGCAGGTAAAGGTCCAGGCGAAGGCCGAGGCCAAGGCCAAGGCTGAGGCGAAGGCCGACGCGAAGGCGAAGGCCGCCAAGAAGGCGGCGAAGAGCGGGGAGCCCGCGAAGACGATCGAGGATGCCGATACGGCGAGCAGGGAGGAGTCGAAGTGAGCGTCGACATCGACTGGATCGCATTCGTCCAGGTGTTCCTCGCAGCGCTCGTCGGCGCCTGCGCCGTGGTGACGTTCTACGCTTTCGGGCTCCGTCTGCTGGTCCGCAGCGGTCGTGCGCCCGTCGTGAGCCCTGCCGAGTTCACCGATGCGATCACGGTGATCACCGAGAAGGAGCTCAAGCGCGCCGCGAAGCAGGCTTCGAAGGCTGCGAAAAAGAGCCCTCTGACAGACGGGCAGCGGCGCGTTGCACTCTTCGGCGCCTACGGCTGCTTCGCACTGTGCGCGGTGGCAGTCGTGGCCGGCATCCTCATCATCGTCGTCGGACACTGACTCGGCGCCGAGAGTCGGGTGTTCTCAGCTCAGCAGCCCTGCCACGAGGTCGTCGACGATGTCGTCCGTCGAGGTGTCAGGGTCGATCGGAGTCGTCAGCCGATCGAGCAGCAGGCCGTCGATCGCGTAGTGGAACAGCGCGATCTCACGTCGACCGCCCGGCAGGCCCGCAGACGAGTTGAACTCGACGTCTCCGGCGAATCCGGCTCGCTGCCACGCTCCCAGCAGCGCAGCGACCTCGGGGCGTCGGCTGCTCTCGAGACGCAACTCGAAGAGCGCGAGCGTCACGTCGCGATCGTCGGTCAGGCGTCGGACGATGTCGCGGATGTAGTCGGCGAAGAGCTCTCTGCTCGGAGTCTCCGATGACCGTCGAGCAAGATCTTCCTCGCTCGGAGCCAGACGCTCGCCGATGCGCTCGACGAGTCCTTCCACCAGGGCATCGCGGCTCCGGAAGTAGTTCGACGTCGTGCCCACGGGGACGCCGGCGACGAGGTCGACGGCCCGATGCGTGAGTCCGCGTGAACCGTCCGTCGCGAGGACCGTGAGCCCGGCATCCGCGATCAGTCGTCGTCTGGTCTCGTTCTTCGCCATGCAGGAACCCTATCTCGACTACTACAACTGATGTGGTGCCGCTCCTCGTGCCGGTGTCGTCGTCGCGCCTAGGCTGAGATCATGTCAGCGCACTCCGACTCCGAGTTCGTCTTCGGCCGTCACCGGCCGGCGTCTCACGTGATCATCCACGTGAGCGACCCGCACTTCCTCGCCGGCGGTGCGAAGCTCGGTGATCGCTACGACGTCGAGTCGAATTTCGCTCGCACGCTCGACGCGATCAGGGCTGTGCATCCGCATCCCGCGGCGATCGTCATCACGGGCGACCTCACGGATCTCGGGGAGCCCGACGCCTATCGGCGCCTGCGCGCGGCCGTCGAGCCGGTGGCCCGGGAACTCGGTGCACCCGTGGTCTGGGTCGCGGGGAACCACGACGAGCGTCCGGCGATGCGCGAAGGACTACTCGACCAGGCGCCGACGCAGCAGCCGATCACCGGTGTCTGGGATCTCGACGGGCTCCGGCTGGTCGCTCTCGACACGAGCGTGCCCGGCTGGCATCACGGCGACCTCGACGACGGGCAGCTCGCGTGGCTCGCCGACATCCTCCGCGAACCTGCACCGCACGGCACGCTGCTCGCGATGCATCACCCGCCCCTCCCGAGCCACGTCCCGCTGTTCGACATCCTGGAGCTGCAGCATCAGGACGAACTCGCCGAGGTCATCCGGGGGAGCGACGTGCGCGGCATCCTCGCCGGACACCTGCATTACTCGGCTCATGGAACCTTCGCCGGGGTTCCGGTGAGCGTCGCGTCGGCGACGTGTTACACGATGAACGTCGCCCGTCCGGCAGCCGACGTGAACGGGATGGACGCGGCTCAGGCGTTCCAGATCGTGCATGTGCGGCCAGGCTCGATCACGCACACCGTGGTTCCGGTGACCGATGCCCCGACCGGCGACCATTTCTCACCCGCGTGGCTGGAGCGGATGTCGAGGCTCAGCCCGCAAGAGCGCCTCGAGGCCTTCTCGCGCAAACGCTGACGCGCCGTCGTATCCCTGGCGGCGCATGCGGGCGGGCGTAGAATGGGTGCATCCCCCGCATCACACACTCGCCACTACCCACAAGGATGTGACATGGCTTCTGCCGCGCCTGCCCTCACCCGTACCGAGACCGATTCGCTCGGGAGCATGGAGATTCCCGCCGACGCGTACTGGGGGATCCACACCGCTCGCGCCGACGCGAACTTCCCGATCACCAAGCGTCCGATCTCGGTCTACCCCGACCTGATCGTCGCACTCGCCATGGTCAAGCAGGCCAGTGCCCGGGCAAACCGCGAGATCGGCGTCCTCGATGCCGAGCGGGCCGACCTGATCGACCGTGCGGCGCAGCGCGTGATCGACGGGGAGTTCCACGACCAGTTCACGGTCGGGGTCATCCAGGGCGGTGCCGGAACCTCGACGAACATGAACGCCAACGAGGTCATCACCAACATCGCCCTCGAGCTCGCTGGCCATGAGAAGGGCGACTACGCGTTCCTGTCGCCGATCGACCACACCAACCGCAGCCAGTCCACCAACGACGTGTACCCGACCGCCGTGAAGATCGGCCTGTCGCTGACCCTGCGCTCGCTGCTCGAGGAACTCGATCTGCTGCGCGTGTCGTTCCTCAACAAGTCGCACGAGTTCCACGACGTGCTCAAGGTCGGCCGCACGCAGCTGCAGGATGCCGTGCCCATGACGCTCGGCCAGGAGTTCCACGGTTTCGCATCGACGCTCGGCTTCGACCACACGCGTCTCACCGAGAACGCCTCGCTCATGTTCGAGATCAACATGGGCGCAACGGCGATCGGCACCGGCATCACGACCCACGTGGACTACGCGCCAGCCGTGCTGAAGCATCTGCGCGAGATCACGTCGCTCGACCTCGTCACCTCCGCCGACCTCGTCGAAGCCACCAGCGACACCGGCTCGTTCATGTCGTTCTCGTCGACGCTGAAGCGCAACGCGATGAAGCTCTCGAAGATCTGCAACGACCTGCGTCTGCTGTCGTCGGGGCCGCAGGCCGGTTTCGGCGAGATCAACCTTCCCGCGATGCAGGCAGGCTCGAGCATCATGCCCGGCAAGGTCAACCCGGTGATCCCCGAGGTCGTCAACCAGGTCGCCTTCGCCGTCGCCGGTGCGGACATGACCGTCACGATGGCGGCCGAGGCCGGTCAGCTGCAGCTCAACGCCTTCGAGCCGGTCATCGCGCATTCGATCTTCCAGTCGATCACCTGGATGCGCCAGGCGATGTGGACGCTGCGCGTGAACTGCGTCGACGGAATCACCGCCAATCGCGACCGGCTCGGGGCGATGGTCGGAGCATCGGTCGGCGTCATCACCGCGCTCACCCCGTTCATCGGTTACGCGGCGGCGGCTGCGCTGGCCAAGACCGCGCTTCTCACCAACCGCAACGTGGCCGACCTGGTCGTCGAGGCCGGTCTGATGTCGCGTGATGAGGTCATCAAGCAGCTGTCACCCGCGCGCCTCTCCGGCCTCGAGGCGATCACGGCGGCGATCCCGGTCATCGCCCCCGAGGATCTCATCGAGATCTGACCAGATATGCAGAAGGGGCCCCGGCGGATGTCCGCCGGGGCCCCTTCGCTGTCTGCGTGCGAGGTTTCAGCCCAGGACGCGGCAGTGGGTGGTCAGCTCTCCGATGCCGTCGATGCCGACGGTCACCGTCGAACGATCGCGGAGGAAGATCTGCGGATCACGGGAGTAGCCGGCACCTCCGGGGCTTCCCGTCGAGATCAGCGTGCCCGGCAGCAGCGTCAGCGACTGCGAGAGGTGGGCGATGAGCTTCGCGACCGATCGCACCATCTGATCCGTGCTCGCGTCCTGCACGGTCTGGCCGTCGACGACGGCCCAGATGTGCAGATCCTGCGGGTCGGCGATCTCGTCGGCCGTGACGGCGAACGGCCCCGTCGGCGTGAATCCGTCGAACGACTTGCAGCGAGACCACTGCGCTTCGGAGAACTGGACGTTTCTTGCGGTGATGTCGTTGACGACCGTGTAGCCCCAGACGTGCGAGAGCGCCTCAGCTTCGGTGACGTCCTTGGCGGGCGTGCCGATGAGGACGCCGAGCTCGGCTTCGTAGTCCACGGCCTCGCTCAGTGCGCGCGGCCACGAGGTGGTCTGCTCGTGGCCTGTGAGCGAGTTGGGCCACAGGGTGAAGACGGTCGGAGCCGCGTCGGTCTTCAGACCGAGCTCGCTCGAGTGAGCCGCATAGTTGAGGCCGACCGCGAGGACGGCGGGGGGAGCGATGACCGCGGAGGCGAACTCCCAGCCGTCGAGCGGATGCCGAGGGGCGTCGCTTCCTGCGACAGCCGATCGCAGCGCGGCGAGCGTCTGCTCTCCGCCCTCGATCAGTTGCTGCAGAGAAGCAGGGGGGTCGGGAAGGAGATCGGAGACGAGGATGGCTTCGGCACCCTCCACGACTGCGAGATGCGCAGCAGGGGAGTCGGCACGACGCAGATGAGCGAACCGCATGCTCCTACGCTATCCGGTGGCGCGAGGGAATTGCTGGAGGAAGTCGCCAGACCGTGGGGAAGTTGGTTGTTCCCCATATGCTTTTGCCTATGAGTTCCGGAGGACCGTCCCAGCCATCGCCGTACACGCCGCCGCCCGCGCCGCAGCAGCCTCCGGCCCAGCAGGCGCCGACGCCGGGGCAGCCTCCCGCCGCGTCGCAGCCGTATCCCCAGCAGCAGGGGTACCCGCAGCAGCAGCAGCAGGGGTACCCCCAGCAGCAGGGGTACCCGCAGCAGCAGCAGGGGTACCCGCAGCAGCAGCCGGGATATCAGCCGCCGGCTCCGCAGCAGTACTCCGCCCAGCAGTACGCGCAGTCGAACTACACGCCCTCGCAGTTCGCCCAGCGTCCGGCGTATGCGTCCGTGCTCGCTCAGCCGACTCCCTACTCTCCGCCGGCACCCGCGGCCCCCTCCCCGGCGCAGGGGCTGCCCGCGCTGCCCGCTGCCCGTCGAGGCGGACGCATCGCCCTCTACTCGCTGTTCGGCTTCCTCGGACTGCTGCTGCTCGCTCTGATCGCGTACTTCGGGCTCTTCCTCGGCCCGCTCGCATCGATCATCGGCCTGGTTCTGGCTCTCGTTCCGCTCGCGATCGTCTTCTTCGTCGTGCGGATGATCGACCGGTGGGAACCCGAGCCCAAGTCTCTCGTGTTCTTCGCGATCGCGTGGGGGGCGATCGCCGCCGTGGGACTCACGCTCCTCGTCGATCTCGGGCTGACCGCGGTCCTCGGGTTCAGGGGAGAGGTCGCCGGTGCCGTCATCCAGGCGCCCATCGTCGAGGAGTTCTGGAAGGGCTTCGGCGTCTTCCTCATCTTCCTCATCGCCCGTCGCGCCTTCGACGGTCCGGTCGACGGCGTCGTCTACGGCGCGCTTGTGGGTGCGGGGTTCGCATTCACCGAGAACATCCAGTACTTCGCGATCAGTCTCATCGAGGGCGGCGGCGAGCAGCTGACCGTGACCTTCATCCTGCGCGCGATCATGTCGCCGTTCGCCCATGCCATGTTCACGTCGCTCACGGGGCTCGCGATCGGTCTGGCAGCCCGACGTCACGCGTCCACGGGGGCGGTGCTCGGCTTCGGTCTGCTCGGGATGCTCGGTGCGATGTTCCTGCACGGTCTCTGGAACGGCTCGTCGTTCGCCAACTTCTTCCTGCTGTACTTCGTGCTCCAGGTGCCGCTGTTCGTCGGATTCATCCTCGGGATCATCGCTCTCCGACGCGAGGAGTCTCGCCTCACCAAGGCGCGTCTCGGCGACTATGCCGCTGCCGGGTGGTTCAGCCCCGAAGAGGTCACCATGCTGGCGACGCCGGCCGGGCGCAAGACCGGGCTCGGCTGGGCCTCGCAGTTGCGAGGAGATCGGCGCCCGCTCATGCGGGAGTTCATCAAGGACGCGACGACGCTCGCATCCGTCCGCCAGCGCGCCATCACCGGACGCGACCCGATGGCTCCGGCAGACGAGCAGGCTCTGCTCGCCCGGACGCGGGCCACGAGAGCTGCGCTGCTGGCCTACTGAGCCGGGAGATCCACCATGGCCACCTTCGTCCTCGTGCACGGTGCAGGAGACACAGGGTGGTCATGGCACCTGGTCGCAGCGGCTCTCCGCGGGAGCGGGCACCAGGTCTTCGCCCCCGACCTGCCCGGCGATCACGAGGCGCTGACACTCGACGACTATGCGGACGCCGTGGTGGCGGCTGTGGACGGTCTCCGCGGCGGGATCGTGGTCGGCCACTCGTTCGGCGGCTTCACGGCACCCATCGTGGCCGAGAGGCTCTCAGCTGACGCCCTCGTGATGCTCGCGGCGATGATCCCCGCACCGGGGGAGTCGCCTGATGAGTGGTGGCGGAACACCGGTTTCGGCGCGGCTGCCGACGCGCAGGCCGTTCTGGACGGCGGACTCACCGGAAGTGCCGATTCGTTCGTGGCGTTCTATCACGACGTTCCGCGCCCGTTGGCCGAGGAGGCGATGCGGCGAGAGCGTGCGCATCCCTCCGCAGCGGCGATGGCCGCTGGGTGGCCGTTGTCGTCATGGCCGAGCGTGCCCACACGTGTCGTCGTGTGCACCGAGGACAGGTTCTTCCCGCCGGACTTCCTGCGTGATCTCGCGCGGACACGCCTCGGCGTCGTCGCGGATGAGATCAGGGCGAGCCACTGCGTCGCGCTGAGTCGGCCGGAGGCGCTCGCGTCGATCCTCATCGGGTATGCGAACGAGGTCGATCCCTCCGGAATCTGACGAGGCAGCTGCGCCGCTTCGTGACAGACTCAGCGCCCGGTGCTGCGGCGATGCCTGCATGTCTACCGGGCGCTGAGTTGATCTGTAATCAGGGTGCACCCGGCATCCGCGACTGTCAAGACCTTCGGGGAAGCCGCTGGTCGACTCCGGCTTTCCCGGGTGAGCCTCGTGTTCGCTCTGAGCAGTCGTCACCGCGTTGACCGGTGCCCGAAGACTCGGGTTGGATGGAACCATGACTGATCGCACAAAGCCTGAGTTCGACGCCCCCACCGGTCCCGCTCCCGCGGAGCTCGTGATCCGCGACATCATCGAAGGAGACGGCACCGAGGCGAAGCCCGGCGACACCGTGACCGTGCACTACGCCGGTGTCGAGTTCGAATCCGGCGAGGAGTTCGACTCTTCGTGGGGTCGCGGCGAGACCATCCAGTTCCCGCTTCGCGGCCTGATCCAGGGCTGGCAGGACGGCATCCCCGGCATGAAGGTCGGCGGACGCCGCGAGCTCGTCATCCCGCCGCACCTGGCCTATGGGCCCGTCGGAGGCGGACACTTCCTGTCCGGCAAGACGCTCATCTTCATCATCGACCTCGTCGCCGTCGGCTGACTCGCTCGACACAGGAAGGCGCCGCACCCGTCAGGGTCCGGCGCCTTCGTCGTATGTCGCCGAAGAACTTCGGCATTCGGGGGAATACATGCATCTGCATGTAAGTTGTAACCCGTGACGCCGTGAACACGGCCCCTCATCCGTTGCCGCACAGTGCGGCTGATGTCTCCAGAGGAGAAACCATGACCAGCATCGACATTCCCGGTTACCGCGCAGGCACCTGGGTGCTCGACCCGTCGCACAGCGAGGTCACCTTCAGCGTGCGCCACATGATGATCTCCAAGGTGCGAGGCACCTTCGGCGTGAAGAGCGCGACCCTCGTGGCTCCCGAGAACCCGCTCGAGGCCCGCGTCGAGGCGAGCGTCGACGTCACCTCGATCGACACGAAGGACGAGGGTCGCGACACGCACCTCCGCTCGGGCGACTTCTTCGACACCGAGAACTTCCCGACGATGGAGTTCGTCTCCACCGGTGCCCGCGCCGAGGGTGGCGAGCTCTTCGTCGACGGCGACCTGACCATCCGCGGCATCACCAAGCCGGTCAGCTTCGAGCTCGACTTCGGCGGCTTCGGCTCCGACCCGTGGGGCAACTACAAGGCCGGCGCCTCGGCGAAGACCGTCATCAACCGCGAGGACTTCGGCCTGACCTGGAACGCGGCGCTCGAGACCGGCGGCGTGCTCGTCGGCAAGGACGTCACGATCAGCCTCGACCTGCAGGGCGCTCTGCAGCAGGACTGATCATCGCGTGATCTCGAGAACCCCGGGCCCCTAGGGCTCGGGGTTCTCTGCGTCGTAGGCCCGGAACCGGGAACTGCGTCGTGCGAGCAGCGCGACGAGGGCGATCACCAGGATTCCGCCGAGCAGCGGCGGGAACCACAGCGTCGTGATCGACGCGAGTGTTCCCGCGTACAGTGCGCCGATCCGCGGCCCTCCCGCGACGACGATGATGAACACGCCCTGCAGTCGCCCGCGCATGGTGTCCGGCACGGCCGCCTGCATCATGGTGTTCCGGTAGATCGAGCTGACGTTGTCGGACGCCCCCGACAGGGCGAGGGCGATGCACGCGGCGACGATCAGTGCGACGTTCGGGAGCCTCTCCGTCGCCGGATCGGAGAACGCGCCGATCAGCAGCACCACACCGAAGGCGAGAATCGATGCGCCGTACGCCTCGACCGCTCGCTCGATGCCTCTGCCATGCCAGCGGTACTGCACCACACGCCCCGAGAACAGGCTCGACCCGAACGTCCCCACGGCGACCGCCGCCGTGAGGATGCCCGTGGTCACCGCGCCGCCGCCGAGCAGCACGGTGCCGAGGGCCGGGAACAGCACGAGCGGCTGGCCGAATGTCATCGCGATGATGTCGATGACGTACTGCGTGCGGATGTTGCCGGCCCGCTTCAGGAACCTCCACCCGTCGACGAGGGATGCGAGTCCCGGACGCACGATGTCGCCCTCGGGCCGCAACGACGGCAGAGTCCAGAGGCCGAGGAACATCGAGAGCATCAGGACGACGTCGATCGTGTAGGTCCACCCGTATCCGGTGAGGGCGACGAGAATGCCGGCCAGTGCGGGCCCCGCCATCACGGTGAGACCGAAGGCGACGCCGTTGAGAGCGGATGCCGCGGCGAGCAGGTCCCGGGGGATGAGGCGCGGAACGATGGCGGTGCGTGTCGCCATCCCGACGGAGTTCGCAGCCGAGTTCACGATGCTCAGGATGTACAGCCACCAGATCGTCTCAGCACCCGTCCAGGTGAGCGCGGCGAGGAGCGCTGTCGACGCGAAGGTCACGGTCGCCGCGATCAGCGCGACGCGGCGCCGGTCGAACGCATCGGCGAGCATCCCGCCGTAGAGGCCGGCGAGGATCATCGGCACGAGCCCCGCCACGGCGATCATCGAGACCGCGAAGGTGCTTCCGGTGAGCGCGAACACGTGCAGCATGACGGTCACGATCGTGAGCTGACCGCCGATGCCGGCGAGCACGGAGCCGGTCCACATGCGGGCGAACGCCGGGCTGGCCTTCAGTGGACTGAGATCGATCAGATGACTGCGAGCCGTGCTCACGCCGCGTGCCTGTCGTGCATGATCCGAGCGTATCCGAGGTGCGCGGAGCGGAGGTCGGCGGCGGTCACGCGACGCCACGGAGTCCTGGTAGACTCTTCAGGTTGCCGTTTGATCGGCCGCGGATAAAGAGAGCTCACGCATCAGGCGTCGGGCACCGCGCAACAAGCAGAGAGGGGATCGAATCTATGGCACTGGAAGCAGACGTCAAGAAGGCGATCATCGAAGAGTACGCGACGCACCCCGGTGACACCGGATCCCCCGAGGTGCAGGCCGCGATGCTGACGCAGCGCATCAAGGACCTCACCGAGCACCTGAAGGAGCACAAGCACGACCACCACTCGCGTCGTGGCCTGTTCCTGCTCGTGGGTCAGCGCCGTCGTCTGCTCGGCTACCTCCAGAGCGTCGACATCGAGCGTTACCGCTCGCTGATCGCACGCCTGGGTCTCCGCCGATAACGCGGAGCGAGCCAGCGTACAATCGCGCAGAACATTCTTGAGAAGGCCGCCCCAGGTGTGGGGCGGCCTTCGTCATGTTCGGGGGTTGATCTCGCGCACGCTTTCCATTAGGAAAGTAGTGAGCTTTCCCAATGGAAAGCGAAGGGGGTCACGCGATGGAGCAGAAGCCGGTCCAGGGGCACGAGGCGATCGCGCCGCCCAGCGCGGACATCGCGCAGCGCTACCTCGACGAGGCGGAAGCCGTGGTGCACCGACGTGGGCGCGTCGTCGACCGGCGGGCGCTGGCGTGGCTGCAGATCGCCGGTGCGGCCGTCACCGCGGTGTATCTCGTGGCTCTGGTCACGGCGATACGTGGTCACGGCGGTCTGACGCCGCAGATCTTCGTCTTCAGCTTTCTCCTGTGGGGGCAGCTCTCGACAGGCATGGCTCAGCGGAGCGGGATGCAGCTGCGTCTGACCTGGTCGCGCTGGCCCGCACTCCTGGCCGTTGGTGTGCCGGCGGTCGCGGCGCTCGTCGTGTTCGGCTTCGCGATCTTCGATCCGGGGTTCCCAGCCATCGGCGTGTGGATCCCGTCCGTCCTCGTGCTGGTCGGATTCGGTGGCTACGGCGCAGTGCAGCTCGCTCGGGCATCGGGTGACCCGCGCCCCCCGCGATCCATGCCTAAGCCGCTTCCGCGGGCGATGCGGTGGGGAACAATCTGCGTGGGAGTCGTGCTCGGAGCGATGGCCATGCTCGGCTCCGCGCCGGACGGGGTGCTCGCGAGCACGCTCCTTCTGCTCGTCGTGCTCATGGCCTTCGTATGGCTCGTGGCCGCTCGCAGTGAGATGGGCCTTCCCGCCGTCGGTGCCTCGTGGCGCTGGCCGCACCTGCTCGCTTTCGCCGCGGCTGCCGGTGCGATGACTGTGCTCGTGCTGCTCGACGGCGTTCCGATCGGCCTCGGATTCGTGGGCGGCCTGGGCATCATCGCGCTGTTCGTCGCCGTGTCGTTCGTCCCCGGTCGTGATCTCCGTGACTGACACTCCATCGGTGCCGCACCCGCGGACCCGGCTCGACGACAACTTCGCGTCGCCGATCCGTTTCTCGCTCCTCGCGTCGCTCGGCGACGGCGTCGAGCTCGACTTCGCGACGCTCCGTGAGATCCTCCAGTGCGGTGATTCGCCGCTGAGCAAGGCCATCTCGCATCTTCAGGCCGCGGGGTACGTCGTGGCGCGCAAGGGCAGCCTCGGCAGTCGCCCTCGCACGTGGGTGCATTCGACGGCGGCCGGACGCGCGGCCTTCGCCGGACATCTCCAGGCTCTGCGCGAGATCGTCGCGCTCGGGGGCGGTCCGGCGCTGTGACCGCGGTCCGGCGCTGTGGCCGGGGTCCGGCGTTGTGACCGGGGTCAGGCGTTCGTGCCGACCAGATCGGGGTGGTGGATCGCAGCCACGTCGGGATGCGCACGCAGCCGCGACTTCATGGCGTTCTCGCCGTAGGTGGCGTGGATCGGGTTGCTCGGATCCTCGGTGATGCCGGTCGCCTCGGCGGCCAAGTCCGCCGGCAGTTCGAGGAGCGGCAGCTGCTGGTCGAGAGCCGGGTTGAAGAAGAACGGGATCGAGATGCGCTCCTCCGGCGCCCGGGGGGAGATCACGCGGTGATTCGTCGCTTTGAGGTAGCCGCCGGTGGCGTACTCCAGCAGTTCGCCGATGTTGACGACGAACGCTCCGGGCACCGGGGGAGCCGACACCCACTCGCCGTTCCGCTCCACCTGTAGTCCGCCCTTGCCCGGCTCGACCCAGAGGAGGGTCAACACGCCGGAGTCCTTGTGCGCACCGACGCCCTGCTGGGGCTCCGGCTCATGGGTGCCCGGGTAGCGGACGATCTTGATCAGGGTCGACGGGTCGCGGAACGGCTCGTCGAAGTACGTCTCCTCGGCGCCGAGGGTCGTGGCCCAGGCGCGCAGCAGCTTCTGTGCGATCTCGGTCAGTGTGTCGTGCCATTCGGTGACGACCGCCTTGAGTTCGGGCTGCGCTGCCGGCCACAGGTTGGGGCCCACCAGGCGGTTGAACGCCGGTCCGCCGTCGACGGGTTCGCGTTCGGGGCCGATGTCGATCTGCTCGCGCCAGTCGACCTTGCCTTGGGTCCGCTCGCCGCCGATGCGGGTGTACCCGCGGAAGTGCGGGCTGTTGACGTTCTCGATCGCGAGCTTGTCCTCCTCCGGCAGAGCGAAGAAATCGAGCGCGGCCCGATGCAGGCGCGCTTCGAGCTCCGGCGAGATTCCCGTGCCGGTGAGGTAGAAGAAACCCACGTCGTGGGTGGCTGCCCGCAGGTCGTCGCGGAACCGTGCCGCGGCCTCGGGGCCGGCATCGAGCTGGGACAGGTCGAGGATGGGGAGCGAGAGATCAGCCATTCATCGAGCGTAGATCGGCTGCGGGGGAGTGCGGTCGAGTATTGCGCCGAATTACCACCGGTCGCGCGAGTGGGTGAAATGCCACCGCCGACGGAGTGCTAATCTCTCTTAGGTAAGGGATGCCTTACCTCATACTTTCCCAGAGAGTCTCCCTCCGTGCTCGCCACTTTCCTCATCGGTCTCCGCGAAGGCCTTGAAGCCGCGCTCGTCGTCGGCATCCTCGTCGCCTACCTCCGTCGCCTCGGTCGAGGTGACGCGTTGCCCCGGCTCTGGGCCGGTGTGGTGCTTGCGATCGCCCTCGCTCTGGGAATCGGAGCGGTGCTCACCTTCGGCGCGTACTCGCTGACGTTCGAGGCGCAGGAGCTCATCGGCGGGATGCTCTCGCTGCTCGCCGTAGGCATGGTCACGTGGATGATCTTCTGGATGCAGAAGGCCGGCCGCACGATGAAGGCGACGCTCGAAGGCGGGCTCGACCGCGCTCTCACGCAGGGCGGCATCTGGGCCCTGATCGCGATCGGCTTCGTCTCGGTCGCGAGGGAGGGAATCGAGACGACGCTTCTGCTGTGGTCGATGGTCCAGTCCTTCGGAGATGCTCCCTCGGCGCTGCTCGGCGCCGTGCTGGGTCTTCTCGCCGCGGTCCTGATCGGATGGCTGCTCGCGCGTGGCGCCGTGCGGTTGGATCTGCGTCGCTTCTTCACCTGGACGAGCGGCTTCCTCGTCATCGTCGCGGCGGGCGTGCTCGCCTACGCGATCATGGACCTGCAGGATGCCGGCGCGCTGCCAGGTCCCTTCACCGCCGTCGCCCCGATCGATGCCGCGACAGGTGCCGTCGCCCTCGGGTGGGCGGCCTTCCCGTTCGGCTGGGCGTTCGATGTCACTAGCGTCATCGCCCCCGACAGCGTCTGGGCGACGATCCTGCAGGCGACCGTCGGATTCATGCCGCGTATGACCTGGCTCCAGGTCACCGCGTGGGCGATGTATCTCGTCGTCGTCGGATTCTTCTTCGTCCGGGGGCTCCGCACCCGTCGGGCCGTCACGCCTCGTCCGCCGACCTCCGCAGACGAGGACGCGTCGGCATCCACTCTCACCCAGCAAGGAGCAGCATGACCACCTCTCGCCGAATCCTCGGTGCCGTCGCAGCCGCCGGAGCTGCCGCACTTCTCCTGAGCGGCTGTGTCGCCAAGAGCGACGTCGCGGCCGGCGCGGCCTTCGACGTCTCGTCGACCGACTCGGAGTGCGCCGTGTCGGGCGCGACCGCGAAGAGCGGAACGCTCACGTTCGACGTCACGAACGACAGCGGTCAGACGTCCGAGTTCTATCTGCTCGCGGACGACGGACTGCGCATCGTCGGAGAGGTCGAGAACATCGCCCCCTCCGCGTCGCGGACCCTGACAGTCGTGGCCCAGCCGGGGAAGTATTTCACGCTCTGCAAGCCGGGCATGATCGGCGAGGGCGTCGGCAAGTCGGAGTTCACCGTGACGGGCGACCGGGTCGCCGTCGCAGGCGAGGATGCCGAGCAGAAGCAGCAGGCCGTCGATCTGTACGCCGCGTTCGTGAAGGACCAGGTCGGGCAGCTCGTCCCGTCGGTCGACGAGCTCGTCGCCGCCTACGAATCGGGCGACGACGAGACGGCACGCGCCCTCTTCCCGCAGACACGAGCCTTCTACGAGCGGATCGAGCCCGTCGCCGAGGCTCTCGGCACACTCGACCCGCGAATCGACTACCGCGAGGTGGATGCCGTGGCCGAGGGACTCGACTGGACGGGCTTCCACCGCATCGAGAAGGACCTCTGGGTGCCAGCACAGGACGCGCTCAACGCCGACGGCGAGACGCCTGCCTGGCAGGACTGGGCGCCGTCCACCACCGAGGAGCGGGCCGAGTACGGCGACCAGCTGCTCGCCGACGTGCAGGAGCTGTACGACTACGTGCACTCCGACGACTTCACCACGGCGCTCGACGACCAGGGCATCGGCGGCATCTCGAACGGCGCGATCGCGCTGCTCGACGAGGTCGCGACCGGAAAGATCTCCGGCGAGGAGGACTGGTGGTCCGGCACCGACCTCTACGACTTCGCGGCCAACGTCGAAGGCTCCAAGATGGCGTTCTCGCTCGTGCAGGACTTCGCCGCCGCGCAGGGCGATGACGGCGAGACGCTCGTCACCGAGATCGAGGACGGGTACGCGGCTCTCGAGGCGTCCCTGGCGGCTCACGGTTCGCTGGCCGACGGCTTCGTCGGATACGCCGCGCTGACGGATGCCGACAAGCGTGAGTTCACCGACCTCATCAACGCCCTCGCCGAGCCGCTGTCGCAGCTCACCGGCACGGTCCTCGACTGATACGACGGGTACGATCTCGCAGGTGGACGAACGCTCGAACGATGCTCTGGCCGCCGACTCCGTGACGGAGGAGGCAGCCGCGGCGACCGCGCCGACAGGTCTCAGCAGACGAGGACTCCTCGGTCTGGCGCTCGGCGGCGGGGTGGCCTCTCTCGCGGTCGGAGTAGGAGCCGGGCTTACCGGCGGAGTCGCTCTCGGCCGTGCCAGGGCTCATGCCGATGCCGAACACGCATACGACTTCTTCGGTGCGCATCAGGCCGGCATCACCACCCCCGTGCAGGAGCATCTGCACTTCGCATCGTTCGACATGATGCCCCGCACCGATCGCGATGACCTGATCACACTGCTGCAGGACTGGACGTACGCCGCCTCCCGGATGACCCAGGGTCTCGAGGTGAGCGCGACCGGTGCGGTCGGCGGCGATGCTGAGGTGCCGCCTGACGACACGGGAGAGGCGCTCGGGCTGCCCGCGGCAGGTCTGACCATCACGATCGGCTTCGGCCCCGGACTGTTCGAGAACGAGGACGGCGACCGGTACGGCATCGCGTCCGGCCGTCCGGCCGCCCTCGAGCGTCTGCCCGCCTTCCTCGGCGACGACCTGGATCCGCAGACGTCCCACGGCGATCTCTGCATCCAAGCCTGCGCGGATGATCCTCAGGTCGCCGTTCACGCGATCCGCAACCTCAGCCGCATCGCCTTCGGGCGTGCGAAGCTGCGCTGGTCGCAGCTCGGCTTCGGCAAGACCTCCCGCACGACATCGGATCAGGCGACCCCGCGAAACCTCTTCGGGTTCAAGGACGGCACCGCGAACATCCTCGCCGACGACTCCGCCGCTCTCGACGAGAACGTCTGGGTGGGGGCGTCCGACGAGCCCGCATGGATGACGGGCGGCTCGTACCTGGTCGCCCGCAAGATCGCGATGCTGATCGAGACGTGGGATCGCGTACGGCTCTCCGAGCAGGATGCGATCGTCGGACGGGACAAGGGCGCGGGGGCCCCGCTGTCGGGTGGTGACGAGTTCACCGCACCCGACTTCGGCACCTCGGCCATCGACGCCAACGCGCACGTTCGCCTGGCGCACCCCGATCAGAACGACGGAACCCGCATCCTCCGCCGCGGGTTCAACTACGTCAACGGCAACAACGACCTCGGGCGCCTCGATGCCGGGCTGTTCTTCCTGTCGTATCAGCGCGATCCGGCGCAGTTCATCACCCTGCAGCGACGGCTGTCGACGGATCTCATGAACGAGTACATCAGGCACGTGGGCTCGGGGATCTGGGCGATCCCGGCCGGTGCGACGCCGGGGTCGTACGTCGGCGCCGAGCTCTTCTCCTGACGCGAGATCGCAGTCAGGCGCCGAGGGCGTCGACCACGAACACGGACATCGCGTCCGCGCCGAAGTGGTCGTCCGCCGTGATGGTGACGACCGCGTCATCGCAGAAGATCAGCAGCTGCCCGTAGGCGCCGTGCAGGCGCCACGCAGTGCCTGGGCCGTCCCACCCCGACAGCGCGTAGCGCTCGTAGGCGGGGTTCGCGCCCGCCACCACCCAGTCGGAGTGCATCTCGTCGATCACCGATGCAGGGACGAGGCGTCGCCCCTCCCACTCGCCGCGGTCGCGGATGAGTCGTCCGAGGAGCGCGAGCTCCTCGGTGCGCAGGGCGATGCCACTCCCCGCGACGATTCGTCCCCGAGGGCAGCGCTCCCACTCGATGTCATCGATTCCGAGTGGTTCGAGCAGCCTCGGGGTCAGGAAGTCGACGATGTCGCCGACCCGCGCGGCGAGCACGGTCATCGCCGTGTAGGTGCTGGCGTTGGAGTACTGGAAGACGCGCCCGCGCGACGGGCGTGAGAGGAACTCCCGCGCCAGATCCGGCCAGTCGGTCATCAGGGTCTCGGACCAGGGGAGGTCGATGCCGCTCGACATGGACAGCAGGTGTCGGAGCGTGACCTGATCGACGCCGTCACCGAGGGCGAAGTCCGGCAGGTGCTCGGCCACCGGTTCATCCAGCGAGATCAGGCCCTCGTCGGCGGCGAGACCTGCAGCGAGCACGGACACGCCCTTCGCGACCGAGTGGATCTCCTCCCGGACATCGGGGGTCCACCGGTGCTCTGCGACATCGTTGCCGACGCGGACATGAAGCCCGTGGGCACCGAAGCCCGATGCATCCGCATGATCCACGATCCGGTCGCGGATCTGCTGGGCTCGGGTCACTCCTTCAGGCTAGCGGCTGCCGTCTGGCGCGGCCGACGGGAGCCGGTGGGATCGCTGCGGTGCCCCTCGCGGCTCGCGAGCTCCGGATCCCGGAAGAGCCACCGGGGGCGAGGCTCGACGAGAGGTCGGAACAGCCAGCGCACGGGCTTGGTGGCGAGCGCCAGGGCCAGCACCACCGACAGCAGAGTCACGAGCGGCAGCCACAGCCATGTCGGGTCGAGGTCGCGCAGCACCCCGGTCTCGCGGAACGGGTAGAGCACGAACGAGTGCAGCAGGAACACGTACATCGTGTATTGACCGAATCGCGTCCACCAGTGTGTGCCTCGGGGGATCAGAGCGAAGAACGCGGCACTCAGGATCACCGCCAGCAGCATCAGCGCGACACGCACGCCGCCGGCCCACCACTGCTCTCCGCCGAGGTCCGCGTACGCGTCCTCGTAGAACAGCCAGTGGCGCAGGTCGATCTTCTCCCAGACATCGATCCAGCGCCAGGCGACGAATCCGGCTGCACCGAGCAGCAGGAGGCTGACCGCACGGATCCACCACGGGCGGACGTCGAGGAGACGGAATCGGTTGACGGTGTCGCGCTCGCGCAGCCACCAGCCGAGCGCGAAGAACGGCAGCAGACCGAGCGTCCGTGACAGCGAGAACGTGCTGTCGACGTTCGGGAGGTATCCCACTCCGATCGAGATGATGACGGTCCACAGCAGAGGCCAGCGCAGCAGCGCCAGGTAGGGGAGGACGAGACGGAAGATGCCGAGGGCCAGCAGGAACCAGAGCGTCCACGACGGCTTGGTGAAGTTCGGGTCGGCCTGTCCTTCGACCAGCCACTTCGTGAGGGTCCAGAGGAACTCGAAGATGACGTAGGGGAGGAGGATGTCGGTGATGACACGGGCCATCTGCACGCGGGTGGGGGAGCCCGACTTCGAGAAGTACCCGGAGATGATCGCGAACGCCGGCATATGGAAGGCGTACAGCGCCAGGTAGGCCGCGAGGGCGATGTCGGAGTCGTAGGTGAGACGCTGGATCGCGTGCCCGAGGACGACGAGCACGATGCACGCGTAGCGTGCGTTGTCCCAGAACGGCACGCGCCTGCGGGGCTTCGGGACGGATCCGGCGGCGGGGTTCGTCATGTCGGCTCCGGCGGTGTTCATCCTCCGAGGCTACTCGGGGAATAAAGTTGCTCGCATCGCGTTGACTCAGATACATTCAAATGAATAGAACCGGATGCAGGGCATCGGTTCGGAGAAGACGGAGCAATCATGAGTGAGCAGGCAGGCGTCCCGGTGCAGTTCGGCATCATGTCGGTCAGCGACATCACCCGCGACCCCACCACAGGCGTCACGCCGAGTGAGCAGGAGCGGATCAAGGCGACGCTGGCGATCGCCAAGCACAGCGAAGAGGTCGGCCTCGACGTCTTCGCGATCGGCGAGCACCACAACCCTCCGTTCTGGTCCTCGAGCCCCACGACGTTCCTCGCGGCGCTCGCCGCCCAGACCGAGCGACTCATCGTGTCGACCTCGACGACGCTGATCACCACGAACGACCCCGTGCGCATCGCCGAGGAGTACGCGATGCTGCAGCACGTCTCGGACGGACGTATGGACCTCATGCTCGGCCGCGGCAACACCGGGCCGGTCTACCCCTGGTTCGGGCAGGACATCCGTCAGGGGCTTCCGCTCGCGATCGAGAACTACGCGCTGCTGCACAAGCTGTGGCGTGAGGACGTCGTCGACTGGGAGGGCAAGTTCCGCACCCCGCTGCAGGGCTTCACCTCCACTCCCCGCCCGCTCGACGGCGTCGCTCCGTTCGTCTGGCACGGATCGATCCGTACGCCGGAGATCGCCGAGCAGGCCGCTTACTACGGCGACGGCTTCTTCGCGAACAACATCTTCTGGCCCAAGGAGCACTACCAGCGCCTGATCGAGCTCTACCGGCAGCGCTACGCGCACTACGGACACGGCACGCCGGAGCAGGCCATCGTCGGTCTCGGCGGTCAGGTGTTCATGGCGGCGAAGTCGCAGGACGCCGTGAACCAGTTCCGCCCGTACTTCGACAACGCCCCGGTCTACGGACATGGTCCGAGCATGGAGGACTTCACCGAGATGACCCCGCTCACGGTGGGCTCACCTCAGCAGGTCATCGACCGGTACGCCGCGATGCGCGAGCACTACGGCGACTACCAGCGCCAGCTGTTCCTGATCGACCACGCGGGCCTTCCCCTGAAGACGGTGCTCGAGCAGCTCGACATCCTTGGCTCCGAGGTCGTTCCGGTGCTCCGCAAGGAGCTCGCGAAGGATCGCCCGGCGAGCGTGCCGGATGCCCCGACCCACGCGTCGCGGGTGAAGGCCGAGTTCGGCGACGGTCCCACGCGTCAGGCACGCCCCGGCGCGAACCGCGGCGACAACCTGACGGGCGACTCTCCCTACCAGGACACCCCGGCTCCGGCCGGTGCCGCCTTCGGGCTCAGCCGGAAGGAGGCCTGAGATGGCCACTCGCCGGATCGCCGTCGTCTCTGCGGGGCTCTCGAACCCCTCGTCGACGCGGATGCTCGCGGATCGTCTTGCGGCTGAGACCGTGAAGGCGCTCGCCGGGCACGACATCGACGCCAGCGTCGACGTGATCGAGCTGCGCGATTACGCGCATGACATCACGAACAACCTGCTGACGGGGTTCGCTCCGCCCGCGCTGGAGACCGCGATCAACACGGTCGTGTCGGCGGACGCCCTGATCGCCGTCACTCCGATCTTCTCGACGAGCTACAACGGACTGTTCAAGTCGTTCATCGACGTGCTCGACCCCGACGCGCTCACCGGCAAGCCGGTGCTGATCGGAGCCAACGCCGGCACGGCGAGGCACTCGCTGGCCATCGACTATGCGATCCGCCCGCTGTTCGCGTACCTGCACGCCGAGGCCGTCTCCACGGGCGTTTTCGCGGCGTCCAGCGACTGGGGTGGGGCCGGAGACGACGTCGCGCCGCTCGCGAAGCGGGTCGAGAAGGGCGCACGAGAGCTCGCCGAGGCCATCGCGCGGCGCGAGACGACCGCGGTCGCAGATCCGTACGATCCGGCCACGTACCTCGGTGAAGGGCGATCGTTCGGTCACATGCTCGGTGGTCTCGCCGGAGAATGATCGATCCCCGGCTAGACCGGGAAAGAGTGCAGGGCCATGAGGCCGTAGACGATGTCCGAAGGGCGTCGTACGGTGACCTCATGGCCCTTCGTTCTGTGCTCGAATCCGCGCGGCATTCCCTGCGCGGCGCCCTCATCCTCCCCGGTGATGATTCCTTCGATGCGGCGCGTCGTCCGTGGAACCTGGCGATCGAACAGCATCCGGCGGGTGTGGCCGCACCGGCCGACCTGCGCGACCTGCGCGCTCTTCTCGACGCCGCGCGCGACGCGGACGTGACGCTCGCGGTGCAACCCACAGGGCACGGTGCCGGCGGCGACCTGGCCGGCGCCGTCATCGTCCGTATGGACGCATTCGACGAGCTGTCCGTCGACCTCGGCTCCGGCGTGGTCCGTGTGGGCAGCGGAGTCCGCTGGGGCGCCGTGGTCGAAGCGCTCGAAGGAACAGGCTGGGTGGCTCCTGCCGGCACGAGCCCGGTCGTCGCCGTCGCGGGGTACACCCTGGGCGGCGGGCATTCCTGGTTCAGTCGCACGGCGGGACTCGGGTCCGACAATCTCAGGGCCGTGTGGGTGCTGCGCAGCGACGGTACCCACGAGCGGGTCGACGACGAGAGCGACCCCGAGCTGATGTGGGCACTTCGCGGAGTGGGCGGCATCGTCGGAATCGTGACGGCCCTCGAGATCGACCTGGTTCCCGCACCGACGCTGTGGGGTACCGAGCTCACTTTCGACGCCGCGGATGCCGGGTCGGTGATGCGGGCGGTGCGAGACCTGTCCGCAGAGGCCCCGGCTTCGCTCAATGTGTTCGTGAACTCGATGCGCATGCCCGACGCTCCGCAGCTTCCCGAAGAGATCCGAGGACGCAGCTTCCTCACCGTGCAGGCGCTGTCCACCATCGGAGCCGCTGATGGGCTGATCGAACAGGTGCGGCGAGCCGGCACGGTTCGTCGTGAGGCGTCGGGGGCCACATCGCCTAAGACGGTCGCGGCGTCGAGCGGGGAGCCGACCGAACCGACGCCGGGCAAGGGCGTGTCTGCTGCGCTGTCGTCGCTCGATGACGCGACGATCGACGATCTCTTCCGGTTCCGCGAGCTGCCGGAGCAGTGGCCGATCATGGGCATCGACATCCGGATGCTCGGTGGCGCGCTGAACGAACCTCGACGCGCGGGGTTCGCGACGCTTCAGGGCGTCGGCTGGCTGCTCCACGCGCTGGTGCCCGTCTTCCCCGGGGCGCCGAGCGAACCGGGCGATGCGAGCATGGCGGGCTTCCGCGAGGTGCTGGCGCACGCGATCGCTCCGCATACGGTCCCGACGTTCCTCGGGCCGGGCGAGACCGTCGAGCGGTGCGGTGGTCCGGGGGCGATCGATCGCCTGCGCGCCATCAGGGCCGCCGCCGACCCTGACTCGCTCATTCACGAGGGGCGGCTCCCGCGCTGAGACCGGTCCGACACGGGCCTGACACCGGGCTGCATCCACCGCAGACGACCCGCGTCGTCCGAATGATCGGGACGTACGCGGGTGCCGCGCCGGCGTCAGTCGTCTCCGTCGACGTGTCGGATCCAGCGATACTCCGTCTCGGGTCGTCCACGTGCACCGTAGCGGGCGCTGCGGGTGATCATGCCCGAATCGGTGAGGTGCTCCAGATACCTCCGCACGGACACGCGTGAGATCCCGAGCCGCGCAGCCGCCTCGCTCGCCGAGACAGCGGCACCGGAGGAGCGCAGCTCTGCCGTCACCTTCTGCAGCGTCGCGGCCGACAGCCCCTTGGGAATCGGGATCGTCCCGGTCGTGCGCCCGAGAAGCGCGTCGATCTCCGCCTGGGTCGCCTCTCCTGCCGTCGACCGCGCCTGCTCCCGATGGGTGCGGTAGGCAGTGAGGCGCTCGTGGAACACTGCGAAGGGGAACGGCTTGACGAGGTACTGGTAGACGCCCAGAGCGGCCATCTGCCGGACGGTGTCCGCGTCGCGCACGCCGGTGATCGCGATGACGTCCACGGCCGCGCCTCGGGCGCGGAGCCCGCGCAGCACATCGATGCCCGAGCCGTCGGGCATCGTGATGTCGAGAAGCACGAGATCCAACGGCTTGTCATGGGGGTGATCGAGCACCGCGGCGAGCGCTGCCCGGGCGCCGGTGCACTCGCCGCCCACGACGAACCCGTCGATCCTCTCGAGGTACGAGCGGTGGAGCTCGAGTGTCAGAGCGTCGTCATCGACGATCAGCGTGCGGATCATGGGCTCCTGCGTCCTTTCACCGGCGGAAGTATGACGGTGAAGGTCGTCGGATGAGCGGAGACCTCCACCGTGCCGCCCACACCGGCCACCACAGCGCGGACGAGAGCGAGGCCGACTCCCCGGCCGTGGCCCCCTGACGGTTTCGTCGAGAAGCCCTGGGTGAACACCCGCTCACGCAGCTCAGACGGAATGCCGTCGCCGCCGTCCGACACGTCGAGGACGATTCCGCCCTGCGTCGAGGGGCGCAGCGAGACCTCTACCCAGCGTTCGGCGCCGGTGGCGGCGGCATCCATGGCATTGTCGATCAGGTTGCCGAGCACGGCGACGCTGTCGACGGGGGAGAGCGGGGAGGCGGGGGTGTCCGGAGCGATGCTCACCCGCCAGTCGATCCCGCGCTCTCTGGCCTGCGACGCCTTGCCGAGAAGCAGGGCACCGACGGCGGGGTCGCCGGCCTGTCGCGCAGTGACCTGATCGACGAGCGATTGACTCTGGCGCGAGGTCTCGGTCAGGATCTCGATCGCCTCCTCGCTGCGTCCCAACTCGAGAAGCGCAACGGCCGTGTGCATGCGGTTCCCGTGTTCGTGCGTCTGAGCGCGCAGCGCATCGCCCAGGGTGCGCAGGGATTCGTATGACGACACGGCGTCCCGCACCTGCCCCGGTGGCAGGTCTCCTGCGATGCCGCGTGTGAACCGACGAGCGATCCACGCGCCGAGGGCGCCGAGACCGATGAGCCCGACGGTGATGCCGATCGAGAGCGGAAGTCGGCGAACGAGGGTCTCGGAGATGGACTCGATGGTCACGCCCGATGACACCCAGCCGAGCAGTTCACCGCTGGATGCGACCACCGGCACGATGGTCCTCACCGAGGGGCCGAGGGTACCGGTGAAGACCTCGGTGAGTGTGCGCGGCGAGTCGGGGATGGTGCCGAGGTACACCCCGCCGATCTGGTCGACATCGGGATGCGTGAGGCGCGTGCCCTCGGGCGTCATGATCGTCACGAAATCGAGATCGGCGTTCGCGATGACATCGAGAGTGTAGGGCTCGAGCGTGCGGGTCGCGTCTGTCTGGTCCTCTGTAGCGAGAGTCTCGATGACGAGGGGGGACGATGCGAGCGTCACCGCTGTCGCCGCCGTGACCCGCTCCGCCTCCGCATGCGTGGCGCGCTGGGCATCCACGACGAGGAAGACGGCCACCAGTGCACCGACCACCACTGCGGCCGCCAGGAGCACCAGGAAGACCCGGGAAGCGATGCTCCTCGTGTCGCGCGCGTGTCTCATCGCGTCCTTCCGATCGTCGGTGATCGCGGAGTCCGGGATATCGGTGGTGACCAATACGACCACAAATGGTGCTGCCGGGGGAAGTCCGCGACGGTGAGCTTACCGAAGGCGAGGGCGCCTGCGGGCATGAGACGAAGACGTTCATGATCAAGGAGGAAAACATGGCCATCACGACGGGGTTCTCCCTTCCCGGTTTCCATTGGCGACGGGGCAAGCAGGCGTGGGACAGGCACACCTGGCTGTATGTCTCGGTGATCATCGCCGTCGTGCTGGGCGCGGCCGTCGGCCTCATCTGGCCCGAGGTCGGTCAGAGTCTCGAGCCGATCGGCAAGGGCTTCGTGTCGCTGATCAAGATGATGATCGCGCCGATCATCTTCTGCACGATCGTCGTCGGCGTCGGGTCCATCGCGAAGGCGGCGACCGTCGGCAAGATCGGCGGCCTGGCGCTGCTCTACTTCATGGTCATGTCCACGTTCGCGCTCGCGATCGGCCTGGTCGTCGGCAACATCATCCACCCGGGTGCAGGCCTCGACATGGCGAACTCGAGCTACGACGCGACAGAGACCGAGGCGAAGACCACCACCGAGTTCATCCTCGGGATCATCCCGACGACGTTCTTCTCGGCCTTCACGGGTGAGAGCGTCCTGCAGGTGCTGTTCATCGCCCTGCTCGTGGGCTTCGCCCTCCAGGGGCTCGGTGAGAAGGGCGCCCCGATCATGGATGCGGTCAAGAACCTCCAGAAGCTGGTGTTCCGCATCCTCGGCATGATCCTGTGGCTCGCCCCTCTCGGTGCATTCGGAGCGATCGCAGCAGTGGTTGGCAAGACGGGCATCGCGGCGATCTGGAGCCTCGGCGTGCTCATGATCGCGTTCTACATCACCTGCCTCCTGTTCATCGTCGTGGTGCTCGGGACGCTGCTCTTCGCCGTAACCAGGGTGAACATCTTCAGCCTCGTCAAATACCTGGCACGTGAGTACCTGCTCATCGTCGGCACCTCGTCGTCGGAGTCCGCGCTCCCGCGCCTGATCGCGAAGATGGAGCACATCGGAGTCTCGAAGCCGGTCGTCGGCATCACGGTGCCGACGGGGTACTCGTTCAACCTCGACGGCACGGCGATCTACCTGACCATGGCATCGCTGTTCATCGCCACGGGGATGGGGCAGCCGATGTCGATCGGCGAGCAGATCGGGCTGCTGGTGTTCATGATCATCGCGAGCAAGGGAGCCGCCGGCGTGACAGGCGCGGGACTCGCGACGCTCGCCGGTGGATTGCAGGCATACCGTCCCGATCTGGTCGACGGTGTCGGCGTGATCGTGGGTATCGATCGGTTCATGTCCGAGGGGCGAGCGCTCACCAACTTCACCGGCAACGCGGTCGCCACGCTGCTGATCGGCACGTGGACGCGTCAGATCGATCGTGATCGGGTTCAGCAGGTGCTCAGCGGCGCGCTTCCGTTCGAGGAGTCGCAGCTCGACGGGGTCGACGAGCATGGGATGGTCGATGAGCGGAAGGCCGTCGATGTCCAGGGCCTCAAGGAGTCCGCCCTCGACGAGATGGCGGCGAAAGAGGAGCGGGCGCGTCTCCGCGCCGCACAGAACTGAGCCTCGGACCGGGAAGAAGAATGATGCGGGAGTCGGCAGTCGCCGGCTCCCGCATCCGTGTGGTCAACCGCTCTTGCGTCGGAACTCGCGCCGCGTCTGCGGGGCGGGTGCGCCGTGGACGGCGGAGTCGCCGTCCAGGTGGGCCTCGCCCTGCCTGTGGTGCGCGTTCTTCTTCTCGAGCGCTTCCTTGAACTTGCGCTTCATTTCCTCGCTGGAGGATGCGCCTTCTTCGGTGCTCATGTTCGCCAGCCTAGAGCACGCCTCGGACGGGCGGGAGGAATCACCGCCGCGCTCTGCGGGAGACGAGGTCGACGACCGCACCGAGGCCGAGTGCGAACGCGACGGACACCACGACGGCCACGACCGGGCCACCGGGGACGAGAGCGGCGACGATGGCGCCCACGGACGCCTGGTAGGCCGCCCATCCGAACGCCGCCACACTCATCAGGCACAGATACCGACCGGGATGTATGCGAGAGGCGCCGGCGACGAGGTTGATCGCCAGCCGTGCGAACGGTACGAAGCGGGCGGTGAACAGCACGGTGGCCGTTCCGCCGTCGAGTCGGCGTCGTGCCCAGGCGAGAGCCAGGCGCACGCGAGGCACCCGCATCCACCGCCACCGTTCCGTCCCGACCGTGCGACCGATCAGATAGCAGGCGGTGTCTCCCGCGGCAGCCGCGACTCCCGCGCAGACGATGACCGTCCACAGGGGTGGCGCTCCCGACGATGAGGAGATCGCCCCGAGAGCGGTGACAGCGATCTCCCCTGGTACGACGACGAAGAACGAATCGCCGAGGACCAGGAGGCTCATGACGGCGAGGGCCCAGGGGCCGGCGAGCAGATCGGGCACGGCTCCAGAGTGCTCCGCGCAGGTGAACGGGAACCAACGACCGGATAGCCGGTGACGCGCGATCCAGCATCCGGTGAACTTCTGGTGCGCTGAGGGGTTTCGCGCAGTCGGCACCCGTCGTCGACGGCATCCTGGGCATGTGAGAGTCGCGATCGTGACAGAGTCCTTCCTTCCGCACATGAACGGTGTCACCGGATCCGTCCTGCAGATCCTGAGGCACCTCGAGCGCACGGGCCACGAGGCGCACGCGATCGCGCCGGACGCCGTCGGCATGCCCACCGCGATCGACGGTGCCGTCATCGAGCCCATCCCGAGCGTCCCGCTCCCCGGGTACCGCAATGTGCGGGTGGGCACCTCGCCCGCCCACCGCGTCGCCGCATCCCTCCGTCGCTTCCAACCGGACGTCGTGCACCTCGCCTCGCCCTTCGCATTGGGCTGGCGGGGAGCGCTCGCCGCAGACCGTCTCGACATCGCCGCGGTCGCCGCCTACCAGACCGACGTCGCCGCGTACACGGAGCGATACCGGGTGCCCGCGACGACCGGTATCGCGCACACGCACATCGCTCGCCTCCATCGTCGGGCGACCCTGTCGCTCGCGCCGTCCGCCGACTCCGCCCAGCGCCTCGCCTCCCTCGGAGTCGATCGGGTTCGCCGGTGGGGCAGGGGGGTGGACGCCGAACGGTTCCAGCCCTCCCGACGCAGCGAGACGCTGCGAGCGGAGTGGGGCGGTGATGTCGTGATCGGATACGTCGGCCGCCTCGCGCCCGAGAAGCAGGTCGAGGACCTCGCGGTGCTGCAGAGCATCCCCGGAGCAAGACTCGTGATCGTCGGGGACGGGCCCAGCCGGATGAAGCTGACCGCCCTGATGCCCCAGGCCCTCTTTCTCGGCCATCTCGACGGAGAAGCGCTCGCCGCAGCGACCGCATCGTTCGACGTGTTCGTGCACCCGGGGGAGAGCGAGACGTTCGGTCAGACCCTGCAGGAGGCCCATGCGAGCGGAGTCCCGGTCGTCGCCACCGGACGCGGTGGCCCCCTGGATCTCGTGCGGATGGGGATCGACGGATGGCTGTACCGTCCCGGAGACCTGGCGGACCTGCGGATGAGAGTCGCCGACCTCGCCGGAGACGGGCGCAAGCGCAGGGCATTCGGCGAAGCAGGGCACCAGGCAGTCCAGGGGCGCAGCTGGTCGAGCGTGTGCGACCAGCTGCTCGGCCACTTCGATGAAGCACGGACTCTCCGCGCCGTGGACTCAGGGGTCCGCACGCGCCGCCTCACCCGCCCCGAGTTCGCGGCTCCCGTCGACACGCGTCGCTGGCACCGGTACGTCGCGATGGGCGACTCCCTCACGGAAGGACTGTGCGATCCGGCGCCGGACGGAGCCCTGCGCGGATGGGCGGACCGCCTCGCACTGCTGCTCGCTGCGCGCGGTGGACTGCACTACGCGAACCTCGCGATCAGGTCGAAGCGGGTCCGGGACGTCTGTGAGATCCAGCTCCCTCGCGCCCTCGAGCTCGAGCCGGACCTCGTATCGATCCTCATCGGCGCGAACGACCTGGTGAAGCCGACCGTCGACGTGCCCGCGCTCGCCGCAGAAGTCGAAGGCGCGGTGCGGCGACTCCGCAGCATCGGGGCGGATGTCGTTCTGGTCACGCCGTTCCTCCCTCGCCGACGGGCGGCTGCGATCTACTCCCGCCGGTTCGCGGCCTTCGCGACGGCGCTCGCGGGCATCGCCGCCCGCACGGGCGCGATCCTGATCGACACCGATCTGCATCCCTCTCTTCCCGACCGACCGAACTGGGGCGAGGATCTCGTGCATCTCAGCAGTCGCGGTCACCGCTTTCTCGCGTACCGAGCGGGCGAGGTGCTGGCGGTGCCGCATGCGGACACGCTCGGCGCTCTCGATGCCGCGCTGCACGAGAACGAGCCGATCGGTGCGGGTCTGTGGTGGCGGAGACATGCGCTGCCGTGGGTATGGCGTCGGATGCACGGCCGCGCCGCCGGCGACGGGCGCAGTGCGAAGCACGACGACTACGTGTACCTGGGGCGGTCGACGTCGCGCAGCGGGGTGCGGGTGAGCTGAAGCGACCGCGGTAGACGCGCTGCGCGGTTCACCCGGGCCGGGCGGCTCTCCCGACCGTGCGATGCGGCTCGATCAGCGGCGTCCCATGCCGTGGTACGTCCAGCCCGCAGCTCGCCAGGCGGCGGAATCGAGGCAGTTCCGACCGTCGATGATGACCCGACCTGCGACGAGTGACCCGGCGTGCTCTGGTGTCATCTCGCGACGGTAGAGGTCCCACTCCGTGACGATCACCACGGCGTCCGCGTCGCGGAGGGCGTCGTCGCGTTCGGTCGCGTAGCCGAGCTGGGGGTGCGCCGCCGCGGCGTTCTCGAGGGCGGCCGGGTCGGTGACGACCACGTCCGCTCCCAAACCGCGCAACCGCACGGCGACGTCGAGGGCGGGGGAGTCGCGGATGTCGTCGCTGAACGGCTTGAACGCGGCACCGAGCACCGCGATGCGGCGTCCGAATACCAGACCCCCCAGTGCGTCGACGACGAGCTGCACGGCTCTGTCGCGTCGCCGGATGTTGATCGAGTCGACCTCACGGAGGAACCCCACGGCCTCTCCGCGCCCGAGCTCCTCGGCGCGGGCTGCGAAGGCGCGGATGTCCTTCGGGAGACAGCCGCCGCCGAACCCGATGCCCGAGCCCAGATACCGTCGTCCGATGCGGGTGTCGTGCCCGAGGGCGTCCGCGAGGAGCGCGACGTCGGCGCCCGACGCCTCGGCGATCTCGGCCATCGCGTTGATGAAGGAGATCTTGGTGGCGAGGAAGGCGTTGGCCGCTCCCTTCACGAGCTCGGCCGTCGCCAGATCCGTCACGAGGAACGGCGTGCCGGCATCCACAGCGGGGCGGTAGGCCTCGCGCAGCGCTTCCGCGGCACGCTCGCCGTCGCTTCCGGACGGCACACCCAGCACGAGGCGGTCGGGCGAGATCGTGTCGTGCACGGCCCAACCCTCGCGGAGGAACTCGGGGTTCCACACGAGGGTCGCGCCGGTGCCCGCGACCGCTGCGCTCAGGCGCTCGGCCGTCCCCACGGGCACCGTCGACTTGCCGGCCACAACGTCGCCTGGGTGCAGGTGGGGGAGCAGCGCGGCCACTGCGGCGTCGACGAACCGCAGATCTGCGGCATGCCCGCCCGCGATCTGCGGGGTGCCGACGGCGATGAAGTGGATCGCCGCTCCGCTCGCTTCCGACATCTCGGTGCTGAATCTCAGTCGCCCTGAGGTGAGGCCCTCCTGCAGGAGCTCACCGAGCTGCGGTTCGAAGAACGGTGCGGTGCCGTTCGCGAGAGCCGCGACCTTCTGCGCGTCGACGTCGATACCGACGACGTCGTGTCCGATCGAGGCCATCGCTGCGGCGTGCACGGCACCGAGGTACCCGCATCCGATCACTGACATGCGCATGGTGCAAGGACAGCGGATGCTCCTCACGAGCCGGCATCCGATCGGTGAACGACGCGTGGACGACGCGTGTCCGAACGACCTGATGGCGCGGTCGCGGGGGTTTTCGGGGTGCCGCTGGTAGGCTGGACGAGGTCGACGTCTGTCGGCTGCACAACTTCATATCGACTCATGGAGCGATCGGCGGAGAGCTGGTCCCCTGTGGTGGGTTCCTCGGCGGGTCGTCGGGTGGCTTTCTACTGGTGGCCAGCGCAGGTGAGATTCGCGGGATTGCCCGCGCGCCCGTATCCGGCTGCATCCGCTCCTTCACGAATACGCTCGCGCGTCATACGGATTCGCGAGTCTAAACAAAGAAGGAGAGACCTCTTGGAAGGTCCTGAAATCACCGCCACCGAGGCCGTTCTCGACAACGGCCGCTTCGGCACCCGCACCATCCGCTTCGAGACCGGCCGCCTCGCGCAGCAGGCACAGGGCGCAGTCGCCGCCTACCTCGACGGCGAGACCATGCTCCTCTCGGCCACGAGCGCAGGCAAGCACCCGCGCGAGGGCTTCGATTTCTTCCCGCTGACGGTCGACGTCGAAGAGCGTTCGTACGCAGCAGGCAAGATCCCCGGATCGTTCTTCCGTCGTGAGGGTCGTCCCTCGACCGAGGCGATCCTCGTCTGCCGTCTGATCGACCGTCCGCTGCGTCCGTCGTTCGTCGACGGCCTGCGCAACGAGGTCCAGATCGTCATCACGGTGCTCTCGATCGCTCCGGGCGAGTTCTACGACGCTCTCGCGATCAACGCGGCCTCCGCGTCGACGCAGATCTCGGGCCTTCCGTTCTCGGGCCCCGTCGCCGGTGTGCGCCTGGCGTTCATCCCGGGTCACGGCGATCACGCCGACCAGTGGGTCGCGTTCCCGACCGCCGAGCAGGTCAGCGAGGCCGTGTTCGACCTGATCGTCGCCGGTCGTGTCGTCACCAAGGCTGACGGCACCGAAGACGTCGCGATCATGATGGTCGAGGCTGAAGCGACCGAGGGCAGCTGGAACCTGATCAAGGCCGGCGCCACGAAGCCTGACGAGGCGGTCGTCGCCCAGGGGCTCGAGGCGTCGAAGCCCTTCATCGCCCAGCTCGTCAAGGCTCAGGCGGAGCTCGCAGCCACCGCTGCGAAGGAGCCGGGTGTCTACCCGGTCTTCCCGCCGTACTCCAGCGAGGTCTACGACTTCGTGGCCGAGCGCTCCTACGACGACCTGGTGAACGTCTACCAGATCGCCGACAAGCTGGAGCGTCAGGGCAAGGACGACGAGGTCAAGGACCGCGTCAAGGCGCAGCTCATCGAAGCAGTCGAGGCCGGCAACCTGCCGGCTGGAGCCCCGCTCGAGTTCTCCGCGGCGTACAAGTCCGTCACGAAGAAGATCGTCCGCGGCCGCATCCTCACGGAGAGCGTGCGCATGGACGGCCGTGGTCTCGCGGACATCCGTCCCCTGGATGCAGAGGTGCAGGTCATCCCGCGCGTCCACGGCTCGGCGATCTTCCAGCGCGGCGAGACCCAGATCATGGGCATCACGACGCTGAACATGCTCAAGATGGAGCAGCAGATCGACTCGCTGTCGCCCACGACGAGCAAGCGCTACATGCACCACTACAACTTCCCGCCTTACTCGACCGGTGAGACCGGCCGAGTCGGTTCGCCGAAGCGTCGCGAGATCGGGCACGGCTTCCTCGCCGAGCGCGCACTCGTGCCGGTGCTGCCGAGCCGCGAGGAGTTCCCGTACGCGATCCGCCAGGTCTCCGAGGCGCTGAGCTCCAACGGCTCGACGTCGATGGGCTCCGTCTGCGCGTCGACCCTGTCGCTCCTGAACGCGGGTGTGCCGCTGCGCGCAGCCGTCGCCGGTATCGCGATGGGTCTCGTCTCCGACGAGGTCAACGGTGAGACGCGCTACGCCGCCCTCACCGACATCCTCGGCGCCGAGGACGCGCTCGGTGACATGGACTTCAAGGTCGCCGGTACCAACGAATTCGTCACGGCGATCCAGCTCGACACGAAGCTCGACGGCATTCCGTCGTCGGTGCTCGCAGGCGCGCTGACCCAGGCCCGCGACGCGCGTCTGACGATCCTCAACGTCCTGAACGCCGCGATCGACGCTCCTGACGAGATGGCGCCGACTGCGCCTCGCGTCATCAGCGTGCAGATCCCGGTCGACAAGATCGGTGAGCTGATCGGCCCGAAGGGCAAGACGATCAACGCGATCCAGGACGAGACCGGCGCTCAGATCTCCATCGAGGAGGACGGCACCGTCTACATCGGCGCGACCGACGGCCCCTCGGCCGAGGCCGCACGTGCCCAGGTCAACGCGATCGCCAACCCGACCAACCCCGAGGTGGGCGAGCAGTTCCTCGGAACCGTCGTGAAGATCGCGACGTTCGGTGCGTTCGTCTCGCTGCTCCCGGGCAAGGACGGCCTGCTGCACGTCACCGAGGTGCGCAAGCTCGCCGGTGGCAAGCGTGTCGAGAACGTCGACGACGTGCTGTCTGTCGGTCAGAAGATCCTCGTGAAGATCACGAAGATCGACGACCGCGGCAAGCTCTCGCTCGAGCCCGTGCTCGACGACGCTCCCGCCGCGGACGCAGCTCCTGCTGAAGAGGCCGCAGCCGAGTAATCGGAGCGCTTCGATACGAGGCCCGGGTCTGTCCTCAGGGATGGCCCGGGCTTCGTCGTATCCGATGTGACCAAACCGTTATGGGAAGTTCTTGCGCCGTTCCACGGATTGGTCGGGGAGTTGGCGGATGTCGCTTACTCTCGAAGTACGCACCGGGGGGTGCAATTACAGGCAGTGACGCAGGTCGGTACGCACCGACTGACGCGGGGGTGAGGATATGCGGTTGTTCAGCGTAGGCGCAGGTACGTCGCCCGAACGCGCGCAGCAGGGCGCGGCAGAGCACCCGTCCGCTCCCATCCCGATCGTCGGACCCGGAATAGGGGAGAGCATCCGCGTCCCGCTCGGAGAGACCGGCCTCGACACCTTCCCGCTCATGCTCGGCGCGGCGGAGTTCGGCTGGAACGTCGATCTCGAGACGAGTCATGGGATCCTCGACCGCTACGTGGAGTTCGGCGGCAACGCGATCCACACGGCAGATGGCTTCTCGGGCGGACGCAGCGAGCACATCATCGGCCAGTGGCTGCAGTCGCGCGGACAGCGCGAACGCGCCGTGCTCAGTGTCCGCATCGGCGCGCACGCCGACAACCCCGGTCTCGGCTCCGTCAACCTCGTGCGCGCGGTCGAGGGGTCGCTGACGCGGCTGGGAGTCGATCGCATCGATGTGCTCTACCTCGACGCGACCCTCGACAAGACGACGAACCTCGAAGACACGCTCGCGACCGTCGAGTGGATGGTCGATGCAGGCAAGATCGGCGCCCTCGGTGCGTTCGGATTCGCACCCGAGCGACTCGTCGAGGCGCGCATCCTCGCCTCCGCCGGATACCCGCGCATCGAGGTGATCGACTCTCCGTACAACCTCATCCGTCGGCAGCCGTTCGAGGGCGATCTGAGACTCGTGGCGGGTGCGCAGAGCCTTGCCGTCACTCCGTCGCATGCCCTCGAGCACGGGTTCCTCTCCGGACGGCATCGCAGCAAGGCACTGACCTCGAGAGGCGTGCGCGGCGAGCAGCTCCGCGGTCATCTCAACCGTCGGGGGACCAAGATCCTCCGAGCTCTCGACCAGGTGGCCACCGAGCTCGAGGTGCCGGTCGCCGCCGTCTCGATCGCCTGGCTGCTCGCTCAGCGCACCATCGCGGCGCCGATCGTCAACACGTTCGCGACCGATCATGTCGATGAACTCATGCAGGGTGCGGGCGTCTCGCTCTCGCGCACACAGGTCGCCGAACTCACTCGCGCCGGCAACTGAGCGTCGTAACGCCCCTGTCAGAGACCTGGCATAGGGTGGAGTGAATCCCGGCAAGCGCTGTCGATGAAGCGAGCGAGTTTGTGACGCATTACATATATCTGGTCCGACATGGTGAACATCAGGACGCCGAGCACGGTCTCGCTGACGGACCCCTGTCGCCACGGGGCCAGCGTCAGGCAGAGCTGATCGCGGACCGGCTCTCCGGGCTCCCTCTCGATGCGGTCTGGCATTCGCCTCTGCTGCGTGCGAACGAGACGGCGCGAGCGATCGCCGCCCGGCTCCCGTCCGTCGACCCCGCGCCGACCGCCCTGCTGTTCGACTGCGTGCCCACCGGTATGACCGATGAGACCCCAGCAGCCTACGAACCGTTCTTCGGCTCGATCACCGAGGCGGAGCTCGATGCGGGTCGCGCCCAGATGTTCGACGCCGTCAACGAGTTCCTCGTGCGCAAGCCGGGTGACGTGCACGAGGTGCTCATCACACACAACTTCGTGATCTCGTGGTTCGTCCGCGAGGTGCTCGGCGCTCCCGAGTGGCGGTGGATGACCCTCAATCAGGCGCACTGCGGTCTGACCGTCATCGCGCAGAAGCAGGGGCGTCCGTGGACCCTGCTCACCCACAACGACACCGGGCACCTCCCGGTCGAGCTCAGAACGGGCATCCCCGATACCATGCCGGTCTGATTGGGCAATAGGCGGCCCGCCGCGAAGGTCGGCGAGCACCTGCGAAATAGACTGAAGGCATGACCACGCAGGTAGCACTCGTCGGCGGCACCGGAAAGCTCGGCTCTATCATCCACGCGGTGATCGATGAGCTCGAGGGTTTCGAGGTGAGTCGCGTGCTCACCTCCAGAAGCGACCTCGCCGAACTGGATGGCGCGGCGCTGGTGATCGATGCGACCACGCCTCAGGTGAGCGTCGATGTGGTGCGGGCAGCAGTCGAACGACAGATCAATGTCCTCGTGGCCACCTCCGGCTGGTCATCGGAGCGCATCGCCCTCGTGCGGCCGCTCGTCGAGAATGCCGGCACCGGCATCGTCTTCATCCCGAACTTCTCGCTGGGGTCCGTGCTCGGCTCCGCTCTCGCCGCTGCGGCGGCACCGTTCTTCGGATCCGCCGAGATCGTCGAGGCGCACCACGAGGCCAAGGTCGATTCACCGAGCGGCACGGCGGTCCGCACCGCTGAGTTGATCGCGGCTGCACGCACCGAGCAGGGACCGGTCAGTGCCCCGCATGCGGACCAGCGTGCCCGGGGCCAGCAGGTCGGCAGCGTGCCGATCCATTCCCTTCGTCGCCCCGGCGTCATCGCCAAGCAGGAGGTCATCCTCTCCGGGCCCGGAGAGTCGCTGACGTTCACGCACGACACCGTGGACCCCGCCCTCGCTTACGCTCCGGGCATCCGTCTCGCCGTCCCTTTCGCAGCGAGTGCCACCGGCGTCTTCGTCGGTCTCGAGAGCATGATCGACATCGGCGTCCGTTCGTGATGTCGCGAATCGGCGTAGGCCTGATGGGCGCGGCTCTTCTCGTCTATCTGGCCGTCGCGATCTGGTTGGCCGTGATGTTCTTCGCGGTCGGAACGCCAGTATCGATCGGGATGGGGATCGCGCTCATCGTGCTCGCCCCGATCGGCGCGTGGGCTCTCGTGCGCGAGATGCAGTTCGGGTTCGCGGCCGATCGGCTGGGGCGCGAGCTGGATGCCGAGGGCGGCATGCCGGAGGCTGAGACCGAGCTCACGCCCAGCGGGAGGATCGCCCGCGCGGACGCCGATCCGATGATCCAGCGGTACACCGCGGCTGCGGATTCGGCGCCGGGGGACTGGCGGGCACGCTACCGCTTGGGTGTCGTGCAGGATGCGGCGGGGCGTCGCAAGGACGCCCGCGCCAGCATCCGTGAGGCGATCCGCATCGCGCGGGGCTGATCCGACTCAGGCGAGGGTGGCCTCGAGAGTGATCTCGATGCCGGCGAGAGCCTGAGACACGGGGCAGCCGACCTTGGCCTCGGCCGCGATCGTCTGGAACGCCTCGGGTGTGAGGCCGGGAACGACCGCGTTGACGTTGAGGTGGCTTCCGGTGATTCCGACGCCCGGTTTGAAGGTGACCGACGCGCTGGTGTTGACGCGCTCCGGCGGGGTGCCGTTCTCGGAGAGAGCGTGCGAGAGGGCCATGCTGAAGCACGAGGCGTGAGCCGCGGCGATCAGCTCCTCCGGGGTGGTGGTGGTGTCGCTGCCCTCGCTGCGGGCCTTCCAGTTGATCGGGAAGGTGCCGAGCTTCGACGAGGAGAATGCGACAGTGCCCGAGCCCTCCGCGAGGGATCCGGTCCAGGTGGTGGTGGCTTCACTGGTGACGGGCATGATTCCTCCGGTTCTCGCGCCGCGGGATGTGCGCTCGCGTGTGGAGCCAGCCTATCGACCGGGCGCGTCGGGCGGAACAGCGCTCAGGCCGCGGAGGGCGTCCGTCCGAGAAGGCCGGCACGCTGCAGAAGCAGGTAGATCTGGCAGCCGAGGCAGAACGAGAACGCGGCGTTGAGGAAGGCGGCGATGAATGCGGCGGCCGTCGCGATCGGCAGCGCCCACGGCACACCGATCAGGTGCAGTGCGAGTCCGATCGTGACGACGAAGAGGCCCACGCCCTGCGCGAAGCGCGGGGGGCGAGGATCCTCCAGCTCGGTGGGCGGGGCGAGTCGTGGCCGGACGAACCGCCGGAACACGACGCCCCACGGAGCCGTCGCGGGGGAGATCACGCTCCAGAAGAAGAGCAGGGCGATCACGACCGTGAGCAGGAAGCCCGGATCGAGTGCGCGCTGGGCCGGCGATGCTGCGACGATCGCCCACGTGTCGGAGGCAGCGCCCGCCGCCGCGAGCGGTTGGTAGGCGAACCATCCGAAGGACCGCGCCGTCGAGATGCCGATGAGACCGAGGAACGTCGCGGCGAGCAGCAGCACCGTCGTGATCGTCGCGGCGAAACGCGGCCCACGGGGGTCGATACCAGCGGGAGTGGTCATCTCTGCTCCAGTCGTTCCCGCCTCAGACGGCGGACAGTGCCTCGGTGAGTGAGTGGCGATGCGGCACGCCATGGAATCGTGCGCGGACGGCACCGGAGCCGTCCACGATGAACGTCGTCGGGGTCTGCAGGACCTTGTACCGCGCCGACAGGTCGGGTCGATGCGTGAGGTCGACCTCGAGGTGATGCAGGCCGTCGGCGTCTGCGACGTAGCTCGACAGCATCCTGCGCACCTGGGGGCAGCGCGCGCACATCTCGGTGCTGAACTGCACGAGCGTGGCGCGCGAGCCGAGCCGATCGGCGTCCGCATCGGCGGGATCGAAACGGAGGTGCCCTCCTCCTCGACGCCGTCCGTCGAGAAGTCGAAGCACGATCCCGACGACGGCGGCGATCACGAGGAGCGCCCCGATCACGGCGAGGGCGATTCCGGGAGACATGGATAGAGGATACGGGCCGCTCCAACACGCTTGGGCCGATGTGTCGCATCGTGACGAACGGACTCTCGATCCTCGTGGGCGGGTAGTCTGGCAGACATGAGCGCAGCCGTCCCGACGCCGTATGAAGACCTGCTCCGCGACGTTCTGGAGTCCGGCACGCACAAATCGGATCGCACCGGCACGGGGACCACCAGCGTCTTCGGCAGGCAGATCCGCTTCGATCTCTCGCAGGGCTTCCCGCTGATCACGACCAAGCGCGTGCACTTCAAGTCCATCGCCTACGAGCTGCTCTGGTTCCTCAGGGGCGACTCCAACGTCAAATGGCTCCAGGACAACGGCGTCACGATCTGGGACGAGTGGGCCGATGCCTCGGGCGATCTCGGACCCGTCTACGGCGTGCAGTGGCGGTCCTGGCCGACGCCAGACGGAGAGAGCATCGACCAGCTGAGCGACGTGATCGATCAGATCCGCAAGGCTCCCGACTCCCGACGCCTGATCGTCTCGGCGTGGAACCCCGCGGACATCCCCGACATGGCACTCGCCCCGTGTCATGCGCTCTTCCAGTTCTACGTGGCTGACGGCAAGCTCTCGTGCCAGCTCTACCAGCGCAGCGCAGATCTGTTCCTCGGCGTCCCGTTCAATATCGCGTCCTATGCCCTCCTGACGCTGATGGTGGCGCAGCAGGTCGGGCTCGAGCCGGGGGACTTCGTCTGGACGGGTGGCGACTGCCACATCTATGACAACCACCTCGACCAGGTGCGCGAGCAGCTCAGTCGCGATGCGTACCCCTACCCGTCGCTGCGCTTCGCGAGGAAGCCGGAGTCGGTCTTCGACTACGCCTTCGACGACTTCATCGTCGAGGACTACCAGCACCACGCCCCGATCCGGGCGGCGGTGGCGGTGTGACCTGGGTCGGCCTGATCTGGGCCGAAGCGCAGGGCGGGGTCATCGGCGCCGAAGGCGGTATGCCGTGGAGCGTCCCTGAAGATCTCGCGCACTTCAAGGAGAAGACGCTCGGCGCGCCGGTGATCATGGGGCGCAAGACCTGGGACTCCTTGCCTGAGCGGTTCCGCCCGCTCCCCGGCCGCGAGAACATCGTCATCACGCGCCAGCAGGATTGGGCGGAAGACGGTGTCAGACGAGCCGCAACGGTGACCGATGCCGTGCGGGGCCATGAGAAGGTCTGGATCATCGGCGGAGCCGAGATCTTCCGACTCGTGATCGCCGACGCCGACCGTCTCGAGGTCACCGAGCTCGACCTCGACGTCGCGGGCGATGCCTACGCCCCGTCGAAGGCCGGGTGGCGTCTGGTCGATGAGGGGGAGTGGCAGACCTCCCGCTCGGGAGTCCGCTTCCGCTTCCTGGGATACGAGCGCTGATGCCCACCGCACTCATCACGGGAGCGAGCGCCGGGCTCGGCGTCGAGTTCGCGCGTCAGCTCGCGCGTCGTCGCGCCGACCTCGTGCTGGTCGCCCGGTCGGCGGATGCTCTCGAGAGCGTCGCGGCGGAACTGCGCAGCGAATACGGCATCGCGGTCGAAGTCCTCATCGCGGATCTCTCCGAGGGTGCCGATGTGGACCGCGTCGCCGACCGTCTGCGTGACGTCTCCGACCCGGTCGATCTGCTGATCAACAACGCCGGCTTCGGCCTGCCGCTGCAGTTCGCCGACAACGACATCGACGACGAGGTGCGGCATCTCCGCGTCCACGTCGAGGCGTCGATGCGCCTCATGCATGCGGCGCTCGGGTCGATGCGGGGCCGCGGCGGCCGCATCATCAACGTCGCCTCGGTCGCCGGATTCATCTCCCGCTCGACCTATTCGGCCTGCAAGAGCTGGCTCATCGGCTTCAGCCGCTGGGCGAACGTCGAGTACGCCCCCGACAGGGTCAGCGTGACCGCCGTCTGTCCCGGTTTCACCCACACGACCTTCCACGAGCGGATGGGTCTCTCGCCCGGGCACGAGGGAGTCCCGGCCTTCATGTGGCTCGATGCTCGTGATGTCGTCCGTGAAGGGCTCCGAGACGCAGCGCGAGGCAAGGCCGTCTCGATCCCGTCGCTGCGCTACAAGGCGATCGTCGCGATAGCGAGCCTGCTCCCGAGCTCAGTGACGTCCGGCGTCGCCCGACGAGGTCGCGTCTGACCTCGGCGCCGACGGCATCTCGCTGCGAGCGTGTGCTGCGCGAATCAGCGCTCGGCGAGTCAGCGGAATCTGCCCAGACGGATGCCGGCGTAGGCGATCGCCGCCACGGTCTCTCCATCGGCGATCCGGCCGTCGGCGATCATGCCGAGCACATCGGAGAACGGTACCCAGGCGACGGCGTCGATGCCCTCCTCCGCCTGGGTGTGCGTAGAGTCGTCCGCCGCACTCAGACCTCGAGCGAGGAACACGTGCTCAGGCGCGTGGGCGATCCCGTTCAGGGCGTTCATCGTTCCGAGTGACGTCCAGTCCTCTGCGACGAAGCCCGTCTCCTCGAGCAGCTCGCGCTGCGCGGCCACGAGCGGATCCTCGCCGTCGCTTCCTCCGGCGGGCACCTCGATCGAGACTCCCGTCGTGTAGCGCTCGAGCGTGACGAGGCAGACGCGGTCCTCGTCATCGAGCGCGACCACGAAGACCGCCGGATGCCGCATGGTCACGACCCCGTAGATTCCGTCGCCCCCGGGGCCGGTGACCCGGTCTTCCCGTACCTCGATCCACCGGTTCTCGTACACCGTCGACGACTCGCGTGTGACCCATGCCATGGAGTCGAGCCTATGCGGATCCCTAGGATCGACGGCATGGGATGGCTGTTCGGCAGGAAGCACGACGCAGAGGACGCCAACGAGGTGCTGCGCCGTTACAACGAAGCGGAAGCCGCGCGACTCGCAGCGATGACCACCGGGGTCGCGGGGGAGGCGGGGGAGAGGGCACACATTCGCGCGTCGACTCCGCTGTCGGTGGCTTCGGGGTCGACCGAGTTCCTGGTCGAGGACGTCTTCACCATCACGGGGCGGGGAACCGTCGCGACGGGCGCGCTCAGGTCGGGCGTGCTGCGGGTGGACGACGACATCGTGGTACTGCGCGACGGTGCGCCGCATGCGCAGACGCGGATCACGGGCATCGAGATGTTCCGGAAGCACGTGAACGAGATCACGGTCGGCGAGCTGGCCGGTCTGGTGCTCCGTGAGAAGATCGCGGTCGCGCGCGGAGATGTCATCCACCGTGCCTCGTCTGGGTGAGCGGCACGTGAACCGATACGCTGGGGGCATGACGCACTCGGGCAACCCTTTCGGACAGGTTCTCGTCGCGCTCGTCACTCCGATGACGGCCGACGGTGAAGTCGATTGGCCCGCCGTCGAGAAGCACATCGATGATGTCATCACCGCCGGTGCTGACGGAATCGTCGTGACGGGAACGACCGGCGAGACCTCGACCCTGACGGACCCCGAGAAGCTCAAGCTCGTCGAGATCGGCAAGTCGGTCTCGGCCGGCCGCGCGAAGATCATCACGGGCGGCGGATCCAACGAGACCGCGCACGCGATCGAGCTGTACAAGGCCAGTGAGAAGGCCGGCGCCGACGGCATCATGATCGTCACGCCGTACTACAACAAGCCCACGCAAGCAGGCATCCTGACCCACTTCCGTCTGGTGGCCGACGCCACCGACCTCCCGGTGATCCTCTACGACATCCCGGGGCGGACGGGCGTGCCCATCAAGTACGAGACGATCCTGCGACTCGCGAAGCACCCGAACATCCTCGCCGTGAAGGACGCCAAGGGCGACTTCTCAGAGGTGAGCCGCGTGCTCAACCAGACGGACCTGATGTACTTCTCGGGCGACGACGCGAACGTGCTGCCGCACCTGGCCATCGGCGCGACCGGTCTGATCGGCGTGACCGCGAACATCGCCGCGACTCCGTACCGCACGATCATCGACGCCGTGAACCGCGGCGACCTCACGACCGCGACCGCGGAGCACAAGCGTCTCGAGCCGCTCGTGCGGGCCGTCATGACGCATGTGCCCGGCACCGTCGCGGCGAAGTACATCCTGCACGGACTCGGCCGCATCTCGAGCCCGCGGGTCCGTCTGCCCCTCGTCGGTCCCGAAGAGTGGGAGGCCGCCCTCATCGAGGACGAGCTCGATCTCGTGAAGGACGTTCCTGGCGCCGACTTCTCCAACTTCCGCCCCGACCGCAACGCGGCCGCGGGCGGTGCCCTGCCGAAGGTGCACGGCACGACCCGCTGACACCGGGCGCGGTGAGCCGCGTCACAATGAACGAACGGACGCGTGGAGTGTCCGACTGAGGAGACAGCATGTCCATCCCGCTCGCAGAACCCGCAGCACTCGACGAAGGAACGCTGCGGGTCACTCCGCTCGGCGGCCTCGGCGAGATCGGCCGCAACATGACGATCTTCGAGTTCGACGGCAAGATCCTGATCGTCGACTGCGGCGTGCTCTTCCCGGAGGAGCACCAGCCGGGTGTCGATCTGATCCTGCCCGACTTCGAGCCGATCAAGGGACGTCTCGACGACATCGTCGGCGTCGTGCTCACGCACGGTCACGAAGACCACATCGGCGCGGTTCCGTACCTGCTTCGTCTGAAGAGCGACATTCCCGTGATCGGGTCGGGGCTCACGCTCGCACTCGTCGAGGCGAAGCTCAAGGAGCACCGCATCAAGGCCTTCACCCTCACCGTGAAGGAAGGACAGCGCGAGCAGGTGGGCCCCTTCGATCTCGAGTTCGTGGCGGTCAACCACTCGATCCCGGATGCCCTGGCCGTCGCGATCCGCACGCCCGCCGGGCTCGTTCTCGCGACCGGCGACTTCAAGATGGACCAGCTGCCGCTCGACGGTCGTATCACCGACCTCCGAGCCTTCGCGCGCCTCGGCGAGGAGGGAGTCGATCTGTTCCTCGTCGACTCCACGAACGCGGACGTACCGGGCTTCACGCCGACCGAGCGCTCGATCGGGCCGGTGCTCGACCAGGTGATCGGCAAGGCTCCACGCCGTGTCATCGTCGCGAGCTTCTCCAGCCACGTCCATCGCGTTCAGCAGGTCCTCGACGCGGCGCACGCGCACGGACGCCGCGTCGCGCTGCTCGGGCGGAGCATGCTGCGCAACATGACGATCGCCGAGGACCTCGGCTACCTCAAGGTGCCGAGCGGACTGCTGATCGACTATAAGAAGGCGCGGGATCTTCCCGACGACAAGATCGTCTACATGTCCACGGGCTCGCAGGGCGAGCCGATGGCCGTGCTCAGCCGCATGGCGAATCTCGATCACGCGATCGAACCGGGCCCGGGCGACACCGTCATCCTGGCGTCGAGCCTGATCCCCGGAAACGAGAACGCCGTGTACCGCGTGATCGACGGTCTGACCAAGCTCGGCGCGAACGTCGTGCACAAGGCGAACGCCAAGGTCCATGTGTCGGGCCACGCCGCCGCCGGTGAGCTGATCTACTGCTACAACATCCTCAAGCCGAAGAACGTCCTCCCCGTCCACGGCGAGTACCGCCACCTGATCGCCAACGCGAAGCTGGCCCAGGACACGGGCGTGGAGGCAGAGCGCACGATCATCGCATCGAACGGCACGGTGATCGACCTGAAGGACGGCGACGCCCGGGTGGTCGGCCAGCTCGATCTCGGCTTCGTCTACGTCGACGGCTCCACCGTCGGTGCCATCACCGACGCCGATCTCAAGGACCGCCGCATCCTCGCCGAAGAAGGGTTCGTCTCGGTCATCGTCGTCGTGGATGCCCAGACCGGGCGGATCATCTCCGGCCCGGAGATCCACGCACGTGGCATCGCGGAGGACGACTCGGTGTTCGACGACGTGACTCCGAAGATCATCGCGGCGCTCAAGGAGGCCTCCGGCAATGGAGTCCGCGATACCCATGCGCTGTCGCAGGTCATCCGCCGGACGATCGGACGCTGGGTCAACCAGAAGCTCCGCCGTCGCCCGATGATCGTCCCTCTCGTCATCGAGGCCTGAGCACGGCGGTCGCGCGTTCACAGTCGGACGACACCCGGCTGTAACGCGCGCACCGTAGGCTCTGGACATGTCCGACGCCTTCTCGATCAGGCCCGCCGCCCAGGCTGACGGGAGCTTCCTCGGCGACATGGTCGTGGAAGCCGCGAACTGGCGTTCGGGCGGAGCGCGGGCTCGTCACGAGATCCTCACCGCGACCGAGCATCGCCGATACGTCGCCGGGTGGATGCGCCCCGCGGATGCGGGCTTCGTCGCGGTCGACTCGGATGACAGGCCGATCGGGGCCGCCTGGTATCGGGTGCTGTCGCAGGACGACCCGGGGTTCGGATTCGTCGGAACGGCGGTGCCGGAGCTCATCATCGGCGTGCAGCCCATCTGGCGCGCCCACGGTGTCGGGCGTCTGCTGCTCCGCCGGCTCGTGACGCACGCACGAGAGCAGGGGCATCAGCGCCTCAGCCTGAGCGTCGAACGCGACAACTTCGCGCGGACGCTGTATCGGTCGGAGGGGTTCGTGGTCACGGACATCGGAGAGGTCCGCGACACGATGGTTCATCGGATGTCCTGAGCCCCGCCCTCGGCCCGGGCGAAGACTCCGGAATGCCGCGTCATTACGGGGAATGTCGGCCTCTGGTCGTAACGTGAGAGCATGGCCAGGAGTACCACGAAGTCAGCGCGCGCGTCCGAGAGCGCCACGCCTCGCCCCAAGAGGCAGGCCGCTCCGAAGGCTCAGGCTGCGCCGAAGAAATACATCGACGAACTCGACAAGCCTCCCGTCGCCGTGCGCGCGTGGGGCGGTCTCGCCCACGGCGTCGGCGGACTCTTCCGCGCATTCGGTCCCGAGACCCTCGAGAAGGACGATCGGCGCGACGGCTTCCCGTTCCTGCTCGTGCTGCTCGCGATCGCCGGTGCGGTCAACGAATGGTTCTTCATCGGCAACGAGGTCGCCTCGAACATCAGTGCCTACTCGGTCGGTCTGCTGGTCGGTCGGGTCGCGTTCGTGATGCCCGTGCTGCTTCTGCTGCTCGCGGGGTGGCTGTTCCGGCATCCGTCGTCGGTGCACGACAACGGCCGCATCGGAATCGGGTTCGGCCTCTTCGTGCTCACGCTCGCGGGCTTCTGCCACATCGCCGCCGGCCGTGCCGATTCGGCAGGACTGCTCGTGCGCGCCCAGCCGAAGGACGGCATGCCCGCTCTGAGCGAGGCCGGCGGCCTGTTCGGGTGGATGGTCGGCGAGCCCCTCTCGTACCTCACCCCCGTGGGCGCCTACATCGTGCTCGCCCTCCTCGCAGGGCTCAGCGTGCTGATTCTCACCAAGACGCCGCCGAATCGGATCGGCCAGCGGCTGGGTGACCTGTACGCGTGGATGTTCGACGCCGAGCGCACCGAGAAGCCTGTGAAGGATGCTGCGGCGATCGACGAGGCCGACAAGGTCGATGATCCGGATGTCCTGCCCTGGTGGCGTCGTAACAAGACGGGCCGTGAAGAGGACCCCGACGAGGGGACTCTCGGCTCCGACGACATCACCGCTCTGCTCACGACGTCCGAGCCGACGCCCGCCTACGACCAGGCCGTCGTGGTCGAAGACCCGTACGACGCCGCGACCGAGGTGCTCTCCGACGTCCGTTCGGTGACGGAATCGCTGGCCGGACAGCAGACCACCGCGCTCCTCGACGACGAGTCGGACACCGGCGAGGTTCCCGAGCTGCCTGGACTCGACGGCTTCGGAACCGCCGGACCGGGGGAGCGGGGGCCTCAGGCGCCGGTGGCTCCATACATCCTGCCGTCGCCCGGGCTGCTGGTCGAAGGACCGCCTCCGGTCGCCCGGTCCGAGGCCACGGACAAGGTGATCGAGCAGATCACGAGCGTGCTGACGCAGTTCAAGGTCGACGCGAAGGTGACCGGCTTCTCGCGGGGGCCGACGGTCACGCAGTACGAGGTCGAGGTCGGACACGGCGTCAAGGTCGAGAAGATCCTCCAGCTGAGCAACAACTTCGCCTATGCCGTCGCGTCCAACGACGTGCGCATCCTCTCGCCGATCCCCGGCAAGAGCGCCATCGGCATCGAGATCCCCAACGCCGACAAAGAGATGGTCGCGCTCGGTGACGTGCTGCGGTCTCCGGCTGCCCACAAGAGCACCCATCCGATGACGATCGGCGTAGGCAAGGACGTCGGCGGCAACATCGTCATCGCGAACCTCGCGAAGATGCCCCACCTGCTCGTCGCCGGTTCCACCGGCTCCGGCAAGTCGAGCTTCGTGAACTCGATGATCACGAGCCTGCTCATGCGGGCACGCCCGACCGACGTCCGGATGGTCCTCATCGACCCGAAGCGCGTCGAGCTCACGAGCTACGCCGGCGTCCCGCACCTGATCACGCCCATCATCACGAACCCGAAGAAGGCGGCCGAGGCGCTGCAATGGGTCGTGAAGGAGATGGACATGCGGTACGACGACCTCGCGTCGTTCGGATTCCGTCACATCGACGACTTCAACCGCGCAGTGCGCGCCGGCGAGGTCGAGCTGCCGGTCGGGAGCGAGCGCGTGCTCAAGCCCTACCCGTACCTCCTCGTGGTCGTCGACGAGCTCGCCGACCTGATGATGGTCGCCCCGCGCGACGTCGAGGACTCGATCGTGCGCATCACGCAGCTGGCTCGTGCGTCCGGCATCCATCTGGTGCTCGCCACTCAACGACCGAGCGTCGACGTCGTCACCGGTCTCATCAAGGCCAACGTGCCTTCGCGTCTCGCCTTCGCGGTGACCAGCGTCACCGACAGCCGCGTGATCCTCGACAGCCCCGGCGCCGACAAGCTGATCGGTCAGGGTGACGCTCTGTTCTCGCCGATGGGCTCATCGAAGCCGTTCCGTCTGCAGGGGGCCTGGGTCGACGAGAAGGAGATCGACGCGGTCGTCAAGCATGTGACCCGTCAGGCGCGCCCCGACTACCGTGCGGACGTCCAGGAGGCGATGGAACCGGCCAAGAAGAAGGAGGTCGACGAGGACATCGGAGACGACCTCGAGCTCCTTCTCGCGGCCGCCGAGCTGATCGTCTCGTCGCAGTTCGGCTCGACGTCGATGCTGCAGCGCAAGCTGCGTGTCGGCTTCGCGAAGGCCGGTCGACTGATGGATCTGCTGGAGTCGCGCGAGATCGTCGGACCCTCCGAGGGATCGAAGGCACGCGATGTGCTGGCCACGGCCGAGCAGCTTCCTCAGGTCATGGCGAAGCTGCGAGGCGATGACGTCCCGGCGAAGCCGGCGGCGGCGGCCACTCAGTCGGCCACTGCCGCGGGAACGCCGCACGATCCGGTCGAAGCCCAGTTCCAGGGGCTGCCGGTCGTAGAGGCCGACGGAGACGGCGACGAAGACGCCTGGGGATTGACGGGGCGCGACTGATGGCGATTCCCCGGCAGCTTCCCAATGCGATCACCGTCGCGCGCATCCCGCTCGCGGTCATCTTCTTCGTCCTGCTCCTCCTCGGCGGAACGTACGGTGTCGACGACCTGGTGATGAGATGGATCGCGGCGGTGCTCTTCATCGTCGCGATCTCGACCGATTGGGTCGACGGCTACCTCGCTCGCAGGCACGACATCGTCAGCGACTTCGGCAAACTCTGGGATCCGATCGCCGACAAGCTGCTCACCGGCGCGGGCTTCGTCGGTCTTGCGGTGCTGGGCGAACTCAATTGGTGGCTGGTCATCGTGATCCTGATCCGTGAGGTCGGCATCACCGTCCATCGGCTCATCGTCGCGAAGGAGCATGTGGTCGCGGCGGCCTGGATGGGCAAGGTGAAGACCGCGGTGCAGGCAGTCGCGCTCTCCTGGGCACTTCTCCCGTTGCACGTGCTCATCGGACTCGGCCCTTGGATCATCGTGACGGCGTTCCTGATGATCGTCGTGCTGATCCTCACGGTGGCGAGCGGGATCGATTACATCGTGGCGCAGGTGCGAGGCTCTCGGCAGCAGTCGTGACCGCTGCATCAGACGCTCTCGACGGCCTGGTCGCCCGCGGCTGGACCCTCGGGGTGGCGGAGTCCCTGACCGGCGGCGCGGTCGCTGCCGAAATCGTCTCCGTCGCCGGGGCATCCGCGTCGTTCGTCGGTGCGGTGGTCGCGTACGCGACGCCGGTGAAGCACAGTCTGCTCGGAGTCGATGCTGACCTTCTCGCAGCGCACGGTCCCGTGCACCCCGAGGTCGCTCGGCAGATGGCCGACGGGGTTCGCAGTGCGGTGAGCGTCGACGGGCGTCGTGCCGACGTCGGCGTCGCGACCACGGGGATCGCCGGACCGGAGTCGCCCGACGGTCAACCGGTCGGCACCGTGCACATCGCCGTCGTGACGCCGACCGCATCAGTCACCGAGCCTCACGTGTTCCCCGGCGATCGCGCAGAGATCCGTGCGCAGGCCGTCGACGCCGCGCTCGCCCTGCTTGTTCGTCTCGTGCGGGAATAGGTGGGCGATGAGTTCCGTTGTCATCCATGTGCTCACACCGAAAGCACAGCGTGCGAAGGTAGATTTTGTGAAGGTCGGTAGGACTAGACTGGCGATCTCCTCGAGGGAGACCTCGGGAAGACGATCTGGGAGGAGGTTCCGATGATTCTTGTACGACAGGAAATCGGCGATGTGCTGAGGGACTTCCGCCTGCAGAAGGGGCGTACGCTCCGGCAGGTTGCAAGCAAGGCCTCTGTGGCGCTCGGCTACCTCAGTGAGGTGGAGCGGGGTCAGAAAGAGGCATCGAGTGAGATTCTCGCCTCCGTGGCCGATGCGCTCGATGTTCCCATCTCGATCATCATGCGAGAGGTCGGAGACCGCATCTCCGTTCTCGAGGGCATCCAGGTTTTCCCTGACGTCGTTCCCGACGACCTGGTCGCCTCGATCGAGCCCGAGCTCTCGCTCCACTGAACGTCGAGGGTTCTCGCTCTTCATGCGACGCAGTGAATTCCTCCGCGCCGTCGACGCGGAATTCGGAGGACGCGGGTCCTCTCTCGTCAGCGATCTCGTCCTGACGCAGCTCTCCGGCCGCACGGCGGACGAGGCTCTGGATGCCGGTGTGCCGCCGCGTGACATCTGGCTCGCGCTGTGCGCCGAGACGGATGTGCCACTCGAGCGCCGTCATGGCGCCGGGCGACTCGAGCCCCGCAAGAAGTGACGGTCTGACGCGTTCGACGCGCGTTCGGACTCCCGACACGCCGAACCGGCGTGTTGTCGAAGATGTGTTCGAAACCGGCGTAGTCTTCTGCACAAGTGGTTCAGAGATCTTGTTCTCCCTGTTTCCTGGTGCTGACGACTCAATGTCCGAGGTGCCTCGTACGGTGAAGACAAGCCGAAGAGCCATACGCCTTGTCGGAGAGTTCCGCCCAGCCGGGAGGACCGCGACAGCCTACAGGCGGCACCACGCGAGCATAAGGAGCCCGTCATGCCATCACCCGCTGACCGCGAGAAGTCCCTCGAGACCGCACTCGCCCAGATCGATCGCCAGTTCGGAAAGGGTTCCGTCATGCGACTGGGCAGCGATGAGCGCGCCCCTGTCGCGGTCATCCCGACCGGCTCCATCGCCCTCGACGTCGCTCTCGGCGTCGGTGGCCTCCCGCGTGGCCGCATCGTCGAGATCTACGGGCCTGAATCCTCGGGTAAGACGACTCTCACGCTGCACGCGATCGCCAATGCCCAGCGCGCCGGTGGCATCGCCGCCTTCATCGATGCCGAGCACGCGCTCGACCCCGACTACGCTGCCAAGCTCGGTGTCGACATCGATGCTCTCCTCGTCTCGCAGCCCGACACGGGTGAGCAGGCCCTCGAGATCGCCGACATGCTCGTGCGCTCCGGTGCCATCGACCTGATCGTGATCGACTCCGTAGCGGCTCTCGTGCCTCGCGCAGAGATCGAGGGCGAGATGGGTGACTCGCACGTGGGTCTGCAGGCTCGACTCATGTCGCAGGCTCTGCGAAAGCTGACGGGTGGACTCAACCAGACGAACACCACGATGATCTTCATCAACCAGCTGCGCGAGAAGATCGGCGTCTTCTTCGGATCTCCGGAGACCACGGCCGGCGGAAAGGCGCTGAAGTTCTACGCCTCGGTCCGCATGGACATCCGTCGCATCGAGACGCTGAAGGACGGCACCGATGCAGTCGGAAACCGCACCAGGGTCAAGGTCGTCAAGAACAAGATGGCTCCGCCGTTCAAGCAGGCGGAGTTCGACATTCTGTACGGCGTGGGTATCTCGCGCGAGGGCAGCCTGATCGACTTCGGCGTCGAGCACGGCATCGTGAAGAAGTCCGGCTCCTGGTACACCTACGACGGCGATCAGCTCGGTCAGGGCAAGGAGAACGCGCGAACGTTCCTGCTCAAGAACCCCGACATCGCACTGGCGATCGAGACTCAGATCAAGCAGAAGCTCGGAATCGGCGGCGCCGTCGAGGCTCCCGCTGATGAGCTCGCCGAGCGTCGCCCGGCGTGATCATGACGGTTCGAGGTCGTTCCGCGATCGGAGTGGGCCATGAGTGACGACGGGGGCGAGCAGGATCAGCTCGCCCCCGTCATTCCGTTGTTCGGTCGGAACGCCTCCCGCGAAGCGCCGACGGTCAGCGGTTCGTCGGAGATGAGTGAGCGCACGGCTCCCGGATCGCCGGACGGCGATCCGTCGGAGCGGCATCGCTTCAGTGGGGACGAGGTCATGAGCTCTGCGCGACCGGGTGAGGACGGACCTGATCGAGCAGACGGTGTCCCTGCATGGAACTCGACGTGGGGTCAGGCCGATCCGAAGGCGACTGTGACGCCAGTCGCAGCGATCGATTCTCGCGATCCGAGCGAACGGCATCCGGCGCGCGGAGCGGCGACGCGATCTGCGCCGCGCTTGCGGGCATTGCAGCCGCAGAGCGACCCCGACGGCGACGTCGGGGGAGCAGATCCGATACGCGTGCGAGAAGCCGCAGAGGAGCTTCTGGTGCGAAAGCTGCGCTCTCGGTCACTCTCGATCTCGGAGGCGCGGATGGTCCTCAAGGGTTACGAGCAAGACGGCGCCCGGCTCGATTCCGGCGCTGTAGATGACGTTCTCGACGATTTCTGTCGAAGAGGGTATCTCGACGATGCTCTGCTCGCCGGGCAGCTCGTCACGTCGGGCGTCGAACGAAAGGGCCAGGGCCGGGTTGCGCTGTCGAGGGCTCTGGCTCAGCGCGGGATCCCTCGTGACGTGGTCGACGCGGCGCTCGATGAACTCCCCGACGATGACGCGGAGCGTGCGCTCGAGTACGCACGCACCAAGGCGCGGGGGTTGTCCCGTCTCGACGGTGACACAGCGCTGCGTCGTCTCGTCGGTCAGCTCTCCCGCCGTGGTTACAACGGCTCGGTCGCGATGACCGCGGCGAAGACCGCTCTCGCGGAGGCATCATTCGGACGATCGACGTCCGGTGTGCGTTTCGTGGACTCCGACTGAGGGCCGATCCGCCTGACCATCGATCTCTGCGACACATCGGCCACCCGCGGACGGTGTTCGGATGCGCTCGTAGAATGGTGGCATCATGACTATCCCGCGCAGTGAGCCGACGATCATCCGTTCGTCGTCGGCAGCAATCGACGCCGACGGACGCAGCCGCTCGTACGAGGTGCGCACCTTCGGATGCCAGATGAACGTCCACGACTCTGAGCGACTGTCGGGCTCTCTCGAGAGCGCGGGGTATGTCCGCGCCTCCGAGGGCACGGAGGCCGATGTCGTGATCATCAACACGTGTGCGGTGCGTGACAACGCCGCGGGAAAGCTCTACGGCACCCTCGGGCAGCTCGCAGGGGTGAAGCGCCGCAAGGACGGCATGCAGATCGCCGTCGGCGGATGCCTCGCCCAGATGGACAAGCAGGCCGTGCTCGACAAGGCGCCCTGGGTCGATGTCGTCTTCGGCACTCACAACATGGGTTCCCTCCCGGGACTCCTCGAGCGCGCGCGTCATAACGGCGATGCGGAGCTCGAGATCCTGGAATCGCTCGAGGTGTTCCCATCGACCCTCCCGACCAAGCGCGACTCCGCCCACAGCGGCTGGGTCTCCATCTCAGTCGGGTGCAACAACACCTGTACCTTCTGCATCGTCCCCAGCCTCCGAGGCAAGGAGAAGGATCGCCGCCCCGGTGACATCCTGAACGAGATCCGCCTGCTCGTCGAAGATGGCGCGATCGAGGTCACACTGCTCGGACAGAACGTCAACTCCTACGGCGTCGAGTTCGGCGACCGTCAGGCGTTCGGCAAGCTGCTGCGGGCTGCAGGCGAGATCGAGGGACTGGAGCGCGTCCGCTTCACGAGCCCGCACCCCGCGGCCTTCACGGACGACGTGATCGACGCGATGGCTGAAACCTCGAACGTCATGCCTCAGCTGCACATGCCCCTGCAGTCCGGCAGCGACAGAATCCTCAAAGCGATGCGCCGTTCCTACCGGAGCGAGAAGTTCCTCGGGATCCTCGACCGGGTGCGCGACCGCATCCCGAATGCCGCCATCACCACGGACATCATCGTCGGGTTCCCTGGCGAGACCGACGAGGACTTCGAGGACACGATGCGCGTCGTCGAGCAGGCGCGCTTCTCGAGCGCATTCACGTTCCAATACTCGATCCGCGAGGGCACCCCGGCGGCGACGATGGATGACCAGGTCCCCAAGGCCGTCGTGCAGGAGCGTTACAACCGCCTCATCGCGCTGCAGGAGCGGATCTCCCTCGAAGAGAACCAGAAGCAGGTGGGCCGCGAGGTCGAGGTTCTGGTCTCCACGGGCGAGGGTAAGAAGGATGCCGAGACCCACCGCCTCACCGGTCGTGGCGAGGACAACCGACTGGTCCATTTCGAGATCACTGCAGGCTCGGCGGTGCCGCGCCCGGGCGACGTGGTCTCGGTGACGATCACCCATGCCGCACCCTTCCACCTTCTCGCGGATGATCCGACCGGAGCGCCCCTGCGGATCCGCCGCACCCGAGGAGGAGATGCCTGGGATCGAGCTCAGGCGGACTCGTGCGCCGTTCCCGCCCCGAGCGCCGCAGATGGCCCCCGTGCGGTCTCCCTCGGCCTGCCGACGCTTCGCGTCGGCGTGTGATCTCAGCTCCTGGCATGAGCGATCCTGAGTCGCGCGGAGGTCCACGATCGCCGCGACTGTGGGCTATCGTCGGCGCGACGGGAACCGGCAAGAGCGACCTCGCTCTCGACCTCGCCGAGTGCCTCCGCGAGCGAGGCAATCCCGCGGAGGTCGTGAACGCGGACGCGATGCAGCTCTACCGAGGCATGGACATCGGAACGGCGAAGCTCGCGCCCGGCGACCGCAGGGGGATTCCGCACCACCTCTTCGACGTCCGCGAGGTCGACCAGGACGCCGCGGTGGCCTGGTATCAGCCGCTCGCCCGCGCCGCTGTCACGGACATCCAGGAACGCGGTGGGGATGCGATCCTCGTCGGTGGCTCGGGTCTGTACGTGTCCAGCGTCGTCTTCGACTTCAACTTCCCCCCGCGCGACCCGGTCATCCGCGAGCGCCTCGAGCGTGAGCTCGAGGCCGACGGAGTCGGTGCGCTGCTCGAGCGGCTCAGCGCCCTCGACCCCGCGGCTGCCTCGAAGGTGGATCCTCGGAACGGTCGGCGCGTCATCCGCGCGCTCGAAGTCCTCGAACAGGGGAGTGCGACACACGGTGCAGCGCTGCCCGAGCAACCTTCTCTCTGGCAGAGCGACACACGACTGATCGGCCTGCAGGTGGAGCGCGGTACCCTGGTCGATCGTCTCGACGCCAGAGTCGACGCCATGTGGGAGACAGGACTCGTCGACGAGGTGCGCACGCTGCGTGAGCATGGGCTCGAACGTGGTGCGACGGCTGCGCGGGCGATCGGATATGCCCAGGCTCTCGGTCAGCTCGACGGGCGACTGACCCGGACTGAGGCGATAGAGGAGACGCAGGCACTCACGCGCCGGTACGCCCGCCGCCAGGTGTCGTGGTTCAAGCGCTACCCCGGGCTGAACTGGCACGAACCGCCTGTCGACGCCGCCGCGCTCCTCGCACCGTGATGTGCGTGCGCCGCCACGTCCGCAACCAGTACTCGATGTCGGTGGTTCATGCGAAGGTGAGCGCATGGCCACTCACTTCTACACGGCAAGCAGCCTCGACGGCTTCATCGCGACCGAGCAGCATTCTCTCGACTGGCTTCTGAAACAGGACATCGACCAGGACGGACCGATGGCCTACGCCGCCTTCGAGAAGACGATCGGCGCTCTCGCGATGGGTGCGTCGACCTACGAGTGGGTGATGCGACACGAAGACGGGCGTTGGGGGTACACGCAACCCACCTGGGTATTCACGCACCGAGATCTCGATGTGCCCGAGGGGGCCGCGATCCGCATCGCGCGGGGCGACGTGGCCGACGTTCACGCCGAGATGCTCGACGCGGCGGGCGGCAAAGACCTCTGGGTCGTCGGGGGAGGAGACCTGGCAGGACAGTTCGCCGACGCGGGCCTGCTCGACGAGGTATGGGTGCAGTACGCGCCGGTCACACTCGGATCCGGGGCTCCGCTCCTCCCGAGGAGTCTCGATCTAGAGCTCGTCGACGTCGCGCGCAACCGCAATTTCATGTGCGGGCGGTATCGCGTGGTGCGTGGCTGATGCGGCATCGATCCTAGAATTACAGGCATGAATTGGGCGGTACGGGCGTTCGATCGCGCCGACACGGAATCGGTGGTCGCACTGTGGGACGAGGCGGGGCTCACCCGTCCGTGGAACGACCCGCGACTCGACATCGAGCGCAAGCTCACGGTGCAGCCCGAGCTCTTCCTCGTGGTCGAAGATTTTGCGTCAGGCAAGGACGAGCCGACGATCCTGGGGTCCGTCATGGCCGGATACGACGGCCATCGCGGGTGGCTCTACTACCTCGCGACCGCGACATCGCACCGGCACCAGGGGATCGCCCGCGCGCTCGTCGGAGAGGCCGAGCGACTTCTTCTCGCGCTGGGGTGCCCGAAGGTGCAGCTCATGGTCCGCGAGGGCAACGACACAGTGCTGGGTCTCTACGACGCCCTCGGGTACGAGCGGTTCTCGGTCTCGAACACGGGAAAGCGGCTGATCGTCGACGCATAGCCAGGATCCCTAGACTGGTCGAATGGTCGCATTCACCAAAGGACACGGCACGGGCAACGATTTCGTCATCATCGCCGACCCCGACGGCGCTCTCGACCTGAGCGCTGAGCAGGTCGCCGTGCTGTGCGACCGACACTTCGGCATCGGGGCAGACGGCATCCTCCGCGTCGTGCGCTCCGCCGCGATCGCCGACGGCCAGGCGGTGCTCGCTGAGGAACCTGACGCCGAATGGTTCATGGACTACCGGAACGCCGACGGGTCGATCGCCGAGATGTGCGGCAATGGGATCCGCGTGTTCGCGCATTACCTGGTGCGGTCCGGCCTCGCCACCATCGAACCCGGATCGACGCTTCCGATCGGCACCCGCGCCGGAGTGCGTGACGTGACGCGCAGTGAGACGGGATACCAGGTCGATCTCGGCCTGTGGAAGCTCTCCGGCGACGACCCCCTGGTCACGGCCGACGGCCTTCCGGTCACGCGCCCCGGGCTGGGCATCGACGTCGGCAACCCGCACGTCGTGGTCGCTCTCGCGTCAGAAGCCGAATTGGCCTCGCTGGAGCTGCACCGCGCGCCGGCGCTCGAACCGGTGCTTCCTGCAGGAGCCAACGTCGAGTTCGTCGTCCCCGGCGAGCCGCTCGTGCGCGATGGGATCGGTCACGTCAGCATGCGCGTGTCCGAACGCGGTGTCGGAGAGACGCTCAGCTGTGGCACGGGTGTCGCGGCCACGGCTCTCGCCGTTCGCCATTGGGCGGGGGAGAAGGCCCCTCACAACTGGCGCGTCGAGGTGCCGGGCGGCACTCTCGGGGTGCGTATGTTCCCGGCGGAGGACGGCGAGCACGTCGCGCTGTCAGCGCCCGCTCAGCTCGTGTTCAGCGGCGAGGTGGACCTGATCTGATGCGGTCGATCGAGCCGATCGAGCCGATCGAGCCGATCGAGCCGATCGAACTGGTCATCTTCGACTGTGACGGAGTTCTCGTCGACAGCGAGAGGCTCTCGGTCGAGATCGACCGTCGGGTTCTCGCCGATCTCGGGTGGTCATTGTCGCGAGAGCAGATCCTGCACCGCTTCGTAGGACGCTCGTCCGAGCATTTCCGCGCTGAGGTCGAGGCATACCTCGGCCAGCCGCTTCGGGACGACTGGGAGACGCCCTACCAGCCCTGGTACGACGACGCCTTCGAGCGCGATCTGACGGCGGTGCCGGGAGTCGAGGCCGCGCTCGATGAGATCCCGGTCGCGAAGTGCGTCGCATCGAGCGGGACGCATGCGAAGATCCGACGGACGCTGGGATTGACGGGACTCCTCCCGCGTTTCGAAGGTCGGATCTTCAGCGCAGACGACGTCCAGAACGGCAAGCCCGCTCCGGACCTCTTCCTGCATGCGGCCGAGCAGCTCGGTGTCGTACCGAAACGATGCGCGGTGGTCGAGGACAGCCGCTTCGGAGTCGAGGCCGCGTGCGCTGCGGGGATGCGGGTCTTCGGCTACGCCGGCGGGCTCACTCCGGTCGACTGGTTGGAGCGAGGAGGAGCGACCGTGTTCACGGACATGATCGAGCTGCCGACGCTGATGCGCCGGTGAGCAGAACCCCGCAGTCGGTCAGACGAGCGTGATGGGCTCGGTCGGAGGGGTGCCGTGCTTGCGGACCTTCAGCACCCGGTATCCCTTGGCCGTCGCAGTCCGGTGAATGCTGAATCCGGGGTGGAACGTCGCGCCGATCCATCGCTGGAGTGAATCCGCGCCGAGATTGCGCTGCACGACGAGCCAGGCGTCGCTGCGCTCATCGAGTCGGGGGATCCACTTCTCGAGCAGTCCGTGCAGCTCGTTCTTGCCCACACGGATCGGCGGGTTCGAGCGTATCGATCGGAACGTCACGTCGGCGGGAACATCCTGAGGCAGGGATGCGTTGACGTTGGTGAGACCGAGAGCTGAGGCATTGCGGCGAACCAGGTCGAGTGCTCGTTCGTTCACATCCACGGCCCACACTGTCGCATGGGGAGCAGCGAGTGCCATCGACAGCGTGATCGGCCCCCACCCGCTTCCGAGGTCGAGAAGATGACCTCCCGGCGGAACGGGAGGCATGTTTGCGAGAAGGACGGCAGTACCGGCATCCAGCCGATCCGGGCTGAAGACGCCACCAGCGGTGGTGACGTCCAGCTCACGGCCTGCGAGCGTCACATGGATCGATCGCAGGTTCTCGGGGCTTGCCGGGGCCGCGGTGAAGTAATGGTCGGACCCCATACCGTGAGCGTAGCGGACAGCGCGGGCTAAGGTTAAGGCTCGCAACAAAACCCAGAGATCAGGGACGGATGACGGAGACCACCACACACTCCACCGGTGACGAAGCAGTCGATCGCGTGCTCGCGAATGCGGAGAAGCGCACCGAAGCGCGTGTCTTCGGTGACGCGCAGGCGCTGCAGGATCGATCGACGGCGTCTCACGCGTCGTCGGACGGCGACCAATGGGACCTCGAGGATCGTCATGCGCTGCGGCGCGTGGGCGGTCTCTCGACCGAGCTCGAAGACGTCACCGAGGTCGAGTACCGACAGCTGCGGCTCGAGAACGTGGTGCTCGTCGGCGTGTACCCGCAGGGTGCTCAGGAGGATGCCGAGAACTCGCTCCGGGAGCTCGCCGCTCTCGCCGAGACCGCGGGAGCCGTCGTGCTCGACGGCGTGCTGCAGCGTCGCCCGCACCCGGATGCCGCGACTTACATCGGACGCGGCAAGGCTCAAGAACTCAAGGACATCGTCGCCGCCACGGGCGCCGATACGGTGATCGCCGACACCGAACTCGCGCCCAGCCAGAGGCGCGCCCTCGAGGACGTCGTCAAGGTCAAGGTCATCGACCGGACCACGGTGATCCTCGACATCTTCAGCCAGCACGCCAAGAGCCGTGAGGGCAAGGCACAGGTCGAGCTCGCGCAGCTTGAGTATCTGCTCCCGCGCCTGCGCGGCTGGGGCGACTCGATGAGCCGGCAGGCCGGTGGCCAGGTCGGTGCCGGCGGAGCCGGTATGGGCTCACGTGGTCCCGGTGAGACGAAGATCGAGCTCGACCGTCGCCGCATCCGCACCAAGATGGCGCTGCTGCGTCGCCAGATCCGCGACTTCGGTCCCGCGCGAGAGGCGAAGCGCGCCGAACGCAAGCGCAACACGATCCCGTCCGTCGCGATCGCCGGTTACACGAACGCGGGCAAGTCGAGTCTGCTCAACGCGCTCACGAGTGCGGGTGTGCTTGTCGAGAATGCTCTGTTCGCGACGCTCGACGCGACCGTACGCCGTTCCGAGACCTCGGACGGCCGCGTCTACACCCTCACGGACACGGTCGGGTTCGTGCGCAACCTCCCGCATCAGCTCGTCGAGGCTTTCCGGTCGACCCTCGAAGAGGTCGGCGACGCCGATGTCGTGCTGCACGTGGTCGACGGCGCGCACCCGGACCCCGCCGGTCAGCTGCAGACCGTACGCGACGTGATGGGTGACGTGGGTGTGCGGGACATGCCTGAACTGGTCGTGTTCAACAAGGCCGACCTCATCGACGACAGCGAACGACTCGTGCTGCGCGGACTCGAGCCGAAGGCGCACTTCGTCTCGTCGCGATCAGGCGAGGGTGTCGAAGAGCTCCGAGCAGCCATCGAGGAGGCTCTTCCGAAGCCTGCCGTCGAGGTGCACGCGGTCGTCCCTTACGATCGCGGCGATCTCGTCGCCGCCATCCACGAGACCGGGATGCTGCTGTCGGTGGAGCACCAGGAGAACGGCACCGCCGTGCATGCTCGGGTGTCCGAGCGTCTGGCGGCCGACCTCGCTCCCTACACAGCGCACGCCTGAGTCGGCTCAGCGCGCGAGGAATCGTGCCTCGACGGTGGCGGAGATGACGATCTCGTCCGGCTCGTACTCCATCGATGCGCTCCCGGCATCGGCGGAGGCGAGCGCGGATCCGCGCGCCTTCGCCATGCCTGTGAACGGTGGCGCGGGCGTCGGGGCGATGAGTCCGACATCCGCGATCTCGATCGGCATGACGTCACCGAGTCCGAGGGCGGTCGCGTACGCCTGAGCTCGCGCGACGGCCACCCCGACCGCCTCGGCGGCGACCTCGCCCTCGATCCGGGAGTTCGTCTCAGGGGTGAGGTGCCAGTTCACCCAGCCGACCTCGACACCGTCCCAGGGGGACACATCCGACACCCAGATGGAGAGCTCTGATGCCTCGGCGAAAGTCGCGGTCAGGTCGATGCTCGCGTAATACACCGGGGCGAGCCTCTTGCCCTCGTTGTTCCATGGCCGCTCGGCGCGAACCGAGAGGCGCTTGCTCGTCCACTCGACGACGGTTCCGGCCTCTTTACGCGTGGTGATGCTGTCGCGGACAGGTTCGGCCAGTCTCATCACCCGGTCGACCACAGAGGCACGTTCCGGCCCCTCGGCGCGGACGCTCACACGGATGGTGGCGCGCTCCGGCGCGACCCGCGCCTCGTGCTCGCCGCGGACGGTGACGGTGACTTCGCTCATGGGGCGACTCTACGCCAGCGCCCAGCGCGCGAGCGGAATGGCGAAGCCGCGACGAACGTTGTAGTCTGTGATGCTCGGGTACTCCGGTTCCCGGGTTGGAAATTCCACAGAGTGACAGCGGCTCCTTCGAGAGAAGGACCACGGGGCTGATCGGTTTCGACAGCGCCTGTGAATCCACGAGAAGCGGGCCGAGGATGCAGAGTTATCTCGTAAACGCTCTCTGCAAAAAAATAGTTGCCGAAACCAAGCGCAACGACTTCGCCCTCGCTGCATAAGCGAGCCCGATAGTCCGTCAGGCCGTATGTGATTCCGATACGGATCCTGGCGTCATCTAGGAATCTTGCTGCGTGATGGCGTCTGGACGTCACGTGGGACTCCTCCCAGGCTGGGCTTGTCGACTTAGGTGTCTGTGACAAAGGTCGGAGCCGAGTAGAACGTCTGCACAGACTGCGCCCGGAGAAGGCGTGGAGACTCAGCGTTGGACGGGGGTTCGATTCCCCCCAGCTCCACCAGGTCGCTGTCACGAGAGAGAACCCCGAGGTCGGCACGCCATGTGACTACCTCGGGGTTCTTCTGTGTCCGGCCGCTGCGATGGTGGCTCGGCTCAGGAGCGGCCGAGGTCATCCAGAGCCGCCTGTGCGGCCTGCAGCACAGCATCGGTGTCACCGATCCGCTGAGCGAGTTCCTGCTGCTCCTCGCCGGCGTGCTGGACCTCGGCGCGAGCGCGCTTCGCGTCGTTCCGGACGGTCGTCAACTCGGCCTCCAGGTCGCGCTCGCGCCGGTCCAGCTCTTCTATCCGCAGCGAGGCGACGCGCAGAGCGCGGTCCGCCGCCGCGGCGTCGCGTACGGCGCGCTCATGCGCTCTGTCTGCATCGCGCACGGCTCGTTCGGCATCGCGACGATCACGGCGCGCTTTGACCTCGTCGACAGGTCTGGCCGTGGTCTCGGGCAGGACAGCTGCACCACCGCCGACGAGGCTGTCCGCGATCTCGGCGAAGGCGGCCGAGGGTTCCAGTTCGCGGACGAGTCGCCCGGAGGCGACGGCGGCCGCGGCCGCCCGGTCGAAGAACGCGGCGGTGATGGTCTGCTGGACTGCCTCCCGTGTGGAAGCCGTGATTCGCTCGCCGCGTGCTTCGGCGAGCTCGGTGGCAGCAGTCGCGAGCCTGTTCGTCAGTGCACGACGGTCACGGCCGAGCTGGGAGAGCGCCCGGGCATCCCGATCGTCCTGTGCCTCTCGCAGTTCATCCGCGAGCTGCAGCGCCTCGCCCAGCTGGGCGGCGCGCTCGTGCGCGAACACATTGACCACCCATGCGGCCACTGAGGGCTTCTTCAGGGCGCGGATCCGAGCAGCCAAGGCAGCGTCGGCGGTTTCGGCGGCTCGAGCGTTGCGTGCGGCCACGAAGTCTGCAGGAGCCCCGACGTAGAGCTCGACGGCGATGTCGGCGAGGGAGGGCTCCATGCGAGAGACGATACACCGCGGCAATCCAGGCCTCAGGCGTGCGAGGTCTACTCGGCGCAGCCCGCGGCAACCAGTATTCTGGGCGGATGGCCACGCTGTTCTACGGAGCATCCGATGTTCCGATCCATATCGAGGACCGCGCGCTCGCGCACCTGAAGATCGTCATCGCGACGAAGCTCCGCAGGCAGGAGAGCTTCACGCTGTCCTGGCGTCACCCCGAGGGCGAGCCCGGCGGGCGCTCCACGATCTGGATCCACCCGTCCATCCCGCTCCGATTCACGTTCGACGAGCCGGAGCAGCCTCAGCTGAACGCGCGATGGATCGAGGATCTCATGCAGTCCGTGAACTCGACGGGTGGCATCCTTCTGGTCGACGAGGTCATCGACGCGCCGACGCAGTGATCGCTCGCGGAGCCAAGCGAGGACCGAGCGCCCCGGGAGGGGTGCGCAGCGTCAGCCGGCCCACTCGATGAGGATGAGCCCCTGACGGGTGTCGGCGAACTTCACCCAGCCGTCTCCGAAGAGGTACGTCATGCCGTAGCCGTCTTCGTCGGTCCCCATGGAGAACTGCGGGTTCTCTGTGATGTAGACGCCGTCGGAGCCGTCCTCGCGTGTCCACCCCTGCGAGAGGAGCGATGACTGCGCCTGCGTCGCGTCGTCGGCGGAGATCTCGGACCATCCGTAGAGCTGACCGTGGTCGGAGGCGACCGTGTAGTCCGCCCAGAAGCAGAGCAATCCGTCGGAGAGCGTGACGTCGCCGATCACGAACTCCTTCTCCTCGAACGTCCACCCGGCGTCCGTGAGCGCCTGCACGGTGCCGGCGGACACGATCGTGTCGCATGTCGGCTCCGTCGTGGTCTCCGGAGACTGCGTCGCGACCGGCTCAGTGGTCGCAGTGGGGGACGGCTTCGGAGCCTTCGGAGTCGGGGTCGCCTCTGCGTCAGGTGCGCCGGCGCAGGAGGTGAGCGCCACTGCCAGAAGCAGCGCGCCGAATGCGGCGGAGGTCGTGCGTGTGATCATCGCGGTGCCTTCGTCAATCGTGGAGAAGCTCGAGGAAGGCGTCGTGGAGGACGCCGTTGCTGGCGAGTGTCGACAAATCCGAGATCGTCTCGGTGCCGTCGAACCCGGTCATGCGGCCTCCGGCCTCGCGCACGATCGGCACGGCCGCTGCGACGTCGTACTCCTTGACGCCGAACTCCGCGACCATGTCGATGCGTCCCTCTGCGAGCAGCATGTACGCGTAGATGTCTCCGTATGCGCGGTCCCGCCAGACGCGGTCGGCGAGCTTCAGCAGCTGATCGAGGTGGCCGGACTCCGCCCACTGCGCGATGCTCTGGAAGCTCACGCTCGCGTCATCGAGAGACGACACCGAGGATGCGTGGATGCGGCGGGGCTCGGCATCCGTCGCCGTCCATGCGCCGGATCCTGCGGCTGCCCACCAGCGCCGGCCGAGCGCCGGCATGCTGACGACTCCGACCTGCGGGACGCCGTCGACCGCGAGCGCGATCATGGTGCCCCAGAGGGGGACGCCGCGGAGGAAGTTCGCCGTGCCGTCGATCGGGTCGATGATCCACTGACGATGCGTGCTTCCCTGTGCGCCGAACTCCTCCCCGAAGATCCCGTCATCCGGGCGCTCCGACGCGAGGATCTCGCGGATCGCCCGCTCCGTCGCGAGGTCGGCGTCGGTCACGTGCGAGCGGTCAGCCTTGGTCGAGATCTCGAGGTCGGGGCTGTCGAATCGCGGCAACGACTGTGCGTCGGCGGCGTCGGCCAGCCGGAGGGCGAGCTCGAGGTCGCGAGAGAGGTCGTCGGCGCTGGGGGAGGCGGTCACTCTCTTAGGATAACCGGCCGAATGGCGGCCTCAGAGAGGGGCGGACTCAGGGCGACACGCGCGGACGACGCGATGTACCCGCCTCGATTTCGCACGGCGGCAATCGGCTGGTAATGTAATTCCTCGGCCGGGGGATTCACCGGGCCACGCACCTCTAGCTCAATCGGCAGAGCAACTGACTCTTAATCAGTGGGTTCTCGGTTCAAGTCCGAGGGGGTGCACGGATCAGCCCTGTAGACACTCTCGCCAGTGTTTACGGGGCTTTTTCGCTTTTCAGGATCGGTGGGTAACGATGCCGCCCGGGCCGCCGTCAGGGTGAATCCTGCGGGGAACGGTCGAATCGAGTAGGCCAAGCGAGCGACACACCCCTGACTATGATCACCCAGCCGAGTAAGAAGGCGGCGAAGCCGCCGAGAAGAGCAAGCACCGGCCGGAAGAAGTCATACGCCGGGATCTGCCTCGGATTCGGTTCGGCCAAGATCGGTACATAGCTCAACCACGCCGAGAGCACCTGCATCCCCATGCCGACGATCTGAGACCCCATGATGACGGCGAGCACGGTGCCACCCAGGATTATGGCTGCACCGCCGAGTAGTAGGCCGGTCGCAGCCCACCCCCGCCGCCAAACGTTCATCTGCCGCCTCCACCGGTTTCGCGTTGGGCGATTCTCGCACGCACGTCATGCGTTGGGTTCTCGGTTCAAGTCCGAGGGGGTGCACGGATCAGCCTCGATGACTCTCGCCAGTCATCGGGGCTTTTTCGCGTCTGCGGTGCTACTGCCCTGATCGCGTCCCGTGCGCTAGTTTGATGCAAACGCTAAGGGGATGGCGATGCGGATACTGGTGGCGAGGTGCGCCGTCGTGGCTGTCACGGCGGTCTTCGGGCTGGGGCTCAGCGGCTGTTCCACGGTGGTGGAGAAGACCGTCGACCACACGACGTCCTCCGTGACGCTGGCTCCCGGGGAGGCGCTCGTCGTCGATTTCGGCGAGGTGAATCACACCGTCGGCGACGAATGGATCATCACCCAGGAGCCCGACCCGGAGGTGCTCGGGCCCGGAGACGAACGCTCCCGTTACCTCGGTGAGGAGGGCGAGGCCGGCGCTCCGAGCGAGCTGTCCTATCGCTTCGCGCCGGTCGGCGATGGCACGACGGTGATCCAGTTCGAGTACCAGTTCCGGGGCTCGGTTCCCGAGGACGTGAGCGATCAGGAGACCGCGGAGATCACCGTCACGGTCAAGTGACGCGCTCAGGCGACGGCGATGACCTCGCCGTCGGTGAGCACTTTCAGGCTCTCGAAGGTGAGCGGCATCACCGTATGCGGGTGGCCCGCGGCCGCCCAGATCTCCGGGTGTTCACTGAGCGCGTCGTCGATGTAGGTGCGCAGCCGCGCAGGGTGCCCGACCGGTGCGACGCCGCCGATCGCCTGCCCCGTCGCCTCGCGGACGACGGATGCCGGTGCCATCCCGATGGCGTCTGCGCCGACGCTCCGGGCGAGGACCTCGAGGTCGACCCGGTGGCCGCCGCTCGTCATGACGAGCACGGGGGTTCCATCCGCGACGAACACGAGGCTGTTCGCGATCGCTGCGACGTCGCATCGGATGGCGGCTGCGGCTTCGGCGGCGGTGCGAGCGGAGTCCGGGAGGACGCGGATCTCCGACTCGACGCCCGCCTCTCGGAGGTGCTGCTGGACGAGTCTGCTGCGTTCGGGGAGGGCGCTCATGGGCCCACGGTACCGAACGCAGCAGACTCGCGGATCAGGCGGCGTCGCCGAGCAGGATCGCCTCGGCGTCCTCGACCGTCGCATCTTCGGGCTCGTCGTCGATGTGCGAGAGGATCCTGCGGCCAAGGAAGACGGTGAGGGCGGCGATGAGGACCGCGACCGCGGCGACGACGTAGGGGATCGTGGCGTTGAACGCGTGCCAGAGGGCTGCGGCGAGCGGCGGGGCGATCGCGCCGCCGAGGAACCTCACCGAGGAGTATGCGGAGGATGCAACCGAACGCGGCAGGTCGGTCGCCTCCATCACCGCTTCGGTGAGCACGGTGTTCATGACGCCGAGGAGCAGTCCGCCGATGACGATGCACACGACGAGTGCGGTAGCGGATTCGACCAGGAACCCCGCGACGACCAGATCGATCGCGAGGAGGGGCAGGACAGTGAGGATGACGCTGGTACGCGACATCCGGCGCATCAACAGGGGAGCCACCCACACGCTGGTGATCGCGAGCGCCAGGCCCCACCCGAAGAAGGTGAAGCCGATGCCCATCGCGCCGAAGCCGAGCGGGAACGGTGAGAAGGCGAGCAGGATGAAGAACCCGATGTTGTAGAAGAACGCGGCGACGGCGAGGATCGCCAGCGCGGGGCGGCCGAGAGCCTTGAAGGGTGCCGAGAACGGGACGGGGGTGCGCTTCTCGCCGGGACCACGGAGGAGGACGAGAACGGCCAGGAAGGCGATCGCCATCAGCACCACGACTCCGAAGAACGGCGCACGCCAGCTCTGCTCGCCCAGAAGCCCGCCGAGGAGTGGTCCGATCGCGATACCGAGGCCCAGGGCGGCTTCGTAGAGGATGATCGCCGCGGAGCTGCCGCCCGATGCCGCACCCACGATGGTCGCGAGCGCCGTGGAGATGAACAGCGCGTTGCCGAGGCCCCAGCCGGCGCGGAAGCCGATGACCGCATCGACGCTGCCGCTGAGCGCGCAGAAGAGGGCGAAGACCACGATGAGCGCGAGCCCGATCAGGAGCGTCTTCTTCGCGCCGATACGAGACGAGATCCAACTGGTCACGAGCATCGCGAGTCCTGTCACCGCGAGGTAGCTCGTGAACAGCAGCTCCGTCTCGAACGGGCTCGCCTGGAGCGACTCGGCGATGGCGGGCAGAATCGGATCCACCAGGCCGATGCCCATGAACGCGACGACGCACGCGAAGGCGACCGCCCATACCTGTGCTGGCTGCTTCCACACTGAGGTGGTGGTGGTGCTCACTCTGATGCTCCTGTCGAGTCGGTTTCGGTGTGCGCTGCGAGGATCTCCGCGGCGCGGGTGAGGATGCCCCACTCGTCGTCGTCGAGGCCGGCGAAGCGAGGGGTCAGGATGTCGCGGAACTCCGCACGCCAGGCCTTGAGCGCGTCCGAGCCCATCGACGTGATCGCCACGGCGATCGCCCGGGAATCCTCGGCGACGGGGGAGCGCAGCACGAGGCCCTCGCGCTCCAGGGTGCCGATCAGTCGGGTCATTCCCGGTTGGGTCGTCCGCGCCGCGGCCGCGAGCTCGCCCACGCGTTTCGGGCCGGACTGCTCGAGCAGGTTCAGCACCCGCCATTGAGCGGCCGGTGCGTCATTCCCGGCATCCTTGGCGGCTATTCGGCCCAGGGCGTACCCGGAGAGAACGAGCGAGGGGATGACATCCTGGCGTTGCATACCATCGAGTATATACCCAATGGTATGTAAAGGGGGTGTGGGGTCAACGCCGTGAGCCTGCGATACGCGCGGAGAGCTGGTGCGCGTGAGCAAGCAGTGTGCGCCCCAGATCGGTGATCCGATCGGGGCCGAATCGGAAGCCGACACCCGTCAGGCTCAGGGCCCATTCGGGTCGGCCGGACCGGTCGAACACTGCGGCGCCGAGGCCCCAGCTGCCCTCGACGATCAGCCCGGGGTTGACGGCGTACCCGCGTTCCTTCGTCTCGGCGATCCTCGCGCGAAGCGGCCGCTCTCCGTGCGGACGCCCCCAGGTGGTCTCGAGGTCGGGATGTCTCTCCAGATACGCGTCCACATCGTGGTCAGGAAGGAAAGACAGGATGGCGAGCCCGGCGCTGGCGACGCCCAGGGGGAAGCGCACGCCTTCACTCAGGACGAAGGAGCGGATCGGGAAGGACCCCTCCTCACGCAGCAGGCAGACGGTCTCATCCGCGCGCCGCACCGAGAGGAAGGCGCTCTCCTCCGTCTTGACCGCGAGTGACCGCACGATGTCGCGAGCCAGTGCCGTCACGTCATAGCGCGCTGCGGCGACGGAGCCCATGAGGAACAGCTCAGGCCCGGGCATCCACCTCGTGCTCTCGGCATCGCGGTCCACGAGGCCCTCGGCACGCAGCGCTGACAGGAGTCGATGGGCCGTCGATCGCGTCAGATCCGCAGAGCGGGCGAGGTCCTGCAACGACGCGCCGTCAGGGCCGCTCGCGGTGACCAGCCTCAGGAGCGAGGCGGCCCGTGCGATGGCCTGGGCGCCGGGGACGCTGCGCGAAGCGGATTCCATAATGTGGACGCTACGTCGTGAAGCGTCCACATCGCAAGAGCCGCCTTCCGGTGAGCATGCCCGCGGGCGGATGCTGGACTCAGGCACGTCTTCGAAGGAGCACGCGTGATCGACAAGCAGTGGGCATCGGCATCAGAGGCCGTCGCGGACATCGAGGACGGCTCGTCGCTCGCGGTGGGTGGCTTCGGGCTCTCCGGCAATCCGATCGCCCTGATCGAGGCCCTGCTCGCCAAAGGCACGAGAGACCTCAGCGTCGTGAGCAACAACTGCGGTGTCGACGACTGGGGACTGGGCGTTCTGCTGGCCGCTCAGCGCATCCGCAAGATGACGTCGTCCTACGTCGGTGAGAACAAGGAGTTCGAACGCCAGTTCCTGTCGGGTGAGCTCGAGCTCGAGCTGACGCCCCAGGGGACGCTTGCCGAGAAACTCCGAGCGGGAGGATCCGGGATCGCCGCGTTCTACACGCAGACCGGAGTGGGGACCCAGGTCGCCGAGGGCGGGCTGCCCCGCCGGTACAACCCGGACGGCACGGTGGCCGTGGCGTCCGCTCCCAAGAACGTGCGCAGCTTCGAAGTCGCGGGAGAGCCGCGTGAATACGTGCTCGAAGAGGCGATCAGCACCGACTTCGCCCTCGTGCACGCCCTCGTCGGCGACAGGCACGGCAACCTGATCTTCAACAAGGCCGCACGCAACTTCAATCCGCTCGCCGCGATGGCCGGGCGGATCTGCATCGCTCAGGTCGAGCAACTGGTCGAGCCCGGGGAGCTCGACCCCGATCGCGTCCATCTGCCCGGCGTCTTCGTTCATCGGATCGTCGAGGTCGGCGGCGACATCGCCAAGCGCATCGAACGGCGCACGGTCGCCGCGGAAGGAGCCTGACATGGCGCTCACGCGTGACGAGATGGCCGCCCGTGCAGCGGCCGAGCTTCGGGACGGCTCGTACGTCAACCTCGGCATCGGACTGCCGACTCTCGTGCCGAATCATGTGCCGCAGGGGGTCACCGTCGTGCTGCAGTCGGAGAACGGGATATTGGGCGTCGGTCCGTATCCGCACGAGGAATCGGTGGACCCCGACCTCATCAACGCGGGCAAGGAGACGGTGACCGTCCTTCCCGGCGCGGCGTTCTTCGACTCGGCGCTGAGCTTCGGGATGATCCGCGGCGGCAAGATCGACGCCGCGATCCTCGGAGCGATGCAGGTGTCGGCGGGGGGTGACCTCGCGAACTGGATGATCCCTGGAAAGATGGTGAAGGGCCCGGGCGGAGCGATGGATCTCGTGCACGGCGCGGGCCGCGTGATCGTGCTCATGGAGCACGTCGCGAAGGACGGATCGGCGAAGATCGTCCGGGACTGCTCGCTGCCGCTCACCGGGCGGGGAGTCGTTGACCGGATCATCACCGACCTTGCGGTGATCGACGTCACACAGGAAGGGGTCGTGCTCGCCGAACTGGCGCCGGGAGTCACCGTGGAGCAGGTCGTTGCAGCGACCGAACCGCCGCTCATCATCTCCGATGCGCTGCGCACGGCATGAATGACAGGGCGCATTGAAAGACAGGGCGCATGAACGACAGGGCGCATGAACGACAGGACAGAAGGACAGCGATGACCGCACACGATCACACCGACCGCGAGGATGTCGTCATCGTCGCGGCAGCCCGCACTCCGCAGGGGCGGCTGAAGGGCCAGCTGGCGAGCTTCACGGCGCCGCAGCTCGGGGCGTTCGCGATTCGCGGCGCGCTCGAGCAGGGGGCCGTCGACCCGTCCGACGTCGACGCGGTGATCGTCGGTCAGGTGCTCGCCGCGGGGTCAGGTCAGAACGCCGCGCGGCAGGCCGCGATCGGTGCGGGTATCGGATGGGACGTGCCAGCGCACTCGGTGAACAAGGTCTGCCTCTCGGGGCTCACCGCGATCATCGATGCGTCCCGGATGATCCGCACGGGCGACGCCGAGGTCGTCGTCGCGGCGGGGATGGAATCCATGACCCGCGCCCCTCATCTGCTGATGGGCTCTCGCGACGGCTGGACGTACGGCAGCGTAGAGGTGCTCGACCACATGGCGTACGACGGTCTCACCGATGCGTACGACCGAGAGAGCATGGGGGCGTCCACCGAGCGACACAACTCCCGCTACGAGCTGACGCGCGAGGCGCAGGATGCTGTCGCCGCGCTCTCCCATCAGCGAGCGGCCGCAGCGCAGAAGGCCGGGGTGTTCGGCGATGAGATCATCGAGATCTCGGTGCCTCAGCGTCGGGGCGAGGACATCCGGGTATCGGCAGACGAGGGCATCCGTCCCGACACGACCGTCGAATCGCTGGGCGGCCTTCGGGCGGCGTTCGCCGAGGGAGGGTCGATCACCGCAGGCAACTCCTCGCAGATCTCCGACGGTGCATCAGCAGTCGTCGTCACGACCCGCGCGGTGGCGGAGGCCAAGGGCTGGCCGGTGCTCGTGACCATCGGTGCGAGCGGGCAGACCGCGGGGCCGGACAACTCGTTGCAGGCGCAGCCGGCGCGTGCCATCGAGAAGGCCTGCGAGAAGCAGGGGATCTCGCCGTCGGACCTCGACCTGGTCGAGATCAACGAGGCCTTCGGCGCTGTCGTGGCGCGGTCGCAGCTCGAGCTGGGGCTGTCGAGCGAGGTCGTCAACATCCACGGCGGGGGTATCGCGATCGGACACCCGATCGGCGCGTCCGGCACCCGCCTTGTCGTGCACGTGGCGCACGAGCTCGCGCGACGCGGTGCGGGTACGGCGGCTGTCGGCCTGTGCGGCGGCGGCGGTCAGGGGGAGGCGCTGATCCTCACCCGCTGAGCGGCGCTCAGCGTCAGCGCTTCGTGGGCGTGAAATCGCGCGGGTTCTTCTTCGCTTCCTTCTCGTATGCCCTCTGCTGCTTCGCGTAGACGGGAGAATCGGGCGACACGGGGCGTCCCTGCCTGGCGCGTCGCGTGTCGATGACGGCGCCGATGGCGAGGGCGAGGCTGATGCCCCAGCTCACCCACGCGAGGGCGGATCGCCACGTGATCTTCGTCTCGCCGGAGCCGCGGAGCAGGGTGACGCCGGTCATGATCGCGCCGAGGAGTCCGGTACCCGAGAGGTAGTTCATGCCTTCACGCTACCTGGCGTCGGCCATGCCGCGCCCAGCCTTGACAACGCGGCGTCGATTCTGTCAGGGGCGCAAGCGGTGAACGACAGCCGTAGCGCACGTGCGTCCGGTCCCGTCATGTCGACGACTCCCGTGCACCCAGGCGCCGTCTTCGCCGGCGCGGTACCATGGACATGTCGCGGCTGGTCCGCGGCCGCAATCCGTGTATCTACCGGCCGCCGGCATTCCGGCGGACAGCGGCGGCACCCGACCCCGCGTCCCCTGGGCGCGCGAGAGCCATGACGCACGCAACGACTCCCACACCAGAGCACCACTCCTCCATCCCGACGCCGGAGGGGCCTGGTCTCCTCCGCATCGCGGGGCTTCCGTATTTCCTCATCGCCTTCATCGCGCGGCTGCCGTTCGCGATGATGGTCGTCGGCGTCCTCACGGTCGTCGTCTCGGCGCGAGGCTCGCTCTCGCTCGGCGGGCTCACCTCCGCCGCCGTCGGCCTCGGGACGGCGTGCTTCGGGCCGCTGCTGGGTGCAGCGGCCGACCGCTTCGGACAGCGCATGGTTCTGCTGATCCTCGCGATCGCCAACGGTGCGATGCTCGTGCTGTTCACCGCCGTCGTCTACGCGGGTGCCGCGGACCTGCTCGTCCTCGTCGCCGCCTTCGGCATCGGTGCCACGGCGCCGCAGGTCGCACCGATGTCGCGATCCCGGCTCGTGACGATGATCACCGACCGGATGCCCGAGGCCGTGCGGAGCCGCACTCTCTCGGGCACGATGGCCTACGAGTCGGCGGCGGATGAGACCGTGTTCGTCTTCGGGCCCTTCATCGTGGGCATCCTGGCATCGGCTCTCTCACCCTGGGCACCGCTCGTGGGTGCCGCGGTCCTCACCGTGGTCTTCGTCGGGGCGTTCGCCCTGCACCCGAGCGCACGGGCGGTGTCCGTGCACCGAGGCAGCGACGGTCGCGCACCGTCATCCGTCTCCGAGCTGTTCACTCCGAAGGTCATCGTCGTCGTCATCGGCATCCTCGGTGTGGGCATGTTCTTCGGCACGATGCTCACCTCTCTGACGTCCTTCATGGCCGACCGCGGCGCACCGGAGCAGGCGGGGCTCCTCTACGGGGTCATGGGCGTGGGCTCGGCGATCCTCGCGCTCGGCGTCGCGTGGCTTCCCGTGCGTTTCTCGCTGCGTGCGAGGTGGCTGGTGTTCTCCGGCATCCTGCTCTCCGGAAGCGTGCTGCTCCTGTTCGTCGACTCTCCGGCGATGATGATGGTGGCGCTGGCCATCATGGGCATCGGCATCGGACCGACGCTGGTCACCCAGTACAGCTTCGGTGCGGCCCGCAGCCCGCTCGGGCGCTCCGCCACCGTCATGACGATGCTCGGTTCCGGCATCGTCGTCGGCCAGTCGCTCGGAGCGGCGGTGGCGGGTGAGCTCGCCGAGAACGTCGGCACCGGAAGCGCGCTGATCCTCCCGATCATCGCCGCGGCGATAGCGTTCGCCGCGGGGCTTGTCAACTGGCGACTGAGCATGCCCGGACGTCGCGTAGCCTCGGACTGAGCCTCAGCAGTCTGAGGAGCACCACCACTGCAGCGTCAGGAGCACCCACCCATGTCAGACGCAGAATTCGTCGTCGTCGCCAATCGACTCCCCGTCGACCGCGTCGTGGGGCCTGACGGGGAAGAGGAGTGGCGGACCTCGCCCGGCGGACTGGTCGCGGCTCTCGAGCCCATGATGCGCAGCGCGCGTGGTGCCTGGGTGGGGTGGCCCGGTCAGCCGGACGTCGAGCTCGAGCCGTTCGAGATCAACGGCATCGACCTGGTGCCGGTGCCGCTGAGCGCGGACGAGGTCGAGGACTACTACGAGGGCTTCGCCAACGACACGATCTGGCCGCTCTACCACGATGTGATCGCGCCCCCTCAGTATCACCGCGAGTGGTGGGAGGCGTACGTCAAGGTGAACCGGCGCTTCGCCGAGGCGGCCGCGGCGGTCGCTGCTCCGAACGGCACGGTCTGGGTGCACGACTACCAGCTGCAGCTTGTCCCGCAGATGATCCGTGAGCTGCGATCCGACGTGACGATCGGCTATTTCCACCACATCCCTTTCCCCGCCCACGGACTGTACGCGCAGCTGCCCTGGCGCGATCAGGTGCTCCGAGGACTCCTCGGCGCCGACGTCATCGGATTCCAGCGTGCACAGGACGCCACGTACTTCCTGACTGCCGTGCGCCGTCGCCTGCGTCATGACGTCAAGGGCTCTGCCGTCACGATCCCGACCGACGACGGCGGCACACGCACCGCCGTGGCCCGCGCGTTTCCGATCTCGATCGACACGGCTCCCTACCTCGAACTCGCGGCCAGGCCAGACGTGCGAGCGCGGGCCGCCGAGATCAGGGCGAGCCTGGGCAACCCGAAGAAGATCCTCCTGGGCGTCGACCGGCTCGATTACACCAAGGGCATCCGGCACCGCATCAAGGCATACGGCGAGCTTCTCGAAGACGGTCAGCTGAGCGTCGAGGATGTCACGTTCGTGCAGGTCGCGAGCCCGAGCCGCGAGCGTGTGGACGCCTATGTGCACCTCCGGGACGAGATCGAGCTCGCGGTCGGGCGCATCAACGGCGACCACGACACCATGGGCCACACGGCGATCCGGTACCTGCACCAGGGATACCCGCGCGAGGAGATGGTCGCGCTGTACCTCGCCGCGGACGTCATGCTCGTCACGGCGCTCCGAGACGGCATGAACCTCGTCGCGAAGGAGTACGTCGCCACCCGCGCCGACAACCGCGGAGTGCTCGTGCTGAGCGAGTTCACAGGTGCCGCGGACGAGTTGCGCCAGGCGGTGCGGGTGAATCCGCATGACATCGCCGGGCTCAAGGACGCGATAATGACGGCGGTCGCGATGCCGCCCGCGGAGCAGGGCAAGCGCATGCGGTCGCTGCGGCGTCGGGTGCTCGAGAACGACGTCAACGCGTGGTCGTCGTCGTTCCTCCGCGCCCTCGACGAGGTCCGCAAGCGCTGATCGGGGCGGTCATACTGGGAGGGACCCCGCCTCGATTGGAGACCCCTGTGACCCGCACCTGGACCCCCGGATCCGCTGACGCGGCGCTGAGCGCCATCGCCGCGACCCCGAGACTGGTCGTCGCCCTCGACTTCGACGGCACGGCATCTCCGCTCGTTCCGGATCCCATGGCCGCTCGGGCTCTGCCCGAGGTGGCGGTTCAGGTCGCACGGCTCGCAGGTCTTCCCGACACGGTCGTCGCGTACGTCTCCGGACGAAGCATGCACGACCTCCGCGTGATCACCGAGCACACGGACGATTCGCCGATCGCTCTGGCGGGTTCGCACGGCGCCCAGTACTGGTACCCCGGAATCGGCGACTCGGACGCCACCGGACCCGACACGGCCGAGGGCGACCGCGAGGAGCTGTGGGCGGCGGCGCGACCGATCATCGACCGACACGAGGGTGCGGAGTTCGAGCCCAAGACGTTCGGGATGGGCGTGCACACGCGCACGGCCACGCGCGAGGTCGAGAAGGAGGTCTTCGCCGAGATCGACGCTCTCGTCGCCGAACGCTTCCCGCACTGGCGCCGACGTGCAGGCCACCGCGTGCTCGAGTTCTCGTCGAGGAACGAGGGCAAGGATGCCGCGATGGCGGCGCTCCGTGAGCATTTCGACGCCACCGGCATCCTGTTCGCGGGGGACGACGTCACGGACGAGGACGCGATGCGGGTGCTCACCGACGGCGATCTCGGCGTGCGGGTGGGCCCGGGGGAGAGCGCCGCCGTGCTCCGTGTTGAGAATCCACAACAGATGGCTCAGCTTCTGGAGGCACTCGCGGACGAGCGCACCTCTCAGCGGGAATAGACTTCCGTCATGTCCTCGCATGATCCCTCCACCAGCGCGCCCATCGACATCAAGCCCCGCAGCCGCGTCGTCACAGACGGCATCGAGGCGACGACCTCCCGAGGCATGCTCCGTGCCGTCGGCATGGGCGACGCCGACTGGGACAAGCCCCAGATCGGCATCGCCTCCAGCTGGAACGAGATCACGCCCTGCAACCTGAGCCTCGACAGGCTCGCGCAGGGCGCCAAAGAGGGCGTGCACTCCGGCGGCGGATACCCGCTGCAGTTCGGCACGATCTCGGTCTCGGACGGCATCTCGATGGGCCACGAGGGAATGCACTTCTCGCTCGTCTCGCGCGAGGTCATCGCCGACTCGGTCGAGACGGTCATGATGGCCGAGCGCCTCGACGGCTCGGTGCTGCTCGCCGGATGCGACAAGTCGATCCCCGGCATGCTGATGGCCAGCGCGCGCCTCGACCTGTCGAGCGTGTTCCTCTACGCCGGCTCCATCGCACCGGGCTGGGTCAAGCTCTCCGACGGCACCGAGAAGGACGTCACGATCATCGACTCGTTCGAGGCCGTGGGCGCCTGCCGCGCCGGTCTCATGAGCGAGGAGGACCTCAAGCGCATCGAGTGTGCGATCGCCCCGGGCGAGGGGGCCTGCGGTGGCATGTACACCGCCAACACGATGGCATCGGTCGCCGAGGCCCTGGGCCTGAGCCTTCCGGGCTCGGCTGCGCCGCCCGCGGCTGACCGTCGTCGTGACTACTTCGCCCACCGCTCGGGTGAGGCCGTGGTCAACCTGCTCCGTCAGGGCATCACGACCCGCGACATCCTCACGAAGGAGGCGTTCGAGAACGCGATCGCGCTCGCGATGGCCCTCGGCGGCTCGACGAACGTCGTGCTGCACCTCCTCGCCATCGCTCGCGAGGCCGAGGTCGAGCTGAGCCTGCACGACTTCAACCGCATCGGCGACAAGGTTCCGCACGTCGCGGACATGAAGCCGTTCGGCAAGTACGTCATGAACGACGTCGACCGCCACGGTGGCATCCCGGTCATCATGAAGGCGATGCTCGACGAGGGTCTCCTGCACGGCGACGCTCTCACCGTCACAGGCAAGACGCTCGCCGAGAACCTCGCAGACCTCGATCCTCAGCCGATCGACGGCGAGGTCATCCACACGTTCGACAACCCGATCCACGCGACCGGCGGCCTGACGATCCTGCACGGTTCTCTCGCTCCCGAGGGTGCTGTCGTCAAGACGGCCGGCTTCGATGCTGCGGTCTTCGAGGGCTCGGCCCGCGTCTTCGAGCGCGAGCGTGCGGCCATGGATGCCGTCGCCAACGGCGAGATCGAGGCAGGCACCGTCATCGTGATCCGCTACGAGGGGCCCAAGGGCGGACCGGGTATGCGCGAGATGCTCGCGATCACCGCGGCCATCAAGGGCGCTGGGCTCGGAAAAGATGTACTACTCTTGACTGACGGACGATTCTCAGGCGGCACAACCGGCCTGTGCATCGGCCACATAGCACCCGAAGCGGTGGACGCAGGTCCTATCGCCTTCGTGCGCGATGGTGATCTGATACGGGTCGATATCGCAGCTCGCTCTCTCGACCTACTCGTCGACGAGGCGGAGCTCGCCTCCCGCCGCTCTGGCTGGGAGCCGCTACCCCCGCGCTATACCCGTGGCGTTCTTGCCAAGTACTCGCGTCTCGTGCGGTCCGCCGCCGAGGGCGCGACGACCGGCTGATCCGCGTCGGCTCCGGCATCCGCCTCCGACGTCGCCTACAGACCATCAGAAGGAGTGTCATGACTGCTGACACCGTCTCGGCTGTGCCGAGGCCGCCCGCCCCCAAGTCCGCCGCACCGGAGATCTCCGGAGCCGAGGCCGTGGTCCGCACGCTCGAGCTCCTCGGCGTCAAGGACGTCTTCGGCCTCCCCGGCGGCGCGATCCTGCCCGTCTACGACCCGCTCATGGACGCGTCCGAGCTCCGGCACATCCTGGTGCGTCACGAGCAGGGCGCCGGCCACGCGGCCGAGGGTTACGCCTCCTCGTCCGGCAAGGTCGGCGTGTGCATCGCGACCTCGGGCCCCGGTGCCACCAACCTCGTCACAGCGATCGCCGACGCCTACATGGACTCGGTGCCGCTGCTCGCGATCACCGGACAGGTGTTCTCGACGCTGATGGGGACCGACGCGTTCCAGGAGGCCGACATCGTCGGCATCACGATGCCGGTGACGAAGCACTCGTTCCTCGTGAAGGATGCCTCTGAGATCCCCGGCGCCCTGGCCGCCGCCTACGAGATCGCCTCGACCGGTCGCCCCGGCCCCGTGCTCGTGGACATCACCAAGGATGCTCAGCAGGCCATGGCGCCGTTCATCTGGCCGGCGAAGTTCGACCTCCCGGGCTACCGCCCGGTGACCAAGGCGCACGGCAAGCAGATCCAGGCCGCCGCCGCGCTCCTGGCCGAGGCCAAGAAGCCGGTGCTGTACGTCGGTGGCGGAGTGATCCGCGGTCGCGCATCGGCCGAGCTGCTCACCCTGGCCGAGACGACCAACGCGCCCGTCGTGACGACTCTCATGGCGCGCGGCGCGTTCCCGGACTCGCACCAGCAGCACCTCGGCATGCCGGGTATGCACGGCACCGTCCCTGCGGTGCTCGCGCTGCAGGAGGCCGACCTCATCGTGTCGCTCGGCGCTCGCTTCGACGACCGTGTGACAGGCAAGGCCGCTCTGTTCGCCCCGAACGCCAAGGTCGTGCACGTCGACATCGACCCCGCGGAGATCTCGAAGATCCGCACGGCCGACGTGCCGATCGTGGGCGACGTCCGCGATGTGCTCGTCGACCTGGAGTCCGCCTTCCGCACGGCGACGACCACGACCACTCCCGACACCGAGGAATGGTGGTCGTACCTCGACGGACTCCGCAACGAGTTCCCGCTGGGGTTCGCGCCGACGACCGACGGTCTGCTCGCGCCGCAGTACGTGATCCAGCGGATCGGCGAGCTGACAGGCCCCGAGGGCATCTACGCGGCAGGCGTCGGACAGCACCAGATGTGGGCCGCGCAGTTCATCAAGTACGAACGTCCCAATGCCTGGCTGAACTCCGGGGGAGCGGGAACGATGGGCTATTCCGTCCCCGCTGCCATGGGTGCGAAGGTGGCGGAGCCCGACCGCGTCGTGTGGGCGATCGACGGCGACGGATGCTTCCAGATGACGAATCAGGAGCTCGCCACCTGCACGATCAACAACATCCCGATCAAGGTCGCGATCATCAACAACTCGTCGCTCGGCATGGTGCGCCAGTGGCAGACGCTGTTCTACGACGGACGCCACTCGAACACCGACCTCAACACGGGGCACGGAACCGTGCGCATCCCCGACTTCGTGAAGCTGGCGGAGGCCTACGGCTGCCTCGCCATCCGCGTGGAGAAGGAAGAGGAGGTGGATGCCGCGATCAAGCTCGCCCTCGAGACGAACGACCGCCCCGTGGTCATCGACTTCGTCGTCAGCGCGGACTCCATGGTCTGGCCGATGGTTCCCCAGGGCGTGAGCAACAGCTACGTCCAGTACGCCCGCGAGCACGCGCCCGCATTCGACGAGGAGGACTGACCATGTCGACTCACGTGCTGAGCCTCCTCGTGGAGAACACCCCGGGTCTGCTGACCCGAGTCGCAGGGCTCTTCGCCCGCCGCGGCTTCAACATCGACTCGCTCGCGGTGGGCGTGACCGAGGTGCCGGGAATCTCGCGCATCACGGTCGTCGTCGACCTCGAGGACCTTCCTCTCGAGCAGGTGACCAAGCAGCTCAACAAGCTGATCAACGTCATCAAGATCGTCGAGCTCGATTTCCCGACGTCGGTCCAGCGCGAGCACATGCTCGTCAAGGTGCGCACCGACAACGCGACCCGCTCGAACGTCATCGAGGTCGCGAACCTGTTCCGCGCATCGGTCGTCGACTACGCGTCCGACGCGCTGGTGATCGAGGTCACGGGGGACCGGGGCAAGGTGGACGCCATGCTGCGCGCCCTCGAGCCCTTCGGCATCAAGGAGATCGCGCAGTCGGGCCTCCTCGCCATCGGTCGCGGCGGCAAGAGCATCACCGAGCGCGTACTGCGCGGCTGAACCCAGACATCACACACGTACACGAACATCAATCAAGGAGAAAACCAGTGAGCACCGAGATCTTCTACGACGCAGACGCCGATCTGTCGATCATCCAGGGCAAGAAGGTCGCCATCGTCGGCTACGGCTCGCAGGGTCACGCGCACGCGCAGAACCTTCGCGACTCGGGTGTCGAGGTCGCGATCGCCCTCAAGGAGGGGTCGAAGTCGGCGCCGAAGGCGGAGGAGGCCGGATTCGCGGTCAAGACCGTCGCCGAGGCCACGCAGTGGGCGGACCTCATCATGATCCTGGCGCCGGACCAGCACCAGCGCACCATCTACAGCGAGTCGATCGCTCCGAACCTCACCGAGGGCAAGACTCTCGCCTTCGCGCACGGCTTCAACATCCGGTTCGGCTACATCGACGCCCCCGAGGGCGTAGACGTCATCCTCGTCGCTCCGAAGGCCCCCGGTCACACCGTGCGTCGTGAGTTCGTGGCCGGTCGCGGCATCCCGGACATCATCGCCGTCGAGCGCGACGCATCGGGCAACGCCTGGGCGACCGCCCTCTCGTACGCGAAGGCCATCGGCGGCACGCGCGCCGGCGTCATCAAGACCACGTTCACCGAAGAGACCGAGACCGATCTGTTCGGCGAGCAGGCAGTGCTCTGCGGTGGCGTCAGCCACCTCGTGCAGGCAGGCTTCGAAACCCTGACCGAGGCGGGCTACCAGCCGCAGATCGCCTACTTCGAGGTTCTGCACGAGCTCAAGCTCATCGTCGACCTGATGTGGGAGGGCGGCATCGCCAAGCAGCGTTGGTCGGTCTCCGACACCGCCGAGTACGGCGACTACGTCTCGGGCCCCCGCGTCGTCACCCCCGAGGTCAAGGAGTCGATGAAGGCGATCCTCGCCGACATCCAGAACGGTGCCTTCGCGAAGCGCTTCATCGACGACCAGGACAACGGCGCCGAGGAGTTCCTCGCGCTGCGTGCCAAGGAGGAGACGCACCCCATCGAGGCCACCGGCAAGGAGCTGCGTTCGCTCTTCGCATGGAAGCAGCAGGACGAGGACTACGTCGACGGCAGCGCTGCGCGCTGACGCTGATTCGATCGAAGAGGGGCCTGGTGCGATTCGCACCGGGCCCCTTCTTCGTCCGCGAGAGATCACTCCGACGGCGCGGCGTCCTCGACCTCGATCGGCGCGTCAGTGGGGTCTGCCCACACCGGTGCAGGAAGCAGAGTGTCGACGGCGCCGCCCTGGATCTCGCGCAGCGCGTCCTCGATCTCGTCGGCATTCTCGGGCACTGCCAGGCCGCAGGCCTTCAGCTCTGACGCGAACTTCAGGGTCAGCCGGCTCTTGCCCGCTTCGACGGCCTCAGCGGTGGTGCCTGTGCGCTTCTCGCTGCCGGTCTGGATATCGGACACCTCGTCGCACACGTGGTAGACGGCCCCGCCGTCGACCCACACGACCTCGTCCTTGCCGAGCAGCTGGATGACCGCGGACTGGTCAGCCGTGTACTGCTCGACCGAAGGCGGGGTGAAGTCCACGCCGATCACTGTGGCGAGGACGGCGAGGGCGATGCCGACGATCCCGGCCGTCGCCTTCTGCCCCTTGTCCATGTCCTTGTTGAGGAAGATGAGGATGATCAGCGGGAGGAAGGCGATGATCGCGATGATCGCTCCGAGCTGGTTCTGCACGAAGAACCGCAGAGTCTCGGACTTCCGAGCCGGATCCAGGCGGTTGGCCTTCTTCCAGAGGATCGAGCCGGTGATGGCGAGCGCGGCGATGACCACGAGCAGCACGAGCAGCGTGATGAACGCCCACTGCGGGAACTGGGCGGTGACGCCCTGTTCTTCGAGGAGGCCGGTGTCGGGGTCGCGCACGAGAGTGCCGTCCTCGCCCACGTACACGCGCTGGCGGAGCAGCCAGAAGATGCCGACGGCCTCAGCGGCGATCGCGATGACCCAGAGGACGACTGCGATCCAGCGGAAGGTCGTCGCCTTCGACTTCGCGGCGGCGGTCGGCTTCCACCCTGCCGCGGGCTCGTCGACGGAGCCGCTCGGTGCGCTCTGATCGACGTTCTTGTTCTGCTCGGCCACGGTGGTCCCTCCAGGGCAGGGCACCTTCGGCCCAGATGCCACCGAGCATAGTGGACGCCGTGTCCTACGCTGGGGACATGACTTCCGATTCCGACGAGGCCCTGAGCTGGGACGGCGACGAGGGCGGTGCTCCCACGGGGCCTGCTCCGAAGAAGCCCGCGCAGCCGCGCTCGGAGCCGGACACCGCGGCGCATACCGACCGCCCTACGGACGATCCTGCGTTGCCCGAGGGGTGGAATGCCGTCGGCAAGGGGAGTGCGGCGGTCGGACGCGTCGGCGGCGGCGACGACGATGAAGAACACCAGCCGTTGAGCACCGCGATGCTGCTGATCCTGGGCATCGTCGGGGGTGTCTACCTTCTCTACAGTGTCGGCTGGGTCGTCGGCGGGCTGCGCCTCAAGCCGCTCGCGAACTTCTTCGTCGCGGACGCGATGTTCCTGCCCTGGTTCGTCCTCGCCGTTGCGGCTCCTCTGCTGTGGTTCCTTGCAAGTTGGGTGCTCACGCGTGGCAGGGCCGGGTGGATCCGGGTGTCCGCGCTCCTCCTCGGAGTCGTGCTCCTCGTGCCCTGGCCCTTCGTGACGGTGGGAGCGATCGGACTATGAGCGAGATGCAGATGTCACAGTCGACCCCGGCGGTATCGCCTCGATGGCTCACCGGGCTCGTCCTCGGGCTGGCGGGGCTCTTCTACGCCTACGCGATCTGGAACGCCGTGGCGCACCTGATCACCATGGCGCAGGTCGGGCTGAGCGGCATCGGCTGGGCCACGCTGCTCTTCGGCGTCGTCTTTCCCGCGATCGTCTTCGTCTTCGCCTATCTCATCGGCAGGCGGCGGTCGGCAGGGGAGCTCGCACTCGTGCTCCTGGCGGGCCTCGGCGTCGTAGCGGTGTTCTGGTTGAGCCTGCTCGCATACAGCCTGACACTCGCAGCCTCCTAGCGATTCAGCGGTCGCTCGACGTCACACGGCACGGAGCAGCGGAGCCGCTCGGGTACAGTTGGAGTGATCGCGCCCCCACGGTGTGCGGCGCATCGGCCCCCTGTCGCGCTGCCCCGAAGGATCCCTGTGCCGAAGCCCGTCGTGCTCCTCGCCGAAGTTCTCTCACCCGCCACGATCGAGGCCCTCGGCCCCGACTTCGACGTTCGCAACGTCGACGGCACCGACCGCCAGGCGCTCTTCGCGTCGCTCGCGGATGCCGACGCCGTGCTGATCCGGTCGGCGACGCAGATCGACGAGGAGGCGCTGACCCACGCGCCGAAGCTGAAGGTCGTCGCCCGCGCAGGTGTGGGCCTCGACAACGTCGACATCAAGGCGGCCACGACGGCCGGTGTCATGGTCGTCAACGCGCCGACGTCCAACATCGTCTCCGCCGCAGAGCTCACCGTCGGTCACATCCTCAGCCTCGCCCGTCGCATTCCCGCCGCGCACGCGTCGCTGTCGGCAGGTCAGTGGAAGCGCAGCTCCTTCACCGGGGCCGAGCTCTTCGAGAAGACCGTCGGCATCGTCGGTCTCGGCCGAATCGGCGCTCTCGTCGCCGCGCGTCTTGCCGCCTTCGACATGCGCGTCGTCGCCTACGACCCCTACGTCACCTCGGCGCGCGCCCAGCAGCTGGGTGTACAGCTGCTGACGCTCGACGAGCTCGTCGCCGAGTCCGACTTCCTGACGATCCACATGCCCAAGACGCCCGAGACCACCGGGATGATCGGTGCCGAGCAGTTCAAGGCCATGAAGCCGACGGCGTTCGTCGTCAACGTGGCCCGTGGCGGACTGATCGATGAGGAGGCACTGCACGCAGCCCTCGTCGCCGGTGAGATCGCCGGTGCCGGCCTCGACGTCTTCACCTCCGAGCCCCCGGCCGAGGGCGGCACGGCGCGTCCGCTCCTCGACCTTCCGAACGTCGTCGTCACCCCGCACCTCGGAGCGAGCACCGAAGAAGCGCAGGAGAAGGCCGGCGTCTCCGTGGCCCGTTCGGTGCGCCTGGCTCTCGGCGGGGACCTCGTGCCGGATGCCGTCAACGTGGCGGGTGGCGTGATCGACCCGTACGTCCGCCCCGGCATCTCGCTCGTCGAGAAGCTCGGTCAGATCTTCGCCGCTCTCGCGACGTCGCCGCTCACGAGCCTCGACGTCGAGGTGCACGGTGAACTGAACGACTATGACGTGAGCGTTCTCAAGCTCGCCGCCCTCAAGGGCGTCTTCACGAACATCGTCAGTGAGACGGTCTCGTACGTCAACGCACCGCTGCTCGCGGATCAGCGAGGAATCGCAGTGCGCCTCCTCAAGGACGACGTCAGCGACGAGTACCGCAACGTCATCACCCTCAGCGGTGCTCTCTCCGACGGTTCGCAGCTCTCGGTGTCCGGCACGCTCACGGGCCCGAAGCAGGCCGAGAAGCTGGTCGCCATCAACGACCACGCGCTCGAGCTGCCGATCGAGAAGCACCACGTCGTGATGCTCTACACCGACCGCCCCGGAATCGTCGCGGTCTACGGTCAGAAGTTCGGTGACGCCGGCATCAACATCGCCGGCATGCAGATCTCGCGCCTCGGCGCCGGCGACCAGGCGCTCAGCGTGCTCACGCTGGATTCGCCGGTGCCGGACGACCTGCTCGACGACCTGCGCGGATCCATCGACGCAGATCTCTTCCGTCAGATCGAGATCACCGAGGTCTGAGCAGCGCAGACCCGGATATGCGGAGCGGGAGGGCAGGCCGAAAGGCGGCCCTCCCGCTTTCTGCGTGTGGAGCCGGGAGTCAGGGTGCCGTCGCGCGGAGCACGAGAGCGATCAGGTCCGAGAGCTCGTCGCTGCGGGGGACCAGTCGCTCCGGTCCGTGCACGTCGAGCGAGTTGTTGAAGTAGAGCCCGTCGCTCAGCAGCATCACGAGATCGAGGCTGGCGGCATCCCGCACATGGGGGCGGATCGTGTCCTCCCACCGGTCTCGGTTCCTGCGCAGCGCGTCGGCTGCTGACGCCGAGCCGCCCTGGGCGAGTCGCGTCGCAGCGATCAGCACGCGATCAAGCGCATCGTCCTCCATGACGGAGGTGCGCACGTAGTACGCCACGGGCCCCTCTTCGGCTGTCGTCATGCGTTCGAGATCGGCCGTGGTGAGCGCGTCGAGGCGTTCGATCAGACCTGCGGCAAGATCTTCCTTCGATCCGAAGTGGTAGAGGAGCCCGCCCTTCGAGACGCCGGCGGCCTTGGCTGTCGCGTCGAGGGTGGCTGCGCGCTCACCGTCTTCGATGACGATCGCTTCGAAGGCGTCGAGAACGCGTTCTCGGGCCAGGGGAGGTCGGGGCATCGGGATCCTCTGTTCGTCTTGCATCACAGTAGCGCGGCAGTGTGACGATTCTGTTACTATACCATCTGGACGGTTTAGTAACGATGCCGTCGTGATCCTGAGAGGTGTTCCATGACCCGTACTGCGTCGATCCCGACGACAGAGACGGATGCTCCCCGCGTCGGAGCCCGAGGCTGGGCGGCGCTCGTCGTGCTCATGCTGCCGGTGCTCCTGGTGTCGGTGGACAACACGGTGCTGAGCTTCGCGCTCCCCGAGATATCCATCGCGCTCGCGCCCACCGGCGCCGAGCAGCTGTGGATCATCGACGTCTATCCGCTCGTGCTGGCAGGACTTCTCGTGACCATGGGCACCCTCGGCGATCGCTTCGGACGTCGGCGGATGCTGCTGATCGGCGCGACCGGCTTCGCGGCGGTGTCGGCCCTCGCGGCCTTCGCCCCGACCGCCGGCCTGCTGATCGCCGCCCGTGCCCTCCTCGGCTTCTTCGGCGCGATGCTGATGCCGTCGACCCTGTCGCTCCTTCGTTCGATCTTCCAGAACCGGGACCAGCGTCGCCTCGCGATCGCCGTGTGGGCGTCGGCGTTCTCCGCCGGATCCGCTCTCGGGCCGATCGTGGGCGGGTTCCTGCTCGAGCACTTCGACTGGGGGTCGGTGTTCCTGATCGCCGTCCCTGTGCTCATCCCGCTGCTCATCGCCGCGCCGCTGCTCGTGCCCGAGAGCCGCGACCCGAACCCCGGTCGCATCGACATCGTCAGCATCGTGCTGTCGATGGCCGCGATGATCCCCGTCGTGTACGCGATCAAGTCGCTCGCGGTCGAAGGACCGAGCCTCTCGGCAGGCGGCTGGGCGCTGCTCGGCATCGTGATGGGCTACCTGTTCGTGCGACGACAGCTGCATGCCGAGGTGCCGATGCTCGACATGGTGCTGTTCCGCCGGGGCTCCTTCTCTGGAGCGATCCTGGTGAACCTGCTGAGCGTCGTCGCGCTCGTGGGCTTCCTGTACTTCGTCTCGCAGCACCTGCAGCTGGTGCTCGGCCTCTCGCCGATGACCGCCGGGGCGGCGCTCGTACCCGGCATGATCGCGATGATCGTGGCCGGACTCTCGGTGGTGCCCATCTCGCGGCGGGTGCCCCCGCACATCCTCGTCCCTGCGGGGCTCGTGTTCTCGGTGGCCGGCTATCTGCTCGTCGCCTTCACGACCTCCGATCACGGTGTCGCGCCGCTGATCATCGCCTTCGTGGTGCTCGGCATCGGCATCGGCGGGGCCGAGACCATCTCGAACGAACTGATCCTCTCCAGTGCGCCCGCCGAGAAGGCGGGGGCCGCGAGCGCGGTGTCCGAGACGGCCTACGAGCTCGGTGCTGTGCTCGGCACAGCCGTGCTCGGCGGCCTGATCACCGCGTTCTACCGCGGGGCGCTGGTCATTCCGCCGGGCATACCGGCAGATGCGGCGCACGCGGCAGAGGAGACGCTCGCCGGCGCCTACACCGCCGCCCAGGAGTTGCCGGCACAGCTCGGCGATGCGCTCTGGGATGCCGCATCCGCGGCCTTCGGCTCGGGCGTCCTGGTGACCTCGCTGATCGGCGCGGGGCTGGTCGTTCTCGCCGGAGTGATCGCGGCCGTCACACTGCGCAAGGCCGCCACGCACTGACCAGTACGCTGGGAGAACCGGCCCGCTCGGCATCAGCCCGAGTGCTGGCCGGTTCATCCCGATGCAAGGAGTGTCATGTCGCGTGTCGTGAAGCTGGCCGTCATCCCCGGTGACGGAATCGGCCCAGAGGTCGTCGCCGAGGCCGAGAAGGTCCTCGATGCGGTCACCGCCTCCAGTGATGTGACATTTGACAAGACCTGCTTCTCGCTCGGCGCCGCTCGGTACCTCGAGACGGGCGACACCCTCACCGACGACGACCTTCGGGCGATCTCGGAGCACGACGCGATCCTGCTCGGAGCCGTCGGGGGCACGCCCGGCGACCCCCGGCTCAAGGACGCGAACATCGAGCGCGGGCTGCTGCTCAAGCTCCGCTTCACGCTCGACCACTACGTGAACCTGCGTCCCTCGAAGCTCTTCACCGGAGCTGCGGGGCCACTCGCGAACCCGGGAGACATCGACTTCGTCGTCGTCCGAGAGGGCACCGAGGGCCCCTACGTCGGCAACGGCGGCGCGATCCGCAAGGGCACGCCGCACGAGGTCGCCAATGAGACCTCGGTCAACACCGCCTTCGGCGTCGAGAGGGTCGTGCGCTACGCCTTCGACCTCGCCGAGCGGCGCGGCAAGAAGGTCACGCTCGTGCACAAGACCAACGTGCTCGTGCACGCGGGGGCGATCTGGCAGCGCATCGTGAACGAGGTCGCGTCCGAGCACCCCGACGTCGCCGTCGACTACCTGCACGTCGATGCGGCGACCATCTTCCTGGTCACCGATCCCTCTCGTTTCGACGTGATCGTCACGGACAACCTGTTCGGCGACATCCTCACCGACCTCGCGGGAGCGGTCACCGGCGGAATCGGACTCGCCGCCTCGGGCAACATCAACCCCGCAGGCGCGTTCCCGTCGATGTTCGAGCCGGTGCACGGATCGGCCCCCGACATCGCGGGGCAGCAGAAGGCCGACCCCACCGCCGCGATCCTGTCGGTGGCGCTGCTGCTCGACCACCTCGGGCTCACCGAAGAGGCTGCTCGCGTGAGCGCCGCCGTCGAGTCCGACATCGCGTCTCGCACAGGGGCGCGCACCACAGCGGAGGTCGGCTCCGCGATCACCGCTCTGCTCTGAGCGACAGGCGTAGGCTGAGACGGCGCGAGGTTGCGCGCCGCACGAGGAATGGATGATGAGATGACGACCATCGACGCCGAGACCACCGTGGCTCCGCTGGAGTTCGCTGTGACGAAGAACTTGACCGCTGCGACGCCCGGTCGCGTGGCCGAGGTTCACGAGAACCCGGGCTTCGGCGTGGTCTTCACCGATCACATGGTCGACATCTGCTGGTCCGTCAAGGGCGGATGGCACCGCCCGCGCGTGCAGCCGTACGGACCGATCCCGCTCGACCCCGCAGCATCCGTGCTGCACTACGCGCAGGAGATCTTCGAGGGCATCAAGGCCTATCGTCATGCCGACGGATCGATCCACACCTTCCGTCCCGACCGCAACGCAGCCCGTCTGCAGGCCAGCGCCCACCGTCTCGCGCTGCCTGAGCTGCCGACCGAGTACTTCATCCAGTCCCTGCGCGAGATCATCAAGGTCGACGGACGTTGGGTGCCGTCCGGTGAGGATCAGAGCCTGTACCTCCGCCCCTTCATGTTCGCCAAGGAGGCCTTCCTCGGCGTCCGGGCGGCGCAGAAGGTGGCCTACTACGTCATCGCCAGCCCCGCGGGCGCGTACTTCACCGGCGGAGTGAAGCCCGTGCGCATCTGGCTCTCCGAGGACTACGCGCGTGCGGGCAAGGGCGGCACGGGCAAGGCCAAGACCGGTGGCAACTACGCGTCGAGCCTGCTGGCCCAGAGCGAGGCGTCGTCGAAGGGCTGCGACCAGGTCGTGTTCCTCAACGAGGAGCGCAACGTCGAGGAGCTCGGCGGCATGAACGTCGTGTTCGTGTTCAAGGACGGCCGGGTCGTCACGCCAGAGTCCGACAGCATCCTCGAGGGCATCACGCGCGACTCCCTGCTGCAGCTCGCGGAGGACCGCGGATACACGGTCGAGAAGCGGCCGATCTCGATCGACGAATGGCGCGAGGGCGTGGCATCCGGCGACATCGTCGAGGTCTTCGCCTGCGGCACCGCCGCGGTCGTGACGCCGATCGGCGCCCTCGTCGGAGAAGGCTTCGATGAGCCGCAGCCGCTCGGCGAGCTCGCCCTGTCGCTGCGTGAAGAGCTCACCGACATCCAGTACGGCCGTCGCGAAGACAAGCACGGCTGGCTCTTGCGCCTCGACGCCTGATCGTCGCAAGACTCCCGGGACCCCGCTGTGCCCGCTGCACACCGGGGTCCCGTCGTCCGCACTCTGGCTAGGCTGGTGGCATGAAGATCGCCCGATTCAGCCATGACGACGCCATCCTCTTCGGGATCGTCGATGACACCGACCTCGTCGTCCTCTCGGGCGATCCGCTCTTCGCCGGGTACGAGCCGACGGGCGATCGCGTGCCGATCGCGGACGCGGTCATCCTGGCGCCGGTGATCCCGCGCTCGAAGATCGTCTGCGTCGGCAAGAACTACCACGATCACGCCGCCGAGATGGGGGGAGTGGCTCCCGAGGAGCCGCTCCTGTTCCTCAAGCCCAACACCGCTGTGATCGGTCCAGGCGATGCGATCGTGCGTCCATCGATCTCGGACCAGACCGAGTACGAGGGCGAGCTCGCCGTCGTGATCGGCAAGGTCGCCAAGAATGTGACGCAGGCGGACGCTCTCGACCACGTGCTCGGCTACACGATCGCCAATGACGTCACCGCCCGTGACCTGCAGCGCAAGGACGGCCAGTGGTCGCGCGCGAAGGGCTTCGACACGTTCTGCCCCCTCGGCCCCACCATCAGCACGGACTTCGATCCGTCGGAGGCGACCATCCAGACCAGGGTGAATGGAGAGGTTCGCCAGAAGGCGCCGCTGACCGACATGATCCACTCCGTCGCGGCGATCATCGAGCATGCGTCGGCCGTGTTCACCCTGCTCCCCGGCGACGTCATCCTGACGGGCACCCCGGCGGGCGTCGGAACCTTCGACGCCGGCGACACCGTCGAGGTCGAGATCACCGGACTGGGGATCCTGCGCAACACCGTGCGCGACGCCGTGCGCGCATCATGACCGTCGTCGCTCTGACGGCGACCCGACAGGCGGCTGTCCAGCGACGCACCGTCCTGGTGCTGTCGCTCGGACAGGTGCTCGGCGGGATCGCCTTCGGGGCGACGGTGTCGCTCGGCGCGCTGCTCGCCGCCGACCTCTCGGGAAGCGATGCGCTATCGGGCCTTGCCACGGCGTCCGTCACCCTCGGTGCGGCGCTGTGCGCGATCCCGCTCGCCCGTCTGGCCGCCAGGGTCGGCAGACGGCGCGCGCTGTCCCTCGGCAACCTGTTCGCGCTGGTCGGCATCGCCGTGGTGATCCTGGCCGCGTCGCTACGCGTGTTCCCTCTGCTGCTGGTGGGCATCCTGATGATCGGCGCGGGCAATGCCGGAAACCTCCAGTCCCGGTTCGCCGCGACGGATCTCGCCGCCCCGCAGCACCGCGGACGCGATCTCTCGATCGTGGTGTGGGCGACGACCATCGGCGGCGTGGCAGGACCTCTGCTCCTGGGGCCGGGCGAAGTCGTCGGCGAGGCCATCGGCATGCCGCCGCAGACCGGCTCCTACGCGTTCTCCTTCGTCGCACAGTGCGCTGCGCTCATCCTCTACCTGATCGCGTTGCGGCCCGATCCACTTCTCGCCGCGCAAGGGCTCGCCAGAGCGGCAGCGGCGGTGACCGGGCAGGTGTCGATCGATCGTCCGGTCGTGGCTCGGTACGCGATCTTCGCGGTCGCCGGCTCGCACGTCGTGATGGCATCGGTGATGGCGATGACTCCCGTGCACCTCGCGCACATGGCGCACGGCAGCGAGGGCATGGCACCCACGCCGGCCGACGTCTCGGCACTGGTCGGCATCACGATCGCTCTGCACGTCGGCGGCATGTACGCGCTCTCTCCGCTCTTCGGCATCCTCGCGGACCGCTGGGGGCGGTTGCGGGTCGTGCTGCTGGGACAGGTGCTCCTGGGCGGCGCGCTCGCCTTCGCGGTCTTCGTGAACGATCAGGAATGGGGCGTGATGGTCGCGCTGATCCTGCTCGGCCTGGGATGGAGTGCGGCGACCGTCGCCGGAGCGGCGCTGCTCACCGAATCGAGCGCGCCCGAGCTGCGCACACGACGACAGGGAAGGAGCGACTCGCTGATGAGCCTCTCGGCAGCTGCGGGTGCGGTGCTCGCCGGAGTGATCCTGTCGAACTTCCAATACGCGGGGCTCGGCATCGCAGCATCCGTGCTGGTGGTCGCGATCGTCGCGCTCTCGCCTCTCGCTCGCTCCCGAGCCCGATGAAGGACTGGGCGGGTACGGGGCGCGCGTACGCAGATTCATACGCTGCATTGTGCGTCGGGACCGCAGGCTTCGTGCTCAACGAGCTCGGGGATGCGCGTGGGCGCACCCTGCTCGATGTGGGCTCGGGCACAGGCTCGCTCTCCGCGGCGTTCGCGAGCGCGGGCTGGAACGTCACCGGATGCGAGCCGGAGCCGACGATGAGAGAGGTCGCAGTGCGCGAGCACGCCGGGATCCCCGTGGTCGAGGGTGCGCTGCCGCAGCTGCCGTTTCACGACGGCGTCTTCGACGCGGTCGTCGCCAACTTCGTGCTGAATCACGTCGCTGAACCGCGGAGGGCGGCACGAGAGCTCGCGCGGGTGTCGGCCGACGTCGTGGTGGCGACAGTCTGGACGAACTCGCCGACGTGGCTGTGGCGTGAAGTCTGCGACCGGGCGGGGCTCGCACCATCGGTCGGGGAGCGACTGCCCCCGGAGCAGGACTTCGAGCGGACGGTGGACGGCTTCGCGCGGATGCTGGACGATGCGGGCTGGACGGGCAGTCGGGTGTCGGAGATCACCTGGACGTGGTCAGCCGGTGCCGACGCCCTGTGGGTGTCCGCAGAGGGAGGTGTCGGGGGAGCGGGTCAGTTCTATCGTGCGCTCAACGGCTCGGAACGCGCCGCGTTCCGAGCGGCGTTCGATTCCGTCTGCTCCGAGCGGACCGTCGATGGACGCGTGCCGCTGGAGCATTCCGCTGCGGTGGCGCTCCGGTCGCGCCGCTGAGATCCGAACGGCGCCAACCGGAGAACCGCGGACCGACCGCGGTGACGCGCGTGATCCTCGGTGCCGCGTCCGGATCATGCCGGCGCGACACCGAGGGCTGAGAATCACGACGTTCAGGTGTACCAGGTGGGCTCGGGCACCTCGTTCTTCAGCACGAACGTCCCGACCTCGCGCTTCTTGTACGCGATCGGATCATGAAGGCTGTGCGTGCGCAGGTTGCGCCAGAAGATGTCGAGTCCGACCGCATTCGCCGACGCGCGTGCCCCTGTCAGCTCGTAGACCTTCGTGGCGACCTCCAAGCCGTCGTCGACGATCCGGAGCTTTCCCGCTGCGATCCGCACAGCGATCTCGCCGCGTCGCCGCGCCGTGAGATCCTCGCGGGGCGCATGCAGCACGGCACTGATCTCCGCACCCACGGCGTCCAGCAGCGCTTCGTCGGCCCACAGCTTCGACGCGAGCTCGCCATAACCCTCGAGCAGGTACCACTCGTCCGTCGCGTGCTGCTTGTCGTGTCCGCCGTAGGGCCAGGGGCGCGTCGTGGTGCGCGTGTAGGCCGACGCCGTCTCGAGAGCCCCCTGTGCGATGCCGAGATAGAAATTCGCGAACACGAGCTGGATCGTCGGGACGTTCAGCGTGTTGTACGTGAGCGGCTGGAACTCCTTGTCGACGAATCCCGCAGCGGACGCCCAGGGGACGCGCACGTCGCGGATCTCGACCGAGCCTGACTCCGTGAGTCGCTGCCCCAGGTTGTCCCAGTCATCCGCGAACACGATCCCCTCCTGCGCGGTGGGGACGATGGCGAACACGTGCGTGTCGGTGCCCTCGAGGATGCCTTCGAGCACGGTGAGGTCCGAGACCTGCCCGCCCGTTGAGAACGACTTGCGTCCGGAGAAGATCAGGTCGTCGCCGTCTTCTCGGATCACGAGATCGGAATCCCGAGGGTTGACGGCGCCTCCGAAGAGGAAGTCGTTCGTCGTGTACAGCTCTTCGACGGCGGCGATCTGATCGTCCGTGGCGACGAGCCGCGCGGCCCATGCCCACAGGTAGTGGTAGCCGAGCAGCTGACCGATCGAGCCGTCGCCTCTCGCGACGGTGCGGATCACCCGGTACGCCGTGTCCCAGCTCTCACCGGCGCCGCCGTGCGCGCGGGGACCCAACAGTGTCACCAGCCCCGATTCCTTCAACAGCCTGACTTCGGCTCGTGGCGTCGCGTTCGCGCGATCACGGTCGATGGCGTCCGCGGCGAGGATGTCCGCCACCTCCTGTGCGCGGTCGAGCCAGTCGGCGCTGGTCTGTGGTCTTGCTGCGTCCCGCCATCGATCGCCGAGATCTTCTGTCACTGCATCCGTCGTCGCTGCGTTCGTGAATGTCACGTTCTTGCCTTTCCGTGTGGGTTCGGTGTTCGCCCGTCCTCCGGCGTTGCGGCAACGATAGGAGCAGGTCGGGACGGAACGCGGGTTGTTTCCCAGGGTGAGTGACTGTTACCCACAGTGACCCCCGGTCGCGTCTCTCGCCGCCCCCTCCATGAGCCCCTGTGGAGTGCCGCACCGGCAACTAGAATCGGAGGGATATGGCTACTCCGCACCCCCTCACCACGACCGCCAGCGGCGCCGACGTCCGCGTCCGCTTCTGCCCCTCGCCGACCGGACTGCCGCATGTCGGCATGGTCCGCACCGCGCTCTTCAACTGGGCCTACGCCCGCCACACGGGCGGGAAGATGGTGTTCCGCATCGAGGACACCGACGCCGCCCGCGACAGCGAGGAGAGCTTCCGCCAGCTCGTCGACGCGCTCACGTGGCTCAAGATCGACTGGGACGAGGGCGTCGAGGTCGGCGGACCGCACGCCCCGTATCGGCAGTCCGAGCGTCATGACATCTACCGCGGCGTCATCGACAAGCTGCTCGCCACCGGTGCGCTCTACGAGAGCTACTCGACGGCCGAGGAGATCGACGCCCGCAACGAGGCCGCCGGCCGTGCGAAGCAGCTCGGTTACGACAACTTCGATCGCACTCTGACCGACGAGCAGAAGGCCGCCTTCCGGGCCGAGGGGCGTCAGCCTGCGCTTCGACTCCGCGTGCCCGAAGAAGACCTCACGTACGTCGACCTCATCCGTGACGAGGTGACCTTCCCGGCCGGGTCGTTCCCGGACTTCGTGGTCGTACGGCCCAACGGCATCCCGCTGTACACCTTCGTGAACCCGGTCGACGACGCCCTCATGGGCATCACGCACGTGCTCCGCGGAGAAGACCTGATGCCGTCTACGGCGCGTCAGCTCGCGCTCTATGCGGCGCTCATCGAGGCAGGCGTCACCACGTTCGTGCCGCGCTTCGCCCACATGCCGCTGGTGCTGGGGGAAACCGGCAACAAGAAGCTGTCCAAGCGCGACCCTCAGGCGGACCTCTTCCTGCACCGCGACCGCGGCTTCATCCACGAGGGGCTGCTCAACTACCTCGCCCTTCTGGGCTGGTCGATCGGTCCCGACCGCGACGTGTTCTCGCTGGAGGAGTTCACCGAGGCATTCGACATCGTCAACGTCAACCCGAACCCGGCTCGCTTCGACCAGAAGAAGGCCGAGTCGATCAACGGCGACCACATCCGCACGCTGGGCGAGAAGGACTTCGCTGAGCGGACGATCCCGTACCTCGCGGCCGCAGGACTCTTCGACGAGCCCACGCACGAGCAGCTCGTGATGGCGTTCCGCGTCGCACCGCTGGTGCAGGAGCGCGTACAGCTGCTGGGTGAAGTCCCAGGGATGGTGGGCTTCCTGTTCACCGACGACGTGTCCTATGACGCCGACGCGCTCAAGGGGCTCCCCGCCAACGCGGCCGAGGTGCTCGACGCCTGTGTCGCAGCGCTCGAGCCGGTGACCGACTTCACTCCGGAGAAGGTCCAGGAGGCCCTCGCCGAGGCTCTGGTCGAGAAGCTCGAGCTCAAGCCGCGGATCGCCTACGGTCCGCCGCGCGTCGCGATCACCGGCCGGCGGATCTCCCCGCCGCTGTTCGAGTCGATGGAGCTGCTGGGCAAGGACGAGTCGCTGCGACGACTTCGTGCTCTTTCGGAGTTCCTCGCGAACTGAGGTCGAGTGACAGCGAAGAGGGAGGGCATCCGACGGGTGCTCTCCCTCTTCGCGTCCGCGGTCGCGTGTGCCGCGCAGGAGTGGCGATCCCGGGCGACGCGCCCGGACGGAGTGAGGCGTTTTGGCATTCGGGCCGAGGCTCGGGTAGGCTTGACTCTCGGTGCGAGGCTCCGGTTTTGCCCTTGGGGTATGGTGTAATTGGCAACACGGCGGTTTCTGGTTCCGTTGTTCTTGGTTCGAGTCCAGGTACCCCAGCAAGACAAAAACCCCCGCGAGAGCGGGGGTTTTGTCGTATTCGGGAAAGTGCCTAGTCGCACTCTCCGATGAACTCGAGGTAGCACACGGCCTCGTGGGTCACCGCGGGCTCGTAGTCGTCGTTCGAGACCTGGCGCGTGTCCATCTCCGGTGTGCGGGTGAGATTGCCGTAGGAGCCGAGGGTGGCCACGTAGTACCCGTCGCCGTCCAGTGCCTTCATCTCATCGATCGCACCGCTGTAGTCGGTGCAGAGCAGTGTGGCCGTCTCGGTGAGCTCGACGCCGACGCAGGCGGCCGTGTAGGTCGCGACCATGAGGTTCGTGCAGTCGGTCCAGTCCTGGTTGACCGTGCACGGGTTCACGGCGTCCATCGAGACGTCGTAGCGTCCGGTCTCGTATTCCTCGCTGTGGAACGTCTCCGGCTTCTCGGGGACGTCGGTCTTGGTCCAGTGCCGGGCGGTGGTGAAGGCGACGACGACCACGACGGCAGCGATCAGCAGCAGGGCGCCGAGGATCGACAGTGTGACCCAGAGCCCGACCTTGCTCTTCTTCCGAGGTTCGCCCTCGGGCGCCGAAGCGTAGCCGGCGTAGACCGCGCTCGCTCCCGCGGCACCTTCGTAGCCCGGGTACGGAGCAGTCGCGGCGTACGCAGGATCGGGGGTCTGCTCGGAGGTCGGGGCACCTGCGTATGCCGGGGGCGGTGCGTCGTATGCGGGCGGCGGTGCGTCGTATGCCGGGGGTGGCGCGTTGTACGAGGGAGGCGGTGCGTCGTATGCCGGGGGTGGCGTCTCGCCGGACGAGGGCGCAGGCGGCGGGGGAGTCGGGATCGTGGTGAGCCAGTAGGAGTACCAGCTCTGCGTCGACGCGGGGTCGGCCGCGACCTGCTGAGCCTCGACATCGGTGAGCTGTAACCCGAGGGCGCCGCGCAGATCTGCTCTGGTCAGGGACTCACGGAATTCCTCGAGTGACATCGTCATAGTCAAGAGAATGGCAGACCTATGTACCGGTCGACAATCCGCGCGGGGTTCGCCTAGCAGGTCGCGTCCCCGCAGCGCCATGCCCTTCACACGCCGGGTCGGTCGCGGCATCGTGGTCGCACGCGCGCCCGCACTGCCGACAGGAGTCAGACCGATGGCACTCAGAAGAGTCGTGCCGGGAGAAGAACCCGGTATCCGTCGTCGACGTTCGGGGTCGGGCTTCCGCTACCTCGATGCCGGCGATGAGACGGTGTCGGAGGCCGATCGTGAGCGGATCCATGACCTCGCGATCCCTCCCGCATGGACGGATGTCTGGATCGCCGCCGATCCGCTGGCGCATATCCAGGCTGTCGGCACCGATGACGCGGGAAGACGGCAGTATCTCTACCATCCGCTGTGGCGGACAGGGAGGGATCAGCGCAAGTTCGCCCGCGCGCTGCGGCTGGCCGAGGCGCTGCCTGCGGCCAGGGCCAAGGTGACGCGCGCGATCGGGGAGTCCGGTCTCACACGCGGACGCGCACTCGCGGTGTCTTTCCGGCTGCTCGACGACGCCGCCCTGCGGATCGGTTCGGAACGCTACCTCGTGAAGCACGGCAGTCGTGGCCTCAGCACGCTTCGGCGCCGCGACGTCCGTATAGACGGAAGCACGGTCGCCCTGAGCTTCCCCGCGAAGAGCAAGCAGTTGGCGTCGATCGAGATCACCGACGCTCCGTTGGCCGAGGCCCTGTCGGAGTTCTCCGTCGGATCCCCGCGTGCGCCGCTGCTGGCCTACCGGAAGGGGCGGCGGAGGGTGCGCCTGACCTCGAGCGAGGTCAACGACTATCTGCGCGAGGTGGCGGGAGCCGCCTTCACTGCGAAGGACTTCCGCACGCTGCACGGCACCATCCTCGCGGCGGACGCGCTGGCCCGTATCGGTCGGCTCGAGACCAAGAACGAGAGGCGGCGTGCCGAGCGCCTCGCCGTGCAGGCCACGGCCTCGGCGCTCGGCAACACCCTCGCGGTGGCGCGAGGGAGCTACATCGACCCTCGCGTGTTCCGGCTCTACGCGCGGGGTCGCACCCTCGATCTCACCGTGTCACCCGAGACTGCGATCCGCCGGCTGCTCGGACGCTGACGACTGGTCAGCTCTCGCGCGGGTAGGTGTAGAAGCCCTCGCCGGTGGCGACGCCGAGCTTGCCTTTGTCGATGTACTGCTCCTTGAGCAGATCGGCGAAGCGCTGCTGCTTCTTGCCGCCCATGCGCGAGATGTTGTAGGCCGTGGTCAGACCCACGATGTCGTAGATCTCGAACGGGCCGGCGGGAGCACCGGTGCCGATGCGCCAGGTCGCGTCGATCGCCTCAGGCTCGGCGATCCCGTCGACGAGGAGTTCGGCGCCCGCCTCGAGGAACGGCACGAGGAGGGAGTTCAGCAGGTATCCTGCCTTCTCCTTCTTGATCTGGATCGGGACCATGCCGATCTGCGTGGCGAACTCCACGACCGTCTCATAGACGGCGGGGTCGGTGTCGGGCGTGCCCATCACCTCGGCGGTGTTGTGCGACCAGATCTCATTCGCGAAGTGCAGCGCGAGGAAGCGATCGGGGCGTCCGGTGGACTCCGACAGGGCGCTGGGCAGCAGAGTCGAGGAGTTCGTCGCGAAGATCGTCGTGGCGGGTGCCGCGTCCGCGAGCGTGCGGTAGATGCCCTGCTTGAGCTCCAGGCTCTCCGGGACGGCCTCGATCACGAGGTCGGCGTTGCCAGCGGCATCCGCGAGGTCGGAGGTGAGGCGGATGCGGCCGACGGCCGTCTGCGCGCCACCGTCAGCCGCGTTCTCGGCGCCGTCTGCGACGTAGCGCGCCGCGAGCGCTTCGAAGCGCTCGGCTGCGCGGTCGAGGGCAGCCTGATCGATGTCGTACGCGACGACGTCGAATCCGTGGAAGGCGGTCTGGAACGCGATCTGCGATCCGAGGACGCCGGTGCCGAGAACGGTGATGTTCTTCATTTCTCTTCCTTCTCTGATGGCCTTGTGGGCCGGGGTCATGATGCGGCGTCGCCGCGGTCGAAGCGCTGCAGGTCGTGCGCGAAGCACGACACCTCCGCATCCGACCACTGCGCGAGATGGGTGTCGATCACGTGCTGCAGCGTGTCGAGCGTTCCTCGGAAGGCTTCTTCGCCTTCGGGGGTGAGTGCGAGCGGGCGCCCGCGTCCCGCCGTCGCAGGCATCTCCTGCACGAGCCCGAGAGCGATGAGGGACGACAACTGCCGGGACACCGTCGAACGGTTGAGCCGGAACATCTGCGCGATGTCCGTCGAGCGGATGCCCGGCTCATCGGCGATGGCCATCACGATCGACTGGTCTGTGATGGAGAGTCGCGTCTCGCCGGACCGGGCATCGACCAGACCCCGGCGGGTGATCGCCAGCAGGGACCGCAGCACCGTCGCGCTGTCCTGACCTCGTGCGTCCGCCTCGTCGATTTGTTGCATACTGCAACCCTAGACCTGTCTGTTGCATAATGCAACGCAGGCGCACGGTGGAGCGTGATCTTCGGCGCCGGATGAAAGGATGGGAGACATGCACACCGCCAACCTCACGCGAGAGGAGACCGCGGCGCGATCCGCCGCCATCTCCGTTCGCAGCATCCGCGTCGAACTCGATCTGACCGGAGCGCCCGAGCGGGCTCGCAGTGGGTTCCCGACGGTCACGACGCTCGACTTCGCATCGACGACCTCGTCGACCTGGCTCGACTTCATCGGCGAGAGCGTGGAGCGGCTCGTCGTCAACGGCGTCGAACAGGAGGTCGTCTACGACGGGGCCCGGATCGCCGTGCGCGATCTCGCGGACTCGAACACGATCCGCGTCGAGGCGGTCGGGGCCTACAGTCGGTCGGGTGAGGGGCTGCACCGTTTCCACGATCCTGTCGATGACCGCACCTATCTCTACACGCAGTACGAGCCCGCCGACTCGCGGCGTGTGATGGCGTGCTTCGAGCAGCCGGACATCAAGGCTCCCTACACGTTCGTGATCGACGCGCCGGCAGGGTGGGAGGTTCTCTCGAACCAGTCCGCCGCTGCCGTCGATGCCGGCGTCGGGGTGCAGCGCGTCGAGTTCGCCCCGACGCTGCCGATCTCGAGCTACATCACCTCCGTGGCGGCCGGGCCGTATGCCCGAGTCGAGGGGGAGTGGGCGCGTGATGATCAGCGCATCGCGCTCGGCGTGTTCGCGCGACAGTCGCTCGCGCAGTACCTCGAGTCCGACGAGATCCTCGAGATCACGCGTCAGGGCCTGGACTTCTTCACGGATGCTTTCGCGTACCCGTATCCCTGGGGCAAGTACGACCAGATCTTCGTCCCCGAGTACAACCTCGGTGCGATGGAGAACCCGGGTCTCGTCACCTTCACCGAGGCGTATCTCTCTCGAGGTGCTGCGACGGACGCCCAGCGGGCGGCTCGGGCGAACACGATCCTGCACGAGATGGCCCATATGTGGTTCGGCGACCTCGTGACCATGAAGTGGTGGGACGACCTCTGGCTCAAGGAGTCCTTCGCCGACTACATGGGTTCGCACGCGTCCGCAGTCGCGACGCGCTTCCACGACGCCTGGGTGAAGTTCGCCGCCAACCGCAAAGCCTGGGCGTACCAACAGGACCAATTGCCGACCACCCACCCGATCGTCGCCGACATCTCGGATCTCGAAGCGGCCAAACTGAACTTCGACGGGATCACCTACGCCAAGGGTGCAGCGGTGCTCAAGCAGCTGGTCGCCTTCGTCGGCGATGACGCGTTCTTCGACGGTGCTCGCAGGTACTTCGCCCGGAACGCGTTCGGGAACACGACACTCGACGACTTCCTCGTGCAGCTCAGTGCGGTGTCCGGTCGTGACATGTCCGGGTGGTCGCGCGCCTGGCTGCAGACCACCGGCGTCTCGACGCTCTGGATCGAGAAGGATGCAGATGGAGCATCCGTGCTCGTGCAGTCCGATCCGCGCCCTCATCGCCTGCGCATCGGACTGTACGACGACATCGACGGCCGCGTCGTGCGCCGTGACCAGATCGCGCTCGACATCCACGACGAGCACACTCCGGTGGAGCTGCCCGACGCTGCCCTCGTGCTGCTCAACGACGACGACCTCACCTACGCCAAGGTGCGCCTCGATGAGGCATCGCTGACGACCGTGCAGAACTCGCTCTCCGCCGTCGAGGATCCGCTCGCGCGAGCGGTCATCTGGTCGTCTCTCTGGAACGCCACCAGGGACGGAGAGCTCGCGGCGACCCGGTACACGTCGATCGTGCGCGCGCACGCGCCTCACGAGTCGAACATCGGTCTCCTGAGTGGAGTGCTCGCGAACGCTCTCTTCGCGATCCGGCACTACGTCGCCGACGAGAACCGGGCGCACGAGCAGAGGCAGTGGGTGGAGGCGGCGTGGAGCGCACTCCAGTCAGCGGATTCCGGCAGTGATGCGCAGCTCTCGTGGGCACGCGCCCTTGCGGCGGCCTCCGCCTTCGATGACGCACGTTCCCGGGACATCCGCGCGATCCTCGACGGGGAGAGGCCCGACGGGCTCGTCGTCGACCCGGACCTCCGGTGGCAGTTGCTGACCGCTCTCGTGACGACGGGTCATGCCGGCGTGGAGGAGATCGAGGCGGAGCAGCAGGCCGATGACACCGGGAGCGGCCGTACCGCCGCGCGCCGCGCCCTCGCATCGGTCCCGGACGCCGCCGTGCGCGCCGAGGCCTGGGGGCAGGCGTGGAACGACGAGTCGCTCAGCAACGATCATCTCGACGCGGTCATCAGCGGATTCCGTGCAGGCGGACGACGCGACCTGATCGCGGGCTTCGACGACGAGTACTTCGCAAGGATCGGCGACGCCTGGTCGGAGCGGAGCATCGAGCTGGCCCGGCGCCTGGTTGTGGGGTTGTTCCCGGCTGCGCCGAGCCTCGAGTCGGTGGATGCCTGGATCGCCGGCAATTCGTCGGCTCCCGCGGCTCTGCGACGGATCCTCGTCGAGCAGCGCGATCACCTCGCGCGGGATCTTAGAGTGCGGGCAGCGCAAGCTCAGTCGGACTCGAGCTCATCGGCGGTGCTCTGACCCACGGCGAAGTGGTCGGGTCGGTCGTCGCTCTGCGTCAGCAGCACGAGCGCGATGTAGGCGGCCCACGCTCGCGCGCGCACCCATGTCGCGTCGTCGTACCGAGAGCCTGTCGCAGCCCGGAACACCTCGCGCCCCGACACATCGAACAGCATCCATGCCGACGCGAGGTCGTAGGCGGGGTCGCCGACGGTGACGTCGCCGAAGTCGATGAGTGCCGCGAGCGAGCCCTCGTGAACCAGGATGTTGCCGGGGTGGAGGTCCCCGTGGATCCAGACCCGTTCGCAACTCGGCGCGGCTGCCAGTCCTTCGTCCCAGGCCGCGCGCAGCGCCGACCGGTTCGAGAGGGCATCGAGGCGAGGGCGCATGGCGCCATCGCGTGTGGCCAGCTCTCGACCGCGCACGGGATTGAGTGGGGCGTCGTCAGGGGCCGGAGCGTGCAGGACCCGAAGCGCCTCGGCGAGCCGTGGCGCCCAGGAGGAGTTCTCGACCCGCGACGACGTGAGCGCGTTCGACCCGTCGATCCAGGGGATCACCGACCACGGCCGGGGGAAGACGTCGTTCGGCATTCCGGCGAGCACGGGGACAGGAGTCCGGATGCCGAGCGCCGCCAGCGCCGGCCCGATCTCGGGCAGGGCGTGCTGCTCGTTCGTGATGAGCGGCACTGCGAGAGCGCGCCTGGGCAGCCGCACGACGAGGTCCGCACCCAGTCGCCACATCGCGTTGTCCCATCCTTCGGCGAGGAGACTGAGCGGACGATCGGCCAGCTGCGGCGCCGCGGTGCGAAGCAGCGTGCGCAGGCCGTCCTCGTCGAGAGAGTATTCGGCCGAGGGGGAGTCGGCCATGCTCAGATGTCGAGCGACTCGCCCGGCTCGAGCACCGAGAACTCGCCGCCGCCCTGTTCGGTCGCCCACTGCAGTCGTTGACGGTGCATCGTCTTGCCTGCCACGGAGAGCGTCATGTCGTGCGTGCCGAACGCGCGACGCGGCTTCACGGCAAGGACGTAGTCCATCGCCTCACCGATCTTCAGCCACGGAGCGCCGAGGGGAGCGGCGAGGGTGCCGACCTCGATCCCCTCGGGCACGGCGTAGGAGTCTCCGGGGTAGTAGAACTCATCGTTCACCAGCACCCCGACGTTCTCGACGGTCGGGAGCGAGGAGTGGATCACTTCGTGCGTGCCGCCGAAGAAGCGCAGCGAGAACGCTCCGACCTCCACGGTATCGCCCGGTGCGACCATCGAGATCTCGTAGCCCTCGGCCGCGCGCGCGACGCCGGCCGGCGCGTAGATCGGCGTACCGGGAGCCGCGCGCAGGATGCGGTCGAGGTGCTCTGGGGTCCAGTGATCCGGATGCTCGTGGGTGATGACGACGGCGACGAGGCCGGCGAGATCGTTCAGAGGAGCCGTGAACGAACCCGGATCGATGAGGAGTATGTCATCGCCCTGCTGGATGCGAAGAGCGGCATGTTCGAATTTCGTGACGCGCATGGGATGAGTCAACTCCTTCGCGGCGTCCCTGGCAAACCGTCGAGCGGACGCGCCACGCCCGGGAATCGAGCAGGGTCGGGCTCGATTTGGCGACGCGAGAATCGTCGTGGCATACTTGAACAGTTGTCGCGGCACGGAAACGTTCCGCCAGAAGGCCCCATCGTATAGCGGCCTAGTACGCTGCCCTCTCACGGCGGTAACGCGGGTTCGAATCCCGCTGGGGTCACACAACACACGAAAGCCCTCGGTTCTCCGAGGGCTTTCGTCGTATCCCTGCGCATGGTACTCAGGGCGTATCCTCGCCCGCGGGAAGGTCACGCCGCGTTCCGGCGTGCCCCCGTCAGCCACAGCGCGAGAGCGGTGCACCCGAGCGCGATCGCGGCGAGCGGGAAGTCGAGGCCGTACGCGGTGATGGCGATGATCGGCGCGATGAACACCAGCACCGCGGCGACCACAGCGGCCTTGGACGAGAAACGAGCCGGGCCCGCGGCCGGAGCCTTCTCGAACCGGATCAGCCAGAGCGACAGCACCCAAACGGCGGCGAGGACGACGATGAGGAACAGCGGTCGAGTCCACCACCAGACAGCGCTTCCCGGTGCCGGGAGCGGGAAGGGGAGTGCGAGCTGGATGCCGATCAGCACCATGATCATCGGCAGATGCCACAGGTAGATGGTCATGAGTCGTGAGCCGATCAGGAAGACCACGCCCTGGGCCGTTCGATGCCTCATGAGCGCCGTCAGGGGTGCGTGCAGCAGCGTGAGGGCGGCGGCCTGGATGACGGCGAGCATGACCATGGCTGTGGTCGGAGGCCACTGGTTGCCGAGCATGTTCCACGAGTAGCCGCCCATCGAGACGAGGCCCCAGAGTGCCGCGTAGCCGGCGCCGATGAGCAGCATCAGCTGCCACCAGCGGCGCGCGCCGAACCAGCCGTCGAACAGGAAGAACCCGATCTGCTGCGCGAACAGCCAGACGAACACGATGTTCGGGATGCCGAAGAGCTCCTGGCCGAGACCGTAGCCCGTTCCGGCGACAGGCTGGATGCCGAGGAACCCGCCGATGACCGTGAACCGGAACGTGTCCACGAGCACGGCGCCCGCCAAGAGGCCGAGAAGCACCCAGGCGCCGTACTGCTCGTGCAGTCGCATCATCGCCGGAGCGAGCGCCTGGACGATCATGTACGCGGCGAGGAACCAGAGCGGAGAGCCGACGCCGATCGCGACCGTGTCGACGAGGGCGGGGTCGACTCCGATCAACCGCGTGGCGCCGAGAACGACGGTGAAGAAGACGAACAGCGGGAGCGCGGGGCGCGCGAGTCGCAGGAGGCGCACGCGCACGAAGTCCTCCGCGGAGTCTCCGCGTGCCGACGCCGATCGCCATCCCGCACGGGCCGCGTATCCGCCGACCACGAAGAACAGCGGCATGATGTTCGCGATCCAGGACGCCGCAGTGAACCAGGACTGCGCTTCGACGGTGCGCTCGATCAGCAGCGTTCCATCCGGCGCTCGCCCGACACCCGTGAACAGGATGTGCACGAAGACGACCAGGACGACGCAGACGACCCGCGCCAGATCGAGGGTCAGATCGCGACCCGCAGGGACGGTGCGGGTCGTCGAGTCGGTGGCGGCGCTGCTCATGCCGATGACTCTAGCGGTGACGGGAGGCTGTCGACGGGAGCGACCGCAGGCGTGAGGTCAGGTCGTCGGCGAGAGGGTGAGCTGCCGGAACGTGCGGTTGCTCAGCGGCAGAACCATGAGCGCCATCATCGTGCCGCCGAAGAGAGCGAACGGCACCCAGACCGCCGTGATCGAGGCGAGCAGACCGAATCCCGCCATGGCGACGGGCATGAGACAGTCGTCTCCGAGACGGGTGATCGAGCCCATCCGGCCGAGGTAGGCGGTGTCGACCGTGGCTGAGAATGTGGCGCTCAGGAGCACCGAGGCGTACCCCGCGGTCGCGCCGATGACGAAGGCCGCTGTCGCGACCGTCCACGCCGGTCCCCAGCCGAGCGCGATGATCCCTGCTCCCTGCACGACGAGCGCCCAGAAGCCTGCGAACGCCTCTCTTCGCGGTCGCCACTTCACGACCGAGACGGCGCCGAGCGCCGCACCCAGTCCGAGCAGCGCCTCGAACAGTCCCACAGCCTGGGCGCCCCACCCCTCGTCGTGCGCGCGCAGCGCGAGCCCGATCCCCACCGCTGGACCGACAGCGAGGTTGAGTCCGGAGAGCGCGATGACGAGGGTGCGGGTCGTCGGGTGGCTGCCGAGATGGGTGAATCCGCGGGCGATGCCGTGCAGGGTGGACTCCTTCGCCGCACGGGCGAGCAGGAAGCGCGGCCGGAGCCAGATCGCGATGAAGGCGATGACGAGACTGAATGTGAGGGCGTTGACGGCCGCGCTGCCCACGAGCCCCGTGTAGGCGACGAGCACGCCGCCGATCGCCGCGCCGGCCATGGTGCCGAGGCGCGACACGGTCTGGGCGAGCGCACCGTAGGAAGGGAGATCACCCGGGCGTACGAGCTGGCGGGCGACGGTTCCGGCCGAAGGCTCGTAGAACGCGTCGCAGACTCCGAAGGCGATCGCCGCGAACAGCAGCACGCCGACGGTCGGCGGGGTCGCGACGACCCAGACGGCCACGGAGACCAGCACGCCGACTCTCAGCACGGTGAAGAGCATCATCACCCGCCGGGCATCGGAGCGGTCGGCGATCACACCGCCGAAGAGCAGGACGATCGCCCGGGGGATCGTGCCGGCGGCGACGATGAGCCCGGCGACCGCGGGCGAGGCCGTCTGCACGGCCGTCCAAGCGAGAGCGATGGTCCACAGGGCATCCCCGGCGTCGGAGAGCGCCTTGACGCCGATCCAGGCGTGCACACGGCGGTCGCGTCGGAACGGTGGCGGCGCCGACAGCTGCACGGGTTCGGTTGTGGCGCTCATGGCGTCGTCGGGAACGCATGCGCGAAGAAGAAGATCGGCGTGCGCTCCTGCCCGTCCTCGAGGTCGACGGACGCCCGCCACTCCTCCATCGTGCGCAGAAGGCGCGCACTCAGATCACGGAGTTCGTCAGGAGACGCCCACGCGGTCGACTCGGTGTTCGAGGCGTCGTACGCGGCGTAGGCGGGGTCACCATGGCGTCGCTGCCACCGCTGAAGACGATCGATCTGCATCCGGATCCCCTGCCGCTGCGCCTCGCGTGCCAGCAGAGCGTCTGCGGGGGAGTCGGCGTAGTCCTCAGCCGACCAGGTGAGTCCACGGCGAGCGAGCTTCCACCAGCTGGTACGACGGTCGCCGGAGGGGTCTTCGACGCGTTCGACGAGCCCGGCTCGTTCGAGCATCCTCAGGTGGTGGCTGATGCTCCCGACCTGGCTCCCGAGCGATCGTGCGAGCGTGGTGACCTGCGAGGTGCCGTAGAGCAGCAGGTAGTCGTAGATGCGGCGTCGCAGAGGGTGGTGCACCGCCGTGATCACCGAGATGTCTTCCATGGACGCAACGGTAGAACCGGTGACGAAATCCCACAAGAGTTCTTGTATACCGCGGAAAAACAACGAAAGGGCCGCCACAGAATGGGAGCGGCGGCCCTTTCCGCGGATGCGACTCAGCCCTCCGCAGGCGGTTCACCGACTGCCCGACGAGTGCGCCGTGCGCGCCGGATGAGCCAGATCACCAGCACGACCGCTCCGGCGACAGCGAGCCACGGCAGGATGAAGCCGACTGCCACGACCAGCGCGTTCAACGACACCACGAGGCCGTTCCAGCCGGCGAGGAGGCCGTCTGCGAAGCCGGCCGGATCGGCTGTCGTCGCTGGCGTGGTGCGGGTCAGCTGCACCTGCAGGCTCGACATGGCGACCTGGTCGTCGAGCGAGGCGAGCTGCTGCTCGTAGGACTCGAGCTGGGCCTGGCGATCCGTGAGCGCGACCTCGGCCTCGATGAGCTCCGCGACCGTCCCGGTCTGCGACATCAGCTCGGTGAGTCGCTGCACAGATGCCCTGGTGGCATCCACGCGCGCACGCAGGTCGATCGCCGTGGAGGTGACATCCTGCTTCGAGATCGACGAGGAGAGCACTTCGCCCGAATCGGCGAGTTCGTCGATGACGGCGGCGAGATCGGCCGAGGGCACGCGGATGCTGATCCAGCCGTACCCGGGGTCGGAGGGCGCAGGCTCCGAGGTGCCGTCTATGGCGACGCTCTGCCCGATCTCGGTGCTCTCGACATAACCGCCGCGAGACTCGGCGAGTGCGGAGATCGCGGCGGCGGCGTCCCCGATGTCCTTCACCTGCACCGTGGCGTTCGCGGTGGCGATGATCTCGCGGTCGGTGTCGTCGACGGCGCCCGGCACAAGGCTCGATGATTCCGCCGAGTCGGATGCGGTTCCGGGCGCGCTCTGATCGACGGATCCGGACCGCGAGTCCTCCAAGGCGACGCCGGCGGGCATTCCTCCGCCTTCCGCGGTGCTCATCGCGCTGCCGCCCACGATGCCGAGGATCGGTGGAGTGACCAGGACGCCCACGACGAACGCAGCAGCTATCCCGGTGCCTGTCAGCCAGCGGCGGCGGCGCGCTCGCGAGCGGGCGGCGGAGGGGGTCTCGCGGGGGCGCTCGGTCGCGATCTCCGCGAAGACCGCGCGTTCGATGCGGGTCACCGCAGCATCCGAGAGCTCGGGGAGGTCGTCGGAGGTGTTCTTGTCGTTCATGCGTCGCTCGCTTCCTTCACGGCACCGCGCAGTCGGGTGCGGACTCGGGAGAGACGGTTCCGGACGATCGCGTGGCTCACGCCCAGCTCCTCGGCCGCGGCCTGGTAGGCGTACCCCTCTGCGGCGCAGAGGCGGAAGATCTCGCGGTCCAGATCGCTCAGGGTGCCGACCTCTGCCGCGATCCGCGCTGCCAGGGCTGCGGTGATCACCTGCTCCTCGACGCTGACCGTCGAGGGGATGGTGTCATCGACGGCGTCCGTCGTGTTCGCCTGGTCGCGTCTGCGCTGTCGCAGCCGGTTCGCGGCCTGGAATCGGCAGATCGTCGCGAGCCACGGCAGCAGGGACTCGCTCTGCAGCTCGAGCCCCGGCATCTTGCGCCACGCGGTGACGAACGTCTCCTGGGTCACATCCTCGGCGTCGGCGGGTGAGCCGAGCAGGCCGTGGGCGATCCAGTAGACCGGTCGGACATGTGAGCGGTACAGCTCGCGGAAGGCGCTCTCGTCACCTGTCGCGGCCTGCGCCACCCATTTCTGATCACTCGTCTGCACGGGCATCCTGTTTCCGTTCGGTGTCTCTCACCTGGGAAGTGTCGACGGATGCCCCATCGTCTCAGATCAGTGTGCGGGCGCGGCGTGCGCCTTCGCGAGCGTCTGCTGCGACATGCGGTCGATCCACGCCAGCGCGACCGCCGAGACGATGAACACCATGTGGATGACGACCTGCCAGAGGACGCCGGTCGGGGTGTACTTCTCGCCGTCCGTGCTGATCCCGCTCTCGCTCATGCCCCCGACCTCGATGAAGGTCTTGAGCAGGTGGATCGAGGAGATCCCGATGATGGCCATCGCGAGCTTGACCTTGAGGACGTTGGCGTTGACATGCGACAGCCATTCCGGCTGATCGGGATGTCCGTCGACGTTGATCCGCGAGACGAACGTCTCGTAACCGCCGATGATGACCATGATGAGCAGGTTCGCGATCATCACGACGTCGATCAGGCCCAGCACGGCGAGCATGATGACAGCCTCGTCGAGATGCGAGATGTCGCTGATGACACCTTCGATCAGATGCCAGAGCTCCACCATGAAGACGACGACGTAGACGAGCTGGGCGACGATCAGGCCGATGTACAGCGGGGCCTGCAGCCACCGGCTGACGAAGATGAGCGATCCGATCGACCGCGCCCACGGATTGCGGGGCGGAGTATCGAGGGGAGCGATGCCGTGTTCTGCGGCAGGGGAGGGGGGAGTCGCGGTCACGCCACCATTCCACCATGCCGCGTTCGCTCCGCTACAATCGGTCACGCGAGAGGGAGTATCCCGCAAGCGCATCCACCGTCATCACGAGCACCGTCACCGCTGCTCCGGTCGTGCGACGCATTCCGTGCGTGGGAGAGACTTTCGGCATTTTTCCGACCCCTTCCGACTCCTCCCGAAAGGTGCAGAGCACCCGTGGACATTCCTGTCTGGTTCGAGATCACCTCGATGATCGTGCTCACGATCATCCTGATCGGCGACCTGCTCCTGATCCGACTCCGCCCGCATATCCCCTCGACCAAGGAGTCGACGCTGTGGGTCGTGTTCTACGTCGCTCTCGCACTCCTCTTCGCGGTGCTTCTCGGCAATGTGGCGGGATGGCGCAACGCAGGTGACTTCATCACCGGATGGGCCCTGGAATACAGTCTCTCGATCGACAACCTGTTCGTGTTCGTGCTGATCATGGCGCAGTTCGCCGTGCCGCGGCGCCTGCAGCAGCAAGTGCTGATGGTGGGCATCATCATCGCGCTCGTGCTGCGTGGCGCGTTCATCCTCGTCGGCGTGGCAGTCATCGAGCACTTCTCGCCGATCTTCTACATCTTCGGCGCCTTCCTCATCTACACCGCGATCAAGCAGGCGATGCCGGAAGGGGAGCACGAAGACGACATCAAGCGCGAGAACTTCATCGTGCGTCTGCTGCGCCGCCGCATCGACATCAGCGAGGAGTACGACGGGTCCAAGCTCCGCACGACGGTCGACGGCAAGCGCATGTGGACGCCGATGGTCATCGTGTTCATCACGATCGGCGTCACCGACCTGATCTTCGCGATCGACTCGATCCCGGCGATCTTCGAGATCACGACCAACGGATTCCTCGTCTTCGCGGCGAACATCTTCGCCCTGATGGGTCTCCGCCAGCTCTACTTCCTGCTGGGCGACCTGCTCGACCGCCTGCGCTACCTGCACTACGGCATCGCGGTGATCCTCGGCTTCATCGGCATCAAGCTCATCCTTCACGCGCTGCATGAGAACGAGCTGCCGTTCATCAACGGCGGTGAGCACGTCGAGTGGGTGCCCGAGATCGACAACCTCGTCTCTCTCGGTGTCATCGTCGTGTCGATGACGGTCGCGACCGTGGCGAGCCTCATAGCGGCATCGCGCGAGAAGTCCTCTGCGAAGAAGGCGGCGATCGTCGAGTAGCGGCGGGGCTTCTCACTCGGCCGCCCAGAGCGTCTCGGCCTCGAGCGTGAGGTCGACGACCTGACGCAGCAGTGCACCGACGGTCGTCGACCGCAGGAGCGCGTGACGGTCGTACTCTCCGAGCGGCGCGATGGCGGCGAGCTGCCAGGAAGCTGCGATCGGATCGTCCGACAGCTCGGTCTCGGGATCCCACGGCCCCTCGACACGGGCGAGGACACGCCGCACGATCGCCTCTGCTTCGGTGCGCAGCGGGGTGAGCGCATCGCTCCAGGTCAGCTCGGGCAGCGACGAGATCTCTGCACGCGGGTAGGGCTCGTCCTCCATCCACTGCTCGACCGTGAAGCGGTCGGTGCCGATGGCGACGATGTGCAGCACGTCGGCATCCGCCGAGACGGTGGCGAGCCTGGCGGTCGCGCCGATGCTGCTTCGGCGATCACCGCCGCCGACTTCGTGACCACGCTCGATGAGCACGACGCCGAACTGCGGATCGTCCTGGTCGAGGAGCTGCCCGATCATCGTCAGATACCGCGGTTCGAACACTCGGAGCAGCAGCGGCGTGTGCGGGAAGAGCACCGAGCCGAGCGGGAACATGGGGAGAGCGACCATGGCCCCAGTCAACACCGCACGCCTCCGTGTGAACAGCGTCGAGCAATGAGCGACGCCGAGCGATGGACAGCGCCGTACAGTGAGGACATGCGCAGACCTGCCCCGATCACCCCTGCTCCCGGACAGGAATCCGTGTGGGACTATCCTCGGCCGCCGAGGGTCGAGCGGGTGCCGGAGCGCGTCACCATACGCCTGGGCGGTGCACTCATCGCCGACACCCGTGATGCGGTGCGGGTGCTCGAGACGAGTCATCCGCCCGTGTTCTACCTGCCGATCGCCGACTTCGGCGAAGGAGCGCTCGTGGATGCCCCTGGCTCGTCGTTCTGCGAGTTCAAGGGAGCCGCCCGGTACCTCGACGTCCGCGGCGGATCACTCGTGGCGGCGGGAGCGGCCTGGAACTATCCCAATCCCACGGCCGGGTTCGAGGTGCTGGCGGATCGGGTCGCAGTCTATGCGGGCCCGATGGATGAGTGCACGGTCGGGGCCGAGACCGTCGTTCCGCAGCCGGGCGGGTTCTATGGAGGGTGGGTGACGTCCTCGGTCGTCGGGCCGTTCAAGGGTGTACCCGGCTCCATGGGCTGGTAGTGCTCCATGGGGTGGTGAAACGGTGGACGCCGTTCGCTCAGAACGCGCGCAGATTCGCCTGCAGCCCTCCGTCGACGTACTCACGTCGAAGGATGCCGCGGCGACGGAGCACCGGCACGAGCTCGTCGAGCGTGCGGTGCAGAGACACGGGATGGAAGTCGCCCCACAGGAGCACGCCGTCGTTGCCCCAGTCGCCGAGTTCCTCGATGAGGTCGGCGAACTCCTCGGCCGTTCCGACGAACCCCGATCGGTCGGCGATCCGACCGGTGCGAGCGAGAGCCGTCAGATGCGCCCGCAGCGGGGCATCGTCGCCGCGGTCGCCGATCAGGCGCCGGATGCTGCCCTGGGAGACATGCTCTCCGAAGATCGACAGGTCCAGCGGGCGATCGAGGTCGAGCGCCGTCAGATCTGTCTCGAGATCACTCGACTGCTTGCGAGCGATCTGCATCAGGGCCGCGTCGTCCGGGTGGGCGGATGCGGCGACGAGGCGATCCGCTTCCTCCGGCGACGACGTGATGACCGGCTGGATCGCGAACAGGATGGTGATGTCGGCGGGGGAGCGGCCGGCAGCGATCGCCGCCTCATGGATCTTCGCCCGGTACGCGCGGACGGACGCTTCATCCAGCGGCGCGAGTGCGAGCTGCACATCGGAGTTCGCACCGGCGAAGCCGAGACCGCGTCCAGAGCCCCCGGGCGAGACGATCGCCGGTTCGCCATCCGTGAAGGGGACCGCGTTCAGGGGGCCGTCGAACGCGAAGTGCTCCCCACGGTGTCTGGCTGCGTGCAGCTTCGATCCGTCGGCGAACACCCCCGTCTCACGGTCCTGCACGAGCGCGCCCTGGTCCCAGCTCCGCCAGAGTGATCGGATGCCGTCGAGCCACTCCTCGGCGCGGTCGTAGGCGGCGTCGTGGCCGAGCTGGTCCGCTGCGGAGAAGTGGCGAGCGCTCCCGGTGTCAGTGACGACGTTGAGCCCGAGCCGATGGGCGCTGAGGTGCTGCAGCGTCGAGAACTGTCGTGCCGCCGTGTAGGGGAGGTACGCCGCAGGATTGACGGTCGGCACGACACCGAGATGGCGGGTGGCCTGGAAGAGATAGGGGGCGAGGAGGAGGGGATCGTGCTTCGGGCCGCCGAACGCATGGCGTACCCGCAGGTCGATGGTGTCGGCGGATCCGAGAGAGGGCGCATCCTCGATGATCACGAGGTCGAACCCGGCCTGCTCCAGAGTGCGAGCGGCCTCCTGATAGATCTCGGGACGCGTCCAGTCGTAGTCCCAGTCCAGTGACGGATATCCCCAGCCCTGCGGTCCGAAGCCGCGAGCCAGGAACCAGCCGAAGTGCTGGGGCCTGCTCATGCGACGGCCTCCCGCGCCGGTTCGAGCACGCGGGCCAGGTCCGAGATCAGGTCCGTGACGTCCTCGATGCCGATCGAGAGGCGCAGGGTCCCGGGGTGGACACCCAGCAGGTCCCGCTCCTCCTGCGTGCGGTGCGCGTGGCTCGTCGTCCCGGGATGCAACACGAGCGAGCGCACATCGCCGATATGCGTCATGTGGGTGAAGACGTCGACGCTCTCGACGAAGTCGCGTGCCGCGTCGAGTCCGCCGCGGAGGGTGAACGTGAAGATCGAGCCGTGGCCGCCGTGGAGGTACTTCTGGGCGAGCGCGTGATCGGGGTGCGTCTCGAGGCCCACATAGTCGACGCTCTCGACCGCGTCCTGAGCGGCGAGCCAGCGGGCCACTTCGAGGGCGCTGCGGGACTGACGCTCGACCCGCAGGCCGAGCGTCTCGGCGCCCTGCCCGATCAGGAAGGCGTTCAAGGGAGACGGTGACGCCCCGAACCGGGGTGCCACGGATTCGCGCGCATAGGCGATGCGGGCCTTGCCGCCGTGCCGGGAGGCCACGCTCGGAAAGCCTCCGCGGCCGGGGAGCACCAGGTGCGGCGCGTTGTGGCCGGCCTTCTCGGCGTCGAAGCGTCCGTCGTCGACGATGACGCCGCCGAGAACGGAGCCGTGGCCGGCGAGGAACTTCGAGGCGGAGTGCACCACGATCGCGGCGCCGTGCTCCAGAGGACGCACGAGGAAGGGCGTGGCGAGGGTGTTGTCGACGATGAGCGGGATCGCCGCGTCGTCGGCGACGGCGCTCACGGCTGCGACGTCGAGGATGTCGTTGCGGGCATTCGCGATCGACTCGGCGAACAGCGCTCTGGTGTTCGGGCGGATGGCCTGTCGCCAAGCCTCGGGGTTCCCGATGTCGTCGATGAAGGTGGCGTCGATGCCGAGGCGGGCGAGATTGTCGAGCAGGAGCCCGCGGGTGCCCTCGTAGATATGCGTGGACGAGACGATGTGGTCGCCTGCTCCTGCCACCGTCAGGAGTGCAGTGACGACCGCCGCCTGGCCGCTGGCGACGAGAACCGCGTCCGCTCCGGACTCGAGCGCGGCGAGCTGGCGTTCGACGGCATGGATCGTGGGATTGCCGGTGCGTGTGTAGCCGAACCCCGCACCTGTTCCGAAGTGATTCGCCGCGTGATCGAAATCGTCGAACTCGAAGCCCGCGGTCAGATAGATGGGAGTCGCCCGAGATGAGGCGGCACCCTGATTCCTGGCGGCGTGGACGGCCCTGGTGGCGAAGCCGGTGGTGTCGTCGGTCATGCGGGTGCCTCTCGAAGGTGCGGGTGACAGTAGCGTGTCACGCGGCGACTCTGCGCGCTGAAGCGGTGGTAATCTGACGTCATGCGGATCGTGCTCCTTCTTAGCGGCCGCGACGAGACCTCGTTCTGAGCCCCTCCTCGTCGCGGAGTCCAACGTGGGCCGAACCGCCAGCTTCAGGAGAAACGCAATGAACATGCCCGCAGCAGACTCTGCTCCCGCACGCCGCAGGACCCTCGCCGAGAAGGTCTGGGACGACCACCTCGTCGTCAAGGGCGAGAACGGCGAGCCGGACCTCATCTACATCGATCTGCACCTCGTGCACGAGGTGACGAGTCCGCAGGCCTTCGACGGCCTGCGTTCCGAAGGCCGCCCCCTGCGTCGGCTGGATCTCACGATCGCGACCGAGGACCACAACACCCCGACCTGGGACATCGACAAGCCGATCGCGGACCTCACCAGTCGCACGCAGATCGAGACGCTGCGCCGCAACGCCGCCGAGTTCGGTGTGCGTCTGCACTCGCTCGGCGACGCCGAGCAGGGCATCGTGCACGTCGTCGGCCCGCAGCTCGGGCTCACGATGCCGGGCATCACCGTGGTCTGCGGTGACTCGCACACGTCCACCCACGGCGCTTTCGGGGCCATGGCATTCGGCATCGGGACGAGTGAGGTCGAGCACGTGATGGCGACCCAGACGCTGCCGCTGAAGCCGTTCAAGACGATGGCGATCAACGTCGAAGGAACCCTGCGTCCCGGCGTCACGGCGAAGGACATCATCCTCGCGGTCATCGCGAAGATCACCACCGGCGGCGGTCAGGGTTACGTCCTGGAGTTCCGCGGCAGCGCGATCCGCGCGCTGTCGATGGAGGGCCGGATGACGATCTGCAACATGTCGATCGAGGCCGGCGCCCGCGCGGGTATGGTCGCCCCCGACGAGACGACCTTCGAATATCTGAAGGGACGCCCGCACGCGCCCAAGGGTCAGGACTGGGACGACGCGGTCGCGTACTGGCGCACTCTCCCCACAGACGAGGGGGCGACGTTCGACGCGGAGGTCTTCATCGACGCCGACGAGCTCGAGCCGTTCGTGACCTGGGGAACGAACCCTGGTCAGGGCAGCTCCCTCTCCGCCGCCGTCCCCGACCCCGCCGAGATCGTCGACGCCAACGAGCGCGCGGCAGCCGAGCGGGCCCTCGAGTACATGGATCTGACACCGGGCACGCCTCTCAAAGAGGTTCCCGTCGACGCCGTCTTCATGGGCTCGTGCACGAACAGCCGCATCGAGGACCTCCGTGCGTTCGCGTCGATCATCGAGGGCAAGAAGAAGGCCGACGGCGTGCGCGTCATGGTCGTTCCCGGCTCTGCCCGTGTGCGGTTGGAGGCGGAGGCCGAAGGGCTCGACAAGATCATCAAGGACTTCGGCGCCGAATGGCGATTCGCCGGCTGCTCGATGTGTCTCGGGATGAACCCCGATCAGCTCGCCCCCGGGGAGCGCTGTGCGTCGACCTCCAACCGCAACTTCGAGGGTCGACAGGGCAAGGGCGGGCGCACGCACCTGGTGTCACCGCTGGTCGCCGCGGCGACCGCGATCCGCGGCACGCTCTCGAGCCCCAGCGACCTGAACGAGATGGCGGAGGTCTGACCATGGAGAAGTTCACCACCCACACGGGTATCGCCGCTCCGCTGAAGCGCTCGAACGTCGACACCGACCAGATCATCCCCGCGGTGTTCCTCAAGCGGGTCACGAAGACCGGATTCGAGGACGCGTTGTTCCACGGCTGGCGCCAGGATCCGGAGTTCGTGCTCAACCGGCCCGCCTTCCAGGGCGCATCCGTCCTGGTCGCAGGCCCCGATTTCGGCACCGGATCGAGCCGCGAGCACGCCGTCTGGGCGCTGCGCGACTTCGGCTTCTCGGTGGTCCTGAGCCCCCGTTTCGCCGACATCTTCCGGGGCAACTCCGGCAAGCAGGGACTCCTCGCGGCGACGATCTCGGAAGAGGATCTCGAGCGGATCTGGGCCGAGATCGACCGGAATCCCGGGGGATCCATCACTGTCGACCTCGAGGCGCGGACCGCGTCGATCGGTGAGATCCAGGCTGACCTCGGGATCGACGATTACACTAGATGGCGGCTCCTCGAAGGGCTCGATGACATCGGGCTCACACTGCGCAACGAAGACAAGATCGCGCAGTTCGAGGCCCGTCGCGAGTCGTGGCGGCCCCGGACCCTTCCCGTTCAGCAGTGAACGGCGGGGCGGGGGAGCCGAGGGCGACCCCGCCCCGAATTCCGTTGAATGAAGTGAGGCTCCGAATGACGACACCTGTGCGCGACGCTCTTCCGGACGGAGTTCCCCCACTCACCGGAGACGTCCTCGCCATTCGCGGAGGGCGCCCGCTGCGCGGCCGCGTCGACGTCAAGGGCGCGAAGAACCTCGCGACCAAGGCGATGGTGGCCTCCCTGCTCGGCGAGACCGTCAGCGTGCTGCGCGACGTTCCTGCCATCAGCGACGTCGCGGTCGTCCGCTCGCTGCTCGAAGTCCACGGCGTCCGCGTCTCCGACGGCGATGAGCCCGGTGCACTCGTCTTCGACCCGAGCGACGTCGAGTCCGCTCACTTCGAGGAGATCGACGCCCACGCCGGCGCGTCCCGCATCCCGATCCTCTTCTGCGGACCTCTTCTGCATCGTCTCGGCCAGGCGTTCATCCCCGACCTGGGCGGATGCCGCATCGGCGACCGTCCGATCGACTTCCACCTGGATGCCCTCCGCAAGTTCGGCGCCATCGTAGAGAAGCTGCCCAGTGGCATCCGCCTCTCGAGGGGCGGCGCACGCCTGCACGGCGCGAACATCCACCTCCCGTACCCGAGCGTCGGAGCGACGGAGCAGGTCCTGCTCACCGCCGTCCGTGCCGAGGGCACCACGGAGCTGCGAAACGCCGCCATCGAGCCCGAGATCATGGACCTGATCGCCGTGCTGCAGAAGATGGGCGCGATCATCTCGTACGAGCCGAACCGCGTCATCCTCATCGAGGGTGTCGAGACGCTTCGGGGGTACGACCACCGTTCGATCTTCGACCGCAACGAAGCCGCCTCCTGGGCGTCTGCCGCACTCGCCACCGACGGTGAGATCTTCGTGGGCGGGGCGAAGCAGCAGGAGATGCTGACGTTCCTCAACGTGTTCCGCAAGGCCGGCGGATGGTTCGACATCCAGGAGGACGGGATCCTGTTCCGTCGCGACGGCGAGCTCAAGCCGGTCATCGTCGAGACCGACGTGCACCCCGGCTTCATGACCGACTGGCAGCAGCCTCTCGTCGTGGCTCTCACCCAGGCCAAGGGCCGCTCGGTCGTGCACGAGACGGTCTACGAGAACCGTCTGGGCTTCACCGAGGCCCTCGTCAAGATGGGCGCCGACATCGTCGTGCACCCCCGAGGGTTGCAGGACGGCCCCCGCCGCGTTCCGCGCCGGGACCTCGAGCAGGCCGCCGTCATCACCGGACCCACGCCCCTGCATGCTGCCGACATCGTCGTGCCCGACCTTCGGGGCGGGTACAGCCACGTCATCGCCGCTCTCACGGCGGAGGGCGAGTCCCGGGTCTCCGGTGTCGACATCCTGAGCCGTGGGTACGAGAAGTTCCTCGCCAAGCTCGATGCCGTGGGTGCCGACTTCGACGTCATCCGGTGACCGCTGTGGGTTCCCGCTCGACGGAGACCACGCGGCCGAGCTTCTTCTGGCCGGTCGCAGCGATCGCCGTGCCCTTGATCTCGCTGGTGGCGAAAGTGCGGATCAGGGGAGCCGAGAAGCTTCCGCGTGACGGTGCGTACGTGCTCGCACCGAACCACTATTCGGAGTTCGATCCGCTGGTCGTCGCGCTCGCGGTGTGGCGCATCGGTCGTGCGCCGCGATTCATGGCCAAGGAGAGCCTGTTCAAGGTGCCTGTGCTCGGATGGATCCTCCGTCGCACCGGGATGATCCCGGTGGCACGCTCGTCGTCGGCCTCCGCTGCGAAGCAGACGCTGAAGCAGTCCGCCGAGCTCGTCGAACACGGACGCGGTGTGATCGTGTACCCCGAGGGCACACTCACCCGCGATCCCGATCTCTGGCCGATGAGGGGCAAGTCCGGAGCCGTCCGGCTCGCTCTCACAGACGGCATCCCGCTGATCCCGATGGCCCACTGGGGTACACAGGAGATCATGGGGCGCTACCAGAAGGGGTTGAGCCTCTGGCCGCTGCGCAAGCCCGTGGATGTCATAATCGGAGACCCCGTCGACGTCTCCGACCTCCGAGGGCGGGCAGGCGAGGCATCGGCGCTGAACGAGGCGACGAACCGACTGATGAACGCGATCACGGCGCTTCTCGAAGAGCTGAGAGGTGAGAAGGCGCCCGCCGAGCGGTGGAACCCCTCGACCCACGGACAGAAGGAGACGGGTCGACTTGACTCCTAAACGCAACGTCGCCACGGGCCCGCGGGTCGCCGTCATCGGCGCAGGCAGCTGGGGCACGACATTCGGCAAGATCCTGGCTGACGGCGGGGCGCAGGTCACTATGTGGGCGCGCCGCGCCGAGCTCGCGCACGAGATCGATGAGGCCAAACGGAACTCCCGCTACCTGCCCGGCATCAATCTGCCGCGCACGATGGCGGCGACGCATGAGCTGGCGATCGCACTGCGTGACGTCGACCAGGTCTACCTCTCGGTGCCGAGCCAGTCGCTGCGAGAGAACCTGAAGGCCCTGCGTCCGCTGCTGGCCGACAACGATGCCAAGATCGTCAGCCTCATGAAGGGCGTCGAACGCACCACCGGGCTCCGCATGAGCCAGGTGATCGAACAGGAGCTGCGCTGCGACCCCGACCGTATCGCGGTGGCTTCAGGGCCGAACCTCGCCCTCGAGATCGCCCGCGAGCAGCCGACGGCCGCCGTGATCTCGTCGCGCAGCCAGGAGACGGCCGAAGAGGTCGCCAGGGCCGCGCGCAACAGCTACTTCCGCACCTTCGTGAACACCGACGTGATCGGCACGGAGTTCGGCGGGGTGCTGAAGAACCTCATCGCCGTCGCGATCGGGATCGTCGACGGCGTCGGATACGGCGAGAACACGAAGGCGTCGATCATCACGCGCGGTCTCGTCGAGATGACGGATTTCGCCGTTGCGAACGGCGCCCACCCCGAGACCCTGCAGGGTCTCGCGGGCCTCGGCGATCTCATCGCGACCTGCCAGTCGCCGCTCAGCCGAAACAACACCGCCGGGCGCCTGCTCGGCCAGGGATACAGCTTCCAGGACGTCGTGAAGCAGATGCAGCAGACCGCTGAGGGACTCGCGTCCGTCGCGCCGGTGCTGCAGCTCGCCCGCGAATCCGAGGTGGACATGCCCATCGTCGAACAGGTGAAGATGGTGCTCGACGGGAAGATGAACCCGCGCGACATCGCACCCCACCTGACGACGGACGACGACACCCCCCAGGGTGAGAGGACCAACCATGGACAAGCAGACGGTGGTGGTGCTCTTCGGAGGGCGCTCCAGCGAGCATTCGATCAGTTCCGCAACGGCGGGCGGAGTGCTGGGCGCGATTGATCGCGACCGCTACGCGGTGATCCCCGTGGGGATCACCCGTGAGGGTGCGTTCGTCCTCGAAGACGACGACCCGGCGAAGTTCCCGCTGGATGCCGCGCATCTTCCCGAGGTGGCGGACAACGGAACCCGCGTGCTCTGGCCCGAGCCCGGCGGAGACCGGACGCTGCGCGTGGTGCGCCCCGACGGCGGAACCGAGAGCTTCGGCGAGATCGACATCGTGCTGCCCATCCTGCACGGTCCGCACGGCGAGGACGGCACGATCCAGGGATACTTCGACACGCTCGAGGTTCCCTACGCCGGCGGCGGCGTGCTCGACTCGGCCCTGTGCATGGACAAGCACTTCATGAAGATCGCGTTGCGTGCTGCTGGACTCTCCGTGGCTGCAGGGCTGACGGTTCGTGCACGGCAGTGGGCGCAGGACGCCGCCGCCGTCCGGGCCTCTGCCGCGGAGCTCGGACTGCCCCTGTTCGTCAAGCCCGCGAGGGCGGGATCGAGTGTCGGCGTCTCGAAGGTCGAGCATCCCGACGAGCTCGATGCCGCTCTTGCGATCGCTTTCGCCGAGGACGACAAGGTCCTGATCGAGACCGGCGTGGTCGGCCGCGAGATCGAGGTTGCGGTGCTGGAGAGCGCCGACGGTGTGCGCGCATCGCTCCCTGGCGAGATCGTGCTCACCTCGCGCGGATTCTATGATTTCGAAGGCAAGTACCTCGGCGGCGACGGCGTAGACGTGGTCTGCCCCGCCGTGCTCGAGGAGTCCGAGATCGCGGCGATCCAGGACGCCGCGATCCGAGCATTCGAGGCGGTGGACGGTCGCGGCCTCGCCCGGGTGGACATGTTCCTCACGCCCTCCGGCGAACTCGTCGTCAACGAGCTGAACACCATGCCGGGGTTCACGCCGATCTCGATGTTCCCGAAGTGCTGGGTCGCGTCGGGCCTCAGCTACGGCGACCTGATCTCGGAGCTGATCGAGGCGGGACTCCGCCGCTGATCGTGCGGCGGCCGTCAGCCGCAACGCCGCGTGCGAATACTCGTCGACTAGCCTGCGTGCGGGGGCTGGGGAGGGTACGTGCCGTTCATCGGGGCAACCGGGCCCGCGTGCGGCGGGTACGCGTAGGACCCCGTCGCCGCGTGGCCGGTCGCTGCGACCTGGGCGGTCCGGTCGAGCGCTGTCGGAGTGGGCGCCGCTCGATGGATCAGCGCGACGACGAGCGCGGCCAGCCACCCCCAGGTGAGTCCCCACGACACGCCTGCCGTGGCGATCTGGTAGTACTGCGTCATCGCGTACTCCGCCTGCTCCGTCGGGAGCCTCAGCGCGATGACCACCAGCGGCGCGCGTGCGGCCCCGGCGATGGCGGCCGCGACGATCACCGCTCCCCAGGTGCCGAAGAAGACCGCGGCGCCTCGGCCCGGCAGCGAAGCACGAGTGACGGACCGGACGAAGATCCACGTCAGTCCTGTCAGGACGAGGAGTGCGACGAACATCGCGACGAGGGCCATGGGCTGCGCGTTCGGTCGCAGCGCGAAGCCGATGGGATCTTGCAGGATGAACACGCGGGGGACGTTCGGGAGCCCCCACAGCAGGGTGAGATAGGTGATGAAGCCGCTCAGCAGCGCCCCCACCCCGACCAGGATCGCTGCGACGACGGACGTTCTACGCGAGGGGTTGGGGTTCATGCGGCGAGTCTAGGGGCCTCTCGGCAGTGCCTGAGCTGCCTGCTCCGCGCGTCGTCGGTTCGCCCGATCGAGTTCGCTCAGCCCTCGTCGGAGTCTTCCTGCGTCGGAACGCGGTCCGTGCAGCGCGCGGTGGCGGGCTCGAGACCGGACTGGATGCTGGTGGAGAGACTCTCGACGACGGTGCGGAAGTCGATCTCCTCACCGCGCCGGATGATCACCTCGACAGCGGGGTCGCGACCGTAGGTCACCAGCCGCTGCCGCTCCTCTTCCTGGTCGAGGACGAGCCAGTCGACGCTGCCGATCGTGGTGCACACCTCGGTCGACGGCGCCGGAGGCTCGACGCCGCAGCGGAGCACCACGGTCGGATCTCCCCACGCCCCGGTCGCCTGGGCGTCGGTCCAGACGCGGTCGAGGTCCCCGACGGCATCCGGGAGCAGGACGGAGACCTCAGCGCACGCGGGATCGTTCGCGTCGTCTGCCGGCTCCAGGTGGACGGTGGTGGAGCATCCGGAGAGAGCCGCGACGAGGGCCAGCGAGCCCGCGACGACGGCGAGACGGCGAGAACGGGGCATGCTTCCAGGCTACCTTTGACTGCATGCCCTCCCGACCTCGCGATGACGATCCGACCCTCGGCGAACTGTCCGAGGGGGAGATACTCCGCGCGATCCTCGCGCGGACCGCGAAGGCCACGCACACGCTGATCGGCCCGGGAGACGACGCGGCGGTGATCGCGGCCCCGTCGGGTTCCGTGGTCGCGACGACGGACACGCTCGTGCACGGACCCGACTTCCGACTCGCGTGGTCGTCGGGGTACGACCTCGGCTGGAAGGCCGCCGCGGTGAATCTCGCCGACGTCGCAGCGATGGGCGCTCGACCGACGGCTCTGCTCGTGGCGCTGGCCGTTCCCCGCGACCTTCGGCTCTCGTTCGTCGAGCGGCTCGCCGACGGGCTCCGCGACGCGTGCGCCGCTCTCGCTCCTGGGTGCGCGGTCGTCGGAGGCGATCTCACCGTGTCGGACGTGCTCACCGTCGCCGTCACCGCGCTCGGCGACCTCGAAGGACGGCAGCCCGTGACCCGCTCGGGAGCGCGCGTCGGCGATGTCGTGGCGGTCGCTGGAGAGCTCGGCCACGCCGCGCACGGGCTCTCGGTGCTCTTCGGCAGGTTTCGCGACGGAGAGAAGCCGGTGCCGGTGGATGCCGATGCGCTGGCCCCGGGGGAGAGAGCCGCCCTCGATGCGCAGCTGAGGCCGTCACCGCCCATCGGTCTCGGCCCGTTCGCCGCCACGGCCGGCGCCACCGCGATGATGGACATCTCCGATGGCCTCGCTCTCGATGCGCGGCGGATGGCCGCGGCATCCGAGGTCACGATCGCCCTGGACGGCGCTTCGCTCGGCGGAGACCCGCTGCGCGCCCTCGCCGGTGGCGAGGACCATGCCCTGCTCGCGACGTTCCCGCCGGGCGTGCTGCCCCCGGGTTTCCGGATCATCGGTGCGGTCACTGCGCGGGGCGACCATGATCTGCTGGTCGACGGAGGTCCCGCCGATGTGTCCGGCTGGGATCCCTATCGGGACTGGGACTCGACGTCGGGCTGAGCGCCGTCTGCGGACTGTGCAGGCTCAGCCCACCACAGGGCTGTGTCGCCGTACGTCTTCTCACGGATCAGATCGAGTCCTGCCGCGACGAGATCGGGCGGCGTGGAGCGGCGCGCCCGCTCGATGACGACCAGGGCGTCGGGGGAGAGCAGCGGCGCGAGAGCCACGAGATCGGCGGTCATGGCATCGTCGTCGATGTCGTAGGGCGGGTCGGAGAACACGAGGTCGTACGGCCCCGTCGCATGCTGCAGAAAGGCTCGCACCGCGCTCTGGTGCACTCGGGCGGCGGGCAGTCCGGCTTTGGCGAGCACTGCGGCATTGCGTCGCACGACGACGGCCGCCTCACGGCCCTTCTCGACGAGGTCGGCGCTCACCGCTCCGCGGCTGAGAGTCTCCAGGCCGAGCGCGCCCGATCCGGCGTAGAGGTCGAGGACGCGCGCTCCGGCGATCGCATCCATCGACTCCAGCGCTCCGAAGAGGGACTCGCGCACGCGGTCGCTGGTCGGTCGTGTGCCCGCGTGCGGCACGTCCAGTCGCGCTCCTCGTGCCTTCCCGGCGATGATCCTCGTCACCCGTTCACGATACGACAGCCGGGGCGCACGCCGTGTCCGTGCAGCCTCCTAGACTCGGAGCATGTCGCTCACGCTCGATTCGTCTCTGGAGGAGGCGCTCGGCGTCACCCCTGCGAAGACCCTCGATCGGGCGTTCCGCATGAAGACGGTCGGCGATCTGCTCTCGCACTATCCGCGGCGGTACGCCGATCCCGGTGAGCTGACCCCGATCCGCGAACTCCCTCTCGGTGAGACGGTGACGATCGTCGCCGAGGTGCTGTCATCGAGCGCCAGGGCCATGCGCAACCGCCGGGGAGCCATGGTCGACGTCGTGATCGGCGACGGCATCGGCAAGATGTCTCTCACCTTCTTCGCGAAGAACCTGGGGGCCGCCAAATGGCGGTCGGAAGACCTGGCCGTCGGGCGCCGAGGCGTCTTCTCGGGAAAGGTCGGCGAGTTCAACGGAATGACGCAGTTCGCGCACCCGGAGTATGAGCTCTTCGACGACGAGGATGCGGCACGGCGTCGGGCCGATGCTCGGGCGGCCGTGCTGATACCCATCTACCCGGCCACGGCGAGCCTGCAGACGTGGCAGATCGCGAAGTTCATCACGCGCGTGCTCGACGGACTCGGAGAGGTGCCTGAGCCGCTGACGGCGGAGGTCCGTACCAGGGAGGAGCTGTTGACCGCGCGCGAGGCGCTCGAGCAGATCCACCGTCCTCAGACGCGCAACGACATCGATCCGGCCGTCCGCACGCTGCGCATGCACGAGGCGCTCACACTGCAGACGGCGCTGCTGCAACAGCGTGATGCCGTCCGGGCGCTCTCGGCGACGGCGCGACCGGCGATGCCCGGCGGGCTGCTCGAACGATTCGACGCCTCGCTGCCGTACGAACTCACCCCGGATCAGCAGACGGTCGGAGCGCAGGTCGCCGAGGACCTCGTCGGATCCTGGCCGATGAACCGGCTCGTGCAGGGTGAGGTCGGTTCGGGAAAGACACTGGTCGCGCTGCGGGCTATGCTGCAGGTCGCCGAATCCGGGGGACAGGCCGCTCTCATCGCGCCGACCGAGGTGCTCGCGGGGCAGCACCTGCGGTCGATCGCGAAGATGCTCGGACCGCAACTGGGCCCGCTGGTCATGCCGACGCTGTTGACCGGACAGATGCCGGCGGCTGAGCGCCGCAAGGCCGCGCTCCGAGTGGCGTCAGGGCAGGCGCTCATCGTCGTCGGCACCCATGCGCTGCTCGGCGAGAAGACGACCTTCGCCGACCTCGGTCTCGTCGTCGTCGACGAGCAGCACCGCTTCGGAGTCGAGCAGCGTGAGGCGCTTCGGGCGAAGGGGTCGAGCCCGCATGCGCTCGTGCTCACCGCGACACCGATCCCGCGCACCGTGGCCATGACCGTTTTCGGCGACCTCGACACCTCTGTGATCCGGACGATGCCGAAGGGCCGAGCGGGGATCGAATCGTTCGTCGCCCCGTTGGCCGAGCATCCAGGATGGTTCAACCGGGTGTGGGAGCGCGCGGCCGAGGAGATCGCCCAGGGACGCCAGGTGTTCGCGGTGTGCGCCGCGATCGACACGACGAAGAAGACGGCGGAGGCGGGGGAGCAGCCGCTCGTCCAGCCCGAGGGGGCATCCGGACCCCGGTGGGGCGTGGTGCAGCTCGATGAGGCGCTCGAGACGCACCCGAAGCTGGGCACTCTGCGAAGGGCGGTCCTGCACGGACGCATGCCGTCGGATGAGAAGGATGCGATCATGCAGGCGTTCGCCCGCGGCGAGATCGACCTGCTGATCGCGACGACCGTGATCGAGGTCGGAGTCGACGTTCCCAACGCCTCGACGATGATCGTGCTCGACGCCGATCGATTCGGAGTGTCGCAGCTGCACCAGCTGCGCGGCCGTGTCGGTCGAGGGGGAGTCCCCGGTCTGTGTCTGCTGGTGACCGAGGCCGAGGTGGGATCGGTCGCACGAGAGAGGGTCGACGCGGTGTCGGCCACTCTCGACGGCTTCGCCCTGGCCGAGGTCGATCTCGATCTGCGCGGTGAAGGCGACGTTCTCGGGTCCGCCCAGGCAGGCGTCCGCTCGTCCCTCAAGCTGCTCCGGGTGGTGAAGGACTCCGGTCTGATCGTCAGGGCGCGCGAACTGGCCGAGGGAATCCTCACCGCAGATCCGGATCTCGAGGCGAATCCTGGCCTGCGATCGGCGATCGAGCGACGCGTGAGCGACGACGATCGCGCGGCCCTGGCGAAGAACTGACCTGCAGACGGCGTGCCCTAGGCTGGGGAGCATGAGCAGCCGGATCGCCGTCGTCCCGGGTTCCTTCGACCCGCCGACCCTTGGTCACCTCGACGTCATCCGTCGTGCGGCCAAGCTGTATGACGAGCTCCATGTGCTCGTCGTTCACAACCCGGGCAAGGAGGCGATGCTGCCGATCGCGCAGCGGATGTCGCTGATCGAGCAGTCGATCGCCGAAGAAGGAATCGGCGCCAACGTCGTCGTGGGCTCCTGGAGCATGGGCCTGCTGGTGGACTACGCGCGAGATGTCGGCGCGGGGGTCCTGGTCAAGGGGATCCGTTCGCAGATCGATGTCGCCTACGAATCGCCGATGGCGATCGTCAACCGTCACCTCGCCGACATCGAGACCGTCTTCCTGCTGCCCGATCCCGCGCATGCACTCGTGTCGAGCTCGCTGGTGCGTCAGGTAGCGGGGCTCGGTGGCGATGTCTCACCGTTCGTCCCGCCTGCGGTCGCGGCATTCCTCGATACGGGGTCGCGCGGTATCTGACCTTCCCGTCCGAGGCAGCGCGCACAGCGCGGAACCAGCCCCGAACGACGCAGAGCCGGTACCATTGCGGGGTGCGTTCCCGAATGAGTGGCCCTTTCGTCCTCCCCGTCCGCGACATCGTCCGAAAGCCCGGCGAGATGCGCGAGCATGAGTTCTCCGTGACCCTGCGCGAAGCGTGGGGAGAGGGGATCGTGGCGTATGAAGCAGGATCCGAGCTCGACCTGGATGTGCGACTGGAGTCGGTCCACGAGGGCATCCTGGTGTCCGGAACGGCCGATGCGGAGTACTCCGGGGTGTGCGGAAGATGCCTGATCGACATCGCTCGGCCCGTCGAAGTCGAGTTCCAGGAGCTTTTCGCGTATCCTGGTGAGGAAGAAACTGACTTCGAGGTTCAAGACGACCACGTGGATCTTGAAACTCTAGTCAGGGATGCGGCCGTGTTGTCGCTTCCATTTCAGCCGGTGTGTCAGCCGGATTGCCCCGGGCTCGACCCGGAAACGGGCGAGAGACTGACCGCGAGCACCGGAACGGAGCAGGACGCTCCCATCGATCCTCGGTGGAGTGCGCTCCAGAACATCACAGACCGAGACGGCACGGAAGAATCTCGTGCCGTCGAGAAAGAAGAGAGCTAGTCATGGCTGGTAACCCCCCGAAGCGCAAGGTATCCCGTTCGAACACCCGCTCGCGCCGTGCGCAGTGGAAGGCGGCGCCCGTCGCGCTCGTCAAGACGATCGAGAACGGCCAGGTCGTCTACAGCCGTCCCCACCAGGCGAAGGTCGTCACCGACTCGCAGGGCACCGAGCTGTTCCTCGAGTACAAGGGCCGCAAGGTCGCCGACGTCTGAGTCGCGACTTCACGACTGTGACTAAGGTCCCTGGGGGGACGAGACCGCTCCCAGAGAAGCTCCGCGTCGAAATCGACGCGGAGCTTCTGGAGTTGGCACTCACCCATCGCTCCTACGCGTACGAGCACGGCGGGATCCCGCACAACGAGCGTCTCGAATTCCTCGGCGACTCGGTGCTCGGTCAGGCTGTGACCGTGATGCTCTTCACGACCCATCCAGGGCTCGACGAGGGTGAGCTCGCGAAGCGGCGTGCGAGCGTCGTGTCTACCGTCGCTCTCGCAGAGGTCGCTCGAGGCCTCGATCTGGGCAGCCATCTGCTCCTCGGACGCGGAGAAGAGCAGACGGGCGGCCGCAACAAGGACTCGATCCTCGCGGACACGATGGAGGCGGTGATCGGGGCGACCTATCTGTCGGCAGGTCCCGATGCCGCCACCGACCTCGTGCTGCGACTCACCGAGCCGCTGCTCGCTGACCCCGAGCGGTACGGCGCGGCCATGGACCCGAAGACGAGTCTTCAGGAGCTGGCCGCGAAGCTGGGCGCGACACCGCCTGCGTACTCGATCGAGGCGAGCGGCCCCGACCACGATCGCCGTTTCGTCGCCACCGTCGCGGTCGGCGACGTCGCGATGACCGGCAAAGGCAGCAGCAAGAAGACGGCCGAGATGGCGGCGGCGCTCAGCGCATGGCGCTTCCTCAACGAGCGTGCCTGAGCTCCCTGAGGTCGAAGTCGTCCGTGCGGGACTCGCTCCCGCCGCGATCGGTGCCGTCATCACCGCGGTGACGGTTCTCGACGAGCGCGCGCTGACGCGCCATGCCGCGGGGCCTGCCGACTTCGTCGCCCGTCTCGAAGGTCGCACCTTCACCGATGCCTCCCGTCGAGGCAAGTTCCTCTGGCTCCCGCTCGATGCCGACGACTCCGCTCTGATCGCGCACCTCGGAATGAGCGGTCAGATGCTGCTCCGCTCCCCGGATGCCACCGCAGAGCGGCACGAGCGGATCCGGATCGACATCGAGCATCCTCGTCACGGTGAGCTCGCGATCGTCTTCGCCGACCAGCGCACGTTCGGGTCTCTCGCGGTCGACCGCTTCGTGCTCGACGGGCCGACTCCCGTGCCCACCCAGGTCGCGCACATCGCTCGCGACCCGATGGACCCCCACTTCGACGACACGGGGTTCCTCCTCGCGCTGCGACGGCGGGGGAGTGCGATCAAGCGGGTTCTCCTCGACCAGCAGGTGATCAGCGGGGTCGGCAACATCTATGCCGACGAGTCGCTGTGGGCGGCGCGGATCCACCCGGAGACGCCGGCGAGCTCTCTCTCCACGCAGGCAGCGATGCGCCTCCTCGCCGAGGTTCGAACAGTCCTCGCCAAGGCCCTCGCGGAGGGCGGTACCAGCTTCGACTCGCAGTACGTGAACGTGAACGGTCAGGCGGGCTACTTCGCGCACTCGCTCAACGCCTACGGTCGTGGCGGGCAGCCGTGCCCTCGGTGCGGTGGACTCATCAGGCGTGAGGCGTTCATGAACCGATCGAGTCACTACTGCCCCCGGTGTCAGCGCCGACGCTGACCGACCGTACTGTCAGGCCGCATGGAAGGACTGCGCGAGCAGCGGCCTGGTGACGCGAGTGCTCGTCCAGACCACGGCTATACCCACGCTCACGACGACGGCGATCGTCAGCAACGACTCGGGTGCGGTGATGAGAGCGATGCCGAGCAGCGGGAAGACCAGCACGGCAGCGCAGAGCGCCGAACCGAGTGCGGTGACCAGCAGAGGTGACATGATCGCTGTTCTCCGTGCGCTGTCGACGGTCTCCAGCGGCATCCCGAGGTGGTGAAGGCTCCTGTGCAGGTCACGCTGGTCCAGCACTGATGCTGCTTGGTTCACTCCGACCGATGCCGCGACCATGAGGAACGAGGCCACGAGAGTGATGAGAAGGCCGGTGCGCATGTCGGCCGCGAGAGCGGCATCCGCGCCGTCGAGCCCCTCGCTTCCCATCACGTTCATCAGGGAGACGCCGGTCCCGGCGAACACCGCCATGAAGCTGGCCATCGCGATTCCACTCACCTGGCGCCATGCGGCTTTCGGCGAGTCGAGCACCATCCGCGCTGCGATCAGCCGATCCGCCCTCTCAGCGCGCCGCAGCTGACGAGATGCGGTGACCTTGAGCACCCACGGGCCGATCACATTGAGGATCGCCAGTGCGACCGCGAACAGGGCCGCGAGCACGACGATCGTGGTGGTGAAGCCCGCGATCGTGGGGAAGATCTTCACGAGGACGAAGACGAGTGCGATCACCGAGACGCCGATGATCGCACGGAACCAGTGCACGGACGAGGTGCTCGTGCGAAGCCGCACGCCGAGGGGCGAGATGATCACCCGCCGGAGTCCGAGAGCAGCGCTGCCGGCGGCGACGAGCAGTATGCCGCCGACGACCGCGACGACACCGACCGGTGGCAGCAGCACCGCGTCGAGGCCCAGCGCCGCTCCACGGAACGGGATGAGCCCGATGAGGGGGGAGATCGCGAGGTAGGCGATGATACCCACGAGCGCACCGGCGGCTGCGACGAGGACGGACTCGATCACAGTGGCCACGCTCACGCCCAGCCCAGTGACACCGAGAAGGCGGAGGGTCGAGAGCCGCTCGTCCCGTCGCCGTGCGGAGAGCCGGGCCGCAGCACCGCCGAGGTTCGCGAGGGGGACGACGAGTAGCACCAGTGCGATGGCGGCGAGGGCTTGATACAGAGGACCGTAGCCGTCGGTCCACGTCCAGAAGGACTGGGCTCCACCCACGACGGTGAGCACCAGAGCGGTGACGATCGCGAACGCAGTGGCGGGAAGGGCGATCACGGCGTTCTGGCCCTTGGCAGGCCGCAGCAGGAGACCGAGCACGGACGGGTTCATGCTTTCACCGCCGATGCCGTGATCTGGCCGTCGCGGACAGAGACGATCCTCGAGCAGCGCGCGGCGACCTCCGGATCATGAGTCACGACGAGCAGCGTCCGCCCCTGTCCGGTGGTCGACCAGAGCAGCGCATTCATCACCTCCTGCGACGTGCGCGAGTCCAGCGCGCCGGTCGGCTCGTCGGCGAACACGAGGTCGGCGCCGGTGGCCTGGGCACGAGCGATCGCGACGCGCTGCGCCTGCCCGCCCGACAGCTCACCGATCCGTCGGTCCTCCATCCCCGCGAGCCCGAGAGCGGCGAGCCATGACGTCGCGTGCGCCACGGCATCCGCCCGTTTCACTCCGTTGATCATCGAGGCCAGCGCCACGTTCTCCACGGCGGTGAGCTCGGGGATCAGCAGGCCCTGCTGGAAGACGAACCCGAACCGCTCGCCTCGCAGTCGCGACCGTGCCGATTCGCCGAGGCCGGCGAGCTCGACCGGACTGCCGGTAGAGGGCTGGAAGCTCACCGTGCCGGTGTCGGGGGTGATGATCCCGGCGAGCACATGGAGGAGTGTCGTCTTCCCGGATCCGGATGCGCCCATGATCGCCACGGACTCGCCACGATGGATGGCGAGATCCACCCCGGCGAGTGCGCGGGTGGTGCCGTAGGACTTCGTGAGGGATCGGGCTTCGAGGACGGATAAGTTCATGTTTCCAGCCTCGCGACCGGCCCCGATCGGTGCATCGGCCCGGCGGATGATCCGCGTCGAACCGCATACACCGATCGGATGATCTCGGTCAGATCCGCTTCTGCCACGCTCCCGCATAGGAGACCGCGGTGAAACCGATCGCCTCGTTGATGCCGAGCATCGGACGGTTCTCTTCTGCGTTGAATGTGGAGACCACAGGGGAGTGGGGCATCAGCTCGCGCCAGTGCAGCAGATTGGCGCACTTGACGAGCGCGCCGAGGCGGTGTCCCCGGTGCTCGCTAGAGACGAGAGTGCCGAGCTGATGCGTCACCCCTGTGCGGTCCGACGCGATCAGGAGCTCGTTGTAGGCGACGAGGTCACCGGAGGGGATGTGCTGCACCGCGACGACCGACAGCGCCTGACCGGCGCCGGTGAGACGCTTCTCCCGTCGGACGACGCGATCGGCGTCCCAGACTTCGGCGACGAAATCCATCTCGCCGCTCGGCGCATCCGTCGAGAGACGGGCGAGGATCGCCGCGTAGCCCTCGCGGTGCTCGGTCGGCGTCGGAGCAAGCCACTGCAGAACGCGATAGTCGGGCCCTGCCGCGGCCTGCGCCGTCTCCATCGCCTCGCGCAGGGGAGCCGAGTCTGAGCGCAGATCGAACTCGCTGTTGCGCTCGACCTGCTCGAACTCGTAACCACGGGCCTCGAGGGCGTCGGAGAGCGGGATCGCCGGGATGCGGCCCCATCCGGTTCGCGGAACGATCATCCGCTCGGCCTCGACCGGGCGGTGAAGCGTCCAGGTCTGCACAAGTGAGCGACCGTGCGCGCGCGCCTCGGTCTCCGCGAGCGAGAGCAGCGCATCCTCGACGCCGCGTCCCCAGTGGCGCTCCGGCACCATCAGGTCGACCTCCGCCGCATGGGCGTCCTCCTCCTGCGCGTAGTCGATCGTGATCATCCCCACGATCTCGTCTCCGAGGCGGGCGACAAACCCGGTGTGCAGAGTGTCGGTGGTGTCCTGCCACCCGGCGAGCAGCTGCGCGGCGTCAGGCGCGATATCGGGCAGGCCGACCAGTTCATCGCAGATCTGGCGATTGAGGTCTCCGTAGGCGCGGAAGTCGGCGCCGTCGGCATCGTCCAGTGATTTCGGGACGGTCAGCGCAGAGATCGTCAGCGCGATGGTCGTCATGTCAGTTCCTTCTTCCAGGCGCCTTCATAGGCGATGGCGGTGAAGCCCATGGCTTCGTTGATGGAGAGCATGGGACGGTTCTCCTCGGCGTTGTACGTGATCACGTCGCCGGACTCCGGAGCGACGTCGCCCCAGGCGAGCAGGGCGGCGCACTTCACGAGCTGCCCGAGACGGTGCCCTCGATGCTCGACCAGCACGAGAGTGTCGTGCTGGTGCGTGGTCGCGGTGAGCACCGGGCCGATTCCGAGTTCGGTGAAGGCGGTCAGTGCACCGGTGGGGATGTGCTGGGCGACCGTGACCTGCATGGTCTGGCCCATCTCCTCGATGCGCTTCTCGCCGTCGATCAGACGCTGTGCGTCCCAGGCCTCCTCGTCTGTCTCCAGATCGCCGGACGGGGCGTCCGTCGACATGCGCGATTTCAGCCACGCGTAGCCGTCGATGTGCTCGGCCGGGGTGGGAAGCCCCCACTGGAGCACGCGGTAGTCCGTCGAGAACGCGCGGGCCTCCTCGTACAGTGCTCGCGCGCGATCGAGAGTCGACGCGGTGATATCGAGACGACTCACGCGGTACACCTGCTCGAGGGTGAAGCCGTGACGTGTGAGGAATCGTGCGACGTGGTCGTCCGGCACACTGCCGAAGCCGGTCCGCGCCTCGAGCCGTGGACCGTCGCTCGCCGGCTGCTCCGTCCAGTTCTGGATGACGGTGCGGCCGTGCTTCCGCGCGACGGCCTCGATGTGAGGCAAGGTGGCCGTGCCGATCCCGCGCCCCCAGACCCGCGGATGGATCTCGATCGACGCGATCGCCACCCGGGATCCCTCTTCATGGGGAATGTCGACGACGGCGCGGCCGACCATCTCGTCACCGACTCTGACGGCCCACACCACGGTGGTGCGCTCCTTGCGGGAACGCAGCAGAGGCAGCAGCGCCTCAGGTGTGAGGTCCTGCTCGGTGCGGCCGGTGAGTTCCCGGTAGACGGCGTTGCGGACGCGGGCGAGTTCGCGGAACTCGCCCGCGTCCGCTGCATCCGCCCGTGCTGGCAGCACGAGCGGATGCAGCGATGCATCATCGGTGAGGGGGATGCCCATGGTGATCTCCAGGTCAGCGCAGCTGACGCTGCAGGTCGTACGTGAGCAGTGCGAGCGTCTCGCCGGCCGCGCGGTCTCGGCGTTCGAGAGGCGAGCCGTCCGAATAGGCAGGAGACGCGGTGCGACGTCCCCGGCGGGGACGCTGAGCCCTCTGAAGCAGCCACAGGCCGATCCGGAGGGAGAGACGGTCCGCGAGCGCGAGGCGCCGCAGTTCGTCGGGTGCGGGGATGTGGAGGACCTGCTGGCCCTCGGTATCCGGGGGGTGGGTGATGTTGCGGTACAGCGTGGTATTCACGATGATCCTTCGAGAAGAGTGGTGTGGATGGGTGAAGCGAGCACCTGCGCAGACCACCGAGCGGTGTCCGGACGGGTGCGGAGAGTCGAGAGCCCGGGTCGCGAGAAGGCGATCGCCGGGGTCGGCGGGAATCCGTGATCCGAGGGCGGATCAGAGGGTGGGCGCCGTGACACGCGCCTGAGGGAGGCCCCTCATGGGGCGGCGACCTGCGGCTGGCGCAGGGCAGAGTCCTCGGGCTGCGGTTCTACGAGAGCGCAGTGGTGCGGACGCCGGCGGTTACCGAGTGCGCAAGACGCGGCGCGAATGGCGCGGCGAGGCCAGTGGCCTGTGCGTTGAGTGTGATCATCATCGGTAACCTCCTTTCGTGTGGCGATCCGGAGGTTACGGTAGCGAAGCCCGGGCGTGTCCGTCAAGCACCTTCGGCGTGGATCGGCGTGTCGCGCCCTGTCCCGGTTCGATCGGGACCCGCGCGGGATGCCGGTTCTGAGCCGTCATTCCGGTAGCGTATGGGCGTGATTCACCCCCGAAGCGCGGCACGCGCATGCACCTGAAGAGCCTGACCCTCAAGGGGTTCAAGTCCTTCGCGCAGCCCACGAGTTTCGTGTTCGAACCGGGTGTCACCTGCATCGTCGGACCCAACGGGTCGGGCAAGTCCAACGTCGTCGACGCCCTGGCATGGGTCATGGGCGAACAGGGCGCCAAGACCCTCCGCGGCGGCAAGATGGAAGACGTCATCTTCGCCGGTACCTCGACCAGAGGACCGCTCGGCCGCGCAGAGGTGCAGCTCACGATCGACAACAGTGACGGGGCGCTGCCCATCGAGTTCGCCGAGGTGACGATCAGCAGGACGCTGTTCCGCAACGGGGCGAGCGAGTACGCGATCAACGGAGAGAACTGTCGACTGCTCGATCTGCAGGAGCTGCTCAGCGACTCAGGACTCGGTCGCGAGATGCACGTCATCGTCGGTCAGGGACGTCTCGACACCGTGCTCCAGGCATCGCCGGAGGACCGTCGGGGCTTCATCGAGGAGGCGGCCGGAATCCTCAAGCACCGGCGCCGCAAGGAGAAGACCCTCCGCAAGCTCGATGCGATGGAGACGAATCTCACACGTCTGAGCGACCTCGCCGGAGAGATCCGGCGTCAGCTGAAGCCGCTCGGCAGACAGGCCGAGATCGCGCGCGAAGCGCAGACCATCGCGGCGGTGGTTCGCGACGCCAAGGCGCGAATCTTCGCCGACGACGTCGTGGCGCTTCGCACTGCTCTCGCCGATCACACGCGCACCGAGCATGAACGGCACACGGAGCGTCTGGTGCTGTCGGACCAGGCGGAGGCGGTGCGCGGGAGCATCGCGCGCCTCGAGCAGGACCAGAACTCGGTCGCCGTCGACCAGGCGAGGGGAGTGGCCTTCGGCTTGGAGCAGGTGCAGGAGCGGATGCGCGGGCTCTACACCCTCGCGAACCAGCGGCTCGCGCTCCTCGGATCCGAAGAGGACGACGCGGCGGTGACCGCCGTCACGGTGACGCAGAGCACGATCGACGAGGCGAAGGACGAGATCACCGAGATCTCGGCCGGCCTCGGCGACGCCCAGGACGCGGCGTCGGTCGCGAGCCGCGAGGTCGTGAACGCCCGAGCCGAACTCGACACCCTCGATGTGGACATCGCCGAGCAGAGCGCCCTGGTGTCCGAGTACGACATGCGGCTCAGCGCGCTCCGCGGGACGGCCGATGCTGCAGCGTCCGCCCTCGCCGCGGTGCGTGGCGCTGTGCTGCGCCAGGAGAACGCTCTCGAGGCCGCGAACGCGCGTCGCCGCGAGGCCGCTGAGGCACTCGAGTCGATCGATGAGGCCGAGGCCCCCGAGGGTACGGCGGCGGAGCACTCGGCCGCATACGAGACCGCGCAGCGGGCGGCGACAGCCGCGGAGACCGAGCGCGAAACGCTTCGCGAGCGACTGCATGCGGCCGAGCGCGAGGTCGACTCGCTCACGGCGAAGTCGGCGGCACTCGGAAGCGCGCTCGCGATCTCGGGCGGCGCGGCCGAGATCGTGAAGACCGGCGGTGCAGGCATCCGGGGACTCGTCGGTGACTCCGTCCAGGTCAGAACGGGGTTCGAAGCAGCGATCGCGGCAGTGCTCGGCTCTCTCGCTGAAGGAGTGCTCGTCGACAGGGCGTCCGATGCGTTCGCTCTCGCGAACGAGGCTGCGGAGCAGCGCAGGGGCGTCGTCGACTTCGTGGTCGCCGGTGCCCTGCGACCCGATGTCGATCTGCCCTCGCTCGAAGGAGTGACACCCGCGATCGACACGGTGAGCGCTCCCGACGGAGTGCTCGGGATCCTGTCGCACGTCCTGATCGCCGAGGGGCTGGACGCTGCGCGCACAGCCCGCGAGGCTCTCGACGCGATCGGCGATACCACGACGACGATCGTCACGACCGGGGGCGATGTGGTCACGGCCCAGACGCTGCGCACCGGCTCCGGAGGAGAGCGATCGCGTCTCGAGCTCGCGGCCGAGCGCGATGCCGCGAACGATCGTCTCGCAGAGGTGCAGGTCATCGTCGATTCGCTGCGTGAAGCGCGTGAGGATGCGAACGAGGCCGTCGAGAGCACCCGCCGCAACGCCAAGGATGCACTTCGATCGCTTCGCGAACACGACGCTGCCCTTGCGAGCCACGCCGAGCAGGTCAACCGCATCACGGTGATGCACGAGTCCGCCGTCGCCGAATGCGAGCGTCTGGAAGCCGGCCTCGTTCAGGCGCAGTCCGCGGTCGAGGACGCTGAGACGAAGGCCGAGGCAGCGAAGGTCGGGCTCGAGGCTGCGGTGTCGGCGCCGCGACCGGTGCTGGACGCATCGGCGCGTGACGGGCTGCTCGACGCCCTCGAAGTCGCACGCGAGGGTGAGGTCCGAGCACGACTCGAGATCGAGACGCTGCGCGAGCGGGTGCGCGCTGCGCAGGCGCGTGTCGCGAGCCTCGAACGTCAACGGGAACAGGAGCGCGATGCGGCCGCCGAGGCCGCCCGCCGCGCGGTGATCCGGCGTGCACAACGAGAAGCGGCATCCGGTGTCGCCGATGAGCTTCCGCGCATCCTGGACTCGATCGACCGATCGGTCACCGAGGCGCGGGTCGCCCTGGCCGAGGCAGAGTCCGCGCGATCCGCACAGAACCAGGAACTCACCGCTCTGCGCGCGCAGGAGACCTCTCTTCGAGAAAGGCTCGCCGGGCTCACCGAGAGCGTGCACGGACTCGAACTGCAGATCCACGAGAAGAAGCTCCACCTCAACAGCCTGCTCGAGCGGGTCGCGTCTGAGCTCGCGCTCGACGAAGATATTCTCGTTGCGGAATATGGTCCCGACCAGCTGGTTCCCCGCGATCCTGGCGTAGAGCACACCGAAGATGAGCTCGCAGACGACACCGCGATCCCGTTCGATCGACGCATTCAGCAACGCCGACTCGCCGATGCCGAGCGCAAGCTCGCACAGCTCGGACGCGTGAACCCGCTGGCGTTGGAGGAGTTCGCGGCGCTCGAACAGCGTCACGCGTTCCTCACCGAGCAGCTCGCCGACCTGACGCAGACCCGGCAGGATCTGCTGACGATCATCGCAGACCTCGACGAGCGCATGCAGACGATCTTCGCGAGCGCGTTCGAGGACACCAGGGTCGCCTTCGGAGAGGTCTTCCCGTTGCTGTTCCCCGGTGGATCGGGAAGCATCTCGCTCACCGATCCCGACAACATGCTCACGACGGGCATCGAGGTCTCGGTCCGTCCCGTCGGCAAGAAGATCGAGCGTCTGTCGCTGCTCTCTGGTGGCGAGCGCTCGCTCGCGGCCGTCGCCCTGCTGGTCGCCATCTTCAAGGCCCGTCCGAGCCCGTTCTACATCCTCGACGAGGTGGAGGCTGCGCTCGACGACGCGAATCTCGGCCGACTGCTCACTGTCTTCGAGCAGCTCCGCGAGAGTTCGCAACTGCTCGTGATCACGCATCAGAAGCGCACGATGGAGATCGCGGACGCCCTCTACGGTGTCTCGATGCGACAGGACGGCGTATCCGCTGTCGTCGGTCAGCGTGTCGGGGACCGCGCCGCGGCCTCCCGCTGAACCGAGAAGCGGGCAATCTCCGCAGAGCTCCGAAGTTGTGCTCAGAGCGTAGGCGTGGGCCGCAAGCGGTCGAGGCGCTACCCGTAGGCTGGAGTCATGGCGGAGAAGTCCTGGTCCCTCACCCGTGCGCTGCGCGGGATGTTCGTCAAGCCCACGATCGACGAGACGACGTGGGAGGACCTCGAGACGGCGCTCATCACCGCCGACTTCGGCCCCGACATCAGCGAGCGCGTCGTCGACGAGCTCCGCGAGAAGGTGGAGCGTTTCCGCACGACCGACCCGCAGGACCTGCAGCGAATGCTTCGCGAGACCCTCGAGGAGCACTTCGCCAAGTTCGACACGACCCTGAAGCTCACCGAACGCCCCGCCGTCGTGCTGGTCGTCGGCGTGAACGGGGTCGGCAAGACCACCACCATCGGCAAGTTCACCAAGTTCCTGCGCGGCTTCCAGCGCAGCGTCGTCGTCGGAGCCGCTGACACGTTCCGTGCGGCCGCCGTCGACCAGCTCGCCACGTGGGCGCAGCGCGGGGGAGCGGCCATCGTCCGCCCCCAGCAGGAAGGCCAGGATCCGGCCTCCGTCGCGTATCAGACCATCGAATACGCGCAGCGTGAAGGCATCGAGATCGCGATCATCGACACGGCCGGCCGGCTGCACACCAAGGGCGGCCTGATGGACGAGCTCACCAAGATCCGCCGCGTCATCGAGAAGCAGGCGCCGATCAGCGAGGTGCTGCTCGTCCTCGACGCCACAACGGGCCAGAACGGCGTGATGCAGGCGGAGGCGTTCCTCGAGCACGCGGGGGTCACCGGCCTCGTCCTGACCAAGCTCGACGGCTCCGCGAAGGGCGGCTTCGTGCTGGCAGTGCAGGAGCGCACCGGCATCCCCGTCAAGCTCCTCGGGCAGGGCGAAGGAATCGACGACCTCACCGGATTCACCCCCCATGTCTTCGTCCAGTCGCTCGTCGGCTGAGTACAGGACTACCGCCGCGAGCACGAGGCTGGTTTCATAGCGTTATGGCGATCGAACACGACTACTTCGGACTCCTGTCCTCGGGACCGGACGGCTCGATCTTCTGGTCTGAGACGGTGGAGCTCGGCGACCAGAGCGTCACCGTCGATCTCACGGCTCCTGACCAGGACGACGTCTCCGCTGACGCTCTCGACATCGCGGCGTCCCTCATCGCCGGGCTTGAGAACGTCGATGCGACGTCACGGCGTGGCATGCTCTCGGAGGTCGACGATCGCACGAGCGAGGTGACCGAGTACATCCTGCAGCAGCAGGAGGCCTACGGAGACGAGCTCGAAGACGTCCTGGTCGATGTGAGCGGCGACGCCGCCGTCGACATCATCCGCTCGCTGCGGCTCATGAGTATGACCATCCTGGCTGATGAGCACGGAGGATCAGAGCCTTTCGCCGTCCTCGAGTACGCGCTCGACGCCGGCACCACCGATGATGTGCTGCTCGTGAACCTCGGTTCCGACGGCAGCGTGCAATCGGTCATGAGCGCCGACTGACGCCCATGACCGATGGGGCGGTTCAGACCGCCTGAGCGAAGCCGAGGTCGGCGCTGTCCGCGATGTGGGCCAGGTGCGCGGGGATCTCGCGCCCCTTCGACACCATCGACTGCGCCCAGAGCCGTCCTGCGCGGTAGGACGAGCGCACAAGGGGCCCCGCGAGGACGCCGAGGAAGCCGATCCGTTCGGCCTCTTCCTTGAACTCCACGAACTCCGTCGGCTTGACCCAGCGGGCGACCGGGAGATGGCGAGGGGACGGCCTCAGGTACTGCGTGATCGTGATGATGTCGCAGCCTGCGTCGTGCAGGTCGTTGAGAGCCTGGACGACCTCTTCGGGCTCTTCGCCCATTCCGAGGATCAGGTTCGACTTGGTGATGAGTCCGGCGTTCCGTCCCTGCGTGATCACGTCGAGCGAGCGCTCGTAGCGGAAGGCCGGACGGATGCGCTTGAAGATGCGGGGCACGGTCTCGACGTTGTGGGCGAACACCTCGGGGCGGGCATCGAAGATCTGCCCGAGGAAAGCAGGGTCGGCGTTGTGCTCGTTGGCGAGCAGTTCGACGCCGGTGTTCGGGTTGAGCTCGTGGATCTTGCGGACCGTCTCGGCGTTGAGCCACGCGCCCGTGTCCGGCAGGTCGTCCCGCGCGACGCTCGTGACCGTGGCGTAGCGCAGGTTCATGCGCACGACGCTCTCGGCGACACGTCGCGGTTCGTCGGTGTCGTAGGCGTCGGGCTTGCCGGTGTCGATCTGGCAGAAGTCGCAACGCCGAGTGCATTGCGAGCCGCCGATGAGGAATGTCGCCTCCCGGTCCTCCCAGCACTCGAAGATGTTGGGACAGCCGGCCTCCTGGCAGACCGTGTGGAGATCCTCGCTCTTCACGAGAGAGTGCAGAGCCGTGTACTCGGGCCCCATCTTCGCCTTCGTCTTGATCCATTCGGGCTTGCGCTCGATGGGAGTCTCGGCATTGCGGATCTCGAGGCGGAGGAGCTTGCGCCCCTCGGGTGCGGCGGTCATGCGGGTACTCCTGCGTGGTCGGCGGACGAGTATTCGGTGAGGAAGGCGGCGGCGACTGCGTCGACGATGTCCGCGGGGGAGACGTCGGCGCCGACGACCTCGCTGACGGTCGTCACTCCGGCGTCGGTGATGCCGCACGGGATGATGCCGCGGAATCCCGACAGGCTGTTGTCGCAGTTGATCGCGAACCCGTGCATCGTGACTCCCTGCTGCACGCGAACGCCGATGGCCGCGACCTTGTCTTCGGAGAGCGGTCGGCGCACCCACACGCCGCTGCGCCCATCGACCTGGTATCCGTCGACGCCGAGCGGTCGAAGCACCTCGATGAGGATGCGCTCGAGTCGGCGGACGTGCGCGACGACGTCCATCGGCTCCGGCAGCCGGACTATCGGATACCCGACCAGCTGGCCCGGGCCGTGCCAGGTGATCTTGCCGCCGCGGTCGACGTCGATCACCGGTGTGCCGTCCTGCGGTCTCTCCTGGGGCTCCGTGCGCTTGCCTGCGGTGTACACGGCTTCGTGTTCGAGGAGGATGAGGGTGTCCGGCCGCGTGCCGTCGACCACATCGGCGTGGGTGCGGCGCTGCAGATCCCACCCGTCCGTATAGGGGACGTAGGCCGGAGCGAGTCCGGGGGTCAGGATGTCGAGCATGATCAGGTCGCTCTCATTCAATAAATGGATTGCGTCTAAGAATACTCCTCCTCGTGATCCGGGGCGCGCCGCAGCGACGCGCGGTAGCGTGTGAGCATGAACAGCACGAGCCGAGCCGGGCGCCCCAAGGCGTCTTCGCGAGAGACCCTCGCCGAGGCTGCCTGCGAGCTGTTCCTCGAGCGAGGGTATGACGCGACATCCGTCGCCGACATCACTCAGCGCGCGGGTGTGAGCCGCTCGAGCTTCTTCAACTACTTCTCGTCCAAGAGCGACGTGCTGTGGTCCGGGCTGGACGACCGCATCTCGAGCGCGGTCGAGGACCTCGTCACGGTGCCCGCCGATCGCGATGGGGCTGAGGTCCGGCGAATCCTGACCGGCCTCGTCGACGGCTTCGCTCCCGACAGCCTCGCGCTCGCGATGACGAATTCCTCGGCGATGGGACTCGACGACGAGCTCGAACAGGATGCCGCGCTGCGCCAGGCGCGACTCGCGGCGGCGCTTGCGGATCTCGCACGCCGATCGGGCGTCGCTCCTCTTCCGGCCGACATCGTGGCTGCGACCTGGTCTGCCGCTGTGATCGCCGCCGTGCGGGCATGGGCGGAGGGCGGAGCGGGGCGCGGATCGGTCGGAGACAGGTTCGCCGACGCCGTGCGCATGATCGACCGGCTGCCCTGGGGTTCCGCACCCGCCTGATCGACAGTGCAGCCGAAACCGCCTGAGTGCGCCGAGAGCGCGGAGAACCTGCGAGATTCGCGTAAACTCGGTCTCACCATGGCTACCTTTGGCACGCTCTCCGATCGGCTCACCGAGACCTTCCGCAATCTGCGCACGAAGGGAAAGCTCACTGCGGCCGATGTCGACGGCACCGTGCGCGAGATCCGTCGCGCACTGCTCGACGCCGACGTCGCGCTCTCCGTCGTGAAGGAGTTCACCGCCAAGGTGCGCGAGCGTGCGCTCGGCGACGAGGTCAACAAGGCGCTGAACCCGGCGCAGCAGGTCGTGCAGATCGTCAACGAGGAGCTGGTCCAGATCCTCGGCGGCGAGCAGCGTCGACTCCAGTTCGCCAAGACTGCGCCGACCGTGATCATGCTCGCCGGCCTCCAGGGTTCGGGAAAGACCACGTTCGCGGGCAAGCTCGCGAAGCAGCTGGAGGGCGAAGGGCACACGCCCCTCCTCGTCGCCGCCGACCTCCAGCGCCCGAACGCCGTCAATCAGCTCCAGGTCGTGGCTGAGCAGGCCGGCGCCACCGTCTATGCTCCCGAGCCGGGCAACGGCGTCGGCGACCCGGTCAAGGTCTCCCGCGACGGCGTCGAGTACGCCCGCCGCCAGCAGCACGACGTGGTCATCATCGACACCGCCGGTCGCCTCGGAGTCGACGCCGAGCTTATGAAGCAGGCGTCCGACATCCGCAAGGCGACCGACCCTGATGAGGTCCTGTTCGTCATCGACGCCATGATCGGTCAGGACGCGGTCAACACGGCCAAGGCATTCCAGGAGGGCGTCGACTTCACCGGTGTCGTCCTGTCGAAGCTCGACGGTGACGCGCGCGGTGGAGCCGCGCTGTCTGTGGCGTCGGTCACCGGTCGGCCCATCATCTTCGCGTCGACCGGAGAGCGCCTCGAAGATCTCGAACCCTTCCACCCCGACCGGATGGCCAGTCGGATCCTCGACCTCGGCGACATCCTCACCCTCATCGAGCAGGCCCAGCAGGCCTTCGACGAGGACGAGGCCATCAAGATGGCCGAGAAGCTCGCCACAGAGCAGTTCACGCTCGAGGACTTCCTCGACCAGCTTCAGCAGATGAAGAAGATGGGGTCGATGAAGAAGATGCTGGGGATGCTCCCCGGCATGGGCCAGATGAAGCAGCAGCTCGAGGACTTCGACGAGCGGGAGATCGATCGCACCGAGGCGATCATCCGCTCGATGACCCCCGGCGAGCGCCGCAACCCCAAGGTCCTCAACGGATCGCGCCGTCTGCGCATCGCGCGTGGTTCCGGTATGACCGTGACCGACGTCAACCAGCTCGTGCAGCGCTTCGACCAGGCCGCGAAGATGATGAAGACGGTCGCCCGCGGTGGCACCCCGAACATCCCAGGTATGGGATCGATGCCCGGCATGGGCAAGCCCGGGGCTTCGTCGAAGCGTGGCAAGAAGGGCAAGTCGTCTGGCGGCTCGCGCTCGGGCAACCCGGCGAAGCGAGCGGCCGAGAATGCGGGGATCGCGACCGCGTCCACCCCGACCGGGTCAGGATTCGGGCTGGGCGGGGCGAAGGCGCCCAGCGAGGCCGACCTCGCCGAGATCCAGAAGCTCTTCGGCAAGAACTGACGGTCGTCAGGTTCGGGATGCCGGGAGCGCTGGCTCCCGAGCAGGGGTCGATGACCGACGCGGCGGTCTGAGTGCCGCCAGCTGTCCCACGACGAGGGCGACGAGTACCAGAGCGATTCCGAGCGCCTGAAGCGGTGTGAACGACTCGCCGGCCACGAGTGTGCCCAACAGCGTCGCGACCACTGGGGAGAGCAGAGCGAGCAGCCCGGGGGCGACGACCGGCAGCAACTGGATGCCTCGGAACCACAGCGTGTAGGCGAGCAGTCCTCCCACCGAGCCCAGCCACACGTATCCGAGCACCGCTCCGCCATCGATGGTGGCAGGAACACCTTCGAGGAGCAGCGTGAGCGGAAGGAGGACGAGACCGCCCGCGGTCAGCTGCCACCCCGCGTAGGCGACCGGTCCGACGCCTGCAGGGCGGCCCCAGCGCTTGGTGAGGATCATTCCGAGAGCGGTGGCGGTCACGCCTCCGAGTGCCGCGAGGATCCCGAGGGCGTCGAGCTGCGCGGCCGGACCCAGCACGACGAGAGCGACGCCGCCCGTTCCCGCGACGGCAGCGGCGGCGGTGAGCGGGCGGATCCGGTCGCGGAGAACGAGCGCGCTCATGCCGAGGAGGATCATCGGCTGTGCTCCCGCGACGGCAGCGGCGACCCCACCGGGCAGCCGCTCGGCGGCCAGGAAGAGCAGGGGGAAGAACGCCCCGATGTTGAGACTTCCGAGCACCAGGGACTTCAGCCACCAGCCGCCGGACGGGAGCGTCCTGCCGATCGCGAGCGCGACGAGACCCGCGGGGAGTGCGCGGAGAAGACCTGCCAGAAGGGGATGGCCTGCGGGGAGCAGCTCTGTCGTCACGAGGTAGGTGGTGCCCCAGGAGAGGGGAGCAAGAGCCGTGAGGAGCAGAACGGAGATGCGATTCATGTCTTCAGCCTGATCCGTTGGTCATGATGAGTCCAAGGCATAGTTGTCACCTCTTTCATGAAGGGAGATCATGGAAGTGTGGATCTCCAGCAGCTGAAGTACGTCGTCGAAGTGGCATCCGCGTCGAGCTTCACTCGAGCGGCCGAACGGTGCTTCGTCACACAGTCCGCCCTCAGCCATCAGATAGCCGCTCTCGAGCGAGAGCTCGGACAGCGTCTCTTCGTCCGCTCGAGCCGCAGCGTCCGGACCACCGAGGCGGGGGACGCCTTCCTGATTCACGCGAAGATGGCGGTGATGGCTGCCGACGACGCCCGTGAGGCCGCGGCTGCGGCTTCCGGCCGTGTCGTGGGCAGGCTCCGACTCGGCGTCATACCCACGGCGAGTGCGGTCTCGGTGCCGCGGGTCATCTCTCGCTTCCGCGAGGCGCATCCCGATGCTCGCGTCGAGCTCTCCGTCGGCAACAGCGACACACTCGCCGACGCGGTGCGGCGGGGCGACCTCGATGTCGCGTTGCTGGGCCTCCGCGAGGAAGCCGTGCCGAGAGGGGTCTCCTCGCGGGAACTCGGTCGCGAGCGCCTGGTCGTCGCGATGCCCCCGACGCATCGTCTCTCAGGTCGGACACGAGTCCGGCTCGCGGACCTCACGGACGAGGTCTTCGCGGATTTCCCGGCAGGCACGTCGGGTCGCGCCCAGGGAGACGCGGCGTTCGCGGCATCCGGCATCTCGCGCGATGTGGCATTCGAGGCTGACTCGTCGGAGATGCTCCTCGGGCTCGTCTCTGAGGGCCTCGCGGTCGCCCTGCTCGCGCCGGGCGTGATCGCCGCGTCAGCCACGGATGCGATCGCCGTCGATCTGGCCGATGGGCCCGTTCGAGTCCAGTACGTCGCGTGGGACGACCGCGCGCCGCGCAGCGTCGCGACTGCCTTCCTTCGCGTCCTCGACTCCGTGACAGGTTTCGGGGGAGACGAAACGGGCCCGGAGGAATCCTCCGGGCCCGTCTCCTCAGAACGCTGAGGTCACTTCACGTCCTCGTCGACCCAGTCCATCGACTTGCTGACGGCCTTGCGCCACAGGCGCAGCTGGCGGTCGCGCTCGGCGTCCTCCATCGAGGGCTCCCAGCGGCGGTCCTCCTGCCAGTTGGCGGACAGGTCGTCCAGACCGTTCCAGAAACCCACGGCGAGCCCTGCGGCGTACGCGGCACCGAGTGCCGTGGTCTCGGCGACGACCGGACGAACCACCGGGACGCCCAGGACGTCAGCCTGGAACTGCATCAGCGCGTCGTTCGCGACCATGCCGCCGTCGACCTTGAGCTCGGTGAGGTCGACGCCTGCATCGGCGTTGACCGCGTCGAGCACGTCGCGGGTCTGGAAGGCGACTGCCTCGAGCGCCGCGCGAGCGATGTGGTTCTTGTTCGCGTAGCGGGTGAGACCGACGATCGCACCGCGTGCGTCAGGACGCCAGTACGGAGCGAACAGACCCGAGAACGCGGGGACGATGTACACGCCGCCGTTGTCGTCGACCTGCTTGGCGAGCTCTTCGACCTCGGGAGCGGAGCTGATGATCCCGAGCTGGTCGCGGAGCCACTGGATCAGCGAACCGGTGACGGCGATCGAGCCCTCGAGAGCGTAGTGCGTCGGTCCGTCGCCGAGCTTGTAGCCGACGGTGGTGAGCAGCCCGTTCTTCGAGTGGACGATCTCCTCGCCCGTGTTGAAGATGAGGAAGCAACCGGTGCCGTAGGTGTTCTTGCTCTCACCCTGGTTGAAGGCGGCCTGGCCGAACGTCGCGGCCTGCTGGTCGCCCAGGATGCCTGCGATCGGCGTCTCGCGCAGCAGCGACGAGTCTTCGGCAGCACCGTACACCTCGGACGAGGAACGGATCTCCGGCATCATCGAGCGCGGCACGCCGAAAGCCTCGAGGATGTCGTCGCGCCACTCGAGCGTCTCGAGATCCATGAACATGGTGCGCGAGGCGTTGGTGACGTCGGTCACATGGACGCCGCCGTCGACACCACCCGTGAGGTTCCACAGCACCCAGCTGTCGGTCGTGCCGAAGACGAGGTCGCCCGCCTCGGCCTTCTCGCGCGCACCCTCGACGTTCTCGAGGATCCACGCGATCTTGGTGCCTGAGAAGTAGGTCGCGAGGGGGAGGCCCACGACGGGCTTGAACCGCTCGACGCCGCCGTCCGCCGCGAGGCGGTCGACGATCTCCTGCGTGCGGGTGTCCTGCCAGACGATGGCGTTGTATACCGCCTTGCCGGTCGTCTTGTCCCAGACCACGGCGGTCTCACGCTGGTTGGTGATGCCGACGGCGGCGATGTCGTGACGCGTCAGGTCGGCGCGGCTCAGGGCGAGTCCGATGACCTCCTGGACGTTGCGCCAGATCTCGGCGGGGTCGTGCTCGACCCAACCGGCCTTCGGCAGGATCTGCTCGTGCTCCTTCTGACCGGTCGCGACGATGCTGCCCTTCTTGTCGAAGATGATCGCGCGGCTGGAGGTGGTGCCCTGATCGATGGCGATGATGTAGTCGGCCATTGTGTTCTCCTTTGAAGTCAGGTTCTGGTTCAGGCGAGGTTCAGCAGGACGGGTGCGGCGACGGCGGCGAGGACACCACCGATGAGCGGGCCCACGACCGGGACCCACGAGTAGGACCAGTCGCTGGAACCCTTGCCCTTGATCGGCAGGATGGCGTGGGCGATACGCGGGCCGAGGTCACGTGCAGGGTTGATCGCGTAGCCGGTCGGTCCACCGAGGGAAGCACCAATGGCGACGACGACCAGGGCGACCGGGAGCGCGCTGAGCGGTCCGAGGCCTCCGGGGGTTCCGATGTCGGCGACGCCGTAGTCCGCAAAGGCGAAGACCGCGAAGACGAGCACGAACGTGCCGATGACCTCGGTGACGAGGTTCCAGCCGTACGAGCGGATCGCGGGGCCGGTCGAGAACACACCGAGCTTGTTCGCCGCTTCCGGCTCCTCGTCGAAGTGCTGCTTGTAGGCGAGCCAGGTGAGGATCGCACCCACGATCGCTCCGAGGAGCTCGGCACCGGTCGCAACGGCGAACTGCGAGAAGTCGATCTTGCCGGCGACCAGGAGGCCGATGCCGACGGCCGGGTTCAGGATCGCGCCGGAGTATGCGGAGGCGAGGACACCCACGAAGACCGCGAGACCCCATCCCCAGTTGACCATCAGGAAGCCGCCGCCGAAGCCCTTGTTCTTCGCGAGGGCGACGTTGGCGACCACACCACATCCGAGGAGGATCAGCATCGCTGTGCCGACGAACTCCGAGAGGAAGTAGAGACCGAGATTCACATCAGTCATGTCTTCATTGACCTTTCTTGAGTGCCAGGGCCCCTTAGCCCTGGCACTTGTTGGGAGTTACACCGCGTGGAGGGCGGTGTTCGGATGTCTCGTCAGCCGCGTGTGCGGGACGAGATCTTCAGTCCATGTCGCTCGTTCAGCAGAGTGCGCGTCTGATCCAGCTCGGCGTCGTGTCGCGCACGATCCCAGTCGAGCAGAGGTGCCAGTGCGTCGGCAAGCTCTTCGAGCACATCCGCGTCGGCGTGTCCGGTGAATGCGATGCTGGTGCGACGCAGGATGACATCCTGCAGGCGCGCGACCATCTCGTTCTCCACCATCCAGGCGAGCTCGCGCGTTGAGAGGTCGCCACCGGCGAGGGGAGCGTCGTCGCCCTGTTCGATGTACTCCCACACCTGCGCTGCGCGGGTGCCGTAACGGGCGAGCAGGCGCTCGGCGCGCTCACCGGCTCCGGGAAGGTTCTCCTGGATCCAGATGCGACGGGCCTTCTCGGTGCGCGGGAAGTCGCGGCCTCCGCCGATCGCGCGCCCGGCCGTCGACACGGTGCGGGTTCGGCCGATCAGACCGAGCACGACGTCGGAGAGCGACTCTCCGAGGGCGCGGAAGGTCGTCCACTTGCCGCCGACCAGGCTGACGAGGGGCGCTGCACCCTTCTCGTCGACCTCGATGCGGTAGTCGCGAGAGACGAACCCGGGAGCCGTGTCCTCGTGGCGGGGAAGGGGACGGATGCCGGAGAAGTTGTAGACGATCTGCTCGCGTGTCACATCGATCTGCGGGAAGACGTGGTGGATGAGGTCGAAGAAGTAGTCGATCTCCTCCTCCGTGCAGACCGGGACCTCGCGCGGGTCGGCGTCGATGTCGGTCGTGCCGACGAGAACGCGTCCCTTGAGCGGGTAGATCAGCACGATGCGGCCGTCGGAGTGCTCGAAGAAGATCTCGCGTCCACGGGTCGCCTCGAGCAGTTCGGGGTGGTCGAGCACGATGTGCGAGCCCTTGGTGCCGCCCATGAAACGGGTGTCGGTGCCGAGGGCGTCGTTCGTGAGGTCGGTCCAGGGGCCGGAGGCGTTGACGACGACGTCGGCCGCGACGGTGAACTCGGTGCCGCTCTCGCGGTCGCGGAGCACGACGTTGGCACCGTCGCGTGCGACGGCCTCGACGTAGTTCAGGGCGATGGCACCGCCCGGATGCGCGGCGCGTCCGTCCTGCAGGACGTCGAGCGCGAGACGCTCGGGGTCGTGCATGGAGGCGTCGTAGTACGTCGCGGTGTACTTGATGTTCGGGTCGAGGGAGGGGAGCTCGGCCAGCGAGCGCTTGCGACCGAGGAACCGGTGGCGGGGGACCATGCCGCCGTCGCGCGAGAACGTGTCGTAGATCGTGAGGCCGACCTTGATCAGGAACGCGCCGCGCTCCTGGGGCTTGCCGCTCTTGTGTGTGAGGAAGCGCAGGGGAGCGGACAGGATGCCCGAGAAGGTCGAGTAGATCGGGATCGTCGTCTCGAGCGGCTTCACGTAGTGAGGTGCGATCTTGAGCAGACCGTTGCGCTCTTCGACGGACTCGCGGACCAGTCGGAACTCGCCGTTCTCGAGGTAGCGGATGCCGCCGTGGATCATGTGGCTCGACGCCGCCGACGCGCCGGAGGCGAAGTCTCCGCGTTCGACGAGCAGGACGTCCACGCCCTGCAGTGCGAGGTCACGGAATGTGGAGATGCCATTGATCCCCGCTCCGATGACAAGGACGGTCGTGCGTCCCGATTCACGGACCGCGCGGACTTCGGCGCGTTCCGGTGATGAGTGTGTCGACTCGATCATCTTCGACCCTTCTCTGTGCGTGCCCCCAGCTTCGACCCTTCTGGCCAGTGCGCGCAAGCCGGTTGCACATATGTGCAAAGATCGAGGCGAGGAGGTCGTCGTGACCCATTCAGATGCAGTATCTCGGGATTCGAAGCTGGTCGCGGCGCTCACCGCCGCCCAGCTCTACTACATGCAGGACAAGACGATGGAGGTCATCGCGCAGGAGCTGAAGACCTCGAGGTCGTCGGTATCGCGTCTTCTCAGCTTCGCCAGGGAGAGCGGCCTCGTGGACATCCGCATCAACTCCCCGCTGGAACGCCTCGGGATGCTGGAACAGCACATCAGGGACCGCTACCGCGTGGTCGCGCACGTCGTGCCGATTCCGGAGATCGTCAGCGAGGTGGAGCGACTCGAGCGCGTCGCGCTGACCGCCGGGCGGCTGCTGTCGCAGTTCGTCGACTCGAACATGATCGTCGGCGTCGCCTGGGGCTCGACGATCAGTGCTGTCAGTCGCGGTCTCACGCAGAAGGAGACGCACAACACGACATTCGTGCAGCTCAACGGCGCGGGCAACACGCAGACCAGCGGTGTGGAGTACTCGAGCGACATCCTGCAGCGCTTCGGCAGCGCGTTCGGTGCGCAGGTGCAGCAGTTCCCGGTGCCGGCGTTCTTCGATGACCCCTCGACGCGTGAGGCGATGTGGCGGGAACGCAGCACACGGCGTGTGCTGGATCTGCAATCCAAGATGGACATCGCTGTGTTCAGCCTCGGCTCGCCCGCCGCGGAGGTTCCCAGTCGGGTCTACGTCGGCGGCTACCTCGGCCGGGACGACTACCGGAGCCTGCGTGAGGATCACGCGATCGGCGACGTGGCGACGGTGTTCTTCCGGGCGGACGGGTCATGGAGGGACATCCGGGTGAACGCGCGGGCGACCGGGCCAGGACTCGACAGGCTGCGCCGTGTGCCCAGGCGCGTGTGCGTGGTTTCGGGCGTGCCCAAGCTCGTGAGCCTTCGCGCGGCGATCGCCGCCGAGCTCATCACCGATGTGGTCCTCGACGAGGGCCTGGCACGGCGGCTCGTCGAGGACTGAGCTCAGCCCTCTTCCGTCGACGCCTCGGGGCCGGAGCGGAACTCGCGGATCAGATGCTGCACGACGGCACCCAGATCTCCACCGGTCGCATTCGCGATGGTCAACTGACGCTCGTAGCTGGCACCGTCGTTCAGGATGGTCCCGATGCTCCCGAACTCGCGCACGCAGCCGAGCTCCACGGCGACCGGGGCCAGGTCTTCGATCACCTGCGCGAGATGGTCGCGGACAGGGCGCTGCGTGCCCGCGGCATCCACGATCACGCGAGCATCCAGGCCGTAGCGCGCCGCACGCCACTTGTTCTCGCGGTGGTACCAGGCCGGCATCTGCGGCAGGGTCCGGCCCTCGTCCAGCTCTCGTGAGAGGTGCTCCACGAGAACCTGGACCAGAGCCGCGACGGCGGCGAGCTCCGGAAGAGTGGAGAGTCCGTCGCATGCGCGGATCTCGATCGTGCCCCAGCGCGGAGCCGGGCGGATGTCCCACCGCACCTCCGTGGCATCGGCCATGACACCGGTGCGGACCATGTCGTCGAGGTAGGCCTCGTACTCGGACCAGTCCTGAAGCGGCCAGGGGAGTCCGGCGGTGGGCAGCTGCTGGAAGACGAGTGCGCGGTTCGAGGCATACCCGGTGCGCTCCCCGGCCCAGAACGGACTCGACGCTGCCAACGCCTGGAGATGAGGGAGGTAGCCAGACAGGGCGTTGATGATCGGGATCACCTTGCGCTGGTCCTCGACCCCGATGTGCACGTGGATGCCCCAGATCATCATGTTCCGGCCCCACCATTGGGTCCGCTCGATGAGGGTGTGATACCGCGTCTTGTCGGTCACCTGCTGGTCGTACCACTGGGCGAACGGGTGACTCCCGGCAGAGAGCAGTTCGATGCCCGCAGGGTCGGTCGCGGTTCGCACGGCTGCGATCGCATTGGCGATGTCGTCGACGGCGTGCGCGACGGAGTCGCCGATCCCGCTGGTGACCTCGATGGTGTTGGTGAGCAGCTCGCCGGTCACGGTGTGCCGCTCATCCTCGCTCTCGACCTCGAGTGCTGAGAGCAGCTCGGGCGCACGACCGACCAGATCACCACTCACCGGATCGGCGAGCATGATCTCCCACTCCAGGCCGACGGTGGAGCGCGCCGAGGGCGCGAAATCGAGCTTCACGAGCACAGTCTGACACGCGCTGTGGACGACACGGCAACCGCCGTGTCGTCGCGTTTCGCTCCTGGGCCGCGGATCTGGCAGAATAGAAGGTCGGACGACGTGCTCGACCCTCTATCCAGCATTCGTCCTCCCTCTTTGAGCTTCCGCCGGGTGTGCACCCCACTCTCCAGGCGATCGGTTCGTCAACTTCCACACAATTCAGGAGAATCGTGGCTGTCAAGATTCGTCTCAAGCGCCTGGGCAAGATCCGTGCGCCGTACTACCGCATCGTCGTCGCCGACTCGAAGACCAAGCGCGATGGTCGCGTGATCGAGGAGATCGGCAAGTACCACCCCACCGAGGAGCCCTCGTTCATCGAGATCGACTCCGAGCGTGCGCAGTACTGGCTCTCCGTCGGTGCGCAGCCGACCGAGCAGGTCGCCGCCCTTCTCAAGATCACGGGCGACTGGGGCAAGTTCAAGGGCGACAAGGACGCAAAGTCCACGCTCAAGGTCAAGGAGCCCAAGGTTCCGTTCGAGATCGACGCGTCCAAGAAGTCCGTCGTCAAGCCCAAGGCCGAGAAGAAGGTGGAGGCTCCCGCAGAGGAGGCTCCCGCCAAGGCCGACGCGGAGGCCGCTGAGGCTCCCGCCGCCGACTCGGAGTAATCCGTCGTGCTCGCCGCCGCGCTCGAACACATCGTCAAGGGGATCGTCGATCACCCGGAGGATGTGCGTATCAACTCGTCCACCTCGCCGAGAGGCGATCTCCTCGAGGTGCGTGTGCACCCCGATGATCGTGGACGCGTGATCGGGCGCGGCGGCCGCACCGCCAAGGCACTGCGTACGCTCATCTCGGCGCTGGCTGATGGGCGTCGCGTCCGCGTCGACGTCGCGGACGACTGACGTGGTGTCGAAAGATCGCAACCAGGGCAAGAATCAGCTGCGCGTAGGGCGTCTCGTCAAGGCCCATGGCCTCAAGGGCGCGCTCAAGCTGGAGCTCTACACCGACAACCCGGAGCGCCGTTTCACTCCGGGAGCCGAGTTCACGTTGCAGGTGCCCGAGGCATCTCCGTGGCATGGCAAGACAGTCGTCGTCCGCGAATACCGCGTGATGAACGGCAACCCGGTCGTGTTCCTCGAGGACGTCGACGATCGTGAGGGTGCCGAGACCCTCGTCCGCGCGATCCTCTGGATCGATCAGGACGATGACGAGGTCGAGGACGACGCATGGTTCGACCACCAGCTCGTCGGTCTCGATGTCGTCCGCGATGAGATCGTCGTCGGCAAGGTCGTGCGCGTAGAGCACTTCCCCGCGCAGGATCTGCTCATCGTCCGATCCGGCGATCAGGACATCATGGTGCCGTTCGTCCAGGCGATCGTCCCGACCGTCGACGTGAGGGCGGGGCGTGTCACCGTGACTCCGCCTCCCGGCCTCTTCGAAGAGCTTCCGGACACGACAGACACAGCGGATGCGGGAGAGTCCTCGGACTCCGACGCATCCGCGTGACCGCTGGTACGGTTCCTCCGTGCGCATCGACGTCCTCTCCATCTTCCCGTCGTACTTCGATGGACTGACGCTCTCGCTCCTCGGGAAGGCGCAGAGCGCAGGCATCCTCGATCTCCGAGTGCGTGATCTGCGCGAGTGGACGTCCGATCGTCACCGCACCGTCGACGACACCCCTTACGGCGGCGGCGCCGGAATGGTCATGAAGCCCGAACCCTGGGGCCTCGCGCTCGACGAGCTCGCGTCATCCAGCGCCGAGGCGACGGGCACCGAGGTGACGCAGACGCGACCCACGATAATCTTCCCCTCGCCGGCCGGTGAGGTCTTCACTCAGGCCACTGCACGCGACCTGAGCACGCGCGATCACCTGATCTTCGGCTGCGGACGGTACGAGGGCATCGACGAGCGGGTCTTCGAGTACGCGGCGTCGCTGGGCGAGGTCCGTCTCATCAGCCTGGGCGACTACGTCCTCAACGGCGGAGAGGTGGCGACGATGGCGATGATCGAGGCCATCGGCCGCCTCATCCCCGGAGTGGTCGGCAATCCCGAGAGCCTGGTCGAGGAATCCCACGAGGACGGCCTGCTCGAGTACCCGTCGTACACGAAGCCCTCCGTCTGGCGTGATCGCTCGGTACCCGACGTGCTGCTGAGCGGCAATCACGCGGTCATCGCCTCGTGGCGGCGCGAGCAACAGCTCGAGCGCACGCGTCGCCGTCGTCCCGACCTGCTGCCGGAAGACGACGCCTAGAGCATCGTCTCTCTGCCGTGGTCGATCTCGAACACGACATCATGCGGATGCCGGAGCGACAGGGCCGTCGCCGCATCCAGGCCTCGGAGGTCGGCCCGGAGCATCCTTCCGAGCATCTCGTGGCTCACAAGGAGTGGGATGCCGGCCGTCGCCCATCCGCACGACGACAAAGCCCGGCGTGCTCGCGCCCGCGCCTGCGCGTAGCTCTCGCCGCCGGGGAAGGCCCATCCATAGCGGTTCGCTGCGCGTTCCTCACGCGCGGTGGGAAACCGTCGATCGATCTCGTCCCAGGTCATACCCGCCATGCCGCCGTGGTGTACCTCTGCGAGTTCTGGAACCTCGACGAGATCGGCGCCGAGGCGATCGGCGATGATGACAGCCGTCCTGAGCGCCCGACCGAGAGGGCTAGAACAGACCGTCGTGATCCCGCGGCCGGTGAGGCGCTCGGCGACGTTCTTCGCCTGCAGGATGCCGTCTTCTGTCAGCGGCGAGTCCAGCTGCCCCTGCAGACGATGTTCGAGATTCCACCGCGTCTGGCCGTGTCGCACCAGGAACAGGTGCTCCGGCACGTGGCGATCCTGCGGAATCATGGACTCAGGATGGCACAGCCGCCTCGATCGCGGCGGAGTGATCCCGCCGTCGGCTGATACCGTCGGAGCATGGTCGACGAGGTTCTCGCGAAGTCTTTCGAACGCATCGGAGCGGATTACGACCGCTACCGCCCGGGATTCCCACAGGCCGCGGCCGACCTGATGATGCAGGCGCCTGTGCGCTCTGCGCTCGACCTCGGGGCCGGCACCGGTAAGTTCACGGAACTGCTCCAGGGGCGAGCCGAGCGCGTCATCGCGGTCGAACCGTCGTCGGCGATGCTCGACGTGCTGCGGGTCAAGCTTCCGGCAGTGGAGGCGCTGCAGGGAAGCGCCGAGCGGATTCCGGTTGCTGACGGCGGCGTGGACGTCGTGTCCGTCGCGCAGGCCTTCCACTGGTTCGATCGCGAGCCCGCGTGTGCGGAGATCGCTCGAGTACTCGTGCCCGGCGGCGCCCTCGGACTGATCTGGAACCACTCCGACCCCACGAGCACCTGGGACAGAGCGGCGCATCGCATCGCGCACCCCGCGGTGGCGGAGGAGGACGGCACGACGAGCTCAGCCGCGGACGAGCTGCCAGGCTTCGTCCACGTCCGATACGAGCAGATCCACTGGACGGAGCGGATCCGACGGGAGGACTACTTGGGGCGATGGTCGACGGTGAGCAGCTTCATCGTGGCGGACGACGACGAACGCGCGGACATGTTCGCCGCGATCGAGGCCGTCCTGGACGCCGACTCCGAAACGCGCGGTCGCGACGACTTCGACCTGCCCATCGTGACGGACGTGTTCGTCTACCGACGCGCCTGATCCGAGGGCGAGCGCTCAGTCGACGCCGAGGAACGTGCGGTCGGTGAGGATGATCGGGCCGTCGGCCGTGACGGCTACCGTGTGCTCCGAGTGCGCACCTCGGGATCCGTCGACACTGCGAAGCGTCCAGCCGTCAGGGTCTGTGATGAGCTCGTCGGTCGTCTCCAGCAGCCAGGGCTCGAGTGCGAACACGAGTCCCTCGCGAAGCGGGAAGCCACGTCCTGCGCGCCCGTCGTTGGGGACATGTGGGTCGCCGTGCATGATGCGGCCGACGCCGTGCCCGCCGAAATCGGTGTTGATCGAATACCCCTCGCCGTGCGACACGGCCGCGATGGCGGCGGAGATGTCGCCGATCCGGTTGCCCACGACGGCAGCCGTGATCGCGGCGTCGAGGGCGCGCTCGGTCGTGTCGATGAGTCTGAGATCCTCGTCACGCGGAGTGCCGACGACGAAGGAGACGGCCGAATCCGCGACCCATCCGTCGACGGACACGGCGAAGTCGAGCGAGACCAGATCCCCATCACGGAGCGTGTAGTCGTGGGGGAGTCCGTGCAGCACGGCATCGTTGATCGACGTGCAGATCACCTTGCCGAAAGGGCTCGCGCCGAACGAGGGGTGGTAGTCGATGTAGCACGACTCCGCGCCTGCCTTGCGGATCATGTCGTGCGCTCGGCGATCGATCGACAGCAGGTTGGTGCCGACCTTCGTCTCATCGCGCAGGGTCGCCAGCGTCTCGGCCACGAAGCGCCCGGCGGCGCGCATCTGGTCGATCTCGGCAGGGGTGCGCAGTTCGATCATCGGGTGTCCTCTCGTCCTTTCCATTCTCGCCGATGTGTGCGCCTTCGGCGTCCGCGCGCTCACAGCGAACACCGGGGCAGCGGCGTGCGGGGCGTCGTACGATCTGTGACATGTGGTTGCGTCAGGCGTTCTTCCGATGGCTGGTTCCGGCCGCGTTCCTGCTGCCGCTGTGGCTCCTGATCGGCTGGGGCGTCTTCCAGGGCGGGTGGACGATCCTCTGGGTCCTCTTCATCGCGATCCCGTCCGTCTTCGTGGGGCAGCTTCTGCTCACGCTTCTCACACGGTCCCGCCCCTCGGTGCGCGCCGATCGTGCCGTTTCGTGGTGGGACGTCGGAGGATTCACCCTCTGGCATGGTCTGACGATCGCCGTCGGATGCTTCATCGACGGTGCATTCGGCTGGCTGCTCGCCGCCGCGATCGTCGTCGGCATCGGCCTCGTGTGGCTGCAGCTGTGGCAGCTGTGGAACGAGGCCAAAGGCAGTGGCGCGCGATTCCGCGAGACCATCGCCTGGTCGACCGTCCCCGGCGTCGATGAGCCAGCGCCCACGACGCGCGCGCATGAGGTCATCGTGGTCCGGGAGAGCGACGCTCGGGAATGACACCGCAGCACGTGACGTTTTGGCCGCGTGCGGCATCCATGGCAGAATGAGTGTTTGTGCCGTGACCGGTTCTGCCTCAGGGGAGCCCGCGGACGCTTAGGCGCCGTTCAGCACACACCCCTTCTTGTTCCTTCCTACATCATGCATCCGTCCTGAGGCGAGTGCAGAGAGAGACGATCATGCAGATCCTCGACGCCGTCGACGCAGCATCGCTGCGTTCCGACGTTCCCGTATTCAACCCCGGTGACACGGTCAACGTGCACGTGAACATCACCGAGGGCACCCGCTCGCGTATCCAGGTCTTCAAGGGCGTCGTCATCGGCCGCCAGGGCGATGGCGTGCGCGAGACCTTCACCGTTCGCAAGATCAGCTTCCAGGTCGGCGTCGAGCGTACGTTCCCGGTGCACTCCCCGGTGATCGACCACATCGAGGTCGTCACCCGCGGTGACGTGCGTCGCGCGAAGCTCTACTACCTCCGCCAGCTGCGTGGCAAGAAGGCGAAGATCAAGGAGAAGCGCTTCAACTGACGCGCAGGTTCTCCGCAGCACCCCGGGACACGATGTCCCGGGGTGCTGTGTTTTCCGCCGGGTGTGCGACCCTAGATACTGCCGTCTCCGAGCGGTGCGAGACTGTGAAGGAACCTTGATGACGACTGACTCCGCGCCTGCGTCCACACCTCCGACCAAGCGTCGTCGTGGATTCCTCGTGTTCCTGCGCGACGTCCTCGTGATCATCGTCATCGCGGCTCTCGTCTCCTTCGTGGTCAAGACGTTCGTCGTCCGGTCGTTCTACATCCCGTCGGCATCGATGGAGCGCACGCTGCTCGTCAACGACCGGATCCTCGTCGATGAGCTCACGCCGCGATGGACCTCGTACGAGCGTGGCGACGTCGTGGTCTTCAAAGACCCGGGGGGTTGGCTCGACGGGCAGGTGCAGACTCCCGCGCAGCCCCCGCTCGTCCAGGCGTTCGACTGGGTCCTGAACGTGGTCGGCATCTCCGCGACCGACTCGCAGGATCATCTGGTCAAGCGTGTGATCGGACTTCCCGGTGATCACGTCGTCTGCTGCAACGCGCTCGGCCAGCTCACCGTCAACGGGGCCCCGATCGATGAACTGAGCTACCTCAACCTTCCTGACGGCGACACGGCAGCCTCGAACGAGCCGTTCGACGTCGTCGTGCCCGAAGGATCGATCTGGGTGCTGGGCGACAACCGCGATCGATCGCGCGATTCACGCGCGCATCAGGATCTTCCCAGCGGCGGTTTCGTTCCCCTCGAGAATCTCGTGGGCAAGGCGTTCCTCACGACCTGGCCCTTCGACCGCATGGGCGCCATCGACGGACATCACGACAGCTTCAACGGCGTTCCGGACTCGGAATGACCGTCGTCGCACCCAAGCTCACCCTGGAGCGTCGACTGCTGACCGAGTGCGACCTGGTCATCTCCCTCGACGAGGTCGGGCGTGGGGCGCTGGCCGGTCCCGTCGCGGTCGGAGCCGCAGCGATGGATGCCGCCGGATCACGCCGTCGCGTCCCGGAGGGACTGCGAGACTCGAAGCTCGTCACGGAGAAGCGACGACCCGATGTCGCCGCCCGAGCAGCAGCCTGGGTCCAGGCGTCCGGTGTCGGCTGGGCGAGTTCTGCAGAGGTCGATGAGGTCGGCATCATGCGTGCTCTGGGGCTGGCGGCCTCTCGAGCGGTGCAGAGCATCGTCGACCAGGGCGTCGCGATCGAGAGCGCACTGGTGCTGCTCGACGGCAACCACGACTACGTGTCCGCCGTCCACCCCGTGCCGCTTCGCGTCCGTCCGGTGGTCAAGGCGGACAGGGACTGTGCGTCGGTCTCTGCCGCGTCCGTGATCGCGAAGGTCGCGCGCGACACCTATATGGCGGAGCTCCACGAGGGCCACCCGGCCTACCAGTGGGACAGGAACAAGGGGTATGCGAGCGTCGAGCACCGCGATGCGATCCGCGCTCTCGGGCTGTCGCCGCATCATCGTTCGTCATGGGCTATCGCCGATGCTCCGACGCTGTTCTGACGCTCCGTGCGGCGGCGATGCGCCGCCGACTCTAGGATGGGAACATCATGGATGAGGAAGCCTTCGACGACTACGACCGCGAGCTCGAGCTGGCGCTGTTCCGCGAATACCGCGACGTCGTCGCCCAGTTCCAGTATGTCGTCGAGACGGAGCGCCGGTTCTACCTGGCCAACGAGGTCAACGTCGTGCGCCGTGACACCGAGCACGACTTCTACTTCGAGATCTCGATGACCGACGTCTGGGTGTGGGACATCTATCGTGCCGACCGTTTCGTGAAGGCCGTGCGCGTACTCACCTTCAAGGATGTCAACGTCGAAGAACTCCAGCGCCGTGAGTTCGAACTGCCGCAGGAGTTGTCGCTCGACGGGGAGTGACCCTTTCTGCACAGTCCGTGGTTCTGACGGACTGTTCCTGAGTCCCGGGCGAACGACGCATTCGAGACGCGAATCGTCGAACCCGTTCGACAGGCTGTCGTCATGGCAGCGAAAGACGAACTCGGCAGAGCCGGTGAAGAGCAGGCGGTTCGATACCTGAGGACGCTCGGCTATGAGATCCTCGACCGCAACTGGCGGTGCACTCAGGGAGAGATCGACATCGTCGCGTCGCACGGCTCGCACCTCGCAGTGGTCGAGGTGAAGACGAGACGGAGCGATTCCTACGGGCACCCGTTCGAAGCGGTGGACGCGCGCAAGCTACGCCGCCTGTGGCAGCTGGCCCATGCCTGGGCGTCCGCCCACGCCGACACTGCGCGAGGGATGACGATTCGGATCGACGCGATCGGGATCGTCGGTGCCGACCCGGCGCGCGGCACTCTCGAGCACCTCGTGGCGTTGTCGTGACGACAGCGCGAACCTGGGCCGTCGCCTTGACAGGGGTCGACGGCCATATGGTCGAGGTCGAAGCAGATCTGTCGAACCAGACCCCTGATTTCAAGATCATCGGGCTTCCCGACAAGTCGCTCGGAGAAGCTGTGCAGCGCGTGCACAACGCGTGCAAGAACAGTGCGCTCGATCTTCCGCGCCGGCGGCTGACGGTCAACCTCTCGCCGGCGAGTCTTCCCAAACAGGGCTCGGGGTTCGATCTGAGCATCGCTGTGGCGGCGCTCGCGGCCGGCGGGTCGCTGTCGCAGCGCTCCATCGCTCGAACCGTGCACCTCGGCGAGCTGGGCCTCGACGGAAGGCTTCGCCCTGTGCCCGGCGTGCTGCCTGCTGTGTTCGCGGCCGCGCGGGCAGGGTTCGACACCGTGATCGTCCCCGCGGCGAACGAGGCCGAGGCAGCACTCGTGCCCGATATCGACGTGCGACCGGCCGCGACTCTTTCTCAAGTCGCCGTTTGGCATGGCGCAGAGGTGGATGTGATCGACAGCGACCCGGTCCTGGCTGCTGCCGCCGCTCAGGAACCGGTCGAATCGCTGGACCTGTCCGAGGTCGTCGGTCAGGAGGACGCCGTGCAGGCTCTCATCGTCGCGGCTGCAGGCGGCCACCATCTGCTCTTCAGCGGGCCACCGGGTGCGGGCAAGACGATGCTCGCGAGGCGCCTCCCCGGAATTCTGCCGCGTCTCACCGAAGAGGAGGCGCTGGAGGTGGCCTCGATCCGCTCCCTCACAGGTGAGCCCGTGCGACGTCTCGACGTCACTCCGCCGATCGAGTCGCCGCACCACAGCGCGTCGGTGGCTGCTCTCGTGGGTGGGGGTTCGCGAGGGGTCCGACCCGGAGCCATCTCGCGAGCGCACCGCGGGGTGCTGTTCCTCGACGAAGCCGCTGAGTTCTCACGCGTCGCACTCGACGCATTGCGACAGCCGCTCGAATCCGGTTCGATCGAGGTGAGCCGGTCAGGGGTCACCGCCCTGTTCCCGGCACGGTTCCAGCTCGTCCTCGCCATGAATCCATGCCCCTGCGGCAATTACGGGGTCCGGGGTTCCGAATGCGTGTGTCCGTCCCTGGCGATCCGCAGATACGCGACGAGACTGTCAGGTCCGCTGCGCGACCGCATCGACATCGAGCTGCAGGTGGCGCGCGTCTCCGCCGTCCAGGCGATGACTGCAGACCGGACTTCCGTCACGACCGCCCTGGCCGGCGAGCGCGTCGCCCTGGCCAGGGAACGCGCCGTCGCACGGTGGCGAGGCACACCGTGGCGTCGCAACGGCGAAGTGCCGGGTGCGCGGCTGCGTCAACCTGATCTGCGGCTCGCACCGCCTGCCCGAGCACCGCTCGACCGCGCGTTGGAACGGGGCGCACTCACCCTCCGGGGCTACGACCGGGTCTTGAGGTTGGCGTGGACCATGTCGGACCTGGAGGGAATCGACAAGCCGGGGCGGGACGAGGTCGGGCGCGCTCTGTTTCTGAAGAGGGGATACACATCATGATCGAATCGCTGAGGAAAGACCCCGAGGTCCGTGACGCGCTCGACGGGATGGGGCCTCACGACCATCCGGAGGAAGCGCTCGCGAGGGTCGCCTGGTCGGTGCTGGCAGAGCCGGGTGACGGTGTGGCGGGTGCTCTCATCGCAGAGCTCGGTGTTCGCGAGGCCCTGGATGTCGCACTGGCCGGCCGCAGCCGTGAGCATTCGGACGCGGGCGGAAGAGCGCTCTCTGAGGGAAGAGCGAGGTGGACAGCGCGTGCCGATCCGAGGGCCGTGGCGGAGGCGATTCGATGCGCGCGCGATGTGGGTGCACGACTGATCCTCCCCGGCGACGCGGGTTGGCCGGTGGCGCTCCGCGACCTCGGCGCGCATGCGCCGACACTGCTGTGGGTGCGAGGCGACCCGGGGCTTCTCTCCGCGGAGCCACGCGTCGCTATCATCGGGGCTCGTGCGGCGAGCGGCTACGGGGAGATGCTCGCCGCAGAGTTCGCGGGAGATCTTGCCGTCGGTGGCGCGCTCATCGTCTCGGGCGGTGCATACGGGATCGACGGCGCTGCCCATCGCGCGGCGCTCGGCGTTGAGGGGAAGACCGTGGCATTCCTGGCGGGCGGAGTCGATCGCGCCTACCCTCATGGTCACAGAGACCTGCTGCGACGCATCGTCGACACCGGCGCAGTCGTGAGCGAAGTGCCGTGCGGTACTGCGCCGACCAAATGGCGATTCCTCGCACGCAACCGACTCATCGCCGCGGTCAGCCATGCGACGGTCGTCGTAGAGGCGGGATGGCGAAGCGGCTCGCTCAACACCGCAGGGCACGCGGCGCAGTTGGGCCGCCCACTCGGCGCCGTGCCGGGCCCGGTCACGTCTGCGGCATCCGCGGGGTGTCATCGCCTTCTGCGCGAATACGACGCCCGATGTGTGACCACTGCTGCGGAGATCCGAGAGCTCTGGGGCGACGGCGTGCACATGCCGGAGGAGGCGCGATCCGATCCCGACCAGCTGCGACTGCTCGATGCGATCACCGGCCGCTCGGCGCTACCGGTTCTCGAGATCTGTCGGCGATCGGGGCTCTCGCCCGACCGCGTGAGCGCGATGCTCGGGGTGCTCGAGCTGGACGGCGTGGTCAGGCGGCTAGAGGGCGGGTGGCAGAAGACGACAGGCGACAGCGGACGGCGCGGCTGACGCGATGCCGATACCCGCTCCTGCAAGCTTGATCCATGGAGTTCGCGGCTGCGGCACAGGCCTTCACCGATCACCTCGAGCAGGTGCGGAGGCTGTCGCCCGCGACGGTTCGGGCATACCGGTCCGACCTGCGCGATCTGGCGCAGACGGTCGGAGAGCTCGGTGTGGGAGACGTGTCCCTCGAGACTCTGCGCGACTGGCTCTGGCGGGCGACCCAGCGCGGTGACGCTCGCTCGACGCTCGCGCGCCGAGCGGCCGCAGCCCGGTCGTTCTTCGCCTGGGCGCAGGAGAATGAGCTCGTCCCGCACGATCCGAGCTTGCGCCTGGTCGCGCCGAAGCGCGGACGTACTCTGCCGACGATCGCCTCCCACGATGCGATGACCGCCCTTCTCGACGCGCAACGGACGGCGGCGTCGACGGGGGAGCCGAGCCCGCTGCGGGACCATGCGATCCTCGAGCTGCTCTACGGCGCAGGGATCCGCGTCTCCGAGCTCTGCGGACTCGATGTCGACGATCTCGATCTCGACCGTGGCACCGCCCGCGTGCTCGGCAAAGGATCGAAAGAGCGCGTTGTCCCGTTCGGCGCGCCGGCGAGAGACGCCATCGGCGCCTATCTCACCCGTGGTCGGCCCGTGCACGTCGCGCGGGCAGCACGCCCGACTCCCGCCCTGTTCCTCGGCACGCGGGGTGCTCGGGTGGGGCCCCGAGCCGTGTACTCACTCGTCGCAGACGTGCTCGCGCCCTATGTCGGGGCCGACACGGTCGGGCCGCACGCCCTCAGACACACTGCGGCGACGCACCTTCTCGATGGGGGCGCCGATCTGCGGGCAGTCCAGGAGATTCTGGGGCACGCGAGCCTCGGCACCACCCAGATCTACACGCACGTCTCCTCTGAGCGGCTCACGGCCACCTACCGCCTGGCGCATCCGCGGGCGTGAGCCTTGCGGTGGCGCGATCCGTCCCGATGCGCACGAGCGAGCGGAGCGCGACGCGCCGGCACGGCTCACAGGGGGTCGCAGCAGGGGAGGAGCACCGCGCGCGGCACCTCTCCGAACAGAAGCATGGGGTTGATGTAGTCCCCGTCGAGCCGCACGCCGAGATGCATCGTGCCCGCCGGCGCATGGCCGCCTGACGCGACGATGCCGATGTCGTCGCCGGCCGTCACGACATCTCCGGGGGACAGGGTGGACATCACCGGCTCGAACGTCGACACGTACCCGTCGGAGTGCTCGATCGTGAGCAGAGGCCGGTCCACGACGGTTCCGCGGAACGCCACGATTCCGTCAGCCGGTGCGCGGACGGCACCGCTCTGTGCCGAGACGATGTCGACGCCGCGGTGCCCGGCTCCGTATTCGTGCGCCGGCGCCCGATACGGATCCGCGACCGAGCGGGCTCCGTCGAACGGCCAAGTCCAGGCCGCGGAGGCGAGGACTGTGGTGGCGGATGGCGTGTCCGCGTTCGCAGGGACATCAGGGCCGAGGCTCAGCAGAGCGACGAGCAGGATGGCGGCGAGGATGCGACGAGGTATGGCCATAGGGCCATGATCGGGGAGGCGCGCCTCGCTCGATGCGGACGTGGGGCGAATCGTCGCAGGAGGTGCGCACAACCCCCGGTAGCGCTCCGCGGTGCAGGGCGAGTGACGCCCACGCATCCTGTATGCTGGGGGAGCACCTCGATCTCGAGGTGACTACGCGTGCCCAGAGCGACTCCGGTCGTGGCATCCACTCCCACAGGTCCTGCTTCCGAGCAGGCGGGTGTGCGCCGGGCACCAGGAAGTTCGATCGTCCGATCGACTTGACAACCTCAATGGCGCAGAACCGCGCCGGAACAAGGAGACGACCATGGCTGTGGTCACCATCCGCCAGCTGCTCGACAGCGGCGTGCACTTCGGACACCAGACCCGTCGGTGGAACCCGAAGGTCAAGCGCTTCATCCTCACCGAGCGCAGCGGCATTCACATCATCGACCTCCAGCAGTCGCTCGGCTACATCGACAAGGCCTACGACTTCGTCAAGGAGACCGTCGCCCACGGTGGCACGATCCTCTTCGTCGGCACGAAGAAGCAGGCGCAGGAGATCCTCGCCGAGCAGGCGACCCGCGTGGGTCAGCCCTTCGTCAACCAGCGCTGGCTCGGTGGACTCCTCACCAACTTCCAGACGATCTCCAAGCGTCTCGCACGCATGAAGGAGCTCGAGGAGCTCGACTACGAGACCCCGGCGAACAGCGGCTTCACGAAGAAGGAGCTGCTTCTCAAGAAGCGCGAGCTCGACAAGCTGCACAAGTCGCTCGGCGGTATCCGCAACCTCACCAAGACGCCGTCCGCCATCTGGGTCGTCGACGCCAAGCGTGAGCACCTCGCCATCGACGAGGCCAAGAAGCTCGGCATCCCCGTGATCGGCATCCTCGACACCAACGCCGACCCGGACGACTTCCAGTACCCGATCCCCGGCAACGACGACGCGATCCGCTCGGTCTCGCTGCTCACCCGCATCATCGCGGACGCAGCGGCAGAGGGTCTGCAGCAGAAGCACAACCCCGAGACGGGCGACGCTGAGCCTCTCGCCGACTGGGAGAAGGAGCTCCTCGAGGCTCCCGTCCAGGAGTCCGCTGACGCAGCAGAGGTCGTCGACACCGCCGCCGATGAGGCTGCTGTCGTCGAGACGCCCGCTGCCGACGAGACCGCTGCCGACGAGGCCGGTGCTGAGGCACACGACGAGGCGATCGCCGCCGCTTCCGGTGAGGAGACCTCTGAGGTCGCCGCCGCCGAAGCAGCAGACGCCAAGTAATTCCGCGACCACCACACACATCACGAAGCAAGGAGCCACCACACATGGCCAACTTCACCATCGCCGACCTCAAGGCGCTGCGTGAGCAGCTCGGCACGGGAATGGTCGACACCAAGAAGGCGCTCGAGGAGGCTGACGGAGACGTCGAGAAGGCCACCGAGATCCTGCGCCTGAAGGGTGCCAAGGGCAACGCGAAGCGTGCTGACCGTTCCACCAGCGAGGGCCTCATCGTCGCTCGCGAGCAGGACGGCGCAGTGACGCTGATCGAGCTCGCCTGCGAGACGGACTTCGTCGCGAAGAACGAGCGCTTCATCGCGCTGGCCGACAAGGTCGCAGACGCCGTCGCAGCAGTCAAGGCCGATTCGGTCGAGTCCGGTCTCGCCGCCCAGGCGGGTGACAAGAGCGTCGAGCAGGTCATCTCGGAAGAGGCGGCGATCATCGGCGAGAAGGTCGAACTTCGTCGCGTGCGCACGGTCTCGGGCGACAAGGTCGAGGTCTACCTGCACCGCACGAGCAAGGACCTGCCGCCGCAGATCGGTGTCGTCGTCGCCTACTCGGGTGACGACGCCGAGACCGCTCGCAGCATCGCGCAGCACATCTCGTTCGCGAACCCGTCGTACCTCTCCCGCGAAGACGTTCCGTCCGACGCCGTGGAGAAGGAACGAGAGATCGTCACCGAGATATCCCGCAACGAGGGCAAGCCGGAAGCGGCTCTGCCCAAGATCGTCGAGGGCCGTGTCTCCGCGTTCATCAAGCAGGTCGCCCTGCTCGAGCAGGACTACGCGAAGGACAACAAGCTCTCTGTCGCCCAGGTGGCGAAGGACGCCGGTATCACCGTGACGGACTTCGCGCGCTTCAAGGTCGGCGCGTAACATCGTCGAAGGGGTTCGGATCAAAGCGATCCGGACCCCTTCTTCATGCCCAGAAGGCACTATCTTGAATCGGGACGAGAGGATCACCCCCATGACCGACCGCACAGGACGCCGCCGCGTTCTTCTGAAGCTCTCCGGTGAGGCGTTCGGAGCCGGCCAGCTCGGCGTCAACCCCGACGTCGTCAGCCAGATCGCCCGCGACATCGCCGCAGCCGTCGACCGCGTCGAGATCGCCATCGTCGTCGGTGGTGGCAACTTCTTCCGTGGCGCGGAGCTCAGCCAGCGCGGCATGGACCGCGGGCGCGCCGACTACATGGGCATGCTCGGCACGGTGATGAACGCTCTCGCTCTCCAGGACTTCCTCGAGCAGGCCGGTGCGCCCACACGCGTGCAGTCCGCGATCTCGATGACTCAGGTGGCCGAGCCTTACATCCCGTTGCGCGCGGAGCGTCACATGGAGAAGGGTCGCGTGGTCATCTTCGGTGCCGGCGCCGGCCTGCCGTACTTCTCCACCGACACGGTCGCCGCGCAGCGCGCTCTCGAGATCGGTGCTGAGGAGGTCCTCGTCGCCAAGAACGGCGTCGACGCCATCTACACCGCCGACCCGAACAAGCACGCGGACGCCGAGCGCATCGAGCGGGTCACGTATCGCGACGCCCTCCAGCGCGGACTCAAGGTCGTCGACTCGACGGCGTTCAGCCTCTGCATGGACAACAACATGGACATGCGCGTCTTCGGCATGGAACCGGCCGGTAACGTCACGCGTGCTCTCCTCGGCGAGCACATCGGCACTCTGGTCACGGCCTGAGCGCCTGCCGGTGCTCGAGCGCCCGGCCCGATAGAATTGCAGAACACCCCGACGATAGGAGTCACCGTGATCGCGGATGTCCTCGCTGAAACCACCTCCCGCATGGCACGTGCCGTCGAGGCCGCCAAGGAGGACTTCTCCACGGTGCGCACCGGTCGTGCGAACCCGCAGCTCTTCCAGAAGGTCCTGGTCGACTACTACGGAACGCCGACTCCTCTCGCGCAGCTTGCCTCACTCGCGAACCAGGAAGCACGTACGCTCATCATCACGCCGTACGACAAGTCGGCGCTGAAGGGCATCGAACAGGCGATTCGCGACATGCCTAACCTCGGCGCGAACCCCACCAACGACGGCAACCTCGTGCGCGTCACGATGCCTGAGCTCACTGCCGAGCGCCGCAAGGAGTACGTGAAGCTCGTCAAGACCAAGGCGGAGGACGCCAAGGTCCACGTCCGAGGCATCCGCCGCAAGGGCAAGGATGAACTCGACGCCCTGAAGAGCGAACTCGGCGAAGACGAGATCGCCAGGGGAGAGAAGGAACTCGACGCCCTCACGCGCCAGCACGTCGACCTGATCGACGACGCACTCAAGCGCAAAGAGGCCGAACTCCTCGAGGTGTAGGCGGCATGTCCGACGACTCCAGCGGTGACGGTACCGATAAGCCGCAGACGCGTCGTGAGGCGCGCGACTCGTCGACCCCGGTCGGCGGCATCCCCCTGGTCGACGGCGCATTCCCGACATTCGACAGCGCGAGCATCCCGCCGCGGCCTCCGTTGCCCGCAGAAGGGCCCGCGGGCGCGGCATCGACACTGGATACCGCCGACCACAACGCCATCCGCGAGCAGTGGAGAGCGGCCAGAGATGAGCTGGGCAACCATGTCTCGCACGCTCGCGGCCAGCTCGATCAGGCCAATGAGCGAATCAAGGAGCGCACAGGTCGAGACCTGATCCTGGCGACGCTGATCGGTCTCGCGTTCGGTGCAGCGCTGCTCGCGTCGCTTCTGTTCATCAAGGTCCTGTTCGTTCCGTTCGCGCTGGCGGCCGCCCTGTTGGGCGTCTACGAGCTCTCGCTCGCCCTCCGCGCGTCCGGTCGACGGATCGACGTGGCGCCGCAGTTCATCGCGGCCACACTTCTCGTGCTCTCCGCCTTCTTCCTCGATCTCTGGCTCGTCTGGGTCATGCTGTTCCTCGCCGTCGCGTTCGTGATCGTCTGGCGACTCGTCGCGCAGATGATCGCCAAGGACGGCAGAACCTACGGCGACGTGCTCACGGATGCCGTCATCAGCGGTTTCGTGCAGATCTACGTTCCGTTCCTCGCCGCCGTCGCGTTGATCCTCCTCAAGCAGGAGGGGGGTCAATGGTGGGTGCTCAGCTTCATCGCGATCGCCGTCGTCGCCGACACCGGCGCGTACGCCGCGGGACTCGCGTTCGGTCGGCATCCGATGGCTCCCCGGATCAGTCCCAAGAAGACCTGGGAGGGCTTCGGTGGTGCGGTGGTCGGTTCGATAGCCGCCGGTGTGCTCCTCGCGATCTTCCTGCTCCACGTGCCGTGGTGGATCGGCGTGATCTTCGGCGTCGCGATCCTGCTCTCCGCGACGCTCGGTGACCTCGGCGAGTCGATGCTGAAGCGCGACCTCGGCATCAAGGACATGAGCTCCTGGCTTCCCGGGCACGGCGGGCTCCTCGACCGGCTCGACAGCATCCTGCCGTCCACGGTGCCCGCTCTGTGTCTCTATTTCCTCTTCTCCTCCTGGGTGGTGCTGTGATGGTCTCCGACGACGTGCAGGTTTCGGACGACGCTGTGGAGGCGCCGCCCGCCTTCTCGCTGACGAGCGGCCGTGTGCGCGGCTACCACCGTGCGGCGGTCGACACATTCCTCGCGGCTGCGCGGACCGCCTTCGAGGGCGACGCCGACGACCTGAGCGCGGCCGACGTGCGGGTGGCGTCATTCCCCCTCGTGAAGAACGGCTATGTCGTGGCAGAGGTCGATGCGGCGCTCGGTCGAGTCGAGGACGCGCTGGCCGCCCGCGCTCGCGACCGGGTGGTTCGCTCTCGTGGAGCGGGCGCATGGGTCGAGCAGGCTCGCGGCGACGCGCAGGTGATCCTCGATCACCTGGCCAGGCCGAAGCGTCACCGTTTCGCGCGCACGGGTGTGCTCACCTTCGGCTACCGCATCGACGAGGTCGATCACGTGGGCACGCGCATCGCCCGCTACCTGCGGGATGGAGAGCCGCTGACGGCCGAGCAGCTGCGCGCCGCCGCGTTCCGGATGCAGCGTGGTGGGTACCGCGAAGAGCAGGTCGATGCCCTCCTGGACGCGGCCGTAGACGTCATCCTGGCCGTTCGCTGAGCGTTCTGATGGCCGTGTCAGGCCTCAGCGGGTAGACTTCCTCTCATCGTGAACTCCCGAAACGACATGACTCCCCAGCGAAACGACGTCACGCCTGTGCCCGCATCGGCGACTCTTTCGGCGCGCAAGGGCAGCCGACGCCGTGGCGTCGTGGGCTTCTTCAGCGCTCTCGCGGTCGTCGGTTTCGCGGCGGCGATGGTCGCCCCTACGGGCGTCGCGCTCGCGGAGCAGCCCGCAGAGGAGAGCCCGGAGTCGGCCTACTCGGTCGCGCTCACCGAGACCCAGAACCTCACCGTCTCGGTCGAAGGCGCAGCGATCGCGCCCGTCCAGCGCGGGACATTCTCCGTCTACGTGACGCCGAAGCCCACACCGACCCCCACACCCACGACGGCGTCCTCCCCGAAGTCGAGCAGTGCCGCGCCTCTCTTCTACACCGGCGGCGGTGCTCCGGCCGAGTGGATGGCGGCTGCCGGAATCGCCGAGTCCGACTGGGGCTATGTCGACTACATCGTCTCGCGTGAGAGCGGATGGAATCCCAACGCGACCAACAAGTCCTCGGGTGCGTGCGGTCTCGTCCAGGCCCTGCCGTGCAGCAAGGTGCCTGGCAACGGATACGACCCGGTCGACAACCTGCGCTGGGCGACGGGCTATGCCACCGGACGATACGGCAGCTGGGCCGGCGCGCACGCCTTCTGGACGAACAACCACTGGTGGTGAGCGGCCCTCATGGCCCGCTCCCGCAGACGCCGTCCGGCGCGCCCTGATCCCGAGGACTCGCTCGACCGCCTTCTGGCGTCCTGGAAGCGCACAGAGGTGCGCCGGGGCTCCGAGTGGACCGTGCAGCCGGTATCGGCCGCGCAGGCGCTCAAGGAGTACATCTGCCCCGGTTGCGGGCGCACCGTCGCGCCGGGTATCGCCCACCTCGTGATCTGGCGCGCGGACGGCGTGCTCGGCGACGCCGCAGATCTCGCCGCCCGGCGGCATTGGCACACACACTGTTGGAGGATTGCGTGAGCATCGAGATCCGCGGACCACTCGAGCTTCCTGCTCGACGCGAAGACATCGTTCTGGAGACGGCGGATGAGCTGAGGCTCGTGGGGGAGCTTTCGCTGCCAGAGTCTTCCGACCCCGTCGCGACGCTCGTGACGCTCCACCCGCTACCGACGGCGGGTGGCTTCATGGACTCGCACATCATCCGCAAGGCGGCCGCACGGCTTCCTGCACTGGCCGATCTCGCCGTCCTGCGATTCAACACGCGCGGCACCACGTCGCCTCGGGGAACGAGCGACGGCGCGTTCGACGGGGGAGCGGCGGAGCAGTTCGATGTCGCCGCGGCGATGGACTTCGTCCGTGAGCGCGGCCTTCCGCGCCCGTGGCTGCTCGGCTGGTCCTTCGGCACGGAGCTCGCCCTCAAGTACGGGCGAGAGCACGATGTCGAGGGGATCATCCTGCTGTCCCCGCCGCTGCATCGCGCGACGGAGGCCGATGTCGCGGCATGGGCGGGCGAGGACGTCGAGGTCGTCATCCTGGTTCCCGAGCTCGACGACTATCTCCGTCCGGCTGAAGCGCGGGAGCGGTTCGCGGCGATCCCGCACGCGAACCTGATCGCGGTCGAGGGCGGCAAGCACCTCTGGGTGGGGGAGAGCCAGACCCGGCGCGTGCTCACTGAGATCGTTGCGGCAGTGAATCCTGCGGCGCTGCCGTTGCCGAACGAATGGCCGGTGGGCTAGAGCTCGTTCATCCGGGGGATCAGCACCTGGCGGTAGAGGATCAGGATGCTGGCCGCGACCGGGATCGCGATGAGCGCGCCCAGAAGCCCCAGAAGGCTTCCTCCCGCCAGGGCAGCGACCACCACGACGGCGCCGGGGACGGACACCGCGCGGCTCATGATCCTCGGCGAGATCACATAGGCCTCGATCTGCATGTAGACGAGGTAGTAGATCGCGGCCGCGATCGCGGTGGCGGGGGAGCCGAGACCGGGGATGAGGCAGACGAGAACGATGATCGTCGACCCCGTCAGGGTGCCCACGAGCGGGATGAGCGAGAAGAAGAAGGCCACGACAGCGAGCACTGCCGGGAACGGCGCATCGATGATCGTCAGAAAGATCATGCTCAGGACGCCGTTGATGACACCCTGCGTCACCTGACCCATGACGTAGTAGCCGACCGAGTCCGTGATCTGCTCGGCGAGGTCGATGAAGCGCTCCCGCTTCGAGGCGGGTGCGAGCTGGTACACCGCTCGCTTCAGGGAGGGCGTCGAGGCTGTCAGGTAGATCGTCAGGATCAGGACGATGAAGGCTCCGAAGAGTCCGCTGACGACGGCGCCGCTGGCTGCGAGGACGCTCTGCCCGATGGACCCGCCGATCTGGGTGAGGTTCGTCTCGAGCCAGTTCGTCACGTAGGCGAACACATCGTCGACCTTGAGGTTGGGGAAGGTGTCGACCATCCACTCTCGGAGGTCGGCGAGAAAGGTTCCGCGTTGGACGATGGCCGTGATCTGGGCGATCAGCTGGGATATCTGGTCGACGAGCACCGGGATGACGATCAGGATGATGCCCGCGAAGATGCCGAGGACGCCGAGGATCGTGATCAGCACAGCGAGCCAGCGGGGGAGCCTCTTGCGTTCGAGGAACGACACGAGCGGATCGAGGCCGAGGCTGAGGAACAGGGCCGTGCCGACGTACAGGAGAACCGTCGACAGGCTCTCGACGCTTCCGATCAGCAGGATTCCCAGCCCCACGCCGAGCGTCGCCACGAGGGCTGTGCGGAACGGGTTGTGGATCTTCATCGGTGCTCCTCGGAGATGCTGATGATGCAAGGTTATCGACCGCGTGATGCCTGATCGTCACGACGTGCCGGGACGATCAGGCATGCCCTCGTGGGCAACACACAGGTGATTTCGCTAGTCTGAAATGTCGAGTGTTGCGACTCGGGCGCTCGTCCGGGTCGTGTGAGGAGACTATTCGTGCGTTTCGTATGGGCCGTCGTGGCCTTCGTGCTGGCTGCGGGACTGATCGCTGCGGGCATCGCGCAGCGAACCGTTTTCATGGGTCCGTCGACCCAGGAGACCTCGGTCGCCGTGGAAGAACCGGCGCCCTACGTGCTCCTGGACGGCGACGTCCTGAGGGAGCACCCCGGCGCTCAGACCCTGCTCGTCCGTGGAGACGGTGACATCTTCGCCGCGTACGGTCGAACGGCAGACATGGAGGCGTGGCTGGCTGACGCCTCGTACAACCACGTCACCGTCGGCAAGGACGGCGAGCTCGATGTCGAGCTCGTGGACGCGGCCGCGGCAGGTGAGGACGACGCGGACACTGACGCTCCCGAGGCGACCCCGGCTCCCGAAGAGACTCCCGCAGACGACGGTGCGGCAGCCGAAGCCGGGCGCAGTCCGGTCGGGTCGGATCTCTGGCTCGACTCGTTCACCGACACCGACGCGCTGATCGCCGACATGCAGCTCCCCGAAGGCGTCAGCCTTCTCATCGCGCACGACGGCACTGCCGACGCGCCTGACGACATCGTCGTCTCCTGGCCGCTCGACACGTCTACGCCTCTGGCGGGTCCGCTGATGGCAGCCGGTGCCGCCGTGCTCCTGGTCGGCCTCGTGCTGTACGTGCTCGGCATCCGCCACCAGCGCCGCGGACGTGGTCCCCGGCGCAAGGGACCGGGGCCCCTTCCCGCGACCGAGCCGATCGACGTGGCCCAGCTGCCGCCGTCCGAGCGGAAGGCGATCGAGGAATCATCGACGACCGAAACCGACAGGGGATCCACTCCAGCTGAGCACGCCGTCGATGCGGAGAACGCGCAGGAGGGCTCCGCGAACGAGGGCGACACAGCCGGCGATCGCAAGTCCGAGATGCGCGCCACACCGACCCGCAAGCGCCGCATGTTCGCGGTGCCGGCTCTCGCGCTGACCGCGCTCCTGGCCACAGGATGCTCGGCCGACTCGTGGCCCCAGTTCGGTGCGGGGACGCCCAGCCCCTCGCCCAGCGCCACCGTGATCGCCCCCGAGAACCAGAAGCCTCCGGCAGTGACCGAGGCTCAGGCCAAGCGCATCCTTCAGGATGTGTCGGCGACGCTCTCCGACGCGGACGCCGCGATGGACATCGACCTGGCGGGAACTCGCCTCGACGGCCCGGCCCTGACGGCTCGCAAGACCGAGTACGCGCTGCGCACCGCGCTTCCCGACACCGCTGTGCCGGCGGCGATCCCGACCGATGACGTCGAGGTCATGCTGCCAGAGGCGACCGACCGTTGGCCGCGCACCGTCCTCCTGCTCTCGAAGAGCGACGGCGACGACACAGTTCCCCCGGTCGTGCTGACGATGACCCAGCAGGACCCCTGGTCCAACTACAAGGTCAACAACATGGCCGAGATGTCGGCTGATGCCGTCTTCCCTGAGGTCGCCGCGCCGTGGCTCGGAACTTCGCTCGTCCCGGACGACTCCGCCTTCCTCAGCATGCCGCCGGGCGAACTCGCCGCGACGTTCTCGGACGTCGTCGACGCGGGCGAGCAGAGCGCCTCCTACGGACTGTTCGACGAGATCTCGCAGAACCTCGCGAAGTCGATCCGAGACAGCCGCCAGGCTGTGGTGCAGAACCTCGCGGACAACGGCGCGGCAGCGACGTCCCAGACCGCCTTCGACATCGCACCGGCGGACTCCGCCCCTGTATCGATGACCACTCTGGGCAGCGGCGCCATCGTCGCCGTCTCGCTGGTCGACACCGAGACGGTCACACCGACCTCCGCGGACGCGGTGATCCGTTTCGGCGACAACGCGCAGGCGAAGGCGCTGACCGGGGTCACCGAGTCCGCCAAGGGCGTGACGACCAAGTACGAATTCCAGTTGTTCTTCTCCGTCCCCGCCCAGGGCTCGACGGAGCAGATCCGGCTCCTGGCCGTCCGCCAGGATCTTCTCTCCGTCGAGGTGATCAAGTGACCGATATCTCTCCTGCCGCGCTCCGAGGAGCCGTGGACCTCTCCAGTCTGCGCAATCGACCGGCCGCGCCAATGACCGGAACGCCTGCTCCGGCACCCGGGGTCGCGGACGTGGTGGTCGACGCGACCGACGAATCGTTCGGTCAGATCCTCGAGCTCTCGCGCACCGTGCCCGTGGTCGTCGATCTGTGGGCCGAGTGGTGCGGGCCCTGCAAGCAACTGAGCCCCATCATCGAGAAGGTGACGCGCGAGCTCGGCGGCAAGGTGCTGCTCGCCAAGGTCGACGTCGACGCCAACCCTCAGCTCGCGCAGGGCTTCCGTGCGCAGTCGATCCCGATGGTGGTCGCTCTCATCGCAGGGCAGCCGGTCCCGATGTTCACCGGAGCGGTTCCCGAACAGCAGGTCCGCGAAGTCTTCGCGCAGCTGCTCCAGCTCGCCGCGCAGAACGGCGTCACCGGTTCGCTGGATGTCGGCGAGGCCCCGGCTGCGACCGAGGAGGCCGCAGAGGAACCGCCACTGCCGCCGCTGCATGCGGAGGCTTTCGCCGCGATCGAACTCGGCGACTACGCCGCAGCGGTCATCGCCTACGAGAAGGCCCTTGCCGAGAATCCTCGTGACGAGGATGCGATCGCCGGTCTCGGGCAAGTGCGTCTTCTCGATCGCGTGCAGAAGCTCGACCTGCAGGAGGCGCGGGCCGCTGCCGCAGCGGGTCCGCTGGATGTGCAGGCGCAGTTCGATGTCGCGGATCTCGATCTCGCGGGCGGGCACGTCGACGATGCGTTCGGACGTCTGCTCGACCTGTTCGCTCAGCTTCCCTCCGCCGAGCGCACGCCGGTTCGCGAGCGGCTCATCGAGCTGTTCGGTCTCATCGGCGCAGCCGACCCGCGTGTCGTCTCGGCACGCAATCGGCTCTCGTCGCTGCTGTTCTGATCGCGCCGCGCGCCGCGGTCAGCCGTGGCTGATCGTCGGCACGTGCGGGTCGCTCTGATGGCGGAGCCAGATCGTCGACAGCGCAGGTATCGTCATCGTCGCCGTCGGAGTGCCGCCGTCTGCGGTGTCCGCGACGACCACACCGAGATTGCCTGAACCTCGTCCGCCGTATTCCGCGGCATCCGTGTTGAGGATCTCCTGCCAGATTCCCGCGCTGGGCAGAGAGAGGCGATATCCGCTGCGCTCGACGCCGGCGAAGTTGCTGATCACGACGAGCCGGCCGCCATGGGCGTCGCGGCGCTCGAACGCGATCACGTTCGGATCCCAGCTGGGCGCACCGAGGCGCGAGAAGGACGAACCGTCGTTGTCGCGCTCCCAGAGCGGTGCCTGGGCACGATAGGTGCGGTTGAGCTGCCCGACGAAGCTCTGCAGCTGGGCATGGGACGGCTGCTCGAGCAGCCACCAGTCCAGCTCACGGGACTCGGACCACTCTGCGAGCTGGCCGAACTCCTGTCCCATGAACAGCAGCTTCTTGCCCGGGTGCCCCCACATGTACCCCAGGTAGGCGCGCACGTTCGCGAGCTTGTGCCAGTGATCTCCTGGCATCTTCGCGAGCAGACTGCCTTTGCCGTGCACGACCTCGTCATGGCTGATCGGCAGCAGGTAGTTCTCGCCGAACGCGTACACGAAGGAGAACGTCATCTCGCCCTCGTGGTGCGAGCGATACATCGGGTCTCGCTCGATGTACTGGAGCGAGTCGTTCATCCAGCCCATGTTCCACTTGAAACCGAAGCCGAGACCGGCATGATCGGTAGGAGCGGTGACACCGGGGAAGCTGGTCGACTCCTCGGCGATCATCAGCACGCCGGGATGCACACGATAGGCGGTCGCATTGACTTCCTGCAGGAATCGAATCGCCTCGAGATTCTCACGCCCGCCGTGGATGTTGGGTTCCCACTCTCCGTCGTTGCGGGAGTAGTCGAGGTAGAGCATCGAGGCGACGGCGTCGACGCGAAGGCCGTCGACGTGGAACTCGCTCAGCCAGAACAGCGCGTTCGCGACGAGGAATCCGCGCACCTCCGGACGCCCGTAGTCGAAGATGAGCGTGCCCCAGTCCTGGTGCTCGCCTCGTCGGGGATCCGGGTGCTCGTAGAGAGGCTGGCCGTCGAATCGCGCCAGCGCGAACGCATCCTTCGGGAAATGGCCCGGGACCCAGTCCATGATGACGCCGATGCCCGCCTGATGCAGGCGGTCGATCAGGTAGCGCAGGTCGTCCGGGCTGCCGAAGCGGCTCGTCGCCGCGTAGTAGCCGCTGACCTGATAGCCCCAGGATCCGCCGAACGGGTGCTCGGCGAGCGGCATGAACTCCACATGGGTGAAGCCGGCCTCCTCGACGTGCGCGATGAGCGGCTCCGCAGCATCCCGATAGCTCAGTCCGCCACGCCACGACCCCAGGTGCACTTCGTACACCGACAGCGGTTGCGCGACGGCATGGGTCGCGGCCCTGCGGGTCATCCAGGCGCCATCCGACCAGGCGTAGGTCGACTCGGTGACCACGGATGCGGTCTCCGGCGGGACCTGCGCGGCCTGCGCCATCGGATCCGCTTTGAAGATCCACGCACCGTCGCGCGTCCTGATCTCGTACTTGTAGGTCGTGCCGACCGGGAGATCCGGGATGAACAGCTCCCAGATCCCGCTCACACCCATCGAGCGCATGGCGTGGGGCTCGCCGTTCCACCCGTTGTGATCACCGACCACGCGAACGGCGGTGGCGTTGGGAGCCCAGACGGCGAAGCCCACTCCGACCTCGCTCTCCACGACCCGTGGATGGGCGCCCAGCACCTCCCAGAGGCGTTCGTGACGTCCTTCGGCGATCAGGTGCACGTCGATGTCGCCCAGCGTCGGGAGATGCCGGTAGGGGTCGCCGACGACGGTCTCGTCATCGGCGCCGTACGCCGTCGCGATCCGGTACGGCACAGGGGGGCCGTCGTGATTACCCTCCCAGATGCCGTGCGCGACGTGCTCCAATTCGAGGCGGGTGCCGTCGCCGAACACGGCGGCCACGCTCGCTGCGAGCGGACGACGGGCACGGATGACGGTGACCGTGCGGTCGCCCGCATCGGTGAACGGGTGCGCACCCAGCACCGAGTGCGGGTCGTGGTGGGATCCTGCCGCCACCGCGGCCCATTCCGACGACGTCGTCGCATCTTCCAGGTAGCTCATGAACGCTTCCTCACCTTCAGGATGTGCACCGGCTCGGCGAAGGCGTCGAGGCGCACGTAGTTGTGGTCGGTCCACGTCCAGACGGCTCCGGTGAGGAGGTCCTCGACTTCGAAAGGCTCGCCCAGAGGAACGCCCCAGATCGTCGTGTCGAGGTGGACGGTGGTCTCGCGCACCGAGTGGGGATCGACGTTGGCGACCACGACGATCGTGTCAGCAGAACCCGTTCCCGTGAATGCGGCATCGAGATGCTTGCTGTAGACGAGCACCGAGTCGTCGTCGCTCCAATGGACCGAGAGATTGCGCAGCTGACGAAGAGCCGGGTGCGTGCGACGGATCTCGTTCAGACGACGGAGAAGGGGTGCGAGCGAGTCGCCGGCGGCTTCGGCTCCCTCCCAGTCGCGGAGCTTGTACTCGTACTTCTCGTTGTCTATGTTCTCTTCGGACCCAGGACGCGCGACGTTCTCGAAGAGCTCGTAGCCGGCGTACACGCCGTACACGGGGGCAGCGGTCGCACCGATGCAGGCGCGGATGCGGTAGGCGGCACGCCCCCCGAACTGCAGGTACTCGGTGAGGATGTCGTGGGTGTTCACGAAGAGGTTCGGCCGCATGTAGTCGCTGGTCTCCTGCGACACGGTCGTGAGGAACTCCTCGAGTTCGGCCTTGGTGTTGCGCCACGTGAAGTAGCTGTAGCTCTGCTGGAAACCGACCGCGGCCAGCGCCCGCATGACGGCGGGGCGGGTGAAGGCCTCGGCGAGGAAGATCACATCGGGGTCGGCAGCGTTGACTGTGGCGATCAGCCACTCCCAGAACTGAAGCGGCTTGGTGTGCGGATTGTCGACCCGGAAGATCTTCACGCCCTCGCGCACCCAGTGCTGCACGATCCGGAGCATCTCCTGGTAGATGCCGGCCGGGTCGTTGTCGAAGTTCAGGGGGTAGATGTCCTGGTACTTCTTCGGCGGATTCTCGGCATATGCGATCGTTCCGTCGGGAAGAGTCGTGAACCACTCCGGATGCTCGGCGACCCACGGGTGGTCAGGAGATGCCTGCAGAGCGAGATCCAGGGCGACCTCCAGGCCCTCGTTCCGTGCCGCACGCACGAAGGCGCGGAAGTCGGCCGGCTTGCCGAGATCGGGGTGGATGGCGTCATGACCGCCCTCTGCCGCACCGATCGCGTAGGGGGAGCCGGGGTCTTCGGGCTCGGTCGTCAGCGTGTTGTTGCGCCCCTTGCGGTTGGTGATCCCGATCGGGTGGATCGGGACCAGGTAGATCACATCGAACCCCATCGCGGCGACGGCCGGAAGTCGCTTCGTCGCGGTGCGGAACGTGCCGCTCTTGATCGTGCCGTCCTTCAGCCGTCTGGCGCCCTCGGACCGGGGGAAGAACTCGTACCAGGCGCCTACCCCCGCGGTGGTCCTCTCGACGAGCAGGGTGTGCGCCGCAGACGTCGAGCGCAGCGTCGTCAGCGGCCGCTCGAGGAAAACCCGAGCGAGCTCGGTGTCGGTCGACAGCGCGATCGTCGTCGCAGCGTCTCCGTCCAGAAGCGCGGTGGAATCAGCGGCGAGGCGCTTGCGCTGTGCAAGAGGGCGGTCCTTCTCCGCGGCGGCGCGGGTGAGGAGCTCGGCGCCGAGTGCGGCCATGACCGGCACGTCCACTCCGGCGGTCACCTTCAGCTCGGCGGCATGCGCCCAGGTCGCGAAGTCATCGGAGAACGCCTCGAAGCGGAATGTCCATCGGCCTTGGACGTCGATCGCGACGTCGGCACTCCACCGATCGGTGCCGTCCAGCAGGGGGGAGAGGCGATGGAGGGACTCCTCACCGTCAGGGGAGGTCAGCCGCAGCTGCACACCGATCAGGTCGTGCCCCTCACGGAAGGCGACGACGCTGAAGGGCACGACTTCTCCCACGAAGGCCTTGGGCGCGAACCCCCCGGGAACAGCAGGTCTGCCGTCCACCAGCGGAATGCGCGTGGCGCGGAGCGAGTCGCCGTCCGACACGACGCCCAGCGGACGCAGAGGGATCTGAGCGGGACTCCGGAGAGCCTGAGGACTGGTGCTGCTCATTCGTGCGGCCACCCCCCGAATGTACCGCTACCGACGCACCGCGGGTAGCGAGCGGACGGCTTCGGCGCGCCGCACGTCATTCGACGCGGAAGAGCCTCATCGAGGTGCCGGGGATCGGCAGGATGTCGCCGGGCGCGAACGTCTCGCCGTCGGTGCCGGGGCGCTCGTCGGCGCTCGACCACAGCGACACGAACCGGGTCGCATCCTCGAGTTCCTCGGGCAGCCGCACGTCGATCGGCGACTCCGTGCCGTGCACGATCAGGAGGATGCGATTCGCCGCTTCACGGTCCGGAGTGGAGGCGGCGACATACTGCAGCGTGCGGTTGCCCGGGTCGGTCCACTGCTCGCTCTCCATCGTCTCGCCGTTCTGGTCGAACCAGTCCATGACGGAGGCGTTCGGGATGTGTTCGCCCAGTCGCGCGTATCGGCTCGGTCGCAGCGCGGGGTTCTCGGAGCGCAGCTCGATCAGTCTGCTGACGTGAGCTCGCAAGTCTTCCTGCCACGGCTCTGGGTCCCAGCCGAGCCAGGTCATCGCGGAGTCCTGTGCGTAGGCGTTGTTGTTGCCCCGCTGCGTGCGCCCGACTTCGTCACCCGCGGTGAGCATCGGGATTCCCGCGGACAGCAGGAGAGTGCCCAGCAGGTTGCGCATCGCCTTGCGTCGAGCCGCGAGAATGGCCGGGTCGTCTGTCGGACCCTCGATCCCGTGGTTGAACGCACGGTTCATATCGGCGCCGTCGCGGTTGTGCTCGCCGTTCGCCTCGTTGTGCTTGACGTCGTACGAGACGAGGTCGTGCAGGGTGAAGCCGTCGTGCGCCGTCACGAAGTTGATGCTCGCGAGCGGCCCGCGCTCATCGGCGAAGGTGTTGGAGGACCCGGCGAGACGCGTCGCGAAACCACCGATGCCGACCGGTGCCGAGGCCCTTCGCGCGTAGTCGATGTCACTCAGCCAGAAGTTGCGCACGCGGTCGCGGTAGCGGTCGTTCCACTCCAGCCAGCCCTTGGGGAAGTTGCCCGTCTGCCACCCGCCCATACCGACGTCCCACGGCTCGGCGATGAGCTTCGTCTCCTTCAGGATCGGATCGTCGGCGATCGCCGCGAGCAGCGGGTGCTCGGGTGTGTAGGTGTGCGAGCCGTCGCGCGCGATGGCAGCGGCGAGATCGAACCGGAAACCGTCGATCTGCATCTCCTGGGCCCAGTAGCGCAGCGAGTCGAGCACGAGGCGGGCGCCGGCATCCGTCGAGGTGTCGAGCGTGTTGCCGCAGCCCGTGGTGTCGATGTACGCCCCGGACGCGTCCTGACGGTAGTAGCCCGCGTTGTCGATGCCGCGCAGGCTCGAGCGAGGGCCTCCGAGGCCCTCTTCCGACGTGTGGTTGTACACGACGTCGAGGATGACCTCGAGTCCGGCCTCGTGGAGCAGTCGCACCATCCCCTTGAACTCCGCGAGCACGGCCTCAGGGCCTCCCTTCCGCGCGTCTTCCGTCGCATACGCGTTGTGGGGCGTGAAGAAGTTGAGGGTGTTGTACCCCCAGTAGTTGGTGAGTCCGCGCTCGAGCAGACGAGGCTCCGGCACGAACGCATGCACGGGAAGAAGCTCGATCGAGGTGATGCCCAGCTCGTGGAAGTACTCGATCATCGCGGGGTGGGCGAGACCCGCGTAGGTTCCGTGCAGTGCAGGGGGCACGTCAGGCTGTCGCTTGGTGAGGCCCTTCAGATGGCCCTCGTAGATGACTGTGCGATCGAGGGGGATGCGGGGCTTGACCGAATCGCCCCAGTCGAAGCCGTCGACGATCACGACGGATCGCCACTCCTCGTAGCCGTCGCCCTGGGCGAGGCCGCGCGCATACGGGTCGAGGAGGAGGGTCTCGGGGTTGAAGGTGTTGCCGGGGCCGTGTGGTCCGCCCACGCGGACCGCGTAGCGGGTGCCGGGCTGCAGCAGCTCGGTCGTGACCTCCCAGACACCGCCGGGGAGTCGCTCGAGGTCGATCTGATCGGTCACCCAGTCCAGGTCTGTGGCATCGAAGACGACGAGCTCGATGGACGACGCGTTCTGCGACCAGACGCGGAGGGTTCCGACGCCGTCGTGAAGGCGAACGCCGAGGTTGTCGAGTGCAGTACCGCCGGGCACGGTGATGTCTCGGATCGCGGGCATGAATACACCATAGGGGTCTGCGCTCGGGTCCCAGGACACGATGCACTCAGTTCCAGGTTCGCTCCGGCCGGCGAAAATGGGGGAGAGTTGAGGGATGCAGCACTATCTCGATCACGCGGCCACGACCCCGCTGCGCCCGGAGGCGCGCGAGGCGTGGCTGGAGGCGAGCGCGATCGTCGGCAACGCGTCGTCGACGCACGGAGCGGGGCAGGACGCCAGGCGCCTGCTGGAGGAGTCGCGGGAGCGAGCCGGCGCGGTGCTCGGTTCCGATCCGATCGAGGTCGTGTTCACCTCGGGGGGCACGGAGTCGATCAACCTCGCACTGCAGGGGCTGTGGCAGGCGCGTCCCGCGGGGACCGACGCGGTCGTCATGCCGGACGCTGAGCATCACGCGACCATGGACACGGTCGAGGCGCTGGTCGGGGCAGGCGCAGTATTGCGCGCTGTTCCGGTATATCGCACCGCGGCGATCGATGTGGGCGCTTTCGCCGCTCAGCTTCCGGGGTCGGCGCTGGCCACCGCATTGGTCGCCAACAACGAGTCGGGGACCATCAACGACGCCGCGGTGCTGGCCTCATCGGCCGCCGACGCGCGGGTTCCGCTGCACCTCGATGCCGTGTCGGCGCTCGGTCATGTTCCCTTGTCGTTCCGTGCCCTGCGCGGCGACGCCGCGGACGCCGTCGGACTCGTCGCGATGAGCGTCGCAGGGCATAAGATCGGCGCGCCCGTCGGTGTCGGCGCCCTCGTCACGTCGCGCACCGCGCGCCTCGCGGCCATCCTTCGCGGCGGCGCGCAGCAGCGCGGCCTCCGTGCGGGGACTCAGGACGTCGCGGGTGCGGCCGCGTTCGCCGTCGCCCTGGAACTCGCCGAGGCGGAGCGCGAGCGAGAGAACGCCAGGCTGAGCGAGATGCGCGATCGGATGGTCGACGGCATCCTCGCCCGTGTGCCGGCCGCCGAAGTCCTCGGGGATCGCGTCAAGAGGCTTCCGGGCAACGCGCACATCCTGTTCCCCGGCGCAGTGGGGGAGAGCCTGCTCTTCCTGCTCGACATGGCGGGCATCGCGACGTCGACCGGATCGGCATGTCAGGCGGGTGTGGCAGAGCCCTCGCACGTGGTCATGGCCATGGGGCGCAGCGAACAGGATGCGCGCAGTGTGCTTCGCTTCTCACTCGGGCGCACGTCCACGGACGCGGACGTCGATGCGGTCCTCTCGTCGATCGCTGATGCGTACTCGCGCGCATCCGGCTCCGGCTCAGCCGCACGCTCGTAGACTGGATCCATGAGGATTCTTGCGGCCATGAGTGGTGGGGTGGATTCCGCCGTCGCGGCCGCACGTGCGGTCGATGCCGGTCACGACGTCGTCGGCGTGCACCTCGCGTTGTCCCGCGCCGGGGGAACCCTGCGCACGGGCAGCAGAGGATGCTGCACCATCGAGGACGCACTCGACGCCAGACGCGCAGCCGACCTCCTCGGCATCCCCTTCTACGTCTGGGACTTCTCGGAGCGCTTCCGCGAAGACGTCATCGCCGACTTCGTGTCGGAGTATCAGGCAGGGCGCACACCGAACCCCTGCATGCGATGCAACGAGAAGATCAAGTTCGCCGCCTTGCTCGAGCGCGCGATCGAGCTCGGCTTCGACGCGGTGTGCACCGGGCACTACGCCACCCTGATCCCGACCGATGCCGGCCTCGAGCTGCACCGCGCTGCCGACAATGCGAAGGACCAGTCGTACGTGCTCGGAGTGCTGACAGCCGAGCAGCTCGCCCACACCTACTTCCCGCTCGGCACGACACCATCGAAGGCCGTCGTACGGGCAGAGGCCGCGGCGCGCGGATTGACCGTCGCCCAGAAGCCCGACAGCCATGACATCTGCTTCATCCCCGACGGCGACACTCGCGGTTGGCTCGCCGAGAAGGTCGGCACGGCCAGCGGTGAGATCGTCGATCGCGCGGGTGAAGTCGTGGGTTCGCACGAGGGCGCGCATGCGTTCACCGTGGGTCAGCGTCGCGGACTCAAGCTCGGTGTTCCGGCTGCTGACGGCAAGCCGCGATTCGTGCTCGAAGTGCGCCCCGTCTCGAACACGGTGGTCGTGGGACCGAAGGAGGCGCTCGCGATCCGCGAGATCTCGGGCGAGCGATTCAGCTGGGCTGGTGCCGCGCCTGTGGAGTCGGAGTTCGCCTGCGAGGTGCAGATCCGCGCTCACGCAGAGCCCGAGGTCGCTCGTGCCTTCGTCACTGCAGACGGCGTGCGCGTCGTCCCCGAGAAGCCTCTCAACGGTGTCGCTCCCGGACAGACGGCGGTGCTCTACGTCGGCACTCGCGTGCTGGGCCAGTTCACGATCGACCGCACGGTGTCCGCGGTACCCGTCGACGCGTAGCGCCTCCCTCGGGATGTCGGTGGCCGCTCGTAGACTGGCGGGGTGCCGGAGAACATCTCGCTGGAAGACGCCCGTATCGAAGCAGACGAGCTGACCACTCGCATCCTCGAGGCGAAGGACGCGTACTACGGGCGTGACACCTCCGTCGTCGACGATTTCACCTACGACGGTTGGATGCACCGGCTCGAGGAGCTCGAGCGGCTGCATCCCGAGCTGCAGGGCCAGGATTCGCCGACGCAGATGGTGGGCGCGGCCGAGGCGACAGGGCTCGCGACGATCGAGCACGCCGAGCGGATGCTCAGTCTCGACAACGTGTTCTCGATCGACGAACTCCGCGAGTGGGCGGCGAAGACGCGCGCCGCTGCGGGGCGAGACGTCGACTGGCTCACCGAGCTCAAGATCGACGGACTCGCGATCAATCTCCGCTATGAGAACGGGCGCCTGACGTCGGCTGCGACGCGGGGCGACGGACGCGTCGGCGAGATCGTCACCGAGAACGCACTGCGTCTTCCCGAGATCCCGCGGGAGCTCCGGGGCGACGGACATCCTGAGATCGTCGAGGTCCGCGGCGAGGTGTTCATTCCCGTCGCCGCCTTCGAACGGCTCAACGCCGCACAGGCGTCGTTCCGCGACAGGGCCTATGCCGATGCACTGGCTCGCTGGGAGGCGCGGGGAGGCGCGAAGAAGCCGTTCGACGAAGAGAAGGCGCGCACGGCGGCGGCCCGCCGTTTCCCTTCATTCGCGAATCCTCGGAACGCCGCCAGCGGCGGACTGCGTCAGCAGATCGACAAGAAGGACGGGCTCGAACTCGAGGCGGGGATGCTGCGGATCGAGTCCCTCGCGCTCTACGTGCACGGCATCGGCGCGTGGGAGAACCCTCCGGTCGCCGCGCAGAGCCAGGTCTATGAGCAGCTGGCCGAGTGGGGACTGCCCACGAGTCCGCACACCAAGGTCTGCACGAGCATCGACGAGGTGGCGGAGTTCGTCGAGTACTTCGGCGAGCACCGCCATGACATCGAGCATGAGCTGGACGGCATCGTCGTGAAGGTCGACGAGCTCTCGCTGCATGACGAGCTCGGTGCCACGAGCCGCGCTCCTCGCTGGGCGATCGCGTACAAGTACCCGCCAGAAGAGGTGCAGACGAAGCTCCTCGACATCGTCGTGTCCGTCGGGCGCACGGGACGCGCCACGCCGTTCGCGGTGATGGCCCCCGCGCATGTCGCGGGCTCCGTCGTCAGGCAGGCGACTCTGCACAACAAGGACGTCGTGAAGGCGAAGGGCGTACTGATCGGCGACACGGTCGTACTGCGCAAGGCGGGCGACGTGATCCCCGAGGTTCTCGGCCCTGTCGTCGAGAAACGCGACGGCACCGAACGGGAGTTCGTGATGCCGGTGGAGTGCCCCGAGTGCGGCACGCCGCTTCGTGCGATGAAGGAGGGGGACATCGATCTGCGCTGCCCGAACGCGCGATCGTGCCCGGCTCAGGTGCGCGGGCGCGTCGAGCACATCGGATCGCGCGGCGCTCTCGATGTCGAGGCGCTGGGCGAGGTCACAGCTGCTGCTCTGACGCAGCCGACGTTCCCGGAAGTCCCCCCGCTCGAGACCGAGGCCGGTCTGTTCGCCCTCACCCTCGACGAGATCGTGCCGATCGAGCTGTTCGTGCGCGACGCCGAGACCGGTCTGCCCAAGGAAGACGACGAAGGTCTCGTCAAGACGCGCGCACCGTTCCGCCGGAATCCCAGTGCGGCGGAGAAGAAGTCGGGCCTCGAGGGCCCTCAGCCTTCGTCGCAGGCGCTCACGCTTCTCGCCGAGCTCGAGAAGGCCAAGACCAAGGATCTCTGGCGCCTCCTCGTCTCGCTCAACATCCGTCACGTCGGGCCTGTCGCCGCCCGAGCGCTCGCGCAGTGGTTCGGCTCGCTCGACGCCATTCGCGCGGCGTCGCGAGAAGAGCTCGCTGCCGTCGAGGGGGTCGGCGGCATCATCGCCGACTCGCTGCTCGCCTGGTTCGACGTGGACTGGCATCAGGAGATCGTGCGGCAGTGGACGCAGGCCGGCGTGCAATGGGCCACGCCCGGGCACCCTGGTCCCGGCGCCGCGGTCGCGGAGGGCGGTGTGCTCGACGGACTCACCATCGTGGCGACGGGGTCCCTCGACGGGTACACGCGCGACGGAGCGCAGGAGGCCATCATCAAGGCCGGCGGCAAAGCGGCCTCGAGCGTCTCGAAGAAGACCGACTTCGTCGCGGCGGGTCCGGGTGCCGGATCCAAGCTCGGCAAGGCGGAGGAGCTCGGCATCCGCATCCTCGACGCGGCACAGTTCCACATCCTCGTGACCGAGGGGCCGGACGCCCTCGGCTGAAGCGATACGGAGCGCTGATGTCGGCACGCCTCGCGCGCAGCGTGGCGACCAGACCATCAGGTCCTGACCACGCCTACGCGTCGGACATGTGCTGGAGCAGCTTCGGCGACCCGGCGAATCCGAGCCTCCGATAGACCGGGACGGCGCGTTCGCTCGAGTGCACGGTGATTCTGGAGGCGCCGGCACCGTGCGCGTGGGCCGTCGCCGCGTCGACGAGAGCGGTTCCCACACCTCCACCGCGATGCTCGGGTAGCACGAACACGCTCTGGATATCCGCGGAGAGGCGGTTGCTCGCACCAGGGCTCGGAACTCGGGGAAGCAGCGCGACCCATGCGGCGCCGACTATCTCGCCATCGATCGTCCGCGCGACGAACGCGGAGTGCGTGGCCCGATGGTGGTCCCACCAGGAAGCGAGAGACGTCACGAACGAGTCGAACTCTCCATCGCCGGCATCGACGGCGGCTCTGTCGATCCACTTCACGCGCGCCAGGCCCCGAACATCGTCGGGGCCTGCGCGCTCGATGTGCACGTACGTGCCTGTCAGTCCTTGTGCCGGGGCTTGCGGAACGGCTTCTCGCCTCGCTCGTCATTGCGAGCCGGGCGCTCGTCGCGGTCGTATCGCGGGCGGTCGTCGCGGCGGTCGAACCCACCACGGGCGCCGTCACGAGGACCGTCGTTGCGACGGGCTCCCGGTCCGCGGTCGGGCTTGATCTCGATCAGGCGACCCGAGATGCGGGTGTCCTTCAGCTTGTCCAGCACCGATGAGTCGAGGTTCGCGGGCAGTTCGACGACGGTGAAGTCCGGGCGGATGTTGATGGCGCCGAAGTCGTCACGGCCGAGACCGCCCTCGTTCGCGAGCGCGCCGACGATCTGGCGGGGCTCGACACGGTGACGACGGCCGACCTCGATGCGGTACGGCTTGTAGTCGCCGCGCCCACGACGCTCGCGAGGCTCGCGCGTCTCGCGACGATCGCCCTTGCTGTTCTCACGCGGCGGTCGGTTGTCGTACTCGACGGCCTTCGACAGCGGGTCATCTGCCGGGTCGAGCAGGAGCGGAGTGTCGCCCTGCGCGACGACCGCGAGAGCAGCGGCCACGTCGGCCTCGGGCACGTCGTGATTGCGCACGTAATGGTCGATGACGTCGCGGAACTTCTCGATCCGTGCGGCGTCGCCGAGAGCCGCCGTGATCGCGTCGTCGAACCTGGTGAGACGTGTGGTGTTCACATCGTCCAGGGTCGGCAGCTGCATCTGCGTGGGCTGCTGACGCGTGGCCTTCTCGATGGACTTGAGCAGGTAGCGCTCGCGCGGCGTGATGAAGCTGATCGCATCTCCGCTGCGGCCGGCACGACCCGTGCGACCGATGCGGTGCACATAGGACTCTGTGTCGGTGGGGATGTCGAAGTTGACGACGTGGCTGATTCGCTCGACGTCGAGCCCACGAGCGGCGACGTCGGTCGCCACGAGGATGTCGAGCTTGCTCGCCTTGAGCTGGTTGACGCTGCGCTCGCGCTGCACCTGGGGGACATCGCCGTTGATCGCCGCGGCGGAGTACCCGCGGGCACGCAGCTTCTCGGCGAGCGTCTCGGTCTCGTTCTTCGTACGGACGAATACGATCATGCCGTCGAAGTTCTCGACCTCGAGGATCCGGGTGAGTGCGTCGACCTTCTGCGCATACGACACCACGAGGTAGCGCTGGGTGATGTTCGTGCCGGTCGCGGTCTTCGACTTGATGCTGATCTCTTCGGGCTCGCGCAGGTACTTCTGCGCCAGACGACGGATCTGCGGGGGCATGGTGGCCGAGAACAGGGCGACCTGCTTCTCTTCGGGCGTCTGCGCGAGGATCTGCTCGACGTCTTCCGCGAAGCCCATCTTCAGCATCTCGTCGGCCTCGTCGAGCACCAGGTACTGCAGCTGGGAGAGGTCGAGGGTGCCCTTGGCAAGGTGGTCCATGATGCGGCCGGGGGTTCCGACGATCACGTGCACGCCACGGCGGAGAGCCGACAGCTGCACGCCGTAGCCCTGTCCGCCGTAGACGGGGAGGACGTGAACGCCCTTCATCTTCGAGGCGTACGACTCGAATGCCTCGCAGACCTGCAGAGCGAGTTCACGGGTCGGTGCGAGCACGAGGGCCTGCGGGGTCTTCTGCGATACGTCGAGGCGCTCCAGCACGGGCAGCGCGAAGGCCGCGGTCTTTCCCGTTCCGGTCTGCGCCATGCCGACGACATCGCGACCCGAGAGCAGGGTCGGGATCGTGGCGGCTTGAATGGGGGAGGGGGTCTCGTAGCCGAGGTCCTTGATGGCCTTGAGGACGGGGCCGGTGATGCCGAGCTCCTCGAATCCAGGGGTCTCGGGGGCGTCGGTGGGCACAGCGTCTTCAGGAGTCACTGACCAAGGGTAGCGCTTCCCGCGTTTCGGCGCCTGTGAGGGCGCCCTCAGGAGTCGGTGGTGAGGGCCAGGAGCTTCTCTCTGACCTGTCTCCTGAGAACCTTGCCGATCAGCGACTTCGGCAGTTCATCGACGACGAACACCCGGCGAGGCACCTTGTAGGGAGTGAGGATGCTGCGCGCGTAGTCACGAATCGCCTCGACATCGACGTCCGATCCGCCGTCCACGACGATCGCCGCGACGACCTCTTCACCGGAATGCTCGCTCGGAAGCCCGACGACCGCGGCATCGACGACCTGCGGATGCTGTCGGAGCGCATTCTCGACCTCGGTGGGGGCGACGTTGAAGCCGCCGGTGATGATGAGCTCCTTGATGCGGTCGACGATGCGGATGAAGCCCGCGTCGTCGACGGTGACGATGTCGCCCGTGCGGAACCATCCGTCCACGAACACGGCCTCGGTCTCCTCCGGCTTTCCGTAGTAGCCGGAGAACACTTGGGGCCCGCGCACCAGGAGCTCGCCCGCGGAGCCCGCGGGGACGTCGACGCTCGGGTTTTCAGGGTCGACGACGCGGCATTCCGTGCCGGGGAGGGGGAGACCGACGGTTCCCGGTACGCGGTTGTCTGCGACCGGGTTGGCCATCAGGATCGGCGAGCACTCGCTGAGTCCATAACCTTCTACGAGGAATCCGTTCGTCGCCGCCTCGAACGGGACGACCAGTTCATGCGGCAACGCCATCGCGCCGGAGATCGCGACCTCGATGCCGTCGAGCGAGACTCCCTTGGCGTTCGCGGCCGACAGCAGTCGGTCGGCGATCGGAGGGACCAGAGGCAGGAAGGTCGCGGGGTGCTTCTTCATCACATCGAGTACGAGATCGGGGTCGAACTTCGGGAAGAGCACGAGCCGCGCCCCCATGGACATCGCGAAGGTCAGGCAGAGCGTCAGACCGTAAGCGTGGAACATCGGCAGCACCGCGTAGACGACGCATCCCTCACCGCGGTGGATCGACGGCACCCAGGCCTGCGACTGCGCGGCATTCGCCAGCAGGTTGTGGTGCGTCAGAGCCGCGCCCTTCGGGGTGCCCGTGGTGCCGGAGGTGTACTGGATGATGGCGAGGTCGTCCGTGGTCGGCTTCGGGTGCGAGGCCGGGAGGGGAGTGGACTGCACCAGCGAATCCCAGGTGACTGTTCCCCGCACTCTTTCGGTGAGGGCCGCTCGCGACTCACGGGCCTTGGCGACCGGAAGTCGCAGAGCGACTCGCGTCAGGAGCGGCATCGCGCGAGTGACGTCCACGGAGATCAGGTTCGTCACCGCGAGATCGGTCGGAAACTCCTGCACAGTGGCAACGACCTTGTTCCATACGATCGCGTGCTTCGCGCCATGGTCCTCGAACTGCTTGCGCAGCTCGCGCGGCGTGTAGAGCGGATTGTGCTCGACCACGACGGCGCCCAGGCGCAGGACGGCGTAGAACGCCACGATGTGCTGCGGGCAGTTCGGAAGGACGATCGCGACCGGATCGCCGGCCCGCACGCCGAGGTCGCGGAGTCCCGCGGCGGCGCGGTCGATCGCCTCCTGCAGCTCCGAGTACGTCGTCTCCCGACCGAAGAACTGCAGCGCGGGGGCATCCGGGTAGTCGCGAGCGGATGCGGCGACGATGTCGACCAAGGATCCGGTCACGGGGGAGAGGTCTTCCGGGACGCCTTCGGCATAACTGGCGACCCACGGACGAGGGGGCTGATACGAGCTCACCCGCCCAGCATAGGGCTGGCATCGCCGGGCTGCAGGGACTCGGCGGGCACGGCAACTAGACTCGGGGTGTGTCTGAAATCACCCCTGATCTTGTGCGCCATCTCGGCGTGCTCGCGCGCATCCAGCTCAACGACGACGAGGTGACGAGGCTCACGGGCCAGCTCGACGCCATCGTCGACAACATCGCCAAGGTGTCGGAGGTCGCAAGCCCCGACGTCGCCGCGACGAGTCATCCGATCCCGCTGAGCAACGTCTACCGCCCCGACGTGGTGGGCGAGACCCTCACGCATGAGCAGGTGCTCCAGAATGCGCCGGACCAGGCGGACGGCCGGTTCCGCGTCACCGCGATCCTGGGAGAAGAGCAGTGAGCGACATCATCCGCATGACCGCGGCGCAGCTTGCGGACAAGCTCGCCAGCCGCGAGATCTCGAGCGTCGAGGCGACGCGCGCTCATCTCGACCGCATCGCCGCCGTCGACGGCGACGTCCATGCGTTCCTCCACATCAACGAGGGGGCGCTCGATGCCGCCGCGGCCGTCGACGCGCGACGTGCGGCGGGCGAGCATCTCGGACCGATCGCCGGTGTGCCGCTGGCGATCAAGGACGTGCTCGTCACGACCGACCAGCCGACCACGAGCGGTTCGCGCATCCTCGAGGGCTACCGTTCGCCGTATGACGCGACCGTCGTCGCCCGCTCGCGTGCCGCGGGTCTGATCCCGCTCGGCAAGACCAACATGGACGAGTTCGCGATGGGGTCCTCCACCGAGCACTCCGCCTACGGTCCCACCCGCAACCCGTGGGACCTCGACCGGATCCCCGGAGGTTCGGGCGGTGGCTCCGCAGCTGCGGTGGCCGCGTTCGAGGCGCCCCTGGCTCTCGGTTCCGACACGGGTGGCTCGATCCGCCAGCCCGCGCACGTGACCGGCACGGTGGGCGTGAAGCCGACATACGGCGGTGTGAGCCGCTACGGAGCGATCGCGCTGGCCTCGAGCCTCGATCAGGTCGGGCCCGTGACCCGTACGGTACTCGACGCCGGTCTGCTGCACGACGCGATCGGCGGCCACGACCCGAAGGACTCGACGTCGCTGCGCGACGAGTGGCCCTCGTTCGCGGATGCCGCGCGTGAGGGCGCCCGCGGCGACGTGCTCAAGGGGCTCAAGGTCGGTGTGATCCGCGAACTTCCCGACAGCGGCTTCCAGACAGGCGTGGCGGAGTCGTTCCGCAGCGCCCTCGCGCTGATGGAGGCGCAGGGAGCGGAGATCGTCGAGATCGGCGCACCGCACTTCGAGTACGGCGTGGCCGCGTACTACCTGATCCTCCCCGCCGAGGCGTCCAGCAACCTCGCGAAGTTCGACTCGGTGCGCTTCGGCCTCCGCGTCACCCCCGACGGCAACCCCACCGTCGAGGATGTCATGTCCGCGACGCGTGACGCCGGCTTCGGCGACGAGGTCAAGCGCCGCATCATCCTCGGCACCTACGCGCTGTCCGCCGGGTACTACGACGCCTACTACGGCAGCGCCCAGAAGGTTCGCACGCTCATCCAGCAGGACTTCGCGAACGCGTTCGCCGAGGTCGATGTCATCGCGACACCGTCGGCTCCGACGACCGCGTTCAAGCTCGGCGAGAAGATCGACGACCCGCTGCAGATGTACCTCAACGACATCACGACGATCCCGGTGAACCTCGCCGGTGTTCCCGGCATCTCGATCCCGAGCGGACTGGCCGCGGAAGACGGCCTCCCGGTCGGGATCCAGTTCATCGCCCCGGCACGGGAGGACGCGCGGCTCTACAAGGTCGGCGCGGCCGTGGAGACGCTGCTCGTCGATTCGTGGGGCGCACCGCTCCTCACTCGTGCACCCCAGCTCGCAGGAGGGACCCGCTGATGGCCACCGCCAAGCTCATGGACTTCGACAAGGCTCTCGAGATGTTCGAGCCCGTGCTCGGATTCGAGGTGCATGTCGAGCTCAACACGAACACGAAGATGTTCTCGGATGCGCCGAACCCGGCCAACGAGCTGTATCACGCGGCCGAGCCGAACACGCTGATCGCACCCGTCGACCTCGGGCTTCCGGGGTCTCTCCCCGTCGTCAACGAGACGGCGATCCGGTCGTCGATCAGCCTGGGCCTCGCGCTCGGCTGCTCGATCGCTCCGTCAAGCCGATTCGCGCGCAAGAACTACTTCTACCCGGACCTCGGCAAGAACTATCAGATCTCTCAGTACGACGAGCCGATCGCTTTCGAGGGAGAGGTCGAGGTCGAGCTCGAAGACGGCACGATCGTGCAGATCCCGATCGAGCGCGCGCACATGGAAGAGGACGCGGGCAAGCTCACCCACATGGGTGGGGCCACCGGCCGTATCCAGGGTGCCGAGTACTCGCTCGTCGACTACAACCGTGCGGGTGTGCCGCTCGTCGAGATCGTGACGAAGGTCATCTTCGGCACCGAGCACCGCGCTCCAGAGGTTGCCAAGGCCTATGTCGCGACGATCCGTGACATCGTGCGCAGCCTGGGGATCTCCGAGGCGCGTCTGGAGCGAGGCAACCTCCGCTGCGATGCCAACATCTCGCTGCGCCCGCGCGGTCAGGAGAAGCTCGGCACGCGCACTGAGACGAAGAACGTCAACTCCATGCGCTCGGTCGAGCGCGCGGTGCGATACGAGATCCAGCGTCAGGCGCAGATCCTCGCAGACGGTGGGACGATCACACAGGAGACGCGGCACTGGCACGAGGACACCGGAACGACCTCGCCCGGCCGTCCGAAGTCGGATGCCGACGACTATCGGTACTTCCCGGAGCCGGACCTGCTTCCTGTCGAGCCCGCCGCCGAGCTGATCGAGGCGTTGCGTGCGGAGCTCCCCGAGCAGCCCGTCGCCCGCCGTCGCCGTCTCATGACGGAGTGGGGTTTCACCGACCTGGAGTTCCAGGACGTGCGCAACGGCGGCCTGCTCGATGTCGTCGAAGAGACCATCAGCGCCGGGGCGACCCCTGCCACGGCACGCAAATGGTGGACCGGTGAGATCACTCGCCAGGCCAACGCGCAGGAGAAGGACGCCACCGAGCTGGTGTCACCCGCGAACGTCGCCGCGCTGCAGAAGCTCGTGGACGCCGGAACGCTCACGGACAAGCTTGCTCGTCAGGTGCTCGAGGGCGTCATTGCGGGCGAGGGCACGCCGCAGCAGGTCGTCGACAGTCGCGGACTCGCCGTCGTCTCGGATGACGGTGCGCTGATCGCCGCGATCGACGAGGCCCTCGCAGCACAGCCTGACGTGCTCGCGAAGATCAAGGACGGCAAGGTCCAGGCCGCCGGCGCCGTCATCGGTGCCGTGATGAAGGCGATGAAGGGCCAGGCGGACGCCGCCAGGGTCCGCGAACTCGTCCTCGAGCGCGCTGCGCAGTAACCGCATCCCCCGGGCCTCATGTCGGAGGTCCGGGGGAGAATGGTCTCATGGGACACGGTGACGGCAGAGGGCGCATCGTGTCGTCCGCCGATGCCGACGACACCGGCACCAGCATCCTGCACGTCGACATGGACGCGTTCTACGCGGCGGTCGAGGTGCTCGACGATCCCAGTCTTCGCGGGCTCCCGCTGATCATCGGGGCGCCCGATGGCCGCTCCGTCGTGTCGAGTGCCTCTTACGAAGCCCGTCGATACGGGGTCCGTGCGGCTATGCCGGTGTCCCAGGCGATCCGCCTGTGTCCGTCGGCGAGGATCGTACCGCCGCACTTCCACCGCTACCAGGCCGTATCGCGCCAGGTGATGTCGATCTTCGAATCGATCACTCCGTTGGTCGAGCCGCTGTCGGTCGACGAGGCGTTCCTCGACGTCCGTGGGGTCAGGCGGTTGTGGGGCAGCCCCGCGCAGATCGCCCGGCTCGTGCGCGAGCGGGTCAGCGACGAAGTGGGCATCACGTGCAGCGTCGGAGTGGCCGCCACGAAGCACGTCGCGAAGATGGCGTCGACGATCTCCAAGCCGGACGGCATGCTCGTCATCGCCGCATCCGACACCCAGGCGTTCCTCGACCCCCGACCCGTTCGGGCGATGTGGGGTGTAGGACCCAAGGCGGCCGAGGCTCTGGAAGGGCGCGGCATCCGCACGATCCGCGACATCCGCACGTCGTCGACCGAGATGCTCGATCGCGCGGTCGGCCCGGCGCTGAGCGCGCGCCTCGTGCAGCTCTCTCGGGGTGAGGACGCGCGGGCGGTCGAGACCGAGCGGGTCGAGAAGAGCATCGGTCACGAGGAGACGTTCGACACCGACATCTCGGATCGCGCCTTCCTGCGGGCAGAGCTCCTCAGGCTCGCCGATCGCGTCGCGGCGCGGCTGAGGAAGGCCGAGTGGGAGACCTCGACGGTCGCGATCAAGATCCGGTTCGACGACTTCCGTACGCTGAGCCGGTCGCAGACACTGGCCGAGCCGACCGCAGTCGGTCAGAGGATCGGCGAAGCGGCTCAGGCGCTGTTCGAGCAGATCGAGCGCCGCGACCCCGTGCGGCTCGTCGGCGTGCGTGCCGAGAAGCTCCGCCCCGCCGGCGGTGGAGGCATCGGCCTGTGGGACGACGACGAGGACTGGCGGCGCGTGGAGGGTGCTGTGGACGATGCGGTCGCGCGTTTCGGCTCATCCATGATCGGTCGGGCGAGGCACATCGGGCGAGGCCAAGGACGCGGTGCAGCGCAGCATCCGAAGGCGCATGGCCTGGATTGACCTCTCCGCATCGCCTTTCCTGGGCTAGCGTGGAGCCATGCCCAACATTGCACTGGAACTCGGAAAGCAGGCCGCGTCGTTCGGCGTGAAGAGCGCGTACGGAGAGCCGCAGGACGTCGACGGCGTGAGCATCACTCCGGTGGCCTTCACTTACTCGGGATTCGGCGGCGGAAGCGGTGACGGTGCTGAAGGCGGCGGTGGTGGCGGGATCTCCGTGCCGGTCGGCGTCTACGTGCGTCGCGAAGAGGGGCTTCGGTTCGAGCCCAACATCGTGACCCTGCTGGTCGTCGCTGTGCCCTTCGTCTGGGTCGCCGGACGAGCATTCTCTCGTATCATCCGTGCCCTCAAGAAGTGACGACCCCGTGGGGGCCGCGCTCGCGCGCGCCTCGACGCTGATCGTCGACGACATCCGCGCCCTCTCGGCTGCGAACCCTGTCGTCATCATCGACGGACGAAGCGGAGCGGGCAAGACGACGCTCGCGCGCATGCTGGTCGAGCGATGGCCGATCGTGGGGAGGGTGCAGCTGGTCGCCCTCGACTCGATCTATCCCGGCTGGGACGGCCTCCAGAGTGGAGTCGAGCATGCTCTCGACGGCATCCTCCGCCCGCACGGCCGCGGATACCTCGGGGAGTGGCGCCGCTGGGACTGGGAACGCGATGCCGAGGCCGAGAGCCACGCGGTGGACCCGGCGCTCGGAGTGCTGATCGAGGGCAGCGGAATCCTCACACCTGCGACAGCGGCGATCGCCGATGTTCGCGTCTGGCTCGAGTCCGCGGAACCTGGCCGCAAGGCACGCGCGCTGAATCGCGACGGCGAGACCTACCGCCCGCACTGGGATCGGTGGGCAGCGCAGGAGAAGGCTCACATCGCGCGGGATGATCCTCGAGCCCTCGCGACGCGTGTCGTCGAGATCCCCTGACGCCTCACAGCAGCTGGTCTGCCGCCTCGATGGTGAGCTCGAGGCGGTATCCGAGCCAGTCGTAGACACCGAACCGCGCGTCGTCAGGGTCATGGTCGTCGTCGCTCTCGATGCCGAGACGCTCCGCGATCACCAGACGCAACGCGGTGAGCGTGCGCAGCCAGGCATCGACATCGGACTGCCGGATCGCCAGGTCATGCTCCGTGAGCGCCTCGCCCTGAGACATGGAGTCCAGATCGCCGCGGAGGTCGGCGAGCGCTGCCCTGACCACATCGGCGTCGAGGGCGCGCCGGTCGAGCAGATCCTCGCGTGTCGCGTCGCTGAAGGAGCGCGACGCGTCTTCGTCGTCGGGGTACGGGTCGGGAGCCAGACGCCCGATGGCCGGATCGGTGGCATCGCGGTCGGCCCCCACCAGCTCGCGGAAGTCGTCGACGAGCTGTGCGAGCTGTGCGCCTTCCACTCTCGCCATCCGGACGTGCACCGTCAGCTCGGTCACCGTGCAGCCTTTCGCACCGTCGCCCAGAGGCCGTAGTCGTGCATCGCCTGGGCGTGCACTTCCATCGTCTCGCGGGGGCCCGTGGCGACGATGGCCTGGCCTTCGTGATGGACTGCGCGCATGAGCTGCGTCGCCCGTTCCAGCGAGTACCCGAAGTAGGTGCGGAAGACCCGAACGACGTAGCTCATCAGATTGACGGGGTCGTTCCACACGACGACCTCCCAAGGTTCGAGGGGCGCGGCCGTGAGTTCGACGATCTCTTCGACGTCAGGCGCGGCGAGGGGACTCATGCCCACCCCAGCTCGTGCAGCTGCGCGTCATCGATGCCGTAGAAGTGGGCGATCTCGTGGACAAGGGTGGTGTGGACCTCGTCGCGGAGTTCGTCTTCGTCCTCGCAGGCTGCGAGGTGCGGCTCGCGGTAGACGACGATCCGGTCGGGCAGCTCTCCGGAGCCGTACTGTGTGCGCTCGGTCAGCGCCAGGCCGTCGTACAGGCCGAGGAGGTCGAGGCTCCCGTCCTCAGGGCGGTCCTCGACGACGAAGACGACGTTCTCGAGTCCGTCGACCATCTCATCGGGTAGCCGGTCGAGCTCGTCGATCACGAGTTCTTCGAAGGGCGCAGCATCCATCTCCATCGGTTCCAGCCTATTGCCGCGAGCGCGGGCGCGGCGTCAGTGCAGGAACACCAGGAGCGCGGCGACCGCGATGAAGAGCGCACCGAAGACGCTGTTCAGGATCCGCTGCCCCTTGACCGACCGGGATAGGCGACGGAACGGACGGGCCGCGGTCGCGAAGAATCCCCACATCACGAGCACGTCGACCACCATGACCGTGACGATCAGGGTGAGGTATTGGGGCAGCTGGGGCTGGTCGAGGCGGATGAACTGGGGGATGAACGCGAGGAAGAAGACGATCGCCTTCGGATTGAGGAGGTTCACCCAGAAGCCCCGTCGGATCATGGACCAGTGGCCTTCGCGCAGATCGACACCGGTCTCGTCCTCGAGCTCTGCGGAAGCAGGCTTCGTCAGGATCAGTCGGATTCCGAGGAAGACGAGGTAGGCGGCTCCGGCGTATCGGATGACGTTGAACAGCACTTCGGATTGCGACACAACGAGGCCGAGCCCGGCCGCCACGATCACGACATGGACGATCAACGCGAGCTGCTGGCCCACGATGCCCCAGATCGATCGGCGCCACCCTTGGCTGAGCGCGTTCGACATCGTGTTGATCGCGCCGGCGCCCGGCGTGAAGCTGATCACCACACAGGCGGTCAGGAGCGAGAACCATACGGCGAGTGACACCTCGCAATACTAGGGCTCTCGCTCCATGCCGGCGCTCAGTCGGTCGCGGCGATGCTCGGAATGCCCAGATCGAGCCGGCGGAGCAGCTGCGCGTTCAGCGCTACGACGATCGTCGACAGAGACATCAGGACCGCGCCGACGGACATCGGGAGCACGAACCCGACGGGCGCGAGGGCGCCGGCGGCGAGAGGCACGGACAGCAGGTTGTAGCCGGCCGCCCACCACAGGTTCTGAGTCATCTTGCGGTACCCGGCCTTCGAGAGTTCGATGACCGAGATGACCGCACGAGGGTCGTCACCGGCGAGGATCACATCGGCGGACGCGATCGCGACGTCGGTTCCGGCGCCGATTGCCAGGCCTACATCGGCCTGGGCGAGTGCGGGTGCATCATTCACGCCGTCGCCCACCATCGCGACCTTCCTTCCCTCTGCCTGGAGCGCGCGGACTCTGGCTGCCTTGTCTTCCGGGCGCACACCGGCGAAGACCCGGTCGATCCCGACCCGCGCCGCGACGCTCTCCGCGACCGCCGATGCGTCGCCCGTGATCATCACGACGTCGATCCCGCGTGCGCGCAGCGCCTCGACGGCCGAGATCGATTCGGCGCGGATGTCGTCGGCGAGCTTCAGCGCACCGACGACGCGGTCGTCGACGAGGACATGCAGGATGATCGCGCCCTCGGTTCTCCACGCCTCGGCGATCGGAAGCTCGGCGGCATCGGTCTCCGCGAGCAGGTGCGGGCCACCGACCTGCACCCGTCGACCGTCGACGCGTGCGCTGACACCGACAGCAGGAGATGATCGGAAGTCCTCGGCATCGTGTATCTCGAGACGTCGATCTCCGGCGGCGTCCACGATCGCCCTCGCCAGCGGGTGCTCGGAGTCCTGCTCGGCCGCAGCCGCGAGCGAGATGATGTCGTCGGTTGTGAAGGGGGCGACGGGCTCGACGGCGGTGACCGCGGGAGTGCCCTTCGTGAGCGTTCCCGTCTTGTCGAAGAGAACGGTGTCGATCGTGCGCATGGTCTCGAGAGCCAAGCGGTCCTTCACGAGGATGCCGGCACGCGCCGCACGCTCGGTCGCGATCGAGACGACAAGGGGGATCGCGAGGCCCAGTGCGTGCGGGCACGCGATGACCAGCACGGTGATAGTTCGAATCACGGCTTCATCGGGCAACCCCACGGCAGACCAGACGACGGCCGTGATGGCGGCGGCCCCGAGCGCGAACCAGAAGAGCCATGCAGCGGCGCGGTCGGCGATCCGCTGCGCGCGAGATGAGGACGCCTGGGCGTCGGCGACCAGTCTCTGGATGCCGGCGAGCGCCGTGTCCGCACCGACGGCGGTGACCTCGACCCGGAGTCCCGAGTCGGTGGCCACGGTCCCTGCGACGACGGGGTCGCCGACGGTGCGAGCCACTGCCCGGGACTCGCCGGTGATCATGGACTCGTCAATGCTCGCGGCACCCTGGAGGATGCGCCCGTCGGCGGGCAGACGTGCGCCCGGTCGGATGACGACGACATCACCGATTCTGAGTTCGGCAGGGGAGACCCGCACGGTCTCACCGTTCTCGATGCGTTCGGCTTCGTCGGGAAGAAGGGCTGCCAGGGAGTCGAGCGCCGAGGTCGTCTGTGCCAGTGAGCGCATCTCGATCCAGTGGCCCAAGAGCATGATGACGATCAGCAGCGCCAGCTCCCACCAGAACTCCAGTTCATGGTGCAGCACGCCCAGACTCGCTCCCCACGACGCGAGGAAGGCGACGGTGATCGCGAGTCCTATCAGGAGCATCATCCCTGGCTTGCGGGTGCGGAGTTCACTCACTGCGCCGGTGAGGAAAGGTGCTCCGCCCCATACGTACATCAGGGTGCCGAGTGCGGGCGCCAGCCACCGCGCCCATTCCGGTACGTCGTACCCGATGATCATCCCGAACATCGGCGATGCGACGATCACGGGGATCGACACTATGAGCATGATCCAGAACAGCCGCCGGAATCCGGAGACGTGGTCTGCGTGCCCGGCGTGGGCGTCGTGCCCTGCGTGCCCTGGGTGGGCATCGTGCCCGGCATGAGCCGCGGTCGCCGTTGTGAAGTCGTGAGAAGACTGATCGATCGGTGTCGATCCATCCGAGTGAATCATCTGCTTGTCCCTTCGGTGAGGTCACTGAAGTCAACCAGATACCCCTGGGGGGTATTCCGAGAAATCTACCGGGGACACAGAAGAGGCCCGAGTCTAGCGACTCGGACCTCTTCTGGATGGGGTGAGTAACGGGACTCGAACCCGCGACATCCGGCACCACAAGCCAGCGCTCTACCAGCTGAGCTATACCCACCATGCGCCAACCGGAGTTGGCGACCAGATGAGTCTATTACATGTTCGGAGCGAACTCTGACACGGTGCGCGTCGCGATGTCGCGAGCGTCATCGCTCGACGGGCCCGGCTCGTCGACGAAGACGGCCTCGCGGTAGTAGCGCAGCTCACGGATCGATTCGAGGATGTCGGCCAGGGCTCGGTGGCCGCCGTCCTTCGCGGGCGCCTGGAAGAACACCCGCGGATACCACCGGCGGGAGAGCTCCTTGATGCTCGAGACATCGACGTTGCGGTAATGGAGCCACTGGTCGACCTGCGGCATGTACTTGGCGAGGAACATCCGATCGGTGCCGATCGTGTTGCCGGCGAGCGGCGCCTTGCGCTCCAGAGGAGCGAATCGCTTGATGTACTCGAGTGTCTGCTTTTCGGCCTCGGCGAGCGAGACGCCGTCGGGGATCTCGGTGATGAGTCCCGAGGTCTCATGCATCTTGGTGACGAAGTCGTTCATGTTCTCGAGCGCCGCGTCGCTGGGACGGATGACGACCTGGAAGCCCGCATCGACGGGGTTCAACTCGAAATCGGTGATGACGACGGCGATCTCGACGAGCTCATCGACTGAGAGATCCAACCCGGTCATCTCGCAATCGATCCAGACGAGGCGGTCGTTCTCTGACGCAGATACCATGTGGCCATACTATCGACGGCACCGACATCGGAGCCCGGCGCGGTACGGTAGAACTGCCCGCCTCCGTAGCTCAGGGGATAGAGCAGGAGCCTTCTAATCTCTTGGTCGCAGGTTCGAATCCTGCCGGGGGCACCGCAAATCGGACGATGTCCGTCGTCAGCCGTTCCGCAGGGCGGCGACGGCGTCGTCGGCCCTCCAGAAGTCGCCGACCAGTCGAAATGACGCTGTGGCGAGGTGCAGTCGCTCTGCGCGGTATCGCATACCGAGAGGATCGGGGAGAAGGCGGAGGTGGCCGAGGACGCGGCCTCTGACGTCCTGCACCCGCCACAGGTGGGCTGAGGCGCGCACGAGATGCTCCTTCGGCGATGACAGACGAGGCGTGGCGTACGGGACCTCGGGCAGGGACGTGATCTGAGTGTCGGACATCGGTGGCTCCTTTCGTGGATCGAACATATGACCGACCACCGACATTGCCGTCCCCGGTTCGCCGGCTTCCGATCGTCCACTCTTTCTGCACGGCGGCTCATGAGGTGGTGTTGTGCACTATCACCGCGCTGCGGGTGTCGGCAGCGAGGTCGCAGGCCCCACTCTGGAGCGACCCGGGCATGTGTCCCGGTGCACAGAGGAGAGAACATGCACGACACAGTCACCATCGTCGGTAACGTCGCCACCGACCCCACGCAGGGTCGGACAGCCAGTGGCGTCACCGTCACGAACTTCCGATTGGCGAGTACTCATCGCCGCTTCGATGACGCGACCCAGACATGGGTCGACGTCGCGACAAACTGGTATTCAGTCGCTGCGTTTCGCCAGCTCGGGGAGCACGCGAAAGCGTCGTTGCGTTCAGGAGACAGCGTCATCGTGACAGGGAGGATGAAGATCCGCGCCTGGGAGAACAACGGAAAACAGGGCACGAGCGTCGATATCGATGCGGATGCGATCGGCCATGATCTCCGCTGGGGCACCACCGCCTATCGCCGCAGCACACGCTCGACGCCGGAGTCGCCCGCGAGGAGCAACGGCGGGGGCATCGTGGACGACGATCCGTCCGCAACGTCCCCCGTCGAGACGGGGGACATCGACACGGCCTGGGCCGATAGGGATGCACAGCCGGAGGCTGACGGGGCGCATGCCCGGCAGTCGGTTGATTCAGCGAGTCTCACGTACTGACAGGAGCTCGCGATCGCGATCGCGGGTAGAGCGTCCGCGCCGACGTGCACTGCGTGGGGGAGTCCGACCGTAGACTCGGGGCGTGCTTCGACGACCGGACTCCTCTGCATCGCGTGCGGCGATCGCGACAGGCGCGGCGGCATCGCTGATCCTGCTGCTGACCTCGTGCGGTCCCACCGCATCCCCGACGCCTACGCCTACGGACGCCGGCGTGTCGCCGGGATCGACGGAAAGCCCCGCAGCGCCCACGTTCGTCGCGGACGGCACAGCGGAGGACAACCTGCCGCTCTTCGCGGCCGTGACGGAACAGGTGTGGGCCTCCGGTCAGAACGTATCGGGCCGTGCCTACATCGACGCGCTCATCGCCTCAGGTTTCGATCGTGCGGCGATGCAGGTGACTCAGGATGTGACGACGGTCGGCAACCCCGCCGAGAGCATTCAGTTCTCCGTGCGATGGGGTGACACCGATTGTCTCGTGGGGCAGGTCGGGCCGTCGACGGGCGCACCCGTGACGGCGGTGATGCCGCAGCTGGCGGAGGGACGCTGTCTGGTCGGTGCCACGCGTGCGATCGACTGGTGATCACGGGGCGTCCGCTCGGATCCCGACCGTTCGCGATATCAGAGCTCGTCTCGACGGCGGCGGGCACAGAGGCCGGTAGGCTGGAGTGTCGATCTTCGACGCCAACAGAAGGAGCTTTTTCGGTGGCTGAGTACATCTACTCGATGGTTCGTGCGCGCAAGGCGGTGGGTGACAAACTCATCCTCGACGACGTCACTATGGCTTTCCTCCCCGGTGCCAAGATCGGCATGGTGGGCCCGAACGGCGCCGGTAAGTCGACGATCCTCAAGATCATGGCGGGCATGGACACGCCCTCGAACGGCGAGGCGAAGCTCTCCCCGGGGTTCTCGGTCGGAATCCTCATGCAGGAGCCGGAGCTCGATGAGACCAAGACGGTCATCGAGAACATCCAGGACGGCATCGCGATCAAGGCGAAGGTCGACCGTTTCAACGAGATCTCCATGCTGATGGCCGACCCGGACGCGGACTTCGACTCGCTGCTCGCCGAGATGGGCACCCTGCAGGAGGAGATCGACGCCGCTGATGGCTGGGACCTCGATTCGCAGCTCGAGCAGGCCATGGACGCGCTTCGCACACCTCCGGGAGACGCCGCGATCGCGCCGCTCTCCGGAGGAGAGAAGCGCCGTGTCGCGCTGGCGAAGCTGCTTCTCCAGAAGCCGGATCTGCTTCTGCTCGATGAGCCGACCAACCACCTCGACGCCGAGAGCGTGCTCTGGCTCGAGCAGCACCTGCAGGCCTACAAGGGCGCCGTCATCGCGATCACCCACGACCGGTACTTCCTCGACCACGTCGCCGAGTGGATCGCCGAGGTCGACCGTGGCCGCCTGATCGGCTACGAGGGCAACTACTCGACGTACCTGGAGAAGAAGGGCGAACGCCTCGAGGTCCAGGGCAAGAAGGACGCCAAGCTCGCCAAGCGCCTCAAGGAGGAGCTGGAGTGGGTTCGGTCCAGCGCGAAGGGTCGTCAGACCAAGTCCAAGGCTCGTCTCGCGCGCTACGAGGAGATGGCGACCGAGGCGGAGCGGACCAGGAAGCTCGACTTCGAGGAGATCCAGATCCCCGCGGGTCCGCGCCTCGGAAGCATCGTGATCGACGCCAAGAAGCTGCAGAAGGGTTTCGACGGACGTTCGCTCATCGACGGTCTCAGCTTCAGCCTGCCGCCGAACGGCATCGTCGGCGTCATCGGCCCGAACGGTGTCGGTAAGACGACTCTGTTCAAGACGATCGTCGGCCTCGAGCCGCTCGACGGCGGTGACCTCAAGATCGGCGAGACGGTCAAGATCAGCTACGTCGACCAGTCGCGCTCGAACATCGACCCCGACAAGACGTTGTGGGAGGTCGTGTCAGACGGGCTCGACTTCATCACGGTCGGCAAGACCGAGATCCCCTCGCGGGCATACGTCTCGAAGTTCGGCTTCAAGGGTCCGGATCAGCAGAAGAAGGCGGGCGTGCTCTCCGGTGGTGAGCGCAACCGTCTGAACCTCGCTCTCACGCTCAAGGAGGGCGGCAACCTCCTCCTCCTCGACGAGCCCACCAACGACCTCGACGTCGAGACCCTGAGTTCGCTGGAGAACGCGCTCCTCGAGTTCCCCGGCTGCGCCGTGGTCATCACTCACGACCGGTGGTTCCTCGACCGGATCGCGACGCACATCCTTGCGTACGAGGGCACCGACGAGAAGCCCGACCAGTGGTACTGGTTCGAGGGCAACTTCGAGGCGTACGAGGAGAACAAGATCCAGCGCCTCGGTGCTGACGCCGCCAAGCCGCATCGTTCGACGCACCGCAAGCTCACGCGCGACTGAGCCGAGAATGTCCGACCTGACACCGGGGCCCCGCCTGCACATTCCGATCCACCTCCGCTGGGGCGATCTGGATGCGTTCAACCACGTCAACAACACCTCGATGCTCAAGCTCCTCGAGGAAGCGCGCGTGCGCGCGTTCTGGCGTGCGGGTCCCGGTGAACAGGCTCCGTCGACGGCGGTCCTCGACTCGGGACTCGACGAGGGGATACTCACGCTCATCGCGCGTCAGGAGATCGAGTATCTCGCCCCGGTGCCGTATCAGCGCCGGCCGCTCGAGGTGCAGATGTGGTTCGGCAAGCTCGGTGGCTCGAGCGTCGAGGTCTGCTACGAGGTGCACAACGATCCTGAGGCCGTGCCGCGCACGATCTACGCACGATCCACGGCGATCATCGTCCTCGTCGACGCGGCGACGGGCCGTCCGACGCGTCTCACACAGGAGATGCGTGATGCGTGGGAGCCGTTCGTCGGCGCCTCGATCGAGTACGCGCACCGCTGAGCGGCTCAGGCGACGTGGGTCGGCCGACTCGGATCGGTGGTCAGACCCGACCGAGCACACCATCTGAATCGCCGGTCTCAGCCCGGCTCGGGCGGTCGCCCCGTTCGAAACCTCGGCGTCAGTCCCGCGACGGGACCCTGACCATGATCTCCTGTGCGACCGAGGCGACCAGCTCGCCGGCCTGCGTGTAGATCCGGCCCTGTGCGAGGCCGCGTCCTCCCCGCGCATTGGGCGACTCCTGAAGGTACAGGAGCCATTCGTCCACGCGAGCCGGTCGATGCCACCACATCGCGTGGTCGAGGCTGGCGACTTTCAGGCCGGGGAGCGCCCAGTACGCGCCATGCGCGCGCAGGATGGACTCCTGAATGGTCATGTCGCTCAGGTATGCCAGAGCCGCCCGATGGATGCGCTGATCGTCGGGCAGCGGAGCGCGCAGTCGCATCCACACGGCCTGCTGCGGGACCCGTGCGTCGTCGCTCGGCAGAAAAAGCGGCGAATCGATGTGACGCACGTCGGCGGCTCGATCGCTCAGCATGCGGGCGGTTCCAGGAGGGAGCCCCTCGACACGCTGCTCGTCGGGCAGCAGGGAATCCGGCGACGGGACGCCTTCGGGCATCGCCACCGCATGCTCGACGCCGGGGTCGTCATCCTGGAAGGACGCGATCATCGAGAAGATCGGCACACCGTTCTGATACGCCTGCGAGCGACGGGTCGAGAACGAACGACCGTCGTGGATGCGGTCGACAGCGATCGTGATGCCCTGATCGGCATCGCCGGGGCGCAAGAAGTACCCGTGCATCGAATGCACCGCTCGGTCTTCGGGAAGAGTCCTCTCGGCGGCGAGCAGGCTCTGCGCGAGCACCTGACCGCCGTAGATGCGACCAGACGGCATCGCGTGCGACGACCCGGTGAAGATGTCCTCGGTCGTACGGGCCTGCGTCGAATCGAGATCCAGCACCTCCAGGAGCTGCTCGACAGTGCGGATCGCGTGTGCGTCGGCGGTCATGACTTCCTTCCCGCGACTGCGGATGCCGCTGGCGTTGCTAGTTTAGAGGGTGTGCCGCACCAGCTCCTTCTCGCCGATTCCGCCACGTCAAAAGACGTCCTGACCTTCCTCGGACGAGCGACGCGCATCTCCGACGAAGGCGTGCGACTTCAGGCGGCGAACGGGGTTCTCGCGCTGACAGGAGCCGCTCTCGCGCCCCACGGGCTGTTCGATCAGACCCCGACCGTGCTCGCGATGCGCATCGTCCAGGTCGATCCCGAGCTCGAGTGCGACGTCGTGGTGGCATCGCTCAGCCCGACCGCCGATGAGCGCGCGCTCACCTTCCCCGAGACCGGCCTTTCGCCCGCGTGGGCAGGAGTCGCCCCGCCGCGAGGCCAGTGGCAGGCGACATCGAGCCTCGCAGCATCCATGATCGCCCAGCGAGCGCAGTGGGGCATCAGCGCGGTCGCGCGAGGAGCGACACCGGGATCGGGAGAGGAAGCCGTCCGTGCCCTGCGCGCGGCGATCTGGGGTGCGCCCGATGAGGATCTCGGCGGGCTGCCGCGGGGAGTGGCGTTCGCTGCGGATGCCTTCGGCTTCATCTCCGGCGAAGAGGACGTGCCCGTCATGACGTCAGGGCGATGGACTCGTCTCGCCTTCCGCCGTGGTCACGTTCTCGCCCGCGGCCCCGTGGCCATCGGCCTCACGGCCGTGCGCGGCACCGGCGCGGCGGAGTAGCACCGACGAGCGACCCGTCGACCGGACCAGCGATCCGTCGACCGGATCAGCGCGCTGCAGCGCGGCCGGCCTGCCGACCCGAGAACAGGCATCCGCCGAGGAACGTGCCCTCGAGTGCTCGATACCCGTGGACACCGCCGCCTCCGAAGCCGCTCGCCTCACCAGCGGCGAAGAGCCCGGGGATGGGCTCACCGTCAGCGCCGAGCGCACGCCCGTCGAGATCGGTGTTGATCCCGCCGAGGGACTTCCTCGTGAGGACGTGCAGCTTGACCGCGACGAGAGGGCCTGCGGCCGGATCCTGCAGCCGGTGCGGCGCAGCGGTGCGGATCAGCTTGTCGCCCCGGTATCCGCGCATCGAGCGCAGCATCCCGATCTGCGCATCCTTGGTGAACTCGTTGTCCATCTCCCTGTCGCGAGCCACGACCTCACGGCGGACGTGATCGATGTCGAGCGACTCTCCGCCCGGGTGGCGGCTCATCTGCTCCAGTAGCGACTCGAGGTCGTTCTCGACGATGAAGTCCTCACCCTCGTCGAGGAAGGCCTGCACCGGCCCCGTGGGCCCCTTGGCGAGTCGCGACTTGAGCAGCAGCCCGACGTCCTTGCCCGTCAGGTCGGGATTCTGCTCGCTGCCCGAGAGCGCGAACTCCTTCTCGATAATCTGGCGCGACGTCACGAACCACGAGTGGTCGTGCCCGGTCGTGCGCAGGTGAGCCAGGGTGCCCAGAGTGTCGAACCCGGGGAACAGTGGGACAGGCAGTCGCTTTCCCGTCGCATCGAGCCAGAGCGAGGACGGCCCGGGGAGGATCCGGATACCGTGCGACGGCCACACCGGATCCCAGTTCTTGATGCCCTCGACGTAGTGCCACATGCGGTCGCCGTTGATGAGACGGGCTCCGACCGCTTCCGAGACGGCATGCATCGATCCGTCGACGTAGGCGGGCACACCTGTCAGCATCTGCTCGGGCGGAACGCCCAGACTCGCCGGCCAGGCCGCACGGACGAGGTCGTGGTTGCCGCCGATCCCGCCGGACGACACGATCGTCGCACCCGCGCTGATCTCGAAGTCGCCGATGACCGCGCGAGAGGTCTCGACCCCCCGAGCAGCCGGGGTGGATTCGAGGATGGTCCCGCGCGCACCGGTCACGGCCCCATCCGTCGTGATGAGTTCCGTCACCCGGTGGCGGGGGAGGATCGTGATATGCCCCTCGCGCTCACCCTGCTCGACGGCAGCGGCGAACGGGGCGACGACCCCTGGCCCCGTACCCCAGGTGATGTGGAAGCGAGGAACGGAGTTGCCGGGCCCCAGAGCGCCGTATCCACCGCGTTCCGCCCAGCCCACCACCGGGAAGAAGCTCACACCCCGTTCGCGCAGCCAGGCGCGCTTCTCGCCCGCGGCGAAATGCAGATACGCCTCGGCCCAGCGTCGTGGCCAGTCGTCTTCTGGGCGGTCGAAGGCGGCAGTGCCGAACCAGTCCTGCGTGGCGAGAGCGAGCGAGTCGCGAATGCCCATGCGACGCTGCTCGGGTGAATCGATGAAGAACAGGCCTCCGAACGACCACCACGCCTGGCCGCCGAGGTTCGTGCGCGGCTCCTGATCGATCAGGATCACGCGACGGCCGGCATCGAGCGCCTCCCCGGCGGCGACGAGCCCGGCGAGCCCCCATCCGATGACCAGGACGTCTGCAGACAGGGGCGTGTTCGTCATGTGCTCTCCGTTGATTCCTGACGTGATCGCGTCTCGAGCGTGGGGCGCCCGGCTGCGGAGGTGCCGATGCCTGACGGCTCGAATGTGTTCACCATGGCATACGCGGCGCGCTCGAGATAGTCCCACAGCGTGGATTCGTGGAGCGGCGACAACTGCGCTTCGTCCACCGCGGTCCGCATGTGACGAAGCCACCGATCGCGGGCGTCGGGATCGACATGGAAGGGCATGTGGCGCATCCGCAGACGAGGGTGGCCGCGCGTCTCGCCGTAGGTGGTCGGGCCGCCCCAGTACTGCTCGAGGAACATCAGCAGGCGCTCTTCGGCAGGGCCGAGGTCCTCCTCGGGATACATCGGCTTCAGGACCGGATCCGATGCCACCTCGCGGTAGAACACCGACACGATCTTCGCGAACGTCGCGCGACCGCCGACCTCGTCGTAGAAGGTCACTTCTGGGGGCTCCCGTCGTCATTCGTCTTCTTGCGTCGCCAGATTCCGCGGTCAGGGATGACGGGCACGCCCGTGACGGCATTCGGACGCGTCTTGGGCGGATTCGCGCCGCGCACGCGACGAGCGCCGTCGAGCCCGGTGGGGATCACGGTGGTCATGCTCGGGAAGGAGATCTCGTTCTCGAGGAGGGCCGTGCGCAGACGCTTGCGCAGTTCCTGTGCGACGTCATCCTTCGCATTGGCTCGGGCTTTGATGACCAGACGGACGACGAGAGCGTCACCATCGATCGACTCGAGGCCCCACAGCTCGGGCTTCTCGATGATGCGCGTGCGCCACTTCGGGTCCTTTGAGAGGCTCATCGCGGTGTCGAGCATGATCTTCTCGACGTTCTCGAGGTCCGAATCCACAGGGACGCCGAGATCGATGATCGCGCGCGCCCAGCCCTGCGACATGTTTCCGATACGTGTGACCTCGCCGTTGCGGACGTACCAGAGCGTGCCGTTGACGTCGCGGACCTGGGTGATGCGCACGCTGACGTACTCGACCACACCGGACGCGAGGCCGAGATCGACGACGTCGCCGATGCCGATCTGATCCTCGGCGACGATGAAGATGCCGTTGAGCACGTCTTTGACGATGTTCTGCGCGCCGAAACCGAGGCCGGCGCCGACGGCCGCCGTCAGCAGGGTGAGAGAGCCGAGAAGGGTCGGTGCCAGGTGATTGACCACGAGGACGATCGCGATCACCACGAGCATCACATTGACGATGTTCTGCAGGATCGTCCCAAGGGTTCGCGTGCGCTGCACCAGGCGCATGTCGGCGAGAGGCGACCGTTCGAGAGCTTGGGTGTCGTCGACGGCGGCCTTGTTCTTGGCGCTGTCGACGATGCGGTGCACGATACGTCGGATGACGACGCGGAGCGCCAGCGCGATCAGTACGCATCCCGCGATGATCGCGACCACGCCGAGTGCCTGGAGGCCGATGTCACGGAACACGGTGACAGCGTCCATCCACCAGTCGGGGAGCGTGACCTCAGCGGGATCAGGGTTTGATTCGAATGGCTGCATCATCCCCTCCAGAGTAGCGATCAGGCCTCTGTGCGGGCTGGACGCACCGCGCAGAGGCCTGATCGGGAGACGGGTCTCAGTCCTCGGCGTCGCGAGACTGTGCCGCGAGTGCACGCTCGACGTCGGCGAGGTTCTCGAGCACGAGGCGACGCAGCGCGGGGGCTGCGTCCTGGTGGGCGGAGAGCCACGCGCGCGTGGAGTCGCGGAGCTCGACGTCGGCGATCGCGGTCGGGAACAGGCCGACGACCAGGTACTGGGCGATCTGATACGTGCGCGATTCCCAGATCGGGATGAGCATGTCGAAGTACGCGGGGACGAACGCGCGCAGCGACTCCGCGCCCGCGGGGTGCACGAATCCGAGGGCCGCGGAACGCACGATCGTGTTCGGAGCGTCGTCGCGCTCGATCAGCGAGGCCCAGGCTGCCTTCTTCGACGCGCTGTCCGGCAGTGCGGCGCGCGCCTGAGCGGCGAACTCGCCGCCCTTCGCGGTGTTGTCGGACGAGAGCGCCGCGTCGATCGATGCGGCATCGGTGGCGCCGATGGTGGCGAGACCGACGAGGAGCTGCCAGTTGAGGTCGGCGTCGATCTCGAGCCCGGGGAGAGTCTCCTCACCTGACCGGAGTCGACCGATGATGCCGGCGTGATCCGGCGTGACCAGCGCGTTCGCGAAGGCAGTGACGAACTGCAGCTGGCTGTCGCTGCCGGACTCAGCGGCCTCGGCGAGCGCCCAGAGACCGTCTGCGACCTTCTGACGCGCCGCGAGACGCGTCTCGGGCGTGACGTACAGAGTCGCCGCCGTGCGGAGCTGCGCGAGCGTCGTGCGCACCGTCGTCGACTCGGTCTCTCGACCGATGTTGCCGAGCACGAGATCGATGTAGTCGGTCGCGGCGGTCTCGGCATCGCGCGTCTGGTCCCAGGCTGCGCCCCAGACGAGGGAACGGGCGAGAGGATCGCTGATGTCCGCGAGGTGCGCGATCGCCGTGGCGAGCGAGCGCTCGTCGAGGCGGATCTTCGCGTAGGCGAGGTCGTTGTCGTTGAGGAGCACGAGGTCGGGGCGCGCGATTCCGTGCAGCTCCGGAACCTCGGTGCGGTCGCCGTCGACGTCGACCTCGGCGTAGTGGCTGCGCACGAGCACGCCGTTCGTGAGGGTGTAGAAGCCGATCCCGAGGCGGTGCGGACGAATAGTCGGGTAATCGGCCGGCGCGGTCTGCGTGACGGCGAAGCGCGAGATCGTTCCGTCGGAGTCCTCGGCGATCACGGGTTCCAGCGTGTTGACGCCGGCGGTCTCGAGCCACTTCTTCGACCAGGTGCTGAGGTCGCGACCGCTGGTCGCCTCGAGCTCGACGAGCAGGTCGCTCAGCTCGGTGTTGCCCCACGAGTGCTTCTTGAAGTACTGCGAGACGCCCGCGAAGAACTCCTCGATGCCCACCCATGCGGCGAGCTGCTTGAGCACCGAGCCGCCCTTCGCGTAGGTGATGCCGTCGAAGTTGACCTGCACGTCCTCGAGGTCGTTGATCACCGCGGTGATCGGGTGCGTCGACGGCAGCTGATCCTGGCGGTACGCCCAGGTCTTCTCCATCGCGTTGAACGTCGTCCACGCCTCGGTCCACTCGGTGGCCTCGGCGGTGGCGATCGTGGAGGCCCACTCGGCGAACGACTCGTTCAGCCAGAGGTCGTTCCACCACTTCATCGTGACCAGGTCGCCGAACCACATGTGCGCGAGCTCGTGCAGGATCGTGACGACGCGACGCTCCTTGACGGCGTCGGTCACCTTGCTGCGGAACACGTACGTCTCGGTGAACGTCACGGCGCCCGCGTTCTCCATCGCGCCGGCGTTGAACTCGGGGACGAAGAGCTGGTCGTACTTGGCGAACGGGTAGGGAACGTCGAACTTGGACTCGTAATAGGCGAAGCCCTCACGGGTCTTGTCGAAGATGTAGTCGGCATCGAGGTGCTGCCACAGGCTCTTGCGACCGTAGACGCCGAGGGGGATCACGCGGCCGGACGCGCTGGTGAGCTCCGAGAACGTGGACTCGTAGGGACCTGCGACGAGGGCCGTGATGTACGAGGAGATGCGAGGAGTGGGCTCGAAACCCCATGTGGCGACCGTGTCGTCGTCGTGCACGATCGGTTCCGGGGTGGGGGAGTTGGAGACGACCTTCCAGGAGGCCGGTGCCGTCACCGTGAACTGGAACGTGGCTTTGAGGTCGGGCTGCTCGAACACTGCGAAGACGCGACGCGAGTCGGGAACCTCGAACTGCGAGTAGAGGTAGACCTCGCCGTCGACCGGGTCGACGAACCGGTGCAGGCCCTCTCCGGTGTTCGTGTACTCGCAGTCGGCGTCGACGACGAGGACGTTCTCTGCCTGCAGGCCGGCGAGGGCGATGCGCGAGTCGGCGAAGACCTCGTCGGGATCGAGCTGCTCGCCGTTCAGCGAGATCTCGCGGACCTCGCGGGCGATCAGGTCGATGAAGGTGAAGCTCTCCGGCGTCGCGGTGAAGCGCACGACGCTGCGGGAGCCGAAGACCTCGGCACCCTTCGTCAGGTCGAGCGAGACCTCGTACGACTGGGTGTCGACGAAGTCGCGGCGCTCCTGCGCTTCGATGCGGGTGAGGTTCTCTCCAGGCACAGCGGTACTCCCAGGGGTGAGGGGATGCTGCCGCAACCCAGCGCAGTTGGCGCCCACGGCAACCATGACAGCCTACGCCAGCACAGCGACCTGTCTCACTCTCGGAAGGTGAAAGAATGGGGAGGTGACCGCGATCGAGCCGAACACCGTCCTCTTTGCCTCTGCTGCTGCCGCTTCCGGTGCGCCCTACATCACGACCCCCGTCGCCTATGACGGCATCCTCCTCGCCGGATTCGGAGGACCGGAGGGCCAGGACGACGTGATCCCCTTCCTCCGCAACGTGACGAGAGGTCGAGGAATCCCCGACGAGCGTCTCGAGGAGGTCGCGCACCATTACCGTCACTTCGGGGGAGTGAGCCCGATCAACGGCCAGAACCGCATCCTCAAGGAAGCGCTCGAAGGGGAGCTCGCACGCCGCGGCATCGACCTGCCGGTGTACTGGGGCAATCGCAACTGGAGTCCCTACCTCGAAGAGGTCGTGACGGAAGCCGCGGCCGACGGCAAGACGACTCTCCTCGCCTTCGCCACCAGCGCCTACAGCTCGTTCTCGAGCTGCCGCCAGTACCGCGAGGACTTCGCGCGCGTCCTGGCGGACACGAACCTCGGCGAGACCGTGACGATCGACAAGATCCGTCCCTTCTACGACCATCCCGGCTTCGTGGAGTCGTTCGAGACCGGAGTTCGCGAGGCGGTCGAGGCTTTCCTCGGTCAGGGCATCGCCCCCGCCGAGATCCAGATCCTCTTCTCCACTCACAGCATTCCGACTGCGGATGCGGAGCGCTCCGGCGCTCGGGACATCGACTGGGGAGAGGGAGGCGCGTACGCCGCCCAGCATCTCGCCGTCGCCGCCTGGGTCATGGACCGGGTGCGCGCGAGCATCCCCGAAGCCGCGGACGTCGCGTGGGAGCTCGTGTACCAGTCCCGCTCCGGCCCCGCATCGCAGCCGTGGCTCGAGCCCGACGTGTGCGACGTGATCGGCGAGCTGCCCGAGCGTGGCCGCAAGGCCGTCGCCGTGGTTCCCGTCGGATTCATGAGCGATCACATGGAGGTCCTCTGGGACCTCGACACCGAGGCCGCCGAGGCTGCGGAAGAGGCGGGGCTCGCGTTCACGCGGACGCCGACCCCCGGGGTCGCACCGTCGTTCGTCACCGGCATCGTCGATCTGATCGTCGAGCGTCTCGAGGGCCGACCGAACGAGGAGCGACCGCATGTCACCGCGCTGCCCGGCGCCTTCGACGTGTGCCGCCCCGGGTGCTGCGAGAACGTGCGAGCGGGGTTCAAGCCCGCTGCGTCCGGTGTCGCCCCGTGATCACCCGCTGACCCTCGACGCTTCTAGGATGGATGCCATGCGCATCCATATCGCCACCGATCACGCCGGTCTCGACTTCTCCACGCAGCTGCAGGACCACCTGCGCGGCGCCGGTCACGAGGTCGTGGATCACGGGCCGGTGGAATACGACGCCGTCGACGACTACCCCGCCTTCTGCATCCGCGCGGCGCAGGCTGTGGTCGCCGATCAGGCGTCCGGGATCGACACGCTCGGCGTCGTCTTCGGAGGGTCGGGCAACGGCGAGCAGATCGCCGCGAACAAGGTCGAGGGCGTCCGCGCCGCGCTGGTGTGGAACACCTCGACGGCGGAACTCGCGCGCGAGCACAACGATGCCAACGTGATCTCGATCGGAGCGCGTCAGCACACGTTCGACGAGGTCACCTCGTTCATCGACACCTTCATCTCGACGCCGTTCTCACACGACGAGCGCCACGTCCGCCGCATCGGTCAGATCGCAGACTTCGAGCGCGACGGATCCCTTCTTCCGGACCCGCGAGCCTGACATGCCCGAGGGGCATTCGGTCCACCGCATCGCGCGCCAGTTCCAGCGCAACTTCGTCGGCAAGACGATGAGGGCTTCGAGCCCTCAGGGACGCTTCGCCGAAGGCGCGGCCCTGCTCGACGGACGTGACGCGCTCAGCGTCCAGGCCGTCGGCAAGCAGATGTTCCTCGAAGCCGAGGGCGACCTCTGGCTGCGCGTTCATCTCGGCCTGTACGGTGCATGGGACTTCGCCGGGGAGATCCTGGTGGACCCCACGATCGCGTCCGCGAACGGACGCATGGGACAGACGAACCAGCGGGGCACCGTGGTCGACGAGGAGATCCTCGACGACGCGGGTGAGAACTCCCTCGCATCGATCGGCGCACCGCGACGCACTCGGGTGCACGTGCGCATGTCCGAGCAGACCAAGGGCCTCGCCGATGAGGGGCTGGAGTGGCCGCCTCCCGTCGTGGGTCAGGTGCGGCTGCGCCTGATGACCGACATCACGGCCGCCGACCTGCGCGGGCCGACCGCGTGCGTGCTGCAGACTCCGGAGGAGATGCTCGCCAGTGTCGCCAAACTGGGTCCGGATCCGCTCGTGGGTGATCCCGCGCAGAATGAGGAACGCTTCGTCCAGGCCGTCCGCAAGAAGCAGACCGTGATCGCGCTTCTGCTCATGGATCAGGCCGTGGTGAGCGGCATCGGCAACGTGTACCGCGCCGAGATGCTCTTCCGTCAGCGATTGAACCCCCACACGCCGGGGCGCGATGTACCGGAGGACGTGGTGCGCGCGCTGTGGCACGACTGGGTGGATCTGCTCGCGATCGGGGTCGAGACCGGTCAGATGATGACCATGGACGATCTCTCGCCTGATCAGTATCGTGCGGCGATGGCGAGCCGCGACGACCGCCATTGGGTCTACCACCGGGCAGGTCTTCCGTGTCGTGCCTGCGGCACCGAGATCGCACTCGAGGAGATCGGTGCGCGCAAGCTGTACTGGTGTCCGCGCTGCCAGGCGTGAGCCGTCGGCCATAGGCTGGGACGATGCGTCAGAACCCCAGCTTCACGCTCGCTGATGTCGCCGAGATCCGGCGGGTCATCGATGCGAATCCTTGGACGACGATCGTCAGCAACGGTCCGGACGGACTCGTGTCATCGCACTACGTGGCCCTGCTCGACGACGATCGCGACGACCTGACGATCGTCGGACATGTCGGCCGCCCCGATGACCTGATCCACGGGATGGGGGAGAGGGAGCTCCTCGTCGTCTTCCAGGGACCGCACGGCTACATCTCGCCGGGCTGGTACGGCGACGTCCAGGCCGTGCCGACCTGGAACTACACCGCCGTGCACTTGGCGGGAGTCCCCGAGATCCTCAGTGACGAGGAGAACCTCGCAGTGCTCGATCGACTCGTCGACCGGTTCGAGGGCCGGATGCCCGAGCCGCGGGGCATGTGGGAGCGCCCGAACGACCCGGCTTTCGTCTCTCGACTCGCCGCGGGGACGGTCGGTTTCCGGCTCACCCCGACCCGCGTGGTCGCGAAGCGCAAGCTGAGCCAGAACAAGCCGGCCGAGACCGTCGAGACCGTGATCGCAGAGCTCGAGGGCGACGGCCCGTACGCACAGCCCGAACTCGCCGCTGAGATGAGGCGTGCCGAGGCAGCCCGTGCAGGAGGAACCAGGTGAGCAGTATCGATGCCCGCATCGGGACGATCACGGGCGTGCGGATCGCCGGCCCCGGTCGTGAGTTCCTGGTCGACGACGAACCGGTCGACATCTTCATCGATGACGGGCGCATCAGCGACATCGCTCCCGCCGGCGCGATCGCCCCACGGGGCGACGTGCTCGACGGAAACGGCGCCTGGGCGGTGCCGGGCCTCTGGGACAACCACGTGCACACGGTCCAGTGGGCCCTCGCGACCGAGCGCGTCGCTCTGGGGGGAGCGGCGTCCGCGGCGGAGGCAGCGGCGATCATGTCTGCATCTGCACCGCTGCCGGACGGCCGCAAGGTCGGCAGCGGATTCCGAGACGCGATGTGGCCGGACGTGCCGACCCTCGCGCTCCTCGACGCGGCGACCGGACCGATACCCACGTATCTGATCAACGCAGATGTGCACAGCACATGGCTAAACTCCGCGGCGCTCTCACTCGAAGGGTTCACGAGCTCGGATGGGATGCTGCGCGAGCAGGATGCGTTCGAGATCTCCCGCAGGCTCAACGCTGTCGATCCCGATCGTGGCGACGTCGCTGTGCGGGCCGCAGGGGAGCGGGCAGCATCCCGAGGCGTCACCGGCCTGGTCGACTTCGATATGGCCTGGAACGCCGATGCCTGGCCGCGGCGGGTGGCGGCAGGCTTCGCCGCTCATCGCGTCGAGTTCGCCGTGTACCCGTTCGACCTGACCCGCGCCATCGCGGCGGGCCTGCGGACCGGAGAACTTCACGAGGAGTCTGACGCACCGACCGCCGGACGCGGTCTGGTGCACGTCGGACCGCTGAAGATCATCAGCGACGGATCGCTGGGAACGCGGACGGCGGCGTGCTCGCACTCCTACCCGGGCGACCCCGAGAACTTCGGCGTGCTCACGGTACCGCCCGCAGAACTCACCGAGCTGCTCACCGTCGCCACGGGCGCCGGTCTCTCGGTCGCCGTGCACGCGATCGGGGATCGTGCGGTGACAGGCGCTCTCGATGCCTTCACCGTGTCGGGCGCTGTGGGAACGATCGAACATGCCCAGCTCGTCAGGCACGCGGATCTCGCCCGCTTCGGTCGCCTCGGTGTGATCGCCAGCGTCCAGCCGCAGCATGCGCTCGACGACCGCGATCTCGTCGGGAAGCACTGGGCGGGACAGACGTCGATCGGGTACCCCCTCGGCGCCCTGCGAGACGCGGGAGTGGAGCTGAGGTTCGGCTCCGATGCCCCCGTCGCGCCCCTCGATCCGTGGCAGGCGATCGCCGCGGCCGTCACGCGCACCGATGACGACCGTGATCCGTGGCATCCCGAAGAGCGGCTGACACGGGAGCAGGCGCTCCAGGCGAGTGTCCGCTCGGCTCTGCGGCCGGGGGAAGTCGCTGACATCGCGCTGTGCGGTTTCGACCCCTTGACCTCGTCGGGGAGCGACCTGCGGGGTATGCCGATCGTCGCGACGATGGTCGCCGGTCGCGTCACGCACGGCGCCTGACGTCGAGCAGAGACGAGAGTGGGCACCGGGAGAACCCGGTGCCCACTCTCATGAGGTGCTGCTTACGCGGCGATGTGCGACACGAGGAACCAGCGGTCCTTCTCGAGTCCGCGCATCACCTCGATGGCGACGTCCTGGCTGGTGAGATCGACCTCGTCGAGACCGTCGATCGCGGCCTTCACGTCGATGAGGATCGCGTCGATGTCTGAGATGACGGCGCGGACGAGGTCGTCGGACTGCGTGAAGCCTGCAGGGACCGAGGTCGCGCTGCCCTTCGCTGCCACGGCGGTGATGCGCGCGTCGATCGGGAGGCCCAGGGCGACGATGCGCTCTGCTGCGGTGTCGGCGAAGTCGCCGGCGTGGGCGACGATGGTGTCGAGCAGCTCGTGGACACCGACGAAGTTCGCACCACGGACGTGCCAGTGCGCCTGCTTGCCGTTGACCGTCAGAGCCTGAAGTCCGAGGACGACGGGCGAAAGGAACTGTGCCGCTGCAGCTGCCACGGTCGGGTCGCTGGCGGTGGTGGAAACGGTCTGTACCTTGCTCATCTTCGGCTCCTCTGAAGTGCTCTTCTCGTACCTGATGAAGACAACGCTACTCAGTTGAGAACATTCCGCAAGCAAGCGAAGGCTCGGCTTAGTGCCGCGGAATCACGCGGAAATCGGGCGAGGTGAGGGTAGTCTCGCCTCATGAGCATCGCCGCCGGAGCCTCCGTTCTCGCACTCCCTGGGAAGGCTCCGTCGATCGACGGAGGGGCCTTCGTCGCCGAGGGAGCACGCATCGTCGGCGACGTCTCGCTCGCCGCAGGATCGAGCGTCTGGTACAACGCGGTGCTGCGTGGCGATTCGGCCCGCATCGTCATCGGGGCCGGGAGCAACGTGCAGGACAACGTGTCGGTTCATGTCGACTCCGGTCATCCCGTCGTCGTCGGCGCGAAGGTCTCGATCGGCCACAACGCCGTGGTCCACGGGTGCACGATCGGAGACGGATCGCTCGTCGGCATGGGAGCGGTGATCCTCAGCGGCGCGGTCATCGGTGCGGGATGCCTCATCGCAGGCGGCGCCGTCGTGCTCGGGGGAACCGAGGTTCCCGACGGCTCGCTGGTGGCGGGGGTGCCTGCGAAAGTGCGGCGGACACTCAGCGACGAGGAACGCGCAGGACTGATCGCCAACGCGGACATCTACCTGGGGCACCTGCAGACGCACGCCGAGGCGACGCCGATCTGACCGAGGTCGACCGGTAGGCTTGTGGTCACGGGGCGGTGGCCAAGCTGGTTAAGGCAGTGGGCTCATAACCCAACGATCGCGGGTTCAAGTCCCGCCCGCCCTACTCTCCGTGCGTGCACCGAGGCGTCGCCACATTCGGGCGTCCGGTCGTGGAGCGTCAGCGGGTGGTGGAGCCTTCGAGGTGTTCCGATGGCTCGAGGAGCTCGTCGACGAGCGTGATACCACCGCTCGAGTTCGCCGAGTGCGCCAGATCCTCGATCCACCGACGGCTCAGCTCGGGAGCCTCGGTCTCGTCGAAGACGAAGCGGAGCGGGATCGACGGATGCAGCCAGACGGTCGAGCGTCCCTCGGAATCGCCGTCCTGGTGCTTCCATGTGAGAGTGAAGCTCTCGTTGCGGCGCAACTTGGTGGCGACGACGACCTTGAGGTGGGCGAGCGCTCGATCTTCGATCTGGATCGGCTCCGAGCCGCCGTAATAGAGGGAACCCATACTTCGGAATCTACGATGCTCGGAGAAACGGAGCAGACAGGATCGAGCCGACGCGCGAACGATGCGAACACTCTGTTCGCGTCGTGTCATCGACGGTGCGTCGCCGCCGTCACGGAAGGAAGCACCCCGAAGCTCTCCCGGTAGGCGACCGCGAACCGCGACGGATGCGAGAACCCCCACTTGCGCGCGACGGCTGCGACGGTGCTCGGGGCTCCGGAACGGAGATCACGGTGGGCGCCATCGAGGCGCGCCCGCTTCAAGCACTCCGCCGGGGTCGTGTCGAGCGCACGCCGGAACGCGTACTGCAGCCCGCGGGTCGAGATGTGGACCGCCGACGCGATGTCGTCGACGGTGATCGGGCGATGCGCGTTCTCGGCGATGAAGTCCAGGGCCCGACGCACGGTCGCGGGGGCGGGGGTCGTCTGCGTCGGTCGATGCCTGTGCAACTGACCAGTGGTCGAGAAGGTCGCGAGCGTCGTCGCTGCGGCATGCCGAGCGAGCTCGCTCCTGAGCACTTCGCCTCCGCCGTCGACGTCGTCGAGGGAATCGACGCTCTGCTCGAGGTACGCGAACATCCGGTCCCACGCGCGGGCGGCGTTCGCCGTTCGCGGGGCGAGGTCCGTCGCGTGAAGCGAGACGGTGTCGTCTCCGCTGATCTGCTGGGCGAGCCGCTGCAGGAAAGCGCGTTCGAAGATGAGTGCGGTGACTCTGGCGCCTCGTTCCCACTTCGCGTGCACGCGAGTCCCGTCGGAGAGCCAGGGGCGTCCGGCGTCGAGTTCGGATCTGTCGGATCGAACCTGGGCATCGGGGCCGTCGACCCTGCATGCGAGGAACTGATCCTCGGGTTCCGCCGTCGATCGTACTTCGGCGGCGAGGTCGTATCGCACCAGACTCACGCCGCCGAGCTCGGCGGACTGCCAATCGAAGTAGAAGCGGCGGGGGTCGACATCGTGCAGGACTGCGGACGGCACGAACTGCTTCCAGGTGGTCTCGACGCGTGCGACATCACCCGTTCGGAATCGCATCCGCGCTCACCGCCTCGGGGGTTCGGCGCGCGCGAACCGGCCAGGTGCCGTCGAGGCTGTCTTCGGGGTCGAGACGCCCGATCCGGATGAAGTACTCCGTGAGGCTGGCGGCCTGAGAACGCGCCCATCCCACCTGGCGCGTGTGGAGGTCTTCGACGGTCTCCGGGAGGGTGAACTGGCGCGCCAGGGCCTGAGCCACGCGGCCGGCCGCGACGGCATCGGCGGCGGCCTCATGCGCGTCCTCGAGCTGCACCGCGTAGAGCGCCGCGACGACCTGGAGCGTGCGCTTGCCCGGACGGTAGCGGTCATAGGCCTTATCGATGACGAGGGGGTCGATGATCGGCGACGGGTTCTCGAGAGGGGTGATCCCGTGTCTGTGGGCCTCATGCGCCAGAAGGGAGAAGTCGTACGAGGCGTTGTACGCGACGACCGGCACGCCCTGCGAGAGCAGGGATCGGAGCGCCGCCGTCACCTCCGCGACGACCTCGCCGGCTGGACGCCCGAGCCGGCGAGCGTGCTCCGTCGTCACGCCGTGCACTGCCGTCGCGCCCTCGGGGATCTCGACGCCCGGATCTGCGAGCCAGTTGCGCGCTGCGATCTCTCGGCCGTCCGCATTCAGCACGCCAACGTGCGCCGTCACGACTCGATCGTTCTCGACATCGACGCCGGTCGTCTCGAGATCGAACACCCCCACGCGAGTGATCCAGTGCGGGAGTGGAGAAGCCGTGGGCATGGTTTCACCGTAGATCCGGGTACGGACATCGGCGCGGAGGCACACGGAGAGTGTCCATTCGACGACCCTAGAATCGGAGTATGACCGTGTCCTCGCCCTACGCCGATCGCCTTCAACGCCTCCCGGTCGAGCGCCGCGAGGTGGAGGTGCGCGGGGGAGTCACGGCCTACTGGGAGTACGGCCCCGCCGATGCCGAGGTCACCGTGATCGCCGTGCACGGCTTCCGTGGCGAGCACCACGGTCTCGAGCCCGTCCTCGCGTTCCTCCCGGAGGCGCGCGTGATCGCTCCGGATCTCCCCGGCTTCGGTGAAACCGCTCCCGTGCTCGGGCGCACCTACGACCTGACGGAGTACGTCGCGTGGCTCACCGAGTTCGCCGCGGCGGTCGCACCCGGTGCGGTCATCCTCGGCCATTCCTTCGGCTCGATCGTCACCTCAGCGGCGGTCGCGAGCGGACTCGAAACCCCTCGCCTGATCCTGATCAATCCGATCGGCGCTCCGGCGTTGGAGGGACCGAAGGGAATCATGACCCGTCTCGCGGTCATGTACTACGCTCTGGGCGCTCGGCTGCCCGAGAGGTTCGGAACTGCGCTGCTGCGCAACCGCCTCATCGTCAGGGTGATGAGCGTCACGATGGCCAAGACCTCGGACCGCGAGCTCCGCCGGTTCATCCACGACCAGCACGACACCTACTTCTCGCGCTTCGCCGACCGGGACGTGCTCCGCGACGCGTTCGTCGCGAGCGTCTCCCACGATGTGAGCGAGTTCGCGGCGGCGATCGACGTGCCCACGCTCCTGATCGCCGCGCAGCGCGACGACATCACGCCGATCGAGGTGGAGCGCGAACTGGTGACGCGCTTCGATGACGGGATCCTGGTCGAGATCGCGCACGTCGGACACCTGATCCACTACGAGACCCCCGCCGAGGCGGCAGGCGCCATCCGCCGCTTCCTCAGGATTCCCGCCGCGCGAGGCCGATGAGTCCTGCGACTCGGAACGGGATGACCTCGCCCATGGCCAGTGACGTCTCGGTGCGTTCGACGCCGTCGATCGACAGTATCCGGGCATCCGTGTCGAACAGATGCCGTGCATCGCGGCACGCGACTCGAGCGAGCAGGTCGATCGAGCCACTGAGCCCATGGGCCTGGACGACCTCCGGGATGCGTGCGAGCTCGTTGATGATGCGAGGCAGCTCGGTCTGACGGACCCCGATACTGACGAAAGCCTGCAGCGGGAAACCGAGGACATCGGTGGAGAACGAGCGCTCGTACGACATGAACACCCCGGTCTGCTCCAGTCGCGCCATGCGGGCCTGGATCGTGTTGCGTGACAGTCCGAGATTCTCCGCCAGAGCGACGATCGTGACCCGAGGGTCATCGGCGAGCGCTGCGAGAAGTTCCAGATCGATGCGGTCAAGTCCAGCCATAGTGCCAAACGATAGCAGGGGCACACGGGCTCGAATTGGGCAACATGCTCAAGACCATCGCGGTTGCTTGAGCGAGGTGATGAGCGGACGTACTCTCAAGTGAACCGGCGAAGATGCCGGGGCCGCGCGTAGAACCCGTGACGACGGCCACTGATGAGGAGGACGATGATGTCACCGCAGATCACCCCGATCGCCGACACCGCACAGGATCTCGAACTCGCAGAGCGCATCCTCACACCGGACGGCTCGCGCATCGCGAACCCCCAGCTCGACGCGTTCATCACCGACGTCGACGCGGCATCGCTGCGGGCGCTCCACCGGGACATGGTCATCCTCCGACGGATCGATGCCGAGGGTGTCGCCCTTCAGCGACAGGGACAACTGGGACTGTGGGCGCCGTGCCAGGGCCAGGAGGCGACGCAGATCGGTACCGCCCGGGCGCTCGCGCCCCAGGACTACGTCTTCCCGAGCTACCGGGAGACCGGTGTGATCTACGCGCGCGGCGCGAAGCCCGGCGACTACGTGCGCATGTGGCGAGGCGAGGAGGGCGCAGGGCACGACCCTGCCGCGCTGCGGGTCGCACCGCTGCAGATCATCATCGGCGCACAGACTCTGCACGCCGTGGGCTACGCGCTCGGCATCCGCCACGACGGAGCCGACGAGGTCGCCGTCACGTACTTCGGCGACGGAGCGACCAGCCAGGGAGACGTCAATGAGGCGATGATCTTCGCCTCGTCCTATCAGGCGCCCGTGGTCTTCGTGTGCCAGAACAACCACTGGGCCATCTCGGAGCCGGTGTCGGTGCAGTCGCAGTATCCGATCGCCGGTCGCGCTCCCGGATTCGGGATCCCGAGCCTCCGGGTCGACGGCAATGACGTCCTCGCCTGCATGGCCGCGATGCGCTGGGCGCTCGCGCATGCCCGCTCGGGCAAGGGTCCCGCCTACATCGAGGCCGTGACGTATCGGATGGGGCCCCATACGACGGCCGACGATCCGACTCGCTACCGCAAAGAGGATGAGCTCGACGCCTGGCGTCGTCGTGATCCGATCACCCGACTGGAAGCGCACCTGCGTGCGATCGGCGAGCTGAGCGATGAGCAGGTCTCGCAGACGCAGGCAGCCGCCGACGTGGTCGCCAGGGAGATGCGTGCGGAGTGCCTCGGCATGGTCACGCGCCCTCCGCTCGCCGTGTTCGACGGCGTCTACGCCGAGCCGCACACCGGGCTCGAGCGGCAGCGCGGTGAGTACGCCGCATATCTCGCGTCCTTCGAAGGCGAGGCGTGACCATGACGGAGCTCACTCTCGGAAAGGCCCTGGGCGCCGGTCTCCGCCAGGCGATGCGCGACGACGAGAAGGTCGTCCTGCTCGGCGAGGACATCGGAAAGCTCGGCGGCGTGTTCCGCATCACCGATGGGCTGCTCGACGAGTTCGGCGCCTCGCGCGTCATCGACACCCCGCTCGCCGAGTCGGGCATCGTCGGCACGGCGGTCGGACTCGCGTTCCGCGGTTACCGTCCTGTCGTCGAGATCCAGTTCGACGGCTTCGTCTATCCCGCCTTCGACCAGATCGTCGCGCAGGTCGCGAAGCTCCACTACCGCACTCAGGGGCGTGTGAAGATGCCGATCACCATCCGCATCCCGTGGGCGGGCGGCATCGGCGCGGCAGAGCATCACTCCGAGTCGCCCGAGGTGTACTTCGTGCACACGGCGGGTCTCCGCGTGATCGCGGTGTCGAATCCCGAAGACGCCTACCGGAGCCTGCGCCAGGCGATCGCTTCCGACGATCCGGTGATCTTCTTCGAGCCGAAGCGGCTGTATCACCACAAGGGCGAGGTCGATCTCGACGCACCGCTGGCGGATGCCGCGCCCATGGGCCTCGCCCGCGTGGTCCGGTCCGGCACGGATGCCACCCTGATCGCGTACGGCGCCATGGTCGCCACAGCTCTGCAGGCCGCCGAGGCCGCCGAGGACGAGGGCATCTCGCTCGAGGTCATCGACCTGCGATCCCTCTCGCCCGTCGACTACGACACGGTCGCCGCCTCCGTCCGCAAGACGGGACGCGTGGTGGTCGCTCACGAGGCGTCGCGCGAGGCCGGAATGGCGGCAGAGGTCATCGCGAGCATCACGGAGCTCTGCTTCGAGTACCTCGAATCCGCACCTCTCCGGGTGACGGGACACGACGTGCCGTACCCGCCCGCGAAACTCGAGAAGTATCATCTGCCGGATCTCGATCGTCTGCTCGACGCGGTCGATCGGGTGCTCGATCGCCCGAACAGCCTGACGGGAGCGGACGCATGATCGCCGAGTTCCGTCTGCCCGATCTGGGGGAGGGCCTGACCGAGGCCGAGGTCGTCCAGTGGCTCGTCGCTCCGGGCGACACCGTCTCGTTGAATCAGACGCTCGCCGAGGTCGAGACCGCCAAAGCCGTGGTCGAGCTGCCCTCGCCGTACGCGGGCGTCGTCTCGACACTGCACGCGGACGCCGGAGAGACCGTCGCCGTCGGATCGCCCCTGATCGCCTTCGACGTCGAGGGAGCGGAAGAGCCGCCCGTCGCGACGTCGCCCGGAGAGGAGAAGGCGCAGCCCAACCTCGTCGGGTACGGCGCCGCGCCGTCGGCATCCGGACGCCCGGCTCGGCGTGCTCGGCGTGCGGGAGGCACGACTCCGGTCACGGACACCGCGGTGCTCGAAGCGGCACCGCATGACGCATCGCCGACCGTGAGCGTGGAGACGATCGTCGAACGCCCCCGCTCGACTCCGCCCGTCCGGGCCTACGCGAAGCGTCTCGGGATCGATCTCGTCCTGGTCGCGGCATCGGTGGGGGATCGCGTCATCACGCGCGACGACATCGACGAGCATGCGGCGCGTGTCGGCATCCGTGCCGAAGAGAAGGTGGCACCGCGCGGCATGCCGCTGCCCGACACCGCGGCTGCGCTGCACGAAGGCGTCCGCGAGACCCGGATCCCGATCCGCGGGGTGCGCAAGCACACCGCGGCCGCGATGGTCGAGAGCGCGTTCACCGCACCGCACGTGACGGTGTTCCACACTGTGGATGTCACCGCGACGATGGACCTCCTCGCATCGCTCAAGGAGGATCGCGGTCTGTCGGCGCACAGGATCGGCCCGCTCGCGGTGGTCGCCAAGGCCGTGTGCCTGGCGCTGGCACGGACGCCGGGGCTGAATGCCCGGTGGGACGAGCCCGCGGGAGAGATCGTCCAGTACCACTACGTCGATCTCGGGATCGCCGCGGCCACCGAACGCGGGCTCATCGTGCCGAACATCCGCGACGCCGAGGCGCTCACCCTCGTCGATCTCGCAGACGCGCTGAAAGCCCTTGCCGAGACCGCGCGGTCGGGGAAGACCTCACCAGCAGAGCTGTCGGGCGGCACGTTCTCGATCTCGAACATCGGGGTGTTCGGAATCGACGCCGGCACGCCGATCCTCCCGCCCGGGCAGTCCGGCATCCTCGCGGTCGGCGCGGTCAGGCGTCAGCCGTGGGAGTACCGGGGCGAGATCGCGCTGCGCCAGATCATGACGCTCAGTCTGTCGTTCGACCACCGTCTCGTCGACGGTGCAGAAGGAGCTCGGTTCCTCAAAGACGTCGCAGACGTGCTCGAAGAACCGGGGCGGGCGATGCTGCTCAGGTAGTGGCGCGCAGCGCCGACTCCGCCATCGCGGCGAGCACTGTCGCGGTGGCGGATCGCTGACGGGCGGCGGCGCGCGTGCTGTGCGGGGTCGAGTTGATGAGGCCGAAGCACGCCTGTACGCGCAGACGCAGCTCGTCGGCGTCGGCATCGACGAGGGGGGCCAGCGTGCTGATCCACAGCTCGATGTAGGCACGCTGCAGACGCCGCACCTCGGCGTGATCGCGGGCATCGAGTTGCGCGACGTCCCTGTCGTGCACGCGGATCACGTCGGCGTGACCGAGTGCGAAGTCCACATGGAAGGCGACGAGCGCGCGCATCCGCTCTTCAGGCGTGGCACCCTCGGCGGCCACGCGGGTTCCGCCAGCGACGAGGTCGTCGCTCACCTTGACGAGAACCGCCCCGAGAAGCGCCTGCTTTCCCGCGAAGTGGCGGTACACGGCGGGGCCGGACACGCCCACGGCGGCTCCGATGTCCTCGAGGCTCACACCGTTGTACCCGCTGTCGGCGAAGAGTCGCGCGGCCTCGCGGAGGATCGCGTCGGAGCGCTCTGCCTTGGCGCGATCTCGCGCGGTGACGGGGCTTGTCATCTCAGTTAATCCTCGCTAACCTGATGCAATCGGTTAGTGAACACTAACCGAGAACGCATCGAGTGCGCCAGAGCGAAGTGGCCGGCGCCACGTGGGTCGAGGAGGACAACACGATGCCCGCAACCCAGCAGTCCCTCGCCGCCGAGCTGCACCACCGGCTGGCGGTCGTCGCGCAGGGTGGCCCTGAGGCTTCTCGTGAGCGGCATGTCGCACGAGGGAAGCTCCTGCCCCGCGAGCGCGTGACGCGTCTTCTCGATGAGGGGAGCCCCTTCATCGAGGTCGCGCCCCTGGCAGCCGACGGCCTGTACGGGGGAGAAGCACCTGCAGCGGGGGTGATCGCCGGCATCGGTCTCGTGCACGGGAGGCACGTCATGGTCGTCTGCAACGATGCGACGGTCAAGGGCGGCACCTACTACCCCCTGACAGTGAAGAAGCACCTGCGCGCGCAGGAGATCGCCCTGGAGAATCGCCTGCCGTGCCTGTACCTGGTGGACTCGGGCGGGGCCTTCCTCCCCAAGCAGGATGAGGTGTTCCCCGATCGCGAGCACTTCGGTCGGATCTTCTTCAACCAGGCGCGGATGTCGGCAGAGCGCATCCCGCAGCTCGCAGCGGTCCTCGGCTCGTGCACGGCCGGTGGAGCGTACGTCCCGGCGATGAGCGACGAGACGGTGATCGTCCGCGGCCAGGGCACGATCTTCCTCGGCGGCCCGCCCCTCGTGAAGGCCGCGATCGGCGAGGTCGTGTCCGCAGAGGAGCTCGGGGGCGGCGAGCTCCATGCCCGCCGCAGCGGCGTCGTCGATCACCTCGCGGAGGACGACGAGCATGCCCTCGAGATCCTGCGGGACATCGTCTCCACGCTCCCTGCCCCGGATCAGGCCGCCTGGGAGGTGCACGACAGCCGCGCTCCTGCCGAGCTCGGATCGCTGTACGACGTCGTCCCGGTCGACGTCAACGCGGCATACGACGTGCACGTGGTCATCGATCGGCTCATCGACGCCGACACCTTCCGCGAGTTCAAGGCGGAGTACGGGAAGACCCTGGTCACGGGGTTCGCCAGGCTCCACGGCCACCCGGTCGGGATCGTCGCGAACAACGGCGTCCTCTTCAGCGAATCGGCGCTCAAGGGCGCGCACTTCATCGAGCTCTGCGACCAGCGCGGCATCCCGCTGCTGTTCCTGCAGAACATCACGGGTTTCATGGTCGGCTCGGATGCCGAGGCCGGCGGGATCGCCAAGGACGGCGCGAAGATGGTGACGGCTGTGGCGAGCACCCGAGTGCCCAAGCTCACCGTGATCATCGGCGGCTCCTTCGGCGCGGGCAACTACTCGATGTGCGGCAGGGCCTACTCCCCGAGGTTCCTCTGGACGTGGCCGGCCAGCCGCATCTCCGTGATGGGCGGGGCGCAGGCCGCCTCCGTGCTCTCCACCGTAAAGGGCGACCAGCTCGCCGCACGCGGAGAAGGCTGGAGTGCCGACGAACGAGACACCTTCGAGTCGCCAATCCGCGAACAGTACGAGACGCAGGGCGAGCCCTATTACGCGACAGCACGTCTCTGGGACGACGGCATCATCGACCCCGCTGAGACCCGCGACCTTCTCGGCCTCGCCCTCGACGTGGTCGCCCGCAGTCCACTGCCCGAACCGCGCTTCGGCCTCTTCCGGATGTGACGGCCATGACGCTCCACAACACTCACACGTTCGACGCGGTCCTGGTCGCGAACAGAGGCGAGATCGCACGCCGGATCATCAGGACGCTCCGAGAACTCGGCATCCGCAGCATTGCCGTCTACAGCGACGCCGATGCCGACGCACCCCATGTGCGGGAGGCCGACGAGGCGGTGCGGATCGGCGCGGCTCCCGCAGCGGAGTCCTACCTCGACATCGATGCGGTGATCGGCGCGGCGCGGGCCACCGGCGCTCAGGCCATCCATCCCGGCTACGGCTTCCTCTCGGAGAGCGTCGGGCTCGCCGAAGCGTGCGCGGAGAGCGGCATCGTCTTCATCGGCCCGTCGGTCGACGCGCTCCAGATCATGGGAGACAAGGCCAAGGCGCGCGACCACGTGGTGCGTTCCGGTGTGCCGGTCGTTCCCGGGTTCGATGCCCGCGGTCTGTCGGACGCGGAGATCGCTGAAGAGGCGATCGCCATCGGATTCCCGCTACTGGTCAAGCCGAGCGCAGGAGGCGGCGGCAAGGGGATGGAGATCGTCGCCGATGAGGCGGCACTCGGGTCGGCACTGGCTTCGGCGAGGCGGGTCGCAGCGTCGGCGTTCGGTGACGACGCGCTGATCCTCGAGCGACTCATCCGGCGCCCTCGGCACATCGAGGTCCAGGTCTTCGGAGACGTCCACGGGACGGTCATCGCACTCGGTGAGCGCGAGTGCACTCTCCAGCGTCGTCATCAGAAGGTCATCGAGGAGGCGCCGTCGGCGGGCATCCCGGATGCGACCAGGGATCGACTTCTGACCGCGGCGATCCAGGCGGCGGAGAGCGTGTCGTACGTGGGGGCCGGCACGGTGGAGTTCCTCATCGACGCGGATGCTCCGGAGCACGTCTTCTTCATCGAGATGAACACGCGTCTGCAGGTCGAGCACCCCGTCACCGAGGAGGTGACCGGCCTCGACCTCGTGGCGCTCCAGATCCGGGTCGCCGAAGGAGGACGACTCGACCAGGCTCCTCCCGTGCGCGGGCACGCGGTCGAGGCCCGTGTCTACGCCGAGTCGCCCGAGCGCGGATTCCTGCCGTCCACGGGCCGGGTGCTGCTGTTCGATCCGCCTCAGGGCGTGCGGGTGGATGCCGCGGTGGAGACGGGCTCCGAGGTCACTGGTTTCTACGACCCGATGATCGCGAAGGTCATCGCCGTCGCCTCCGACAGGGACACGGCCCTTCGCCGATTGGATGAGGCGCTGGCGCGCACCGTCGTCCTCGGTGTGGACACGAACATCGCCTTCCTGCGCAGGCTGTGTCGCGACTCCCGGGTGATTGCCGGGGATCTCGACACGGGACTGATCGACACTCTTCTGCCTCTGCAGATCGAGCAGCCGACGACGTCGATGCTGGCCGCCGCGAGGGGCGGTGTTCTGCGCGACAACGTCCCAGGTTCAGACGACAGGACCGCCCGCCGTGCCGGCGCCGTATGGGCTGCGCGCAGCGGTGTCGCGTCCCGCGAGATTGCGTTCCTCACCGATCAGGACGAGGTCCTCTTCGCATCCGAAGCGTCAGACGCTCACCGCCAGGAGGTCGCCACCGCCACCGCCACCGACCGCGACGGCGCGGTCTGGGTGAGCGAGAACGGGCGCACCGCGCGACTCCGGCCGATCGATCGCCGCCAGCGCATGCAGCGACGCCTGCAGGCACGTGATGAACGCGCCGAGTCGACCGGCCCAGATGCCCGTGCCCCGATGCCGGGGAGCATCGTCGCCGTCCATGTGGCCGACGGTGCGTCGGTGGCGGCGGGCACGCCGCTCGTCTCGATCGAGGCGATGAAGATGGAGCACCCGGTGCTCGCCCCCCATGACGGGGTCGTGAGCCTGCTGGTCGCCGTGGGCGATCAGGTTCGGCGCGACCAGCCGGTCGCCCGAGTGACGACGGAGGAGAACCGATGATGGAAGATCTGACCGACGAGGAGCGCGAGCTCGCCGCGATGGTGCGCGACTTCGCAGACAGCGTCGTCGCGCCGCAGTCGTATGAGGCCGATCGCACGCACACACTCTCGATGGACGTCGTGGGGCAGATGGGCGACCTCGGGCTGTTCGGGTTGCCGTTCCCCGAGCAGTACGGCGGACAGGGCGGCGACTACTTGGCTCTGGGGATCGCGATCGAGGCTCTCGGTCGCGTCGATCAGTCGATCGCGATCACTCTCGAGGCGGGAGTGAGCCTCGGGGCGATGCCGGTGTTCCGATTCGGAACCGAAGAGCAGAGGCAGGAGCTGCTCCCGGATCTGCTCGCCGGTCGTGCTCTCGCGGGATTCGGACTGACCGAGCCCGAGGCCGGCAGCGATGCGGGGGCGACCCGCACCACGGCCCGCCTCGACGGCGACGAGTGGGTGATCGACGGGTCGAAGCAGTTCATCACGAACTCCGGTACGCCCATCACCCGATTCGTCACGGTCACCGCAGTCACGGGCAGTGAGGGCGGACGCAAGGAGATCTCCACGATCATCGTCCCGAACGGCACCGCGGGTTTCACCGTCGAGGCGCCGTACGACAAGGTCGGATGGAACGCCTCCGACACGCATCCGCTGACCTTCGACGGCACGCGCGTACCGGCGGAGAATCTCCTCGGACAGCGGGGGAGCGGCTTCCGCAACTTCCTCAGCATCCTCGACGAGGGGCGTATCGCGATCGCCGCACTCTCGACCGGCGCGGCGGAGGGATGCCTCGAGGCGGCCGTCGACTATGCGAAGAGCCGCACGATCTTCGGGAGCGCGCTGAGCACCCGTCAGAATGCGCAGTTCACCCTGGCCCGGATGCGTGCGCGGGTGCACACGGCCCGGCTCGCCTGGCATCACGCGGCGCGGTTGCGAGACGGAGGACAGCCGTTCGCCGAGCAGGCGGCGATCGCCAAGCTCGTCGCGGGCGAGGCCGCCATGGACAACGCCAGGGACGCGACGCAGATCTTCGGCGGCAACGGGTTCATGAACGAGTTTCCGGTGGCACGTCACTACCGCGACTCCAAGATCCTCGAGATCGGCGAGGGCACCACCGAGGTCCAGCTGCTGGTGATCGCGCGGGCGCTCGGACTCGCCGGGTAGCGTGGCACCATGCGACGTTCCGATCGATCGAGGGAGCCGAAGTGAGCGCACACGACATCATCCAGCGGGGGCTCTACTTCGAGGAGTTCGACCTGGATGCCCGGTATCTCCATCGTCCGGGGCGGACCGCCACCGAGGCCGACAACGTGCTCTTCACGACTCTCACGATGAACACGCAGGCTCTGCATCTCGATGCGGCGTTCGCCGACGCGCAGGAGCCCTTCGAGGCGCGCTTGATCAACTCGATGTGGACCCTGTCGACGATGGTCGGGTCATCCGTCGCCCAGCTCACGCAGGGAACGCTCGTGGCGCAGCTCGGCTTCGGCGACGTCTCATTCCCGCACCCGATGTTCGCGGGCGACACCCTCTACACCGAGAGTGCGATCACCGAGAAGCGCCTCTCGGCCTCGCGCCCCGGACAGGGGATCGTGACCATCGCTCACACCGGGCGCAACCAGAGCGGGACGGTCGTCTCCACGGCCACGCGTTCGGTGCTCGTGCGGTGCCTGCCCGATGGGGGAGCCCGATGACCTTCGAACTCGGACCGGCGTTGCTGTTCTGTCCGGCTGATCGCCCTGAACGCTTCCGCGGGGCGCTGGAGAAGGCGGATGCCGTCATCCTCGATCTCGAGGATGCCGTGCTCCCGGATGCGAAGGCAACTGCTCGGGGTAATCTCATCGATGCCGACCTCGATCCCGACCGGGTGATCGTTCGGGTCAACCCGCCGGGGTCAGAGGCGTTCGCGTCAGATCTGTCGACGCTCTCCCAGACGGACTTCCGCACCGTCATGGTCGCCAAGACCGAGAATGCCGACAGCCTCAGTGCCTTCGATGAGAGGTTCTCGCTGATCGCGCTGTGCGAGACGGCGCGGGGCGTGCATGCAGCTGACCGGATCGCGGCACATCCTCAGATCGTCGCGATGATGTGGGGCGCCGAGGATCTCGTGGCGTCCCTCGGCGGGACGTCGAGCCGTGAGCCGAGCGGCGGCTATCGTGACGTCGCTCGCTATGCGCGGTCTCGGGTGCTCCTGGAAGCCGGGGCACACGGCAAGGGCGCCATCGATGCGGTGCATATCGACATCGATGACATCGCCGGGCAGGAGGCGGAGGCCATCGATGCGTCGGCGTCGGGCTTCGCGGCGACGGCGTGCATCCACCCGAGCCAGGTGCCGGTGATCCGTGGCGCCTACGCACCCGGAGCGGACGCTCTCGACTGGGCTCGGGCCGTGCTCCGGGCAGCCGAGTCCGAGCGCGGCGTCTTCCGCTTCCGAGGGCGGATGATCGACGAACCGGTCCTCCGGCATGCCCGTTCGCTGCTGACCCGAGCACGCTGAGTCGGCTCGGAGCATCGAGTCGCCTCGGCAAGCGAGTCAGATGAGGACGGACTGATCCAGCAGGCGCAGCACCCCGGGCGACACCTCGAAGCGGTGCGCGGATCCGTTGACGATCGGGTCACCGGCATGGGGCAAGGTGCCACCGGACACATGCGAGATGAGCGACCGGATCACGCCGCCGTGGGCCACGACGATCACGGATTCGGCGACGGGCGTCGAGCGTCGGCGCGAATCACGGGCGATCTCGTCCAGAGCATCCATCGCCCGCACGGCCACCTCGTCGAGCGTCTCTGCGCCCGGTACCGGCGCCAGCCAATCGCCGTAGGTCTTCATGTAGTCGGAGACGAGCATGCCCTCTCCCTCGCCGAACTCGCGCTCGCGGATGTCCGGCACGAGCACGGGCGCGCCGAGTCCGAGCTCGGTCGCGATGATCTCGGCGGTCTCCCGCGCGCGCAGAAGCGGGCTGCTGTAGATCGCGTGATGGGTGGTTCCCTCGAGGCGTTCTGCGGCGGTCCGCGCATCGGCGCGGCCTGTCTCGTTCAGCGGGATGTCGGTTGCGCCCTGGATCCGGCGAGCCAGATTCCAATCGGTCTGGCCATGGCGCACGAGGGTGAGCAGGGTCATTCGAGAAGCTCCTGGATGGCGGGGAGCACGTCGCTGGTGCCCGCGGCGATGGTGACATCGGCCCAGACATCCGCGCGCGTCGGCTCGCGGTTGATGATGATGAGCGGGATACTGCGGCGGCGCGCGCGCTCGACCAGCCGGACCCCGGAGTTCACGACCAGAGAGGAACCGGCGACGATCATCGCATCACTCGCACGGAGCAGCGATTCCGCGGCTTTGAAGCGATCCTGAGGGACGTACTCGCCGAAGAACACGACATCCGGCTTCAGCATCCCCTCGCACACCGTGCAGACCGGGACGATGAAGCCGTCGGTGCTCTCGGGCAGCACGTCGCCGTCCGGCGCCAGTGCGACGTTCTCGGGCACCGAGATCCACGGATTGCGCTCTTCGATCTGCACCGCGATGTCGCGGCGGTCGAACACCTGGCCGCACTTGAGGCACAGCACCCTGCGCATCGTGCCGTGCACCTCGATGACATGCGAGCTGCCTGCGCGCAGATGCAGGCCGTCGACGTTCTGCGTGATGACGCCGCTGACCTGACCGGATGACTCCATCGCCGCGAGCGAGAGATGCCCGGGATTCGGTTCCGCCCTGGCGAACGCGCGCCATCCGAGGTGCCCGCCGACCCAGTAGCGACGCCGAGCGGCTTCGTCTGCCAGATACCGCTGGATGGTCATCGGGTCGGACCGGTTGCGAGAGCCTTCGCCGCGATAGGCGGGGATCCCGGAATCCGTCGAGATGCCCGCTCCGGTGAGCAGTGCGATCTTCCGTCCTCGAAGGAGTTCGGCGGTGCGAGCGATGGTGGCCGACAGCTCGACCGGACTCGATGCGCTCACAGGACCTCCTCCTGCGAGTCTACGGCGTGAGGGGCGACCGCGGCTTCGCCGCCGACCGCGAGGAGGGCGGAGCGAGCGATGGCAGACTGGGGCGCGTGGAACTTGTGCGCGTGACGAACCCGGACGATCGACGACTCGACGACTACCGCGCGCTCACAGACACGGCGCTCCGAACCGTGAGCGACCCCGCCGGCGGGCTGTACATCGCCGAGTCGACCAAGGTGATCGCCCGCGCCGTCGCTGCAGGTCACCGTCCGCGCTCCGTCCTCGTGCAGGAACGTCGCATCGACGACATCAGAGCGATCGTCGGCGATCTCGATGTTCCGGTGTACGTGGTCCCCGACGAGGTGGCCGAAGCGGTCACCGGTTTCGCCGTGCATCGCGGCACGATCGCCTCGATGCATCGCCCGGAGCTGCCGACCGTGCGTGAGGTGATCGACGGCGCGACCCTGGTGCTGATCCTCGAGAACGTCGGGGATCACACCAATGTCGGCGCAGCCTTCCGGGCGGCGGCCGGGCTGGGCGCAGACGCGGTGCTGGTGTCGCCCGGGGGAGCGGACCCGCTGTACCGGCGCAGCGTGCGCGTCAGCATGGGGACGGTGTTCCAGGTGCCGTGGACCCGCATCACGGACTGGGAGTCGGCGGTCGCGGACCTTCATGCGGTGGGGTTCGACGTCGCCGCGCTGGCTCTGCGCGATGATGCCGTGACGCTCGACGCCTATGTCGCCGACCGCCCCGCACGCGTCGCGGTCGTGATGGGAGCGGAAGGCGACGGGCTCTCCCGCACTGCCCTCGAGATCGCTGACACGGTCGTGACCATCCCCATGTCCGGCGGCGTGGATTCGTTGAACGTCGCGTCGGCCGCGGCGGTGGCGCTGTGGGCGCTCACCTCGCGCTGACCCTCGAGGACGGCGGTCAGTCGAGGCCGGGGAACACGACCGGCGACGGCTCCGGACGCTTCGCCACGATGTGATCGCCTGAGGACTCGTGCCGCAGACGCCGCAGGACCCATGGCACGAGGTGCTCGCGCGCCCAACCCAGATCCTCGGAGCGTGCCTCCCGCCAGGTGCGGACCGGCAACGGCTCCGGCTGCATCGATTCGAGTTCGTTGGGAACGTTGAGTGCGCGGAGCGCCATCCTTGCGATCTCGTGATGCCCGAGCGGGTTGTAGTGCAGGCGATCATCGTCGAAGAAGCGCATGTCCTGTACGACCTTGAGTGCCCACTGGTCCGCGACGATGCAATCGTGGCGCTCGGCGATCGCGCGGATGTTCTCGTTGTAGATCGCGACCTTGCCGCGGAAGGCTCGGAAGACGGGGGTGAAGGCCGTGTCGACGCCGGTGAAGAGCAGCACGGCAGCACCGGTGGAGGAGAGCCGCGCGACGGCATCCTCGAGCTGGACCGCGATGGCGTCCGGATCGGTGCCGGGGCGGATCACGTCGTTTCCGCCGGCGCAGATCGAGATGAGGTCGGGATGCAGCTCGATCGCCGGTTCGATCTGGTCGCGCACGATCTGGGAGATGAGCTTGCCGCGCACCGCGAGGTTCGCGTAGGCGAAGTCGTCGACCTGCTGCGACAGCACCTCGGCGACGCGGTCTGCCCAGCCCCGATGATTACCGGGGTGGGAGGGATCGGGGTCCCCGATGCCCTCGGTGAACGAATCGCCGATCGCGACGAAACGTCGCCACGGGTGCGCGCTCTCATTGTCGAGATGCGGGGTCCGGGTCGAATCCTGGTCTGTCATCCAGCTCTCCTTCGCGAACAGACGCAGCACATCGATGGCGGCTGCGCAGTGACCGAGCCTACTCGGGTGCGAGCATCGTCGGCGAGGACGCGCGCGGGGGAGACCGTCAGCGTGCCGAGTGTCCGTGCCAGCGATTATCGTTGTCTCGATGCTCTCTCCGTCCTTCCCACAGCGCGCCCCCTGGGGCACCGCCAACAAGCTGCGCGCCTGGCAGCAGGAGGCCCTCGAGCAGTACTTCCAGGCCGACCAGCGGGACTTCCTCGTGGCCGCGACGCCCGGCGCCGGAAAGACGACGTTCGCCCTCACCCTCGCTGTCGAGCTCATGCGCATGGGAGAGGTGAACCGCATCATCGTCGTCGCCCCCACCGAGCACCTCAAGACGCAATGGGCCGATGCCGCGGCACGCGTGCACATCCGACTCGATCCCCGGTTCCGCAACAGCGACTGGGCTCCGGCGCGGCACTATCACGGCGCGGTGGTGACGTACGCTCAGGTCGCCGCCAAATCCTCGGTCCACCGGCATCTCACCGAGGATGCGAAGACGCTCGTGGTCCTCGACGAGGTGCACCACGGCGGCGACGCGCTCAGCTGGGGCGACGCCATCCGCGACGCCTACGGGCCGGCGAAACGCCGTCTGCTTCTCTCGGGAACTCCGTTCCGAAGTGACACCGCACCCATCCCGTTCGTCGAGTACCACCCTGACGAATCCGGTGCGCGGATCTCCCGCACCGACTACAACTACGGCTACGGGCGCGCTCTCGCCGACGGTGTCGTGCGCCCCGTGCTGTTCCACATGTACGCGGGCAAGATGCGCTGGCGCACGAGCACCGGCGATGAGCTCGAGACCCACCTCGGGCAGGACAACACCAAAGACGTCACGTCGCAGGCCTGGCGAACCGCGCTCGACCCCGAGGGGGAGTGGATGCCGGCGGTGCTGTCCGCCGCCGACCGCCGCCTCACCGAGATCCGCAATCATGTGCCGGATGCCGGCGGACTCGTGCTGGCCACGGATCAGACCGTCGCCCGCGCGTACGCCAAGATCCTGCACAGCATCACAGGTCAGCGGCCCACCGTGGTGCTCTCCGACGATGCGACCGCATCGGAGCGCATCGAGAAGTTCAGTGCCAGCGAGGATCGCTGGATGGTCGCGGTGCGCATGGTGTCCGAGGGAGTCGATGTCCCTCGCCTTGCGGTGGGCGTCTACGCGACCTCGTCCTCGACTCCGCTCTTCTTCGCCCAGGCGATCGGTCGCTTCGTCCGCGCCCGGCGCCGCGGCGAGGCGGCGAGCGTGTTCCTGCCCCAGGTCCCGGTGCTCATGGGGCTCGCGAACGAGATGGACAAGCAGCGCGAGCACGCTCTCGACCGGCAGTCGAAGGACGACGACGGCCTCGAGGATTCGCTGCTCGAAGCCGCGAACCGCGAGGAAGAGACGTCAGACGCGCTGACCCAGGAGTTCAGCTATCAGGCGCTGTCGTCGGTGGCCCACTTCGACCGCGTCGTGTTCGAGGGGCAGGAGTTCGGTCAGCTCGCCGAACCGGGAACGCCCGAGGAGGAGGAGTTCATCGGCTTCCCCGGACTCCTCGAACCCGAGCACGTGCATGAGCTGCTCATGCAGCGACAGGCGCGGCAGTCCCGCCTGCGTGAAGTGCGCGAGGCCGAGGCGGGGCCTGCCGAGACGACGACGCTTCCCCCGCCGCTGCACCGCACCCTGCGCGAGCAGCGGCAGCTCCTGAACAGCCTCGTGGGGCTGTACGCCAGGCAGAAGGGCGAACCGCACGGGTCGGTCCACGCAGAGCTGCGACGCATCTGCGGCGGCCCCGCCGTCGCGCAGGCGACGGTCACGCAGCTGCAGTCGCGCATCGAAGTTCTGCGCAAGCGCGTCCGCACCTGACGCCGGACCGTTTCGGCACCGGGAAAACGCCCGGTTCGGATTCCCGAAAAGCTGGCAATCACGGCCTCCGTGACGACGCTGGGGCCGCCCGAAGCTAGCGTTGAACGGTTGCCCCGCTCGGGGCTCCATCGATCAGGAGACGTCATGACAGCCCCCGCTGCCGCCGAGCCCGCCGCTGCAGAACCCACCGCCGCAGACCGCCGCCGCTGGGCCCGCTACCTCGTCGAGGAGCGTGCCGAGGGCATGATCTACCAGAACCTCGCGAATCGACGCACCGGCGAGGAGCGTGAGATCCTCCTCAGCCTCGCTGATGCCGAACGTCGGCATGAACAGCACTGGCTCGACCTGCTCGGCGCTGAGCCCTCGAGGCTTCCCCGAGCCGGCATCCGCTCCCGCCTCCTCGGCTGGATGGCCGGTCGTTTCGGTTCGATCTTCGTGCTGGCTCTCGCTCAGAACGCCGAGGCACGCTCTCCCTACGACTCGGAGCAGTATGCGACGCCTGCGATGCGCGCCGACGAGAAGGTCCACTACGAGGTCGTGCGCGGCCTCGCCGCGAGAGGCAGGCGGCGGCTGTCCGGGTCGTTCCGCGCGGCCGTGTTCGGCGCGAACGACGGTCTGGTCAGCAACCTCGCCCTCGTGCTCGGCATCGGGGCCACCGGCGTGAGCTCCGGATTCGTGCTCTTCAGCGGGATAGCCGGGCTGCTCGCGGGCGCGCTGTCGATGGGAGCGGGGGAGTTCGTGTCCGTGCGGTCTCAGCGAGAGCTCCTGGCGGCCACCGAGGCCAACGAGAATGCGGCTGCATCCGCGGCTGACCTCGACATCGACGAGAACGAGCTCGCACTCGTGTATCGCGCTCGGGGAATAGGCCAGGAAGAGGCTCTGGCCCGCGCGGGACGCATCGTCGCTGCGGCCCGAGCGGGTGTCGAACGCACGACGACGGGGCCCGTCGCCGTTCACCCTGGCGATGACCACGAGATCATCGGCAGCGACTGGACGGCGGCGATCTCGAGCTTCCTGCTGTTCGCGTCCGGTGCGATCATCCCGGTGCTGCCCTGGATCTTCGGTCTGGACGGCGCAACTGCCGTCATCGTCGCGCTCGTGCTCGTGGGCGTCGCCCTGCTCACGACAGGTGCCATGGTCGGGATCCTGTCCGGCGGACCGCCCCTGCGTCGAGCTCTGCGACAGCTCGCGATCGGCTTCGGAGCCGCGGCGATCACATACGTGCTCGGCCTGGTGTTCGAAGTGGGAGCGGCCTGACGCGACGCGGCTCCTGAGAGGTCAGTGTGCGGGCGGACTCCGCGAAGAGTTCCGCCCCCGAGCGCTCACGAAGGGAGTCGTTCGCGGGGAACGAAGAAGGCCCCGGATATCGTGAAGATATCCGGGGCCTGTCCGTGCGCGGAGGGGGACTTGAACCCCCACGCCCTTACGGGCACTACGACCTCAACGTAGCGCGTCTACCATTCCGCCACCCGCGCAGGTGTTGGATGTTCGTTGCCGAACGAAGATTTACATTAGCACGAGCTTCGAGGCTCCCTGAAACCGACGGCGACGCCCGGGCGCGCCACGGCGTTTCGATAGCCTGGGCACATGACCGATCCGTCCCTTCCCGAGGTCGTTCGCATCGCGAGCGACCTGATCCGCTTCGACACCTCCAACTTCGGGGGAGGCAATGCGAAGGGCGAGCGCGAAGCCGCCGAGTACGTGGGCGCGTATCTGGAGGAGCTGGGCCTCGAGGTCGAGTACTACGAACCGATCCCGCGGCGCACGAATGTGATGGCGCGCGTGCCCGGCCGGGATTCGAGCAGACCGGCTCTGGTCGTCCACGGACACCTCGATGTCGTTCCGGCGATGGCCGAGGACTGGAGTGTTGATCCGTTCGCCGGGATCGTCAAGGACGGGATGCTGTGGGGTCGCGGTGCCGTCGACATGAAGAACATGAACGCGATGATCCTCACCGCCGTCGCCGACATCCTCCGAGCGGGGGAGCAGCCCGAGCGAGACCTCGTTCTGGCGTTCTTCGCCGACGAGGAGAACGGCGGGGTCGAGGGTTCGGCTCTGGTCGTGCAGAACAAGCCCGAGTGGTTCGCCGGCGCCACCGAGGCGATCAGCGAGGTCGGCGGGTACTCGATCACCGTCGACGACCGCCGCGCCTATCTGCTGCAGGTGGGCGAGAAGGCGCTGATCTGGATCCGTCTCGTCGCGAAGGGGCGTGCCGGTCACGGCAGCCGCCTGCACGACGACAACGCGGTCACGAAGCTCGCGGAGGCCGTCGCGGCCATCGGACGGACCCGATGGCCGCTCCGGCTTACGGCGACCACCGAAGCTCTGCTGCAGGGTCTCAGTGACCTCACCGGACGCTCGGTGGACGACCCGGATGCTCTGGCAGCCGCAGCAGGCCCTGCGGAGGCGTTCCTGCGTTCATCGTTCCGCACCACCACGAACCCCACGGCTCTCACCGCCGGTTACAAGCACAACGTGATCCCCGAGCGCGCCGAGGCGCTGATCGACGTGCGCGTCATCCCCGGGACCGAGGACGACGTGCTCGCCGAGCTGCAGCAGATCGTCGGTGACGACATCGAGATCGAGATCGTCGTGCGCGACATCGGCATGGAGACGCCTTTCGCAGGAGAACTGGTCGACGCGATGGTCGCGAGCCTCGGTCGCCACGACCCGGGCGTGCCGGTGATCCCGTATCTGCTGGGAGCGGGCACGGACAACAAGGCGCTCGCGTACCTGGACATCACCGGATACGGTTTCGCTCCGCTGCAGCTTCCTGCAGACCTCGACTTCACGGGCATGTTCCACGGAGTCGATGAGCGCGTACCCGTAGAATCGCTTGTCTTCGGTCAGCGGGTGCTGGCCGATCTGCTGCGCACGTACTGAGCCTTCGGCTCGTCGTCCGCGCTCCACGATTCAGAAAGCTCCTCCATGCACCTGCTCGAAGCGCTCATCCTCGGCATCGTCCAGGGACTCACCGAGTTCCTCCCGATCTCCTCCAGCGCCCATCTGCGCATCCTCGGCACGTTCCTGCCCTCGGGTGAGGACCCGGGTGCGGCGTTCACCGCGATCACCCAGATCGGCACCGAGGCGGCCGTGGTGGTGTTCTTCTGGCGTGACATCGTGCGCATCATCGCGCAGTGGTTCCGCTCGCTGACAGGCCGCGTTCCGCGCAGTGACCCCGATGCACGCATGGGATGGATGATCATCATCGGCAGCATCCCGATCGTGGTGCTCGGACTTCTCTTCCAGGATCAGATCGAAACCGTCTTCCGGTCGCTGTGGATCGTCGCGATCATGCTGATCGTGTTCGGCATCCTGCTCGGGATCGCCGATCACGTCGGCGCCAAGCGCCGAAAGCTCGACCAGCTGACGTACCCGCACGGCATCGCCTACGGATTCGCCCAGGCACTCGCGCTGATCCCCGGTGTCTCCCGCTCGGGCGGAACGATCACGATGGGCCTGTTCCTCGGCTACGAACGCGCCGCTGCCGCCCGCTACGCGTTCCTGCTCGCGATCCCCGCGGTCTTCGGAAGCGGTTTCTACCAGGTGTTCAAGAGCTGGGACGAGCCCTCGTTCTTCTCATTCGGCGACACGCTGGCGGCGACCGGCATCGCGTTCGTCGTGGCGCTCGGAGTCATCGCGTTCTTCATGAACTACATCTCGAAGCGCAGCTTCCTGCCGTTCGTGATCTACCGCATCCTGCTCGGAACCGTCCTGCTGGTCCTGCTCGGCACCGGCGTCATCGCCGCCTGAGTGCGGACGGACGGCCGGGGATCAGCGCTTGTGGTCCCCGGGGCCGTCTCCTCGTCGCTTGAGGTAGCGTTCGAAGGCCTGGGCGATCGCGTCGCCTGAGGCATCGGGTGAGTCCCACGTGTCTCTGGTGCGCTCGAGCTGCTGGATGTACTCCGTCATGTCCTCGTCATCCGCGGCCGCGGCGTCGATCGAGGCTTCCCACGCCGCGGCCTCGGTGCGCAGGTGATCGCGCGGCACGTCGACGCCGGTCAGCTCCTCGAGGCGATCGAGCAGCGCGAGGGTCACCTTGGGCGACGGCGTGGCCGAGGCGACGTAGTGCGGCACGCTCGCCCAGAGGCTCGCGGTCGGGATGCCCGCGCTCTCGGCGAAGTGCTCGATGACGCTCAGGATTCCGACGGGGCCCTCGTAGAGGGAGCGCTCGAGCCCGTGGGCCTCGCGGACCTGCTCGTTCTGGCTCGAGGCGAAGATCGAGATCGGTCGGGTGTGGGGGACGTCCGACAGCATCGCACCGAGCGTCACGAAACCGGTGATGTCGTCGCGGAGCGCGATGTCGATGAACTCCGAGGCGAAGGACTGCCACGTGCGTGCGGGCTCGACACCGGTCAGCACCCAGAACTCCGGACCGGGACCCGGGTCGCGTGGACGCCACAGGCCGGCCTCCGGCCAGGTGAGCTGACGACGCCCCTCGGGATCCATCTTCGTCGCCGGGCGCGTGTACTGGTAGTCGAAGTACAGCTCGGGATCGATCGAGTGCACGAGGTCGTAGTCGGTGGTCTCGCGCAATGCGGCTATCGCTCCGCTCGCGGCCTCACCCGCGTCGTTCCAGCCGTCGAAGGCGACGATGACGATGCGTGAACCGAGGACATCCATCATGGGCTCCCTTCGCGATATCGGATCGGTATCCCTCCAGGCTAGTCCGACGGCGCGGGGAGGGGGCGGAGCCACGGCTAACATGGTTCAGTGAGCAGACAGCCCCGCGCGATCCTCTGGGACATGGACGGAACACTCGTCGACACCGAACCGTATTGGATGGCTGCAGAGACGGCGCTGGTCGAGTCCTTCGGGGGCTCGTGGAGCCACGAGGACGCACTCCAACTCGTCGGCAACGGTCTGGTCGACAGTGCGATCATCCTGCAGAACGCCGGTGTCGACATGGACGCCGAGGCCATCGTCGCGCTTCTCACCGACGGGGTGCAGGAGGCGCTGCGCACTCAGGGAGTGCCGTTCCGTCCGGGGGCGCGCGAGCTGCTGCAGGACCTGCGATCGGCGGGGATCCCGACCGGACTCGTGACCATGTCCCTCCGCCGGATGGCCCTCAGCGTCGTCGACCTGATCGAGTTCGACGCGTTCGACATCGTCGTGGCCGGGGACGACGTGACCAACCCCAAACCGCATCCGGAGCCGTACCTGCACGCGGCAGGACTCCTCGAGATCGACATCGCCGACGCTGTCGTGATCGAGGACTCGCCGACCGGGCTCCGTGCCGGAATCGCCTCCGGCGCCGTGGCGCTCGGAGTCCCGCACATCGTGCCGCTCGACCATGTCGGAGCACACGAGCTCTGGCCGACCCTCGAGGGCCGCACTGCCTCAGACCTGATCGACCTGTTCGATCGCAAGAACTCCATGACGGGAGCCACCCGATGACCTCCACCACCTCACAGCGGCCGAGCGGGCCGTTCCGAGAGGGCGACCGGGTGCAGCTGACCGGGCCCAAGGGGCGTCTGCACACCGTGACCCTCCGCGAGGACGGCGAACTCCACACTCACCAGGGTGTGCTGCGTCACCGCGACCTGATCGGTCTGCCCGACGGCTCGGTGGCCGCGAACAGCTCGGGGCACGAATACCTCGCACTCCGTCCGCTGCTGCGCGACTTCGCGATGTCCATGCCCCGCGGTGCGGCGATCGTCTACCCGAAGGATGCGGCGCAGATCGTCATGCAGGCCGACATCTTCCCGGGCGCCGTCGTCGTCGAAGCCGGAGTGGGCTCAGGAGCGCTGTCGCTGTCGCTGCTCCGCGCGATCGGACCCGCCGGACGTCTGGTGTCGTTCGAGCGTCGCGAGGACTTCGCCGATGTCGCTCGGGGCAACGTCGAGACCTTCTTCGGCGAGACCCCCGACACCTGGAACGTCGTGGTGGGAGATCTGGCCGAGGCGCTGCCGGGGGAGTTCCCCGCTGGCTCCGTCGATCGGGTCGTGCTCGACATGCTGGCTCCGTGGGAGTGCATGGACGTCGTCGCCGACGCCCTGACGCCCGGCGGAGTCGTGCTCTGCTACGTCGCCACCGCCACCCAGCTGTCGCGTGTCGCGGAGTACATCCGCAGCACGGCGCTGTTCACCGACCCTGAAGCCTCCGAGACGATGGTGCGCGGCTGGCACGTCGAAGGTCTGGCCGTGCGACCGGACCACCGCATGGTTGCGCACACCGGCTTCCTGCTCACCGCGCGACGACTCGCTCCCGGTGCTGTCGCGCCGCAGGTCAAGCGTCGGGCCTCGAAGAGCAGCTACGGCGATGCCGATGTCGAGCAGTGGACCCCCGGTGCCATCGGCGATCGCGAGATCAACGACAAGAACCTCCGAAAGCGCGCCCGTGAGGCTGCCAAGGCCGCGGAGGGCGCGCGTCTTGCATCCGGTTCGCGCGAATCCGAGCCGTCTACGGAATAGACTGGAGCGCGTGCGTAAAACGTCCGCCGTTCTGGCCACTCTCAGCCTCGCCGTCCTCACTCTGACCGGATGCGCCGCGGGTCCGACGTTCGCGGGCGAGGTCTGCGATCGGACCTCCCACGCAGGCTCCGTCGCGGACTCCGTGACCGTCGAGGGCGACCTCGGCGAAGCACCGGATGTCACGGTGTACACCCCGGTCAAGTCCGATGAGACCGCGTTCACGGACATCATCACGGGCGAGGGCGAGACGCTGACCTCGACAGTGCAGCCGATGGTGCTCGACATCGCCTTCTACGGCGGCGAGAGCGGCGAGAAGCTCTACGAGTCCGAGTACAACGGCGACACGAGCCGCGTGCACAACATCTCCTACTGGGCCCAGCGCTCTCCGGGCCTCGAGTCCGTGCTCGAGTGCGCCACCGGCGGCAGCCGTGTCGTGGCGGTGCTCACCCCCGAGGACTTCGGCGAGGCGAACGTCGAGGCCTTCGGCCTCGCAGAGGACGAGAACATCGTGGCCGTCGTCGACGTCCTCGACGTCTACCTCGCACACGCCGAAGGCGCATCGCAGTTCAACGACGCACGCGGCCTCCCGACCGTCGTGCGCGCGCCCGACGGCACGCCGGGTGTCATCATCCCCGACAGCGCAGCGCCCGAATCCGCCGTGACCCAGACCCTGATCAAGGGCGACGGCGCGAAGGTCGAGAAGGAATCGACCATCGTGACCAACATCATGGCGCTCGGTTGGGATGACAAGACCGTCACCTCGAGCACATGGGGCGCTGAGCCGAACATCGGCCCCGCCGCGAAGGAGCTCGTCGGTGCGACCGTCGGGTCTCAGCTGCTGGTCGTCGTGCCCGCGGCGGACGGCAACCCGGCCACCGCGATCGTCGTCGACATCCTGGGCATCGTCCCCGTCCCGGAGCAGTGATGGCAGCCCGTATTCCGGCGGAAGAGCGTCTGACGAACCTCGTCGTGGCGCTCATGGCGACGGAGATCGGGCTCACGAAGCAGCAGATCCTCGACAACGTGTCTGGGTACCGTCAGCGAGCCGATGCCGGTGTGCGCTCGGATGCTCTCGAGAAGATGTTCGAGCGCGACAAAGACGAGCTGCGCACGCTCGGAGTTCCCGTCGAGACGATCGGTGATCAGGCCGACCCCAACGATCTTCGCGAGGCGCGGTACCGCATTCCGCAGGCGGAATACGATCTGCCAGGCGATATCGAGTTCACGGCTGCCGAGTTGGCCGTGCTCCAGCTGGCCGGCAGCGTGTGGAGCGCAGAGTCCGCATCGGGCGACGCCAAGGCCGGCGTCCGCAAGATCCGCGCACTCGGCATCGACGGCGACGAGCCGATTATCGGCTTCGCCCCCCGCATAACAGCCCGCGATGCGGCGTTCCCACAGCTGCAGGAGGCGATCGAGAAGAGCCGCGTGGTGCTCTTCGACTATCTCAAGCCGGGAGAGGACTCGCCGCGCCGCCGCAGCATCCGCCCCCTGGCGCTCGTCGACTACGAGGCGCGCTGGCACGTGTTCGGCGTCGACGTCGACATCGAAGCAGACCGGATGTTCCTGCTCAGCAGGATCGTCGGCGACGTGAAGATCACACCGAAGACTTTCGACCCGGAACTGAGGGAAGGAGCGGGGGAGCGAGCCCTGGCGGGTCTGCAGAGCGTCGCTGCGCAGAACTCCGCTCTGCTCGAAGTCACGCCGGGAACCGAGGCGTCGCTACGCCTCGGTCGTCGCGCGACGCCCGCCGCACCCCAGGGGATCCTCGTGCCGTTCGTCGACCTGCACATCCTCGCCGACGAACTCGCCTCCTACGGACCAGAGGTGCGAGTGGTGGAGCCCGCCGCGCTCCGGGATGCCGTGGTCGATCGACTGATGGCGGTCGTGGCGACGCACTCGGACGTGAGGGAGTCATCGTGAGTGCTCAGCCGAAGCCGTTGCTCGCCGCCGACCGGGTGCGCGTCTATCTCACCCTGGTGCCGTATCTGCTCGAGCACGGACAGGTGTCGCTTGCCGAGGCGTCCGAGGAGTTCGGGGTGACCCCGGGCGAGATGCGTCAGATGGTCGAGAAGCTCACGGTCATCGGTCTTCCGGGCGACTCGGGATTCTGGCAGCAGCCGCAGGAGATGTTCGACATCAACTGGGATCTGCTCGACGATGAAGACGTCATCGAGATCACGAACGACGTCGCCCTCCGACGAGTGCCGCGCTTCACCGCACGAGAGGCCGCAGCTCTGCTGGCCGGCCTGCAGATGGTCGCCGCGGTGCCTGCCGTGTCGGATTCCGGCCTGGTCAGCGGTCTCATCTCCAAACTTTCCCGTGGAGCAGCCGACGCGCCCGCAGAGGTGGTGGTGGCACCCACCGCCGTCGACGAGGTCCGCCAGGTGGTGTCGCGCGGGGTCCAGGACGGCGTGGCTGTCGCATTCACCTACCAGGCACCGGATGCGGCGCCGACGACTCGAACGGTCGACCCCGTCCAGGTGATCATCACCAACGCGCAGTGGTACCTCCAGGGCTGGTGTCACACACGGCAGGCCATGCGAACGTTCCACCTCGACAGGGTGAGCGACGCCCGCCTGACCGACATCCCCATCACCCATGCGGGTGACCAGGTGCCGGAGGCCTTCTCGGCCGTCGACGACGAGGGCGAGGTGCAGGTGCGCGTTCCTGAGAGGGTGGCACCGCTTCTGGGTGACTTCCTGACCGCCGACAACGTCGAGGTCGAGGGCGGAATCGTCAGCGCGCGTCTGCATCTGGCCGACCCGCGCGGCATCAAGAGACTGGCCGCGCGGTTCGGCGGAGCGCTCGAGGTCGTGGACCCCGGCGTCGCTCGAACGGCGACTCGTGAATGGGCCGAGGCCGGACTCGCCCTGTATCGCCACCCGGACAGCTCCAACGCCGGTTAGACTTCTACAAACGACGAAGGAGAATCATGGGCGCTTTCGGTTGGCCACATCTGCTGATCATCCTCGCCGTCATCCTGCTGCTCTTCGGCGCGGCGAAGCTGCCGGCGCTGGCGAAGAGCCTCGGCCAGTCCGCCCGGGTGTTCAAGGGCGAGATGAAGGCGATGAAGAACGAGGACGCGAGTGACCCCGCAGAGCCGGGTGCTCCGTCGCCCACGGCTTCGGTCGCTGACACCTCGGTGACGGCCCGCGACACGGATCCGGGTCAGCCTCCTCGATCCGCCTAGCCCGTGTCGGCTCTCGAATCCGCCGACCAGGAGGCTCCCGGTCGCGACAGGCGGATGTCTCTCGGCGCCCACCTCGTCGAGCTGCGTAAGCGGCTCTTCATCGCCGCAGGCGCACTCGTCGTCGGCATGATCATCGCGTTCATCGTCACGGAGCCGATCATCGAGCTCCTGTCGGTGCCGATTCGCACGATCGCTGCAGAAGCCGGGCGTGAGTACACGGGGCTCAATTTCACCACCGTCACGAGCGGCTTCGATCTGCGCATGCGGATCGCGTTCGCCATCGGACTGCTGGTCTCGGCGCCCGTGTGGCTGTGGCAGGTGTGGGCCTTCGTGATGCCCGGCCTCACGAAGAAGGAGACCCAGTACACCTGGGGATTCCTCGGTGCGGCCATTCCGCTGTTCTTCGGTGGCTGCACGGTCGCCTTCTTCGTGCTCCCGCACGTCATCGAGATCATGGCGGGCTTCGTGCCGAAGGGCATGGCGCAGTTCTTCGACTACTCGACGTACTACGACTTCGTCTTCAAGTTCCTGCTTGTGCTCGGCATCGCCTTCGTGCTCCCGGTCTTCCTCGTCGCGTTGAACGTCGCAGGAATCGTCTCCGGGCGCGAGATCCTCAAGGGGTGGCGGGTCGCGATCCTGGTCTGCACGATCTTCGCGGCCGTCACCACACCGCCCGCTGACGTCTTCTCGATGCTGCTGCTGATGGGATCCATGATCGTGCTGTACTTCGCCGCGACCTTCATCTCGATGCTCTTCGATAGACGCAAGCGCAAGCGCGATGCGGCAGCGGGCATCGAGCCCGTGACCGCATGAGCTCGCCCTCCGAGCGGTACGCGGCAGCGCGCGAGGCCGCGGGACATCCGGCGACCGTCGCGTTCGCCGCGAGCCAGAAGTTCGCACTCGACCCCTTTCAGATCGAAGGCTGCCACGCGCTCGAAGACGGGAGCAGCGTGCTCGTCGCCGCTCCCACCGGTGCGGGGAAGACGATCGTCGGAGAGTTCGCGATCAATCTCGCGATGCAGACCCCCAGCGACAAGGCGTTCTACACGACGCCGATGAAGGCGCTGTCGAACCAGAAGTTCCGCGAGCTGGTCGACGTGTACGGTCCGGACGAGGTGGGCCTGCTCACGGGCGACACGAACATCAACGGCAATGCGCGGATCGTCGTCATGACGACCGAGGTGCTGCGCAACATGATCTACGCGGACTCGGCCGCGCTGCGCGATCTCCGCTACGTGGTGATGGACGAGGTCCACTACCTCGCTGATCGCTTCCGCGGCGCGGTGTGGGAAGAGGTGATCATCCACCTCCCGCAGCATGTGCGGCTGGTATCGCTGAGCGCCACGGTCTCTAACGCTGAGGAGTTCGGCGACTGGCTCGACACCGTGCGGGGTGATACCGAGGTGATCGTCTCGGAGATCCGCCCCGTGCCGCTGGAGCAGCACGTGCTGGTGCGCGACGACCTGCTGCCGCTGTTCGACGATCGGGCGGGCATCGCCACGGCGCAGGTCAACCAAGAGCTGATGCGCATCCGCTCGTTCACAGGCTCGAACTACGAGAACAATCGTGACGCGCAGTCGTATCGCAGCAATCGCCATGCCGGAAGGCAGGCTCAGCGCCCGCCGCGGGGCGGACGGCGTCCTGTCCGCGCCTCGAACGTGCGGCGGATCGAACGTATGGATCGTCCGGACGTGATCCGGCTGCTCGAACGCTCCAACCTTCTTCCGGCGATCTTCTTCATCTTCAGCCGCGTCGGCTGCGATGCCGCCGTCCAGCAGGTCCGGCGGTCGGGGGTGCGGCTCACGACGACCGAGGAGAAGGCCGAGATCCGCGCGATCGTCGAGGATCGCACCCGCTCCCTGCAGGACGAGGACCTCGGCGTGCTCGGATACTGGGACTGGCTGGAGAACCTCGAGCGGGGCGTCGCCGCCCACCACGCAGGTCTCCTGCCGGCATTCAAGGAGGTCGTCGAGGAGCTCTACAAGCGCAAGCTCGTCAAGGTCGTCTTCGCGACCGAGACCCTTGCGCTCGGCATCAACATGCCCGCGCGCACGGTCGTGCTCGAGAAGATGGAGAAGTTCAACGGTGAGGCGCGAGTCGCCATCACCTCCGGCGAGTACACCCAGCTGACCGGGCGCGCAGGCCGCCGCGGCATCGACGTCGAGGGGCACGCGGTCGTGCAGTGGACCGAGGGGATGGACCCGCAGGCTGTCGCTGCGCTCGCCTCGCGACGCACCTATCCACTGAACTCCAGCTTCCGGCCGACGTACAACATGGCCGTGAACCTGATCGACCTGTTCGGCAAGGCGCGCGCCCGTGAGGTGCTCGAGTCGTCGTTCGCGCAGTTCCAGGCCGATCGGGCCGTCGTGGGACTCGCGCGCCAGGTCCGCGAGGCCGAAGAGTCGCTCGAGGGGTACAAGGCGGCCATGGTCTGCGATCACGGCGACTTCCTCGATTACGCCTCCATCCGGCGCGAGCTCAGCGACCTCGAGAAGAAGAACCGACAGGATTCGAATGCGCCCCGCGCTTCGCGGGACAAGCGGATGAAGCAGATCCAGAGTCTGCGCACCCGCATGCAGCGGCACGGATGCCATCGCTGCCCCGACCGCGAGGCGCACGCGCGCTGGGCTGAGCGGTACTGGAAGCTGAAGCGGCAGAACGACCGCATCCGTCGGCAGATCGAGACCAGGACCGGAACGGTCGCGCGGGTCTTCGACCGTGTGGTCGAGGTGCTCGAGACGCTCGATTATCTCCACCGCGACGGCGACGACGTGACGACTCTCACGGACTCCGGGCGCACGATGCGCCGGATCTACGGTGAACGTGACCTGCTCGTCGCCGAGTCGCTGCGGCAGGGACTCTGGAACGGTCTCGATGCGCCCTCACTCGCAGCCATGGCCTGCTGCCTCGTGTACGAACCGCGCAGGGACGAGGCGAACTCGGGCGAGAGGGATCTGCCGCGCGGTGCGTTCCGAGCCGCGTACGAGAAGACGACGACGCTGTGGGCGGAGCTCGACGACCTCGAGAAGGATCATCATCTGCCCGGCAGCGAACCTCTCGCGGCCGGCCTCGCAGGTGCCATGCACTCGTGGGCGCGGGGTGGGATGCTCGATCGCGTCCTGATCGACGCCGACATGGCGGCGGGTGACTTCGTCCGCTGGGCGAAGCAGACCATCGATCTGCTCGACCAGCTGTCGATCGTCGCGGAGGACGGCGCGCTCGCTCGCAATGCGCGAGTCGCACTCGACGGCGTGCGCCGTGGCATCGTCGCCTATTCGTCGATGTGAGAATGGGACGGATGTCTGAACCCCGCGCGCGACAGCGCCCTCTTCTGCCGCTCTCGCTCGCCCTCCCCGCCGCGGCGATGGCCGCCCTCCTCATGGATCTCTCGTATCCTGACGCCGCGGTGTGGGCGCTCGCCTTCCCCGCGACTGCGCTGCTGCTCGTCGCTCTGATCGGCCGGCGCGCCGGAGGAGCGCTGCTGGTGGGTGCTGTCTACGGCATCCTCTTCTTCGCTCTTCTCGTGTCATGGACCTCGCGCTACCTCGGCCCGGTGCCGTGGGCGGCCCTGAGCATCCTCGAAGGTGCACTCACGGCGCTGGCGCTGATCCTCATCACCCTCGCGTACCGGTGGATCCCGAAGGCGTTCTCCGGGCGCTGGGCGCGTCTTCTGCTGCTCCCCGCGGTGGTCGCCGCCCTCTGGGTCGGGCGCGAACTCTTCGTGGGCTCGTGGCCCTACGGCGGCTTCCCCTGGGCTCGCCTCGGCATGACCCAGGCGGAGAGCCCTCTGGCGCCCGTGACCTCCTGGATCGGCGTGAGCGGACTCAGCTTCCTGATGGTGTTCCTCGTCGCTTCGGCGATCGAAGTAGTGCGCACACGGGAGTGGAGACGCCCGACCGCACTGATCGCCCCGGTTCTGGTGACGATCGTGCTCCTCGTCACGCCGCTCTTCCCGACGACCGTCAGCGGCGAGATGCGCATCGCCGCAGTGCAGGGCAACGGCCCGAGCGGCTACTTCGACGAGCGCGAGCAGTACTCCATCGTCCAGGCGCAGACCGATGCGACAGCACCGCTGTACGGAGAGGATGCGGATCTCGTGGTGTGGCCGGAAGGATCACTCGACTACGACCCGTTCCAGTCCGATGCACTCGCTCGGCGCATGACTCTGGTCGCGACGCGTATGGGTGCTCCTCTGCTCGCGAACGCCGCGACCGAGCGCGACGGGCTGTACTACAACACGTCCCTGCTCTGGACAGAAGAGGGAACCTCCGAGCAGATCCACGACAAGAGGCACCCCGTTCCCTTCGGGGAGTATGTGCCCGACCGAGCCTTCTTCAACGCGCTCGCTCCTGATCTGATCGGTCTCATCCAGCGCGAGTACACCCCGGGATCGAACCCTCCGGTGGTCGATGTCGACGGCGTGAAGGTCGGACTCGCCATCTGCTTCGACGTCATCTACGACGACGTGATCAATGAGGCGCTCGGCGCCGGCGCCGAGGTGCTCGTGCTCCAGACGAACAACGCCGACTTCCGCGGCACCGACGAGAACCTTCAGCAGCTCTCATTCGCTCGCATGCGTGCGATCGAGACGGGCCGCAGCGTGGTCAACATCTCGACCGTGGGGACCAGCCAGATCATCCGCCCGGACGGTTCCACCGTCTCGAGCCTGGATGCGGGAAAGGCCGGAGCGCTGCTCGAGGATGTCGAGCTGCGCTCCGGCCTCACAGCGGGAGTGGTTCTCGGCCCCTGGATCCAGCAGATCCTGTTGTGGGGCGGACTGGGCGCGCTGGCCTTCGGGTGGCTGCGCGCCAGGCGGCGTTAGGCGCCGATCTTCTCGCGGGTCGGGTCTTCGCCGGCGCCGCGGCGGGCGCGGATGAATGCGAGACGCTCTTCGAGGAGCTCCTCGAGCTCGGCGCGCGTGCGTCGCTCCATCAGCATGTCCCAGTGCGTGCGTGCGGCCTTCTCGTCGCTCGCGTCGAGCGTGACGGCCTGGCCGTCGACGTTCAGACGGGCGTCAGCGCCACAGGCGCGGCATTCCCAGGTCTGAGGCGGCTCGGCGTCCGCCGCGAACATCAGGTTCGTGACATGGCCGCAGGCGTCACAGGTATAGGTGGTTTCACGGCGCTCCATGAAAACGACGCCCTCTTCGCTCTGTAGGCTCTGGGCGCCGAGTCGGATGCCGCGTAGGCTGCGATCTGCCATTGTGTGGTCCTCTCGTCGCTGTCAGGTATAACGCTCCAGCCTGTGCGCTTCATCCACGCAGCCGGGTTCTCGGTGCTATTCACAGCGGAATCCCAGCGCGAGAGCGTATGGGCGGCGTGGCGAGCTCAGCGCGCAAGAGTGGCCAGAGCGAGGTCTGCGCGGTCCGACACGACCCCGTCCACGCCGAAGGCGACCAGCCGACGCATGTCGTCGGCATCGTTCACCGTCCAGACGTGCACCTCGACGTCGTGGCGGTGCGCTGCCCGGAGCAGGGCGGGCGTGAGGATCCTGAGTCCCGAATGCCGCTCGGGGATCTGCAGCGCGTCGATGTCCCGCAGCGCGCGAGCGGGGGAGAGGCGGAGCGCGGAGAGCGAGCGGAGCGCCGCGATCGTGCGGCTGCCGCCGGATGTGGCCGGGCGCAGGGCCGCTCCGGCGCGTAGCGTCGAGGCGATCGCGGCGCGACGGTTCGCATCCGAGAAACTGGTCACGAGTACTCGGTGCGTGTGGTCGACGAGCAGCGGACCGATGAGGTCCGTGGCTTCCGCGGTCTTGACGTCGATGTTGAAGCGAGACGTCGGAAAGGACGACAGCGCCTCCGAAACCGTGAGCAGTCCGCCGTGGTCGGCGAAGATGCGCGCGAGCTCGCGAGTGCGCACCTCACGGATCGCGCGAGGGTCGCCGGTGAGTCGCTCCAGGGTCTCGTCGTGGAAGAGCACGACGTCGCCGTCGGCCGTGACCTGGCAGTCCGTCTCGATGTACTCGGCACCGGCCGCGTGCGCGGCGGCGAAGGCGGCTGCGGAGTTCTCCCACACACCGGAGTCCCCGCCCGCCGCGGTGACCAGACCACGGTGAGCGAGGACTCGGGGGTGTCGCGCCTTCTCGAAGTACGGGTGCGTCACGCGCCCGGATAGTTCGTCGGAGGCTGCCCGGGCTTCGGCGTGAAGGCACTGCCGATTCCCTTGAGCGCCTCGGTCAACTCGCTCGGGATGATCCAGAGCTTGTTCGACTGTCCTTCGCTGATCTTCGGAAGCATCTGGAGATACTGGTACGCGAGCAGCTTGTCGTCCGGCTCACCCTGATGGATGGCGGTGAAGACGTTCTGGATCGCCTCGGCCTCACCCTGTGCGCGAAGCACCGCGGCCTGCTTGTCACCCTCTGCACGCAGGATCTCGGCCTGACGTGCGCCCTCGGCCTCGAGGATCGCGGACTGCTTCGTACCCTCTGCCGTGAGGATCGCGGCACGACGGTCACGCTCTGCGCGCATCTGCTTCTCCATCGAGTCCTGGATGGAGATGGGCGGGTCGATCGCCTTCAGCTCGACACGGCCCACGCGGATGCCCCACTTGCCGGTCGCCTCGTCGAGCACGACACGCAGCTGCCCGTTGATGTTGTCGCGGCTGGTGAGCGCCTCTTCGAGGTTCAGACCACCGACGACATTGCGGAGCGTGGTCGTGGTGAGCTGCTCGACGGCACCGAGGTAGTTCGCGATCTCGTACGTCGCGGCGCGGGCATCGGTCACCTGGAAGTACACCACCGTGTCGATCGAGACGACGAGGTTGTCCTCGGTGATGACGGGCTGCGGCGGGAACGAGACGACCTGCTCGCGCATGTCGATGAGCGGACGGAGGCGATCGATGAACGGCACCAGGATGTTGAGACCGGGCATGAGGGTCTTGTGGTAGCGGCCGAGCCGCTCGACCACGCCGGCTGTCGCCTGCGGAATGATGCGGATGGCTCGCGCCAGTGTGACCACCACGAAGATGATGATCGCGATCACGAGGATCCACAGGATCGCGGTCGGGATGAACGAGGAATCGTTCACGGAACTCTCCTAACTAGTCGTTGACGGGACGGACGATGGCGGTGGCTCCGTTGATCGCGGTGATCGCTACGGGGGAGCCCTGGGGGATGGCGACGACCGAGCCCGATCGTGCAGTCCAGGTGTCGCCGTTGCTGAGCTTCACCTGGCCGGAGATCTGGGTGACGTCCTGCAGGGCTATGCCCCGGAGATCGAGCAGAGCATCGACGTTCGACTTGGTGGGGTCTTCGCCGCGCCGCAGGCGCCTCAGCAGAGGAGGACGGAGGAAGAGGATGAAAGCCGCCGCGGCCACTGCTGCGATGATCGCCTGCGCCCAGACCGGGAGGCCCACGAGATCCGTCACGAGTCCGACTGTGCTGCCGAAGCTGAGCATCAGGAACGTGAAATCGAGGGTGAGCATCTCGATCACGAGGAACAGTGCGATGAGGACCAGCCAGCCGATCCATGCCCAGTTCTCGACCAGATCGATGAAAACGGGGAAGTTGTCCATGCGGCCTCCTTTGCGGTCAACCTATCACGGGGTCCCGCCGCGCTTCGGGTGCCCCAGTGCCCGCTTGGTAGTCTGGAACGGCCGTGCGATCACGGCGATCCGCGCATTCAAGGAGTCACCGTGACCGACGTTCTTCCCGCAGGTTCCCTCGACGGCAAGGTCGCCCTTGTCACAGGCTCGTCCCGGGGCATCGGCGCCGACACGGTCCGCTACCTCGCCGAGGCCGGCGCGGACGTCGTCATCAACTTCCGAAACAAGGCGCCTCGTGCCGAGAAGCTCGCCACGCAGCTGCGCGAGCTCGGCCGCCGTGTGCTCGTCGTCGGCGCTGACCTGACCGACCCGGCATCGGTCGGCGAGATGTTCGACGCCGTGAAGGCCGAGTTCGGTCGCCTGGACGTGCTGGTGCTCAACGCCTCCGGCGGCATGGAGTCGGGCATGGCCGAGGACTACGCGCTGCTTCTGAACCGCGACGCGCAGCTCAGCGTGCTCGATGAGGCCACCCCTCTGCTCAGCGACGACGCGCGCGTCGTCTTCGTGACCAGCCACCAGGCGCACTTCATTCGTACGACGCCCACGATGCCCGAGTACGAGCCGGTGGCGCTGTCGAAGCGCGCGGGCGAGGACGCCCTCCGCGAGCGCATCCCCGGCCTCGCCGAGAAGGGGGTCGGCTTCACCGTCGTCTCCGGCGACATGATCGAGGGCACCATCACCGCCACGCTGCTCGAGCGCGCGAACCCCGGCGCCATCGCGGAACGCCGCGAGTCGGCAGGCAAGCTCTACAACGTCTCGGAGTTCGCCGCAGAGGTCGCTCGTGCCGCGGTCGACGCCGTGCCGGCCGACAACACGCGTCTCGTGGGCGATGTGAGCGCGTTCGCCACCGAGTGATCTGCGTCGGCTCCGAGTGATCGGAGCGAACGAGAAGAGGGCCCCGTCCGAGTGGACGGGACCCTCTTCTCGTGCCTGGATGCGTCAGCGGACGGCGTCGGACTCGACCGAGGCCACGAAGCCCTTCGCGTCCTTGCCGAGCGTGATCGCTCGAACGATCTGCACGATGCCGAGCACGACGAGCGAGATGCCGAGCACCAGCCACAGCACGGCGGCCGCATACAGCGGCGAGAAGAGCACCACGATTCCGGCGACGATGCTGAGCAGCGCGTAGAGGAGCGTCCAGACGCGCGAGCCGTCCTGTCCAAGCAGTGACAGGGCGACCACTCCGTCGACGATCCAGCTGATGCCGATGAAGATCACGACGACGAGGGCGAGGGTCGCCGCAGCGACACCCAGGTTCGCGAATGCGATGACACCAGCGACGATATAGACCAGGCCGAGGACGATGTGTCCGACACGGGCCCAGCCGCCCTTCACCCGGGAGAAGATGCCGAGGCCGATGTAGACGAGGCCGGCGACCACGAGATAGGACGCGAAGATGCCCGTGACGATCACGGCGGACTTGACCGGCCAGACGAGCAGGACGATGCCCGCGATCAGGGCGATGACGCCCGAGACCGCGAGAACGATGCGGATCGATTTGAACAGTGACTTCGCTTCGGTAGCGAGTGGATCAGACATGGTTGGGGACCCTTTCTGAGAAATCCCTGTGAGGGATGCTGCCAGAGTAGCGCTGTCCGAGCCCGAAGTGGGGGAGGGCAGTATCGATATGTCGCACGTCTTCACAGTGCGACCCCGAGGGTCATGGCAAAATCTAGTCGTGACCCCTGACGATGACGCCCGGCTGAGTGAGCTCGTCGTCATGCGCAAGGTGCGCGACAGGATCGATCGCGAATACGCGAAGCCTCTCGACGTCGAAGCCCTCGCGAAGGGGGCGCACATGAGCGCCGGTCATCTGAGCCGGCGGTTCCGGGACGCATACGGCGAATCTCCGTACTCCTACCTGATGACCCGACGGATCGAACGGGCCATGGCGTTGCTGCGTCGAGGCGACCTCTCGGTGACGGAGGTGTGTTTCGAGGTCGGGAGCTCGTCGCTCGGCACCTTCAGCACGAGGTTCACCGAGCTCGTCGGTGTCTCACCCCGCGTGTACCGTGAACGCGCGACCAACGTCGAAGGCATTCCGACCATCCATGCGAAGCACGTCATCCGACCGATCAGGAATCAAGAAGCACCGCGCACGGACGCGCACCTAACCTGAACCCATGAACATCAGCATCCATTACGCATTCCTTCCGCACACGGATGCCGAGGCAGCCCTCGGCTTCTATCGTGACGCCCTCGGATTCGAGGTGCGCAACGACGTCGGCTACGACGGGCTCCGATGGCTCACGGTCGGCCCCGAGGGGCAACCAGAGACCTCGATCGTGCTGCACCCGCCGGCGACCGACCCGGGGATCACGGATGCCGAGCGGCAGACGATCCTCGAACTCATCGCGAAGGGCAGCTACACGGCTCTGACGCTCGCGAGCGACGACCTCGACGGTCTGTTCGACCGGCTGGTCGCACAGGGTGCCGATGTCGTGCAGGAACCCATGGACCAGCCGTACGGCGTGCGCGACTGCGCCTTCCGCGATCCCGCGGGCAATCTTCTCCGTATCAACCAGGCCGGCTGAGCAGGCCGAGAAACCCGAGGAAGACCATGACACACGCTGCAGACGGCCACGACCTGATCCGCGTTCAGGGTGCCCGCGAGAACAACCTCAAAGAGGTCAGCGTCGACATCCCGAAGCGTCGGCTCACGGTGTTCACGGGCGTCTCGGGATCAGGAAAGAGCTCTCTCGTCTTCGACACGATCGCCGCCGAGTCGAGGCGGATGATCGACGAGACCTACAGCGCCTTCGTGCAGGGATTCATGCCTTCGGTGCCTCGGCCGGACGTCGACGTCCTCGAGGGACTCACGACGTCGATCATCGTCGATCAGGAGCGCCTCGGGGCGAACCCTCGCTCGACCGTCGGCACGGTGACCGACGCGAACGCGATGCTGCGCATCCTGTTCAGCAAGCTGGGCCAGCCCTACATCGGCGGACCGACGGCGTTCTCGTTCAACATCCCCACCCAGAAGGCCAGCGGCGTGATGACGGGGCCGGGCGGCGAGAAGAAGATCGTCAAGGACGCGATCTACCTCGGGGGCATGTGCCCGCGGTGCGAGGGCAGGGGAGCGGTCTCAGACCTCGACCTCGCCCAGATCGTCGACGAGTCCAAATCGCTCGACGAGGGCGCGATCATGGTGCCCGGATACACCGCTGACGGCTGGATGGTGAAGGGCTTCTCCGCCTCCGGCTTCTACCCGGCAGACAAGCCGGTCGCCGAGTTCACCGAGAAGCAGCGGCAGCTGTTCCTCTATGGCGAGGTCACGAAGGTCAAGATCTCGGGTATCAACATGACCTACGAGGGGCTGATCCCGAAGATCACGAAGTCGATGCTCTCGAAGGATCTCGACGCGCTGCAGCCCCACATCCGCGCGTTCGTCGAGCGCGTCGCGACCTTCGCGACTTGCCCCGAGTGCGACGGCACCCGACTCACCGAGGGCGCTCGCTCGTCGAAGATCGACGGGATCAGCATTGCTGACGCGTGCCGGATGCAGGTGACCGACCTCGCAGCGTGGGTGCGCGGTCTCGAGCTTCCCGGTGCCGCGCCGCTCCTCGAGGCGCTGAGCGCCAACCTCGACGCATTCGTCACGCTCGGCCTCGGTTACCTGAGCCTCGAACGCCCGTCGGGCACGCTGTCAGGGGGAGAGGCGCAGCGCATCAAGATGCTCCGCCACCTCGGCTCGTCGCTGACGGATGTGACGTATGTGTTCGACGAGCCCACGATCGGGCTGCACCCGCACGACATCCAGCGCATGAACACGCTGCTGCTGCGACTGCGCGACAAGGGGAACACGGTGCTCGTGGTCGAGCACAAGCCCGAGACCATCGCGATCGGCGACCACGTGGTCGACCTCGGGCCCGGCGCAGGAAGCGCCGGCGGCGAGATCTGCTTCGAGGGCACCGTAGAGGGGCTGAAAGCCAGCGGTACCCGCACGGGCACACACCTCGACGACCGTGCGGCCCTCAAGCGGTCCGTGCGCACGAGTGATGGAGCGATCGAGGTGCGCGGCGCAACGGCGAACAATCTGCAGGATGTCGATGTCGACATCCCCACCGGCGTGCTCACCGTCATCACCGGCGTCGCTGGTTCGGGCAAGAGCTCGCTCATCCATGGTTCGGTGTCGAAGCGCGAAGGTGTCGTCGCGATCGATCAGGGTGCGATCAAGGGGTCGCGTCGCAGCAACCCCGCCACGTACACCGGTCTGCTCGAGCCGATCCGCAAGGCGTTCGCGAAGGCCAACGGGGTGAAACCCGCTCTGTTCAGCGCGAACTCCGAGGGCGCCTGCCCGACATGCAAGGGTGCGGGCGTGATCATCACCGAGCTCGGTTTCATGGACACGATCGAGACACCGTGCGAGGACTGCGGCGGCAAGCGCTTCCAGGCGGCTGTGCTCGAGTACAAGCTCGCAGGCAAGGACATCACTCAGGTGCTGGATCTGCCGGTCTCAGAGGCGCGCGTCTTCTTCTCCGAGGGCGACGCGAAGCTGCCGGCGGCCGCCGCGATCCTCGGGCGGCTCGAAGACGTCGGGCTCGGCTACCTCTCGCTCGGACAGCCGCTGTCGACACTCTCGGGTGGTGAGCGCCAGCGCATCAAGCTGGCGATCCAGATGGGGGAGAAGGGCGATACCTACGTGCTCGACGAGCCCACCACCGGTCTGCACCTCGCCGACGTGCAGAACATCCTGGGTCTGCTCGATCGGCTCGTGGAATCGGGCAAGACCGTTATCGTCATCGAGCACCATCAGGCAGTGATGGCCCACGCCGACTGGATCATCGACATCGGACCGGGAGCCGGGCACGACGGCGGGCGGGTCGTCTTCGAAGGAAGTCCTGCGGATCTCGTGGCGGCGAAGTCGACGGTGACGGGGGAGCACCTCGCCGCATACGTCGGGGCGTAGATCGGAGTCTGCTCAAGAGACGGAGCGGTCCGCAGGGGCGTGGTCAGTCCTTGCGCGCGACGATCGTGAAGGTGCAGGGAATCAGGTTGCGCTCGGCCTCCGGCCAGGCGTAGCCGCGCGGGACCTCGACCATTCGGGGGCTGAACCGCCAGGGCAGTGTGCGCCCCTCGTCGAAATGGACGATCCGGAGCCCCGCGCGGAGCAGCGCGCCGAGGATCTCGGACAGCGGATGCGGCCACTCATAGGTCCGCGCATGCGCCACCGTTCCGTCTCCGGCGTATGTGGACTCGTCATCCCACTGCTGTGCGCGACCGTCTCCGAAATACGAGTAGCGCGTGGTGAGACCTTCCGCGTCTTCGTCGAGGGCGAGCAATGCCGGGTGACCGTCCCTGATGAAGAAAGTCCCTCCAGAACGCAGGAGGTCGACGATCTGAACGGCCCAACGATCGAGATCCTGCAGCCAGCAGATCGTGCCGATGCTCGTGTATACGACATCGAATTCACCGGTCACTGCGTTTCGGGCATCGAGCACGTCGGACGGGACCCACGTCGCTGCGACTCCGGTGCGCTCGGCGAGAGCCGCTGCGACGCGCAGCGCAGGCTCCGAGAAGTCCACGCCGGTCACGCGGGCGCCGGCACGCGCCAGCGAAATCGTGTCCGTGCCGATGTGGCACTGCAGATGACAGACGTCGAGTCCTGACAGGTTTCCACCGGTCAGGAAGCGGCCGAGCACCGGCAGGTCGTCGCTCACGACGTCGCTGAGATGGTTCGGGTCATCGAACGCATCCAGCCCGTACGCCGCTTCATGCAGAGGCACGCGGTCGTCCCAGTTCTGCAGATTCGCTGTGCGTGCAGCTTCCCAGTCGATCTCGACGTTGCTTCCGTTCACGCGTCGAGCCTACCGACAGCCCCGATCACCACGAATCACTGTAACGCCGATAATGCACATTATGTCAGATAAAGTGAGCAAGCGGCTCCCCTGAAGATGCCCTCGGCGGTCGTGCGTGAGGATCACCAGGGTGTGCCATTCAGGTCGATGTCGCCCGGCGGCCACTGCTCTGCTCGAGCCCCCGGGTCCGCGTGGGCGGCGAAGATGAGGATCGGCCCATCGGTAGACGTCACGGTCGCGTTCGCGTCGATCATCGAGACGTGACGCTCCACGGCGTTCACTCGCGTCCAGCCGGTGCGCTCGTAGAACGACGCGACCTCCTCTCGGCAGCCGAGATAGCCGAAGTCGACACGATCGTCGTCGCGCATCGCCTGCTGGGCGTGGGCCATCACACGGCGGCCGACTCCGTCGGAGCGCCAGTCCGGATGAACCAGCACTCCCCCGGTTCCAGCGACCGTGACCTCGCGTGCGCCGACGCGTATGAGGCGCCGTTGAAACCCTACGTGCGCGACTGCGATCGAGTCGTGGAAGATCACCGTGTGGACATCCGCCGGCGAATACCCGTACGGGCGGTCAGGTGTCCACTCTCCGTGCTCCGCTCGGTACTCACTGTCGAAGAGGACTTTCAGTGCCGCCGACGCCGATTCGGACAGGGTGTCATGCTCGACGATGACTATGTGCTCCGTCATTCAGGATCCTCCGCGCGTCGGAACGACGACGGTGGGCGTCGGACGTAGCGCCGTCACTGTCAAGATGTTCCTCCCATGCTCGCTCGCGGGGCGATCATCGCCTGAGTCCACGAAGCCGAGCTTCTCGAGCACGCGGCGCGAGGCGACGTTCCATTCCCAGACACTCGCCCACGCTCGCTCATGGCCTGTCGAACCGGCCCACACGAGAACGGCTGTAGCGGCCTCCGTCGCGTACCCGCGATTGTGGGCGCTGCGCAGAAGTTCGAAGGCGATCTCCGGCTCGCCCTCTGCTCCGTTGCCCTCGAAGATGAGTCCGCAGTAGCCGTAGACCTCGCCGGTCGAGGCGTCCTCTACAGACAGCAGGTCGGAGCGCTCGCTTTCCTCGTTCGCGATATGGGTCGCGATGTCAGAGACTGTCGGGTGGCCTCCGGCATCGAGCTTCCGGTGAGCCGGCACGCGCTCGTCACGTTCGGTCCACAGCCGGTGGAACACCTCCGCATCCGTGACTGCCTGTGGCCGGAGGGTCAATCGCGCCGTCCGCAGCGTCTCCCCGCCCAGGGCTCCCCGCGCCCGGAGATCGGCGTTCATGCTCGTGTCGCCAATCCGGCCTCGACGAGGTCGGCCAGAGCTGACGTCACCGAGCCCCACCCCTCGAAGAAGCCGAGGTCCTCGTGCAGGTTTCGCGCAGCGGGATCTCCATGTCGAACGACCACACGGTACATCGTGCCGTCGGGATGCTCGTCGAGCGTGATCTCCGCCGTCATCGAGACAGGTTCGGGCTTCGCGGGCCGCCAGGAGCTGTCGACCACGTTGGTGAAGACCAGTCGCCGCTCGGGCTCCACGACCAGGAAGATCCCATCCGTATGCGCGGCGTACTCCCCCGCTTCGTCTCGCATGCTGGTGACGAAACCGCCCCCGGGCTGTACGTCGAGGCGGTCGACGCGTGCCTGCATGGGGGCGGGAACCCACCACTGTGCGAGAAGCTCCGGGTCTGTCCATGCGCGCCACACCGCCGACGGTGATGCCCGGATCGTCCTCTCCAGAGTCAGATCGAGACGCGGGTCGTGGGTTGTGCTGGTCATGCTGTCTCCTCCAGGTCGGTCACCAGGGACTCGAGTCGGTCCGTTCGCTCATCCCAGAGCCGGCGTTGCTCGTCGAGCCAATCACCGACGACGGCTAGGCGGTCGTGATCGAGTGTGCAGGTGCGCACGCGTCCGCTCTTCGAGGTGCGGATGAGTCCGCTCTCCTCCAGTGCGCGAATGTGCTTCAGAAACGACGGAAGCGTGATCGCGAAAGGCTGGGCGAGCTCCCCCACACTCGCGGGGCCACGCCCGAGTGAGCGGATGACCTCGCGACGGGTCGGGTCGGCGAGAGCGAGAAACACCTCGTTCACACCGTCATGGTTTGCCATGAGGATAAGTATTGCTCACGCGGAAGGTTAGCGCAAGGGCAAAGTATGGTCAGGTCTCACCATGCAGACGAGTCCCTTGCGGTCGTCCCAGGAGGCGACCCGTTCGAACCCTCGGGATTCATAGAGCTTGATCGCCGGAGCCCGCCAATCCCAGACGGACAGGCGCACGCGCCCGGACGTCAGCGCCAACGCCGCATCCAACAGTGCGGATCCGAGTCCTCGCCCGCGAAGATCCGGATCCGCCCAGAGACGCTTGATCTCGGCCTCTCCCCCGTCGATCCGGATGATCACGACCCCGACGGGCCGCTGCTCGATCGTGGCGAGCAGCGTGGTGCAGTCGGCATAGGAGGCGCGCGGATCGGCCACCTCCCGCTCGTATCGTGGCGGCAGCGCCATGATCGACGCAGGCGGCTCGGCTCGACCGTACTCGTGCTTCTCCGATTCCGTCTGCAGGAGATAGGTGCGGACGAGCGCACTCACCGCAGTCGTATCGGCCGCGTCCCACCGCGACTCCCGGACATGGATCGACAGCCGGAGTTCGTCAGGCGACGAGTGCGGATGGGGCGAGGTCACACCTCTATTCTGCTCTCACTGGGCTGCCCAGACGCCCAGCTCGTTGCCGCTCGGGTCCACGAAATGCAGTCGTCGACCGCCGGGGAATTCGTATGGGCCCTGCGTGACTGCGCCACCGGCTTCCGCTATCGCGGTGTGCGTGGCATCGAGGTCATCGGAGTACAGGAGCACGAGCGGACCGCCCGCGGGACGCGCCTGGTCGGACAGCAGAAGGCCGCCCACCTCGGACCCATCGCCGGTAGGCGAGGCGATGCCCGCATAGGCGGGCCCGTAGTCGACGAAGACCCATCCGAAGGTGTCGCCGTAGAAGCGCTTGGCCGTCTCGAGGTCATTGACCACGAGCTCGACGTAGTTGATGGAGTGGTGCACGGGTTCAGGTGTCATGCGGCCACGGTAGCGACAGCATCCGACATCCGGAAGAGCATGCCGCGGCGCTGCGAGCGACCGGCGGGGCCGCGCACCAGGAGTAGCGTGGAAGGGTGCAACAGGTTCCCCGCTCCCCCGTGACTTCGCCGGGGTGGAGGGCCTGGCTCATCTGGGGTGTGGGTGTCGCCGCCTACGTTCTGGCGATCACCAATCGCACCTCGTTGGGAGCGGTCGGCGTCGAAGCGGCCGACCGGTTCCAGGCTGATGCCTCCACACTCGCGCTGTTCGCCGTGGTGCAGCTCGCGGTCTACGGCGGCATGCAGATCCCGATCGGGATCCTCCTCGATCGTTTCGGATCCCGCCCGATCATGACGGTCGGCATGCTGCTCATGGCTGCGGGGCAACTCACCATGGCACTCTCCCCCAGCATCGGCATCGCGGTGTTCGCGCGCATCCTGCTCGGCGCGGGGGACGCAGCGATCTTCCCTGCGGTGCTGCGTCTCGTCGCCACTTGGTTCCCCGCGCAGCGAGGCCCGATCATGGTGCAGTTCACCGGCATCATCGGGCAGGGCGGACAGCTCATCGCTCTCGTCCCGCTGGCCGCGCTCCTGCACGCGACGACCTGGACGATCACGTTCGGCAGCATCGCCGGACTCGGTGTGCTGTTCACGATCCTCGTCGCGCTCCTCATCCGCAACCACCCGGTCGAACGCGGCGCGGACGTCTCGGTCGACACCGACACCGGCGTGATCCGGGTCGTCACCTCGGCGATCGACACGGGCGTCGGCATCCGCGCGGCATGGGCCCACCCGGGCACGCGACTCGCCTTCTGGTCTCACTTCACGGCGCCGTTCGCCGGCACCGCCTTCATCCTGCTGTGGGGAATGCCGTTCCTCACAGCCGCTCAGGGCCTCGACACCGCCCACGCGGCCGGGATCATCTCGGTCTACGTGGTCGCGGGCATGGCACTCGGGCCGATCATCGGCGACCTCTCGAGGCGCCTTCCCAACCAGCGCTCCGTCGCGCTCGTGCTCCCGGCGGTCGGCGTGCAGTTCGTCGCGTGGGTCGCCGTCATCGCCATGCCGGAACCTGCGCCGATCTGGCTGCTGTACGTGCTTGCGGTGGCTCTCGCCACGGGTGGTCCCGCGAGCATGATCGCCTTCGACCATGCCCGTACGCACAACCCTTCGCATCGTCTGAGCACGGCCACAGGAGTGACCAACGCCGGCGGCTTCATCGCCGCACTCATCGCGATCTGGCTGATCGGCCTCGCACTCGACATCCAGGGCGCCGGAACGCCTGAGACCTATTCGTTCGAGGCGTTCCGCGTCGCGTTCCTGATGCCTATCCCGCTCTGGATCCTCGGGGTCGTGTTCATCGTGATCGAGCGCAAGCGCACCCGCATCAGGATGGGTCTGGATCCCGAGAAGCGACGCTGAGAACTCCTAGGATGAGGCGCATGCCCTCAGCGTTCACCTTCTCCACTGACTCCTCTCTCATCGACCGCGACCTGGTGCACCACTGGCTCAGCGTCGAGTCCTACTGGGCTCAGGGGCGGACCAGAGAGACCCAGGATGCCGCGATCGATGCGTCGAGGAACTACTCGGTGCGCGACTCCGACGACCGGCAGATCGCGTACGCCCGAGTCGTCACCGACGGAGTCACATTCGCGTGGCTGTGCGATGTGTTCGTCGACGAATCCGCTCGCGGCAAGGGGGTCGGGCGGATGATCGTCGAAGGCGTGATCCAGGACCTGCAGGACTCGTCGACGGTGAAGAGGATCGTGCTGGCCACGAGCACCGCAGACGGCCTCTATGCGCAGTACGGGTTCGCCGAGTCTCCGGGGCCGAACCGCTACATGATCAAGCAGATGCCACGCGGCTGAGAATACGCGGCCCCGACGAGCAGTTCAGCGCCCAGGGCGTCGCAACGGCGTCCAGCCCAGTGGCACCGGGCCGTCATATGCGGCCCGTTCACGATCCGCGCGCTCCGACCAGCCCTGTGCTTCACCGGGCGTGTCGAAGGCGCCGCGGGCCACGCGGAGTCCGACGTCCTCGTGATGCATTCGCGGGGCTCCCCCGCGTCGCACGGACGCACGGACGCTCCATGAGTCGTCTGCGAAACCTCCTCCGCGGAACACGCGGTAGTCGTCGTAACGGGCGGGATCGAGCAGATCCCAGCACCACTCCCACACGTTGCCGAGAGTGTCGAACAGCCCGTGGAGGTTGGGCAGCTTGCCGCCCACGTCCTGTGGTGTCGAGACCCCGTCTGCGCTCGTCCAGGCCGCGTCTGCCAGTGGGGCATAGTGTGGCCCGCTCGAACCGGCCCGGCAGGCGTACTCCCATTCCGACTCGGTGGGAAGCCGATAGCCATCACCCGTGACATCCCACGAGACGTCTTCGCCGTCAAAGCGATATACTGGATCGAGCCCTTCCCATTCGGATGCCGCGTTGCAGAAATGCACCGCGCGAAGCCAGCTCAGATCTGCGGCCGGTCGACGGGGATGTCTCGAAGGGATCGGCAGCACCTCGGCGAACTGCTCCTCGGTGATCGGGAACACGCCGATCTCGAAATCCTCGACATCCACAGTGCGCTCGACCTTGCGACGCGCGTCGTGCAGCGTCACCGGCCCACCGCTGATGCGGCGCATCTCGATGTCGGTCACGCTTGGGGTGCTCTCTCGACCCATTCCGGGTATTTCGCGGCTCGGCCGTCACCGGACGACGTGCGCGTGACGCGCCGCCTGACCCAGGGGCCGACGAACTCCCGGTAGTAGGCGAGACCCGCGGGTCCGCCAGCGGTGAGCGACGTCGGCGACCACCAGGTCGACGGCGGCTCGAACCCCAGGCCGTGCAGAACGCGAGCGGCGACTCGATGATGGCCGGCCGCGTTCATGTGGAGGCGGTCTTCCGACCAGTACTTCGAGCCGGCGAGCTCCCGATCCGGCCAGTTGAGCGCCCGCACCACATCGTCGCGCCCCTCGACCCTGCGCAGCACGGCATCGGAGAGCTGGTCGCCGCGGCGCTGCACGAGTGACCCCATCGGCAGCTGGCCGCTCGGATTCGCACCCGACAGCAGGATCAGAGTCACGCCCTCTTCATCGCACCGCCGGAGCACTCGGCTGAACGCGTCGGCGATGTGCTCGAGATCTGTCCGCGGACGCAGCATGTCGTTGCCGCCGCCGTTGAAGGAGAGGTGGGTGGGCCGCAGCGCCAGCGCTGGTTCGAGCTGCTGCTCGACGATGGGCCAGGCGAGCTTCCCGCGGATCGCGAGGTTCGCGTAGCTGATCGAGTGTCCTGCCGCATCCGCCCACCCCTGGGCGACCAGGTCGGCCCAGCCGCGCTCTCGTCCGTCCGGCAGCACATCACCCACTCCCTCGGTGAAGGAATCGCCGATGGCCACGTAGCGCACGTCTGTCACCTGGACAGCCTATTCCCGTCCTCCGACAGCCGGCCTCATCAGCGGTCGTCGAGCGCGACTCCCCCGCGGTCGACCAGGCCCCACGCGGCGGCGGCCGCGGCCACGAAACAGGCACCGAACACCACGAAGAGCACGGGCGCCCCTCCGGCGACGAGGATGACGGGGACGGCGAGAGGAGCGACGATCGATGCGATACGACCCACACCCGCCGCCCAGCCCGCCCCCGTGCCGCGGAGCGACGTCGGGTAGATCTCAGGGGTCACGGCATACAGTGCGCCCCACGCGCCGAGATTGAAGAACGAGAGCGCCATGCCCGAGCCGATGATCGCGGCTTCGGTGGTCGATGTGCCGAAGAAGACAGCCGAGACGGCGGATCCGACGAGGAACACCGAGAGGGTCGTGCGGCGTCCCCACACCTCGATCAGCCAGGCGGCCACGGCGTAGCCGGGCAGTTGCGCGAGCGTGATGATGAGCGTGAATCCGAACGAACGGACGAGATCGAATCCCGCGTCGACGAGGATGCTGGGAATCCAGATGAACGCGCCGTAGTACGCGAAGTTCACGCAGAGCCAGACGATCCACAGGCACAGTGTGCGGATCCGGAACTCCGCATTCCAGAGCGTCGTGAGGCGTGCCCTGGTCGTGATCGCGATCGCACGCGAGACCGGCTCTCGCCTGATGGCAGGTCCCGGTTCGACGCCGGCATCCGCCTCGAACGTCGAGACGATGCGGTCGGCCTCGGCGATGCGCCCGCGGGATGCGAGCCACCGCGGCGACTCCGGCAGACCCCAGCGAACGACCAGCGCATAGACGGCGGGGATCGCGCCGAGCGCGAAGGCCCAGCGCCATCCGTCGTCGGATGCGGGGATCACGAAGAAGCCGATGAGCGCCGCGGCTGTCCACCCCAGGGCCCAGAACGCCTCGAGGATCACGATGAGTCGACCGCGGATCCGCGCCGGAGCGAACTCGCTCACGTATGTCGAGGCCACGGGGAGCTCCGCGCCGAGTCCGAGACCGACGAGGAATCGCAGCACGAGGAGAGCGGCCAGTCCGCCGACGAGCGCACTCGCGCCCGTGGCGATCCCGTAGATCAGGAGCGTGAGCGCGAAGACCTGGCGTCGCCCCAACCGGTCGGCGAGCAGGCCGCCGAGGGTCGCACCGAGCGCCATGCCGATGAACCCCACGGATGCGATCCATCCGGCATCCGTCTTCGTGAGTCCCCACTGCTGGGTGAGAGCGGCGAGGATGAACGAGATGAGGCCGACATCCATCGCGTCGAGCGCCCAGCCGACACCGGATCCGGTGAGTAGTCGCAGATGGCGACGCGTGAACGGAAGGTCGTCGAGGCGCCCGGCGATCGATGCCCGGCTCGGCAGCGCGGTGTTGGCCATGCCTACATCGTAGGGGCGCGCACCGGGCCGCCGAGCCCGTGGGTCAGTCAGTCACGGTCGGCGAGCAACCTGCGCACGCGCGGGATGACCTCGGAGCCGTAGAGCTCGATGCTGCGCATCATCGACTCGTGCGACAGGGTTCCCGTGGCGTACTTCATGTCGAAACGGCCGAGGCTCAGGGTCGTGACCGTGTCGGCGATCTTCGCGGCAACGCGATCAGGCGAGCCGACGTACAGCGCGCCGGCCGGCCCGATGTCGTTCTGGAACCGTGCTCGGCTGTAGGGAGGCCACCCGCGCTCGCGTCCGATGGTGTTGTTCATCGCCTCGAAGCCGGAGTACGCGGCTTCCCATGCCTCGTCGTCCGTGTCGGCGATGTGCCCCGGCGAGTGCACGGCGATCGGGTGAGAGGTCGTGCCGAACGACGCGACGGACCGATGGTAGAGGTCGACGAACTGCCGGAACCGACCCGCGGGCCCCCCGATGATCGCGAGCATCAGACCGAGCCCGTGCCTGGCGACGCGCACGACAGACTCCGGGCTGCCGCCGACGCCGACCCAGGTGCGCAGACCGTTCTCGCTCTTCGGGAACACGTTCGCATTCTCGAGCGAGGCGCGCATCGTTCCCGACCACGTAACCGGCTCCTCCTTGAGCAGCTCGACGAACAGCTCGAGCTTCTGCTCGAACAGAGCATCGTAGTCACGGAGGTCGTAGCCGAACAGGGGGAACGACTCGATGAACGATCCACGCCCGAGAACCACCTCGGCCCGTCCGTTCGAGAGGGCATCGAGGGTCGAGAAGCGCTCGAAAACGCGCACCGGATCGTCCGACGACAGCACGGTCACCGCGGTGCCGAGACGGATGTCCTTCGTGCGGCCGGCGATGGTGGCCAGAACCATCTCGGGAGCCGAGACGGCGAACTCGGTGCGGTGGTGCTCCCCCACTCCGAAGAAGTCGACGCCGACGCTGTCGGCCATCTCCGCCTGCTCGACGATGTTGCGGATCGTCTGTGCTCCTGTGAGGAGCTCGCCGTCCGCGCCCCTCGTGATATCGCCGAAGGTGTCCAGCCCGAACTCGATGCTCATGTCAGCCCTTTCTATTCAACTGAATGAACACCGGTTGGGCTGGGCACATTCCCTCACCGTGCGAGAAGAGCTGTGCGAAGCGTGTCGAGGCCGACACCGCCCATGTCGAGAGCCCGCTTGTGGAACTCCTTCACGTCGAAGTCCGCGCCGCGCTCCGCCTGATAGGCGTCGCGCACCTGCTCCCAGATGCGCTGTCCGACTTTGTACGACGGCGCCTGCCCTGGCCAGCCCAGGTAGCGGTTGACCTCGAACTGCACGAACTGGTCGGACATGTTCACGTTCTTGCGCATGAAGTCGAGCGCGTAATCGGCGTCCCAGGTGCCTTCGCCATCGAGACGCGGCTTGCCGAGGTGCACACCGATGTCGAGCACGACGCGTGCCGCGCGCATCCGCTGCCCGTCGAGCATGCCGAGTCGATCCGCCGGATCGTCGAGATAGCCCAGCTGCTGCATCAGACGCTCGGCGTACAGGGCCCAGCCCTCGGCATGACCCGAGGTGCCGGCGAGGAGCCGGCGCCAGGAGTTGAGTTCGGCACGGTTGTAGACCGCCTGAGCGATCTGCAGATGGTGTCCCGGGACACCCTCGTGGTAGACGGTCGTGAGCTCGCGCCACGTGTCGAACTCGGTGACGCCCTCCGGAACGGACCACCACATGCGGCCGGGGCGCGAGAAGTCGTCCGTCGGCCCCGTGTAGTAGATGCCACCCTCCTGAGTCGGGGCGATCATGCACTCGAGTGTCCGGATGGCCTCGGGGATGTCGAAGTGCGTGGCGCCGAGCTCGGCGACCGCTCGGTCGCTCGTCTCCTGCATCCAGCGCTGCAGCGCCTCTGTGCCCACGAGCTTGCGGGCAGGATCCGCCTCGAGGTGGGCGACGGCCTCCTCGACCGTGGACCCGGGAAGGATCTCGTTCGCGATCGCGGTCTGTTCGGCGACCATGCGCGCGAGTTCCTCGCGGCCCCACTCATAGGTCTCGTCGAGATCGATCGTCGCGCCGAGGAAGCGGCGCGAGTTCAGGGCGTAGAGCTCGCGGCCCACGGCGTCGACCTCGGTAGCGGCAGGAGCCAGCTCTTCCGCGAGGAAGCTCCGCAGTTCGTCGTAGGCCACGCGTGCCGCCGCCGAGTTATCGGCCAGGGTGCGGGCGAGGGATGCCGGGAGGTTGCCCTCCTGTGGGGCGGCGTCCGCGACGAAGGCCGCGAAGAATCCGTCGTCGGCCGTGTAGCGATCGATCTGAGTGGCGACCTCGACGACCTGACGGCGCGCCGGCGTGACGCCGGAGGCGATACCGGCTCGCAGCGTCTCGGTGTAGCCGCGGAGCGCATCGGGCACCGCAGCGAGACGCGTGGCGATGACCGACCAGTCATCTGCGGTCGCGGTGGGCATCAGGTCGAACGCCGAGCGGACGTCCTGCGCCGCCGAGGCGATCACATTGAGGTCTCGCAGGTGCCACTTCGCGTCATGCAGCTCGAGATCGAGGCTGAGTTCAGCCGAGAGGTCGGTCTTGGTCACCTCGTCGATCGCGTCGACCGGTTCGAGCACGGCGAGTTTCGCGAGCGTCGCACGGGTGGCTGACGCGATCTCTTCGTGACCGGCGGGGCTCAGGTCGCCGAACCGGTCGTTGACCTCGTCCCGACCGATGTAGGTGCCGAGCGTCGGGGCGAGCACCGCGATGGTGTCGACCCACTCATCGGCGACTTTGTCGATGGCAGACGGGGTGCGGGGTGATGAGGTCATCCCTCCAGCGTAGCCCCGCACCCTCGACGCAGGATATCGGTCTGGTGCGCGTCGCCGAGGGTCAGTGCGCGGCCTCGTTCCAGTCGTGTCCTCGTCCTACCTGCACGTCGAGTGGCACCGTGAGATCGGCCGCATCGCCCATGCGTGCGCGGACGATCCGCTCGGTCGCATCCCACTCCCCCGGAGCCACCTCGACCACGAGCTCGTCGTGGATCTGCAGAAGGGCTCGCGAGCTGAGGCCCTCGGTGCGCAGATCCTCGTGGATGTGCAGGAGGGCGATCTTCATGATGTCCGCGGCGCTTCCCTGAATCGGTGCGTTGAGCGCTGCTCGCTCGGCGTTCTCCCGCAGCACGCGGTTCGGGCTCGCGAGGTCGGGGAACGGACGGCGGCGTCCGAAGATCGTCTCGGTGTAACCGACCTCCTTGGCCTTCATCACCGACGCACGAAGATAGTCGCGCACCGCACCGAACCGGGCGAAGTACTCGACCATCAGCTGCTTCGCCTCGGACTGCTCGATGCGGAGCTGCTTCGACAGGCCGAATGCCGAGAGGCCGTAGACGAGTCCGTACGACATCGCCTTGACCTTGGTGCGCATGGCCGCGGTCACATCGCCGGGCTCGACACCGAACACGCGCGCGCCGACGAACCGGTGCAGATCCTCGCCGCTGTTGAACGCCTCGATCAGTCCCTCGTCTCCGGAGAGGTGCGCCATGATGCGCATCTCGATCTGCGAGTAGTCCGCGGTGAGCAGCGACTCGTAGCCTTCCCCGACCTGGAACGCACTGCGGATGCGGCGCGATTCCTCCGTGCGCACAGGGATGTTCTGGAGGTTCGGATCGGTGCTCGAGAGCCGGCCGGTCTGGCTGCCCGTCTGCACGTAGGTGGTGTGCACTCGGTCGTCGGCCCCGATCGCCGTGTCGAGCGACTCGATGATCTGCCGCAGCTTCGTGGCCTCGCGGTGCTGGAGCAGGAGTCCGAGGAACGGATGCGGATGCGACTCCTGCAGATCGGCCAGCACCGCGGCATCCGTCGAGTACCCCGTCTTCGTCTTGCGGGTCTTCGGAAGCTGCAGGTCGTCGAAGAGCACCTCCTGCAGCTGCTTCGGCGAGCCGAGATTGAATTCGCGGCCGACGATTCCGAACGCCTCCTGCGCGAGCCCCTCGGCGCGCGTGGCGAGTTCGCCCGAGAACGTGGAGAGCACTTCGTGCGACACGGCGACGCCGGCCACCTCCATGTCGGCGAGAGCCAGCAGGGTGGGAAGCTCGATGTCGGTGAGGACGGCGGCCACCGACTCGGGAATGTCCTCGCGCAGCGCAGTGGCGACGCGCAGGGCGAACCAGGCCTCCTGCGAGGGAGTGGCGCCTTCGGTCTCGGGGACCAGCTGAGACGGATCCGCCTCGGGGAGCTTCTCGCCGAGGTACCTCTCGACGAGGTCGCCGAGCGTCTTGTCGGGGAAGCTCGGACGCAGCAGCCAGCCGGCGAGGCTGGTGTCGTACGCGAGCCCGTGCACGCGGACCCCCTGTCGCAGCAGCGCCTTGACCTGGGGCTTGGCGTCGTGGAGCACCTTCGGGCTCGTCGACTCGAACCACGGGCGCAGCACCTCGACGGCGTCATCTGTCCAGTCGAGTTCGCGGAGTTCCTTCTCGGTCGCGGCGCCCACTCGCGTGGGAACTCCTCCCTGCACAAGGATCCGCACCGCGACATCGCCTGTCTGGGCGTCCGCCCACGTGACGAACTCGACAGGAGTTACCTGAGCGGGCACCGGCAGTACGACTGCGGCGGCCGGATCGTCGGCGACCTCGCCAGCTCCGACGGCCTCGAAGACGCGCGGCAGGAGCGTGCGGAACTCGAGACGGGCGAAGATGTCGCGGACCGCCTGAGCGTCGATAGGCGCCACCGCCAGGTCGTCGGGAGCGACGGGCAGCTCGACATCCGTCAGCAGTCGGTTGAGTCGACGGTTGCGCCGCACATCCTCGATGTGGTCGCGGAGGTTTCCGCCCACCACGCCCTTGATCTCCTCGGCTCGTTCGAGCAGATCGTCGAGCGAGCCGAACTGCGTGAGCCACTTGACGGCGGTCTTCTCGCCCACCTTCGGCACACCGGGCAGATTGTCGCTGGTCTCGCCGACAAGAGCGGCGATGTCGGGGTACTGCTCGGGGCGCACTCCGTAGCGCTCCTGCACGGTCACCGGGTCGTAGCGCTTGAGCTGCGAGACTCCCTGCACCGAGGGGTAGAGCAGCGTCACATCGTCGGTGACGAGCTGGATCGTGTCTCGGTCTCCGGAGACGACGAGGACGTCGTATCCCTGCTCAGCACCCTGGGTCGACAGGGTGGCGAGGATGTCGTCGGCCTCGAAGCCCTCTTTCGTGAGCACGGGGATCGACATCGCGGCGAGACAATCCTGCAGCAGGGGGATCTGGCCGCGGAACTCCTGGGGCGACTCCGACCGGGTCGCCTTGTACTCGGGGTACTGATCGGTGCGGAAGGAATGGCGCGAGGTGTCGAATGCGATCGCCATGTGGGTCGGCTGCTCGGCCTTGATGAGGTTCACCAGCATCGACAGGAAGCCGTAGATGGCGTTCGTGTGCTGGTTGTCCTTCGTGGTGAAGTTCTCCACCGGAAGAGCGAAGAAGGCACGATAGGCGAGCGAATGGCCGTCGACGACCATGAGGGTAGGCTTTGCGGAGTCCGTCACCCTGTCAGCCTAACGAGGACGACAGACACCCGCTGAGGAGGATCCATGACCGAGACCGCGACGAGTGCAGGACTCGACTGGGCGACCGCCCGCGGGATGGGCGCGCTAGCCCAGAAGATGGGCATGGAGTTCCTCGAGTTCACCACCGAGCGCTGTGTCGCGACACTCCCTGTCGAGGGCAACACGCAGCCCGTGGGCCTCATGCACGGCGGTGCCTACGTGGTTCTCGGCGAGTCGCTCGGCTCGATGGCCGCGAACCTGCACGCGGGCCCAGGCCGGCTCGCGGTCGGGGTGGACATCAACGCCACTCACACGCGCTCCGCCACGTCCGGCGTCGTGACGGGGGTCTGCACGCCCGTGCATCTGGGACGCAGCATCACGGTGCACGAGATCGTCGTCTCCGACGATCAGGGTCGCCGGTGCTCGACGATCCGGATCACCAACATGATCAAGGACGCTCCCTAGGCGAGTGAGTGCTACCGGGTTCACTCGGCGCAGGTGATGACGGAGCGTTCGGCGAGTGACTCGACTCGACCCACTGTCGGATCTCGCCGAGCTCCCGACTCCGCCTGTGATCGTGACTCTCCGCTCCGCCCAAGCCGCATAGACCCCGCTCATCGGGAGCCTGCGATCTGAGCGGGGGTGAAGGCGGCGAGCTATGCCCCTCCGGGCGCGCTGATATTCGGTCCTCCCGTCCGGACGGATGACTCCTCGATGTGCTGGAGATGCACCGCACGCAGGCGCTCGACACGTCCTGGATGACGCGCGATCGAGCATAGGTAGGCAATTGGGCCCACGTTGCGCGTCATAGACCAAAGGAGCACGCTCATCGGCACGCTGACGATCTCCCACGAGCGAAGCCGGCGATGGTCAGACCCGAACTTGCGTAGCGCTCTGCGGATAAGCCACACGCTCATGAAGGCGTTCAGCACCGGCGGCAATGCGAGGAGCGGTTGCCCGAGTATGCCTGCAATCGCGACAAGGAGCCAGTAAGGGACGGGAGCCAACAGGAAACAAGCCGCGCTCCTGTAGATCGACGCGGCGCGTTGCAATTCGAATCGCCAGGGCTGAACGTGCTTCTGCTCGGGCTGGAGGCTGTGGAAATTGACGACATCCAACATGCCCGAAAACCAGTATCCCTTCTGCGCAATCACCGCTGCCGGGGTCAATGGTGACTCGGTGTCCTCCAGAACGGGGACGCTCACCACTGGAACGTCCTTCAGGGAGAGTCGGAAGCCGAGCTCAAGATCCTCACACGGTGTGTCGGTGCTGAGTCCTCCCATCGCCATCGCAGTGTCGAGCCTCATCACGAGGCCATGTCCCTTCAGATGATATGAGTGACCAAGCGGTCCTTTTCGTGTCGGCGAGCTGTTCCGTCGATGCAAATCGAATTCGAATCCCAGAGCCCAGCGTGTCTGGTAATACGCCGCACCCTGGGAATACCAGCCACCGACACCAGTCATCGAATCAAGGTTGCGCAGTGAGGAGTGGTTCACCTGTAGGACCGGAGGGTAGTCCCAGGCAAGTATCGTGTCGCCTAGCGCCTGGGTGGAGTCGATGTTGGCGCTGGAGTCGGCGTTGTAGACGGCGACGAAACTCCTCGTGGCCGAGCCGGACGACTGCTCCGCGATCGTTCGCATGCCGGTGTTGAACGCTGCCGCCATGCTGGGCGCAGGTGTATGGTCGACGATCACCCGAGCATTGGGCAGATCCGCGCACAGCTCCTCGGCAACGATTCTGGTCGTCCGCTCGCCCTCGAACTGCGGCTCGTCATGCACAGACGTCACGATTGTCACGGTCGTGCGATACTCGGATTCTTCGATCGCCCGCTTCAAGGAAGCGAGGGTGAGCGGAATCGCTTCGACCTCCTGGAACGCGGGAATCACATAGTGAATGATGAGGGATCCTCGATCGCCCTCTCCGCGGCGGACCGCGGCTCTTTCATCGTGAATACGTGCGGGTTGCCGCCACATCCGGTACCAATAGGCCCCGTTCCGGAGGAACGTCACCATGATCGTTGCAGACGCCAAGAGGAGCATCGCCGTATTGAAGTCGAATGCTGCGGTCATCGGGTTCTCTCCCCAGGTGTGAACGTCGACTTCGCGGGCCTGAATCGCCGGATGGACCAAGTGATCACAGCGACGAAGACGACGAGCGCCGCGAGGCTCCACGCGACGACGGCGACCGCAGGCTGAAGCCCGACGCCATCCCAGAGTGCGCCCATCCCCGCGTGCGTGACGGCGATCGTCAGGCCGCAGACGGTGCCGACGAGTGATGTCGCGGTCGCCCTGATCGTGTCAGGGAAGATCTGCTGGCCCCAGATCGAGAGCGTAGTCAGCGCGACACCCAAGAAGAACTCGGCGCCGAGCAGGCCGATGATCGCCCCGGCAGAGCCGGAGCCCACCAGGACGAGGGACAGATTCAGCAGGGTGAGCGTGCCCGCGAGGGTCCACTCACGCGGGACGCGGTTCAGCCATCGCGTCGCCGCTGCACCCAGAGCCGTGGCCACAGTCAGGCAGAGAAGGCTGAAGCCCAGCATCTCATCCGGGATCTCCACGATCTCCAACACGATGGGCTGCCAAGTGAGGATGACGATAGCAAGGTCGACACTCGCGAGAATGCTGAACACCACAAGCGGACGGCCCCGGGGGCCGGCGAGGAAACGCGTTCCGGCGACCAGATTGCGCCGCATGGACATCTGCTCATGTCGGGGCGACTCGGGCCATCCGATCGCCACCCAAAGCGCGGCCAAGATGAGGAGTGCGCCGGCGACGATGATCGAGAGAGCGGTGGACATGGCCCATGCCGTGAGGCCGACGATCACTGCGCCGGCCGCGGCGGCAGACCAGCGGACCACCTCGGCGCCGCGCACGGCGCTCGAACCGTGATGCCCCAGTCCGTCCGAGTTGAGTGTGTTGATGAGCAGCGAGGTCGCAGCACCGCTGTAGGACGCTAGACCGGCACCCCACAACGTGATCGCGAACGCGAAGATCCATGCACTATTCGAACAGGCGAACACGATAAGCCCGGTCCCCCAGAGCACGAGGCCTAGGACTACGAGACGTTTGTGGCCGAACCTGTCGCCCCAGGCTCCACTGGGTGCCTCGAAGAAGATGGATGTGATGGCGGTGATCGAGAGCAGCGCGCCTACGACGCTCGCGCTCAGGCCCTGTGCCTGCATGAAGCTGACGAACGTCGCCCCGAAAATGAAGTCCGCGATGGCCACTATCCCCGTCAGCACCCACATTTTGACGACGAGAGCGTGCTGAGAACCGCGAGGGGATGCGTGGACGCTCATGCGTGGTCCTCGACGCTGCGGTGCGAGAGGTGATCTGCGAGACGAATCGCCAAGGCGACCATAGTGCGAAACGGATTCCACGAACCCCGCGTCGGAAACGTCGCGCCACCGAGAACGAACAGGTTCAGCGTCGCGTGTACACGCCCGTAGGCATCGGTGACGGAATCGAGTTCGGAGTCGCCCATCCAGAGCGTCCCGGTCTCATGAAAAGCGAAGGGCATCCTCTTGCTGGGCGCATCGTTCGTCCAACAAGACGATTCGTGAGACCAGTACTCGGCGGCATTGTTGCCCGCAATGTGCCCGAGCACGACATCAACCGCGGCGTCCATCGAGTCCCATCCCTCGCGATCCAGATCATCGAGCCGGAAAGTTCCTACCGTCGCACCGTGCTCGTCGACGATGATGTGACTTGCTTCGGCGTCGGTTCCGTGGCCGGCGATCTCGCAGAGGCCATGCAGGACCAGGACCACGTGTTCGTCGTCGGCGACTCGTTGCGGAGTGCCCTCACCGAACATGTCCGGCATCAAGTGATAGATGCGTGCGAGGTCGCGGCTCGCGTCGGCGGTCGCAACCGCAGACACATGGACGTGGAACTCGCGTCGGCTTGTCTCGCCGTCGATGTAGAGCGCAGCGAGTCGCAAGGCGGTCAGTCATGGCTCCCTTGCCTCCGTCGCCTTGCTGCAGGTCGCCGACCCAGGTCGTGGTAGGCGCACTGCTCGGTCGGAGCCCTGCGGATCGGAGCGGCGCAAGACGTTCCGATCGTCCTGCGTTGCGAGCAGTGTCGAGGTACTGCGAGTCGATTTCGTGCGCGGAGGAACGCGACGATCCTAAGTGGTTCAGCGTGGTCATCGAGTCTCTCCGTTCTCGCGCTTGACCGAGCGAGAGCGGATGCCGGCGCCGGCCCCGAGGATGACCACCGGACGGAGCAGCTCAGCGATCGTGGTCAGCAGATGCGCCGGAACGATGCGACGCAATGCGCCTGGCGCTAGCGTCGAGAGCGCTCCGAGGAAACGATCGTCATCCTCGAGACCTGCACCGTGGTCGGCGATGACCGCTCCGAGCAGATACGCGGTCTTCCAGACCTCGCGCACGATGATCGCACTGACCCGATCGTCGAGCGCATCGCGGTCGGGAACATCACGGAGCGCCCCTTCGAGTGCGTCGTCAACCTCCGATGTACCGATGCCGAGATGTTCGAAGGCCGGGCCCGAACGCACTCGCGCCCATCCGTCGGGACTCGACGCGTCTTGGATGAACATCACGGCTTGCTGTTCCCACCAGTCGTAGTGCGGCACGGCGGTCAGTCCTGTGAGGACGGATTCGTGAGTCGCAGCGTGGCGAGAGGCGACATATCGGACCGCCTTGCGAACGCCCATGGTCGAATTGCCGACCAGGCTGTCCCCACCGTCGTGCTCGACGGGGCCGTCGACCGGTGCGATGGCGTCGCTGCCAAGCGCACGAAGATAGTCGAAGAGCACGACGTCATCGGGATCCTCGACCGTGCTGTTCATCACGGCGAAGTCATCGAATCCACGCGCAAGCTCCGCGGGAAGGATCAGCGCTGCGCAAGGGAGGTAGTCATCGACGGCCGGAGCCCAGGAATGGCCGAGCGCCGCGGCGACCCGGATCGCACTGGCAGTGCGAGATCCCCACTCGGCGAACAGCGTGAGTGGTCGGTCAGGATGAGCAGCGATCGCCTCGACCACTCGAAAGTGAAAGTCGTCGGAGAGATCGACGTCATCCTGTATGACCAGGTGGTGCGTCGCGCCGGACGCGACGGCCTGCCACGCGCGACGGGCGGTGCGCCACGTCGTCGGAGGGCCGTCGGGATCTGGATCGAGAACGACCCGGAAGCCCAGGTCAGGGAATCGTCCGCGTAACCGCTCGGCCTGATGCAGGCGGCGCGGGTGGGCCATGATCACGGCTGACAGGCATACATCCGAAGCATGCTCGCTCATCTCTGGCTAACCCTTCGGAGAGGGAGGACTGGCCAGGACCCCGAAGGCCCAACGAGGCGCGACGAACAGTCTGGGGTGAATTTTGTCATGACCCTGAACTTATAGGCGCGCGGGACTGGGGAATGGCCGTCATGTTCAATCTGTGGAGAACTGGTGATGGCCACCGATATTCATCTGCCCATGGTGGGTGACGTCCACCCGCGTGGGTCGGGTCCGCCCATCGACCCCACCCAGACTCTCAAACAGGCGCGCTGAGCGGCTCATCCAGCAGCAGCTGGAACAGGAGGTGATCCTGCCACTCCCCCGCGATTCGCAGATACTGCGGCGCGATGCCGATGCGCTCGAAGCCGGCGTCCGCGAGAACACGCTGCGACCCGGTGTTGTGCAGCAGGGTCGCCGCCTGTAGGCGGTGCAGCCGCACCTCGTCGCGTGCGTAGGCCGCGACGTGGTGCACGCCGCGGGAGGCGAGACCGCGACGAAGTCGCGTCCGGTCGATCCAGTAGCCCAGATCGGCGTTCCAGAACGCACCGCGCACGACGTTGTTGAGGTTGATCCGCCCGCGGATCTCGCCGTCGGACGACTCGACCACGAAGCGGATGTTCCGACCGGCGGAGGCTTCGATCACGCACTGCTCGGCATGGAACTCCTGCCAGTGCGGCGTGAAGAACTCCGGTTCTCTGACCGGTTCCCAGGGTGCGAGATGCTCACGATTCCTGGAGTACGCCCTCGCGAGCGCGGCGCCGTCGCCGACCTCCACCGGACGCAGGATGTGCTCCGCGTCGAGCGGAAGCACGGACTACTTCTTCGGTGCGAGCTGCTCGATGATCGCCTTCGCGACGTCCTGCATCGTGAGGCGGCGGTCCATCGACGCCTTCTGGATCCAGCGGAACGCCTCGGGCTCCGAAAGGCCCATCTTCTCGTTCAACAGGCCCTTGGCCCGATCGACGAGCTTGCGGGTCTCGAAGCGCTCGACCATGTCGGCGACCTCGGCCTCGAGCGTGATGATCTGCTCGTGACGAGCCAGAGCGATCTCGATAGCCGGCAGCAGGTCGTTCGGGGTGAAGGGCTTGACGACGTAGGCCAGGGCTCCGGCCTCGCTCGCGCGCTCCACGAGTTCCTTCTGGCTGAATGCCGTGAGGAGAACGACCGGGGCGATGTTGCCCTTGTGCAGCTTCTCGGCGGCGCTGATCCCGTCGAGCTGCGGCATCTTGACGTCCATGATCACGAGGTCGGGGCGCAGCTCGGTCGCGAGTGCGACGGCGGTCTCGCCGTCGCCTGCCTCACCGACGACATCGAAGCCGTTGTCGCGGAGGATCTCGACGATGTCGAGACGGATCAGCGACTCGTCCTCGGCGACGACGACGCGTCGGGGTGCGGATGACGTGGGCTGCTCGACTGCCTGTTCTTGCTCGGTCACAGATCCATCCTAGTGGAGACGGCCTCTCAGGGTCCTCGATGGTGCGGCGCGTGCGGGTCTGTGTCGATTCCCTGCGCTAAAGTCGAAGGCGCGACACACGAGCCGGCGTGGCGGAATGGCAGACGCGGAGCACTCAAAATGCTTTGTCCGAAAGGGCGTGTGGGTTCGAGTCCCACCGCCGGCACTCACAGCATGATCGAACCGTACTCGGCGCCGAACGCTCACGCCGCGAGGTATGCCGCAGCGGTCACTCCCCCGGTGCGGACTCGATCCGGATCCAGATCTCTCCGTCGATCAGCAGGTACCGATCCAGAGAAGGACGCATCGCGCGGAGCAATGCGCGCTCCGCGGCTGCGGGGCTGTCTGCCTGAATGACTTCGAGCGGCACGAGGCTGTGGATGAGCGTGCCGAGGTTCTCGTTCGTGGCCTCGACCGTGGTGCCGTCGACCAGCAACGGTCTGTATGCGCGCCCGCCGTGGATCCGCTCACCGTCTGCGCCGAGGACTGTGTCGCACCCGCGCGTCTGCGCGACGTAGGTCGGCACGCACGCGAACGCATCGCACGATCGGAAGCGGCGTGAGAGCCGGTAGCGGACGCCGATGCTCCCCGGCTTCATCGGTGGCAGCGTTTCCACCTCCGAACCGGCGGATGTGCTCGACAGATCGATTCCGGGCGTGCCCAGGGCGAGCCGAGCGCTGTCAGGGCGCTCGCGCGTGTCGGGTTCGAAAGTCACGTCATCCATAGGTCGGGCGAAGACGTGTCGGCCACGGCAGCACCTCGACCAGAGTAGCCGTCTGCTCGACGATCCTGCACCTGCCGCACGCCGAAATGATGCGCTGGACAGATTCCTGCATCCGCCGGGCTCCACCGAGCGACGGCGCCTCGTGCGGATCAGCCCTCGGAGAGGACGGCGACTTCGGCCAGGACACGCGGGTCTGCGAGGATCCGGAAGTGCCCTCCGGTCTCGATGCGCACGTTCTTGCGCGCACCGACCAGCTCGCTCCCCTCGGGGATGTGCGGGTCGAATGCGGCGTACACCGAGACGATCCTCTCGTTCACCTCGAGGAGCTTCGCGAGCTCGACGATCGACGGGCCAGAGGGAGAGAATGCCCACAGCGAGCGCACCGGGAGGAGTCGGGCGTAGCGGGATCCGCCGAACGGCGTCGCGACCGCGAGCATCGCCCGGATACGGTCCCCTGAGGAACCCGCCATCGCCAGCTTCCCTGCGAGGCCGCCCTTGCTGTGCGCGACCAGGATCACATCGGTCATCCGGTTCGCCTCGAGGAACTCCTCCACGACCTGCGCGGCGTCGTGCACCGGCCGCTGGTTGCGTTCGAGCGCGTCGAGGACGTGAATCGGATGACCGCGATCATGCAGCGCGGTGATCAGCGGCTGCATGAACCTCCAGGTCTCGTAGACCCCGGGAAGGATGAGAAGCGGTGCAGCATCACCGCTCGCGAAGGCATGCGCATCCTGTCGATCGAACGCCGCTCTGAACTGCCAGTAGACGGCATACGCGTAGTCGGCGATCCACCAGCCCGCCCTCTTCACGAGAAAGATGATCCACCCCCTGTCACTCTCGCCGACGCAGGTGCGTCCCGCTCGACGATACGCCGGAGGCGATGGTCGGCGCGGCGCCGCCCCGAGGTACGACGAAGGGGCGGAACAATCGTTCCGCCCCTTCGCTGCGATATCCGGTCAGACCGTGGCTTCCTTGTAGATCGGAGCCGCGCCGTTCACGGCGTCTCCGACCTTGTGCACGCGGATGTCATTGGTCGAACCCACGATTCCGGGAGGGGAACCGGAGATGACGACGACCTTGTCTCCCTCGACGGCGAGACCGCTCGAGAGCAGGTAGTCGTCGACCTGCAGGTACATCAGGTCGGTGTGCTGGACCATGTCGACGAGGTTCGACTGGATGCCCCACGTCAGCGCCATGCGGCGACGGATGTTCGGCTCGGGAGTGAACGCGATCATCGGGATGCGCGAGCGCAGCCGCGACAGACGACGAGCCGAATCGCCCGACTGGGTGAAGACGCAGAGGTACTTCGCCTCCACGAACTCGGCGACCTCGAGGGCTGCGAGAGTGATCGCACCACCCTGCGTGCGGGGCTTGGTGGTCAGAGGCGCGATGCGCTCCAGGCCGTGCTCCTCGGTCGACTCGATGATGCGGGCCATGGTCTCGACGACGACGACAGGATAGTCGCCCACGCTGGTCTCGCCCGAGAGCATCACGGCATCGGCGCCGTCGAGCACCGCGTTCGCGACGTCCGAGGTCTCGGCGCGCGTGGGGACGGGGCTGTTGATCATCGACTCGAGCATCTGCGTCGCCACGATGACCGGCTTCGCCATGCGACGTGCCAGCTCGACGGCGCGCTTCTGCACGATCGGCACGGCCTCGAGCGGGAGCTCGACACCGAGGTCGCCTCGGGCGACCATGATCGCGTCGAACGCGTCGACGATCTCCTCGAGTGCGTCGACCGCCTGCGGCTTCTCGACCTTGGCGATGACGGGGACCTTGACGCCCTCTTCGGCCATGATCTCGTGCACGCGGCTGACGTCTTCCGCGTTGCGCACGAACGACAGGGCGATGAGGTCGGCGCCGATGCGCAGGCCCCAGCGGAGGTCGTCCTCGTCCTTCTCGCTCAGTGCGGGGACGTTGACGGCGACACCGGGAAGGTTGATGCCCTTGTTGTTGGACACGGCTCCGGCGACGATGACGCGCGTGGTGACGGTGACGCCGTCGGTCTCGACGACCTCGACGCGGACCTTGCCGTCGTCGATCAGCAGGAAGTCGCCCGGCTTGACGTCCTGGGGCAGGCCCTTGAAGGTCGTGCCGCAGATGTCCTTGTTGCCGATGATGTCTTCGGTCGTGATCTTGAAGATGTCGCCCTTGGCGAGCTCGTAGGGGCCTGCCTCGAACTTGCCGAGGCGGATCTTCGGTCCCTGCAGGTCGACGAGGATGGCGACAGCGCGGCCTGCGTCGTCGGCTGCCCGGCGCACGTTGGCGTAGTTGTTCTCATGCACGGAGTAGTCACCGTGGCTGAGGTTCAGACGGGCGACGTCCACGCCGGCGTCGATGAGTGCACGTACGGTCTCATACGTGGATGTGGCGGGGCCCAGGGTGGCGACGATTTTCGCGCGTCTCAAAGATTGCTCCAGGGTAGTGGGGGATGGAAATCAGGCGACGGTGCCGCGGCTCAGCCTACGCGGGCTGAAGGCCGATAGCGACTTCATGCGGACGCACCGGCTCGGGCAGCACGGTGGTTCCCATGAGGAATCGGTCGACGTTCGCGGCGGCCGCACGGCCTTCGGCGATCGCCCAGACGATGAGCGACTGCCCGCGGCCCGCGTCACCGGCCACGAAGACGCCGGGAACAGTGGACTCGTAGCTGTCGTCGCGACGGAAGGCGCCGCGATCGGTCAGCTGCGGAAGCGTGTCCTCGGTGTAGCCGTCCTGCTCGGGGCCGGTGAAGCCCATCGCGATGAGCACGAGGTCAGCGGCGATCTCGCGCTCGGTGCCGCTCTTGGGCACGCGGCGGCCGTCGATGTACTCGGTCTCGGCGACGCGCAGAGCACGGACCTCGCCGACGTCGTTCGAGAGGAACTCGACGGTGGATGCGAGGAAGACGCGCTCACCGCCCTCTTCATGGGCCGACGCGACTTCGAAGAGCGTCGGCATCATCGGCCAGGGCTGGTGTCCCGGACGCTCGGTTCCCGGCTGCTTGCCGATCGCGAGGTTGGTGACGCTCAGTGCACCCTGCCGGTGTGCGGTGCCGATGCAGTCGGCTCCGGTGTCACCGCCGCCGATGACGATGACGTGCTTGCCCTCGGCCGTGATCTGCTCGGGAACCTTGTCGCCGGCCACTGCGTGGTTGGACTCGACGAGGTACTCCATCGCGAAGTGCACGCCGTCGAGGTCGCGTCCGGGGATGGACAGATCCCGCGGGACGGTCGATCCGGTGGCGATCACGATCGCGTCGTAGCGCGCCCGCACGTCGGCCCAGGAGATGTCCTTGCCGATCTCGACACCCGCCCGGAAGCGTGTGCCTTCCTCCTGCATCTGGCGAAGGCGCGATTCGAGCTGCCCCTTCTCCATCTTGAAGTCCGGGATCCCGTAGCGCAGCAGCCCGCCGATGCGGTCGTCGCGCTCGAAGACCGCGACCGTGTGGCCCGCACGGGTCAGTTGCTGAGCGGCTGCGAGACCTGCGGGCCCGGAGCCGACGACGGCGACCGTCTTGCCGGTCAGCCGAGCGGGCGGCTGCGGCTCGACCCATCCCTTGGCGAAGGCCTCGTCGATGATCGAGACCTCGATCTGCTTGATCGTGACCGCGGGCTGGTTGATGCCGAGCACGCACGAGCTCTCGCACGGCGCGGGGCACAGACGGCCGGTGAACTCCGGGAAGTTGTTCGTGGCGTGCAGACGATCGATCGCCGCGCGTCCCTCGCCGCGCCAGGTCAGGTCGTTCCACTCGGGGATCAGATTGCCGAGCGGGCAGCCCTGGTGGCAGAACGGCACACCGCAGTCCATGCAGCGACCGGCCTGGCGCTTGAGCACCGCCTGATCGCCCGCCTCGTAGACCTCTTTCCAGTCCATGATGCGCACCGGCACGGGGCGACGCTTGGGGAGCTCACGCTCCGTGGTCTTCAGAAAGCCTTTGGGGTCAGCCACCGGTCACCTCCAGGATGCGGTTCCAGACGATGTCGCCGTCGGGGTCGATGCCCTCGGCGACTGCTTCCTCGCGCATGCTGCGCACTGCGGCGTAGTCCCGCGGAAGCACCTTCGTGAACTGGCCGGCGGTCTCATCGAACCGCGCCAGGATGTCGGATCCGAGCGGCGATGCCGTCTTCTCCACGTGTGCGACGATCAGGCTGCGCAGCACCTCGAGATCGGCACGGTCGAGCGGCTCGAGCCGGAGCTCGCCGCTGCCGAGCGACTGCGCGTTCACCTTGCCGGTGTCGAGCGAGTGAATGTAGGCCACTCCCCCGGACATGCCGGCTCCGAGGTTGCGACCCGTCGAGCCGAGGATCACCGCGACGCCGCCCGTCATGTACTCGAGCGCGTGATCTCCCACGCCCTCGACGACCGCGGTCGCCCCCGAGTTCCTCACGAGGAACCGCTCACCGACGACACCGGACAGGAACATCGTTCCCGCTGTCGCGCCGTATCCGATCACGTTGCCGGCGATCACGTTCTCGTGCGGCTCGATGGCGGAGCCCCGCGCGGGACGGATCGTGATGTCACCGCCGGAGAGCCCCTTGCCGACGTAGTCGTTGGCATCGCCCTCGAGGCGCAGCACGATGCCCGAGGGCAGGAACGCGCCGAGCGACTGACCGGCGGTGCCGTGCAGGGTGACGTCGATCGTGCCGCTGGGGAGCCCTGCCGCGCCGTGACGCGAGGTGACCTGGTGGCCCAGCATCGTTCCGACCGCACGCTCGGTGTTGGCGATCGGCAGTTCGACGACCACGGGTTCGCCGTTGAGAAGAGCGGACTTCGCGATGTCGATCAGCTGCACGTCGAAGTGCTTCTCGAGCTCGTGGTCCTGAGCGCGGCGGTTACGACGCGGCTCGCTCGCGGGGAACGCCGGTCCCTCGAGCACCGGGCTCAGGTCGAGACCCTCGGCCTTCCAGTGCGCCAGTGCGGCGTTCGCCTCGATGAGCTCTGCGCGTCCGACGATCTCGTCGATCGAGCGGAAACCGAGCTCTGCGAGCAGCTCGCGCACCTCTTCGGCGATGAACTCCATGAAGTTCACCACGAACTCCGGCTTTCCCGTGAAACGCTCTCGCAGAACCGGGTTCTGAGTGGCGACGCCCACGGGGCAGGTGTCGAGGTGGCAGACGCGCATCATGATGCAGCCGCTGACGACGAGGGGTGCGGTCGCGAAACCGAACTCCTCCGCGCCGAGCAGTGCGCCGATGATCACGTCACGGCCGGTCTTCAGCTGGCCGTCGACCTGAACGACCACGCGGTCGCGCATGCCGTTGAGCATGAGCGTCTGCTGCGTCTCAGCGAGGCCGAGCTCCCACGGTGTTCCGGCGTGCTTGAGGGAGTTCATCGGACTCGCCCCCGTGCCACCGTCGTGACCCGACACGAGGATCACGTCGCTGAGCGCCTTGGCGACACCGGCGGAGACGGCTCCGATGCCCGACTGGCTGACGAGCTTCGTGTGGATCCGCGCCTCGGGGTTCGCCCGCTTCAGATCGAAGATGAGCTGCTTGAGGTCTTCGATCGAGTAGATGTCGTGATGCGGCGGCGGCGAGATGAGGCCGACGCCCGGCGTTCCGCCGCGAGTGCGGGCGACCCAGGGATAGACCTTCTGCGGAGGCAGCTGACCGCCCTCGCCGGGCTTGGCGCCCTGGGCGAGCTTGATCTGGATGTCGTCGGCTTCGGTGAGGTACAGGCTCGTGACACCGAAGCGTCCTGAGGCGACCTGCTTGATCGCGCTGCGACGTTCGGGGTCGAGCAGACGGTCTGTGTCTTCGCCGCCCTCGCCGGTGTTCGACTTGCCGCCGAGGCGGTTCATGGCGATCGCGAGGGTCTCGTGCGCCTCCTTGGAGATCGAGCCGTAGCTCATGGCTCCGGTGGAGAAGCGCTTGACGATCGCGGACACGGGCTCGACCTCGTCGAGCGGCACCGGCTTACGGGTCCCGGTACGCAGCGTGAACAGTCCTCGCAGCGTCTTGAGCTCGGCAGCCTGGTCGTCGACGAGCTTCGTGTACTCGCGGAAGATGTCGAAGCGGCGCTCGCGTGTGGCGTGCTGCAGCTTGAACACCGTCTCGGGGTTGAAGAGGTGCGGCGAGCCGTCACGACGCCACTGGTACTCGCCGCCGGTCCAGAGACGCTCGTGAGCACGAGCCGCCTCGTCTTCGGGATAGGCGTAGTCATGACGCGCCTGGTTCTCGATGAAGATCTCTTGGATGCCGATACCACCGAGCTTCGACTCTGTGCGCGTGAAGTAGCGGTCGATGAACTCCTCGCTCAGACCGACGGCCTCGAACACCTGAGCACCGGCGTAAGAGGACACCGTGGAGATGCCCATCTTCGACATGATCTTCAGCACGCCCTTGCCGAGTGCGTAGATCAGGTTGCGGACGGCCTTCTCGGGGCTGATGCCCGTGATGTAGCCGGTGCGCACGAGGTGCTCCACCGTCTCCATCGCGAGGTACGGGTTCACCGCCGAGGCGCCGTAGCCGATCAGGGTCGCGACGTGGTGGACCTCGCGGACGTCACCGGCCTCGACGATCAGACCGACCTTCATGCGGTTCTCACGACGAATCAGGTGGTGATGCACTGCCGAAACCATGAGCAGCGAGGGGATCGGGGTCAGATCCTTGTTCGAGTCGCGGTCGGAGAGGATGATGAACTCGGCGCCCTGCTCGATGGCCTCGTCGACCTCGTCGCACATCTCAGTCAGACGCTTCTCGAGCGTGTTGGACCCGGCGTCGAAGTGATAGAGGCCCCTGATCGTCACGCTCGAGCGATCCGGCATCGCCTTGTCGATATGACGGATCTTCGCCAGCTCGTCGTTGTCGATCACCGGGAAATCGAGCGACACTGTGCGGGTGTGGTCCGGTCCCCAGCTGAGCAGGTTGCTCTCGGGGCCGAGGCCGAGCTTCAGACTGGTGACGACCTCTTCGCGGATCGAATCCAGCGGCGGGTTGGTGACCTGCGCGAACTGCTGGGTGAAGTAGTCGAAGAGCAGGCGCGGGCGCTTGCTCAGGACCGCGATAGGGGTGTCCGATCCCATGGCGCCCAGCGGCTCTACTCCGGTCTGCCCCATCGGAGTCAGGAGGATCCGCACCTCTTCCTCGGTGTAGCCGAAGGTGCGCTGACGACGGGTGATCGATGCGGGCGGGTGCACGATGTGCTCGCGCTCGGGGAGGTCGGCGAGACGCACGGATCCGGCATCCAGCCACTCCTGCCAGGGGTGCATGGTCGCGAGATCGTGCTTGATCTCCTCGTCCTCGATGATGCGCTTCTGCGACGTGTCGACGAGGAACATCTTGCCGGGCTGCAGACGCCCGCGGCGCTTGATGCGCTCGGGCTCGAACGTGAGCACGCCGGTCTCGGATCCGATCACGATCAGTCCGTCGGTGGTCTCAGTCCAGCGCCCCGGACGCAGACCGTTGCGGTCGAGAGTCGCGCCGACGACCGTGCCGTCGGTGAAGATGAGGGCTGCGGGGCCGTCCCACGGCTCCATCTGGTTCGAGTGGTACTCGTAGAACGAGCGCAGCTCCGGCGAGATGTCGGACTGCTTCTCGTAAGCCTCTGGGACCATCATCATGATGGCGTGCGGCAGGCTGCGTCCTGTGAGGGTCAGCAGTTCGAGCACCTCGTCGAAGGACGCCGAGTCGCTGGCTCCGTCCGTGCAGATCGGCAGCAGAGGCGCGACGTCGCCGAGCAGCTCGGATTCGAGCTGAGACTGACGGGCACGCATCCAGTTGCGGTTTCCGCCGACCGTGTTGATCTCGCCGTTGTGGGCGAGCATGCGCAGCGGCTGCGCGAGCGGCCACGAGGGGAACGTGTTGGTCGAATAGCGCGAGTGCACGACGGCGAGCTCGGACATGAAGCGCTCGTCCTGCAGATCGGGGTAGAACGGCTCGAGCTGCAGCGTCGTGACCATGCCCTTGTACCCGAGGGTGCGAGCGGACAGCGACACGAAGTAGGCACCGAGCTCGTGTCCGGCGCGCTTGCGCAGACGGTAGGCGACGCGGTCGAGCGCGATCCCCGTGAGGGGGGCCTCGGAGTGCGTCGCTCCCCCAGCGCTCACGAAGAGCTGCTCGAAGGCGGGGCGCGCCTCGTCGGCGAGCTTTCCGAGGTTGTCGTTGACCGTGGGCACTTCGCGCCATCCGAGGACGCGCAGCCCCTCGGCGCGGGCGATCTTCTCGATGCCGGCCTTCTGCTGGCGGCGTTCGCTGGAGTCACGCGGGAGAAATGCCAGACCCGCGGCATACTCGCCGACCGGGGGCAGTTCGAAATCGGTGACCGCTCGCAGGAACGCGTCGGGCATCTGCGTCAGGATGCCCGCACCGTCTCCGGTGCCGGCGTCGGATCCGATCGCACCCCGGTGCTCGAGGTTGCGCAGCGCTTCGAGCGCCAGCGCGATGATGTCGTGGCCGGCTTCGCCACGCAGGGTCGCGACCATGGCCAGGCCGCAGGCGTCCTTCTCGAACGCCGGGTTGTACATGCCCTGCTTCGGCGGGTAAGCGCCGGAGGCGCCGTAGGGAGGCTGAAAATACACCAGTACCGTCCTCAGATCTTCAGATGACCCGGGGACGTCATTGGCCGGGTGGATGCGATGGGGTCCGCACGGACCGGTCGGCTATCGAGCGCCTTCCGTGTCCGTGGGAGCGGTGCTTGTGGCGCTGGCTCCTGCGGCGACTTCTTCGGACGGAGGCTCACTCACGTCCACGAAATCGGAGGTATTGTCCTGCGATTCTACATCAGCGTCCAGGTCCTTCCGGCCGCGACCGGGCTGGTACGGCGAAGGCTCGAGTCCGGGGTGACGACGGGACTGCACCACGAGGATCGCGAGACCCACCACGATGCCGATGATCGCAGCCCAGACGTTGCTGCGGAGCCCCAGGATGATCTCGCTCGGATCGATGCGGATCGACTCCCAGACGACGCGTCCGGCGCTGTACCAGATGAGGTAGATCGCGAAGAGCTTTCCCCACTGGAATGCGGTTGCCTTGCGGCTGAGCCACAGGAGCACGACGACACCGAGGACGTTCCAGATCACTTCGTAGAGGAAGGTCGGGTGGAAGAGCGTGCCCTCGGGAAGTCCAGGGGGGAACGCCGAATTGTCGGAGGGGATCTCGAGACCCCACGGCAGGTCGGTCGGGAGCCCGTAGAGCTCGTTGTTGAACCAGTTGCCGAACCGACCCATGGCCTGCGCGAGCAGGAGGCCGGGTGCGAGTGCGTCGGCGAAGGTCCAGAAGCGGATGCCTGTCCAGCGGCAGCCCAGGTAGGCGCCGATGGCGCCGCCGATGAGGGCGCCGAAGATGGCGATGCCACCCTCCCAGATCGCCCAGACGGAGCCCGGCTCGAACGGGTTCCAGGTGTTCTTGCCCTCGCCGAAGTAGAAGTTCGGGTGCGTGAGCACATGGAAGATGCGGGCGCCGATGATGGCGATCGGAACGGCGAGGATCGAGATGTCGATCACGACCCACGGCTCTGCTCCGCGCTTGGTGAGGCGGTGGTTGGTCAGCAGCACGGCGGCGATGATGCCGGCGATGATGCAGAGCGCGTAGAAATGGATCCGGAGCGGGCCGAGGTCGATGTAGGAGACCGAGGGACTCGGGATGCTGGCGAGCACGCCGCTGAAGGTGCTGTGGAGCGCGAGGGACATGAGTGCGATTCTAGTTCTCGTGTGCGGGGCGCGACGACGACGTGCCGACGGCCAGGTTTCGGGTGACCTCGGCGAGGGCAGGGATGCCGCCGTCACGAAGGGCGCGGACGAGTGCGGTGCCGACGATGGCGCCGTCCGCATACTCGGAGACACCGGCGATCTGCTCGGCGGTCGAGATGCCGATGCCGACGCAGGCGCGGATGCTGCCGTGTTCGCGCAGGCGACCGACCAGGGTGCGCGCCGCTCGATCGAGCTCGGTGCGCTCCCCCGTGATGCCCATGGTCGACACGGTGTAGACGAAGCCCGTCGACGACTTCACGACGAGTTCGAGACGCTCGTCGGTCGATGTGGGGGCGGCGAGGAAGACGCGGTCGAGGCCCGTCCTCTCGCTCGCGGCGATCCACTCGCCTGCGACGTCGGGAGTGATGTCGGGGGTGATGAGCCCTGCCCCGCCGGCCTCCAGAAGATCGTCGGCGTAGCGGTCGACGCCGTATTGGAACACCGGATTCCAGTACGTCATGACCAGCACAGGGACATCGGTGGCGGCGGTGATCGCCCGGACCGCCGTGAAGAGGTCCTTCATCTTGAACCCGTTCGCGAGCGCTGCGGTGGTGGCCTCCTGGATCACGGCGCCGTCCATCACAGGGTCGCTGTAGGGCGGGCCGAGCTCGATGATGTCCACGCCGTTCTCGGCGAGGGCGATCGCGGCCTGGATGCTCGTCTCGAGATCGGGGAATCCCACCGGGAGATACCCGACGAACGCGCTGCGCCCCGCTTCGTGTGCGGCGGCGATCGCCTGCTCTACGCGGCTCACAGCTCCGGCTCCCCCTTCGACGCCGACTGCTCTGCAGCGCTCTCCTCGTCGACGTCGTGCGCGAGCGCCGCGGCGTCGTAGAGGTCGAAATAGCGAGCAGCGGTGTCCATGTCCTTGTCGCCGCGACCCGAGAGGCAGATCGCGATCACGGCATCCGGCCCGAGCTCACGCCCGATGCGCAGTGCTCCGGCCAACGCGTGCGCCGACTCGATCGCGGGGATGATGCCCTCGGTGCGGCTCAGCAGTCGCAGCGACTGCATGGCCTCGTCGTCGGTGGCGGGGATGTACTCGGCTCGTCCGATGTCGGCGAGCCAGGAGTGCTCCGGACCCACGCCCGGGTAGTCGAGTCCGGCGGAGATCGAGTGCGACTCGACGGTCTGTCCGTCCTCGTCCTGCAGCACATACGTCTTCGCGCCGTGCAGGATGCCCGGTCGTCCGCGCTCGATGGACGCCGCATGACGGGGCGTGTCGACGCCGTCACCTGCGGCCTCGACGCCGTAGAGCCTGACGCCCTCGTCGTCGAGGAAGGCATCGAACATGCCGATGGCGTTCGACCCTCCGCCGACGCACGCGACGACCGCATCGGGCAGGCGTCCGACCTCGTCGAGCAGCTGCTGACGGGCCTCCTCGCCGATGATCTTCTGGAAGTCGCGAACCATCGCGGGGAACGGGTGCGGACCCGCGGCGGTGCCGAAGATGTAGTTGGTGTTCTCGACGGTCGCGACCCAGTCGCGGTACGCGTCGTTGATGGCGTCCTTCAGCGTGCGGGAACCAGACGTGACGGCGATGACCTCGGCGCCCAGGAGGCGCATCCGCGCGACGTTCAGCGCCTGGCGCTCGGTGTCGACCTCACCCATGTAGATCGTGCACTCGAGGCCGAAGAGCGCGGCCGCGGTGGCCGTGGCGACGCCGTGCTGGCCTGCGCCCGTCTCGGCGATCACGCGCGTCTTGCCGAGACGCTTGGTCAGCAGCGCCTGACCCAGCACGTTGTTGATCTTGTGAGAGCCGGTGTGGTTCAGGTCTTCGCGCTTGAGGAAGACCCTCGCGCCGCCGGCGTGCTCGGCGAACCGCGCGACCTCGGTCAGCGGCGACGGGCGCCCCGCGTACGAGCTGAGCAGAGACGCCAGCTCGGAGCGGAAGGCCGGGTCGGCGATCGCCTCGGCGTAGGCCGCGGAGAGCTCGTCGATCGCGGCGATCAGCGATTCGGGCATGTACCGCCCGCCGTAATCGCCGAACAGTGGACCATGCTGATCACGCAGGCTCACTTCGGCTTGCTCCGCTCGCTCAGTACGACGCATCACGCCTCCAGGAAGCTCTTGAGAGTTGCGACCGGGTCGCCCGTGACGAGCGCCTCACCGATCAGGACGACGTCTGCCCCCGCCGAGCGGTAGTGCGCGACGTCTGCAGGGGTGAGGACGGCGGACTCGGCGATCTTGACCGCGGAGTCCGGGATGCGCTCGACCAGGCGCCCGAACAGGTCGCGGTCGAGCTCGAGGGTCTTCAGATCGCGGGCGTTGACGCCGATCAGAGGCGCACCGAGGTCGATCGCGACCTCGAGCTCGTCAGCCGAATGCGTCTCGACCAGAGGCGTCATGCCGAGCTCTGTGATGAACCCGAAGAGGTCGTCGAGCACCGCGCGCTCGAGTCCGGCGACGATCAGCAGCACGAGGTCGGCACCTGCGGCACGCGCCTCGAGCACCTGGTAGCGGTTCGCGATGAAGTCCTTGCGGAGCACCGGCAGCGAGACGCGGGCGGTGACCGCCTCGAGGTCGGCCAGGCTGCCGCCGAAGCGGCGCTCCTCGGTGAGGACGCTGATGGCCGAGGCTCCCCCGGTTTCGTACAGCGAAGCCTGCAGCGCCGGGTCGGGGATCTCGGCGAGGGCGCCTCGAGACGGGCTCGCGCGCTTGACCTCGGCGATGATCTTGACCCGCTCGGCAGGAGCGAGGAAGGCGAGGGCATCTTTGGCGGCGGGGCGCGCCAGAGCATCGCGCTCGACCTCGGCCAGCGGCCGGGTGAGTGCGCGACGTTCTGCGTCAGCGACTGCGCCGGCCGTGAGGTCGGCGAGCACCATTAGTGCGCCTTCGGCGAGTACTTGGGGCCCTTCACGCCGTAACCGGCCTTCGCGAGCAGCCAGCCCACGAGCGCGCCGATCGGGACGATGGCGGCGCCGACCCAGATCAGGGCGACCCACACGGGGCTGAACTCGGCGAGGCAGAACGCCAGCGTGCCGATCGTGAAGCCCGCGAGCATGATGATCACGGCGGTCCATGCTGCCGGCGAGTGTCCGTGGCCGGGGTCAGCGATCGGGTTGGTCATGGTCTCCTCCGGGGGACGACGTGGTGGGTCGGTTCAAGTCTATCGGGGTCATCGTGTGGGGTCGGTTCCGCGAGACAGGTCGTCCCACGAGTCGATCGCGTCCACGGGGCCTGCGGCGGCTTCCACGTGTGCGGCATCCGTGCGGTAGCGGCGTCCGCCTGTCTTCCAGCGACGCCAGGTGAGCAGGACCACGAGCGAGGCTGCCAGCAGCACGACCCACCCGATCAGCGTCATGACCGGCCAGGCCGAGAGCTCGATGCCCGCGACGACGTCGGCGATCGCCGATTCTCCCGCGAGTCCTGTGGTCTCGGTCACGGTCGGTCCGACCGCACTCAACGGCTCGGAGAGCAGCAGCTGGAAGGTCGTCCACCCGAGGAACAGGGCGCTGGCGGCGCCGAGCACACCGAAGACGAGACGGACCACGGGGCCGACGATCGACAGGGCGATGCCGAGCGCGAGCACGGCCAGGCTCAGCGGCGCGAGAAGCGGCAGCGCAGAGGCCCCAGGAACCAGGATCGCCTCACCGGCGTCCGTGCGCTCGACGGTCAGCCAGGTCTGGGTCGACGAGATGATCCCGATCGCACCGGACAGCAGGAAGCCGGAGACGGCGATCGAGCGGCCTCGACGGGCGAAGGTCATGCGGATGCGCCCCCTTCGACGGCTTCGAGGTCGTTCGAGTCGAAGCACGTACGCGTTCCCGTGTGGCAGGCGGGCCCGGTCTGGTCGACGCGGAGCAGGATCGCGTCGCCGTCGCAGTCGAGTCTGGCCTCGTGTACGACCTGGATGTGGCCGGAGGTGTCGCCCTTGCGCCAGTACTCCTGCCGCGACCTCGACCAGTAGACCGCGCGGCCGGAGGTGAGGGTCCTGCGCAGCGCCTCGGCATCGACCCACGCGAGCATCAGGACCTCTGAGGTGTCCCACTGCTGGACGATGACCGGGGCGAGCCCGTCCGCGTTGAACGCGACCTGAGCGATCCGCTCCTCGACATCGGTCATCGGACGATCACTCCCTCGGCGCGCAGTGCGTCCTTCACATCTCCGACGGTGAGAGCGCCGGTGTGGAACACGCTCGCGGCCAGCACGGCATCCGCTCCGGCCTTGATGGCAGGTGCGAAATCCGACGCCTTGCCGGCTCCGCCGGAGGCGATGACCGGCACGGAGGCCGCCTCGCGCATGAGCTTCACCAATTCGAGGTCGAAGCCGTCGCGGGTGCCGTCGGCGTCGATCGAGTTGACCAGGAGCTCTCCGGCGCCGCGCTCTGCGGCCTCTCGCGCCCAGTCGAGGGCGTCCAGAGTCGTCTGCGTGCGTCCGCCGTGAGTGGTGACCACGAACCCCGAGTGGGTCGTGTCCGCGCGCTTGACGTCGAGGGAGAGCACGAGTACCTGAGCGCCGAAGCGATCGGCGATCTCGCCGATGAGCTCCGGGCGCGCGATCGCAGCGGAATTGACGCCGACCTTGTCGGCGCCGACCGAGAGAAGACGCGCGACGTCGTCGACGCTGCGCACTCCCCCGCCGACCGTCAACGGCACGAAGACCTGCTCCGCCGTGCGCTGCACCACGTCATACGTCGTCGCGCGGGCATCGACGGTCGCGGTGACGTCGAGGAACGTGATCTCGTCGGCGCCCTGCGCCGCGTAGTGCCGCGCAAGCTCGACAGGGTCTCCCATGTCGCGGAGGTTCTCGAAGTTGACGCCCTTGACGACGCGCCCGTCGGCCACGTCCAGACACGGGATGACGCGACTCGCGAGCGTCATCAGAGCCTCGCGTTGTGGATCGCCGTGACGAGGATCGCGCGTGCGCCGAGCGCGTACAGCGCGTCCATGACGGGGTTCACGCGTGCCCGCGCCACCATCACGCGAACCGCGACCCACTCCGGGTCGCGCAGCGGAGAGACGGTCGGCGACTCGATGCCCCCGGCGATCTTCACCGCGTCGTCGAGCAGCGCCAGCGGCAGGTCGTAGTCGATCATCACGAATCGGCGGGCGACCATCACTCCGCGCAGGCGACGCAGCAGCGTCTCGGAGCCCTCAGCGTCCTGCGGGCCGGCGATCAGGACGGCTTCGGACTGGAGGATGACAGGACCGAAGACGTCGAGCCCCGCCTGACGCAGGGTCGTGCCGGTCTCGACGACGTCCGCGACGGCGTCGGCGACGCCGAGGCGCACGGCTGACTCCACCGCACCGTCGAGCGGCACGAGGTCGACCGCGATGCCGCGCTCATCGAGGAAGGCGTCGACCAGCCCGGGGTACGAGGTCGCGATGCGCAGCCCGTCGAGCTCCGAGACGTCGGTGTAACGGCCGGAGGGAGCCGCGAAGCGGAACGTGGAGCCGGCGAAGCCGAGCGCCTCGATCTCACGCGCACCCGGCATCCGGGCATCGAGCAGGAGATCGCGACCCGTGATGCCGACGTCGATGGCTCCCGAGCCGACGTACGTGGCGATGTCCTTGGGGCGGAGGTAGAAGAACTCGACGTCGTTGTCGGTGTCGACGACGTGGAGGGTCTTGGGGTCACGACGACCGGCGTAGCCGGCCTCCGCGAGCATGTCGGCGGCCGTCTCGGAGAGAGAGCCCTTGTTGGGAACAGCAATGCGCAGCATGGGATGCCTTCAGATCGAAGCGAGTGGGGCGGAGCGCTTCACAGATGTCGGTAGACGTCCTGAAGGCTCAGGCCCTTCGCGATCATCATCACCTGCACGTGGTAGAGCAGCTGGGAGATCTCCTCGGCCGCGGCCTCATCGGATTCGTACTCGGAGGCCATCCAGACCTCAGCGGCCTCTTCAACGATCTTCTTGCCGATCGTGTGCACACCGCCGTCGAGCTCTGCGACCGTCCCCGATCCCTCGGGTCGGGTCTCGGCCTTGAGGCTGAGCTCGGCGAACAGCTCGTCGAAAGTCTTCACGATTCCAGGCTAGCGGCTCTGGCGCGGTCCCTGAGCCGAGTGACGGCAGCTTCGACGTCCTCAGCGCCGTACACGGCGGACCCGGCGACGAAAGTGTCTGCTCCGGCGGCCGCAGCGGCCTCGATCGTCGCATCCGAGATGCCGCCGTCGACCTGCAGCCAGACGTTCGAGCCTCGCCGCTTCGCCTCGTCTGCGAGAGCCCGGAGCTTCGGCATCGTCTCGGGCATGAACCCCTGCCCACCGAAGCCGGGCTCGACGGTCATGACGAGGATCTGATCGAACTCCTCGAGAACGCTGTAGAGACCCTCGGCGGGAGTGTCGGGCTTGATCGCGACTCCCGCGCGGGCGCCCATGCTGCGAAGCGTGCGGGCGAGCGAGATCGGGTCGGCGGCCGCTTCGAGGTGGAACGTGACACTCGCCGCTCCCAGCTCGGCATAGCCGGGGGCCCATCGCTCGGGGTCGGTAATCATCAGGTGCACGTCGAGAGGGATCGGGCTGGTCGCCTGGATCCTCTCGACCATCTGCGGCCCGAAGGTGAGGTTCGGAACGAAGTGGTTGTCCATGACGTCGACGTGCGCGAAGTCGGCCGTGGCGATCTTCGCGAGATCACGCTGCATGTTCACGAAGTCGGCGGCGAGGATGCTGGGGTTGATGCGCGGTGCGCGAGGAAGATCCACGTCTCTAGTCTCCTTCTTCGGCGTTCGCGCCGCTCGACGGTGTAGCTGTGCGCTGAAGGAGCGCGAGGAACATGGCGTCGGTGCCGTGACGGTGCGGCCACAGCTGCACGCGACCCGACCCGTCGCTCGCGAGGTCGATCGGCGATTCGGAGACGCCCGCGACCACGGCCCGCGCGTCGAGTTCCGTGATGTCGCTGCGCCCTCGCAGGACCTCCTGCACCACGCCGGTGGTCTCGGCGAGATGCGGAGAGCAGGTCGCGTAGGCGACGATGCCACCGGGGGCGAGCGCGTCGAGCGCAGAACTCAGGAGCTCGACCTGCAGCGGCACCAGCTCGGCGACGTCGGCCGGGCTCTTGCGCCACCGTGCCTCAGGGCGCCTTCTCAAGGCCCCGAGGCCGGTGCAGGGGGCATCGACGAGGATGCGATCGAACACGCCGCTGTGCGAGGCGCCGAAGGACCGGCCGTCCTCTTCGTGCACCACGACGTCGCCGGGCACCGCCCTCAGCGCATTGCGCACGAGCCGGGCGCGCGTCGGAACGATCTCGTTGGCTTCGAGCGTCACATCGTTCTCTCGGGCGATCGACGCGAGCAGCGCAGTCTTGCCTCCCGGGCCCGCGCAGAGGTCGAGCCATCGCTCGCCCGCCGCGATCGGCGCGGCCTCGGCCAGTGCGAGAGCGACCAGCTGGGATCCCTCGTCCTGCACGCGCACGGTGCCCCCTGACTCGGAGATCACCCGATGCGGGTCTCCGCCCGGCGAACCGTACGCCGTCGGCGCATAGGGCCGACGCGGCTCTCCCGGCTCGGCGAGGCCGGGGAGCGCCACGAGTGTCACCTCGGGCGAGGCGTTGTCAGCGTCGAGGAGGTCATCGAGCTCATCGGCCCTGCCCTCGGCCGCCAGCGCCCGGCGCAGAGCGCGGATGACCCACACCGGATGGGCCGATCGCAGAGCGAGCCGCTCATCGTCCGAGCGGGCGGAGCCCTCGATGCGTTGCTCCCACTCCCCCGGTGTCTCGCGCGAGATCCGACGGAGGACCGCGTTCGCGAAGCTCGAGGCTCCTCGGCCTTGCGCCGCTGCGACCAGGTTCACGGACTCGTTCACGGCGGCGTGCGAGGCGACCCGCGTCGCGAGCAGCTGATGCGTCGCCAACCGGAGAGCATCCAGCACGGCCGGATCGATCTCCTCGGCAGGACGGTCGGCGGCGGACGAGATGATCGCGTCGTAGGTGCCGCGACGGCGGAGCGTGCCATAGGCGAGTTCGGTGGCCAGCGCCGCATCCTGCGGGTTCAGACCCGCCTCGGCGATCGCCGGGGGCAGGATCAGATTCGCGTACGCATCCGACTCCGACACCGCGCGGAGCACGTCGTAGGCGACCCGGCGGGCCGGCTGAACCGTGCGCTGCGGGCCTCGCTGCTGGGCATCGCGCGGCTGCGGGGCGCCAGCGGAGGACTGACCGCGCTGGCGCTGCGACGAACCACGGCGTCCCTGCGAACGACCTCGGGGGTCTCCGGTGCGTCCGGGGCGACGCGGACGGTCGCTCTGCTCGCCGCTCATGCTCCGGCCCGCACGTTATCGGTGTCGCGCTGACCACGCCACCAGTCGACCGCATTCATGGCGCCCTTTCCTGCGGGCTGCACCCGCGTCACCGACAGGGGCGCTGTCGCGGTTCCGATGAGCAGAGCCGCCTTGGTCGCGACGATCTCGCCCGGCTCCAGCGCCGGACCATCGCCGGCAGGCACCGCCTCGAGGATCTTCAGCCGCAGACCGTCGACGGTCGTGTGGGCACCAGGCTCGGGAGTCACTCCGCGGAAACGCGCGAAGACCTTCGCGAGAGGCTCGTTCCAGTCGAGCTGCCCGTCGTCGAGGGTGAGCTTCGGAGCGAGTGACGGTTCGCCTTCCTGCGGCACCGCATGAGCCGTGCCGTCTGCGATCGCGGCGACGACCTCGGACGTCAGATCAGCGCCGTCGATCGCGAGGGTCTCGAGCGCCGCATCCGCCGTCGCCTCCGATGCGACGTCGACGACGCGTGTGGCGAAGACGTCACCCGCATCGAGCGCGGGGACCAGCTGGAAGACGCTGGCGCCGAGCTGTTCGTCCCCGGCGATCAGGGCTCGCTGCACCGGGGCTGCTCCTCGCCACTGCGGCAGGAGAGAGAAGTGCAGATTGATCCAGCCCTTCGCCGGCTTCGAGAGCAGCGGCTCGCGGACGAGTCCGCCATAGGCGACGATGACGCCGAGGTCGACGGCGAGGACAGCGATGGCATCCGTGGCTTCGGCATCCAGGCGCGCAGCCTTGATGATCGGCAGACCGAGCTCGGCGGCGACCTGGGCGACCGGCGACGGCGTCAGCACCCGCTTGCGACCCAGCGGCGCGTCGGGCCGCGTGACGACCGCGGCGATGTCGTGCTCTGTCGCGAGGCGACGGAGGGTGGGGACGGCTGCCGACGGTGTGCCGGCGAAGACGAGACGCATGAAGGTGCTCCGGAGGGATGCGGGGGTGGATCGGGTGAGGACTGGCGGGTTGTTCGCGATCAGAGCTCTGGGTCGAGGATATCGAGCCGAACCGAGAGCGCGCTCCGAGTCGACTTGCCCTTGCCCCGACGAGCGCTCACGGCTTCGGCGACGACCGAGGCGCGAAGCGTCGTCGCGACCTTCGCGCCCGAGCCGTATTCGAAGCGCACGAGCGCACGGACACGGGGCGGATGGTCGTCGGACTCGATCGGCACGGGGCCGAGAACCGCATCTCCCGGGAGCTTGAGTTCCTGCAGCGAGGCCAGTGCGCGGGCGACGGCTGCCGTGGTGCCTTCGACGAGCGCCACGCGAGTCGCGGGCGGCATATGCAGGGGTGCGCGTTCGGCGAGCTCGGACCGCGCGTAACCGGACTGGTTCCAGGTGGCGAGTGCCCGAGCGATCGAGCCGTCGACTCCGACGAGGTGGATCGGGGCACCGGGAGCCGCGAGGGCTGCGGCATTGGACCACCAGCGCAGGCACGCCTCTCCGATGCGGAGATCGGGTGCCTGCAGCATCCGCGGGCCGTCCAGCAGGACGACCGCCCGGTAGCCGCCGTCAGCCAGCGGTTCCGCTCCCCGCGTCGCGACCACGAGCGACGGCTTGTCCGCGACATGCTCCACGGGGTGCGCGCTGTCGGCCACGATCACGCGGATGCCGGGGAACGCCTTGCCCAGCTCGTCGGCCGTGCGCTCACTGCCCGACGAGGCGAGGCGCAGCTTCGTCGACGAGCACGCAGGGCAGGCCCACGCGCGTGCGCCGCGCCCGCACCACGCGCAGACCGGGACGGCACCGCGATGCTTCGCACCCAGAGGACCGCCGCAGTGAGCGCAGCGGGCAGGAGCCCGGCACTCGGCGCAGACAAGCGAGGGCGCGAACCCGGGTCGGGAGACCTGCACCAGCACTGGCCCCTCTGCGGCGGCGTTGCGAGCGGAGAGGAACGCAGACGACGGCATCCGCTGCGCCGTGGGCGCATCCATCTCCTGAGGTGTGCTCAGCACCACTCTCGGTAGGACCCGGCGCGCTGCCCTGACATCCTGCAGCCAGCCGTGCACGACCAGACGTTCGACGTCTGTGGTGCGCGTGTGCCCGACGAACAGGAGCGCTGAGTCCTCCTGCTCCTGACGGAGAAGCGCCGTGTCCCTGGCGTTGATGTAAGGCGCGAGCGGCTCTCCGAGCAGCGGATCCCCGTCGTCCCACACGGCGACGAGCCCGGCGCGCACGGGAGCGTACACGGCGGAGCGGTTGCCGACGACGATGCTCGGCGCGTCTTCGAGCGAGCGGAGGAAAGAGCGATAGCGATCGGGATTGGTCTGCCGCGAGTCGTAGCGAGCGATGGCTTCGGCGGGGACGGTCGTGGCGAGAACGGCGAGGAGCTGATCGAGATCGCGGTGATCCGGAACGACCAGGATGCTCGACCTGCCGGCAGCGAGCATGCGTGCTGCAGATGACGCGAGCAGCGCCGCCCAGCCAGGCGCGCCGTCGTGGTGCACCGGGATCGCCTCGACGGCGGCGCGCCCGCCCGATTCAAGCACCTCCTCGAGACCGTCGTATGACGCGATCAGTGCGACCGCACCCGTGAGTGCCTCGTCGGTCGGAACGACCGCCGGCGAGTCCGCCTTCCAGGCCTTCTCGACGCGCACCTGTCTCTTCGGGATGACGAGTCGGAGCACGTCGGATGCCGAACCCGCCGCTCGGTCTGCGGCACGGCGCGCGAGACGGTACAACCGGTCGGGCAGCACCGGCACCTGCGACACGATGCCGTCGACTTCGGACAGCGGTCGATCGGCGTCGTCTTCGGTGTCGACCTCGATGACGTAGCCGTCGATCACCCGACCCGCGGTGCGGAGAGGCACGCGCACCCGGACTCCCGGCGCAACGCCGCCGAGCTCGTCCGGCAGCGCGTAGTCGAAGAGTCTGTCGAGCTGTGGGAGCGGCGAATCCAGGAGCACCCGCGCTATGCGTCGGCTCTGTGTCGTCATGGGCGGAGCGCTGTCATCAGGCACCTGGCCGTCGGAAAGCAGCGGATCCGGCCGATCGGCAGGTGTCGGTTCTTGCCCGTCCGAAGGCGGCGGCTCCGGCTGGTCAGAGAGCTCACGCCCGTCGGAAGGCAGAGGTCCGTCAGATGGCATCGGTTCGTCAGATGGCATCGGCCCGTCAGATGGCATCAGGCCACCTGTCAGAGGCCGGCGGCGCGTCGCAGCTCTTCAGCGCGGTCGGTGCGCTCCCACGTGAACTCCGGCAGCTCGCGCCCGAAGTGTCCGTAGGCGGCGGTCTGCGCGTAGATCGGGCGGAGCAGGTCGAGCTGCTCGATGATCGCCTGCGGGCGCAGATCGAAGACCTCGCTGATCGCACGCGTGATGACCTCGTCTGAGACCTTGCCGGTGCCGAAGGTCTCGACGTACAGGCCGACGGGGCGTGCCACGCCGATCGCGTACGCGACCTGCACCTCGAGGCGGTCGGCGAGTCCCGCGGCAACCGCGTTCTTCGCGACCCACCGGGTGGCGTAGGCGCCCGAGCGGTCGACCTTGGACGGGTCCTTGCCGCTGAATGCACCGCCACCGTGACGAGCGGCGCCGCCGTAGGTGTCGATGATGATCTTGCGTCCGGTGAGACCGGCGTCGCCCTTGGGGCCGCCGGTGACGAACGGGCCCGCGGGGTTGATGTAGTACGTGATGTCGTCGAGATCGAGCCCCGTGGACTCGAGGATCGGGTCGATCACGTGCTCGCGCACCTGCGCCTTCAGCTCGTCCTGCGAGATGTCGGGGTGGTGCTGCGTCGAGAGCACCACTGCGTCGACGGTCTTCGGCGTGAAGCCGTCGTACCCGAGCGTGACCTGCGTCTTGCCATCAGGACGCAGGAACGGCAGAACCCCGGACCGACGGACCTCGGTCAGCCGCTCCGCGATGCGGTGCGCCGTCCACGCCGCCATCGGCATCAGCTGCGGCGTCTCGTTGGTGGCGAAACCGAACATGATTCCCTGGTCGCCCGCTCCGAGACCGTCGAGAGGATCGACCGATCCGCCGTCCCGGTGCTCCTGCGCGCTGTCGACACCGTGAGCGATATCCGTCGACTGCTCGCCGACCGAGATGCTGACACCGCACGAGTCGCCGTCGAAGCCGGTCTCGCTCGACGTGTAGCCGATGCGGTTCACGACCTGGCGGACGATGGTCGGGATGTCGACGTACGCCTCGGTGCGGATCTCACCGGCGACGTGCACGAGACCCGTGGTCACGAGGGTCTCGACCGCGACCCGGGAATCCCGGTCCTTCGCGATGAGCCCGTCGAGGATGCTGTCCGAGATCTGGTCGCAGATCTTGTCCGGGTGCCCTTCGGTGACGGACTCGGACGTGAACAGACGCAGGGCGCTCATCAGGGCTCCAGAACGGGATCGGACGGAAAGAAGGGAGTGGCTCCCATGATGGACCGCACCGCCGACATCAGCCGGCGGTGCGGTCATCGGACGTCACTCGGCGTGACGGAGGCGGAGCTTGTCCTCGTTGATCTCGTGCAGAGCGATGGTCAGCGGCTTGTCCTCGACCGAGGAGTCGACGAGCGGACCGACGTTGTCGAAGAGGTTGCCCTCGTGCAGGTCGGAGTAGTAGTCGTTGATCTGGCGTGCGCGCTTGGCGGCGTAGATCACGAGCTCGTACTTCGAGTCGACACGGTCGAGCAGGTTGTCGATGGGGGGATCGATGATTCCGTTGGTGTGGTGTCCGGCCATGGTGGGACCTCCTGATCAGGCGACGGGATCGTCGCGAAGACGGTGCAGCGGGCGCGCGAAACGCTCAGCGCGCAGAGCTCGAAGACAATTCTACGACCTCTGCGGCAGCAGTGGCGACGTCCTCGTTCACGATCAGGTGGTCGAACTCGTTCTGCGCGGCCAGTTCGACCTTCGCGGTGCGCAGGCGACGAGCCCGTTCCTCGGCGCCTTCGGTGCCTCGTCCGACCAGTCGCTGGACGAGTTCGTCCCACGTCGGCGGCAGCAGGAAGATCAGGGTCGCGGCGGGCTCGGCCTTGCGCACCTGACGCGCGCCCTGCAGATCGATCTCGAGCAGAACAGTCTTGCCCTCGGCCAGCGCGGCATCGATCGGCGCCCGGGGAGTGCCGTATCGCGAGCGGTTGTGCACGACGGCGTACTCGAGCAGCTCGTCCTCGGCGATCAGCCGGTCGAACTCGGCGTCATCGACGAAGTAGTAGTGCACCCCGTCGACCTCGCCCGGGCGCGCTGGTCGTGTGGTCGCCGAGACCGACAGGTGGATCTCGGGGTTGTTCTCGCGGATGTGGGCGGCGACCGTGCCCTTGCCCACCGCTGTGGGGCCCGCCAGGACGAGCAGGCGGCTTCGGGCTCCGCGCGGCTCGAGCACGGGGAAACGCGAGTCGAGCCACTGCGCGAGGGCGACACGCTGACGGACGCCCAGCCCACCCAGTCTCTTGACCGGCGAGATGTGCAGCTCGTCGAGGATGCGGTCGCGCTTTCCCGCGCCGATCGCCGGGAGGGCGAGCAGGAAGTCGGTGATCCGCATCGAACCCTCGACCGAGTCCGGGTCAGCCGTCGCGCGTTCGAGGACGGCCTGCGGTGTCACGACGCGCGTGGTCAGATCGCGCTTGAGCGAGGCGCGTGCACGACGTCGCTCGACCGCCTTGCGGGCGGCGGCGGCACGGTCGACCTCGGGAACCGGACGAGACTCAGCCACGGCCGACCTCCCTGTACTCTGCGACGCGCGCGTCGATGGCGGCGACGAGGCCGGCGGGTCCTGCCGAGAGGATGCTGCGGCTCTCGCTGGCGATGACAGCATCGCTCATCGCGCCGAATCGTCGGTGGAGGTCTGCGGGGGTCGCACCCTGCATCCCGAACCCGGGTGCGAGGATGGGCGCCGTCGGCGCGAAAGCGGCGATGCCGGCATCGGCCCAGTCGACCGTGGCGCCGATGACGAAGCCGAAGCTCCCCCACTCCCCCGTGTTCGACTGCTCCGCGTTGCGGGACGAGACCACGGCGATGATGTCGGCCGACACCGCTCGCCCCGTCTCCGAGACCGCGCGCTGCAGGCCCTCCGCTTCGGGGTTGCTGGTAGCCGCGAGGACGAACAGACCCTTGTCGTGCTGTTGCGCGAGGGCGAAGGCGCCGTCCAGCGCCCCCACGCCGAGGAACGGGTTGACCGTGAGCGCATCGGCCTCCAGCGGAGACCCCGGCGTGAGCCAGGCTTCGGCGTACGCATCCATCGTGGATCCGATGTCGCCGCGCTTCGCGTCGGCGATCACGATCAGACCGGCTGCCCGTGCCGCGGACAGGACGTCTTCGAGGGCGGCGATTCCTGCGGAACCGAAGCGCTCGAAGAACGACACCTGCGGCTTCACGACGCCGACCCGGCCTGCGGCGGCCTCGACCGTCCGCAGCCCGAAGTCACGGACCCCGCGAGCGTCATCCGTGAGTCCCCAGGACTGCAGGAGCGACGCATGCGGGTCGATGCCGACGCAGAGCGGGCCGTGCGCCGATACGGCGGCACGGACCCGCTCACCGAAGCGTGCGCTCACAAAGCGGCCTTCCGGTCGAGGGCGTACTCCTGCAGGCTCTTGACCTGGAAGCCCTCGTGGGCCGCATCCATGCCGCTCACCGCTGCGCCCAGGACGGCCATCGTGGTGAACAGCGCCTTGTCGGCAGCGACGGCTGCTGCACGGATCTCGTACCCGTCCGCACGCGCTGCTCCACCCGAGGGGGTGTTCACGACGATGTCGATCGCACCCTCGTTGATCAGGTCGACGATGTTCGTGGCGCCCGACTCCTGGGTCTCGCTGTACTTCTCGACGACGGTCACGGCGATGCCGTTGCGTGACAGGATCTCGGCCGTGCCCTCGGTGGCCACGATCGTGAAACCGAGCTGCTGCAGGCGGTGCGCCGGCAGGATGACTGCGCGCTTGTCGGAGTCGGCGACCGAGATGAACACCGTGCCGGAAGTCGGCATTCCGCCGTACGCGGCCGCCTGGCTCTTGGCGAACGCGGTCGGGAAGTCGCGGTCGATGCCCATGACCTCGCCGGTCGAGCGCATCTCCGGGCCGAGGATCGAGTCGACGGTCTTGCCGTCGGCCGTACGGAACCGCTTGAACGGAAGCACGGCCTCCTTGACCGAGACGGGGGCGTCGAGGGGCACTCGCGAGCCGTCCTGCTCGGGCAGCATGCCCTCGGCGCGGAGCTCCGCGATCGTCGACCCCACCATCACACGGCTCGCGGCCTTGGCCATCGGGATGCCCAGCGCCTTCGAGACGAAGGGCACGGTGCGGCTCGCGCGCGGGTTCGCCTCGATCACGTAGAGGACGCCGGCGCTGATCGCGAACTGCACGTTGAGCAGGCCACGGACGCCCACGCCCTTCGCGATCGCGAGTGTCGCCTCGCGCACCCGGTCGATGTCGGTGCGGCCGAGCGAGACGGGCGGAAGGGTGCAGCTCGAGTCGCCCGAGTGGATGCCGGCCTCTTCGAGGTGCTCCATCACGCCGCCGATGAACAGTTCGGTGCCGTCGTAGAGGGCGTCGACATCGAGCTCGATCGCGTCATCGAGGAAGCGATCGACGAGCAGGGGCTTGCCCTCCTCGATGATGACCTCGCCCGCCGTGCGCACGAAGTACTCGCGCAGCGACTCGGAGCTGTAGACGATCTCCATGCCGCGTCCGCCGAGCACGAAGCTCGGACGCACGAGCACCGGGTATCCGATCTCCTCGGCGACGGCCACCGCGCCATCCGCGTCCACAGCGGTGCCGTGGCGCGGGGCGATGAGGCCTGCCGTGTCGAGCAGCTGCGAGAACAGCTCGCGCTCCTCGGCGATGTCGATGGCCTCCGGGCTGGTGCCGAGCACCTGGTAGCCGGCTGCCTCGATGCCCTTTGCGAGCCCCAGCGGCGTCTGGCCGCCGAGCTGGCAGACGACTCCGAGGATGGTGCCGCTAGCGGCTTCCGCGTCGAGCACCTCCAGCACGTCCTCCAGCGTGAGCGGCTCGAAGTAGAGACGGTCCGACGTGTCGTAGTCGGTGGACACCGTCTCGGGGTTGCAGTTGACCATGATGGTCTCGAAGCCCGCATCCGAGAGGGCGAACGACGCGTGGACGCACGAGTAGTCGAACTCGACGCCCTGGCCGATGCGGTTCGGACCCGATCCGATGATCACGACCTTGGTGCGATCAGACGGCGTGACCTCCGTCTCGAAGTCGTAGCTCGAGTAGTGGTACGGCGTGAGAGCCGGGAACTCGCCGGCGCAGGTGTCGACGGTCTTGAACACCGGGCGGATGCCGAGCCCGTGGCGCACACCGCGGATCTCGGCCTCCTTCTCGCCTCGCAGCTCGGCGATCTGCGCGTCGGAGAAGCCGTGCTCCTTCGCGTAACGGAGCGTCGCGGCATCGAGTTCCGGCGCTGCGGCCACGATCTCGGCGACCTCGTTGATCAGCACGATCTGGTCGATGAACCACGGGTCGATAGCCGTTGCGTCGAATGCCTGCTCGACGCTCGCGCCCTTGCGCAGCGCCTGCTGCAGCGTGACGATGCGTCCGTCGGTGGGCACCTTCGAGGTCTCGAGCAGCTCTTCGACCGAGCGCTCCTCGGCGCCCCAATGGAAGCTGGAGCCGCGCTTCTCGAGCGAGCGGAGCGCCTTCTGCAGCGCGGTCGCGTAGTTGCGTCCGATCGCCATGGCCTCGCCGACGGACTTCATGGTCGTGGTCAGCGTGGCGTCGGCGGCCGGGAACTTCTCGAAAGCGAACCGCGGCACCTTGACGACGACGTAGTCGAGCGTGGGCTCGAAGCTCGCCGGGGTGACACCCGTGATGTCGTTCGGGATCTCGTCGAGACGGTAGCCGAGCGCGAGCTTGGCGGCGAGCTTGGCGATCGGGAAACCGGTCGCCTTCGAGGCCAGAGCGCTCGAACGCGAGACGCGCGGGTTCATCTCGATCACGATGATGCGGCCGTTGCTGGGGTCGACGGCGAACTGGATGTTGCAACCACCGGTGTCGACGCCGACGGCGCGGATGATGTCGATGCCGATGTCACGGAGCTTCTGGTACTCGCGGTCGGTCAGGGTCAGCGCCGGGGCGACCGTGATCGAGTCTCCCGTGTGCACGCCGACCGGGTCGACGTTCTCGATCGAGCAGACGACCACCGTGTTGTCGGCGGTGTCGCGCATGAGCTCGAGCTCGTATTCCTTCCAGCCGAGGATGGACTCCTCCAGGAGCACCTCGGTGGTCGGCGAGTCGCGGAGACCTGCGCCACCGATGCGGCGCAGGTCCTCCTCGTCGTATGCGAAGCCGGAGCCGAGGCCGCCCATGGTGAACGAGGGACGGACGACGAGCGGGTAGCCGAGCTCAGCGGCGCCCTCGAGCAGGTCCTCCATCGTGTGCGCGATGATGCTGCGCGCCACGTCTGCGCCGGCATCCAGCACCAGCTGCTTGAAGATTTGACGGTCCTCGCCCTTGTTGATCGCCTCGAAGCTCGCACCGATCAGCTCGACGTCGTACTTCTCGAGGATGCCGTGGTTGTGCAGCTCGATCGCGGCGTTCAGCGCGGTCTGACCGCCGAGGGTCGGGAGAATCGCGTCCGGACGCTCCTTGGCGATGATGGTCTCGATGACCTGCCAGGTGATCGGCTCGATGTACGTCGCATCGGCGAAGTCGGGGTCGGTCATGATCGTCGCCGGGTTGGAGTTGACCAGGATGACCCGCACGCCCTCCTCGCGGAGGACGCGGCACGCCTGGGTGCCGGAGTAGTCGAACTCGCAGGCCTGACCGATGACGATCGGGCCGGAGCCGATGACGAGAACGGAGTTGATGTCGTCGCGCTTGGGCATTACTTGGCGTCCTTCTTGCTGGCGATGACCATGTCGCGGAACCGGTCGAAGAGGTAGTTGGCGTCGTGGGGGCCTGCGGCCGCCTCCGGGTGGTACTGCACCGAGAACGCGGGGATGTCGAGGGCACGGAGGCCCTCCACCACGTTGTCGTTCAGCCCGACGTGGCTGACCTCGACCTTGCCGTAGCCGTTCGGGCTGTCGAAGGAGCCCTCGAGGGGGGCGTCCACCGCGAAGCCGTGGTTGTGCGCGGTGATCTCGACCCGACCGGTCGACTTGTCGAGCACGGGCTGGTTGATGCCGCGGTGACCGAACGGCAGCTTGTAGGTGCCGAGGCCCAGCGCGCGACCGAGCAGCTGGTTGCCGAAGCAGATGCCGAAGAACGGGAGGCCGTCGTCGAGGACCGCGCGGAGCAGCTCGACGTGGTCGCCGGACGCTGCGGGGTCGCCGGGGCCGTTCGAGTAGAAGACCGCGACCGGATCGATCGCGCGGATGTCGTCGATCGTGACGTTCTGCGGCAGCACGTGCACCTCGAAGCCACGGGCTGCGAGGTTGTCGATCGTGGCCTGCTTGACGCCGAGATCGAGGACCGCGAGATTGCCGACCCTCTCCCCCATGGCCGTCGTCACCGTGGCGACATCGACGGACACCTGCGCCGAGAGGTTCTGACCCGCCATCTGCGGCGCTTCACGCACGATGCGCAGCTGTTCCTCGGCGTCGAGCCGTGCGGCCTCACCCGAGAAGATGCCACCGCGCATGGAGCCGGCCGACCGGATGTGGCGAGTGATCGACCGGGTGTCGATGCCGCTGATGCCGACGATGCCGTCCTGCACGAGCACCTCGTCGAGCGAGGCGTTCGCGCGCCAGTTCGACACGACGCGCGAGGGGTCGCGCACGATGTAGCCGGCCACCCAGATGCGTCGGGACTCGGGGTCCTCGTCGTTCATGCCGGTGTTGCCGATGTGCGGTGCGGTCTGCAGCACGATCTGTCCGGCGTAGGACGGGTCGGTGAGCGTCTCCTGATAGCCGGACATGCCGGTTGCGAAGACGACCTCGCCGATCGTGGTGCCCAGCGCGCCGTATGCACGGCCGGTGTGGCGGGTCCCGTCTTCGAGGACGAGGACGGCGGGTTCGGGGAGGGCTGTCATGACGTTGCTCCTGTGTCGGGGGCGGCGATGTCGTCCGAGGCGCCGGAGGCGGGGACGAGTCGCTGCAGTTCTGAGATGAAGTTCTGGGGGTCTCCGTCGGTCAGACGGAGATAGGAGTCGACGATCGTGTCGTCGTCGGTGCTCCAGGCCACGCGGACGAGGCCGCCGGGCTCGACCACCCGATCGATCGTGACCGTCGCACGGTCGACGCTCTCGAGACGGGACGAAGCCAGGAAGACCGTCGGCGCGCCGTCGAGACACAGCGCGAGACCGCGATCGGTGACCGCGACCTCTCCTCGGGCACGGTACGCGAGAGGAGAGAGCGTCAGTCGCTCGAGCGGCTGCTCGTGCTTCGTGGTCGACACGTACAGCACCTCGTGGCGGTCGAGGACCTCGGCGTGCTCGGGAACCCCGAGCGGCGCGGTGAGGCCGGAGTCGCGTCGGAGTCGTCGTCGCCATGCGGTGAACATCGCGAGCAGGACGAGCGCGGCCACGGCGATCGTGATCGCGATGGCGATGTCCCTGGTGCTCATGCGTCCAGCTCCTCGACCACGGCGCCGCCGGCGACCGTCAGGATCCCGCGGTGCACGGTGTACTCGACCCGTCCGGGCAGGTCACGCCCGAGGTAGGGCGAGTTCACGCTGCGGCCATGGAGGTCGGACTCCGTGAACACCCCGGCGACCGACGCGTCGTAGAGCGCGATCTGCGCGGGTGCGCCGACCTCGAGAGGCGTGCCGTGCCCCGGGAGGCGACCGATCCGCGCGGGTGCCGCACTCATCACCCGTGCCACATCCTCCCAGCCGATGAGGCCGGTCTGGACCATCGACTGGTGGACGACGCGCAGGGCGCTCTCGAGGCCCACCATGCCGTTCGCGGCGGCCTGCCACTCGCATGCCTTGTGCTCGCTCGGGTGCGGTGCGTGGTCGGTCGCGACGATGTCGATCGTGCCGTCCGCGAGGCCCTCGCGCACCGCGAGGACGTCCTCTTCGCGGCGCAGGGGCGGGTTGACCTTGAACCGGGCGTCGTAGCCGCGCACGAGCTCATCGGTCAGCAGCAGGTGGTGAGGGGTGACCTCTGCGGTCACGTTGATGCCGCGCTTCTTGGCCCAGCGGATGATGTCCACCGAACCCGCGGTCGAGAGGTGGCAGACGTGCAGGCGCGAGCCCACGTGCTCGGCGAGGAGCACATCGCGGGCGATGATCGACTCCTCGGCGACGGCGGGCCATCCGGCCAGTCCGAGCTCCGCCGAGACGGTGCCCTCGTTCATCTGGGCGCCCTCGGTCAGGCGAGGATCCTGCGCGTGCTGAGCGATGACGCCGTCGAAGGACTTCACGTACTCGAGCGCGCGGCGCATTATCAGCGGATCGAAGACGCAGAAGCCGTCATCGCTGAAGACGCGCACCTGAGCGCGCGACGTCGCCATCGCGCCCAGCTCGGCGAGCCGCTCGCCCTTCTGCCCGACAGTGACCGCGCCGATCGGCTGGACCGTGGCGTAGCCTGCGGCCTCCCCGAGCGCGAGCTCCTGCTCGACGACACCGGCCGTGTCTGCGACCGGCGACGTGTTCGGCATCGCGAAGACGGCGGTGAAGCCACCGGCCGCCGCCGCGCGGGTACCGGTGAGGATCGTCTCGGACGCCTCATATCCCGGCTCGCGCAGATGCGTGTGCAGATCGACCAGCCCCGGGAGGGCGACCAGACCCGCCGCGTCGATGACGCGCGCACCCGAGCGGGTGAGTCCTGCGCCGATCTCGGAGATCACCCCGTTCTCGACGATGATGTCGGCGCTCTTCGCACCGAGAAGCTGTGCGCCGGTGATGACGAGGGTCTCGCTCACTGGTCTCCCCCTCGTTCGTCGTCTCGTTCTCCTGCAAGAAGCAGGTACAGCACTGCCATCCGGATGGACACCCCGTTCGTCACCTGTTCCAGCACGGTGGAGCGCGGGGAATCGGCGGCTTCGGAAGAGATCTCCAACCCACGGTTCATGGGTCCGGGGTGCATCACAATGCTACCGTCCGGAAGGCTGGCGACTCGCAGTGCGTCAAGACCCCATCTTCTGGAATACTCCCGCTCAGTGGGGAAATACGCGGCGTTCATCCGCTCGAGCTGGATGCGCAGCATCATCACGGCATCCGGGCCCTCCGCCAGTGCCTGGTCGAGGTCGTACACGACCTTCGCGGGCCAGAGCGAGACGTTCTGCGGCACGAGAGTCGGCGGGGACACCAGCGTGACCTCGGCACCGAGCGTCGCGAGCAGCCAGACGTTGGAGCGCGCGACCCGCGAGTGCAGCACGTCGCCGACGATGACGACGGTCACGCCGGAGAGGTCGCGACCGCGGCTGTCCGCGCCGAAGCGTCGTTTGCGGATCGTGAACGCGTCGAGCAGCGCCTGCGTCGGATGCTCGTGCGTGCCGTCGCCGGCGTTGACGACGCCGGCGGAGATCCAGCCGCTCGTGGCGAGCGTCTGCGGGGCGCCGGAGGCGGGATGACGGATGACGACGGCATCCGCGCCCATCGCCTGCAGCGTCTGCGCGGTGTCTTTGAGGCTCTCGCCCTTGGAGACGCTGGAGCCCTTGGCTGCGAAGTTGATCACATCGGCCGAGAGGCGCTTCGCCGCCGCCTCGAACGAGATGCGGGTGCGCGTCGAGTCCTCGAAGAAGAGGTTCACGACGGTCTTGCCGCGGAGAGTCGGGAGCTTCTTGACCTCGCGCGACTGCGTGTCGGACATGTCCTCGGCGACGTCGAGGATGCGCAGAGCGGTCTCGCGGTCGAGGGTGCGGGTGTCGAGGAGATGTCTCATGCTTCGATCGTCACCTCTTCGGCGCCGTCGTCTTCGGTGAGGCGCACGTTCACGCGCTCCTGCCGGGACGAGGGGATGTTCTTGCCGACGAAGTCAGGGCGGATCGGCAGTTCGCGGTGGCCGCGGTCGACGAGGATCGCCAGTCGCACGACTGCCGGGCGGCCGATCGACTGCAGCGCGTCGAGGGCTGCGCGGATGCTGCGACCCGAGAAGAGCACGTCGTCGACGAGGACCACGGTGCGTCCATCGATCCCGCCGACGGGGATGTCCGTCGGACGCGGCGACCTCGTCGGGTGCTTGGCGAGATCGTCACGGAACATCGTGACATCGAGCGCTCCCACCGGCACAGAGGTCTGTGCGATCTCGCCGATGACAGCGGCGAGGCGACGGGCGAGAGTGACGCCGCGGGTCGGAATTCCCAGCAGGACGAGGTTCTCAGCCCCTCGGTTGGATTCGAGGATCTCGTGTGCGATGCGGGTCAGTGCCCGCGAGATATCGGCTTCGTGCAGAACGGTGCGTGCACTCATCAGCCGCTCCCTTCTCCGCCTCACAGGACGGTGTTAAAGGTTGCTTGATGCGTCCAGTCTAGCGCGCGGTCAGCGCCAGCCGAGAACGTCGCGGACGACCGCCTGGGAGGCGGGCGAGCCGTCGTCCGCGATGCCGCGCAGCGACTCGTGCGAGAGCATGGCGCCCTCAGCTCCCGCCGCCGCGGTGATCTGCTCGAGCGCGGCGGCGACCCGCGGCGCCGCAGCTCGCGCATGGGTGGCGTCGCCGCGTGCGGACGTGTGGGGGAAGACGACGAGCTCTGCGACTCCCGCCGCCACGGGACGCGCGGCGGCGACGACCAGGGTCGGCGGAAGCACATGCTGGAGTGCATGCGGCATCGGGAACGGCAGCTCGTCGGTCAGAAGGCCGCGCCACCAGCTGCGATGGGAACGCTTCTCATCGCCGATCTCGAGGGCTGTCGCCGTCCACTCCGAGCCGCGCTCGCGCAGACTGTCGGCGAATCCGTCGGATCGCGCCTCGAATCCCTCCTCGGTGAGAAACTCGGCGGCGATGCGCACGAGGCGCTCAGAATCCGAGCGCACGATCCACCGAGCACCCCGCCATGGTCCCTTGTACTCGAGGCGCGATGTTCGTGCGTCACGACCGGAACCCTGCGGGTGCGGGGAACGCGGCACGTCAGCCGGCCTCGCTGAGCACGGCGTCGGTGACCTCGTCGATCTTGGTCGAGCGGATCGGGTGACCGCTGGTCGAGAGACAGCGACCGGTCTTCAGGTCCCACTTCCAGTCGTGCATGCTGCACGTCAGGATGCCGTCCTCGTCGACCTTTCCGGTCTTCGTGAGGTCGGCACGCAGATGCGGGCAGCGACGCTGCACGACCCAGTCTCCGACTTCGGCGTCCTCGGTCTGGTCGGTCTGCTCCTGATACCAGTTCTCGACGTACTCGATGCGGTCGACCGAGAGGCACTTGAGGAACGTCGTGAGGAACTCGTTGAACTTGCCGCTGCGTCCGACCTGGAACTGCATCGACAGGAAGATCGAGTTCGACCAGTCGATCTCACGGTCGCGGATGTTCGTCGAGACGAGATCGGCGGGGATCGTGTACCAGTAGATGCACTCCTCGCCGGCATACTCGCGCACCTTGGCGCGGGGGAAGTCGACCACCATGTCGAGGTCGCCGATCTTGAACCGGACGCATCCGCCGACGCCGAGACGGATGGTGCGCGACTTCTTCAGCAGCGGCTCCCACCAGCCCTTGAGGGCTTCGAGGATCTCGGCGGCGGGAAGGATCTCGGCGCGCGATGCCTCCTCGTCCGTGATCTCCTGCTGCCGCGACGCCCGCTGCTCCTCGAGGTAGTCCCACTTCTCGTCGAAGATGTGGGCCAGCTCAGCCTCGGTGTACAGCGACTGCTCCGTGGCCACGTCTCCCCCGTCGACCGTGACGACCGTGCCGGGGACGAACAGGTGACCGTCGTACTGCGGCGACAGCTCTTTCATGTGCGCGAGGAACTGCTTCTGATCCGTGAAGATCGACTCGCCGTTGCGGCCGATCCCGTTGAAGTCGAAGAGTTCGTCGCGCAGGAACATGGGCGGCCCTGCCATCGGGAACACGTGCGGGGCGTCCACCTTGTCGATGTAGTACATCGCTCGCTTGTTCTGGGCATCGCGCTTGAGCTTCGCGAAGTTCTGCTTCGCGTCCATCGGCAGGTCGTAGACCATGGGCCACCAGATGGCTCCCGACACCTGCGTGAAGTACGCGTCGGGCTTGCCGAAGTGCAGGAGTGTGTCGAGATCGAGCGGATGCGAGTCGTTCTGGTTGAGGATCGACGCGGTGCCGTCGTCGACGCTCAGCGACGAGTCGCCGATCGGACCGTCGCTCGGGGCACGCAGCGGCGTGATCATGATCTTCAGGTCGCCGCGTTCGATGATCTCCCCGGCGGGCGCGTAGGTGATGTTCGTGTAGCCGAGCGCCCTGATGTCCTGTTCGAGGTCATCGATCGGGTACTCGGGCAGGAGCACCTCGATGTCCTTGCGGATGTACCGCTCGAGCAGTCTCGGGTCGAAGTGGTCGCGGTGGCGGTGAGAGATGTAGAGGAAGTCCGCCTCACGGCCGAATCGCTCCCAATCGAGGCCCCGGTTGTCGGGGAACGGGAACCACGAGCCGAAGAAGGAGGGCCCGAGAACGGGGTCGCAGATGATGTTCCCGCCGACCGTCTCGATGAACATCCCGGCGTGGCCGAGTCCCGTGATCCGCATGCATTCCTCCTGAAGTGAACCGTTCGATTCTACCGATGGGCCCCTGAGCGGACGCGGTGACCGGGCCGGAACAAATCACCGATCCTCGAAGAGGCCCTTGATGTCGTCCGCCGTGATCGACTGCGCGAACAGCTCGTCATCGTCCATGACGGCGGTGAAGAGGCGTGCCTTGCGCTGCTGCAGCTGCAGGACCTTCTCCTCGATCGTGCCGGTCGAGATCATCCGGTAGACGAACACCTGACTGGTCTGACCGATCCGGTGCGTGCGGTCGATCGCCTGCTCTTCAGCGGCCGGGTTCCACCACGGATCCAGCAGGAAGACGTAGTCGGCCTCCGTGAGCGTCAGACCGAAGCCTCCGGCCTTCAGGCTGATCAGGAAGACCGGCTGCTCCCCGGCCTTGAACGCGTCGATGACCTGCTCCCTATGCCGCGTCGACCCGTCGAGGTGCGCGTACGGAATGCCCGCAGCCTCGAGGCGCGCGGCCGCGAGATCGAGGAATGAGGTGAACTGGCTGAAGACGAGTGCCCGGTGACCCTCCGCCTGCAGCTCGATCACCCTCTCGAGCAGCGTGTCGAGCTTGCTCGAGCCGATCTCCGCGTCCGCCTCGTCTACCAGACCGGGAGCGAGGCTCAGCATCCGCAGCAGAGTCAGCGAACGGAAGACGATGAACCTGTTGCGGTCGAGGTCGTCGAGCAGGCCCAGCACCTTCTGACGCTCCCGTTGCAGCACCACGTCGTAGAGCGCGCGATGCTCGGGGCTCAGCTCCACTTCGAGCAGCTGTTCCTGCTTCGCCGGCAGATCCGAGGCGACGAGCTCCTTGGTGCGCCGCAGCATGAGAGGCCGGACACGACGACGGAGCTGTGCGAGGCGCCGGGCGCGGTACTCACCGCCCTCCTCGTTCTCGGGGACCTTGCCCTTCTCGATCGGCTGGATATACCTGTCGCGGAACTTCCGTGCGGACGGGAACAGTCCGGGAGCCGCGAGAGACAGCAGCGACCAGAGCTCCGACAGGCTGTTCTCCATGGGGGTGCCGGTCACCGCGTACGTCACGTCGGATCGGAACGTCGCGATGGCGCGGTGCAGACGCGTCTTCGGGTTCTTGACGAACTGGGCCTCGTCGAGGATCAGCGCTGCCCACTCGACGGTGCGGAACTCCTCCTCGTCGAGCCTGGCGACGGTGTAGGAGCTCACGACGAGGTCGGCCGACTCCGCGGCGCGGCGGAGAGCGTCTGCGCGCCTGCCGCTGGTGCTGTCGACGATCGACACCCGCAGTCCCGGGGTGAACCGTGCTGCCTCCGACCGCCACGTGCTCAGCACCGAAGTGGGAGCGAGCACCAGGAACGGACGCGTCTCGCCTTGGTCTTTCGCGTGCTGGATGAAGGTCAGCAGCTGCAGCGTCTTGCCGAGGCCCATGTCGTCGGCGAGGATGCCCCCCATCCGGTGCCGCCAGAGGAAGGCGAGCCAGTCGAACCCGGTCTTCTGATAGGGCCGCAGCTCGGCCTGCACGCCCGCGGGCACCGGGGTCTCGGGCACGCCGGTCGCCTGACGGAGTCCTTCGGCCGTGGCGCGCCAGTTGACCGCTGGCTCCGCCTCGTCTGCGAGGTCTTCGAATTCCTCCCAGAGGTCGGTCTGATACCGGCTGATCCGGGGCCCGGTCTCCCATTCCTGCAGCTCACCGGCCTCTTCGATCAGGTCGCGGAGGCGATCCAGTGCCGGGTGGTTGAGCGAGAAGTACCCGCCGTCGGCGAGCAGCAGCTTCTTGCGGCCCTTGCTCAGCGCAGTGAACAGCGGACCGAACGGGATCCGTCTGCCGTCGATCGTCACGAGGATGCCGAGATCGAACCAGTCCGAGTCGGTCGTCTCGACTGTCGTGACCTTCACCTCGGGGGCACCGGTCAGCTCGCGGTACTCCTTGGGGGCGCCGACCGATTCGACGGTCACACCCGCCGCCTCGAGGACGGGGACGCCTTCGGCGACGAACGCCGCGGCGTCGATGTCGTGGAACGAGCCCGCCGGCCGGAAGTTCGTCGCCCTGAACTCCTGCCACGCCTCCTCGATCCGGGCCCGCACCGTGGTCTCGGCTACGGCGTCGCGCACGGCGGCGTCGGTCCAGGCGAACGGCACCCGTCCGAACCGGCCGTAGGACCATTCGAACGAGTAGCTGACGACGTCACCGCGTTCATAGGTGATCGTCACGACGGGCTTCGGATCGGGCACCTCCGGCAGCGAGACGGCGCCGACCGTGCGCACCACACCGCGCCTCGCGAGCAGCGGGTAGGCGTCGGAGATGAACGCCTGCTCGTCCGACGCCGGGACGACGATCTCCTCTGGGGCGGCGAGCAGCGCGCGGATCTGCTCGCTCAGCGGCGCCTCCGCGAGCACGATCTCGATGCGCGCGCCGATCAGCCCCGCCGAGTACACGCCGGTGCGGCCGATCGGATGAACCGCGGATGCGGCGACAGGGGCGCCGTCGATCTGCGCCTCGGCGGCTACGGACAGCGAACCGTCGTCGACCCGCGTGATGCGCGCCGACACCTCGGCCGACGTGGCGAGGCGCACGGATGCGTTCTTCTGGCTCGCGACCAGCGGTATGCCGAGCTCCGCACCCGAGCGGAGCTGGCCCCACAGCAGCGGCGACTCGACCTGATCGAGCACGAGCCAGTCGCCGGCGTTGCCGGAGAGCAGCGAATCGCGGGAGATGCTCAGCAGGTCGCCGAACCAGCGATTCTGCACGCGTCCGAACTGAGCGGCATCCCGACGCACGGCATCCCACCCCGCTCCGCCCTGGATCCAGGATCCCGTCTGCGCGCTGCGCATCAGCGGCCGGATGGCGAGCAGCAGCTCCCCGGTCGGCCGGGCGAGATCCCGCGCGGTCGCCGCGCGCACCGGGCGCGGACCCCAGTGGTTCTCGGATCTGGACTCCCGATGACGCAGCTCGACTCCGAGCGCCAGCGGCTGCGGATGCCGGGAGACGGCCGGGTCGAGCAGGCTGCGCCACGAAGGCGTCGCCGTGGCCGGAGCCGGCGCGGGCGTGTCGACCGGCTCGGCGGGCCTCTTCAGCGCTGCGGCCTGCTCGGTGTACTCGTGGACGTTCGATGCGAGCAGCGTCGCGACGACGTGCTTGCATCCGCTGCGCACCGGGCACGAGCAGCGCGTCGTGCGGACCCGCCGCGTGCCGTTCGACGACAAGAAGACGATCTCGGTCTGGTACTGGGCGTCGCCGCTGCCGCTGACGTGGCCCTCGAGCTCGAGGAGATCCTCATGCCAGACCACGTCGAGCACATTGCCCTCGCGGAAGTAGGCCAGACCGCGCTGATATCCGCCCACATCCGTGATCTGCATGAGGTCGCGGAGGTCGACGTGCGGCGCGGGCATGGCCCCATCCTTCCCGCGGCCCCGGACATCGAGGTCGCCGCCGCCTGATGCCTCGCTCAGGCTGCGCGAGAGACGCGTGCGAGCACGCCGTGCACGAACGCACCCGAATCGTCGGTCGAGAACTCCTTGGCGAGTTCGACCGCCTCATCGATGGCGACCGCGGTGGGCACCACGTCGTTGAAGAGGATCTCCCAGACGCCGATGCGCAGCAGAGCGCGATCGACGGCAGGCATGCGCTCGATCTTCCAGTCGCGGCTGTGCGTGGTGATCTGCTCATCGATCTCGTCGCGGTGATCGATGATGCCGTCGACGACCTCGCGGGCGTACAGCCAGGAGGCCTCACGCGCAGGCTCGCTCGCGGCGCGCTGGGCTTCGGCGGCCAGCGTCACCGCGACCTCGTCGCCACGGACGTCGGCTGAGAACAGAATGTCGAGTGCGCGCTTGCGCGCCTTCGTTCGGGCGCTCACGCCTTACTTCTCGCGACCGAGGTAGTCGCCCGTGCGCGTGTCGACCTTGACCTTGGTGTTGGTCTCGACGAACAGCGGAACCTGGATCTCGTACCCGGTCTCGAGGGTCGCCGGCTTCGTTCCCGCCGACGAGCGATCGCCCTGCAGACCCGGCTCGGTGTATGTGATCTCGAGGATCACGGACGCCGGAAGGTCGATGTAGAGCGGGTTGCCGTTGTTGAGCGCGATCGTGACCTGCTGGTTCTCGAGCAGGAAGTTCTTCGCGTCACCGACGGTCGCCGCACTCACGGTGATCTGGTCGAAGTCGGTCTGGTCCATGAACACGTAGCCGTCACCATCGGTGTACAGGTAGGTGTAATCACGACGATCGACGTTCTCGATCTCGATCTTCGCACCGGCGTTGAACGTCTTGTCGACGACCTTGCCGCTCATCACGTTCTTGAGCTTGGTACGGACGAATGCGCCGCCCTTGCCGGGCTTGACGTGCTGGAATTCGACGACGCTCCAGAGCTGCCGCTCGATGCTGAGGACGACGCCGTTCTTGATGTCTGCGGTAGATGCCATGCGCTGGACTTTCCGTTTCTAGAGTCTGGGGGCCGTTCTCGTCCCGGTGGACTGGGTGGGCCGACAGTCGATTCTACGGGATGAGCGCTGCGAGCTGCCGCACGGCGCTCGCATACCCGTCGACGCCCTCGCCGATCACACGGACGGCGGCGACGTCGTGGAGGTAGGAATGGTGCCGGAACTCCTCGCGGGCGTACACGTCGGAGATGTGAACCTCGGCGAATGGCAGCGCAACGCCGGTGAGTGCGTCGCGCAGCGACACGGAGGTGTGGGTGAGGCCCCCGGGATTGATGATGATCGCCGCGCAGTCCTCCCGGGCGGCGTGGATCGCGTCGATCAGCACACCCTCATGGTTGCTCTGGACGACGCGCACCTCGAAGCCCGCGGCAGCGGCGGCCTCGGCGGTCAGGTGCTCCACATCAGCGAGCGTCGCCGTGCCGTAGACCTCGGGTTCACGGCTGCCGAGCAGGTTGAGGTTCGGACCGTTGACGAGGAGTATGCGGCGCGTCATTCGCCGATCTCCTGGTATGCAGCGAAGAGCAGAGATTCGTCGGGGGCCTGCAGGACCGTGGGCTTCGCGATGTCGTCGAGCAGGATGAATCGCAGCATGCCGCCGCGGCTCTTCTTGTCGCGCTGCATCGTGGCCAGCAGCTGCGGCCACGCACCGGCGCGGTATCCGGTCGGAAGACCCAGCGACTCGAGGATCGTGCGGTGGCGCTCTGCGGCCTCGTCCGAGAGGCGTCCGGCCAGTCGCGACAGCTCCGCCGCGTACAGCATCCCGATAGAGACAGCCGCGCCGTGTCGCCAGCGGTAGCGCTCCGCGTGCTCGATCGCATGACCGAGGGTGTGACCGTAGTTGAGGATCTCGCGCTGCCCCGCCTCGCGGAAGTCGTCGGAGACGACCTTCGCCTTCATGTCGATCGCGAGTTCGACCGCGCGCCGGAACTCCGGGGTCGTGGTGTCGACGGCCCGAGCGGGGTCGGCTTCGATGATGTCGAGGATCTCGGGCGCCCAGATGAAACCGGCCTTCGCGACCTCGGCGAATCCGGCCGTCGCCTCGTTCGGGCTCAGGCTCGAGAGTTCGTCGAGGTCTCCGATCACCGCGCGCGGAGCCCAGAACGCACCGACGAGGTTCTTGCCCTCTGCGGTGTTGATCCCCGTCTTCCCGCCGACCGACGCGTCGACCAGTCCGAGCACGGTCGTCGGCACCTGCACGACCTGCACGCCGCGCAACCAGGTCGCCGCGACGAACCCGGCGAGGTCGGTGACCGCGCCGCCGCCGTATCCGACGACCGCATCCGTGCGTGTGAAGTCGGCCTGGCCCATGACCTGCCAGCAGAACGCCGCCACCTCGATGCGCTTGCCCTGCTCGGCATCCGGCACCTCGGCCAGAAGCACCTCGCGCGGTCCGTTCTCGACGTCCGCGAGCAGTCGATCGCGCAGCTCCGCGGCACGGGCCGCGAGCGTGGGCGGGTGCACGACGAGGATCTTCCGCACGCCCGGATCCAGGGCGGCAGAGACCTGATCGAGGATCCCGCGTCCGATGCTGATGTCGTAGGGGGTCTCCCCCGTCACATTGATGGTGGTGGTGCTCATGCTCGTTCTCTCCTCCATGCCACGATGTCGTCGGCGATGCGCTGCATGGGGCGGCGAGACGTGTCGAACGTCACGGATGCCACCTCGTCGTACCAGCCTCGACGTTCTTCGAAGATCTGCGTCCAGCGCCCGACCGGATCGTCACCCGCGAGCAGCGGTCGGCCACCCGCATTGATGCGGTGCACGACCGCCTCCGGCGACACTGTCAGGAAGACGACGGGATGCTCGCGCAGCAGCGCCCGCGTTCCGGGATCCGTCACCGCGCCGCCTCCGAGCGAGATCACCCCGCCCGCGCTCAGTGCGTTGGCGACCTCTGCCCGTTCGAGCGAGCGGAAGTGCGCCTCGCCGTGGTCGGCGAAGATCCCGGGGATCGGGCCGTGGGCGGCGACGACGCGCTTGTCGGTGTCGATGAACGGCACACCGAGCTTCTTGGCGACGCGGCGACCGACGCTGGTCTTGCCGGCCGCCATCGGACCGACGAGCACCAGCGTCAGGCGCTCAGCCTCGCTCGTCATGCGCGATGAGCGCCGCCTCGGACGCCGGGGTCGTCCGCAGCTCGGCCGGAATGCCGGCCAGGTACCCATCGAGGTTTCGACGCGTCTCGCGGATGCTGTCGCCACCGAACTTCTCGAGCACGGCGTTTGCCAGCTCGACGGCGACCATGGCCTCGGCCACGACACCGGCAGCGGGCACAGCGCACACGTCCGAGCGCTGGTGGTGGGCAGTGGCATCCTCGCCGGAGGCGATGTCGATCGTCCGGAGGGCGTGGGGGACGGTCGCGATGGGCTTCATGCCGGCGCGAACGCGCAGCACGGTGCCGGTCGACATCCCGCCCTCGGTGCCTCCCGCACGGTCCGAGCCGCGCGAGATGCCGTCGGCAGTGGCGAACAGCTCGTCGTGAGCGGCGGAACCCCGGCGACGGGTCGTCTCGAAGCCGTCGCCGACCTCGACGCCCTTGATCGCCTGGATGCTCATCAGCGCCTTTGCGAGACGCGCGTCGAGGCGGCGGTCCCAGTGCACGTGCGACCCCAGCCCGGGAGGCAGGCCGTAGGCGAGGACCTCGACGATGCCGCCGAGGGTATCTCCATCCTTCTTGGCGTCGTCGACTTCGGCCACCATGAGGGCGGACGTGGCCGGATCGAAGCAGCGCAGCGGGTCGGCGTCGAGCGTCTCGACGTCATCGGGCGTCGGAAGCGCGGAGCCTGCCGGCACCTGCACGGGACCGATCGACAGCGTGTGGCTCACGAGACGGATGCCGAGCTCTCCCAGGAACGACCGGGCGATCGCACCGAGTGCGACACGGGCGGCGGTCTCGCGCGCGCTGGCACGCTCGAGGATCGGGCGCGCCTCATCGAAGTCGTACTTCTGCATGCCCACGAGGTCGGCATGGCCGGGGCGCGGTCGGGTGAGCGGCGCGCTGCGACCCCTCGACTTGTCGGTGAGCTCGACGGGTTCGGGGTTCATGACCTCGATCCACTTCGGCCACTCGGTGTTGCCGATGCGCAGGGCGATCGGGCTGCCGAGCGTCTTGCCGTGACGGACACCGCCGGAGATGGTGAGCTCGTCCTGCTCGAACTTCATGCGCGAGCCGCGGCCATAGCCGAGCTTGCGACGTGCGAGATCGGCCTGGATCGCCTCTGAGGACACGGGGACGCCCGAGGGCAGACCCTCCATGACGGCAATGAGTTCTGGGCCGTGCGATTCGCCGGCCGTGAGCACGCGGAGCATTGCTCTAGTCTCCCACGCGTTTCGACCTGACTCGTGCCGCGTGTCGTCGGCGGTTACAGAACTGCTCTCATCGCGGCGACCACGCCATCTTCGCCGGGCAATGCGATGGTCTGATCCCCGTGTCGGAAGATCCGGATCTGCCGTACGGCCTGCCAGAGCAGCATCCCTTCGCCGGAGATCGCCTGGCCGCCCGTCCAGGCGGTGGCGAGTGCGGAGGGCCACGGCGCGTAGGCGACGTCGAACAGCGCTCCCCCGCGCTCGCCGAGACGCGCGACCGTCGCGTCGTCGAGGGCTGACCCGCTCGGAAGAGTCGCCACGGTGAGATCGACCCGGTCAGCGCCTCCGTCGAACGCGTCAGAGGTGACCTCCACTCCGAGTCGCTCTCCGAGCGCGATGAGCGACGCGGCACGCTCGGGGCGACGCGCGCGCACCTCGATAGACCGGGCACCGAGTTCGACGCACGCGACGACTGCGGATGCCGCGGTCGCACCGGCCCCGAGCACACGCACCCGATCCACGTCCCCGAGGCTCTGCTCGCCGAGGGCATCGATGATCCCGCCGACATCGGTGTTGAATCCCTGGACGGGATCCGTCAGGAGCAGCGTGTTCACGGCCCCCGTGAGCTCGGCATGCGTGTCGCGTGTCGCCGCGGCCCGATGGGCCCGCTCTTTCAGTGGCATCGTGAGCGACAGACCGAGCCAGGAGTCATCGAGCGACGCAAGGGCATCGTCGAAAACGCTCTCGTCGACCTGCCGACTCGAGTACTCCCAGTCGAGGCCGAGCACGCCGTACGCGGCCGCATGCAGCCGCGGCGACTTCGAGTGTGCGATCGGGTCGCCCCACACCGCGAGATGCCGAGGCGTCATCCGGCCGAGCATCCCCCATCGGGGTTCTCCTGGCACCACTTCTCCCACTTCTCGACGCCCTGGAGGTGCTCCTCGTAGGTCACCGAGAACTGAGTCTCTCCCGTGGCGAGGTTGATCGTGACGAAGTACAGCCACGGACCGTCAGCCGGGTGCATGGCCGCGTCGATGGCCGCATCGCTCGGGCTGGCGATCGGCGTGATCGGCAACCCCGTGTGCACGTAGGTGTTCCAGTCGTTGGGATCCTCGAGCGCCTCGGCCGAGCTCGAGACGACGCCCTCGTGCAGCGAGCCGTAGCCGTACTGCGCGGTCGAGTCCATCTGGAGCTTCATGTCGATGTCCAGGCGGTTCTGGATCACGCGCGACACCTTCGGGAAGTCCGCCGTGAGTCCCTCACGCTGGATGATCGACGCGATCGTCAGCACACGCTGAGCGTCTTCGGCGGGAACGCCGGCGGCATCCAGCGACTCCTTGGTGCGATCGACCATGCGCTGGATCACCTGCGTCGCGGTGACGCCGGGATCGAACGTGTAGACGGCGGGGAAGAGCCAGCCCTCGAGACTCTGCGCGGTCACGCCGTAGGTCGCAGGATCCGCGTCCACAGCTGCCTGGAGGTCTTCGATCGGCATCCCGAGTGACTCCGCCATCCCGGGAAGCGACGACTCGATCGTCGCGCCCTCTCCGACGCTCGCCGAGTTCTCGAGCTTGTTCGCGGGGTCCTGAAGCGCCTCGAGCGCGGCCTCGGCCGTCATCTTCTCCTGAAGCCGGTAGATGCCAGGGTAGAACGTGACGGCGATGTTCTCCTTGACGAGGTAGTCGTAGAAGACCTCGTCGGTACGGGTGACACCCGCTTCGTACAGTGCAGTCGACACGGGTGAGCCGGTGTCGCCCTCCTGAACGGTGACGAGCACTTCGCCGGACGCTATGCCGGGCTCCCAGTCGGCCGGTTCGCCCCACCCGAGGGCATCGCTGATCTTGTCGCCGTACGTGTTCCAGGCCCAGATTCCGGTGCCGACGATGCCTCCGATCACGGCGAGCACGATGATCAGCGCGACGAGGCAGCCGGTGCGGCGCTTCTTCTTCTTCGGAGGGCGACTCCCGGAGTCCTCATCGGTGTGCGCGTGGAAGAGATCTTCGAGGCGTCCACCGGAACCCGCAGCGCCCGCGGCGGCGGTCGCGGGCAGGGCTGCACCTGCGACGACGGGCGCGGATGCTCCGTCGCGGTCTGCGTCGGACGTGGGGACGCCGTCGCGAGCTGCGGAGACGTGGTCACCGCCGCGTGTCGCGGAGTCGTCGGCGCGCATGTCGGACGACTGGGCGGGACCGGTCACGGGAAGAGCGCGGGTCGACGCGTCGTCGTCCGAACCCGGCTCCTGCGGTTCAGGCACGGGTGCCTGAGCGCCGGGCGCCTGCGCCGCAGCCGCCTCGCGGGCGGCTCTGCGCGACCCGGGAGCCGGTGGCGTGTTGTCGACCGTCGGGCTCTGCTGCGACGGATCGGGAAGATTCTCGAACAGGTCGCCGAGGCGGGCGTCCGGATCGTGCTGAGGTGAAGAACTCTCACGTTCGGGCATTAGCGTGGGGACTCCTCGTCGAGCGGAATCGTGTCACCGGGCGGGTTTCCGGTGCTCTTCTCCGTGTCGATCGCCTGCTGCAGCAGAACCACCGCGGCGATCTGATCCACAATGCTACGAGACTTCTTCTGAGATCTGCCCGAAGAGCGCAATGCGGCGTGTGCGGTGACCGTGCTCAGACGCTCGTCCACGAGACGGACGGGCGTGCCCGTCCGCGACTGCAGCGCCGCCGCGAACTCGCGCGCATCGGTCGTGGATGCGGTGTCGGCACCCTGCAGGTTCACCGGAAGGCCGACCACGAACTCGAGCAGGTCGAAGTCCTGTGCGATCTCCGCGATCCGGTCGATCGCCGAGTCGTTGCGCTGGACCGTCTCCACGGGGACGGCGAGCATGCCGTCGGGGTCGCAGCGAGCGACCCCGACACGTGCACGTCCGACGTCGATACCGAGCCGCACACCGCGACGGAATCCGCTCACGCTGACTGCAGCTCCTGCGACACGGCCTCGAGAGCAGCCGGAAGAGCCGCGGCATCCGTGCCGCCGCCCTGGGCGACGTCGTCACGACCGCCGCCTCCGCCGCCGAGCACGGAAGCGGCGCGCTTCGCCAGCGCACCGGCCTTCGCGCCTGCCGCGCGGGCGGCATCGTTCGTCGCGACGACGACCACCGGGCGACCGTTCACCACGGCGCCGAGAGCGACGACCGCAGCGTCCGACCCGAGGCGGTCGCGCACCCCGAGCACCAGCTCACGCACGTCGTCGGCCGAGGCGACCTCACCGAGAGACCGTGCGGCGACCCGGAAGGCTCCGATACGCCCCGCGGACTCCGCGATGGCCGGGACCTGACCTGCGCGCTCCTTGGACTCGAACTGCGCGATGCGCTTCTCCGCCGCCTTCAGGCTCGCGGAGAGGTCCGCGATGCGCTCGGCGAGCTGATCGCGCGGGGTCTTGAGCGAGGTGGTCAGCTGCGAGACGAGAGCGCGCTCGGCGGCCAGCTCGCGGAATGCGTCCTGTCCGACCAGAGCCTCGATGCGACGGTTCGACGCGCCGACCGAAGACTCGCCGACGACGCTGACGAGACCGATCTCGGCGCTCGAGCTCACATGGGTTCCCGCGCAGAGCTCACGCGACCAGGGACCACCGATGTCGACCATGCGCACGACGTCGCCGTACTTCTCGCCGAACAGCGCCATGGCGCCCGCCTCCTTCGCCTCGTCGAGGGTCAGGATGCGGGTCGAGACCTCGAGGGCGTCGTTGACCGCGCGATTGGTGATCTCCTCGATCTCGGTGCGCGTGTCGGCCGACAGCGCCTGCGACCACGAGAAGTCGAAGCGCATGTAACCGGCGCGGTTGAGCGAGCCCGCCTGCGTGGCGGTCGGGCCGAGCGTGTCGCGCAGCGCGGCATGAACGAGATGCGTCGCGGAGTGCGCCTGCCGGGCGGCGCGGCGGTTGGCCGCGTCGACCACCGTCGTGGCGGCATCATCGACCGCGACGACGCCACGCGTGACCTCGACTGTGTGGCTGATGAGCCCCGGAACCGGGCGCTGAACATCGAGCACTTCGAGTTCGAACCCGGGGCCCACGATCACGCCCTTGTCGGCGACCTGTCCACCCGACTCCGCGTAGAGCGTCGTCTCGGCGAGCACGACCTCGGCGATCTGCCCCTCGGCAGCGCTGCGCGCCGGCTGACCGTCGACGAGGATCCCGAGGATGCGCGAGTCGACCTCGAGCTCGGAGTACCCGTCGAAGCCGGTCTCGCCCAGCGCGCGCAGGTCGCGGTAGACCGAGACATCGGCGAGCTGACGCTTGCGGTTGCGTGCATCGGCCTTGGCCCGGGAGCGCTGCTCCTGCATCAGGGTGTCGAAAGCCGCGCGGTCGACGTCGAGGCCGGCCTCTTCCGCGACCTCGAGGGTGAGGTCGATCGGAAAGCCGTAGGTGTCATGCAGGAGGAACGCCTCGGGGCCGCTGAGCGTCGTCGCTCCGCCCTTCTTCGTCTCGTCGAGCGCGAGGTCGAGGATCGTGGACCCGGAAGCGAGCGTGCGCCGGAAGGTCTCCTCCTCGGCGAAGGCCGCGGCCGACAGCGTCGACCAGTCCTTCTCCAGCTCGGGGTACGCCGACTTCATGGCGTCACGCGAGGTGGCGAAGAGCTCGGGGAACACCGGCTCGTCGACGCCGAGCAGACGCATCGAGCGCACAGTGCGTCGCATCAGGCGGCGCAGGATGTATCCGCGACCCTCGTTGGAGGGCCGGACTCCGTCGGACAGCAGCATCAGTGAGGAGCGGACGTGGTCGGCGACGACGCGGAAGCGGACGTCGTCTTCGTGCACCGCCCCGTAGCGGCGACCGGAGAGCTCGACGGCCCGATCGAGCACCGGGCGCACCTGATCCGTCTCGTACATGTTCTCGACGCCCTGCTTGAGGAACGCGACGCGCTCGAGTCCCATGCCGGTGTCGATGTTCTTCTGGGGCAGCTCCCCCACGATGTCGAATTCCGTCTTGCCGCGGATGTTCTCGATGAAGTCCTGCATGAACACGAGGTTCCAGATCTCCAGGAACCTCGAATCGTCTGCCGCAGGGCCGCCGTCCTTGCCGTATGCGGGGCCGCGGTCGAAGAAGATCTCGGAGTCAGGGCCGCCGGGGCCGGGCTGGCCGGTGTTCCAGTAGTTGTCGGCACGCCCGAGGCGCTGGATGCGCTCGGGCTTCAGGCCGATGATGTCGCGCCAGATGGATTCGGCCTCGTCGTCCGTCTCGTAGACGGTGACCCAGAGGTCCTTCTCGTCGAACCCCATGCCGCCGTCGGCCTCGGAGCTCGTCAGCAGCTCCCAGGCGTAGCGGATCGCGCCCTCTTTGAAGTAGTCGCCGAACGACCAGTTGCCCATCATCTGGAAGAAGGTGCCGTGACGCGCGGTCTTGCCGACCTCTTCGATGTCGTTGGTGCGGATGCACTTCTGCAGATCCGCGATGCGCGGATGCGGTGCGGGAACGACGCCCGTGAGATACGGGATCATCGGCACCATTCCGGCGACCGTGAACAGCAGGGACGGGTCGTCGCTGACCAGGGAGGCCGAGGGGACGATGACGTGGTCGTTCTTCTCGAAGTAATCGAGGTAGCGCTGCGCGATCTCCGCAGTTTTCATAGGGGTGCCAGGTGTCCTTGCGTGCTGAGTGGGAAACAGATGACGAGAACCGCGTGCGGTGAGGCGCGCCGGTCAGTCGTCAGCGGGGTCGGTGAGACGTGCCTTCTCGTCGCGGTAGGAGTCGCCGATGATCGCCGTGAACGCGTTGAATCGCGCGTCGACCTCGGCGAGGATGTCGTGACCGCGCGGGTCCTTGTTCATGAAATGAGCCGCGACGAAGCCGCCGATCACTCCGATCAGGAACCACAGCACGTTCTTCATGTCGCCATCCTTGCCCTTGACCCGCGAAGGCGCGGTGCCTCCATCGTATGCGGAAACGACAGAAGGCGTCGGGTGAACCCCGACGCCTTCTGCGGAAAAGCTGAACTCAGCGAGCTGCGTAGTACTCGACGACGAGCTGCACTTCACAGGTCACGGGGACCTCGGCACGCTTCGGACGACGAACCAGGCGAGCCTGGAGCTTGTCGAGCTCGACCTCGAGGTAGCCGGGAACGGGAGGCAGGACCTCGGCGTGACCGCCGGCCGCTGCGACCTGGAAGGGCTCGGTGCCCTCGCTCTTGGCCTTGACGTGGATGAGCTGACCCGGCTTCACGCGGAAGGACGGGCGGTCGACGAGCTGGCCGTCGACGAGGATGTGACGGTGCACGACGAGCTGACGAGCCTGTGCGGTGGTGCGGGCGAAGCCCGAACGCACGACGAGAGCGTCGAGACGCATCTCGAGCAGCTCGACCAGGTTCTCACCGGTCAGGCCGTCCTGACGACGAGCCTCGTTGAACGTGTTGCGCATCTGCTTCTCGCGGATGCCGTACTGCTCGCGCAGACGCTGCTTCTCACGCAGACGGACGGCGTAGTCGCTGTCAGCCTTGCGCTTGGTGCGGCCGTGCTCACCCGGAGCGTAGGGACGCTTCTCGAGGTAGCGGGCGGCCTTCGGGGTGAGCGGGATGCCGAGGGCACGGCTCAGACGAACCTTGCGGCGGTCCTGGGACTTCGTGGTCACGAAGTTTTCCTTCCGATGACGTGGTCGCGTCTTTCACGACTCACGGACGTATCGTCCGCGTTCTGCCTTGGAGCGCACGCCGGGGCGCCAGCAAGGTGTGGTGTGAACGAGGAGATGCCCGAAAACTCGGTTTCGAGCCGATCCAGTCTAACAGATCCAGGCTCAGCGGCCGTCGAGGATGCGTCGGATGCGCTCGAGACGAGCCGAGATGTCCCGCTCCGCCCCGAGGTTCTTGGGTTCGTAGTAGCGCCTGCCCTGCAGTTCGTCCGGCAGATACTGCTGCGGGAGGATGCCGAACTCGCTGTCGTGCGGATAGACGTAGCCGCGACCGTGACCGAGTCGCTTGGCCCCCGGATAGTGGGCGTCGCGCAGATGCAGCGGGACCCGACCGAATCCGCCGGAGCGGATGTCCGCGATGGCCGCGTCGATACCGGTGTACGCGGCGTTCGACTTCGCGGTGGTAGCCAGATAGACCGTGGCCTCGGCGAGCGGGATCCTTCCCTCGGGCATGCCGATGAAGGCGACCGCGTCGGCGGCCGCGACCGCGATCGTGAGCGCCTGCGGGTCGGCGAGCCCCACATCCTCGGAGGCCGAGATCACCAGACGCCTCGCGATGAAGCGCGGATCCTCCCCCGCCTCGATCATGCGAGCGAGATAGTGCAGCGCGGCATCGGGGTCGGATCCCCTGATCGACTTGATGAACGCGCTGATCACGTCGTAGTGCTCGTCGCCCTGGCGGTCGTAACGCAGCAGCGCCTTGTCGACGGCCTGGGCCACGTCGTCGGCGGTCGCGGCCGGCACCGCGCCGTCTTCGCCGTTGGACAGAGCGACCGCAGCCGCGGCCTCGAGCCCGGTGAGCGCCCGCCGGGCATCACCGGAGGCGAGCCTGATCAGCGCGGCGCGCGCGTCGTCTGCGAGGGTGACCGCACCGTTCAGCCCGCGTGCGTCGGTGACGGCCCGGTCGACGAGGAGACCGATGTCGTCGTCGGTCAGCGGCTGCAGGGTCAGCAGCAGCGAACGTGAGAGCAGCGGGGAGATCACCGAGAACGAGGGATTCTCGGTGGTCGCCGCGATCAGCAGCACCCAGCCGTTCTCGACCCCCGGCAGCAGCGCGTCCTGCTGGGCCTTGGTGAAGCGGTGGATCTCGTCGAGAAACAGGATCGTCGTCTGGCCGTACAGGTCGCGCTGCGTGATCGCCTCCTGCATCACCTCGCGCACGTCCTTCACGCCGGCGGTGATCGCGGAGAGTTCGACGAACCGCCGACCGGACGACCGTGCGATGGCCTGGGCGAGCGTGGTCTTGCCGGTGCCCGGCGGACCCCAGAGGATGATCGACACCGCCCCGGGCGACGTCGCCGCCGGATCCGCGAGGGCCACGATCGGCGAACCCGCCCGCAGCAGGTGCTTCTGTCCGGCCACCTCGTCGAGGGAGACGGGGCGCATGCGCACCGCGAGGGGCGTCTGCCCGGAGAGCAGTGCAGCGGCGGAGGTCATCCGTCCAGGCTAACGCGGCGCACCGACACCGCGGGCAGGATCAGCGTGCGCCGGCCGCGACGGTAGGCTCTCAGGCGACGGTGCACATTCACGTCCAGTAAGGGAGCACGCAATGGCCGGACGCGGGTCCAAGAGCGCGCAGTCGCGCACCGAAGCGGAGCGCGTTCGTCTCCACAACGCCCGCAGGGCTTGGCATGACGGGCAGATCCGCCGCCGTGTCCGAGACAACACGATCGCGAGCATCGTCGGGTCCCTGATCGTCGTGGCCGCCATCGGCAGCCAGGTCGCGTACGCGCAGGCGAATCCGCCGGCACCCGACCCCACTCCCAGCGTCGAGCCGACCGAGGCTCCGCTCCCGACGGATACGACTGTCCCCGAGCCCGTCCCCACTGACGCACCCGTCGAGTAGCAGAGACGCGCCGATCCCGCACCCGTGCGGACCTCCAGTCTGACGTCGGCCGTTCTCCGACCGATCAGGCATCGATGACGGCGAGCCGATACCCGCGCTTCACGACCGTGTGTACGAGTGCCCGGTCTCCCAGCGCCTCACGCAGGCGTGCGACCGCGACCTCCACCGCGTGAGCGGTGCGCTCCGCCCCGGGGAGGACGTCGCCGAGTTCCGAACGCGAGAGAACGCTCCCCCCTGCCGCTGCCAGTGCGTCGATCAGCGCGGTGGCGGATCGTGTGAGCGGGATGAACCCGTCATCGACCACGACGCCCCTGCTTCTCACCTGCATCCGCCCCGAGTCGGTCGGCAGCGACGGAGCGCCACCGCTCTCGAAATGCTCGATGACGTGGCGTGCGAAGGTCCCGGCCCGATCGGCGTTCGCGATCGCGGTCCGGATCTGCATCCGTTTCATCGCCGCCGCGCCGCTCGCCCCTCCGACGACCACGAGCAGGCGGCCCGCGTCGATGCGGCGCCGGATGCGGCCGAGTGAGCCTGTCTGCTCGGCGACCGCTGCCCACGATGTCGCTGCCGCGTCCGACAAGAACAGCACGGCATCGGCTTCACCGCGTTCGGCGCCTGCGACCGTGCCGATGAGCCGCTCCTTCTCGCTCGTTCGTGCGGCGCCATCTGAGACCCGAACACCGCGGACGACGGCGCCCCCGCCCGCGAGCATCGCAGCGATGTCGGCGCGATGCTCGTCGCCCACCACGATGACAGTGCAGCCGATCAGGGGCGAGTCCGGCGGTGTCACCGAAGCGGCCCGCGCTCGGCGCACACGACGGCCGTCCACATCAGATCGCCTGGAGCGCGCGCACTCGCGGCGTGCGACCTGCGGTGATGCCGCTGCCACCGGCGCGGGACGACGACATGTTCCATTCCTGCGCCTCGCGATCGGCCCTCCCCGACTCGCCGACGTCCGCTATGCGAACACTGCGTAGACCGAGCATCGACGGGTCCCCGTTGCTGCGGAGGATGGCGTCCCCTCCGAGGACCCTGGTCGTCGCCACCTCGGCCATCACGAGGCCCGGAGCAAGGAGACCGACACAGCGCCCCTCGAACCACGCGACCTCGCCGATCGCCAGGATGTGCGGCTCGGAGGTGCGGCAGCGCTCATCGATCACGATGCCGCCTGCCGGCGCGACCTCGATCGATGCGTTGCGCGCGAGCTCGTCCCGCGGCCGCACTCCCACTGCGAACAGGACGACGTCGACCGGTTCGATCGACCCGTCATCGAGTTCTAGCGCACTCACGCCGGCGGACGACTCCGTGATGATGCGGGTGGGGCGTACGCCGGAACGCACCTCGATGCCCCTCGCCTCCATCAGCGCAGTGACCTCCCTCTCGTCGGACGGACTTAGCTGCCGGGAGGTGTGGTGTTCGGAGTGCGGGAAGACGCTCGGCTGGATGCCCATCGCGACCAGCGCATCAGCAGCGTCGAGCCCGAGCAGACCGCCTCCGATGATCGCGCCGCGAAGAGGCCGGCCGGCCACCCGCCCACGCGCGGCGGCATAGCGATCGAGTCGCTCCAGGTCGTCGAGTGTCCGATACACGAAGCACCCGACGAGATCCGTGCCGTCGATGTCCTCCGGCGTGGCCGCGTAGGAACCCGTCGCGAGCACCAGGGTGTCGTAGCGAATCACGCGACGGGATCGCGTCGTCACCGTGCGTCCCGCGGTGTCGATGCGGAGGACGCGGTCGTCGGCGAGAAACCGCACACGGAAGTCATCGAAGACCGAACGGTCGAGCTCCAGCCCCTGCGGCGTCCCACCGCGGAGGAAGCCGGTCAGCCCCACACGGTCGTACGGGTGGAGTCCCTCGTCGCCGATGACCGTGACGTGCATCGGCTTCTCAGCCCGACTGATGAGGCTCTCGACGAATCGGTGCGCCACCATGCCTGCTCCGACGACCACGATCTCCTCCGTGGTGAGGATGGCCTCGTTCATGCTGCTCCATTCGGCGGGGGACGTCGTGGAGGCGACGATAGGAGCACGGTGTTTCCCGCATGTGACGCGCAGTGTTTCCTGCGTCGAACGTTCTGCTCACAGATCGATAACGACCATTGGGAGAAGCGACCACCACATCGCAGGCTCCCTGGCGTACTAGGCTGAAGGTCGTCCTTTCCGCCTCCCGCGGGCCCTACCGCGCAAGGAGAATCACCGTGTCTGCCACAGAGCCGTCGAAGCCGACTCCCCCCGTTCCCACCCGACCCGCCGCCCCGCTGCCGCGGAAGCTGCCCAAGCCCGCCGTTGCCGCTCCGGCTGCCACCGCCGCGCCTGTCAGCGCGTCGTCTGCCGCAGATGCCGCCAAGTGGGGTCGCGTGTCAGAAGACGGCACGGTCGAGGTCCGCGAGGGCGAAGACTGGCGCGTCGTCGGGCAGTACCCCGACGGCACTCCCGACGAGGCACTCGCCTACTTCGTGCGCAAGTACGACGACATCGCCTTCAAGGTCCATGCCCTCGAGCAGCGCCACCAGTCCGGTGGCGCGTCCGCCGGCGATCTCGTGAAGCAGGCCGGTCATCTGCTCGACGAGGCGACGGACGCCGCGGCTGTCGGTGATCTCGCCGGACTCCGCGAGCGGCTGAACACGCTGACCGCGTCGCTGTCGGAGGCGACGGCACAGGAGGCGCAGGCCGCGAAGGCCCTCGTCGATCAGGCCGTCACCGAGCGCACCGCCCTCGTGGAGCGCGCTGAGGCGATCGCCGCACGCGATCTCTCGAAGGTGCAGTGGAAGCAGGTCACTGCCGAGCTCGGCGAGCTCTTCGATGCGTGGCAGGCGCATCAGCAGAACGGACCTCGCCTCTCCAAGAGCGTGTCGCAGCAGCTCTGGAAGCGATTCCGAGACGCCCGTGGCACCGTCGACAAGGCGCGCCGCGCCTTCTACTCCGAGCTGGACGACACGCACAAGAGCGCCCGCGATGCGAAGACCCGTCTGGTCGAACGCGCCGAGGCCCTCGCCCCGCGCGGCGTCGACGGCATCCCGTCGTACCGGAACCTCCTCGACGAGTGGAAGGCCGCAGGCCGCGCTGGCCGCAAGGCGGACGACGCTCTCTGGGCGCGGTTCAAGGCTGCCGGTGACGCGCTGTACGCGGCACGCGCCGAGCAGTCCGCCGCGGAGGAAGCCGAATCCGGTCCGAAGATCGAGGCACGCCAGGCACTGCTCGAAGAGGCCAAAGCGGTTGCCGACGAGCCGAACATCAAGCGCGCCCGCGCGCTGCTCACCGGTATCCAGCGCCAGTGGGACGAGCTCGGCCGCATCTTCCCCCGTGAGAAGGAGCGTGCACTCGACGATCGCCTGCGGACGATCGAACAGGCGCTCAAGGCTCGCGAAGAGGTCGACTGGAAGAAGAACAACCCCGAGACCAAGGCGCGCGCCAACGACATGAGCTCGCAGCTGCTCGAGGCCATCGAGAAGCTCGAGGCCGAGCTCGCCGCGGCAGAGAAGTCGGGCGACAAGAAGGCGGCCAAGGTCGCAGCGGATGCTCTCGAGGCACGCCGCACCTGGCTCAGCGCCCTCGGAGGCTGACCCTCTCCACAGATCCACGGATCGACCCGGAACGCGGGATGCAACGCGCCAGACTGGCGGGATGCATCCCGCGTTCCTGTATCTGCCGGGTGGCCGGCTGACCGCCCCCGAACTCAGCGCTGCACGGCTCGACGGTCATCTCATCGAACTCGGCGAGGGGTACATCCCGGCCGATCTGGTCGAGAGCGCGAGCGCGCGAGCAGCTGCCGTCGCGACTCTCATCCCCGCGGATACCGCGGCATCGGGACCGACGGCCGCGTGGATCCACGGTGCCGGTGACACTCCCCCGGCGCGTCACCACGTCAGACGGGCGGTGCAGAGGCGGATCCGCCCCGCCGTTCCCGCGCGTGTCACCCTGCACGACACCGCGCTGCCCGCATCCGATCTCGTCTGGATCGGCGGAGTGCCGGTCATGACGCCCGCGCGCACGATGACCGACCTCGCACTCGGCCTCTACCGCGACGAGTCGCTGCGACGTTGGATGGTGCTGCTGTCCCTCGTCGACCCGCAGCTGGTGTCCGAAGCCATCACACATCTGGACGCGCTGTCGCGGGTACCGGGAAAGCGCGCCGGCCGCGGAGCGCTCGAGAGGCTGCTCGTCAGGACGACGTGACGCGGTAGACGTCGTAGACCGCGTCGATGCGTCGCACGGCGTTCAGTACCCGATCGAGGTGCACGGCGTCACCCATCTCGAACACGAAACGGCTGATCGCGAGGCGCTCGTCGGTCGTGCTGACCGTCGCCGAGAGGATGTTGACGTGGTGCTCGCTGAGCACGCGGGTGACGTCTGAGAGCAGACCCGACCTGTCCAGCGCTTCGACCTGGATCTGCACGCGGAAGACGCTCTTCGTCGTCGGCGCCCAGGACACCTCGACGAAGCGATCTTCCTCGCCGGCGAGGGCCTTCACGTTCGGGCAGTCCGTGCGGTGCACCGAGACGCCGCTTCCGCGCGTCACGAACCCCACGATCTCGTCACCGGGAACGGGCGTGCAGCACTTGGCGACCTTGACGAGGATGTCGGAAGCGCCTCGCACCAGCACGCCCGAGTCACCGGCACGCGGCTCTCGCGACGGCATGCTGCCCGGGAGATCGATCGGACCGGTGGCCGGGTCGGTCGCGGCGACGAGTGCTGTGACCTTCTCGAGCACCGACTGCGTCGAGACATGGCCTTCTCCGACCGCGGCGTACAGCGCGGAGACGTCTTCATAGCGGAGCTGGTGAGCGACCTCGGCGAACGAGTCCTGGCTCATCAGACGTTGCAAGGGCATGTTCTGTCGGCGCATCGCGCGCGCGATGGCTTCCTTGCCCTGCTCGATCGCCTCTTCGCGGCGCTCCTTCGTGAACCACCCGCGGATCTTGTTCCTGGCGCGGGTGCTCTTGACGAAGCCGAGCCAGTCCTGACTCGGACCGGCGTCAGGGTTCTTCGACGTGAAGACCTCGACCACATCACCGCTCTTGAGCTCGGACTCCAGCGGCACGAGGCGGCCGTTGACCTTGGAACCCATCGTGCGGTGGCCGATCTCGGTGTGCACGGCGTAGGCGAAGTCGACCGGTGTCGCTCCGGCGGGGAGCCCGACCACGCGCCCCTTGGGTGTGAAGACGTAGACCTCCTTCGCCCCGATCTCGAAGCGGAGGGAGTCGAGGAACTCACCGGGATCGGCGGTCTCGGCCTGCCAGTCCGAGATGTGCGCGAGCCAGGCCATGTCGCTGTCCGACGCGCGAACCTCGGCCTTGCCGCCGTTCATGCGCTCTTTGTACATCCAGTGGGCCGCGACGCCGTACTCGGCCTGCTGATGCATCTCGTGCGTGCGGATCTGGATCTCGACCGTGCGCCCCGACGGACCGATCACGGTCGTGTGCAGGGACTGGTAGAGGTTGAACTTCGGGGTCGCGATGTAATCCTTGAAGCGACCGGGGAGCGGCGTCCAGCGGGCGTGGATCGCACCGAGAACGGCGTAGCAGTCACGCACGGACGCGACGAGCACGCGGATGCCGATCAGGTCGTAGATGTCGTCGAACTCGCGGCCTCGGACCACCATCTTCTGATAGACCGAGTATAGCTGCTTCGGGCGCCCGACGACCTTGCCGCGGATGCGCAGATCCCTCAGATCCTCGTCGATCTCCTCGACGACCTGAGCGAGGTACTTCTCGCGCTGCGGAGTTCGCTGAGCGATCAGATTGTGGATCTCGTTGTAGATCTTCGGATGCAGCACGGCGAAGGACAGATCTTCGAGCTCCGACTTGATCGCCTGGATGCCGAGGCGATTGGCCAGCGGCGCGTAGATCTCGAGCGTCTCCTTGGCCTTCTTGGCGGCCTTCTCAGGCGGCACGAAGCCCCAGGTCCGCGCGTTGTGCAGTCGGTCGGCGAGCTTGATGAGCAGTACGCGGATGTCCTTCGACATCGCGACGATCATCTTGCGAACGGTCTCGGCCTGCGCGCTCTCGCCGTACTTGACCTTGTCGAGCTTGGTCACGCCGTCGACGAGCATGGCGACCTCGTCGCCGAACTCGGCGGTGAGGTCGGTGAGCGCGTAGCCCGTGTCTTCCACGGTGTCGTGCAGGAGTGCCGCCGCGATCGCTCGAGGACCGAGGCCCATCTCTGCGAGGATCTGGGCGACGGCGAGCGGATGAGTGATGTACGGTTCACCGCTCTGACGCTGCTGACCCGTGTGCTTGTCCTTCGCCACGGTGTAGGCGCGCTCGATGACCGCGAGATCACCCCGTGGATGGTTCGCACGCACGGTGCGGATCAGGTTGTCGAGGTCGTTGACCCTGGGCGCGCGGGAGAAGATGCGGGGAACCAGTCGTCTCAGGCTGGATCCCTGCGACGCCGTCTGCGGTTCCGCCATCCGCTCACCTCCGAATCACAACAGCTTACGCGTGCTCTGCGGGGTGCGGCCCCGCAGAACGGGAACGATCAGGCCTCTACTGCGGCCTTCTCGCGGGACTCGCGCACCTTCTCGTCACGGGCCTTGATCTGCGGCTCGTTCTCACGGAAGAGCGAGTAGAGCGGGGCGGCGACGAAGAGGGTCGAATACGTGGCCACCAGGATCCCGACGAAGATCGACAGCGAGATGTCGGTCAGCGACTCGGCACCGAGCCAGAAGGCGCCGATGAAGAGCACAGCGCCGACCGGCAGCGCGGCCACCACCGATGTGTTGATCGATCGCACGAGGGTCTGGTTGACCGCGAGGTTCACCGATTCGCCGAATGTCCGAGAGGAGTTCTCGCCGTCTTCCGTGGTGTTCTCGCGGATCTTGTCGAACACGACGGTGGTGTCGTACAGCGAGTACGCGAGGATCGTCAGGAAGCCGATGACGGCAGCGGGCGAGATCTCGAAGCCGGCCAGCGCGTACACGCCCACCGTGATCACGAGCACGTCGAGCAGGCCGATGATCGCGGCAGCCGACATCTTCCAGGTGCGGAAGTAGATCGCGAGGATCAGGAAGGTCAACGCGAGGAAGATCGCGAGACCCCACAGCGACTGCTTCGTGACGTTCTCACCCCAGGCCGGGCCGATGAACGACGATGTGACGCTCTCGGGCTCGACGCCATAGGCCTCCGCCAACGCCTCGGAGACCTGCTGGGTCTCCTCCGCGCTCATCTGGTCGGTCTGCACGCGGATGTCGCTGCCGCTGATGACGACCACCTTGGTCGCAGCACCCGGTACGACGGACTGCACGGCATCCGTCGCGGTCTGCTGCTCGGTGGAGTCCGGCGCCTGGACCGTGAACTGCGATCCTCCGGTGAATTCGATCGAGAACTGGATCGGCCGGATCAGCGGCACGAGAGCAGAGCCCACCACGAGGATGATCGCGATGATGAACCACAGTCGGCGCTTCGCGACGAACGGGAAGGACGTCTTGCCCGTGTAGAGGTTGTTTCCGAATTCGTTCATGGAAGCCATCACGCGTCCCCCTCACTTCCGGTGCTGGTGGATCTGTCACCGGCGAGTGCTTCGGCGCGCTTGCGCTCTGCGATGGTCTGGCGGCGATCTGCCTCGCCGCGTGAACGGGCGTTCTTCGCTCCCCGACCGGCCGTGGCCGTCGAGACCTGGCGGAACTGCGAGCGGCTGCGGTACACGGCCCCGAGCGACTCAGGATCGAGGCCCGAGAGCTTGTGGCCACCGCCGAAGAACTTCGTCCTCGCGAGCAGCTGCATGACCGGGTGCGTGAAGATCACGAAGATGAACACGTCGATGAGCGTCGTGAGCCCGAGGGTGAATGCGAAGCCCTTCACGGTGGCGTCCGCGAGGATGTACAGCACCACGGCCGCCAGGATGTTGATCGACTTCGAGATGTAGATCGTTCGTTTCGCTCGACCCCAGCCGTCTTCGACCGCCGAGGTGATCGACTTGCCGTCACGGAGCTCGTCTCGAATTCGCTCGAAGTACACGATGAAAGAGTCGGCCGTGAATCCGATCGACACGATCAGACCCGCGACACCCGCGAGCGAGAGGCGGAAGCCGAGTCGCCACGCGAGGATGCAGATGATGACGTACGTGAGCACGGCCATCACCGCGATCGACGCGATGATCACAGACCCGAGTGCTCGATAGACGATCAGCGAGTAGATCGCGACGAGTGCGAGACCGATGAGTCCGGCGATCAGTCCGATCTGCAGCTGCTGCGTTCCGAGGGTCGCCGAGATGGTGTCTGAGCTCTGCACGGTGAAGCTCAGCGGAAGCGCACCGAACTTGAGCTGGTCTGCCAGGGCGGTCGCAGAGTCCTGATCGAAGTCGCCGGAGATACTGGGGCGACCGTCGAGGATCTGCCCGTTCATCCGCGGTGCGCTGATCACGGAGCCATCGAGGACGAATGCGAACTGGTCGCGGGGCGTCAGGTTCTCGAGGCGGTTCTGATTGAGACGCGTGCTCACCTCGCCGAAAGCCTCCGTGCCGTCGGCGTTCATCGTCAGCTGCACGAGCCACGCGCCGGACTGCGGGTCGCGGCCTGCCGTGGCGTCGGTGATCGCGGTGCCGGTGAGCTCGGTCGGACCGAGGAGGTACTTCGCCTGCCCCGTCGGGTCGCAGGCGACGAGCGGCTCATCCTGCGGGGCGCGGGACGGGTCGTTCTCGGGGTTCGCGCAGTCGTAGGCCTGGAACTCGGCAGCGAGCTTGTCGGTGACCCACGACAGATCGCTCGCATCGGTCGGCTCAGCGGTCGGAGTGTCGTTGACCGAATCGTCCGGCGCCGGGAACGCGGTCTCGTTGCCGTCCTCGCCCACGAACGTGTTGGTGCCGGCGGTCGTCGCAAGCACCGGGCGGAACTGCAGCTGGGCGCTGGACTGGATCCGCTCACGGGTCTGCTGGTCTGCGACACCCGGGATCTGGACGACGATGTTTCGGCCACCCTCGGTGGTGATGTCGGCCTCGGCCACACCAGAGGCGTCGACGCGCTGCCGGATGATCGCCGCCGCCTGGTCGAGCTGCTCCGACGAGGGCGCTGCTCCGTCCTCGGTCTCGGCGCTGAGCACGATCTGCGTTCCGCCCTGCAGGTCGAGCGCGAGCTCGGGTGCCCACGAGCTCTGCTTGAAGACGTAGACGCCCAGTGCGTTGATGCCGAAGAGGAGGCCCGTCACCAGGACGAGACCGAGAAGGACTCGCCAGGCGTGACGGACCGGGGAAGAAGTGGCCACGTGTGATCAGCTTTCTTAGATGCCGGAGTGCCGAGGTGGTGCAGCGGTGAAGACTACTTGTCGTCGGCGTCGCGCTCGAGACGACGACGGGTCTCCTCGGTGGTCTCGATCGCCGGAGCGTCGTCGAGAGGTGCGTCGTCGACCACGACGACCGAGTCGTCGACCTCGTCGACGACGGCGTCCTTGGGCTCGACGATGCGGAGGATGGCCTGGCTGTGCACCTCGATGACCGTGCCGGGAGCGATCTCCACGAGCGCGGGCGAGTCGAGGTCATCATGGTCGTAGGCCACGATCGTGCCGTAGATGCCGCCCTGGAGCAGCACCTTCACACCGGGGACCGTCTTGGTCGCCTTCTCTTCCTGCTCCGCCTTCATCTGCTTCTGGCGCTTGCGTCCGTTGACGAACATGAAGACGACGAGCACGGCGAGAAGGCCGAAGAGGAGGATTTCCATGGGCATGGTGGCAGGGGGCCTTTCTCAGGTGCGCGCACCAGAAGAGGGCGCGCAGTTCTATCGGGGGAAGTCTTCAGTGATTATAGGTCATCGAGGCGAAGCGCCCCGTCCGGGTGCGCCACACCGAGGTGCGCATAGGCCTCGGGCATCGCGACGCGCCCTCGGGGCGTCCGCCCGAGGAAACCGATTCGCACGAGGTACGGCTCGACGACGCTCTCGACCGTCTCGGCCTCCTCGCCGACCGCGACCGCGAGGGTGCTCAGGCCCACGGGGCCTCCGCGGAATCGTCGCACGAGGGCCTCGAGAACCGCTCTGTCGAGGCGATCGAGACCGATGGGATCGACATCGTAGAGTTCCAAGGCCGCCTGCACGCCCTCGAGCGTCGCCGCTCCTCCCCCGTGCACGAGGGCGTAGTCCCGCACGCGTCGCAGCAGCCGGTTCGCGATGCGGGGCGTCCCCCGCGACCGACGGGCGATCTCGGAGAGCGAGTCACGGGGGAGGTCTACCCCGAGCACCTGCGCCGAGCGATCGATGACCCGCTCGAGATCGGACTCGTCGTAGAACTCGAGGTGGCCCGTGAAGCCGAAGCGGTCGCGCAGGGGGTTGGGCAGCAGGCCCGAGCGTGTCGTCGCTCCGACCAGGGTGAACGGCGCGAGCTCCAGCGGGATGCTCGTCGCCCCCGCCCCCTTGCCCACCATGATGTCGATGCGGAAGTCCTCCATCGCGAGGTACAGCATCTCTTCCGCAGAGCGCGCCATGCGGTGGATCTCGTCGATGAACAGCACCTCGCCCGGCACCAGGCTCGACAGCAGCGCCGCGAGATCGCCGGCGTGCTGGATCGCGGGACCACTCGAGAGTCGGAGAGGGCGCTCGCTCTCGTGAGCGACGATCATCGCGAGCGTGGTCTTGCCGAGCCCGGGAGGACCCGCGAGCAGGATGTGATCGGGGGGCCGGTTCTGGATGCGCGCCGCGTCGAGGAGCAGCTGGAGCTGGCCGCGCACCTTCTGCTGCCCGACGAACTCGCCGAGACTCGTCGGGCGCAGTGCGCCTTCGATCGCGAGCTCCGTGTCGTCGGAGGGCTCCGTGGCGTCGAGGGCGTCAGACACGTGCAGGCCCCAGAAGTGCCAGGGTCCGACGCAGCAGCGGCGCGACGGTCGCGCGCTCGGCGTCGGTGGCTTCCGCAGCGGTCTGGGCCGCGGCCTCGGCGGCGACCTTCTCTGACCATCCGAGGCCGACCAGAGCGGCAGTCACCTGATCCACCACGTCGACGGGTCCGCTCGCCGTCTGCTTCGCCGGCGAGCCCACCGGGTGCACCTTGCCCGCGAGCTGGAGGACGATGAGCTTGGCCGTCTTGGGGCCGATGCCGGAGACGCGCCGGAACGGCGCGTCATCCTCGGCCGTCACTGCGTCGGCGATCTGATCCACGGTGAGATGCGACAGCACACCGAGCGCGGACTTCGGCCCGACCCCCGTCACGCTGATCAGCAGCCCGAAGATCTCGAGTTCGCTGCGGTCGGCGAAGCCGAAGAGCGACAGCGAGTCCTCGCGCACGATCAGACTCGTGTGCAGCAGCAGTTTCTCGCCGACGGTCGCCGTGTGGGCCACGTCGGCGGGAACGGCGACCGAGAACCCGACGCCTCCGACGTCGATGATGACCTGATCGGCGGTCGAGTGGAGGACGGCGCCGTGCAGCGAGGAGATCATCCCCTCAGCCTACGCACCCGGTCGTATATATGTTCGAGCGACACGCTCCGCGTCGGCCCAGGCGCGCTGGGCGGGCGTGAGGGCCCCCTGACCCGGCGCGCCGGCGCTCCCGCGACGCCAGGCGTGGCACAGCGCGATCGCGAGGGCATCCGCGGCGTCGGCCGGCTGAGGAGGAGCATCCAGGCGCAGGATGCGCGCGATCATCGACTGCACCTGCCGCTTGTCCGCCGAGCCGTAACCGGTGACAGCAGCCTTCACCTCGCTCGGAGTGTGCGTGGCAGCAGGAAGACCCGCCTCGGCCGCGAGCAGCAGCGCAACACCGCTCGCCTGGGCCGTGCCCATCACGGTATGGGTGTTCTGCTGAGCGAATACGCGCTCGACGGCCACGGCATCCGGGTTGTGCTCCGCGATGACCTCGCGGATGCCGGCGGCGACGAGCGCGAGCCTCTCACCGATCGGCAGGTCGGGCGCCGACCGGATGACGCCGACGTGCACGAGCGTGCCGCGGCGCGACCCGTCGACATCGACGACCCCGACACCGCAGCGGGTGAGGCCGGGGTCGATGCCGAGCACGCGAAGCGAGGAGGTCACCCCTCCAGGCTATTCGTCGTCATCGCCTGCGGACGCTCGCCGCGCCTACGCGTCGTCGTTCTCGAGCTCTGCCTGCACGTCGGCCGTGAGATCGAAGTTGGTGAAGACGTTCTGCACGTCTTCACTGTCTTCGAGCGCGTCGATGAGACGGAAGATCTTGCGCGCGGTGTCGGCGTCGATCTCGACCTTGAGGTTCGGCACGAACTCCACGTCGGCCGACTCGTAGTCGATGCCGGCCTCCTGCAGAGCGCTGCGGACGGTCACGAGATCGGTCGCCTCGGTGATGATCTCGAAGCCCTCGGCGTGGGGCTCGATCTCTTCGGCGCCAGCTTCGAGAGCCGCCATCATGACGTCGTCCTCGGTCGTCCCCTCGGAGCCGACGACGATGACACCCTTGCGACTGAAGTTGTACGCCACGCTGCCGGGATCGGCGAGAGTGCCGCCGTTGCGGCTGAGCGCCGTGCGCACCTCTGCAGCTGCCCGGTTCTTGTTGTCGGTCAGACACTCGATCATCATCGCGACGCCGTTGGGTCCGTAGCCTTCGTACATGATCGAGGTGTACTCGACCGCTTCGCCGCCGATGCCCGCTCCGCGCTTCACCGCGCGGTCGATGTTGTCCTTCGGGACAGACGTCTTCTTCGCCTTCTGCACGGCGTCGAACAGCGTCGGGTTCCCCTGCAGGTCGGCTCCGCCGAGCTTGGCGGCGACCTCGATGTTCTTGATGAGCTTGGCCCAGGACTTGGCGCGCCTGGAGTCGATGATGGCCTTCTTGTGCTTCGTGGTGGCCCACTTGGAATGCCCGGACATAAGTCTCCGCTCGTCGTATCCGCCCGTGGGCTCGGCCCAGGGCATCGTCCATTCTATCGAACCATGCCCGCTCCATGCGGCTGCACACGTGTCGAGGGACTGCTGTCGACCGCTGATAGCGTCGATCGGATCAGCCGACCGCAGAGGACGCACCCGATCATGATCTCAGGCGCCGACCGCCTCCGCCCCGAGTGGACGTCTCTTCCCCCTGGCATCCGCTCGGGGGTCATCGGAGCGATCGGCGGTCAGTTCGTCTCCGACTCCCCCGCACACGGAGGCTTCAGCGCCTCGTACGCCGGCGTCGTCGTGACGACGGTCGGGCGCGCCTTCGTCAAGGCATGCGGTGCCGACTGGCACGCGGACTCCCTTCATTTCCTCCGCGAGGAGATCCGCGCCGTCTCGATGCTCCCACCGCATCTCGGGCCGTCGGTGCGCGCGACGATCGATACGGATGCCGGTGTCGCGCTCGTGCTGGAAGCGATCGACGGCCGGCATCCTGGTGCGACCTGGACCACTCGCGATCTCGACTCCATCGCTGCGAGCATGGCTCGGCTGTCGGCCACTGCTGCGCCTGAGGGGATGGAGAGGGCGGAGAACAGGATGATCCCGGGCTTCACACGATGGGCGCAGATCGCAGAGGATCCGCTCCTGCTCGCGGGCCTGCCGATGTCTCTGCGCGCACGGATGCCGGAGTTGAGGGAGGTCGAGAAGGAGTTCCGCGACGCTCTGCACGGCGATGCCATCGTCCACGACGATCTGCGAGCCGACAACATCCTGATCAGCGACGGTGAGGCGCGTCTTCTCGACTGGCCGCACGCGCGCCGTGGCGCGGCGTGGGTAGATCTCCCCTGCTTCCTCCCCAGCGTCGAAGCATCGGGAGGCCCCCGATGTGAGGATGCGTGGCGGATCTTCGAAGCCCACGGCGCACCGACGCAGCACGCGCTGCTCCCGGTCATCTCGGGCTTCGCGTCGTTCCTCTGGTTCAACCAGGCTCAGCCGGAGATCCCCCAGCTGCCGGGGCTGCGGGCGTTCCAGCGACAGCAGGCCGTACCCGCCCTCCGATGGCTGGCGAGCGTGACCGAAGGGCTGACGGGCAGCATCCCCCTGGTGTGACGCGGATCACGGGTGTAGTCCTGACTCATGGACCACAGCGTCGACGATGACAGGATCCGCGGGTTGGACGCCGCCCACCGCGCGGCAATCGAGTTCCTCAGTTCGCTCGACGACAGACCGGTGTGGCCGCGTGCGACTCTCGCCGAGATGCTCGACGCATTCGGCGGACCGCTGCCCGCTGAGGGACTGGATGCCGAGGACGTCATCGGGCAGATCGTGTCACGGGCAGACCCCGGCCTCGTCGCCATCCCCGGCGGACGCTTCTTCGGATTCGTGATAGGCGGTACGCATCCTGCCGCACTCGCCGCCGACTGGCTCGTCTCGGCCTGGGACCAGAATTCGGGGTCGGCGCTGCTCACGCCGACGACCGTGGCGTTGGAGCGCGTAGCTGGGCGATGGATGCTCGACATCCTCGGTCTGCCCGAATCCGCGAGCGTCGGATTCGTCACGGGAGGCCAGATGGCGAACTTCACCTGCCTCTCGACGGCCCGCAACGCCGTGCTCGCCCGAGTCGGATGGAACCTCAGCGAGCAGGGGCTGCGGGAGTCTCCGCCGATCCGCTTCGTCGTGGGCGCCGATCGTCACGGATCGATCGACCGAGCGGCCCGCTTCCTCGGGATCGGCCGCACCGAGATCACCGTCGTCGAATCCGACGACGAGGGACGCATGCGCCCCGACGCGCTGAGCCGTGTGCTCGACACCGGCTCAGGACCGGCCATCGTCTGTCTTCAGGCCGGCGAAGTGCACACCGGAGCGTTCGACGACTTCGCAGCCCTCGTGCCGATCGCCCACGAGCACGGCGCCTGGGTGCACGTCGATGGGGCGTTCGGACTGTGGGCAGCGGCATCCGAGTCGCTACGGCCGCTCACGGCAGGCATGTCCGGCGCCGACTCCTGGGCCACCGATGCGCACAAGACGCTCAACGTGCCCTACGACTGCGGGATGGCCATCGTCCGGGACCCCGCCGACTCGATCGCCGCGTTCCGCACCGGCGGCGACTACCTGATCTACACGAGTCTGGATCCCTGGGACGTCACCCCGGAGCTCTCGCGTCGCGCGCGCGGCGTACCCGCCTGGGCGGCGATGCGCAGTCTGGGGAAGGATGGGATTGCGCACCTGATCGACAGGCTGCATGAGAACGCGGTCGCGATGGCCGCGGGGCTCGCCTCGATCGACGGCATCCGCATCCTCAACGAGGTCGGTTACACCCAGGTCATGTTCCGGCTCGATGAAGACGACGCGACCCGCGCCCTCGGTGAGGCCGTTCTCGTCGAGGGAACGGCCGCTCTGACCGGCGCCGAATGGCGAGGCCGCGCAGCGTTGCGCTGCTCGATGTCGTCCTGGGCGACGACCCGAGACGACATCGACCGCACGGTCGACGCGATCCGGGACCTCGTGGCCGGGTGAGCCGCGTCGAGTCCGATCACTCGGTCCCGGCGGGCAGACCGACCTTGGGCCGGGCCCACGAGCGCCCGCGAGTGTCCTTCAGGATGTCGTACTCCACGTCGACATGGGGTTCGATCGCACTGTACTTGTCGTTCGGCGCGCCGATCACGAGCTGGAAGCCGAGACCCCGCCACGCACCGATCGCACGCTTCGTGAAGTGCGCGTCCGCCTTGATGAGTGCCTCGTCCATGAACACCGGCGCGTATCGCGGACGCTCAGCCCCCGCGTCGCCGAGCTGATATCGCAGAGCGGCCCCGACGATGAACGCGACGAGCTCCTGCGACTCTCCCCCGGACTTCTCGCCGATGTGGTCGTAGAGGGCCACGTGCTCCCGTGTGGTGGCGTGGATCCGTTCGGCACTCACCCTGACGTGGTTGCGCACATCGATGAGCTCGGCGAAGTCCGGCGCGGTCCGCCGCATCCGGCCGATCAGGCGACTCATCCTCCGATAGACGCTCTCGCGATCCGCATCCGTCGCGGCTGCGTCGATGAGGCCGCGCACCTCGCGCAGCTCCCGACGGAATCGCCTGCGCGCCTCGGACTGATTCTCGCGCGGCGTGATCTGCAGGCGATGCTCGTCGTCGTAGAACGGCAGTTCTTCCATGATCCTGTTGATCGGGTCGATGCGGTTCTTGATCTCGCGCAGCGAGCGACCGAGCGTCGAATCGAGACTCGTCAGATCGTTGCCGGAGAGCTTGAGCAGGCTGTCTCGCCACTCGGACTCCAGCTCGTGCAGGCCGTTGGTCTCGAGCGCGTCGAGAATGCCCTCGAACTCGGCGACCGACTCGTCGGGGTCGGCCAGGATCGTCAGGGTGTCCCAACGCTCGAGGAACCCCGTCATCAGGCGTCGCATCTGCTCGCGCTGGTCGGCATGCGCCGCAGCAGCCGACGTGCGATCCTCGAGCAGCCTGGTCGCCGCGGTGCGCAACGCGGAGTCGAGGTGGGCGAGTCGCTCCGACGCGGTGACGCTGACGGCCGAGTCCGCACCGAGGAAGCGCGCGTCGAGGAAGGAACGGTGCCGCTCCTCGAGAGCGATCTCCGACGCTTCCGCCGCATCCACGATGCGCTGGCACGCGTCGACCTGGTCCGTCACCTCGACCCAGCGATCCTGGGCGACCGTGAGGTCGCCGCCGAGACGGGAGTTCTCATCCCGCAGACGGCCTGCCCGCTTCCGGAGCTCCTCGGCCTGAGAACGCAGCTCGGCGATCTTCGGGTTCTCGTCGGTGACCTCCGCCTCGACCGCGAGCCAGCGCGCGCGTTCCGCAGACACGGCCTCGACATCGAGCTGATCCCAGGTGAGGTCCTCGATCTTCGCGTGCGCCTTGGCTGTGGCCTCGATCCGGTCGAGACCGGCCTCCGCCTCGGCAGCCGCGGAAGCCGCAGCATCCCGTCTGCTCTCCAGCTCGCTGATCTGTTCGTCGAGCTCGCGCAGACGGCGCGCATTCGAGAATCCGAGTAGGTTCGCGCGTCCGTGACCGCCATGCGACCCTCGGTCGCCCTGAGACACCTGCCCCGCGAGCGTGAGCGCACGAGGATGCTCGGCGAGCTCGGCCGAGGAGTCGACGCACACGTACTCGAACCGCTCACGGAGGCGCTGCTGGAGCCACCCTGTGAACGGGGTGGACCGATGGTCGAGACGACCGGGAAGCGTTCGCGGGTCAGCCGTCCGCGATTCGACGAGACCGGTGTGCACACCTTCGTAGCTGATCCGCTCTGCGGTGCGGACGGAGTCGATGGCGGCGCGGAAGCGTCCGAGGTTCGCGACGTCGATCAGCAGCGTCCGTGCGAATCCGCCGAGCGCGAGGTTGAACGCTTCCCGCCAGGGCTCGAACTCGGTGCGCACCTCGATCAGCTCGCCGACGAACGGCAGATCCGTCGGAGCGAGCCCGGCGGCCCGAGCGAGGAGGGCTCTCGACTCGTCCAGATGCGCAGGAATGCTCCCGCGGAGTTCTCGCGCGCGCTCCCGTTCGGCCTGCACCCGGGCGAGCTCGCTCGCAGCAGCTCTGCGCGCAGACTCGGCATCGGCGAATGCGGCGCGCGCAGCACGGAGACCGGCCTGCGGGAGGTCTCGACCGAGACGGGCGAGCAGGTCCTCGAATCCGGCCGCGTCATGCACCTCCGCGCCGAGCTCGGCTGCGACGGCGTCGAAACGGGACCGCTCGCGCTGGATGTCCTCGAGCCGGCGCTCAACGCCGCGCAGCTCACGCTGAGCAGTCTCCAGGCGATCGCCTCCCGACTGTCGCAGCACGTCCAGAAGCCCTTCACGCTCGACCTCGGCAGCGGCGATGAGGGCACTCTTCTCTCGCACCGCCAGCTGGAGGGCCTGAGTCCGGTCGCGCAGGTCGGTCTCCACCTCGCGCAGGAGGTCGAGACGACGTTCAGCGCTCCACAGCGCCGCGAGCGAGGTCGGCTCCGAGAAGACCCCGACCTCGTCCACGACCCGCATCCGCTGCGAAGCCGCCTCGATGCGCTCGGAGATCCCCCGGATCGGCTCGAGGGCCGCCACCTGCTGCTTCGCGACCAGCATCCTCGTACGCGTGCTCTCGAGCTCGTCGAAGTGAGCGACCACCGCGTCCGCGGTCGCCATCGTCTCGGGTTCCTCGAGCACGAGCTTCTTGTACAGGTCGTCGACCGTGGTGATCTGCTGGCCGGCCTGGATCCGGGCGAGGAGGCTGATCGCCTTGGCGCCGGATCCTGCGGCACCGATTCCGAGCACCGCGTGCAGGCGCGCGGAGAACTCGCGATCGGTCGCGACCGGATCGAGGCCGACGGCGCGCACCGACGCGTCATTGAGACGCTGAGCCACGGCCCGCTCGAGGAGCGTGAGATCGAAGGCTCCGTCGATCGTGGCGCGAAGCCTCGTGGTGTCCTCGAGCGTCCGGGCATCCGCGGGGATGTACCAGCCGCGCACCGCCGTGAAGCGCGACCCGTCGTGATCCAGCCAGGTCATCGAGACGGCGCTCCATGTGTCCTCGCCGTCACCGCGCAGCACGCGGAGCTTGGTGCCCTCGTCGGTGCGGGACTCGTCGATCTTGCCCCGGCCGTACGACAGGATGTTCCGCTGCTCCTCGCCGCGCGGGCGCCCCGTGACCCCGCCGTTCGAGGCACCGTTGAAGGGCGTCGTGTGCGGCATCATGAGGGCGATGTAGCCGTCCATGAGCGTGGACTTGCCAGACCCCGAACCGCCGCACAGCAGGGTCGCATCGGGCGAGAACCGCACCCGGTGCGGCCCACCGTCGTAGCCGCCCCAGTTGATGAGCTGCAGCTCTTCGGCGACCCACTGCTGGCCGCGGGAGCTCGCGGGGATCATCCCGAAGAGCGTGTCCATCATGGTCATCGTGCCACCACCGCCTGGGCTCGCAGCCACTCCCGCAGCTCTTTGAGCGTCTCGGCGCTGAGCACCACCTCGACGAGAGCGGTGATCCGATACCGCCCGCTGGTCTCCTCCTGCACGATTCCCTCTCGGTCCAACCGGTCCAGCGCGCTGCGGATCGCCCGCTGCTGCTTCGCGGTTCCGCCGTCGACATCGGCGAAGTAGCTGAGGACCGTCTGCTCGACATCTTCGATGTCGATCCGCACGGAGCCCTCGCCGGATGCGGACTCGCGCTGGTAGACGGTTCGCAGATGCACGAGCACGAGCGTCTCCGCTCGCGAATACGGAGAATCCTTCAGCAGCACGGGCATCTCGACTTCATCGGAGCGCAACTGCTGCTTGTACGCGAATCCTCGTGCGTGATCGATGATCAGCCGCAGGTAGATGTCATTGAGTCGCGACTCGATCACCTGCTGGTGCTCGAGCAGCAGCGTCCACTCGCGACGGTTGCGCTCCATCGAGAGGAAGCGGCGCTGGAGCAGGTGCACGAGCACCCGCCTGATCTCCGGATCGAGCGTGCCGCGGTCACCGGGGAAGTGCGCCTCGAGGTCGTCCTCCATCGCCGTGGGGGCGATGAAGCCCTCGTCCACGACGGCTGTGGTGAGGTCGTCGTCACTCATCTGCATCTTCTTTCGTGCTGCGGGCGGTCACGGTGCCGAAGGCGAACCGGCGAGTCGTCCCGTCGGGTCTCAGGGCTTCGACCGTCGAGATCCCATCGCCATCGGTGAGACCGTTCCGGTGCGCGATCTCGAGAAGACCGAGGAGGTCGACAGGGCGTCTGGCCGCGTCAGGCACCGCCCCGAACGCCTCTGCGAGATCGAAGTCTGCCTCGAGCCCGGCGACGTACGCCTCGAGCTCCGCATAGCGCGGCCCGCCCCACGCCCGCGTGTCGTGATCGAGGAAGTCGACGTCGTCCGCGTCGGCGAGGGGCGCCGGAGCACGCGGAGGACGGATGTCGCTGGTGGTCTGACGGAGATGCCCCAGATCGATCAGCGGCATGCTGCGTACCGGGTCGACGACTGTGGTCGGACCGGACCACCCGTGGAGCCCTGCGATGACGTCACGGAGGAGGTCGTCGATCTGACGATCGCGCAGCGGATCGTGGGTCTTCACCTGACCCGTGATCACGTGCGAGGCGCGACGCTGCGCGGCCAGCACCTCCTCGACCCCCAGCTCCACGCGTCGCGCGATCGCATCGAGCTCGGCACGCTGCGCGCCGTCGAGCATGCGCGCGAAGGGCTGGTCGAGCAGGCCGCGGAGCTGCTCGGTGAGGGCGTCGATGCGGTCGGGGTCGCCGATCAGGCGCAGGGCTCCCGCGAAGGCGCGTCCCTCCGGGGTCGACTGCATCACGTCCTGCGCACGCTGGAGGTACTCGCGCAGCACCTCGCTCGTCGGCCTCTCGTCCCTCCGGAGGTGGGCGACGACGTCGCGCTGCATCGCTCTGAGCGACTCGGCCACCCGAGTGAAGTCGGCGGGGAGCTCGCGCGCCAGGTGCAGCACGTTCTCCGCTTCCTCGAGGAGCTCCTCGTCGTCCGTGGGGTCCGCGTGTCCGGTTTCCTGGATGCGAGCGATCTCGGCGTCGAGCAGATCGCGCTCCGCGCGCAGTCGTGACAGGCGACGAACCGGGTCGACCTCGGCGCTGACCGAGAGATGATCCACGGCATCCAGCAGGGTGCGGACGCGGGAGTTCGACACTCGAGTGCGCCCACCGCCGGTGCGGCCCGAGATCTCGAGCGCGGCGACGGCGTGGGCCGACAGGCGATAGACCTCGACGTCGTCGTCGATCTGCTGGATCAGCCAGCCGAGACGCACCCAGTTGCGGCACACGTCACGTCCGCTCCCCGAGGGCAGCTTCCTGTCGTCCTCGTCGTACCCCGCTGCGCGGAGCTCGTCGAGCACCTCGGCCAGTTCGGCGTGGGCATCAGCGACCGCGACCGAGGCGCGGTCTGCGTTGAACAGAAGGGTGAGCGATGCCACCACGAACGGGGCGAACCGTCCGTGCAGGAGATCGAGGGTCGGTGTGCTGAATGCGGTGACGGCACGCGCGAACGCGGCCTCAGCCCTGGATCCAGTCACTCGAAAGAGAATAGTCCGACCTCGGGCTCCGGCCTGTCACCCCCGGTGCGTGGCGGGTCGCCCTCGACCCCGTCATCGACGAGCGGCGCGATCCCTGACGCTCTCGACGAACATCTCGTGGAATCGGGTCTCTCCGTCGACCTCGGGGTGGAAGCTGGTGCCGAGAAGCGCCCCCTGGCGCACCGCGACGATCCCGCCGTCCGGCAGCGAGGCGAGCACCTCGACCCCGTCGCCTGCGCGCTCGACGATCGGCGCACGGATGAATGTCGCGTGCACCGGCACATCGCCCAGCAGCGGCACGTCCAGGCCGATCTCGAACGACTCGGTCTGACGCCCGAAGGCATTGCGGCGAACGCTCACGTCCATGCCGCCGAATGACTGCTGCCCCTCGATACCGTCGAGCACCTCGTCTGCGAGCAGGATCAGCCCGGCGCACGTGCCGTACACCGGGAGACCCGTCGCGATCGCGGCGCGGATCGGCTCCTGCATCCCGAAGATGCGCGACAGCTTGTCGATCACGCTCGACTCGCCGCCGGGGATGACGAGGCCGTCGACGACCGCCAGCTCCGCCGGGCGACGCACCAGCGTGACCTCAGCGCCGAGGCCTGCGAGCAGGGCGGCGTGCTCGCGCACGTCGCCCTGCAGAGCGAGGATGCCGACCGGTGGATTACCAGCCACGCTCGGCCAGGCGGTGCGGGGCGGGGAGATCGGACACGTTGATGCCGACCATCGCCTCTCCGAGTCCGCGCGACACCTCGGCGATCACCTTCGCGTCGTCGAAGAACGTCGTCGCCTTGACGATCGCCTTGGCGCGCTCCGCGGGGTTTCCCGACTTGAAGATGCCGGATCCCACGAACACGCCGTCGGCGCCGAGCTGCATCATCATCGCGGCGTCCGCCGGAGTCGCCACGCCACCCGCGACGAAGAGCACGACCGGGAGCTTTCCGGTCTCGGCGATCTCGGCGACGAGCTCGTAGGGCGCCTGCAGCTCCTTCGCCGCGACGAACAGCTCGTCCTTCGGGAGGGCCGTGAGAGCGGCGATCTCGCCACGGATCTTGCGGATGTGCTTCATCGCCTCGGAGACATCCCCCGTGCCGGCCTCACCCTTGGAGCGGATCATCGCGGCGCCCTCGTTGATGCGGCGGAGAGCCTCGCCGAGGTTGGTGGCGCCGCAGACGAAGGGCACCGTGAATCCGTACTTGTCGATGTGGTTCACGTAGTCGGCGGGCGAGAGCACCTCGGACTCGTCGATGTAGTCGACGCCGAGCTCCTGGAGCACCTGCGCTTCGACGAAGTGGCCGATGCGCGCCTTCGCCATGACGGGGATCGACACAGACGCGATGATGCTGTCGATCATGTCGGGGTCGCTCATGCGCGACACACCGCCCTGCGCACGGATGTCGGCGGGAACCCGTTCGAGTGCCATGACTGCGACGGCGCCCGCGTCTTCGGCGATCTTCGCCTGGTCGGCGGTGACCACGTCCATGATCACGCCGCCCTTGAGCATCTCGGCGAGACCGCGCTTGACGCGCGAGGATCCGGTGGTGGTCTGTTCGGTCATGAGAGCTCCTGTCGGGGAAGCACGATGTGCATGAGTGTGTCGAACGATGTCTCGTTTGATCTAGGCCAAACAGTAGCACTGTCCGGAACGACCTAGAATCGGTGGTGAGGACACATGAGCGACGAGATCACAGGAACGACCGCAGCGGACATCGCCGACAGCGTGCGCGGCCTGCGTGATCGCGGTGTGCTGCGCGCCGGAAGTCCCCTGCCTCCCGTGCGCGAGCTCGCCACCCTCCTCGGCGTCAACCGCAACACCGCGGTCGCCGCCTACCGACAGCTCGCCCAGGCCGGGCTCGTGATCTCGCGAGGCCGTGCCGGCACCGTCATCGCCGGGCTCGAATCGGTCGCCCAGGAGGGCTACGCCTCCGACACCGTGCTGCGCGACGTCGGCACGGGCAACCCGGACCCCCGTCTGATCCCCGATCCGTCGCCGGCGCTGGCGACGGTGGCCGGTCGTCCGGTGCTCTACGGCGAGCCCGTGATCGACCGCGGACTCGATGACTGGGCGCGCGAATGGATCGCGCAGGATCTCGGTCACCTCGACTTCGGCATCACGATCACGAGCGGCGCCGTCGACGCCGTCGAACGCCTGCTCGCCCAGGCGCTGATGCGCGACGACGCCGTCGCCCTCGAGGATCCCTGCTTCCTCGCGAGCATCCACACGGTCCGGCTCGGCGGGTATCGGGCCGTACCCGTACCGGTCGACGAGCAGGGGATGACGGTCGAGGGGCTGCGCTCCGCCCTGGACGCCGGCGTGCGCGCCGTGATCTGCACCCCGCGTGCTCAGAATCCGACCGGGGCGAGTCTCACGACCGCTCGTGCCGCGGAGCTGCGTGCCGTGCTCGCCGAGCATCCGTACGTGCTGATCATCGAGGACGATCACTTCTCGATGCTGTCGCAGCGCACCTACGAATCGCTGATCGGCCCTGATCACCGCCGGTTCGCACTCGTGCGCTCGGTGTCGAAGTTCCTGGGTCCCGACATGTGCCTCGCCATCGCGGCGACGGATGCCACCACTGCTGAGCGCCTCGCCATGCGTCTGAGCCCCGGGACCACCTGGGTCAGCCACCTGCTGCAGCGTCTCACGCTCACGCAGCTGACCGACGACTCGGTGCTGTCACGCATCGCCGACGCCCGCGAGCACTACGCGGCACGCAACGCGGCGTTCGCCTCGCGCCTGCGCGAGCACGGCCTCGACTCCCCCACCACCGACGGCCTGAGTCTGTGGATCGAGCTGCCCAAGCCCGCGCGCCTCGTCGCCGAGCGGCTCATGCGCCGAGGCTGGCTCGCCCGCACCGGCGATGACTTCGCCCTCGATGAGCGCGCCGACCCGTCGCGCCACCTGCGCCTCACGGTGCACGACCTGTCCGAAGACGACACCGCGACGCTCGTCGCCGACCTCGTCGCCGCCGTCCGATGACCCACCGCCGCGGGAGCACTCCCGCCCTCACTGAAAGGATCGGGGAATGAAGGTCCTCTCCATCCAGTCCGCCGTCGCGTACGGCCATGTCGGAAACTCCGCCGCGGTCTTCCCTCTGCAGCGCATCGGCGTCGAGGTTCTCCCGGTCTACACCGTGAACTTCTCGAACCACACCGGCTACGGCGCCTGGCGCGGCCCGCTGATCGATCCGAACGACGTGCGTGAGGTCATCACGGGCATCGAGGAGCGCGGTGTGTTCGGCGAGATCGATGCGGTGCTCAGCGGCTATCAGGGCGGCGAGGGCATCGGAGACGTGATCATCGACGCCGTCGCCCGCGTCAAGGCGGCGAACCCCGACGCGGTGTACGCGTGCGACCCGGTGATGGGGAACGCGAAGTCCGGATGCTTCGTCGCACCGGCGATCCCGATCCTGCTGCGTGAGAAGGTCGTGCCCGTCGCCGACATCATCACTCCGAACCAGTTCGAACTCGGCTTCCTCACCGGAACCGAACCCGACACGCTGGAGTCCACGCTCGCCTCTGTCGACCTGGCGATGGCGATGGGACCGCGCACCGTGCTCGTCACGAGCGTCGAGCGCCCGGACCGCGAAGAGGGCACGATCGAGATGCTCGTCGCCGACTCGGCGGGCGCCTGGATCGTGCAGACTCCTCGGCTGCCCATGAAGGCGAACGGCTCTGGCGACGTGACCGCTGCGCTCTTCACCGCGCACTACGTCGAGACCGGCGACGCGAAGACGGCGCTCGAGCGCACGGCGTCGAGCGTCTTCGACCTGCTCGCCGCGACACTCGAGTCCGGTGCGCGCGAGCTGCAGCTCGTCGAGGCGCAGGAGTTCTATGCGAACCCGCGGATGCAGTTCACCGCACGCCAGGTGCGCTGAGCGGATCGAGCGAGCGCGTCGCGTTTCGTCTCGTCGCTGCGCCCCTCGCTCAACGACCGGAGGTCGGCCAGGCGTTCGCCACGGCTTCTCGCACTTCGCCGAGCAGTTGCGGCAGCGCCTTGGTCTTGGCGATGATCGGGAAGAAGTTGGCGTCCGACGTCCACCGCGGCACGATGTGCTGGTGCAGGTGGCCGTCGACGCCGGCACCGGCGACGGAGCCCTGGTTCATCCCGAGGTTGAACCCGTCGCAGCGCGACACCTCCCGCAGAACGCGCATGCCGATCTGGGTCAGCGCACCGATCTCGGCGACCTCTTCGGGCGTGGCCTGGTCGTAGGTGCCGATGTGGCGGTACGGGCAGACCAGGAGGTGCCCCGAGTTGTACGGGAACAGGTTGAGCAGCACGTAGGCCGTCTCACCCCGGGCGACGATCAGCCGCTCGGCATCCGGGAACTTCGGAGCCTCGCAGAACGGGCATTCCTCGCGCAACGGCTCGGGGCCCGCCTGGATGTACGCCATCCGGTGCGGGGTCCACAGCCGCTGGAACTCGTCGGGGACGCCGGCGAACTCGCCGGCGTCCTCCCACGGCGGAGGGGCCGTGGTCACGCCAGGTCCCCTGCTGTCTGCACGAGCGTGTGCGCATCGATCGCGGCACGGATGCGCGACACGGCATCGGCGATCGGCACGCCGTTCTCCTGCGTGCCGTCGCGGTACCGGAACGAGACGGTGCCCGCGTCGCGGTCCTTCTCGCCCGCGATCAGAAGCAGCGGGACCTTGCCGGTGGTGTGCGTGCGGATCTTCTTCTGCATCCGGTCGTCGGAGGCGTCGAGCTCGGCGCGCACGCCCTGCGTGCGGAGTGTGTCGATGACCTCGCTGAGGTAGTCGGCGAACTCGTCGGCCACGGGGATGCCCACGACCTGCACGGGAGACAGCCACACGGGGAAGTCGCCCGCGTAGTGCTCGAGCAGAATCGCGAAGAACCGCTCGATCGACCCGAACAGGGCGCGGTGGATCATGATCGGCCGCTTCTTCTGGCCGTCCTTGTCCATGTACTCGAGCTCGAAGCGCTCAGGAAGGTTCGGGTCGACCTGCACCGTCGACAGCTGCCAGGTGCGGCCGATCGCGTCTCGCGTCTTCAGGTCGATCTTCGGACCGTAGAACGCCGCCTCGCCGGGAACCTCGGTGAGCTTCAGACCGGATGCCACGGCGACGCGACGCAGCGCGTCGGTCGACGACTCCCAGAACTCGTCGGAGCCGATCCACTTGGACTTCTCGTCGTCCTTCATCGACAGCTCGAGCTCGAAGTCGGTGAGACCGAAATCGCGCAGCATCGACAGGATGAACTCGAGGACCTTCGAGACCTCCGCCTCGAGCTGATCGGGCGTGACGAAGAGGTGCGAGTCGTCCTGGGTGAAGCCGCGCACGCGGGTGAGGCCGTGCAGCGCGCCCGACAGCTCGTTGCGGTACACGGTGCCGTTCTCGGCGAACCGCAGCGGCAGGTCACGGTAGCTGCGCGCACGCTCCTTGTAGATCAGGATGTGCATCGGGCAGTTCATGGGCTTCAGGTAGTAGTCCTGGCCCTGCTTGGTGACGTTGCCCTCGTCGTCGCGCTCCTCGTCCATGACGATCGGCGGGTACATGCCCTCCTTGTACGTGACGAGGTGGTTCGAGGTGAGGAAGAGGTCTTCCTTCGAGATGTGCGGGGTGTACACGTAGGTGTATCCGCCCTCGATGTGGCGCTTGCGCGCATGCTGCTCCATCTCGCCGCGGACGACACCTCCGCGAGGGTGCCAGACCGAGAGACCCGAGCCGATCTCCTCAGGGAACGAGAACAGGTCGAGCTCCTTGCCGAGGCGCCGGTGGTCGCGCTTGGCGGCCTCCTCGAGACGGTGCTGGTACTCACGCAGCTCGTCCTTCGACGGCCACGCCGTGCCGTAGATGCGCTGCAGCTGCGGGTTCTTCTCGCTGCCGCGCCAATAGGCGGCGGCGATGCGGGTGAGATCCCAGCCGTTGCCGATCATGCGGGTGTTGGGGAGGTGCGGCCCACGGCAGAGGTCCTTCCAGACCACCTCACCGTCACGGGTCGTGTTGTCGTAGATCGTCAGCTCGCCCTCGCCGACCTCGACGGATGCGCCCTCTGCCGCCTCCTTGCCGCCCTTGAGACCGATGAGCTCGAGCTTGAACGGCTCGTCCGCGAGCTCCGCCCGTGCCTCGTCGTCGGTGACGACGCGGCGCACGAAGCGCTGGCCCTCACGGACGATGCGCTGCATCTCCTTCGTGATGGCCTTGATGTCCTCGGGCGTGAACGGAGTGTCGACGCCGAAGTCGTAGTAGAAGCCGTCGGTGATGGGTGGGCCGATGCCGAGGTTCGCCTGCGGGTTGATCCGCTGCACCGCCTGTGCCAGCACGTGCGCCGCCGAGTGACGGAGGATGTTGAGCCCGTCGGGGCTGTCGATCGTGACCGGCTCCACCTCGTCGGCATCCGTCACTGTCGCGGCGAGGTCCTTGAGGGTTCCGTTGACGCGCATCGCGACGACTGAACGGTCAGAGAACAGGGCGAAGCCGTCTTTCGGCTGAGCATTTTCAGGCACTGCACACTCCATCTGGGTCTGGATCTAGGCTACTCGCATGCCCGGGGGCTGCTGACCGCTAAGACACCGCCTCGGTCGCCGTGTTCGCGGCTGTCGGCGCCAGGATGATGATCGCCGCGCCGACCAGCGCGATCGCCGAGCCGACCCAGTCCCAGATCGTGGGTTTGAAGCCGTCGACGATGATCCCCCATGCCAGGGATCCCGCGATGAACACGCCGCCGTACGAGGCGAGCACGCGCCCGAAGTTCGCGTCGGGCTGGAGCGCCGCGATGAAGCCGTACGCGCCGAGCGCCATGACCCCGAGCACCGCGAACAGCCACCCCCGGTTCTCCTTGACCGCCTGCCAGATCAACCAGGCCCCGCCGATCTCGGCGACGGCGGCGAGCACGAAGAGGATGCTGATGCGCAGGACGGTCATGCACCCAGTGTGGCAAAGACCCGGAAGGATGCCGCAGAACGCGCGATGCCACCACCCGGCTTCTCGGCGCGACCGGGTAGCGTGAGCGGATGGTCAAAGCACTGGCGCGTTGGATCCTCGCAGTCGCCCTCGGGGCGATCGGCATCGTCCATTTCGTGGGCACCCGCGGTTTCCGAGTCGTCGTTCCGGACTGGGCGACGAAGGCCACCCGGCTCGACAAGGACGCGATCGTGATCGCCTCCGGGGCCGCAGAGGTCGCGCTCGCGCTCGGGCTCCTCGCACTGCCCAAGGAGAGGCGACGCATCGGCATCGCGACCGCCGCCTTCTTCGTGGCCGTCCTGCCGGGAAACGTGCACCAGTGGCGCACACACCGTTCGACCCCCGGTCTCGACACCGAAGCGCGGCGATTCGGTCGGCTGTTCCTCCAGCCGCTGCTCGTGCTCTGGGCACTGTGGTCGACTGCTCCCGATCGTGCTCCGGCCGGTCGCGCTCGGCGTCGTAGCCGCTGAGGCGGGCGGCCCGCAACCCCTGCCCGCCGATTCCGTCGCGCGGGCGAGAATGGAATCATGTCCTCCCCCTCGATCGTGTGGCTCCGTGACGACCTCCGCCTCGCCGACAACCCGGCACTGCGGGCGGCCATCGATCGTGACGAGCCGATCATCGTGCTCTACGTGCTCGACGAGGAGTCCCCCGGCATCCGCCCGCTCGGTGGCGCCGCACGCTGGTGGCTGCACCATTCGCTCGCCTCGCTGAGCGGACGACTGCGAGAGCTCGGAGCGAGGTTGACGCTGCGCCGTGGACCCGCCGAGCGCGTCGTCCGTGAGACTGTGGCGGATACCGGAGCGAGCGCCGTGTTCTGGAATCGGCGGTACGGAGGAGCGGAGCGCGACATCGACGCGGCGCTGAAGGCGTCGCTCCGCGATGACAGGATCGAGGTCGCATCCTTCGCCGGCTCCCTGCTGCACGAACCATGGACGGTGAAGACCGGGAGCGGCACCCACTTCTCGGTGTTCACCCCGTTCTGGCGTGCCTGCCTCGCCCTGCCCGCGCCCCGCGCGCCACTCCCCGCACCGCGAAGCCTCGACGGGACCTCACATCGCCCGACCTCCGACGACCTCGACGACTGGAACCTCCTGCCGACGCGACCGGACTGGGCCGGCGGCCTGCGCGAGACGTGGGAACCCGGCGAGCCCGCCGCTCGTGCCCGGCTGAAAACGTTCCTGCACGACGACATCGACGTGTACGACCGCGCAAGGGACGAGCCGTCCGCCAGCGCCACCTCACTGCTCTCGCCCCGGCTGCGCTGGGGCGAACTGAGCCCGTTCACCGTCTGGCACGAAGCGGTCGACGCGCACGGTGCCGCAGGCTTCCTCTCGGAGCTGGGGTGGCGCGAGTTCGCGTGGCACACCGTGTTCCACTCCCCTGATCTGGCGACCGTGAACCTGCGCCGTCAGTTCGACGCGTTCCCCTGGCCGCGCCTCGACCCGGGCCAGCTCGAGGCATGGCAGCGCGGAGACACCGGAGTGCCGCTGGTGGATGCCGGGATGCGCGAGCTGTGGCACACCGGCTTCATGCACAACCGCGTGCGTATGGTCACCGCGTCATTCCTCGTCAAGAACCTCCTGATCGACTGGCGGCGCGGCGAGGAATGGTTCTGGGACACCCTCGTCGACGCCGACGGCGCGAGCAACCCGTTCAACTGGCAATGGGTCGCCGGATCGGGAGCCGATGCGGCTCCGTACTTCCGTGTGTTCAACCCCGAGCTCCAGGCCAAGAAGTTCGACCCGCACAGCCTGTACGTCTCGGAGTGGGCTTCGGATGCGCCCACCGAGCCGATCGTCGATCTGGCCGCCACGCGCAAGGCGGCTCTCGCCGCCTACGAGGTCGTCAAGCGATCGTCTCAGCCGGCGTCGTGATCGCGGTTCCGGCCGCTCAGGAGGCGTAGCGCTCGACGCGGAGCACGCAGTCGAGAGCTTCATCCTCAACGGCGACCGACGTCTCCCAGTCGGCGCTCGCGCCGGCGTCGACCGGTTCGACGTCGACCTGCGTGAGCGACCGCGTGTCACCGCCTTCGGTGAGCAGCGAGACGTAGATCCGGTACGACGCCGCAGCCTCGCTCGAGTTCGTCACGGAGCCCGCGATCTCCCAGTGGTCTCCTGCGAGTTCGCACGTCTTGACCTCGGCATCCGAGAGCGCACCCACGAGCCCTTCTCCAGAACCGGGCGTGTCTGTGATGTCCGTCACGCCCGCTTCGGCCTGCTCCGTCGCAGTCGGCGTGGGCGTGGGCTCGGGGGCGGAGTCCGTGCAACCGGCGAGGACGAGGCCGAGAGCCACGGCGATGCCGGCCACGACCACCCCCTTGGTCGCCGTGCGGCGTCCTGCGGTGGACGGTGAGGTTGCGCTCGGGTTCAGCATCGTGTGGCCTTTCAGTGCGGATTGCTAGGAGGAGAGGTTCTGGGGTCGCATCGAGCGACGACGGCGGGCGGCGAGCATCAGCACGAGGCCGGCGAGCAGCAGCAGTGCGGAGCCGCCGACCAGCGGCAGCGGGTCGCCGCCGCCCGTGAAGGGCAGCAGGCCCGTCGGGGTCGGCTGCGGGAGGTTCACCGCGTCGGAGGCGACGTCGAGCACCTGCACCCCGGACTCCGCTTCGACGCTCGTCACCACGGCGCGGGAGTCCACCACAGTACCTTCCATCACCGGGGTGATGATCACGGTGGCGGTCGCTGTGACGCTCTGGCCGGGGAGCAGCACGCCGGGTTCACCGGGCCACACGTACGTGATCGCCGAGAGTCCCGGGTACGGGTCGGTGATGCGCACGCCGGTGAGAGTCGTGGTCCCGGTGTTGGTCGCGGTGTAACGGAAGATCAGGGTGTCGCCCGCGAAGCCCTGCTGGCCGTCCTTGACCGAGATGCTCATGCCGAGACTGATGCTCGGAGCGCCGGGCACCTCCACCCGCACCGAGTCAGACGCCACCGCGGTCGAGCCGTCCGGCGCGGTGCCCACCACGGAGGCGGTGTTCTCGACGTGCTGGCGCACGACGTCCGCCGCAGTGATGACATAGTCGGCGGTCACGGTCGCGCTCTGACCCGCTGCCAGCACACCGGGTGTACCGGGCCAGGTCACGGTCGGAGCACCGAGTCCGACGAGGTCATCCGTGACCGCGACATCGGACAGCGTGACGTTGCCGGTGTTGGTGACCGTCACCAGGTACCGGATGCCGCCGCCCTGCTGCGCCGCGCCGGTGAGCTCCGCCGTCTTGTCGAGAGTGAGGGCGGGTGCCGCGGTGATGACGGTCTCGCCCGAGGCCTCGTCGCGGACGATCGTGCCCCCGCCGTCTCCGGTGGCGCCTGCGACCGACGTGATCCCGCCGGCGTCGACGTCTGCCGCTGTCAGGGTGTAGGTCGCGGTCGCCGTCGCCGACTGGCCGGGAGCCAGCACGCCGATCTCACCCGGCCACGCGATGCCGAGCCCGGTGAGCCCCGCCTGGCCGTCGACGACCGTGACGCCGCGGAGTGTCGTGTTCCCGTTGTTGGTGAACGTGAAGGTGTACTCGACGATGTCGCCGGGGCGTCCGGTGGCACCCTGTGCGAGCACCTGGGACTTCTCGAGGTCGATCGCCGGGGCAGCGGCCATGGTCGTGACGACCGACTCCGGGGAATCGGCTGTCACCGGGTCACCGCCGGGGGTCAGCGCACTGGCCGACGCGGTGTTGCGCACCTCGCCCGCGTCGATGTCCGACTGCTGCAGCGTGTAGGTCGCCGTCGCGGTGACGGATCCTCCCGGCGCGAGAGTTCCGACCGCGTCGGGCCATGCCCCATACGAGATGTCGGACAGCCCGTCGAGCGAGTCGGTGAGCGCGACCGAGGAGAGCGAGAAGGTGCCGGTGTTCGTGATCACGAAGTCGTACCTGATCTGCGTGCCGACGCTGCCGTCGCCCAGGCGCGTACCGGTCTTGGACACGTCGATCGAACCCATCCCGCCCGCCAGCGGCACGATCGTCATCGGCGTGCGGCTGCTGACGTCAGCGCCTGTCGGCGGCGTGCCGGATCCCGTGGTCGTGTTGCGGACAGTGCCCGCATCGACATCCGCCTGAGTGATCAGATGCGACGCCGTGATCGTCACGGTCTGCCCGGGAAGCAGACGCCCCGGGTTCGCCGCGTCCGGCCATGTGTAGACGAAGCCGGTGAGTCCCGAGACCGTGTTGCTGAGGGTCACCCCGTTCAGGGTCGTGTTGCCCGTGTTCTGAATCGTGAAGATGTAGTCGACCGCGTCTCCGAGGACGCCGACGTCTCCGGCGGCGAGTTCGGCGGACTGGGTCGCGCGGATCGCCTGCTCGGGGTTGGTCGGTGCGTCCGTCGCGATAGTGAACGGGGCGGAGCTGTCGGAGACGACGACTCCACGCGGAGAGGTTCCGAACGACGTGGCGACGTTCGTGATCGATCCGGCATCGACGTCGTCCTGCGTCACCGTGTACCGGGCGACGCCGGTCGCGGTTCCGCCGGGCGGAAGGATGCCGGTGGCCGACGGGAATTCGATCTGCGGGGTGCCCAGACCCTCAAGGTCGTCCTGGAGTCGGATCAGTCGCAGGGTCACGTTTCCGGTGTTCGTGATGTCGAACGTGTACTCGATGATGCTGCCCACACCGCCGGTGCCGCTGACGTACGCGCCGCCCTTGACCGTCTGGATCGACGGTGCGTGCTCGGCAGTCAGGATGGGCTCGATGGTCGAGCGGGTCGAGAGGACCTCGCCGGCCGGTGTCGTGGCGCGGACGGATGCCGTGTTCTGCACGGATCCCCGATCGACGTCCTCCTGGCTGATGTCATACGACGCCGTTCCGCGTGCGATCTGCCCCGGTGCGAGCACGCCTGCGGCAGCGGGCCAGTCGACGGTGATCGGTCCGATGCCGACCAGCCCATCCGTGATCGCCACGCCCGAGAGCGTCACGGTCCCGGTGTTCTCGATGCGGAACTCGAAGGTCACGCCGTCACCGGCGTCGTTCGCACCGGCCGCATCCAGGCTGCCCGTCTTCTCGAACTCGAGGCCGGGAGCCGCGACGAGCGACACCGTGGCGGGCGTCGTGGCCGCAGCCCGAGCACCCGTCGGGGGTGTTCCGGCTCCGGTGACCAGGCTCGTGACGCTGCCCGCATCGACATCGGCCTGGGTCAGCACGTACGTCGCCGTCGCGGTCACCGACTCACCGGGNGGGTGTTCCGGCTCCGGTGACCAGGCTCGTGACGCTGCCCGCATCGACATCGGCCTGGGTCAGCACGTACGTCGCCGTCGCGGTCACCGACTCACCGGGCACGAGCACACCCTCCGCCCCCTGCCACGCGTAGACGGGAGCGGACGCACCGGGCAGGGCGTCGGCGAGGGCGGCGCCGGTCAGCGTCACGTTGCCCTCGTTGGTCAGCACATACGTCCACGTCACGACATCGCCGGCCTTGCCCGTCGCCCCCGGAGCCAACGCACCACTGTCGCTCACACTCACCGCCGGACCCGCAGCCACCGTCGCAACGATGCTCTCCGGCGACACCACCGTGATCGGCTCACTCCRCGCCGGCACACCCGACGCCGACGCCGTGTTCACCACACGACCCGCATCCACATCCGCCTGCACGATCACATACGACCCCGTCGCCGTCGCCGTCTCCCCCGGAGCGATCACACCCGGCGCACCCGCATCCGGCCACACCACACCCGACAACACCACACCAGGAACCGCATCAGTCAGCACCACACCCGACACCGTCACATTGCCCGTATTCGTCACCCCGAACTCATACGACACCACATCACCCACAGCACCCGACCCCAACGCCACACCCGACTTCGACACCGACAACCCCGCAGCAGGCAACACCGTGTTCACCCGCACCGTATTCGTATCCGCAGACACCCGCACCCCACCCGGAGCAAACGCCGCCACCGACGCCGTATTCACCAC
>NZ_LMOD01000002.1 GCF_001423485.1 Microbacterium sp. Leaf320
CGCGCTCTCATCGCACCCCCTCCTTCATACGCTGAAACCCCTGACGTCTGCACCGTCCTCCGACCAGGGCGGAGGGCAGAGCAGACGACGCGGGCCCGACGCATCGCTGCGACGGGCCCGCGTCACGGGATCACGCCCCGAACCGCCCGGCAGCCGACTTGTCGGTCTGCACGTACTGGCCCGAGATCTCCTCGGTCTTGCCCGCGATCTGCGTGAGAAGCTGCTGCATCTCACTCAGCGAACGGTTCCACTTCGCCTGCGCCTGGTCATACGCCTGCTGCGCGGAACCATCCCACGCCGCACGCAGCTTCCCGACCTCGGACTCGAGACGATCGAGCTCCGAACGAATAGCCTGCGACCCGCTACGGATCTGCCCTGCCAGAGCATTGACCTGCTCCGGACGAACTGACATCGACTGCATCATGTCCTCCTTGAAATCTCTGTGGTCTACGCTCAGGAACCCATCATCGAGCCGAGGCCCGAGATGGTCTGCTGGTGAGCTTCTTCAGTCGCAGCCTGGTCACGCTCAGTGCCCGCAAGAGCATCCTCGAGCGTCACGAGAACCTCGTTCAGCTGACGAGCCTGCTCGTCCCACCGCGACATCAGCGTCGAGAACGACGCGGCAGCCGCACCCGTCCAGAAACCACGCAGCTGCTCGATCTCACCACGGACCTTCTTGGTCTGCTGATCGATCCCGGACTTCGTCTCCCGCACCGCCTGGGCTCCGCGGCGCAGAGCCCCCTCTTCAGCGGAGATGACATCAGCCATAACTCACTCCCTCCGGTCCACAAAGGACACACGTGCGGGGAGCGCATCCCAGTATTGGGACGACTTCGAAACAACCCCCCACGATTCGTTTCACGACACAGGCTAGATCAGATCGCCCCCAATCACCAGAACACCCCACACACCCACCCCGACTTCCCACCATCGATGGACAAAACCCCCAAGGCGATGCAGCTCGCGCATCAGCGCGAGCAGCGCGTGCATCTCGGATGCCTNCACGACACAGGCTAGATCAGATCGCCCCCAATCACCAGAACACCCCACACACCCACCCCGACTTCCCACCATCGATGGACAAAACCCCCAAGGCGATGACTACGCGTTGTCGCACGGCTCAACTAGGGTGAAAGGCGGAATGCGCAGCCACGGGTCTCCTCCCGACCGGCGGCAACCATGGAGGGGGCATCGTTCCATGACTCAGAGCAGCACAGCGGCAGGCACCGTGTTGCGGCTTTCCGTCGTCAGCGACGACCGCCGGCTCGACGTCGGCGTGCCGTCGCAGGTCCCCCTCGTCGAGATCATCCCCGGCTTCGCCCGGAGCCTGGGCGTGCTCGACCCGACGCTCACGCACGGCGGCTACTCACTGCAGCGGGCGGACGGCACACCGCTCGACCCTGCTCGCGGAGCGGCAGCTCAGGGTGTGCACGACGGCGAGCTGCTGACCCTCGTCCGCGGCGGCCTCATGAAGGAGCCGCGCGTCTACGACGACGTCGTCGAGGCGGTGATCGACGCCACCGCCGAGCAGCACGGCTCGTGGACCCCCGCAGACAGTTCGCGCACCGCCCTGTTCGTCAGCCTCACCTTCCTCGCACTCTGTGCGCTCCTGCTCGTCGCGACCCCGCCGACGTCGCTCCTGCCGGCGATCATCGCCGGGGCCGGCGCCATCGTGCTCAGTGTCGCCGCCGCCGTGCTCATGCGTCTCCGTCAGCCCGAGGCAGGCCACGCGCTCGGACTGACCGCCGCGGCATACGGAGGGCTCGCGGGATACCTCGCAGTGCCCGTGCAGAGCATCTGGGGATGGCCGCTCGCCGCTCTTGGCCTCGGACTCGTCATCGTCGGCGGCGTCGGGCTCGCGGTCACTCAGGACAAACCCGAGATCCACCTCGTGCCCATCGCCCTCGGCGCATCCATCGGCATCACAGCGACGAGCGCCGCGATCTTCGGAGACGCGCTCGCGCCGTACGCGATCATGCTCGCGACCACGGCGCTGCTCGCGAACGGCATCCCGTGGCTCGCGCTGACCTCCACCCGCATCCGGGTGATCTCGCCGCAGAGCGACGCCGACATGTTCGCAGCCCCCGAGCCGATCGACGCCGACGAGGTCAAGCGCCGCGCAGCGGCCGGCACGCGCACACTGATCGCGTTGCGGGCCGCGCTCGGCCTCGCTGCCCTGATCGCGACTCCCCTGGTCGCCGCCAGCGGCGTCTTCGGCGCCCTGCTCTGCGTGCTCGCGTTCGTCGGGATGATGTTCCAGTCGCGTCAGATCCACGCCCGCCTTGGCGTGCTCGTGCTCATGGCCATCGGAGCCATCGGCCTCGCCACGACGGGCGTGACGGTGGCGCTCGCTCTTCCCGACGTGCGCACCTGGATGCTCCTCATCCTCGTCGTCGCGACCGTCATCCTCGTCGGACTGACGCTGCTGACCCCGAAGGCCCGCCTGCGGCTCACCCGCCTCGGCGACACCGTCGAGGTCATCGCTCTCGCGCTCCTGCTGCCGCTCGGCGTCACCACGGCGGGGCTCGTCTGACCTATGGCGACCAAGAAAGATCTGATCGAGGCGCAGGGCTTCAGCCGGCGCCGACTGCTCTCGGCGTTCACCGGAGGCGCCCCCGGCGGCAAGGAGCTCGACCCCGCCAAGCCTCTGCGCGCGGTCGTCGCCGGCGTCGCGCTCACGGTCGGCGTCATCCTCGTCGGGGTGTTCTGGGGCATCATGCAGCCGGGTCTTCCCGGCGACTGGCAGAACAACCGATTGATCGTCGCGACCGACACAGGTGCCCGCTACGTCTCGGTCGACGGCACGCTGTACCCGGTGATCAACACCGCCAGTGCACGCCTGCTGATCCCCGCCGGCGAGTTCAAGGTGGTGCGCACCGACCAGGCCGCGCTCGACGGGATCCCGGTCGGCCCCGCGATCGGCATCCTCGGTGCCCCCGACGACCTTCCGGCCCCGAACGCGCTGATCAACTCGTCGTGGACCGCGTGCGTCGACGACGGAGAAGGCGCCGCCGTCTCGCTCTCGACCTCTCCCGTCGCCGACGTCTCGACGGGCACGGGCGCGGTCGTCCAACGCGGCGACGAGCTCTTCGTGATCGCCGACGGCCTGCGCTACGCGGTCTCGGCCGATGACGCGAACGCCGTGCTCCGCGCGGTCGGCCTAGGAACCAGCGACATCCTCGAGGTCGACGGCCGCTGGCTCAACCTCTTCGAATCCGGCGAGGAGCTCGAGCCGATCAGGCTCAACGCGATGGGCGCCCCCGTGCCCGACACGAACCTCACGGCGGGGACGATCGTGCACACGCAGGGCACCCCCGCCGACGAGCGCTACGTGGCTCTCGCGACCGGTGAGCTCGCACGCCTCAGCCCTCTCGCCTACCAGCTGTACCTTCTCGGCAGCGGCCAGGAGGCATCCGAAGAGGAGGTCTCGCCCGCCGAGACCGGAGATGTGCCGACGGTTGCGTACATCGGAGGCGAAGACTGGCCCACACTGCCGCTGAAGCCCCTCGCGGCAGGCGAGTCTCCGTGCGCTGTGCTCACCGACGACGCTCGCACCGTGCTCGGAGCGACCACGAGCGGGCTGCCCGAGGAGCGCTCGACGGTCGACGTCAAGGTTGGCGGCGGGGCCCTCGTGCAGGTCAGCGCCGCATCAGACGACGCGGTGGGCATGGCCGTGCTGATCGACGAATCCGGCACCGCCTACGCGATCCCCGGGGCGACCGCCGAGCAGAGTGCGGAGGATGCCGCGAGCGGCCCCATCGCGCAGCTCGGCTACTCCCCCGACGATGTGGGACGCGTGTCCGACGCCTGGCTCGAGTTCTTCGCGGCGGGGCCCGCCCTGACCACCGAAGCCGCGAGAGAGTCGCCCGGCTCCGGGACGAACTGATGCGTCGTCGCAGCGCCGCCCTCGCGGCCGTCATGCTCGGCACGGCGGTGCTCGGAGCACCGGCGACGGCGCTGGCGTCGACCGCCACCTCGTCATCGATCGTCTCGACCGCGACGGCTGGGCAGGCGTGCACCCTGGGCACCGTCGTCTTCAGCCCCGAGGCTCCGGTCGCTCTGGCTCAGCTCGGAGCAGAGGACGCGAACCGGCTCGCCACGGGCGAGGGCATCGTCGTCGCGGTCGTCGACTCGGGGATCGACGCGAGCAATCCGCACCTCGCCGGGGTCGTGATCGGCGGTGTCGACCTCGTCGGCGACGGCGAACGCGCAGACGGCATGAGTGACACGACGGGCCACGGCACCGCCATCGCCGGGCAGATCGCCGCACAGCAGGTGCCCGGGTCGGGCGTGGTCGGACTCGCACCTGACGCACGACTCCTGTCGGTGCGGGTGTTCCGCAGCAACCAGCAGCAGGACGTCGACAAGGGCTACGGACCGACCTCGCAGCGCATCGCCGACGGCATCCACTGGGCCGCTGACAACGGCGCGGACATCATCAACGTCTCGATGTCGCAGAGCAGCGACTCCGCCGAGCTCCGCGCCGCCGTCGAGCATGCGGCCGCGGTCGGAGCCCTGGTGGTGGCGAGCGGCGGCAACCGGGCGTCGGATGCCGATGCGGCGGACGCCGCCAGGTATCCCGCAGCGTACGAGCAGGCTCTCGGGGTCAGCGCGGCCGACAGCAACGGCCGAGCCACCGAGAGCTCGATCCACGGCCCCCAGGTCGACGTGACGGCTCCTGGAGGCAACGTGCTGACGGCGGCGGCAGGAGGAGGGGACTGCGTCTTCGCGGGTGACGCCCCGGCGTCGAGCTTCGCCACCGGATATGCGAGCGCTGCCGCAGCCCTCGTCGCCGAGGCGCACCCCGAGGATCCTCCGGCAGGGTGGGCCTATCGGCTCACCGCCACCGGGCTTCGAGCCGACGCCGACAACCGCGACGACGTGAACGGGTGGGGCTTCATCCAGCCGTTCGCCGCGATCGAGCTGCTCCCGGACGAGACGACACGGGGCCCCGTGAGCCCCTACTTCGACACCGCCGAGAGCGCGGCTCGACCTCCCGTCGCCACGGTGGACCCCGACCACGGAGCCTCGCCGTTCCTCCTCACGCGTGAAGCGGCGCTGTTCACCGCGATCGGCGGAGCGAGCCTGCTCGGTGTGCTCGGCATCCTCATCGTGCTGCGACGCCGCAGGGAAGCCCCCGTCGACGATCCGAGCGAGATCGAGCGCGAGGGCGGACTGCTGCGCACGCCGGACACAGGCGCCGATTCCGACAGGGTCGGCTGAGCCGGCCGGGTCAGGTCCGCGAAGCCCTCAGTCGAGGTCGACGGCGACCACTCCGCCACAGCGGGCGAGGCTTCAGGCGAAGACGACGAAGCCCAGCATGACCAGACCGGCGACGGAGACGGCGCAGGCGGCCGCGAAGGCGAGGAGGGTCGCCATGCTCCAGCGCAGTCCCTGCTTGGCGACGGAGGGGAGCTCCGGATCCACCGCCCTGGTGGGTGCGGCGGCTCCGGCCACGATCGGCGGCGCAGAGGGCCCGAGCGGCGCCGGGCGGGGACGATAGATCTCGGGTGGCCGAACGTCGGTCGGCGCCTCGAATGAGATGGGCGCGGCGGTCGGCGCGGGATCGACCGGGGCATCGTCCTGCTCGTCGGCGCCCTTCTTTCGCTTGCGACGCAGAGGTCGAGGCGGCCGGGACACGACGACAGTCGCCTCTTCGACGAGTTCGTCGTCGGGAGTACCGGCGGGCTCCTCGACGACTCCAGCACTCCGGTCCACCACGACGGTGGCCTCATCGAGAACCTCGGCGTCGTCGTCGGGAGTACCGGCGGGCTCCGCGACCGGTCCCGCGCTCCGGTCCACAACGACGGTGGCCTCATCGAGAACCTCGACGTCGGTGCCATCCGTCGAATCCTCGGACCTCGCATCCTCGTCCGCGACGTCCGCGACGTCCGCGACGTCCGCAACGTCCGTCGGCACTGACTGCACTGACGGCGCTGACGGCGCTGGCGGTGCATCCGCAACCGCGCCTCCTCGACGCCGGTCGCGACGAGTGAGGATGACGGTCTCCTCGCCGTCGTTCTCGTCGTCGGTCATCGCGCCCGCACCGGGATCGTCGTGCCCTCGAGCATCGAGTCGGTCAGAGAAGCGGATGCCGCGATGCGGCCGGCCGTGCTGTCGTCGGGTCGCGTGCGCGCACCCCCGGCGACCACGTCGATCACGACGACCGAGACGTTGTCTCGGCCGCCCGCCTTGAGCGCCCGGCTCACCAGCGCCGCGGCGGCGGTCTCGGGGCGTCCGTTCATCGTCAGGGTCGCGCGGATGGCCTCATCGCTGACCTCGCCGCTCAGTCCGTCGGAGCACAGCAGCAGCCGCTCGCCGTCGACCACGGGAAGCAGCCAGCTGTCGGCCGTGCTGTCCGGTGCCCCGATGGCCCGGGTGATGACGTTGCGCTGCGAGAACGACGCGAGGTCTTCGGGGCGCAGCTCCCCGGCATCCACGAGCTCCTGCCCCAGCGAGTGGTCGATCGTCAGCTGGGTCAGGTCGTTGCCGTGGTGCCGGTAGACGCGCGAGTCGCCGACGTTGAACACGAGCCAGTGCGGTGCGCCGTCGTGCTCGACGAGCGCGACGCCGGTCACGGTGCTGCCCGCCCCGCGCTTGTGCTCGGCCGAGATGTCCTCGACCACGGCCGCAGCATGGCTCAGGGCTTCGCCGATGTCGGCGACCTCGACTGTGCGTCCTCGCAACGGTTCGAAGGCCTCGACCACCGCAGCGCTGGCGCGATCGCCCGCCTCGTGTCCGCCCATGCCGTCGGCCACCAGGAAGACCGGCGATGCGACGAGCACCGAGTCCTCGTTCGCGGCGCGCTTGAGACCGGTGTCGGTCAGTGACGCGACGTTGAGAACCACCGAAGAGAGAGTCACGAATCGCGCTCCGCGATGACGTGCATGCCCACTTCGCCGAGGATGAAGCGCCCGTTGCCGGTGACGCTCTCTCCCGGATCGAGCAGGGTCTCCGTGCCGTTCTCCTCGACCACGACCACGCCGTTCGTGGCGTGCAGATCGGTGAGGCGCCACTCGTCGTCGTGCACGACGAGGCGCGCATGCGTCTTCGACAGCGTGCGTGTGGTGTCGGAGATCGCGAGTCGCTGCTCGCCCGGTTCGCCGATCGGATTGCGACCGATCACGACGCTCGCGCCCGAGAGCGAGAACTTGCGGCCGTCATCCAGCACGAGCGAGCGGCGGACGCCGCGCTTGCGCGCAACGACCACCGTGGCATCGAAGTCGTCGACGTCGATCTCTGCCGGACGCGGAGTGACGACCGTCTTGTCGACGTCGGCGGCGAGTCCGCCGAGCGGCATCGGAGCGGCCGAGGATGCGGCAGCATGCGCGGGGTCGACCGGCGCAGGGTCGGCCGGCGCGGGCACCACCGGGGCCGCCGGCGTCACGGGCGCGTCCGCTGCCGCTGCCGCGGACGGCGCCGGACGGATGACGGGCATCTGCGGCTCGAGGTCGGAGGCACCGTCGCGGAACGACGGCGGGGCGGGACGTACGACACGCTGCGGGTCGGCGGTCGGCGCTGCGGGCGACTGATCCGCTGCCCCGTGATCCGGCGATGCGGGCGCCGCGAACTGCACGGCAGGCGGCGCGGATGGCACGTCCTCGAAAGGAGCGGGCGCCTGCGGAGAGGCAGGAGCGGGAGGCTGCGGCGCGGCAGGAGCAGGAGGCTGCGGAGCGGCAGGAGGCTGCGGGGCAGCGACGGGCGCGGATGGCTGCGGGGCCACCGGCTCTCCGCCCATCGCGGCCATGATCCCGGTCGTCGGGTGCGCCTCGACAGGAGCGGGCGGCTGCGGAGCGGAGGACGCCACCGGCGCTGACGGCTGCGAGGCGAACTGCGGTGCTGACGGCTGCGAGGCGAACTGCGGTGCCGACGGCTGCGGTGCTGGAGGCTGCGGTGATGGAGGCTGCGGTGCTGACGGCTGCGGCGACGCCACCGGGGCGGGCGGCTGCGGTGCGGCGTGTGGTGCGGGCGGCGCGAACGACGCGGCAGGCGCTCCGATGTTCGGCGACTGCCCACCGGTGGGCGGGTACGACAGGGACTGCGCACCGGGAACGGGCGGCGGACCGACCTGCGCACCCGGTGCCGATGACGGAGCGGATGGCGGCTGCGGCGGCGCGCCCCACGCGGACGGCGCAGCGGGCGCAAGGGACGCCGCCGACTCCGACGTCTCGGTCGCCCGAGGCGGGGCCGCATAGTCGGGGAAGATGAGCGCGGGAGCATCCGGTTGGCTCTGGGCGTGCGGCGCGAGCGACGGGATCGTGTAGCCCGACGCATCACGAGCGGGCGCCGCGGCGGGCTGCGACGTGCGACGCGGCCCGGGCTGCAGAGCGGCCAGGCGCTCGCCCTCGGGGTAGGGCGGGGCGCCCCAGGCGAGAACCGTCGCCCACACCGGCGGAAGCAGGATCGCGAGCACCGTCATCCCGGCGCCCCGCCCGAACCGCTGGTTGATGCGGTGGGTCGCGACGACCTTGAGGTAGATGCCGTACAGCTGCACGATCGGGATGAAGTAGAACACGACCGACCAGGCGGGGACTCCACCTCGCGCGAGGATCTCGGCCTCGTTGAGGATCGGGACCCAGCCCTTCCACCCCTCGCCGTCGATACGCGGGAAAAGGCGCGAGAGCGCATACGCGTACCAGACGTAGATGGCGATGCCGATGAGCACACCGAGACCGCCCACGATGGCCAGCATCGTCGCGTAGCCGGCATCCACGGGCGCGATCATGAGTCCCCCTTCTTCCGGTCGCCGAGCGAACCGGTCAATCCGAGCGTACCGAGCGCGACACCATCCGACCGACGAACACCACGGGACCGGCCGCTCCGCCGACTTCGGCGAGGCATCAGAACTCGCCCGAACGCAGGCGATCGAGTGTACGCGGTCCTATCTCGGCGCGTGCAGACGCCGTGGCCGCGTAGAACGTGACGAGCTCGGCGAGGAGCACGGGATCGCTCGCGAGATCGCGTGCGGCCCACGATGCCGGCCTCGCCGTGGTCGTGCGCAGCGCGACCCGATCTCCCGACAGCGCCGCGCCGCTCACGTCGTCCCACGTCGCGCGAAGTCCCGTGCGCGGGATGCGCAGGTCGATACCCTCCGGCGTCAGCGTCATCCGATGCGCGTCGGGCCGCCGGAACAGACTCCGCGTCCCGACGACGGTCAGCGTGATGCCGACGGCGGGGACGACGAGCAGGGTGAGGGTCGAGAGCCGCTCGGCCGGGACCGCGACGATCGCCCACGCCCATCCAGCGAGGATGAGCACCCCGGCGACGGCCAGGAGCCGAAGCGGGGTGATGATCTCCTCGGCACCGCGGAAGGCGACCGCACGATCGGTGGCCTCGACGCGCACGACGCGGACCCGCGAGACGCGCAGGTGCGCACCGAGCAACCATGCCGCGAGACCGACAGTAACGAACACCGCCAGCCCGAGGAGCTTCATCGCCGGAGCCGGATCCAGCACCAGGAGGAGCCCATAGCCGGCGAGCGCGAGCCCGAGCACCACGCCGAGCACGGTCAGTCCGGTCGTGGAGCGCTGTTGGCCCGCCCACCCTGCATGTCCGGGCACGAAGATCGTCTGCACGGCGGTCGTCTCGGTCGAAGTCATCCGAACACGCCCTTCCAGGCTCTGCCGATGCCATGACCGACGTCGCCGACGACGTCGGTCGTGTTCTCCCAGGCGTCCTCGGCGAAGTCCGTCGACGCGTCCCACGCATCGGAGAGCCCTGCGTCGATCGACTCCCTGACGTCCTGCGGCACCCAGCTCTCGTAGGCCCAGACCGCGCCGGCGCCCACGGCGACCGCCGCACCACCGACCACGACGGCCGTTCCCCAGACGGGCAGGGTCACGATGCCAGCCGCCGCGAGCCCGGCGACCCCGAGTCCGGCCGCTGCGCCGCCGAGGAGTCCGCCGCCGATCTCCACCGCTGTCGACGACGGGTCGTCACCGCTCTCGAGAGCCGTCCCGAGGTCCCAGAGGTCGATGCCCCAGCCCACGAACGGCACGGCCTTGCTCGCGCGCGACAGCCCGCGAGCAAGATCCTCAGCCTCATCGGCGGCCCATCGCATGCCCTGCGGGTTCGCCGCCTCGGCCGCGGCCTTCGTCGCGGGGTTCCCCGAGCGGAGGTCGCTCACGAAGTCGGATGCTCCGGTGCGGAGCTCGTCCGCGTGGCTGACGAGATCGCTGGCGGTGTTCTTCCACGCCAGACCCTGACCGTCGAGGTAGATCTTCGGCATCTCGCCGCCGGCCTCGTTCAGGCCGGAGAGGATCTTCTCCGCCGTCGTCTCTCCGGGAAGTCCCCCGAGGAATGCGTCGAGGTTCTCGCTGATCCAGACCTCGAGCTCGCCCCACCAGGCTCCGACATCGGTCGCGATCTCGTTGTACAGATCGATGCGATCGAGGTGCTCCTGCCAGGCATCCCAGTTCGGGTCGTCACGGGTCGCGGGACAGGTCGAGAGCAGCGAGACGGGCCGGCCGATGACCATGCCGTTCACGGGGAGCCCCTGGGCGCGCGCGTTGTCTCGGTGGGCCGCGAAGTCGTCGCGCATCCGCTCGAGCTGCCCGGCGTAGGAGCGGAGCTTCTCCGCGGCATCGCCCGCCTGGTCCCTGATCTCGTTCGCCGCATCCGTCGTACGGTGGAGGATCGTGACGTAGTCGTCGGCCGATTCGCCGTACCAGTGCGAGCGGACGCCCGTCGGGATGAAGCTCGTCGTCTTCGAGGACGCGTCAGCCGCATCCTTCAGCCCCGGGTCGAGCCACTCGGCGGCGGCGCGCACCTGTGCCGGATCTCCGTGCGTGGTGGTGTCGATCGTCATCAGAGGTCCTCGACCGCCGTGGCCACCGGGGAGAGCTGGTCGATGACGTCCTGCTCGTTCGTCGCGTCATCGTCGGCGACGACTCGCACGACCTCGCCGAGCGTGCCGTTGATGCGGTACAGTGCGTCGACCCCCTCGCCGACGCGCATCATGATCGCCGCGACCGCATCGGATGCGAGACCCCCGTCGACGGATCCGGGGATCGCGGCGAGCTTTCCCCGCATGAACGCCACCGCCTCCTCGTGCATGCTCGCGTGGACGGCCATGACCTCCGGGTCCATCGATATGCGGGTCATGCGATCGCTCCGTCCCGACGGTACGAGGCGGGGATGTCGAGATCGAAGATCACGACATCGTAGGGCTGCGACTTCTTGATCTGGGCGAGCTCCTCGGTGCGGAGCAGGATCCACGGCTGTCGCTCGCCTGCGAGGTCGAGCAGCCGATCGAGTGCGGTGTACGCGAGCAGCGCGCGGCGGCCGTCCTTCAGCTCCCGGATCTCCACCGCCTGCTCCTGCGGCGTGGACTGCACGCTCAGCGGCAGATAGAGCACGGGAGGCACCATCGGCGGCTGTGCGGGCGGCAGCGGTTCGAAGATCGTCATGTCTGTCCTCCTGATGCCTTCCGGTTGCCGAGCGAACCGGTCGATCCGAGCGTACCGAGCGCGGGCCGAAGCCCGAAGAAGCGGATGCCGCCCGCCGACCGCACCCGACCGACGAACGATGTCGGTCGCACCCGCATGATGAGGCGGTGCCACCATCGGCCGGTGTGCGCGAGGTCCGCGCGTTCCGCGTCCACGATCTCCCACGCGGCGCTCGCATCGTCCTTCGTCGGCGGATGCTCGGCGAACACCGCACGGTCGACGAGTGCCGCCAGACGGTCCGCCGCCTCGCGGTCGGTCGACAGCGCGCGCTGTGTGCGCGTGCCCTGCGTATCCATTGCGACGTCGTGGTCGGCGTACACGTCGACCAGTTCTTCCCACGCCCCCGCGAGACGCACCTCGGGTTCGGCGGCCATGCGTCGAGCCCTGGCACGCTGCCGCTTGGCGAGCACGAGGACGAGGAAGGGGAGGGCCAGCAGCACGAGTCCGAGCAGGCTCAGACCGACCGCCCGCAGTATCGGCAGCAGGATCGCCAGCACCTCCGACTGAGGATCCTCGAGCGGAGGCGCGTCGTTGTTCGAGTCGCTCTGCGCCTGAGGAGGGTCCAGCGCCTCAGAGCGCGGCTGCTCGGGAACCGTGGGATGCTCGGGCAGCTGCTCGCCCTCCGTGATGGAGCTGGGCAGCATCGCGTACTGCGGCGTCGTGTCGACCGGCATCCACTCAGCGCCGGAGGCACGCACCTCGACCCAGGCGCTCATGTTCGCCCCCGTGCACGTCTCGGTGCACGCGGGGATCCCGGGCACCTCCTCGGCCGCGGCGAGACGCGTGCCGATCACGACGCGGGACTCGAGCCCCCAGTGCTCGGCGAGAAGCGCAGCCGCCACAGAGAACTGCTCGTCATCGCCGACCGCCGAGACGAGCAGTTCGGGTGCGGCGTCCGCTCCCGCCCGCCGCTCCTGCTCGACCATGTCTGTGAAGAGCTCCTCGACGCGAGCCGCGGAGTGACCGGCGTAGCTCGGTGCGAACGCGTACCCATCGGACTCCTTGAGCGACGCGATCCACCCCGCTGCCGCTTCGTCGTCGAGCAGGGCATGGCTGAGGTATCCGCGGGAGCGCAGACGATCGATGATCTCGAGATACCCCGCACCCGTGCGAGGCTGCTCCTGCATCTCGGCCCACTCGACGAGCGCCGGGTATCGATCGGTGTCGAGGTTCGATTCTCCGCCCTGCAAGGCCGTGATGTCACCCTGGTCGCCGGGGGCATCCGCGAGCACCGTGTAGCGGTCGCCGGGAATGAGTCCCTCGTCGCCGTCGGAGGTCTCGGCGATGGTGATCGCCGTGTCGCCGCCCTCGTTCACGTGGAACCCGTCGGCGAGCGCGTCGGCACGGGTGCCGGAGAACGACGGTGCCTCCGCGAGACCGGCCGGCGCCGGAACCCAGATGCCGCGGTAGGCGTCGCCGATCGTGATGTCGAGCGTCACCCGCCCGGCTGCGGCGAGCGCCGTGCGCGGGAGCCGGCTGAACCGGTCGTCCGGGTCGATGTGGAAGTCCTCGCCGTCGTACGAATCCAGGGTGACGAGGCGGATGCGGTCGACCGCGCCCGGGTCACCCTGCACCCGGAGGACGGTCTCGTCGAGCGTGCCGCCGGCGAACCATGAGCGGTAGGCGCTGAGAGGACTCGCCTGCTGCTGCACGACGATCATCGGCTCGACCTCATCGCGCAGCACCGAACGATCCGACCATCCGGCCGCCGCCGGGGCGATCGCGAATCCGGCGACGAGTGCGACGATCGCGAGCGCTGCCGACAGGAGATGCCGACGCACGGTCAGCCACACCGGGGTGGCCCGGCGAGAGATGTTGGCGGCGGCGACCGTGCGCAGCGCCCGCGCACGCTGCAGCCGCGCACGACCGACCAGCCAGACGAGGGCGACGACGAAGAGCGCGACGCCGATCAGCCACTCCCGGGGAGCCGGAAGCGCAACCCCGAGGATCGAGACGGGCGCCGTGGTGCCGCTCACGCCGAAGGCGATGCCGAACACGCTCATCGCCGTCACGACGGGGACGGCGATCGTGGCGCGGCGTCCGTTCTCGAGCGCGAGGAGGGTCGCGACGAACGCCCCGAACAGCATGACGACGAGGTACGGGATGAGCACGGCCTGGTACTCGCCGAGCGGCGGGTTGAGCGTCAGCATCTGCTTCCAGCCGAGCACGACACCGAGCACCGCATCGCGGAGGCCCCCGATGAAGGCAGGGACGGACGACAACGCCGAGGGGATCGCGAGCGGCACCGCGACCACGAGGTACGTGCCGACCGCCGCGAGGGCGCCGAACAGCATCCCCCAGCGCAGAAGTCGCGTGAGCACGGCGACGGCCATGCCGAGCAGACCGCCGACGAGGCCGACGGCCAGGGCGCGCGGCGATTCGTACACGGGCCAGACCGCCGCGGTCGCGAGGCCGACACCGACCAGCACGTAGCCGAGCGACCAGAAGGTGAGGGCCGAGAGGGCGAACGACCGGCGCGACCCGGCCACGCCGCGCTTCGCGCCTGCCGCGCTCATCGGAGGGCTCCGCGCGCGAGCATCTGCGGCAGGTCGCCGAGGGCCCCGAGGGTCATCACCGCGAGCTCGCGGGCCGCGCGCATGGTCGGCTGTTCGCCGAGTTCACTGCGCACGGCGACCGCCTCGACCGCGGCGGGCAGCTTGACCGCTGCGAGCCGGAGCCGATCGAGCGGCATCCGAGACCCGGTCAGGAGGAATCCGATCGAGAGGTCCGGATACGACTGCGCGGTGAGGGCTGTGACCGCCTCGAGACGCATGACCCGGTCGGCCGCGTCGATCGTCGAGGTGGCATCGAGCAGCGCTTTGGGGGTCACGGTCGGCAACGTGCGGATCGAGAGCACCTCGGCGCGGCTGTGCTCGGGAATCTCGTTGCTCACCGAGAAGAGCACGTCACGGCCGTCGCGCACGCCCTGCAGGGCGAGGGATGCTGCGGCACTGACCGTGTTCTCGAACTCGTCGTCGGTCTCGTACGACTCGGCATCGAGGTCGAGGATGATCGCGATGCGGGCGTGCCGTGACTCCTCGTACTGGCGCACCATGAGCTTGCCGGTCTTGGCCGTCGACTTCCAGTGCACGTGCCGCTGCGAATCGCCGACGACATACTCGCGCACGGCGTGGAACGAGAGGTCTGCGTCGACCAGGACCGAACTGGGGGTGCCCTCGAGGTCGCGGATAAGACCCGCGCTGGTGCTGGGAAGACGAACCGTGACCGGGTGCACGTGGATGCGCTGCACGTCGGGCCAGCGGAGCTCGCGCCGGAGGATGCCGATCGGGTCGCCGCGGGTGATGGTCATGGGGCCGACGTCGATGACACCGCGGCGGTGAGCGGCGATCGTGAGCTGCTCGCGGTGATGGGAGCCGGGGCGCAGCAGCGGGACGTGCGCCTCGACGAGCCCCTCCCCCACAGGCACATCGACGACGCCGGGGAGCGAGAGGTGCTCGCCGTTGTTTCGGACGTCGAGGGTGGCCCCGATCTCCGCTCCGGCCACCACGCGGTCACGGTCGAGCGTGAGGTCGATCCGGTAGTCGTGGGTGCCGAGGATGAACGGGACGCAGGCGACCAGCAGCACCAGAGCTATCGCGGCCACAGCCCAGGCCTCGACCCAGCCGAACAGCAGCCCGGCGACGAGACCGAGAACGAGCGCCACGGCCACCAGCATCCCTGCCGCCGTGACCGTCTCGCGCACCCAGGCGACGGAGGCGCGAGCCGCGCGCCCCGTGTTGCGAGCCGCGCGACGAACGCCGAAGACCGCGCCGCGGACGGGGCCGCGGCGCGTGCGGTCGTAGCGCGTGACCGTCGACGTGCGCGTCGACGTGCTCGTGCCCGCCGTCGTGCGCGTCAGACGGGACTCGGTGCTGAAGCTCACGCAGTGCCGTTCTCGCGCGGGGGCTCGACGTCGAGCAGGATCTGGCCCACGACGGCGACGGCGGTGACGCCGTCGAACTCGGCCTCGGGCTCGAGCACGAGACGGTGGGCGAGCGCCACGACCGCGAGCTCGCGCACGTCGTCGGGCGTGACGAAGGTGCGGCCGTTCTTGGCGGCCCACGTCATCACCAGGCGCGAGAGCGCGATCGCGCCTCGCACACTCGCGCCGAGACGGACCTCGGAGGCCCGACGCGTGGCGTCGACGATGCGCATGATGTAGTCGGAGACGAGCGGGTTCACGTACACGCCGCGGGTCATCTCGGCCATCGTGAGGATGGTGTCGGTGCCGACGATGCCGTCGAGCACGTGCTTCGGCTGCGCGGCTCCCTGGAGGATGCGCATGGTCGCCGCCTCGTCGGGGTAGCCGATCGACGTCTTGATCATGAACCGGTCGAGCTGCGCCTCGGGCAGACGATACGTGCCGCCCTGCTCGATGGGGTTCTGCGTCGCCATCACGAGGAAGGGCGAGGGCACGGGGCGGGTGACGCCGTCGACCGTGACCGTTCCCTCTTCCATCACCTCGAGCAGCGAGGACTGCGTCTTCGGGCTCGCGCGGTTGATCTCGTCGGCGAGCACGATGTTCGCGAAGACGGGGCCGGCGTGGAACTCGAAAGCGCCCTCCTTCTGGTCGTAGACCGTGATGCCCGTCACGTCACCCGGCAGCAGGTCGGGGGTGAACTGGATGCGGGTGCTCGTGCCGGTCACGGTCTGGGCGATGGCGCGTGCAAGCGCCGTCTTGCCCGTGCCGGGGAAGTCCTCGAGCAGCACGTGTCCCCCGCTGACGGCCGCGGCGAGCACCAGCTCGACCACGTGCCGCTTGCCCAGGATCGCCTGCTCGACGTTGCCGGTGAGGATCGAGAAGGTCTCCGCGAACCAGGCGGCCTGTTCGGGAGCGAGGGTGACGGGAGCGGCAGTGGGAGCAGGCATAAGGAAAGAGTATTCGTAGGTTGTGTGGTGGTCGGGAGACCCGCCTCAGGGGCAGGCGCCCGTCACTCGATGGGTGATGGGTGACAGGGTCGCGTAGGCGCCATTCCAGGTGATCTTCACGTCGAAGGCACCGGGGGTGTCGACCACGGGCGTGACGACTCGGTCGTACGACCCGCGGGCCGCTCCCGACACCGTCACGACGTCGGGCTCGCTCGCGGGCATGCACTGCCTGAAGTCGACGTCGACGATCGTCGGTGCGGTCGTCGCGGTGATGTTGACCTCACCGGAGCACGAGTCTGTCTGCTGCGCGTGGCATGCGCGAGCACGCACCTGGCCCGGAGACGCATCGGCGTTGAGGGAGAAGTCGTCTCGCCACGCGCCGTACATGTTGTACTTGGCGACGAATCCGTCTTCGACGTTGATGGCCGGAGCCGACGACAGGCCGTACGAGTACCGGTCGCCGTTCTTCGACGGCGAAGTCGCCACCGTGTAGGTGGTGTTGCCGCCGGGGCCGTCGACGAAGGTGAAGGTGAACACCGTCGCCGTCGAGGACTCCGCGACGCCGTAGCCGTTCGAGGCGCACGCCTTGACGTTGTAGACCTGATAAGCCTGGAGCCCCTGCAGCGACGGCGAGGCGGACTGCACCTCGGCGCCTGAGACCGAGAGCCGCCCATTGTCGGCGGCGCTGCAGCTGGCATTGCCCGAGCGCCAGGCGAGGTACACGACATCCATGGCCTGGGTGCTGCCGTTGGCCTGCGCGGCGATGCCCGACACATCGATCGAGGTGTTGGACGCAGCGCTCGCGTTGGTCCACTGCGGATCGAAGTACGGAGATCCCGCCACCGTCACCGAGGTGTGGAACGCGCCTCCCTCGTTGCCGCCTTCACCGTTCGGCGGCTGGAACTGGCTGATCGGGACGATCGTGAGGTTCTGCGCTCCTGGCGACAGCGCGATCTCCACCTGGGTCGTGCCCCCGTTCCGGGGAATCATCTCGCCGGTCTCCTCGATGCGGAAGGCCAGCGCGTCATCCGAGGCGTCGATCGCGAGCGCGACGATGCCCCGCCCGCGGTCGGACTGGCCCGGACGGTAGACCGGCGTCGCGGTCGCGTTCGAGACGACCGGCGCGGCATACGCCCAGCTCGTGAGGGGCGAGGTCGTGGCCGACGTGCCGACGGCGTTCACGGCGGCTGCGGTGAAGACGTGCGGCGCTCCGTTGACGAGCCCGTTCACGGTGCAGCGGTACGAGCCTCCCGCGGGACTGCACGAGGCGTTCGCCGGCGATCCGTCCTGCATGATGGTCACTCCCGAGACGCTCGGGTGTGCACGTCCGGCCTCGCCGAGAGGCACCTCGAGCACCACGCTCGTTCGGGTGAAGCCGACGGTCGTGACACTCGCAGGCGCCTGCGGGAAGCCCTGCAGGTCGAGCGTGAGGGTTCCTGTTCCGGTGCGTCCCTGAGCATCCGAGACCACGAAGGGGATGACGCACTGGCCGCCGGGCGCCTGTCCGCCGCCCGGCCAGCTCGCCGTGATCGACTTGCTGCCCGATGTCGAGACCGAGGCGACGTCGCAGCGTGAGCCAGCGCCCAGCGACATCAGTCGCAACCCGGAGCCGGGCTTGCCCGCGAACGGGTCGTACTCGCCCGCGACGTCCACCACGTCGATCGTGCAGTTCGGGCTCGTGACGATGCACTGCTTCGTGAACGTGGCACCTCGCGGAGCATCCGGCGGCGCCGCACCGACGACGAGACGGACGGATGCCGAGGGCTGCCCGTACTGCTCGACCGTGACGCTGATGTTCTCGCTGTTGCCCGGCTTGGCATCCGCACGGGCTTCGATCGTGAGGTTCTTGCCGTTGGGCGTCACGATGAAGGCCGACCCGGAGTACACGACCCGGTACACGAGCGAGCCCGAATTGCCCTCGCGGCCCCCCTCCCAGGCGGCCATGTTCGCGTACATGTCGATCGTCTCGGTCGCACCGGGGGCGATCGTGTGCGAGATGGACGAGAGCAGCAGCTGGGGCTCGGCAGGACGGATGCTGATGGGCACGTCGATGTACGACCAGCGCTCCTGGCCCTTCAGCCGCACGGGCACGAGGCATGTGTCCGACCACGGAGCCTCGCGGCCCGCCCGGTAGGTCGCGCCACCGGATCCTTCCGCCACGCACGACGCAGCCGCACGCTGGGCGCTGAACTGACCGCTGCCGACCTCGACGGCATCCGATGCCGTCAGATCGACGTAGTCGCTGACGTCGAACGATGCAGCGGCATCCTCGTCGACCACGACGGGCGTGGAACCGGGCTTGAGCTGCACCTGCATGTCGTCGAAAGCGGGGATGCGCAGGAATCCGTACGCGACGACGTCACGTCCGCCCGACCCCTTGCCCTTGAGCTGGAACGGGACGAGCGCGCCTTCGGTCGGAGCGGTACCCACGATGCGGTTGCCCTGCACGGTGTATCCGGGCTGATCGCCCCACAGGCTCAGGGTGAGCGACGATGTGTCTCCCGACGGCCAGCTCACGCGATCGGTCACGACGTCGATGCCTCGGTCCGCGAGGTCATCGCGGTCGCGAGCGGTGAGGACGGTGTCGGCGACGCTCGGCTGATCGGCGACGGCACCGTCGGTCACCGTGACCACGATCAGGCCCTGCGAGGTGCTCGAGGTGCGCTTCGACTTGACCGTGTAGAAGTAGGAGTTGGTGCCGGCGGTGTCTCCGGCGCGCAGCACGACCCGGCCCTCGTCGAGTTCGGTGTCGGAATCGATCAGGGCGTTGAGCCGGTCGTACAGCGGGTTGCCCTTGACCGGTGGAGCGTTGGGAACGAGCTCGGTGATCTCGAGTTCGCTCTGCGCGGGGTCGAGGTCGTTCGAACGGGGGTCGAGCACGATCGGGGTCTTGGACCCCGCCTCGACGCGCACATAGTCGCTGAAGGTCACGGGAGCGGTGTCGTCGACGTCCGCGTCGAGCACTCCGATGCGGACGACACCCGAGCCTTCCTCTCCCTGCGGGTCGCGCACGGTGTAGCGGAAGCTGGCCTGGCCGCCCTGGACGCCGGCCGCGGGGGCCCGGTAGACGATGGACTCGCCGCTCGCCGAGATCGTCGCGGTACCCGCGCCCTTCTCGGGCTGCTCGATGCCGGTGAGCACCACGCGATCGCCGTCGCTGTCCATCCCGTTCGCCGGAACCCGGAGCGAGACCGTCTGGCCGCTGAGCACGCGTCCGGTCAGAGTGGTCGGCGTCGGCGCGCGGTTCGTCCCCGGGGGCACGACCGTGACCGTCACGGTGCCGTTGTCGGAGAGCGACGGATTGCGCTCGAGCGAGACGGAGTAGGTGAGCCGGTAGGTGCCCGGCGTGGTCGGAGCGAGGTACCGCAGAGCGTTGCGGTCGGCGAAGACGAGCTCGCCGGCCTCGCCGGATCCGGTGACCTCGGGGAGGACGACCAGCGGTTCTCCTCGCGGCGCGACGTCGTTCGCCGTGACGCCGATGCGGGTGAGGGAGCCGGCGCGCACCGTGATCGCATCCGGGAAGACGATCGGGCGGGTCACGGTCGACGGCGGGGTGAGGAAGACCGTGACGGTGCCCTGCACCGCGGCTCCGGAGCCGTCGGCGACGGTCACCGTGGCCCTGCCGATGACCCCGGGCTCGCCGTCTTCGGTGGTGCCGTTCACACGGATGCTCTCGTTGCCGACGACGCGCACGTTCAGCTGCGGAGTCGAGCTCACGGCGTCGGACAGCATCAGCACCCGGCCGCTGGTGTTCTGCACCGCGCGCAGCACGTCGACCGTCGTGTCCTCGCCCTCGCGCACGAAGGCGGTCAGAGGTGCCATCGCGAGCCCGGACGAGCCGTCGACGGCGGTGATGCGGATGACCGCGGACTGCTCGGCCTGCGTCGAGACGTCCTGGGCGGTGTACGTCACGACGTACTGCCCCGGCTCTGCGACGGTCAGCTCGACCGTGCCGGAGGCGGCATTGGGGGTGACCTCGAGGCCCTGCGCGGTGGCGGCCGTCTGCACCGCGTCGACCAGTCGGTACGAGCCCGAGCCGCCGGACAGGTGATCGGAGATGCGGATCGACTGCAGCTCACCCACGCGGGCTGTCAGCGCGACCGGCGACGCCACGAGGGCGGGGCTCCCGGTGACCTGCACGTCGAGGGTCCTCTCGGCGGTCGCGCCGTGCACGTCTTCGACGACCACGGTGACGGCGATCACCGCATCCGCCGCGTTCGGGTCGGTGTGACGGATGGCCACACGACCGTCCGCCATCGGAACCACCATCACGGGCGATGACGAGTCGGTCTCGTAGGCGTCACTGAGCACGAAGGGGTCGCCCTCGGGGTCGACCCAGCCGGAGAGGGCGGAGACCACGGTGCTGCCACCGGGAAGGAGCTGCGGAGTCGGCCACTCCTGCTGGCAGGCGTCGACGCCGCACCACACGGGTGCCGAGTTCACGCCCGCGTCGACGACGTTCAGGGTCACGGTCGCGGGTGAAGACACCGCGGCACCGTCGGTCACGGAGTAGGTGAAGGAGGTCTGGCCCGACCCCGCCTTGACGTTGACGACCAGCGATTGACCGTTGGCGACGAGAGTCAGGTCGCCGAACGAGGGATCGCCGAGACCGCCCGCCACCGAGTCGGGGTCGATCGTCAGAACGTCCTTCTTGTTCGGATCGTGGTCGTTGAGCAGCACCGGGAGGATCACCTGCTCGCCGGCGCGGACGCCGAACGCGTCGTCGACGGCGACGGGCGGCAGCTGCTCCGCCACGTCCTCGACGATGATGGTGCCCTCCTGCTGCTCCGTCTCGTCTTCGATGGCCCACTGCTCGAGCGGGATCAGCACGCCGTCTGGCGCCGTCCAGATGAGTCCTGTGCCGGTCTCGCTCAGCACTGCGCGGTCGCCGTTCTCCTGGAAGACCGGCTCGATCGTCGCGGAGTCGAGTGCCTCGTCGGGGACCCGCAACGGTACGGTCTCGCCATCGACCCACAGGGTGCCCGCGCCGGTATCGAGCCAGGCGGCATAGGTATCGTCGCCCACGACCACCGGGGCCGCGGGAACACCGGTCGCGTCCGCGACGCGCTCGGACTCTCCCGAGTCGAGGTCGACCGACACGAGTCCGTCGGAATCGGCGATGAACAGGGCCTCGCCTGCGGTGGCGCCCTCCTGCAGGCGCGCATCTTCGGCGACGTCGAGCTCGACGGGTTCGTCGCGACCCTGGAGCCACAGCTCACCGGACCCCGTCTGCAGCATCGCCCAGCGGTCGCCCACAACGGTCACGGACAGCCCCTCGCCCGCTTCGGGAGCCGAGGAGACGGATGCCGGATCGCCGAGGAATCGGTGTTCGTCGATGTCGAATCGGCGCACGGCGCCCTCGTCGGCCGAGTACAGCACGAGCAGACCGTCGGGCGACAGCCCGATCGCATCCGCCGTGTAGGTCGGAGGGTCCTCGCCCTCTTCGACCTCGACGCCCGCGAACGGGTCGACGAGCGCGGTGGCCGCACCCGCGTCGAGCGTCGTCACCGAGACCTGGCCGGTGTCGGTGCGGTAGGCCACGTAGGGGCCCGCAGAGAGGATCTCCCGCGTTCCCGAAGGGGTCGGCTCGGACGCGAGCGGGGTGCCCGCATCCGACGAGTCGGAGAGCAGGTCGGTCGGGCTGGCGGGGTCGAGATCCCAGCGCTGCCTGTTCCCCTGCGCGTAGAGCACGGCGGCAGAGCCGCTCTGCCAGACGGCCTCGGGGTCGTCGACGTTGCGCACCGTGTCGATCTCGGCGAGCTCGGTGTTCACGCGGGCGTACTGGCCGCTGTCGCGCATCACCCAGACCGCGGACTCGAGGCGGGGCACCTCCTGCGACTGGTATCCCTGCGCCGTGACGGCGAGGGTGACCACCACGGCGAGGGCTGCGACCCCCGAGATCGCGGCGATCAGACGGCCTCGCGACCGGGGCTTGATCTCCGCGCGGTTGCGGTCGCCGATGGCCATCAGAGGATCCCTGTCAGGTAGAGGACCGCGATGCCGACTCCGGCGAGCACGGCGGCGCCGATCAGCGCGCCGATCACTCCCGCGACGAGGGGCGAGCGGGTCTTGGTGCGGGCGGCTGGCAGGTCGTCACGGTCGCGGGGTGCGGCCTGCTGGCGTGCGGCGCGGACGGCCCGACGCGAGTCGGGGGCCACCGTGGTGATCACGGGTCCGCGCGGCGCGGAGTCGGAGAAGCTCACTGGCGCCGCGGCCGCCCATTCGGCGGATGCCGCCTCGAACGCCGTGGGGTGGATGCCCAGCTCGTACTGCGCCCAGCGCAGCCGTTCGGCGAAGTCGGCCATGCTCGCGAACCGCTTGGCGGGATCGCGGTGCATCGCCGTCGCGAAGATCTCGTCGATGATCGGCGGGATGCCGGGCACGGGCACAGCCGTGTAGCGGGCCTTGATGATCCGCTCGGTGAGCTGGTCGCGTGAGTTCGAGCCGCGGTCGGGCCGCTCGAAGGGGCTCCGACCGGCGAGCAGTGTGTACAGGGTGGCGCCGAGGCTCCAGATCTCGCTCGGCACGGACCCGGAGACGCGTTCCTGAAGCACCTCGGGCGAGCTCCACGGCACGGACATCGCGATCGTCTCTCCGTCGCCCTCGTCGATCACGGCGGCAGCGATGCCGAAGTCGGCGAGCACGGGAGCGCCGAGGGAGTTGATCAGGACGTTCGAGGGCTTTATGTCACGGTGCAGCAGCCCTGCCCGGTGCACGGTCTCAAGGGCACCCGCGATGCGCACGCCGGTGTCGAGAACCTCCGCGAGCGCGAGCGGCGCCTTCTTGTAGCGGGCGCTCATGGTGTCTGGGCAGTACTCCATCGCGAAGTACGGGCGACCATCCGCGGAGATCGACGCCTGGTAGATCGTCACGATCGACGGGTGCGCACTGAGCCGTGCGGAGATATCGGCCTCGACGTTGAAGGTGCGCAGCACTTCGCGGTTGACCGCATCCGCGAGAAGGACCTTCACCGCAGCGACGCGACGCGGCATGTCCTGCTCGTAGAGGAACACGTCGGCGAAGCCGCCGGAACCGAGCGGACGCACGTAGCTGTACCCCGCCAGCGTCGGCGGTGTCGATGCCATGCGCGTTGCCACTCATGCTCCTCACGGTCGGATGGGGAGACCGCGCCCTGCATGAACCCGGCGCGCTGCGCTGGGCGTTCCCCCCGATCACCGAGTATATCGAGGGGATCGACGATCCCGAGGGTCGCTCGAAGTCACGGCCGTGCGGTGCAGGCTGTGTGGGGTGGAGATCAGGCCCGCCAACATCCCTCGATGTGGTCGTCGACCATTCCTGCTGACTGCATGAGCGCGTACATGGTGGTGGGTCCGACGAAGCGGAAGCCGCGCCTGCGCAGCTCTTTGCTCATGGCCGTGGACTCGGGAGTCACCGCGGGGACGTCGGCGAAGGAGGCGGGACGGATGCCGGGGGTGGGCGCGAACGACCACATCAGCTCGTCCAGCTCGCCCTCTGCCATGTTCCTCACTAGGCGGGCATTGCCGATCGTGGCCTCGATCTTGGCGCGGTTGCGGATGATCCCCGCGTCCGCCATGAGCCGTTCGATGTCGGACTCGTCGAACTCGGAGACCGTCTCGACGTCGAATCCGACGAAGACCTCTCGGAATCGAGGGCGCTTGCGGAGGATGGTAATCCAGGAGAGTCCTGCCTGGAACCCCTCGAGTGCCATCTTCTCGAACAGCGCACGGTCGCCGTGCAGCGGGGTTCCCCACTCCTCGTCGTGGTAGCGGCGGTACTCCGCATCGTCACCCACCCATGCGCAGCGTTCGCGGTGGTCGGGCCCGGCGATCAGAGACGTCATGCCATCACGTTATCCGGGCGCACCGACATGGGCCGGGGTTCGGGAACGCTCGCACACATGCGGGCCGGACGTGTTGCTGCTGGATGCGAAAGGTGTGGACGAGCATGCGCTCGCCCACACCCGGTGTCCTGCTGCGCCGGTCAGGGGATCGCTGTGCGATGTCGACCGGACCGATGGGGAGATCGGCCAGATCAGAACCGGCGTCGCAGATTTCTCGATCGGCGTGGGGCGCCGATCGAAGGGTGGCGATCAGCGAAGGGGAGGTTCGCTTTCCGCACCCCGTCTGGGGGATGCTGCGGGCATTGACCCGAGCATTTCGAGGAGGGACGTTCCGAAGGCGTCGAGCGCCTCGGAGGCCGCACCGTGTGCGCCCTGTGCGAGGGCTGCGCGCGCCGCGGTGAGGAGTGCGCGCCTGCGTGGGCGCCCCGAATCCACATCCACCCCGTGACGGCGGGCCGTGTCGGGGTCGACGAAGAGCCGAAGCGGTTCGATGTGATCCCCGACGATCAGGGAGCCGAGGCGACCGAACTCGCGGGAGATGAGCGCTTCGGCGAGGTCGAGATAGGCGGCCAGCTCACAGTCGGAGTCGGCGAGCGGGATGCGCGTGGCCGGTGCCTCCGGCAGCGACTCGGCCGGTGAGCCGGTCGGCGAGCGCGTCAGCGACTCCTTGACGATCAGTCGATCGATGACGCGGGCGCGCTCGATCATGTCGACGCGCGACCAGTCCGCGACGCGCGTTCCGGCGTTCGGGGAGACGTGCACGAATCGCATGTCGGAGAGTCGCGTGAGCGCCTCTCGGACGGGGGTGCGCGAGACAGCCCAGCTGTGTGCGAGCAGATCGAGGCGAAGACGCTGACCGGGTGCGAGCCTGCCGCTGACGATCTCTGCGAGCAGGCGCTCGTATGCGAGTCCGCTGAGCAGTTGAGGTCGCAGCTGTTCCTCGAGGGAACCCATCGACATGGTCATGCCTTTCTCATGGTGCGGAACGCTGGTGAACGGAGGTCTGCTCGGTCGTGCGAATGCCCTCAGGAAGAAGGGCGTCTGGCCGGCATTCACCAGCCAACCTGCTGCGGCGGGCCTCCGGTGGCCTCTCGGGTGCGCGTGCGCGTGCGGAGAGCCGACAACCAGTAGTCGCTCCGCAGCAGTCAGTGCTCGATGCTCGGCGGTCAGTAGTGGACGCGGTGCGGTGCGATGCATGCCGAATCACCCCACGGCAGTGGGGTGTTCAGCCGGCGCGGGCAGGTGTCGGCGATCGGTGGCGCTTTCGCGCGCAGCTGAGTCTCGGTGCGCGCCATCGTTGCTCGGGGTCCCACCATCTCGGACGCCGCACCTGCGGGACGCCCTCATCCATCCGGATCTCCCACCCCGAGCTGCCCAGACTTCGGTGATGCCACCAGCACAACGGCACGCCGTTGTCCGTGTGGGTCGGCCCACCTCTCGCGTGTTCGACCACGTGATGGATCTCACACCACGACGCCGGAACATGACACCCCGGGATCAGACATTCCTTGTCGCGGGCGACGATCGCCCGCCGCTGATGCACCGTGAACACCCGGTCGGTGGTCGTGATCCCGATGATCCTGCCCTCATCCATCAGCACCCGCTGGATGGTGCCCGCGCATCCGATATGCGCGGCTACGGAGACGGGCACGTGGGCACCGGATCCGGGGATCGTCGCCCAGCCACCGTTGCCGTGGTGGGTGCCACTCGCTCCGGACGCAGCATTCCCGAAGGCCGCCCCGTCGCCGTGCGAGGCGTGGCCGGCAAGGTCTTTCACGTCGACGTTCACGACCAGGACAGGTGACGCTCCACCGAGGGTGGGCATGTCGTTGTGACGGGCAGCGATCGCGACCACCATCGCCAGAGCATCGTGGCGCTTCTGCGACGCGGTGCGATCATCGAGCACACACCGCGGATCCGAATTGAAAGGGTCGGCATCGTCACCGTCTGCGCCCGCACCTGCATCCGTGTCGACGTCGGAGTCATCGCCAGTGCTGTCGCTGGGGGCGAAGTGCACGCCGGGCATGGGCGGGCCGTCNGTCACCGTCTGCGCCCGCACCTGCATCCGTGTCGACGTCGGAGTCATCGCCAGTGCTGTCGCTGGGGGCGAAGTGCACGCCGGGCATGGGCGGGCCGTCACCTTTCGGGTTGAGGATCGCGTCCATGATCAGCTGCAACTGCGCCGCAACGTCCGGGGTCAGATATCCGCGGATCGCATGCACGCCGTCGGTCAGACGGCCGATCGTGATGCCCCGTCGACGTTTCGAGTCCTCATCCTTCGGTTCCTCCCCGTCCGGGTCGAACATCGACGCGAGATCCTCCGCAAGCGCCTTCAAGTCCTGCACCGTCGGCGCAGGCCCCGGCGCATCAGCCTCCCGATCGTCAGCATCTGCATCGTCNAACATCGACGCGAGATCCTCCGCAAGCGCCTTCAAGTCCTGCACCGTCGGCGCAGGCCCCGGCGCATCAGCCTCCCGATCGTCAGCATCTGCATCGTCATCGTCGGCCACGACACCGTGCCCGCGCGCGCAGCCCGCCAACGCGACATCCGCCGCCAACCGTTGATCGACCGTGAGGCGATCCCACACCTTCTCGATCGGCGCGGTCGCCGCCAGGAACCCGGTCACCCCGACTACCCCGTCGAGCAGCGCGAGCCGCAGCTCCGACCAGCGGGCCGGCATCCGCTCCCCCGAAAGGGTCGTCGGGCGCCGCACCAGATCGACGACCCTGTCGACCCGGGTCGCACCGCGCACATCCACCCGCACCGTCCGCTGCAACAACTCGTTCAACCCCCGACACCCCGCGGAGTGCGGGAAGTCACCCGGATCCCCCGTCGCGACGGTCTCGACGATCACCGCTTCGACCCGACGGAAGACAGCCCCGGCACCCTGCAACACCGTGACCCGATCCGCGTCCGAAAGCCCGGCCAGCGCGTCGTCGGACAGCACCGTGTCGAGGTCGGCGATGACCCAATCCAGAAGCTCCACGGTGCTGTTCATACCCGTCAGTCAACCGGCAACCACCGACATTCAAGACCCGAAACCACACCGAATTACCCCAGATCAGAGTCGTATTCCAATCTCCCAGAATGACGCAGATCCGTCCACTGAGAGGGCACATAGGGTGGCGGCGCTGAGGCGGCCCCGGAAGAGATGAACAATCCCCGGAGAGGCAAACCCCAGGAGAGAAGAACAGCCCCCGGAGGCAAGCCCCCGGAGAGAAGAACAACCCTCGAGAGGCAAGCCCCCGGAGAGAAGAACAACCCCCGAGAGGCGCCCTCAGAAGAGAAGAACAAGCCCCAGGGAGGCGAACCCCAGGAAAGCCGAGAGCGCGAGACAGACAACAGCGAGAGGACAACAGCCCCTCCCCGAACGCAGCGGTGGCCCCGCTCGAAGAACGGGGCCACCTCTTTCACACAACCGCGGCGATGTCAGTCCGCGATGGTCTTGGCGTCGATGACGAAGCGGTAGCGCACGTCCGAGGCGAGAACGCGCTCGTACGCCTCGTTGATCTGCGAAGCCGTGATGACCTCGATCTCCGATGCGATGCCGTGCTCGGCGCAGAAATCGAGCATCTCCTGCGTCTCGCGGATGCCGCCGATGTTCGATCCGGCGAGCGAGCGGCGTCCGCCGATCAGCGAGGAGACATTGACGGCGAGCGGCTCGGCCGGCGCACCGACGCAGACCATCGACCCGCCCACGTCGAGGAGGCCGAGGTAGGCGCGCAGGTCGACCACTGCGCTGACCGTATTGAGGATCACGTCGAACGACCCGCGCAGCGAGCGGAAGGTCTCGGGGTCGCTGGTCGCGAAGTAGTGGTCGGCGCCGAGGCGGATCCCGTCGTCCTTCTTGTTGAGGGTCTGCGACAGCACGGTCACCTCGGCTCCGAGAGCATTCGCGATCTGGACGCCCATATGGCCCAGTCCCCCGAGCCCGACGACGGCGACGCGGGTGCCGGGTCCGACATTCCAATGCCGCAGCGGCGAGTACGTGGTGATGCCGGCGCAGAGCAGAGGCGCGGCGACATCGAGGGCGAGAGCATCGGGGATGCGCACGGCGAACGACTCGGTCACGACGACCTGCTCGGAGTAGCCGCCCTGGGTGATGGTGCCGTCGCGGTCGGTGCTTCCGTAGGTGAAGACAGCACCGTTCGAGCAGAACTGCTCGTCTCCGCGCAGGCAGTTGCGACATTCACCACAGGAGTTCACGAGACATCCGACGCCGACGCGGTCGCCGACCGCGTGCTTCGTGACCTCGGAGCCGACGGCGGCCACGATTCCGGCGATCTCGTGCCCTGGTGCGAGCGGATAGCTCTGCGGGCCCCAGTCGCCGCGCACCGTGTGGATGTCGGAGTGGCAGATCCCCGCGAACGCGATGTCGATCAGGATGTCGTTCGCACCGAGCTCTCGGCGCTCGATCACGGTCTTCTCGAGCGGCGCGGCTTCGCTCGGTGCGGCGTAGGCGTGGACACGGGTCATCGAAGACTCCTCGGGTCGGTTCGGGTGGGGCAGATCGACACTACGGGGTGAACCTGTGTCGTTCCGGCACTCGGATCGGTAGCGTGGGGCTACGACTCCGGAGGGAAGTCCTATGCGCCGATCATCTTTGACCGCCCGCCTGATCACGATTCTGATCGCTCTCATACTGACGCCGATCGCCCTGATACTGCTGTCCGTCGGCGGACAGACGGTGAACCTCACGCTCCTCGCCTATGGATTCGACGGCTACCTGGCGCCCCTGGTCGGGTCGTTGCTTCTTCAGGCTCTCGGTCTCGCGCTGCTCATCCTGGTCGTGCTCACCGGCATCTGGAGTTCCGCCGGCCTGATCGTCGTCGGCATCTCCAGCATCGTTCCCCTGATCGTCGCGGTGTTCCCCGTGACGCTGTCGTGGATCATCCGGATCCTGCCACGGGACTGGGGCGACGGACTCGTCTATGGAGTGCCTCTCGTCGTGCTCGCGCCCCTCGGGGCGATGGGATTGGTGCTCGCTCTCGTCCGCCGAGACCCGCGACCGAGGGGCACCGCCCTGAGCGTGATCGGCATCGTCGCCGCGCCGCTGCTGCTGACCGCCGGCGCCTGGGCGCTCACCTGGGGCATCGCCGACGGAGCGCTCTTCGCCCTGCAACGATTCGAGTTCGACCTCCGTCCCGGTGCGGCATCGGCGGTCTTCGCCGGCGTACTGCTCGTGATCGCGGGCATCGCCGTGACGAGGTGGTCTCCCTTCGCGCTCGTGCTTCCGGCACTCGCGCTGCTGGTCGCCAGCATTCTGCTGATCGCCGCTCCCGAGACCGCGTTCCCGCTGCTGTTCGAGCTGCCGCGCGGACTGAACACCGTGGTTCCGACCCTGCTCCTCTACGGCGGCGGGGCAGCGGCTGGGCTGCTGTATCTCGTGTTCACCGTCGTGCTGCTGCGCGTCCGAACCCAGCCGCGGCTCACTCCCGACGGTTCAGCGCACTCGGGAGACGCCTCGTCCGCACAGGCACAGTACTCGACGGGGCAGTATGCGGACGTGCAGTATCCCGGCGCACAGTATCCCGGCGCACAGAACGCTCAGAACGCTCAGACGCAGTACCCGCCAGCGCAGTTCCCACCCACCGCGATGCAGCATCCGTACCCGCCGTCTCCCGGACAGCAGCCGCCTCCCGCACCGTACCCGCCTCAGCCCGGGCCCTGAGCGCGCACCCAGACAGACGACACCGGCAGACGACACGGGTACACGACACCGACAGACCACACCGACAGACGACACCGGCCGGGATCCCACGATCCCGGCCGGTGTCGTCGCAGTCGCGAACTCCGCGTCAGCGCTTGGCGTTCTTCTTCAGCACCTTCTCGAGCACCGGAGCCTCTCCGGATGCAGCGAGCGCCGCGTAGTACTCGCGCGCTTCGTCCTGACGCTCGCGCTCGGCACCGGAGGCGATGGGTGCGCGCACGTGCTCCGGCTCGTAACCGAACGCGTCGACGAGATCGAGCGCGTACGGGCGGAGCCGCGTGCACAGCCGATCGATGTACCGCGACACCGCTGCGGCGCGCTGCGTCGACAGGCGCCCGTTGATGAGGTGCCACGCGAGGTGCTTCTCGATGAGCTGCAGTCCGAACAGGTCACGCAGCCAGGTGAGCACCTTCTTGGTATCGGCGTCCTCGACGCGGCGGACAGCATCGGTGAACGCCTCCCACTGCAGGAGTTCACCGTGCGCACGTGCCGCCTCGATCAGCTCGGCCTGGTTCTCGTTGAACAGCCGGGCACCGAGGACCTTGTCCTTGCCCGCCGGACGCAGTCGACCGGCGACGTCGGCGACCATCTGCTGCACGCGCTCGGCGAGCAGTTGGTGCTGCTGCTCCTCACGCAGACCGTTCTCGACCGAACGCGCGACCTGCCCGAGGTCGACGACCGACTGACCGAACTGGCGCAGCCCCGCGCCGTGGAACACCTTGCCCGCGGTCATCCCGACGGCGAACTTCGCGAGCGCCGCAGCATCCTTGCCTGTGAACTGCTTGGCGTAGTCGGTGAGCAGACGCTTGCCGACGAGCTGCAGCAGAACGTTGTTGTCGCCCTCGAACGTGACGTAGATGTCGAGGTCGGCGCGGAGCCCGACGAGGCGGTTCTCGAACATGAATCCCGCCCCGCCGCAGGCCTCACGAGCCTCCTGCAGCGTGTCGAGCGCATGCCAGGTCGACAGCGGCTTGAGCGCCGCAGCCAGCGTCTCGAGGTCTTCGCGGTCGTCGGGGGTGTCGGTGCGACCCGAGAACACTCCGTCGAACTTCTGCAGGAACTCGTCGTGCGCGAAGATCTGCGCATACGTCGTCGCGAGGCGCGGGAACAGTCGGCGCTGGTGCTTGCCGTAGTCCAGCAGCACGACTTCCTGCCCGTCGGCTCCGTCGAACTGGCGACGCTGGGTGGCGTAGGTGATCGCGATCTTCAGACCGAGAGCGGATGCCCAGGAGGCAGCACCGTCGAGCGAGACGCGCCCCTGCACCAGCGTGCCGAGCATCGTGAAGAAGCGACGACCCGGGCTGTCGATCGCGCTCGAGTACGTGCCGTCGGCGGCCACGTCGCCGTACTTGTTCAGCAGGTTCGTGCGGGGGATGCGGATGTGGTCGAAGCTCAGGCGCCCGTTGTCGATTCCGTTGAGACCGCCCTTGAGTCCGTCGTCCTCCCGGCCGATGCCCGGCAGGTCGACTCCGTCTTCTCCGCGCAGCGGCACATAGAAGCAGTGCACGCCGTGGTTGACGCCGTTCGTGATGAGCTGCGCGAACACGGTCGCCGCGATCCCGTGCAGAGCCGCGTTGCCGAGGTATTCCTTCGTGGCGCCGCGGAACGGCGTGTTGATCACGAACTCCTCGGTCTCGGGGTCGTAGGTCGCGGTCGTGCCGACGGCGGCGACGTCGGATCCGTGTCCGATCTCTGTCATCGCGAAGGCGCCGGGGATCGAGAGGTCCATGACACCGGGCAGCCACTTCTCGTGGTGCTCTGTGGTGCCGAGCTGCAGGATCGCGGAGCCGAAGAGCCCCCACTGCACGCCCGACTTGATCTGCAGGCTCGGGTCGGCGACGACCAGTTCCTCGAAGCCCGCGATGTTGCCGCCGTTGTTCTCCTCGCCGCCCAGCGACTTCGGGAACGCGCGATGCACAGCCTTGTTCTCGACGAGCAGGTGCAGCTGGCTGAGCACGCGCTCACGGTGCTCGTCCTTGCCCAGTTCGTCCTTACGCCAGAACGCCGAATCCTTGATCATCTCGCGCGCCTCGCGGCGGGTGTCGGCCCAGGTGCCCATCAGCAGATCGGTGACCCTGGCGACGTCGAACGTCAGGTTCGCGTCTGCGTTGTCGGTGTGGGGGCGAGTCGTCTTCGGACGGACGGCGGCGTCGACCATGAGCATTCCTCTCAGAGGGAAGTAAAGATGCTTCCATGGTAGGTCTGCCACAACCAGGGGCGAACTGCCCTGTGGCCATCCTCCAATGCCGAGCGGGCACGCCGCCCCACCGCGTTGTCGTCAGACCACAGTCGGCACCACGCGAGACTCGTCAGGCCCCGACGGTCGCTCCGGGCGGAGGTGCCGTCTTCGTCTGCTCCCACCGCCTCTTGGTCCCGGAACTGAGCCGAGCCCATGTGCGGTCACGGATGAAGATCGAGTCGATCGCGATCATCGTGAGCGAGAACCACGGCAGCCCCATGAGCACGCCGATGCCGATGTGGAAGGAGAGGATGCCGATCAGGCCGATCAGACGTGTCGGTCGGGTCAGCAGCATGAGCGGGAACGCGACCTGCAGGATGATCGACCCCCACGTCGCCGCGACGACCATCGGCCCCCACGTCGTGACGAGGTCGCTCAGCACCGGCCAGGTGCCGAACCGCGCGGTCTGCAGCGGGTTGTAGACCGCGTACCCCTCCTCCCAGGGAGCACCGCCCGCCTTGTAGAGCGCACCTGACGCGTACACGAAGCACACCTGTGCGGTGAGCGCCACGAGCGCCAGGTTGTGGAACACCGTGCCCAGCAGCGCCGGCTGGCTGTTCGGAGCGAACCATTCGCCGCTCTTCGCTCGACGCTTGGCATCGAGCGACCAGCGGGCGGCGGGGTCTGCGAAGAACAGCAGCAGCAACGCGATGCGGAACATGTTGTCGCCCTGATCGCCCACCATGTCATTGGCCTCGATGAACCCCACCCAGAGGCAGAAGAAGACAGGCAGCACGATGCGGAAGCGCCATCCGAGCACGAACAGCACCGCGAGGACGCCGAGGAGCAGATACAGCGCCGTGTACAGGACGTCGTTGCCCATCGCTGCGTGGAAGGCGCTGAAGATCCAGATCTTGGGGAACTCGCTGACGGGCCCAGCCATCTCGCCGTTCCACGCGGACCCGGATCCGAACGTGTACAGACGAGTGCCGAAGTTCGCCACGAGCAGGCCGATCGCCGTGACACCGAAGAGGATCCGCGTGACCGCGAGCCCGTAGAGCGCCTTCTTGCCGTTGAAGAGCCAGTCGCCGACGAACGCCGAGATGCGGTCGATGGCCGAGAGCACCATCGCCCAGAGCCCCGCGATCATCGACGACGCGAAAGTCAGCAGTCGAGTGACGAAGGACTTCGGCGGCGCGGAGGCCGGAGCGGGTGCCGGTGCCGGCGCCCGCTCCGGGGTCGAGGGTGCGGATGCCGGAGCAGGGGCCGTGGTCGTCGCGCGAGCGGCCGCCGCATCGTTCTTCTTCGCGGCATCCTTCTTCTTCGCGTTCGCCCGGGGCGCCGCGGTCTTGATCGGCGCGCTCACGGCTGGATCCTCTCGAACTGTGCGCGGAAGGTGTCGGCGAAGTTCTCGCGACTCTGGCCTTCCTCTTCTATAGGCAGCCGCCAGCCCGTGGTCGAGAACGTCGGGTCGGGGCGCTGCGCGCCGGGGTCGTTGCGATCCGCATAGGGGACCACGTTCTGCCTGCTCACGCGGTACTGCACTTTGATGACGGCGTCGGCGCCCCAGATCGCATAGGCGACCTGAGTGGCGTAGGCGGTCGAGAGGTGCTCCTCCGCCATGTACGCCTCGGTCGACGGATTGTCCCCTTCGAGCTCGTCGAAGGAGCGCACCATCCACTCCTCCCAGTCGCCCTCGGCGAAGTCGAGCCCGACCACGGCCTTCTGGTCTTCGTTCAGCTTGTTGAACGCGTTCATCTGACCGCTGGCGACCTCGCTGGACTGGATGCCGGCGCGTGGCGGCATGAGGTTGTACCGGATCATCGAGAGCTCGACGTCGGTGGCGCTGACCCATCCGGTCTCGATCTCCTCGCCGTCCTTCTCTATGACGGCGCGGACGTTGAAGTGGTAGTCCCCGTTGATCGGCTCGGGAGCGAAGACGCTCCACGACTGACCGAACATCGGCAGCATGTAGCCGGCGAGCACCTCCTGAGTGGGGATCTCCCGCAGCGCCGAATAGGGCGCGATCCACAGGAACGACGCTCCGACATGCCACAGGGTCAGCAGGCACGCCGCGAACGCGATGAGCTTCACCCACCAGGTCGGGCGGGGTCGCGCCTGGGCGACGGAAGCCGAAGCCGCCTGCTCTTCCGGTGAGGTCTCAGTCATCGTGCTCATTCACATCCTTCTCACCGCTGAAGGTCGGAGCCGCCTCATCGACGGCTCCGACCTCTCAGCGTTCGTGCACTGCGTTCTACTCCGCCTGGACCATCGGCCGGCGAGATCGTGCGATCCGCGTAGCCCCCAGTCCGAGCATCAGCAGCAGGGCCGCCAGAGCGATCCATCCGCCCTGGATCTCCCCGCCGGTGGTGGCGAGGCCCGAGGCCACGACCTGGAACGTGGCCGCAACGCTGCCGGAGCTCACTCCGGTCAGGGTCACGGTGTGGGTTCCGAGATCGGTGCTGGACGGGACCGTCCAGGTGAAGGTGACCGTTCCCTGGGCGTTGGCGACCTGGGTCCCCAGTGCGATCGGGGCGGAGGTCATCACACCGCTGACGGATTCACCCGGCGCGAACCCGGTGCCGACCGCGGTCTGCTGGGAGCCGCGCTCGAGAACCGGGACCTTGATCGCGATGGCGATCTTGCCGGTCGGATCGGCCGCTGCATCCGCAGAGGCCGAAGCCTCAGCCGTCGCCGAGGCCGAAGCCTCTGCGGCGGACTCAGCCGAGGCGTCAGCGGCAGCCGACGCGGAGGCCGTTGCGGACGACGAGGCGTTGGCCGCCGCGGCCGCCGACGCGTTCGGGTCGGCGTCGGCCGAAGCCGACGCGTCAGCCGCACTCGTCGAGGTCGCATCGGTCTGCGCCGCAGCCTGAGCCGCAACCGCCGCGGAGGCATTCGCATCCGTGGTGGCCGTGGTCGAGGCATCCGTAGAGGCGTCGTCGGTCGCCGCGGCCGAAGCCGCTGCATCCGCCGTCACGTCCGCAGCCGCCGAGGCGGTGCTCGTCGCATCGGCGAGTGCCGCAGCGACTGCCGCCGCCTCCACAGAGGCGTTGCTGTCGTCGTCGGCCTGAGCCGATGCCGACGCGGATGCCGAGGCGTTGGTGTTGACCTCAGCGGACGGGTCGGCCGCTGCCGATGCGTCCGCCGTGGCGACCGCATCGGAGGAGGCATCGGTCGAGGCGCTGGCGATCGCCGCCGCGCTCGCGTTCGATGCCGCACTCGTGCTGGCGTCCGACGTCGCCGAGGCCTCGGCCGCGGTGTCCGTCGACGCGTCTGCCAGCGCCGCCGCCTGAGCCGCGATCGCCGCGCCGGCGTTCGCCTCGGAGGTGGCGTCCGCGGTGGCCGCGGTCGACGACGTCGCCGTCGCAGCCGACTCCGCCGCCGCTTCCGCTGACGGATCGGCCGCGGCCGAACCCTCAGCCGTGGCGTCGGCGAATGCCGCAGCCTGAGCCGCCGCCTCCGCGATCGCATCGGTCGAGGAGTCTGCATCGGCCGATGCGGATGCCGAAGCCGCCGCGTTCGTGTTGGCCGAAGCCTCGGAGGAGGCATCCGTCGACGAATCCGCCGTCGCCGCCGACTCCGACGATGCCGCCGAGTTCGAGTCCGCCGCCGTCGAGGCATCCGCGTTCACGTCGTCCGACGCATCCGCCTGAGCCGCCGCCTGTGCAGCCACCGCCGCAGAGGCGTTGGCCGTCGAGGTGACGTCGGTGGATGCGGTGGTCGATGCGTCCGACGTCGCCGCGGCCTCAGCCGCAGACGTCGCATCGGCCGTCGCCGCCGCGGAGGCGGTCGACGTCGCGTCGGAGAGAGCGGCGGCCTCTGCCGCGGCCTGAGCCGACGGGTCGCCATCTGCGGTCGCGTCAGCCGAGGCGGATGCCGAAGCAGCCGCGTTCGTGTTGACATCGCCCGGGTCGCCCGCGGTCACCTCTGTGGTGTCCGTGTCGCTGAACGCACCCGACGTGGCCGTGAGCGTGTAGCCCGTGCCCGGAACCGCATCGGCGGGAACCGGGTAGTTCGCCGTGAACGCACCGAACCCGTCGGTCGACGCGGTCACCGGACCGCCGACGTTCGCGCCACCACCCGGCGCCGTCAGCTGCAGCGACACTGTGGAGTTCACAGGCCAGCCCGTTCCGGTGACGCCCAGATTTGTGCCCGCGGGGACGGATGCGGCCGCGTCGACGACGACCGGAGCCGCCGTGACCTCGGTCGTGTCGGTCGCCGTCTGGGCGCCCATGCTCGCCGTCACGGTGTATCCCGTGCCAGCGGGGGTGCCGGCGGGCACCGGGTACTGCAGCGTGAAGCCGCCGAGCCCGCCCGTCGTCACCACCTGAGGAGTGCCGATCACCGCGCCCCCCGGAGCGGTCAGCTGCACTGTGACTTCGGTGTCGGCCGGCCAGTCGGTGCCCGAGACCGCGAGGTTCGTGCCCGCTTCGACGGTCGCCGCCGCATCCACCGTCGCCGCAGCCGTGACCGCGGTCGTGTCGGTGGCCGTCTGAGTGCCCACGCTCGCCGTCACGGTGTACCCCGTGCCGGGTGCCGCCGAGGCGGGAACCGGGTAGTCCAGCGTGAAGCCGCCCGTCCCGTCCGTCGTCACCGTCTCAGGCCCTCCGACGTTCGCGCCGCCACCGGGTGCGGTCAGCTGCACCGTCACCTCGGTGTTCGCCGGCCAGCCGGTGCCCGTGACAGGAAGGCTGGTGCCCGCCTGCACGGTGTCTGCGGCATCCACAGCGGCTGCAGCCGTCACCTCGGTCGTGTCGGTCGCCGTCTGCGTGCCCACGGTCGCGGTGACCGTGTAGCCCGTGCCGGGAGCCGCCGAGGCCGGTACCGGGTAGTTCAGCGTGAAGCCACCGGTGCCATCCGTCGTCACCGTCTCAGGACCGCCGACGTTCGCGCCGCCACCGGGCGCGGTCAACTGCACCGAGACCTGGGTGTTCGCCGGCCAGTTCGAGCCCGTGACAGGAAGGCTCGTGCCCGCTTGCACGGTGGCTGCGGCATCCACTGCCGCAGCGGCCGTCACCTCGGTCGTGTCGATCGCCGTCACCGCACCTGCGGTCGCCGTCACCGTGTACGCGGTGCCCGGAGCCGCCGAAGCGGGAACCGGGTAGCTCAACGTGAAGCCACCGGTGCCATCCGTCGTCACCGTCTCAGGACCGCCGACGTTCGCGCCGCCACCTGGCGCGGTCAACTGCACCGAGACCAGGGTGTTCGCGGGCCAGTTCGTGCCGGAGACCGCGAGGTTCGTGCCGGCCTGCACCGTCGCCGCCGCGTCGATCGACGCGACCGGAGCGGCCGTCACCTCGGTCGTGTCGGTCGCCGTCTGCGTGCCCACGGTCGCGGTGACCGTGTAGCCCACAGCGGCAGGGGTCCCTGCCGGCACCGGGTAGTCGAGCGTGAACGAGCCGGCTCCGTCGGTCGTGACGAGCTCGGGGCCGCCGATGTTCGCGCCGCCGCCGGGAGCCGCGAGCTGCACCGAGACCTGCGTGTTCGCGGGCCAGTTCGTGCCGGAGACGCCGAGGTCGGTGCCCGCCTGCACAGCGGGTGCCGCGTCGATCGTCGCCGCAGCGGTGACCTCGGTGGTGTCGGTCGCGGTGCTCGTGCCGTCGGTCGCCGTGACGATGTAGCCGGCGCCCGGCGCCGTGGCAGCGGGGATGAACACGCTGCCGGTGAAGGCACCGGACGCATCCGTCGTCACGGTCACTGGGTCATTGACGATACCGCCGCCAGCGGTCGTCACCTCCACCTCGACATCGGTGTTCGCAGGCCATCCCGAGCCTGTCACGGGAAGGTTCGTGCCCGCCTGCACGGTGTCAGCCGCGTCGATCGCAGCGACAGCGGCCGCAGCCGCCTTCACCGTGGATGAGGCGAGGTCGAGCTCGACCCCGCCGCCGACGGCCGGGAGAAGATCGATGCCGAGCGCACGCACGGTGAAGCTGTCACCGGGGATGTCACCGGGTTCGGACTGCTCGTTGATCGTGATGGTCGCCACCCCGGACAGCACGCCCTGGAGAACCGGGTCGAGTGTCGAGAGCAGAGGACCGGTCAGCGCGGCGAGCGCCGGCTGCACGAGCGGGATGACGCTGTTCAGCGCGGTGTCCACCAACGGCCCCGTCGTCGTGGCGACGGCCGTCGTGACGGCGCTCACCACCGGGTTGAGCAGCACGCCGATGTTGAGCCCGGCGAGCGTGATGTCGGTGGTCACTGCCGGAGCCGGAGCCGCCGTGCCCGCGAACTGCGCGAGGGTTCCGGCGACCGTGACGTCACCTGAGACGAGGTCGATTCCGGTGAGCGGGTTGGTGAGGTCCACCCCGACCGTCAGCGTGACCGCCAGCGAGTCCAGCGTCGAGGCGAGGATCGTGGAGACCTTGCCGTTGAGGCTGTTCGGGTGCGTCCCGGTGAGCGCCGTGGTGATGCCCTGCTGGATGGCCGCGATCGTCGTCGCGGACAGCACCGGCGTGTTCGCCGGGAGCGAGTTGAGGTCCGCACCGGCTCCCGTCTCGACGAGGATCTGCGCGAGGTCGACCGAGATCGTCCCGTCGCTCAGGTCCACGAGGACCGATCCGGTGGTGTTCTCGACGGGTTCCGTCAGCAGTTCGGCCACGACCGTGTCGCCGACCGTGTCGATGCCGTCGATCGCGACGGTGCCACCGGTGGCCTCGAAGGCCGCGACCAGCGGGACGTCGGGGATCGCGTTGATCGTGTTCACCAGAGTCGTGACGAGCCCCGTGAGCGCTCCGCCGGGGCCGGCGAGGTCGCTGACAGGCGTCACAGTGCCCTGGATGGTCGAACCCAGAGTCGTCGCGAGGCCGGCGACCAGGTTGCTGTGCAGGTCGAGGTTCAGATCCGCGATGCGGTACTCCGACGCGACCGTTCCGGCCGTCGACTCGGCGCGCGAGGCGAGTGCTCCGATGCCGACGGATGCCTCATCGAGGACAGCGTCGGTGAGGCCGGCGACCGCGAGCTGGTCGAAGAGATCCGTGAGTTCGAGGGTCGCAGGGTTCGTGCTGCCGTCGATGGCGCCGGTGTCGATCGCGCCACCCGAGGTGATGACACCCGATGAGGCGATGGACTGCGTCTGCAGGGGCGAGGAGCTGAAGCTCTGCGCCGCACCCAGATCGCCGAGCTGCAGGAGACCGGGTGTGGTGCCGTCGGTCAGCAGCGCGATGTTCAGTGTCCCGACATCGATGTTGAGCGCTTCGAGCAGACCGACGTCCAGCCCTCCGAGCTCAGACCCCGGGGCGGCGGGGTTGCTGGTGATCGTGTGACCGAGCGCTGCGATGTCCAGGCCGCCGAGCAGATCGGCGGGCAGCTGGATGATCTGGCCCTGCGCCACCGACGGATCGGTGGGCTCCGCCGCATCCAATGCATTCGCCGCTGTGGGCACCAACGCGCTCGCGAGGATCACAGCCCCGGCGGTTGCGCCGGCGATCCCCCCTCCGATGGCTCTGCGTCGCCGCAGAGTCTTCCCCCTCAGAAATTCCATTCGCCTCTCCCGTGATGCAGATGTTCCGCGTCACAAGGCCCTCCCCAGGCGTCGACACGAGTCGACCGAGCGCATGTCCAGACAGTATTGCGGGATGTGGATTGTTAAGTCCAGCCAACGTCCAGACTTCGTTCCTGAATCGTCGTGTGCCGAGACATTTCGTCGACAGTTTGTGGAACCGTCCCACAGGCGTGTTCATCGGAGCGGTTCCGAAGGACGAATCGACCACCGCCCAGCACACGCGAAAACGCCCCGCAGGTCGATGCCTGCGGGGCGTTTCCGTGCGCGGTCGGGTCGCTAGAGCGTGAGGCCGTGCCCGAAACGGAAGAGCGGATCGGCGGTGTCGAACGGGACGTCGGGGCGTGAGGCTTCAACCGCCGCCATCGACCTCGGCAGGTCGAACGGCAGCGTGCCCTGCGCGCTCACGACGCCGCTCAGGACATCGAGCAGGGCAGCCGCGGAGACGCCCCAGTTGACCGTGACGGCTGCCACGGCATCGGTGATCGGCTGGAGGATCGGCGGACGATCCGCGAGCACGTCGACGACGGTCGGCACCGCGCGCGCCACCTCGCCCACGTGGGCGATCACGTCGTCTGCGAAGTCGAGCGAGCCCGCGTGGAAGAAGTTCTCGAACATGGTCTCCCGCTGCTCGAACGGCGCCTGCAGCCGGATGATCGCGAGATCGGCCTCCTCGGGAGTCGCGACGACTGTGCCGTAGGCCGCCGCGGCCTCGGCATCGATCCCCTCGACGTACAGCTTGAGCCCCCCGGCGAAGGGCAGCGATCCGTCGTTCGTCAGCACCGTGACGGATGCACGCTGAGCCGCTTCGCCGGCGGCGCGGAACTCCGCCCGTCCGACGATCTCGTCTGCGGCGTCCTCATCGACGTAGGGGTTCTCGAAGAGCCCCAGTTCGAACTTCTCGCGAAGGATGCGGCGGGCGGAGACGTCGAGACGCTCCTCCGACACGGAGCCGTCCGCGACGAGCTCGAGCAGCAGCTCGGGGCAGTCCTCGCCGCCGAACTGATCCGCGCCCGCATCGAGCACCTTGAGCATCCGCTCGCGCGGCGTCAGGTCTTCGACGCCCCACGCCCGTGCAGGGAAGGGCTGGCCGAAGATCTCGGAGTCGTTGATCAGCCCCCAGTCGGTGCACACCAGGCCGTCGAAGCCGTAGCGCTCACGGAGCAGCCCGGTGATGACGGACCTGTTGAAGCCGAATCCGACCTCCTCGTACTCGGTGCCGACGGGCATGCCGTAGTACGGCATCATCTGCCGCGTGCCCGCCTCGAGGGCATCCTCGAACGGCTTGAGGTGCAGCTCGAACTGGCCACCCGGGTACACCTGCTCGCGACCGTACGGGAAGTGCGGATCTTCGCCGTCCTTCTGCGGGCCACCCCCGGGGAAGTGCTTCGTCATGGTCGAGACGGAGCCCGGCCCGAAGGTCTCGCCCTGGAAACCGCGAATATATGCCGCCCCGAGAATACCCGAGAGCTCGGCGTCCTCTCCGAAGGTCGCGGTCTGGCGAGCCCAGCGCGATTCGGTGGCCAGATCGACCTGTGGATGCAGCGCGACGCGCAGCCCCACAGCCGTATATTCCTGACGCGCGATATCCGCGAAGCGCTCGACCAGCTCGGGGTCGCGCGTAGCAGCGAGCCCCAGCGTCTCGGGCCACTGCGAGAAGGGGCCCGCGAGGATCGATGCACCCGGGTTCTCGCTGAACGAGTGGCGAGGATCGGTCGACAGCGTCACCGGGATTCCGAGCCGAGTGTCTGCTGCGAGACGCTGCAGGGCGTTCTGCCACGCGGCGATCTCGCGTCCGGTCGGTGCCGCACCCAGCAGGTTGAAGTGCGTCATGTTCTTGACGTGCACGAACTCGCGCGCGCTCGGGGTCGCGAAGACCGGGTTCGCCTCATCGAGGTCGCCGATCGCGATCATCGTGTGGAAGAACAGCCCCGCCTTCTCCTCGATGCTCATCTCGTCGAGAAGCAGCTGCACACGGTCGTCAACGGGAAGGCTCGTGTCGAGCCAGGGTCGGGCGGTGGTCACGTCTGTCATGGTCACTTGACTCCCTTGATGCGGTAGACGAGGACGGCGCCGGCGAGTGCGACGAGCGCACCGAACAGGTACCAGGTGGTGTACCCGCCGAGTGGCGTGGCAGCACCCAGGGCGATGATGCTCGGAGCGATCGCGGGGGCGATCGACTGCGGGAGGGCGTTGGCGATGTTGAGCACGCCGAGGTCCTTCGCCACGTCGTCAGGGTTGGGCAGCACCTCGGTGGCGAGGGCGAGATCGACGGACAGGAACGACCCGGCGCCGAGGCCGATGATGGCCTGAGCGACGATGACGACAGCGATCGACGGCGCGAGGGCGAGGATCACGAGCCCGACGACCATGATCACTCCGGCGATCGCGACGAACGGGCGACGCTTGCCGATCTTGTCCGACAGGAAGCCGCCGAGCGGGGCGGAGATCGCCATGGCGGCCATCGACGCGAGGTTCGCGATGAGGATCGTGCCGACGGCGCCCTGCTCGTCCAGCTCGAACTTGTTGACGAGGTAGAGCGGCAGGAAGGTCGCGATACCGGCGTAGCCGAACATCACGAAGAACTTGGTCAACCACGTCCAGCCGAAGTCGGGGTGCTTGCGGGGGTTGAAGACGAACGAGCCGAAGAACGTACCCACCGTGAAGCGCGTGGCCGGCTTCTCGGTGAGGCGGCGGTCCTTGAGCGTCAGCACGAACACGACGACAAGGATCAGGGCGATCGCACCGGGCACGAAGAAGCGCTCGAAGTCACCGGGCAGGAAGTTCACGATGAAGCTTCCGGCGAGGATGCCGATGGGCGTCGTGATGCCGATGACGCCCGAGACCTTGCCACGGCTGGTGACGGGGACCTGGTCGGGCAGAGTCGCGTTGGCGGCGGCGAGCACCGCGTTCATCGATGCCTGCACGAGGCACCAGGCCAGCATGACCACGAGCACCGAGGTGGCCATTCCGATGATCGCGAACCCTCCGAGCCCGACGATCGCGCCGCCCAGGATCCACGGGCGACGCATGCCCCACTTGGAGGTGGTGCGGTCGGAGAGGCGTCCGACCAGCGGGTTCGCGATGAGGGCGAAGGCGGCGCCGACACCCATCACGAGGCCGAGACTGCCCTCGGTGTTCACCGGGTCGAGGCGCTGGATCTTGAACGCCATCGACACCATCACCGGGGTGAGCAGCGCCAGGTAGACGCCGAAGTTCACGGCGGCGAGTCCGGGGGTGTAGCCGCGCGGGGTCTTGAGAGGCGTGGTGCCGGGGGTTTTGAAGCCGGTCGTTCCGACGGCCGCCGCAGTGGCGGCCGATGACAGCTCTGTCATGGGGGGGTCCTTTCGGGCAAAGGGTGCGCCGGTCCTCCGCGACTCGGCGTCGAGAGATGACGATACACGAATCTCGACCGTTTGGTAAGTGAATATCGACCGATTGGTAATGAGAGAGAATGGGAGGGAAGGGGGCGGCGATGACGACTGCGGCGACAGGCTCCCGTCAGGCGCGCGCGGCCGAAACCCGACGGCGGATCGTGGACGCCGCCCGCGAGCTCTTCGTCTCGAACGGCTACCGCTCGACGTCTCTGCGTGACATCGCGGCGGCAGCCTCGGTCAGCCACCCCGGCCTCCTCGGCCACTTCGCGTCGAAGGACGACCTGCTCGCAGAGGTGGTGGCCGGGTTCGAGGACGACAACGAGAAGGCCTTCGACCTGATCGCCGCGGCATCCGAGCCGGGTGGCCTGATCTTCGCCGATGTCGCACGCCGCAATGCCCGCACACCGGGCTACCTCGAGCTCTTCGCCGCGCTCACGGGCGAGGCCTCCGCGCCCGAGCACCCCGCCCACGAGCGGATGCGCAAGCGCTACGCCCGGCTGCGGGCGCTGAGCTCCGACGTCCTCGAGGATGCGGCGCTGCACGGCACCATCGAGTCCGACCGCGACGTGTCGGATGAGACCACCCGGCACATAGCCGGTTGGGACGGCCTCCAGCTGATCTCGCAGTACCTCCCCGATCGCGTCGATGTCGTGCAGATGCTCGAGGAACGCGAGTCTCTCTGGGCACTCCCCGTCGGCTGGCGCGATGCCGATCAGCCCTCCCCTGCCGCAGACGCAGCCGGGCCCCTGCCCGCGCTCGACGCCACGGCGGTCGAAGGCGCGCCCGAGATCGACCCGGGCTACGCCGTCGGCCGACGGCGCAGAGCACAGATCCTCGCGGACGCGATGCGGCTCTTCTCCCGCACCGGCTACGGCGACACGAGCCTGCGCGACATCGCCGCGGCCGTCGGGGTGTCGAAATCGACGCTGCTGCACCACTACGCCTCGAAGGAGCTGCTGCTCAGCGCCGTGCTCTCGGAGCGCGACCGGTCGATCCAGGAGCGCACAGCAGCGCATCGCGCAGAGCGAGCCGCCGACGTGCTGCGCGCGATCCACGACGGTGCCCGAGTGAACGCCCTCGACGAGCCCGGACTGATAGAGGTCTACGCAGTGCTCTCGTGCGAGGCTGTGCCGGCCGCGCACCCCGCCCACGACTACTTCACCGAGCGGTTCCGCCGGGTGATCGATCACTTCGCCGAGCTGTTCCGACTCGCGCAGGTCGACGGAGATCTTCCGGATCATCGTGACCCCGAGCACGAGGCCGTCTGGCTGCTCGCACTGTGGGATGGGCTGCAGTACCAGTGGCTCTACGACCGCGATGCCGTCGACGTCGCGGCTCACCTGCGCGCGCATCTCGAGGACGTGCTTCCTCGGGTGTGAGCGTCGCGCGCGATCAGGCGGAGGCGATGACCGCCAGCACGCCTTCGCCGTAGCCGTCGCGCTTCTTGGCGCCGATTCCGGTGATGCCGTCGAGTTCGGCGAGCGAGGCCGGGCGGTGCTCGGCGAGCGCGCGCAGCGTCGCGTCGCCGAAGACCATGTATGCCGGCTTGCCCTCCTCCCGAGCCGTCTCGGCGCGCCACGCGCGGAGCGCCTCGAAGAGTCCGCGGTCGGCCGCATCCAGAGCATCCGCCGCACTCGCCTTGCGAGCCCGCGGGGTGGATGCCGGTCGGCCGATCGTGTCCTTGCGCAGCGGCACGGGCGTCTCGCCCTTCAGCACGCCGGCCGACTGCTCGCCCGGGGCGAGCGTGCCGTAGTCTCCCTGCGCCACGATGATGCCGCGGGCGAGCAGCTGCCGGACGACGCTGCGCCAGTCCTGATCCGAGAGGTCTGCGCCGATGCCGTAGGTCGCGACCTTCTCGTGCCCCTGCTGCCGGATGCGCTCGGTCGAGGCTCCCCGGAGGATGTCGATCAGGTGTCCGGCGCCGAACGACTGGTTGCGCTCACGCTTGAGCCGCACGATCGTCGAGAGCAGCTTCTGCGCGGGGATGAGCCCGTCGAAGGTCTCGGTGGTCTCCAGGCACGTGTCGCAGTTGCCGCAGGGCTGGGACTCCTGGCCGAAGTAGCCGAGCAGGTTCTGCCTGCGGCACTCGACCGTCTCGCACAGGGCGAGCATCGCGTCGAGGTGCTGCCCGAGGCGCATCTTGAACGTGCGGTCACCAGGGCTCTGGTCGATCATGCGGCGCTGCTGCACCACGTCGCCCAGGCCGTAGGCCATCCAGGCGATCGACGGTTCGCCGTCTCGACCCGCGCGCCCGGTCTCCTGGTAGTACCCCTCGACGGACTTGGGAAGGTCGATATGGGCGACGAACCGCACGTCGGGCTTGTCGATGCCCATGCCGAAGGCGATCGTCGCGACCATGACGACGCCGTCTTCGCGGAGGAAGCGCGACTGGTTCTTCGCCCGCACCTCGGCGGGGAGACCCGCGTGGTACGGCAGGGCGTCGAAGCCCTGCGCCGCGAGATAGGTCGCCGTCTGCTCGACGGACTTGCGACTCAGCGCATAGACGATTCCCACCGAGCCCTCGGGCTGCGCACGGATGAAGGCGACGAGCTGTTTGCGCGGATCGACCTTGGGCACGATGCGGTACTGGATGTTGGGGCGGTCGAAGCTCGCCACATAGTGCTTGGCGTCGCCGAGGCGCAGTCGCTCGGTGAGCTCCTTGTGCGTCGCGCGGGTTGCGGTGGCCGTGAGCGCCATGCGCGGCACCCCGGGGAACCGCTCGCCGAGGTCGCCGAGTGCGAGGTAGTCGGGTCGGAAGTCGTGACCCCACTGCGACACGCAGTGCGCCTCGTCGATCGCGATGACGCTGAGGGTTCCCCGCTGCAGCAGAGCCGTCGTCTGCGGCGACGACAGCCGCTCGGGGGCGACGTAGATGAGATCGAGCTCGCCCGCGACATACGCCCGCTCGACTTCGCGGCGCTCGTCGATCGACTGCGTGGAGTTGAGATACGCCGCACTGACGCCGTTTGCCCGCAGGGCGTCGACCTGGTCGTGCATGAGGGCGATCAGCGGGCTGACCACGAGCCCCGTGCCCTCGCGGACGAGTGCCGGCACCTGGTACGTGACGCTCTTGCCACCACCGGTCGGCATGAGCACGACGGCATCGCCGCCGCCGATCACGTGCTCGACGATCGCCGCCTGGTCGCCGCGGAACTCGTCGTATCCGAAGACCGTGTGCAGCGCCTCACCCGCGCTCGGGTAGCGGCTGGGCGCAGCGCGTCGAGCCGGCGCGGCGAATGCCGTCGTCGTCTGTCCCACCGGCGTGACCGGTCCTGGCCCCCAATCGAGCGGCGGCTCGTAGCCTGCACCCTGCGGCACCCAGTCCATGGGCTCCGGCGGCTCCGAGGGTTCCCACTCGGCGCCGTCCCACGGCTCGTCTGCGTACGGCAGATCCTCGTACGGGTCACGGGGAGTCTGCGGCATCCCTCCAGCGTAACGACCCCCGCCGACCTCGGCCCGCCCGTCCACAACTCAGCGGGCGTAGGTTGGACGCAGACACCCGAAGGAGCGCTCGATGACCGATATCACCGTCACCCGCAACGACGACGAGTCCCGCTATGAGATCCGCACGGATGGCGCGCTCGCGGGCTACGCCGAGTTCCAGCTGCGGCCCGGGGCGATCCGCTTCATCCACACCGAGCTCGACCCCGCCTTCCAGGGTCAGGGCCTCGCGAGCATCCTCGCAGAGCGGGCGCTGACGGATGCCGCGGCATCCGGCGACGCGATCGTGCCGCTCTGCCCGTACATCGCGAAGTACCTCACGACCCATGAGATCGCAGGAGCCGAGATCCGGTGGCCGAAGCGGCCGGGCACCGCGCCGACCGAGGCCTGAGCACCGGGCCCGATCGTCCTCGACTGCTACTGCATGCAGGTGCCGTTGTAGTAGTCGAAGAGCGCCTCGCCCGCCGCCTTGACGTCGTCGTCGTACGCGGTGATCATCGCCGTGACGTCATCGGTGATGGACTCCGACGCCACCGTCAGGTATCCCTTCCACGTCTCGAGGTCGTCGGCGAGCTCGGGCGTCGGCTCGACCTTCTCCATGAGCGCGAGCCGCGCCGTCACGTCTCCCTCGGTGTTCATCCCGGGGATCAGCGGCGAGAAGGCGGCCGCCGACGTCTGGGTGTCATCGATCAGCGGGCCGCAGAAGCCGGCGTCTCCACCGGTGGCGCATCCGGACAGCAGCACCGCCGATGCGCCGAGGGCGAGCAGGATAATGGGAGAGCGTCGAGCGTTCATCCGCCGAGCCTATGAGTCCGCTCGCGCGACCGTGCGCAGACGCACCCCAGCGAAGGAGAATCGGATGACCGAGATCGCGAGCGGATCCGCCCACGGCGCCGCACCGACGATCGGCGAACGCCGACTCGTGCTCGAGCCGCGAGAGGTTCCGCTCGGCGGAGTGCGGGGGATGAACGTGCTGCGCGTGCTCCCCCATCGCAACCTGCCGACGATCGGCGCCTGGTGCTTCCTCGACCGCTTCGGACCGGCGGACACCAGGATGCGCGTCGAGCCGCACCCGCACATCGGGTTGCAGACGGTCACCTGGCCGCTCGTCGGCGAGATCCGTCACCGGGATTCGCTCGGCAGCGACGCCGACCTCCGTCGGGGCCAGTTGAACCTGATGACCGCCGGCAATGGCATCTCGCACTCGGAGTACTCGATCGGCGATGACCCGATCCCGCTCGACGCCCTGCAGTTCTGGGTCGTGCTCCCCGACGGTGCACGTCAGGGGGCCGGCGGTTTCGAACGGCACACAGATCTCCCGACTGTCGCCCTCTCGGCCCACCGGGGTGCGGATGCCGCGGCCACCGTCGTGCTCGGCGAGTTCGCCGGCACGACCTCGCCGGCGACCGTGCACACCCCGATCGTCGGCGCCGAGATCGTGATCCCCGCCGGCGCCCACGTGCGACTGCCTCTGCGGGAGGACTGGGAGCACGCGATCATGCTCGTCGAGGGCGACGTCTCGGTCGCAGAACATGAGATGACGCAGAACGACATGCTCTACCTCGGCGATTCGAGGGAGGGCATCGAGGTCGCCAGCACCCAGGGCGCACTGGTCTTCCTGATCGGCGGCGAGCCGTTCGACGACGAGATCGTCATGTGGTGGAACTTCGCCGGCCGCACGCACGAGGAGATCGTCGAGGCGCGCACCGAGTGGGAGGCGGCCTCCGCCCGGTTCGGAATCGTCGAGGGGCACGACGTGCGCATCCCCGCTCCGCCCCTGCCCGACGTGCGCCTGATGCCACGGGGCCGGAGGATCTGATCCGCCCATCCCCGGTCGTTGAGCGAGGACGACGGAGTCGACCGAGACGAAACGCGGTGAGCTGATCCTGCATGCCCACCGCGTTTCGTCTCGCTGCTCGCTCAACGACCCGAGCGGCGCGTAGACCGCTACTGCGCGTCGACCGTGACGATCGTCCGCACATCCGACTCGCCGTACTGCACGAGTCCCAGGTAGCGGGTGCCGGCGGTCAGGCCGGTCCAGCTGAGCTCGTAGCTCGTCGCCTGACCGCGAACAGCGTCGATCGGGTTCGGGGTCGCGGTCAGCGATCCCTCGCCTGCGGGCTGCACGTTGGCGTAGGTCATGTCCCACGTCATCGGCGCCGACGTCGAGTACACGTTGGCGACGACCAGATACGTGCCGGCCGTCGGAGCCGCCAGCGTCACCTGCTCGTCAGCCGACCCCGTCGCCGACTGCCAGCGCTCGTAGTAGCGCAGGTCGTCGGCGCTCACGACCCGATAGACCGTCAGGTCGAGGTCGCTGCCGGTGTCATCAGACGAGTCGAGGTCGAAGCGCGAGAGCGTCGTGCCCTCCGGCACGTCGACGATCCACGACACGTCCTTGTTCGCGTCTCCCGATGCCTCGTCACCCGAGTGGCCGACGACGCGTCCGTCCGGGTCCTCCAGCAGCGAGAACGGCGTGAGACCCGACAGGGCGAGAGCGAGTGCTCCGTCGACGCCGGGAGTGATGTCGACCGTGGTCGATCCGTCGACTCCTGTGCCCTCGACCTCGGCAGGGGCATCCGCCGTGACCGGGAACACCGCGATCGGCGACCTCACCGTGTTCTTCTTGCTCGTCCAGGTGAGCGATCCGGTCGCCCACTGCTCGACCGGTGCGCTCTGGTTGTCGAACGTGACCGTGTAGGTCGCCGTCTGGCCCGGCTTGTCGAAGGTCAGCGTCGACGGCTGCACCGTCACGGCGACGCCGGGCAGATCGACGGATGCCGTGAACGTGCCCTTCTCGGTCGCGGTGACCGTGCGGGTGACGGTCTGCGCACTCGCCAGCGATCCGATCGAGAACGATGCGACGTTCAAGTCGCTGCCGTCGATCGGCTCGACGCCGTCGAACTCCGCCAGGCCCTTGCCCTCGAGGAACGCCGCCCAGTCGGGCACGTCGTTCAGGTAGAGCAGGCCAGGGCTGAAGTAGCGCTTCGGATCGACCTGACCGGCACCCTGCTGGAACGGATCCTTGTTCGCAGAGCCGTCGGCGTTCACGGTGTCGTACGCGGTCGTCATCATCGCGGACTTGATCTCGGCGGGCTTCGCGTTCGGGCGCTCACCGAGGTAGAGCGCGGCGAGGGCGGCGATGTGGGGCGAGGCCATCGACGTACCCGACAGGATGCCGAAGGTCGGTGCTTCGCCCGGAGCGTTCTGCGTCGCCGCGAGGATCGCCACACCGGGGGCCGCGATGTCCGGCTTCATGATGTCACTGCCGTCGGCGAGCATCGGTCCGCGACTCGAGAATCCGGCGATCTGCGGCACCGGCGTCACGACACCGGTGGTGTTCTCGCCCACGAGCGTGATCGGACGGTCGGTGCCGCCCTGCACGTAGGCCAGCACCGCGGCGCGGTGCACCGAGGCGAGGTGCACGGTCGGAACGGCGTGGAAGTCGTTGTCGAGCGAGTCCGCGCCACCGGGCACGTTCACGAGCACGACGCCCATGCCGCCGGCATCCTTCACGACCTGCGACTTCTCGGCGCGGGCGTTGCCGCCGCGGTCGCAGACCACGATGTGGCCGGTGACCTTGGCCGGATCGATGCTGCCCGGAAGGCACAGCGCCGCGTCGGCGGCCGCCTGACCGGCGGCGGGTACGTCACCGGCGTAGATCGAGGGACCCGTGACGGTGGTGCCGAACGGCACGCTCACCGATGCGCCGGCCTGGGCGAAGCCGTCGAACTGCACGGTGCCCTCCCAGGTCGGGATCGTGGATGCCGCGACCGTCGTGTACCAGGGTGAGGCGTGGTCGGCGGTGACGGAGTCGGGTCCGTCGTTGCCGGCGCTGGTGGCGACGAAGACGCCGGCCGCTGCCGCGTTGAAGAACGCGATGTCCTCGGGGGCGAGCACGGTGGAGGCCGCACCGCCGCCGATCGAGTAGTTGATCACGTCGACGCCGTCGGCCACCGCCTGGTCGATCGCGGCGATCAGGTCGCTGCCCGCACAGATGTCGTCGGTCGTGACGGCCTCGTCGGGACCGACGTAGCAGGCCTTGTAGGCCGCGACCTTGGCACCGGGCGCGACGCCCGAGACCTTGCCGAAGTCGACGTCCTCGATCGAGGCCTTCACGCCGAAGTTGCCGGCCGCGGTGCTCGCGGTGTGCGAACCGTGACCGTCGCCGTCGCGCGGCGAGAGGTAGTCGTACTGGAAGTCGAAGCCTGCCGCTTCCGCGCCGGTGTAGAAGTACTGGGCTCCGATCAGCTTCGACGAGTAGTCGCCCTTGTCCCACTCCTGGGCCTCGACCATCGTGCCCCGGAACTGACCGCCGTCCGACTTGTCGAAGTAGACGAAGGTGCCGTCGGTGTAGGGCTGGCCGCCCTTGTGGCGCTTGTCGTTCTTCGGCTGCTTCTTGAGCTTCTTGCCCTCGAACGACGGATGCTCGGGAGCGATGCCGGTGTCGATGACACCGACGACGACGCCCTCGCCGGCCTTGTCGACCCCGCCGGTCTGCTGCCAGACTCCGCCGCGACCCTTCTTGTCGTCACCGAGCCCGAGAAAGTCCGTCGATGTCTGCGCGTCAGGGTGTCGGATGAAGTCGGGGTAGACGCCGTAGACGTCCTTCGAGGCACGGAGCTTGTCGACCTGCTCGCCCGAGAGCTCGGCGCTGAAGCCGTTGAGCACCACCTGATACGTGTTCTCGGGAGTGACGCCTGCCTCTTGGGCGACCGTCTGCTGCTCGGTCTCGAGATGCTGCACATAGCGCTGCGAGTCCTGCGACTGCGTCTCGAGTTGCTCGCCCTCGGCGGGCTTCGTGGCTTTGAGTCCGTTGACGTCGCCGGTGTAGCTGGCCAGAGGATCGGACTTGAGCACGACGATGTAGTGCCCGGGCGTGCCTTCGACCGGAGTGGGGTGTGTCACCTCCTCCGTGCCTGCGTAGCCTGCGGTTGCCGTCGATGCGATGAACAGCGTTGCCAAGGTGGTGGCCGCTGCCATCCGGAGGGGTGTTCGACCCATGTGCTTCTCCCGATGATCTTCGTGCGACTGCGTTGCCGCACCGCCGCTCAAGCTACGCCGGGCTTCCGTCTACACACCAGAGTCAGGGATTTTTCCTGGCCGAACGGCCAGCCGACTCGCCAATGGTCGACAGTAGGCTGGAGGAGTGGCATCCTCCCCCGTCCTGACGACCCGCGTGCTGCTGGTCTGCGCCGCGATCGGCGTCGCCACGGGCATGCTCGGGGGGATCGCCGGCCTCATCACTCCCGGTGTGATCCTGCTCACGCCTTATCTGTACGGACTCGTTCTCGGATCGCACGTCCTACCCGGGATCATCGCGCAGGAGGTGCTGCGCCGACCGCTCGTGGCACTCGTCACGCACGTCATCGCCGCTCTCATCTCGAGCGCGTTCAATCCGGCCTGGACACTGCGATTCATCGGCACCGCGCTGCTGTTCGGGGCGATCCAGGAGGGCATCGCCGCGCTCACCCGCTACCGCTCCTGGGGCCCTTGGCGCTTCTTCATCTCAGCCGGCGTGATCGGCCTGATCGTGGCCGTCGTCGTCTTCTTCGCGGTCGACCTGGCGACGTTCGCACCGTGGGTGCAGATCGCCTATCTCCTGATCGCCGTGCTCGGACCCATCGCCTGGACAGCCGTGGGGCTGGCGATCGGCAGCGCCCTGAGCCGTGCGGGCGTTGCCCGCCGTTGACGCCGATCACCCGGAATCCGGCGCGTGGTGAATCAGGTAAGGCTCAGCTAAGTTAGAACGGTACCGATCCGCTGAACCGGGGTTATGCCGTGCGCTCATCCGCGCCTCTTCTCCGCGTGCGTGACCTCTCGATCACGCACGCCGATGCCGCGCACCCCTCACCCGAAGAGGTCTCGTTCGACATCCACCCCGGCGAGGTCGTGCTGCTTCTCGGCCCCTCCGGTTCGGGAAAGTCCACGCTGACGCTCGCACTCAACGGACTGATCCCCCATGCCGTGCCCGCGACCATGACGGGGTCGGTCGAAGCCGGTGGGCTCGACACCGCCGACACCCTCACCGCCACGCTGAGCACCCACGTCGCGATGGTCTTCCAGGATCCGGATGCGCAGATCGTCACGGGCAGCGTGTACGACGAGGTCGCGTTCGGCCCCGAGAATCTGCTGCTGACGCTCGACGAGGTGGGCGCGCGAACGGAAGACGCCCTGTGCCGCGTCGGCCTGTGGGACAGGCGCCAGGAGAACCCCGACCGTCTCTCGGGGGGCGGGCGTCAGCGTCTCGCGATCGCCTGCGCGCTGGCGATGGGATCCCCTCTGATCGTGCTCGACGAGCCGACCGCGAACCTCGATCCCCAGGGCATCGACGACGTCTACGCCGCGCTCACCGACGTGGTCGCCGCCGGCGACCGGTCGATCCTGCTGGTGGAGCACAACCTCGACGCGGCGATGGGGTTCCTCACCCGCACGATCGTCATCGATCACGCGGGTCGCGTCGTCTTCGACGGGCCGCCAGCCGACGTCATCCGCACGAATGCCGCAGAGCTCGTCGCAATGGGGGTCTGGTTGCCTGCAGCGACGCTCGCCGCACTCCGGATGCAGGATGCCGGCGCGCACTTCGACGAGCTGCCCCTCACGCCGGACGAGCTCGCCGCCGCGCTGGCCGCAGCCACTGTCCACTCCGTTTCGACTCGCTCCGCTCGCTCAACGACCGAGGAGAACACCCGCCCGACGACCGGCGACAGCACCCGCCCGACGACCGAGGACAGCACTCGTTCGTTGAGCGAGGAGCGCAGCGACGAGACGAAACGTCCCGGCTCTGCCCCGGCCGTGAGCACACCGATCATCAGCGCCCGTGGTCTGACCGTCCGCCGCCACCGTACCGAGATCCTGCACGGCATCGACCTCGACATCGCGCCGGGAACCCTCACGGCCATCGTCGGCACGAACGGTGCGGGCAAGACGACGCTGCTGCAGTCGCTCGCCGGGGTCGTTCCGCCGCCGAAGCGGCAGGTGAACGTCGACGGCGTCGACCCGGGGGCGGCGTCACCGAGAGAGCTCGCGAGCCGCATCGGCTTCGTGTTCCAGAATCCCGAGCACCAGTTCATCGCCCACACGGTCTTCGACGAGCTCGCCCACGGACTGCGACTGAGACACACGCCGGATGTCGAGGTCACCGAGCGCGTCGATTCGATGCTCGCGCGGTTCGGGCTCGAGGCCAAAGCCGACGTGCATCCGTTCCTGCTCTCGGGCGGAGAGAAGCGACGCCTCTCGGTCGGCACGGCGCTGATCACCCGCCCGCAGGTGCTCGCGCTCGACGAGCCGACGTTCGGACAGGACCGCGCCAGAGCATCCGAGCTGCTCGCGCTGCTGCACGACCTGCGCGACGAGGGCACGACGATCCTGATCGTGACGCACGACCTGCAGCTCGTCGCAGAGCATGCCTCGCACACCGTCGTCCTGAAGGACGGTCGCGTACACGCCGCGGACAGAACCGACGTGCTGTTCCGCGACGAGACGCCCTTCGTCGAGGCCGGGCTCCGGCTCCCGGCGCTCCAGCGCGTGCTCGCCGCCGCAGGGCGGGCGATCGCATGAGCGCGCAGACGTTCGACCCGTATGCCGCGGTCACCGCGTCCTCTCCCCGCCAGTTCCTCTACGCCCTGAATCCGCTGGCCAAAGTCGCCGGCGTCGCGCCGGCCATGCTGGTGCTCATCTTCGTGAGAGACCTCGCCACCCCGGCCGCCTTCCTGGTGCTGTCGCTCGCTCTGATCATCGTGGGGGCGCGGCTCACGGTGCGCACCGCAGCGCTGCTGTTCGTCGCACTGCCCGTGGGCATGCTCGCGATCGGTCTCGGTTTCTCGCTGTGGGTCGACGCGGGCATCGTCGGCGACACCCCGCCGGCCCTGCAGATCGGCGACTGGACGCTGTACCAGGGGGCGCTCGCGATCGGCTTCGCCACAGCCCTCCGCCTCGGCGCGATCATCTCCCTGGCGCTGATCGGCGGCCTCACCACCACCGGACCCGACCTCGTGCGCGCGAGCGTGCAGCAGCTGCGGGTACCCTATCGGATCGGATACACGGCGCTCGCCGCCTTCCGGTTCGTGCCACGGTTCGGGCATGAGCTGTCCGTGATCCGAGCAGCGCACCGTGTACGCGGTCATCATGGCGGCAGCGGACCGTTCGCGAGGATCGCCCGAGGATGGGGCTACATCGTGCCGCTGCTCGCTGGAGCCATCCGCCACGCCGAGCGCGTCGCTCTCGCGATGGACTCCCGCGCCTTCGGCGCCCACACCACGCGCACCGAACGCCACCTCGTGCCGTTCCGCACGCGCGACACCGTCTTCGTCGCCGCCTCGATCGCCGCATCCACCGCGATCTTCGTGTTGTTCTTCCCCTGGCAGCTGCCCTGAAAGGCGCCCGCATGGCATTCAGCAAACTGGTCAAGCCCGAGTCGGCCGAGCTCATCCACCTCAGCGTCGTGCGCACCGAACGGCTCGCCCCGCACTGGATCAGGGTCACGCTCGGCGGAGGCGAGATCGAGAGGTTCCGACCCATGGGCTTCGATCAGTGGTTCCGGCTGTTCCTGCCGATCGGCGGAGACGCCGGCCTCGACCGGGTGCCCGCGAAGGCGAACAAGATGTTCGGCTACCTGAAGTTCCTGCGCATCCCCGACGGCGAGCGTCCGGTGATGCGCAATTACAGCGTGCGGGCGTATCGCGCGGCGACCGCGGAGGCCGGCGCCGAGATCGACGTCGACTTCGTACTGCACGGATCCGCCGCCGACGGCACGGCCGGCCCGGCATCGCGGTGGGCCGAGACGTGCGAACCCGGCGAGCACGTGCTGATCATCGACGAGGGACTCACGTTCAATCCACAGCGCGGCACCGAGCGGGTCGTTCTCGTGGGCGACGAGACGGCGCTGCCGGCGATCGCCTCGATCTGCGCCTCGCTCCCTGCGGACTCGACCGGCACGGCGCTGATCGAGGTGCCCACTCGGGAGGATGCACTGGAGTTCCCGCACCCAGCCGGGATCGACGTCGTCTGGCTCGTGCGTCCGCATGAGTTCGCCCCCGGCACGTTCGCCCTCGCCCGACTCGGCGAGCTGTCGCTGCCCGATGCGCCGTTCCATGCCTATGCCGCGGGCGAGCAGTCGCTCGCCTCGGGCGCCCGCAAACACCTCGTCGGCGAGCGCGGTGTCGACAAGAACGCCGTCAGCTTCTGCGGCTACTGGAAGATCGGCGCATCCTCCCCCGCCTCGAAGACCGCCCGCGACGCCGCTGCCGAGCCCCTCGCATGAGCGGGGCGGATGACGCGCGCCCGAACCCCTACGCGGGGTCGCCGGCCAGTGCGGGGTCAGAAACACACCCGGCGCCCGGTGCGGGGTCGCCCGCCGGCGCGGGGTCAGAAACACACCCGACACCCGATGCGGAGTCGCCCGCCGGCGCGGGGTCAGAAACGCACCCCGAATCTCCCTCCGCGATGCAGAATCGACCCCGCAGCGGCGGCGGTCGCTCGCGCTTCCGATTCCCGACCGCGATCCTGCTGACGTGCGCCGCGCTCGGCGTCGCCGGCGGCATCCTGCTGGCACCCGCCAACTGGATCTCGACGCTCCTGTTCCTCGGCCTCCCGTTCGTCAGCGTGGGCTTGGCCGGGCTCTGGCTGCTGCCATCGGTGATCGCCCTGCGCCTGTTGCAGCGCCCGCTGGTCGGGCTGCTGGTGGGGCTCCTCGCCGGCCTCGTGATCGTCCCGTTCTCGGGATACGGCTTCAGCAGCGTGGCCACGAACGTCTGGTGGGCGGCATTCACCGAGCTCCCTTTCCTGTTCGTGCTCTGGCGGTACTGGGGAACCTGGCTGCACTACCTCGGCGCGGCGATCGTCGGCATCGTCTATCCGATCCTCGCGTGGACGTCTTTCAACCTCGGTACCTTCGACCTGGGCCTGCAGATCACGTTCTTCGCGATCACGCTCGCGAGCTGCCTCGGCGGCACCGCCCTCGGCATCCTGATCGCCGACCGGCTGCGCCGCGCGGGTGTCGGCGCCCGTCTGCCCCGCTGACCCGGCGATCGGCCGGCCTTCCCCGCAGCTGCGCGACCGCCCGCCTGCCCGGGCTTCTGTTCCTCAGTTCGGCCCCGTGACTATCGACGAAGGGCCCAGGATGACGGCATCCTGGGCCCTTCTGCAGACGATGCGTCAGCGCTTGCCGACGATCTGACGACCGACGAGGTCGCGCATGATCTCGTTCGTGCCGCCGTAGATGCGGTGCACCCGGGCATCGGTGAAGGCGCGGGCGATCGGGTACTCCATGATGTAGCCGTAGCCGCCGTGAAGCTGCACACCCGTGTCGAGCACCTCCCACTCGCGCTCGGTAGCCCAGAACTTGACCTTCGCGGCATCCTCGGCGGTGAGCGTGCTGTTCTTGTAGGCGAGCAGCGCGCGGTCGATGTACGCCCACATCGCGTCGGTGGTCGCGGCCATGTCGGCGAGCCGGAAGCGGGTGTTCTGGAAGTCGGCGATGCGCTCGCCGAACGCCTCGCGGTCCTTCGTGTAGGCGACGGTCCAGTCGAGGGCGGCCTGCGCGGCCGCGGCCGCGGCGACCCCGATCGAGAGGCGCTCGAGAGGCAGGTTGAGCATCAGCTGGATGAATCCCTGACCCTCCTTGCCGCTGATGAGGTTCTCGTCGGGGATGAACACGTCGGTGAAGCTGAGCTCGGCCGTGTCCCAGCCGTGGAAGCCCATCTTGCTGAGCTTCTTGCCCTGATCGAAGCCCTCCATGCCCTTCTCGACGAGCAGCAGGCTGAACGCGTCGGGACGGTTGCCCTCGCCGGTCTTGACGAAGGTCACCACGACGTCGGCGGTCGTACCGGAGGAGATGAACGTCTTGGCTCCGTTGAGGATGTAGCCGCCGTCGACCTTCTTGGCGTTGGTCTTGATGCCGCGGAGGTCCGAGCCCGCACCCGGGTCGGTCATCGCGAGAGCGCCGAGCACTTCACCCGTGGCCATGCGGGGCAGCCACTTCTCCTTCTGCTCCTGCGTGCCCATGTGCACGAGGTAGGGCACGGCCAGGTCGTCCTGGATGCCGAAGGCGCCCGCCAGCGAACCCGCGCCCGAGGCGATGACCTCCTCCATCACGATCGTGCGGAAGCGGTAGTCCTGCAGCATGCCGGCACCGCCGAACTCCTCGGGGACGGACAGACCGATCAGGCCCGCTTCGCCGGCTGCCAGCATGGTCGCCCGGTCGATCTCACCCGCGGCGTCCCACCCCTCGATCGCCTCATTGGTCACGTGGCGCTTGACGAAGTCCTTGACGAGGTCGCGGAATGCCTCGTGATCCTCTTCGTAGATGTCGCGTTCCATTGCGTCCTCCTGAACGTTCGTGCGTCATTGCTCCGGCGATTCTATGCCGGTTCACCGACACCGGGACAGCCCGTTGTGAGAATGCATCCCACAATCAGTGGGACTGGGTACCGCGATTGTCGGATGCCGCAATGCGACCGTCCAGACGACGTTCGGCCCTGCGTTCAGTGCGTGTAGTCGGGTGCTGCGGGGAGCCCGAAGAACTCCTCGAGCGTGTGATATCCACCGTGGTGGTACGCGGCTGCGAGGTCTCGCCCGAGGTACCGGAGGTGCCAGGGCTCGGGTTTGTATCCGGTGATGCCGGAGCCGACCTGCTCGTAGCGGACGATGAATCCGTACTCCCAGGCGTTCGCCGCGATCCACTCCCCCTGCGCCGTGGAGCCGAACGCCTCGATCGCCCCGCACCGGGCATCGCAGGCGACGAGATCGATGGCGAGCCCGGTCTGATGCTCGCTGTGCCCGGCCCGCGCCGACGACGCATCCGCACCGGCCTGCCCGCTGTTGCGCACGTGCGAGGCATGGGTCGCCACCTGGAGATCGTACGAGCGGTAGCCGTTGTTCGCCCCGATGCGCCCCGCACCCTCGGCTGCCGCGGCAGCGGCCATCTCACCCACCGCCGAGGCGACATCGGCGCGCGCCTGACCGGACGCGGTCGTCATCTGCAGCGGGATGTCCGCGAGCGACTGCGGGGCGAAGGCGACGGGTGCGAGCGGACGCGCCTTGTTCACGACCACCCAGACATGGGCGGGGTCGTCGAGCGCCACGCACGGCGCATTGCCGGCGATGACGGCTGCGCGGAAGCTCTCCGCACCGCCGAAGCCGGCGATGATCGCCGCATCATCGGCCACCGCGATCGCCTCCAGCACGCTCGGTTCCGAGCACGGGTCGGCCGCCGTGGTCGCGCCGACCTCGACCGAGGGAACCTCCTGAACGACGAGCGGTTGCGGCATCGCCGCCTCCTCCGCCGCCGAGTTCGCGATGGGCGCGCCGGCGATCGACAGCAGGATGCCGACGGCGGTCACCGCAAGACCGATGGGCAGCGCGGGTCCGCGAATCGGGGAACGCGGCGCCGCATGCTGAGGCTGCGGCGCGAAGTACATGCTCCCATTGTCCCTTAAGTCCGATAGAACATATATCCCAGCCGGGTTGACGCCACTGTCGTTTCTATGTTCGAATGTCTGTCATGCGGTGGCAGGGACAGAAGCTCGGTGACGTCGATGCCGCAGCGCTGCCCGGACTCGAGAACCGCTCGAACGTCCTCCGCACGGTGACGACGCCCGATTTCGCGGGCATGACCTTCCACGAGGTGCTGTCGAAGTCCGCACTCAACCACGTTCCGGGCGCTTCGCGCATGCCTTTCGCGTGGACCATCAATCCCTACCGCGGATGCAGTCATGCATGTGTATATTGCTTCGCTCGCGGAACGCACGAGTATCTCGACCTCGACGGCGGATCGGACTTCGACTCGCAGATCGTCGTGAAGGTCAACGTCGTCGACGTGCTGCAGAGAGAGCTGCGCAAGGGCAGTTGGGAGCACGAGACCGTCGCGCTCGGGACGAACACGGATCCGTATCAGCGCGCCGAGGGGCGCTACACGCTGATGCCGGGGATCATCGACGCCCTCGCCGCCTCGGGCACGCCGATGTCGATCCTCACGAAGGGCACGCTGATCAGGCGCGACATCCCCCTGCTGGTGAAGGCCGCGCAGCGGGTGCCCGTCGACATACAGATGTCGATCGCGATGTACGACGACGAGCTGCAGAAGGCGATCGAACCCGGCACCCCGACGACACAGGCGCGGCTCGACACCGTGCGAGCGCTGCGGGATGCGGGCTTCCGGGTCACCGTCTTCCTGATGCCGATCATGCCGCACATGACCGACTCGGTCGAGGCGATCGACGCCGCTCTGCGCCGCATCAAAGAGGCCGGAGCGAGTCGCGTGATCTACGGCGCGCTGCACCTCCGCGCCGGCGTGAAGCCCTGGTTCATGCAGTGGCTCGGCGAGTTCCGACCCGATCTCGTCTCGTCGTATCGAGGGCTCTATCCCGGTGTCTCGGCCGAGGCGCCGAAGGGATATCGGCAGTGGCTCGCGAAACGGGCCCGGCCTCTGATCCGGATGCACGGGCTCGACGGGCAGCACGAAGACGACTACCCGGTGCGGGGCATCCGGGCTTCCGCCCCGCACGGACGCCCGGCGCCCGCGTTCGCTCCTGCGCCCTCCCCGGCGCAGCCGATGCTGTTCTGACCGCCGATCGGCGCGTTCGGCGAGGCGCCGAGTGCGAGCCGGCGAGGTTCGTACGGTGCCTCCGGGGCGCGTAGGCTCGGACGTTATGGCTATCGGCTCCACAATGCACACGTTCGAGGTCCAGTTGGCCGACATGGATCGTGGTGTGTACGACGACTTCTCACTGCGCGTGGCACGGCATCCGTCCGAGACCGATGCGTACATGCTCACCCGCGTGCTCGCCTACGGGCTCGAGTTCACCGAGGGCATCACGTTCGGCGGTGGCATCTCGCAGACCGACGAACCGGCGGTTCTGGTGCGCGACCTCACCGGACAGACCACCGCGTGGATCGAGATCGGAGCCCCCGATGCCGAGCGGCTGCACTATGGCAGCCGCCTCGCCGAGCGCACCGTCGTCTACACGCACCGCGACCCGGTGAAGGTCATGGCCCCGTGGGCCGACAAGCGCATCCACCGCTCCGAGGACATCCGCGTCTACAGCTTCGACCCCGGCTTCATCGACTCGGCTGCACCGCTCATCGAGCGCCGCAACACCATGACCCTCACCGTCACCGAGCAGGTGCTCTACCTCGACCTCAACGGCACGACCCTGACCACGGCGATCCACGAGCACGAACTCGGCTGAGTCGAGCCGCAGCCTGCGGCATCCGTAGCCGCGCAGCATCTGCCTCCTGCCGTCGCCTCTTCCCCGGTCCGCGCGCCTCTCCCCAGGGAGGAGAACTGCGCCTCGGGAGGAGATTCCGCGCCGAATCCTCCGCCTGAGGAGCAGATCTCCTCCCGAGGAGGTGTCGCACTCCGCGCGCTCCGACGCAGGGCTCCGAGATAGGTCGCATGCTCTGCAAGAGACCGCATACTCCGAAGGAGATCTCACGCTCTGCAGGAGATCTCACGCTCTGCAGGAGATCTCACGCTCTGCAGGAGATCTCACGCTCCGAAGGAGCGATCTCGCGCATCCGTCCTGCGAAGCGTGAGTTCTCCTTCGCACCGACCCTCCGATAAGAGCCAGCCCACGCCACGCCGAGCCAGCCCACGCCGCGCCACGCGACGTACGACGAAGGCCCCGCCCGCGCAGATGCGGGGACGGGGCCTTCGAGCGTGACGGGTCAGGCCGTGAGGTCTGCCGCGGTCGGCACGCGACCGGCGATCTCTTCGATCAGGTCATCGTCGATGCGCGCGTTCTCGAACGGGGCGTCGATCTCGGCGCGCTCCAGCAGCTCGGTCATGCGACGCTGGCGCTGACGCGTGATCAGCGTCACGACGCGGCCCGAACGACCGGCGCGGCCCGTACGGCCCGAGCGGTGCAGGTACGTCTTGTACTCGTCGGGAGCATCGGCCTGGACGACCAGGTCGATGTCGTCGACGTGGATGCCGCGGGCGGCGACGTCCGTCGCGACGAGCACGTTCACGCGCCCCGAGGTCAGACGCTCGAGGTTGCGCGTGCGCTTGGCCTGGTTGAGGTCACCGTGCAGCGAGACCGCGGGGATGCCGGCGTCGTCGAACTGCTCGGCGAGCATGTCGGCATACGCACGGGTGCGGGCGAAGACCAGAGTCTTGCCCTCGCGGTCGACGAGCGAGGTGAGGATGTCGGCCTTGTCGCGGTGCTCGATCACGAGCACACGGTGCTCGATGGTGCTCGAGTCCTGGTCCTCACCGGCGACCTCGTAGACGGCCGGGTCGACGAGGAACTCGTCGACGAGAGCCGCGACCTCACGGTCGAGGGTGGCCGAGAAGAGCAGCTTCTGGCTGCCGTCGGCGGTGTGACGCAGGATGCGCTGCACAGGCTCGACGAATCCGAGCTCGCACATGTGGTCGGCCTCGTCGAGCACCGCGATGCGGCAGTCCGAGAGGTCGAGCTTGCCCTGGTTGATGAGGTCCTCGACACGACCGGGCGTGCCGATGACGATGTCGACACCCTTCTTCAGCGCACCCACCTGACGGCCCTGCGGCACGCCACCGTAGATCTGCGTGGTGAAGAGGCCGACGCTGCGGGCGATCGGCTGGATCGTGCGGTCGATCTGCAGCGCGAGCTCACGCGTCGGAGCGAGGATGATCGCGCGCGGCGACCGACCGAACTCACGACGCTTGCCGGCCTGCGACTGCAGCACGCGCTCGACGAGCGGTGCGCCGAAGGCGATGGTCTTGCCGGAGCCGGTGCGGCCACGAGCGAGGACGTCGCGCCCCTCCAGAACGGCCGGGATGCTGGCGGCCTGGATCGGGAACGGCGTCGCCGCGCCCATGCCGACCAGTGTCTCGACGATGTTCGATCCGAGACCGAGGTCGCCGAAGGTCACACCGTCGACCTCGACGGCAGCGACGGACTTCGCCTCGAGGCGCTCGTGCACGACGTCATCCGTCGGCTCGAACTTCTTGGCGGGTGCCGCGCTCGATGTGGCGTTCCAGTCGTTGCGGCTGGGTCGCTCGTTGCGCGCCGGTCGCCCGCGGGTGTCCGACGTCAGCGGGCGCGGACGCTCGGTGCGGTACGCGCCACCGGTCGAGGGACGCGAACGCTCGTCGCGGCCGCCCTCGATCGAACGCTGGGTGCGGTCGCGGTCGAAGGCACGACGCGCACGGTCGGCGTCGTAGGAGCGCTCAGAGCCACCGCGGTCATCACGACGCGGGCCTGCGCCACGGTCGTCACGACGAGGACGGTCGTCACGGTCGAAGCGGGGACGCTCGGATGCCGCACGGTCGAAGCGCGGACGCTCGGTGCGGTCGCCCGAACGGGCAGGCCGGTCGTCGCGGTTGAAGCGCGGACGCTCGGACGCGCCGCGGTCATCGCGCTGCGGGCGGTCGTCGCGGTTGAAGCGCTGGCCGCCGCGATCATCGCGGAAGCCACCGGAGCGCTGGTCACGACGGTCGTCACGGCCAGGGCGTCCGCCATCGCGGTGATCGTTGTCGCGGAAGCCCTGGCGCTGCGTGCCCGCACCGCGGTCGTCACGGCGCGGACGCTCGTCACGCTGGCCGCCGCGCTCGTCGCGGTACGTACCGGGACCGGTCGGACGCTGGCCGCCGCGGTCATCGCGACGCGGACGGTCGAAGCCCGCGGAGGAGCGGTCGCTGTAGCGCGGGCGGTCGTCGCGATTGTGCGGTGCCTCACGGCGACCCGACTCGGCACGGTTGCGGATGCCGCGCGACTCGTCGCGACCCGCACGCTCCTGAGCGCTCCAGCGCTGCTTGGGCGCGCCCTCTTCGGCGGGACGGTAGCCGCGGTGGCTCGCGCTGCGGCTGCCTGGGCGACGGTCGAAACCGGAGGTCGCGGTGCGGCGCTCACCGGCATCCGCGCGTCCGCCGCGAACGTCGCGGGAATCGCGCGTGTCGCGACCGGCGTCACGGCCGCCGGCGTGGCGATCGTGGAACGAGGTCTTGTTCGCGCCATAGCGCGGCTCGAAGTTGGCGGCGGGACGGCCGCCGCGCGGCTTCTTGTTCTTGGGCATGGGTGTGTCCTTCTGAGTTCTCGCACGAGAACGGCGCCGCGCACACGCGCGGTATCCCTGCGCGCGATCGGATGCGACCACGCGGGGTTGTCCGGACTGTCAGCGGCCGGGGCCATTCATGTGATGGTTGATTAGCGTCGAGCGACGCTCACCATCGGCCCCTGGACTCACACTTCTTACACAAAAACGTCCGCGCATTGCACGGGTGTCCGAAGCCGACCCATCAAGTGTAGCGGTCGCTCCTGAAAATCCGCCCAGTCCACTGGCACTCACACCTCGCCATACGATTGCGGGGTGAACTCCGCATCCCCCACCGGCACCCAGGTGCACCTCCAGCTCGGCGACGTCAGCGCCCAGATCGCCCAGGTCGGCGCATCCCTCCGATCGCTCCGCATCGGCTCGGTCGACCTGATCTCGCCGTATCCGGCCGACTCTCCGACGCCATCGTGCTCGGGAGTCGTGCTCGCGCCCTGGCCGAATCGCGTACGAGACGGCCGCTGGAACGACGAGGGCAAGGAGCGTCAGCTGGCGATCACCGAGCCGAAGTTCAGCAACGCGAGTCACGGGCTTCTGCGTTTCACCGCCTACGGCATCGAGGAGACCGCGTCTGCGACGACGCTGAGCGCCACGATCGTGCCGCAGACCGGCTACCCCTACCTGATCGAGACGAGCGTCACCTATGTGCTGCGCTCCGACGGCATCGACGTCACGCACGCGCTGACGAACCTCTCGGCGACGGCGGCACCGGTCGCTCTCGGCACGCATCCGTTCGTCACCATCGGCGACGTCGACCCGCACGATCTCGTGCTGCGCGTGCCGGCTCACACCCAGATCACGACCGACGAGCGGATGCTGCCCACGGGCGCGCAGCCCGCGGATGCCGCGCTGCGCGACGGCGCCCGCCTCGGAGACGTCGACCTCGACACCGGGTTCACCGACCTCGAGCGCGACCCCGACGGACTCGTGCGGCACTCGCTGACCGCCCCCGACGGCCGCCGCCTCACCCTCTGGCAGGGCACGGGCTTCGACTTCGTGCAGGTCTACACGACCGACAAGTACCCCGGGCAGTCCCTTGCGGTGGCGATCGAGCCCATGACCGCTCCCGCCGATGCACTGAACAGCGGTGTCGGCCTGCGGCGCCTCGCCCCGGGCGAGACCTGGACCCTCGAGTGGGGCATCACGCTCGACTGAGCTCGGCCGCGCCCGCCCCGCTCTGCACCGACCCGGCCCCGGATCTCCGCGTTATGGCGCGCACCGCGTGCACAACTCAGCAGAAAACGGCTGACGCCCACCCGGAAAACGATTCCGGGTGGGCGTCAGGCTCAGTCGTGCTGAGAACGGAACACGGGCAGGCGGCTACTCGCCGCGCTCGCGCATCTCCCGACGGGTCAGCTGCGGCGCGTGCGGCAGGCCGGACTCACCGGCACCGGCACCGACACCGGAACCCGCACCGACACCGGAACCGGCACCGGCACCGGAACCAGCACCGGCCGGCGCCAGAGCGCCCGCGGGCACAGGGCCGCCGGTCGGCTCGTCACCGTCGACCGGCGCAGAGCCGTCGCCACCCGAACCCGCCTTGCGCGCCTGCCGCCGCTCCTTCGCGCCCTCGACGAGGTTGTAGAGCGTCGGAAGCACGATCAGCGTGAGCACCGTCGACGAGAGCAGTCCGCCGATCACGACGATCGCGAGCGGCTGCGAGATGAAGCCGCCGTGACCTGTGATCCCGAGCGCCATCGGAGTGAGTGCGAGGATCGTCGCGAGCGCCGTCATGAGAATGGGGCGCAGACGCTTCTCACCACCGGCCTTGACCGCGTCGAGGGTCGACAGCCCCTTCTCTCGGTATTGGTTCACCAGGTCGATGAGCACGATCGCGTTCGTGACCACGATGCCGATGAGCATCAGCACACCGATCAGCGAGGCCACCCCCAGCGGCACACCCGTGACGATCTGCAGCAGGATCGCGCCGGTCGCTGCGAACGGCACCGATACGAGCAGCAGCAGCGGCTGGCGCAGCGACTTGAACGTCGCCACCATCACGACGTAGACGATCAGGATCGCGGCGAGCATCGCGAGACCGAGCTGCGAGAACGAGTCGGCCTGCTGCGTCGCGACGCCACCGACCTCGGCGGACGCACCGTCTGGCAGGTCGACGGCGGCGAGCGCCTCGGTGACCGACTGCGTCGCCACGGCGAGGTTGTCGGATGCCGGGGGCACGGTGATCGTCGCGGTGCGGCGTCCCTGCTCGGTGGTGATCGAGGTCGGGCCGTTGCGTTCCTCGACCGTCGCGATGTCCTGCAGCTGCACGACGCCGAGCGCACTCGGGATCGTGAGCTCGCGCAGCGCCTGCGCGGTGGTCGGCGGCTCGGCGGCGGCGAGATAGATCGTCAGCGCGGTGTCGTCGATCTCGACCGTGCCCACCTGCTGGGGACGCATCGTGTTCGACACGAGTGCGCCGACGGCCACCTCGGACAGTCCACGCGCGGCTGCGGCGTCGCGGTCGACGACCACGGCCAGGTAGGGCAGCGCGGCCGCGAGGTTGTCGGTGACCTTGCCGATGCCGTCGCGTCCTTCGAGCTCGTCGACCACGGCGGTGGTGGCGGTCTGCAGGTCGTCGGCGTTCGACGCGGTGACCGAGATCTCGATGTCGCTGGAGCCGAGACCGGCTGATGCGGCGACCGACACCTCTCCGACATCCGTGAGGTCTTCGATCGCGTCCTGCACAGCTGTACGGAGCTTCTCCTGGTCGGCGTCCGCATCGGTGAGCACCGAGTAGGTCACGCCCGCTCCGCCCGAGAACGCGTCGCGCAGTGCCGATCCGCTCGAGCCGATCGAGGCCTGCACGGTGGTGACGCCGTCGATCTCGAGCAGCGCGTCCTCGACGGCGACGGCAGCCTCCGACTTGGTCTCGAGGCTCGCGGTCGGACCGAGGTCCTGCGTGACGGTCATGGTGTTCTGGCCCGAGTCGCTGAGGAAGTTGACCTTCATCAGCGGGGCCGCGGCGAGCGTGGCTCCGAGCACCACGACGGCGAGGATCACGGTGAGACCGGAGTGCTTCAGCGTCCACCCCAGGATCGGGCGGTAGGCGCTCTGCAGGCGCGTCGGCGGAGCATCCGGGTGCTCGGGATCGATCTGCACGCCGTTCTCGTCAAGCAGCGGCTTGCCCGGGCGCAGGAACCAGTACGCGAGCACCGGGACGATCGTCAGCGACACGAGCAGCGAGGCCACCATCGCGATCGACACCGTCATCGCGAACGGCCGGAACAGCTCTCCGACCATGTCACCGACGAACACGATCGGCAGGAACACGGCGACCGTCGTGATGGTCGACGACGTCACCGCCATCGCCACCTCGCGCACGGCGAGTCGGATGGCGTCACCCTTGTCGGCATCGCCGACGTAGTGCCTCTTGATGTTCTCGATCACGACGATCGAATCGTCGACCACTCGTCCGATCGCGATCGTGAGTGCGCCGAGGGTGAGGATGTTGAGCGAGTAGCCGAAGGCCTGCAGCCCGATGAAGGTGATCAGCACGCTCGTCGGGATCGAGATCGCCGTCACGAGAGTCGAGCGGATCGACAGCAGGAAGACGAGGATGACGATCACCGCGAAGACGAGCCCGAGCAGACCCTCGGTCGCGAGCGTCTCGATCGACTGCTGGATGAAGGGCGCCTGGTCGAAGATGATGGTGAACTTCGCGTCGGGGAAGGCCTCTTCGATCGTGTCGAGCGCGGCGATGACACCCTGAGACACCTCGACCGTGTTCGCGGCGGGCAGTTTGGTGATCGAGATCGAGAGGGCGTCCTCGCCGTCGACGCGCGAGATCGACGAGATCGGGTCGGTCTCCTGCACGACGGTCGCGACGTCCCCGACCGTGGCGGTCGTGCCGACCAGAGGAAGGGCTGCGATCTCCTCGACAGAGGTGATCTTCGCACCGGTCTGCACCGTCAGGGTCTGGCCGTCTTCGGTGATGTCGCCGCCCGGGAACAGCGTGCCGTTCTGCTCCAGGGCCGTGCTGATCGCCTGGGTGCTCTCCCCCACCGCGGCCAGCGCGGCCACGTCGGGCGTGATCGTGATGCGCTGTCCGACGCCTCCGATGAGCTGTGCGGCGTTGACGCCGTCGACGTCCTCGAGCTCGGGGATGGCCACGCTCGTGAGTTCGGCCTGCGCGTTCTCGGCGTCGTCGAATCCGGTCACAGCCACCTGGATCACGGGGAAGTCGTCGATCGACACCGCGAGCACCTGCGGACTCAGGTCGTCGGGCAGCTGACCCGAGATGCGGTTGATCGCCTGCTGGATCTTCTGCTCGGCCGTCGCGAGGTTCGTGCCGTAGGCGAAGGTCGCCTGCACGATCGACGCGTTGGTCGTGCTCGTCGCGGTGGTCCCCTCGAGCCCGGGAACACCCTGGATCGCCGACTCGATGGGCGTCGAGACGTCGTTCTCGACGACCTCGGGCGACGCACCGGGGTACGTCGTCATGACCATCAGGTTGGGCAGCTCGAGCGACGGGATGAGCTCCTGCTTGAGGTTCGTCAGAGCGAGTCCGCCGAACACGGCCGCGACGATCGTGATCAGTGCGATCAGGGCGCGGTTCTTGAGACTCAGGACGGCGAGGTTCGACAAGGCGGATTCTCTCTCGATCGGATCAGGCGGATGCTGCGGCGGCGGATGCGGAGGGGGACGCCGGAGGAGGAGTGAGGATCCCGGCGAGGGCGTCGCGGATGAGCTCTTCGTCGAGCGGCTCGTCGTGGATCTGAGAGTGCCAGAGTACGCCGTCGATGAAGACGGCGGCGGCCCTGGCCCTGTCGACTCCGTGAACGGGGGCGATGAAGCCGACGATCTCGTCGGACCAGAGTCGTGCGAACTGTCGGACCCGCGGGTCGTGCACGGCGGCGGTGACGACGGCACGGTCTGCCTGGATCGCCCGTGCATCTGTGAGGCCCCGATGCACCAGCTTCGCGAGGCCCGCGGGGGTGACGCCCTCGACCACCACCGCACGGCGGGTCTCGTCGATGCGCGCCTCGATCTCGGCGGCGAGCGCGCCGATGGCTGCCTCGCGCAGGTCGTCGAGCGTGGCGAAGTACTGCGTCGTCGCACCGAGCGGCACTCCTGCACGCGCGGCGACCTTGCGGTGGGTGAGCGCATCGACGCCGATCTCGATGATGAGCTCTGCGGCTGCGGTGACGATCTCCAGACGGCGCGCCTCAGGGTCGCGGCGGCGGCGTGTGCCCTCGCTCATGCGGATCCCCCTGTGCTGTCATGCCTGTACGCACGTACATGTACGTTTGTACATTCTGCTCGGTGAACCTGGAGATTCACCCGGCAGGGGATGCCGCATCCGAGCTACTCGACCTGACCGCGCTCGAAGTAGGCGACGAGGTCGTCGTCCAGCTGGGGGACCGTGATCGCCGAACCGTCGCCGCGCAGGGACTCGGTGGCGAGGATGCCGGCGGCCACTGCCTCGCGAGCGGCCACGGGTGACGTCTCGGTGACTCCCCCGTCGCGCACGAACCGCAGGAACTCGGCGACGAGGAGAGCATCGGCGCCGTCGTGCCCTGCGCCCTCAGCCTCGGGAACGATGAACGTCTCGTCGGCCTCTGCCGCGCCCCGATGACGCCGGTTCCACAGCCTGACCTCGCTGCCGGCGGTGTCGCCGACGTTCTCGATTCGCCCCTCGGTGCCGATCACCGTGTAGTTGCGCCAGTAGTCGGGCGTGAAGTGGCACTGCTGGTACGACGCGAGGATGCCCCCTGACAGTCGCATGTTCACCATCGAGATGTCCTCGACGTCGATCACGGGGTTCAGGCCGGTGAGCGATGCGGGCGGCCAGTTGTCGACGCTGAACCAGTCGGGCATCCGCTCTCCGGTGCGATCGCGGCGGTCGGCGATGCCGCCGTAGACGCTGAGCTCGCCCATGGCGGCGACCTGCTCGGTGTAGGAGCCTGCCAGCCAGTGGATGATGTCGATGTCGTGCGCCCCCTTCTGCAGGAGCAATCCCGTCGTGCGGCGACGGTCGGCGTGCCAGTCCTTGAAGTAGTAGTCGCCTCCGTGTCCGACGAAGTGGCGCACCCACACGGCCTTGACGTCGCCGATCCGCCCGTCCTGGATGAGCTGGCGCATCAGGGTGATCACCGGCATGTGGCGCATGTTGTGACCGATGTAGAGCCGGCTGCCGGTGCGCCGGGCCGTCTCGAGCATGGCGTCGGCGTCGGCGAGGTCGATGGCGAGGGGCTTCTCGCAGAACACCGCGACACCGGCTTCGAGGGCGCGGATGCTGAGAGCTGCGTGCGTGTCGTCGGGCGTCAGCACCATGACGGCGTCGACTCCTGAGGAGAGCAGCTCATCGAGCGAGTCGGTGACGAAAGCCTCGGGGAGCAGACGCCGGGCGTCGTCACGCGCACGCTCCGACGGGTCGCAGATCGCGGTGATGCGCGACCCCTGGCCGGGGCGGTGCACCTCCTCGCGCAGTGTGGCGCGCGCGCCGAAGCCGATGATTCCGATGGTGAGATCCACGGTGGTCCTTCTGAGAGTCGAATCGTGTGTGCGCGGACGCCTGCGTCAGCGCGCGTGAGAGATGGGGGCGTCGAGGTCCGTCGACGCCCCGGGGAACAGCGACCAGGCGAACTCGTGCAGCTGCCCGGCAGAACCGTCTGCGGCGAGCGCTCGGTCGATGATGATGCGCGCCTGCCGGTCGTAGAAGTCGGTCGGGCCGACCGTGGTCAGGGTGGGTGCGATGAGCTGCGCGTCGGGGGTGTTGCCCACTCCGATCACCGCGACGTCGTGCGGCACGCGGAGTCCGAGCATGTGCGCCGCATTGATCGCCGCGATGGCCGCGAAGTCGGTCGTCGCGTAGATCGCATCCGGTCGATCGTCGCGCGAGAGCAGCCGCACCGCCGCGGCGAAGGCGCTCGCCTGCCCCTCGGTGTAGGTCACCGTCCACTCGGGATCGACCTCGAATCCGGCATCCGCCATCTTCTCGAGGTACGGCGTGTACCGGGTGATCTGCGTGGGCGCGAGGCGCACGGCGCCCTCGGCGGCCAGGCATCCGATCCGCACGTGCCGCTCGAGCAGGTGTTCCATCGCGAGCTCGCACCCCGGGATCGCATCCGAGCGCACGACGTCGAAGCCGGCGGGTTCGAGATGCTCTGAGAACACGACGAGCCGCTGTCCGCGCTGCACGAGATCAGCGAGCTTGCGCTCGGCATCCTCGTCGATCCCCACACCGTCGAGATAGGCGACGTCGCTCTCGACGCGGTCGAGGGCTGCGTGCCAGTCTCCGTCGGCGAGGATGAGCGTCGTGAGGCCGTGCCTGTTGGCCTCGACGTTCACGGCGTCGGCCACCGCGAGCGACCACGGGTCGCTGAGCATGTGCAGCGAAAGCTGCACCATGCCGCTGCGCCCGGTGCGGATCGTCCGCGCCGCGATGTTGGGCCGGTAGTTGAGCTCGTCGGCGGCCGCGAGCACCCTGGCCGCGGTGGCCTCGGCGACGCCTGCCCCCGTCGCCGCACCCGAACGCCCGGAGAACACGTACGACACCGTGGCGGTCGATACGCCCGCGCGCTCTGCGACCATCCTGAGGGTCGGACGTCGTGAGGTCGTCGACTGCTGTCTGCGCTCTGCCATCGGTCAGCCCTTCGATCCGCTGAAGGCGATGCCCTGGATGAACTGCCGCTGCAGGATCATGAAGGTCACCAGCATCGGCAGGGTCGCGAGCAGCGCTCCGGCCATCAGCACCGGGTAGTCGGTGCCGTGGATGCCGACGAGCTGCGAGAGCCCGACGGACAGCGGCATCTTGGCGGGGTCGGTCGTCACGATCAACGGCCAGAGCAGATCGTTCCAGGACCACAGCACAGTGAACACCACGAGAGCGATGATGCCAGGCTTCGCGAGCGGAACCATGATCCGCCAGAAGGTCTGCCACGGATTCGCCCCGTCGATGCGGGCCGCCTCCTCGAGCTCCGCCGGCATCGACATGAAGAACTGACGCATCAGGAACGTGCCGAAAGCACTGAAGATCCCGGGCACGATCAGCGCCTGCAGGGTGTTGAGCCACCCGAGCGACTGGATGATCTCGTACTGCGGCAGCAGGTACAGCTGCGAGGGCACCATCAGCACCGACAGGAACACCACGAACAGCGCGTTGCGGCCAGGGAACGGGATGCGGGCGAAGGCGTAGCCGGCCATGGTGCACAGCACGACCTGCCCGACCGTGCGCCCCACAGTGAGCAGCACCGAGTTGGCGAACATCTGCGCGAACGGCATCGAGTCGAAGACCTCGGCGAAGTTCGTGAACACCCACTCGCGCGGCAGCAGGCTCGGCGGCACCTGCACCGAGTCTGACAGCGTCTTGAACGAGGTCAGCAGCTGCCAGATGAACGGGAAGACCATGAGGATGGCGCCGACGAGGAGCACCACATGGACGATCCAGAGCGCCCTGTTGCGAGGCTTGCCAGGGCGGCCGGGCGAGCGACCGGCCGGAGCGCCGACGACGGCGCGCGTGTCGAGCGAGACCTCACTCATAGTGCACCCACTTCTTCTGCAGACGGAACTGCACGACCGTGAGCACCAGGATGATCACGAGCAGCAGGAAGGCGACGGCGGCGGCATAGCCCCGGTCGTTGTCGAGGAACCCGGCTTCGTAGAACAGGTAGACGACGGTGCGGGTGTTGGGCATGGCCGGATTGCTGCGTCCGAGCATCATGTAGATGAGGTCGAACACCTGCAGCGCGCCGATCACGCTGATGACGCTGACGAAGAAGATCGACGGCGACAGCAGCGGGATCGTGATGGAGAAGAACTTGCGCACCGGACCCGCCCCGTCGAGGTCGGCCGCCTCCATGATCGTGTCGGGAATGCCCTGGAGGCCGGCGAGGAAGATCACGATGTTGGTGCCGAGACCCGCCCAGATGCCCACGACCGCGATGGCCACGAGCGCCGTGTTCGGATCGGTGAGCCAGCTCCGGCCCTCGATGCCCACAGAGCCGAGAGCGGCGTTGAGCACGCCGTAGTCGCCGTTGTAGATCATGCGCCAGACCAGCGCGATCGCTGCGGGCATCGTGACGACGGGGATGAAGTACAGCGTCCGATAGGCGCTGCGCCCCTTGAGCCCCGCGGTGTTGAGCAGGGCGGCGATCCCGACGGCCAGCGGGATGCCGATGAGGGCGATGACCGTGTAGAGGGCGGTGTTGCGCAGCGCCCCGATCAGCTCCGGGTCCTGGAACAGGCGGACGTAGTTCTCGATCCCCACCCATTCCGCGCCGCCGAACGGCCCCGACTTCGTGAACGAGATGATGAGCGTGCGCACGGTCGGCCATAGGTAGAAGACGGCGATGCCGAGAGCGGTGGGTCCGATGAAGACCAGGGCCCACCACGGGGAGGCGCCCGGGTTGCGCCGGCGGCGGCGGATGCCGGGGCTCTTGGCCTCCGGCATCCGCTCCGCCTGCGCACGCGGGGGTGACGCGACGGCTGTCATGTCCGGTTACTCCTGCTCGGCATCGAGCGCCGTCTGCATCTGCTCGGCGAGGTCCTTCAGTCCCTCCGCCGGGGCGACGGCACCCGACCAGACCTGCGAGAGCACCTCGCTCTCGACGCTCGTCCACGCCGAGGTGTTCTTCGAGACCGGGTAGGGCACGGCGGTGTCGAGGGCGTCGATGTAGACCTGCAGGTCGTACTGCGGCAGGGCGTCGACCCACGCCTGCTGGGTGCCGTTGAACGCGGGGATCACGGTGCCGGACTCGGCCTGGATCTTCGCCGCCTCCTCGCCGCTCGCGAAGGCGGCGAACGCCTGGGCCTCGGCAAGATGCGGGCTCTTCGCGTTGGCGACGTTGCCGACGCCGTGGATCACGCTCTGGTTGCCCTCCGGCCCCTCGGGGAGCGGCGCGACGTTCACCCTGTCGGCGATGTCGGCGTTGTCCCCGTAGGCGATGGCCGCCCACGAGCCGTTCTGGAACATCGCGACCTTGCCCGAGAGGAAGAAGTCCTCGGGGTTGGTGTCGGTCATCTGCTGTGCGGTCGGAGACGACCCCGCCTCGATCAGATCGGTCCACAGCTCGATGCCCGCGAGCGCCTCGGGAGAGCCGTAGCCGCTCTCGGTGCCGTCGGCCGAGATGACCTCGCCACCGGCCTGCGCGATCGAGTTGTAGAAGTTCTCCTGGCCGTACTGGCTCGCCGCGACCCCGAACTGCCCGGTGGCCGGGTCGGTGAGAGCCGCGGCAGCCGCGGTGAAGTCGTCCCACGTCCAGCCGGCTGTCGGGTATTCGACACCGGCGGCGTCGAAGAGCTCCTTGTTGTACCAGAGGGCGACGGTGTCGAAGTCCTTGGGGGCCCCGTAGAGCTTTCCGTCGAAGGTATAGAGGTCGATGAGGCCCTGCGGGTAGTCGGCCGCTTCGATGCCGACGTCGTCGAGCGGGGCGAGCTGGCCGTTCGAGGCGTAGAGCGGGAAGTTCGGGCCGTTCATCCAGAACACGTCTGCGGCGGATCCACCGGTGGCCGCGGTCTGCAGCTTGGTGAAGTATTCCTTGTAGGGCGTCACCTGGATGTCGATCGTGACGTTCGGGTTCTCCTTCTCGAACGCCGCCGCGATGTCCTCCATCGCGGGCTTCTGGTTCTCGTCCCAGATGGCGTAGCTGAGGGTGACGTCTCCACCGGACGAGCTCTCACCTCCGCTCGAAGACGAGCAGGCGCTGAGCGCGAGGACGGCAGCCGCAGAGGCGGCGAGGGCGCCGAGGGCGCGACGGGAGGTGCGGGGCATCGGTGTCTCCTTTGACGGGTGCAAGAGATCGTGGCAGCTGAATCGGGCGTGTTAAACGATTAGCAGTTAAACGATTAGCAGGAGACTAACCCGACAGAGGCGGAGCGCGCAAGCACCGATATGCGGGGGCCGATGTCGATCTGCGCGGGCGGGGTGCCGGTCAGAGCGCCGAGCCGAGCGCCAGCCCGAGGCCGGCAGCCCCGAGGCCGAGCAGCAGCATCCCGATCGCATCGAACGCGGATGCCGCGCGCTCGCCCTCCCGCCACAGCGCGACGGCATCGAGCATCGCGGTGCTGAACGTCGTGTAGCCGCCGAGGAGACCCGCCCCGAGGAGGAAAGCCTCTGCGGGCAGCGCCGTGGTCACGAGGCCGAGCGCGAACGATCCGCTGAGGTTGACCACGAGGATGCCCCACGGAAAGCGTCGGCCCGCGACCTTCGCGACCCCGAGGTCGACGACGTAGCGGAGCGCGGCACCCACCCCTCCGGCGAGTGCGGCCGCGACGAACAGCAGCGGGGTCACGACGAGGCCCCTGCGAGAGACGTCGCGCGCGGTCGGCCGAGCCGAAGGCCCAGCGCTGCCGCGCCCAGGCCGAGCACGAGGCTGCCGGCGGCATAGGCGAAAGCGAGCACGGGAGCAGCGGTCCACAGGGCGACCGTTCCGGTCATGAACGCGCTGTAAGTGGTGAAACCGCCGAGCACACCCGTGCCGAGGAACAGCCGCAGGCCGGTGGTCTGCGGCAGACGCGCGGCGAGGATGCCGATCAGCAGCGACCCGAGCACGTTGACCACGAGGGTGGCGAACGGGATGCCGCCGGCATCCGGCATCCAGAGCCCGACCGCGAGTCGCGCGGCGGTGCCGATGCTCCCGCCGGCGAAGACGAGGAGCAGGCGGCGAGCGGTCACGCCGCCACTCTAGTCTCGTCGTTGCGGTGCACCCGTCGAATGTCAACCCGGTGTGGCTCAGCGCCGCCGAGGCGAAGACTGACGCCATGAAGCCACTGTGGAAGCTCGACCGGACCCCGCCCACCGGCACGCCGTTCGACCCGGGAGCACGGCACGACGTCGTCATCGTCGGCGCAGGCCTCACGGGCCTGACCACCGCCGTCATGCTGACCCGAGCGGGTCTCGACGTCGCGGTGATCGAAGCGGGAGAGGTGGCCGAGCTCGCGACCGGCGGCAACACCGGCAAGCTGTCGCTGCTGCAGGGCAAGCGCCTCGCCGAGATCCGCGCGCACCACCCCGCCTCGCTCGTTCACGCCTACGTCGACGGCAATCGTGAGGGCATGGAGTGGCTGCTCGGCTTCGCCGATCACGCGGGAGTCTCGTATGAGCGGCGCACCGACCACTCCTACGCGCAGGAACCGAGCGGGCTGGACGCGGTGCGCGAGGTGCATGACGCAGCGCAGGAGGCGGGGCTCCGCACCCGGATGCTGACGCGTGACGAGCTCTCCTCCCTGCCGTTCCCGGTCTTCGGTGCGGTCGCACTCGATGAGCAGGTGACGATCGACCCCGCACTGGTGACGCAGGCGCTCGCCGAGGAACTCCTCGCCACCGGCGGGACGCTGCACACCGGGGTGCGCGTCACGGCGACCCACGTGCTTCCCGATCCCCGAGTCGAGACGCCTGTCGGACCGATGTTCGCAGATCACATCGTGATCGCCACGGGGTCCCCGATCCTCGATCGGGGACTGTATTTCGCGAAGATGCGGGCGTTCCGGTCGTACTGCGTCTCGTTCCGCGTGAGCGGCGATCTGCCCACGTCGACGTTCATCTCGGTCGACGGCTCCACACGCTCGATCCGCCCCGTCTCCGACGCCGACGGACCCGGCGGCGACGCGCGACTCGTCGTGGGCGGCAACGGGCATCCGGTCGGGCGCTCCGACGGCGAGGGCGCCGCGGTCGACGGCCTCGTCGAGTGGACGAGGCAGTACTTCCCCGACGCCGAGGAGACCCACCGCTGGTCTGCGCAGGACTACGAGTCGCACAACCAGATCCCGTTCGTCGGCGCGATGCCGCGCGGACTCGGCGTCATCCGCTTCGCGACGGGCTATGCGAAGTGGGGGCTGTCGAACGCTCCGGCCGCCGCCCTGCGCCTGACTGCCGAGATCCTCGGTGCCAACTGGCACGACCGCCCGTCGTGGATGGTCAAGATCGGGACGAGGCTGACGGTCCCCGCCGACCTCGCGCGAGGAGCCGTCGAGGGCGCGAAGGTGGCGGCCGCGGCGACGACCGGATGGGTCGAGGCCGAGCGCCGACGCGTCCCCGTCCCGAAGCCGTCGGAGGGCGAAGGCGTTGTCGCGAACCGCAGCGGACACCCCGTGGCCATCTCGACCGTCGGCGGGGTCACCCGTGCCGTGTCGGCCGTGTGCCCGCACCTGGGCGGTGTGCTCGCGTGGAACGACGCGGAGTGCACCTGGGACTGCCCCCTGCACGCATCGCGATTCGAGGCGGACGGCACGCGCATCGAGGGCCCCGCGGTGGAGGATCTGAAGGTCCTCCCGCGCAAGAGCGGGGGCTGATGCCGGTCAGGCCCGCGGCGCGTCAGCGCCCGGCGGCGGCGCGTCCCAGCCCTGCTGGGGCTCGTCGCAGTTCTCACGGAACACGTACTGCGACGCGAGCTTGCGCTGGTGACTCGACCAGTCGATGGCCGGGCGGCGCTGTTCGGGCGGCAGGTAACCGAGGCGGTAGACGGCCATGAGCTCGAGGTCATCGGGCACGCGCAGCAGCTTGACGATCTCGTCCCAGCGCCCTGGGACCTCCATCGGGAACGAGATGAACTGGATGCCCATGCCGAGCTCGACGGTGCTCAGCCAGACGTTCTCCATCGCCGCGCCCATGCTGAACACCGAGTAGAACGACGACAGCTGGCCCGGCCGATACTCGCTGCGGTCGAGCATCACACCGAGCAGCAGCGGAGAACCGGCGACGAGCTTGTGGTTCTCCTCGCCCAGGGTCTTGGGCACCCCGAAGGTGTTCATCAGCTTCTGGCCGCGCTTGGTGAACACCTGGCTCGTGAACGGGCGAAGGGCTGCGGGAAGCTTGTCGAACAGCATCCCGCTGCGCTTCTCCTCCATCTCGGCCTGACTGAACCGGAAGTAAGGCTTGTAGCGCTCGAAGAACGTGCCGTTCGACATCGCCTCGGTCATGCTCTCGCCCGAGATGCGCGCGATCCTGTCGATGGTCTCGCGGTTCTCGATGACCACGAACCGCCACGGCTGGCTGTTCAGCTGCGAGGGTGCGCGACCGGCCGCCTCGAGCAGGATGCGCTGGTGCTCCTCCGACACGGCGTCGGGCAGAAAAGGCCCGTTGGTGGTCTTGCGGCGGCGGATGGCGTCGAGCAGTTCCATGCGTTCACTTCCGGTCGGTGGCGAGGCGCGAGCAGATGAAGCCCGCGACGATGAAGGGGGCCGCGGCGAGCGCGACGATCGGATGCCGTCGGCTGTGCGTTCCCAGGTAGGGAATGGCGGCGAGCGGGGCGGCGGCCGGCGCGAGCGCCAGTGCGGCGCGGCGGCTCGCGAACCTCGGCCTGCCCCAGAGCACGGCGGAGAACGCGGCGGCAGACGTCACGCAGGTGGCGATGTACATCGCGTGGTGCAGCCAGCGGTAGCTGCTCGTGTCGATGACCTTGGTCGCGACGGCTGTGCCCAACGCGACGTTCGCGGTGTAGGCGACAGCTGCGGCGGCGAACAGCGGCGCGGCATCGGTGCGTCTGCGGCGGGGGGCCATGTCCCGACCATACGCCCCGCCACGGCATCCGATCTCGGTCTTGCCCTGGTGTCTGGAAGTGTGCGACGCACGGCGTTTCGTCTCGTCGCTGCGCTCCTCGCTCAACGACCGGGGAGGGCCCGGTCGTTGAGCGAGCGGAGCGACTGCCCGTCGTTGAGCGAGCGGAGCGACTGCCCGTCGTTGAGCGAGCGGAGCGACTGCCGGTCGTTGAGCGAGCGGAGCGAGACGAAACGCCGAGGGAAGCGGCTACAGGTTGCCGTCCGCGTAGATGCGGAGCGCGTCGCGGACGAACTCGGCACCGTGCGTGCCGCCGGCCGACGTCGCGTAGTTCGCGCCGAAGCGCGGATCGGCGACATACATATCGCCGAGCCCGAGCACGTGCGCCTTGACGGCGCCGCCGGGTACGGCCGCGGGGGTTCCCGGGATGCCGGTCAGCCACTCGACGTGGCGACGGGCGACGTCCTGAGCCTCAGCTGATGCCGGGTCGATGCCACCCTCTGCGGCGGCGATCCAGTCCCGACCGAGGTCGGAGACACGCTGCTTCCACTCCGAGCGCTCGGCGTCGGTCATCCCGCGCCACCAGCGGTCGCTGTCGGCGTAGGCCTTGCGACCCCAACGCTGCTCGACCTCCTCCCGATACCGGGTGTGGTCGAAACCGTCGAACATGTTCTCTGCCATGAGTTCTTCACCTCCTCTCAATGCGTCGATGGTGCTCTCGACCGACGCGATCTGTCGCGCCAGCCGGTTCTGCTCCTCGCGCAGCAGAGCGAGGTGCGTCTCGAGAGCGGACTCCTCGCTCTGCCGCGCGTTCGTCGGGTTCAGCACCTCGGCGATCTGCGGCAGCCCGAGTCCCAGCTCGCGCAGCAGCAGGATGCGCTGCAGCCGCACGAGGGCGGACTCGTCGTAGTGGCGATAGCCGTTGCGCGCGATGCGTGACGGGCGCAGCAGTCCGACGTCGTCGTAATGGCGCAGTGTCCTGCTGGTTGTGCCCGCGAGTCGGGCGATCTCTTGGATCGACCAATCACGACCGGTCATCGCGTCCTCCTTCCGTCAGCTCGGTCCGTCGATGACTCCAGCGTAGAAGTTGACGTAGCGTCAATGTCAACCATTTGTGAATGTCGGCATTCTGCACTCATATGACTAGCTTTAGTAGCCATCGGGTGACAGCCTCACCTTGTCACGAATAGATGGAGGTAGTTATATGTCCCTGATGGCGATGATCGAGCCGACGCTGATGAAGCGTCGCGCTCAGGATGCACTCGACGACGCGATCCTGCGGCTCGATGCCTGGTGGCTGGTGCTGATCGCAGCGATCCTCGTGTTCGGTGTCGCGTTCCTCGCGGCACTGGCGCTGTGGTGCTTCTTCAAGGCGGGCGGCAGGCGCTTCACCGGCAACTGGCAGTGGGGCAAGAGCGGCGTCTCCGTGTGGGTCGAATGCGTCTAAGCCCACGTCGCGCCCGGACATCGACGTCGATGTCCGGGCGTCTCGTTCGCGTACTCGAAACGTGCTCCGGCACTGCGCGATGTGTCCTTCGTCGTGGAACGAGGCGAGAAGGTCGGCCTGGTCGGACCGAACGGATCGGGAAAGTCGACGCTCATCCGACTCGCGTCCGACCTGCTTCAGCTCACGCACGGGAGCATCCGCATCGCCGGTCGTTCTCATCAGGTCCGTGAATCGCGCGAGCGACTGGCGTTCATCGCCAGCAACGACTACCTCCCGCAGTTCCTGACAGGTCGCGAGTACGTCGATCTGATGCACCGGCTGTACCGACACAGCCCGGACGCCTCGCAGACCGACGAGCTCTTCGCCAGGTACCAGATGGAGGGACGCCAGTTCGACCTCATCGAGGACTACTCGCACGGCATGCGCAAGAAGATCCAGCTCATCTCGACGCTTCTCCTCGAGCGCCCTCTCACGATCATCGACGAGACGCTCAACGGCGTCGACGTCGATGCGCTGTTCGAATTCGAGACCGACGCATCCCGATTCGGAGAGTCGCGAGGGCTGCTGCTGTGCAGCCATGACTTCCGGCTCCTCGAGGCGGTCTGCGATCGCATCATCGTGCTGTGTGGCGGCGAGATCGCGTTCGACCTGCCGCTCTCCCGCATCCTTCACGAGTTCGGCTCAGTCGACGCCCTGGTCAAGCGCGCGATAACCCAGCGGTCGAGGGCGCGCGAATGAACCCGTCTCTGCAGCTCGCATCGTTCCTCTCGGTGTTCCTGATCCGGCGCATCGCCCGCCGCGGCGTGCTGCGGAGGCCGTCCGTCCGCTGGACGATCGGGCTGGCAGCCCTCGCCGCATTCATCGGGTTCTGCGGATTCGGGGTGATCGCGCTGCGTCAGCTCATCAGCGAACCCGAGCAGCTGTCACCCCTCCTGCGCGTCGTCGGGGTGTCCACTCCGCTGTGGGTCCTGACGGTGTTCACCGTCGTGCGAGTGCTGTTCCTGAAGTCCGGCGACCTGCTCGAGCTCACCTTCTCATTCCCCCTGACCAACAGGGCGCGAACACTCGGGTTCATGCTGTTCGAGACCCTGGTCGTGGGCATCGGCGCCACCGTCATGCTCGGAGCGCTGGTCACCGGGACCGTCGCGATCGGCGGCGTCGGCATCCTCGACGAGGTCACCACCTGCCTGGTCATGCCCCTGGTCATCGCCTACCTGGCGGCGAGCGCCTACTACCTCGGCATGGAGCGACTGCTGCTGCGCCTCCGTCTCGCACGGCTGCGCGCCTTCCTCGTGCCGGTGGTCCTGGCCGCGACTCTGGTGGCCGTCTACCTCGGCGTGTCCTCGCAGTCGGAGCGCGTGCTCTTCGCGGCGATCGGCCAGGGCGACGACCACTTCGCGATCCCGCTGCTGTTCGCCGACATCGCCGCGCAGCACGGGATGATCGTCACGACGCTCGCCTGGCTCGCCACGATCGCGCTCCTGGTCGCAGTCGTCCTCGCGATGGCCCCTCGGCAGTTCGATCCGACTCGACGCTTCGCGATCGTCCCCCGCCTCTTCGGCGGCTCGGAGTTCGGCTCGTACTTCGCCGCACACATCCGAGGCATCGAGACGATCACGGTCTGCGGCATCTCCCTGGCCGGCTCCTACGCGCTCTTCCTCGCCGACATCCGGCTCCCCCCGCTCCTGCTGCTGGCCGTCACCGTGCAGTCGGTCTATGCCTTCGTCTCGACGGAGCCGCTGCGCGCGTGCGGGCCCCGCCGCCATGGCCCGACCCGACGATACGTCCTGGTGCTCGCACCCCAGCTCGCCACTCTCGCGATCATCGCCGTGCCGATCAGCGCACTGTCGGCCCTGACGGGTTCGCAGGCCGCGGAGATCATCTCCGTCGTCGGCTTCGCGGTGTCGAACATCGTCGTGCTCACGCTGGCGGGAATCGCGTTCCCGCCGGAGAAGGGCAACCCGTTCTCGGTGATCGCCGGGGCGGCTGTCGCAGGACTCGTGACCGGGACGATCATGCTCGGCACGAACCTCCTGGGCCTGCCCGCACTGTTCACGATCGGAGTGATGCTCATCCTCACTCTCGTCGCCGCCGCTCTCTCCATCACCGGGATGGACAGGATAGAAAGGACCGCTCGTCATGAAGTGGTTGTTTAGGGTCGCCGTCAGCGCGGTCGGAGCTCTCGTCCTCACCGCAGGATCCGCGGTGGCCACCGCGATCTGGCTGATGTTCGCGGGAGGTTCCACCGAGGGTCGCCGCCTCGGATTCTTCGATTCGGTCTTCGTCGAGGTCCGTCAGAGCGCCGACGGAGCGACCCAGCTCGGCACGGGGATCAACGACCCCCTCCCCCTGGTTCTCGCAGTCGTCGTCGCCACCGTCTTCATCCTCGCCGTGTTCGCGGTGCACGACAGTCTTCTCGAGCGGCGGAGGCACCTCCTCGCGCAGGCGGAATGACGTGTGGTCGGTCCGCACCTCGCACATCGACGCGGGACTCGTGTGCCGCTGGCTGCTGCTCGCCGCCTGGCCGATGCACGCCGCTTTCGCCGCCCTGAGCGCGGTCGTCGTCTCTGTCGCCGTCATCACGGAGCAGGAGGCGATCCTCAGCGCGGTGGCGACGCTCGGCGCGCACTACGTCGTCGGGCTCGGCGGATCGTTCGCCGTGCACGAGCTCGGACACCTCATCGTGCTCTCGCGAGCACGAGGGGTGACGGCGCTCACTCTCGAACGCTCGACCTGGCGGATCTCGATCGCACCCCACGGGCGGATCACGCGCCGCGACGCCGCGCTCGCGGCACTGGCAGGCCCTGGAATGTGCGCCGTCGCCGGCGGCATTCTCTGGCTCGTCATCCCCGAGCTGCAGGTGCACGGGTGGTATCTGGCGCATGCGGTGTTCCTCATCCCGCTCTTCAACGACGGCCGGATCCTGCTCACCGCCATGCGGGCCCGGAGCGCCACCCCATCCCGCCGACAGGAGTGACCAACCGATATTCTTCATCCGCCTGTCACACGAATCAGCCCGGCTCTCGCTACGGTCGTCACGTGCCCGAATCACACTCTTCCCTGCACCCGCTCGCCCTCGCCCCCGTGATCGCCCCGCCGAGCACGGCAGACGAGTTCGCGAAGCGCTTCCTGCACAACCTCAACTTCGACCGGGGCGTCGCCCTGTCGGCATCCAGCGCGAACGATCGCTACCTGGCCCTCGCCCACACGGTGCGCGACTACCTGATGGCCCGCTGGCTCGAAGACGTACGGCACCAGAAGGAGGTGCAGGCGAAGGGCGTCTGCTACCTCTCGGCCGAGTACCTGCTCGGCCGTCAGCTCGACAACAACCTGCTCGCCGCCGATCTCACGGAGGTCGCGGCCGAAGCCCTCGCCTCGTGCGGCGTCTCGCTCGACGAACTGCGCGCCCACGAGGTCGAGCCGGGCCTCGGCAACGGAGGGCTCGGGCGCCTCGCGGCCTGCTTCATCGACTCGCTCGCCACGATGGCGGTGCCGAGCATCGGCTACGGCATCCGCTACGAGTACGGCATCTTCCGCCAGACGTTCGTCGACGGGCAGCAGGTCGAGCAGCCGGACGCCTGGCTCGCGCTCGGCTCTCCGTGGGAGTTCGCCCGGCCCGAAGACGCGCAGACCATCGCGTTCGGCGGCCACACCGAGAAGTACGACGACGAGGGCATCACCCGCAGCCGCTGGGTGCCCGCCTGGAACGTGCAGGCCGTGCCGTACAACTACATGGTCCCGGGGTTCCGGAACGGCCGGGTCAACACGCTGCGCCTCTGGAGCGCGGTCGCCACCAGCGCCTTCGACCTGCGGATCTTCAACTCGGGCGACTACGAAGAGGCCGTGCGGGCGCAGACCTTCGCCGAGAATATCTCGAAGGTGCTCTACCCCGAGGACTCCACCCCGCAGGGCAAGGAACTGCGGCTGCAGCAGCAGTACTTCTTCGTCGCGGCCTCGATCCACGACTTCCTCGACAACATGCTCGCCGACGGCTTCGATCTCGCGAACCTCCCAGAACGCGTGATCTTCCAGCTCAACGACACCCACCCCGTGATCGCGGTGCCCGAATTCATGCGCGTGCTCATCGACGAGAAGCACCTCGAATGGGACGCCGCGTGGGCGATCACCCGGCAGTGCTTCGCCTACACATGCCACACGCTGCTTCCCGAGGCGCTCGAAGTCTGGCCGGTCGAGCTGCTCGGCCGGCTGCTGCCCCGCCATCTCGAGATCATCTACCGCATCAACGACGAATTCCTCCTGGCCGTGCGCGAGCGTTTCGGCGACGACGAGATGCTCGTGCGCAACATGTCGATCATCGCCGAGCATCCGGTCCGCTCGGTGCGCATGGCGTATCTCGCGACGGTCGCCGGCGCGAAGGTCAACGGCGTCGCAGAGCTCCACTCGCAGCTGCTCCGCGACAAGGTGCTCCACGACTTCGACGCGTTCTTCCCCGGCAAGTTCACCAACGTCACGAACGGCGTCACGCCTCGGCGGTTCCTGCGTCTCGCGAACCCCGAGCTCTCGTCACTCATCACCGCGGCGATCGGAGACGGCTGGACGACCGACCTCGAACGGCTGCATGAGCTCGAGCCGTTCGCCGAGGATGCCGAATTCCGCTCGGCGTTCGCCGGGGTCAAGGCGGCGAACAAGCGCCGCCTCAGCGAGGTGCTGCGCGAGCGCGACGGCGTCGAGATCAGTGACGGCCACATGCTCGACGTCATGGTCAAGCGCCTGCACGAGTACAAGCGCCAACTGCTGAAGGTGCTGCACATCGTCACCACCTACGAGGGCGTCATCTCGGGGCGCATCGCCGTGTCGGACGTCATTCCTCGCACCGCGATCTTCGGGGCGAAGGCGGCGCCCGGATATGCGATGGCGAAGCGCATCATCCACCTGATCAACGCCGTCGGCGAGGTCGTGAACACCGACCCTCGCCTCGAGGGCAAGCTGAAGGTCGTCTTCCCGCCCAACTACAACGTCACTCTCGCCGAGCGCGTGATCCCCGCCGCCGACCTGTCGGAGCAGATCTCGCTTGCCGGCAAAGAGGCGTCGGGCACGGGGAACATGAAGTTCGCCCTGAATGGCGCTCTCACGATCGGCACGGATGACGGGGCGAACGTCGAGATCCGCGAACTCGTCGGCGATGACCACTTCTATCTGTTCGGCATGAGCGAGCCCGAGGTCGAGGCGCTCAGCATCCGTGGCTACCGCCCGCAGGAGTTCTACCAGGCTGACGAGGGCCTGCGTCGGGCGATCGATCTGATCGCATCCGGCGCCTTCTCACGCGGCGACCGCTCGGTGTTCGAGCCGGTGGTCTCGAACCTGCTCTACGAAGACCGCTTCATGGTGCTCGCCGACTACGCGTCGTATATCGAGGCACAGCGCAGGGTGGATGCCGCGTACGCCGACCCGGATGCGTGGACCCGCTCAGCGATCCTCAACGTCGCCCGCACCGGGTTCTTCTCGTCCGACCGCTCGATCCGCGACTACATCGACCGCATCTGGCACACCCCGCCCCTCATCTGAGGACCCCTGGCCCGTTTGCAGGACCGAAGCACGTCTGCAGGAGCATCCCGGCCTGCCGCTCCTGCAGACGTGCCGGGATCCTGCAAACGGCACACCCACGCACCCCCTCTTGACAAAGTCGAGATATATCGTGTTACTGTGTCCACACACGATATATCGTGTTCCCTCAACACAGGAGAAGCAGACATGACCGAGAAGTGGCTCATCGCCCCGGGCGAAGAACGCGTGATCGACATCGAGAACGTCACCCGGCTGAAGATCGGTCTGGTCGGCGGCCAGGTCGATGTCATCGCGCACGACGAACCCGGCATCCGCATCGAGGTTCACGGCGTCACCACCAAAGACCTCCGCATCGAGTCGAACGACGGCGAGGTCGAGATCGACCACCCGCAGCTCGGCTGGGACAACTTCCTCGAGGTTTTCCGCAACTTCGGCTCAGGCGGCCCCAAGGCCGAGGTGAGCGTCGCGGTCCCCCGTTCGATCGCCCTCAACCTCGGCGTCGTCAGCGCCGGCGCGCTGGTCTCCGGCATCCGCAACGACGCCCGCCTCAACACCGTCTCAGGCGACATCATCGTCGACACCCTCATCGGCGATCTCACCGTCAACTCGGTCTCGGGCGACGTGCAGGTGCGCGGTCTCACCGGATCCATCAGCGCGAACAGCGTCTCGGGAGATGTGGCCGTCACCGGTACCGTCCGCCGCGCGACCGTCGACATCGTCTCGGGCTCTACGCTCGTCGATGCCACGGGAGATGTGAACACCATCAACGTCAACTCGGTCTCGGGCGGCACCACCGTGCGCCTCGACGAGTCGCTCGCCGCCAACTACGTCGTGCGATCCCTGAGCGGGCGCCTGCTGATCGACGGCATCGAGCGCAGCGCCTCGGGCCCCAGCAACTACACCGGCTCCACCGGCGAGCTCGCAGGACGCTTCGTCGACCTGCGAGCGAACTCCGTCTCCGGCGGCGTCACCGTTCTGCGCCGCACCCCCGCCTCGATCACGAACGATGCGGAGTGGGAAGCATGAGCCCCGCAGTCTTCTCCCACGGCGACCTGAGGCTGTACCTCCTGTCGTTGCTCGCCGAGGCTCCTCAGCATGGATACGGGATCATCCAGGCCCTGACCGACCGCACCGGTGGCACGTACACGCCGAGCGCCGGCACGATCTACCCCCGGCTTGCGAAGCTCGAGGAAGAGGGGCTCGTCTCGAAGACCATCGACGGCCGCACCACGATCTACGCGATCACGGACGCCGGACGCACCGAGCTCGCATCCCGCGAGGGCGATCTCGCAGGCATCGAGGCAGGGCTCACCGATTCGGTGCGCCTGATCGCCAACGAGGTACGTCAGAGCGTCAAGGAAGCGATGAAGAGCCTCCGCGCCGACCTCGCCACCGCCGAGAAGGACGACCGCGCGGCCTCCAAGTCCCGCCCCCGCACTGCGGGCGACGACGAGCGCATCATCACGCGAGAAGAGATGCACCGAGCGGATGCCGTCATCAACGCCTTCCGCGCACGGGTGCGCACCGACCTGCGCACGCACATCGCGAAAGGCGGCACGCTGCCGGCATCCGTGGTCACACAGCTGGAGGACGGACTGGATGCCGCCGCTCGCGGCATCACCACCGCGCTGGCGTCGCTCGGACGCTGACACACCTCATACGTTTCGACTCGCTCCGCTCGCTCAACGACCGGGAGAAACCGCTCCTCGCTCAACGACCGGGAGAAACCGCTCCGCTCGCTCAACGACCGGACAGATCAACTCCGGTCGTTGAGCGAGGAGCGCAGCGACGAGACGAAACGCGCTGCCTACTCGGTCCAGATCTCAGGCTGCGTGTCGGGCACAGGATCCTGCAGCGGAACGACCAGCACCGATCGATGCTGACGATGCGCGAGGCGTGCGGCGACCGACCCGGTGAAGAACTCGCGAATCGACTCCCCGATGCCACGCTTGCGCGTGCCGACCACGATCAGCTGCGCGTCGAGCTTGTTCGCGAGCGCCTTGATGGCGAGCGCAGGGTCACCGACCAGCTGACGGGCCGTCCAGGTGAGGCCCGTGCCGTCGAGCGCGGCGGATGCTTCGGCCTGCACGGCTTCGAACTCTGCCGTGCCGGCGTCGAAGTTGATGTCGATGGGCGCTGAATGCACGTAGCCGTCAGGATCTTCGTAGGTGACGAAGCGCGTGACATCGACATGGGCGACCACGAGCGGCACGCGCAGGAGTCGCGCGAACCGGGCTGCCTCTTCGATCACCCGCGCGGGCTGTCCTGGCTGCATCCCGACGATCACGGCTTTCTGCAGTGTCGCGTTCTGCGCGGCCTCGTCGGAGGGCGTCGAGGTGTTGTCGGTCATGAGGATCGCTCCCTTCACCAGCTGCCAACGGGCCAGTGCGGTCTGGCCGCGTGCTATTCTGAATGCTACTCTTACCGGCCCTCAGCCGGTGTCGTGAATGACTCGGGCCTGTCGTTGCCCGCAGCTTAACTCGTGAGGGGGTCTCAGGCATGGGCCGTGGCCGTCAAAAGGCGAAACACACCAAGATCGCCCGCGAACTGAAGTCGTTCAGTCCGTCGGTGAATTACTCGGCGCTCGAGCGCGAACTCGCGCACCCGAGCGACTCTGAAGACGCATACGTCGACAAGTGGGCCGACGAATATGCAGACGAAGACGAGGACGAACTCGAAAAGGCCTGACCGCCCTTTCGTTCGTCTGTCGTCTCCCCCGTGCACCGCACGGGGGTTTCGTCGTGTCAAGAATCCCGGAACACCGTGGCACGGTCTGAGTCGTCGACCGCGGTGCGTCGTCTCGCACCTGAGAGAATCGCCCCATGGCACACGTCGTCTCGCTCTACCGGCATCCGATCAAAGGCTTCACGGCCGAGTCCGTCTCCGAGCTCGCGGTGCAGCCCGACGGCCGGATCGCGGGCGACAGGGTCCTCGCGTTCCGCTTCGCGGACGCGACGACGCCCGAGGAGCGTGACGGCCTCGACTACTGGCCGAAGGCGAAGGGCCTCTCGCTTCAGGACTTCCCGACGCTCGCCGCGCTGCGCACCCACTTCGATGACCGCGCCGGACGCGTGCGGATCGAGCATGACGGGTCCGTCCTCGTGGAGGCCGGACTCGACGACGACGGTCGCACGCAGCTGACGGATGCGGTGACGGACTTCGTCCTCGCGAGCGCTGAGGGCCGCAGGCTCCGGCGCCCCGGGCGGCTGCCGCTGGTCCTGGTCGGAGACGGTGTGACCTCGAGATTCCAGGATCGGCCGCGCGGCTACGTCTCCGTGCACAGCAGCGACAGCGTGAGCGTTCTGGGAGATGCTCTCGGCATGGATGTCGATGACCGTCGCTTCCGATCGAACATCGTCATCGACGATGCCGCTGCGTGGTCGGAGCTCGACTGGACAGGTGAGGTGACCATCGGGGACGTCTCGTTCGACGCGGCCGGCCCCATCGTGCGGTGCCTGGCGACGCACGCGAATCCCGACACCGGCGTGCGAGACGCCAAAGTGCTGACGACCCTCACCGCCGCGTTCTCGCAGGCCGAGCCCACCCTCGGGCGGCTGCTCCTCCCCGGCTCCTCGTCAGACGGCGGGCAGACCCCCTGGGCGGGCGGCACGATCCGTCTCGGAGATGCCGTCACGGCGCACTGAGGTCACCTCACGCTGAAGTCACCGCGCGCTGCGATGCTCCGTGCGCGACCCGTCCGACGAGCTCACCACCGACCGTGCCGGCGCTCCCAGTCCTCTTCGATCGTGCGGCGGCGACCCGCGATCCACCCTGCGGGGATCACGGCGATCAGCACGCCCACGAGCAGCCAGAGCGGGATCAGCCAGCTGTCGGTCGCGTCGTGGAGCAGTCCGATGAGCAGCGGGAACACCGCGGCCACCGCGTAGCCGATGCTCTGCACGAACCCGCTGAGCGCGACGGCGCTCTCAGGAGTGCGGGCACGGATGCTGAGCAGCACCAGCGCGAGCGGGAACAGCGCGGCCGCGAGGCCGAAGAACGCCACCCACAGCGGCATACCCACGGTCGGGAAGAACAGCATGCCCGAGAGGCCGACGAGCCCGGAGGCGATCGCGCTGAAGAAGACCGGACGTGTCGCCTGGAAACGCACGATGAGGATCGGCACCAGCAGCGAGCACGGCAGACCCATGAGTCCGAACAGCGAGAGCAGCAGTCCGGCGTTGGCGGGCGACACGCCACCCACATCGATCATGATCGTGGGCAGCCAGGCGAACGACACGTAGGCGATGGTCGAGGAGGACGCGAAGACCAGCGCGATCGACCAGGCCATGGGCAGCCGCCAGAGCCGGCCGAAGACCCGGGGGTTCGCCGGGGTCGTGGCGATCGGTCCCGTCGCCATCGATGCCGCATCGAAAGACTCGTCCGCTGCCTCCGCGGCGTCGGAAGACCCGGGTGTGCGAGATGTGGTCGGCGCTGCGGCGACGGCATCCGTCCGATGAGCGAGAAGCATCGCCACCCACGGCACCAGCGCGATCGCGGCGAACACGCCCCACAGACCCAGCGACACCCGCCATCCGGCGGAGTCGGCGATCGGCACCGCGACCAGTGGCGGCACGAAGGTCGACACCGCCATGGTGGTCGAGTACACCGTCATCATCAGTCCGAGCCGATCGGGGAAGTACTTCTTCACCAACGGCGGGAGCAGCACGTTGCCCGAACCGACGCCGGCGAACACCACGGCGGTCGCTGCGAGCAGCGAGGTCGAATCGACGGCGAGGCCTCGCAGCAGCAGCCCGGCCGCGATGAGACCGATCGCGACGACCGCGACGCGTTCGAGCCCGAATCGACGCTCGAACATGGGGGTGAGCAGGCCGAACACCGCGAAGCACACCGGCGGGGCGGCGCCGATCAGTCCGACCACGACCGACGACACCGTGAACTCCTCGGCGATGTGATCGATGACCGGAGACAGCGATGCGACGGCGGATCGCAGCGAGAACGCGACCAGGACGATGCCGATCAGCGCGAGCGCACGTCCGCGCCAGAGCGGCTGCGCACGCGAGGTCACGAGGTCTGCGACCCCTCCACCCACGCCAGGTACTCGTCCGAGACGGTTCCGGTGACGTACCGGCCGTCGAAGCAGCTCATGTCGAGATCGCTGAGCACGGATCCCTCGATGATCGCTGCCTTGAGGTCGTCGACCTCCTGATAGACCAGATGGTCGCAGCCCAGTTCCTCGGCGATCTCGGGGATCGTCCTGCCATGCGCGATGAGCTCATGGCGCGACGGCATGTTGATGCCGTAGACGTGCGGGTGTCGCACGGGCGGCGCCGCCGAGGCGAACGTGACCGAGGTGGCGCCGGCATCCCGAGCCATCTGGATGATCTGCTTCGAGGTCGTGCCGCGCACGATCGAGTCGTCGATCAGAAGCACGTTCTTGCCCTGGAACTCGGTCGACATGGCGTTGAGCTTCTGTCGCACGCTCTTCTTGCGCACGGCCTGGCCGGGCATGATGAAGGTGCGGCCGACGTAGCGGTTCTTGTAGAAGCCCTCGCGGTACTCGATGCCGAGCTTCCGGGCGACCTCCATGGCAGCGGGCCGGGCCGAGTCGGGGATCGGCATGACGACGTCGATCTTGTCCATCGGCACGTGCTTGGCGATGGTGTCGGCGAGGCGGTCGCCCATGCGCAGACGCGACTCGTAGACCGAGACGCCGTTCATGACCGAGTCGGGACGCGCGAGGTAGACGTACTCGAACGCGCAGGGCGCGAGCGTGGTCTCGGTGGCGCACTGCTTGGTGTGCAGCTCTCCCTCGCTCGTGATGAAGATCGCCTCACCGGGCTCGACCTCGCGGACGACCTCGTAATCGGCGTTCTCGAGTACGAGGGACTCGCTTGCCACGACCCACTCGTCGCGGCCCTCAGCGCCGGGGACGGTGGAGGGACGACGGCCGAGGATGAGGGGGCGGATGCCGAACGGGTCGCGGAAGGCGAGCAGACCGTATCCGGCGATCACCGCGATGACGGCGTACGCACCCTCGATGCGCTCGTGTGTGCGCTCGACGGCCTCGAAGATGCGCTCGGCGTCGAGGTCGACCGTCGAGGTCGTGTTCTGGAGCTCACCGGCGAGCACGTTGAGGAGCAGCTCGGTGTCGCTCGAGGAGTTGAGGTGACGGCGGTCGCGCTTGGCCATGTCAGCCGTGAGCTCACGCGTGTTCGTCAGGTTTCCGTTGTGGATGAGGATGATGCCGTATGGCGCGTTCACGTAGAACGGCTGCATCTCCTCTTCGTTCGAGGCCGTGCCCTTGGTCGCGTAGCGCACATGACCGAGTCCGACGTTTCCGAGCAGCCCACGCATGTCGCGGGTGCGGAACGCTTCGCGGACCATGCCCTGCGCCTTGGCGTTGTGCATGACGCCGTTCGCCTCAGCTGTGGCGATTCCCGTCGCATCCTGGCCGCGGTGCTGCAGCAGCAGGAGTGCGTCGTAGATGTCCTGATTGACCGGGGCAGAGCCCACCATTCCGACGATGCCGCACATGGGCTCTTACTTCGCTCCGTCCGCGTAGGCGCCGACCAGGCGCACTGCTCCACCGTCGACGCCCTTGGCGCCCTGTTCGAACTCTCCTGCCGGGCGTGCGCCGAAGCCCACGGTTCCGACCTGCCATGCCGGCATCCCCTCGGCCGCGAGGGCCGCGATCGCGGCATCCTTCTTGTCCGCCGCGATGATCGCGAGGAATCCGATGCCGAGGTTCCAGGTGCCCTCGGCCGACTCGAGCGTCGACCCCGCGATGTCGCTGAGCACGCGGAAGACCGGGCTCGGCGACCAGGTGCTGCGGTCGACCTCGGCCCAGCTGCCCTGCGGAAGCACGCGGGCGAGGTTCGCCGCGATGCCGCCGCCGGTGACGTGGCTCAGCGAGTGGACGCCGCCCACCCCTGTCGAACCGCCGAGCTGCTCGATCAGACGCAGCAGCGGAAGCGTGTAGAGACGCGTCGGCTCGAGCAGGGCCTCGCCCCAGGTCATGCCGAAATCGGCGGCGTTGTCGCCGTAGCCGATGCCGGCGTTCGTGACGATGTGACGCACGAGCGAGTAGCCGTTGGAGTGCAGTCCGCTGGACTCCACGGCGAGCACGACGTCGCCGTCCTGCACGCGGTCGGCACCGAGGATGCCGTCGGCCTCGACGACACCGGTCGCCGCACCCGCCACGTCGTAGTCGCGCGGGCCGAGGAGACCGGGGTGCTCGGCGGTCTCACCGCCGATGAGCGCGGTGCCCGTGGCGGTGCACGCCTCGGCGATACCGCGCACGATGTCGGCGATGCGCTCTGGGAAGACCTTGCCGCACGCGATGTAGTCGGTCATGAAGAGCGGCTTCGCACCCACCACGACGATGTCGTCGACGACCATGCCGACCAGATCCTGGCCGATCGTGTCGTGCTTGTCGATGGCCTGCGCGATGGCGACCTTCGTGCCGACGCCGTCGGTGCTGGTCGCGAGCAGCGGGCGACGGAAGTCGCGCAGTGCACTCGCGTCGAACAGTCCGGCGAATCCGCCGACACCGCCCAGCACTTCAGGGCCGTGCGTCGCGCGCACGGAGGACTTCATCAGCTCGACGGCGAGATCGCCTGCAGCGGTATCGACGCCGGCTTCGGAATAGGGATTGGTGGGGGAGGCAGCCACGCGTCCAGCCTACCGCCCGCGGAGACCTCCTCTCCCCTCCCTCCATCTCCTACGATGGGGCCATGGCCGACAAGCCGCAGTGGTTGATCCGCGAGGACGCGAGCGTTCCGGTGCTCGTCGCGCTCGCGCTGCGGCAGTCGCTCGGCATCCGCGCCCCCGAAGACCTCCCGAGCCTGCGTGATCTGCCCGTCCGGGCGCCCGACGCCACCGAGGTCACCGCCGAGCTCGAGAAGCAGTGGCGGGAGTACTGGGACATGACGGTCGAGCCGCGCGCGCATCCGTCCGGAGTTCCGCTCGAGCTCATCGAAGGCTTCGACACGCTCGTCGCTCTGCCTGCGTCGGGATCCGAGGAGCTGTCCGAGGCGATCATGCCGCACGCGGCGTCCGCCCTGCACTATGCCCGCGTCTCCCACGACCGCTACGTGGCATCGATCCGCAGTTCGATGGCGAGCAGGTCGGGCAACGGCACGATCGGCGGCGAGGCCTATCGCGCGTACGCGAGTGCGATCGCCGAATTCGAACGCGAGATCGGACGCCGCGCGCACTCGTTCGAGCTCAACGTGCAGGTGCTGCCGTTCTCGCAGCGGGGGATCTGGTGGATCGGCGCACTCACCGTGGCGGTGACCGACGGTCTGCGCCGCGACGTGGTGTCGTTCGACGCCGCCATCCGCCCGATCATCGCCGAGCTGGCGTAGGGCGGGAGACCGCAGTCACAAGACCGGCGGTCAGACCGCGGCGGTCAGTCGTTCTCGATGATCGTCTCGTGCTCGACCTTCACGACATGGTCGTGGCGTCGCGCGACGCGCTCGAGGATGAGTGCCACGATGCTCGCGAGCGCGAAGCCGATCGGCACCGTCCACAGGAGCAGGAATCCGAAGACCTGGCCGGGAGGGTAGACGACGTTCACGGCGTCGGACGGCTCGTAACTGCCCACCATCGTCAGGATGCCTGCGGCGATGATGCCGAGCACGACGCCGATGCCCATGAACACGCCGAATCGCGGCACGCGTCGGACGGTCGCCTCGACCGTCTGGGAGGAATCGTGGGAGGACATGCATCCATTGTCCCACCGTTGGCTGTGGGTCGCGCCCTCCTGCGCAGAGCGACGCCCTCCCCGCGTCCGCTGCGGGGAGGGCGTCGCCGTTCCACGATCGATCAGACCTCGATGATGGACTCGGCGTTCTCGGCCGTCGCCCTGGTGCGGCGTCCGATCAGCACGCCGCCGCCGACGGCGAGCACGACGATCACGAGGCCTCCGACGATCCACGGCCAGACCGGGGCGCCCTCGGTGTCGACGACGGTCGTGACGGATGCCGCGGCCGCCGTGCCCTCGGACTCTGCGGGCTCGTCCTGCTCGACCGCGACACCGCACTCGGCCGCGACCGGGAGCAGCGCGGTCACCGGGTCGAGCTCGTCGCCTGCGGCGTAGGTGCCGAATGCTGCGGCACCCGCCTCGGTGAGCGTCGTCGGAATCGCCTCGAGCGAGAGCACTCCGTCGACGACCGCGACGTCTGCCAGAGCGAACTCCGCGAGGCGGACCGCCTTCTGGTCGACGCTCTGGCCGTCCTGCGTGGTGCCGAGCACGTCGAACACGAGGTAGCCCGTGTCTCCGGCGAGCTCGACCCGCGCGTTCGCGAGCGTGGTGTTCAGTGCGCCGCTGTGACCGGTGAAGTCGATGCTGCCGCCGAAGGTCACGAGTCCGGTGAGGGTCTCGTCGTCGAACGAGCCGGTGCCGCTCGACCACACGTAGTCGGGGTACTCGTAGACGACATCGGTGAGCGTCCACCCACCGGCGGCGATGCCCTCGATGTAGGTGCGGAAGGACTCCTTGAAGCCCCACTTGAGCGTGGCGCCGTCGACGGTGCAGGCTCCGATCGCTGCGGTCTCCCGCGCCAGCGTGAACTCGAGGCCGCGCGCGACGGACCCCTGCAGGGTCAGCGTGTGCACGCCGTCCTCGAGGCTCGCCGGCAGGGTTCCGGTCCAGGTCGCGACGCCGGAGGCATCCGCCGAGATGGTGTCGAGCAACACGGGCGTCGAGTACACGACGACCTTGATGCCCGACTCGTTCGGCTGGAACCCGGATGCCGAGAACGTCGCGCTCTTGCCGGACTGCAGTGCGGTCAGGCTCTGCTCGTCGATCTCGATGCCCGTGGTCGCCGGCGGGGTCGCCGGGAGAGTCGTCTTGGCCTTCACCACGGCGGCCGCCACCGTGCCGGTCGTGCCCGACGGCGCTGCCGCCACCGACCCGATAGTGAAGGACACGGGGTCGAGGTTCGTCGAGAAGCCGGCGAGCACTCGGTTGCGTCCGTCCGCCGTGAGCGAGGCGGGGGCACCCGAATAGGTGACGGCGCCGTTCGCGGTGGTGACGACGGCCCGCGACAGATCGAGCGTCGCGAACGCCACCTGGGCACCGGCGTGCGTGACGTACAGGGTCGCAGCGCCCGCGGAGGTGACGCTGATCTGCGGGTTCGATACGGTGACGTCGAGCACTCCTCCGTGGCCGGTGAATCGCACCGAACCGCGGTACACGACGCTTCCGAGGCCGGTCGCCGTGCTGTAGTCGCCGCCGACCGTCTGACCGAACTGGAAGAGTCCACCCGATCGGGTCGCTCCTCCCGAGACGTCGATCGCACCCTTGGCGATCGGGCCGATCACGTATTCCGTGAACGACGTCGAGATGCCCCAGCGCAGCGAGCCACCCGGGACCGAGACCGCGGGGGGCGTCGGGTTGGTGACCGGGGGGTTCGGGTTCTCGGGCTTCTCGCCCTTCAGCGCATCCCACTGCGCCTCGGTGATCGCGACCGTCGAGCGGGCGTAGATCGTGCTCGCGTTCGGCAGCGTGTGCTGCTGCCACACGATGACCTCGTAGGTCTTGGTGCGGTCGAGCGAGTCGGTCGCCGCCGTCAGGTCGACGCCGAACGCGCCGCCCGTGATGCCGCGCACGAACTGCATGCCGAGGAAGCCACCGCCCGAGGTGACGTCGGCCTCGGCGCCCTTCTCGATCAGCGCGACGTAGGCCCCTGCGATGTCGCCGAGTTTCGATCCGGCAGCCGTGACGGTGAGGCCGTCGCTCGCGGTGGCACTCTTGACGGTCGACGTGACCGCAGGCGTGAGTCCGTAGTTCAGGGCGACGCTCTGCTCCTGTGCGGTGTTGATGACGCCGCCGGCGCCGTAGGTGTAGACGCCGTACGAGCCGGGTGTCGCCGGTGTGTCCTTCAGGGTCAGCGTCGCCTGGAACGTGCCGTCCGCGGCGATGTCGACCCACTGCGAGCGGATCGCCGCCTGGTACTGAGCCGGAACCTTCGCGAGGACGTCGGCCGACAGGGCCCATGCCTGCGCGCCGACCGAGCGGGCGGTGCCTGCAGCTCCCGCGGACGGCTGCCACGTGGAGGCGAAGTTGCCGAACACGACGTACGTGCCCTGAGGGAGATCCGCAGGGATCGGCACTCCGCGTCCGCCGACGTTCGCGGTCGGGTCGTAGCCCGAGCCCTTCACGACGACCTTGTCGCCCGCCTTCAGCGCGGTCGTGCCGGCAGGCGTGGTGCCGTCGGCGAGGAACACCTGGATCGAAGGCGCCGCGGGCTCGAGTGCGTCCCAGTCGGCGTCGCTGATCGTGACGGCGGCACGGGCGAGGATGGTCTGGGCGGTCGGCAGCGTGTGCTGCGTCCAGACGATCACCTCGTAGTTCTTGGTGCGATCGAGATCCGCCGCCTTGGCGGTGAGGTCGACGGTGAACGCGCCGCCGGCGACACCGCGCACGAACTGCATGGCCGCGAATCCACCGCCCGCCGTGACGTTCGCCTCGGTGCCCGCTTCGATCACTGCGGCGTACACGCCGGTCGCCGAACCGAACGAGGTGCCGGTGACCTTCGTGGTGATGCCGAGATCGCCCGTGGCGAGCGAAGATGCGACGGTGACCTTCGGCGGAATCGTGTAGTTCAGAGCGACGCTCTGCTCCTGTGCGGCGTTGGCGACACCGCCGGCGCCGTAGGTGTAGACACCGTACGAACCGGGAGTGGCCGTGGAGTCCTTGAGCGTCAGCGTCGCCTGGAACGTACCGTCGGCGGCGATGTCGACCCACTGCGACCGGATCGCGGCCTGGTACTGAACCGGGACCTGGTCGAGCACGGTCTCCGAGAGAGCCCACGCCTGCGAACCGACCGAACGCGTCGCTCCCGCGGCTCCTGTGGAGGGCTGCCACGCCGATGCGAAGTTGCCGAAGACCACGTAGGTGCCCTGCGGCAGGTTCGCCGGGATCGGCACGCCCCGGCCGCCGACGTTCGCGGTCGGGTCGTAGCCCGAACCCTTCACGACGACCTTGTCGCCCGCTTTCAGTGCGGTCGTGCCGGCAGGCGTGGTGCCGTCGGCGAGGAACACCTGGATCGAGGGAGCGGCGGGCTCGACCTCGCCCGGGTCGGTTCCCGGGTCGGTTCCGGGGTCGGTACCAGGGTCGGTCCCGGGGTCAGTGCCGGGGTCAGTGCCCGGATCGGTCCCGGGGTCGGTACCGGGGTCAGTCCCGGGATCGGTTCCCGGGTCGGTCCCGGGGTCCGTTCCCGGGTCGGTCGTCTCCGCGCCGAAGACCGCATCCCACTGCGCGCCCGAGATGGCGACATCGCCGCGAGCGTAGATCGTCTCGGCGTTGGGCACCGAGTGCTGCTGCCAGATCAGGACCTCGTAGGCCTTGGCGCGATCGAGGGATCCTGCCGGAGCGGTCAGCGTGAACGAGCTCGCTCCCGCGGCCACCGCCGGGAACGGCTGCGCGAACGCGGCGTACCCGCCACCGGGGCCGGAGAGTCCGCTCTCGGTGCCCTTCACGATCAGCGCCGCGTAGACGCTCGCGACCTCGGGAAGACCCGATGCGTCGACCTGCACCGTGATGCCGGTGGTGGCGGCTGAGGTCACCGAGGCGGCGACGGATCCACCTGCCGCATGCGCGGGAGGAACGATCACCGCGCCCGCCGCGATCAGGACGAAGGACACGAGGGCGGCGAGCAGCACGCGTATGCGGCCGCTCCCCGTGGATGCTGTGGCTGTGGCTGTGGCGTTCACGATTCTCCAGGACTCCGGGCGCGCAGGAACGGACGCGCGCCAGCGGTGCCGCAATGCAGTCGGGCGAGAGGGTGATTGTTGGTTAGGCTTAGCTAAGTAAGCTCCATTCCTGAGAATAGAGGCGGCCGCGAGGCCGAGTCAAGTTTTAGGATAGCCTTGCCTAATGCGCCGCGCTCCAGCCCTCCTTCTCGCTGCCGTTCTGGCCATCGGCCTCGCCGGGTGCGCAGACCCTGGGGCCTCCGCCGCACCGCAGAAGAGCGACGTCGCAGACACCTGCCCCCAGGCATCCGTCCCGCTTGCCCAGCTGGATCTCGTCGACGACGTGCGCAGCGCGACCGGCGGATCCACGGCCTGTCTCTCGAGCCACGCGATCGAGCCGGTGGCCGACGACACCGCCCCGGAACTCCCCGTGACCGTGACCGACAGCGAGGGCCGCGAAGTCGAGATCACCGATGTCGACCGCATCCTGCCGATCGACATCTCGGGCACGATCGCTTCGACCGTCTTCGCCCTGGGCCTCGGCGACCAGGTCGTCGGCCGGGACTCGTCGACCATGTTCGCCGGCACCGAAGACCTCCCCGTGGTCACCAAGACGGGGCACACGCTGAACGCCGAGGCGATCCTCGAGCTCGCCCCCACCGTCATCCTCACCGACACGACCATCGGCCCCAAGGAGATCCGCCAGCAGCTGCGCGACGCCGGGATCACGATCGTCGTCATCTCGAGTGACCGCCGACTCGACACCACCGACGAGCTGGTCACCGAGATCGCCACAGCTCTCGGCGTGCCCTCGCGCGGAGCGGCCCTGATCGAGCGCCTCGACGCCGACCTCGACGATGCGTTGGCCGAGATCGCCGAAGTCGTGCCGACCGAGGTCGACGACCGGGCACGGATGCTGTTCCTCTACGTGCGCGGCAACGCGAACATCTACTACATCTTCGGCGAGGACTCAGGAGCCGATTCCCTCATCGACGCCGTCGGCGGGGTCGACGTCGCCGCCGAGATCGGATGGACCGGCATGAAGCCGATGACCGCCGAGGCGCTCGTCGCCGCCCGACCCGACGTGCTCGTGATGATGACCGACGGGCTCGAGTCCGTCGACGGCATCGACGGACTGATCGAGCGCATCCCCGCGATCGCCGAGACTCCCGCCGGAGCGAACCGTCGCGTGATCGACATGGCCGACAGCGAGATCCTCAGCTTCGGCCCCCGATCTGCGGACGTGATCGAGGCGATCGCCCGCGCCCTTTATGCCCCGTCGGAATCCGCGACCGCCGAGCCCGCGAAGTGAGCGGCGAGGTCGTCACCCGCACGCCGTCGAGACACCTCGCGCTGCGTTTCACGCTCGTCATCATCGGCCTCGTCGCCGCCCTGCTCGTGACCTGCATCGCGTCGATCACGAGCGGACAGTACTCGCTCTCACCGACCGACCTCATCGGAGTGCTGCTGCGAGGCATCGGCATCGATACGGCCTGGGCCCCCACCGACGCGACCGACTACGGCGTGATCTACAACCTGCGTCTCCCCCGCCTGGTGCTCGGCCTGCTCGTCGGTGCCGCCCTCGCCGTGTCGGGCGTGCTCATGCAGGCCATCTTCGGCAACCCGCTCGCGGATGCCGGGGTCGTGGGCGTCTCGTCGGGCGCCGCCCTCGGCGCTGCCGCGAGCATCACGCTGGGCCTCGCCTCGTTCGGCATGTGGACCACCCCCGCGTTCGCCTTCCTCGGCGGGCTGATCGCGGTGCTCGCCGTGTACTTCATCAGCCGATCGGGCGGCCGCACTGAAGTCGTGACACTCCTCCTGACCGGCATCGCGATCAACGCGATCGCGGGCGCGGGCATGGCCTTCCTCACCTTTCTCGGCACGACGTCGACGCGCGAGCAGATCGTGTTCTGGCAGCTCGGTTCACTCAACGGCGCCCTCTGGTCGAACGTCGCGCTGGTCGCTCCGCTCGTCGCGATCGGCGTGGTCGTCGCACTGATCGTGTCGCCGCAGCTCGACCTCTTCGCCCTCGGCGAGCGCACCGCCCGACACCTCGGCGTCAATGTCGAGCTGCTGCGGATGGTCGTGATCGTCACGGTCGCGGTGCTGGTCTGCGCCGCCGTCGCCTTCGCCGGCATCATCGGATTCGCGGGTCTCGTCGTGCCCCACCTGATGCGCATGATCATCGGCCCCGCGCATCTGCCGCTCATGATCGCCTCCGCGTTCGGCGGTGCGCTGCTGATCGCGATCGCAGACCTCGTCGCCCGCACGGCGGTGCCACTGGCCGATCTGCCCATCGGCATGATCACCTCGCTCGTCGGCGGACCGTTCTTCCTCTGGCTGCTCGTGCGCACGCGCCGACGCGCGGGAGGATGGGCATGAGCGCCGTCGACACCGCCGCCCGGCTGCAGGCGAGCGGCGTCACCGTGCTCGTCGGCGACGACCGCGCGATCCTCGACGACGCGTCGATCAAGGTCAGAGCGGGCGAGATCCACGCACTGGTCGGGCCCAACGGCGCGGGCAAGTCGACTCTCTTCGGAGTTCTCGCCGGCGATGTCACCCCGAGTGCGGGCGCGGTTCTGCTCGACGGCTCGCCGATCACCGGCATCCGCGCGCAGGACATGGCGCGAGCCCGAGCGGTGCTGCTGCAGGAGAACGCGGTGTCATTCCCGTTCAGTGCCGAGCAGGTCGTGCGCATGGGCCGGGCGCCGTGGGCACGCACCGGGGCCGCGGAGGACGACGATGAGACCGTCGCCGCAGCGATGGCTTCGACCGAGGTGCTGTCGTTGTCCACGCGCGCGGTGACGTCACTGTCGGGCGGCGAGCGTGCCCGTGTGGCGCTCGCCCGCGTGATCGCCCAGAGCACCGGCATCCTGCTGCTCGACGAGCCGACGGCTGCCCTCGACCTCAAGCACCATGAAGACGTGATGCGCCTGATCCGCGGGCAGGCGGATGCCGGCATCGCCGTCGCGATCGTGCTGCACGACCTCAACGCCGCTCTCGCCCACGCGGATCGCGTGACGCTGCTCTCGGAGGGCCGGGTGGCCGCGACGGGTGCGGCCGCCGACGTGCTCACGGCCGAGAGGATCGAAGACGTCTACGGTCAGCCGGTCGACGTGTTCCCGCATCCCGTCACCGGTGTGCCCCTGGTGGTCGCACGCCGCGGCCTCTGACGAATCGCCCCTCGGCTGCGGTCGCAGTTCGTGCCGTCCACCGACCGTTCACGCGGCACGAAGTGCGACCGGAATCGCACCGCGCGGTCAGGGGCGCAGCGGCAGCACGTCGCTGAGGTCGGCGCGGGTTCCCGAGGCGCTCACACGACCGGATGCCGCGGCATCCGCCCAGTGCTCCGTGCCGGTGGCGACGGCGATCCACGTCGCCGCATCCATCTCGACCACGTTCGGCGGCGTGCCTCGCGTGTGCCGAGGCCCCTGGATGACCTGCACCGCACCGAACGGAGGCACTCGCACCTCGACGCTGTTGCCGGGGGCCTTCTCATCGAGCAGCTGCAGCAGGTACCGCACGGCCGTCGCGAGGTCGGTGCGCTGCGGCTTGTCGCCGGCGGCATCCGCGCGACGCACCGCATCGAGAGCGGCGCGCCCGTCGATGATGTCGATCTTCCTGGAGGGCATGAGCACCAGGCTACGCCGGGCGCATTCGCCGTGCGCTCCTCGCGGGCATCCCGTGCGCGTCCCGTGCGCCTCGCGTGCGCTTCCCGTGCGCGTCCCGCGGGCCTCGCGTGCGCTTCCGAAGTCAATACGCGCCTCGAAAGGACGGATTCCCCTAATTCGGCCTTCCGAAGCGCGAATCTACTTCGCTGACGTACACGCCGCCCGCCCTGCCCGTCGCACACAGGCATAGGCTCAAGGCGATGAGCCAGAATCCCGATACCCTGCACGGCGCGCGGGCCGAGCTGCTCGCCGCGACGCAGCGCAGCGAGAATTGGGCGCGACCGTTCCCGCCGATCGTCGGCAGCGCCCACCCGGCATCCGTGCTCGTGCTGTTCGGCCGACTCGACAGCATCCCCGCTCAGACCGACGAACTGACTGTGGCGGCCGACCTCGACGTGCTGCTGCAGCGCCGGGCCGCGACCCTGTCGTCGCATCCCGGCCAGGTGTCGTTCCCCGGCGGCAGGCGCGAGGACCAGGATGCGGATGCCGTCGCCACCGCCCTGCGCGAGGCCGAGGAGGAGACCGGACTCGACCCGTCAGGCGTCGAGATCTTGGCCACGCTGCCCGAACTGCCCCTCGCCGCGAGCAACCACGTCGTCACGCCCGTGCTCGCCTGGTGGCGCTCACCGTCGCGGGTCGCAGCCGTCGACCACGCCGAGACGGTCGACGTGTTCCGCGTGCCCGTGGCGCAGCTGCTCGACCCCGCGAGCCGATTCACCTCGACCATCCACCGCCTGGGGCGCACCTGGCGCGGCCCCGCCTTCGACATCGACGGCACCATCGTCTGGGGTTTCACCGCGATGGTGCTCGATGCGCTGTTCGACGCAGCCGGCTGGACGGCGGAGTGGGATCCCTCGGTCGAGAGGCCGATCGAACTCTGAGCATGTGCGGGCGGAATGCAACCCGCCGAAACCCGCGCGCCCGCGTCGGTAGTCTGGATACGTGAAGATTCTCGTCCTCGGTTCCGGTGCCCGTGAGCACGCGATCATCCTCGCTCTGCGAGCAGAGCAGGCGGAGCACGAGATCTTCGTCTCCCCCGGCAACGCCGGAATCGCGCAGGATGCGACTCCCGTCTCAGTCGATATGCTCGACGGCGCCGCGGTGACCTCGTTCGCGAACGAGCACGCCATCGACCTCGTGGTCGTCGGCCCCGAGGCCCCGCTGGTCGCCGGGGTCGCCGATGTGCTGCGCGCGCACGGAATCCCCGTGTTCGGCCCGGGCAAGGCTGCGGCTCAGCTCGAGGGCTCCAAGTCGTTCGCGAAGCGGATCATGGATGCCGCGGGCGTACCCACCGGTCGCGCGGTGCGCGCCACCACCACCGCCGAGGTCGAGGGCGCGTTCGACGAGCTCGGCGCCCCGTACGTGGTGAAGGCCGACGGGCTGGCTGCGGGCAAGGGCGTGATCGTCACGTCCGACCGCGCTGGCGCGCTCGCCCACGCCGAGCACTACCTGCCGTCCGGCCCCGTGCTCATCGAAGAGTTCCTCTCGGGCCCCGAGGTCTCGCTGTTCTTCCTGAGCGACGGCGACACCGTGCGCGCGCTCAGCCCCGCGCAGGACTTCAAGCGCGCACTCGACGGCGACGAGGGACCCAACACCGGCGGCATGGGCGCGTACTCGCCGCTGCCGTGGCTCGCCGATCAGTTCGGCAGCGAGGAGGCCTTCGTCGAGGAGGTCACGCGGGACGTCGCACTTCCCGTCATCCGCCAGCTCGACAGCGAGGGCACCCCGTTCATCGGCCTGCTCTACGCCGGCCTCATCCTCACGCCCGCGGGTGTTCGCGTGATCGAGTTCAACGCCCGCTTCGGCGACCCCGAGACGCAGATCGTGCTGCCGCGCCTCGTCACACCGCTGTCGGCGCTGCTGTTCGCCGCGGCATCCGGCACGCTCGAAGACCAGCCCGAGCCCGTCTTCAGCGACGACGTCGCGATCACCGTCGTGCTGGCCAGCGAGGGATACCCCGAGGCGCCGCAGACCGGTCGTCCGATCGAGGGTCTCGCCGACGCGGCGGCCGTCGAGGGCGTCCGTCTCGTGCATGCTGCGACCGCCAGCCCTGACGCCCCTGGAGGCTCGCTCGTCGCGACGGGCGGCCGCGTGCTGAACGTCGTCGCCGTGGCATCGGACTTCCGCACGGCCCGCGATCGTGCCTATGACGCCATCGGCCGCATCCGCCTCGACGGCTCGCACTTCCGCACCGACATCGCCGCCCGCGTCGCCGAGTAGCACCGCCCGTCACCCTGCACCGCCCGCCAACGCCGAAGGCCCCCACCCGTCAACCGGATGGGGGCCTTCGACACGGAGATCCGCTCAGAGCACCTTCGAGAGGAAGTCCTTCAGGCGCTCGTTCTTCGGGGCGCCGAACAGCTCGGCGGGCGGCGCCTCCTCGACGACGACGCCGCCGTCCATGAAGACGGTGCGTCCCGACACCTCGCGGGCGAAGCCCATCTCGTGCGTCACGAGAACCATCGTCATGCCACCGGAGGCGAGATCGCGGATCACCTGCAGCACCTCGCCGACCATCTCGGGGTCGAGGGCACTGGTGGCCTCGTCGAAGAGCATGATCTCGGGGTCCATCGCGAGCGCACGGGCGATCGCGACACGCTGCTTCTGACCGCCGGAGAGGGATGCCGGCTTCGCATCCGCCTTCTCGGCGAGACCCACGCGGTCGAGCAGAGCGAGCGCGCGCTCCTTCGCCGCGGCCTTCGACAGCTTGCCGAGCTCGATCGGGGCGAGCGTGATGTTCTCGAGCACGGTCATGTGCGGGAACAGGTTGAAGTGCTGGAACACCATGCCGATGCGCTGGCGCACCTCGTCGAGCTTGACGCTCTTGTCGGTCAGGTCGACGCCGTCGACGATGACGTGGCCAGAGGTCGGCTCCTCGAGCTTGTTGAGGCAGCGCAGCAGAGTCGACTTGCCCGAACCCGACGGCCCGATGACCGCGACGACCTCGCCGTCCTCGACCGTCAGGTCGATGCCCTTGAGCACATGGTTGTCGCCGAACGACTTGTGCAGGTCTCTGACCTCGATCTTGCTCATGCGTTGAACTTCCTCTCCAGGCGGTTCGCGAGCAGCGTGAGAAGCGTGATCACGACGAAGTAGATGATGGCGACGATGGTCAGCACCTGAGCCGACAGGTACGTCGAGGCGATGATCTGGCGAGACACGAACGTCAGCTCGGCGAGGCCGATGACGCTGATCAGCGACGTGTCCTTGAGGGTGATGATGCCCTGGTTCACGAACGACGGGATCATGATGCGGAACGCCTGCGGCAGCACGACCTTCTGCATGGTCTTCCAGTGACCGAGGCCGAGCGAGCGCGAGGCCTCGTTCTGGCCGGGGTCGACGGCCTGGATGCCACCGCGGATGATCTCGGTCATGTACGCACCCGTGTTCAGCGAGAGCGTGATGGCTCCGGCGACGAACGGATTGAACGTGAGCCCGGGGAACAGCTGCGGGATGGCGAAGAACACGAAGAACGCCTGCACGAGGATCGGGGTGCCGCGGAAGACGAACACGTACGCGGTCGCGAGCCAGCGGAACGGGAGGAACTTCGAGATGCGCCCGAATCCGAACACGATGCCCAGGATGAACGCGGCGACGAGGGCGACGAGCGTCGCGAGAATCGTCAGCCACAGTCCCTCCATGAGCGCGGGCCAGTACTTCACGGCGACCGAGAAGATGTCGGTCGCCTGTGTGGTCTCCTCGCCACCGGCGAGGTAGGTGTCGACGATCTCGTCGTATTCGCCGGAGGCCTTGAGGTTCGCGAGTCCCTCGTTGAACTTCTCGATCAGGTCGGGATTCTGCCCCTTGTTGACCGCGAAGCCGTACTCGCCACCGAGCTCGGGATCGCCGACCAGGCGGAAGCCGGAGCCCTGCTGGATGCCGTAGGCGAGCACCGGGAAGTCCTCGAAGTAGCCGACGGCCTGACCGGCCTTGACGGCGTCGACCATGTCCGTCGTGTCGGAGTACGGCGTGACTCGGAAGCCGTACTCGTCCTGGTTCTCCTCGGCGAAGGTCTGCCCCTGCGTGCCGGTCTTGACCGCCACCGTCTCGCCGTCGAGGTCGTCGAGCGACTCGATGTCGCTCGCATCGAGCACGCCCAGCTGGATGCCGCTGGTGAAGTACGGATCGCTGAAGTCGAAGATCTGCTGACGCTCATCGGTGATCGACATGCCGGCCATGACGGCATCCACCTGATTCGACTGCAGAGCCTGCAGAGCGGCGTCGAAACCGAGCTGACGGATCTCGACCTCGAAGCCCTGGTCTTCGGCGATCGCCCGGAGCAGGTCCATGTCGATGCCGACGAGGTCGCCCTCGGGCGAGGTGAACTCGAACGGCGCGAACGTCGTGTCCGTGCCGATGACATAGGTCTCGGTGTCGTCGGCCGCAGTGGCCGCGGACGCGCCGCCGAGCAGTGCACCGGCCGCGATGAACGCCGTGAGCGCCATCGCCCCGACGGTGCGTCCGAACGTGCGCAGACGCGCAGACGCGGAAGAGGGATTTCGGATCACGACGGATGCTCCTCGGATCGGATGGGCGACAGGATGCTGCCACCGGGATGGTCGTCGACCATCCACCCTAACCGGCGACGGCGTGTCGCCGTGTCCCGAGGGCGGTTCGCGGGGTGAGCGTCAGAGGGCGATCCAGTACCGCCGGAGCATCGCGTGGCCGCGTGCGGACTGGTCGCTGACGTCCTGCAGCACGCCTCCGGCGCCTTCGATCGTGCGGTAGGACCCGACGTTGTCGTCGTCGCACGTGACCAGCACGCGCTCCAGTCCGATCTCGCGGGCACGCTCGAGTCCGAGCCGCAGCGCCGCGGACGCATAGCCCTGACGACGCCGGGATTCCCGTACCGCGTAGCCGATGTGACCGCCCACCTCGCGCAGGTAGGCGTTCAGCTCGTGCCGGAACGAGAGGAACCCGACGACCTCGCCGTCGTCGACGACCCAGTACAGGTCGTTGTGCACCGCATCCTCCGGCAGCTCGGCCGTGGTGTCGGAGAGAAGGTCCGACTTCTCGATGAGGGCTTCGAGCGTCGCACGGTCGGGGGTGACGGGCGCCTGGAGACCCGATCCGTCGACGTGCCCGTCACCGAATTCGGCGACGGCTGCCGCCCAGGACTCGAACAGGTCGGTGGTGGGCCTCGTGAGCTCGATCGTCATCGCACGATGAGATCACACCGGGGCCGTCTGTCGCAAAACCGGTCAGCGCGTTTCGGCTCGGGCGGCTCCGCCGGCCGCGCTCAACGACCGGTCAGGGCTGACACTGGTCGTTGAGCGAGCGAAGCGAGACGAAACGCCCAACCGAACGGTGCGTCAGTCGGATGCCGCGGCATCCGCCTTGTCGTAGCGACCGAGGAAGAGCGATGCGACGAGCGCGACGACCATCACGCACGCCGGCAGCAGGATCGCCTGCGACATGCCGGCCGCGAACCCCTCGGCCACCTCGGGCGGCAGCGAACCTCCGCTGATCCCCGAGGGCGCATCGGCGAGCCCCGGCAGGTTCGCCTCGAGGCGGGACTGCATGAAGGTCGCGATGGATGCCGAGCCGATCACCGATCCGATGGTGCGAGTCGTGTTGTAGATGCCCGCGCCGGCACCGGCCTGGCGAGGAGGCAGCTTGCGCGTCGCGGTGGTCGCGAGCGGCCCCCACATGCCCGCGTTGCCGATGCCCATCAGTGCCGAGGGCAGCAGGAACATCCAGATCGGGGTGTCCATGTTGATGAGCGCCGAGTACCAGATCAGGGCGACGACGACGCACAGCAGACCAGGGATGAGGATGATGCGCGGGTCGACGCGGTCGAGCAGCTTGCCGGCGAACGGCGCGAGCACGCCCGACAGCACGGCCATCGGGATCAGCAGCAGCGCAGCTTCCGTCGGTGTGAGGCCTCGCGCGGTCTGCAGGAAGAACATCATCGGCAGCGACATGCTCGTCACGGTGAAGCCGACGGCGGCGATCGCCACGTTGGCCCCCGAGAAGTTGCGGTCGCGGAAGAGCGCGAGGGGCACCAGCGCCTCGCTGCGCGTGCGCGCCTGCTGCACGATGAACAGCGCGAGGATCACGAGCCCCGCGATGATGAGGCTCCACACCGAGATCGGGCCCCAGATCACACCCCAGTCGAACTTCTCGCCCTCTTGCAGCCCGAAGACGATGAGGAACAGCGCAGCCGCGCTCAGGATGACACCGAGGATGTCGAAGCGGTGCGGACTCGTCTGCAGCTTCGGCACCAGTCGCCAGGCGAGCACGAAGGCGACGACGCCGACGGGGATGTTCACGAAGAAGATCCACTCCCAGCCGAAGCCGTCGACGAGCAGTCCGCCGACGAGCGGACCCACCAGCGTCGCGACACCGGCGGTCGCGCCCCAGAGCCCCATGGCCGCGCCGCGGCGCTCGGGCGGGAACGTGCGGGTGATCACGGCCATCGTCTGCGGCGTCATGAACGCGGCCCCGAGACCCTGCACGGCGCGCGCCGCGATCAGCATCTCGAGCGAGCCCGAGAGCCCGCACCAGAGCGACGCGAGCGTGAAGATCGCGAGGCCGATGAGGTAGATGTTCTTCGGCCCGAATCGGTCGCCGAGACGCCCGGTGATCAGCAGCGGCACCGCGTATGCGAGCAGATAGGCGCTCGTGACCCATACGACGTTGTCGAGGTTGTTGGTCGTCGGGTCGAGGGCCGCCTTGATCGCGGGGTTCGCAACCGAGACGATCGTCGTGTCGACGAGGATCATGAAGAAGCCGATGACGAGCGCCCAGAGCGCCGGCCACGGGCTCGCAGGTCGATGACCTGCGGCGAAGGTTCCGGTCGAGGGACCGGAAGACGAGGATGCCCCGGGCGGGCGCCCTGTCGAGGAGGGTTCGGTCATTGCTGTGCGGCCTTTCGCTGTGCGCGGTAGCGGTCTGAGTACTCGAAGGTGCTGGGGCCCCAGGGGAACTCCTCGGCCTCGAGTCGGTCGATGAGGGAATCGAGCCAGCGCAGCTCGGCGTCGAGCAGCACCTCCTGACGCTCGAACTCGACGAGCACCTGCTCGGGGACGCCGGTGCGTCTCGCAATGACCAGCCCGTCGCGATGCGAAACGTGCCCCTCATCGAGAGCCGCACGCCGCAGACGCAGCGCTTCGATCACGTCAGCGCTCTCGAGGTTGTGGGCTTCGGCGAGCGCGATGCGAAACTCGGTCGGCCGGTCGATGATCGACAGCTCGCGACGCAGCCAGGTGATGAGAGCGTCGCGCCCGGCATCCGTCAGCGAGTAGGTCGTGCGCTCGGGACGGTTGCCGTCACGATCGCTGCCGACCTCGTCGATGAGGCCTGCCCGTTGGAGGCGTCCGACCGTGTGATAGAGCGTGCCGTTGGTGATGGAGAGCAGGCGCTCGTCGCGCCGGGCTCGCATGAGCCGCACCATCTCGTAGGGGTGCATGTCGCCCTCGCGCAGCAGCGCGAGGATCATGACGGCCATCGGGGTCAGGCGGTCGGTGGTGTCGTTCGTCACGCGCATCCCTTCGTATAGTCCATGTGGACTATACGCCGAGATATGAGCTCCGGCAACGCCGCGGGGGTGTCCATCCGCTCACTGGAGAGTGGCCCGGAGCTGCGCCGGCGAGAGTGCCCGGTCTGCATACACGAGCCGCATCACCGACCGGTCGGGATTGCCGAGGTCCGGCGCCCGATGCACGAGTTCGAGTCCGAGCTTCTCGGCCACGCGTGCCGACCCGGTGTTGTGTTCGACGAGGTACGCGATCACCGGCCGGTCGGGGTCGATCTCCCGGGCACGCTCGACACCGGCGCGGGCGAGCTCGGTCGCGAAACCGCGCCCGTGGTGGTCGGCGGCGATCCGGTAGCCGACGTTCCAGACTTCGCCCCCGAGCAGCGTGCATCCGCCGTTGCCGATCACCTCTCCGGTGTCTCGCAGCCGAGCGACCCATGATCCGAGCCCGACGGTGCTCCAGCTGCGCTCCCACCGCTCCATCATCCGGATCGAGTCGTCGCGGGTCGTGTGGCGGAGGCTCGGATAGTGCGTCCACACCCGCGGATCGCTCTGGATCGCGAACACCGCGTCGAGATCCGAGGGAACAGCCCGCGACAGTCGGAGGCGGTCGGTGAGGAGGTCGTCAGTCACATCACCACGCTAGACAGCCCCGCCGACACTCGGGCCATTCGACCGCAGTGCGCTCAACTGCTCAGTCAGGTCCTCGGACATGTTCCCTCCTATCCCTCCCGTCGGGGGCCGCCGATGCCGCGGGGCTCGCACCAGCCCTTGACACGACACCGGCGACGTCTACCGGGATAATGGGCGGGTGAGCACACCTTCGGACAGCAACGCGCAGACCATCCCCGGCTGGCGCCACATCTACTCGGGCAAGGTCCGCGACCTGTACGCCTCGGATGACGCCGCCGACACCCGCATCCTCGTGGTCGCGTCCGACCGCGTGAGCGCCTTCGATTTCGTGCTGTCGCCGGGCATCCCCCAGAAGGGTGCCCTGCTCACGCGTCTGAGCCGCTGGTGGTTCAGCCAGCTCGACGACGTCGCGAACCACCTCGCTGAGGGAGAGATACCCGCGAGCGTCGCAGACCGCGCCATGCTCGCGCAGTCGCTCGAGATGCTGCCGGTCGAGTGCGTCGTGCGCGGCTACATCACCGGCTCCGGCTGGGCCGAGTACACCGAGAGCGGCACCGTGTGCGGCATCCCGCTGCCCGAAGGCCTGCAGAACGGCGACCGCCTGCCCGAGCCTCTGTTCACCCCCGCCTACAAGGCGCCGATGGGCGAGCACGACGAGAACATCACCTTCGAGCAGACCGTCGAGCTCGTCGGCGCCGATCGTGCGGCCGAGCTGCGCGATGTCTCTCTCTCGCTCTACTCACGCGCTGCCGCGATCGCTGAGGAGAAGGGCCTGATCCTCGCCGACACCAAGTTCGAGTTCGGGACGGATGCCGAGGGCATCCTGCACCTGGCCGACGAAGTGCTCACGAGCGACTCGTCGCGGTACTGGGATGCCGAGGCCTGGCGCACCGGCACGACGCCGAAGGAGCGCATGGCGAGCTTCGACAAGCAGATCGTGCGCGACTGGCTGGCCGCGAACTGGGACAAGCAGGGCGAGCCGCCCGTGCTGCCCGACGACATCGTAGAGCGCACCGCCGACCGCTACCGCGAGCTGATCGAGCGCCTCGGGGCCTGAGCGGCACGCGTTTCGTCTCGGTCGCTCGCGCTCCCTCGCTCAACGACCAGCAGGAGCACGAGCCGCCCGGTCGTTGAGCGAAGACGACGAAGTCGACTGAGACGAAACGTCGCGAGCCTACCTGGCCACGTTTCGTCTCGGGCGGCTCCGCCGGCCTCGCTCAACGACCGGTGAGAGGTCGGGCGGCGTCGTAGCGCACCCAGGGAACATTCAGGAATCGGTAGTGTTGCTCCAGCACTCCCCTCCCCCGATCCTGAGGAGCCCGCATGCCCCTGTGGAAGACCCACGGAAACGGCCGCACGGTCGAACCCGGCGCCGTCGTCAAGCCCGATGAGCGCCTGAACTGGCCTGCCACGATCGCGATCGGCGCCCAGCACGTCGTCGCGATGTTCGGCGCCACGTTCCTCGTGCCGACCCTGACCGGCTTCCCGGTCTCGACCACGCTGCTCTTCAGCGGTCTCGGCACCCTCATCTTCCTGCTGATCACCAAGAACCAGCTGCCCAGCTACCTCGGCTCGTCGTTCGCGTTCATCGCGCCGATCACTGCCGCGGTCGCCGCGGGCGGCACCGGCTCGGCTCTGGCCGGCGTCGTCGCGGTCGGCATCCTGCTCACCGTCGTCGGTCTGGTCGTGCAGTTCGCCGGCCTCCGCTGGGTAGACGCCCTCATGCCCCCGGTCGTCGCCGGTGCGATCGTCGCCCTGATCGGCTTCAACCTCGCGCCGACCGCGTGGAACAACTTCCAGCTCGACCCGGTGACCGCGACCATCACGCTCGTCGCGATCATCCTGTTCGCCGTGCTGTTCCGCGGGTTCCTCGGTCGCATCTCGATCTTCCTCGGCGTCGCGGTGGGCTTCATCTACGCCGCCTTCACCGGCTCGTTCGAGGTTCCCAACGCGCTGCGCGGGGGCAAGACGCCGGCAGAACTCATTGCGGATGCACCCTGGATCGGCCTTCCCGAGTTCCAGCTCCCCGACTTCGTCGCCCCGGGCACCTGGTCGACCATCGCGATGTTCCTGCCCGTCGTCCTGGTGCTCGTCGCTGAGAACGTCGGCCACGTGCGCGGTGTCGCGACCATGACGGAAGACCCCGCGATCAACAAGCACACGGGCCGCGCGCTCATCGCCGACGGTGTCGCCACCACGATCGCCGGAGGCTTCGGTGGTTCGGGTACGACGACCTACGGCGAGAACATCGGCGTCATGGCCGCGACCCGCGTCTACTCGACCGCGGTCTACTGGGTCGCCGGTCTCTTCGCGATCCTGCTCGCGTTCTCGCCGAAGGTCGGCGAGGTCTTCAACTCGATCCCCGCGGGCGTGCTCGGCGGTGCGACCACGGCGCTCTACGGCCTGATCGGCATCATCGGCATCAAGATCTGGGTCGACAGCAAGGTCGACTTCTCGCGCCCGGTCAACCAGTACACGGCGGCCGTCTCGCTCGTGATCGGCATCGCCGGCTTCTCGATGCAGCTCGGCGACTTCGCCTTCGGCGGCATCGTGCTCGGCACGGTCGCAGCTCTCCTGATCTACCACGTGGGCAACGCGATCGCCCGCGCACGCAAGACCGGCGCCGACGACCCGAAGCCACTCGAGGCCGTGGGCCCGCTGGGTGGCGACCCCGCGTAATCACGATCGACTCGAGAACACAGAGATCCCGGATGCTGCCGCTGCGGCATCCGGGATCTCTGTGTTCAGTCGAGGATCGTGTTCAGTCGAGGATCGTGTTCAGTCGAGGATCGTGTTCAGTCGAGGATCGTGCTCAGCGATCGACCCGCTCTCAGGCGATGAGTGCGAGCACCGTGTCGGGCGCGATCGAGGCGGCGACCTCCACCCGGTGCGACAGAGTTCCGTCTCGGTGAGCTGTGACCGTGGTCTCCATCTTCATCGCGTCGAGCACCGCGACCGGATCGCCCGCCGCGACGCTCGCGCCGTCGTCGGCGAGCCAGCGCACGAGCGTGCCCGGTGCCGGCGCACGCAGCTCGGTCGGATCGGATGCGGGCGCCGTGCTTCCGGGATCCGTCAACCCGCCGAGCCCTGCGAGCAAGGCGATCGGGAGTCCGAGCACGACACGGCGTCCGTCGATCTCGACGGGGAAGCGCTGCAGGGTCGCATCCGGTGCGGGGGCCGGCCGCAGCTGCGGCTCCAGCCGAGGCAACAGCGTGCTCTCGATCCACTGCGTGTGCACCGCGAAGGTCTCGGTGGCGAACGCCTCGTCGTCAACAGCGAGCAGGTCGAACGGGATCACCGTGGCCGGCCCCTCGACCGCGAGTTCGCGCAGTGCCCGCCGTGCCCGCACGAGTGCCGAGTCACGAGAGTCGGCGTGCACGATGAGCTTCGCGATCATCGAGTCGAAGGCGGGCTGCACGGCGTCTCCCGCCTCGATGCCGCTGTCCCAACGCACGCCGGGTCCGCCGGGGATCCGCAGTGACTCGACGCGGCCGGGGCTCGGCAGGAAGCCGCGCCCCGGGTCCTCCGCGTTGATGCGGAACTCGAAGGCATGTCCCGTCGGCGTCGGGGTCTCGGTGAACGAGATCCCCTCGCCGAAGGCGATGCGGAACTGCTCGCGCACGAGATCGGTGCCGGTGATCTCTTCCGTGACCGGGTGCTCCACCTGGAGCCGGGTGTTCACCTCGAGGAACGAGATCGTGCCGTCGGCCGCGAGCAGGAACTCCACGGTTCCCGCACCGCGGTACTGCACCTCGGCGCAGATCGCGCGGGCCGCGTCGTGGAACCGCGTGCGCTGGTCGTTCGTCAGGCCCGGGGCCGGGGCCTCCTCGATGAGCTTCTGATTGCGGCGCTGCATCGAGCAGTCACGGTCGCCGACGACCACGACGCCGCCGCGTCCGTCTCCGAGCACCTGCACCTCGATATGACGCGGACTCTCGAGGAAGCGCTCGACGAAGCACTCCCCCCGCCCGAAGGCGGCGATCGCCTCACGCGTCGCGGCCTCGAAGGCATCCGCGACCTCTGACAGCTCTCGCACCACCTTCAGGCCTCGGCCACCCCCACCGAAGGCGGCCTTGATCGCGATCGGGAGCCCGTGCTGCTCGGCGAAGGCCACGGCCTCTTCCGGGCCTGCCAGCGGCTGATCGGTGCCGGCGGCCAGCGGCGCCCCGACGCGCTGCGCGATGCGGCGCGCGGTCATCTTGTCGCCGAGCGCGTCGATGCTCTCGGGCGAGGGGCCGATCCAGATGAGGCCCGCGCCCTCCACCGCGCGCGCGAACTCCGCGCTCTCCGAGAGGAATCCGTAGCCGGGGTGCACGGCATCCGCGCCGCTCTTCCGAGCCGCGTCCACCACCGCATCGATCGAGAGGTACGTCGTCGCCGCGGTGTCTCCCCCCAGGCCCAGGGCTTCATCGGCGAGCCGCACGTGCAGCGCATCGGCATCCTGATCGGCGTAGACCGCGATCGACGTGTAGCCGGCTTCGGCGCAGGCACGGATGACGCGCACGGCGATCTCTCCGCGATTCGCGATCAGCACCTTGGTCATGAGGTCTCCTTGACGGTGAAACGGACGCGCACGCCCGGCGGCAGCTGCCCGGCGAGATCGAGGCTGCGGTCGGTGAGCGCACCGATGATCGGATATCCGCCGGTGAGCGGGTGGTCGGGAAGGAACAGCACGGGCTGGCCGTCCGGAGGCACCTGGATCGCCCCGGTCACCGCCCCTTCGCTGGGCAGCTCGCCGCTGACGGATCGCTCGAGCGGCACGGCGCCCTCGATTCTGATGCCGACGCGGTCCGACCTCGGGGTGACCGTCCATTCCTGGCCGGTGAGGGTAGCGAGGGCCGCCGCCGTGAACCAGTCGTCGCGGGGCCCGAGGGTGATCTCGAGCTCGACGAGGTCACCGGGCGCGGGGAGCATGCGCGAGGCGGCGATCGGCTCGACAGGATGCGGTGCGCGATCGCCCACACAGACCACGTCGCCTGCAGCCAGGGGCGCCGGTCCGAGGCCGGCGAGGGTGTCGCTCGCACGACTGTCGAGGGCCGACTCCACAGCCACGCCGCCACGGACCGCGATGACATAGCGCAGCCCGCTGGTCGGATGTCCCAGAGTGAGCTCGTCACCGTCGACCGTGGCGAAAGGCGCCCCGTGATCGATACGACGCGTCACGCCGTCGGCGTCGATCAGGTCGAGAGAGCCGACGGCCCCCGCGACGGCGGCGACCCCCGGACCGCGGAAGCGCAGCACGGCACCTCCGACGCTCTCGAGCACGGCGGCGCCGGTCGCGTTGCCCACTGCACGGTTCGCCTCGCGCATCGCACGACGATCGGCGACACCCGAGGCCGAGACGCCGAGTGCCGCGAAGCCGGGGCGACCGGCATCCTGCACCAGCAGCTGCAGCGACGGACGCACGATCTCGATCGCGGCCCCGCTGGCATCCGGAGAACCCGGGTCCGGCGCTCCTGCGACGGCGTGTCGTTCGGCGACAGGCCGTGCGACGGCGCGTTCATCTGCGTTCTCCGACACCACGACCTGCGCCCGCGCCTGCTCGAACCGGACGGTGGTGCCGGGCGACAGCAATGCGGGAGGGTCGCGATCGATGTCCCACATCAGGGCATCCGTGCGACCGATGAGCTGCCATCCGCCAGGGCTCTCGCGCGGGTACACCCCGGTGAACTGTCCGGCGAGTGCCACGGATCCGGCCGGCACGCGGGTGCGGGGCGACGAGCGGCGGGGCACGTCGAACAGCGGATCGCTGCTCACCACGTAGCCGAAGCCCGGGGCGAAGCCCGAGAAGGCGACCTTCCAGTCGGCCGCGAGGTGGCGGTTCACGAGCTCAGCGGCAGACACGCCCAGCAGGGATGCGGCCTCGTCGAGGTCTTCCCCGTCGTATCTCACCGGCACCGTGACCTCACCGGTGGTGGGCAGATGAGCCGTGTCGATCTCCGTCGCCGCCAGCGCATGCGCGAGGTCGGCGGCCGACACCGCCAACGGATCGAAGCGCACGAGCACGGTGCGGGCACCGGGAATGCGCTCGACAACGCCGTGCACTCCGTCCCAGGCGAGGTTCAGACGCATCGCCTCGTCGAGGTCGGCCGCCTCGACGAGAAGCGCGTGATCGGATGCCGTGAGGATGCGCATCAGACCAGGTACTCCGCATCGGGGACATCGGTGATGAACATGTAGCCGGGCGCGTGGGTGATGGCGAAGGGAGGCTTCGAGGCCATGATCGCTGCCTGCGGGGTGACGCCGCAGGCCCAGAACACCGGCACCTCGCCCTCACGCACCTCGGGAGCATCGCCGAAGTCGGGACGAGCCAGGTCGGCGATGCCGAGGGAGGCAGGATCGCCGATGTGCACCGGAGCACCGTGCACGGCGGGGGTTCGACCGGAGATCTGCACAGCGTCCGCCACGCGATCCGCGGGAATCGGTCGCATCGACACGACCATCTCGCCGCTCAGCCGGCCGGCCGGGGTGCAGGGCACAGCGGTGCGGTACATCGGCACGTTGCGCCCGAGCTCCTGGTGGCGGATCGGGATCCCCGCCTGAACGAGACCGGACTCGAACGTGAAGCTGCATCCGATGAGGAACGAGACGAGGTCGGGATGCTCCGCCCACGCCGCGGTCGCATCGGCGACCTCTTCGGCCAGTTCGCCGTCGCGCCAGATGCGATACCGACCGATGTCGGTGCGGATGTCGCTGCCGGGCGCGAGCTTCGACTCGACCTCGCCCTGTTCGATGACCTCGAGCACGGGGCACGGCTTCGGGTTCCGCTGCGCGAAGAGCAACGTCTCGAAGGCCCAGTCGGCCGGCACGGAGATCAGGTTCGCCTGCGTCAGCCCGACCGCGACACCGCTCGTCGGCTCGGCGTGCCCCGCACGGATCGCGGCACGCGCCGCCCGTGCGTCGGCGAGCTGCCCGGCGGTGGCGACAACGCTCACGTCAGACTCCCGCGAACGGTGCGATCGTGATGCCGGCATCCTGCAGCATCCGCTTGGTCTCCGCGGCCATCGCCACCGAGCCCGGGCTGTCGCCGTGCACGCAGATCGACTGCGCGGTGACGGGGACGTCGGTGCCGTCGATCGCGCGGATCACTCCCTCGCCGGCGAGGCGCACCATGCGCTCGGCGACGGCCGTGGGATCGTGCAGCACGGAGCCCGGCTCGGTGCGCGAGACGAGCTGACCGTCGGGCTGATACGCCCGGTCGGCGAAGGCCTCGGCCGCGATCTGCAGGCCCGCGCGCTCGGCCACGTCGAGCACGACGCCTCCGGCCAGCCCCAGCAGCACGAGGCTCGGATCGATCGCGCGGATGGCCGCCACCACATCCTTCGACTGCCGCTCATCACGGGCGATCGTGTTGTAGAGCGCTCCGTGCGGCTTGACGTAGGCGACCCGACCGCCGACGGCTGAGGCGAGACCGATCAGGGCTCCGAGCTGGTACTCGACATGCGCCTGCAGCGACGCCGAATCGATCTCGACCTTCGTGCGGCCGAAGTTCTCGTAGTCGCGGTATCCGGGGTGAGCACCGATCACGACGCCACCGGCCACAGCACTCGCGAGGGTCTCGCGGATGCCCTCCGGGCTGCCCGCATGGAAGCCGCACGCCACATTGGCACTCGTGACGAGGCGCAGCATGCTCTCGTCGTCGCTGACCACCCGATCGGGGACGTTCTCTCCGAGGTCGGAGTTCAGGTCGATCGATGTCATGGGGTCACGCTCCGATTCCGAGGAAGGCGAAGATGGGGCCCACCGAGACGATGCCCATGTACCAGGTGAGCAGCGTCACGAGCGTACCGGCGACGAGCAGCCACATCGGGTACTTCTTCGAACCGAGGAGGTCACGGCGGAACCAGCCGATGTACATGAAGACCGTAAGGCCGATGGGAAGGATCAATCCGTTGAAGCCGCCCACGAAGACGAGGATCGCAGCCGGCGCGGTGCCGATCGAGAGGTAGACGATCAGCGAGACGACGATGAAGGCGACGGTCGCGAGCTGCAGCGGCCAGCCGCCCTTGAGCTTCTTCGTGAAGGTCGAGAGGAAGGTCGCCGACGTGTACGCCGCCCCGATGACCGAGCTGATCGCGGCGGCCCAGAAGATGGCACCGAAGATGCGCAGTCCCGCGTCGCCGAGCACGGCACCGAAGGCCTGACCCGCGGGGTTCGCCGCCTGGCTCGAGAGATCGAGCGAGACACCCGAGGCGACCACACCGAGGATCGCGAGGAACAGCACGTAGCGCATGACGCCGGTGACGAGGATGCCGTTCGCCGCGGCGCGCATCACGGGGCCCGCCTGCTCGGGACCCGTGTGACCCGAGTCGAGGTACCGGTGGGCGCCCGAGTAGGTGATGTATCCGCCGACTGTCCCGCCGACGATCGTGGTGATGGTGGCGAAGTTGAGCTCATCCGGCACGAACGTCTGCCGCAGCGCCTCGCCGATCGGCGGCTGAGCGATGACGGCGACGACAACGGTCATCACGATCATGCCGATGCCGAGCACGACCAACACGATGTCCATCACCGGCCCTGCCTTCTTGATCAGGAAGATGATGATGGCGAGGGCCGCAGTGAGCATGCCGCCGAGCTTCGGGTCGATGCCGAGCAGCGCGTTCAGCCCGAGGCCACCACCGGCGATGTTGCCGATGTTGAAGGCCAGGCCGCCGATCACGACGAGCACGGCGATGACGTGGCCCGAGAAGGGGATGGCACGGTTGGCGAGCTCTCCGGCACGCATGCCGGAGGAGGTGATCATGCGCCAGATGTTCAGCTGCACTGCGATGTCGACGAGGATCGAGACCAGGATCGCGAAGGCGAAGGCCGCGCCCATCGTCGCGGTGAAGGTGGCGGTCTGCGTGATGAATCCGGGGCCGATGGCGCTGGTGGCCATCAGGAAGATCGCGCCGATCACGGCACTGCGGCCGGCGCGCCTCTTGGCGGCGGAGAGCCGGACTTCGTCTTCTGCGGACAGCGGGGCTGCGGTGTTCTCAGACATTGCGGGGGATTTCCCATCGTCGTTGGTGGGTGTCGAGTGCACCCAGTGTAGAACGGATTGAGCAATATTGTTCAACAACTTTGTTTCCGCTGTGCTACGACGGAGTTCCATTCGCGTAATGGCCGAGACCGGCGGTCGAACGATCCGTAGCGACCCCCGCCTACGATGAAGGCATGAACCAGCAGGGCATGCTCGCCGATGCGCTCCGACAGCAGATCATCGACGGAGCCTTCGCGCCCGGTTCACGGCTGTCGGAGTCGGCCATCGCCGAGCACTTCGCCGTCTCACGCAACACCCTGCGCGAGGCGTTCCGCGCCCTCTCCGAGCAGGGACTCCTCGAACACGTCCCGCACCGCGGCGTCTCCGTCGCCTCGCCGTCGATCGCCGACGTCATCGACATCTATCGCGCACGCCGCATCATCGAATGCACCGCGCTCCTGCACTCCGAGCCCGAGCATCCGGCGGTCCAGCGGATGCAGGAGGCGGTGCTCGCCGCAGAGGCGGCCGCCCAGGATGCGGTCCTCGACGACTCCGAGACCTGGCGCGCGGTCGGGAGCGCGAACATGGCGTTCCACGTCGCTCTGGTGGCTCTGGCCGACAGCCCGCGGCTGGCGCGCACCTATCGGGATCTGGCGGCAGAACTGAGACTGGCCTTCCTGAAGATCGACGACCCCCGATCGCTGCACGAGCCGTTCGTCCGCAAGAACCGCGCCGTGCTCGACACGTTCCTCACGCAAGGGGCCCAGGCCGGAGCCGACGAGCTCGAGCGCTACCTCGTGCAATCGGAGCGCGTCGTCCTCGGCGCGTTCGCCCGCATGCAGTTGGGGTGAGTTGTTCCGCAGGGCAGCGAACCGGGTGAACCACAGGATCTGAGACAGATCCCGTTCCGCACTCAGCCCTCCGAGCGGAGCGCGCCGGACGCGCGCGTTCGTACGTCCGGGTCGCGCGGAGCGAGCTGCAGCGGCAGGGGCGAGTCCGGCCTGGGGAGGCCGTAGAGCCGATGCACCCAGCGCCTCGCGTCTTCGAGCGGATAGGTGTCGCCGTAGACGGCGTACTTCATGAATATGCCTTCGAGGGTGCTGCGCAGCATGACCTCTTCGAGTGCGGGGTCTGTCGCGCCGCGCTCCCGGAAGATCTCCCGCACGATGTTCTCCGAGAGGGTCGCCTGCTCCGCATGCCGCTCCTCCGCCTCGGCGTACAGACGGTGGGTGCTCGGCTGCTGCTGCATCGCGAACACCGCTCGCTGCACCGGCAGTGCATAACCGGTGGCCGTGAGAGCGCCATCGATGATGCCGGCCAGACGCAGATCGGCGGGGCCCTCGACCTGGGGAATCCCGAACAGCACGTCGAACCAGCTGTCGAGCACAGCCGCGATCAGCTGGTCCTTGCCACCGAAATGGTAGTTCGCCAAACCCTGCGCGACGCCCGCGCGGCGAGTGATCTCGGCGATGCTCGCACCCGAGACACCGCGCTCTGCGAACAATTCGATCGCAGCCTCCAGGATGACTTTGCGGGAGCGCTCCCGTGCCAGGCGATTCAGCTCGTCGTTGCGCGTCATGTCTAGTCCACCTCCCCAGGATTGGACGACTCGGAAAATGGATCCGAAACCTATATATTACTGATTGAACGGCTATTCAAGCTTTGCGTGTCGGCAGTGCAGCGACGGAAGGAGTGCGATGCATCCCCTCTCGTGGATCCTGCCCGCCTCCAGATTTCCGGCGTCGAGCGAATATGCGACTTCCGATGCCGCGGCGAACGAGATCGCGCTCGGGTTCCTGCAGATCCGTGCGGTTCCGTCCGGTGCGTGGAACGATCCGACCGCCTCAGAGCTCGGTGACGACGAGAAGCAGGCTCTGATCGATCAGTGGGGAATCCACTCGCGGCAGGACTGGCTCGGGATGATCGAGCACCTGACGACGGTGCGCCGTCGCCGCCACGCGTGGATGCTGCATCTCGCCGTGCGCAACGACCTCGCCACCAGGCTGGGCCGCGCGCCGAGAACACGGGAGTGGCTCGACGCGATCGCCGCAGACGGCGGTGATGCGCGTGACGCGCATCCGTTCGTCGCGGGCATCGAGCACATCGAACGCGAGCTCCGCCGCCGCGTCGGAGATGACATCGTGACTTCGGACGTGTACGTCCGAACGCTCGACGCCTATGCGCTGGGCCAGGCCGTCGCCCTGACGACCTGGGGCGTGGCGCTCGGATACTCAGACCTCGCCGAGGCCCGCAGGATCATCCACCGGATAAACGTCGACGCCCGTCCGTGCTTCGTGTCCTGGGCGGACTTCGGACTCAGCTACCTCGCCGGCCGCATCATGCATTGGAGCGACGGCACCCTCGACGAGGACTCGTTCGCGAAGTACGGCGGAGGGTGGCACGACTTCAAGGAGGCTGCGTCGGCGAAACGTCACGGCCCCTGGGCGACCCTCCCCTGGCCCGCCCCCATAGAACTCAGGTCGCCACACCCGATCGGCTGACCGCCCGGAATCACGGATGCGGACCAACCTGGAGGGGCGTCCGGTCCGCGTCCGTGTCATCTCCCCCTCCGCCGGCGATATCCGGCGACCGCAAGTCGCTACGACGAGGCGCGCACCACCAGCTCGGTCGGCAGGATCGTGGTGTGCTCGGGGTCGCGCCCCGCGAGGCGGGACAGCAGGACTCCGGCCATCGCCTCGCCCTGGGCGTACATCGGCTGTCGCATGGTCGTGAGCTGCGGATCGGTGCTCAGCGCGACGGACGAATCGTCGAACCCGACCAGCGCGACGTCTTCGGGAACACGGATGCCGGCGGCGCGCAGCGCCGTCAGCGCTCCCCGCGCCATGAGGTCGCTGGCCACGAAGATGGCGTCGGGGCGACCGGCCGCGAGTATTCGGCGCGCGGCATCCGCTCCGCTTCCCTCGCTGTAGTCGCCGGCCTCCTCCGCGAACGGCGACAGCCCCGCATCGGCGAGCGCCCCGCGGAACCCCTGCACACGATCGACCGACGACACCATCGTCAGTGGGCCGGAGATCGTGGCGATGCGGGTGCGTCCCGTCTCGATCAGGTGCGCGGTCGCCGTGCGGGCACCCGCGACGTTGTCGACGTCGACCACATAGTCGCCCTCGCGGATCCGCACGGGTCGGCCGCCCCAGACCACCGGCACCGCGTCGGCCACCCTGTCGATGAACGCGTCACTGGTGTGGTGCGACACGATCAGCGCGCCGTCGACGCCGCCGTTGCGCACGAAGCTCGTCATCTTGTCGCCCGGGTCGTCACTCGCGATGAGCAGGTTGAGCAGGTAGTCGGAACCTCGGAGCGCTCCGGTGATGCCCGCGACGATCGCCGCGAAGAACGGATCGCCGAAGAAGCGCGTGGTGTCCTCGGGCACGATCAGGGCGATCGCGTGCGTCTGCCGCGAGGCGAGCGAGCGCGCCGCGCGGTTGGGCACGTAGCTGAGCTCGTCGATGGCCCGCTTCACGGCGTCGAGCGCCTCAGGACTCACCGCGGTCGACCCGTTGACGACGCGCGACACCGTCGATCGCGAGACTCCGGCGGCCGATGCCACCTCTTCGATGGTCGCTCGTAGTGACACGACTCTCCCTCCGTCCGACGGCGAAGCCGGATGCTCCCTGGTTCGCCGCCCGGCGTCAGAGAGCGCGAGCGGCGATGATGCGAGCGTACTCCCGACCGGAGTCCTTCAGACTCCGCTCCTGGGTGTCGTAATCGACGCGCACGATGCCGAAGCGCTTGTCATACCCCCACGCCCATTCGAAGTTGTCGAACATCGACCAGTAGAAGTAGCCGCGGACGTCGACTCCGGCCTCCGCCGCATCGAGAACCGCCGCGAGGTGCAGGCGCAGGAACTCGGTGCGGTCGTCGTCATGCACGCGCGTCTCGCCGTCTTCTACCACCGCGACGTCGTCATAGGCTGCGCCGTTCTCGGTCATGTAGAGCACGGTGCCCGCGGGCTCGGCGTACTCGGTCCACACCCTCTGCAACAGGCGGGTCAGCCCCTCGGGCTGCACCTCCCAGTTCTGCGCGGTGCGCGGCAGACCGCGCTCGACCGAGTGGATGCCCTCGCTCGACGGGTAGGGGCTGCGTCCGACACGGTCGGTCGCGGGTCCTCCGCTGACCGGAGCGACCTCGGGCGCCGTGCCCGAGAGGAAGTCGCCGTGGTAGTAGTTGACGCCCTGCGTGTCGATGGGCTGCGAGATCACAGCAAGGTCGCCGTCGTGAACGGCATCCGTGAAGCGCGCCACCGCGTCGGCATCCACCGCCCTGATGTCCCTGATGATGTCGTCCGGGTACACGCCGCGATAGATCGGGTCGAGGAACCAGCGGTTGAACTGGCCGTCGACGCGGCGGGCGGCGTCGACGTCGGCCGGGTTCGAGGGATCGGCCGGGTCGGCGACGGTGTGGTTCAGCGTGATGCCGAGGTTCAGGCTCGCGTCGCGCCCACGCAGCTCGCGCACCGTCTCACCGTGTGCGAGCAGGAGGTGGTGGGCTGCGAGCAGGCCCTCGGCGACGCTCGTGTGGCCGGGTGCGTGCTCGCCGCCGGTGTAGGAGAGGAACGACGAGCACCACGGCTCGTTCAGGGTGGTCCACACGTTCACCCGGTCGCCCAGGGCGTCGTGCATCGTCCCCGCGTACTCGAGGAACCGACTCACGGTGTCGCGGTTGGTCCATCCGCCGGTCTCCTGCAGCGCCTGCGGCATGTCCCAGTGGTACAGCGTCAGCCACGGCAGGATGTCGTTCGCGAGCAGCTCGTCGACCAGGCGCTCGTAGAAGTCGACGCCCTTCGCGTTCACGGCCCCGCCGTCAGGCCGCACCCGCGACCAGGAGGTCGAGAATCGGTAGGTCTGCAGTCCGAGCTCTTTCATCAGAGCGACGTCCTGCGGATAGCGGTGATAGTGGTCGCACGCCACGTCTCCGTTGTCGCCGCCGATGACTGCACCGGGCACCGTGCTGAAGGCATCCCAGATCGATGCGGTGCGCCCGTCTTCGAAAGCCGCCCCCTCGATCTGGTACGCCGCGGTCGCGGCGCCGAACAGGAAGTTCTCGGGGAAGGCTCGGGTCATAGGGGTCATCCTTTCACCGCGCCCGCCATGATGCCACTGACCAGCTGCCGACCCGCCACAACGAACAGGACGAGCAGCGGAAGGGTGGCGAGCACGGCTCCGGCGAGCACGATCGAGTAGTCGATGTAATAGCCGGACTGCAGCTGGCTGAGCGCCGTCTGCAGAGTCGGGTTCTGCGGGGAGAGCACGATCAGCGGCCAGAGATAGTCGGTCCAGGCCGTCATGAAGGTGAAGAGTCCGAGGATCGCCATCGCGGGCCGCGCCGCCGGGATCCCGACCGTGAGGAACGTGCGGAACTGGTTCGCGCCGTCCATGCGTGCCGCCTCGATGAGCTCATCGGGAATCACGTCGACCAGATACTGGCGCATGAAGAAGACGCCGAACGCGGTGACCAGAGTCGGCACGATGACCGCGCCGATCGACCCCGTCCAGCCGAGCTCGCGCATCAGCATGAACAGCGGGATGATGCCGAGCTGCGTCGGGATCGCCATGGTCGCGATCACGAAGATCATCAGCCCGTCGCGGCCCTTGAAGCGCAGCTTGGCGAACGCGTAGCCCGCGAGCGTAGAGAAAGTCACCACCGACAGCGTGATGATCGCCGAGATGAGGAAGGAGTTGCCGAGAGCGAGCCAGAAGGGGATCGCGTCGAACACCTTGGCGGCGTTGGCGAAGAAGTTGCCGCCGGGGATCAGCGGCAGAGTCTCGCCGCGGGTCGCGTTGGTGCCGCTCGCCACGACCACGGACCACCAGAGCGGGTAGACGCTGCCGATGATGAACGCGGCGAGCAGCCCGTAGGTGAGGAATCCGGGGCGGCTGCCGATTCCGGCGTTTCCGCCGACGGCTCCGCGGCGCCTGCGGATCTTCTCAGGGACGCTGAGTGCCTGGGTGGCGGTCATCGCGCGTTCTCCTCGGTCGTGGTGGCGATCGTCGTGGTGGCGGCGGCCGCGACAGCGGTGGCGGCAGCGGCACCCGCGGTGCGTGCGCGGCGGCGGGCGGTGCGGCTCTTCGGGGAGTCCCCGGTCGAGATCCGCCTCGAGATGAGGAAGTTGATCACTCCGATGCCGACGATGAGCAGGAACAGCAGGATCGCGACGGCGGATGCCTCCCCGAGGTCGCGCCGGAAGAAGGCGAGCTCCCACAGGAACAGCACCGTCGTCTGGAACTGTCGATCGCTGCCTCCGATGCCGCCGGCCGTCGAGACGTCGAACAGTCGGGGCTCCGCGAAGATCTGCAGACCCCCGATCGTCGCGGTGATGATCACGAAGATCAGCGTCGGACGGATGGTGGGGATGGTGATCGAGAAGAAGCGGCGGGCGGCTCCCGCACCGTCGAGCGCGGCGGACTCGTAGAGGTCGCGCGGCACCGCCTGCATCGCGGCGAGCAGAATGAGGGCGTTGTAGCCCGTCCAGCGGAAGTTCACCATGATGGCGATCGCGAGGTGAGACAGGGCCGTGTCGTGCTTCCACTCCTGATCGGCGATGCCGACAAGGTTCAGCAGGTTGTTGGCCAGGCCGTCGGCCTCGTTGAAGATGCTGGAGAAGATGATCGCGACGGCGACGGGGGTGACCACGAAGGGGATGAGGATGCTCATGCGCCAGAAGGTGGGGGCACGAAGTCCGCGGTCGAGCAGGTAGGCGATCACCAGGGCGACAGCGAGCTGCGGGATCGCCGACAGCAGGAAGATGCTGAGCGTGTTGAAGATCGAGTTCCAGAACATCGCATCGCCGAGGATCTCGATGAAGTTGCCTGCTCCGACGAACTCCCCCTGCCCCTTGAGCAGATCCCACTCGTGCACGGCGACCCACACCGTGTAGATCAGCGGGAACAGGCCGACCAGTCCGAACAGCAGGAAGAACGGCGAGATGTAGAAGTACGGCGAGGCGTTCTGGTCGAACCGCGAGAGGCGGTGCCGCCAGGGACGCCGGCCGGCGGCATCCGTCTTCGGCAGTTCGGATGCCGTCTCGCGGCGTTCCACTGTGAGAGTCATGAGGGTTCCTTCTTCGGGTGACGCGTTTCGTCTCAGGCGACTTCGTCGTCTTCGCTCGACGACCGGATGCGGAGGCCACCCCCGGTCGTCGAGCGAGGAGCGAAGCACCGAGACGAAACGCGGTGAGCCCTTTTCGCTCAACGACCGGAGAGGTCTCGGGTCAGTCGACCAGCTCGTTCAGGAGCTTGACCGCGGCATCCCAGGCACCCTGGGTGTCGGTGTCGCCGCGGTCGAGGCCGCTGAGGGCCGGGCCGAAGACGTTCTCCTGGATGACCGAGTCATCGGCGCCCTTGAACTGCGCCACGACACCCTTCGCGCGCTCGGCGAGGATCGCGCCGGTGGGCGCGTCGTTGAAGAACGGGTTCGGCGTCGCGTCAGAGGCGAGCGTCTCCTGTGCCGTCACCGTGGAGGGGAAGTTGCCCGCGGCGGCGGACTGCTTGACCTGCTGCTCGGGCTGCGTCAGCCAGTCGGCCAGATCGGCCGCGGCTTCCTTGTGCTCGGAGCTCTCGGGGATCGACAGGAACGCGCCGCCCCAGTTGGCTGCGCCGCCGGGGAACACGTCGGCGAAGTCCCAGCCGGTGGAGGCGTCTCCGCCGCCGGCCTCGACCTGACCCTGAACGACTCCGAGCATCCAGCCGGGGCAGACGAACGTGGCGAAGGTGCCGTCGACGAACGACTTGCCGCCGTTCCAGTCCCACGCGGTCTGAGCGGCGGACTGGCCGCCCTCGGTCGCGGCTCCGAGCAGTTCGAAGCGCTCCTTGAGCTCGGCGTTGTCTTCGACGTTCAGCTCGCCGTCGGAGGTGTAGTACCCCTCGTCGAGCTGGTTGACCATGGCGTTCCAGACGAAGCCTGAGTGGTCGTACCAGGCCTTCCCGGTCTTCGCCGTGTACTCGGCGCCGACCGCGAAGTAGTTCTCCCAGTCGCCGTTCAGCAGCTCGGCGACCGACTCGCGGTCGCTCGGCAGACCCGCAGCCTCGAACGCGGCTCCGTTGTAGCAGATGCCGCTCGGGCCGATGTCGGTGCCGTAGCCGATGACACGGCCTTCGGCATCCGTCGCCTGCCCGTACTTCCAGTCGACCCAGTCGGCCTTGCGGTCTTCGATGCCGTAATCGCGCAGGTCTACGAAGGTGTCGGAGACGTCCATGATCGCGCCGAGCCAGCCTTCTTCGATCGCGACGACGTCGCTCAGGCCCGAGCCAGCGGCGATCTTCGTGAAGGCATCGGTGCGGGCGTTGCCACCGGTATCGATGTTGGTCGCCTCGATCGTGATGTTCGGGTTCGCCTTCTCATACTCGTCGTAGAGGTCGTCGTATCCGAATGTGCCGAACGTGGTGACGGTCAGCGTGATCTTCTCGTCGCCTCCCTCGGCGTCGCCGCCACCGCTCGCGCAGCCGGCGAGGGCCAGGGCGGAGACGGATGCGACGGCTGCGGTGATCAGGATCCGCTTGCGGGCACGTGTGTTCACAGTTCACTCCTTTGTGGTGGGTCGTGCAGTGGTGGTGCGGGTGGTGCGGGTGGTGCGTCGGGACAGTGCGTGGCGATTCCTGTGGTGGTGCACCGTGGGAGCGCTCCCACGCACTGTCCAGCGACTCTATGGGAGCGCTCCCACGAATGTCAACCTCAGGCGGTGGCGTACCCTTGTCCGGTGCCCGACACCGAACTCTCTCCCGCTCTCGTCCGTGCCGAATCGCTGATCCGCAGCATCCCGGACTACCCGGAGGCGGGGATCATCTTCCGCGACATCACTCCGCTCCTCGCCGACCCCGAGGCGCTCCAGGCCACCACCGAGGCGATCATCGCCCCGTTCGCCGGCCAGTTCGACGTGGTCGCCGGCATCGAGGCCCGAGGGTTCATCCTCGCCGGGGCCGCAGCGATCGCGGCAGGAGTCGGCCTCATCCCGATCCGCAAGGCGGGCAAGCTGCCCCGGCCCGCGGCATCCGTCGACTACGCCCTCGAGTACGGCACCGCGACGATCGAGATGCACGACGATCTGCCGGCCGGATCACGCGTGCTGCTCATCGACGACGTGCTCGCCACGGGCGGAACCCTGGCCGCCGGACGCGAACTCGTCGAGCGCCTCGGCAGCCACGTCGTCGGCATCTCGGTGCTGTTCGAGATCGACGGGCTCGGCGGCCGCGACGCCATCGGAGACCTGCACACCGTCTTCCACGCCTGAGGCGCGACGCCCCGGGAATCGAGCGTTCCGCGAGCCGGTAGACTGAGCACGCCCGTCCGCCCGCGACTTCCGGAGCCGTTCATGCCCACCATCGTCGTCGACGTCATGCCCAAGCCCGAACTGCTCGACCCGCAGGGGAAGGCCGTGTCCGGCGCATTCGCGCGTCTGGGCGTCGAGGGCTTCTCCGATGTCCGCATCGGCAAGCGCTTCGAGCTCACCGTCGAGGGCGAGGTCACCGACGAGATCCTTGCCGAGGCCCGCCGCATCGCCGACGAGGTGCTCTCCAACTCTGTGATCGAAGACGTCGTCAGCATCGAGGTCGCACGGTGACATCCAGGGCAGGGACCACGCGCATCGGCGTCATCACCTTCCCCGGTTCGCTCGACGATCGCGACGCGCAGCGCGCCGTCCGCATCGCCGGCGCCGAGCCCGTCGCCCTCTGGCACGGCTCGCACGACCTCGAAGGCGTCGACGCGCTCGTCCTGCCCGGCGGCTTCAGCTACGGCGATTACCTGCGCGCCGGCGCGATCGCCGCACTCTCGCCGATCATGGCCGAGGTCAAGGACGCCGCAGCCAAGGGCATGCCGATCCTCGGCATCTGCAACGGATTCCAGATGCTCGTCGAGGCGCACCTGCTGCCCGGCGGCCTGATCCGCAACGACCACCAGCACTTCGTGCGTCGCGACCAGAAGCTCATCGTCGAGAACTCCGACACGGCCTGGACCAACCGGTTCCGCACCGGCCAGGAGATCACGATCCCGCTGAAGAACGCCGACGGCGGATACATCGCCGACGAGGAGACGCTCGACCGCCTCGAGGGCGAAGGCCTGGTCGCGTTCCGCTACGCGGGGGTCAACCCGAACGGCTCGCTGCGCGACATCGCCGGACTCACCAACGAGGCGGGCAACGTCGTGGGGCTCATGCCGCACCCCGAGCACGCCACCGAGGCGGGCTTCGGCCCCGACACGTCCGCCGCAATGCGCTCGGGCGTCGACGGACTCGACTTCTTCACGAGCGCGATCGCCGCAGTCGCCCGCGTCGCCGCGTAAGCAGCACCCGCAGTCCTAGGGCACGTGGACTGCGCCGCGCAGGCGCGCCCGTCTGCGGTGCACCGGGCCGAGTCGACGCGGCATCCGCACCCCTGGCCGGGGCCACTTCCGCACCCCCACACGCAGCCGGGGCCACCTCCGCACCGGAAACGACCGAATCCGATGCATTATCGGCCCCGCATCGATCCGAGGATGCGGTTCGACGACGCGTCAGGACGAGGATGCATCTCGACGACGCGTACGGGCCCGGCGGAAGTCGGCGCTCTCTCCGGTCAGTCGGCGGGAAGGCTGAACGGGTTGTCGCCGGCGGCTGCGAGCAGGTACCACGCAGTCGCGCCGGTGTGCAGGCTGGCGTAGTAGAGGTCGCCGAAGCCCGAGTCGAGACCATCGGTCGACGTCGCGACGATCCCCTTGCCATCACCGTTGGGCGCATCGCGCTGGGCACGGCGGATGCTGCTCAACAGCGACTCCACCCGGTCGGCGTCGCCGACGGCATCGCGCAGTGTGAGCGCTAGCGCCAGGTGGCCTGATCCCTCGAACCACACCTTCGACACGTCGGCGTCGCTGATCGACGCCCCCTGGTACTGCCCGTCGGTGGCGATCAGGTTGGCGAGGGTCCAGTCCAGCGAGACGTCGTAGCGCGGGTCGCCGGTGGCGATCGAGCTCCACGTCTGCGCGTCGAGCGGTATCGGGCGCGTGTTGACCGTGGAGCCGTCGAGCAGCGTGCCCGTGTCGACATGACCGTCGGCACTCTGCATCGCCGTCACGAAGGTCGCGGCGACGGCAGCCCGGTCGGCCCATACGGAGTCGCCGGTGAGCTGGGCGAGCTGCGTGAAGAAGCCGGCGATGTCGCTGTTGTGCTCGGTGGACTTCCATTCCAGTGACGAGCCGTTCTCGAGCTGACCCCCGGTGTAGCCGAAGGGTGCACGCACCATGTCGGCGGTGTTGGTCTGGATCCACTCGGCGATCCGCACCGCTCCATCGAGGTACTTCGACTCGCCGGTCGCATGGAAGAGACGCGCCAACGCCATTCCGGCCCATGCCTGGTTGCCCGTGAACGTGCCGGGGCCGGTGATCTCGACGCGCCCCTGGCGGATGCCGTGGGGCTCGTACGACGTGCGAACGCGCCCGTCGCCGATCGGGTCGTTCTCCTGCACGAAGAGCAGGGTGTCGCCGACGGTCTGCGCGCGGCGGATGTCGTCTGGCAGCCCGCGGGCCGTGTACGCGATCACGACGAGTGCGTCGTCGTAGACGAAGGAGGGAGTGAAGTCCCATGTCGGGAGGTCGGTGAAGAACCCGCCCTGGTAGCTGCGGGGCAGGCAGTGCCCGGCCGCGTCGCAGAACTCGTCGACACGGGCGTCGAGGAACTCGTAGGCGAGTGCGACCGACAGGCTGGGGTCAGGCGCAGCCGTGGGGTCGTCGACGGGGCCGTCTCCGGATGCGGCGGTCGTCGCGCCCGCGACCAGCGCTGCAGCGACGAGCGCGGCGGCGATCATCCAGGGCGCCGAGCGTCGCGATGAACCCGGCATCAGTACCCCCTCGGTCAGAACCGCGGTCGGTGACCGCAGGCGACCAGGAGGTCACGTGCAAAATGCTGGCATACCAGGAAGACCTGGCGGTAGTGGCGAAGGTCTAGTCCTTCGCCTCTCCCGGCGTGTCAGCCCCAGGAGCTCCGCGAAGCCACGAAGCCCGCGAGACCCGCGACGAGTCAGCCGAGCGCTGGCGGCCAGACGCCGATGATCAGCGCCATGACCACGATCGTGACGAGCTCGTGAGCGATGTTCATGGTGGTCAGCGAGGTCGGGCGCCCCTCGAACGCATCGTGGGTGATGAACCTGGCCGCGGTGAATCCGGCCCACAGCAGCACACCGGTGACGACGGAGGCCCAGAAGAACGACCCGTCGTAGAAGTGCCAGGCGATGGCGGATGCTCCGGCCAGCACCCAGGCCGTCGCGAAGCTCACGAACACTGTGGTGATGATCGCCATCGTCGCGCTCGAGCCCGGCCGGTCCATGTCGACGTTCGCGAGCTTCGACCAGCGCGTTCCGAACACCTTCGGGGAGTACCAGATCGTGCCGACGATCATGCTCGAAGCGGTCGCGAGCAGAACGGCCCAGTAGTTGATCTCGGGAACCATGACAGCCTCCAGTCATCGGATGCCCGAAGCATACTCCCGGCCTGCAAGTCACTGCGGAGTGCCGCGGAATACTTCTCGCCCGAATCGATTCGAACGCATCTCTGGCAATCATGTAAGCGTTTGCACTAATCTGTTGCCATGGCACAGCTTGAGCAGATCGCAGCCCCCGGTTCCGAGTGGTGGCGCAGCGCGGTCATCTACCAGATCTACCCCCGTTCGTTCGCCGACGCCTCGGGTGACGGCATCGGCGACCTGCCCGGTATCACCAGCCGCCTCGACTCCCTGAAGGAGCTCGGCGTCGACGCGATCTGGCTGAGCCCGTTCATGACGAGCCCGCAGCGCGACGCCGGCTACGACGTCGCCGACTACCGCGACGTCGACCCGCTGTTCGGCACGCTCGACGATTTCGACACCATGCTGAACGAGGCGCATGCCCGCGGCATCCGCGTGGTCGTCGACCTGGTGCCGAACCACTCATCGGCTCAGCACGCCTGGTTCCAGGAGGCGCTCAAGGCCGCCCCCGGCAGCCCCGAGCGTGCGCGCTACATCTTCCGCGACGGCAAGGGCAAGAACGGCGAGCTGCCCCCGAACAACTGGGAGTCCGTCTTCGGCGGCGGCATGTGGGAACGCATCACCGAGGCCGACGGCACCCCCGGCCAGTGGTACCTGCACATCTTCGACCCCACGCAGCCCGACTTCGACTGGAACAACGAAGAGGTCCGTGAGGAGTTCCGCTCGATCCTGCGCTTCTGGCTCGACCGCGGCGTCGACGGCTTCCGCGTCGACGTGGCTCACGGCATGATCAAGGCCGACGGCCTGCCCGACTACACCCCGCCGGCCGATGCCGACTCGATGGGTGGCGGCGAGGCGAACGTGCCGTACTGGGGTCAGGACGGCGTGCACGACATCTACCGCGACTGGCACAAGGTGCTCGCCGAATACGACGGCGACCGCGCGCTGTGCGGCGAGGCCTGGATGCCGACGCTGAAGCAGACCGCTCTGTGGGTGCGCCCCGACGAGATGCACCAGACGTTCAACTTCCCGTACCTGATGACGGAGTGGGACGCGAAGGCGCTCGGCGATGTCATCCGGGAGTCGCTCGACGCGTTCGGTGCCGTCGGCGCCCCCAGCACCTGGGTGCTGTCGAACCACGATGTGGTGCGCCACGCCTCGCGCCTGGCACTCACCGACGACAACCCGCAGGGTGAGGGCATCGGCCCGAACACCCCGAACAAGCCCGACACCGCCATCGGTCTCGCCCGCGCCCGCGCGGCGACGACGGTGATGCTCGCGCTGCCAGGCTCCGCATACCTGTACCAGGGCGAGGAGCTCGGCCTTCCCGAGGCGATGGAGATCCCCGACGCGTTCCGTCAGGACCCGACCTGGTTCCGCACGAACGGCGAGCGGTACGGACGAGACGGATGCCGCGTGCCGCTGCCCTGGGAGGCGGACGCTCCGGCCTTCGGCTTCAACGAGACCGGCGCGTCGTGGCTGCCGCAGCCGGCCGACTGGGCAGCGTACTCGAGGGACGTCGAAGAGGTCGACCCCGCCTCGACGCTCGCGCTCTACAAGCGCCTGCTCGCCGGACGCCGCGAGTACGGCTTCGGCAGCGGATCGCTCGTCTGGGAGGACGCGGGAGCGGATGCGGTGGCATTCCGCCGCGGCGACGTGCACGTGCTCGCGAACCTGGGCACGAAGCCCGTGGCGCTGCCGACCGACGCGTTCGTGATCCTGCAGAGCCAGCCGTTCGACGGTGGCGCAGTGCCCGTCGACACCGCGGTCTGGTACACCAAGGCATAACGTCGCATCACATTCCAGTCGCAGTTCGCGCCGCCCACGGCACTGCCCGACGGCACGAACTGCGACCGGAGCGGCTCAGAGAGGATCACATGGCGAGCATCGATGAGGTCGCCCGGCTCGCCGGGGTCTCGACGGCCACGGTCTCGCGCGCCCTGAGCGGCCGAGGCCATGTCTCGGAGTCCGCACGCCTGCGCGTGCAGGAGGCAGCGTCCGCGCTCGGCTACGTGGTGTCCTCCCGGGCGTCGAGTCTGGCATCCGGCCGCACCCGCAACATCGGCGTGGTCGTGCCGTTTCTCGACCGCTGGTTCTTCAGCACCGTGCTGTCGGGGGTGTCGTCCGCGCTGATGCGCGAGGGCTACGACATCACGCTCTACAACATCACCGCCGACAAGGATGTGCGCCGACACGTGTTCGACACGTTCCTGCGCCGCCAGCGGGTGGATGCGGTGATCGCGGTGTCGATCGAGCTCGACGACGACGAGACCCAGTACCTGCTCGACCTCGGGCTGCCGGTGATCGCGATCGGCGGACCGAATCCGAAGCTCGACACCCTCACGGTCGACGACGTCGCGGTCGCGCAGCTCGCGACAGAGCACCTGATCGGCCTCGGCCACCACGACATCGCGCACATCGGGGCGAACCCCGAGTTCGACATCGACTTCCACATCCCCACGAACCGTCGCCTCGGCTTCGAGAAGGCGCTGGCGAAGGCGGGCATCCCGCTGAACCCCGCCTTCCTCGAGCCTGCCGACTTCACGGTCGAGGGCGGATACCGCGCGGCGAAGCAGCTGCTCGGTCGCCCCGGCCCTCGCCCGACCGCCGTGTTCGCGGCGTCGGACGAGATGGCGATCGGCGCCCTGCTCGCGGCGCGCGACCTCGGCTTCGCGGTGCCGGAAGACCTCTCGATCGTCGGCATCGACGGCCACGAGCTCGGCGAGTTCTTCCGCCTGACGACCGTCGACCAGTTCCCCCTCGGGCAGGGCGAGCGGGCGGCGGATGCCGTGCTCGCCAAGCTTGCCGAGGGCGACGCCGCCGGCATCCCTGCGGCACTCCCCTATGAGCTGAACGTCCGAGGGACGACCGCGCGACTGGTCTAGCGGAATATCACCGCCCGCTGCAACATGCCGCCATACTGAGGCGATGGACGCGCTCAACGATTTCGTGCTCTCTGCCGGCGATGGGCTGTGGACCTGGGTGGTGCTGCCGATACTGGTGGTCCTCGGCCTGTACTTCACCGCGCGGTCGGGTGTGGTGCAGTTCCGGCTGATCCCCGAGATGTTCCGCACCCTGACCGATCGCACCCCGCGCAAGGAGAACGGCGAGCCGCAGTCCGTCTCCGCTTTCCAGGCGTTCACGATCTCGGCGGCGTCGCGGGTAGGTGTCGGCAACATCGCCGGTGTCGGCACCGCGATCGCGATCGGCGGTCCGGGTGCCATCTTCTGGATGTGGACGATGGCGTTCATCGGCGGGGCATCGAGCTTCATCGAATCGACGCTCGGCCAGGCCTTCAAGGTCCGCGACAAAGACGGCTTCCGCGGCGGACCCGCGTACTACATGCAGCACGGCCTCAAGGCACGCTGGATGGGCATCCTCTTCGCCGTCATCCTCATCGTCTGCTTCCCGTTCGCTTTCAGCTCCCTGCAGGCGAACACGATCAGCGCGACCGTGTCGTCGAGCTTCGGCGGGGAGGTCGGCTGGATCCCCTGGGTCGTCGGAATCGTGCTCGCCGTCCTCACCGCGCTCGTCGTGTTCGGCGGCATCCGCCGCATCGCCAGCGTGACGCAGGCAGTGGTCCCCGCCATGGCGCTGGGCTACCTTCTGCTCGGCCTCGTGATCGTCGGCATGAACTTCGAACGGCTTCCCGAGGTCTTCGCCTCGATCTACACCCAGGCGTTCGGATTCAACGAGGTCGTCGGTGCCGCGCTCGGAACCATCATCATGACGGGCGTCAAGCGCGGCATGTTCTCGAACGAGGCGGGGCTCGGTTCCGCGCCGAACGCAGGGGCCAGTGCAGCCGTCACGCACCCGGTGAAGCAGGGGCTCGTCCAGACGCTCGGCGTCTACTTCGACACGTTCCTCGTGTGTTCGATCACGGCGTTCATCATCCTCGTATCCACCCCGGACCTCGCGAACGCGACCCGCGGCATCGGACTCACGCAGAACGCGATCGTGAGCAACCTCGGCGAGTGGTCGAACATCCTCCTCAGCATCATCATCTTCCTGCTGGCGTTCAGCTCGATCCTCGGCAACTACTACTACGGCGAATCCAACATCGAGTTCATCAGCAACAGGCCCGCGATCCTCACCGCCTACCGCGTGCTGGTCGTCGCGATCATCTTCTTCGGATCGATCGCCTCGGCGGACATCATCTGGAACACCGCCGACGGCATCATGGGTCTGATGGCGATCGTGAACCTCATCGCCATCGCCCTGCTGTCCGGGATCGCCTTCAAGCTCTTGCGCGACTACTCCGATCAGCGACGAGCGGGGCTCGACCCGGTCTTCACCCGAGCTCGCATGCCCGAGGTCACCGGTATCCAATGCTGGGAGAACGAGCTGAGCGTCACCGGCCCGATCCCGGTGCAGGGCGAGGAACGAGCGCGGCGCCGCTAGAAGACGGCCGGCTGATCTCGGCGGGCTCGCGAGCTGCGCCTCGCGAGCAACGCACCACCGATCACCGCCGCGATGAGCGAGCCGAGGAGCACGCCGATCTTGACGTGCTCGTCGGCGACCGAACTCGACCCGTAGGCGAGCTCACCGACGAGCAGGGAGACGGTGAACCCGATCCCCGCGACGAAGGCCATGCCCGTGAGGTCGGGCCACCGCAGGGTCTCGTCGAGTCGAAGGGCCGGCACTCGGCTCAACAGGAACGTGGTCGCGAGGATCCCGATCGGCTTGCCCAGGACGAGGCCGACGATGATGCCGATCGCGATCGGGTCGGTGAGTGCCGAGCCGAGCCCCTCGAGCCCTCCGATCGTCACGCCTGCGGCGAAGAACGCGAAGACCGGAACGGCGAACAGCGTCGCGACGACACCCCACCGGTCGGCGAAGTGCGGCGCGAGGCCGTCGTACAGCGGCTCTCCCCCGGCATCCTCTCCTCGTGGCACCCGGGCACGCTCGGTGGGCACGACCGGCACGACGAACCCGAGCAGCACCCCGGCGACGGTCGCATGGATGCCTGCCGCGTGAATGCAGACCCAGACGGCGATCGCGAGGGGCAGCAGAATCCACCAGGCACGCACGCGCTTCTGCACGAGGAACGCGAACCCGGCGAGCGGCAACAGCGCGAGAGCGAGCCACGGAAAGCTGATCGAATCGGTGTAGAACGTCGCGATGATGGTGATGGCGATCAGATCATCGATGATCGCCAGCGTCAGCAGGAAGACACGGAGGGCGGGAGGGAGGAACTTGCCGACAACGGCGATCACGGCGACGGCGAAGGCGATGTCCGTCGCCGTCGGAATCGCCCAGCCGCGCAGCGCGTCGCCGTCGCCCATGTTGATCAGCGCGAAGATGACGGCGGGAACGATGACGCCTCCGACAGCCGCGGCGATCGGCAGCGCCGCCTGACGCGGATCGCGGAGGCGCCCGGTGACGAACTCCTCCTTCAGCTCAAGGCCGACGACGAAGAAGAAGATCGCCAGCAGGCCGTCGGTCGCCCAGGCTCCGACGCTCAGGTCGAGGTGCAGCTCGGGAATGCCGAAGGTGAAGTCGCGCACGGACTCGTACCACAACACCGCGGGGGTGTTGGCGAGGATCAGGGCCGCGACGGTGGCGGCGAGCAGGAGCGAGCCACCGAGGACGTCGCTGCGGGCGTTGTTGCGGATGCCGCGCCACAACTCATGCGGAGCCAGACGGAAGCGGGAACGGGTGGAAGAAATGGACACGAAGAGACCTCACGCGGGAGAAGGGGTGAACGGCGCGGAAGACCACACCCCATCGAGGCGTGATCTAGTCGCGTGGCGGCGGGCAGCCCGCGATCTCACCGTGCGAGAGTGTGCCCCAGACGCTGGTCCAGCCGTTGGTGCCCGGGTGCATGACGACCCGCATCGACTTCCTCATCGGGGTCGCCGAACGCAGCTCATGCGGAGCGCGCGTCGAAGCAGCGATGAGTGTTTCGGGCACTGTTCGAGCCTACCCGTCGGCGGTGCTCACACCCAGCGGGATTCCGCCTTCGCACCGTCTTGCCAGGTGCGGTATCCGCCGTCCAGATTGCGCGCCTCGAATCCCCGCTGCAGGAGCAGCCTCGTCGCGACATGCCCGCGCTGACCGACCTGGCAGTGCACGACGAGCGGACCCGACGGCAGCTCGTGCAGGCGATCCCTCAGCTCATCGAGCGGGATGTTGATCGCTCCCGGGATGCCCCCGGCTGCGAACTCCCCGGACGATCGCACATCGACGAGCGAAGCCCCCTCTCGCACCGCCTCGGAGAGTTCGTGCCACTGCAGCGATGGGGTCGTGCCGTTCCTGCTGTTCTCCGCCACGTATCCGACGATGTTGACGGCGTCCTTGGCCGACCCGAACTGCGGCGCATACGCGAGTTCGAGGTGGGCGAGTTCGGCGGCGGGGAGACCCGCGTGCATGGCCGTGGCGATCACGTCGATGCGCTTGTCGACGCCGTCGCGACCGATGATCTGCGCGCCGAGGATACGGTCGGATGCCGGATCGGCGAGCAGTTTGATCGACAGCGTATCGGCGCCCGGGTAGTAGCCGGCGTGCGAGCCGGGGTGCACATGCACCACACGGACGTCTCGTCCTGCGACACGCAGCTGCTTCTCGCTCCATCCGGTCTTCGCGACGACCAGCCCGAACACCTCCACGATGCCCGTGCCGAGAGCGCCGCGCGCCGACTCGCTGCGACCGGCGATGATATCGGCGACCATGCGCCCGTGCCTGTTGGCCAAGCCGGCCATCGTGATTAGCGCGGGGTCAGCTCCGATCAGCTCCGCCTTCTCCGCCCCGTCGCCGACTGCGAAGACATGCGGGTCACTCGTGCGGCAGGACGCATCGACGCGGATGCCTCCCGTCTCGCCGAGCGCGATGCCGGCGTCCGCGGCGAGACGGGCCTCGGGGACCACCCCCGACGCGTCGACGATGAGCTCAGCAGCCACGGTGGTTCCGTCGTCGAGCTCTACGACGCCGTCACCCACGGCGGACACCTCGACTCCGAGCCGCACGTCGACGCCACGCGCGCGCACCGCCTCGAGCACGGGCTCGGCCATCTCGGCGTCGAGCGGTGACAGGAGCTGCCGCCCGCGCTGCACCAGAGTGACCGCTGCGTCGCGCGCGACGAGATTCTCGACCGCCTCCAGGCCCGTGTATCCGCCGCCGACGACGACGACCGGCACCCCGGGCCGCGAGAGTGCCGCGTCGATCACGACCGCGTCCTCGACGGTGCGGAGGCTGCGAACGAGAACGCCCCCTGTCGGCTCGTCACGCCGCGGGCGGGCCCCTGCGGCAAGGATGAGCCGGTCGTACGTCTCGGTCGCCCTCTCACCGGTCTGCAGATCGATGACCTCGATCTCGCGCGCGGCCGTGTCTATGCGCACGACCTCGTGTCGCACCCGCACATCGAGCCGGAACCGACGGTGCAGCGACTCGGGCGTCTGCAGCAGCAGCGATTCGCGATCGGCGATCACTCCGCCGACGAAGTACGGCAGACCGCAGTTGGCGTACGAGACCTCGGGTCCGCGCTCGAACACGACGATCTGCGCGTGCTCGTCGAGCCGCCGCAGCCGTGTGGCGGCCGACATCCCTCCGGCGACCCCACCCACGATGACGACCTTCAGCGCTTCAGTCACGGTCATCGCCGGAACAGACTCGAGAAGAAGCCACTCTTGCTCTCTGTCTTCTCGTGCCCGGAGCACCACTGCGAGGCGGGAACCGTGCGCCGCACGGAGTCCACGTGCTGACCGCACCCGGCCCAGGTCGTCTTTCCGCAGGTCCTGCAGGTTACCGAACGGCACATGATGTCTCTCCTCCGTATACCCCGGCGGGTATCTTGCTTTATACCCTAGGGGGTATAGTGGAGACTGTCCAGTCGAGCGGAAGGCCCCCATGACGACCCCAGATCCCGATGTGCAGCGGAAGATCCTCAACCGACTCAAGCGCGCCCAGGGGCAGCTCGCCGCAGTGATCAGCGCGGTCGAACGCGAGGACGACTGCCGCACGGTGGTCACTCAGCTCTCTGCCGTGAGCTCAGCCCTCGATCGGGCCGGATTCCAGATCATCGCGACGGCCATGAAAGACTGTCTGGCCGAACCCGGCGAGTCGACCGACGGCACGCAGGGCGAGGTCTCGATGTCGGAGCTCGAGAAGCTCTTCCTCTCGCTGGCCTAGCTCAGCCGGAGCGCTGCAGCCGCGGCATCCATGGCGTCGCGATCGAGAGCAAAGTACGCCCACTTGCCGCGCTGCTCACGAGTCACGAGACCAGCGTCGGCGAGAAGCTTCATGTGATGCGACACCGTGCCCTGCGAGAGGCCGACCGGCTCGGTCAGATCACAGATGCATGCCTCCCCGCCCTCGCCGGCGGCGATGAGCGACAGCAGGCGCACACGCGTGGGATCGCCGAGGGCCTTGAACACGCGGGCGACACGCTCGGCGTCATCGACGGTCAACGACGATGTGACGCGCGGCACGCAGCAGGCGCGCGCTTCGATGGTGGTCGGCAGGCTCACCGCTTCAGTCTGCCACGCATTGACATTCATCGATAGATGAACGACAGTCTTCATATCGAAGTTTGTCGATCTGAGGGAGATGCGATGTCTGAACTGCCCGTCGTCGTGATCGGTGCGGGGCCACAGGGCCTTGCCGCAGCAGCACACCTGGTCGAACGCGGAGAAGACTTCGTGGTCGTCGAACGGGGACGAGAGCCTGCGAGCGCCGTCTCCGAGTGGGGCCACGTGCGCCTGTTCTCGGCATGGCCGGAGCTGACCGACTCGGCCGCCCGTCGCCTGCTCGAGCCGACTGGGTGGAGCGCTCCTGCGTCGGGCTACCCGACCGGGGCGGAGTGGGTCAGCGACTACCTGGCGCCGCTCGCGGGCGCGCTGGGAGGCCGGATCCGCTACGCGACGACCGTCACGGGAGTCGCCCGCCAGGGGCGCGACAAGGTCGTCGACGCAGGGCGCAAGAGTTCGCCGTTCGTCGTGCACACCGTCGACGCCGGCGGAATCGAGTCCCGCATCCTCGCCCGAGCCGTCGTCGATGCGAGCGGCACGTGGGGCATGCCGAATCCCGCAGGCGCCGACGGCTTCCCCGCGGTCGGCGAGCGGGCGGCATCCGACCTCATCTCGTATCGCATCCCGGACGACGTGTCGGAGCTCACGGGCGAGCACGTCGTCGTCGTGGGGGCGGGCCATTCCGCCACCCATGCAGTGCTGCGCCTGAGCGAGCTCGCTCGCCGGGCGCCGGGAACCCGCGTGACCTGGCTGCTGCGCCGCGGCAGCGCCGCGAACGTCTTCGGTGGCGGCAGCGGCGACGAGCTGCCGGAGCGCGCCGCACTGGGCTCCCGCGCACGCAAGGTCATCGACGCGGGCGTGGTCGAGCTGGTCACGGGATTCCGCGTCGCGGAGTTCCGCGCTGGGGGCGACGGCATGACGATCGTCGCTGAGGACGGCCGCGAGGTGGCGGCTGTCGGACAGGTGTTCGCGCTCACCGGCTTCCGGCCGGACACCGGCATCCTGCGGGAGCTGCGCATCGACCTCGACACCTCCCTCGAGGCCGTCGCCGGCATCGCCGCAGAGATCGACCCCAACATCCAATCGTGCGGCTCGGTGTCGGCGACCGGCGCACGCGAGCTCTCGCAGCCGGAGCCCGGGCTCTTCATCGTCGGTGCGAAGTCGTATGGCCGCGCGCCGACATTCCTCGCGTTGACGGGGTACGAGCAGGTGCGCAGCGTCGCCGCACACCTGGCCGGAGATCACGAGGCCGCAGCACGCAAAGAGCTCGCCCTCCCCGACACCGGCGTCTGCGGCGGATCGGGCGACTTCGGTGAAGCGGATGCCGGAAGCTGCTGCGCCGCACCGAGCGTGCTCCAGATCGGCAGGATTCCGTCGACGTCGCCCGAACCCGCGCGCTCGCTTACCCTGGAGACATCATGACGACCACCACCAAGCCCTCCGTCCTCTTCGTGTGCGTGCACAATGCGGGCCGCTCGCAGATGGCTGCGGGCTTCCTCCGCGACATCGCCGGAGACCGCATCGAAGTGCGCTCTGCCGGCTCCATGCCCGCCGACCAGATCAACCCGATCGCGGTCGAGGCGATGGGCGAGCTCGGCATCGACATCACCGCCGAGCAGCCCAAGGTGCTCACGACCGAGGCCGTGCAGGCATCCGACGTCGTCATCACGATGGGATGCGGCGACGCCTGCCCGTTCTTCCCCGGCAAGCGCTACGAGGACTGGAAGCTCGACGACCCGGCCGGCCAGGGCATCGACTCCGTGCGACCGATCCGCGATGAGATCCGCCGCCGCATCGAGGAGCTGACGGGCGAGCTGCTCGCCTGATCGCAACCTCTCGGGAGGAGAACTGCGCCCGTCAGAGTGCCGGATCAGTCTCGTCATCGCGGTGGATGGTGCGCTTCTCGTCTCACATACCCGGGATCTCGAGCATCTCCAGGATCTCGATCGTCCCACCCCACCCGCGGTGCGGGTGATCGGCGAGCACGTCCTGCAGCGCCTCCGCATCGCTCGCGTGCATGATCGAGTACCCGCCGATGAACGACCCGGGCTCACCGCCGTCGACCGTCTGCGTGGGCGAACCGAGATCGATGATCGCATCGCCCGCGCGCTGAGCCCAGTCCATCCAAGCCTTCATCGACGCCGCCCCCGAATCAGGGTCGGCCGTCGCCATCTGGTCGGCAGCACTCACGGTCGAACGGTACAGAACCAGGAACTTGCTCATGTCGACTCCTCGTCGTCGCGGAGAACGCGGACTGCGTTCAGCCTCTACAGGTCAAGACGCGCATCGCGGTGAATCATGACGGACGCCCCTGCGTCCCACTCGCCTGCGCACCCGCGTCCAGCTCATCCGCTCGCATGAGCAGTGACAGGAACTCCACCGCGTTCAAATCAGACACCGACCCGAACATCCGACATGGCTGTGCGACGTGCCTGACGCAGCCGGGGCGTTTCTCCCGCGCAGGCCTCGGATACCGGTAGTGTCCATCCGTGACCCTGCTCCGTCCTACCGCCGGTCGGCGTCGTAGTCTCGCCCCCGCCCAGGTGATTGCCGCGGGCTTCGGAGGGGTCATCGTCATCGGCACGCTGCTGCTCATGCTGCCGATCTCGTCGAGCGACGGCACCTGGACGCCGCCGATCGACGCGCTGTTCACCGCGACCTCCGCCGTCTGCGTGACAGGTCTGATCGTGGTCGACACCGCGGTCTTCTGGAGCCCGTTCGGCAAGGTCATCATCCTGGCGCTGATCCAGCTGGGCGGTCTGGGCATCATGCTCTTCGCCGCGCTCGTCGGCCTCGTGCTCGCTCGACGACTCTCGGTGCGATCGCGGATCCTCGCCGGCACCGAGACGAAGTCTTCTGGTGGCGGCAGCATGAAGCGCATCGCCACCGGCATCCTCGTCACCACCCTCGTGATCGAGGTGATCGTGGCGCTCGTCCTGTTCATCCGCTTCCTCACCGGCTATGGCTACGACCCCGCGCGCGCGGCATGGCATGCCGTGTTCCACGCCGTCTCCGCGTTCAACAACGCGGGATTCGCCCTCTACACAGACAGCCTGATGGGCTTCGTCGGCGACCCCTGGGTGTGTTTGCCCATCTGCGCGGCGATCATTCTCGGCGGCCTCGGATTCCCGGTGCTGCGACAGCTGCGACGGGAGTTCCGCCGCCCGCTGCACTGGACGATGAACACCCGCATCGTGCTGTCTGCGACGATCGCCCTGCTCGTGATCGGCACCGCGTACGTGCTGCTGTTCGAGTGGGACAACCCCGGCACACTCGGCGCGCTCTCACCCGGCGACCGGATCCTCGCCGGGTTCTTCCACTCGGTGCAGGCGCGCACGGCTGGATTCAACTCCGTCGACATCACTCAGATGAACGATGAGACCTGGCTCGGAACGGACGTGCTGATGTTCATCGGCGGCGGGCCGGCCGGCACGGCTGGCGGCATCAAGGTCACCACTTTCGCTGTGCTGTTCTTCATCATGTGGACGGAGCTCCGCGGCGGCACGGCGGTGAACATCTTCGGCAAGCGGCTGTCACGCGCCGTGCACCGCGAAGCGATCACCGTCGTCATCGTCGCGATCGGCGCGGTCATGGCTGGGGTCATCGCGATCCTGGCGATCACTGACTTCGATCTCGACCGCGTGCTGTTCGAGGTGGTGTCGGCCTTCGGCACCGTCGGCATGTCGGCGGGGATCACGGCGGATCTGCCGCCGGCCGCGCACTTGATCCTCGTGGCGCTCATGTTCCTGGGCAGGCTCGGACCCCTGACGCTGGGCTCCGCCCTCGCCTTCCGAGACAGACCCACCGCCTACGATCTCCCTAAAGAGCGTCCCGCGATCGGCTGATCGACCGCGCTCACCATCCACGAAAGGACCCGCGTGTCCAGGTTTCTCTCCTTCAGGCAGGATGCCCGGCGAATCGCCGAAGCCGACTCTGTGGCGGTCATCGGGCTGGGCCGGTTCGGCACCTCGCTCGCTCTCGAGCTGATGGCATCGGGCACCGAAGTGCTCGGAATCGACGCTGACGAAGATCTGGTGCAATCGCTCAACGGTCAGCTCACGCAGGTGGTGCGCGCCGATTCGACCCGCATCGACGTGCTCGAGCAGCTGGCGATCGGGGAGTTCGACAGGGTGGTCGTCGCGATCGGCAGCGACATCACGGCGTCGATCCTCACCGCCTCACTGCTGCTGACCATGAGGGTTCCGGTGATCTGGGCGAAAGCGGTCGATGAACGCCACGGAGCCGTGCTCGAGCAGCTCGGTGTGCACCGCGTGATCTATCCCGAGAAGGACATGGGTCGTCGCGTCGCGCACCTCGTACGCGGCGCCGCGGCCGACTACCTCGAGATCGATCGCGGCTACGCCGTCGTGAAGACGGTCGCGCCCGCGCACCTGCAGGGCATCACCCTCACCGACGGCGCGGTGCGCTCGACCTATGGAGTCACGATCGCGGCCTACCGCGCGATGAACGGAGACTGGCGCAACGCCGAGGCGACCACGGTGCTGGGCGATGGCGACGTCATCCTGGTCGTCGGGCCCACGCGTGAGGTCGAGAAGTTCGCCCAGCTGCGCTGACCCGCGAGTCGCCCATCTGATCGCCGTGCCTGCTGCGCCTCGGGAGGAGAACTGCGCCTCGGGAGGACGGATGCCGTGGCATCCTCCTCCCGAGTGGTGATCTCCTCCCGAGGCGACGAGCAGGTCAGCGGGAGGCGCGTGGGTCAGCGGGCGACGATGAGCCCTGCGGTCTTCTCCTGCACAGCCTGGAACCGGCGCTGCACGTCGGACCAGTTGACGAGCTCCCAGAACGCCTTGACGTAGTCGGCGCGCACGTTGAGGTAGTCGAGGTAGTAGGCGTGCTCCCAGACGTCGAGCTGCAGCAGCGGGGTCACCCCGAGCGGGGCGTTGCCCTGCTGGTCGAACAGCTGGAAGATCACCGGGCGGGCGCCGACGCTGTCCCAGGCGAGAACGGCCCAGCCCGAGCCCTGCACGCCGAGCGCGGTCGCGGTGAAGTGCGCGCGGAAGGCGTCGATCGAACCGAACGCGTCGGTCAGCGCCGCCTCGAGCTCTCCTTCGGGGTTGCCGCCGCCGTCCGGCGACAGGTTCTCCCAGAACACCGAGTGGTTGATGTGTCCGCCGAGGTTGAAGGCGAGGTCCTTCTCGAGCTTGTTCACCGCGGCGAAGTCGCCCGAGCCACGGGCCGCAGCAAGCTGCTCGAGGGCCGTGTTGGCGCCGGTGACGTAGGCCTGGTGGTGCTTCGAGTGGTGCAGCTCCATGATCTTGCCCGAGATGTGCGGGGCGAGTGCCGAGTAGTCGTACGGCAGCTCGGGAAGGGTGTACGGAGTGGTCATGCGTGTTCCTTTCAGTCGTTCTGGTCGTGCGGGAGTGTGTGGAATCGGCGGTCGAGGTAGACGAGCGGGCGGCCCGGCCGCCCGAGCAGCACCTCGTCGATCTCGGCGACCACGACGGTCGATGAGCCGACCGCGACCGTAGACATCGTGTGTCCGCGCATCGCGGCGCGCGCCTCGGCGAGGTACGGCTCACCGGTCGGAAGGGTGCTCCACCCCTGCTCGGGGGTGAAGCGGTCGGCGCCGCTCACCGCGAAGCTCTGCGCCAGCGCCGAATGCTCGTCGTCGATCAGGTGCACGACGAACGACTCGGCGTTGAGGATCGACCCTGCACTGCCGGTGGCCCTGGTGACCGAGAACACGATCGCGGCGGGGTCGACCGCGACGGATGCGACGCTCGACGCCGTGAGCCCGACCGGCCCCGCAGGGGTCATCGCGGTGATGATCGCTACTCCGGCCGGATGCGCGCGGAACGCGGCTTTGAGCCCTTCACCGACCTCGGAGGGGACGGGGGCTGCGGGGTGCGGCTGACTGCTCATTCGGGTGCCTCCTGGGGCGGAAGGGCTGTGATGATCGGATGATCGCGCTCGATGACGCCGAGCTTGGCGGCGCCACCGGGGGATCCCATCTCGTCGAAGAACTCGACGTTGGCCTTGTAATAGTCCTGCCACTCGTCGGGCAGGTCGTCTTCGTAGTAGATCGCCTCGACGGGGCAGACGGGTTCGCACGCGCCGCAGTCGACGCATTCGTCCGGGTGTGCACGCACGGTCCTTGACATCGACGCAGGGAAGGGCGATCACGTAGGTCATAGGGTGGCGGTCTCCGTTCGGGTCACGGTTGCAACCGTACGACCTCAAGTACACTTGAGGTCAAATCGAGGAGGTGAGATGAGCGCAGACACCGACGCGGACCGCGGCGTCCACGGCCCAGACGAACCCTTGACGATCGGCGAGATGAGCAGGCGCACCGGCGTCGCGCCCTCGGCGCTGCACTTCTACGAGAGCCTCGGACTCATCGCGTCGACCCGCACCGCCGGAAATCAGCGCCGTTACGCGCGTCACATGCTGCGGCGGGTCTCGCTGATCACGGTGGCGAAGCGCCTCGGCATCCCCCTCTCCGACGTGCAACACGCGTTCGCAGACGTTCCCCTGACCCAGACTCCGAGCCACGCCGACTGGCAGCGCGCGTCGAGACGCTGGAAGCGCGAGCTCGAGAAACGCCGCGAGGGGATCGAGCGCCTCGAGCGCGAACTCACCGGATGCATAGGCTGCGGGTGCCTGTCGATGAAGGCCTGCGGCCTGCTCAACCCCGGCGACGCTCTCGGCAGCCAGGGCGCGGGGCCCCAGCGCCTGCGTGACGAGGACGCCTGAGCGCCCTCGTCACGACGCCCATCACGGCGCGATTCGAGAGTCGGTTCAGGCGACGGTGAACGCGGCGCCCAGCAGCGCGTCGTCACGCGAGCTCGAGCCCACGAGCAGCTCGAACGCACCCGACTCCACGAGGCGGATGCCGGCGGCATCCACGATCGAGCAGTCGGCTACGGGCAGGTCGAGGCGCACGCGCACGGACTCCCCCGGAGCGACGTCGACCTGGCGGAACGTCTTGAGCTCCTTGTCCGCCCAGCTGACACTCGTGACGGAGTCGCGAACGTAGACCTGCACGGTTTCGCGTGCGGGTCGCGAGCCCGTGTTCGTGACCGTCACCTCGGCGACGATCGTGTCGTCGTGGCCGAGCGTCGTCGATGCGAGTGACAGCTCGCCGTACGACACCGTCGAGTACGACAGCCCCTCGCCGAACGCCCAGGCCGGAGACTGGGTGAGATCGGCGTAGCGGTCGCCGTGCTGTCCGCGGATCTGGTTGTAATAGGTCGGCTGCTGGCCGACGTGGCGGGCGAAAGAGATCGGCAGGCGCCCTGACGGCTCGACGGCACCCGAGATGATCTCGGCGAGCGCCCGACCACCCTGCATGCCGGGGTTGGCAGCCCAGATGACGGCGGCGGCCTGCGAGGCGGATGCCGGAAGCACCAGCGGCTTCGATGCGAGCAGCACGATCACCACGGGCTTCCCCGTCGCGATCAGCGCGTCGAGCAGGGCGTTCTGTCCACCGATCAGCTCGAGGGTCGCGGTCGATCGCCCTTCACCGACGAGCTCGATGCGGTCTCCGAGCACGGCGACGACGACGTCGGACGCCTCAGCCGCGGCCACAGCCTCGGCGATGAGCACGTCGTCGGCCGGCGCCGGCACGACGACCGAGGGCCGAGGCTGCCCGTCGGGGAACTTCGAACCGCGAGGGTCTTCTTCGAGCGTGAGGATCGCGGCGCCGCGGGCGTGCGTGACCGTCCATCCGTCGACGCCCGCGAAGCCGTCGAGCACGGTCGTGATCATCTCGCGCGGCTGTCCGTCGAGCCAGCCGGCCTGACCGGAGCCCCCCGCCCAGTCGCCGAGCTGCGTCTGGGCGTCGTCGGCGAGCGGACCCACCACGGCGACCTTCAGCGCTGCGGACGCGTCGAGCGGCAGCACACCGTCGTTCTCGAGCAGAACGATCGAGCGGCGAGCCGTCTCGAGGTTGAGCTCGGCGTGCTCGGCGCTGCCGACCACGGAATCCAGCTCGTCCTGCGGCAGTCGCGGGTTCTCGAACAGGCCGAGCTCGAACTTCAGGGTCAGGATGCGCGCGACGGCGTCGTCGAAGGCGTCCTCCGCGAGGAGACCGTTCGACACCGCCTCGAGCGCACCCTCGAAGAAGCCGGGGGTGTTCATGACCATGTCGTTGCCGGCGCTCACCGCGGCGGCCGACGCGTGCGCGTAGTCGGGCTGCACGTGCTGCTCCCACACCATGCGGCCGACGTTGTCCCAGTCGGTGATGAGTGTGCCGGTGTAGCCCCACTCGCCGCGCAGGACGTCGCTGAGCAGCCAGTCGTTGACCGTGATCGGCACGCCATCGGTGGTCTGGTAGCCGAGCATGAAGGTGCGGCATCCCTCGCGGGCCACGCGCTCGAACGGCGGCAGGAACCAGCTGCGCAGCTTGCGCCGCGAGATGTCGGCCTCGCTTGCATCGCGGCCGCCCTGGGTCTCGGAGTATCCGGCGAAGTGCTTGGCGGTCGCGAGAATGGCGGTCGGGTCGTCGAGACCGTCGCCCTGATAGCCGCGCACCATGGCCGAGGCGAGTTCGCCGATCAGGAACGGGTCTTCACCGAACGTCTCGTCGATACGGCCCCACCGCAGGTCGCGCGCGATGCAGAGCACCGGAGAGAAGGTCCAGTGGATGCCGGTGGCCGCGACCTCGACCGCGGTGGCCCTCGCCACCTTCTCGACGAGCTCGGCATCCCAGGTCGCGGCCATGCCGAGCTGCGTCGGATAGATCGTCGCCCCGGGCCAGAACGAGTGGCCGTGGATGCAGTCCTCGGCGACGAGCAGCGGGATGCGCAGCCGCGTCTGCGAGGTCAGCTCGTTCGCGCGGAGGATGCGCTCGGGCGAGGTGTGCAGGATCGATCCGACGTGCTTGCCGAGCAGGTGATCATCGAGGTCGTCGCGGGCGTCGAGCTGCAGCATCTGCCCGACCTTCTCCTCGACCGTCATGCGATCGAGGAGGTCGGCGACGCGTGCCGCGATCGGCAGTTCGGGGTCGAGGTACGGCAGGGATTCGGTCAGGGTCTGAGAGGTCATCACTCGGCGTTCTGTGTCTTCGTATCGGTCTTCGTATGGGTCGTCGTCGCTGTCGCCTCGCTCTGCACGGTACCCGAGTCGGTCGTCGGTACGCTCCGCACCGCCGTCACCGGGTCGTTCACGTTGAGGCCCTTCTTCTGCATCGCGCGGGCGCGCTCACCCGCCGATCGCAGCCTCGGGTTGACGTACTCGTCGATGCCGAAGTTGATGAGCGACAGGGCGACGCCGATGATCGCGATGCAGAGCCCTGCGGGCACGTACCACCACCACAGCCGCGGGAACGCGCCGTTCTGCTGCGCCCAGAAAAGGATCGTGCCCCAGTTGAGGTTGCTCACCGGGATCACGCCGATGAAGGCGAGCGTCGTGAGACCCAGGATCGCCGCAGTCACCGTGCCGACGAAGCTCGATGCGATCAGCGCCATGAGGTTCGGCAGCATCTCGACGGTGATGATGCGGTGCAGTGGTTCGCCGTTGGCGCGGGCCGCTTGGATGAAGTCGCGGTTGCGCAGCGACATGGTCTGCGCCCGCAGGACACGCGCACCCCAGGCCCAGCCCGTGAGCCCGAGCACAGCAGCGATCACGATGAGCGGCGGATTCTCGAACTGCGAGGCCACGATGATGATCAGCGGGATGCCGGGGATCACGAGGAACACGTTCGTGAGCGCCGACAGCGACTCGCTCTTCCACCCACGGACGTAACCGGCGATGACGCCGATCGTGATCGCGATGATCGTCGCGATTATCGCCGAGAGGAAGCCGACCACGACGACGCCGCGGGTGCCGAAGATGAGCTGGCTCAGCACGTCCTCGCCCATGTGCGTGGTGCCGAGCCAGTGGTCGAGCGACGGTGGCTGGCGGAGCGCCGTGCGGTCCTTCTGCGTGGCTCCGTACGGCGCGAGCAGCGGCGCGAAGATCGCGATCAGCACGAACACCCCGAGGATGATCAGGCCCGCGATCGACTTGGGATTGCGGAACATCGCGAACGCCTGCACCAGCTGCGACCAGAAGGTCTTGCGTGTCGGCGCGACGTCGCTCGCGGTGCGGAACGTCGCGGTCTCCGGCATCCCGGTGGGGATGGTGCTGCCGTCGGGTGCCGTGGTGTCGGTCGAAGTGGGAACGCTCATGTCAGGCCTCCGTCTGGCGCGTGCGCGGGTCGAGGTACGCGTAGACGACGTCCGCCAGGATGTTGGCGACCAGCACCGACAGTGTGATCACCAGGAACACCCCCTGCATCAGGGCGAAGTCCTTCGCGTTGGTGGCATCGAGCAGCAGCTTGCCGACGCCCGGGTAGCTGAAGACCATCTCCATGACGATCGTCCCGCCGACGATGAATCCGATCGACAGCGCGAAGCTCTGGATCTGCGGCAGCACGGCATTTCGGGCGGCGTACGCCCACAGGACGCGCTTGTTCGGCATGCCCTTGGCCTGCGCGACAGTGATGTAGTCCTCGTCGAGCACCGTGAGCATCATGTTGCGCATGCCCAGCATCCAGCCGCCGAGCGACGCGATGATGATCGTGACGGCCGGCAGGGTGCCGTGCACGATCACCTGACCGATGAAGTCGAAGCTCCACTCGGGCGATTGCCCCTTGTCGTAGGCGTGCGACGACGGGAACCACTTGAGAGTCGACGAGAAGATCGCGATCGCGATGAGCCCGAGCCAGAAGTACGGGATGGTGTTGAAGAACGTCGTGATCGGGATGAGCGCGTCGAGCCTGCTGCCGCGCTTCCAGCCGACGATCGCGCCGCCCACCGTGCCGAGCATGAACGAGATGATCGTCGCGAGACCGACGAGACCCAGCGTCCACGGGAGGGCGGATGCCAGCACCTCCGACACCGGCCGCAGACCGTGCAGAGTCGAGATGCCGAGGTCGCCGCGGAACAGCATCGCCCAGTAGTCGAGGTACTGCTGCCACATCGACTTGTCGGTGTCGATGCCGAGCAGAGCGCGCAGCGAGTCCGCCGCCTCCGGGCTGATGTTGCGGTTGCGGGCGAGGTAGGAGCTGACCGCGTCGCCCTTCATGAACCGCGGCAGGAAGAAGTTGATCGTGATGGCGGCCCACAGCGTGAACAGGTAGAAGCCCGCCCGCCCGGCGAAGAACCGCCACGGCACGAGCGTGCGACCCTTCTGCGCGGTGGTCGCCGTCGTGCCGACCTCGAGCGCGTCGCGGCTCTCCTGGTCGATCTGACCGAGATCGGGGGATGCGGTGGTCACTGTGCACCTCCGTGCGAGCCGGCCGTCGCGAAGTGCTTGTCGGGGTCGGGAGACGCCGCTCGCAGTTCGCGCGTATAGGGATCCTGAGGGTTGAGGATGACGTCGTCGGCGTCGCCGTACTCGACGACCCGACCCTGGTTGAGCACCATGATCTTGTCGCTGAAGTGGCGGGCGGTGGCGAGGTCGTGGGTGATGTACAGAACGCCGAGACCCTCTTCGCGCTGCAGGTCGGCGAGCAGGTTCAGCACCCCGAGGCGGATCGACACGTCGAGCATCGACACCGGCTCGTCGGCGACGAGCAGCGAGGGGCGGGATGCGAGCGCGCGGGCGATGGCCACGCGCTGGCGCTGACCGCCGGAGAGCTCGTGCGGGCGGCGGTCGATCACGGCATCCGCGTCGAGCCGCACGCGCTCGAGCAGTCGGCGCACCTCGGCCTCGGTCTCTTTCTTCGGCACGACGTCGTCGAGGCGGATCGGGCGCTCGATGTGGTACCTGATCGAGTGGTACGGATTGAGCGAGGCGAACGGATCCTGGAACACCATCCGCAGCTGCTGACGGTACCTTCGCAGTCCCTTGCCGCGTCGGGGGATCGGCTTGCCGTCGAGGCGCACCTCTCCGGTCGTGGGCGTCTCGAGCTGGGTGAGGATCTTGGCGATGGTCGACTTGCCGCTGCCGGACTGTCCGACCAGACCGATGGTCTGCCCTGAGGTCAGGGTGAAGCTGACGTCGTCGAGCGCCTTGAGCTGACCGGCTCCGCGGACGTTATAGGTCTTGGTGACGTGGGAGAACTCGAGAGTGGTCATCGGGTCAGCACTCCTCGCGCACCGGTGAGACGGGGGAACGACGACAGCAGCGTCTTCGTGTAGTCGTTCTGCGGATTCGTCCAGATCTGCTCGGCGGGCGCGAGCTCGACGATCTCGCCCTCGCGCATGATCGCGATGCGGTCGCTGATCTCGAGCAGCAGGGGGAGGTCATGGGTGATGAAGATCACCGAGAAGCCGAACTCGTGGCGCAGCTGCGAGATCTGCTTGAGGATCTCTCGCTGCACCAGCACGTCGAGCGCGGTGGTCGGCTCGTCCATGACCATCAGCTGCGGGCGGAGGGCGAGGGCCATGGCGATCATGACGCGCTGGCGCATGCCGCCCGAGAGCTCGTGCGGGAACGAGCGGGTGCGCTGGCGCCCCACTTTGACGATCTCGAGCAGCTCTTCGGCCTCGGCGCGACGCTGCCGACGCGTCATGTCGGGGCGGTGGATCTCGAAGACGTCCTCGAGCTGCGACCCGATCGTGGCGACGGGGTTGAGCGCGTTCATCGCCCCCTGGAACACCATCGACACCTTGTCCCACCGGAACTTCTGCATCGCATCGACGTCGAGGGCGTTGATGTCGACGTCCACGCCGGATGCATCGTGGAACGTCACGCTGCCGCCGGCGATCACCGCGGGGGCACGCAGCAGGCGCTGCACCCCGTAGGCGAGCGTGGTCTTGCCGCATCCGCTCTCTCCCGCGAGGCCGAGGATCTCGCCTCGCTGCAGTTCGAGGGTCACGTTCTTCACCGCCTCGACGGGCGGATCGACGTCGTACACGACCGAGAAGTCGCGCACGCTGAGCAGGGGTTCTGACATGGGTTGTCCTTCGTCGGTCGGGAGCGGCGCGTTTCGTCTCGCTCCGCTCGCTCAACGACCGGGAGATGCCGGTCGTTGAGCGAGGAGCAAAGCGACGAGACGAAACGCGCCGCCGGGACTGCTTACTCGGCCGGCTTCAGCTTCGTGAGGATCATCACGATGTTCTGCTGCGTCGGGTCACCCGAGGCGTAGGGGTCGTCCTCGGACGGCCATCCCACGTAGTTGCGGGTGTTGTACTCGCCGAGCAGCGGGTGCGCTCCGAGCGGGATCGCCGGCACCTGGTCGACGAAGATCTGCTCGAGAGTGGTGATCGCCGCGGTGCGCTCCTCGTCGGACGACGCGTTCGCGTAGGTGTTCAGCGCCTCGGTGGCCGCCGGGTCCTCGAAGCGTCCGAAGTTGAATCCTGCGATGCCCTCGGGCGAGATCCAGCGCGGGTCCATGGTCGAGGTGTAGAGGCCGTAGGCCGTGCCGCTGTCCTCGAGCCAGTGGATGATCGCCGAGAAGGTGCCCTCGTCGCGGGGACCGGCCCAGCCGCCCCAGTCGGGCATGTCGATCTTGACCTCGGCGCCGATCGCCTCGGTGATGTCCTCGGCGATGAGCTCCTGCGCGGTGTTCCAGTCGCTCCATCCCGAGGGGACCGAGAGGGTGAACGAGACGGGCGTGCCTTCGGGGTCGACCAGTGCGTCGTCCTTCCAGGTGTAACCGGCATCCTCGAGGATCCCGCGCGCCTTCTCGGCATCGACCGAGTAGTCCTGGCCTTCGAACTCGGGCTGGATCTCGTCTTCGAGGATCGAGGACAGACCGGTGACGGACCAGACCGGCTCGCTGGCACCCTCACGGGCGATGTCGACGTAGGCGTCGCGGTCGATCACCCAGGCGAGCGCCTTGCGGAACGCGACGTCGTCGAACGGCTTCTGCTGCAGGTTCATGAACAGCGTCGCGGAGCCGGTGGTCGGGGCCACGTAGAACTTGTTGTGCTCGGGGTCCGCGTCGAGGAACTGCTCCTGGATCTGCGGGATGAACGCCTGCGCCCAGTCGGCCTCGCCCTGCGCGAGCGCGGTGGTGAGTGCCGTGTTGTCGCCGTACGAGACGTAGTGCAGCTCGGGCACGGCGAGGTCGCCGCCCCAGTAGTCGTCGCGGGCCTCGAGCGTGACCGACTCGGTCGACCAGTTCGACAGCGCGTAGGGACCGGTGCCGACCAGGTCGTCGCCCTTGACCGGGTCGGTCGCGGGCTCGTCGAACTTCTCCCAGATGTGCTTCGGCACGATGGGCACGTGCAGCACGCGGGCCTGGTTGACGTACTTCGACTCCCCGAAGGTGAGCGTGACGGCGTCGCCCTCGACGGTCGCGCCCTCGAACTTGAGGCCGGCGGTGTCGAGCTCCGGCGTCGAGACGAGCTCGTAGGTGAAGACGATGTCGTCGGCGGTGAACGGCTCGCCGTCGCTCCAGGTGACGTCCTTGCGAGGCACGACCGTGACCGCGGTGTAGTCGTCGTTCCACTCGATGCTCTCGGCGAGCCAGGGCGTGACCTCGCGGTCACCGGTCTGGTTCACGAGGCCCAGCGTCTCGAAGATGACCTTGCCGTAGCCGTACTTCGAGGCCGACGAGTCGCCGACGTACGGGTTGTTCGACTCGGTGGTGATCGCGCCGTCTGGCTTGGCGATCGTCAGAGCGGCGCCGTCTCCGGAGCCGCTGTCGTTCGATCCGCCGGCGGCGCAGCCGGCGAGGGCCGAGATGCTGAGGGCGGAGATCGCCGCGACAGCGATCAGGGACTTTCTGAGCTTCATTGCTTCTCCTTGGGCACGGGTCGTTGTGCTGTGTTGCTGTCGGTGCTCGGGCATCCGACCTGTCTTTGCTTACTGGCGAGAAAGTAAGCTGGTGCGAGGTTACTCGTTGGTAAGTAGAGTTGGCAAGTACGATCCAGTGCAGGATTCTGTGCAGAAGAGGATGGACCATGTCGAAGGATGCTGTCGCCCACACGTCCGTCCGGCCTGCCACCCGCGAGAAGCGGGAGCAGATCCTCAAGGCAGCCGTCGAGATCTTCGGCAACAAGGGCTCGACCAATGGCACTCTCGCCGATGTCGCCGAGCAGGTCGGCATCACCCACGCGGGCGTGCTGCACCACTTCGGCTCGAAGCAGAAGCTGCTGCTCGAGGTGCTCGCCTACCGCGACCAGGCCGACGTGGCCGAGCTCGCCGAGAAGCACATCCCCGGTGGCCCCGAGCTCTTCCTGCACCTGGTGCGCACGGCGATCGCCAACGAGCGGCGCCCCGGCATCGTGCAGGCGTACACGGTCCTGTCCTCCGAATCCGTGACCGACAACCATCCCGGTCGCGAGTACTTCGAAGAGCGCTACACGACGCTGCGCCGCGAGGTGACCGACGCATTCCATCTGCTGTGCGCGCAGGAGGGCGTCAGCGAGCCCGAGACGGTCGCTGCCGCAGCCGCCGGCATCCTCGCCGTGATGGACGGGTTGCAGCTGCAGTGGCTGCTGCACCGCGACGTCGTCGACCTGGGTGAGGCGAGCGAGTTCGCGATCCGCGCCATCGTGAACGGCGTGCTGCACCCCGGACCCACACTGGAGTCCTACCGCCGCGACTAGGCTCGGGGCCATGACGATCGACCTCGAAGCGCTCTACATCGACCTGCACCAGCACCCTGAGCTCTCGTTCCAGGAGACGCGCACCGCCGGCATCGCCGCCGGCCACCTGCGGGATCTCGGGCTCGAGGTGCACGAGGGAATCGGTGTCACGGGAGTCGTCGGAGTTCTGAAGAACGGCGACGGTCCGGTCGTGTGGGTGCGCGCCGACATGGACGCGCTGCCCGTCGGCGAGGAGACCGGACTCGCCTATGCGAGCACGGCGACCGGCATCGACCCCGCAGGCAACACGGTTCCCGTCATGCACGCCTGCGGTCACGACATGCACGTCACCGCGATGATTGGCGCCGTCGAGAAGCTCGTCGCCGAGAAGGCGGACTGGTCGGGAACCGTGGTCGTGCTGATCCAGCCTGCTGAGGAGTACGGCGCCGGCTCCCGCGCGATGCTCGACGACGGTCTGCGCGACCTCGTGCCGCATCCCGACGTCGTGCTCGGCCAGCACGTCACTCCCCTGCCCGCCGGAACCATCGGCGTGCGTCCCGGCACGCAGATGGCGGCATCCGACGGCCTGACCGTCACCCTTCACGGACGCGGCGGACACGGCTCGCGCCCGCACTCGACCATCGACCCCGTCGTGATGGCCGCAGCGACCGTCATGCGCCTGCAGACCATCGCCTCCCGCGAGGTCGACCCGCGCGACGTCGCCGTCGTGACCGTGGGATCGATCCACGCGGGCCTCAAGAACAACATCATCCCTGCCGAGGCGAAGCTCGAGCTCAGCCTCCGCTACCCGAACGACGAGATGCGCGACAAGGTGCTCGCGAGCGTCGAGCGCATCGTGCGCGCCGAGGCTGCGGCATCCGGCGCCGAGCGCGAGCCCGAGATCCGCACCGACCACACCCTGCCGCCCACGATCAACGACGCCGATGCCACGGCACGCGTCACGTCGGCGCTGCAGCGCGCGCTGGGCGAGGCGTCGGTGATCGACCCCGGCATGTTCACCGGCAGTGAAGACGTCTCGTGGTTCGCCCGTGACACCGGAGCGCCGCTCGTGTTCTGGTTCTGGGGTGGCGTCGATGCGGCGAAGTTCGCTGAGTCAGCGGCGGCCGGCACCCTCGACAAGGACATCCCGACCAACCACTCGCCGTTCTTCGCGCCCGAGATCCACCCGACGATCGAGGTCGGCGTCACGGCACTGTCGGCGGCGGCGCGCGAGTTCCTCGACTGAGGCTGTTCCGCTAGCTCGGCGGTCCCGGCACGCAGCCCTGCGGTTCGGAGTTGCCGCTGACGACGAAGTCGCCGCAGGTCAGGAAATGCTCCTGGTTCGCGCCGAGCGCGAACGAGGCCACGCCGACCACGACGACCGCGATCACCACGAGGAATCGCCGGCCTCGACTGATGTCCTCGCCGAACTCCGGCCACATGACGCGGGCGAGCACCCAGATCGTGGCAGGCACGCTCAGCAACGCCACGAAGACGGCCAGGAGGTCGATCACGACCGTCAGCACATCGTCGGAGTCCAGGGGCACGAACGACAGCACCAGCCAGAGGGACGGCACCAGCAGAGCGAGCGCCTTGAGAACCCGCGGCCTCCCCCGAGGCTGGAAGAGCACCACGATCAGCGCACCGACCGATGCCGCCCACACAGTGAGCAGCTGATCGAAGAAGAAGGTCCCCCACGCGCCCAGTGTGAACGCCGGCCACCAGACCGCGATGCTCATGGCGATGATGACGACGCCGGTCGCGCGGGCAGATGCAGGCGAGCGCGCCGGAGCGAGGCGGTCACTGCCGGCGTGGCGCGAGTCGTCGGATGGTGGGCTGCTCACGAGCTCACGGTAACAGCCGACACGACGCCGCCGCCGTCAGGCAGCGCCGCCGTTCACAATTCAGGAAGAACGCGTCGGCTCGGATCGGATTCGTGTCCCGCGAGAGCGGAACGCGCGTTCTCTGCTGCGTTGTGAACGCGAAGCGGGGCTGACTCAGCCGCCGATGGCGTTCATGCCGCGGGCGGGCTGCAGGAATGACGGGTCGTTGATCGCGTGTCCCGGCAGCTTGCCGTGCACGCAGGAGCGGAGCATGTCGGCGATCCCGCCGGCACGCCGGGCGGAGTCGGATGCCCCGTCGCCGCGCAGCACGCCGATCAGGTCGTACTCGGCGTTGGAGAACAGGCAGTTGCGCAGCTGTCCGTCGGCGGTCAGGCGCAGGCGGTCGCACGCGCCGCAGAAGGGTGCGGTGACCGAGGCGATGACACCGACCTCGTGCGGCCCTCCGTCGATGCGCCACTTCTCGGCGGGTGCACCGCCGCGACCGGGAACGGGCTCGAGGCTCCATCTTGCGCTGAGCTTCTCAAGGATCTCCTCGCGCGTGACCATCGAGGCGCGATCCCAGGTGTGCCCGGCGTCGAGCGGCATCTGCTCGATGAAGCGCAGCTGCGCTCCGACCTCCATCGCGAACGCGACCAGGTCGGGCAGCTCGTCGTCGTTCACACCGCGCATGGCGACGGTGTTGAGCTTGAGCGGGCGGAGTTCGGATGCCGCCGCTGCCGCGATGCCCTCGAACACGTCGTCGATGCGATCCCGGCGAGTGAGGTCGGCGAAGCGCTGACGGTCGACCGTGTCGATGCTGATGTTCAAACGTGTGAGCCCGGCGTCGATCAGCGCGGGCAGGTGCTTCGCGAGCGTGATGCCGTTGGTGGTCATGGCGACCTCGACGGGGCCCTCGTCGCCCTGGATCGCGGAGACGCGGCGAACGACCTCGACGATGTCGGCGCGCAGCAGCGGTTCACCGCCCGTGAGCCGGAAGGTGCGGATGCCGAGCGAGGCCGCGACCTGCGCCACCTCGACGATCTCGTCGGTCGAGAGGATGCTCGTGCGCGCGAGCCATTCGTTGCCCTGCTCGGGCATGCAATACGTGCAGCGCAGCGAGCAGCGGTCGGTCAGCGAGATGCGCAGGTCACGGTGCACGCGACCGTGCGTGTCGACGAGTCCGTGCGACGCGGGCGCGGCGGCATCGATGACCGCGGCGCTCGGCGCCCGCATCCCGATCACGACCGGCACAGCCGTCATCGCTCGATCCCTCTCCCCGACATGTTCCGAGACTACCCGCGACTCCGGCGCCAAGGCCCGCGCGGCGACGACGACCGGCATATTGCCAGGTCGCAGACCTCCAGTGCGGGTGCTCAACGGTTTCGACTCGTCCCCGTGTGATTGTCGCCGCGCACCTGTCGGCGACGCCGTCTACTGCTGCGGTCGCTGTGGGGCCGTGAAAGCCAGAAGAGCTGGGGTCGAAGAATCGATTCCCAGCATTGCGGCTGCTGGCACCGCAAGCGCTGCCATCTTCTTGTTCATGAGATCTCCTTTGACTCAAATGGGTGGATCCACGCCCGCACTTCGAGCGCGCTTGCAGGCGCCGCACTCAGCGCCGGTGTCCAGTGTTTGACGATGCCGACGACGCGGTAGTCACCATTCGGACTCATCGCCTCTCCTGCCATGAGGAGGTTGTTGTCCCGGTCCTCATTGGCGAGAATCTCGTCCGCGCGTCGGAGCATGGCCGTGGTGTTCTGAGAGTGGACAACGACCAGGCAAGCGCCCAGAAGCGGCCCCAGCTCAGACTCGACGCGATCGACATCAGTGGCCGCGACAACGACTGCGAAATGCTCGGCGTCGTCCACCACGACGAAATGCAATGCTGCTTCTTTCTCGACCAGCTCGCCAGCGACCGACCGAGCGAGGGAGAGATCGATCCCGGCCCGGCTGCCAGCAGCAGAAGGCAAAGACAGAAGAGCCTGCGTACCCAATGACGGCGGCGGCGCAAGGACTGCGGCATTCTCAGCTACCGGAATGATGTCCCGAACTGCGACTGCTCCCTCGCGAACCCACACTCCTCGCGCCTCGACGTAGCCGTGGGTCAAGCGATCGAGATCCGAAGATGCTTCCAGGTGAATCCTGGCATCGTCCATAGCAAGGCGGGTCTCGGGTGACAGCGAGACCACCGGAATCAACCACGAGTCGTGTTCGTCGTGGCGGACGAGTCCGCGGGCTGCAACCGTGTCCCCCACTGTCGCCCCTCTCGAAGTGTCTGACATCGTCACCATCTCCTTTTCCTCGCACCGACGCTGGTGCAAGACCCTCCCAAGGTCCCATCGCTACCGTGCGGAGACGAGTTCTGGTCTTATCGGCCGCGTCCGAATGAAACTCTGACGGCAACGAGCCTTCTTCCTCCACACCCACCGCGACGCATATCGATATGAAGCGCTGTCAGCGGAGAATTCGATGCTTGATCACGAAAGCTGGGCGCAGCTCAGGGCACCGCGACGAACCGCACCAGGGCCGGGTCCACCCGCAGCCGAATCCGGTCACCGACCGCGACCCCTCCGGCAGCATCCAGCGACAGGTCGACCGCCCCGACATCGGTGTGCGCGCGCATGCCTCCCAGCGTGGGCTCGATGCGCGCGACCACAGCCGGCCACGACTCCGGGCCTGCCTCGGCAACCTGCACATCGCCCGGGCGGAAGACCGCGGCGAGCGCGACACCATCCGTCGCTGCGAGAGCACGCGAGGCCGGATCGTCACTGGTCAGCAGCACCTCGCCGCTGCGCCACGATCCGCCACTCGCGACGCCCACCAGGCGATTGACCCCGGCGATCGAGGCGACGAAACCGGATGCGGGTGAGGCGAGCACCTCGCGCACCGGCCCCTCCTGCGTCACCCGGCCCGCCTCGACGACGATCAGCCGGTCGGCGAGCGCGACGGCATCCGCAGCATCGTGCGTGACGGCGACGGTCGTGGTCGAGACGAGCTGGTCGCGCAGCATCCGCCTGATGTCTCCTGCCGTTTCGGGGTCGAGGGCGACGAGAGGTTCGTCGAGCAGCACGACGCGAGGGGATGCCGCGAGGGCACGCGCGACCGCGACCCGCTGCTGCTCACCGCCGGACAGCTCGTGCGGCATCCGCTCACCGGAGCCGGGGAGCCCGACCCGCGCGAGCCAGTCGTCGGCACCTGCTCGCGCAGCACGAGCTTCGACGCCCGCCGCACGCGGCCCGAACGCCACGTTCTCGCGCGCCGACAGATGGGGGAACAGCCGGGGCTCCTGCCCGAGCAGCACGACACCGCGGCGCATCGGCTCGGTCCGCACCCGTGGCTTGGAGACCCGGTCGACGACGCGACCCTCGACGGCGATCTCTCCCCCAGCCAGCGGCTCGAGCCCGGCGAGCGCCTGCAGCAGCGTCGACTTTCCGGCACCGCTCGGCCCCATCACCGCGACCGTCTCACCCGGCTCCACCTGCAGTGAGACATCGACCGTGAAGTGCTCCCGCGGCACGACCACATGAGCGTGCAGGCCGCCGACGGCGCTCATCGCGCAGCCCCCGGACGCCACCCGCGCACCAGCAGCAGCACGAGGATCGCGGTGGCGAGCAGCAGCAGCGCGAGAGCGACCGCGGCCCCCTGGGTCACCCCGGCGCCGTTGAAGGCGGTGTAGATCGCCAAGGGCATCGTCTGCGTGACGCCGGGGCGGTTGCCCGCGAAGAGCGCGGTGGCACCGAACTCCCCGATCGCCCGCGCGAAGCACAGCACCACGCCGGCCACGATTCCGGGGGCGGCAAGGGGCAGGGTGATGCGGCGCAGGATCGTCCAACGGCCGGCGCCGAGCGCGGCGGCGGTGCGCTCGTACTCGACCCCCGAGGTGCGCACGGCGCCTTCGACGGCCAGCACGAGGAAGGGCAGCGCCACGAAGGTCTGTGCGAGGACGACGGCCGGCGTGCTGAACGAGAGCCCGAGCCCGCCGAACCATCCCGCCCGGCCGAAGAGGTAGAGCAGAGCGACGCCGCCGACCATGGGCGGCAGCACGAGCGGAACCGTGACCGCCGCACGCAGCACGGCAGCCAGGCGCGGCCCCGAACGAGCGATCGTCAGCGCCAGCGGAACGCCGATCACGATGCACAGCAGTGTGGCGATGAGACCGGTGCCCAGCGACAGCAGCAGCGCCGAGCGCGCGGCCTCCGACGTGACGTCGGCGAGGAAGGTCGACCACTCCACTCGGGCTACCAGAGCCGCGAGCGGGAGGATGAGGAACGCGAGACCGATCAGCGCGGGGATGGCCAGTGCACGCGGCGCGTATCCGCGCGCTCCGGCCGCACTCACGGCGCTCCGAACCCGAAGTCGGCCAGGATGCGCTGCCCCTTGTCTGACAGCACGAAGGCGACGAACGCCTTGGCGGCCGCGGAGTTCGGGGCCTCGGACAGCGCCGCGATCGGATAGTGGTTGACGACCTCGTCGGCCCCGTCGGGCACGATCACCTCGACGTCGTCTCGTCCGATCGCATCGGTCGCGTACACGAGTCCGGCGTCGGCCTCGCCGGCTGCGACCTTGGTGAGCACAGCGGTCACGTTCTGCTCGAGGCTGGCCGCCTCGACCGTGACGCCCGCGTTCGAAATCAGGGTGGCGGATGCAGCACCGCACGGCACCTCGGGGGCGCACAGCACGGTGGTGACGTCGGCCAGGTCGGCGAGGGTCTCGACGCCGCCGGGGTTGCCGGTCGGCACCGCGATCACCAGAGTGTTCGACGCGAACAGCGTCGGGTCGACCGCGGCATCCTCGAGCTTGTCCATGTTCGCCTCGTCGGCGGAGGCGAACACATCGGCCGGGGCACCCTCGAGCAGCTGGGTGACCAGCGTCGAAGAGCCGTCGTACACGCCGCTGACCTCCACGTCGGGGTTCGCCTCGGTGAACGCCGCACCGATCTCATCGAACGCGCCAGAGAGCGAGGCCGCCGCATACACCGTGAGCTCACCGCCCACGGCGCTCCCGGATGCCTCGCCGGTGGCGGTCGGCGACTCGGCACCGGCGGCGCACCCCGTGAGGGCGAGCGCTGCGGCGGTCACGACGACCGACACGGCGCGGCGGAGAGTGCGGCTCATGGGTCAGCCCTTCGGCACTTCGACGACGACGTTGGTGGCCTTCACGGAAGCGGTGGCGAGCGAGCCCACCTCGAGGTTCAGCTCGCGGGCAGCCTCGGCCGACATGAGCGAGACGACGCGGTGGGGCCCGGACTGCAGGTCGACCTGCGCCATGACTCCGTCGATCTGCACGCGGGTCACGATGCCGACGAAGCGGTTGCGGGCGCTCGAGAGCGCGTGATTCGCCTCCTGCACCTCCTCGGTGAGCTGCATAGCGCGGGCGGCGAGAGCGTCTCCGGGGATCTCGGCAGGCACAGCGTCGGTCGTCGGCAGCAGGCCCTGATCGACCCAGCGCCGCACGGTGTCGTCGCTCACCCCCAGCAACTGGGCGGCGCGGGAGATCCGAAAGGTCTGCATGCGTGAACGTTACCGCAGGAGCGGATACTGAGACGAAAAAGATCCGCATCCGCGGAAAACATGTCGTGACCCGCCCGCGGGGCGCCCGACGGCGCTGTGCACTCTTCAGCACGGACACCCGGGAACGTCCCCCATCTCTCCGCTGTGACGCCGGAACCCGCTCCCCGGTGCTGAATCGTGAACGCGAGTGCGGGATCGTGACCGCAGCCCCGCCCCCGCACGTCCGGGCATAGCCTGGGGACATGCAGCCGCTCGTCGCCCCCGCGCCCGCTCTCGACCCGGCAGAACTCGTCCGCACCGCCAGGCACGCGGTGCTCGCGGGCATCGGAGAAGAGGGGCAGCGCCGCCTCGCCGCAGCCCACGTCACCGTGGTCGGGGCCGGCGGCATCGGCTCCCCCGTGCTTCTCGCACTGGCTGCGGCCGGAGTCGGCAGCATCACCGTGATCGATGACGACATCGTGGAACTGACGAATCTGCAGCGCCAGCTCGCCCACCGCGTCGAAGACATCGGCAGACCGAAGACCGCTTCGGCGGCGCGCGCGATCACCGCTCTGTCGCCAGGGGCAGAGGTCGTGACGGCGGCGGAGCGACTCGATTCCGAGAACGCCGAGCGCCTGTTCGCCGGCGCCGACATCGTGGTCGACACGAGCGACTCCTTCGCCACACGACGCGATGTGGCCGCCGCTGCCGAAGCCCTCGGCATCCCCCTCGTCTGGGGAGCCGTGCAGGAGTGGCACGCGCAGGCGACCGTGTTCTGGTCGGATCCGCCCGAGGGACACGCGCCGGTCGTGCTCGCGGACCTGTTCCCCCTCGGCACCGAGGGCGAGCCGCCCAGCTGCGCTCAGGTCGGCGTGCTCGGCGCCCTGTGCGTGCAGGTGGGCGGGATGCTGGCGGGGGAGGTCGTGAAGCTCATCACCGGCGCGGGCGAGCCGCTGCTCGGACGCCTCGCCATGATCGACGCCCTCAACTCGAGGCAGCACGAGATCGCGATCCGTTCGGCGGTGTCGGCATGAGCGCCGCGAACGGCAGTCGCCGCACGGTCGAGGAGCAGCTCGCTCTCGTTCTCGACGCCGTGCGCGTCCTCCCGACCGAGAGTCGCGCCATTCGCGACGCCGCCCATCGCACCCTCGCGGAGCCCGCGACGGCGGCCCACGACATCCCCCTCTTCGACAACTCGGCGATGGATGGCTTCGCGGTGCGAGCGGCCGACGTCGCCGCAGCATCCGCCGACAACCCGGTGGTGCTGCGCGTGGTCGCCGATCTGCCCGCCGGGGTGTCCGACGACCCGCCTCTGAATGCCGGCGAGGCCGCGCGGATCATGACCGGGTCACCGACGCCGAGCGCCGCCGATGCGATCGTGCCCTTCGAGGACACCGCCGGAGGACTCGCCGACTCGCTGGGCGAGGTGCGGGTGCTGCGAGCGCCGGCCACACCGGGTGCCTTCATCCGCCGCCACGGCGCCGACCTGCACGCGGGCGATGTCGTCGTGCTCGCCGGCGAGCGCCTCGGAGCGTTCCGGCTCGCGGCCGCCGTCGCCGCCGGCGTGGAGACCGTCTCGGTGACCCGTGCGCCACGAGTGGCCGTGGTCTCGACGGGCAGCGAGCTGCTGTCGCCCGGAGAGCCCGCCGCCCGTGGTCGCATCCCCGACTCGAACGGCCCCCTGCTCGAACTCCTCGTCGCGGATGCCGATGCCGAGGTCGTTCTCGTGGCGCGCGTCACGGACGACGCCGACGCCGTGCGCACCGTCACCGCGACCGCCGTCGAACGCGGTGCCGACGTGATCGTGTTCACGGGCGGCGTCAGCGCCGGAGCCTACGAGCCGGTGCGCGGCGCCTTCGACGGACAGGGTGCCGTCGAATTCGCGAGCGTCGCGATGCAACCGGGCAAACCGCAGGCTTTCGGCGCGCTCGACTCCGGCACGCTCGTGTTCGGGCTGCCCGGCAACCCGGTCAGCGTCGCGGTCTCGTTCGAGGTCTTCGTGCGGCCAGCGCTGCTCGCGCTGCAGGGTCGCTCCGAGATCCATCGCGCTCGCGCATCCTTCACGGCGGATGCCGCGTGGACCCCCCCGCCCGGGCGCCGCCAGTACCTCCCCGCCGTCGTAGACCTCGCGAACCGGACGGTTCGCCCCGCGACCGCCGGAGGATCCGGGTCGCACCTGGCCGGCGGCCTCGCCCGGGCACGCGCGTTCGCGATCGTGCCCGCCGAGGTCGAGGCCGTCGCCGTGGGCGACGCGATCGATGTCATGCTGGTCGAATGAGTTTCACGCACCTCGACTCGGCCGGTCATGCGCACATGGTCGATGTGACCGCCAAGCAGCCGACCGTCCGCACAGCCACCGCCCGCGGCTTCGTGCGCTGCAGCCCCGAGGTCATCGCGGCGCTGCGCGACGGCACCGCCCCCAAGGGCGACGTGCTCGCGGTCGCCCGCATCGCCGGCATCCAGGCCGCGAAGTCGACTCCTGCCCTGCTGCCCCTCGCCCACGTGATCGGCGTGCACCGCGCGAACGTCGAGCTCGACATCGTCGACGACGGCGTGCACGTCGAGGCGACCGTCGGCACCGCCGACCGCACCGGCGTCGAGATGGAAGCTCTGACGGCCGTCTCGGTGAGCGCTCTCGCGATCGTCGACATGATCAAGGGACTCGACCGCTCGGTCGTCATCGAAGACGTGCGCATCGTCGCGAAGTCGGGCGGACGCTCGGGCGATTGGGTGCGCGAAGGCGAGATCCGATGACCGCGCCGCTGACGACGACCGTCCGCGTGCGCTACTTCGCGGCCGCCGCAGAGGCTGCGGGCACCGACTCCGAGGAACGCGGCGAAGGTTCGCTCGAGCAGCTCCGCGCGGCGGTCGTGGCCGAGCACCCGGCACTCGCCGACATCCTGCCGCGCTGCGCGGTCATGGTCGACGGCGTCCGCAGCGACGACGACCGATCGCTCGACGGTGCTCAGCTGATCGACGTACTCCCGCCGTTCGCCGGAGGCTAGGCCGCAGGTCGGCTCAGCCGCCGATGCCCTTCCACGACGTCGATCCGTCGGACTCGACCTGACGCTTCCACACGGGCAGCGAGGTCTTGATGTCCTCGATGATCGCGCGGCACACCTCGAAGGCCTCGGCGCGATGCTCGGCGGCGACCGCGATCACGACGGCCGCATCGCCCACGTCGAGCCGTCCGATGCGATGGGTCACTGCGACCGCCACGCGGGCGTCGCCGACGGCATCCGCTGCCGCCTCCTCCGCGATTCGCCGCAGCGTGGCCTCGGCGTCGGGGTGCGAGCTGTACTCGAGCCCGACGACAGGCGTCTCGGCATCGGGGTCGTTGTCGCGCACCCGGCCGATGAAGGTCGTCACGCCGCCCAGCGCAGGGTCCTCGACGGCGGTGAGATGAGCGTCGACGTCGAGACGCCGGTCGGAGATCGCGGCGATCCGCACCTCGTTCATGCGTGGTCACCGCCCTCGACCTGGTCGACCACGTGTCTCGCGACAGTCAGCACCACGGGGACTCCGGATGCCACGGCACGCGTGGATCCCGGCAGGTTCACGACGAGCGCTCCGGCCGGGTCGACGACACCGGCGAGTCCGCGGGAGAGCACCGACAGCGGGGTGTCGGAGAGGCCGCTGCGACGCAGCTCCTCGGCGATTCCCGGCACCTCGCGGGTGATCACCTGACGGGTGCCCTCGGGGGTCTCATCTCGGGGGCTGACTCCTGTGCCGCCCGTCGTCACGATCAGCCGCACACCGCGCGCGACCGCTCGGCGCAGTGCATCGGCGACGGAGGCCGCCCCGTCGGGGATGACCTCGGCATCAGGACAATGCCACCCGGCTTCCCGCAGCAGACCGACCGCGATCGGCCCGCCCCTGTCTTCGCGTTCCCCGGCGAACGAGCGGTCCGAGACGGTGATCACGCAGGCGGGGAGCGACGTCATGGCTCCACCCTAGGTGGTGCCCCGCAGCGACGCACAGGCATCACGAGACGCGGATGAGCGAACGCTGCCAGCCCGACGATCCGTTCGGTGCGATCGGCGCGCGCTCCTCGATCTGCATGTCGCCGTTCTTGTTGATCGCGCGCACGGCCACGTAGTGCGTTCCCGGTGTGGCATCCCACTCCATGAACCACTGCACCCAGGTGTTCTCGTTGATCGGGGCCGAGAGCGTCGCCGGCATCCAGTCACCCTCGTCGATGCGCACCTCGACGCGCTCGATTCCCACCGTCTGCGCCCACGCGACACCGGCGATCGGGATGCGACCGGCATCGACAGCCTGTCCGACCTTGGGGGTGTCGACGCGCGACGCGAACTTGATCGGAGCCTCTGCGCTGTATCCGCGCGGAGTCCAGTAGGCCTCGTCCTTGTCGAACGTGGTGACCTTGAGCTCGGTGAGCCACTTGGTCGCCGAGACGTAGCCGTAGAGCCCCGGCACCACCATGCGCACCGGGAAGCCGTGCTCGAGGGGCAGCGGCTCGCCGTTCATGCCCACGGCGAGGATCGCGTCGAGGTTGTCATCGGTCAGCGCCGACAGCGGCGTGCTGGCGGTGTAGCCGTCGACGCTCTTCGACAGCACCATGTCGGCACCGGACTTCACTCCGGCCTTCTTCAGCACATCGCGCAGCGGAACGCCCAGCCACACGGCGTTGCCGACAAGACCGCCGCCGACCTCGTTCGAGACGCACGTGAGCGTGACCGCGTACTCGTCGAGGCCCATGTCGAGGATGTCCTGGAAGCTCATCTCGACGCGCTGATCGACCATGCCGTCGATCACGAGACGCCACGTGCTGGGGTCGATCGTCGGCACGGTCAGTGCGGTGTCGACGCGGTAGAAGTCCTTGTTCGGCGTGATGAGCTTGGTGAGGCCCGGGATGTCGAGCTCGGCCCCCTTCGGGACGGTCACCGTCGACTTCGGCGACGGGAGCTTGAGGGCGTCACGGATCGACGCGACCGATGCGACCGTCATGCTCACGGTGCGCGAGGCGATGCCCACCACGACCGCGGCGACGCTGGCGATGCCGGCGAGGATGAAGAACTGTCGACGACCCAGCGCCTTCGCGGGCTTCCCGTCGACGGTGTCGGCCTCGGCATCCGCGATCTCGGCGGTCTCGCCCTTGCGGTCGACCATCGCGGCGGGAACCGCGGATGCCCTCCACGCCACAAGGCGACGGGTGAGCAACACGAGGATGACGGACCCGACGATGGTTCCGAGCACGGGAGGCAGGAAGGCGAGCGGCGTGACACCGGCTCTGGTCACGATCGCCGCGGTGGAGAGCGCGCCCGCGACCACCAGGGCGATGACGCCGAGCGGGGGACGGAGCAGCTGCAGGATGCCGGCGATCGCCGACGCGATGACCACCGCGAGACCGAGACCGACCAGCAGGGCGATCTTGTCGTACTCACCGAAAGTCGCGATCGCGAACTCCTTGAACGGCTGGGGCACGATGTCGATCACGAATCCGCCGACGGCGAGGATGGGGCTGGCCGAGCGCGCGAAGATCAGCGCGAACAGCTCGGCGGTCGCAAGGAAGACGAGCCCGCTGATGACGCCCGAGAGGGCCGCCCAGAAGAAGAACCTCCTGCCCCTGCTCTGCCGTGTGCCCGTGCCGCGCTCTTCTGCGGTGCTGCGCTGTGCCATGGTCTGCTCCTTCGCACCGAGGACGGTGTGGTCTCGGGTTGTTCGGAGCAGACGCGCGAACGGATGGTCGCGGCATCGGATGCGGCGCGATCACCGCGCGGCGATCAGAGTCGCAGCGATCAGAGGCGGCGCGCGGTGATGGTGTCGCGGTCCTGCAGTTCGCGCAACGTGCGCAGGCACCTCGAGCAGAGGATCTCGACGCGCCGCGGGTGGTTCTCGCCGCACACGCAGTCGACCGACACACGCCACTTGGCCTTGCGGCCACAGGCGGCATACGCCTCGTCGTCGCCGTGGTCGCACTCGCACAGCTGGCGGCCTCGGTCGATCCCGGGGAGTTCGACGAGGGTGCGCTCGTTGTCCGAGACCGGGGGCTGCTGCGTCTTCACCACCTGCCTATGCTCCAGGGTCACGCGTCCCCGCGCAACACCGCGCCGGGTGGCGCGTCAGACCTGCACGACGTGCGGGGGCGGCGGCGGGGCGAGCTGGCGCTGGGGCACACCGTGGGCCTCGCGGTGCAGGCGCTCCATGCGGCTGTCGAGCTCGGCTGCGGCCTCGGCGGCATCGGTCAGGCTCTCGACGAGGTGCGAGGGCACCTGGTTCGAGAACTTGTAGTAGATCTTGTGCTCGAGGCTGGCCCAGAAGTCCATCGCGATGGTGCGGAACTGCACCTCGACCGGCACCGACAGGGCACCGGTCGACAAGAACACCGGCACCTCGATGATGGCGTGCAGGCTCTTGTAGCCGTTGTCCTTCGGGGTCGCGATGTAGTCCTTGACGGTGACCACGGTCACGTCGTCCTGCGCGGTGAGCAGATCGAACAGACGGTAGACGTCGGCGACGAAGCTGCAGGTCACGCGCACGCCGGCGATGTCGGTGATCTCGGCGCGGATGCGCTCGAAGTCCGGCTCGGCGATGCCCTTGCGGGCGATCTTCTCGACGATGCTGTCTGGAGTCTTCAGCCGGCTCTTGACGTGCTCGATCGGGTTGTACGCGTGGTGGTGGGTGAACTCGTCACGAAGGATCGAGATCTTCGTCTCGACCTCCCGCATCCCGAACTCGTATTCGCGCAGGAAGCGCTGGAACTCATCGCGGAGTTCCCGAGTCTGCTGGATGGCGTCGTCGGTGACCTGGAGGGACGTCATGCATCCGACGTTACGCGTCCGTGATCGGAAGCGGCTGTGGATCGCCGATGAGAAATCGAGTCGCACCCCCGTTGACCATGTCGGAGCCCAGGTCTAGAACGGAGGACATGACCAGCGCAGGAGAGAAGTGGACCGAGGCATACGTCGAAGCCTGGAAGTCGAACGATCCTCAGCAGATCGCGGCACTCTTCAGTGACGATGCGAAGTACCTGACGAGCCCCGATTCCGAGCCTCGCGTCGGTCGAGCCGACATCGTGGCCGGCTGGCTGGAGGATCTCGACGACCCGGATACGTGGTCCTTCGAGTGGTGGATCGTCCGGGAGGATGCCGGTTTCGTGGCGATCGAGGGGCGGACGAAGTATCCCTCCGAACGCGACTACCTCAACCTCTGGATCGTGCGCCTGGATGATGAGGGGCGGGCGACCGAGTTCACCGAGTGGTACATGCCGCGTCCGCACGAGGGCTGACGGAGACCGGCCGAGGCCGTAAGGATTGCGTGAGGACAGCGCATACGCCCCGTAGGGATTCCGTGAGGAACGCGTGAGGAAGGCGTTCGCGGGCGTAGTGTCGCCCGACGTGTCAGATGAAACCCGCGACAACACGGACGCCCCTCCTCGCGCCAAGCGCATCCTCATCGGCGACCCGCTGACGAGTGCGCAGGTCGACGACCAGCTGCTCCCGAAGAAGATGGCACTGCCGATCTTCGCGTCGGACGCACTGAGCTCTGTCGCCTACGCGCCGCAGGAGCTCGTGATGATCCTGCTGATCGGCGGTCTGACGTTCCTGTCGTTCACCCCGCTCGTGGCCGTCGCGGTCGTCGTGCTGCTGATCGTCGTGGTGCTCAGCTACCGCCAGCTCATCAAGGCCTATCCGTCGGGCGGCGGCGACTACGAGGTCGCGTCGAAGAACCTCGGCGAGATCCCCGGCGTCATCGTGGCTGCGGCCCTGCTCGTCGACTACGTACTGACGGTCGCCGTGTCGGTGGCATCCGGTGTCGACAACATCATCTCGGCGGTCCCGGGCCTCGATCCGCTGCGCGTCGAGCTGGCTGTCGGCTTCGTGATCCTCATCATCATCGTGAACCTGCGCGGCGTGCGCGAGGCCTCGCTCGTCTTCGCGATCCCCACCTACGTCTTCATCGCCTCGGTCGGCTTCATGATCGTGACCGGACTGTTCCGCACGTTCCTCGGCGATGCCCCGGTGGCGTCGAGCGCCGAGTTCGCAGTGCACTCCGAAGATCTCGGCCAGGCCGCCGTGATCCTTCTGATCCTCCGCGCCTTCTCGAGCGGATGCTCCGCCCTCACCGGCGTCGAGGCCGTGTCGAACGGCGTGCCCGCCTTCCGCACGCCCAAGGTCCGCAACGCCCAGACCACCCTCGTACTGATGGGCTCGATCGCGGCCTGCCTGTTCGCCGGCCTCACGGCACTCGCCCTGATCACCGGCGTGCACTACGCCGAGAACCCGTGCGACCTGATCGGCTTCGACTGCTCCAACCCGCAGCCGAGCCTGATGGCGCAGATCGCCTCGGCGACGTTCGGCGGCGGCAGCATCCTGTTCTTCATCATCCAGGCGGCGACCGCGTGCGTGCTGCTGCTCGCGGCGAACACCGCCTTCAACGGATTCCCGCTGCTCGGGTCTGTGCTCGCTCGCGACGGCTACGCACCGAAGTCGCTGAACACCCGCGGCGACCGCCTGGTGTTCTCGAACGGCATGATCGTGCTCGGCATCGCCGCGATCGCCGTGCTGGTGATCTTCCAGGCGAAGCTCACGACGCTGATCCAGCTGTACATCATCGGCGTCTTCGTGTCGTTCTCACTGGGGCAGATCGGCATGGTGCGGCACTGGCGGCGCCTGCTCCGCGGCCCGGTCGGCACGACCTCGGGATCGGGCACCGACGGCGCCTCGGCATCCGATCGCCGCTCGGCGAAGATGGGTCTGGTCATCAACTCGGTCGGGGCGGCGATGACCGTCACGGTGCTGCTGATCGTGACGATCACCAAGTTCACCCACGGCGCGTACCTGGTGTTCTTCGCGATCCCCGTGCTCGCCTTCCTGATGATGGGCGTCAAGCGGTACTACCGCGACGTGGAGCACGAGATCGCGATCGATGACACCACCAGGTTCGGCGCCACCGGCGACCTCGCGATCGTGCTCGTCAACCGACTGCAGAAGCCGGTCATCAAGGCGATCGACTACGCGATCGCCGCGAAGCACGGCAAGACGCTCGCGGTGCACGTCGCCGTCGCATCCGACGATGCCACCCAGCTGCAGAAGGACTGGGCCGACCACCTCGTGCCGATCCCGCTCGTGATCGTCGAGTCTCCGTACCGGTCGTTCGCTCAGCCGGTGTCGCAGTTCATCAAGCAGTACCGCGAGAAGCACGGCTCATCGGTCGTCACCGTCTACCTGCCGCAATACATCGTGGGGCACTGGTGGGAGACCTTCCTGCACAACCGTCGCTCGCGTCGCCTCGCGAACCAGCTGATGCTCGTGCACGGGGTGTCGATCACTCTCGTACCGTGGCTGCTCGACTCGTCGGAGCTCATCTACGGTCGGCGTTCGCGGCCCCTGCCCGGCCAGGAGCGCGCTGGCCGCCCGGTCGTGGTGAACGGTCGACGTGCACACCGACCAGAGGGACCGCCCGAGAGCTGAGCCGATCAGGATGCGGCGAGAACATCCCCGAGGATCTCGGCCGCCTCGGTGAATCGCGACGGGTCGGCGTGGGCATAGTTGAGGCGCACATAGGCGCCTGAGGGCTCGGCGGGGAACCACTCGGATCCGGGAGAGATGATGAGGCCGCGGGCCTCGCAGCCGCCGACGACGGACACGACGTCAGTGCCCTCCGGAAGCCGTGCCCACAGGTTGAGGCCACCGGCGGGAACGGTCTCGACAGTCGCGGCCGGAGCACGCTCGGCGAGGCTCGAGAGCAGCAGATCCCGTCGCGCTCTCAGCTGTTCCCGGAAGCCGCGGAGGTGACTTCTCCATGCGGGCTGAGTCACGACGTCGAGCGCTGCGGCCTGCAGCACCCCGCTCACGTACATCGACTCGGCGGCGCGGTCGGCGAGGATGCGTTCGCGCGCCGGGCCGCGGGCGATCACTGCTGCGATTCGCAGCGCCGGTGACACGCTCTTGGTCAGCGAGCGGAGATAGATGACATGGCCGTCGTCATCGAGCGCGGCGATCGGCGAGGGATCGCCGTCGATCGCCAGGTCGTGCGCCCAGTCGTCTTCGATGAGGAAGGCACCGTGTCGCCGCACGCTCTCGAGAACGGCGAGGCCCGTCGACGCGGGCCACCTGGCACCGGACGGGTTCGCGAACGTGGGCTGTGCATAGAACGCGCGAGCTCCGGTCTCGACGAACGCTCGATCGACGGCATCCGGGTCGGGGCCGTGCGGGCCCGAAGGGATAGGCACCAGGACGACCCCTGCCTGCTCAGCGGCGAGCAGCGCACCCCAGTAGGTGGGCGACTCGATCAGCAGCGGCTGGCCTGCCCCGACGGCGGCGCGGAAGATCGAGCTCAGCCCGCTCTGGCTGCCCGCGATCACGAGAGCGTCTCTGGCGGATGCCGGCGTGACGTCAGCCGGTGCGGATGCTGCGAGCTCGGCGGCGAACCATGCCTGGAGTTCCGGCAGCCCGGCGGCCGGGGAGCGGGTGAGCGCCGAGGAGGTGCGCGCCGCGCGCGTGATCGCCTGGCGAACGAGCCGTTCGGGAAGCAGATCGACGGCGGGGTACCCCGAGTGCATGCCGATCGCATCGGGGGCGACGGTGCGCTGCGTCGAGGTGAGGCCGGCGAGTCGGACGGGCGGAGCGCCGAGCGCGGAAGTCTGCCAGCCGTAGTCCGCGGCACGGGGCGGGCGCTGCGCCCGCACGAACGTGCCCGCCCCCGGTCTCGATTCGACCAGCCCCAGTCGCGCCAGGCGCGCCATGGCCTTCTGGACCGTGACCGGGCTCGCACCGTACTCGGCGACGAGGGCTCGATTCGACGGCACGCGAGCGCCTGGCGGGGCCGAAGCGATCCACCGACGGAGACCGGCCACGATCCGGTCACTGCTATCCTGACTCATGAAAGAACAGAGTAGCGTTATCGCCCACGTTCCGGCACCGCTATCTTCACGCGCCGGACTCTGGTGGGGTCTCCTCGGCGTCGCAGCCTTCTCCTTCACGCTCCCGTTCACCCGCATCGCTGTCGGCGGCCTCTCACCGCTTTTCATCGGGTCCGGCCGCGCGGTCGTCGCCGCCGCACTCGCCGCCCTGGCGTTGGCGGCGACGCGTCAGCATCCGCCCACCAGGGCGCAGTGGTGGCGGCTCGCGATCGTCGCCGGCGGCGTGGTCGCGGGATTCCCCCTGCTGACGTCTTTCGCCATGACCGCTGCGCCCGCGAGCCACGGCGCCGTGGTGATCGGCCTGCTGCCGGCAGCGACCGCCGTGATGGTGGTGCTGCGCACTCGCGAGCGCCCCGGACGGGCGTTCTGGTGGTTCGCCGCCCTGGGTGCCGCTGCGGCTGTCGTCTTCGCGTCGATGCAGAACGGCGGTCTCGGCGAACTCCACCGGGCCGATCTGCTGCTGTTCGGGGCAGTGTTCGCGGCAGCCATCGGCTACGCCGAGGGCGGGCTGCTCGCGCGGGAGATCGGCTCATGGCAGACCGTGTCGTGGGCGCTCGTGCTCGCGGCGCCGCTGATGCTCGTGCTGACTCTGGCCTCGGCGGTCGCCGACCCGCCGACCGCCTCGCCGGTGCAGTGGCTCGCCTTCGCCTACCTCGCCGTGGTCAGCATGTTCCTCGGATTCTTCGCCTGGTATCGCGGGCTCGCGATCGGGCCCATGGCCCACGTCAGCCAGATCCAGCTGGTTCAACCCGTGATGGGCATCGCCTGGGCTGCGCTGCTTCTTCACGAGCAGATCGGATGGCCCACCGCACTGGGTGGTATAGCCGTCATCCTGTGCGCCGCGCTCGCGGTGCGCACCCGTCTGAGTCATTCCCGACCCACCACCCACCCGCGACACGAGGAGCCATGATGCGCCACACACCCCGTTACCTGATGACCGACCCGCTCGAGGTGAAGCGCCTCATCCGCGGAAACCCCTGGGCCACCTTCGTGTCACCTGCGAGCACGGGACTGGTCGCCTCGCACTACCCCGTCCTGCTGATCGAGGATGGCGCGGAGATCGTGATCGCCAGTCACTTCGGCCGCCCCGACGAGCGGCTGCACGAGCTGGGCGACCACGAAGTGCTCGTGATCATCCAGGGGCCGCACGACTACGTGTCGCCGAGTCTCTATGCCCCAGGCGACCTCGTGCCGACGTGGAATCACATCACCGCCCACCTCTACGGCACACCCGAACTCCTCAGCGAGGAGGAGAACTACGCCATGCTCTCGCAATTGACCGACCACTTCGAGAGCGGAACCCCGCACGGGCGCAGCCTGTCGGAGGATGAGGCCGGCACGCGTCGCGCAGCGAAAGGCACCGTCGGCCTCAGGATGCGCGTCGAACGCTTCGATGCACGCGCCAAGCTCAGCCAGAACAAGTCCCCTGAGGTGCGTGAGAAAATCACCGGACGATTCGACGAGACGAATGCCGCACTGGCGGCCGAGATGCGGCGCGTGTGATTCCTTGCACCCTCCGGTCGCAGTTCGTGCCGCCCGCGAGCGATCTCGGCGGCACAAAGTGTGACCGGAGCGGGCAGGAGGCGGATGCTGGCCGCGCAGCCGCCTCAATAGGCTGGGGCGATGACCGCTACGCCGCACGCCGATGTCTGGCCCGTCCGCACCGAGCGCCTGCAGATCCGGCCGATGACCGCACCCGACATCGATGCGATGTGGGCGTGGCGGCAGCTGCCCGATGTGAACCGCTGGCTGGGGCTCGCGCCCGACACGATCGAGGCGTTCCGCGAGCGGTACCTCGACCCCGAGCGGCTCGCCTCGATGTACATCGTCGAGCTGGTCTCGGAGAACGGTGAGGCGACCCCGATCGGCGACATCATGATCAGAATCGGCGACGGGTGGGGTCAGCTCGAGGTCGCCGATCAGGCGAAGGGCGTCGAGGCGGAGCTCGGCTGGGTGCTCGATCCCGGGTACACCGGACGCGGCTATGCGACCGAGGCGATCCGCGCGGTGATCGGCGTCTGCTTCGGCCCGCTGGGGCTGCGCCGGGTGCACGCCGGATGCTTCGCCGACAACGAGCCGTCGTGGCGCCTGATGGAACGCCTCGGGATGCGCCGCGAGGAGTTCAGCCGCAAGACCGCGCTGCACCGCTCGGGCGAGTGGCTCGACGGCATGAACTACGGCATCCTCGCGGAGGAGTGGGCGGTCACGGACTCCTGAACACGTCGTGGTCTCCGACGCGACGCCACCGGATCCGGGGTTCATCGTCGACAGTCACGATCTCGAACGTGGCTCGACCGTCGGGCGAGGAGAACGACCAGGTCATCTCGAAGATGCCTGGCGCAGCGCGCATGGACTTGATCCTGAGTGACGCAGGCCAGGGCGTGGACGGATCTTTCGCAAAGGCATCGCAGGCCGGGATGAACTTCTCGCGCAGGATCTTCCGGAACTCAGCGAGATGAGAAGACTTCAGTCTGCGGACATCGGTGTCGAAGCTCGGGGTCGTCTCGAACTTCACTGCTCGGACTCGAGGGCTTCGAGGCTCTCGAGGAAGGCCTCTCCGCTGTCGAACGTCGACACGCGCCCGGCCGCCACGTGCGCATCGACCTCGCGCTCTCGCTGCTGCCATCTCTCGGTCCAGAACCACGCTTGCTCTGCGGGCACGGGCACAGCGGCCCGCAGCTCCACGACCCCATCAGCGCGCTCGGTCACTTCGAGCTGAGTTCCGGGCTCGTTCAGACGTAGGCGTTCACGCACGCTCGCAGGGAGGGCGATGAGGCCGCGGCTCTGCACTCCGACGTATCCATGGAACTCTGCGGTGGACATGTGTCGAGTGTACTGCGATGCAGAGACACAGGGAAGCTGTTTTACAGCATTACAGCATGCCGTTTCTCGGAGGCGACTTCTCAGCCCGAGACGAGCGCGAGGACGAGCGTCGCGACGAGCACGGTCGGCACGGCCACGATCGCACCCCAGAGCATGAGGCTTCCCCAGCGGATCTCGACGCCGAGCGACACCACCCGGTGATGCCAGAGCAGGGTCGCGAGAGATGCCCAGGGCGTGATGAGCGGGCCGAGGTTCACGCCGATCAGCAGTGCCATGAGCGCGACCGGGTCACCGGCGGCGGGTTCGAGGATCAGGTAGGCCGGCAGGTTGTTCACGCCGTTCGCGGCGAGCGCGCCCGCGGCCGAGAGACGCAGCAGCTCGGCGGGTGCGTGTCCGCTGGTCGCGAGGACCGACAGGAAGTCGAGGATGCCGTTCGCATGCGCCGTCTCGACCACGACGAACAGTGCCGCCGCGAGGCCGATCGCCTGCCACGGCACGAGCGACAGTCGCAGTACGTGTCGACGCCGGATGCCGAAGAGAACGATGAGGATCACCGCGGCGACGGTCGCGGGGATCCAGACGTCATGGGTCAGTGCGAGCAGCGGCATCAGCAGCACGAGTGTCGCCGCGGCTCCCCAGAACAGCAGCGGATCAGACGGCTGTCCGCCTGACGGCACCCGGTATCCACCGAAGAGCGTGCGCCGATGGCGCAGGGTGAGGATCAGTACGGGGATCAGGACGCCGACGAGCGTCGGCGCCCAGCTGAGCGCCAGGAACGAGAGCGGGTCGTCGCCGATCGCGCGCGCGGCCAGCAGGTTCGTGAGATTCGAGACCGGGAGGGCGAGGGACGCCGTGTTCGCGAGCCACACGGTCACCAGCGCGAAGGGCAGGGGTGGGATGCCGACGCTCTGCGCGAGCACGACGACGACCGGCGTGACGATCACCGCCGTGGTGTCGAGCGAGAGGAACACGGTGCTGATCACCGCGAGCACCACCACCGACACCCACAGCAGGATGACGCGACCATGCCCCCAGCGCGCGAGGCGCTGGGCGACCACGTCGAACACGGCCGCGTCGCGCGCCAGTTCGGCGACGATCGTGATCGCCACGACGAACCCGAGTACCGGCGCGATGCGGGCGCCGAGCGCCCCGGCATCCGCACGCGGAAGGATGCCGGAGACGATGCAGACGACGGCGACGGCGATGAGCACCAGGACGATGATCGTCCCTGCACTCAGCCGCCGTCGCGTCGCACTCACTCGCTGAGTGTAGATCCGGTCGGTGTGTGACGTTCAGTCCTCATCCCAGGGGAGCTTCACCACGGGCAGGATGTAGACCCGGCCCATGACGGCGGTCGGATGCTTCGCCATGAACGTCGCTGCTTCTTCTATCGACTCTGCGGTGAGGAGGTCGTAGCCCGCGAACCACTCCTTGAACTCGGGGAACGGGCCGTCGGTGACGAGCACCTTGCCGTCTCGCACGGCGACCGACTTCGCCTCCTCGGGCCCGGCGACGGGTGCGCCCTCGCCCAGGCTGCCGTCAGCCCTGCCCTCTTCGGCCCAGTCTTCGAGCAGGCGCTGATCCTCTCCCTGCGGCATCGTGCCGCCGGTCGGATCGGTCATGTGGATCACGAGGTACTTGTTGCTCATCTGCTCTCTCCGTTCGATGCGGTCCCGGGCGTTCCGGGTGCGGGAGGCGTCGCGAGCTCGTCGCGGCGCCGGGTCAGGTGGATGATCTCGGCAGTGTTGTCGGCCAGCGCGATCGCGCGCGCATACGCGTCGCGTGCCTCTGCCTCGCGGCCCGCGGCTCGCAGCAGTTCAGCGCGCGTCACGTGGAACCCGTGGAAGTGGTCGAGCGCGTCGTCCAGCTGCTCGACGAGCGGCAGCGCCTCCTCGGGCGAGTCCCGCTCTGCGAGCGCGACCGCCTTGCTGAGGACGACGACCGGGCTGGGGTCGATCCGCTCGAGCTGCTCGTAGAGTTCGACGATGCGCGCCCAATCGGTGTCGGCGGCATCGTTCGCTCGCACGTGCACAGCGTTGATGTCGGCCAGCAGCCGATGTCGACCGCACGCTGCAGGGAACGGCCCGGCGAGAAGCGCGAGCCCGTCCTCGATGAGCTCGGGGTTCCAGGTCGCGCGGTCCTGCGCGTCCAGCCGCACCAGCTCGCCCTCGGCGGTGACTCTCGCTGCGGCACGCGCCTCGCTGAGCAGCATCAGTGCCAGCAGACCCTCGACCTCCGCGTCGTCGGGCAGCAGCTCGCGGAGGAGGCCGGTGAGCCTGATGGCCTCGCCGGTCAGCTCCCGACGCAGCGCGGGCACACCGGCCCCGGACGCGAGATACCCCTCGTTGAAGATCAGGTAGAGCACCGCGAGCACCCCGTCGATCCGGACCGGAAGATCGTCGGGCGCGGGCATCCGATACGGGATCCGTTCGGTCTTGATCTTCGCCTTGGCCCGGGTGATGCGCTGCCGCACCGTGGACTCCGGGATGAGGAACGCCCGCGCGATCTCTTCGACCGTGAGACCACCGACGATTCGCAGAGTCAGGGCGACACGCGCCTCGAGCGAGAGCGCCGGGTGGCAGCAGGTGAAGAGAAGGCGCAGGCGATCGTCGTCGATGACTCCTGTGGGCTCCGGTGGTTCGGGATCCTGCAGCATCAGAGCCTCCCGCTGCTTGGCGTCACGGAACGACTCCCGGCGGAGCCGATCGATGGCCTTGCGATAGGCCGTGGTGGTGATCCAGCCGGCGGGGTTGGGTGGCACACCCTCTCCCGGCCAGAGCTCAGACGCTGAGGCGAAGGCCTCAGCCGCCATCTCCTCGGCGAGGTCGAGATCCCCGCATCTCCGGGTGAGACCGCCGACGATTCGCGCCCACTCGTCTCGGTACACCTGCGTGACGCGCGACGCGACGTCGGCGTTCACCGAGGCTCCTCGATTCGATTCCGGCGCTGCATCACTCAGACTCTCTCCGTCCGCACGATCGAGCAGGCTCTGCGTCGAGCCTGCCCTCCCGACGATCATCCCGGTTCCCCGCTTCCGCCGGAAGAGATACGTGCCCAGAGGCGGCGAGCGCGCTCACGGAGGGAAGGACGCCGGATCAGGCTCGGATGCTCGAGCGCCGCCCGACGTCGCATGATCTGCTCCTCGGCTTCCTCCGCCTCGAGCCGGTAGACCAGGTTCGCCACCATCGGGTCGTTGTACACAGCCGCCACCGCGTCTCTCGTGTCGTGGGGAGACCGCGTATCGGTCGCCTCCACCTTCACCACGAACGCCGAGACCCGGATGCGACAACGAGGCGCGAGAAAGTTCGCACGAGTCCGAGATGTGAGCATCCCGCATGCATCGCGCACACCCCCGTAGGCAAAGCGTGAGGATCGTCATATTCCGGTCTGCACGGGAGTTGTATCGAGTCTCGTGCTCGACATCATCTACATCGCGCTGACTCTCGCGCTGTTCGCCCTCGTCTCCCTGGTCGCGAAGGGGGTGGAGCGACTGTGATCGTCTTCGAGATCATCGCCACCGCCCTCGCCGTGGCCGCCGTCGTCTACCTCGTGGTGGCTCTCGTCGCCCCGGAGAAGTTCTGATGGGCGCCGGTTCGTCGGTGGGCGCCGACCTCTGGTTCGGCATCCTCCAGGCTGCCGTCCTCATCGTCGCCCTCGTGCTGCTCTACCGCCCCGTCGGCGACTACCTGGCTCACGTCTTCAGCACCCCGCGTGATCTGAAGGCCGAGAGGGGCATCTACCGCCTGATCGGCGTAGACCCGGCATCCGAGCAGACCTGGCGTGCGTACGCCCGCAGCGTGCTCGTGTTCTCGGTCGTCGGCCTGCTGCTGGTGTACGGCCTGCAGCGGCTGCAGGGCTTCCTGCCCGAGTCGCTCGGACTCCCCGCGGTGCCCGAAGGTCTCGCGTTCAACACCGCCGCGTCGTTCGTCGCGAACACGAACTGGCAGTCGTACTCGCCCGAGCAGACCATGGGTTACACCGTGCAGCTCGCCGGCCTCACTGTGCAGAACTTCGTCTCGGCAGCCGTCGGGCTGGCCGTCGCGGTCGCGCTGATCCGCGGCCTCTCCCGCCGCGGATCGACCACGATCGGCAACTTCTGGGTTGACCTGATCCGCGGGCTCGGACGCATCCTGCTGCCGATCGCACTGGTCGGCGCCATCGCTCTGATCGCGGGCGGCGTGGTGCAGAACTTCGCCGGCTTCACCGATGTGACCACCGTCTCGGGCGGCACGCAGACGATCCCCGGCGGACCCGTCGCCTCGCAGGAGGCCATCAAGCTGCTCGGCACGAACGGCGGCGGATTCTTCAACGCCAACTCCGCGCATCCGTTCGAGAACCCGACCGGATGGACCAACCTGCTGCAGATCCTGCTGATCCTCGTGATCCCGTTCGCACTCCCCCGCACGTTCGGGCGCATGATCGGCGACAACCGCCAGGGCTACGCGATCGCGGCAGTGATGGGCACGATCTTCCTGGTCTCGACGTTTGCGCTCTCGGCCCTCGAACTCGCCGGCCGTGGCTCGGCCCCCGAACTCGCGGGTGCCGCCATGGAGGGCAAGGAGGTGCGCTTCGGCATCCTCGGATCCACGCTGTTCGGCAGCGCCAGCACTCTGACGTCGACCGGCGCGGTCAACTCGATGCACGACTCGTACACGGCGCTCGGCGGCATGATGCCGATGCTCAACATGATGCTCGGCGAAGTCGCCCCCGGCGGCGTCGGCTCGGGTCTCTACGGCATGCTCGTGCTCGCGATCATCGCGGTGTTCGTGGGAGGACTGCTCGTCGGCCGCACCCCCGAGTACCTCGGCAAGCGCATCGGCCCGAAGGAGATCAAGCTCGCGAGCCTCTACATCCTCGTGACGCCCACCCTCGTGCTGATCGGCACTGCCCTGAGCTTCGCGATCCCCGGCATCCGCGCGGACGTCGAGGCGACCAGCATCCTGAACCCCGGTGTGCACGGCATGAGCGAGGTGCTCTACGCCTTCACCTCGGCGTCGAACAACAACGGCTCGGCCTTCGCCGGCCTCACGGCGAACACCCCGTGGTTCAACACCGCGCTGGGCATCGCGATGCTGCTCGGCCGGTTCCTGCCGATCGTGCTCGTGCTGGCGCTGGCAGGGTCCTTCGCCGCACAGCAGCGTGTGCCGGAGAACACCGGAACACTGCCCACGCACCGACCGCAGTTCGTCGGCCTCCTGGCCGCCGTCACGGTCATCATCACGGCACTCACCTACTTCCCCGTGCTCGCACTGGGACCCCTCGCTGAAGGACTCGTCTGACATGGCATCTCACGTTTCGTCTCGCTCCGCTCGCTCAACGACCGGGGAAGGCTCCGCTCGCTCAACGAGCGTGGACCCAGAACAGCAGGATGCTGCGGCATCCGCCCCCGCGGCCCCCGCGCGCGCGTTCGGCTGGGCGCAGCTGACCCAGGCCCTTCCCGGGGCGCTGCGCAAGCTCAACCCGGCATCTCTGGTGCGCAACCCCGTGATGCTGCTCGTCTGGGTCGGCGCCGCGTTCACCACCGTGCTCGCGATCGCCGAGCCCTTCCTCGGCGGTCCCGCCGACTCGGGTGGAACGCCGGTGCCCGCACCGTTCACCTGGGGCATCGCGATCTGGCTGTGGCTCACCGTGCTGTTCGCCAACGTCGCAGAGTCGGTGGCCGAAGGCCGCGGCAAGGCGCAGGCCGCGAGCCTGCGCAAGACCCGCACCAGCACCATGGCGCGCAAGGTCGTCCGCTACGACGCAGGCGCGGATGCCACGGCAGAGCGCACCGAGACGGTCGACGTCTCGTCGGCAGAGCTGCAGCGCGACGACATCGTGATCGTCACGGCCGGCGAGCTGATCCCCGGAGACGGCGACATCGTCGCCGGCATCGCGACCGTCGACGAGTCGGCGATCACGGGCGAGAGCGCCCCGGTCATCCGCGAATCCGGTGGTGACCGCAGTGCCGTCACCGGAGGCACGCGAGTGCTGTCGGACCGCATCGTCGTGCGCATCACCTCGAAGCCCGGCGAGACGTTCGTCGACCGCATGATCGCGCTCGTCGAGGGCGCCAGCCGTCAGCGCACGCCCAACGAGATCGCGCTGAACATCCTGCTCGCGAGCCTGTCGATCGTGTTCGTCGTCGTGGTGCTCGCGCTCAACCCGATCGCCTCGTATGCGGCGTCGCCCGTCAGCATCCCGGTGCTGATCGCCCTGCTCGTGTGCCTGATCCCCACCACGATCGGCGCCCTGCTCTCGGCCATCGGCATCGCCGGCATGGACCGCCTCGTGCAGCGCAACGTGCTCGCCATGTCGGGCCGCGCGGTCGAGGCCGCGGGCGACGTCACGACCCTGCTGCTCGACAAGACCGGCACCATCACCTACGGCAACCGCCGCGCCCACGAGGTGCTGCGACTCGGAGGCGTCGACCCCGACGAGCTGCTGCGCGTCGCCGCCCTGTCGTCGCTCGCCGACCCGACCCCCGAGGGCGCCTCGATCGTCGAGCTGGCACTGAGCCGCGGCATCCGGGTCGACGAACCGGCGGACGCCGTGGTCGTGCCGTTCACCGCCCAGACCCGCATGTCGGGCCTGGACCTGGCCGACGGCACGCAGATCCGCAAGGGCGCAGGCTCGGCGATCAGCGCCTGGCTCGGGCTCGACACGGATGCCGAACTCACCGGCCTCGTCGACGGCGTCGCCTCGAGCGGCGGCACCCCACTGGTGGTCGCAGTGAAGCATGCGGCCGGCTCCGGCCAGGTGCTCGGCGTCGTGCACCTCAAGGACATCGTGAAGGACGGCCTGCGGGAGCGGTTCGAAGAGCTCCGCAGCATGGGCATCCGCACGGTCATGATCACGGGCGACAACCCGCTGACCGCCGCCGCGATCGCGAAGGAGGCCGGTGTCGACGACTTCCTCGCCGAGGCGACCCCCGAGCAGAAGCTCGAGCTGATCAAGCGCGAGCAGGAGGGCGGCCGGCTCGTCGCCATGACCGGTGACGGCACCAACGACGCCCCGGCTCTCGCCCAGGCCGATGTCGGCGTCGCGATGAACACCGGCACGTCGGCCGCGAAGGAGGCCGGCAACATGGTCGATCTCGACTCGGATCCGACCAAGCTCATCGACATCGTGCGCATCGGCAAGCAGCTGCTCATCACGCGCGGAGCACTCACGACGTTCTCGCTCGCGAACGACATCGCCAAGTACTTCGCCATCATCCCGGCGATGTTCATGGGTGTCTTCCCTGGGCTCGCTGCGCTCAACATCATGCAGCTGCACTCGCCGGCATCCGCGGTGACCAGCGCGATCATCTTCAACGCGATCGTGATCGTCTTCCTGATCCCGCTCGCGCTCCGAGGGGTGAAGTACCGGCCGGCGAGCGCCTCGCAGATCCTGCAGCGCAACCTGCTGGTCTACGGCCTGGGCGGAGTGATCGCACCGTTCATCGGCATCAAGCTGATCGACCTCGTCATCACCCTCATTCCCGGTTTCTGAACGCGTTTCGTCTCGCTCCGCTCGCTCAACGACCGACTTCTGAAAGGCAACTCATGTCCTCCTCCCGCACCGTGGCCCGCACCACCGGCGTCGCGATCCGCGCGATGCTCGTGCTCACCCTCGTGCTCGGCGTCGGCTACACGCTCGTCGTCACCGGCATCGGCCAGCTGCTGCTGCCGTTCCAGGCGAACGGCTCTCCGCTGGCCGACGGCAAGGGCAGCTCGCTGATCGGCCAGTCCTTCACGGACGCCGACGGCGAGGCGCTTCCCGAGTACTTCCAGTCGCGCCCCTCTGCGGCCGGCGACGGCTACGACGGCGCGGGTTCCAGCGGCAGCAACCTCGGCCCAGAGAACCCCGACCTCGTCGCTTCGATCGGCGAGCGCCAGGCGGCCATCGCCGAGCGCGAGGGTGTGAGCCTCGAGGCCGTGCCTGCCGATGCTGTGACCGCTTCGGGCTCGGGCCTCGACCCGCACATCAGCGTCGCCTACGCCCTGCTGCAGGTGCCGCGGGTGGCGTCCGAGCGCGGCCTGCCCGAGCAGCAGGTGCGCGACCTCGTGGAGTCTAGGATTCAAGGGCGGGATCTGGGATTCCTCGGCGAAGAACGCATCAACGTCGCGGAACTCAATCTCGCGCTCGATGAGCAGGAGGGCTGATGACGCCAGAGCGGATGCAGCGGCGCGGCCGACTCCGCGTGCTGCTCGGCGCAGCCCCCGGGGTCGGCAAGACCTTCGAGATGCTCGTCGAAGGTCGCCGGCTGCTCGACGAGGGCCGCGACGTGGTGATCGCGATCGTCGAGACGCATGAGCGCGCAGCGACGGCAGCGCAGACCATCGGCATGCCCGAGGTGCCTCGCCGCACCGATCTGCACCGGGGCGTGCCGCTGAGCGAGATGGATCTGGATGCCGTGCTCGCGCGCCGCCCCGAGATCGCCCTCGTCGACGAGCTCGCCCACACGAACACCCCCGGCTCGCAGAACGCGAAGCGCTGGCAGGACGTCGATGTTCTGCTGGACGCGGGCATAGACGTGGTCACGACGGTCAACGTGCAGCACATCGAATCGCTGAACGCCGTGGTCGAGAAGATCACCGGCATCGCGCAGCAGGAGACGATCCCGGATGCCGTGGTGCGCGCCGCCGACGAGATCGAGGTCGTCGACCTCGCACCGCAGTCGCTGCGCGATCGTCTCTCAGCCGGACTCGTGTACCCGGCCGAGCGGATCGACGCCGCCCTGTCGAACTACTTCCGCCTCGGCAACCTCACGGCGCTCCGCGAGCTCGCACTGCTGTGGCTCGCCGACGAGGTCGACAGCGCGCTGCGCAGCTACCGCGCCGACCACGGCATCGAGGGCACGTGGCAGGCGCGCGAGCGCGTGGTCGTCGCGCTCACCGGTGGGCCCGAGGGAGAGACGCTGCTGCGGCGCGGTGCCCGGATCGCAGCCCGGTCAGCGGGTGGCGAGATGCTTGCGGTGCATGTCGCAGCGCAAGACGGACTCCGCGACGAGACGCCTGGCGCCCTGGCAGCCCAGCGTTCGCTCGTCGAGTCTCTCGGCGGCAGCTTCCATCAGATCATCGGCGACGATATCCCCGAGACCCTCGTCGAGTTCGCGCACGGCGCCGACGCGACGCAGCTGGTGATCGGCGTCAGCCGGCGCGGTCGTCTCGCAGCGGCACTCACCGGACCGGGCATCGGATCCGAAGTCATCCGCCGCTCCGGCGACATCGACGTGCACATCGTCACCCATGCAGCCGCGGGCGGACGCGTCGCACTCCCCCGCATCACCGGCGGTGCGCTGGGCTGGCGACGCCAGTTGCTCGGGTTCGCGGTAGCACTCGTCTTCGGGCCACTGCTCTCGTGGGCGATGTTCGCCTTCCGAAGCCCGGAGTCGATCACGGTCGAGGTGCTGGCCTTCCAACTGCTCGTGGTGATCGTCGCGCTGGTGGGAGGCCTGCGACCGGCCGTCTTCGCGGCGGTGCTGTCGGGAATCACGCTGGATTTCCTGTTCGTCTCGCCGATCTTCACGATCACGATCGCGCATCCGCTGCACGTGCTCGCGCTCGCGCTGTATGTCGTGATCGCCATTCTCGTGAGCATCATCGTCGACCAGGCTGCCCGGCGCGCCCGCACCGCCCAGCGAGCAGCCGCCGAGGCCGAGCTTCTCGCGGCCGTGGCCGGCAACGTTCTGCGCGGCGACAATGCCGTGCTCGCCCTGGTCAGCCGCACACGCGAGGCGTTCGGACTCACCGGGGTGCGACTGCTCGCCGCCGACGGCGAGGTGCTGGCGAGCGACGGCGAACCCGTTCCCGATGGCCGGTCGACGACGATCGCCGTCGGCTCGGGCCCTGCCCCCGCCGTTCTCGAACTGCACGGCGAACCGCTCGACACCCCCGCCCGACGCCTGCTCGACGCGATCGTCGCTCAGCTCGCCGCAGCGATCGAGCACACCGACCTGCGGGCGACCGCCCGCGAGGTCGCCGCCCTGTCCGAGACCGATCAGGTGCGAAGCGCCCTGCTCTCGGCCGTCAGCCACGACCTGCGCCGCCCGCTCGCCTCGGCCGTCGCCGCGATCGGCGGACTCCGCGGGGCGCACTCGCTGTCGGCATCCGACCGCGAAGAGCTGCTCGCCACCGCCGACGAGAGCCTCGCGACCCTGTCGTCGCTCGTCACCGACCTGCTCGATGTCAGTCGAGTGCAGGCCGGAGTGCTGGCGGTCTCGACCATGCGGCTCGATGTCGCCGGCCCCGTGCTCGCCGCCGTCGACGAGCTCGGCCTGGGCCCCTCCGACGTCGAGCTGGCGCTGGACGCCGGGCTCCCCGCCGTCTCGGCCGATCCGGTGCTGCTGCAACGGGTGCTCGTCAACGTCATCGCGAACGCGCACCGTCACTCGCCCGCCGACAGCCGTGTGATCGTGTCGACGAGCACCATCGGCGACCATGCCGAGATCCGCGTCATCGACCGCGGCAAAGGCGTGCCCGCTGAGAAGCGCGATCAGATCTTCCAGCCGTTCCAGCGCCTCGGCGACACCGACAACACGACCGGCCTCGGCCTCGGCCTCGCCCTGTCGCGCGGATTCGCCGAGGGCATGAGCGGTACTCTGACACCCGAGGACACCCCCGGCGGTGGACTCACCATGGTCATCTCGCTGCCCCTGGCGGCAGAGCCCGATCTCATGCAGGAGGAGACGGAGTGAAGCTCCTCATCGCCGACGACGACCCCCAGATGGTGCGGGCATTGCGAATCACGCTCTCCGCTCACGGATACGAGGTCGTCGTCGCTCCCGACGGGGCCGCCGCCGTGGCCGCTGCGGCGCAGACGCACCCAGACCTGATCATGCTCGACCTCGGCATGCCGCGGCTCGACGGCATCGAGGTGATCCAGGCGCTGCGCGGCTGGACGAACGTGCCGATCATCGTCGTGTCGGGTCGCACCGGATCCGCCGACAAGGTCGAGGCGCTGGATGCCGGCGCCGACGACTTCGTCACCAAGCCGTTCCAGGTCGACGAGCTGCTCGCGCGGCTCCGTGCACTGTCTCGTCGATCGGTGCCGGTGGGCGGAGAGTCGACCGTCGGGTTCGGCGACGTCGTGGTCGACCTCGCGACCAAGACCGTCACCCGGGCAGGATCGCGGGTGCATCTCACCCCGACCGAGTGGCGCATGCTCGAGCACCTCGCCCGGCACCCGGGAGCCCTGGTCACCCGGCAGGATCTGCTGAAGGAGATCTGGGGCAGCGAGCAGGTCTCCGACTCGGGCTACCTGCGCCTGTACATGTCGCAGCTGCGCAAGAAGCTCGAGGCCGAGCCCAGCACTCCGGTGCACCTGCTCACCGAGTCGGGGATGGGCTACCGGCTCGTCCTCTGAGTTCGGTTGCCGTTCGGTCCTTCCGGTTCACAACTCAGCATGAGTTTACGGCGGCCGGCGGAATCGGCGGGTTCGCGGCGTTCGGCCCCAGTTTGGGCTGAATTGTGAACAGGGAGGGCCGTCGTGGATGCTGCCGCCACAATCCTCGAGTCATCGACGCCCTCGGCCACCAGCGACGGCAGCAGCAACATCTCGCACTCGACGATCGACATCCTCCACCTCCGCGAGCGAGTTGTCGGCGAGGTCATACTCGTCGTCCAACAGCGCCAGGTCTTCGATATCTCGTGAGTGGTTCGCATGTCCGAACCGCTCATGGACCCATGCGGTCAACTGTCGGGGAGTCATGTCGCCGATCAGCACAGCCCGGCACAAGCGTCGGATCGCGATCGGCTCAGGCGCGCCGATGAGGGCAGGCTCGAGATGCAGGTCAGCGATGGCCCGTGCGATGAGGTCATCGACAACGAAGGGAATCTCGTCTGCCGAGATTGCGGCGAGTTCTCCGAGAGCATCGGCCAACCCACCTGCCACCAAGGCATCCACTGCCGCAGCCGTGAGCACTGCGCGACCGTCCTCCAGACCCGCGCGCCACCAGGCGATGGCCTCGACGAGGCGCAGTTCCGCGGTTGTATCGGCCATGACTTGATTCTGGCTCAGCGCAGAGCACCCGCGCACCTACCTGCAGAGTCGAGCATGGGCGACCGGCCCGTCCTCCGAGGCAGGTCTGCCGTTCTCGTCATTCCCGGTTCGCAACTCAGCACGAACGTTCGGCGGCCGGCGGAATCGGCGGGTTCGCGGCGTCGTGCACGCGGTTCCTGCTGAATTGTGAACGCCGGCGGTGTCAGAGTCACAGCGGGACGTCTGCCCTCGAGCGCCGCAGCACGCCGAACGCGCCGGCCGTGACGAGGGCGACCGCGACGATGATCCCGGCGATGCCCACGACGGTGCTCTCGGGCTCGCCGGTGAAGCGTCCGACCGCGAGCCAGCCGAGACCCCACGCTGTCGCCAGGGCGGGAGCGATGCGCTTGGTCACGAGAGCACTTGCGACGCCGATCACGAGCACGACGGCGAGCACGGCGACCGCCCAGATCTCGGCCTGGTCGGCCCAGCTCTCGGGGGCGATCTGTGTGAACCAGGCCGTGGTGTTGGCGACCGTCGCGATGGTGACCCAGCCGAAGTGCAGGCCGTTCGCACCGTCGACCACGATGCGCTCGGGCCAGGTGCGGGCGCGGCTGCGGCCGAGGATCACGATGACACGAGCGAGGGTCGCGAGCAGCAGGGCGATGACGATGACCGTCAGCGGCAGCGAAAGGAACTGAGCGGTCACGAGCCACAGCCCGTTGAGGATCATGGATGCGGCGATCCATCCGCCGACCGCGCGCTGGCGTTCGTCGGCCCGCTGCGCCGGCAGCGCCTGCCACACGGTGTACGCGATCAGGCCGATGTAGATGAGCGACCAGATCGAGAAGGCCGGGCCGGCCGGGGCGAGATACGACCCCTGGGCCGACAGCGCGCCATCCTGCAGCTCGCTCACCGAGGTGCCGCCGAACGCGCCGGATCCGACGGCCGCGGCTATCAGCATGAAGGTCGCCGAAGCGATGATGATCGTCTGGCGACCGATGTCCTGCATCCGGGATTCCATGCTCGCACCATACGCGCGCGACCGCGGGAACGCACCAGCCTTGACACCGGCACCCGAAAACGCTAGCCAGGCTAGCTAAATCTCGGGAGAAGATCGTCTCTCAGGCTGCGACCGCCGCGTCGATCAGCACCTCGGCCGCATTGCGCGCCTGCACGGCGACCTGCGGATCCGCGGCGATGGCCGCGGTGCTCTGCGCGCCCTCGGCGAGGATCGAGAGCTGAGCGGCGAGAGACGCCGGCGCCCCCGCATCCACCACGAGATCCGACATGTAGGCCTGGAACGACGCCTTGTGATCACGCACGATCTGCGCGACCTCGGGGTTCGTGCCGCCGAGCTCTCCGAACGCGTTGATGAAGGCGCAGCCACGGAAGTCGTCGGTGCAGAACCAGTCCTCGAGGTACCCGTACACGGCGAGCAGCCGGTCGCGAGGGTCGGCGCCGGCATTAGCCACCGCCCCGGTCAGCCCCGATTCCCACTCCGCATGCTTGCGCGCGAGCACGGCCGTGACGATGTCGGTCTTCGAAGGGAAGAGCGCGTAGAGCCGGCGCAGCGACACGCCGGCCGCCGCCCGGAGCTCGTCCATGCCGACAGCCGCGTATCCCTTGCGGTAGTAGAGCTCGTCCGCCGCCGCAAGGATCTGTTCCCGCACTGTTTCCTCGGTCATGCTCCCAGTGTACTTGACATGAGAACGAGCGTTCTCTACAGTGGAGAGCATCAGCGAGAACGACCGTTCTCACCGGACTGAAAAGGATCAGGATCATGGGTTACATCACCGTCGGAAACGAGAACAGCGCCCCGATCGAGCTCTACTACGAAGACCAGGGATCGGGTCAGCCCGTCGTCCTGATCCACGGCTACCCGCTCGACGGTCACAGCTGGGAGCGCCAGACCCGCGAGCTGCTCGCCCAGGGCTACCGCGTCATCACGTACGACCGCCGCGGCTTCGGCCAGTCGTCGAAGGTCGGCACCGGCTACGACTATGACACGTTCGCCGCCGACCTGAACACCGTGCTCGAAACCCTCGACCTGCGCGACGTCGTGCTCGTCGGATTCTCGATGGGCACCGGTGAGCTCGCCCGCTACGTCGGCACCTACGGCCACGAGCGCGTCGCGAAGCTCGCCTTCCTCGCCTCTCTCGAGCCCTTCCTCGTGCAGCGCGACGACAACCCCGAGGGCGTGCCGCAGGATGTCTTCGACGGCATCGAGGCCGCAGCCAAGGGCGACCGCTTCGCCTGGTTCACCGACTTCTACAAGAACTTCTACAACCTCGACGAGAACCTCGGCTCTCGCATCAGCGAGCAGGCCGTCACCGGCAGCTGGAACGTCGCGATCGGCAGCGCACCCGTCGCCGCCTACGCCGTGGTCTCGTCGTGGATCGAGGACTTCCGCGGAGACGTCGACGCCGTGCGCGACGCCGCGAAGCCGACCCTGATCCTGCACGGCACCAAGGACAACATCCTGCCGATCGATGCGACCGCCCGCCGCTTCCACCAGGCCGTGCCCGCCGCGACCTACGTCGAGGTCGAGGGAGCGCCCCACGGTCTGCTCTGGACCCACGCCGACGAGGTCAACGCCGCACTGAAGGACTTCCTCAGCAAGTAGTCCGAGACGGAGAGCCCGGCATCCACCTCAGGATGTCGGGCTCTCGCTGTGCCTGCTCCCGTCACAGTTCGCGCCGGCCAGCCGAGACGGATGACGCCGAGGGATAACCCAGAGGGATAACCCAGACGGGCGTGAGCTCGGGCGGCGTGTCGCACCCGAACACGCCGCCCGCCGACCGGATGCTCTGCGTTTTCCCTCCGCGATCGATGCCGTCAGCGCTTGACGGTCACAGCCAGCGCCTTGCTCTCGGAAGTCCCGGCGGCGTTCACGAACTCGACGCGGTAGGTGTGCTTCCCCACCGCACGGCCTGTGACCGGCACCGACACCCGCTGTGCGGCAGGGCTGCTCGCCGCGAGCTCGCCCTCCTTCAGCAGAACGCCGTCTTCGTACAGGCGGTACGACGTCGCGTTGGTGCCCCACCACATGTCAGCGGTGAGCGTGTACGAGCCGTCGCCATCCCAGTTGTCCGCCGACAGCACGGGTGTGCCGGGGGCCGCATCCTTCACCTTCACCGTCACGGGCTGCACCGCGGTCACGCCGCGTGAGTTCACGAGCTCGCCGGTGTAGACGTAGCTGCCGTTCGCCTTGCCGGTCACGGCGATCTGCGCCGTCTGTGCGGCGGTGCCTCCGAAGTTCAGCGGCACGGTCGTGATCAGCACACCGTTCTCGAACACCCGCAGCTTCGTCGCGTTCTGCCCCCACCACAGGTTCATGGTGACCGTGAAGTCGCCGTCGAGCAGACCCGTGTCGTGGCCGTTGTCGTGTGAGAGCACGCCACGCGCAGGCGCAGCCGTCGCCGCATCCTGAAGCACGAGCGCATCGACCGCGTCATCCAGTGCGTCCAGCGCACCCTCGACAGCAGAAGCACTCGGGCTCGCCGCAGCCAACACGATGTCGGCCCGGGCGATCGCACCCGCCAGGGCGGTCGTCGACGACTCGACATAGGTGGCCAGGTCGAGAGCTGCAGCCGCATCCCGCCGCTCCCGCAGCCGCGAGGTGTCGGCTCCGGGCACCGGTTCGCGCACGAGCTCGAGATCGTCGATCGTGCCCCACGCCCCTGCCGGCAGCGCCGCGGAGATTCGCACGACAGCCGTTCCCTCAGCACCGACCTGCAGCGCCTCGGTCGTCGGCGTCGACCACACCCGCCAGCCGTCGAGCCCGAAGGCCGCGGCGGCGCCAGCGGTCGACGGGGACGACAGCGACAGCGCGACCCGCCCCTCGGCCCCCTCGCCGTCACCTTGCAGCGACGCCCGCGCGACATACGACCCGGCGGGCAGCCCGGTCACGGTCTGCGACAGCTCGAACGAGTACGCGGATGCCGCATAGAAGTGCGCCGAGTGCGTGCCGCTCCGCGGGTCATCCCAGGCGCGCAGTGCGAGTCCGGATCCGGTCGCACTCCACATGCTCGTGTCCGCATCCTCGAACCCGGGGTTCCGCAAGAAGTTCCGGGCCGAGACGGTCACGGTCGCGGTGGCCGCGAGGCCCGCATCCGTCACTCCCGTGATCGCGTACTCCCCCACGCCTTCGATGAATCCCGCCGCCGAAGACCACGTGACCGGCTGCTGCTCCGACGACCCGTCGTTGTAGAGCACGGTGACGTCGGCGGGCAGGTCGACCGCATCACCCTCGGTCACCGCGAGCACGACCGGCTGCACCGACTCGACGGCGCGAGGGGCCTGAGCCCCGGTGCGCACATAGGAGAAGATGTTCAGCGCGTCGGATGCCGTGCCGTCGAACCCGAACAGCGCCTGGTTGTCCCACGCGGATCCGCCGAACCACTGGCCCGCGTCATGGGGTTCGTACTCGCCGGCGAAGCTCGACGCCCACCCCGACCCGTCGCGCTCCCACAGCACCTTGTTCGCATCGAGCTGCGCCGGGGGGCCGACCGGCAACCACGCGGGCTCCCAGTAGTAGACGCCGATCCCCGCCTCGCCCACATCGGCGACGGCCTGCACGACCGCACGCACGGCGTCTGCCTGACCCTGCACGCTCACCGGATACTGCGTCGCCTCGGACGGCAGGTCGATCACGTTGCCGTGCCCGTCTCCGTCGTCGAGCGTGAACGCCCACGAGGTCTCGGCGACCATGACCTTCTTGCCGTACGTGTCGGCGACGTGCGACAGCACGGCCGTGAGGTTCGCCGGGGTGCCATGCCAGAACGGGTAGTACGACGACGCGAACACGTCGTAGTCGACGTCGCGGCGGTCGAGCTGTGCAGCGACGTCGGCGTAGAAGCCGGCCCGCTCGGGGTTGGTGAAGTGCAGGGCGACGAGCGTGTCGGGCGCCTCGGCACGCACCGCGGCTGAGCCTGCGGAGAACACCTTGGCCATATCATCCCAGCCGCGCACCCCGGCGACTCCCCCGTTGGTCTCGTTGCCGACCTGCACCATGCGCAGGTCGACACCCGCATCCACCAGGCGTCGCACGGCGTCGCGGGTGAAGACGCCGACCTCGGCGGCGACCTGATCGGCCGTCATCCCCTCCCACGCCTTGGGCACCTGCTGCTTGGCGGGGTCTGCCCAGAAGTCCGAGTAGTGGAAGTCGACGAGCACGCCGAGTCCGGCATCCGTCGCACGCTGCGAGATCTCGATCGCCCGCTCGACGTCGACATCACCACCGCCGTAGCCGTTGCCGTTCGCGTCGAACGGGTCGTTCCACACGCGCACCCGCACGTCGGTGACACCGGCGTCGGCGAGGATCTCGAACAGATCGCCCGGTGTGCCGTCAGAGTCGCGGAACACGACGCCCGACTCCTCGAGCGACAGCACCGACGACACGTCGACGCCGCCGATGAAGCCGTCGGGCAGGTTCTCGACCCGGGGGACGGTGATGGTGGCATCCACAGGCTCGGCTACGACGACGGCCGTAGGCACGAGAGGCGGGGGCGACGCGGCCGACGCCGGCAGGGCGACGCCGATCAGGGCGACGGCGGTGACCGTTGCCAGGGCGGTGGAGAGAAGGGAACGCGTGCGACGGTGCATGACGGCCTTTCGAGCAGTGCGGAAGAGGGGATCAGCCCTTGACGGATCCTTGGGTGAGCCCGCCGACGATGTACTTCTGCAGCGAGAAGAACAGCGCGAGCACGGGCACGGCGGCGACCACGACACCGGCGGCGAACAGGCCCCAGCGCGAGGTCAGCTGGTTCGAGACCCACTGGTACATGCCGACGGCGAGGGTCCAGTTGTCCTCAGACGTGAGGATGATCTTCGACAGGATGAAATCGCCGAAGGCCGCGAGGAACGCGAGCAGTGCGACGACCGCGAGGATCGGCACCACCAGCGGCATGATGAGCCGCCAGAAGATCTGCGCATGGCTGGCGCCGTCGATCTTGGCCGACTCGTCGATCTCGACGGGGATCGTGTTGAAGAAGCCGTACATGAGGAACGTGTTCGCGCCGAGCGCGCCGCCGAGGTAGACGCAGATCAGGGCGATCTTGGAGTTGATGCCGAGTGCCGGAACCACGTCGCCGAGGGTCTGCAGCATCAGGAAGATGGCGATGAACGCGAGCGCCTGCGGGAACATCTGCAGCACGAGCAGCGTGGTGAGGCTCGCACGTCGCCCGCTGAACCGGAAGCGCGAGAACGCGTATGCACCGCAGGCCCCCATGAGAACCGAGCCGACCGCGGTCACGCCGCCGATCAGCAGGGTGTTGCCGAACCAGACCCAGTAGCGCGATTCGCCGAGGGCGATGTAGTTCGCCGGGTCGAACGCACTGAACAGGGCGCTGGATGCCGCGAGACTGCCGTTCGGGTTGAGCGACGCCGACAGCACGTAGACGAGCGGGAACGCGGCGAAGAACAGCACGCCGGCGGCCAGGATGTACTTCCATCCGACCTCGCCCCACCAGCGACGCCGGCGGGCGCCTGCGCGGGCGGCATCCGCTTCTTTCGATGAACCGGTCACGATGACTCTGGTCTCACTCATCACTGGTACTCCTCGAGCTTGCGGGTCTGTCGGAAGCTCAGCGCTGAGATGAGACCGACCACGATGAAGGCGATGATCGACAGCGCACTCGCGAGGCCGTAGTCGGCCGCACCACCCGAGACGCCCGAGACGTCGTAGATGGCCGAGACGAGGATGTCGGTCGAGCCGAGTGCATACGGGGCTCCGGCGATGGCCGGCCCGCCGTTGTTGAAGGTGTAGATCACGGTGAAGTTGTTGAACGCGACGGCGAACGAGGCGATCAGCAGAGGGGCGGTCGACACGAGCAGCAGCGGCAGCACGATCGCGCGGAAGCGCTGCAGCTTGTTCGCCCCGTCGATCTCGGCGGCCTCCAGCGTCTCGCCGGGGAGCGACTGCAGCGCGCCCGTGCACACGAGGAACCAGTAGGGGTAGCTCAGCCAGACGTTCACGAAGATCACCGCGGCCCGGGTCAGCCACGGGTCGCCGAGCCAGTTGATCTGCGAGCCGAAGAAGAACAGGTCGTTGATCACGCCGAACTCGGCGTTGAACATGCCACGGAACAGCAGCGCGGCCATGAACGCGGGGAACGCGTAGGGCAGGATGAACAGCGCCCGCAGGAACCGGCGGCCCTTGACGCGCGGGTCGTTGTAGACGATCGCGAGGCCGAGTCCGACGGCGAAGCTCAGCACGACCGACAGGATCGCGAACGCGAAGGTCCAGACAGTGACGCTCAACAGGGTGCCGGCGAGGTTCGCGTCGGTGAAGAGTTTGAGGAAGTTGGCGAACCCGACGTTCACCGACCAGCCCGTCGGCAGCGCCGTGCCGTCTTCAGCCACGAACGCACCGAGATCCGTGGCGGTGTAGACCGTGCCCGACTGCGTGTCGGTGATGGTCTGCGCTTCGGCATCCCACACCAGCGTCGGCTCGTAGACCGAGCCGGTGGATCCCTCGCGGGTGCGGATCGATCCGTCGTTCGGGTCGTCCGACACCGGAACCCTGAGGTCCTTGATCGTCGCTCCGAGTGTCGGATCGGTCAGCACGGTCGCCCGCGGCACGACGGTCCATCCGGGCACCTCGCTGGGAGCGCCGGTGGTGCCGATCTCGGCATCGGACGCGGTGGTCAGCGGCTCGGTCGCGGATCCGACCTGCACGTCACCGTCGTCGTCGACGATCGCGAAGCCGAGCTCGTCGCCGCGCTGCACGATCGAGAGCGGATAGTCAGAGGAGCCCTCGATGCGACGCTCGCCCTGGATCAGTGCGGCCTCGACAGCCTGCTCCTGCGTGCCGACGTGGCCGGTGCCGTAGTTCGTGAAGGCGATGTAGGCCGTGTAGCCGAAGATGAAGACCTGGAAGACGAGCAGGAAGATCAGCCCGGGCAGCAGGTACTTCAGCGGCAGCGCCTTGCGGGTGAAATACACCCAGTCGGCGATGATCACCAGCAGCACGACCACGCCGAGGACGATCCACGACTCGGCGCTCCACGCCGAGATCGCGGTCATGATGCCGAAGGCGTTGACCAGCGCCATGAGCGCGAGCTTGATGAGGAACCCCCAGCCGAGTCCGCGGAAACGGCGGGCGTGGGATTCGCGTGAGGGTTTCACCACGGGAGTGGGCGCCTGGGTGGGCGGTGCCTGGATCGTCATGTCATCAGTCCTGTCCGGTGGGGCGTTTCGTCTCGCTCCGCTCGCTCAACGACCGGATGTGGTCGTTGAGCGAGGACGCGAAGCGACCGAGACGAAACGCCCCACGAGTCGGGTCAACCGGCGAGAGTCGTCTCGAGGTCGGCGACCATGGTGTTCCACGTCGACACGGGGTCGGCGCCGTTGATGATCTGCGCCTGCGCGGCGTTCCAGAGGTCCCAGACAGATCCCATCTCGGGAATCGACGGCATCGGAACGCCAGACTGAGCGGATGCCACGAAGCCGGCGGTGATCGGGTCGGACGAGACCTCCTCTGCGAGAGTCGACCACGCGGGGATGCGCGGGTCTGCCTCGTAGAGCGCGCGCTGCGCGTCTTCGGTGCCGAGGTAGTTCACGAGGAACTCCTGGGCGAGAAGAGCGTTCTTGCTCTTGCTCGAGAGGTAGAAGCCCTGCACGCCGACGAACGGCGCGGCGGGCTCGCCACCCGCAGACGGGATCGGGTTGACGGCGACGTTGACTCCCTCGAACGCACTGATCGCCCACGGGCCCTGGATCGTGTACGGGGCCTTGCCCGATGCGAACAGCTCGTTGTTGATGTCGTAGTCGACGGTGGTCGAGATGTAGCCCGTGCCGCTCGAGCCGTTGGCGCCGAGCCAGCTGGCGAACGCCTCGCCGGGCGCTCCGCCCATGCCGACCTCGCTCGTGTACGAGCCGGTGTCATCCTGCACGAAGACGGGTGCGCCGAACGACGTCTGCAGGCCGTACATCGTGTAGCCGTCGCCGGTCTCGCCGCCGGTGTTGATGACGAACGGACGCTCGGTGCCTGCCGAGACACCCTTCGCGATCATGTCGTCCCAGGTGGCCGGGGCCTCGGCGCCGACGAGGTCGACGTTCTGCACGAGGGCGATGGTCTCGAGCGAATACGGCATCGCGTACAGCTGGCCGTCGTAGGTCATGGCGTCGAGGGCGACCTGCTCGAACTCCGACGCCTTGTCGCCGAGGTCGATCGTGTCGACGACACCGGCCGCGACCAGCGCGCCCAGCCAGTCGTGAGCACCGACCGTGATGTCGGGACCCTCACCGGTCGGGACCTGCGCGATGAAGTCGTTGCGGAGGTCTTCGAAGTTCTTCTGCACGAGGGTGACCTTGGCTCCGGTCTCCTCCTCGAACGCCTCGGCGGCTGCGGTGATCGCGGCTTCGCGCTCGGCATCCGTCCAGATGACGAGTTCAGCGCCGTCGCCGGATGCGGCGTCGTCGCCGCCTTCGGGTGCGCCGGCGGAGCAGCCCGCGAGGACCACGGCCGCGGCCAGAGCGAGTGCGCCGACTCCGATGTGCTTGCGCATGCGTTTTCCTATCTGTCGTGGCCGACGATGCGCTGCGCGTCATCGCGACCGGGTGAGTGGGTGGTGCTGGTGTTCGGGTGGTGCTGAGTGGTGCGGTGGTGCTGTCAGTGGGAGGTGCGGATGACGGCGACGCCGCCCGCCGCGATCGTCAGGGCGCCCGAGATCTCGGCACCGCTGAGGAGCTCGACGCCTGTGGCCTCGAGCTCGACGTCGTCGTCACGGTGGTTCACCGCGATGCGGTAGACCGCGTCGGCGCTGTGACGGGTGATGACCTCGAGGCCTTCCGCGACACCCGACTGGGTGACGTCGGCATCCGCGTAGACCTCGTGCAGGAGTGCGCGCATTCCCGCCGCGTCCAGCCGGGTTCCGACGTACCAGCCGGTGCCCGCGCCGTGTCGGTGACGCGTGATGGCCGGCTCGCCCTCGCCGGGGCCGCCTGAGAAGTTCGCGACGACCTCGGCTCCTTCGAGCGCGATGTCCTCCTGCCACACGTCGGCGACGATTCCCTCATGATCGACCCAGTCGAGTCCGTGGCTCTCACCCTCGCGCAGCGGCAGGAACTCCTCGACCGTGAGACCGAGCGCGTCGCGCAGCGGGGCGACGAAACCTCCGGCGTGCACGGCGTCGTTCTCGTCGACGATGGCCGAGAAGAACGACACCAGCAGCGTGCCGCCGCCGCCTACGTAGGAGGTGAGATTCGCGGCATCCGCAGTGCTGAGCAGGTACTGCGCAGGAGCGACCACGAGGCGGTAGCCCGAGAGGTCCTGACCGGGCAAGGCGAAGTCGACCGTGATGCCGTCGCGCCAGAGCTGCTCGTAGAAGCGGCGCACTTGCGCTGCGTGCGTGACGTCTTCGGACGGACGCCATTCGAGATCCTGCGCCCAGAACGACTCGAAGTCCCAGAGGATCGCGACGTCGGCCTTGACCGTGGAGCCCTGCACTTCGTCGAGGCGGCCGAGTGCTGCGCCGAGGTCGACGACCTCACGGAACACACGCGACTCGGTGCCGGCGTGAGGCAGCATCGCGGAGTGGAACTTCTCGGCACCCGAGCGGCCCGCGCGCCACTGGAAGAACAGGATGCCGTCGGCCCCGCGGCCGAGGTGAGTGAAGGAGTTGCGCTTCATCTCGCCGCGACGCTTGGCGATGTTGCGAGGCTGCCAGTTGACGGCCGAGGTCGAGTGCTCCATGAGGATCCACGGCTTGCCCCCGCCGACCGAGCGGCTGAGGTCTGCGGCGATCGCGAGCCCGATGTGCGCGTCCTCGTCGGCGGCCCACAGGTAGTGGTCGTCAGAGACGATGTCGACCTCGCGGCCCCAGGCCCACAGGTCGGTGGTCCAGCTCTGGTTCGCCATGAAGTTGGTGGTGACGGGCTGGTCGGCGTGTGCGCGGATCGCGTCGCGCTCGGCGATGAAGCACGCACGCAGCTGGTGATCCGTGAAGCGTGCGAAGTCCAGGCGCTGAGCGGGGTTCACGACGCTCGGGGCGATGGCCGGGGCACCGACGTGCTCCCACGCCGAGTAGTGCTGACCCCAGAAGGCGGTGCCCCACGCGCCGTTCAACGCGTCGAGCGAGCCGTACTTCTCCTGGAGCCAGAGCCTGAAGGCGGCGACCGCGTTCGGCGAGTAGTCCTCGCCGACGGGAACGCCGTACTCGTTGTGCACGTGCCACAGCACGACGGCCGGATGCTGCGCATAGCGCGCCGCGAGAGCATCCGCGATCCGCACGATCGCCTCGCGGTAGGCGGGCGACGAGTGCGAGGCCATGCCGCGTGAGCCGAAGCCCATGGTGCGGCCCTCGCGGTCGATCACGTGAGCGTCGGGGTTCTTCGCGAAGAACCAGGCGGGCGGCGATGCCGTGGGGGTGCCGAGGTCGACCTTGATGTCGTTCGCGTGCAGCAGGTCGAGCAGGTCGTCGAGCCAGCTGAAGTCGAACTCGCCCTCGGCGACCTCGATGAGCGCCCACGAGAAGATCCCGACGCTGACCAGGTTCACGCCGGCCTCGCGCATCAGCACGACATCCTCGCGCCAGGTCTCACGAGACCACTGCTCGGGGTTGTAGTCGCCGCCATAGGCGATTCCGCGCAGGTCGGGCCAGGCGTGGGGGGAGGTCATCGGCACTCCATCGGGTCGGTGCGGTCGTGGTGCGTGTCCCGTGCTGCTGTCGCTCATTCGACTGGGACCGGTCTCAGGTTATTCCGGAGAACGTGACTGGGACCGGTCTCAGTTCTACCTCAGATCCGTTCGGGATCACAACCGCCGTTACCGAACTGAGACCGGTCCCAGCTTCGACTACCGCTGGACGGGATGCTGTGGGTAGAGTCACAGCGATGAGTGATGTCAGCGCGAAGCGCAAGCCGACGATCCGCCAGATCGCGGCGCAGGCGGGGGTGTCCCGCAGCACGGTCTCGCGCGTGATCAACGGCGGGCACTGGGTGTCCCCCGACGCCAGGCAGGCCGTCGAAGAGGCGATCCTCGCCACCGGCTACACCGCCAACCACCATGCCCGCAGCCTCGCCACCGGCCGCGCCGGGTCTCTCGCCTTCCTCCTCACCGAGCCGCAGCAGCTGCTGTTCGACGATCCGACGTTCGCACTGCTGCTGCGTGGCGCCGCTGAAGCACTCGCCCAGCGCGCGATGACCCTGGTGCTGCTGGTGGCCGGAACCCCCGCCGAACGCGAGAGCGTCGCCCAGTTCCTCAGCGCCGGACACGTCGACGGAGTCATGCTCATCTCGTCGCACGAATCCGACCCTCTGCTCGACCAGCTGATCGAGGTCGGCATCCCCACCGTCTGCTGCGGCCTGCCGCTCGGGCACGAACGCGAGCTCTCGACGATCTCCGTCGACGAGGTCGCCTCGGCCCGCACGATGGCCGCGCACCTCGTGGCACAGGGACACCGCCGCATCGGCATGATCACCGGCCCCGACGACACCCCCGGCGGGCGCTACCGCCTGGTCGGATTCCGCGAAGAGCTCGGCGAGCTGTACGACGAGTCGCTGGTCGAACAGGGCGACTACTCGTACGAATCGGGTGTCGCCGCGATGACCCGGATGCTCGAGCACGACGTCGACGCTGTGTTCGCGGCCTCCGACCGGATGGCCGCCGGAGCCATCGCCGCCGCCCGCCGCGCCGGACGTCGCGTGCCCGAGGACATCGCGATCGCCGGCTTCGACGACTCGGGCCTCGCCGCCACCCACGAACCGCCGATCACGACCATGCGTCAGCCGTGGGATCAGATCAGCGCGCAGATGGTCGCCGTGCTGCTCGAGGTCATCGCGGGAGCATCCCCTCGCTCCGTCATCCTCGACACCGAGCTGGTGGTGCGCGCCAGCGCGTAGCGAGCCTCCCGCTCCCGCTCCCGCTGCCGCTGCCGCTGCCGCTGCCGCTCCGAAGGAGATCTCACTCAGCGAAGGACCGGATGCCGGATGCACTCCTTCGTTGCGCGAGATCTCCTTCGTTGCGCGAGACGGCTTCGAGCTACTGGAGCGTGCTCACCAGAGGGAACCAATGCCGGTCACGCAACGGAGACTCATCGCCGATGCTGACCCACGTCCCTTCTACGACGGGGTGGCCTCCGAAGTCCATACTCCGAAGTACGCGTGCGGCGTCGGCCAGGGATAACCGTCTCGAGGTGATTCGACGACGTTTCGCGACGAGTGCAGGTCGCACATTCACTCGCGTCGGCTCCCCACGTCACCGGATTGCGTTCAGGGAGCCGACAGCCGAAACGCCTTCTTGATCGCGTGTTCCGCAGCCAGGGCGTCTCCTACGACGAGAGCGTCTCGTAACACTGGACAGCCCGCCGCCACACTCGCCCAGTCGGCGTTCCCCTGAGCTCGAGTCGCGGACAGGTGAAAGGCGAGGCCGCGGACGACCTCACGAGTTGTGCTCACGAGGACGGGATTGGGACAGTGGGTGATGAAGAGGTCGATGAGCTGCCAGCCGAGCGCGACGAGGCGCCGGAGGTCATGCGACTCCACCAATGGCTCAACCCGGTCGAGGAGCCCGAGAAGAGTGCCCCGCTGCCGCGTCGACAACACGGGGACCGTCACCCGAACGACCCCGCCCATCAGTGCACCGAGCGTCTGCAGCACAGCGGTCCGATCCTTCGGATCCGGCGCAGCGACTCGGGTGTAGCTCTGCGGCGCCGTCTCCACCAGCCCCATCCTTGAGAGGTTGCTCAGCGCTTCACGGATCGGCTGCTTCGACACGCCCAACCAGGTCTGAAGCTCCGCGTCGTGGAGCACCTCGCCCGGCTCCAGCGTTCCGTCGAGGATCGCGTCACTGATCTGTTCTTCGACCCTCTCGCGCAGACTCATCCGCAGAGCCGCAACCGGCACGAAGGGTATTGGCATGATGGCTCCTGAACTGGCATTCTGCTCGCGCAAGCGTTCGAAGCGTGTCGAGTTCCGATGATCTCGACCGCTCCGAGACGATGATCGGATGGGCGGCTCCGGCAGCCCACCCGATCGTCTGGACGCCGCTGTTGGGGCAGCTTCGCGTCCTCGAACGCACCCCTGGGGAAGGGTGCGAGTCCGTCCGCGTCCGGGACCTCACAGCACCCGGACGCACACAGGATCAGACCTTGCGGTTCCGCCTGCGCAGCAGGAGTGTCAGAGCACCCAAGGCTGCAAGCCCCGCTCCGGCGAGAGCAGTCCCCCACGCGAACTCAGCGCCCGTCTGCGCGAGTGAGCCCGCAGGCTTCGCGGCGCCGACACCATCAGCAGGGGTCTCAGCACCCGACCCGACGATGGGGTCGACGACGGTGGTGGCCTCGCCCGTCAGCGTCACGACGATGCTTGCGGATCCGCCCTGACCATCGGCGTTGACGACGGCGTATCGGACGGCCTCGAGCGAGGTCGTCCCGACGAAGCCTGGGTCCGCAGTGAACTCGATGCGACCGTCGACGACGCGGAACATCCCATGGTCGACGATGAGCGACGTGGTCGGCGTGCCCGCGGAGTCGAGCAGCATCAACGTGACGGGGTCCACAGCGGGCTCGCCGGGGAGGCCGTCATTGGCGAGCACGTCGATGGACACACTCGCGCCCGACACGACCTGAGCGACGTCATCGACCAGTGTGGTCGGCACAGCCACGTGCGCCCCGACCGAGTCCTGAGCGATGGACCCGGTGAACGCATTCGTGGTCGTGCCCGGAACGGCTGTCTGCCACGAGACGACGTTGCTCCCTGTCGCGGCGTATGCCCATGAGAGGCCATCGGGCGAGACGATCGCGGATCCCGAAACCGCCGCGACTCCCACATCCTCACCGTCAAACCCGGTGACGGGGGTCGCCTGCGTTGCATCGACCTCGATCTGCGGCAGAGTGAGGGTTTGGAACCGGGCGCTGAAGTAGCGTCCGCTGCCGGCGATCGAGCCCGCGATCGCCGCGACGGGGGAGATGTCCGCGATGTGGTTCGCATCGAGGACCAGATAGGTCAGCCCGGTCAGCCCGGCAAGGGGTGAGACATCTTCGATCCGGTTGTAGTGGATGATCAGGGACTCGAGATCACGGAGACCCTCGAGCGGATCGAGGGATGAGATCTCATTGTGGTTCAGCTCGAGCTCGACCAGCCCTGCCAGACCGCTCAGCGGCGAAAGATCAGAGATCTGGTTCCCATTCAGAAGCAGTCGCCGAAGGCTGGGAATGCTGCTCAGCGGTGAGAGATCAGCAATGTCGTTGTCGCCGAGATCGACATCACTGAGTGCCGTCAGGCCCGACAACGGTGCGAGATCCGCGATGTCGTTCAGATGGAGATCGGCATACACGAGCGAGCTCAGCATCTCGATCCCCTCGAGGCTCTGGATGCCGCGGTCGCCGCAGTGCAGGTATTCGATCGCGGCGACGCGGTCTTCCGGAAGAGGGCTCCCTGGCACGAGGCTGAGGGTCTCGGTGATGCATGCGGCGAGCGCATCGTCAGGAATGACGACATCCGCAGCGTTCGCCGGCGACGGTGCGAGGAGTACGACTGCAAGCCCTCCCGCCACGGCGGCAGCACTCAACTTCTGAAACGTAAACATGTGGATCCCCCAATGTCGATGGATTGTCTTGTGCGCGGCGAACGCTCCTCGATGAGCTCTCGCCAGAGTGGCGAGATGACATCGATGCGAAGCGGTCCCAGAACCGCGGCCCCCCAGGGCCTTGATCAGCAGTGAGTACGACTCAGCAGCGATCCTGTTTAGTATACATCTATATTAATATATTTGTGCAAGTCCACGATCATCCCAATGGGACGTTCGGGCCCGAGGCGGTGAGATAGCGCGCACTCGAACGGGCGCGATGCGACAGTATGGTGCGATGCGCCACCGTTCCTCGACTGCTGCCTGCGCGATCGCACTGATCAGCCTCACGGCGCTGACCGGGTGCAGCTTCGCGTCCACGACCCTCGCCGTGTTCGAGACCGATCGGGTGGCGGAGGACGAGCTGCCTCCCCTCGAGGAAGACTCCTATTCGCCGGTCGATGTCGAATCGAGCCGCTACGTCGGAGAGTACGAGGGCGTGTCGCTCTGGATCGCGAAAGGTACGGATTCATCGACGTGCCTCGTGGCGATAACCGACCCGGAAGACGACTGGGGAATCGGATGCGGCGGCCTGCCGACGAGGATCAGCGGCTCCGGCCATACGTTCGAGGTCCGCGCAGACGATTGGCCCGCCCCCGAGGGGATGACGCGCGTCTCTGACAACGTCTACGCCGAGTAGCGCGCCGACTCAGCCGCGCGCGGCGAGGGCTGCAGCCCCTGGTGCGATGTCGGTAGTTGTGTTTCACTACTACTGTGTCTCGAATACAAGCCCGCCAGGACGCGCAGCTCACTCGTGCTGCACTCCCGCTGCTCGTGCTACACCTCATCCAGCGCCACGAGTCGTATGGCTACGAGCTGGTCGAACGCCTGAGCGCGCTCGGCCTTGAAACGAGCACAGGGCTGGTCTATCCGGTACTGAACCGCCTGGAACGAGACGCACTCGTCGTGACCACCTCCAAGCCCTCGCCGAGCGGCCCTCCGCGGAAGTACTTCTCGCTGACGAATGCGGGTGTCGCTGCGTTGGAAGTCGCAACATCTCAGTGGCAGCAGACGGCTGACGTTGTTTCCCAAGCACTCGATCCCGCAAAGGACTGACCATGCCCCGCTCAACTGTCACGAAGCGTCCGCTCGGGATGCGTGAATCGATGTATCTGTCACGGCTGGAGTGGCACCTCGAAGGGGTCGTCCGAGCATCCGAGCGTAAGCACATTCTTCGGTCGCTGCGTGAACAGATCAGCACTGACCTTCGTCCCGTGAAAGTCGTGCTCACGGATCTCGGCTCACCGCGCACGCTGGCGCTGCGTTACGGCGAGGGTGAGAGACCTCGACCGCTTTGGCAGATCGGCATCCTCACTGCCGCGACAGCGTTGATGGCGTACTGGGTCCTGTTCGGCGTCTTCACCGGCGGGATGCTCGCGGCGGTCGACAGCGCCGCGCCCATGAGCGCGGACGCCACCTTCCTCTTCGTGCCCGTGATGGCATTCTCGGACGATCAGGGCATCGGCGTCGGGTGGACGGGCGGCTGGGAATGGCTCATCGTGCCGCTCGTGATCGTCGCTGTCGCGCTGGTCGTCGGCGCACGGACATGGCGGCTGTTCCACCGCGACTCGGATCCGAAGTCGTGATGACGACCGCGCCGACTCAGCCGCGCATGGCGACGCCGCGACGCCAGTAGCCCATGAAGGCGACCTGCGAGCGGTCGATCCCGAGATCCTTGACCAGGTGGCGGCGCAGTGTGGTGACGACGCCGCTCTCGCCGGCGATCCAGAAGTAGCGCTCGGCGGGAGCATCCGCCGCCGCGATCTCCTCGCCGAGGCCCGAGTAGTCGGGCGTCTCCCAGAGCAGGTCCTCGGACTCGATGTCCTTCACATCGATCTGGTCGCCGGCATCCGCATCGCCCAGGTAGCCGAGTACGGCGGGAATGAGCCGCACGCCGTGGGGCTCACCGACATCGCGGGGCAGCCAATGCACCTCGACGCCGGCAGGCGCATCGATGCGCAGGATGTCGGCCGGCGACGGCACCTCGATGAACGCACAGCCCCGGAGGTCGCTCGGGGCGTCCTCGAGGATGCGGGCGATGGCCGGAGCCGCCGTCTCGTCACCGGCGAGAACGACCGACGTCGCGGTGCCGGGTTCGTACTCGGCACCGCCGTGAGCCGCTGCGGCGACCCCGCGACGCGGTCCGACGATGAACAGCTCCTGACCGACCTCGGCCGCGCTGGCCCACAGCGACGCGGGTCCGGTGAGTCCCGGCGCGAGATGCAGCACGAAGTCGACGTCGAGCTCGGTGCCCGCATCGGTCACGCGCAGGTCGCGCACCGAGTAGGTGCGCATGGATCCGCGCTCCTCCTCGGGAACGGCGAGGAACGATCCCCACCAGTCGCCGGTCTCGCGATCGAGAGCGGGAAGGATGCCGGATGCCGGCGGGAACACGATCTTGATCCGAGAGTCGAAGACGTCACCTGGCGTGCCGAACTCGAAGAGGTCGTCACCGCCGAACGTGACGCGCACGAAGTTCGGCGAAACCCGTTCGACCGCGCGCACCTCAGCGAGGGCGAGCACGTAGGTGGGGCGTTCGGTCGTCGTCTCAGCGGACATGATGCCTTCCGATCGGGGTGACCATCGGCTTTCCCGATACCGGGTCGATGGTGATCTGGTTCGCGAGGTCGAAGACCTCTTCGACGAGCTGGGCCGTCACGACATCCTGCGGAGCGCCGGTGGCGTGCACCCTGCCCTCCTTCATCGCGACGAGCTCGTCGGAATACCGCGCGGCGAGGTTGAGATCATGCAGCACCATGACGATCGTGGTGCCGCGTGAGACGCTCAGGTCGGTGAGCAGGTCGAGCACCTCGACCTGGTGCGCGACGTCGAGGAACGTGGTCGGCTCGTCGAGCAGCAGGATGTCGGTCTCCTGCGCGAGCGCCATGGCGATCCACACGCGCTGGCGCTGGCCGCCCGACAGCTCGTCGACGCTGCGGTCGGCGAGATCGGTGGTGCCGGTCGCGGCCAGAGCATCCGCCACGACCTCGTAGTCGTGCGTGCTCCAGCGGGCCAGCATCTTCTGATGCGGATGCCGACCGCGACCGACCAGGTCGGCGACGGCGATGCCCTCGGGCGCGACCGGCGACTGCGGCAGGAGGCCCAGGATGCGCGCGACCTCCTTGGTCGGGCGCGAGTGCACCGATTTGCCGTCGAGCACGATCTCACCGGCAGTGGGCGACAGCAGACGGGCGAGCGAGCGCAGCAGCGTCGACTTGCCGCATCCGTTCGCACCGACGATCGTGGTGATCTTGCCGGGCGCGATCTGGAGGTCGAGGCCGTCGATGATCGTGCGGTCGCCGTAGGCGAGCGTGACGGACTCGGCCGCCAGAGTATGCGCCTCGGTCACAGGGAACCTCCCGAGCGGTTCGTGCGGATGAGCAGGAAGATGAGATACGGAGCACCGAGCACGCCGGTGATGACGCCGACCGGGTAGCGCTCGCCGAACGCGAACTGCCCGATGAGGTCGCCGCCGAGCACGAGCACGGCTCCCACGAACGCGCTCGGAAGCAGCAGGTTCGCGCCGGGGCCGGTGATGCGGGCGGCGATCGGACCGGCCATGAACGCGACGAAGGCGATGGGGCCGCAGGCGGCCGTCGCGAAGGCGAGCAGCGCGACAGCGCCGAGGATGAACAGCAGGCGAGTGGTGTTGACGCGCACTCCGAGACCCGATGCCGAGTCGTCGCCGAGCTGCATCGCCCCGAGCGCCCGACCCTGCGAGAGCAACAGCGGCAGGAGCACGGCCGCGGCGATCGCGAGCGGCATGACGCGCTCCCACGAGGCGTTGTTGAGACTGCCAGTGAGCCACTGCATCGCGGTCTGGATGTCCCAGTTGGCGGCGCGCGACAGCATGTACGAGATGATGCTCTGCAGCATCGCCGCGACGCCGATGCCGATCAGGATCAGGCGAGTGCCCGCGAAGCCGTTCTTGATCGACAGCAGGTAGATGACCCCGGCCGTGAGGATCGCACCGCCCAGTGCGAGCAGTGAGACGACCGGGCCGTTGACCGAGAGCACGATGATGCCGAAGACCGCCGCCGCACCCGCGCCGTTCGAGATGCCGATGATGTCGGGCGACGCGAGCGGGTTGCGCAGCAGGGTCTGGAACGAGACGCCGGCGATGCCGAACGCGAAGCCGGCGAGGATCGCGAGTACCGCCCGAGGAAGCCGCAGCTCGCCCACCGTGAACGATGCGCCCGGCACGGTCTGGCCGAGCATGACGCGGATCACCTCGTCGAGCGGATAGAACGTGTTGCCGATCATCAGGGCGACGGCGAACAGCACCACGAGCACCACGCCGAGCACGATCGTGGCGACGGCATGGCGACGGTGGCGCGAACGACGCCCCGCGATGATCGCGGCGACGGCGTCGTGAGTGCGCTCGGATGCCGCAGGAGTCTGGGCAGCAGCCCGGTCGATGGTGCTCACAGTTCACGCACCTTCTGTCGACGGACGATCCAGATGAAGAACGGGGCTCCGATGATCGCGGTGATGATGCCGACCTGGATCTCCTCCGACGAGGGAGCGATCACGCGGCCGACGATGTCGCTCGCGAGCAGCAGTGCGGCACCGGCCGTGGCCGAGAACGGCAGCAGCCAGCGGTGGTCGGTGCCGACCAGCATCCGGCAGACGTGCGGAATGACGAGACCGACGAAGCCGATGGGGCCGGCTATCGCGGTGGCCGCGCCGGCGAGGATCACAGCGCCGAGCGCCGACATGAGACGTGTGCGGAAGACGTGCTCACCGAGACCCTTGGCCATGTCGTCGCCGAGCGCGAGGGAGTTCATGCCGCGGGCGCTCGCGAAGCAGATCAGCGCGCCGAGGGCGAGCACGGGAGCGGTGATCGCGATGCGCGGCCACTCGGCGCCGCCGACCCCGCCGATCTGCCAGGACTGGAACGCCTGCAGCAGATCGACGCGCGGCAGCATGACGGCGCTGATCAGCGAGGCGAAGGCCGCCGACGTGGCGGCTCCCGCGAGAGCGAGCTTGAGGGGTGTCGCGCCACCGCGTCCGAGCGAGCCGACGGTGTAGACGAACGCCGCGGCGAGGGCTGCTCCGATGATCGCGAGGGCCATCTGGCTGTACGCATCGGTGAGGCCGAGGAAGGCGAGGCCGAAGACGACGGCGAGCGATGCGCCGTTCGAGACGCCGAGGATGCCGGGGTCGGCGATCGGGTTGCGGGTGACCGCCTGCATCGTCGCGCCCGAGAGCGCGAGGGCCGCGCCGACGAGGATCGCGAGCACCGTGCGCGGGAAGCGCTTGATGATCGCGGCCTGCGCGAGCGTGTCATCCTGCCCCGCGAGGGCGGCGAAGATGTCGTCGATGCTCACGGAGCGCACGCCGAAGCAGATCGACAGGATGCAGAGCACGAGCAGCACTCCGAGACCGACCAGCAGCCAGAGCGTGCGCGCCCATGCCGGGCGCCGCAGATCTGCGGTGCCCGGCATGGGAAGGGTGACAGCGGTCACGGGAACTCAGTGCACGAAGGTGACGCCGAAGGTCACTTCGCGGCGAGCGGTGCTGCCAGCAGGCCGAGGTAGTCGGACAGGCCCCACTGGATCGACAGCGGCGACGGGTTCGCCGAGGCCGCGATCGGGGTGGAGTCGGGCAGGATCACGATGTTGCCCTCGGCGATCGCGGGGATCTTCGACAGCAGCGGGTCGGCCTGCATGGTGGCGATCAGCGAGTCGTCGCCGTACGTCACGAAGACGTCGACGTCGTCGAACGCGTCAGCCTGCTCCGAGCTCACCGAGAGGTAGAACTCCTTGCTGTCGGCGTTCTCCTCGACGACCGACGGGAGCGGAAGGCCCAGGTCGTCGTGCAGGTATCCGGGGCGCGTGTCGATCGCGGTGTAGTAGCCGACCTGGCTCAGGTCGCTCGGGTCGATGTAGGCGAAGAGGACCTTCTTGTCCTTGAGCGCGCTGTTCTCCTCGAGCGCGGCCTCGGCGTCGGCGTGCAGCTCCTCGATGAGGGCGTCGCCCTCTTCTTCGAGACCGAGGGCCTTCGAGTTGAGTTCGATCATCTCGTCGACCGGGGTGCCCCAGGCGACCTCGGGGTACGCGACCACCGGGGCGATCTTCGAGAGGGTGTCATACTCCTCCTGGGTGAGACCCGAGTAGGACGCGAGGATCACGTCGGGCTCGGTGTCGGCGACGGCCTCGTAGTCGATGCCGTCGGACTCGTCGAACAGCACGGGCTCTTCGCCGCCGAGCTCGTCGAGCTTCTCCTCGACCCAGGGCAGGATGCCGTTGTCGTCGTCGTCGCCCCACGTGGCCTTGCTCATGCCGACCGGAACGATGCCGAGAGCGAGGGGAACCTCGTGGTTCGCCCAGGCGATCGTGGCGACGCGCTCGGGCTTGGTCTCGATGGTCGTCTCGCCGTACGCGTGCTCGATCGTGACGGGGAAGGCGCTGTCATCGGCGGGGTTGCCGCCGGCGGAGTCGGAATCGGAGCCGGTCGACGGAGTCGCGCAGGCGGTGAGGCCGACGGCGAGGGCCGCGGCGACACCGGCGGCGATGAGACGAGAGGTGCGCACAGGCATTCCCTTCGGGTTGGGATGAGGGGGTGCGGCGCAGAGGGGCGCCAGGCTTTGGTAAGCCTGGCCTAATCTAACAGAAAGTTAGGCAAGCCTCATCTCGAGGAGCCCCTGCGGGCGGCATATCGCCCCGAGGTCGCGACGCCGACGAGCATGGCGCTACCCTCGATCTGAGCCTGAGGGGGAACTCATGGAATACGTGGCCTCGCGAGAGATACCACCGGTGGTCTACGTGCCGATCAGTGGCGAGGAGTCCGAAGGTCGAGCACAGATCGAACTGAGGCGGCTTCAGACCGGGCAGCTGGCGATCACCGCGTTCTCCGCGCTCGATCGACTCCAGAGCGAGCTCGGCTCCGCCCAACCGTGGCTGCTCGTGCGCATCGCCGACCTCGAACGCCAAGCGGCGAACCGAGACGTCTCGAGAGTTCTGCTCGATCCGAGACTCTCCCGATCGGCCACCTCGGGCGGCACAGCATGAGCCGGATCGATGTCGACCCCGAGCGCCTCGACGACAACGCCGCGCAACTCGAAGAGGTCGTGGAACTCACGAGAACCGCCCTCAGCACGTTGCCGGATTCCATCGACGGCGGCGAGGGCTCGGAGCCTATCGCCGACGTCATGAGCCGTGTCGCGTCGATGCTCGAGCCCTTCGGCTCGAGCTACATGATGATCGCCCGGATCCTTCGAGACGTCGCTGCGGAGACGATCACCAACGAGGAGACCACCGCAGCGGAACTGCAGAAGATCGCGGACGCGGTGGGGCCGGTATGACCGCCAGCTTCGTGATCCGCGTCGGCGGCGACCCCGCCGCGATCCGTGATGCCGCGGAGTGGATGCGGCATTCCGCCGAGAAGGCGGCGTCCGAGGGAGACCTCGCCAGCGGTGATGACGCGATCAACGCCTCGACCTACTGGCAGGGCGAGTCGGCGGCGGCGTTCACGGACATCTCCTTCGACCTGGTGAAGGCCGCCAGGGAGATCACCGAGATCGCGGGCCCCTTCGCCGAGGCGGTGCATATGTTCGCCGGCAAGATCGAACGGATGCGAGAGCATTTCGACGGCTACCTGCAGCACGCGCAGGACATCGGTCTTCGAGTGGTGGGCGAAGAGGTGTTCCGCTCCGTCTGGGTGGGGCCGGTTCCGCAGTCGACCGAGGATCCTTCGTGGGAGGACTGGCGCGAGCACCAGCGGCTCGAGCGTGACTATGGGCGCATGCAACGCGACGTGGTCGACTGGCACGCCGACCTCGAGATCTGGATCTCCGAGAACCTCATCTCTCTCGCCTCCGGTCCGTCCGACGCGGTCAGCGCGGAGGAGATCCACGCGAGGCTGCGCGAGGGCGCCCACACGCTTCTCGACGGGGGTGCCACGTACCTCGGCATCGACTGGACGAGCAGGGTCGACAGGCTCAACATCGACGCGAGGACGTATCGGGATCTGGCTTCGGAGATGGTCCGCAAGTCAGGAGTCACCGGCGATCCTGCTCTGAAAGCCCTGCTCCAGGAGAAGCTCGCTGCAGGACTCCCCGACACGTTCGATGCCAAGGCCTCCGACTTCGACAGCTTCTCGGATTTCCTCACCAGTGGACGCAGAGTCCTGGAGGTCGCCGGACCCGCCGGTGACGTCGCCTTCGGCGTCTGGGACATCGCCGAAGGAGAGGCCCCACTCGATGTCGCGGTCGAATGGGCGGGAGGCGCGCTCGGAGGCGCGGTGGGAGGCGAGGTCGCCGCAATGCTCGCCTTCCCCGCCGTCGCCTCTGTCGGACTCGGTGTCGGCGGCGCGGCCCTCGGGGGATGGGTCGCCTCGGAGGTCTGGGGAACCGTCGCGCCTTCGTGGAAGGAGGGCATCTACGAGTTCGTCGCCGACGGGTTCATCGTGGCAGGAGACATGGGTGAATCCGTGGGCGACTGGTTCTACGACGTCTCCGAGACCCTGAGCCACAGTGGCTGACCGGCGACGGCGTCGGACCACGCTGGGGCAGTACGCGAGCGTCGGCCGCCGCCGGGCGACAGACGTGGTGAAGCTGTCGATCCTGGTGCTCGTCTTGGCCGTGGCCGGCCTGATCGTCGCGACCGGTGACAACCCGTTCGGTGCACCGCTCATGATCGGGTTGACCGCGACCGCGGCGCTGGTCCTCGTCATCGCGCGTCCTTCGCACGGCCCCGGCGGGGTGGATGTGCTCACATCGACCGGCACGATCATCGCTCGCTCCCGGCGACGCGTCATAACCTGGTGCCTCGCCCTTCTGCTCGTCACCGCGGCGACCGGCACCGCCTACTTTCTCGCCCTCGACTTCCCGGGAGGGCTTCCGGGCAATCGATCCGCCGGATTCCTCCTCATCGCCACCGGCTGCTTCGTCTACGCCGCATGGCGTCTGATCGGCGCCGTGACCTCGACCGACCTCCGACTCGATGCCGAGGGCATCCACATCTCCTCGCCGGTGCGCAGGGCGCGTCTGGTCGAGTGGGACGACATCATGCTGACGACCGGCACCGAATCACACCTCGTACTGGTGCTCTCCGACGGCACCGAGCCGTCGTTCCCCTTCAGGCACCAGACCACAGATCCTCAAGTGCTGCGCGCGCTGATCGATCGGTGCAGCGCTTTTCCGGCGGCGCGCGAGCGCATCGGCGACGCGATCCTCGGCGATCTCCTCGTCGATGCGGCACCTGACGGCTCGCTCCCCAGCGGACCACCGACGGCTCGAAAGTGAGATGACCATGAGCATCCTTCGCCAGACCACGATTCGGCGACTGGCCTATCCCCTCCCTCCTTTCGCCTCGACGAGGGCTTTCCGGTTTCCGCTCTACGGTTTCGGCGCCGTCGCCCTCCTCGCCGTCAGCTTCGAGAACGTGGGTCTCATCAGGGCCCTGCTCGGAGGGTGCTTCGTGATCATGGCTCTGCTGTGGGCACAGGCGGTCAACGAACCGTCGATTCCCGGCGGGGTCGAAGTGCGCACGTCGCCTGGAGCGATCTCGGCACGGTCGAAAAGGACCGCCGGTATCTATGCCGCCGCGCTTCTGGCTGTCAGCGCCGTCCTTCTTGCGCTGTACGCGTGGGTCGCGGCCACAGAGGGACTCAGTCGACGCCTCTCCTACAACCTTGGCGCTGCGCTCGCGCTCGTCGGCGTCGGATACGCGATCTGGCGCCTGATCGTTGCACTGCGCTCGATCGACTTGCTGTTCGATGCTCGCGGGCTGACCGCCACGGCACCGCTCTTCCGCAGCCGCACCCTGGACTGGGACGCGATCGACCATGCGGTCGGCGATCGCAAGCACCTCTCCCTCACGCTCTCATCCGGGGAGGTGCTCGTACTCGACACCCGGCTCCAGCGCACGGATCACACCGTTCTCGTCGAGCTGATCGACCGGTGCGCACAGCATCCCGTCGCCCGCGAGCGGATCGGCGATGTGATCCTCGGCGATCTGCTGCTCGATGCGGCGCCCGACGGCACGGAGCCCGTTGGACCGAGCGGAACCGCGCCCGCTGAGCGGTGAGCCCTCGCCGCCGCCTCCGGACATGGACGGGCGTGCGGGGCCAATTGCGCATCGCGCGGTCGAGCGGGGTCAAGCGCATCGCGCGGTTGAGCGGGGCCAGTTGCGCATCGCGGACGGGCGAATCGGATGCGGAACTGACCCCGCACCGGCCCTCGAACAGGCATCCGCGCGAAGACCCCGGGGCATGCAGAAAGCCGGCCGGATCCGTGAGGATCCGGCCGGCTTCAGGAAGTCAGCGCGCGCTCAGAGAGCGCGGATGTTCGCAGCCTGCATGCCCTTGGGGCCACGCTCAGCGTCGAATTCGACCTTCTGGTTCTCGCGGAGCTCCTTGAAACCGGAGCCGGCGATTGCCGAGTAGTGGGCGAAAAGGTCGTCCGTGCCGTCATCGGGAGCGATGAAGCCGAAGCCCTTTTCCGCGTTGAACCATTTCACAGTGCCAGTGGCCATGTGTTTTCTACTTTCTGTTTTCAAACGGCCGCTTGCGCGGCCCGCGCCGTGACGGAACGTCCGACATACGCGCGTCCTCAACGTACCACGGCAGGCTGACCGCTGGCTCCGAACTCCGACTTCTGCTGCAGGACGGCCGCTTCTGTGCGCGTGCTGACACCGAGCTTTCGCAGTACGGCCGATACGTGGACGCTCACCGTCTTCGCGCTGATGAAGAGCCGCTCACCGATCTGTCGGTTGCTGAGACCCTCGACGATCAGTTCGAGAACCTGCCTCTCCCGCGCGGTAAGCGGATCGGATTCCGCGACGGCACGGGATGAATCGGATGCTGCAGCGAGGCCAGACGCGGAGGCGAACGCCCCGACGGCCTGTGTGAGCGGAACATGCCCGAGCCGTTCGGCCTCACCGAGCGCGTGGGCGAGCACGGCGGCGGCCTCGGCTCGCTCGCCCGCGTCGACGAGCAGGCGAGCGAGCTCGAGCCGTGTCGTCACCCGGAACGTCACGGGCACGTCGTCGTCGTCCGCGAGGTCGACAGCAGCGCGCATCGCAGGGATCGACGGCGAGAGCAGCGCTTCGAGGATCATCCCCCACCGGTCGCCCTGCAGCGGGGCGGGCTGCGCGTGCCACGCTTCCCGCACATCGCCGATGGCCTCTGCGACGTCGACGCCCGATGCCCGGAGCTCGGCGATCATGCGTCCGGCCTCGAGCAGAAGACGGCGCTGGTGGAGGAACACGGGGCCGGCGTCCGCCAGCATCGCTCTCACTTCGGCGAGCGCTCGCGCGTGATCGCCCCGCCCTTCGGCGACGGCGACGCGCATCATGACCTCGTCGTACCAGATCTGTCGTTCGACGCGTCCGGTCTCTTCGAACGACGGATGCCATTCGCGCAGTATCTCGGCCGCCTGCTCGTGCCGACCTCGCCACGACAGCACGCGCACGCGCGTCATCGTGGAGTACATGTGCGAGATGCGCAGCGTCCGCTGCGAGAGCTCGCGCGCCAGCATCCCCTCGACGCGGTCGATCTCGCCCATCTCGAGAAGGGGCACCGCCATGTTCTGCGTCATCAGCGCACCGGTCGTGCGCTCGACACCGAACGCCCGCGCCGGGGCGAGGCCGTCTTCAGCGACCTGCACCGCGTCGCGGTAGCGCCCGAGAAGCCCCAGCAGATCGGAGTAGTTCACCCGATACCGCATCTCGGCGTTCGTGCCCTTCGCCAGCCGCAGGGCGAGTGCGTACTCCCGATGCCCGGCCTCGAGATCGCCGAGGTGCGCGCGGGCGCCGCCCCGGACGTTCGCGGCGATCGATGCTTCATCATCGGCCCCCGCTCGAACCGCACGCTCTCCCGCCTCGATCGCCAGCGTGATCGCCTGATCGAGATGCCCGGCGATCATGTATCTGCTCGCCAGCTGATTGAGGATCGATGCGCGGAGCCGATCGTCGTCGACCCTGCCGTCGAGCACCTCGAGCGACTCATGAAGCAGCGCGATCGAGCCTTCGCGCCCGAGATTCATCACGTAGTAGGCCTTGTCGCGCAGCAGCCTCGCATGCGTGCGCGGATCGACCGTCGCGGGATCGACCTCGTCGAGGGCGACGTTGACCACGGCCAGCGCCCTCTCACCGTCTCCGGCGTTGCGCAGCACCGAGCCGAGGGTGCGCAGCAGCTCGAAGCGCTCGATGTCGACGACGCTCTCGGCGTCGGGCACCTGGATCCACAGATCGAGCGCGAGCTCGCCGAATCGGGCGGCGCTCGCGAAGGCGAATCGCGACTTGGCGTCGAGCATGGCGGTGACGGCCGCGGCGAGCGCACGACGGTCGTCTTGCGCGAGCTGCCAGTGGTAGGCGAGCGCGGCGGGATCTCCGCTGTCGGTGCCGGTGCAGTTCTCTTCGAGCGTCTCGGCGTACGCCCTGTGCAGGCGCGCGCGCTCACCGGGGAGCAGGTCGTCGTGCACGGCTTCGCGCAGCAGCGCATGCCGGAATCGGTAGTCGTCGTCGACCACGACGAGGATGCCGCTGAGCGTCGCCTCGCGGATGCCCTCGTCGAGTCGCGCCTCCGGAAGGCCCGCGAGCCGAGTGACGAGCGGATGCGTGAGCGGACGCTCGGCGCCCGACACGACGTGCACGACGCGCCTCGCATCGTCGCCGAGCCGGTCGAATCGGGCGAGCAGGAGGTCTCGCAGACTGCCGGGGAGGGGACCTGTCGAGCAGCCGGCGATCTCCTCGACGAAGAACGGCACGCCCTCTGCCCGCTCCTGGATGCGCTCGAGAGCGGTGTCGCTGAGCGGCTCTCCGGTGATCGACTCGGCGAGCTGTCGCACGGATGCCGTGTCGAGCCTCTCGACCGTGACCCGCTCGAGAAGGCGCGCACGAGTGGACTCGCCGATGAACCGGCTCACGGCATCGCCCCGGCGCACGTCGTCGGTGCGGCAGGTGAGGACGAGCAGGATGCGGCCCCGTGCCAGCGTGCGCAGCAGGAAGGAGAGGAGCGCGAGGGTCGACTCGTCGGCCCAGTGCAGGTCTTCGACGACCAGCACCTGCGGGGCGAGCTCTGCGGCGGCCTCGATGAGCGACGCGATCGCGTCGCGCAGGCGATCGGGGCTGGTCTGCGACCGGTCGGTCGGATTGAGCTCGGGCAGCAGCATGCCCAGCGCCTCGACGCCGACACCGAGCTGGTCGCGCACGCGATCGGCGCCCATGAGCGCGACGATCGAGCGGAGGATGCCGGTCAGCGGTCCGAACGGAGTGCGTGATGCCCCGAGGTCGAGGCACCAGCCGACATGGACGTCGGCGCGGTTCGCCACCTCGGCCCCGAACTCGCGCAGCAGGCGCGACTTGCCGATGCCCGCCTCGCCCTCGACCAGAACGGCGACGGGGATTCCCTCGACCACCTGGTCGAAGAACCCGCGCACGATCGCGAGCTCGGCTTCACGGCCGACCATCGTGGCGCTGGGAGCGGACGGGGGCATGGATTCATCGTCCCACCCCCGTCCGACATTCAGGGCGCTCCACGCGTCTGCTGTCGGCAGAGCAGAGCTCACCGGGCTGCGGCCGGTTCGCACCCTGCGGCGGCCCGGCGGTCGGCGAGTGCGGAGGCATCCGTCGTGGCGGCGCGTGCACCGGTGATGGCGCGCAGCATCCGCTGTCCTGCTCGTCGGACCGGGCCGGCGGCGCGGGGGACGATCTGGTCGGCGTGCTCGGCGATGAAGCGACGGCGCTCGGCCGCCTGCTGGATCCGCTCCTGCTCGTACTCGGTCACCGTGTAGGCGAGATAGGGGTGCTCGTACATGACATCTCCTCGTTTGGGATGTCCCTACACTCCGCTCTGAGGTGCCCCTCCGGCATCGGGAGGATGCCCTATCTTTGCGCCCCCGACCGCCCCGGCGCACAGCACGAGGCCCGAACGACAGCGGGGACTACCACCGTTCGGGCCTCTCACCTGGGTGCGTCAGGCGTCTACGTCACCGCGCCACGCACCGGTCTCGGCGCCGCGCTTCTCCATGAACTCCTTGAAGTTCTTCAGGTCCTTCTTCACCGCGTGCGAGCCTGCGCCCACGAGGGAGCCGACCTTCTCGAGGAAGCCTTCGGGCTCCCAGTCGATCTGCACGGTCACGCGGGTCGTGAGGTCCTCGATCTTGTGGAACGTCACGACACCGGCATGCTCCGTGTCGCCGCCGACGCTCTTCCACGCCACCCGCTCATCAGGATGCTGCTCGGTGATCTCGGCGTCGAACTCACGTGTCGCGCCGCCCACCTTCACGGTCCAGCGGTTGTGGGTGTCGTCGATCTGGACGATGGACTCGACCTCGTCGAGGAACTCGGGGAAGCTCTCGAACTGGGTCCACTGGTTGTAGGCGACGTCGATCGGAACGTGGACGTCGATGGTCTCGATGATCTGCACCATGTGATGCTCCTCACTGCTCGTCTTGTGATCCATCCCATTCAGCGCGGGTCCCCGAGTGTTGGCGACGGGGTTGACATCGGCGATGAGCAGGGGAGCTTCCCGAGTAGCGTTGTGCGCATGCGCATCCATGCCGCGATCCGCGCCTCGAAGCGCTCGCCCCTGCTGCAGGTGGTGAAGTCCGCCGCGGCGACGATCGCCGCGTGGCTGCTCGCGGGCTGGGTCGTTCCGGGGCAGCTGCCCGTGTTCGCCGCGATCGCCGCGCTGCTGGTCGTGCAGCCCAGCGTCAACCAGTCGCTGTCGAAGGCGCTGGAGCGCAGCATCGGCGTGATCGTCGGGGTCGTGATCGCCGTCGCACTCGGCCTGCTGCTCGGTTCGCCCAGCTGGATCGTGCTGCTCGCCATCGTCGTGGCCATGCTCGTCGCATGGGCGTTCCGTGCCACCCCGGGCACCGGCAACCAGGTCGCGATCTCGGCGATGCTCGTGCTCGCCCTCGGTTCGACACCCGACTATGCCCTGGCCCGCATCGTCGAGACCCTGATCGGCGTCGCGATCGGCATCGTCGTCAACGCCCTGATCGTGCCGCCCGTGCTCGTCGCGCCCGCCCGGCGCGACCTCGGTCTGCTCGGCGCAGAGCTCGCCGCGAGCCTCGACCGTCTCGCCGACGCCCTGCCCGAGCCGCAGACGCCGGCGAAGCTGCAGGAGATCATGCTCGAGGCGCGGCTGCTACGCCCGATGAAGGATGCCGCAGAGGCGTCGATCGAAGCCGGTGAGGAGTCGCTCACCCTCAACCCGCGCCGCTCGACACATCGTGAGGAGCTCGTCGAGATGCGCGCTCTGCTCGAGCGCCTCTCACCCATCGTGACGCAGACCATCGGCATGACCCGCGCGTATTTCGACCACTACGACGACTCGATCGGTCAGGAGCCGGCGGTCACCGCGATCGCCGAGCAGCTGCGACGCGCCGGCCATGACGTGCGCCTCGCGGTGCAGATCGCCGACGTCTCGCCCGAGCCCGACACGCTGACCTCGGCCATCCCGGCGCTCACAGCACCTCTCGTGATCCGGCCTCCGTCGTCGACGCACTGGATCTTGATCGGATCGCTGATGGAAGACCTGCGGCGCATCCGCGGGGAGCTCGTCGAAGAGGAGTGAGCGCGGCTCCGGTGTCAGTCCTCGTCGGGGTCGTCGGCGAGCACGTCGCCCTCGTCGTCGGAGGCGGGGTCGAGGCCTACCCTGGAGGCATGTCTGACATGACCGTCGCCGAAGCACTGGCCGAGCTGGCCGCGATCGAGGATCCGAAGATGCGCGCCGCGAACGAGAAGCGCGGCGACGACCACGGCATGAACCTCAGCCGGCTGCGCGGCGTGGCCAAGCGCGTCAAGACCGATCAGCCCCTCGCGAAGGAGCTGTGGGCGACGGGCGACACCGGTGCTCGTCTGCTCGCCCTGCTCGTCTGCAAGCCCCGCGAGTTCACCGCCGACGAGCTCGACGCGATGCTGCGACAGACGCACGCGCCCAAGGTCAACGATTGGTTCGTCAACTACGTCGCCAAGAAGACGCCGCTCGCCGAAGAGCTGCGTCTGCGCTGGTTCGACGATTCCGACCCGACGGTCGCCGCCGCGGCGTGGTCGCTCACGACCGTGCGCGTCGCGAAGGACGCCGACGGCCTCGACCTCGATCACCTGCTCGACCTGATCGAGCGCGACCTGCAGGATGCTCCGAAGCGCCTGCAGTGGTCGATGAACGAGACGCTCGCGAACATCGGCATCTTCCACCCCGAGCTGCGCGCGAGGGCGCTGGAGATCGGCGACCGCCTGCAGGTGCTCGCCGACTACCCGACCGCGCCGGGCTGCACCTCTCCGTTCGCCCCGATCTGGATCGGCGAGATCGTGCGGCGGCGCGAGGGCTGAGCATCCTCACCGGTTGCCTCATCAGTGGCGTCAGTACGCTGAATCCATGAGCACGCACATCGCCGCACAGCCCGGTCAGATCGCCCCCGTCGTCCTGTTCCCGGGCGACCCGCTGCGGGCGAAGTGGATCGCCGAGACCTTCCTCGACGATGCCGAGCTCTACTCCGAGACCCGCGGGATGCTGGGCTACACCGGCACCTGGGAGGGCCACCGCGTGTCCGTTCAGGGTTCGGGCATGGGCCAGCCGTCGATGGCGATCTACGCGAACGAGCTGTTCGAGGAGTACGACGTGCAGACCATCGTGCGCGTCGGCTCGTGCGGCGCTCTGACCGAGAAGCTGAAGGTGCGCGACATCATCATCGCCAACGGCGCCTGCACCGATTCGGGGATCAACCGCGTGCGTTTCCACGGTCTCGACTACGCTCCCGTCGCGGACTTCGGCCTGCTGCGTGCCGCCGTCGAGGCGAGCGAGGCCGAGCCCCTGGACTCGGCCGTGCACGTGGGTCTGCTCTTCTCGAGCGACCAGTTCTACAGCACCCGCCCCGAGCTGACCGAGCCGTTCGTGCAGCACGGCGCCCTCGGCGTCGAGATGGAGGCGGCAGGCCTCTACACGCTCGCCGCGTACTACGGCCGTCGGGCCCTCGCCATCTGCACCGTGTCCGACCACATCGTCACGGGCGAGCAGACCACCGCCCAGGAGCGCGAGCAGACCTTCGGCGACATGATCCGCATCGCCCTGCGCGCCGCGACCTCGGTCTGAGTCGTTCAGTATTCAGCATGAGATCGCGCTGATCGCTCGAATCATCCGTTCTCGACCGCATCCGGCGGTTCCATGCTGAATACGGAGCGCGGATAGCTCGGGCCGAAGGTGGGATGATCGACAGACCATGCCTGCGATCCTCGACCCGACCACACTGACCGACGGATCCGATGCGGATGCCGTCTACACGGCGTTCGTCGAATGGGCGGAGTCGACCGGCATCAGCCTCTATCCCGCGCAGGACGAGGCGGTCATCGAGATCGTCTCGGGCAACAACCTGATCCTCTCGACCCCCACCGGCACCGGCAAGTCGCTCGTCGCGGTCGGCGCGCACTTCGCCGCGCTCGTCGAGGGTCGCCGCTCGTTCTACACGGCTCCGATCAAGGCCCTGGTGAGCGAGAAGTTCTTCGCGCTCGTCGACGTCTTCGGCGCCTCGAACGTCGGCATGATCACGGGTGACTCGTCGGTCAACCCCGATGCGCCGATCATCTGCTGCACGGCCGAGATCCTCGCGAACCTCGCGCTTCGCCAGGGCACGGATGCCGCGGTGCACCAGGTCGTGATGGACGAGTTCCACTTCTACGCCGACCCCGACCGCGGGTGGGCGTGGCAGGTTCCGCTGCTCGAGCTTCCGCAGGCGCAGTTCATCCTGATGTCGGCGACGCTCGGCGATGTGTCGCAGCTGTCGAGCGACCTGACCCGCAGAACCGGCCGCGACACGGCATCCGTCACCGGCGTCGAACGCCCGGTTCCCCTGCACTACTTCTATGAGACGACGCCGATCCACGAGACGATCGACGATCTGCTCGGCACCGGCCAGTCGCCGATCTACGTCGTGCACTTCTCGCAGGCGGCGGCGATGGAACGGGCGCAGGCACTGTCGAGCACCAAGGTCGCCACGCGCGAGCAGCGCGACGAGATCGCGGCGCTGATCGGCGGATTCCGGTTCACGACCGCGTTCGGCAAGACCCTCTCGAGGTTCCTGCGGGCCGGCATCGGCGTTCACCATGCCGGGATGCTGCCGAAGTACCGGCGCCTCGTCGAACAGCTTGCCCAGCGCGGCCTGCTGCGCGTGATCTGCGGCACCGACACTCTCGGCGTCGGCATCAACGTGCCCATCCGCACGGTGCTGCTGACGGCCCTGACGAAGTTCGACGGCACCCGGATGCGACAGCTCAGCGCCCGTGAGTTCCATCAGATCGCAGGACGCGCAGGACGCGCAGGGTTCGACACTGCGGGCACGGTCGTCGCGCAGGCGCCGGAGCACGAGAGCGAGAACGTCGCCGCGATCAAGAAGGCCGGCGACGATCCGAAGAAGAAGCGCAAGATCGTCCGCAAGAAAGCGCCCGACGGCTTCGTGTCATGGGGCGAGCCGTCGTTCCGCAAGCTGATCGATGCCGAACCCGAGACGCTGACCTCGCACATGCAGATCACGAGCGCCATGATGCTCAACGTGATCGGTCGCGGCGGCGACGTCTTCGGCAACATGCGCGCGCTCGTCTACGACAACCACGAGCCCCGCAAGAGGCAGCGCGAGCTCGCGCTGCGCGCCATCGGCATCTACCGGACGCTGCTCGAGTCGGGCGTCGTCGAGCAGGTCCCGGTCGTGGAGCGAGGAAGCGGAGCGACCGAGACGACACGCCAGGAGATCCGTCTCACGGTCGATCTGCAGCCGAACTTCGCCCTGAACCAGCCGCTGTCGCCGTTCGCCCTCGCGGCGTTCGACCTGCTCGACCGCGATCCTTCGGCCGGCACGGGCACCGGTTCGTACGCCCTCGACATGATCTCGATCGTCGAATCGACGCTCGACGACCCCCGCGCCATCCTCGGCCAGCAGGAGTTCCAGGCGCGCGGCGAAGCCGTCGCCGTCATGAAGCGCGAGGGCATCGAGTACGACGAGCGCATGGAGCTGCTCGAGGAGATCACCTATCCGAAGCCGCTCGACGAGCTGCTGAGCGCCGCGTTCGAGACGTTCAGTGCGGCCCAGCCGTGGATCCGCGACTTCGAACTGCATCCGAAGTCCGTCGTCCGCGACATGTACGAGCGGGCCATGTCGTTCGGAGAATATGTCGCGTTCTACAAGATCGCGCGCTCCGAGGGTGTGGTGCTGCGCTACCTCTCGGACGCGTATCGGGCGGCCTCGCAGACGATTCCCGAAGAGGCGAAGGACGAGGATCTGCGCGACCTCATCGAATGGCTCGGCGAACTCGTGCGCCAGGTCGACTCGAGCCTGCTCGACGAGTGGGAAGAGCTCGTGAACGGGGTGCTGCAGGATCCCGACGAGGAGCCGATCGTCCCGCCGGCCCCCAAGCGCCTCACCTCGAACGTGCGGGCGTTCCGCACCCTCGTGCGCAACGAGCTGTTCCGCCGGGTGCAGCTCGCGGCTCGCGAGGACGTCACGGCCCTCGCCGAGCTCGATCCGTCGTTCGGCGCGGATGCGTGGTCTGACGCGCTCGACGGATACTTCGCCGATCACGACGAGATCCTCACCGGCGCGAACGCCCGCAGCTCGCAGCTGCTGCTGCTCACCGAGGGCGCCACCGAATGGACCGTTCGTCAGATCCTCGACGACCCGGCGGGCGACCACGACTGGGGCATCTCGGCCACGGTCGACCTCGCCGCGTCCGATGAGGAGGGCGCCGCTGTCGTCACGGTGACGGGCGTCGATCGACTCTGAGGCGACCGTCGGTCGTCGAGCGAGCGAAGCGAGACGAAGCGGGTCACCTCCTGCGCACGAGCGGCCGCACGGTCGGATCGAACAGCACCCCGAGCCCCACACGCACGAGCCCTGCGTGCACCGCGAGGCAGATCGCGATCACGACGGCCGTGACCACGATCGGCCAGACGACCTCGACCGCCGGGGTCGCGACCCAGCCCGGGCCTCGGAGGGCACCGTCGATCAGTGCCAGCGGGATCATATGGATCACGTAGATCGGCAGCGTCCGCTGGCCGATCCAGCGCAGCGGGCGGGCGATCACCCCCGCATGACGGTCGAGCAGAGCGCACGCCGCGACGCCGAACGCGACCGCGACGATCGACAGCAGCGGCCAGACGCCCGGCCACTGCCGCATGCCCAGCACCCCGACCGCGCCGACAGCCGCGACATATGCCCCGCCGAGCATGAGAGCGCGGAGGGGCCCGGATGCCGCGGCGAAGCGCTCGATGATCGACCTCAGTCGAAGGCCCGCGAGGAAGAAGAGAAGGTTCTGCACGAGCTGCCACAGGTTGCCCAGATCCGGGATGAGTCCCGCGGCGGCGATCGCCGCGATCACGAAGGCGACGGGCAGCACCACGGCGGTCGGCACGTGACGAACCGCGCGCGCGATCAGCGAATATACCGCGAGCGCCAACAGATACCAGAGGTTCGTCGGGCTGATCGTGAGCTGCGCGAGCAGCTGCCATCCGTTCTCCGCCCTGGCCGTGTCGAAGTCGGGCGTCCACGCGAGCACGAAAGTCTGGATCACGACCCAGATGACGTAGACGCCGGCCAGTCGCCCTGCGCGGCGACGCCACGACGCTCCGGTCGGCGCGTTCACGGCGCTTCCGGAGAACATCCCTGAGATCAGGAAGAACAGCGGCATCCGCAGCGGCAGCAGCTGCGCGTTGAGCGTCGCCCAGGCGTCGGTGATCGGCCCCGCTCCCTCGACTTGGATCGCGTGTTTGGTGACCACATGCCACAGCACCACCAGGATGATGCAGACGCCCTTCGCGACATCGGGCCAGCCGACGCGCGCGGTCACCGCCCCGGTACCTCGGCGGCGCGCACGAGGCGAGACACCAGGTCGACGTACGACACGTCGGCCGCCGCGAACATCCGCGGCACCTGAGATGCCGCGGTCAACCCCGGCATCGTGTTGACCTCGTTCAGCACCGGCCCCTCCACCGTGAGGAAGAAGTCCATTCGGGCGACGCCGGCGCAGCCGAGCGCATCGAACATCGTCAGCGCGGCCCGGCTGAGCGCGGTCGCGTCGGCATCCGAGAGCTGGGCCGGCACCGTGAACCGTGCGCTGCCGTCGTACTTCATGGCGGTGTCGAAGAGACCTGACGCGTGGATCTCCAGCGCCGGAGCCGCCCACCGCACCCCGCCGGCCTCCCGGATCACCGCGACGTCGATCTCGCGTCCCTGCACGACCTCCTCGACGAGGATGCGGCGGTCGAACCGCGCCGCCTCCTGCAGCGCAGCTCCGAGCTCACCCTCGTCGCGCACCAGCGAGACGCCATAGCTCGAGCCCGCCGACACAGGCTTGACGACGACGGGGCCGTCGAACTCGGCATCCCCGCAGTCCGCCGCATCGATCAGGCGCCCGCGGGCCGTGCGCAGTCCCGCAGCCTCGGCGACGAGCTTCGTCGCCCACTTGTCCATGCCGATGGCTCCGGCCCGAGGCCCCGTTCCAACCACTCGAACACCCGCCAGCGCGCAGAGCGCCGCGAGCACGCCGTCTTCCCCGAGCGCTCCATGCACTGCGGGGAATACGACGTCGACCTCCGCGATCAGCCGCATCGCGAGAGCGAGGGACTCGGCGGCTGTGGCACCCTCCGAGATGCCAGCCACCTCCCAGATCCCCGTGCGCGAGATCGTCACCGTGCTGACCTCGTATCCCCCGACCCCCAGTGCCGCAGCGACCGCCGCAGCAGAGGCGAGCGAGACGTCGTGCTCGGCGTTCTGCCCTCCTCCGATGACCAGCACCCTCACGCGATCGCCCTCTCGACCCGAGAGCCGACACCCGTGAGGATCGTGTGGGGGATGCTCCCCGCCCACCGCGCCCACTCGTGCACGCTCGGCACCGCCCCGCCCTCCGGCCCGAACACGACGGCGGTCGCGCCCCGCGGCACGCTCAGTCCCCCCGTATCGACGACGATCTGGTCCATCGACACTCGTCCGACGATCGGGCAGCGGACGCCGTCGATCGCCACGCTCGCCCCCGCCAGAAGCTCGCGAGGGATGCCGTCGGCATACCCGACCCCGACCACGCTCAGACGAGTGGCGCGCTCTGTCACGAACGCGCCGCCGTAGCCCACCGCAGTGCCCGCGGCCACGACGCTGCTGTGTACGACGGATGCCGTCAATCGCGCCGCCCCGCGCAACGGCACGGTCTCGGACGGGTCGATGCCCACGAGACCGGCGCCGACCCGCACGAGGTCGAAGTGCGTCGCGGGGTCGGTCAGTGTGCCGGACGTCGCGGCGAGGTGCACGAGCAGCGGACCGAACCCGGCGCGCAGCACGGCATCCCGAGCCTGGCGCATCCGCAGCACCGCGGGGGCGTTGAGAGCGGGGTCGGCGGCGTCGGCGCACGGCAGGTGCCCCATGACCCCGACGACCTCGATGCGCCCCAGGCCCGAGCGCGCCAGTCGAAGCAGTTCCACCCAGTCCGCCAGGGGCACTCCGCCCCGCGACATCCCGGTGTCCATATGCAGGTGCACGCGCACGCGGCCCGCAGCGAGCGGTGCGGCGTCTGCGATGAGCTGCCGCAGCTCCTCGACCGATCCGACAGCGATGTCGACGCGATCGGCGATCGCCCGTGCGGCATCGACGCCCGAGGGATTCAGCCACGCGAGGATCGGCACCTCGATGCCTGCACTGCGCAGCTCGGCCGCATCCTCCGCATCCGTCACGCCCAGCCACTCGGCGCCCGCGTCGATCGCCGCGCGGGCGACCGTGACGGCTCCGAGGCCGTACCCGTCGGCTTTCACGACCGCCATGATGCGCGCGTCGGTGGCAGACCGCATCCGCTCGACGTTCGCCGCGACGGCCGAGGGGATCGTGTGCAGAGTGGGCGCGTGCATGCGCGAGAGGGTGAGGGGCGGGGTCGTCAGTGTCGTGCTCATCGCTGGGTCCTCGGCTCGGCGGTCGGGTCGTCGTACATGAGGGGGCAGCCGTTGGCGACCGCAGCCGGGCGCAGCTCGAAGTGCCAGCGCTCGTTCGCGTAGATCTGGCAGAGTCCGAACTCGGCGCCGTTGCGCGAGAGCCAGTCCTGCGCGGCGACCGGTCCGAGGTCGACCGCGTCTCCGGACACGTGCTCGGAGTTCTCCGGGGTCGCGACCCAGCGGGCCGCCTCCTCTGCGGAGCCGTATTCGATCACGGCATCCTGCCGCAGCACCTGCTGATACGCAGCCGACCGCCAGCCGCTGTTCACGTGCACCCGCACCCCGTCGAGCTCGGCCGCGGTGGCCGCCGAGCGCACCGCCGCGAGCAGGTCGGCGTCGAGGTTCGTCACAGCCGGCACCTCGTCGAACACCGACACCGCGCCCTCGTCGCGGATGACGCCGTCGGACTCGGTGAGGGAGGCGGCCGACAGCTGGGGAGCGACGGATGCCGACGCCAGCGACTGCTGGCCGATCATCACGGCCGATCCGGTGATGGCGGCGGCGAGCAGCGCGACACCGATGATCGCGGTGAGGCGTCGCCGACTGGGGGCAGTGCGTGTGTTCATGCCCTCAGTCAATTCAGGCGCGTGTTGCCACGGCGTATGCGCTTTTGCATACGCTCCCGATATGCCCGGGTGCGTAAGCTCTGAGCACATGAGAGCTGTGCCGTGCGTGTGCTGATCGTCGAGGACGAGCCGTACCTCGCCGAGGCCGTGCGCGACGGATTGCGCCTCGAGGCGATCGCCGCCGACATCGCGGGAGACGGCGACACGGCGCTCGAACTCCTGAGCGTCAACTCCTACGATCTGGCCGTCCTCGACCGCGACATCCCCGGCCCCTCCGGTGACGACGTCGCCCGCTCGATCGTGGCGTCGGGCAGCGGCATCCCGATCCTCATGCTCACCGCGGCCGACCGGCTCGACGACAAGGAGACGGGCTTCGAGATCGGGGCCGACGACTACCTGACGAAGCCCTTCGAGCTGCGAGAGCTCGTGCTGCGCCTGCGCGCCCTCGACCGCCGCCGTCAGCGCGTGCGTCCGCCCGTGCTCGAGATCGACGGGCTGCGGCTCGATCCGTTCCGCCGCGAGGTCTACCGTGACGGCAGGTACGTCGCCCTCACCCGCAAGCAGTTCGCGGTGCTCGAAGTCCTGATCGATGCGGGAGGCGGTGTGGTGAGCGCCGAGCAGCTGCTCGAGCGCGCGTGGGATGAGAACGCCGACCCGTTCACGAACGCCGTGCGCATCACCGTCTCGTCGCTGCGCAAGCGACTCGGGGAGCCCTGGCTGATCCTCACCGTGCCGGGCGTCGGCTATCGCATCGGAACGGATGCCGATGACTGACCGGATCCGCCCGACCAGGCGCCGAGGCATGAGCGCCCGCTGGAAGCTCACTCTGAGCTATGCGGGCGTCGTCGTCGTGTCGGGAATCGGGCTGCTCGCCGCAGTCGCCTTCTACCTGCTGCGGTATGTGCCCGACGTGAACATCATCAGCGACTTCTTCGTGCCGAACCGCTCCGACCTCATCCGCGCATTCGTCCCGGTCGCGATCGTGATGATGCTGGTGCTGCTCGCTCTGGGGCTGGGCGGCGGATGGCTCATCGCAGGGCGCATGCTGGCGCCCCTCGACCGCATCGGGCGCGCGGCCCAGCTCGCAGCCCAAGGGTCGCTGTCGCACCGTGTCGCTCTCGAAGGACCTCGCGACGAGTTCCGCGACCTGGCCGACGTGTTCGACTCGATGCTGGAGCAGCTCGAGGCGCACATCTCCGAGCAGCAGCGGTTCGCGGCCAACGCCTCGCACGAGCTGCGCACCCCGCTCGCGATCTCGCAGACCATGCTCGAGGTGGCCCGCAACGACCCCGACCGCGACGTCGACGCCCTCATCGCCCGACTGCACGAGGTCAATGCACGGGCAATCGAGCTGACCGAGGCGCTGCTGATGCTCAGCCGCGCCGAGCGGCGCACCTTCACCCGCGAGCCGATCGACCTCTCGCTGCTGGCCGAGGAATCCGCCGAGACGCTGCTCCCCCTCGCCGAGCGCCGCGGCGTGACCCTCGATGTGGGCGGCGACACGGCGAACGTCCTCGGATCGCCGGCGCTGCTGCAGCAGCTGATCACGAACCTCGTGCACAACGCGATCGTGCACAATCTGCCCGCCGACGGCACCGTGACCGTCCGCACGCATGTGCTCCCCGAGGCGGTCGCGCTCGTGGTCGAGAACACCGGTGCGGCGCTGCCCGCGGATCGGGTCGCGACCCTGGCCGAACCGTTCCAGAGAGGCGCCGACCGCACGCGAGACGATGATCACGCGGGCGTGGGGCTCGGGCTCGCCATCGTGCAGCGCATCGCCCAGACGCACGACGGATCGCTCGTGCTCACGGCCCGCAGAGGCGGCGGGTTGAACGTGACGGTGTGGCTGCCGCATCCGTTCCCCCGCCCCCTCGCCTGAGGCCGGTTCCCTGAGCCGCATCCCGTGCCGAGTAGGCCCGCACACCTGCATGCTCAAATGACGGATGCATGCCGCTATCCCCAGTCTCGGCATGCATCCGTGATCTCGGCCTGCATCTGTGTTTCAGGGTCGGCGCGGCCGGTCGAGAGGGCGGCCGGGTTGAGTCCCGCGCCGGATGCAGGACCGAAGCACGGATGCAGGACCAGAAACCGTGTTTCGTCCCCGCATCCGTGCCCGGGTACTGCGAACGGTACGGCGCGCGTGAACCGGTCCGCACAGCTGACGCACACCTGCATGCTCAGATGACGGATGCATGCCGATATCCCCCGTCTCGGCATGCATCCGTGGTCTCGGCCTGCATCTGTGTTTCAGGCCCCGCGGCGGGTCAGGCGACCTGGTCTCCCCGGAGTGCGGCGAGCTCGCGACCGTAGGTGCGGGCAGACTGCTCGGCGTTCTCCTTGAGCTCGCGGGCGGTGTCGGCGAAGGCATCCAGTGCCGGGTTCACTCCCACGAGGGTGAACGGACGCTCGACGATGCGCAGGTCGAGGCCCCAGACGTCTTCGAGCACGCGGCGCAGCCATGCGGTGGAGTGGTCCCAGCCCTCCTTGGGGGTGCCGGGGGCATAGTTGCCGCCGAGCACTGTGACGAGGGTCGCCGGCTTGCCGCGGAGAGCCGTGCCCTGCGGGTCGATGCGCGGGTCGGTGTAGGCCAGATCGAACCAGGTTTTGAAGTGCTGCGAGACCCCGTAGTTGTAGAGCGGCACGGCGAACAGCAGCGCATCGGCGCCGATCAGCTCGTCGGCGAAGGTGGTGCCGAGGGCGCGGGCCGCGCGCTGGGCGTCGGTGCGCTGCGCCTCATCGACGAAGCCGCCTGTCACGGCATCCGCCCAGGCCGTCGCCGGCACGGGGTCGGCTGCGAGATCGCGACGTGTGACCGCGGAGTCCGGGTGCGATGCGGTCCACTCGGCTTCGACGAGGTCGGCGAGCGAACGGCTGGCGGACGACGCGGGAAGGATGCTGGCATCCAGGCGGAACAGGGACATGAAGTGTGCCTTTCTTTTGCGTAGTCGCTCTGTTTTTCTTAGCGACTCGCGTTAACGTAGCACAGGTATGATGGGCGCATGGCCGAGATCGACGAAGAGCGTCACGTGTGCGACGCCGCCGTCACACTGGCCTTCAGCGTGCTCGGCAAGCGCTGGAACGGCATGATCGTGTCTTCCCTCGGCGGCGGACCCTCGACGTTCGTGTCACTGCGCCGTGCGGTCGCCGGCATCAGCGACACCGTGCTCTCCGACCGCCTCGCCGAACTCGCCGACGCCGGCCTCGTCTCCCGCGCCGTCGACCCCGGGCCTCCCGTCGCGGTCTCCTACGCCCTGACCGACAGCGGCCGCGGGCTGCTGCCGATCCTCGACCAGCTCGGCACCTGGGCATCCGAGAACCTCGAGATCCGCGCCCGATGACGACGCCCCAGGCACGACGACCCCGCCGCGCCTGGTGGATCCTGCTGCTGCTCGGCGCACTCGTGCTGGTCGGCGCTGCCGCACTCGCGTTCAGCCCCGGTTTCCGTCTCGCACCGCCCGTCGCCTTCGGCGAGGAACTCACGGTCGACCTCGCCGAAGGCGATCATGCGATCTATGTGACCCCGTCGGACCACTGGAGCGAGATCGAGTGCACCGGCACGTTCCCCGGCGGCGGTGTGCTGCGGCTGAGGCCCGACATGCTCCAGCAGGCGATCCTGCTCCCCGAACGATGGGACGCGCAGGGCAGCTTCGACCTGGGCGTCGCGTCCCCCGGGACGATCACCTGCGACGGCCCGGTCGCCGACGGCCGGTTCACGGTCGGACCGGTGATGACGTTCTTCACGGTCGTCGGCGCCGTGCTCCTCGCCATCCCCGGCCTCCTTCTGGTGATCGCCGGAGCCGTCGTCGGAGCCGTGCAGGCACGGCGACCGTAGGTCAGAACGCCGAACTCACGCTCCCGGACTCACCAGGGGCTGGGCTCGTAGTCCTTCAGGAAGACGCCGTGGATGTCGTCGCCCGCCTCGCCGCGCACGATCGGGTCGTACACGCGGGCCGCGCCGTCGACGAGGTCGAGAGGGGCGTGGAAGCCCTCTTCGGCCAGACGTACCTTCGTGTAGTGCGGACGCTCGTCGGTGATCCATCCGGTGTCGACGGCGGTCATCAGGATGCCGTCGGTCTCGAGCATCTCGCCGGCGCTCGTGCGCGTGAGCATGTTGAGCGCGGCCTTCGCCATATTGGTGTGCGGGTGACCAGGGCCTTTGTAACGGCGGGAGAACTGCCCCTCCATGGCCGAGACGTTCACCACGTACTTGCGATGCGATGACGACGCGGCCATCGACGCACGCAGGCGACTGATGAGCAGGAACGGCGCGGTCGTGTTCGCGAGCTGCACCTCGAGCATCTCGAGCGGATCGACCTGATCGATCGACTGCACCCAGCTGTTCGTGCGGTTGACGTCGGGCACGAGCCCGCCGGCGTCGATCGCGGTGCCGTCGGCGTGCTTCTCGAGCGACGACGACCCAGGGGCCATCGCGAGACGGGCGAGGTCTTCGGCGGTCAGCGCCTGGCCGCCCTGCTCGGCGACGGTGCCTCCGAGGGCGGCGACCGACAGCAGCGGGTGCGCATCGACGGAGGCCTGCAGCGCCTGCGGATGAGGATCGGCGGTATGCCCGAACGTCTCCATCTCGGGCAGCGGTCCGTCGGGAAGCGGCTGCAGCTCGGCATCCGCCAGCAGCGAATACGAACCGGGCGAGCGGCGCACGGTCTGCGCAGCATTGTTGATCAGGATGTCGAGCGGGCCCTGCGCTGCGACCGAGTCGGCGAGGCCGATCACCTGAGCGGGGTCGCGCAGGTCGATGCCGACCACGCGCAGGCGGTGAAGCCAGTCCCCCGAGTCGGGCAATGCCGAGAACCGACGCACGGCGTCGCGGGGGAAGCGGGTGGTGATCGTCGTGTGGGCGCCGTCGCGCAGCAGCCGCAGGGCGATGTGCATGCCGATCTTCGCGCGACCGCCGGTGAGCAGCGCGCGCTTGCCGGTGAGGTCGGTGCGGGCGTTGCGCTTGCCGTGGCTGAAGCGCGCGCAGTCGGGGCAGAGCTGGTGATAGAACGCGTCGACCACCGTGTACGGCTGCTTGCAGATGTAGCAGTTGCGGGGCTTGAGCAGCTCACCCGCGATCGGGGCGTCGACGACGCTGGTGGCCAGATCGTGGCCACGGGTCTCGTCATCGATGCGGTCGGGGGCGCCGGTGGCGGTGCGGGCGACGACGGCTTTGTCGGCCTCGGCGATCGCATCGCGGATCTCCTTGCGGCGCACGCGCTTGACGGCCTTGAACATCGCGGCGGTCGCGTGACGAACGGCGACGAAGTCGGGGTGCTCGTTGTCGATCTGATGCAGCTCCGACAGAACCCGCAGCGTGGTGGCCAGGTCTTCGGGGTCGATGCCGGCACCCAGGTCGGAGGTGGCGTCGGGTGCGTCGGTCATTGTGCCGATTTTACGCGAGATCCCGGGGTCTTTTCCTGGGAGCCCTGGGCCGGGTGGCGAGGCCCCGGGCCTCTGCCGGGTCATCGTGCGCTTCCGAGGTCCGGATGCCGCGAATCCGGCCTCCCGAGCGCAGTCCGTGCACTTGCGAAGTCCGATTGCGCGTGCGCAGTCCGGATGCCGGGGGTTCGGACTTCTGTGGCGCATTTCGCCTTCTGTGACGTACATGCTCCGACGCCTCCGATCCGCGCCGCGCCTTGCCGGAACGTCAGACCCCCGGCGTAGGGTCTGAACATGAGCAGCCACACCGAAACCCCTGGAGTCGTCCCGTCCTACCTGCTCGCGCGCCTGGCCGAGTCGGGCCGCTACCCCCGCGCCGCCGCCGCCGCGAGGCAGACGCTGACGGCGGGCAGACCGCCGTTCCGTGCGCGCATCGACCTGTCGATCGACGAGAACGGCGACCTGGTGGCCGAGCTCTCCGACGCCCCCAACCGCACGATCAGCGACGCGGGCAACACGCAGACCCTCCCCGGTGCGATCGTCCGCAGCGAAGACGATGAGCCCGTCGCCGATGTCTCCGTCAACGAGGCGTTCGACGGACTCGGGGCCACGTTCGAGATGCTGCTCTCGGCCTTCGGCCGCAACTCCCTGAACGACGCCGGGGCTCCGCTCGACGCCACGGTGCATTACGGCGTCGACTACGACAACGCCTTCTGGGACGGCGAGCGCATGGTCTTCGGCGACGGAGACGGCGAGGTGTTCGTGGGCTTCACCTCATCGACCACGGTCATCGGACACGAGCTCGCGCACGGCGTCGTGCAGTACACCGCGAACCTCGAGTACCAGGGCCAGCCCGGCGCGCTGAACGAATCGATCGCCGACGTCTTCGGCGCGCTCACCGAGCAGTACCTCCTCGGCCAGAGCGCGGCCGATGCGACGTGGCTCATCGGTGCCGAGATCTTCACGGATGCGGTGCAGGGCCAGGCGCTGCGATCGATGATCGAGCCGGGCACCGCCTATGACGACGACGAGCTCGGCAAAGATCCGCAGCCGGCCCACATGAGCGGCTTCGTGCGCACGACCGAAGACAACGGCGGGGTGCACATCAACTCCGGCATCCCGAATCGCGCGTTCGCTCTGTTCGCGATCGACCTGGGCGGCAACGCCTGGGAGGCCGCGGGCACGGTCTGGTACCGCGCGCTCACCGGCGGGCTCTCGAGCACCGCGAACTTCACCGAGTTCGCCGACGCGACGGTCGCCGCGGCATACGCGATCGACGATGCCACAGGCGCAGCCGCTCGACGTGCGTGGACGACCGTGGGAGTCTATGGAGATGAGCGAGTCCCCTCCACCGACTGACGCACAGGTCGTCATCGCGGTGGTGCGCACGGGCGGCATCGCCGGCATCCGTCGTCAATGGCGCGTCGAACCGGATCCGGCCGAGTCCTCCGACTGGATCGCCATGATCGAGAGCTGCCCGTGGGATGCCGACGCGGACGACACCACGGGAGCCGATCGGTTCGTGTGGCTGATCCGGGTGCGCACCCCCTCGGAGAAGCGCGAACGGGAGCTACCGGACTCAGCGCTCGACGGTCCGTGGCGGCAGCTCGTCGACGCCGTGCGTGCGGCGTCCGACTGAGAGCGCACGACGCAGGCGAGGCGCCCACGACGAACGGCCGCCATCGCGGATGATGGGACGACGACACGAGGGAGAACACCATGCCGACGAGCGAAGAGGCCACGCGCCTGCTGCAGTTGTCACGTGATGCATACGACCGAGGCGATTCGGTGCTGCACCTGCAGGCCGAGGTCAGTCGCCTCACCGGGCAGCCATCGTCATGGGGCTCGTCAGAGAACGACTTCGTGAGCGATGACCACGTCGGGTACTTCCTGAGCGAGGTCGAGCGCATCGGCTGGCGCCTCGAGCAGACCGGCTACACCTTCGTCGAGTCCGGTGCGACGACCTCGGCGCGCATGCTGAGCAGCGGAACCGGCGTCGTCAACCACGGCCACGTCGCGGGGTACTTCACTTTCCGTCGCATCACCCCGTCGGCCTGAACCGAGCAATCCGGTGTGAATCCGGCGATCCCGCCGTCAGGCGGGATCAGAATGGGACCCATGGGACTTTTCCAGCAACGCTCCGACGACGAAGAGAACCAGTGGACTCTGCCCTCGGAGCCCCTCGAACGCTCGGAGTCCGAGGTGCTCGACGAGGCTCCCTCTGTAGACCCGCTGTCGATCGGTCTGGGCCTGGGCGTGGGTGCCTCCGTGAGCTCGGTCGCCTTCCCCGTGGCACCGCCCGCACCTGAGGCGTTCTCGATCGAGAACCGCGAACCGGATGACAGCGACGACTGACACTCTCTTGGCGGCGTTGCCCGCGGACGCCACGCATCACGACGCCGAGCGCCTGCTCTGCGACGAGGGGTGGGAGCCGTGCGGCGCCGGCGACTGGGCCATCGCCTTGCAGTCGCCCGACGGCCTCCGGGTCGCGCGGATCAGTCCGTTCGATCCCGTCGGCTCCTACACCGCGGCCCTCTATCGCCAGGCCGCGCAGACCCGGCTCGTGCCCGAGCTGTTCGCCCATCGACGACTCGAAGGCGGCGGCGACCTGATGATCATGGAGCGCCTGCATCCCGCGGATGAGCAGGCGGCGTCTCGCTTCCTCCGCATGATCGAGTCCGGCGATTCCGCCGTGTCGGACCTCGTCGACGTCGTGCGCCGAATCCACGCCCGCGCCATCGCCGAACTCCCCTGGTGCGGCCCGCTCGACGAGAACCCTGCGAACGTGATGAGTCGCGACGACGGCACTCTCGTGCTGATCGATCCGTACTTCGCCGATGGGCCGGCTCTGTATGCGGCAGCAGGATCCGACCCGGATTCCATGGCGGCGCGATTCCCGATGGATCAGCGCCGCTACATGACCGAGATCCCGCTCGCATACTCCGGGCCATGGCCGGAGGAGTCGCGCGAGGAGATGCGTCGGGGACTCGCAGACGCGGATGCGCGCCGGGCCGAGTGACCGCGGCGCGAGTGGTGTCGCCCGTCGCGGCTACGGTTGAGGGATGACGATCACCGCCGCCGCAGACGGCTCCGCCCTGGGCAATCCCGGCCCCAACGGCTGGGCCTGGTACATCGACGACGACAACTGGGCCGCGGGCGGATCCCCGCACGGCACCAACAACCAGGGTGAGCTGCGGGCCGTGCTCGAGCTGCTGCTCGCGACGGCGGGCATCTCGGAGAAGCTCATGATCGAGTGCGACAGTCGCTACGTGATCGATTCGGTGACCAAGTGGATGCCGGGGTGGAAGCGCAAGGGCTGGCGCAAGTCCGACGGCGGGCCGGTGCTGAACCGCGACCTGCTCGAAGGCATCGACGAGGCGATCCGCGGGCGCGACGTCGAGTTCTCGTGGGTCAAGGGCCACGCCGGCCACCCCCTGAACGAGGCGGCAGATGAGCGCGCGAACGCCGCGGCCAAGGCGTACCAGGCGAAGCAGGAGCCGCGCCGAGGGCCGGGATTCACGCTGGCGACGGATGCCGGCGCAGCCGCGGCAGCATCCGCCCCGATCGCCGCCGCTGCCACGCGCGCGGAGAATGCTCCTGATTCGTCGCCGACCGTCGCGACGGCGATCGCCGAGCCGCTGTGGGCCGAGCCGTCCGATCTGCTCGACAGCCTCTATGCCCCGGTCGACGACCCGATCGAGGTGCGGCTGGCACTCTCGAGCGACGAGCACGCCCGACTGCGCGACCGCGCCGAGGCCCAGGGCGTCACGCTCGAAGAGGCGCTCCGCCGCCTGATCTGACGCGCCTCGACCACAGCGCGCCCGCGTACACTCGCACCATGTCGAAGAAGAATGTCGCACGCACCGTCGGTCGGATCTTCCTCGGTTCCTTCCTCGTCTTCGCGGGCGTCTCGCATCTGACGTTCGCGCGCGAGGAGTTCCAGGCTCAGGTGCCCGACTGGGTGCCGCTGGATCCTGACGTGACCGTGCTCGCTTCCGGCGTCGTCGAGGTCGGTCTCGGCGCAGCACTCCTCGTCGCACGCAAGCGCCGGGGACTGGTCGGTGTGCTCGCAGCGCTGTTCTTCGTCGCCGTCTTCCCCGGCAACATCGCGCAGTGGCTGGAGCACCGCGACGCCTTCGGGCTCGACACCGACACGAAGCGCTTCGTACGACTGTTCTTCCAGCCGGTGCTCATCGCTCTGGCGCTCTGGTCGACGCGCGCTCCGCGTCGCACATCCGCGGGCTCGTCCGACTCGTAGCAACGGATCCTCGTTCACGATTCAGCATGAACGCGGGCAGGACAGCAGAAGAGGAGGCGGTTCTCGCGAGAACCGCCTCCTCTTGCTGAATCGTGAACGTCAGACCGCGAGCAGCTCCCGCTCGAGACGTGCGTACGAGGTCTCCATGCCGTCGGCCATGCCGGTGGCGAGGATCATGTCGCGCGTCTCCTTGTCGGGGTACTCGATGTAGAGGGTGATCAGCGTCGCGCCGTCCTCTTCGTAGAGGTTCAGGTCGTTCAGCGTCTCGACCGGCATCCCGACCATCCGCTCGGTCTGCACCGAACGCCGAGGCGCGTCGATCAGCAGCGCCTCACCCTCGAAGCCGAACGGCTGCCCCTCGGTGTCGCCGACCGGCGCCCACGAGTTGCGGTACGTCTGGCCCACCTCGGTCGCGACGACGCATTCGGTCATCTCCCACCCGTCGGGTCCGAGCAGCCACTGCTTCATGAGCTCGGGCTCGTTGTGGGCACGCCAGACCAACTCGCGCGGTCCCTCGACGAGGCGGGTGATGCGCACGTGGGTGTCATCGAGCAGCTCGACCTGCGTGCCCTTGCCCTGCGCGTAGTCGCGGAGATCCTGCAGGACGGCGTCGAGCTGGCTCATCGCGAGCTTCGTGCCCTCGATCATCCCCATCGATACGACCTGCTCGAGCGCGTCGGCAGACGCGAAGTAGCTCGTGGTGACCATGCGCGCGCCCTCGGCGGTCGGCTCGAACGAGAAGACCATGCGCATCGAGGGCAGGTCGGGGTCGGGCGTGCCCTCTTCGTCGGCGAACGCATCGAGCACCTCGAAGCCGTGCGGGGCCTCGATGCGCAGGAACTCCCATGTGCCCGACGCCTTCTCGCCGCGAGGGCCGTTCATCGTGTAGTTGGCCTTGCCGCCGACGGTGTGGTCCCAGGCGGTGAAGGTGGCCGGCCATCCGGGAGGGCCCCAGAAGCGCTCGAGCTGGCGCGGGTCGCTGTAGGCGTCCCAGACCCGCTCGATCGGCGCCGCGAAATCGGCGACGACGGTCATGGTGAGGTTGTCGGCATCGGTGGTGACATCCGTGACGGGCATGTCAGTCTCCTTCTTCGGTTCGTGAATCATCGGTGGTGTCGGTGCTGGTCGTGTCTGTCGTGTCTGCACGAGGAGCCGGCGTCTCGGCCAGCAGCTCGTCGAGCCGGGCGATGCGCGACCGCCACAGCTCTTCGTATCGGGCGAGGAGCGCCCTGGCGCGGGCGATCATCTCGGGGTTCGCGCGGACGAGCCGCTCGCGTCCCTCGGCGCGCTTGACGATGAGATCCGCCGCTTCGAGCACGGCCACGTGCTTCTGCACCGCGGCGAACGACATCTCGTATTCGGAGGCGAGGGTCGAGACGGACTGCTCCCGCTCGATCGTCCGGCGCAGGATGTCGCGCCGGGTCGACGTCGCCAATGCGTGGAACACACGGTCGACCTCCGCTTCGCTCAGTTCTCTTTGTGCAACCATTTGGTTGTACGTTATGCCCGAGTCGAGCTGATGTCAAGAGGTCTCGTGAGCGAATCGGAAGAAGGCGCATGAGTTCCGTACGGGCGTGTTCCACGCGGGCGGGATGGACCGTAGGACTGAGGCATGACCCTTACGGAGATCCTTCCCACCCTGCGCCTGAGCATTCCCGACCCCCTCGCCATCAACCTCTGGCCGATGCACACACATCCGATCTTCTCCGACGTCGTCGTCGGTGGAATCTCCCTGACCAGGCTCGTCGAGCTCAACGGCACGCCGGCGCTGCTCACCGGAGACCTGCCGCGTCCGGGCATGCCCCGCGAGAGGGCTTTCGGTGGGGGAACCGACGTCACCGTCCTGGTCTTTCGGGTCACGCTCCGCGTCGACACGCAGGAGGACAAGCGCATCGCTCTGACCGACTGCGCTTTCGACGGCGTCTCAGCGCAGTGGAGTGAGTGTCGTCTCATCGGACGCACCTCGACCAGCAGGAACGCGCGCATCGAGCTCATCCCCGGCGACGTCGGCGGAGCCTCGTGGCCCCACCCGGTCACGCTTCTGCCGAGCGACCTGAGAGAGGGCGATTTGCTCGCCGTCCCTTGCGCGGGCGCGATGACACTGCACGATGTGCGGCCCCGCCCGGCCGTCGCAGGCGGCGAGCCCAGAGTGTCCCCTGCACTGGCCACCTCACGCACGGACATCTCGTGAGCGTGATGCACAGCATCGTGTCGACATCGATCCTGCTGCGACACAGGCCCATCGACCGCCGCCTTTCGGCACCTGGCGACCTCCTCGCTCGTGACGACAGCGGGGCCAGCGCAGCGAGCCAGACCCGATCGAACGATCGTGCGGAGGACTCGGAAGACGACCAGTGGCACGGCAGATGCATGAAGTGAACGGCGAAGGCCATTCGCGCAAGACGAACCCCCGCCCGTTCGATCGCCACGTCTGCAAGGAGCGCATCCCGGTAGACCGAGACCCACGTGCGCTCGAATGCGTCCGTCGTCGTCACCCCGCGCCGCACGGGGAAATCAGCCCCGGGCAGGGTCCTCGTCGTTGGCGACGGCTTCGATCCAGTCGACGTCCTCATCTGACAATGCAATTCCGGGCGTGGCACCCCGCCTCCCGGCGGTGGGGTCCACCGACACGTCGGCACCGTTGATCGCGGAAGCCACGTCAGTGGGGATGGGCTCGCCATTGTGGGCGATGAGCCACTCACGCGTCTCCGGTGCCAGCGTCGGCCAGATCTCTTCGATGCTCATACCCGCGATCATCCTCCTGGCCGGTGGTCCGGCGCTAGCCGACGTGAATGGTGGGGTGCCGCACTGTCGGCTCAGAGACTCCGCGTCGTCGCAGCCACTGCCACGATGTGCCCGCCCTTGCGCTCGACCCGGCGCACCGACGAGGGGTCGACGGAATCGCGCTCGAGCATGCGCCAGGGTCGCGCCGCGATGTCGGCTCCGCCCGTCGCGCAGGCGAGGCGGGCGAGCGGTGAGAGCACACGCCAGAAGCCGTGCGGCGGCTGCATGTCGGCGATGCACGCCCTCGCGTCGGGGCGCAGGCACGCTCGCGCTCGCTGCCACGCCTCCTCGCGCTCGGTGATCACGCTGAGCGAGTAGGTCGCGAGCAGAGCGTCGGCTCGGCCGTCGCCGCCACCACGCAGGTCGGTCACGGCCCGGGCCACCTCGTCCGACCGCAGCTCGGCGGCATCCGCCCGGATAAGACGGACCCTGTCACCCCAGCCCTGGTGATCGATCCGTCGCTGTGCGACGGCCAGCATCTCGGGGCTGCGATCGATGCCGATCACGATCCCTGACGGCGCCGTCGCCGCGAGCAGCAGCGCGAAGTTCAGCCCGGTCCCGCATCCGAGATCGATGACGACATCGCCGGGTCCCGAGTCGAGCAGCGCGATCCCCGCCTGCCGACCGGCCCGATAGACCAGGCGCTCGCCCGAGAGCACGTCGTACCAGCGCGCGCCCACGCCGTATCGCCGCATCAGTGCCGCCATCCGCCCTCCCGCTTCCGGGTCCACTCTAGGCTTCAGGAATGAGCACTCCTTCTCGCAGATCGGCGCGCGCACTGACCGCACGCGAAGCAGGCGGACGCACGTGGGACCTGGTCGTGATCGGGGCCGGCAGCGCCGGACTCGTCGGGGCACGCACGGCTGTCACGCTCGGCGCGCACGTGCTGCTGATCGAGGCGCACCGGTTCGGAGGCGAATGCCTGCACACCGGTTGCGTGCCGTCGAAGGCTCTCATCGCGTCGGCCGCCGCCGCGCACGCTGCGCGCAGCAGTGCGGGGCTGGGTGTGACAGCGAGCGAGGTGCACGTCGACTTCCCCGCCGTGATGCAGCACGTGCACGCCGCGATCCATGACATCGAGCCGGTCGACTCCCCTGAGACTCTCAACCGAGACGGCATCCACACGCTCACCGGTCGCGCGCGGTTCGACGGTCCCCGCTCCGTCGTGGTCGACGGCGAGCGCATCGCGTTCCGTGACGCGCTCATCGCCGCGGGAAGTTCGCCGGTGCGCCCGTCGGTCGAGGGCGAGGCATCGATCGACGTCCTCACGAACGAGACCTTCTGGGATCTGGATGCACTGCCGGCACGCCTGCTCGTGCAGGGCGGTGGCGCGATCGGCTGCGAGATCGCACAGGCGATGGTGCGACTGGGCAGTCAGGTCACGCTGATCCACCGAGGCGATCGGGTGCTGCCGAAGGAGGATCCCGCGGCGAGCGCCGTCGTCCTCGCAGCTCTCCGTGCAGACGGCGTCGACGTGCGCCTCGGCACGACCGTGCGCTCTTTCGACTCCTTCCGGTCTGACGACGCTCCGTCACCATCGGGCACCGCCCAGCTGAGCGACGGCACGCAGGTCGTGTTCGATCGCGCCCTCGCGGCACTGGGACGTCGGGTCGAGGTCTCCGACCTCGGACTGTCGGCGGCCGGTGTGACCCTCGATCAGCGAGGAGCGGTCGACGTCGACGCCTCGCTGCGCACGTCGAACCCGCGCATCCGTGCCGCCGGCGACGTCACCCCGCTGCCGCGCTTCACGCACACGGCCGGCATGTACGGCAGCGTCGCCGCGACGAACGCCGTGCTCGGGCTCTCTCGCAGGATCGACGCCGACGTCGTGCCCCGCATCACCTTCACCTCCCCCGAGGTCGCAGCCGTCGGCGTCTCACCCGCCGCTGCGTCGGCACGCGGGATGCGCGCGGTCGTGCAGCATCACTCCCACCTCGATCGGGCGATCGCCGACGGCCACACCGACGGCTTCACGAGCATCGTGGTCGATCGGCGGGGGCGGGTCACCGGCGCCGTCATCGTCGGGCCGCGGGCCGGAGAGTCGCTCGCCGAGTACACCACCGCGGTCAAGGCCCAGATGAGCGTGCGCACGCTCGCGACGACGATGCATGCGTACCCGAGCTACTCGGATGCCGGATGGAACGCGGTCGTGAAGGAGGCGCAGCGTGGCCTCCGGGGCGGGGCAGTCGGGTTCGCGATCGGACTCCTGGCCCGATTCCATCGCCGCAGGCGCTGAGCCCGACCGCTCGCCATGTTGCTCAGCGCAGGCTGCGGTAGCCGACGACGATGCGCTGCACAGCGCTCACCGCGACGAAGAGCGACCAGACGAGCGCGATCTGCCATGCCCAGAACGGCAGGATGAGCCACAGCGCGTGCACGGCGATGGTCTCGGTGCCCTCGGCGATCCGCCCGAGGAAGGAGAGCGATCGCCCGTCGTCGATCGTGCGCCCTGTGCGCTCGGCGATCGAGGAGAAGGCGAGGAAGGCCGTGCCGTTCACGTAGTAGACGAGGAGCACGACGAGGAACGGCCACCACGGAGCCCCGAACTGCGACGTGGCACCGAAGGCGACTCCGACGACCGTCGCGCCGTAGACGACGAAGTCGGCGGTGATGTCGAGGAATCCGCCCGCGTGGGAGGGCGCGGACTCCCGCCCCGGCGACTCAGCCAGCCGTCGGCGGCGTCGGGCGAGGGTCCCGTCGAGCCCGTCGGCGATGCGCGAGACGAGCCACAGCACGAGGGCGACCCACCACAGCTGGAATCCGGCCGTGACGGCGGAGGCGACGCCGAGCACGAGCCCGAGCACCGTCAGGCGATCGGGAGTGATCCCCGGTCGGTCCAGGGCAGCCGCTGTCGCCTCGAGCGGTCGTGCGAGCACGGCCCGCAGAGAACGGTCAAGCATCGTGACCACCTTCGGTCTTCCGCGCCGACGACGAGCGGTCGCCGTTCCGGCGGCGCAGGATCGCCGCTGCCAAGACGCCGCCGAGGATGAGCACACCCAGCACGGCCACCGCCACCCAGAAGGGCGGCCCGAGCTCGAGCCCGAACGCGCCCAGCGCCACGTAGGCGGCAGACCCGGGCAGGATGCCGATGGCCGTTCCCAGTGCGTAGTCGCGGCGTCGCACCGCCGTCAGGCCGGCGCCGTAGTTGATGAGCGTGAACGGGATGATCGGCACCAGCCGCGCTCCGAGCACCGCGAGGAATCCGCGATGCGCCAGGGCGGCGTCGAGGCGCGCGACCCGGGCTCCGGTCAGCCGCTCGACGGCCTCTCTGCCGAGCGCTCGACCGATCACGAACGAGGCGGCGGCGCCCAGAAGGGCTCCGACGTAGACGAGCACGAGCGCGAGCCAGAAACCCCACACGAGGCCCGCCGCGATGGTGAGCAGATTCTTGGGCACCGGTGTCAGCGTGAGCGCGGCGTACCCCGCCACGAAGAGCAGCGCGCCACCCGGCCCGAGACCTGCCGCCCACTCTCTGACCACGTCGATGTCGCTCGGAGCGAGGAAATACCCAACCGTTCCGACGACGGCGACGAACAGGAGGAGAAGCAGCAAGCGGACGATCGCCGACCGCTTCGAGGGGGCGTCTCTGACACGCGAATCACCAGCGTCCACAGCATCCTCCCCGACTCCTATACCCTAGCCCGGCGCGATATGCCGGCACACCGATTCCGAAGCGAGGAACCCCGATGAGCAGCACCCCACGACGGTATCGGAGGAGTGCGGCTCTCGCCCTCGCGGTGCCGCTGATCGCCCTCACCGCCTGCGCGGCCCCCGAGAGCAGTGCATCGACGGCCTACGAGGACTGGGACGCGGTGCTCGAGGATGCCGAGGGGCAGACCGTGCAGCTGTGGATGTACGGCGGCGACGATCAGGGCAACGCCTACGTCGACGACATCCTCGCCCCGGCCGTGGCGGAATACGGAGTGACGCTGGAGCGTGTACCCGTCACCGATACGGCGGATGCGCTGAACCGCGTGTTCACCGAGATCCAGGCCGGCCGCGATGACGGCACGGTCGACCTCATCTGGGTCAACGGCGACAACTTCCGCACCGGCAAAGAGGCCGATGCCTGGCTGTGCGGCTGGACCGATCTGCTGCCGTCGATGGCGGCCACCGACCCCGACGACCCGCTGCTGCAGTCCGACTTCGGCACTCCCGTCGACGGCTGCGAGGCTCCGTGGCACAAGGCGCAGTTCACACTCGCCTACAACGCCGAGGCGATCCCGAATCCGCCCACCACCCTCGCGGGAGTGCTCGACTGGGCCGAGGCCAACCCCGGACGCTTCACCTACCCGGCCCCGCCGGACTTCACCGGTTCGGTGTTCGTGCGCGAGGTGCTGGCGAGCGTCTCGGGCGGCGCCGATGAGGTGCCTGCCGCGTATTCCGACGAGGCGTTCGACGAGCTGAGCCCTGCTCTCTACGATCGGCTGAGCGAACTCGCCCCGAGCCTGTGGCGCGGGGGCGACACGTATCCTGCGAACGAGGCCGAGCTGGGCCAGCTCTTCGCCGACCGCCAGATCGACATCACGATGACCTACGGCCCGGCGACCCTCACGGATCTCGTCGCCGACGGCACGTACCCGCCCGAGACGACCGTGCTGCCCCTCGAAGACGGCACGGTGGGCAACGCGAGCTTCCTCGGCCTGCCGGCGAACTCCGACTCGGTGGCGGGTGCCATGGTCGTCGCGAACGTCGCCCTCTCGGTCGAGCAGCAGGTCGCGAAGGCGCAGCCCGACGTCTGGGGTCAGTTCACGGTCCTCGACATCGAGAGCCTCTCGGACGCCGACCGGGAGCTGTTCGACACCCTCCCCGAGTCGCCCGTCGTTCCCGGCTACGAGGTGCTGTCCGAGAACGCTCATGGCGAGCTCGCCGCGGAATGGGTCCCCGCCCTCGACGAGGGCTGGCGCACGGGCGTGCTCGACCGATGAGCTTCGCGCCGGTGGCGCGCCGTCGGGGGAGCGCCGGTCAGCTCCTCCGCGGCGCGATGCTGGTGCTTCCCGCTGCCCTCGTGACTCTGCTCGTCGTCGGCGGAGGCATCGGCGCCACGCTGCTCCAGGCTCTCGGCCTCATGCCCATCGCGGGTCCGGTGACGCCGGGGATCGAGGCGTTCCTCGCGCATCCGGACGATCTCGCGGCCGCGACCGGGGTGTCGATCGCCGTCGCGGCGGTGTCGACGATCATCGCGGTCGTCGTCGGCACCGCCGCCGCGGTCGTCATCGCTTCCGGGCGGGTGGGAAGTCGCCTGTTGGCCGCCCTCGGCGCGACCGCCGTGACCGTGCCGCACCTCGTCGGCGCTGCGACGATCGGGCTCCTTCTCTCCGACGCCGGAGTGCTGCCGCGGCTGCTCGGCATCCCGCCCGAGTCGTGGGCCCCCTGGGTCGGCGGACCGCTGTGGGCTGCGGCGATCGCGGAGTTCGCGTGGAAGGAGTCGGCGTTCGTCGCGCTCGTGGTGACCGGCACTCTCGCCACCCGCATCGCGACCTACGACGAGACCGCCGCGCTGCTCGGCGCGGGTCGGTGGCGCCGCTTCCGTCACGTCCTGCTTCCGCTGACCACCCCGACCATCGTCATCTGCGCGGCGATCAGCTTCGTCTACGCACTCGGGTCGTACGAGGTCTCCTGGCTGCTCGGCCGCACCTACCCCGAGCCGCTGCCCGTGTTGGCCGTGCGACTGTTCCAGGGCGTCTCTCTCTCCTCGCGTCCGGAGGCCGCCGCGGTCGCCCTCGTCACCTGCGCGATCGCACTCGTCGCCGTGGCCGGCACCTTCGTCGCGCTGCGGCGCACCGCGGTCTGGCGGTGATCCCATGACCTCGAGCACCCTCACGACGCCACGCGGCCCCGGACGTGTCATCCGACTCGCTGTCACCGCTCTGCTGCTGGTCTGGTTCGCCCTGCCGTTCCTTCCCCTGGTGCTGTGGGCGTTCGCCGACGGCTGGTCGTTCCCGTCGCCCCTGCCCACAGCCTGGGGAGTCCAGGGCATCCAGGCTGCGCTGGGCTTCGGCCTGCTTCCGGGATTCGCCCGGTCCGTGCTGCTCGGGCTGGTCGTCGCCGCGATCGCCACACCGCTCGGAGCCCTGGCCGCGCGGGCGCTGACCTTCGGCACCGTCCCCTTCCCCCGCACGATCTCAGCACTGCTGCTGGCCCCCATCGCCCTGCCGCCGTTCGCCGCTGTCCTCGGAGTCAACGTCCTGCTGTTGCGGGCCTACATCCCTCCCGTCATCGGAGTGGTCCTGGTGCTCGTGGTCTTGGCGCTGCCATACACGACGTTCGTGATGCGCACCGCATACGGCGCCTACGACCTGTCGTACGAAGAGGAGGCTCGGCTGCTCGGCGCCGCCCCCTCTCAGGTGCTGCGCCGCGTGCACCTGCCGATGATCGCGCCGGCCCTCGCACGGGCCGCGTTCCTGGCATTCCTCGTCGCATGGAGCGACTACATCGTGACCGTCATCGTCGGCGGAGGCGAACTCGTCACCCTTCCGCTGATCGTGGCAGGAGCTGCCGCCGGACTCGGCAACGACGCCGCCGCCGCCGTCATGTCGCTCGGAGCGGTCATCCCCCCGGTGCTCCTCCTCGTCGCCGTGCTGACGCTGCGCGGATCCGGCCGAGCCGCTCGCGGAAGGCACCGCAGGTCGCCCGCTCCCCCGAGTCCCGCTTCAGCCGCCTCCTCTTCCCGCCCCACGACCTCAGGAGCATCCGCGTGAGCGCCGACCTCGTCCTCGACGGACTCGACAAGAGATTCCCCGGCTCGCCGACGCCGGCGCTGCAGGCGTTCTCGCTCACGGTGGCCGCCGGCACCTGCACGGCCGTGCTCGGCCCCAGCGGGTCGGGCAAGAGCACCCTGCTGCGGGTCATCGCCGGACTGGAAGACCCGGATGCCGGAACGGTGCGCATCGGCGGGACGGATGTCGCCGGCGTCGCCGCCGAGCACCGCGGCGTAGGGATGGTCTTCCAGCGCTCGCTGCTGTTCCCGCATCTCACGATCCTCGACAACGTAGCGTTCTCCGACCGCGTGACGGGCATGAGCCGCAGGGCTGCCCGATCCCGTGCCGCGGAGTACCTCGAGATGGTGCAGCTGCACGGGTTCGGCGACCGCCGGGTCGGCGAGCTGTCGGGCGGTCAGGAGCAGCGGGTGGCGATCGCGCGGGCTCTCGCCGCGGAACCGGCGGTGCTGCTGCTCGACGAGCCGTTCAGCGCCCTCGATCCCGCACTCCGCAGCGACATGCACGACCTGCTCGAGGCCGTGCGCGACGCGGTCTCACCCACCATCGTGTTGGTCACTCATGATCGTGACGAGGCGGCACGGGCGTCGGACCGTATCGCTCTGCTCGAACACGGCGTGCTGCTGCACGAGGGCACCGTGCTCGAGGCGTACCGCCGCCCGCAGAATCTGCGAGCGGCACAGCTCATGGGAGGTCGCAACGAGGTCGCCGGCGAGGTGCGCGACGGCAGCCACCACAGCGCGCTCGGCGCGGTGCCGGTTCCGGCTGAGACGCCGACGGGTTCCGGAACACTCGTGATCCGGCAGGAGGACGTGGCCGTGCTCGACGACGATCGAGCGGCGCCGTCTGGCGCGATCTCGGGTGTCGTGGAGTCGGTCCGGGTGACCGGCGCGCGCTCCGACATCACCGTCCGATGCGGCGACGCCCTGCTGCACGCAGAGGCACCGCCGACCCAGCGGTGCCGGATCGGCGACCGGATCCGGCTCGTGCTGCCGGCCGCCGCCGTGCACGTCGTCGCAGACTGATCCGCGACCGAGGTGATCAGTGCGTGGCGGAGCGGGCCGCGCCCGTCTCCCTGACGCCCGTGAGACCCGACGGCCGGGAGACGACCTGCGGTTCGACGCCGTCGCGGACGGAGGGGATCGGCAGCAGTCGCCGCAGCTCGATGTTCTCGATCGGGTCGAGCACGGAGTGCTGCACGCAGGCCGGAACCAGGCGTCCGTCTTCCGGATGCGCCATCGCGTACATGCACGAGCCGAGGCGCTCCTGGGTCTCCTTGAGCAGTGGGTCGTCGGCGACGATGCCCTGTTCCATGAGTTTCCAGGCCGGATCGACCTGCTCGGCGTCCATGAAGTTGTGCACCACGAAGGTCTTGAACGAGACCTTGCCGCGACGTGCCTCGCGCAGCACCCGGCGCAGTCCGCCGGCTCGGCGGAGCACTCGTCGGGCGAGACCGATGAGCGGAGGGATGTCGCCCGGGTGACCGGCGATCGCGCGGACGACCTTCACCACGAGCACCGGCTTCGGGATGCCGCCGAAGATCATGCCGCCGAAGTGGTCGAGGAATCGGTCGCGCGCCGCGATGTCCTTGGGGTCGTCGGGATCGAGCAGCGCGGCGAACCCGCTGCCGACACGCACGCCGACCGTCGAGCGGTTGCACCGAGGGTCGCCGAACTGAGTGGCCTGCCAGGGCAGCTTGTGGCCGGCGCCCGCCTCGATCCGCTCCCACACGGCGTCGATCGTGACCTCGCCGAAGTCCTCGCGCCAGCGTCGGTCGTCGCCGATGAACGCGGCGGGCTGGAAGGACATCATGTCGAAGGGCATCTCGAGCACGTCTCGGGTGACCTGCTCGACCTCGTCGACATTCGACGGCGTCACGGTCATGTTGTGCGCGAGGTAGCTGTCGACACCGTGATCGCGCTTGAGGTCGATGAACATCTGCGCGAACTTCTCGCGGAACGGGTTCAGCTCGGCTTCGCTGTGCGGACGCACCGCGCCCTTGCGACCGCGCATGAGCGAGTCGAAGTGGGCGGCGAACGACACCTTGTCGAACCTCGGCTTGCGATCCTCGTCGAGCACCACGTCGAGCAGGTAGTCGTATTCGAAGTCGCCGTGGGTCATCGACATCGGCTCGCGCCCGACGGCGCGCATGGCGAGAAGCGCCTGTGCGTGATCTTCGGCCGAGAGCAGGCTCACCTCACCGCCGATCAACTGCGCGTGCGCTCGCGGCCCCCGAATCTGACGCAGGTACGACATCTGACGCTCGACGTTGTCGATCGTGTGGTCGCCGTCGATGCGCACCTTGTTGGCATCCGCCGAGTGGTAGCAGGGCGAACACGTGAGGTTGCACTTCGGGAAGACGCCATGCGTTCCCTCGCACCCGACCGCGCAGCGCCCGAGCAGCTGGTTCGGCGTCTTCGCATGCTCGGGCAGCTCCGACCAGCGGATGGCGAGCGCCTGACGTGTCTCCGGATGAATCGGTCGCGTCTCGAGCTCGATCCGCTTGATCGTCTGTGCGAGTCCCATGGCTTCCTCTCGACTCGGCGAGCGTCCGCACCGTCGACGGGCTCGATGTCCGAGAGTTGTTCGACGCCGACCGCATCCCGGATTGCTCCGATTGTCGCACCCCTCTGCCGCCACGGCACCAGGGACTTCGCCGAGCTCGCACCGGGTCGACGGGCGCGCCCTTCCGGTCGTGATCAGCTGACGCCAGCGTGCGTCGATGCGAGCGCAGTCCGACGGACGGATGCGTCTCCCTCATGCTCCGACCATCGCGCCAGTTCCTGTGCGCGAGGAGGCGCCGCCCCCGCCCGAGACACCGCGATCGCCGCGCTGGCGAGAGCAGTCCCGGTCGCCTGGTGCAGCAGCCTCAGGTCATCCGGATCGAGACGCACGACGTCGGCGGTCAGCTCGGGGATCAACCCCGCGGAGACGATCCCATAGATGAGACCGGACATGAACGCGTCACCGGCACCGATCGTGTCGGCGACTCTCACGGGCATCGCCCGCCTCGTCACCGTCTCTCCCGCACCGGCGATCGCGGCGACACAGCCCTCGCCGCCCCTCGTGACGACTGCCATCCTGGCTCCCAGGTCGAGCACGTGCGCGAGCACATCACCGACGGTGCGACCTGGGTAGAGCCAGTCGGCATCCTCATCACTGAGCTTCACGACGTGGGATGCGGCCATGATCGCCTCGACGCGCGCCACAGCTGCAGCTCGCGGTCCGAGAAGCGCCGGCCGGATGTTCGGGTCGTACGTGCGCAGAGCGCGGCTCGAGACCGTGCGGAGCATCGCGTGGACAGCGGTCGCCCCGGGTTCGAGCGACGCACCGATCGAGCCGACGTGGATGAGGTCTGCCTCCGCTGCCTCGGCGATCGCGGCCGACTCGGAGAGGGTCCATTCGATGTCGAAGTCGTAGACGGCCGCGCCGTCGGCGCCGACCACGGCGGTGGCCCGAGAGGTGCGTTCGCCGACCCTGAGGCTCGCCGCGGTCACAGCGACGCCCTCACGAACGAGGTGCTCGTCGAGCAGGCGGCCGAACTCGTCGTCCCCGATCCGGGTGAGCAGTCTCGTCGAGAGCCCGAGCCTGGCGAGCCCGACCGCGATGTTCATGGGCGAGCCGCCCGGATGCGGCACGCCGTCGACGACATCGACGAGGGCCTCACCGACGACGAGGCAGCGGGGATTCAGCATCCCCTCTCCGCGACATCCGCTCGCGCCCCCTGCAGAGATCCTCCGACGGCTGCCACGCTGTAGGTGCGCGGCGAGGCGACGGGGATCAACGCCGTGAGCACCCTCTCGCCGTTCTGTGCGAACAGCTCGACCGAAGACACCCGCTCATTCAGATCGTCGATCCAGAGGTCCCATCCGATCTCGCCCGGCCGGTCGAGACTCATCGAGGGCGACCCATGAAAACCTGACGGCATTCCCACGCCGGGACGCTCGAGCTCGATGCGTCCGCTCGCACGGTCCTGACGGATCACGACCCCGCCGTCATCCGATGCCGAGTCGATGTGGAGTTCGACGCTCTGGGCATCGCCGAACGTCGCCGTGAAGCCGAGACGCGCGGCACCGGCGACTCCTTCGGCGAGCGCGACGCCACCGGTCACACTGCCGAGGTCGATGCTCTCACCGAGCTCGAGTCCGACCGCCGGCTGCTGCCGCAGTCGCTCGACCCCCTCCGCATCGCGAACGAGCGAGAGCCGGCGAGGGAGAGTCATCGCGCTGCGGTGTTCGTCGGAGTCCTCGCCCGGGATGCGACCGGCATACTTCCAATTGTCCATCCAGGCGATGAGTGTCCGCTCGTTGCGCGAAAGGCCGTCGAACGTGACCCCGGCATAGCAGTCGGGTCCGAAGTCGATCCAGCCGTAGCGTTCCAACTCGTCGCGCGACTGACTCCCGTCTCTCAGCAGTGCACGCGTCGGAGTGGGGTGGGGAACGGAGGCGCGGAATGTCGTGCCGTCGAAGTCACCCACGACGTAGTGCGTCCCTGAACCACCCGCGATGCCTCCGGGGTTGAGGCTGATCAACAGCACCCAGCGCACGTCGTCGTCATCGCCATCGACCGCGAGCGGGAACATGTCGGGGCACTCCCAGACGCCGCCGACCGGGCCTGCCGGGCCGTAGGACGACAGGTAGGTCCAGGTCTTGAGGTCGTCGGATCGGTGGAACAGCACCTGGCGGTCCTCTGCCTCGACCGCGACCATCACCCAATACCCGTCTCCTCCGTCGTCGTACCGGAACACCTTCGGGTCACGGAAGTCGCTCGTGCCGCGGTCGAGCACGGGATTGCCGTCGTACTTCGTCCAGACGTACCCGCCGTCGGTGCTGTACGCGAGAGCCTGCGCCTGATGGCCCGGCGCCGCGGCGGTATAGAGCGCGACGAGCGCCGGATGCTCGTCGACGCCGAATCCCGAGGTGTTGCCGTGGTCGACGACGACAGAACCCGAATAGATCTGCGCATCGTCATCCCAGAGGATCGCCGGGGCATGCTCGGTCCATCGCAGCAGATCGGTGCTCGTCGCATGCCCCCAGCTGAGGTTGGCGTGCTCGACGCCCTCCGGGTTGTACTGGAAGTACAGGTGGTACAGACCGTCGTGGAAGACGAGACCGTTCGGATCGTTCATCCAGTTGTTGCGCGGAGCGAAGTGCATGCGCGGGCTCGTGGTGCGGACCGGGGGAAGGTCAGTGGGGGTCACCGGGGCAGTCGTCTTTCTACTTGATGGGGGCGTGCGTCACTTGCCGACGCCCGCTGTGAGTCCTTCGCGCAGGGGCTTCTGCCCGAAGAAGAAGACCAGGAGCGCGGGGATCATCGAGAGGATCACGCCGGCGAGCACCGTCGAGATGCTGCCGGTGCCGAGGTTGCCCTGCAGCGTCACGAGTCCCAATGGCAGGGTGAAGTTCTGATCGCTGATGGTCATGATGAGCGGTCGGAAGAACTCGTTCCAGTGGTAGTTGAAGGCGAGGATGCCGACGATCGCGAGCGCCGGCGTCGCCAGCGGCAGGTACACGCCGAAGAACGTGCGCCAGGGCCCTGCGCCGTCGAGCTGCGCCGCTTCGCCCAGTTCCGTCGGGATCCCCATGAAGTACTGCCGCATCAGGAACGTGCCGAAGGCGGTCGGCAGGGCGGGCACGATGAGCGCCAGGAGGGTGTCGGCGAGCCCCATGCCCCTCACGAGCATGAACACGGGCACGATCGTGACCTGCAGCGGCACCATCATGGTCGCGAGGATCAGAGCGAACAGGATCTTCTTGCTGCGGAACTCGAACTTGGCGAAGACGTAACCTGCCATCGCCGCCGAGAGCATCTGCCCCGCGGCGACGAGCACCACCACGAGCGCGCTGTTCCAGGCATAGAGCCAGAGCGGGATCTTGATGAAGACATCGGCGAACGCTCCGAAGCCGACGGTGACCTCTTGGGTGACGCTGTCGGTGGGCGAGAGTGCCGTGACGAGCGTCCAGACGACCGGCCCGAGAGTGAGGAAGGCGGCCAGCCCGAGGATGACGAATTTGCCGGTTGTGCCGAGGCTGTGGGCCCACGAGCGCTTCGTGATGATTGTCGTAGTCATGATGGCCTCACCCGTAGAAGACGAATCGGCGGCTCAGCCGGAACTGGATGGCCGTGACGAGCATGATGAGAAGCGTCAGCACGATTCCGATGGCGGAGGCGCCACCGAAGTCGAGCTCCCGGAAGGCGGACTCGTAGATCACCATCACGGCGGTTCGGGTCTCATCGCCGGGTCCGCCGCGGGTGAGCACCCACGGCTGATCGAAGATCTGCAATGCGTTGATGATGGCCATGACCGATGCGACCAGCAGGGTCGGGCTCACGAGGGGCAGGGTGATCATGCGGAACTGCGTCCACCCCGCCGCGCCGTCGAGCGAGGATGCCTCATAGACCTCGCTCGGGATCGCCGCGAGCCCGCCGATGAAGAGCAGGAACGTGAAGCCGAAGTTCTGCCACAGGTAGACGAGCAGCACCACGACCTTCGCGCCGAACCCGGTCGTCAGCCACCCGACATCGGCGATGCCGATCAGGTTGAGCGTCTGGTTCACGAGCCCGAATTCTTGGTTGAACAGATACGCCATGATCAGGGAGACGGATGCTGCCGACAGGATCAGCGGGAAGAACAGCGACGACCGGAAGAAGGTGCGCAGCCACGTCGGCATCTTCGATTGGACGAGGATCGCGAGCAGCAGCGCGACCGTGAGTTGCAGGATGACCGCCACGATCACGAAGCCGATGGTGTTCAGGAACGACACGCGCACCGTCGGGTTCATCGCGAGGTCGACGAAGTTGTCGACTCCGACGAACACCGGATCGGAGATGATGTCCCAGCGGAAGAAGGCCAGGACGAATGACCCGACGATCGGCACGAGGTTGAACAGCCCGAGGCCGATCACGGTGGGTGCCAGGAACACCCAGATGAGGGAACGGCCCGAGCGGGCAGGGGTGGCGGTCTGGCCGCGCGCTCCCGGCGGGACGGTCAGGGTTCGAGTGCTGCTCTCAGACATCATCGTCCTCCCAGCGCGATCTCGAGATCTCGCTGCATCGTCTCCAGGCCCCGGCGGACGCCGGACGGACCGTTCGTGATGGTCGACACCACATTCTTGAGCAGCGCCGACTCGACGGCGGCCTGCTGCGGAGGCGCCGGCATCGGGCCGGTGTCCGGGAACTTGTCGAGGGTGTCGTAGAAGACCTCCCAGTGGGCGGGACCCACCCCGGCTCCGTACAGCTCGGCGTTGAGCGAGCGACGAGGAAGCGACGAGTCGGGTCGCGGATGGGCGATCTTCATGCCCTCGACAGAGACGCAGTACTTGAGCCATTCCCAGGCCTCGTCCTTGCGCGGAGAGGTCTCCATGATCGCGTACCCGCCCGCGCCGAACTGATGCCGCTGCCCCGCCATCCGTGGAAAGTAGGTGACGTCATAGGCGTCATCGGCGACGCCGGCCTCTTCCAGACCGCGAACCCAGAATCCGCCCGCGGGAGTCATCCCGACCGCGCCGGTGGAGAACAGCGAGACCAGCTCGTTCCCGCCTCCCTGTGCAGGGTTCGCCGCAAGACCCTCCGAGACCATGCGCTCGAGCACCGAGAAGCTCTCGACGGCGTGCTCGTTCAGCGCATCAGCCTGCTTCCATACGTATCCTCCGCTGCGGGCAGGCTGGTCGGGATAGAAGCGATCCCAGAACCAGTCCCCTCCGCCTGCCTTCTCTTCGCGCAGGAAGCTCGTGTTGTTGACGTAGAGCCACGGCACGACACCACCCCAGAGCCGGTTGTTCCAGAAGTAGGGGAGGAACTGCTCGGGGGCGCTCTTCTTCATCGAGCGGGCCGTGTCGAGGAACTCCTCCAGAGTCCAGTTGTCGGCGGGGCGTTCGAGCCCTGCGCGCTCCATCGCCTGGGTGCTGTAGAAGACGTTGGCCGCGTTGAAGTTGTCGGGCATCTGGAAGAGGCTGCCCTGGTACATGAACGCCTCGATGAGCGTCGGATTCACGTCGTCGAAGTACTCCTGCATCTCCGCCGCGTCTCTGCGCACGAAATCGTCGAGCGGGTGCGCGAGGCGCGAGGCGAACAGCTGCGAGCCCTCGGTCGCGACCGTGACGACATCCGGCGGCGTACCTGCCGCGATCATCGTGAGGATCTTCGCGAAGTACTCGCTCCAGTCCTGACCCTGGATGGCGACGATGCGCACCTCGATGCCGGGGTGCTGACGCTGGAATCCGTCGACCAGCGCCTGGCGCGCCACCGCATCCTGCGCGGTGCCGAAGAGGGCGACCGTCAGAGTGTCCTTGCCGCGTCCCGGGATGTCGGATCCGGTCAGCCTCGGCCACGAGACGACGGTGCCGACGATGCCCAGTCCGATCGCGCCGAACAGAGCCCTGCGAGTGAGATCAACCACGATGTTCTCTCCTGAGTGAGTGACTCCGCAGGCGGGAAGCAGTATCCGCACGGAGGTGCTGAATTGATTCAGCACGCCGAGATTAGCATCGCGGATCGAGGGGTGCAAGCATTCTGCTAAATCAATTCAACACAGGTGGTTTCGGGGCATCTCATGCACTGCCTAAGCTGGAGATGTCACGACAGGAGGAAGCCGGTGCCGAAGAACGTCGATCGCAGGCCGACGCTCGCCGATGTCGCCGCGCTCTCGGGGATGTCGAAGACCGCTGTCAGCATGATCCTGAACGACCGGCCTGGTTCACGTCTCTCGGCCGATGCCGCACGCCGGGTCCGCGCCGCCGCCGAGGAGCTCGGCTACCGCCCGAACCCCGCTGCACAGAGCCTGCGGCTCGGCAAGACGAAGACCCTCGGGTTCATCTCCGACCAGATCACGGTGACCCGCTACGCATCCGAGATGATCCGCGGCCTTCTCTCCGCGGCGAAGGAGCACGGCCACACCGTCCTCATCGCCGAGACGGAGGGTGACGACGCGACCATCTCGGACGAGATCCAGGCGATGATCGACCGCCGGGTCGACGGCATCCTGATCGGACTCCTCGGCGCCCGCATGATCGAGGTACCTGAGACACCCGCCGACGTTCCCGTCGTGATCGTCAACGGCACGTCGACGACGGGGCACCCCTCGGTGCTCCCCGACGAACGCACCGCTGGCCATGCGATGGCACGTCTGCTCACCGAGGCCGGCCATCGCCACATCGGAGTGATCGGCAACAACCCCCGTGCGGTCTCGTCTCCCGTGTACTCGGTGACCATCGGCTCGCGATTCGACGGCATCCGCGCCGCGTTCGCCGAGGCGGGGGTCGATCCGCTCATCATCGACGTCCCCGAGTGGAACCCCGACATCGGATACACACGGACGCTGCAGATGCTCGACGCGCACCCCGACCTCACAGCGATCCTGGCCGGCAACGACGGCGTGGCATTCGGCACGTACCAGGCGATCGCGGAGCGCGGGCTGCGGGTTCCCGACGATATCTCGGTCGCATCGTTCGACGATGAGGAGCTGGCGAGCTTCCAGCGACCGGGCCTGACGACTGCACGGCTCCCCTACGACGTCATGGGTCGCACGGCCGTCGAGATGCTGCTCGGCGAGCGCCCGCTCGGCGCGGTGCTGATCCCGATGCCGGTCATCGAGCGGGCCTCGATCCGCTCTGTGGGCTGACAGAGAAATTCCATTCACGTGCATCCATCCCCCTCCGACAGGCGTAGGCTGGAGAGAGGGACGGACCGTCCGAGAAGATCTCCCGGCACCGCGATCGTCCGGAAGAGGAGTCACTCGTGGCTCAGTACGACGTCTCGAACCGCTCGGCGATCGTGACGGGAGCAGGCAGCGGAATCGGACGCTCGACCGCGCTGCTGCTCGCCCAGAACGGCGCATCCGTGGTCGTCAATGACCTGAACGCGGAGCACGCGAACGCGGTCGTCGAGGAGATCCGCGCCGCCGGCGGCACCGCCGAGGCATCCGTCGGAGATGCGACCGACACCGACTGGATCGCCAGCTCGGTCGAGCTCGCGAACACGCTCGCCCCGCTGCGCATCGGCGTCAACAACGCCGGCATCGGCGGAGCATCCGCCCCCACCGCCGAGTACGACGACGAGGCCTGGGACAAGGTCATCTCGATCAACCTCAACGCCGTGTTCCGCAACATGAAGGCGCAGATCCCCTCGATCCTCGCGAACGGCGGCGGCTCGGTCGTCAACATCGCGTCGATCCTCGGCAGCGTCGGCTTCGCCGGCTCCCCCGCCTACGTCGCCGCCAAGCATGCGGTCGTCGGCATGACCAAGTCGGCCGCCCTCGAGTACTCCGCTCAGGGCGTGCGCGTGAACTCGGTCGGCCCCGGATTCATCGACACCCCGCTGCTGGCCACCATGGGTGACGAGGCCAAGGACTTCCTGATCAGCAAGCACCCGATCGGACGCCTCGGCCAGGCCGACGAGGTCGCGAACCTCATCGCCTTCCTCGCCAGCGACGCCGCGAGCTTCATCACCGGCAGCTACCACCTCGTCGACGGCGGCTACACCGCCCTCTGAGGTCCGGTCGCTGCGCACGGCCGACCGCGCAGCGCTGTCAGCTGGCAGCACATCCGAAGGACGAAAGCACGGATGCAGGGCGAGACCGACGATCTCGTCCTGCATCCGTGCTTCGGTCCTGCATACGGCACCGACCTACCCGTCGGCACCGGCTTTCACTCCTGCATCCGGCACCGACCTAACCGTCGGCACCGTGCTTCGGTCCTGCATCCGGCACCGACCTACCCGTCGGCACCGGAACAGGCCCCGTGGCCACGCCCGTCAGGCGAGGCGGTCCATCCGCAGCGTGGCGGTCGCGCTGTGCGCCGCCATCCCCTCGGAGTCGGAGATCACCTGCACCGCGTTCGCGAGCTCGGGCGTGGCCTCACGGCTGATGCGCTGGTAGGTGAGCGGCTTGAGGAAGCGCGACACCGAGAGCCCGGCACTGTGCTTGGCGCCGCCGGCCGTCGGCAGCACGTGATTGGTGCCCGCCAAGCCCTTGTCGGAGTAGGCGACGGTGCTCCACGGCCCGAGGAATATCGAGCCGTAGTTGCGCAGATTCTCGTGGTACCAGTCGTCGTCGGCCGTGAGCAGTTCGAGGTGCTCGGGGGCGAGGTCGTCCATGAGCGCCGCAGCGGTCTCGCGGTCCTTCGCGACCGTCACCACGCCGTAGTCGCGCCACGCGGCACCCGCGATATCGACGGTCGCCAGCGTCTCGAGCTGCCGTTCGATCTCGGCGATCACGGCGTGGCCGTGCTCTTCGGATGTCGTGATGAGCGCCGCAGGGGAGTTCGGCCCGTGCTCCGCCTGCCCCAGCAGATCGGCGGCGACGAGCACGGGGTCGGCCGTCTCGTCCGAGATGACGGCCACTTCGCTAGGACCGGCGAGCAGGTCGATTGCGACCGTGCCGAACAGCTGACGCTTGGCCTCGGCCACGAACGCGTTGCCCGCGCCCACGAGCATGTCGACGGGCAGGTCGCCGAGCAGCCCGTAGGCCATGGCGGCGAGCGCCTGCACTCCACCGATCACGAACACGCGGTCGACACCCGACAGGTGCGCCGCATAGACGACGGCGTCGTTCGCTCCACCGTCGGGCTGCGGAGGCGTGCAGGCGATCACGGTCGGCACTCCGGCGGCCTTCGCCACGCCGACAGTCATGAACGCGCTGGCCGTGAGCGGGAACCGGCCGGCGGGCAGGTAGGCACCGACGCGCGAGACGGGGATGTACTTCGCTCCGGTCACGATCCCGGGCACGAACTCGGTCTCGAAGTCCGTCAGGTGCTCGCGCGAGGCGCGGGCGAACGCCTGCGTGCGCTCGGCACCCAGCTCGATCGCGGCGCGCAGGTCGGGGTCGAGGCGATCACCACTGGTCGCGATCTGCTCGGCGGTGAGCTCGATGTCGGTGCCCTGGTAGTTGTCGAGCTTTCGCGCATAGTCGAGCACAGCATCGAGGCCCCGCTCGCGGATGTCGGCGAGCATGTTCGTCACGGTCTCGATGACGGCCGGATCCCGCTGCGCGGCGGGCGCATCGATGAGCGGGGTCTTGAGGTGGTGGAAGTCGCCGTCGAAGCGGGCGAGCACTGCTGTGGAGTAACGCATGCAGGAAGGCTAGATCCGACTGATCCACGAGACAACCCTGATGATCCTGCGCTAGCCATCGGGTTTACCATTGGGTGTGACCATCACCCAGCTCACGGCCTTTCTCGCCGCTCTCGACGACGGCTCTTTCACGGCGGCCGCGAAGACCCTCGGCATGACGCAGGCATCCGTCTCCGAGCTGGTCGCCCGGCTCGAGCGCGAACTCGGCGTCGCACTGTTCGCCCGCGGGAGCAGACGTCTCGTGCCGACGTCCGCAGCGCTCGAACTGCGACCGCACGCTGCGCAGGCGGTGAGCGCGGTGCAGAACGGCATCGACACGATCCAGGCCCTGGCCTCACTCGATCGCGGCACCTGCACCTTCGGCGTGCTGCGCAATGCGGCGTACTACGCGCTCGCGGATCTCGCCGAGACCTTCCACCACCGGCATCCGAACGTGCGCCTGCGGCTGGTCGGCATCAACTCCGCACATGTGGCTCGTTCGATCGCCGCCGGTGAACTCGAGGCCGGCCTGCTCGTGCTGCCGGTCGATGAATACGGCCTCGAGGTGCGTCCGCTGTTCCGCGACGAGGTGCTCTATGCCTCAGCCACGCGGTCGCCCGAGGCGGGCCCCGTCACGACAGAGGAGTTCGCCGACGCCAAGCTCGTGCTCTACGACGCGTTCGCCGGGTGGGATGACCCGACCAGACGCCAGCTCCTCGAACGCGCGAGACTCCGGGGTCTGACGATCGAACCGGCGGTCGAGGTCGAGCATGTCGAGACGGCGCTCAGTCTGGTCGCGGCGGGCACCGCCGACACGATCGTGTCGCGCTCGATCGCCGAATCCGAGGCCTTCCCCTCGGGCATCCGCACCTTCCCGTTCGCCGAGCCGATGCACGACACCATCGCACTCGTGCAGCGCGAGGGCGTGCTGCTGTCACCCGCGACGCAGAAGCTCGCCGAGTTGGCAGAGCGGATGCTGCGCGAACGCCTGCCCGAGCACGAGGGGCGCACAGCCCTGAGCTGAGGCCGACTCCGGGTGGGCGGTCGGCGCCCTCTCCCCAGCCCACCGCGCGCCGTTTGCCCACCGCGCGCCGTTTGCAGGACGAGAGCACGGATGCAGGACCAGATCGGCGATCCCGCCCTGCATCCGTGCTCAGGTCCTGCATCCGGCACGGGTCGGGACACGACCAGCACGGGGCCAGGTCCTGCATCCGGCACGGGGCCAGGTCCTGCATCCGGCACGGATCGGGACACGACCAGCACGGGGCCAGGTCCTGCATCCGGCACGGGTCAGGACACGACCGGCGCGGGGTCAGGTCCGGCACCCGGCACGGGGCCGGACTTCACATACCCACTCAGTACAGGTCGGCCCGGCGGTCGGCGAACAGGTCGTTGTGCGGCGGCAGCGCCTTGCTGCGGACGGCGTCGAGCGACAGCACGGCGGTCGCCACCATCACGGCGCGGAAGGCGACGATCCAGCCTTGCTCGTCGATGATCGCCGTGCCGTCGGTCCAGTCGACCCCGCGCTCGGATCCCCACCGGTCGGCGATCACGACCGGCAGTCTCGACGACCGGGCCGATGCCATCGCCTGGATCAGCTCGGGGGCGTGCTCGCCCTCGGGGCGAGGCACGAGCGGCCAGTTGACCGGAAGTGCGAGCACGTCGGCTCCGGCGAGCGCGAGGCGGCGAGGCACTTCGGGGAACTCGTTGTCGTAGCAGAGCGCCACACCCAGACGCCCGAACGGCGCATCGACCACGACCCCGGCTTCCGCGCCGCTGTCGAAGATCAGCTTCTCAGCGCCCCACAGGTGCGACTTGCGGTAGTCCGCCAGGCGCCCGTTGCGGGTGAGCACTGCGGCGGTGTTGAACAGCCGGTCACCGTCGCTCTCGGCGTATCCCACCACGACGACAGCATCTTCGGGAATCACCTGCTGCAGCGATGTCCATCGAGGGTCGTCGGCGGCCAGCGCCGCACCCCGCGCTTCGTCCTGATCCGTGAACACATACCCACTGGTGGCGAGCTCGGGCAACACGATCAGCTGCGCCTCCCGCCGGGCGGCCGCCGCGATCGCCGAGCGGATGCGGTCGAGGTTGCCCTCCAGGTCGCCGATCACGATCTCGGGTGAGATCGCGGCGACGCGCAGCGCTCCGGCATCCACTGCTCCGGCATCCACTACAGCAAGGCCCGAAGCGGAGACGCCCGCCGCAGCGACGCCCGAAGCGGAGACGCCGGGGCGCGAGGAGCCGGAAGCCCCTCGCGCTCCTGCATTCTCAGTCATCTTCGGTGGCGGTGACCATCACTCCGAGCGGGGCCAGGTAGCCGTTGGGGTCGATGGTCCAGTCGGCGGCAGCTGCGGCCTCGACGACCTCGGGAGCCCACTCGAGGTAGACGCGGTCGTCGCCGCCGTTGATCACGAGCACGGTTCCGGTGCCGGTCTCATCGCCCTCGACGCAGACATAGGAGCGCCAGCTGCCCTCGGGCACCGAGAACGTGTCACCGGCGCCGAGCGTGACCGCGGTCGACGGATCGCCGTTGAGCGTGACCTCCCAGCGTCCGGTCTTGAACAGCAGCGCCTGCGTCTTGTCGTGGCGGTGGCGCAGAACGCCCTGCCCTGCCTCGGCACGAACCCACGCGAGGTTGAACGAGTGGGGCTCGGTCACGTTCGGTACCTGACGGCGGTTCTCGCTCATGCCGTAGCCGATGGCAGTGGCGAGCTCGGCCCGACCGCCGTCGACCGCCGCGCACAGCAGCGCGGCCGACGAGTACTTCCGGTCACCCGGCTGGATCACACGCGAGCGCATGTCCTCGACCGTGTAGGTCGTGAGCTCGTCGATGTAGTGCTGCTTCATCGGCGCGATCAGCGGCACGTCGTCGGGCAGCACATCGCCCGCGACCGTGTCGATGAGCTTGTTGTCGGCCGTGAGGTGCAGCCCGTACGACTCGGCCTCGCGCAGCACCGACGGGCCCCAGATGATGCCGCCGTTGTCGTCGCGGCCGAGCACCGTGTAGAGGATGCCGTCATCCGGCCCCTCGTTCGTGAACCCGCGGAAGATCCAGGTGGGGATCGTGACGATGTCGCCGTCGTGGCTTATGTACTCGCCCTGCTTGCCGTCGACGCCCCAACGGAGTCGGAACTCTCCGCCGAGGTTGATGAAGACCTCTGCCGTGAAGTGCAGGTGCAGGTTGTTCGAGATGCCGTTCGGCATGCCGGCGGCTCCGGTGTTGAAGCCGTGGTTCACCTCGAGGTTCACGTACTGGCTCGCGTTCTGCGAGACGCCGGCACCGATGAAGGAGTAGTTCTCCTTGCGATCCGACCCCGGGGTCCGGCAGTCGATGAAGGCCGAGTTGCACGGCACCCAGTCGGTGCGACGGATGGTGCGGCGTTCGATCTCGTCCGCGGGGACGATGACGTCGATCTGGTCGACGATGGCGTTGCTCATTTCTTCTTCTCCCTGTCGATCAGTCGCTGATCAGTAGATGTTGCTGAAGGCGGCGGGCTCGTCGCCGCGAGCGCCGGCGATCTGAGCGCGCAGCGCGATGTCGTCCCAGAGGCGCACCTCTTTGACGAGGGCTCCCTGGTGGAACGTGAACTGCGAGATGCCGATCAGGTCGATCGGCTTGCCGGTGAGGCTGCCGTAGTTGGGGACCCCGTTGTAGTCACCGACGAACTTCCACGTGACAGCGACCCGCAGGCCCGCATACCGCACGTCGTAGTTGGTCTGGATGTCACGGATCTCGAACTGCCCCGCAGGGAACGACTCGAGGAATCGCAGCAGCGCTCGGCGGTAGCCCTCGGGGCGGATGACGACGCGGTTGCCCACCGTCAGCAGCACGAGGTCGCGGTGGAAGAACTTCTCGACCTTCTGCAGGTCGCGCTCGTTCCACACCGTCTGGATCATGTCGATCACGGTCTCGACCTCGGAGCGGTAGTCATCGGGCCGCACGCCCGAGTCGCCCTTCGCGATCGGATCGGCGGGTGCCGACTCGAGCCACGAGCCCGAGTAGCCACGGAAGGCCTGCGCACGGGCCAGCTCATCGAGGTCGTCGCCGCGCTCGAGAGCGCCGGCGAGCGAGTCGCGCACCACCCACTCCTCGACCATGCGGCCCTTGCGGTAGAGGCAGTTGGCGATGGTGCGGCTGTGGGAGGACGTCTGCAGATGCCCCGAGAGCACGAGGTGCGAGCTGAGGAACGCGTCGTCGCCGCGCGCCTCCCAGATCACGTCCTCCGCCTGGCCGGTGCGGTCGGGGGTCGCCGAGATGCGCATGAGCGTCCCCTCGATGACCTCCTGCCGCGTGGTCGAGGTGCCGTAGGCGCCGTGCACGATCGAGTCTGGTTCGTAGTTTTCGCGGATGAAGCTGATCGACCGATCGACCCAGATCAGATCGGTGACCTCACGGATGAAGTCGTCGGGGTCTTGGTACGGCAGGTAAGCAACCGGGTCGAGAGACACGCTTTTCACTCCTTCAGGATGCGAAGCTGCGGTTCATCGGTGATCGCTGGCTCCGTCTTCGTCAGTGTATGCGTATGCACAAACCAGCGCAAGGGACGATCCAGCGCACACGGTGATCATTGCCCGCCGGAGCGAGGTCAGGAGGCGCGTGCGGCCGCGAGAGTGCGGCGGGGCACGAATGCGGACTCGAATCGCGCATTCTCGAGCTCCGCTGCGGGGTCCTCGATGCGGCGCACGATCAGGTCTGCGGCGGTGCGCGCCATGCCGGCGATGTCATAGCCGATCGTGGCGAGGTCGATGATCGGCCAGGCGGCCTCGGGAAGGTCGTCGAAGCCCACGATCGAGAGGTCGTCTGGCACTCGGAGGCCGGCGCGGTGCGCGGCGTTCAGGGCCCCGTAGGCCACCACGTCGTTGCCGCAGAAGAGCAGAGTCGGGTGGCCGGGCGCCGCGAGGATCTCGGTCGCGGCGGCCTCACCCTCGGCGGCCCCGTAGGGAACGCGTCGGACATCCGCCTCGTCGAGCGCCACGCCTGCGACAGCGAGCGCCTCGCGCAGTGCCGTCTCGCGGCTCTGCGCTGTGCTCGTGTTGCTCGGGCCGAGCACGGCGCCGACCCTCGTGTGGCCCAGCTCGACCGCTCGCCGCACGGCCTCGCGATAGCCGGGAGCCGGATCGACCACCGTGGCATCCGCCTCGACGAACGAGCCGGTGCGGTTGAAGTAGACGAACGGCAACCCGCGGTCCTTCAGCCTCAGCGGGGCGACGGAGTCGACCGTCGTCGTCGCCAGGATCACACCGTCGAGTCCGTTCGCGAGCAGGCGCTCGACGATCGTGTCGTTGTCGGCGGATTCGGTATGCAGCATCAGCTGGTACCCGAGCGCCTCGAGCTCGCGGTGCACCGGGGCGATGATGTGCGAATAGAACTGGTTGTCGAGGTCGGTGAGCAGCAGCCCTATGCGTCGGGTGCGGCCGGACGACAGCGCTCGACCGGCTTCGCTCGGCACATAGCCCAGCAGCTGCGCGGCCTCGCGCACCCGAAGCTTCGTCGCCTCGGACACTCGCGCATCGTCGCGCAGTGCACGAGAGACGGTCGGCTGCGACACCCCTGCCAACCGGGCCACATCACGACTCGTGACGACCATGTGACGCCTCCCCCTCGATTCCAGGATTCTACTGCCCTTGACGCCGGAATGCATACGCGGTCATAATCAGCACATACGTATGCAACGGAAGGAAGGGCCATGCCCCTGCATCTCAAGACCGCGCCGACGAAGACGTTCGCGGACACCGCTCAGCAGGACGTCGCCGAGCGGGTGAGAGGAATCATCGGCGACATCCGGGAGAACGGCGACGCCGCCGTTCGCCGATACGCCGAGCAGTTCGACAACTGGAGTCGCGACTCGTACCGACTGTCGGACGACGAGGTCACGGAGATCATCGCGACGCTCGACCCGCAGGTGATCACCGACATCGAGTTCGTGCAGAGCCAGGTGCGCCGCTTCGCTCAGGCCCAGCGGGATTCGCTCGTCGACATCGAGGTCGAGACGCTGCCGGGCGTCTTCCTCGGGCAGAAGCACGTGCCGGTGCAGGCCGCCGGCGCCTACATCCCCGGTGGCAAGTATCCGCTCACGGCCTCGGCCCACATGACGATCATCACCGCGAAGGTCGCGGGCGTGCCTCGGGTCGTCGCGTGCACCCCGCCCATCCGGGGTGAGATCCCCGCGGCGACCGTGGCCGCGATGAAGATGGCCGGCGCCGACGAGATCTACATCCTCGGCGGAGTGCAGGCCGTGGCCGCGATGGCTGTGGGCACCGACTCGATCGAGCCCGTCAACATGATCGCCGGACCCGGCAACGCCTATGTCGCCGAGGCCAAGCGCCAGCTGTTCGGCGAGGTCGGCATCGACCTGTTCGCCGGCCCCACCGAGATCCTCATCGTCGCCGACGAGCACGCCGATCCGTTCTTCACCGCGGTCGACCTGCTGTCGCAGGCCGAGCACGGTCCGGACTCCCCCGCCGTTCTCGTCACGACCTCGCAGTCGCTCGCCGAGGAGGTCATGGACTGGATCGAGAAGATCCTGCCCGGCATGCCCACGCGCGACTACGCCGGCCCCGCCTGGCGCGACTGGGGTCAGGTGATCGTCGCCGACGACCTCGACGAGGCGTACCGGATCGCCGATGACTTCGCCTTCGAGCATGTGCAGATCTTCACGCAGAATCCGCGCGAGGCCCTGACGCGCATGCACGACTACGGTGCGCTCTTCCTCGGCGAGAACACCTGCGTCTCTTACGGCGACAAGGTGATCGGCACCAACCACGTGCTGCCGACGCTCGGCGCCGCCCGCTACACGGGCGGACTCTGGGTGGGCAAGTACCTGCGCACCGTGACGTACCAGGAGGTGCAGAACACCGAGTCGTCTGCCGAGCTCGGCGCCGTGTGCGGTCGCGCCGCCCGCGTCGAACTGTTCGAGGGCCACGCCCGTTCGGGGGATGCACGCGCCTGGCGGCATGCCGGCACCGAGTTCGCGTGGATCGACGAGAGCCACGCGGCGGTCGGCGCGGAGGCGCGATGACCGACCTCGCCGGTCGCACCGCGGTGGTCACCGGCGGCGGCAGCGGACTCGGGGCGGCCATCGCCCGGGCGCTGCACGCCGCCGGTGCGCAGGTGGTCGTCGTCGGGAGGGATGCCGAAAAGCTCGACCGCGTCGTCGCCGAGCTGGGTTCACGGGCACGCGGAATCACCTGCGACGTGGCCGACGCGGCATCCGTCGATGCGCTGTGCGAGCAGCTCGCCGGCACCGAGGTGTCGATCCTGGTGAACAACGCCGGGATCCCCGGCCCTGTCGCGGCTCTCACCGACATCGATGCCGCGGAGTGGGACGAGGTGTTCGCCGTGAACGTGCGGGGAACATTCCTGCTCTGCAAGGCGCTGCTGCCCGGCATGGTCGAGCGCGGCGACGGCGACGTGATCAACGTCGCATCCGTCTCGGGCAAGCGACCGCTCGCGCACCGCACCCCTTACTGCGCGTCGAAGATGGCCGTGATCGGACTCACCTCGACGCTCGCGTTCGAGGTCGGTCCCGCCGGAGTGCGCGTGAACTCACTGTCACCGGGGCCGGTGCAGGGGCCGCGCATGGAGCGCAACTTCCGCCTCGAGGCCGAGAGATCGGGCACGAGCATCGACGACGCCGAGCAGGCGTTCGTCTCTCGCGCGGCGCTCGGTCGCATGGTCACGGAGCAGGAGGTCGGTGCGGCGGTCATCGCGATGCTCGGGATGCCCGGCATGTGCGGCGCTGACGTCGACCTGTCGGCCGGAATGGTGGCGTGATGTCGTCACTGCGTGCCCGCGCGCTCGCCGGCGAGAAGCTGATCGGCGCGCTGCTGCGCATGCCGTCGGAAGAGCTCGTCGAGATGCTCGCGATCGCCGAGTTCGACTTCGTCCTGATCGACTGCGAGCACGGGCCGGCCGATCTCGTCGCACTGCGCCAGCACATCGCGCTGGCCCAGGTGCACGGCGTGCCGGTGATCGTGCGCGTGGGCGAGGGCGATCGGGGCCAGATCCTGCGCGTGCTCGATCAGGGGGCCCAAGGAATCCTCGCGCCTCATCTCGACACGGTGGCGGATGCTGGGGCGCTCGTCGACGCGGCGATGTACCCACCCGTCGGGTCGCGCGGTTTCGCGACATACAGTCGAGCGGGGCGGTTCGGGCTCGTCGCACCCGCCGATCACCGGGACTGGTGGCTCGAGAACACGCTCGTGCTCGGCATGGTCGAGTCACCGGGCGGAGTCGCGAGCGTCGACGACATCGTCGCTGTGCCGCGACTCGACGGCATCATGGTGGGGCCCGCCGACCTCGCTGCCAGCTCCGGCCCCGACGACCAGCCGGTGCCTGAGGCGATCGCCGCGGTGCATTCCGCTCTCGCACGGGCCGGTTCGCTGCGCATGGACATAGTCGGCACGCGGGATGCGGCGAGCGCGGCCTTCACCGACGGCGCCGACCTCGTCGTCTACAACCTCGCGTCATCGCTCATGGCGCATCTGCGCGGCCTGGCGACGCCCGAGCGCTGACTCGCACGGCATCCTTCCTCGCGAGAGGCTCGCGCTGCGAAGGAGATCTCACGCAATGAAGGATGCTTCACCGCATCCGATCCTTCGCAGAGCGAGATCTCCGTCGTTACGCGCGCCCGTCATCAGGCGACGGCCTCAGGCCCCGCCGTCAGGCGCCCGCCGTCGGGCCCCCTCAGGCGACGGCGCCGGCCAGGCGCTGCTGCGACATCCACGACCGCACGAGACGCCCGAACTCACGCGGCCGCTCGAGTGGCAGCAGGTGGCCGGCATCCAGAGTCACGAGCCGTGCGTCGGGCATCGCCGAGACGATCTCGGTGTGGAAGTGCGGCGGGCAGATGACGTCGTCGAGCCCTGACACGACGAGCGTCGGCATCGGCAGCTCGGGCAGGCGGGCGAGCAGATCGGTGCGCGTGAGCTGCATCCGCAACTGCGCCCTCAGCCGCTCCACGCCGGTGTCCTCCCCCATCCTCAGCGTCCGCTGCACCAGATCGGGTCGGTCGCGCACGAGCGCCTCCCCGAGAAGAGGAGAGAGGATGCTCTGCTGCAGTCCCCTCGGTTCGCCGCCCTCGTCGAGCTGCGCCAGCCAGTCGCCCCATCCTGCGCGCTGCGCATCGGTGGGGGCTTTGGCGTTCGTCGAGACCAGGCAGAGGCCCGCGACACGCTGAGGCGCCGCGAGCGCGAGCGCCATGCCGACGATGCCGCCCAGCGAGTGACCGACCAGCACGAAGCTCTCCGGCAGCCCCTCGAGCAGCGACTCGACCTGCCCGACGATGGAGGGGCGATCCAGCACCGGCTGAATCGCCCCTCCCGCCCCCACTGTGACGAGCCCCGCGTCCGCCCACAGGTCGCTCGTGCAGTTCATCCCCGCGAGCAGCACGATCGGCGGCACTGCGACAGACACGTCAGCCCTTCACGGCACCGTCGCTGAGCCCCGCGACGAGATACTTCTGCGCGATGAACGCGATCACGAACACCGGGATCGTGAGCAGCATGGATGCGGCTCCCGCCTGTTGCAGCATCGGCAGGGTCTGCCCGAGCTGGGTGGCGATGAAGACCGGCACGGTCTTCGACGAGGTGTCGGTGAGCACGAGCGCCGTGAGGTACTCCTGGAACGCGAACAGGAAGACGAAGATGCCGGCCGTGAGGATGCCCGGCCCCATCAGCGGGATCATGACTCTGCGCAGCATCCCGATCCTGGTGCAGCCGTCGATCATCGCCGCCTCGTCGAGCTCCTTGGGGATCTCGGCGAAGAAGTTGCGCAGCAGCCAGATCGTGAACGGCTGGTTGATCGCGACCAGGGCGATCGCGAGTGCGAACGTCGTGTCGTAGATCCCGAGCGCTCGGCTGATGTCATACATCGGCAGCACCACCGCGAAGCGGGGCAGCGCACGGAAGATCAGGGCGACGACGAGCAGCAGCGCCGAGACGTAGCTCGGAAAGCGCGAGAGCGCATACGCCGCCGGGATGCCGATCACCAGGGCGATCACCGTCGACACCACCGCCACGACGAGCGTGTTGATGAGGTAGTCCGCGAAGTAGGTGGTCTCCCACAGATCGACGAACGCCTGCAGCGTCGGCTGGTAGTCCCAGAGCACGGGAGGGTTGGAGAAGGCGACGTCGGTCGGCTTGGTGACCGACAGCATCATCCAGATGAACGGGCTGAGCATCACGATGCAGAGCACCGCGAGAAGCAGTCCCGTGATCCAGGGCGGACGACTCGGGCCGCGACGGCGGCGCTTCGATGCGCCGCTCGTGATGATGGCCCTCGTGGAGAGCTCGGAAGTGGTGAGACTCATCGTTCTGCCTTCGCTTCCTTGAAGATGTCCCGGATGAAGGGGATCAGCATGACGAGGATCAGCAGGATCGTCAGCACGTTGATCGCACTGCCGAGTCCGAGCTTCTCCGCCCCGTCGGCGAATGCGACCGAATAGACGTAGAGCATGATCGACTCGTTGCCGATCGACTGCGCCTGCGGTGAGAGCGGGATCAGGTTGTCGAACATCCTCAGGACGTCCATGATCGTGATCAGCGTCACGAACCCGAGCACACCCTTGATCGTCGGGATGATCACGTTCAGGTGCGTCTGGAACCCGTTCGCACCGTCGATCTTGGCGGCTTCCTTGAGCTCGGCCGGCACCCCCTGCAGACCCGCCAGGATGATGAGCATCGCGAACGGCAGCATGTGCCACACAGTGTTCGCGATCACCAGGATGCCGTTGGGCACCTGATCGGTGAACCAGAGCACCTGCGAGCCGCCGAAGAAGCCGATCAGCCGGTTCACGACCCCGCCGAAGTTGTCGTCGAAGAGCCACGAGAAGGCGACGGCTCCGACGAGGTTCGGCAGCACGTACGACACCAGCATGATGCCGAGCACGAGCGGTCGAGAAGTGGTGATGCGGTTGATGCCTGTGGCGATGATGTATCCGGCGACCAACAGGATCACCGTGGTGATCACCGTCACCGTCACCGTGAAGAGAACCGCCTTGTGGAACCGCGGGTCGGTGAGCGCATCCGTGAAGTTCTGCAACCCCACGAACGTTCCCGGCGTACCGTAACGGACCTGCTCGAAGCTCCACTGCACCGTGCGAATCAGTGGCAGTACCAGCAGCGCGCACATCACCACCAGACTCGGGGCGAAGAGCAACCAGAATTCGCGTGCCTTCATGTTCGTCCCTCCTGGACGGACTGTGGCCCGAACCTCACGTTCAGGCCACAGTCATCGACCGATGGTCGTTGGTCAGCCGGCGATCTTCTCGCCCGCGGCCTGCATCTGCGCCAGTCCGTCGTCGACGGAGACGTTGCCGTTGAGGATCTCGACCAGGATCGGCCGGATCTCGTTCGTGATGTCGGCGATCACGGGCGACACGATCGGCGGCTTGGCCGAGGCGAGCGAGTCGTTCGCGGCGGCGCCGTACGGAGAGTTCTTCTCGGTGACCATTCCCTCGCGTGCCGGGTAGGCAGCGGGGACGGACGCCGTCGAGGCGTCTTCGCTGACGGCGGAGGCCATCATCACGAACAGCATGTCGTGGTCGAGCTTGGTGTTGAAGGGGATGGACCAGCCGTCGATCGACAGTCGGTTGTACGAGTAGGCGGCATCGTCGGACACCTTCGGCGCGCCTGCGAAGCCGAACGAGTCGGAGAGCTTCGAGTTCGCCGGCAGGGTCAGGTCGATCATGCGACCGGAGAACATGATGGACATCGCGGCGGTGCCGTTGAACATCTGCTGCTGCACCTTGGGCTGGTCGAACGTGGTGACCTGCGGGTCCATGTAGGGCTTCAGAGCGAGCATCGACTCGACGGCCTGCTTTGCCTCTTCGGTATCGAGGGTGACGTCGCCGTCTGCGGTGACGAAGTCGGCGTCGAGCGAGTTCATCGCCGCCTGGAAGCCCGTGGTCACATCGCTCGTGGCGAGCCAGGGCAGCGCGATCGGGTAGTCCATGAGCCCGGCCGCCTTGATCTCCTCCGCAGCTGTGATCATCTCGTCGAAGGTCGTCGGCACCTCGAGCCCGAGGTCTTCGAAGATGTCGGTGCGGTAGGCCATGACGAACATCTGCGCCTGCATCGGCAGTGCGTAGAGCTCGCCGTCGTACGACATGCCCTCGCGCATCGACTCGCTGATCTCGCCCAGACCGTAGTCGTCGGCGTACTTGTCGAAGAGATCGTTGAGGGGGACGAGCTTCTCGTCCTCCGCGAGGCTCGGGATGACGAATCCGTAGGTCTCGACGATGTCGTAGGTGCCCGTCTCGCCCGAGAGGGTGGCCGTGGTCTTGGTCACCTGCCCGCCGAAGTCGATCGGGTCGTGCTTCAGCGTCACGTCATCGGTCGAACAGCTCGAGACCATGGTGTCGGTGAAGGGGTCGATGGCGGAGGAGTTGTAGGCGAGGACGTTGACCGTGGTCTTGCCCTCCGGAGCGGTGTAGTCGCACGACACCGTTGTCGCGTTCTCATTGTCGGTGCGGGTTCCGGCGCCGCAGCTAGAGAGGGCGATCATGCCCACGGCTGCGAGGGCGAGTACCGGCAGTGCTCGATGCTTGATGTGTCCCATGTCGCTGATGGTATACGTATGCAACGGACTTAGGGAAGCCTATATTCCCGGAAACTTTCAGTATTGAATACGTATACTGCGAAAACTCGCGGCCCGCTGCGGGGAGACGCTGTCGAGACCACTCTAGAGACCTTCCGCGATCTCCTTTATCGCCGCCAGACGGCGGTCCCATCCGCGACCGATCGCATCGAGCTTCTTCGCCGTCGCCTCGAGTTCGGCGCCGATCGCGCGGAAGCGCACTTCGCGCCCGACCCGCACGGGTTCGACGAGTCCCACCTCCTGCAGCACTGCGAGATGCTTGGCGATCGCCTGACGCGTGACAGGCAGGCGCCCGGCGAGGGCGGATGCCGAAGCATCCTCCTCGCCGAGCGCAGTCAGGATGCTCCACCGCGTCTCGTCGGCGAGCGCCGCGAACATCGGCAGCAGCGACGCGGCGGTCACGCTTCGGCCTCGACCAGCGCCACGAGCTTGTCGAGCTCGAGGTCCCAGCCGGTGCGGTGCTCCTCCATGTTCACCGCGGCATCCGACGTGCGGTCGAACCCGGTCTCGACGACGGTCAGCAGCGTGCCCCCGTCGAGAGGCTCGAGCGTGAAGGTGAACACCGTGGAAGTCTCTTCGTCGAGCTCGGCCGGACGATGACCGAGGGCGTCGTCGTTGCTCCAGCGGTAGGAGATCAGCCGCGGCTCGTCGATCTGCTCGATGCGCAGCGGAATGACGTCGTCCGGGCCGAAGGTCATCGTGCCCGTCGCTCCCACCCCCGCGCCGTCGAGTTCGGTGCGCCCGAACCACCGAGACACGTGCTCCGGCTCGGCGACAGCGCGCCAGACCTTCTCGAGCGGGGCGGAGATGCGGATCGAGCGTCGGACGGTGAAACCCGCCGCGTCGATGACGGATCCTTCTTCTGTCCTGCCGTTCATGATGACTCCTTCGTCTCGTGTGCGCGTGCGGATTGATGCAACTACAGGGTTGCACTTAAACCATCGTGATGCAACCCCCGAGTTGCATACGTGTCGCCTCGTTGTCCGAATGCAGGACGACAGCACGGATGCAGGACGATATGGCCCGGATGCTCCTGCGTCCGTGCGTCCGTCCTGCATTCGGACGCGGGAAGAGACAGGACGGGCGCCGACCCGCACCGTTACTCCCGGACCTTGCGCTTCTCGAGCACCCCGGCGAGCAGCACCGCGACGAGCGCCGAGGCCGGCGCCACGATCAACCCGGCCCGCAGGCTCTCGTTGTCGGCGATGAATCCGACGAAGGGCGGCGAGAGCAGGAAACCGAGACGCAGCAGCCACGACACGATCGTGAGACCCACGCCCGGCTTCAGCCCTGGCAGCTCATCGGCGGCGTGCATGGCTGCGGGGATGAGCGTCGCGATGCCGAAGCCGACGGCCGCGAAGCCCGCGATCGTTCCGGGGACGCTGGGGAAGATGAGAGCGAGGGTCATGCCGCCCGCGGCGATCAGGCCTCCGACCCTCGCCACCGCACGCTGGCCGAACCGGTCGGTCATGCCGTCGCCGAGCATCCTCCCGATGAACTGCGCGCCGACCAGGGCGATGAATCCGAGAGGGGCGATCGCGGCCGCGGCGCCGAGCGACTCGCTCAGGTACAGCGTGGCCCACGAGTTGCCGGCATCCTCGGCGACCGCGCCCGCCATGGCGATGAGCGTGAGGGCGATGACCACCATCACGGTGCGCGGGCTCACACCCCGGCGCACGGCGGTCTGCAGCTCGACGGGTTCGGCGGTGGCCTCGGCATCCGCCTCTTCGTCGCGTCCGGGCAGGCAGAACCAGAGTGCGGTGAATGCCACGGCCGCGAACACCGTGGTCGAGATCCCGAGGTGCACGCCGAGAGGCAGCTGCAGCGCGATCGCGGCGGCGGCCATTCCGCCGCCGAGCACCGCGCCGATCGACCAGATCGCGTGGAAGGAGTTGATGATCGAGCGGCCATAGCGGCGCTGCACGCGTAGACCGTGCGCGTTCTGCGCCACGTCGGTGATGGCATCGGCGGCACCGCCGAGCAGCAGGGCGACGGCGAACAGGATGCCGGAGGGTGCGAGCGCGGCGGCGAGCAGACCGAGTCCGGTGGCGATCGTGCCGATCACCGCGATGCGTGCGGATCCGAACCGACGGATCAGCACTGCGGCGAGCAGCCCGGCGGCGATCGCTCCGGCAGGGTAGGCCGCGATCGCGAGACCGTATCCGACGTTGTCGAGATCGAGGGCGGCTTTGATCTCGGGGTAGCGCGGAAGGATGTTGGCGAACAGCGCGCCGTTCGTCAGGAACAGCGCTGAGACGGCGATGCGCGCACGTCGGGAGGCCCGATCCGGCACCGACCGTCGAATCGATTCGATCGAAGTCATAGCAACGACCGTACACGCCGATCGGGGGCTTCGGACAATCGCGACGAGCCTCAGCCGATGGGACTCAGCCGCCGAGACTCACCCGATGGGCTCAGCTCAGCTGGGGCTCGACCTCGGGAGCGGCCACCGCGCTCGATGCAGCCGCGGCCACGGCCGCCTTCGCCTCGTCGAGGTCGTCGAACCGTCCGAGGAAGTCCGATTGCGGGCCGAAGGCGCGGAATCCCTCGCGGGGTGTTCCCGTGATCGAGCCGAGGAACTGGCGTCGATCATTGCCCACGTGGAAGCCGGGGTCGACCTCGACCCAGAGGCCTCGGGGCCGGGATGCCGAGCGCACTCGCGCGGTGGTCGCAGCCTTGGCAGCTTTTCTTATCCGAGTCGACATGCGTCACGCACTCATCGCGTGCAGTCTGCGAGAACCGCCGGCCGACCGGGCGAACTCCTCGCGCGTGACGTCGAGACCGCCGGATGAGCTCGCGGCGTTCATCATCGCGACCACCAGCGGCCGATCGATCGCCGCCTCGTCCTCGATCGCGAATCGCAGCGGGATCGAGGCGTGCAGCCAGAGCGTCTCGGACACCCCATCGCTCAGCGGGAGCGTGAGCGGGAACGCCTCGTTCCGCCGGAGCTTGGTGACGATCACGAGGCGCAGGTGCGTGAGCAGTTCATCGTCGACCTCGATCGGTGCCGCGGTGTTGCCGTACGTCAGATAACCCATGGTCTCTCCTCAAGCCAGACTTCGCTTGATAGATAGATTACTAGGTTACCTAGCTAAATCCCAGTCGGGACTCAGGGCAGGTCGCTGATCTCTTCGGCGAGTCGGCGCAGGAAACGCGTCACAGCCTCGGTCTGCTCCGGCGTGAATTCGCTCGCGAGAGACTCGATGCGCTGCGTGAGCTCATCGGCGGGAGAGTGGAGATCCCGCAGCGACGGGCGCAGAACCTTCGAGCGGGCATCGGCCGGGTGCGGGGCGATGACGATCTGCCCGCGCTCCTGCAGTCGACGCAAGAGGCTCGTGATCGCCGCCGTGCTCACGTTCAGGTGGGCGGCGAGGCCGCCCGGCGTGGCCGGTGCGTCCGAGGGCGCATCCGTGATGAACCGCATGGCTTCACGATCGGTGTCGTTCGGCGCACGCATGGCGGCCAATCGACGCCCCAGCTGCGCCTCGGCGCGACGAAGCTCATCGACCCGCGCGACGAGTTCGGTCGCAGTCGTCTGCAGCTCGGTTCTGGTTGCCATGTCTCACCCCCTGACGCTCCCATGATACTCGATGGAAAGGTAACCAGGTTGGCTAGTGAAATCCAATGCGACCTGGGACTCTCTTCGGATGCGAAGATGGATGTCTGTGGGAAGGACAGTCATGGTCGAGCGATTCACCCTCGGGGATGCGGGGTACATCATGTACTCCGACATGCTCGATCGCCTGCGGGAACGCTTCCCGTCCGTGCCCGCGTGGCGACTCGACCAGATCGTCACTGCCGAGCACGATGCCATCACCGGCGGCATCCTGCAGATCGTTCCCGCCGAGGTCGAGTCGGGCGCGATCGAGATGCTCTCGCGCGAGACCGACGAGCGCGAGCGGCAAGACACTCTGAGCGATGACGGCGAGGTGGCGTGATGGAGCGCTCTGAGGACTTCGGCCGATCCGGCTACTGGTACCCCGAATCGAGCACCGCCAGCACGGTCGACGTGCTGAACATGCTGCGCCGCTACCGCGCGGCCGAGACCGCTATGCGCGCACGCACCCGCGCATCGATGGGCATGAACGAGACAGATCTGGTGGCCCTGCGCTTCCTGCTGCGCGAGCAGCGGGCCGGACGCATCGTGCGCCCGATCGACATCGCCCGCATGCTCGACATCTCGACCGCCTCGACGACCACTCTGATCGATCGACTCGAGAAGGGCGGCCACGCGAAGCGCGAGCCGCACCCGACCGACCGCCGTGCGGGCGTCGTCGTGCCGACCGTCAGCAGCGACGACGAGGTGCGCGAGACCCTCGGGGCGATGCACCGACGGATGCTGTCGCTCGTCGACGAGATGAGCGACAAGGAGCGCGGGATCGTCACGCACTTCCTCGCGGGCATGACGTCGGCGATCGAAGAGGCATCCGACCTCGACCAGGAGCTGCGCGACGTCATCCGCTCGCACGAAGAATCGGAGTCTTCCGGCGAGTGACCGCCGAGGGCCGGCCGCGAATCGGCCGACCACCCGACGGGTCGATCAGGCCTTCTCGGCCTGATCCTCGGTCTGCTCATCCGCGTCCTGTTCCGCCTGCGCGGCCAGCTCGGCCACGTACTCCGGGTTCTCGAGGCGCTCGGGGAAGAGCTCGTCGAGATCGAGGTCGGGGTTCTCCTCCTGCGTCTCGACCAGCTCGACGGCCTCTTCGTGGGTCTGCACGCTCGGCATCGCGCCGGGCAGGGGCCGGCGCGCCGACTCCTTGAGCACGACCACGGCGATGAAGCCGGCGATCGAGGTGCCGATCACATAGAACGCCGGCGCGAGCGACGACCCGGTCATCTGCACGAGCGCCTCCATCACCACCGGAGCCGTACCCGCGAACAGCGCGACCGCGAGGTTGTACGAGATGCCCATGCCGCCGTATCGCGACGACGTCGGGAAGAGCGCAGGCAGCGACGACGCGAGGTTCGCGACGTAGAACGTCACCGGGAACGCGAGCAGCACGAGACCGAGCAGAGTCGACCAGATCTCGCCGTGCATCATGAACAGGAACGACGGCACGGCCAGCACGATCGCCGAGATCGATCCGATGAACAGCACCCTCTTGCGACCGATGCGGTCGGACAGCTTGCCGGTGAGCGGGATGCAGAGGGCCATCGCAACAAGCACCGGAAGCGTGAGCAGGGTGCCGTGCACCTCGTCGTAGCCGAGGGTTCCGGTCAGATACGTCGGCATGTAGGAGGTGAGGGCGTAGCCGACCGTGTTCGCGGCGGCCACCAGCACGAAGGCCGTGAGCAGCTCACGCCAGTACGCGCGGATCAGCGCGATGACGCCCTTCGGGGCATCGACCGCTTCCTTCGCGTCGTCGGCCGCGCGCTGGGCGGCATCCTGCGCTTCCTGGAAGGCCGGGGTGTCTTCGATCTTGAGACGGAAGTAGATCGCGATCAGTCCGAGCGGCAGGGCGACGAGGAACGGGATGCGCCAGGCGAAGCCCTGCATCACGTCGGCCGAGAGCGTGAGCTGCAGGATCGACACGAACGCGGCGCCGATCGCGAAGCCCATGTACGAGCCGAGGTCGAGCAGCGAGGCGTAGAAGCCGCGGCGCTTGTCGGGCGCGTATTCGGTGATGAACGTCGTGGCACCGGCATACTCGCCGCCGGTCGAGAAACCCTGTGCGAGCTTGAGGACGATCAGCAGGATGGGCGCCCAGACGCCGATCACCGAGAAGTCGGGCAGCACGCCGATGAGGAAGGTCGCCGCAGCCATCATGATGAGCGTGAACGCGAGCACGCGCTGGCGACCCATGCGGTCGCCGAGCTGGCCGAGCACGATGCCGCCGAGCGGACGCGCGACGAAAGTCACGGCGAAGACGCCGAGCGAGAAGAGCGACTGCGCGCCGGCCGACGCGTCGGGCAGGAATGCGCGCCCGATGATCACGGCGAGGTAGCCGTAGACGCCGATGTCGTACCACTCCATGAGGTTGCCGACCACGGTGCCCGCGACGGCGCGGCGGAGCATCGGGCGGTCGACCACCGTGACGTCCTCGACGGTGAGGCGCCGCAGTTCGTCCTGCTTGACCGGTCGCAGGCGACGGATCAGTCGCTGCCACATGGTCGGATTCTCGGTCTTCAATGGATCGGACATTCAGTCATCTTCTCTCTCGTGCCGGATCAGCCTCGTAGGCCGGGCCGGACAGACGACGGGGAGGCGGCTGTCGCCGCCTCCCCGCACTGTGTGGCTGTTCTCAGCTGTTGAACGCGTCCTTGACGTTCTCGCCGGCCTTCTTGACGTTGGCCTTCGCCTGGTCGGCGCGGCCCTCTGCCTCGAGCTTCTCGTTGTCGGTCACCTTGCCGGCGGCCTCCTTCGCCTTGCCGGCGAGGTCCTGAGCGGCGTTCTTGATCTTGTCATCGAGTCCCATGGGGGATCCTTTCTCTCATCAGCGGTGGTCTTCAGTTGGTCTACGACTGCGGCTCTGCACTTACAGCGGGAGCGAGAGGATCTGGGCGATCAGCGGCAGCGTGGCGGCGGCGATCAGGGCGATGAGCCCGACGATGCCTGCGGTCTGCCAGAGGGGAGCGCGCGACGAGGAAGCCTGCGAGAACGACGCGCGCGACGAGGAAGCGGCGACGCGGTCGATGCCGGTGCGCCTTCCTACGGCCTCGCGGGCGGACAGCGGGGCGAGGGTGACGGACGAAGCCTCCGGGCTCACGATCCGGCGCGCTCGGAGATCGCGACGCGTGGGGGCTTCTGCTGCTGTCGTCATGGCCTCTCACCTTCCTCCGCACAAAGATTACTAGGTGAACTAGTGAATTGCCACCCTAGCGAAATATTCAGGCATTCCGCTTACGCTCAAGACATGACCGAGCTCACCCAGCCCACCGGGCACGAAGAGGCCCTGCGCGCCCTCCCCCGCGAGGACGGATCGGCGCCCCGCGCGCTCGTCCTCGGAGCCACCGGATACATCGGCGGCCGCCTCACCCCGCGCCTGCTGAACGCCGGATACCGGGTGCGCACGCTCGCCAGAGACGCCGCGCGCGCGGCATCCTTCCCCTGGGGCCCGGAGTGCGAGATCGTCGAGGGCTCGGCGGATGACGCGGATGCCGTGGCCGAAGCCATGGACGACGTCGATGTCGTCTACTACCTGATCCACTCGATGACCGCGGGCAAGGGCTTCGAGGAGAGCGACGAGCGCGCGGCCACCACGGTCGCGGAGGCCGCGGCGAAGGCCGGCGTGCGTCGCATCGTCTACCTGGGCGGCCTGCATCCCGAGGATGCGAAGCTGTCGCCGCACCTGCGCTCGCGCGTGCGCGTGGGCGAGATCTTCCTCGAATCCGGAGTGCCGTCGCTCGTGCTGCAGGCCGGTGTCGTGATCGGCTCGGGGTCGGCATCGTTCGAGATGATCCGCCACCTCACCGATGTGCTGCCGTACATGCCGGCGCCGAAGTGGGTGCGCAACCGCATCCAGCCGATCGCCGTGCGCGACGTGCTGCACTACCTGCTCGGAGCTGCACGGGTGGATGCCGATGTGAACCGCGCGGTCGACATCGGCGGCCCCGACGTGCTGCGGTATGGCCAGATGATGAACGGGTACGCACTCGAGGCGGGTCTGCGTCAGCGGGCGATCGCGGCTCTGCCCGTGCTGACCCCCGGCCTGGCATCGCACTGGGTGAACCTCGTGACGCCGGTTCCGCGGTCGATCGCGCGGCCGCTCGTCGCCTCACTGCAGAACGAGTGCATCGTGAAGGACCATGCGATCGATGACCTGATCCCGAAGCCCGACGGCGGGCTGACGCCGTACCGCACCGCGGTGTCGATGGCGCTGGGCCGGGTCGACGCCGACACGATCGAGACGAGCTGGCAGGATGCCGAGGTCTCGGGCGCCCCGAGCGATCCGCTGCCGAGCGACCCCGACTGGGCCGGACGCACCGTCTTCACCGACACCCGCAAGCTGAAGACGGCCGCGCCGGTCGACGGGCTCTGGCGCGTGATCATCGGCATCGGCGGCTCCAACGGCTGGTATTCGTCGAAGTTCCTGTGGGCGGTGCGCGGGTGGATGGACCGCCTCGTCGGCGGCGTCGGCCTTCGCCGCGGGCGTCGCAGCAAGGTCGAGGCCCGGGTCGGCGACGCGATCGACTTCTGGCGCGTCGAGGCCGTCGAAGAGCCGGGGCGCGCGACCGAATCCTCCCCCGCGAGCGGCGGGCTGCTGCGCCTTCGCGCCGAGATGAAGGTGCCGGGCGAGGCGTGGCTCGAACTGCGGGCGCTGCCGGACGGCGAAGGGTCGCGCTACGAGCAGCGCGCCGTGTTCTTCCCCCGCGGACTCGCCGGCCGCCTGTACTGGCTCGGCGTGCTGCCGTTCCACGGGTTCATCTTCGCGGGCATGGCCGCCAGGATCACCGACGCGGCTGCCGTTCCGGTCGAGACGGTCGCGCCCGGGGCTCCGGGTGCTGATCCCGAGGCGGCCGCCGTCGCCTGAGCCGCACCGGCCGTCCGGCCGCTGCGCGGGGCCACTTACACACCGCAATTCCGCGCGGGGTCGCCTTCGCACCCGATTCCATGCGGGGCCACTTACACACCCCACACAGCCGATTCGGATGCGTAACTGACCCCGCACGGGCCGAAACCCGTGCGGGGCCACTTATGCATCGAAAGTCAGGATGGGCGCTCGGCCAGTCCTGCGGGGTCGGCGCCGGGATCCGCAGCGGCATCCGCATCCGCATCCGCACCGGTCTCGATCGCCCCGGCATCCGGGATGATGTCGATCGCCTCGGTCGCGGTCGCGTAGACCTCGGCGAGGCTGTCGTCGACGTCGGCTTCGTCGATCCAGGCGAGGTCGTCTTCGGAGTGGTCATACTCCACCGGTACGAGGGCGAAGTCGTCGCCGTACTCCTCGAGCCCCGCCATGACGCTGTGGCGCACGGCCATGCGGGCATACCGGTCGCGCAGGATCAGCGGATCGCGCCGGAGGTCCTTCATGAACGCGACCATCATGAACGCCATGATCACCGCGAACGGCAGGGCGGCGATGATCGTGACGTTCTGCAGCGATTTCAGCCCGCTGCCCTCCTCGCCGGTGACGAGCAGCACGGCGGCGATGACTCCGACCAGGACACCCCAGACGACCGCGACCCAGCGCGACGGCTCGGGCCGCCCCTGCTGCGACAGCGTGCCCATCACGAGGGATGCGGAATCCGCCCCGGTGATGAAGAAGATCGCGATCAGCAGGATCAGCACGATGCTGGTGATCAGCGGGAACGGCAGGTTCTCGAGCACGCCGAAGAGCACTTCCTCGGGCGGATCGACCGTGAGGTTCGCGCCGTCCATCTGCTGCTGAATGGCCGTGGTCCCGAAGATCGCGAACCAGATGAGCGAGATGACGGCGGGCACGACGATGACGACCGACACGAACTGGCGAAGCGTGCGGCCGCGCGAGATCTTCGCGATGAACATGCCGACGAACGGCGACCACGAGATCCACCATGCCCAGTAGAAGATCGTCCAGCTCGACAGGAACATCTGCGCCTCGTCGCCCTGCGAGGCCGAGCGGGCGACCATCTCGGGCAGGTCGCCGAGGAACTGCACGGCGACCGAGGGGATGACGTTGAGGATCAGCAGCGTCGGACCGACGAAGAACACGAAGAATGCGAGCAGCAGAGCCACGACCGCGTTGATGTTCGACAGCGCGCGGATGCCCTTCGAGACGCCCGAAACGGCGGATGCGATGAAGCACGCGGTGAGCACGGCGATCGCGGCGATGAGCACTCCGTTGCCGAGTTCGCCGATGCCGCTGACGATCTCGACGCCGTGGCCGATCTGCAGGGCGCCGAGGCCGAGCGAGGCCGCGGTGCCGAACAGCGTGACGATGATCGAGAAGATGTCGATCGTGCGGCCGAGGGGTCCGGTCGTGCGACCCTCTCCGAGCAGCGGAGCGAAGATCGACGAGATCAGCGGCGTGCGGCCGCGGCGGAATGCACCGTAGGCGATCGCGCCACCGACGAGCGCGTAGAACGCCCAGGCCTGCGGGCCCCAGTGATAGAGCACCTGCGCCTGCGCGGTGTGCATCGCGTCGAGAGTGTTCGCCTCGACGGTGCCGGGCGGCGGGTTCTCGAAGAAGGTGAGCGGCTCGGCGGCACCCCAGAAGACGAGGCCGATGCCCATGCCGGCGGCGAACAGCATCGAGATCCACGAGAACATCGAGAACTCGGGCTCTTCATCGTCGCGGCCGAGGGGGATGCGTCCATAGCGGCTGAAGCCGATGAACAGCATGAAGACGAGGATGACGGTGGCGATCGTCGTGAAGAAGAAGCCGAAATACTCCACGACCCAGGCGAGCACGGTCGAGGTCGTGCCCGAGAGGTTGTCACCCGCGAACACACCCCACGCGATGAACGCGACGGTCAGCGCGACGGCGAGGCCGAACACGAGCGGATCGGTGCGGTAGGTGCGGCCGGTCTCTTCGACCGCGACGCCGGGAACGAGCGCCGGATGCACGCCACGCGGCGGCACGGCGGCGATGTCACGCACGATCTTCTGGGCGGCCTCGGTGGCCTTCGCGGCCTGCCGGACTGCGGCAGTGTTGGTCTTCGGAGCGTCGTTCCTCGGGGGCGTCTTATCGTCCGGAGTGTCCATGGGAACCCATTCTCCCATGCCGGCATACTGCGGCTGGGGCGGGAAAACCCAGATCAATCGGTCGATCCGCGGCGCGTCGGGGTCGGACGCGCCGCGCGGATGCCGGACGCTCCGGGTTTTCCGGGCGCGTCAGCGCGGGCCGGACGCGGCGGCGGGGCGGGCGGGCGCGCGTCAGCGCAGGCGACGCCCGCCGAAGACCGCGTGCAGCAGGGGAAGGGCCGAGACGCAGATGAGGGTGATGCCGAGCGGCGGCAGAGTCGCGACGAGCAGCGCTCCGCCGACGAGCATCGCGGCGAACAGCACGCCGGATCCGATGCGGCGCGCGATGCCCTCGAGCCGGTCGAGGCGACGCTCGAGGCGCGAGGTGTCGAAAGAGACGTTGCCGTCGTCGACCCGGGTGATGATCGCGTCGATCCGCTTGGGAAGGCGATAGGTGACGGCCGCGGTCTCCATGGCCTGCTGGGCCATCTCCTGCATGAGGTTGCCCGACTCGTCGCGCAGCAGTCGCCCGGCGTAGGGCTCGGCGGCATCCCACACGTTGAAAGTCGGGTCGAGGCTCGAGCACATGCCCGAGGTCAGCGAGACCGCGCGGATCAGCAGCAGCATGTTCTCGGGAAGCTGCAGCGGGAGCGAGCGCACCATGTCACCGAACTCGTCGGCGAAGTCCGTGAACTCCTTCGGGTCGACCTTGCTCAGCTCGGCGAAGCCCATGCCGCCGAAGCGGGCGAAGAGCGCCCGCAGAGCGCGTTCGAGCTCGGCGGTGTCGGCCGACGGCAGCAGCACGCCGATCTCCTGCGCAGCGGCCACGAGCCCCTTGCTGTCGCGGCCGGCGACCGCGATGAGCAGCGTGCGCAGCCCGTCGCGAAGACTCGCCGGGACCTCGGCCATCATCCCGAAGTCGATGAAGGTGAGCCGGAAGTTGCGGCCGGTGGTGGATGCAGGCTCCGGCGTCACGAAGATGTTGCCGGGGTGCGGGTCGGCGTGCACGAAGCTGTGCGTGAACACCTGGTCGAACATGACCTCGGCGAACACGTCGGCGACCTCCGACGGATCGATGTCCGCTGCGCGCAGAGCATCCGTGTCGTTGATCTTGATGGCAGTGACGTCCGACAGCGTGAGCACGCGGCGGGTCGAACGCTCCCAGACGATCTCGGGGGCGCTGACGCGCGCATCCTCGGCGAAGTTCTCGCGGAACCGCTCGGCGCTGGCCGCCTCGTGCAGGTAGTCGATCTCCTCGAGGCTCGTCTGCGCGAACTCCTCGACGAGACCGGGGGCGTCGACGCGGTCGGCGACCAGCCGCACGCGCGTCAGCCACCGGGCCACGCGGCGGAGCGCGGCGAGGTCGACCGCGACGATCTCGTCGATGCCGGGGCGCTGCACCTTGACGACCACGTTGCCGAGTCCGGTGTCGACGGCATCCTGGGCTGCGAGACGGGCGCGATGCGCCTGCCCCAGGGATGCCGCGGCCACCGGCGTCTCGTCGAACCACGCGTAGGCCTGCTCGAGCGGCATGCCGAGCTCGGCCTCGGCGGCAGCGCGGATGCCGGAGAACGGCACGGACGGAACCTCGTCCTGCAGTCCCTCGAGCTCTTTCGTGATCTCGGGCGGCAGCACGTCGAGGCGCGACGACATGAACTGGCCGACCTTGATCATGAGGCCGCCGAGCTCGACCGCGAGCACGTGGAAGCGCTTCGCGAAGCGCTGCATGCGCGGCGCTCGGGTGCGCTCCGAGACCGAGCTCAGACCGAACTTCGGCAGAACGAGCTCGAACCACCAGATCTTGAGGAATTCACGCGCCGCGAACGAGAGGATGCGGCGGTACCGGGCACGATGGGCGCCCTGCGCCGCAGCATCCGTCATGTGTCGTCCCTGGGTCGTGTGTGCGATCAGTCCTGAGCGAGGATCGAGTACAGCCTACGGCGGGCGTCATCGAGGATCTCGATCGCCGCCTGCACCTGCTCAGGCGATCCGCTGCGGCCCACCTGCGCGGCTGCCGCTGCGAGGTCGACGCCCGCCTTGGGCAGAGCCGTGAAGCGGGGATCGTTGCGGTGACCGTCCTTCGTCGAGCTCGACTCCCAGGGTGCCGGTGCCTCGGTGGTCTCGGTCGCGACCGCACGACCGGCCTCGGTGAGCGAGTAGGTCTTGCGACCGTTCTGCTCTTCGGCCTCGATCAGGCCCTCGTCGGCGAGCAGCTGCAGCGTCGGGTAGACCGAGCCTGCGCTCGGCTTCCACGAGCCGCCACTGCGCTCGGCGATCTCGTTGATGATCTGGTAGCCGTGCATCGGCTTCTCGGCGAGGAGCGAGAGCACCGCGGCGCGAACGTCGCCCTTGGCCATGCGGGTGCCGCCGGACGGACGCTGCTCGAACGACTTGCGCAGCTGGTCGAGTGCGTCGAAGAGGGTGCCGGCCGGGCCGTTGGCTCCGCCGAAGCCGCCGGATCCGAAGATGCCGCCCAGCGGGTTGTCGGTGTTGCCTGCGCCGTTGCCTGCGCCGGTGCCGAAGGGGAATGCGTTGTTCATGATGACCTCCCGGAAGTGGTGAGCGATAGTCAACGATATATCGTTAAGGCTGAGTGGCGGGTGGGAGTTTCGGTTCTGAAGAAACTTCGGCGGATGTGTCGATCGACCTGATGCTCGATCGTCATCCCTCTGTACGCTGACCGTCGAACAGTGAGGAAGAGACCATGCGCTACACACTGCTGTTGCACTACGAAGAGCTCGACGCCGAGACTCTGGGCGCCGAAGCGCTCGCAGGAGGACAGGCCGCATTCGCGAGCTACGCCGCCACCCTGCAGTCGGCGGGGGTGCTGATCTCCGCCGAGGTCCTGCAGCCGTCGGCCGTGAGCACCACGGTGCGGGTGCGCGACGGAGAACTGCAGGTGCAGGACGGCCCGTTCGCCGACACCAAGGAGCAGCTCGGCGGGACGGTCGTGATCGACGTCGCCGATCTCGACGCGGCGATCGGGTTCGCCCGACAGGCACCTCCCGCATTCTGGGGCACGGTCGAGGTCCGGCCCGGCGCCGTCTTCACCGTCGACGGCGTCTGGATGCCGAACCGATGATCCCCGAGGAGGTCCGAGCCGCCGCAGAGAGCGCGGCGCGGACCTCCTATGGCCGGCTCGTCGCGCTGCTCGCTGCCCGCTCGGGTGACCTCGCACTCGCCGAGGACTCCCTGTCGGGGGCATTCGAAGAGGCATTACGACGCTGGCCGGATGCCGGTGTGCCCGACAACCCGGAAGGGTGGCTGTTGACCGTGGCCAGGAACAGACTGCGCGACGTGTGGAAGTCGGCTGCGGCGAGAGCATCCGCTCCTCTCGACGAGGAGAGCGCACGCGACGATCCGTTCGCCAAGCACGATCCGCTGGCGATCGGCGACAAGCGGCTCGAGCTGCTGTTCGTGTGCGCGCATCCGGCTATCGACCCGGCGGTGCGCGCTCCGCTGATGCTGCAGGCCGTGCTCGGCTTCGACTCGGCCGACATCGCCCGCGCGTTCGCGGTGCCGCCCGCAGCGATGGCGCAGCGACTGGTGCGGGCGAAGAGGCGCATCAAGGACGCCCGCATCCCGTTCGCGATTCCCGAGCGGCGAGCGATGCCCGAGCGGCTGCCCGCTGTGCTCGAAGCCGTGTACGGGTGCGCCGCGCTGGCCTGGAGAGGAGACAGCGATTCGCTCGCGGGTGAGGCGCAGTACCTGGCCGCGACCCTCGCCGGGCTGCTCGAGGACGAGCCCGAGGCGTGGGGTCTCGCGGCTCTCACGACGCTGACGCTGGCGCGGCGATCGCGGGAGTTCGTGCCGCTGGACGAGCAGGATCCCTCGTCGTGGGATGCCGCACTGATCGCCGAGGGCGAGGCGTATCTGCGGCGAGCGCAGCCTGCGGACGCGCCGGGGAGGTTCCAGCTGGAGGCGGCGATCCAGGCGGTGCATTGCGACCGTCGCCGAACGGGCCGCACCGACTGGGAGGCGCTGCGGATGCTGTACTCGGCGCTGCTCGCAGTCGCGCCGACTCTCGGAGCTCGGGTGGCGGCCGCCGTGGTGACGGCGCGCATCGAGGGGCCCGAGTCGGGACTCGACGCGCTTCCGCCCGATGCCGAGGGATTCCAGCCCTACTGGGCGGCGAGAGCGGAGCTGCTCGCAGAGGCAGGCCGGGATGCGAGGGATGCGTACGCGAGGGCGATCGCGCTCGCCGACGATGAGGATGTCCGGGAATTTCTGCGTTCTCGCGCGGAGGCGCACGGACGGAGCCGCTGACTCTCCTGCACGCATTCGCGCCTGAGCGCAAGCCCCGTGCGCCACATAGCTCTCGGTGTTTGACTGCCGTCGATGTCGAATTCCCCTGCCGTTCAGCCCGCGTCCACCTCGATCCGAGTGAGCGTGGTCGTCCCCGTGTTCAAGCCGGGTGCGGCATTCGACGAACTCATCGCCTCGCTCGACGCCCAGACGCTCGATCACTCACGCTTCGAGGTGCTGCTGTGCGACGACGGATCGGGCAAGGCGACCGCGGCACGGCTTGTCGAGGTCGCCCGCGATCGGGACTACATGCATGTGGCGTTCCTGCCGCATTCCGGGTGGCCGGGCACGCCCCGCAACCACGGGATCGACGAGGCGCGAGGCACGTACATCCAGTTCGTCGATCAGGATGACTGGCTCTACCCCGGGGCACTCGAGGCGCTGTGCGACTACGCCGACCAGCACGCATCCGACGTCGTGGTCGGCAAGGAGGTCGGGATCGGGCGCCGACTGCCGAGCCGGATCTTCCGTCGCGACGTGCCCCAGGCGCGGCTCGGTGAGGATCCGCTGCTCGAGATGCTCACGCCGCACAAGATGTTCCGCACGTCGTTCCTGCGCGAGAATCGCATCCGCTTCCCCGAGGGCAAGGTGCGCCTCGAAGACCACCTGTTCGTCATGCGCGCGTACTTCGAGGCGTCGACCATCTCGATCCTCGCGAGTCAGCCCTGCTATGCCTGGGTCAAGCACGCGGGCAGCGCGAGCTCGTCGCGGATCGACCCGGAGTCGTACTTCCCGCACCTCGAGGCCGTGCTCGACCTGGTCGAGCGCTACACCGAACCCGGGCGACTGCGGGATCGACTGCTGCGGCACTGGTTCCGCGGCAAGATCCTGAAGAGGCTGACGGGCAAGAAGTTCCTCGGGTACCCCGACGAGTATCGCGAGCGGCTGCTCGACGTGGTCGGGCCGCTCGCGCAGCGTCGGTTCGGACCGGGCGTCGACGGCGGGCTCGCGTTCCCGAACCGGATCAGGGCCGCGCTGCTGCGGGCCGACCGACGTGCGGATCTCGTGACGTTCGCGCGATTCGAGGTCGAGACGACCTGCCGCGCCGTCGTGACCTCGGCGCGGTGGTCACGGGGTGGCGGGCTGTATCTGACGGTCGCCGTGTCGATCACCCGCGACGGACAGGATGCTCTCGTCGTCGAGCCCGGCACCGGTGTGCTCACCTCGCTCCCCGTGGCGATGGACGGCCTGCCCACCGGCCTGCTCGAAGCCGGCCGCGAGCTGCAGAACGACCGGGTCGAGCTGGTGCTGCGCGACAAGGCCGCGGGGGTCGAGCGTCGTGTTGCGCGCGTGAAGCCCCGAAACCTCGACGCCGTCCCGCTCGCGATCGATCCGCTGAAGGTATTCGGACCTGATGACGAGTCGCGCGGCGCGCGACTGTTCGTGACCGTCCGGCGTGCCGGATGGACGTTCGACGTTCCCCTCACGGCGGATGCGGCGACGCTCGCCGCTGCCGGACACTCACCGCTGCTCGCCGGACGCACCTGCACTCCGGTCGCGCGCCGCGGCGGCGCGGTCGAGCTGCGGCGGCAGTGGCCCGGCGGGCGGTTGAAGGATCTGGCCGGGCGCGCGGTGCGTCGGGTGCGGGGTGGCGCGCGGAGCGCTTCGCGCACGACGTGACCCTGAGCCGGCTCGCGCTCAGCGCGGGAGCGTGAGGATCTCCGCTCCCTCTTCCGTGATCGCGATCGTGTGCTCGGTGTGGGCGGTGCGGCAGCCGGTGGCGCTGCGCAGAGTCCAGCCGTCGTCGTCGGTGATCAGCTCGTCGGTGTCGGCCATGACCCACGGTTCGAGGGCGAGCAGCAGGCGGGGGCGCAGCTTGTAGCCACGACCGGGGCGCCCGTCGTTCGCGACGTGCGGATCCTGGTGCATGGTCGAGCCGATGCCGTGGCCGCCGAACTCGAGGTTGATCGGGTACCCCGCGTTGCTGAGCACCGTGCCGATCGCGTGCGAGAGGTCGCCGATGCGGGCACCAGGACGGGCGACGGCGATGGCCGCGGCGAGCGCGCGCTCGGTCGTGTCGATCATCGCGAGATCCTCGGGTGTCCGGGTGGTTCCGACCACGAAGCTGATCGCGGCATCGGCCGCGATCCCGCGCAGCGTGACGGCGAGGTCGAGCGTGAGCAGGTCACCGTCAGCGAGGGCGTAGTCGTGTGGCATCCCGTGCAGCACCGCGTCGTTCACGGCGGTGCAGACGTAGTGGCCGAAGGGTCCGCGGCCGAACGACGGCGCGTAGTCGACGTAGCAGGACTCGGCACCGGCATCCTCGATCATCTGCTTGGTCCAGCGGTCGAGGTCGAGCAGGTTCACGCCGACCCTCGTGCGCTCTTTCAGCGACTGCAGGATGCTGCCGACGAGCGCGCCGGCATCCCTCGCCCTGGCCAGTTCGTCGCTCGTGAGGATCTCGATCATGGGGCTCTCCGCATCCGGGTCGCTGTTTTTCCAATAACTATCCCGGTAATACTATCCCGGTATTAGAATCGGCACATGATGGTTCGGATGCCCCTCACTCCCGCCGAGGTCGAACGAGGCGAACGTCTCGGTGCCCTGCTGCGGCGAGCGCGTGGCGAGCGGTCGATGCTGAGCGTCGCGCTCGACGCCGGGGTCTCGCCCGAGACGCTGCGCAAGATCGAGTCGGGTCGCGTGGCGACTCCCGCTTTCTCGACGATCGCGGCAATCGCGGGCGTGCTGCACCTCTCGCTCGATTCGGTGTGGGCCGAGATCGAGCCGCCGGTGCGCACGATCGGACGAGTGCAGGTCGCGTCCTGAGATGGCGCATGCACTGATCACGGGCAGTTCGCGCGGCATCGGTCGCGCTGTCGCCCAGGCGTTCGCGCGCAGAGGCGATCGGGTCGTCGTGCACTACGGCCGGGATCGCGCCGCAGCGGAGGAGACACTCGCCTCGCTCGACGGCTCGGGGCACGCTCTCGTGGGCGGCGACTTGGGGAATCCCGCTGAGGCGCATCGCGTGGTCGAGGAGGCCATCGCCGCGCTGGGCTCTCTCGACATCCTGGTGAACAACGCGGCGGTCGCGCCGAGTGCAGCGAACGAGCATCGCGTCGATTCAACGTCGTTCGCCGAGTGGCAGGCCGCGTGGTCTTCGATGGTCTCGGTGAACCTGCTCGGAGCCTCGAACGTGACGATGCTGGTGGCACAGCACATGATCGAGCGCGGTGGCGGCGGGGCGATCGTCAATGTCGGCTCGCGCGGCGCGTTCCGCGGCGAGGCCGATCACCCCGCGTACGCCGCGACCAAGGCGGGGCTGCAGGCGTTCGGCCAGTCGATGGCCCTGGTTCTCGCCCCACACAACATCTCGGTCACATCGATCGCACCGGGAATGGTCGCGACCGAGCGCCAGTCGGCGAAGCTCGAGGGCGAGCAGGGCGACAGCATCCGCGGGCAGAGTCCGTTCGGGCGCGTGGGCACTCCCGAAGAGGTGGCGGATGCCGTCGCCTACCTCACGTCGCCCACCGCCACATGGGCCTCGGGCACGGTGCTCGACCTCAACGGGGCGTCGTACTTCCGCTGAGCGTCGGGTCAGTTCCCTCCTGGGAGAGTCGTCTCGCGACGTTTCAACTCAGGCGACTTCGTCGTCTTCGCTCAACGACCGAAACCCAACCCCGCTCGTTGAGCGAGGCCCGCGAAGCGGCCCGAGACGAAACGCTCCGCGCCCCGCGCATACCCCCGGGAGGAGATCTGCCTCTCGGGAGGAGGGTTCCCGAGAATTCCTCCTCCCCGGGCGCAGTTCTCCTCCCGGGTGGCGAGCTCGCTCCGCCCCCGTGCGTACCTTCGCGACCTAGCCCCGCAGCACCGAGTCCAACAGCCCAGGGAAGAGCGAGTCGAGATCGTCACGGCGCAGCGTCAGCATCCGTCGCCGTCCGTTGGGCTCGTTGCGGATGACGCCCGCTTCGCGCAGCACCTTCATGAAGTGCGACTTGGTCGACTTGGGGAGGTTCGGGTCGGTCGCGTGGCACGCGGCCATGTCGAGCGGACCGTCACTGAGCTGTCGGGCGATGGCCAGTCGTTCGGGGTCACTGAGCGCGAAGAGCACGTCGGTGAGCTGGATCTCGGAACGATCCGGATGCGGAAGGTCGCCTGGCATGGTTCGAGAATAGTTGAACAATCGCGGGAAGGCGAGTACGCTCCGATAGTTCGATGATTCTCGAACCCAACGAGTTCGCCCCTCTCAGACCCGACCCCACACCCGCGGGAGCACAGATGACCATCACGTCACCGATCGCCACGATGACGGCCGCGCCGATCCGCCGCCCGCGCTTCGGCTTCGCGCTGGCGATCGTCACGCAGATCGCGATGATGATGGGTGCGAGCGCGCCGTCGCCGTTCTACCCGGTGCTCGCCGCCGAGATCGGGTTCGACGCGATCGCCATAAGCGCCGTGTTCGCCGTGTACGCGGTCGCCCTGCTTCTCGCACTGCTCACCGCCGGGTCGCTCTCCGACCACGTCGGTCGCCGTCCTGTCGCGATCGGCGGACTCCTCCTGCTCGCCGCGAGCATGCTGCTCTTCTGGCATGCAGACACCGTCGCGACGCTCATGCTCGCGCGCATCCTGCAGGGAGCCGCGAGTGGTGTGCTGATCGCCGCGCTCTCGGCCGCAGCGCTCGACCTCGCTCCCGGCGGACGCTCGAGGGTCGCCGCCCTATGGAACGCCCTCAGCCCCGGCATCGGCCTCGCTCTCGGCGCGCTGATCTCGGGCATCGCTCTCGACCTGACCGGCCAGCCGCTGCTCGACGTGTTCGCGCCGCTGACCGTCGTCTACGTCGTGCTCGCCGCGCTCTTCTTCCTCGCGCCCGAGACCGCACCCCTGCGACCTGGAGCACTGGCGTCGCTGAGCTTCCGCCTTTCGGTGCCGGCCGGTATCCGTTCGGACTTCTGGCGAGGCGCGCCCGCGATCATCGCCGGGTGGGCGACGGGTGGGCTCTTCCTCTCACTCGGCGCGAACATCGTGCGCACCGAGCTCGGCGGCGAGGCGCACGTCTGGCAGGGGCTCGCGGTCGCGATGCTCGCGGGAGTCGGCGCGATCACGGCGTTCGCGTTCCGCAACCGCACGCCGCGCACGTCGGTGATCTTCGGCACTGCGGCGCTCGCGACGGGAACAGCCCTGTCGCTCTGGGCCCTCTCGGCCGAGTCGCTCGCCTTCTATCTCGCCGCGACCGCCATCACCGGCATGGGATTCGGCACCGCCTTCTCGGGAGTCGTCGGCTCACTCGCACCGCGCATCCCCGCGACCGACCGCGCCGACACGTTCGCCGTGATCTACCTGCTCGCCTACCTCGCGTTCGGGGTGCCCGCAGTGGTCGCCGGAACGCTGGTCGGGGTGTTCGGGCTCGGAGTCGTGTGCGTGGGATACGGCGTGGTGGTCATCGTGCTCGCGCTCGTCGCGCTGGTGCTGCGGGTGCGCCGCGCAGAATAGAGCGGATGCCGGATGCCGCCGCGACCTACCGCTCCGCGAGCATCTCCCGCAGCCGCGCGGCCTCAGCCTCGGGCATGCTGTACCCGTGCTCGGGCGCGGGATACACACCGTCGCGCACCTCGTCGGCATACGCCTGGACTCCTGCGACCGACACTCCCCGCACATCGGCGTAGCGCTTGACGAACTTGGCGACGCCGCCCGCATAGATGCCGAGCAGGTCGTGGAAGACGAGCACCTGGCCGTCGGCATCTGCTCCGGCTCCGATGCCGATCAGCGGAATGCGCAACAGGGGCGCGAGGGCTGCGGTGACCTCCGACGGCACGGCTTCGATGACGAGCACCGAGACTCCGGCATCCTGCAGCGCGAGGGCATCTTCGATCACGGCGAGCGCGGCGTCGGCGGTGCGTCCCTGGGCGCGGTATCCGCCGAGGGATGTCGCGGTCTGCGGGGTCAGTCCGACGTGTCCGACCACGGGGATGCCGGCACTCACCAGCGCGCGGGCACGGTCGACCGTCGTGCCGCCGCGCTCGATCTTGACCAGGTCGACGCCCGCCTGCTTGATGAAGCGCTGCGCGGTCGCGAGGGCGAGTTCATCCGACGCCTCGTACGAGCCGAAGGGCAGGTCGCCGACGAGCAGCGGCTTCTCGAGTCCGCGTCGCACAGCCTTCGTGAGCATGAGCATCTCGTCGATCGTGACGGGCACGGTGCTGTCGTAGCCGAGCACGGTCATCGCGGCCGAGTCGCCGACGAGCACCATGTCGACGCCGGCCTCCTCGACGATCTGCGCGCTCGGAAAGTCGTAGGCGGTGACCATGACGATGGGTTCGCCGGACTGCTTCTTCGCGGCCAGATCGCCCAGGGTCAGGCGCTTGGTCGGGGCGGCGTGGGCACTCATCGGGTGGCCCCTCTCAGCAGGTGGTTGTCGATCAGTCGGGCGGCGCCGACGCGGGCGGCGACGAGCAGCAGTGCGTCCCGTTCGACGACCGTCACGGGCTGCAGGGTTTCGGCATCCCGGAGTTCCAGGTACTCGACAGCGATCCCCGCGTCGGCCAGAACAGCATGGGCGGCAGGCAGGATGCCGGCGCGCTCCCCCGATCGGTGCGCCGCGTCGGCGGCGTCGAGGGCGCGGTTGAGCGCGGTCGCCTGGGCGCGAGCATCCGCGTCGAGGTAGACGTTTCGTGAGCTCATGGCGAGTCCGTCGGGTTCGCGCACGATGGGGCACGCTTCGATCCGCACGTCGAGGTCGAGGTCGCGCACGACACGGCGGACGACGAGCACCTGCTGCGCATCCTTCTGGCCGAAGTAGGCGACGTCGGGCTGCACGATGCCGAACAGCTTGGTGACGACGGTGGCGACGCCGTCAAAGTGGTGGGGTCCGCGGCTCGCGCCATCGAGCACCTCGGTGATGCCCGCGACGTGGATGTTCGTCGCGAAGCCGTCGGGGTAGATCTCGGCGGGCTCGGGTGCGAACAGGATGTCGACGCCCGCGGACTCGGCGAGCGCGGCGTCGCGTGCCTCGTCGCGCGGGTAGGTGCTGAGGTCTTCGTTCGCGGCGAACTGGGTCGGGTTGACGAAGAGCGAGACGACGACGAGGTCAGTCTGCTCGCGCGCGGTGCGCATGAGCGAGAGGTGTCCCTCGTGGAAGGCGCCCATGGTGGGGACGAGTCCGACGGACCGGCCCGCTGCCTTGGCTTCGCGGACCGCGGCTCGCACCTCGGCGATCGTGCGGAGGATTCTCATGCCTCGGACTCCTCGGTGGTGGCGGCTTGATCGGCGGTCGCGGTGGCGGCGTGATCGGCGGTCGTGTCGGCAGTCGCGTCAGGGGTGGTCACGTGTGGCGCGCGCCCGGCGACCGCGCGGGTGGCGGTGGCGAGTGCGTCGAAGAGGTCTTGGTAGTCGGCGGATGCTGCGCGCTGCCGCGCCACGGTCGCTTCGTCGCCGCGCGCGATCGGCCCGGTAAGTGCGGCCACAGCACCGGAGGCCGCCCAGTTGTCGACCGTCTGCCGCACGAGCGGTGCGAGGTGCGCGCGGTCGACGCCGGCATCCTTCGCGAGGTGTTCGGCCGCGTCGAGCACGGTGAGCACGAAGTTCGAGGCGAAGGATGCGGCGGCGTGATACTCCGCGCGGTGGGCGTCGTCGACGCGGAACGGGTTCGCGCCCAGCGCCCGCGCGAGCTGCTCGGCCACCTCGAGCGCCTCGGGTGTGCGGCCATCGATCGCGACGCCGATTCCGCGGAACACCTCGGCTGACTCCTTACCCGTGAAGGTCTGGAGCGGGTGGAGGCTGAAGTCGACGTCGGTGAGCGGCGTCGCGCCCGAGACGTGGGCGATGAGTCGCGCATGGGGTCGAACAGCGAAGGCTACGGCGGGGATGGCGGAGTCCGGGACGCAGAGCAGTGCGATGTCGGCATCCGGGGCTCGGTCTTCGCGGCGGAGGGGTCCGATGACGACGAATCCCGCTGCGCGCAGGGCCCGTGCGAGTACGCCGCCGAGACGGCCGGCGCCGACGATGGCGATGGACGTTTCAGGGGCGAGAGCAGGGGTGCTGTGCATGTCGATTCCCGGCCGATACGGTCGACACGGATGGGATGAGTATCCGCCCGAAATGGGGTGAGCGCAAAATCTGGGAGCAGAGTGCCCAGCGCAAAGTGCTCTTCTATGCCCTTAATGCCGCATTTTGCCTGGCGCCACTGTGCATATCGCTCCCACTCTTTATGGCAGCGGTCTGCGTCGGCGTGCGCGATACGACCGGCACGCGCGCAACGTCGTCGTGTCCAGTGGACGCGAAGGCTTGACGATCCAGGCGCAGCACCATGGACTAGATGGATGCTGTCGACACCTGTTCCCGGCGAGGTCCCCGTAGAGCTCGTCATCATGCCGGAATGGGCGAGCTCGCAACGGGTGGCAGGCATATTCTCTCCCCGTCTGTCGAGAGACCTTCAGGCACGTATCCGTGCGTGGAACGACGAGTGGAAGTTCACGCTCAACCCTCAGAAGACGATCCGCTGGCCCCACCCCGAGATCGGGCGCCGCTGGATAGAGGAAGGGAACGCTCTCGTCGAGGCGATCCAGGCAGAGCTCGGGTCGAGGTTTCACGTCGTCGGCGGGTTCTCTGCGTACGCCCCGGAGCCCTGAGCGCGCATCGACGACTTAAGACAACGGGACAGATGCCGGAGTGCGTTCGACGGGCCTCCTCACCGCCGCTCACGACCGGGGAACGGCAGCCCCCAGCATCCGCCGTACCCTTAACTGTTCTGCCCCATCCCCCGGGCACCTTCTCTGGAGCATCCCCATGTCTGCACCTGCGGTCGACGATCGTGCCCGCTATCGGGCGAATCCCACCGTCCTCCAAGCGCTGAAGAGTCCGCGGATGCTGACGCGCGAGGTACTCGCGGGGCTGGTCGTGGGGCTCGCGCTGATCCCCGAGGCGATCGCGTTCTCGGTGATCGCGGGCGTCGACCCGAAGGTCGGGCTGTTCTCGTCGTTCATCATGGCGGTGTCGATCGCGTTCCTCGGCGGGCGCCCCGCGATGGTGACCGCGGCGACCGGAGCCGTCGCGCTCGTGATCGCACCCGTCGCTCCGACCTACGGGATGGACTACTTCATCGCGACCGTGATCCTCGCGGGCATCTTCCAGGTGCTCCTCGGGGTGCTGGGCGTCGCGAAGCTGATGCGATTCATCCCACGCAGCGTCATGGTCGGGTTCGTGAACGCGCTCGCCATCTTCGTGTTCAGCTCGCAGTTCCCGCAGCTGATCGACGTGCCGTGGCTGGTGTATCCGCTGGTGGCACTGGGAATCGTCGTGATGATCGTGATGCCGAGGATCACCCGGGTCGTGCCGGCGCCACTCGTGTCGGTGATCATCGTGACCGGTGTCGTGCTGGCGTTCGCGATCACCGTGCCGACGGTCGGCGATCAGGGCGAGTTGCCGAAGAGCCTTCCCGAGCTGTTCATCCCGAACGTGCCGCTCACCTGGGAGACGTTCACGATCATCGCTCCGTTCGCCCTCGGGGTCGCGCTGGTCGGGCTCATGGAGTCACTGCTCACCGCCAAGCTCGTCGACGAGATCACCGACACCCACTCGAACAAGACGCGCGAGTCGTGGGCGCAGGGCGTGGCGAACATGCTCTCCGGAATCTTCGGCGGCATGGGCGGCTGCGCGGTGATCGGCCAGACCATGATCGGCGTCAAGGCGTCCGGGGCGCGCACCCGCATCTCGACGTTCTGCGCCGGCATCTTCCTGTTCCTGCTGGTCGTCGTGTTCGGTGACTTCGTCGGCACGATCCCCATGGCCGCCCTCGTCGCCGTGATGATCATGGTCGCGATCGGCGCCTTCGACTGGCACAGCGTGAAGCCGTCGACCCTCAAGCGGATGCCGAAGAGCGAGACCTTCGTGATGGTGGCGACCGTCGTGCTCGTGCTCCTCACCCACAACCTCGCGGTCGGCGTCGTCGGCGGGGTGCTGGTCGCATCCGTGCTGTTCGTGCGCCGCGTGGCGCACTTCGTCTCGGTCGAGCGCTCGGTCGACCGCTCGGTCTCGGGCGACGTCGCGCGCTACGTCGTGAACGGCGAGCTGTTCTTCGCCTCGAGCAATGACCTGACCACCCTCTTCGAGTACCCCGACGACCCCGAGCATGTCGTGATCGACCTGTCGGGATCGCACATCTGGGATGCGTCGACCGTCGCCGCTCTGGATGCGATCGAGACGAAGTATGCAGCGCTCGGCAAGAGCGTCGAGATCGTCGGGATGAACGAGAGCAGTCAGCGGATGCGGGGACGGTTGACCGGCGGGTTCGAGTAGCGATCCACCCGGACGCGCCTCAGCGCACGAGGGCGGGCCGCTTGCTGTCGAACTGCCAGTCGGGCACGAGGTACTGCATGCCGATCGCGTCGTCGCGGGCGCCGAGCCCGTGCTCGACATACAGCTCGTGGGCCTCGGCGAGCCGCACGCGGTCGATCGTCACACCGAGTCCCGGCCGGTCGGGCACGCGCACCGCGCCGTCGCGGATCTGCGGCGCATCGACCGTCAGCTGCTGACCGTCCTGCCAGATCCAGTGCGTGTCGAGTGCCGTGATCTCGCCGGGCGCGGCCGCACCGACCTGCGTGAACATCGCCAGCGAGATGTCGAAGTGGTTGTTCGAGTGCGAGCCCCATGTGAGGTCGAAGTCGTTGCACAGCTGCGCGACGCGCACCGACCCTGCCATGGTCCAGAAGTGCGGGTCAGCGAGCGGGATGTCGACGGCATCCGATCGGATCGCGTGCGCCATCTCGCGCCAGTCGGTCGCGATCATGTTCGTCGCGGTCCGCAGTCCGGTGCGCCGCCGGAACTCCGCCATCACCTCGCGGCCCGAGAACCGGCCCTCGGCACCGCAGGGGTCCTCGGCGTAGGCGAGCACGTCGCGCAGTCGTCGACCGATGCGCACCGCATCCTCCAGCAGCCACCCGCCGTTCGGGTCGAGCGTGATGCGCGCCTCGGGAAAGCGCTGGGAGAGGGCGGTCACGACGTCGGCCTCGATCTCTCCGTCGAGCACGCCGCCCTTGAGCTTGAAGTCCGAGAATCCGTAGCGCTGCTGGGCGGCTTCGGCCAGGCGCACGACGCCCTCGGCCGTCATCGCCTCTTCGCGTCGCACGCTCTCCCAGCTGTCGCCGCTCTCGCGCAGATAGGGGAGGTCGGTCCTGTCGGCATCCCCGACGAAGAACAGATAGCCCAGCATCGGCACGCTGTCGCGCTGCTGACCGTCGCCGAGCAGTTCGGCGACCGGCACGCCGAGGTGCTGCGCATGGAGGTCGAGAAGCGCCGACTCGATGCCGGTGACGGCGTGCACGGTGGTGCGCAGGTCGAATGTCTGCAGCCCGCGGCCACCGGCGTCGCGATCGGCGAAGCGCGTAGCGATCGACCGCAGCAGCGAACGGTATCGGCCGACCGGCTGACCCGAGAGCATCTCGCCGGCCTCGGTGATGGTGCGGCGGATCGGCTCTCCGCCGGGGACCTCGCCGAGACCCTCGCGTCCGTCCGAATCCGTCACGATGACGATGTTGCGGGTGAAGAACGGCCCGTGCGCGCCCGAGAGGTTCAACAGCATCGAGTCGTGGCCGGCGACCGGAACGACCTCGACTCTGTCGACGGTGGGAACGGCGCTCATGCGGACGCCTCGCGCCGCCCGTCGATGAAGCGCGGGACGTGCCACTGGTTGGCGTCGCGCAGCGCCTCGGGCAGCAGCTCGTCGGGGATGTTCTGATACGCGACCGGCCGCAGGAAGCGCTCGATCGCGAGAGTCCCGACGCTCGTGGTGCGCGAGTCGCTCGTCGCCGGGAACGGTCCGCCGTGAACCATGGCGTGCCCGACCTCGACCCCGGTCGGCCAGCCGTTCGCGAGGATGCGTCCGACCTTGCGCTCGAGCACCGGCAGCAGCGCCGCCGCGAGCTCGTTGTCGTCCGCGCTGAGCTGCAGCGTGGCCGTCAGCTGACCCTCCAGACGCGACGCCGCCTGCACCAGCTCGGCGACATCGCCGTACCGCACCACCAGCGATGCCGCACCGAAGATCTCCTCGTGCAGCACGTGGTTCTCCTCGAACGATCCGAGGTCGGCGGCGTGGATCACCGGCGCGGGAGCATGCGGACCATCTCCGTCGGATCCCCTCGCGAGGATCTCGGCGTTGGCGTCCCTCGTCTCGACGCCCTCGCGCCACGCGGCGGCGATGCTCGGCGAGAGCATGGTCTGCCCTGTGGCCGCGCGCAGCGCCTCGGATACGGCCTGCAGGAAGGCGTCGCCCTGCTCGCCCCGCGGGACGAAGACGATTCCGGGCTGCGTGCACAGCTGCCCGCTGGATCCGGTCGCGCTCTGCACGTACCCCGCGGCGAGTGCTCCGACATCGCCGCGCAGAGCGCCGGGCAGGATGAACACGGGGTTCACCGAGCTCATCTCGGCGTAGACGGGGATCGGCACCGGCCGCGCCTGCGAGGCGCGCACGAGGGCGAGACCGCCTTCGCGGGAGCCGGTGAACCCGACGGCCTGGATCTCGGGGTCGGAGACGAGCGCCTGTCCGACGCTGCGGCCCGGGCCGAAGATGTGCGAGAAGACTCCCGGGTGGAGTCCATGGGCGTCGATGGCACGCGCGATCGCCGTCGCCACGAGCTCGCTCGTGCCGGGGTGCGAGCTGTGCGCCTTGAACACGACCGGGCAGCCGGCTGCGAGGGCGGATGCGGTGTCTCCGCCGGCGGTGGAGAACGCGAAGGGGAAGTTCGACGCCCCGAACACCGCCACCGGCCCGAGAGGGATCTTGCGCTGGCGGATGTCGACGCGGGGCACCGGCGTGCGGTCGGGCTGAGCCGGATCGATGCGCACGCCTCGGTGCTCGCCGGCTCGGACGACCTCGGCGAACAGCCGCAGCTGCCCGGTGGTGCGCGCACGCTCCCCGAGAAGACGCGCCTGCGGCAACCCGGTCTCCTGCATCGCCCGTTCGATCAGTGTGTCGCCGATCGCCTCGATCTCCTCCGCGACCGTCTCGAGGAAGGCCGCGTGTGCCTCGGGCTCGAGGCGCGAGAACGTGACGAATGCCTCTGCGGCGGCCGCCGTCGCCTCGCGGAGCTGGTCGACGTCGATCTGCGAGTAGGGCGGATCGAGCTGTTCGTCGGTGTCGGGCGCGATGGCGTGCAGTGCCGAGCCGGTGCCGGCGACGGAGCGTCCGGCGATCGAGGAATGCCCGGTGAGGACGGGAACGGTCATGTCACTCTCCTTGAGTCGAGGGTGGGGATGGTGAGGATCAGACGGGGACGGACTCGAGCAGCCCGGCGCGGTCGAGAAGCTGCAGGAGGTCGGCGTCATCCTGCTCCGACAGGTCGTGCAGCGGCGGGCGGACGGGTCCGACGCCGTGTCCGGTGAGACGCAGCCCAGCCTTGACGATCGAGACGCCGAAGCCGCGGCCCCGATCGCGGATCGCGATGTACGGCAGCACGAAGCGTCCCAGCTTCTCGGTCACCGCGACTCGGTCCTGGGCACGCACGTCCCGGTAGAACTCGAGGGCGAACTCGGGAACGAAGTTGAACATCGCGGACGAGTAGGTGCTCATGCCCATCTGCAGCAGCGGCAGCGCATACGTCTCCGCCGTCGGCAGCCCGCCCAGGTAGAACAGCCGCTCGCCGTTGCGGACGTAGACCGAGGCGAGGTGCTCGATGTCGGCCGTCGCATCCTTGAAGCCGATGACGTTCTCGTGTCGGTCGGCGAGGATCGCCATCGTCTCGGCCGAGTAGATCGCGTTGCCCCGGTTGTAGACGATGATCGCGAGACGGGTCGCTGCGGCGATCGCCGAGACATGCTCGACGAGACCGGGCTGGTCGCACTCGGTGAGATACGGGGGCAGCACGAGGATGCCCTCGGCACCGGCCTCCTCGGCTGCGCGAGCGTTCGCGATCGCGTTGCGGGTCCAGCCTCCGGCCGACGCGAGCACGGGCACCTCGGGTCGGGATGCCTGCACGGCCGCGCGGACGACCGCGGCCGACTCTGCGGCATCGAGACTGAAGCCCTCGCCGGTGCCGCCGGCGGCGAACAGACCGGCGACGCCGAATCCGGCCTGCCACTCGACGTGCTCGCGGTAGCGCTTCTCGTCGAACTCGAGCTCCGGCGTGAATGCCGTCGCGGGGAACGAGAGGAGACCTTCGCGAAGGTGGTCGGCCAGCTCGGTGGGCGTGAATCGTGCCACGGTGCACTCCTGGGGTGTCGCGCCGGTGTCCGGCTCGGATCTGAACAATCGTCACGCTATGCGGGAAACGATGCGCCTACAAACCAAATGGTGGATGGATCAATGCGCCGCCTGCATCAAAGCGCAGACATCTCCGGCACCGGCGTCGGGAGCGGCTCGCCTGCGAGGTACGCCCGGAGGTTCGCCAGCGTGAGGTCTCGCATGTCGCGCCGGGTCTCGTGCGTCCCGCTGCCGACGTGGGGCAGCAGCGTGACATCGTCGCGGATCAACCGCGCGGGCACGTGCGGCTCCTGCGCGAACACGTCGAGACCCGCCCCCGCGATCTCACCGGCCTCGAGAGCGGCGATCAGCGCGTCCTCATCGACGACCGAGCCGCGAGCGATGTTGACCAGGAACCCGTCCGGTCCCAGCGCCCGGATGACCTCGGCGTCGACCAGACCCTCGGTCGCGGCTCCTCCGGGAACCGCGATGACGAGCACATCCGATCGGCGTGCGAGTTCGACGGCGGAGGCCACGTGCTCCCACGGCACCTCCTCGACCGGGCGGCGGGTCGTGTAGAGGATCGTCGCGTCGAATGCTGCCGCGCGCCGGGCGATCGCCTGCCCGATGCGGCCGAGGCCGAGCACGCCGACCGTGCTGCCCGAGAACCGACGCGTCAGCGGGAAGCCGCCGGACTGCCAGCGGCCCTCGCGCAGGAACCTCTCGGATGCTCCGAACCGTCGGAACACGTCGAGCATGAGGCCGAGGGCCGTATCGGCGACGCAGTCGGTGAGCACATCGGGCGTGTGGGTGACCTGGATGCCGCGCGCGACCGCCTGAGCCACATCGGTCGTGTCGTAGCCCACCCCGAAGTTGGTCACGATCTCGAGGTTCGGGAGCGCAGCCATCAGAGCGGACGGGACACCGTTGCGACCGCTCGTGACGACGGCGCGCACCTTCGCGGCATCCGCGGGATCGAGGGTCGTGAGGTCGTCGGGAAGACGCACCACGGAGTACTCGTCCTGGAGCGTCCGCTCGAGCGAGTCGAGCAGTGGCCCCGCCTGGGCGACGGAGCCGGGGGCGACGGGCGAGGGGGCATCGATGATGTTCGTCATGGCGCGAGACTACGACCCGTCAACGATGCAGTTCCATAAGCGAAGTTGCATGGATTGATGCGTCCGCTGTATTCATCGGGCGAGAACGGCGGAATCCCGCGGATCGCCGCATGTCGCTCCACCGCTGCCGAGCGCCGAGCCCCGGTTCCGCCCGCCGATGCGTGCCGCGCATCGGTTGACGCTCGTGAAGCGGTCTGCGACATTCTGAACGAGCCGACGACCACTCTGGGCCTCGGCCGTCCCCTACCTGGAGGAACCGATGAAGCTTTCTTCCCCCCGACGCAGAGCGGCCCGCGCGTCCGCCGTCACCGCTGGAATCGCGTCGATCGCACTGCTCGCATCCTGCTCGGTCGCGAACTCGGAGTCGCAAGGCGGCGGCGAGGGTGGCACCGAAGACACCCTCCGCGTCGTGCTCACGCAGGAGCCGCCCACGCTCGAGGCATGCGACGCGAACCTCACCTCGACGGGTGTGGTCGTGCGCAGCACGGTGACCGAGCCGCTCGTCGAGCGCAACCCGTCGACCGGAGAGCTCGAGCCGCTGCTCGCCACCGAGTGGGAGCAGACCGGCGACACCGAGTGGACGTTCACCGTCCGCGACGACGTCACGTTCCAGGACGGCACCCCCTTCGACGCCGAAGCGGCCGCCTACTCGATCGACCGCGCCGTGAACGGCGACCTCGGCTGCAACGTCGAGGGCTACATCTTCGGTGACGACGACCTCGAGGTCGCCGCCACCGATGCCACCACCCTCACCGTGACCACCCCGAGCCCCGACCCGATCCTCCCGCTGAAGCTCTCGTTCATCGAGATCGTCTCCCCCGAGACCTCGAACACGGAGTTCGTGCGCGAGCCCATCGGCACCGGCCCCTACGCGATCGGCGACTGGCAGGCCGGCACGAAGCTCACCCTCGACCGCAACGACGACTACTGGGGCGACGCTCCGCAGTTCGCCGAGGTCGAGTACCAGTGGCGGTCGGAGGGCACCGTCCGTGCCGCGATGATCACCAGCGGCGAGGCAGACATCGCCCTCGGCCTCAGCGCCGAGGACGGCATCGGCGACTTCGGCGTGAGCTACCCGAACAACGAGACGATCGCACTGCGCTTCTCCGGGCAGACGGCGCCGCTCGACGACATCCGCATCCGCCAGGCGATCAACTACGCGATCGACCGCGAGGGCATCGTCTCCTCCCTCTACCCCGACGGCGACGTGGTCGCCGCGCAGCTGATCCCCGAGGGCATCGTCGGCTTCAACTCCGACCTCGAGCCCTGGGAGTACGACCCCGAGAAGGCGAAGGCCCTCGTCGAGGAGGCTGCGGCTGACGGTGTCCCGACGGACACGAAGATCCTCATGCCGGTGCGCACCGCGCAGTTCCCGAAGGTCAGCGAGCTCGGCGAGGTCCTGCGCGAGCAGCTCGCCGCCGCCGGCCTCAACGTCGAGCTCCGCATGGTCGACACCACGCAGCACCTGCAGTACCAGCTGAGCCCGTTCGTCACGAACGAGGGCCCCATCTCGATGCTCATCCAGCACGGCAACCAGGCGGGTGACGCGCAGTTCACGGTCGAGCAGTACATGCTCACGGGCGGTGCGCAGGCCGAGTTCGGCGACCCGGGTCTGGACGAGCTCATCAACACGGCCCGCACCCTGACCGGCGATGAGCGTCAGGCGGCCTACGAGGACGTGTTCGCCTACGAGCGCGAGAACGTCGTGGCCCTCGCCCCGATCGCGCACCAGACGGTCATGCTCGGTCTCGCCGACCGCGTGACGTACGAGCCCAACTCGTCGACCGGCGACGAGCTGCGCATCAAGGAGGTCTCGCTCGCGGGCTGACCGCGAGCGAGAGTGAGAGGCGGGCGACCATGTGGACCTACCTGAGAAAACGGATCCTGCAGAGCGCGCTGCCGCTGATCGCCGTCGTACTGGGTGTCTTCGTGCTCGCCCGTCTCACCGGCGATCCGTCGCAGCTGTACCTTCCGCTGAACGCCACCGACCAGATGCGCGAGGACTTCGCCGCCCGCAACGGCTTCGACCAGCCGCTGTGGAAGCAGATGGGCGACTACTTCCTCGGTGTCCTGCAGCTGGACTTCGGTCAGTCGCTGCGCACCGGGGAACCCGCCGCCGAGATGGCGCTGCGCGCCTTCCCCGCCACCCTGCAGCTCGCCGCGGTGACGATGGTCCTCGCGATCGTCATCGCCATCGTGCTCGGCAGCTGGGCGTCGCTGAAGCCGAACGGCATCGCCGACCGCATCGTGAGCTTCTTCTCGATGACGGCGGCCAGCGTGCCCGACTTCTGGGTGGCGATCCTCGGCATCTGGATCTTCGCGATCACCCTCGGCTGGCTGCCGACATCCGGAACCTCCGGCGCTCTCGTCTGGATCCTGCCGGTCGCGACGCTCATGCTGCGACCGGTCGGGGTGCTCGCCCAGGTGATCCGCGGGTCGATGGTGACCGTGCTCGGGCAGCCGTACATCCAGGTCGCCCGCAGTCGCGGCGCCGGCCAGATGCACATCGTCTCGAAGCACGCGCTGCGCAACGCCGCAGCACCTGCCCTGACCGTCGCCGGCGACCTGACCGTCGGCCTCATCAACGGCGCGGTCGTGGTGGAGTCGATCTTCGGCTGGCCGGGCATCGGCAAGCTCATGATCGACTCGATCCTGCAGCGGGATTTCGCGGTGCTGCAGGCCGCGGTGCTGATCACCGCTCTGGCGATCTTCGCCCTCAACATCATCATCGACCTCGGTTACGCGCTGCTGGATCCCCGCGTGCGGCCGACCTCGGGAGCCAAGGCCCGTCGCCGCGGTCCCGGGGCACTCTCTGACACGAAGGCAGAGGTGCTGACGAATGTCTGACAACGCATCGACCGTCACCGTCCTCACGCAGAAGGCGCGCGGAGCCCGCTCGTCGGGTCGCGCCAACCTCTGGCAGCTGCTGCTGAAGGACAAGGTCGCCACCGCCGCCGCCATCGTGCTGTCGTTCATCGTGCTCACCGCGATCATCGGTCCGCCACTGTTCGGCGAGATGGCGCAGCGACAGGACCTCGGCGCGCGCAACATGCCGCCGTTCAGCTTCCAGCTCGGCTGGGAGTACGTCCTCGGCAGCGACTCGCTGGGTCGCAGCCTGCTCGCCCGCATCATCACCGCGGCGGGAACCACGCTCGGTGTCGCGGCGGCCGCCGTGGTCGTCTCGGCGGTCGTCGGCTCGATCTGGGGCATGTGGGCGGGGTTCCACCGCGGATGGCGCGAGTCGGTGTCGATGCGCATCGCCGACGTCATCATGAGCTTCCCCTCGCTGCTGCTCGCCGTCGTGATCCTGTACGTGTTCAACCCGAGTGCGGCCAACATCGTGCTCGTGCTCGCGATCACACGCATCCCCCTCTACCTGCGCACCGCGCGAGCGGATGCCGCCGAGCTGCGTTCACGGATGTTCGTCGACGCCGCGACCAACTTCGGAGCCACCAACCGCGCCATCGTCTTCCGGCACATCGTCCCGAACGTCCTGCCGACGCTGGTCACGCTGGCGACGCTGGAGTTCTGCTACGTGATGCTGGCCGAGTCGTCGCTGAGCTTCCTCGGCATCGGCATCCAGCCGCCCGATGTCAGCTGGGGCCTCATGGTCTCGCAGGGGCGCCAGTACCTCGCCGAGGCGTGGTGGCAGTCGGTGCTCCCGGGTCTGGCGATCGTCATCACCACGGTCTGCGCGAACGTGCTGGCCGCATGGCTGCGTCTTGCGACCGATCCCGGTCAGCGCTGGCGCCTGCAGAGCAAGAAGCGCCGTCGTGTGATCGGCTCGATCGCCCCGCGCCGCTGAGCCTGTCGTGACGCCCCTCGAGTTCGTGCTGCTGGGGGCGGTCATCCTCGCGGCCGGCTGCCTGCAGGGGTCGATCGGATTCGGCATGGGCATGCTGGCGGCTCCCTTCATCGCCCTCATCGACGCCACGCTGCTGCCGGTGCTCGTGATCATGCTGGCGATGGTCGTGACGCTGATCGTGGTGGTGATGGACCGCGCAGCCCTCGACCTGCGCGGCGCCGGCTGGGCGTTGGCGGGTCGAGTGCCGGGAACCGTCGTCGGGGCAGGGCTCGTCACCGTGATGTCGGCGACGGCGCTGTCGTGGGCGGTCGCCGGCGTCGTGCTGCTGGGCGTCGTCATGTCGCTGCGCGGCTGGCACCCGCGGGTGACCAGGGCGACACAGGCGGTGGCCGGGGCGCTGTCGGGCCTCATGGGCACGACGACGTCTGTGGGCGGCACGCCGATGGCGATCATCTGGCAGGGGTCGGAGGGGCCGCGGCTGCGCGGCACGATGTCGGCGTTCTTCCTCGTCGGCTCGTCGCTGTCGCTCGTCGCCCTGTTCCTGTGGGGTGCTGTGCCGCCGCACGCGCTCGTCACCGCCGCCTGGATGGCGCCGTTCGCCGTGGGCGGGGTGGTGCTGTCGCGCTTCGTGAACCGGTTCCTCAACCGTCGGCGCACGCGCGCGATCGCACTCGGCGCATCCGCTCTGGGCGCGGTGACGCTGATCGTCACCCGCCTGGTCGAGATGTTCTGAGCGGATGCCGGGGCGCTCAGCCATGTGGTGAGTCACGCGGAGCACGAAGGCTGGAGAGAACCGCGCGAGCGCCGTCTCCACTGATCACCTACTTCTGTACGCCAGCATCCTTGCCGTGGCGCTCCTCGAACGCTCGAACCTCGCGAAGAACTCGGCGGAGCACGAAGAGCTGCGCAACTGCCAAACCAGCATTCACAACGCCCACGATCAACCGCATCACGTCGAGATCCGCAGAGTCGTCGAGCAACCCGGAGCTCAGCCACCATACGGCGCTGACAGTAAAGACGACGAGAAGAGCGATCGCCAGCGTTCTCTTTCGCTGCAGCGCCAGGCGCTGCTGTGTGAGGGACGGCTCGGGCTCGCTCATGCGCAGAGCATACCGAGAGGGTGCCGACGCACAACGGGGATGGCGTTGCCCAGTCAACCGGCGGGGTCTTCGCCGAGTTCGGTCAGGCGCGCCTGGATGTCGCGCGCCTCGTCCTCGTGAAGACTCTGCTGTTGGTGCGCGCCGAGGCCGCCACCCATACTCAGACCGCTCAGCCACGCTTCGCGGTGGAGGCGCTGAACCTCAGCGAGACGCCGACGCAATCGCACGATCTCGTCATCAGAACCGACCATGCGGACAGCGTAGCTCGCCCCTCTGGTTGGGCAGGAAGGAGGCGCCGACGCCTGACCGCTCAGCGCACCTGACGCTCGAGCGGGAGGCCGGCGTCGAGCAGGTCGATGTTGCGGGCGATGTCGGCGGCCCGCGCGGTGAAGACCTCGCGGGCATGGCCCGAGTGGTGCGGGGTCAGCACGACCCGGTCGAGCGCAGCGAATCTCTGCACGACAGGCGGCGCCTCGGCACCCTGCGGAGCATCCCACCAGACGTCGATCGCCGCTCCTCCGATGCGTCCCTCGTCGAGGGCTGCATACAGCGCGTCCTCGTCGAGGAGCGCACCGCGGGCGACGTTGATGATCAGCGCGTCGCCGTGAAGCTGCGCGAGCGCGGCGGCATCGATCATCCCCCGCGTGCTCTCGGTCAGGGGTGCGGTGACGACGACGACATCGCTCTCCGCGAGCAGCGGATGCAGGTGGTCTTCGCCGTACACGCGATCGAGCAGCTCGGTTCCCGGGCCACCCGCATCCGGATGCCGACGCAGGGCGACCACGCGCATCCCGAAGGCCTTCGCCAGGTGCGCCACGGAACGACCGATCTCGCCGTAGCCGACGAGCCCGAGAGTGCTCCCGGCCAGCGCGCGGTGGTACGGGGCGTCAGCCGTGGCGATCGTGCGCCACTCCCCTCGACGCATCTCGGCGTCGGCCTCGAGCGCACGACGGCGCAGCATGAGCGCGGTCATGATCACGTGCTCGGCGATCGCGGCGCCGTGATGACCGGTGTTGCACAGCGGCACACCGTCGGGCACGGCACCGGCATCCACCCGGTCGACTCCGGCACCCGTCGCGTGCACGAGATGCACGCGGTTGCCGTCGGCCATGTCGTCGGCCGTGAGCCGCGAGCAGATCACCACATCGGCGCCCGCGATCGCCGCGCGAGCGGAGCCGGGCACCTCGAGGTCGGCGAACACCCACTCGTGCGGCCGCTCGGTGCGACGCAGGTCGTCGGCGAACGCCGACATGATCGGGTCGGTGACCGCGATGCGCAACGGATCCCGCCGCACCGCGCTCACCAGCGAGGGCTTTCCAGCACGTATCCCGGGTCGACTCGCTGCATGTAGCCGGTGTCGTCGCGCTCGCGGATGCCGCCGTCGAGATACTGCCTGTGCAGCCGCGCCAGCGCCTCCGGGTCGAGCTCGACGCCGAGGCCCGGTGCGGTCGGCACCGCCAGCGATCCGTCGCGGAACGTCAGGGCGCCGGGGGCGATGACGTCTTCGTCCTCGCGCTTCCACGGCCAGTGCGTGTCGCACGCGTAGCCGACGCCGGGGGTGGCACCGGCGAGGTGGGTCATCGCGGCGAGGCTGATGCCGAGGTGCGAGTTCGAGTGCATGGAGAGCCCCCACCCGAGAGTCTCGGCGAAGCCGGCGAGCAGCCGGGATCGTTCGAGACCTCCCCAGAAGTGGTGGTCGGAGAGCACGATGTCGATCGCGCCGAGCCGCACGGCCTCGGCGACGTGCGAGAACGCGACGACGCACATGTTGGTCGCGAGCGGCAGATCGGTGTGGCGGCGCACCTCGGCCATGCCCGCAAGGCCCGGGGTGGGGTCTTCGAGGTACTCGAGCACATCCTTCAGTGCGTCGGCCACCCGCAGCGAGGTCTCGACGGTCCAGGCGCCGTTCGGATCGATCCGCAGCGGGTGATCGGGAAACTCCTCGCGCAGCGCGAGGATCGCCGCGATCTCGTCGTCGGGCGCGAACACCCCGGCCTTGAGCTTGAGCGCTGTGAATCCGTAGGCGTCGACGATGCGATGCGCCTGCGTGACGATGCCGTCCGGCGTCAGCGCCTCGCCCCATTCGTCGGATGCCTCACCCGGGTGGCCTGCCCACTTGTAGAAGAGGTAGCCGCTGAACGGCACGGCGTCCCGCACGCGTCCGCCCAGCAGCTCACTGGCGGGCATGCCGAGCAGCTTGCCGCGGATGTCGATGGCGGCCACGTCGAACGGCGAGAGCACGCGGTCGCCGGTGCTCGTGCCGGTGACCATGCCCGACATGCCGTGTCCGCCCTGCACCCCGTCGCCGGCCACACTGCGTTCGACCCACGCTCGCAGGTCGTTCGTGGCGAACACGTCGCAGCCGAGCACGGCGTCGGCGGCGACCCGCAATCGCTGCAGGTGCGCGCTGTCGCCGTAGGTCTCGCCGAGTCCGACGACGCCCGATTCGGTGGTCACCTGCACGATGGCGCGCAGCGCGAGCGGCTCGTGCACGCCGACGGTGTTGAGCAGCGGCGGGTCGTGGAATGCGACCGGCGTGATGCGGACGGACCGCACCGCGTTCTCGGACAACCGCGTGGCAGCCGGGACAGACAGCAGGAACTCTTCGGACATCACGCCTCCGTTGGTGAGACTCCGGGACTCCGCTTCGACGGATTCCGCGTCATCGAGTTTCTCCGACACTATGGTGGGGACAGATGCGCGGACAAACCAAAACTCGCACTGATTGATGTCGGGAGTGGATCGATGATCTCGCTGGTACAGCTCGAATGCTTCATCGCCGTCGCGGAGGAACTGCACTTCGGTGCGGCCGCGACCCGACTCAAGATGACGCAGCCGCCGCTCAGTCGGCAGATCCAGCAGCTCGAGCGCGAGCTGTCGACGAGGCTCTTCGATCGCACCAGCCGTCGCGTCGCGCTGACCCAGGCCGGGCGCGCGCTGCTCCCCAACGCGCGGCGCCTGATCGACCTCGCGGCGAAGGCGGTCTCGGACGTGCGCTCGGTCGGCGAGGGCGCCGCCGGAACCGTCACGATCGCCTACACCGCGATGGCCGGGCAGGCCGTGGTGCCCGATCTGCTGCGGCGCGCGTCGGCCGAGCTGCCCGGCGTCACCCTGCTGCTGCGCGAACTCGTCTCGCTCGACCAGGTGGAAGAGCTCGACAAGGGCACGGTCGACATCGGCCTGATGCGGCCACTGCTCGCCCGGCCGCAGATCAGCAGCCGCGCGGTGTACCGCGAGCGGCTGGCGGTGGCGCTCCCCAGCGACTCGGCACTGGCGCAGCGCGCGGAGCCGGTGAAGCTCATCGACCTCAAGGACGAGTCGCTGCTCATGTACTCCCCGAGCGGCGCGCGCTACTTCCACGACCTGCTGCTGTCGATGTTCGTGGCGAGCGGGGTGCATCCGCACATCGTGCAGTACGCCGGGCAGGTGCCCGCCCTGCTGGCGATGGTCAGCGCCGGCATCGGGTTCACGCTCGTGCCGCAGTCCGCCGAGCGGATCTCTCCCGACACCGTGACGCTGCTGCCGATCAGCGAGGCCGATCCGTCGTCGCGGGTGAACAGCGTCGAGCTCGACATCGCGTGGAACTCCGAGTCGCACAATCCCCTCGTCGAGCGTCTGCTGAATCTGATCGACGACGTGGATCACGACGACTGATCCATGCAGTGGGCGCATTGCCCAATGCCGATGTAGTGCTTGATCGGGATGAATCCCCACGCATAGCGTGAACGAGAAGATGATCAGTGCTGATGACACGACCCGTGCTCGACGAGGAGGACGCATGCCGAAGGACATCGCCGCGACCGCCGATGAGTCCGCCCGACTCGGTGAGGCCGTGAAACCGACACCCGGCGGTCGACCCGCCGCGCGTGACGACATCCTGCGCGTCGAGGATCTGCGCGTCGCCTATCGGATCGGCGACCGCGAGGTCGATGCGGTCCGCGGGGTGAACCTCAGCGTGGGCCGCGGTGAAGTGGTCGCGATCGTCGGCGAGTCCGGATCCGGCAAGAGCACGGTCGCGCAGTCGATCATGAACCTCCTCGCGCCGAACGCCGAGGTCACCGGCGGGCGCATCGAGTTCGACGGCGAAGACCTGATCCCGCTGAGCGAGCGCCGCTGGCGCAGCATCCGGGGCCGTCTGATCGGACTGGTCCCCCAGGACCCCGCACTCTCTCTCAACCCGGTGCGACGCGTGGGCGTGCAGGTGGCGGAGCCGTTGCTCGTGCACGGACTCGCGACCAAGCACGACGCGAATGATCGTGCGGTCGAGCTGCTCGAAATGGCGGGTCTGACGTATCCGGCCGAGCGGGCGAAGCAGTATCCGCACCAGTTCTCGGGTGGCATGAAGCAGCGTGCGCTGATCGCGGGGGCGCTGGCCGCGCAGCCGAGCCTGATCATCGCCGACGAGCCGACGAGCGCCCTCGACGTCACCGTGCAGAAGCAGATCCTCGACCACCTCGCGAACCTCACGCAGGAGCTGGGCACCGCGATCCTGCTCATCACCCACGACCTGGGCATGGCGGCCGAGCGGGCCGACCGGGTCGTCGTCATGAAGCAGGGCGAGATCGTGGACTCCGGACCGGCGGCGCAGGTGATGACCGCGCCGACGCACGAGTACACCCGCAAGCTCATCGCCGCCGCACCGCGGCTGAGCGCACACGAGCGACGGACGGCATCGACCCAGGCCCGCATCGAGTTCGGCGGCGAGCCGATCGTCCGGGTCTCCGAGCTCACCAAGGTCTTCCCGCTGCCCAAGGGCGAGGGCGAGCGCCGCTCGCTGACCGCCGTCGACGCCGTCTCACTCGAGGTTCGCCGCGGCGAGACACTCGCCGTCGTGGGCGAGTCGGGGTCGGGCAAGAGCACGCTCGCGCGACTCGTGCTGCGGCTGGAGGAGCCGACCTCTGGGTCGATCTCCTTCGCCGGCGAGGACATCACGCACCTGAAGGGCGAGAAGCTGCGTCAGCTGCGGCGGCGGTTCCAGATGGTCTACCAGAGCCCGTTCGACTCCCTGAATCCGCGCATGACGATCGAGCAGCTCATCACCGAGCCGCTGCTGTCGTTCGGCGAGGGCGACCGGTCGTCGCGGTCGAAGCGCGCCGTCGAGCTGTCTGAGCAGGTCGCTCTTCCCGACGGGATGCTGGGTCGGTTCCCCGACGAGCTGTCCGGCGGCCAGCGGCAGCGCGTGGCCATCGCCCGCGCTCTCGCGCTCGACCCGGAGTTCCTCGTGCTCGACGAGGCCGTCTCGGCGCTCGACGTGTCGGTGCAGGCGCAGATCCTCGCGCTGCTCGACGAACTGCAGCGCGAGCGCGAGCTGAGCTACCTCTTCATCACGCACGACCTCGGTGTCGTCGCCGAGACCGCCGACCGCGTCGCCGTGCTCAAGCACGGCAAGCTCGTGGAGTGCGGCGATGCCGCGCAGATCTTCACGAGCCCGCAGGAGGAGTACACGCGGATGCTGATCGAGGCCGTTCCGGCGTTCTCCGCCTGACGCTCGCCCTCGGTTCGACCGCGCGCGAGTGGCCACTTTCGCACCCCTCACGGCCACTTCCGGTGCATTACTGACCACCCACCGCACAGGCGTCAGGCGTCGGGCGAGGCACAGCGTCGACAGTTCACTTCGCACTCCCCGTGCGTTCACCTCGGACGCCTATCTTGAGTGCGGTCGCGCGAACGCGGCTAAGAATCAGACAGATCGTTGTACGTAAACCACAACATCGCGGTAAAGTCGGATCAGACATACCTCGATGACGAGAAAGGCGACCATGGTCGACATCCGAAAGAAGCGCTGGTCTCTCCTGGGAATCGCTGCGGTGGCGGCCGTGACCCTGACCGGCTGCGCAGGCGGCAGCACCGAGTCCGACGGCGGTTCGAGCGACGGCGGGTCGGATGCGACCCTCATCGTCTACACGAACTCGAACAGCGACGGCCGTGGCGAGTGGATCACCGAGAAGGCCGCGGATGCCGGTATCGACATCGAGATCGTGGGTCTCGGCGGCGCCGACCTCACCAACCGCATCATCGCCGAGAAGAACAACCCCGTCGGCGACGTGGTGTTCGGTCTGAACAACATGTTCTTCGAGCAGCTCAAGGCCGAAGAGGCGATCACCGCCTACGAGCCCGAGTGGAGCGGAGAGGTTCCCGCCGACGCGGGCGACCCGGCCGACGGCGCCTTCTGGCCACTCGTCGAGCAGGCCATCGTCACGGTCTACGACGAGAACACCATCACCGACGCCCCCTCCGACGAGGAGGACCTCTGGACCGAGGAGTACGCGGGCCGCTACGAGGTCAACCCGGCTCTCGGCCAGGCCACCCCGCAGCTCGTGCTCGCCAGCATCCTGTCGCGTCACCTCGACGAAGACGGCGACCTCGGCGTCAGCGACGAGGGCTGGGACCTGGTGAAGTCGTACTACGCCAACGGATCGCCTGCCGTCGAGGGCACCGACCTCTACGCCCGCATCACGCGTGGCGAGATCGACTACGGCGTGCTGCCCTCGAGCGGCATCGCGGCGCGCGATGAGGAGTACGGCACGAAGACCGGCATGATCGTGCCCGACTACGGCGTGCCGTATGTCACCGAGCAGATCGCGCAGATCAACGGCACCGGCAACGAGGAGAAGGCCCAGGAGTTCATCGACTGGTTCGGCAGCGCCGAGGTGCAGGGCGAGTTCGCGGCCGAGTTCAACTCGATGCCCGTCAACGAGGGTGCGGTCGAGCAGGCCAACCCCGAGGTCGTCGAGCTCATGGGCACCCTCGACCGTCAGGACATCGACTTCGGCTTCGTGAGCGAGAACCTCGGTGCCTGGGTCGAGAAGGTCACGCTCGAGTACATCGGCTGATCTCGCACGACACCACCCCTCCTCTCGCACTAGCCGGAAAGACACCATGATCCGTTTCGAAGATGTCGAGGTCGCGTTCGGCGATCACCGCGCGGTCTCGCACCTCGATCTGGAGATCCAGGAGGGTGAGTTCTTCACCCTCCTGGGTCCGTCCGGATGCGGCAAGACCACCGCCCTGCGGGCACTCGCCGGGTTCGTCGAGCCGACCGGCGGGCGCATCCTGATCGACGGACGCGATGTCACGCGTGTGCCGAGCGAGAAGCGCGGCGTGGGCATGGTGTTCCAGAACTACGCACTGTTCCCCAGCATGAACGTGCGCGAGAACATCGCGTTCGGGCTCTCCATTCAGAAGACGTCGAAGGCCGAGCAGCGCCGCCGCGTCGACGAGATCGCCGACCGCACCGGCCTCGCGCTCTCACAGCTCGAGAAGAACGTGTCGGAGCTCTCTGGAGGGCAGCAGCAGCGCGTGGCGATCGCCCGCGCTCTCGCGCTGACCCCCAGCATCCTGCTGCTCGACGAGCCGCTGTCGAACCTCGACGCGAAGCTGCGCGTGCAGCTGCGTGAGCAGTTGAAAGACCTGCAGCACGAGGTCGGCGTGACCACGGTCTACGTCACGCACGATCAAGAAGAGGCGCTCACCCTCAGCGACCGCATCGCCGTGCTCGATGCCGGCACGCTGCAGCAGGTCGGCACTCCTGAAGAGATCTACGACCGCAGTGCGACGCCGTTCGTCTGCCGGTTCATCGGCGAGAACAACCGTCTCAGCCCGGCGCAGATAACGAGCCTCGGCGGCGGACTGGATGCCACGGCCGAGAGCTACGTGCGGCCTGAGAAGCTTCACCTCGCCGAAGCCGGCGAGGTCTCGACAGCATCCGCCTCGCTCGATGGCACCATCGTCGACCGCACGTATCACGGCAGTCACAGCGTCTACACGGTGACGGCAGAAGATGCCGCGCTGCGCGTGAGCGTTCCGGCTGCGGCGAGCGCACGCCAGTGGAACCCGGGCGACGCCGTTCGGGTCGACGTGGATCCTCGCTGGATCCTGCAGTACCCGGCGGCGTGACATGTCGGATCAGACTCCCCAGAACTCTCAGAACCACACAGACCCCGCGGTCCCGCCGTCAGCGGCCGTGACCGGAGAAGCCGGCTCCTTGACGACACAGGCTGTCGTCGAGGGTCAGACGGCGGGACCGCGGCTCCGCAAGAGAGGGCGACCGGGCAGCGTTAAGGCGATGCTGCGCTCGCCGCTCGCGTGGATCACGGGCATCATCGTGATCTGGTTCGCTGCGGCGTTCCTCGTGCTTCCCAACGCCGCCCTGCTCGGGGTCACGTTCTTCCCCGACGGGCAGTTCAGCATCCGTGCGGTCGAGAAGCTGTTCGGCAGCGAGCGTGCGCTGAAGACCCTCGGCAACAGCTTCCTGCTCGCGGTCACGCTGTCGATCACGGTCAACGTGGTCGGTGTCTTCATCGTGCTGGTGACGAAGTACTTCCAGGTGCGCGGAGCGAAGATCCTCTGGCTCGGCTATGCCACGACCCTGATCTACGGCGGCATCGTGCTGGCCGCCGGTTACAACTTCATCTACGGCCGGTTCGGGTTCTTCACGAACATGATGGTCAACTGGTGGCCCGACATGGACCGCGACTGGTTCTCGGGATACTTCGCGGTCGTCTTCGTGATGACGTTCGCGACCACCACGAACCACATGCTGTTCCTCTCGTCATCCCTCGGCAAGGTCGACTACGCGTCGATCGAGGCGGCGAAGCTCATGGGCGCATCGACGTGGACGATCCTCCGCCGCATCGTGCTGCCGGTGATGAAGCCGATGCTGTTCGCCGTCACCGTGCTGACGTTCCTGATCGGGCTCGGGGCGCTGACAGCTCCGCTCGTGCTCGGCGGGCCCGACTTCCAGACCGTCGCGCCGCTGATCATCGACCTCTCGCGCAGCCCCATCACGCGTGACATCGCCGCGCTGCTGGCGATCGTGCTCGGCATCGCGACGATCATCCTGCTCGCGATCATGAACCGCTTCGAGAAGTCAGGCGTGTACTTCTCGGTCGCGAAGGTGGCGACCCCGATCCAGAAGCAGAAGATCCGCAACCCGTTCGCGAACGTCGTCGTGCACGTCATCGCGTACCTGCTGTGGGTGATCTACCTGATCCCGGTCGTGCTGATCGTGATCTTCTCGTTCGTCGATGCGCGCAGCATCCTCGCCGGGTCGATCACCCTCGACAGCTTCACGCTCGACAACTACATCACCGTGTTCTCGAGCGCCGAGGCGATCCGTCCGTTCATCGTCAGCGTCGTCTACAGCGCCGTCGCATCGCTCGTCGTGGTCGGCGGTCTGCTGTTCGTGGCGCGCATGCTGCAGAAGCACCGCAACCTGCTGACCACCGCGATCGAGTACGTGCTGCACATCCCGTGGATCCTGCCGATCGTGCTGATCGCGCTCGCCCTGGTGACCGCGTTCGATGAGCCGCGGGCGATCGTGGGCGGCTTCGTGCTCACCGGCACGCCGATCCTGCTGCTCATCGCGTACATCTGCGTGAAGATCCCGTTCACGCTGCGCCTGCTCAAGGCCGGGTTCGCGTCGGTGCCCGATTCGCTCGAAGACGCCTCGCGCATCCTCGGAGCGAAGTCGCTGACGACGTTCCGCAAGGTGCTGGTTCCGCTGGTGCTGCCGACGGCTGCGGCGATCACGGCGCTGAACTTCAACAGCCTGCTCGACGACTACGACGCGGCGATCTTCCTCTATCACCCGCTGTTCAAGCCGCTCGGTGTGGCGATTCAAGAGAGCACGCGCGGCGAGAACAATCTCGATGCGATGCCGATCACGTTCGTCTACACAGTGCTGCTGATGATCATCATGGGTGTCACCATGTATCTCGTGTATGGACGAGGTTCGCGCGCCGGAGCGCCCCGCAAGGCCAAGAAGGCTCGCGCGTGAGTTCGTCGGAGCCTGGCGGGCCGGGGCTGCGTGTCACGGTCAGCGATGTGGCGGCGGCCGCCGGGGTCTCCCGTGCCACCGCGACCAGGGCGCTGAAGGGCGAGGGGCGATTCGCGCCCGAAACCCAGGAGCGGATCCTCGCCGAGGCCGAGCGCCTCGGATACGTGCGCAACACGATGGCCGCCGAGCTCGCCGCCGGCCGCACGGGAACCGTCGGACTGATGCTGCGCGACGCGAGCAACCCGGCCTACGGTCTGCTGTTCTCGCGGCTGCAGGATGAGGCGCACCGGCGTGGCCTCGACCTCGTGACCGTGACGATCGGCGCCGACGTGCAGGGAGCCGAGCAGGTCAACGCCCTGCACCGGCTGCTCGGAATGCGCGTCGCCGGACTCATCGTCGCGACCGGTGGCATCACGGCCGCGCAGCTCGAGCCGTTCGCCGATCAGGTGCCCATCGTGCGCGCGGGGCGGGTCGAGACGGCCGAGGGGATCCATACGGCGCACTACGACGATCCCTCGCATGGAGAGTTGCTGGCTTCGCACGTTCTGTCGCTGGGGCACCGGCGTGTGGTTGTGCTCTCCGGCGCGGAGGACGTCTCGTTCGCTGAGCATCTGCGGGCTTCGGCAATGTCGTCGACTCTGGTGGACGGCGGGGCGTCGGTGATTCTGGTGTCTGCGGGGGCTGCGCCGACCGATGGAGTGGATGAGGCGCTGGATGCCGTGCGCGATGGGGCCACGGCTGTGATGTGCGCGTCGGACTATCGGCAGCTCGCGGTCATGCGGGCGTTGCGTGCTGCGGGGTTGTCTGCGCCCGGGGATGTGAGCGTGACGGGGTGCGATGGCATCCTTCCCGGAGCCGACCTGCTGGGGCTGACGACGCTGCGGATTCCGGTCGAGGCCGTTGCGGCCGCGGCTGTAGAGACGATGCAGCGGTTGCTTTCGGGATCGGATGCTGAGTCGGATTCTTCGGAAACCGTGCGACAGCCCTTCGTCGGAACTCTCGTGCCCGGGTCGACCGCCGCCGCCGTCTGACTTCTGTCCTGTACTTGTTCGTCGTCTCACTGGAAGAGAAATGATCCTCACCGAGCACTCTCGCCCATCGCACACCTTCGTGCACATCTCCGATACGCACCTTCCCGGTGAACGCGCGCCGCTGTATGGCAGCGGGGCGGATGCCGATGCGAACCTTGCGTCTGTGCTCGCCCGGTTGGTGTCTTCCGGGCTTCGCCCTGACGCGCTGCTGTTCACGGGGGATCTCGCGGATCGGGGTGATGCGTCGTCGTATCGGCGCTTGCAGGAGTTGGTGGTGCCTGCGGTTGAGGCGTTGGGGTGCGAGGTCGTGTGGGCCATGGGCAACCACGATGAGCGTGGGGCGATGCGGGCGGAGTTGGGGCTCTCGGGGGGCGCTTCGGATGCTGTGGTCGAGGTGCGGTGGTTCGGCGGGATGCGGGTGATCGTGCTGGATTCGACGGTTCCCGGGCAGCACTGGGGTCGGGTCGATGAGGCGCAGCTGTCATGGTTGGCGGCTGAGCTGGCCACGCCCGCGCCGGAAGGTTCGCTGCTGCTGATCCATCACCCGCCACTGCCGACGGTGCTCGACCTCGCGGTGACCGTTGAGCTGCGTGAGCAGGCGGCGCTGGCTGCGGTACTGGCCGGGTCCGATGTGCGGGGGATCCTGTCGGGCCACGTGCATCACCCGTCGTTCGGGACGTTCGCGGGGATTCCGGTGGCGGCCGCGTCATCGAGCGCGTATGGGCAGGATCTGGCTCAGCCGGTTGGCGCTACCCGTGGGCAGGATGCAGCGCAGGGGTACAACCTCGTGCACGTGTACGACGGAACGATCGTGCACTCGGTCGTCGGGCTTGAAGTTGGGGCGGATGTCGGGGAGCCGGTTGCAGCGGAGGAAGCGGGGAGACGGATCGCTGGGCGTGGGATCAGCTGGCGCGAGCGGGTCTAGTCCACCCCGTTCGTTGAGCGAGCGAAGCGAGACGAAACGCGGCAATCAGTCCACGATGCCCGCTTCGCGCAGTGCCGCGCGAAGCTCCGCGACTCCTGTGAAGTGATGTGTCGGCATCCCGATCGCCTCCGCCCCGACGAGCTTGCCGACAGAGTCGTCGGTGAAGAAGACCTCGTGCGGCGCGAGCTGCATCGCATCGAGCACGTGCTGGAACGCTCGCACGTCAGGCTTCGTCCACCCGATCTCAGCGGAGTTGAAGACAGCCTCGAAGTGAGAGCCGAGGTTGATCGAATCGACCTCGTCCGGAATCGTGTCGGTCCCGTTGGGCAGGATCGCGGTGCGGATGCCGTTCGCTCGCAGTCCATCGACAAGGTCCAGCACCTCCTCGTCGACGCGGAAGGGCTGACTCCCCCATCCATCGGCAGCCTCAGCGTTGCCGAGCTCTTCGCCGATCCGCTCAACCCACTCGCGGCGGGAGATGCGGCCGGTCGTCACCTGTTCGAGATGGTGTGGAGCGAAGGCAATGGCTTCGATCGAACCGGGTTCGAGTTCGTACGCTCTCTCAATGCTCGCGACGTTCTCGGGGTCGAAGTGACGGACGACGCCATCGAGGTCGAGGAGCACAGCGCGGATGGGAGGCACCGGAACAGGCTACCGGGGTAGACAGTCACCGACCGTCGTAGGCCATGATCAGAGCATGGAAGCTTCGACGATTCTCCCGAGGACCCTGATCGACATCTCGCGCCGCTACGACATCCCGGTCGCGAACATCCGGGTTGCTCTGAGGTCGAAGTATCCCGAGCTTCGCAAGATGCCCGGGTCGCTTGAGCTGAGTGACGATCATGTCGCCCATATCCTGGCTAGCTTCCCGACCGAAACCGCGCGCCATCTTGAAGCCATTTCGACGCCTGCACTTCTCCGGCAATATGCGGACATCATCGCCGAACTGCGGGCTCGCGGCGTCATACGGACGGCCAACGCACCCGTTGGAGACTACGCAGAGCACCTCGCGCAGCAGGTGTACGGCGGGACGCTTGAGAACAACTCGGTGAAGTCACATGACCTGCTGAGCGAAGCCTCTCAGCGCATTCAAGTGAAGGCGCGAGCCGTAGGAAAGGCGAGCAACCGTACGACGAAGTTCTCGACCTTTCGGTCATTCGAATTCGACCTCGCTTGCTTCCTCCTGTTCGATTCCCGTACGTACAACCTCATCTGGGCACGCGAGCTCGCGCCTGACGTCGCGCGCTCACTGGCTCGACACTCAGACCATGTGAACGGGGATCACCTGACCAGGGCCGTCGTCGAGCGTGAAGGTGAAGACGTGACGGCGGACTTTCGACGCGTCCTGGACTTGGCGGGATCGTAGAGGTTCACCCCCGATCAGGGAGGAGTTCGCGTCCGCCGAAGATCGGTACAGCTCTCAGTTCCAAGGCATAAGGCTCAAGATCCTCAGCGGATCGCGCGCCCTGCACATCGGACCCCACATACCAATAAAGGTGCCGGGAACCGTCCTGGCGATGCTGCTGCGCGAGGGCAAGAGCTTCGTTGCGAGTCATCAACCACGCACGATCTGAACTGAGATCGACGAGGACGAGGGTCTCCGCCCGAAGGTCATGTGGAAATGTAAACCCGAGGGACAAGCGCCCCGTACCACCGGCCGGAGTAGGGGTGTACTTCGTTTTTACTTGAACCGTTGTTGCCCGCGTAGCTCCCGGCGCGTACACGACGAGGTCGACCCCGGAGTCGGTCGTAAGGCGTGCCGAATCCAACCCCATCTTGAGCAGCTTGTACTGGGTAAGGAGCTCACCGGCTGCTCCGATGTGCAGAGTACTCAGGGATGACGAGGCACCCAACGCACTCAGTCCTTGTATCGCCGCACGGCGTCCCTGATCGCGTCGGCATGAGCATAGATCTCGTCCAGCTCCTCGAGAGCATGGCGCGTCTCGACCTTCTCTTCGTCGAGCAGGCCGAGGTACTTCTGCTTGCCGTTGAAATGAAGGCGCGCGACCGGCTTGCGGTTGTTGTCGTCGAGAAGGACGGCGAAGTAGCTCTTCGCATCGCGGTGGGTCACTCGCTGTGGCTTCACTTCTCCACAAGCGATGGCCTTCACGATCTGGTAGCCCTCAAGCTCCTCCAGAGTTGTCTCGATCTCTGTATCCCGATCGAGGTCTGCCTCCGCTACCTCGGCGCTGGCGGGTGCTGGCGCCGTCGACGTATGAGTGATCCCGCTGACGCCCAGCGCAGTCTTGAGCCTCTCGTTGACCCGCTCCGTAAGGAACTGCTGACCGGCCTTGCTCACTAGAGTCGTGAACTGCTGACGGACCTTCTGCGTGTAGGAACCGTCGAGCACGCGCGTCGCGAAGAACTTGATCCACTCGTCGGTGGGCTCGCGGAACTGTGCCGCGATCTCGCGCTTGAGCGCTCCGATGTACTTGAGTTCCTCTGCGGCGCTGATGATCGAGTCGAGATCGAAGCTCTCCTTGCTGAGCTTTTGGATCTCGTGGATGAGCGTCTCGTCGATGTCGAGCAGATCAAGGACGAGGAACGGCTTCGCGTCCATGCGGTTCGGAGCATCGAGGTCGGTGTAGAACTGCCAGACCACGCCATTGGTCAAGATCGCGATCCGGGCATTGGTGACAGAGAAGTAGCGGAACAGCTGTGACGCGTGCTCGATCTTGAGCGCACCCATCGACGGCTTGCACTCGATGAGGATCTGCACCTCACCATCACGCATGATGGCGTAGTCGACCTTCTCGCCCTTTTTGGTGCCCACGTCTGCCGTGAACTCCGGGACGACCTCAAGCGGGTCGAACACGTCGTACCCGAGGATGGTCGAGATGAACGGCATCACGAAGGCGTTCTTCGTCGCCTCCTCTGTCCCGATTGCCGTTGCCTGGTTCTTCACCTTGGTCGCCAGTGAATCGAGACGCTCCGAGAACTCCACCGCTACTCCGCTCTTCGTTGAACACGCATTCATCCAGACGATAGCGGAATACCGGGACATCGGGAGGGACGCTGTGCGCCTGGTCAATGCGCCGGCAACCAGAGATAAAAGCGCGCGATGGCGCCGCAGCTCTGTGGGGCGCGACTACCACGGCGCGACCGCACACATCGATGCGGTGAACACGCATCTGTGCGAGTCGCCGACGGCGTGCGATATGCAGACGCTTGCGCGGGTCATGACGCAGGGCAGTCGGCACTTCCGGGCGCAGCAGCCGCGGAGCGCGACGCCCCGGAGGCACCACCTGCAAACCTGAAAATCTCCATCGCGAGGATCGACGAATCCTGCCCCGTCGGCAGATCCGCCCTAGCGATCCCATCTGCGCCACCAGACCGAATCTCATCGCGGCCCGAACCGAAACGGCGCAAAAGAGTGCGACAGGAGATAGCGTGAGAGCGTGACCGATCATTCAGCTAGCTCCTTTATCGCGGGGCTCTCCGCCCGACTGGCAACTCGCATGCGCCACATTTGCGTTTTTCTCGGTGCTGGATCCTCGCGACCGGCGGGCCTCCCGGATATGAACGGGCTGAGCAGCGCCGTGTCGACGACATTAAGAGAACCAGACAGGGCCACGTTTGAGGCAATGGTCGGAGACCACGGTCTGGAAGGCACGCTAACGCGATTGCGACGAATCGCCGCGCTCGTCGAGGGAGATGACGAGATCCAGGGCGTTTCGGGCACGCAAGCAGACCGACTAGATGCGGCGATCTGCTCGGCTATAGTCTCTGCCTTGAGTGCTATCCCAGCAAACACCCGCGCCGCAGACGATTTTGCCGCATGGATCGCCAGAGCAAATTATTCACGCCCCGTCGAAGTCTTTACCGTGAACTACGATCTGATGATCGAAACTGCCCTTGATAAGATCGGTGCGCCATACTTTGACGGATTTATCGGAATGCAACGAGCACGTTTCCGAAGTGATCTCATCGAAGCACGCGAGACAGACGAAAATTATATTCCCGCGTTCTTTGCACGCGTATGGAAGATGCATGGCTCTCTGAACTGGGAAGCGAGCGCCACGGGAGTAGTACGACTCGGCTCCACCGTCAGAGCGGGGCGGTCTGCTGCTATTTACCCATCCGATGCGAAGTACCACGAATCGCGACGGATGCCTTTTGTTGTCCTTCAGGATCGCTTTCGTCGCGCTTTGTACGAAAATGAAACCCTCGCGCTTGTTGCTGGATACTCATGGGGTGATGAGCATCTTAACGAGTACCTATTTGACGCCGCAAGTCGCCGCCAACGCTCCGAGGTTATCGCCTTCAGCCACGGAGAGCTTCCAGTTGAACTGGTAGATTTCGCAAGGCGAACACCGAATCTCCAACTGATCGGTTCAACGGAGGCGGTGATTGGGGGTGTGCGCGGGCGGTGGCAGGAACCGGAGGATACGCAACTCCCTAGTGACGTTTGGGCCGATCAAAAGTTGAAGCTTGGAGATTTCGCCTCACTTGCATCTTTCCTTGCTCGAGCAAGCGGCGCGAGCTCTCCAGACCAGACAGAGGTCGCGGCGGCACCCAACCGTGAAGCCGGCGCAGCGGATGGGGGGGCCTAAGGGTGCGTCACATTTCTTCAACCCGAATTGGGCAGGTCCAGGAAGTTTTGGGCGCTCAGGTGACCGCCGAGTTAGATCCTGAGCTTGCCGGCATCTCACCGGTGCACGAAGGAGAGATCCGAACAATTGGCCAGGTTGGGTCGCTTGTACTCATTCCTCAAGGAATGGTCGATTTGGTTGCTATGGTGGAATCAGTAGGTCTCTCGGAGCTGTCACCTTCAGACCGCATGCCAATTCCGTTTGTCGCTGCGGGACGACGGTGGTTGCGTCTCCAAGTAATCGGCGAGGTTGACCGAGGTACAAGACAGTTCACGCGTGGTATCGCAAACTACCCAGCCCTTGGCGATCAGGTGCACTTGTCAAGCACCGACGACATATCGGCACTATTTCCCCGGTCAGGTGAGTTGCGGATCGAGATTGGCCACCTATCAACCGCGAAGTCAGTCCCGGTCACGCTTGACGTTGGCAAGCTCGTCCTGAGACACAGCGCAGTAGTTGGATCAACTGGGTCAGGAAAGACAAGCGTCGTCGCGGCGTTGCTACAACGATTCTCTAACGCGGACTGGCCCGGAGCGAACGTCATCGTTATTGATAGTCATGGAGAGTATCGGAATACCCTCGATGAGGGCATGTCCGTGCGATCCGTCCTCGGGCGCGACCAGGAGGCTCTGCCGGTTCCGTTCTGGGCCCTGCCTGCCACGGAGATACTCAGGGTATTCTCCGGCGTAACAGCCAGTGCGACGACTCAAAAGTCATTCGCCAACATTGTTGAGGACGAGCGTAGGGAGTTCCTTGCACAGTGTGATTGGCTAGATCTACCGCGAGCTGCCGTGACTGCGGATACTCCGGTGCCATTCGATCTCAATCGAGCCTGGCTGCGACTAGACAGTGAGAATCGGGAAACTCGAACTGACAAGGGCGACCCCCGTACCGCATGCGTGATCTCTGTCGGCGACTCCTCGACGCTCACACCAACGGAATACGAACCGAACGGCCCGGGCTCGACGCCGCCCCATCAGGCAACCACCTACGGTACACACGGCTCAGTTCCGGCTGCACTTCGTTTGGGACTTCTCGACCCGAGACTGGGCTTCATGAGGAGCACCGGGGCAGAGACCAAGCAGGACACGCTCGCCGAAGCGATTCGCGCATGGGTCGGGGGAAGCAGTCCAGTGTCCGTCCTCGACTTCAGTGGTGTGGCAAATCATGTTGCCGAACTCGCGATCAGCGTTGTCCTGAAGCTGCTTTTCGAGACAGCGACGCGGTCTCGCCCAAGCGAGGATAGCGTTGGTAGGTCACGACCAGTCCTGGTTGTAATCGAAGAGGCGCATCGATATCTCGGGAATGATTCTCTCGAGGCAGCAAAGGATGCTGTTAACAGGATTGCTCGCGAAGGACGGAAATATGGAATCGGGCTGATGTTGGTCACTCAACGACCATCCGAACTACCCGATACCACGCTCTCTCAATGCGGCACCCTGATCGCCCTCCGTCTGTCAAACAGCACCGACCAGGGACGAATTCGGCAAGCGCTACCTGACGAAATGAGAAGCACCACAGACGCTCTGTCTTCATTGCGAGTAGGTGAAGCCATCGTTAGCGGCGAAGCGTCGTCTTTCCCCGCACGGGTGATACTGAATACACCAGCCCCTTGGCCCCGCGCCGAGGATCCTGATATCTCATCTTGGCGTTCGGAGAACAGCTTCCCTGATGTTGAGCTCGCCCTCGAACGCTGGCGCGGCATTTACAATGAAGAGAAGAGGAAAGAATGATCGAACTCCTGTGGAGAGATGTTTCATCCTCCCGTATTGTAGCTGAAGCCTACGACCCGGAGACCGAGACAATTTACGTTCGATTTCCGTCCGGGGTCGAGTGGCGCTACGAGGGTTGTCCGCCAGACATATGGGAAGCGTTCAGCAGAGACGGACAGTCACGTGGAGCCTTCATCCATGAGGTACTCAACTACAAAAGCCATGGCAGACACGGATAGCTAAAGCCTAGGCAACCAGAGATCTGATTTCGCTGGGTTCATGAACCCGCGCGCTTGATATTGGCCCAGTCTTCAGCGTCTTTCTTAAGAATTTCCTTTAGGGCTGAGGCGAAGGCTGTGGTTTTTGTTTCACCATCGCCTTCCTCTCCGCTAGCGCTACGCTTCGAGAGCTCGACGTCAAGGCGCAGTGCTTGAAGTTGGCTAAGCACTCCCGAGCGCTGTACCCAGAGTTCGGCGTGATGGAAATGAGCGTTCCAGGCAAGTAGCACGGCTGCCGTTGCTGACGCCGCGGTAGTCATCACAGAAATAACCTCGACCCACAGGTCCGTCGCAAGTGCCGCGCTTACGGCTCCGAAAACGGCGACAAGCCCGCTAAGGGAAGTTGTCCATATCGTCACGAGCGAAGCGCGCCTCTTCACCACCCGTCTCGCTCTCGCGTACTCCGCCTCCCAGCCCTCCAAGTAATGGTCTAGCACCTCCGCGCGCGACAGATCCGCTGCCGGTGGTTCCGGCGATCTCACACCACTGGTGCCGGATTCCTGTTCTTCGCCGCCCTCAACAGCAAGGCCGGTCGCCAGCGTCCAGGCACTCAAGGCTATTACGACGACAGAAAGGATGCTGCCTGCGAGCGGTACTGCTGGAATCGAATCGAGCACAATGAAGAGAATGCTCCCGCCAAGCAGCGTTGCACAAGCGACCAGTGAGCGCCGCCGCAGTAGGCGCTCTTTAGCAACATATGCTGAACGCATCGTGAGTATTGTTGCTGCAAACCACAAGCCTAAAGTCAACCAAGAAGTCGTCGCCCAAAGGTCTCGTGCCATGTCTTCGCTCGAGCCATATGATGCTGATTCTATCGCTCGAGTTATCGGGACCCCGATAAGCGCAAGCGTCACTAGACAGGCGACGCGGAGCCAGCCTGTTCGTTGATCAGGCGGGCCCTGGTCCTTCGCCTGCGCGAGTGTTGACAACTCCGTACCTCACTTGCTGCTTAAGGAGTCCGATCTTTCAGTCGCGATCTTAGCCAGAAACTCCTCCCGCTGCTCGTCACTCAAGCACCGCCGCGGCCTCGATGTCCAGCCGAGCCGAGGTCTCACTTCGATTCTGATGCGGGAAGATTGCCGCGCTCTGCTCGCCCGGAGACCATGCGCTACGTCGGCATCTCGTGCGCGGCGCGGTTCTCCTGCTCGCGAGAAGCGCCCTGACAAGAAAGTGTGGGTCCTGGGGCTTTTTCTGCCCCAATCTCTGAGTCGCCAAATAGATGCCGCTCAATCGGCAGATACGTCATGTCGGCTGCGCGCTGCAGCTACCGGTCGGGACGTGTCCCCGAGCCTCGACTCGCGGGGTCGATGCGCCGCCAGCGACGGTCTTAGCGTCTCGCGCTGGCATTCGACGGGAAGTTCACGATGTCTGACATTCAGCGACGAGTTTCCTTCGCGCGTCGACGTCTACAGACCTAGGAATTCCCAGTCCTGGCGGAGAACGACCCACGTACCGGCCGGGTGGCACACACCGTCAAGATGAAGCCGACGCATCGACCGACCGCTAGGTGCAGCCAACATCTGAACACGCGCGTAAACTCTCCCATAAATAGACGCACCGTTGCGAAACCCAAGCCTCAAGGAGCTCCACCATGGCCCTCACCGCACACTCCACCATCGGCGACTGGATGAACGACCCGACCGGCGGGCCACTCATCCGCGCACTCTTCGAGCAGACGGGCGCTGACCCCGAGCTCCTCACCCCCGTGCTCGGGCTGCCGCTGCAGCAGCTCGTCGCGATGAGCCAGGGCGCCCTCCCGCAGTCGGTCGTCGACGACCTCGTGCGCGCTGCCAACGGCGGCGATATCCCCGAGGCTGACGAGTCCGAGGGCTGGACCGAGAAGCCCACCACCGGACGTTTCGCCGGCAAGACCGTGATCGTCACGGGCGCAGCATCCGGAATCGGCAAGGCCACCGCATCCCGCATCGCCCGCGAAGGCGGACGCGTGATCGCCTCCGACATCGCCGCCGACAAGCTCGACGCCCTGAAGGCCGAGCTGCCGGATGCCGACATCACCACCGTCGCCGGAGACCTCACCAAGCAGGACGCGATCGACGCCGTCATCGCCGCCGCGGGCGACCGCATCGATGCCCTCGCGAACGTCGCCGGCATCAACGACGATTTCTCGCCCGCAGGCGAGACGACGGATGCGGTCTGGGACCGCGTCATCGCCATCAACCTCACGGCCCCGTTCAAGCTCATGCGCGCGGTGCTGCCGATCATGGAGAAGGCCGGCCGCGGCTCGATCCTCAACGTCTCGAGCGAAGCGGGCCTGCGCGGCAACTCGTCAGGCAATGCCTACACGGCCAGCAAGCACGGCATCATCGGCGTCACGAAGTCCGCGGCATTCATGTACGGGCCGAAGGGCATCCGCGTGAATTCCGTCGCTCCGGGCGGCGTCGCCACCGGCATCCCGATGCCCCCGAACATGTCGGAGTACGGCTCCGGTCGCCTGGCTCCGTTCCAGCAGTCGATCCCGACGGTCGCGACCGCCGAGCACCTCGCCGCGTCGATCACGTTCCTGTTGTCGGACGACGCCGTGAACATCAACGGTGCTGTGCTGGCATCTGACGGGGGATGGTCGGTGCAGTAAGCGCCTCGATGACCACGCCCCTGCCGACCCGAACGGCAGGGGCGTTCTTCGTGTTCAACGCGTCCTCTGTGTGCGTAATACTGGGATTCTGATCGGGATCAGGAGGCCGCAAAGATCATGGCGCAGAGAATCGGCTGGCTGCACGACGAACTGCTCCTCGCCGCTGACCTCGTAAGCCGCAACCATTGGTCTGCTGTACGCGCGAACAACCCTGCAGCGGAAGAGCTGTCTCAGTTGCTTCGACAGGGCACACTCCACCCTGGCAAGGTGCTGCCGGATGACTTTCGTTCGCCCTGGTCGATTCAGCGAAAGACATTCGATCTCGCTACTTCCGACCCCTCATACCAGGGCAAGGCGACTCGAGGCGCGTTGCGAGACGCCGGCGTTCTTGCCGCATTCCGACGCGATGTCAACGGTATGCAGGCGGCTGCAGCAGAGGTGCGACGCCTTCTTCTTGAGAACCTGGCGCTACCGCAAGATTGGTCGACCGATGTCGATAACCTCTCCTTCGATGAGGGCGGGGTAGTTGAGTACTTGGGCCGCAGGCGCGAGCGCAGCTCAAGACTGCGCGAGGCGAAAATAAGCGACGCCCTCAAGTCGAGGGGCTCACTGGAATGCGAGATCTGCCAGTTTGACTTCAGCGCCTTCTACGGGTCGCGGGGGGATCGCTACATCGAGGTGCACCATCGAACCCCACTCCATGCCTCCGGGAGTACCCACTCTTCGTTAAAGGAGCTCGTTCTCCTTTGCGCCAACTGCCACAGGATGTGCCACCGTGGAAACTGGATCACTCCGGACGAGTTAGGAGCGATGATTCGGGAAGCTCGCGGCGCCTAACAACGAGGCCACGGCCCCGATGGGACACCCGCTGGGAGGTGTGCGGTAGGAGCACATCCGCGTGAACTCCGTCGCACCGGGCGGCGTCGCCACCGGCATCCCGATGCCCCCGAACATGTCGGAGTACGGCTCCGGCCGCCTGGCCCCGTTCCAGCAGGCGATCCCGACGGTCGCGACCGCCGAGCACCTCGCCGCGTCGATCACCTTCCTGTTGTCGGACGACGCCGTGAACATCAACGGTGCCGTGCTGGCATCCGATGGTGGATGGTCGGTGCAGTAAGCACCTCGATGACTACGCCCCTGCCGATCCGAACGGCAGGGGCGTTTCACTCTACGCACGACAGGTCCGTCGAGCGCCAGCCTCCTGACGCGCTAGATCGTCAGGTCAAGGGGAAGGTCGGCGATGTCTCGGAGACGCTTGCCGGTGATGAGAGTTTGAAGCGTCTGCTGCGCTTCATCGTTGTCGCTTAACTTGGTCGCCTCTACGAGCTCCGGCAACGCGAAGTGGTAGACCGTGTCGAGATCACCCGTCCCCAAGGCAAGTGAAGCGAGCCTCGAGGGAGACGGCTCTCCTGTCACGACAACGATGTGAGGGGCGCGGCCCTTTCTGTTGCGAATTAGGCCAAGTGCCTCGGTTCGCGCATTCTGGGCACGGTCGGAGCGAAGCGTCCACTTGCACGAGATCACCGCGTGGACGATTGCGTGGCTCTGGTTGGCCTGACGGATGGGCGAGTAACGTCCATGCTCGTCATCGACGATGATGCGATCAGCGTTGATCGCTGAGTCCGGTACTGGAAGACGAACGACGATCACGTCAGGGGAAACGTCGTAGGAGTTGCCAAGCACGCTTGCGAGAATCGGACTCGCCTTGATCTGCCGGGCCAGTTCGTCGAGGTGACGGTACGGCTCGAACTGAGCGAGCTGATACCCGCTTCTCGACCCGCCAACGTTCTCCACCGCCCAGTTGCCGGGCCTGAGCCCTCCGAGATGCGGCATCGCTCGCGCCACGAAGTTGCGGACCGCCGTTTCGAACTGGCTACCTGCGCGTTGGCCGTCGAGCTTCACTCCGCCCATTCCCGCCCCAAGGCTTTGCGCAATTCTCAGTGCGGCTTCGCGGGAGAACCGCTGGCCTGAATCGGCATTGGACGCAACGCCCTTTTCATCTACTACGAGAGTTCGGTTGAGCACCAACTCCTGATGAAAGTCGGCCCTAGCTTGCGATAGCAGCGCTCGTTGATTCACATGTTCCCCCGTTGCGTTCCTTCGAAAGCCAAGCTCAGTGAGCCGGTTCAGCTGATCTTGTTGCGCTCCCGAGCGATCACGCCGTGACGCCAGTGGTCGGCTTGCCCGGTGAACCCTCGGAACTCACCCAGCTGGTAGCGATCCACTCCCTGATCTTCAACGATCACGAGCTCGAAATCACGCTGCAAGGCAGCAAGCCGCTGCTGCACCGCCGCCACGCTGCCGTCGTTGTATGCGGCGACGAGCTCGTCGAGGCTGAGTGGCTGCTCGCTTCGAGACAGTGCCCTGTAGACAGGATCGTGAAGGTCCGTCTGGTCGGCAATGTCGGTGCGAGGTGCGCCCTCTCGAAGCAGAGCCGCGCGGATACTCTCACCGATCGCTTGAGCGACCGGTGGGGGGAATGCGTTGCCGATCTGGCGGTACTGCGAGGTCTTCCGACCCGAGAACGAATAGTTGTCTTCTTCGCGCCAGCCCTGAACGCGCGCCGTCATCTCGATCGTGAGCCTCGGCATAACCTGGCTAGGCGGTAGAGCGTCAGGGCCAGGTGCAGCGTCGGCAACGCCGCGGCCATCGACGCTGAGCTTCGCCCAGCCCGCTTTCGCGCGGGTCGGACCGAGGTCAGCACCTCCATGCTTCTTGCTGCCTCCGACGAGCGTCGGGCCGATGTCGTTAGCGAGTCGACGCCACTCTTCGGCGTGAGGCCACCCCGCTGAGGCCATGAGCGGAAACAGTGCGTCGCCGACCGTAGTGCGCGCGCGGCCGTCCGGCTCGGGCCAACGGAAGTACTTCATGTCTTCTGCAGCCATGGCAATCAGGACGAACCTTGGCCGCAACTGAGGTACCCCGAAGTCGGAAGCATTGAGCAGTTTCCACTCCCCGACAAAACCGAAGTCTTCGAGACGATCAAGAACACGCTGCCGATACGCAGCAAAACGCGGAGCTGACAAGCCACGAACGTTTTCGAGCATCACCGCCCGAGGACGGATCACCGGAATCTGCTCGATCGCCCATGCGAAGAGGTCTCGCTCGTCTGAGGTTCCGAGCTGCTTCCCGGCTGCGGAGAACGGAGGGCATGGAACGCCACCAGCGAGCAGGGTCACATCGGCGTAATTGGCCGGCTCCCACACCTTCGGATCCGCCACATCTCCGACGACAACGGGCGCACCAAGGTTCTGCCTAAGCGTTTCGGCTGCTGTCTCGTCCAACTCGACAGCAACGACGTGCCGAAAACCTGCCTTGTGCAGTCCTAGAGACTGCCCACCCGCTCCAGCGCAGATCTCCGCGACAGTGAACGCGGGCGGGTTCTGCTCATTCTCAACATGCACACTGTCATCGTACTTTCGACCCCGGACATCGGGCCCGCCGCAACACCTCCTCTCTCACACTTGAGTACTGCAAGTCCAAACTCGCTAGCCAGTGAAAGACTGAACTCGTGCCCGACCGTCCTGAAACCGTCTGCATCTGCGGCTCAATGCGGTTCGCCGAAGAGATGCGAGCGGTGAGCCGAAGCCTGACGCTCGCTGGCGTCATCGTCCTGATGCCCGGCGAGATCGACTTCGCGATCACCGCCGATCAGAAGGCCGCGCTCGACGAGCTGCACCTGCGCAAGATCGATGTGGCCGATCGTGTCGTGGTGGTAAACCGCGGCGAGCGCTTCGGCGAGTCCACGACGCGGGAGATCGACTGTGCGCGCGCAGCCGGCAAGCCCGTGACCTTTGTCGGCCCCGCCCGGGCCTCGACGTAGACCTCACATCTGCCCCGCCTACCCTGGCCCTATGAAGAAGCTCCCCGCGCTCGCGACGCTCGCCGTCGGCATCCTCCTGCTGTCCGGATGCTCGCAGGCGTCGACCACCGCGGCCTGCGGCCAGGTGGCCGCTCAGGCCGCGCAGGTGACCGGTGTGATCGGCAGCGTGACCTCGCCGACTCCCGAAGCAGCGCAGGCGGCTCTCGACGAGGTCAGAAACGTCGCGGAGAACATCCGCGGAGTCGACGGACCCGAGGATTTCGTCACGCTCCGCGACTCGTGGACGACGAGCATCGACGCGTTCGCCGCCGAGGGCGAGAAGGCCATCGCGGGTGACATCACGGGCCTGGACGCGGCGACGACAGAGATGCGCACGGCGACCGACGCGATGCTCGCCTATTGCACCCCGTGACCGGAGCCCCTCACTCTTCCTGCTGAACGCTCATCGCGATCTCGAAGCTGTCGCCGATCACGCGGCCTCCATCGAAGACGGGGTCTTCATCGAGCGTCTCGAGAACGCGGGGATCACTCGTGACGGCAGCGGTTCCGCGGTCACGCGCCTCGCGCGACGGCCAGGTCGTCACCGTGACCACGACGGATTCCTCGGCGTTCGTTCCTGCGAGCTCAGCGATGCTCTTGAGCTCGCCCGATTCGTACGACGCCCCGTCTGCGTGGAAGTCACCCTGGTCGGCCGCATCACTCGACTGCCAGTAGTCCACGACGCTGATCGCACCGTGATCGCGGTAGACCTCCGCCATCCGCTTCGAGAAGTCCAGATATGCGGCCTTGCGTTCCGTCGACACCGGAACGACCGTGATGTCAACGATGACCATTGCCTGCTCCAGTCCTCAGCGGTGAGTGTCCGTCGCAAGGGTATCCACCGTCGGTCTCACCCGACCAGACGTGCCCTACTGAGCGATCCCCCGCAGCAGCCGCGTCACCGCCTCTTCGACGCGCTCTGCGCTCAAGGGCTGACCGATCAGCGCGGCGTACGAGGCCATGGCGATGAGCTGGTCGGCGATGGCGTCAGCATCCACGTCGGCCCGGATCTCGCCGGCCGACTGTCCGCGCGCGATCCGTTCGGCGACCCACGAGCGGATCGGCGCCGCGAGACGCTCGTTGAGCGCCAGGCCGAGTTCGTGGTCGGTGGCGGTCACCGCGATCAGCGCTCGGGCGAGCGCGACGCCCTCGGGCTTCGCCAGCCCGGCGGACATCGCGGAGAACCATGCGTGCAGGTCGGCCCGGATGTCACCGCTCATCGCGACTGCGGGATCCGCCCCTGGCAGATCCCCCTCAAGCAGCGCCTCGCCGAGGATCGCCGCCTTCGACGGCCACCACCGGTAGATCGTCTGCTTGGCGACTCCCGCTGTCTCGGCAAGCCCCTCGATGGTCACCGCTTCGTAGGTGCTGGCCACGACGGCAGCGCGCATGGCCTCGAGCACGGACTGGCGCGCGGCTTCACTTCGGGGACGGGGCATTAGTTCAGGCTACCGAGGCAGCGGGTGGCGCGTTTCGTCTCGGGCCGCTTCGCGGTCATTGCTCAACGACCGAGGGGGAACAACCGCGGGCTCCGCTCAACGACGTGAGTGGCTGCGCAGCTTGGATAGAGTCGCGGGATGAGGGAGACACGAGGGCCGTTGAGCATGGGCATGTTGACCCTCGCCCTCACGGTGTTCGGACTCGTGTTCTTCATCGTGACGATGCTGATCATCCACGGCGTGCCCTACGTCACCGACTCGCTCGGCCCCGCGAACGACCAACACTGGATCAATTGGTACTGGCTGGCCCTGCTCATCGTGGTGCCGACTGTCGTCACCGGCGCCGCATCCGGACTGACCTCAGCCTTCGGCGCGTACATCGGCAAGCGCGTCTCGGCGACCACCGATGGCGCGCCAGCGGATCGCAAGAAGATCAGCGTCGGAGCCGGTCTCGGTGGCGCCTTGGGCAGCGCCCTGTTCCTGATCTATATGAGCTTGCTCTACCCGAACGGGCTGGGCCCGTGGATCCTGGTGCTCGGCTCCACGGCGGTATTCGGCGCCTACGCGGGCTTCACCGCACTGTGGATGGGCCGCAGATCGCGGAGCCCTCAGGCGCCCGCAGCTCCGGTCACCTCAGCGGACGGTATGTGACGGCCACGGCTCCAGAGGCGAACTCTCGACGATCCACGACGACGAGCTCGAGCGGTCCGTTCAGCCCGTCGAGCAACCGCGGCCCGTGCCCGGCAACGAGTGGATGAACGACGAAGATGTACTCGTCGATCAGCCCCAGCTCGGTCAATGCCAGCGGCAGCGTCACGCCGCCGACCGACAGCCCCTCGCCCGGCTGCTGCTTCAGCTGGCGGACCGTCTCGGACAGGTCGCTTCGGATGAGCTCGGCGTTCCAGTCGACGGCTTCGAGCGTGCTCGACACGACATGCTTCGGCACGCGGTCGATGGCCTCGGCGAACGGGATCTCCCACTCGCTCATCCAGTCGGGCCAAACTCCGGATGCGGGGCGACGCCACGCGCCCTCCATCATCTCGTAGGTCGTTCGACCGTAGATAACGGCATCCGCTCGTTCCATCTCGGCGGTCCAGAAGCGCATCAGCTCCTCATCGGGAGCGACCCCCGCCTCGTGATGCACGCACCCGTCGAGCGTGACGTTGATCGAGTAGCGCAGTGGTCTCATCTCGCCGATCTCCTTCGATGCGGGCGGTGGGTGGTACGGGGTGGGACTCAGAGTACCGACGGGCCGCCGCTGAGGTAACCGTGCTGTCGCCGAGGAGGCCACGGCGAATATCGTGAATGCATGCCCTCCAGCCAGCCTCGCGTCATCTCCGTTCGGGGCGGTCACGTACGTCCCAGTGGGTCGTGGCTGTACGTCTGGCTCGACTCCGCCACGGGAGAGATCGTTCACGTAGGTGGCACAGGGTTCGATCCGGAATTGCGGGCGCATCTGCATCTGACGGGCGACGACCCGCAGCTCGGACGAGCGCGTGCCACAGTGCCTCGATCCAGCGAGCGCGACTTCGACGTCCTCGCCTTCGAGCTGAGTGAACGAATCGACCGGCCACGTGCGAAGGAAGCCCTCACCCTCCGCCTCCTGGACTCCTTCAACGAGGTCGAACACCGAGAGCAGCCGTCGAGCGAGATGAGCGAACTCATCGATTCGATCGCTCAAGAGGTGAAGAAGTATGTGGACAGCTTGCCAGGGAGCACCGACGGCTGATTGCTCGTCGCCGCGATCTCCACTGCGTCCGTGATCCAGTTCAAGCCCCTGTTCAGCACGTGTCAGTCGCCCTAACCTGACCCGCATGTTGAAGATCGTGTCGATCGTGATCCGCGTGAACGACCTCCCGGCGCAGTCCCGCTTCTGGCAGGCGGCCCTCGACTATGTCGAGCGAGACCCGGCATCCGATGACTGGGTCGTGCTCAAGCCGCGCGATGCCGACGCTCCCTGCATCGCCCTCGACGCTCACCACTCCGAGCGGGTGCTGCCGCCGCGAATCCACCTCGACATCTATGCCGAGGATCAGGATGCCGAGGTGCGACGCCTCACCGAACTCGGCGCTCGCGAGGTGCACTGGGACAACCTGCCGGACCATGCCGACTACGTGATCATGGAGGACCCCGAGGGCAACCGGTTCTGCATCGTGGACCGGCCGGACTGGGTGGGCTGGGTGGGCTGGGAGCGCCCGACGGCGTGACGGAACGCCTGAAGTCAGCCCGTAGCCACTCCTTCAACGCCACCCGACAGACGTCCCATGACTTGCCGGTTCGCCCCATAAGTCGCGAGGGTGACCCAGCCTCGTGACGAGTAGAGCCGCGCCCCCGGATCCTCCGTGTGAGCCGACGTCGAGAGCAGCGCCCGCTCGTGCGGCAGATCGGCCAGAAGCGCATCGTGCAATCGTCGCCCGATTCCGCGGCGGCGTGCATGGGGCATCACCGCGAGCTCGACGAACTCGAAGTGACCACCGATCCATTCGTCGATGCCCGGGCCGATCTCGCGTGCGATGAAGTCAGTCCAATACTGTCCGCGCTCGCCGGTGTATCCCCACGCGAACCCCTGCAACCTGTCGTCCTCTCGGGCGACGACCAGACGGAAGCCAGGGCGAGACCGATGCCGATCCCAGACGGACACTCGCCAGTCATCGGCATCCTCCACCGGGCCGAAGACCTCAGCCCAGGCCTCGAGGATCTCGCGGTCGAGCCCTGCCGCGTCCGACCCCGAGAGGGTCATGACAGAGACCATTCGTCAGCGCCCGGAGTAGCGCTGCGCCGGTCGTCCCTCTTCCGCCAGCGCCTGACGATGCGACGTCAAGGCCGACCGCACGGCCGTGTAGATCACGAGCCACAGGATCAGGATGCCGATCAGGAACCCGGCGACGTAGAAGAGGACGATGGTGAGGAAAGGATCCATGGCGTCAGGATAGCCACCGGGGTGCGCGGCACCTCTAGCCCCGGCAGCTAGGCGCCGACCTCGAGCGACCTGTAGAAGTAGAACGCCCGCTCTCCGGAATCGGGGTCGACGCCACTGAACCCGTGTCGTTCGTAGAAGCGCATCGCCGCGGCATCCGATTCATCGACGTTGATCTCGATCGCCGCGACGCCGAGTTCCCGGCAGATCTCGACCATGTGCCGGAGGATCGCGCCCCCGACGCCACCCCCGCGGTGAGCGGGCTCGACGTACATCTCGTCGAGCAGCGCGACCGGTCCGTCCGACCACACGTTCGGACGCAGGGTCACGAGCGCGAGACCGACCGCAGGATCGCCGCCGAGCACTGCGAAAGTGGAGGTTCCGCCCAGCAGCGTGCGCAACCGCTCGGCGAGCACCTCGACCCCCGGAGTCTCGGTGTCGAACTCCGTGTTGAAGGCGTGCAGGAGTTCGGCGAGACGGGCGGCGTCGTGCGGGGTGGCTCGACGTGTGGCGGCGGTCATCGGATGCCTTTCTGGGGTCGAGGGCTTCGGTTCGGGCGGACGGCGGCAGTTCTGCCTGTTCACAACTCCGGAAGAACGAGCGGGCCGACGCATCGGTCCCCCGGGATTCCGGGGCCGAGTCGGCGGACGCACCCGCTTCTTCCGGAGTTGTGAACGTGAACCTGCGTCGGCCCCGCTCGACGATCCGCGAGAACGCGATCAGGCACTGTCGGAATCCGCCTTCCGCGATCCGGCCTCGAGCACATCTCCGGCCGGCAACTCCTGATGTCCGCCGAACTGCAGACGCATCGCCGACAGCACCTGGTTGGCGAACTTGTCTTCATCGCGTGAGGCGAAGCGCTCGAACAGCGACGCCGCGAGCACCGGCACGGGCACGCCGACATCGACGGCGGCCTTGACCGTCCAGCGTCCCTCGCCCGAGTCGGAGACCCGGCCGGCCAGACCGTCGAGCTGCGGGTTGTCGGCGAGCGCGGCAGCGGTCAGGTCGAGCAGCCACGACGAGATCACCGACCCCCGGCGCCACAGCTCGGCGACCTTCGACGTGTCGATCGGGAACTGGTAGAACTCCGGCTCTTCCAGCGGAGCGATCTCCGCCGAGTGCTCGGCCTCGCGCACCCCGGCATCCGCGTTGTGCAGCAGGTTCAGCCCCTCGGCGATCGACGCCATGATGCCGTACTCGATGCCGTTGTGCACCATCTTCACGAAGTGCCCCGCACCCGACGGTCCGCAGTGCAGGTAGCCCTGCTCCTCGGGGGTGAGGTCTCCGGTGCGGCCCGGCGTGCGCTCGATCTCGCCGACACCCGGGGCGATCGTGCGCAGCACCGGCTCGATGCGCTGAACGGCCTCATCCGGTCCGCCGACCATCAGGCAGTATCCGCGGTCGAGCCCGAAGACGCCGCCGCTCGTGCCGACGTCGACGTAGTGGATACCGCGCTCACGGAACGCCTTCGCCCGGCGCACGTCGTCGCGGTAGTTCGAGTTGCCGCCGTCGATCAGGATGTCGCCCTCGTCGAGCACCTCCGCGACCTGATCGGCGACCATGCCCGTGAGCGAGGCGGGCACCATCATCCACACGGCCCGCGGCGCCTCGAGCTTCGACGCCAGGTCGGCCATGCTGTCGGCACCTGTGGCTCCCTCGGCGACCAGCGCCTGCACGGCATCCGCGTTCACGTCGTAGACCACGCACTCGTGCCCCGCCCGCATGAGGCGGCGCACGATGTTGGCACCCATCCGGCCGAGTCCGATCATCGCCAGCTGCATGAGAATCCCTTCGTCCCCGCCCCCGGTGAGCCGAGTCGGGGCAATCCTGGCACGGTCGGGGTGGGTGCTCAATGGTGTGGCGGCGGTGTGTGCTCTCGTGCGGGGTCAGTCGTGCATGCGCGACGTCGGTTTCGGATGCCGAAGTCGCCCCGCCACGCATCGCGGTGCGGTGCGCACGCACCCCGCGAGCGACCTGACGGCATACGCCGGCATCCCGATACCCTGGGACCGTTGATCGCGCGGGGGAGCTGCGCGACCTGACGACCGGAGACCTGATGCCTTCACCGCGCTTTCGCGCCTTCGCCGCATTCGCCCTCGCAGCCCTCGGCGCCGCAGCGCTCGCGAGTTGCACCGCGTCCGCCGACACCAGCGGGAACGGGCCGACCGAGGCGAGTGTCGCCGTGCTCGACGAGTTCTTCGCCCACCTCGAGAACGGCGAGTCCACCGATGCTGCGGCGATGACGAGCATCGACTTCCCCGCCGAGTTCATCGACGAGGACTTCTACGCGGCATCCGCTGCCCTGCCGTCTGACGCGAAAGTCGTCGACGTCAAGGGCAGCGACGAGCACACCGTCACGGCGATCGTCGAGTACGTGCTCGATGATCCCGATCAGCCGATGACGGCGACCTTCAAGGTCAAGAACACCGATGGCGAGCGCCTGATCTCCTGGAGCGACGAACGGCTCGCCGTGATCAACGTCGGCTCCCCGGGGCGACTCGTGCTCAACGGCGAGATGGAGTACCCCATGAGCGCCGATGCGGAGCTGGCGTTCCTGCTGCCCGCGCTCTACGAGTTCACCTATGACGACCCCACCGGCATCACCCAGCTCGACCCCGACGGCACGAACGAGTTCACCGTCGCGTGGCCGATGGACGATCAGCCCTCCGACGCCGACCTTCCCGACCGCGTGAACGTGAGCACCGCGAACGTGTCTGTGGTCGCCTACGTCGAAGCAGACGTGACCGATGCCGTCGACGCGCAGATCGACGAGCTCATGGCCGCCTGCGTCGCCGAACGTCTCGCCGGCCCGTCGTGCCCCGCCTCGGTGGTGGAGTACGACAGACCGCTGGTCGATCCGTCGACCGTGGAGTGGCTGCGCGAACCCGGCTACGGCGTCAGCGGCACCGATGGGGTGGTGGAGTACTCGAAGGGATTCACTCTCCGCGCCGACGGCGACTCGTACCCGACTCCCGCCGTGTACGAGGGCACCGTGACCCGGGATGCCGCCGGTGTGGTGACCTTCACCCGGAAGTGAGACGGGGCGACGGCGCGACGGGCCCGGTGCCGCCGCCGGATGAAAGACTTTCTTCATGACCTCCGGCACGTTCGACCAGATCACTCAAGACGACCTGCGCCACGCGGGCAGCCTGAAATGGACGACGTTCCCCGACATGATCGGCGCTTTCGTCGCCGAGATGGACTTCGGACTCGCCCCGGCCGTCACCACCGCCGTGAAGGATGCCCTCGACCTGGGCGTCACCGGCTACCTGCCCGAGAAGCTCGCGAAGGACCTCTCGGCGGCGACGGCCCGGTGGTACTCGGACTCGTACGGATGGGAGATCGCCCCCGAGCGGGTTCACCACGTGCCCGATGTGATCGCCGCGTTCGAGCTGGCGATCGACCACTTCACCACTCCCGGCTCGGCCATCATCGTGCCGACGCCCGCGTACATGCCGTTCCTCCTGGTGCCGCCGATGCGAGGCCGCCGGGTCATCGAGGTGCCGAGCATCGAGGTCGACGGGCGCTGGGTCATGGACCTGGATGCCGTCGCGCAAGCGTTCCGCGACGGCGGCGAGATGCTGGTGCTCTGCAACCCGCACAACCCCCTCGGCACGGTCGCGACGCGGGACGAGCTGCTCGCCATCGAGTCGGTCGTGACGGATGCGGGCGGCCGCGTCTTCGCCGACGAGATCCACGCGCCGATCATCTATGCCCCCGCACGGCACATCCCGTACGCCTCGGTGTCGGATGCCGCCGCAGGCCACACGTTCACCGCGACCTCCGCCTCGAAGGCGTGGAACCTCGCGGGCCTCAAGTGCGCGCAGGTCATCCTCTCGAACGACACGGATGCCGAGCTCTGGGAGCGCCTCGGATTCTGGCCGGGACACGGCACCTCGACCCTCGGAGTCATCGCGAACACCGCGGCCTACACGGCGGGCGGCGAATGGCTCGATCAGGTCGTCGACTACCTCGACGGCAACCGGCGAATGCTGGCGCAGCTCGTCGACGAGAAGCTCGCCGGCGTGCGGATGATCGTGCCCGAGGGCAGCTACATCGCCCTGCTCGACTTCCGCGAGACCGGGTTGACGGGGGACCTCGGCGAATGGTTCCGTGAGAACGCGGGAGTCGCGATGACGGATGGTGCCGCGTGTGGTGAGGCCGCCATCGGGTACACGCGCTTCGTGTTCGCGCTGCCGCGACCGGTGATGGTCGAGGCGGTCGAGCGGATCGCCGCTGCGCTCACCGAGCGGGTCTCGGTCTCGAGTTAGCCGCCGCTCGGCACCTTGCTTGCCGGTCGGCGCCTACGCGCGGCTTCGTGCGGGGGCAGTTGCGCACCCGAAACGGCTGTTTCGGGTGCGAAATCGACCACGCACGCGAGCGGTCCCGAACACGAGGACGAATGTCGGAGGCTGCGCGCATGATGGCAGCACGTTCGACAGCCCAACTTCTACTACTTCTACTAGTTCGAGCGTAGAATCAGGAGATGGCCACGGTGACGAAGACCGAACTGAACCAGCAGACCGCGAAGGTCCTGGCTCGCGTCGCCGCGGGTGAGCGCCTCACCATCACTGACCGGGGCCGCCCGATCGCCGAGCTGACGCCCCCGACGCAAAACCCCTGGGAGAGGCTGGTGTCGTCAGGCCGCGTCTCTCTGCCGACGAAGACCGGCGCGCTCCGCACCCCCGCGACGACCAGCGACCGCACGACCCGCGAGATCCTCGACGACCTCCGGAGCGATCGCCTGTGATCTACCTCGACACCTCGGCAGCCGCCAAAGCACTCATCGAGGAGGACGGGAGCGATGCGGTGCGTCAGGCTTTCACCGACGGCGCGCCGTTCGTCTCATCGCGCCTGCTGGCGGTGGAACTGCACGCCGTGGCCGACCGCCGCTCGGTCAGTTCCGAAGCCGCGCAGGAGCTCCTCGACCGCGTCGCACTGGTGTCGCTCGCCGACGACACCCTCACGCGAGCCGTCGACCTGCACAGCGGGCTGCGCACACTCGACGCACTGCACCTCGCGACGGCGGTCGAGATCGGGGACGCGCTCACCAGCATCCTCACCTTCGATGTCGAGTTCGCCGCGGCGGCGACTCGACTCGGCATCCCGGCATCTTCTCGGGTTTGAGCCCGACCCCGGGGAGGTGGATCAGCGGTCGCGAACGGCATCTCCCATCGCGGCGAACGCCTCGCGCAGGATCGGACGCGGGGTCGCGAACACGACCCGCACGAAGTTCTCGTACCCGTGCCCGAGCAGCGCGCCCTCCGTGAGCACGACGCCCGCGTGCTCACGGAAGAACGCGGCGGGCGGGCCGTCGATCTCGAGGGCTCTCGTGTCGATCCAGCCGATGTACGTCGCCTCCGGTGAGCGATACGTCGCACCGGGCAGGTGCTCGGAGACCAGCGATCCGACGAGCTCGCGTGAGCCGTCGAGGTAGGAGAGCACTCCGTCGAGCCAGGGCTTGCCCTCGCGGTACGCGGCGGTCGACGCGACCACTCCGAGCGTCGCGGCGCCGTGCTGCACCGAGAAGCCGAAGCGGCGATAGAGCTCCTGGTCCGCATCATTCGACGTGATCAGCTGCGCCGTCTTGAGCCCGGGGATATTCCAGGCCTTCGACGCACTCGTGCCGGTGACGGTGTGCGCGGCGGTCGCATCCGACAGCGATGCATAAGGGATGAAGGGGCGGCCGTCGAAGCGCAGCGGCGCGTGGATCTCATCCGCGAACACCCGACCGCCATGCCGCTCGACGATCTCTGCGAGCGCCTCGAGCTCGGAGCGCTCCACCACGGTCCCGGTCGGGTTGTGCGGGTTGCAGAGCACGAGGGTACGGGCACCCGCAGCGAACGCCTCGTCGATGCGCTGCAGGTCATGGTGCCAGCGGCCGTCGACCCCGACGCCGGGGACCTCGATCACCGGATGCCCGATCGCGGGAAGATATGTCAGGAACGGCATGTATGCCGGAGTCGGCACGATCACGGGCGACCCGGCGGGCGCATACTCTTCGACCGCGACGCGCAGAGCGGCCATGACATCCGACACGGGATGCACGCGCTCGGGGTCGATGCTCCAGCCGTACTCACCACGCATCCACTCCGCCGTCGCCTCGCCCAACCGGGCTGCCAGCGGCGGCGACAGGTATCCCAGGTTCTCCTCCTCGATCGCGCGGTGCATGGCCTGGGCGATCACCGGCGCGACGCCGAAGTCCATCTCGGCGACCCAGGCGCCGATGCGCCCGGGGTGCAGGCTCCACTTGCGGCTCTCCGGCCGATCGAGGTCGAACCTCGTGCGGGAGTCGAAGGGGTGCGGGTCGGTGTGCGCGCGGTCGTCAGTCATGGCGTGCGGCTCTCAGCCGGCAATCCGACATCGAACGGCGGCATCCACAGGGGCCGCGCGGCGAGCACCCGCGCCTCGGGACGCGAGGGCCATCCACGGGGTGGTCGTCTGAGGCTCGGACACGGCGGCTCCTTCACGGCATCTTTCACGGCGGTATTACCCGCGGCGTTCACGGCGGACGCCTCCAGCCTAAAGACGCCCACCGTGGTCTCGCGATTCACGTTTCGGTGAATGTCGGGCGAGGCGTGGTTGCTCCGCCCCGCCCTGTCGGCCCAAAGGCGAGCGTGAACGTTAGGCGGACGCCTGGTGTCCGACAGCGCCCTGCGACCGTCAGGAAGCGGATGTGAACGCGGATGCCGCCCGCACCAGCGCCGCGTTGTCGGGCGCGCTCCGTCCGTCGGGCAGCGTGAGGGTGTCTTCGAGCCCTATGCGGGTGTCGACTCCCAGCTCGACCGCGAGAGTGAGTGCCGGCCAGGCCGAGCGCTCTTCACCATGGAGCAGGATCGGCATGCTCGGCTCGTCGAGACGGACATGCGCGATCAGCCCCTCGGCATGACGCCGCACCACCTCGGCGGCCTCGTCGGGCAGCTCGATCAGCACCCGCGTGCACTCCGCGCGTGACGGCGATGTGCTCCACGCCTCGAGACCGGTCGCGTCCCAGATGCCCGCCTCGACGCCGACGCCTCGGCTCAGCAGCGATGCGGCCACACGATCGGCGCCCGTCTCGTGCCAGTTCACGGATGCGTAGTCGGGGAGCTCGGTCCACGCGGCGATGGCGGCCACCCGCTTCTCGACGTCGGGCTCGGTCCACGCTCCGGTGGTGACGCCGACCGGCACACCCGGGCACGACGATCGCAGCGCGCGCAACCAGCGTGCGACGTCATCGGCATCCAGGGTGTCGCGGCCCTCTGCATCCTTCGGGTGCACATGGATCTCCTGTGCACCGGCCGCCACCGCCCTCGCCGCATCCGCAGCGGCCAGCGTCGGGTCGGCGCTCAATCCGGGATGCTCTGTGACATCGCGCGCTCCGTTGAGACACGCCTGCAGCAGCATCCGTCGTTCTGACTCTCCGGGCACCGCGCCCATCAGTTCATGAGATCGCGTGGATGCCAGTCGTGGAGGTTGCCCGTGTCGGATGGGCCCTCTTCGGTGCGCACCGCGTGCTGCACCTGTCGTGCCGCGGCTGCTCCGCGCCCGACTCGGACGGCTTCGTCTTCGGTCTCGAAGCTCGACGCCAATGTGCGGGATTCGCCCTCGATGCGGTTGAACCAGATCCCGTCACGTTGGAACGTCTCGATGTCGCCTGCGGCCATGCCTGAAGTCCTTTCGATCTCCCTCATTCATATCCGCTGCGTCCCCCACGAAAGAGCCCCTTGACAGCTTTCGCCCGCTCCGCATCCACCGTTTCGCTCTCGCGTCAACCCCGATGATCCCGCCGGCGAACAGCGATACGGTCGTCTGATGCATGACCCGGATGCACCCGAGGAGCGAGCCATGGCGCTGGAAGTGATGTCGCCGACGGCGGCACTGCTCGATGGACGATATGTACTGCACGACCGCGTCGGCAAGGGCGGCATGGCGACCGTCTACCGCGCCGAGGACTCCCATCTCGGACGCACCGTCGCGATCAAGATGATCCACGAGGGTGAAGGCCCCGTGGCGTCGATCGAGCGCGCACACACCGAGAAGGCGCTGCTCGCGTCGCTGAGCCACCCATCGCTGGTGACGTTGCACGACGCTCAGCTCGTGCCCGGTCGGCCGCAGTACCTGGTGATGGAGTTCGTCGACGGGCCGACCCTGGCCGAGCGCATGGCAGCCGGTCCTCTCCCTCCCCGCGACGTGGCCCGCATCGCCCGCGACCTCGCCGAAGGTCTGACCGCCGTGCACGGCGCCGGGATCGTGCACCGCGACATCAAACCGTCGAACGTGCTCCTCGCACGCGGGCGCGCCGGCCGCCCGGTGGCCGCGAAGCTCGCCGACTTCGGCATCGCCTGCTCGATCGAGGACACGAGGCTCACGACACCGGGAATCGTGCTCGGCACACTCACTTACATGGCGCCCGAGCAGCTGCGCGATCTCGACCCCGGCTTTCCGGTCGATATCTTCGCGCTCGGCCTCGTGCTGCTGGAGGCTCTCACCGGCGAGCCCGGGTATCCGTCGCTCGCATCAGGCCGCGCCGCCGCGATCGCACGCCTGGCGGAGCCGCCGAGGATCTCTGAGACCGTGCCGACGGAGTGGCGCGACCTGCTGACCCGCATGACGCGGCTCGAGCCCGAAGAGCGCCCGACCGCGACCGAGGTGGCCCGGGCCGCCCGCGGCCTGCTGCGCGGGTACGCCGCGAACAGCGACGGAGTGGCCGTCGCTGCCGCGGCTGCCGCCATCGTCGCCGGCGCCGGAGGTCCACCCGCAGAAGAGGCGACGATCGCGATGCCGGAGTCGGATGCTGCGGCAGCGACAATCGCAGCTGCGACTCCGTCGAGACCGGCGAACCAGGCATCCATCCCCGCGAACCCGGCATTCACCGGCGCGAGCTCGGCATCCACCGATGCGACGGCTGTGCTCCCGGCAGCCGACGTCGCCGGCGCGCGACCGAGCACCGGCTCCCGCAACCGCGCGCGCAACCGCGTGATCGCCGGAGCCGCCGGTTTGGCTGCGACCGGAGCGCTCGTGGTCGGACTCGCCGCATTCACGACACCGGCGACAGACATCGGTCGCACCGCGTCGGGCGCCGTCGTCCGCACGGCGTCCGTTCCCGCCGACACCGCACCGGCCGACACGACCGTCGATGCGGTCACCGATGCGGCGACCCCGGGCAACAGCGGTAACTCCGGAAACTCCGGCAAGGGCGACAAGGCCGACAAGGCCGACAAGGCCGACAAGTCGAACGGCAACTCCGGCAAGAACTGACCGGGGTCGCGCGTCACGATTCAGCAGGGTCGTGTTGGATCGTGCTCGAACCCGCGGTTCGCGCCGATCCCCTTCATCGCTGCTGAATCGTGACCGCCAACCGGATCAGCCCGCGTAGGCGGCCCGCACGTCGAGCACCCAGGTCACGCCGAAGCGGTCGGTGAGCATCCCGAACCCGGGCGACCACGCCGACGCGGCGAGCGGCTCGACGATCGAGGCGCCGTCTGCGAGAGCGTCCCAGTATCCGGTGAGCTCGTCGAGCGAGTCGGCGCGCAGCGACTGGAAGAAGGAGCGGTCGGTGATCGTCATCCCGTTCTCCCGCGCGGTGGTGCCCGCGGTCGCGTCAGAGTCATCCGCACCGGGGATGTCGTATGCCATCAGCCGGAATCCCTCGGCGTTCTCGACCTGCCCGAACACGATCTTGTCGGCGCCGGGGACCCCGGCCGGCATCCCGAAGTCGCCGTAGGTCGCGAGCGTGACCTCACCGCCGAACACGGTTCCGTAGAACTCGAGCGCCTGCCGAGCGGTGCCGCGGAAGTTGAGGTGGGTGGTGGTTGCGATGGTCATGATGTCTCCTCGAATGATGCGCGGCGGAGTGCCGTCATGAACAACATTCACAGCAGAAGCGGACAGTTTCAGTCCTCTACCTGACGCAGAATGAATGTCATGACCGGCAGCTCCTCGCGCATGCTCACCCTGCTCTCGCTGCTGCAGACGCAGCGCGACTGGCCGGGACAGGTGCTCGCCGACCGCCTCGACGTGACGCCCCGAACCGTGCGCCGGGACGTCGACCGCCTGCGCGAGCTCGGCTACCGGATCAGCGCGATCAAGGGTCCCGACGGCGGATATCGGTTGGCCGCGGGCTCCGAGCTCCCGCCCCTTCTCTTCGACGACGAGCAGGCAGTGGCGATCGCGGTCGCCTTGCAGAGCGTGCCCGCCACCGGGATCGACATCGACGAGGGCGCCGCTCGTGCGCTCGCCACCGTGCGCCAGGTGATGCCGTCACGCCTGCGCCACCGGGTCGACGGCATCCGCTTCACCGGCGTCGAGAACGAGACCCGGGTCGATCCCGCGGTGCTCGAGGCCGTCAGCGCCGCGGTGCGCGACCGGCACGTGCTGCGCTTCGACTACGGCGACCACGACCGCCCGGCCCGGCGCACCGAGCCGCACGCCGTCGTCGCCCGCGAAGGACGCTGGTACCTGCTCGCGTGGGATCGCGAGGCCGACGACTGGCGCACCTTCCGCCTCGATCGGATGACCCCGCGCATCCCGACCGGCCCCGCCTTCACGCCGCGCGAGTTGCCCGCCACCGACGCGCAGACCTACATCGCGGCGCGGGCGAAGGGGTCGGATGCCGGCGACCGCTGGCCCTGCATCGGCGAGCTCGTGCTCGAGGTGCCCGCCCGCGAGGTCGCGCACTGGATCGGACGCGACGGCAGCGTCGAGCCGATCGACGAGAACTCGTGCCGCGTCAGGGTCGGATCCTGGTCGTGGACCGGCATCCTCGCCTCGATCGCGCGCTTCGACGCCCCGTTCCACGTCGTCGGACCGTCCGAGCTGCGCGACGCGGCGACGGCCCTCTCGCGACGCCTGTCCGACGCGGGCGAGGCCCGCTCACCGGGTCAGCCCTGACCGCATCCGAGACCCCGCGCCCCGAGTCGCCGAGTGCTCACAGACCGATCTGCGTACGCCGCGCCGCCCCCGCCCCGCGGTGCGCCGTCACCTCGATCTCGGCCTTGTACTCGCCCGCGAGCGGGCTGCGCGTCATGGTGAGCGCCGGGTCGATGCCGCGGAACACCTCGCCGAGCACCTCGATCGTCTCGTCCTGATCGGACGCATCGGGAACGAAGACCTGGATCCGGACGACATCGGAGAGCGATGAATCCACGGCGGCGAGCGCCCGCGCGACGGTGGCGATCGCGAGGCGCAGCTGCTCTGCCGCCGTGTCCGGCAGGGTCCTCGTCTCGTAGTCGATGCCGGCGGTGTTCGAGACGAAGATCCAGTCGCCGATCGCGACCGCCCGCGAGTAGCTCGCGAGGGTCTCGAACTTGCTTCCGCTCTTCACACTGGTGATGATCAACGGTTCCGTCTTTCGTGTCAGTGGCCCTGGAGGACCGGATAGTCGTCTGCGAGGACAAGATCGTCGGCGCGCGCCTGAGCACGGCGCCGGTGGTGACCGAGCGTGAAAAGGGGGTGCTGCAGCGCACTCGACCCGCTCTCGGCGAGCTGCGCCAGTACTCGCCCGTAGGCGGGCGAGAACTTGAAGCCGTTGCCGGAGAACCCGGCTCCGATGACGATCCGCCCCGACTCGGAGACGTCGAGGATCGGGACATGATCAGCCGTCGTCGACTCCGGGTGGATGGACGACCGGACCACCTCGGGCAGGATGCCGGGGAACATCCGGGTGGCGATCGCCGTGCAGCTCCGCAGTTCCGCACGCGACAGTTCGCGGGGCTCTGTGTCGGGGTCCTCGATCGTGTCGATACGAGTCGTGGGGGCGATCTTGACCGAGTAGCCGTCGAGCGTGGGGACGCCGAAGGCATGGTCGCCGTCCAGGTCGCGCATCCAGCAGGGGAAGCGGTCAGGGGCGAACTGGCTGATGTCCTCCGGCATGAACCACGTGAGCGGGATGGCGATCGCGCTCACCAGATCCCGCAGCTCCGGCACGATCCTCGTCGTCCACGCGCCGGTCGTCACGATCACCCTCTGCGCGTGGATGATCCCCTCGGATGTCGAGATCACGACACCGCTCTCGCCCTCATCGATGCCGAGCACCGGGGTGTTGTACAGGATCTCCGCCCCGCGCCTGATCGCGGCCCGCTGCGCGGCCGCCACCGCCAGCTCTGAGCGCAACCCGCCGCCGAGCACGTCGATGATCCCGATGTCGCCGTCCTCGACGGTGAACTGCGGATACTCCCGGCGGAGCTCCGCCGCATCGAGGAACCGGTGCGGCAGATCGCCCTCCACGATCGATCGCTGCGTGGACTCGAGGAACGGATGTCCCTCCGGCGCGACCGCGAGGACGCCGGTCTTCAGCAGCAGCTGGCGGCCGGTCTCACGCTCCAGCTCGGTCCACAGCGCCCTGGCCTCGAGAGCAGCTGCCGTGTAGAGCGCGCCCTCCTTGTTCGCCGCACGGAACAGACGCGACTCACCGGCGAACGCTGCATGGCCGTGCGCCGGTCCGTACTGCTCGATGCCCAGCACCGACAGCCCCGTCGATTTCGCGAGGTGCCACAGCGCCATCGATCCCATGGAGCCTGCACCCACCACCGCGACGTCGACGGTCCGGATGACCTCTGCCGCACTCATGCGAGAGCCGGCTCGGTCCACAGGTTCAGCTTCTGGCCGATGCCGCGCTCCAGGGCGTTGCGGTACACCTTCGTCCCCCACGCGACGTCCTCCACCGGCATCCCGCCGACCGACATGATGACGATCTCGTCGTCGCTCTGCCGACCGGGCCGCTTTCCGGAGACGACGTCGCCGATGTCGACGAGCTCGTCACGGGAGAGCTCCCCGGCCTTCACGAGATCCATCCACTTCTGCCCGACCATCGGAATGTGCTCGAACGACGGCTTCGGAAACTCCTCGTACCAGGTCTCGTACAACCCGTACGCATCGACGACCTTCGTGATGTCGCTGTCCAGCAGCGAGTCGTCGGTGTTGCACAGGGACGGCATCGCGAAGAACGCCCCTGGCGTGATCCACTCCCGCTGGATCGTGGGGTAGTTCTCCGACCCGCCGGCACCGGTGCCCGTGGTGCAGAAGCTCACCAGGTCGCTCCCCCGGACGACGTCCTCGATCGAGTCGACGACCTCGATCGTAGTGATCGTCGGGAACTCCTCGCGCACCCACTCCTGGAAGCGCGCGAGGCTCTCCGCCCCTCGCCCCTTGATCTTCAGCGTGTCGATCAGCGGGCACGCATCCATGAAGGCCAGGAGCACCGTGCGTGCCATGACGCCGGGCCCGGCGATCCCCGCGACGCGCGAGTCCTTGCGGGCGAAGTGCCGCGCGCCGACCCCCGGCACGGCGCCGGTCCGGTATGCCGACAGCAGGTTCGCCGACATGAACGCGAGTGGTGCCCCGGTGTCGGTGTCGTTGAGCGTGAACATGAGGATCGACCGCGGCAGACCCTTCTCGCGGTTGGCGATGTTGGATCCGTACCACTTGACGCCGGTCGTCTGGAAGTCTCCGCCGAGGTACGCCGGCATCGCCATGAACCGTCGGTCCTCAGTGGGCACCGGCATGTTCGGGAACGGCGACGTCTCGGGGAAAGTCATCATCGCGCCGTGCGAATCGTTGCTCTCACCGGTCATGCGGTAGTCGCCGGCGGCGAACAGCGCGAACATCTCCTCCATGGTGTCGACGCACTGGTGCATATCGGTCACTCCGGCCGCGATCATGTCGGCTTCGGAGAGATAGAGGAAATCCACGTGGGGCAGGGGCATGACGGTCCTTGTCGTCGAGGGGGTGGGGGAGAGTGTGTCGGTCGCGCTCATGGTGCGCCTCAGCCGGCGATGGCGTCGGTGAGCTTGGCGTATGCCGCGGGCCTGCGGGCTCTGATCCACGCGGCCTGGGCGTACCCGATGAGGGGGAAGACGATCACCAGCCCGAGCAGACTCCAGCTGACCGCGCCGAACACGGGCGCGCCTGTGCCATCCGTATCGCCGACCATGATCGGGAAGTAGACGACGATCATGACCACGGAGAGCACCAGGCCGATGAAACCGAGCACGGGGGCGATCACGGTGTTCCAGATCCTCCGGTCCTTGCGTGTCCTCGCGAAGTAGACGATGACCGCGATCGAGGTGACTGCCATCAGGAGGGCGATGGCCACGGTCGCGACCCCGGCGAACCAGGTGAACACCTGCAGCACCGGGTCGAGCTGCAGAACGGCGAACAGCGCGACGAGAACGATCGCGGTGATGCTCTGCACGAGCGAGGACACGTGCGGAGACATGTGCCGGGGGTGCACGGCGCCCACCCGGTCGGGCAGCACGCCGGCGCCTGCCATGGAGTACTGGTAACGGGCGACGACGTTGTGGAAAGACAGCACGCAGGCGAACATCGCGGTGATGAGGAGGATGTTCGTGATGATCTCGCCGGTGGGGCCGAGGTACGCCGACATCGTGCGGAGGATGAGCGTTCCCGGGTCGGCCGCGGCCTCCTCCAGGATGTTCGAGGGACCCCACGCCATGACGAGGCCCCATGAGGCGAGGGTGTAGAACACACCGACGCCGATCACGGCCATATAGGTGGCGCGGGGGATCGTGCGGTCGGGATCGCGCGCCTCGCTGCGGAAGACGGCGGTCGCCTCGAACCCGATGAAGGCGGCGATCGCCATCATGAGGCCGACGCCGGGGGAACCGCTCGCGACGTTCTTCGGCTCGAACGGCGCCAGGCTCAGACCTTCGGGGCCGCCGGAGATCACGACCGCGGCAACGAGAAGGAGGACGATTCCGACCTCGGCGCAGAGCAGGACGCCGAGCACCTTGCTGGACAGATCGATGTGGCGATAGCCGAGGAACCCGACGAGCGCGACGACGGCGATCGAGTACAGCCACCATGGGAGCGTGATGCCGAACCCCTCGAATGTGAAGCTCAGCACGTAGCCCATGTACCCGTACACGGACACCTGGATCGTCGTATACGTGAGCATCGCGATCCAGGCGGACGCGAGACCGGTCGAGCGTCCGAGGCCATATCCGACGTAGGTGAAGAACGCCCCGGGGTTGGGGACGTGCTTGGCCATCGCCGAGACGCCGACGGCGAAGAGCACGAGAACGACGGCGCTGATCGCATACAGCGCCGGGAACCCCGACCCGTTGCCGAGCAGGATGCCGAGTGGGGCCGACCCGCCGATGACAGTCAGGGGCGAGGCGGCGGCGACGACCATGAAGACGATCGCCGTAGCACCGAGCGATCCCGACAGGACCTTCTTCGGGGAGGCCTCGGTGGCGCTGGGCTGAATCTGGACCATGTGCAAACCCTTCTGAGAGAAGCGGAGTGGAGCGGTTCACCCACCCTGCCGCGGCGGGATTTCCCGCCCGTCTCGCCGGAGTGACGTCTGCGGTCGCCGCGAACGGGACACTCGAATACGGGCTGTCTCATTCGGGCGAGATCTGCGCGAAACACGACTGAAGCGTCCCTGCAACCGATCGCTCGTAGCCTCTTCCCATCGCGCAGCAGCGTTCATCGCGCAACAGGCGGAGGCCCCATGTCTGCACTGGAAGAGGCGATCGAGCGCCCGCAGACCGTGCGCTCGTTCGCCGCGCGCTCACCGTTGCACGGGCTGGACAGACACACCGTGGGTTTCGCCGACGTCCTCGCGCAATCGGTCGCGGCCGTCGCCCCAGCGGCCGCCTCGGCGATGGCGGTGCTGCTGGTGGCGGACCTGGCGGGCGGCGCCACCGTCCTCGTGATGGCCCTCGCCATGATCATCACGTTCCTGGTCGCTCGGACGATCAACCAGTTCACTCGTCGATTCGCCGCCAGCGGCTCGCTGTACACCTACGCGGCGCGCGGACTCGGCGCGGCGGGCGGACTCGCGACCGGTGCAGCGATCCTCGTCGGGTATGCCTTCATCTCGATCTTCGCTCTTCTGGGCGGCGCCCATTATGCGACCATGCTCGTGACCCGACTGTGGCCTCAGCTCGCCGCGATGCCGATCGCCCTGGGCGCTCTCGTCGCCGAAGCAGCGGTGCTCGCGATCGTTCTCGTGCGCGGCATCCGCCTCTCATCCCGAGTCGCGCTCGTCGTCGAACTCGTCTCCGTCGCGCTGATCCTGTTGCTGATGATCGTGCTCCTCGTGCACATCGGACCGCTCCAGCCGGCGGCGATCTTCTCGGCAGACGGCATCTCCGTGGCCGGCGTCGCCGGCGGTGCCGTTCTCGCGATCACCGCGTTCGTGGGGTTCGAGAGCTCCGCGACGCTCGGCGTCGAATCCCGCTCGCCGCTGAAGAACATCCCTCGCGCCATCGTGTGGAGCGTCGGCGTCGCCGGAGTGTTCTACCTCATCGCCGCCTACACGCAGATCGCAGGAGCCGCCGCGATCGGGGGGACGGCATCGGTCGCGCTCCTCGACGATCTCGCGTCGCGTTTCGGCCTCTCCGCATGGGCCGCCGTGGCGGACGTCGGCATCGCCACCTCGGGTCTGGCCTGCGCGATCGCCTCGACGACCGCCCTCACTCGTATCGTGTTCGCGCTCGCCCGCGACGGTGTCCTCCCCGCCCGGCTCGGCCGCACGCACGGGCGCCACCGCACTCCGATCGGCGCGGTCGTCGTCGCGGTCCCGCCGATCGTCCTCGCACCGATCGTGATCGTCGCGGCCGGCGTGTCACCGTGGGACGCGATGAAGGCCGTCCTGCTGATCTCGGCAGCGGGCTACATCGTCGCCTACGTGCTGGTCTGCATCGCCGCTCCCCTGTTCCTGCGCCGTATCGGGGAGGTCACCGTCGGTTCCATCATCGCCGCCGTCAGCGCGGCGGCGGCGCTTGCGGCATGCCTGACGGTCTATCTCGTCGCGGAGGCGGCCGCGGGAAACCCCGGGGTCTGGTTCGCCCTCGGCTTCGCCCTGATCGCGGCGGTGCTGATCCGGTGGCGCCGGCGCTCGCCTCTCGGCGAGGTCGGGCGCTACGACGAGCCGGTCGCCGCCCACGTGCTCGGCGGCGTGGCCCGCACCGGCGGCGGTAGCGCACACGGGGGCGAACCGGGGGACGCCGACGGATGACGGCTGGCGACGCGGTATCGATCACGGCCCGCCAGCCCGCCGCCATCCACAGCGCGCTGTCGATGCTGGAGGCCGTCGCTGCGATGGGTGCCGGCGTCACAGCGCGGCAGCTGGCCGAGCGGCTCGGAATACCGCGCGCAACCACCTATCGCCTGCTCAACCTGCTGGTGCAGGACGAATACCTCGTCCGGACGCCGGATCTCACCGGATTCGCCCTGGGCACGAAGGTGGCGCTGCTGGCCGGCAGCATCGGCGTCGAGCGCATCCCGCGCGCCGCACGGGACGTCCTCGAGCGCACCAGGGCGAGCGCGAGGGGCGGCATCCACCTCGTGCTCTATCGTGACGACCGGGTCGTCGTCGCCGATGAGGATCCCGACTTCCCCCTCTCGAATCGGCAGGGTCTGCAGCAGGAGCCCACCCGCTACGCCCTCGGCCTGCTGCCCCTGGTCGTGCGCGGCGAGACCGTCGCCGGCGACCTGGTCACCGAGCTCCGCTCGCAGGGGGTGATCCGCGCCCGCGACGGTCAGCGTGGCTGCCTGGCCGCGCCGATCACCGACGCCTCCGGCACGCTCGCCGGAGCGCTCTCCTATTCGGGTCCGCGCCGGCAGATCGACAGCTCCGACTCGATCGCCCTCTCCCTCGTCGCGGCTGCGCGGGAGCTCGGGCCGCTCCTGACGTAGACCCCGTCATCCGCCCGGGCCGATGGCCACGGCATCCCCCGGTAGACTGGCCGTGCCCCGCCGGACCCTCATCTAGGAGTGCGCGTGACCACCGCCCCTGCACCTGCCCACAAGCACGTCCCCGACTCCGTCGAGAACGCCACCGCGACTCCGGAGAAGGAGCAGCCGTACGCAGCGCTGGGCCTCAAGGACGACGAGTACGCCCGCATCAGGGAGATCCTGGGCCGCCGCCCGACCTCCGGCGAGCTGGCCATGTACTCCGTCATGTGGTCGGAGCACTGCTCGTACAAGTCGTCGAAGAACTACCTGCGCCGCTTCGGCCAGAAGGTCTCCGACGAGATGAAGGAGCGCCTGATGGTGGGCATGGGCCAGAACGCGGGCGTCATCGACGTCGGCGAGGGCTGGGCCGTCACCTTCAAGGCCGAGTCGCACAACCACCCCTCGTTCATCGAGCCTTTCCAGGGCGCCGCGACCGGCGTCGGCGGCATCGTCCGCGACATCATCTCGATGGGCGCACGCCCGGTCGCGGTCATGGACGCCCTGCGCTTCGGCGCGATCGACCACCCCGACACGGCCCGCGTCGTGCACGGCGTGACCAGCGGCATCAGCTTCTACGGCAACTGCCTGGGACTGCCGAACATCGGCGGCGAGACGGTCTTCGACTCCGTCTACCAGGCCAACCCGCTCGTCAACGCGCTCGCGGTCGGCGTGCTCCGCCACGAAGACCTCAAGCTCGCGAACGCCACCGGCGTCGGCAACAAGGTCGTGCTGTTCGGCGCCCGCACGGGTGGCGACGGCATCGGCGGCGCCAGCATCCTGGCATCCGACTCGTTCGACAGCACCGGACCCACCAAGCGCCCCGCGGTGCAGGTGGGCGACCCGTTCGCCGAGAAGGTGCTCATCGAGTGCTGCCTCGAGCTGTACCGCGACGAGCTCGTCGAGGCCATCCAAGACCTCGGTGCTGCAGGGATCTCGTGCGCGACCAGCGAGCTCGCGGCCAACGGCAACAGCGGCATGAAGGTCTCGCTCGACAACGTCCTGCTGCGCGACCCGTCGCTCACGGCTGAGGAGATCCTCATGTCGGAGTCGCAGGAGCGCATGATGGCGATCGTCGCCCCCGAGAAGCTCGACGCGTTCCTCGCGGTCGTCGAGAAGTGGGACGTCGAGACGTCGGTGCTCGGTGAGGTCACCGGCGACGGCCGCCTCATCATCGACTGGCAGGGCGAGCGCATCGTCGACGTCGACCCCTCGACCGTCGCGGTCGACGGCCCGGTCTACGACCGTCCCGTCGCGTACCCGACGTGGATCGATGCGCTGCAGGCGGATGCCGCCGAGAACCTCCCCCGTTCGAATGACCCCGAGGTGCTGCGCGAGCAGTTCCTGAACCTGGTCGCCTCGCCGAACCTCGCCGACACCCGCTGGATCACCAACCAGTACGACTACTACGTGCTCGGCAACACGGCCCTCTCGTTCCCCGACGACGCCGGCATGATCCGCGTCGACGAGGAGTCGGGCCTGGGCTTCGCGATCTCGACCGACGCCAACGGCCGCTACTGCCAGCTCGACCCGTACGCTGGCGCGCAGCTGGCCCTCGCCGAGGCCTACCGCAACGTCGCCGTCACCGGAGCGGTTCCGACCGCGATCACCGACTGCCTGAACTTCGGCTCTCCCGAGAACCCCGAGGTCATGTGGCAGTTCGGCCAGACCGTCGACGGCCTCGCAGACGGATGCTACGAGCTCGGCACCCCGGTCACCGGCGGCAACGTCTCGTTCTACAACCAGACCGGCGACGTGCCGATCCACCCGACCCCGCTCGTCGGCGTGCTCGGCATCATCGACGACGTCTCGCGCCGCATCCCCTCTGGGTGGCAGGACGAGGGCCAGAACATCTACCTGCTCGGCACGACCTCGACCGAGCTCTCGGGTTCGGCATGGGCCGAGACGGTGCACCAGCACCTCGGCGGACTGCCCCCGAAGGTCGACCTCGCAGGCGAGAAGCGCCTCGCGGGTCTGCTGGGCGCTGCCCGTGACGAGTGGCTGATCTCGTCGGCACACGACGTGTCTGAGGGTGGCCTGGCGCAGGCTCTCGCCGAGGGCGTCTCGCGCTTCGGCGTCGGCGCACGCGTCTGGCTGAACGAGATCATCGAACGAGACGGCGTGGATGCCGCATCCGCACTGTTCTCCGAGTCGACCGGTCGCGTCATCGTGACGGTTCCCCGCGAGGACGACGTGAAGTTCCGCGGGCTCTGCGAAGGACGCGACTACCCGGTGATGCGCATCGGCGTGACCGACTCCGAGGGCGACAAGCTCGAGGTGCAGGACGTCTTCACGGTTCCGATCGCCGAGATCCGCGAGCGCTCGCAGGCCACGCTGCCCGCCGCCTTCGGCCCGACGGTCACGGAGCCGGTCAGCTGACCGGTCGTTGAGCGAGCGAAGCGAGACGAGACGATGAACGAACTCAGCCGGCCCGACGACGACTACGGCGACCTCGGCGAGAAGCGCAACCGTCGCATCCGCATCGTCGCGTGGACGGTGATCATCGCACTGATCCTCGGTGGCGGCGGAGCGACCGTGATCACGCTGATCCTCGGCTGAGGTCGTCCGGAGTACGTGACCCGGGCCCGGGCACGACTTCGCCCCCCGGCCCCGGGCACGACTTCTGAGTCGACGGCCGACGCACCGGCGACCCCGGCCCTCGCCACGGCCCTCGCCACTGCCCTCGCCACGGCGGGTCGGGGGCGGGTCCGAATCTGTGCTCGGCCGTGCACCGGCAACCGCTTCTGCACCGGCATCCCTGATCTGGGTTTCTTCACAGACCCCGGGATCCGGCCTCGGAATGTAGGCACCCCCGCGAAGGATTCGAGGCATCACAGATCCAAGGGGGATGCCATGACCGAAGCCAAACTCGACCTCATCGCGAAACTGCTCGCCAAAGCCGAGAGCACGACACCCGAAGAGGCCGAGGCTCTGACCGAGCACGCCGAACGACTCATCGTGAAGTACGGCATCGAACAGGCGCAGATCGATGAACGACGAGGCCGACTGGGGCAGACTCGGGAGCAGATCGTCACCGAGCAGGTGCTGTTCCGCGGCGTCTATGCGAAGGATCTCCGCGAGATCGGCATCGGCGTGGCCAGGGCTCTTGGCGTCGTGCGTCCGCTGCTCGCCGAGTATCCGCCGATCGCGGGCCTGCTCCTGGTCGGGCACGCATCCGACGTTACGCAGGTCCAGACGCTGACAGCCAGCCTGCAGGTGCAGGCGATGGTCGCGATGCGCAGCTGGTGGCTCGAGCATCGAGATCTGTACACCGGCCATCGCGACGGGGTGAAACGTCGAGCGCGCAGCGGCTTCATCCGGGGCTTCGCCGTCGGTGCCATGAACCGAATAGAACAGAGTCGCCGCGCCGCTGTCGAAGAGAGCGGCACGGGGACCGAGCTCGTGCTCTCCTCTCGTCGCAGCCGAGTGGATGCCGCGGTCGACGAGATGGCGACGAAGCACTCGCGGCGGCGGCGCGGCGCGGATCCCGGCTCCTTCGCGCATGGTCACCGCTCGGGCCTGGAGGCGCAGACCGGTGGCGTCAGAGCGGTCTCGGCGCGATGACCGCGCGGCCGCCGGCGACTGCGTCCGGGCCTACCGCTGCTGGCGCGAGAAGAAGAAGCGGGTCAGCTGCACGATCGACTCCGGGTCGTGGTGCTCGCGCCCCAGCGACTCGACGATGATCGCTCCGAGGATGGCGCGTCCGAGCTGCTCGACCGGGGCGTCATCGGCGAGCTGTCCGTCGCGGATGCCCCCGCGGATGCGCTCGGTGAGGTACTTCTCGACGCCGAGGCTGTCGCCGAGGTGAGCGCCGACCCCGGCATCCTCGGTGGCAGCGGCGACGAGCGATCGCAGCAGCGCTCCGCCCTCAGGAGCCTCGAGGATCGAAAGCACACTGCGCAGCCAGGTCTCGACGTCGGCGGCGAGGTCTCCGGTGTCGGGCACGACGAAGTCGACGGGAATGAGGCGCCCCTCGGCGAGGCACTCGCCGATCAACGCGCCCCGCGAGGGCCACCACCGATAGATGGTCTGTTTGCCGACGCCGGCCTCTTTCGCGATCCCCTCGATCGTGAGACGGTCGTAGCCCTGATTGTGGAACAGGCGGGAGGTCGCGTCGAGGATCGCCTCCCGGGCAGCAGTGCTGCGCACAGGCCCGCTTCGATGCTCGTTCACCACTCGTTCAGGATAACCACAGAACTCTAGACGAGACGCCTCGTATGATCTATTCGTCTGAAGGAGATCGTTTTGGCCTCACTGCTCTACCGTCTGGGTTCTCTCGCTGCGCGCAAGGCGTGGACGGTGATCGTCTCGTGGATCGTGATCCTCGGCCTCGGCGTCGGCGCGTTCCTCACGCTCGGCGGCACGCTGAGCAACAGCTTCGACATCCCCGGCACCGCCTCGGGCGCCGTGACAGACCAGCTCGCCGAGAAGCTGCCGGACACCGCAGGCGGCACGGGCACCGTGGTCTATCAGACGACCGACGGCTCGGCCTTCACCGAGCAGCAGAAGCAGGACATCTCCGCGCTCGCCAAGAGCGCCGAGGACCTCGACGGCGTCGCCTCGGTCGTCGACCCGTTCGACGCACAGCAGCAGCAGGCCGTGCAGGCGCAGGACCTCGCCGACGGCAAGGACCAGATCGAAGGCGGCCGCGCCCAGCTGGATGCCGGTCAGACGCAGCTCGATGACGGGCGCACCCAGCTCGATGCGGGTCTCGAACAGCTCACCACCGCTCGGTCGCAGGCCGAGGCGGGCGGTGCTCCCGCAGCCCAGCTCGCCGAACTCGACGCGCAGATCGCCGCACTCAACGCCCAGCTCGCCGAACTCGACGCCCAGCAGAAGACGATCGACGAGTCGCGGGCCGAGCTCGACGCCAATGCCGAGAAGGTCGACCTCGGCTCCACGCTCCTCGATCTGACGAACGGAATCGGCGTCGTGTCCGACGACGGCTCGACCGCGATCGTCAACGTCTCGTTCGAAGACCCTCGCCTCGAGCTCTCCGAAGAGGTCAAGGAAGGCACGATCGAGCACTTCGACTCCTCGCCGATCGACGGCGTCGAGGTCGATTTCGGCACAGACATCGCGCAGGGCGTGCCCGAGATCTTCGGCGTCGGTGAGGCCATCGGTCTCGCGTTCGCCGCGATCGTGCTGATCGTGATGCTCGGGTCGCTCATCGGCGCCGCGCTGCCGATCGTGACCGCCGTCGTCGGCGTGGGTGTCGGCGTGACCGCATCCCTCGCCTTCTCGGGTGTCGTCGACATGGCATCCGTCACCCCGGTGCTCGGTGTCATGCTCGGCCTCGCCGTCGGCATCGACTACTCGCTCTTCATCGTCAACCGACACCGCAAACAACTGCTCAACGGTGTTCCGGTTCGCGAATCCATCGGGCTCGCGACCGGCACCTCGGGCACGGCGGTCGTGTTCGCGGGCACCACGGTCATCGTCGCGCTGCTCGCCCTCAACGTGACGGGCGTGCCGTTCCTCGGACTCATGGGCACCGTCGGTGCGGTCTGTGTCGCCGTCGCCGTGCTCGTCGCGATCACCCTCGCCCCCGCCATTCTCGGACTCGTCGGCACCCGCCTGCTCAGCGGCAAGGCCCGCGCCACGATCGGTCAGCCGCACGCCGCGGGCAAGCCGGTCACACGCATGTCGACGCTGCGCGCGATCGTCACCGTGCTCGTCAGCGTCATCGCCCTGCTGATCGTCGCGATCCCCTCGATGTCGATGCGCCTCGGCCTGCCCGACGGCGCGAGCGAGCCCTCGGACTCGACCAGCTACCGCGCGTTCCACATCGTCGACGAGCAGTTCGGCGAAGGCGCGAACGGGCCGCTGCTCGTCACGGCCACCCTCGACGACGCCGTGAGCGACGACGACCTTCTCGCCACCCAGGTCGAGGTCGCCCAGAAGATCGCCGATCAGGATGACGTCGTCGCCGTCGCCCCGATCGCGACCTCCGACGACAACACCCTGCTCGCGTTCCAGGTACTGCCGGCCGAAGGCCCAAACAGCGCGTCGACCGAGAAGCTCGTGCAGGACATCCGCGCCCTCCCCCAGCTCGACGGGGGCATCACGCTCGGCGTCGCCGGGCAGGCTGCGACCAACATCGACATCTCCGAGGCACTAGCCGGCGTCCTGCCCCTCTACCTCGTCGTCGTGGTCGGGCTCTCGCTGCTCATCATGATCGTCGTGTTCCGCTCTCTGCTCGTGCCGATCATCGCCACCGGCGGGTTCGTTCTCTCGCTGTTCGCGACCTACGGCCTGATCGTCGCCGTGTTCCAGTGGGGCTGGGGTGCCGACCTCATCGGGTTGGACAGCCCGGGACCGATCCTGAGCTTCCTGCCCGTCATCCTCGTCGGAATCCTGTTCGGGCTCGCGATGGACTATCAGCTCTTCCTCGCCTCGGGCATGCGCGAAGCGTACGTGCACGGAGCTTCGGCGAGGGATGCCGTCGGGCAGGGCTTCCGCGCAGGCCGCTCGGTCGTCATCGCCGCAGCCCTCATCATGGTGTCGGTGTTCGGCGGGTTCATCTTCTCTGAGTCGACCATCATCCGCTCGATCGGCTTCGGCCTCGCCTTCGGCGTGCTGCTCGACGCCTTCGTCGTGCGGATGCTGCTGATGCCGGCGCTCATGCACCTGCTCGGCCGGTCGGCCTGGTGGCTGCCGCGGTGGCTCGACCGCATCCTCCCGAACGTCGACATGGAAGGTGCAGCGCTCGAGCGCGACCACCCCGGCGTGCGGACGGATACGGTTCAGGTCGTGCCGAGCACGGAGCCCGCACCCGAGCGCCGCTGACGGCCCGGGTCGGCGCGCGCTGCCGGTCAGGTCGCGCTCTCTGAAGGAGATCTCGCGCACCGAAGGAGTCCATCCGAGGATTGCTCCTTCGGTGCGCGAGATCTCCTTCGCAGCGCGCGGTGCCGCACGACGGCGCACTCGAGGAGCTCGCCCACGCAGATGCGGGCCCAAATCACGGATGCAGGCCGGATCCGTGGATATCGGCCTGCATCAGTGATCTGAGCATGGAGATGTGCGCCGAATGCGGATCGGATCAGCGGGATGGGGGCTCAGGCCGCCATCCCGCGCCAGATCACGTCGACCGCGGCACGCAGCCGTGCGGCGACCGCGGGGTCGTCCATCCGGTCGCCGCGCACGACGATCTGGTAGTACGCGGTGCCGGCGATCGCATCGAAACACGCCTCGACGTCGAGGTCGGCCCTCAGTTCACCGCGCGCGATGCCCGAGCGCAGCGCGTTCAGCAACGGAACCCGTCGCCGCGACACATGCGATTGCCAGTACGCCTTCTGCAGGGCGCGATCCGACATGACGAGACGGATGCGCTGCCGGAAACGCTCCTCCGAATAGCCGGACACCGCCAGCGCGACGCTGCTGCCGCCGAGACCGAACCCGTCGACCAGCGCCTCTCGTAGATCGGCGCCGTCGGGGTACTCGGGCGGAATCGTGCGCCCGACGTCGAGCGCCGCCGCGATCAGCGTCGTGAGCGAAGGCCACCGCCGATACAGCGCGGCGCGGCTCACTCCGCTGTGCGCGACGACGCGGCTCACGGTCACCTCCTCGCCGGCATCGATGATCTCGAGCGTCGCGGCGACGATCTGACCGTCCATGTCCTCATCACGCGGGCGACCGGGGCGGCGGCGAACCGCAGCCCCGGCATCCATCGCGCCCGCAGTTCCGGTCGCACTTTGTGCCGTGTTCATGGGGTGCGACGCGGCACCAACTGCAACCGGAACACCGACACCGGGGTCCGACGCGGCACCGACTGCAACCGGAACACCGTCGGCAGCGCCAGCACCAGCACCAGCACCAGCCCCGGCATCCGCCTCCACGATCGTCACGCCCCGAGCGCCCGCTCGCGCAGCCGGGCGACCGTCGCATCCGACAGCCCCGCAGCGCGAAGCGGTGCGAGCGCATCACCGTGCTGCTCGCGGAGGGTGTCGAGCAGCACGCGCATCGACACCTCCATCGACCCCTCGAGCAGGGATGACGTGGAGGCGACGGCATCCGCATCGAATCCGAGGGCCTTCCACATCGCCCCCATCACGGGAGCGGTGCGCTGCATGATCGCGACCATGTTGCTGCCGGTGAGGGCGTAGTCGGCGACGATGTCGTCATCCGCCGCACCGAGCGCGAGCAGCAGCATCGCTGCCACGACACCTGTGCGATCGCGCCCGGCGGCGCAGTGGAAGGCCGCGGTCCCCGGAGCGTATGCGATGACGTTCAGCGCGGTGACGAGCTGGGGAGCCGCGACCTCGACCATGCGCAGGTACATCTGGCCCATTGCATCGTGGCTGAGCTCGGTGGCCCCTTCGCCCATCGAGCGCCCGACATCCGCGATCAGCGGCAGGTGGTGGTACGCCACGGGGTAGTCGGCGAGCGGGCCACGGCCGGTCACCGACACCTCCAGCGGCGAGCGCAGATCGATGATCGCGGTGAGCCCTGCCGCCACGAGCTGCGAAGCGATCTCGGTCGTGACGTACGCGAGATCGTCGGTACGGATCGCGAGTCCTTCGCGCAGCACTCCCCCGTCGATCGGGATTCCGCCGAGGTCGCGCAGGTTGACGGGGGCGCTGAGCACGAGGTCGATGTCGGCGATGGTCATGTGATTCTCCTTCGGATGAGGGCGCTGCCCTGGTCGATCGCCGTGACGAGCACGATGATGCAGATGATGATGGCGCTGAGGTGGCCGTAGTCGTACATGCGCATGGCGGTCGTCAGCTCGAGGCCGATGCCGCCGGCGCCGACCAGGCCGAGGATGGTCGCGCCGCGCACGTTGCCCTCGAACAGCAGCAGTGTGTACGAGGTCAGCAGGGGCGCCGACTGCGGCAGGATGCCGTATTGGATGACCTGCCTCTTCGAGGCGCCGACGGCCTCCATCGCGACGACGGGTCCGCGGTCGACCTGCTCCATGGCTTCGGCGAAGATCTTGCCGATCGACCCGATGGATCCGAGGGTCATGGCCAGGATGCCGGCGAACGGGCCGAGCCCGACAGCCGAGACGAACATGAGCGCGAAGACGAGATCGGGCACCGAGCGGATGATGTTCATCACCCACCGCGTCGGGTAGTAGACCCACTTGGGTGCGATGTTCGACGACGCCCCGAACGCGGCGAGCAGCGACAGCACGGCACCGAGCACCGTGCCGACGACGGCCATCTGGAACGTCTCGAGCAGCAACGCGAGGATGGTGCCGATCTTCGAGAAGTCCGGAGGGAACAGGCGAGACAGGAACTCGCCCATGTTGACCGCACCGTCGCCCAGCTTGATGAAGTTGAACTCGGCGCCGTTGAACGACCAGATCAGCAGCAGTGCTGCGATCGGCAGTCCGATCAGGAAACGTGCCCGCGGGATGCGGAAGGCGCGCTCCAGGCGTGATCGCTCGGCAGCATCGAGGGTCGGGCGGGTGGTCGAGCGGTCGGTCTTGCCGCCGGTCGCGCGCGCCTTGCCGCCCGTCGGGCCGCCTGCCGAACGCGGGTCAGTGGTGAGCGTCATCGTCGTGCTCCTCGTCGTCGTAGAGCGGCGACAGCGCCGCGGCATCCAGCTGTGATGTGGCGCCGGCGATCAGCTTCCGTCCGTGCCGCAGGCCGATGATGCGGTCGCTGTGCGCGAGTGCGAGCGGCAGCACATGCAGGCTGACCAGCACCGGAATGCCGTCTTCGGTGGCGATCTCACGCAGCAGCTCGAGCACCGAGTCGGCGAGCTTGGGGTCGAGCGAGGCGACCGGCTCGTCGGCCAAGATCACCTTGGGCTGCTGCATGAGTGCCCTGGCGATCGCGACGCGCTGCTGCTGTCCGCCCGAGAGCGAGCGCGCGGGGGCGTTGGCCTTGTGCGCGATGCCGACCCGGTCGAGCAGTTCGAGTGCGCGGCGGCGATGTGCGCTCGAGAACCCGCCGACCAGATTGATCGCGCCCGCCCCGTGCAGGCCACCGGCGAGCACGTTCGTCATGACGCTGAGCCGTGGGATGAGGTTGAACTGCTGGAACACCTGGCCGACATCAGACCGCAGGGTGCGCAGCTCGCCCCGGGCGAGGTTGGTGACATCGTGCCCCGCGACCCGCACGGAGCCCGCCGAGATCGGCGCGAACCCGGTGAGGCTGCGCATCAGAGTCGACTTGCCCGACCCAGAGGCGCCGAGCAGGGCGACCATCTCACCAGGGAACAGGTCGAGATCCACACCGTCGAGCACCGTGGTCGCGTCGTACGCGACGCTGAGGTCGCGCACCGTCACGAGCGGCAGGGCCTGGCGCAGTTCGGCGGTGGAGGTGCGGGCGGGGGCCGCGGCATCCGCTCCCTCGCCCGCCCCTGTGTTCGTCGGAAAACCCAGACCAGCGGATGCCGGCTCGGCGCGTCGAGACGCGGCACGCCGTGCGGCGGCCGCACCGTCTGCGTTTTCCGACGCAAAGAGGGTTGAGGCCGGGAGGGCGGAGGCCGGGAGGGCGGAGGCCGCGGCATCCGCCCCCGTGAGTGCTGGACTCGTCACTTGAGGTCCTCGAGCTCGACGCCGGCGACCGCGGCGATCTCGGCGAAGGAGGAGAACGACGAGCCGTCGGGGTCGACGGTCTGCTCGGCGGCGGCGAAGGCGCCGTAGGCCCCGAGAGCCTCCGCATTCTCGGGGGAGAACACCTCGGCGATGCCTTCCTGGATGAGCTTGCGGGTCTCGGCGTCGAGCGACTGGCGGCCGAGCACTGCACCCTGGATGTCCATCGCAGGGCTCTCGCCCACCGCGCGCCACTCGCCGTCGGCGAACGGGAACATCGGGGCGCCGAGCTCGGTGAGCATGACGGCGGTGCAGGCGGCATCCACCTGTCCCTGCTGCAGCGCGGCGAAGCTGCCCTCGTGACCGCCCGCGAAGATCGCCTCGTAGTCGGTGCCCTGCTCGAGGCCGGCCTCGTGCAGCATGTACACCGGCATGAAGTAGCCCGAGCTCGATGCCTGGTCGGCGAAGGCGACGGTCTTGCCCTCGAGGTCCTCGACGGTCTCGATGGGCGAGTCGTTCAGCACGACGCAGGTCGAGACGGGCTTGTCATCACCCTGGAACGCGACGAGCGCGTCGACTTCGCCGGTGTTCACGGCGAGCGCCGAGGGGAAGCCGCTCATGATGCCGATGTCGACATGGTCGGCGCGGATCGCCTCGACGACGCTGAGGTAGTCGGGCACATCCGTGATCTCGACATCGCGGCCTGTGGACTCTTCGAGGAGTTCGGCGAAGACCTCGATCGGGTTCTCGGCGGTGGGGTCATCGCCGACGGGGAGCGTCGCGATCGTGATCGGAGCATTCGGGTCGGCGGGAACCGCTTCGGCGGACGGGCTCTGGCAGCCGGTCAGGGCGAGGGCGGCGACGCCGAGGAGGCCGACGGCGGGCAGGGTGAGGCGGCGCATGATGACCTTTCGGGAGGAGGTGTTCCCGATTTCCGAGAACAGGAGTATTCCAACTCGCGAAGGTGACAGGCAATTACGAGACCGCCGTACTCGAAAAGGAACGCTGGATGAACGGCTGGTGACGGTGGCCGACCGACCCGGATGTCGGGACCCCGGCCTAGAGTGTGCGGATGACCCTGGATGCCCGTGCTCGCCTCGAACAGCTGCGCGCCCAGGCAGCGGAGCGGGTCGAAGCGACCGGGGTCACGCTCGCCGAGCTCATGCACGACCGGGAGGGCTCGAACGACGACGACGAGCACGATCCCGAGGGCGTCACGCTCTCGTCGGAGTGGTCACGCCTGACGGGGCTCGCCGAGGCGGCGGCATCCGAACTCCAGCAGGTCGACGACGCGGTCGCACGACTGGATGCCGGCACCTACGGCGCATGTGCCCACTGCGGCCGTCCCATCCCCGAGGCGCGACTCGAGGTGCGCCCGTTCGCCACGCACTGCGTCGCCTGTGCCGAGAAGCTCGGCCTCTGAGCCGGGGCTCCCGGGTATCACCTCACCAGAGGAACGTGACCCCCACGGCGAACACCGCACCGATCACGGCGACCGCCCACCAGTACCATGCGCGGCGGCGAGGCCGGAAGGGCAGCGGCGTCCGCGAACCACGCAGTACCAGGACGCCGATGGCAGCGAGCGCCGGTGCGAGAGCGATGCCCCACACCCAGCCGCCGACGGAGAACCACGGCCCGCTGTGCCAGAGCAGCAGGAGGCCGAAGGTCGCCCAGATCAGGTCGCCGATCGACGGTAGAAGCGCCTTCACCCGGAACGTGCGGATCAGGGCGACCAGGCTCAACAGCAGAGCGAGCCCGAAGATGCCCCACGCGATGCCGACCGACGCGCTGTCGATCGCGGGAATCGGCGCGCCGGACGCATACGACATGGCGATGTAGTCGGCCGGGGCGGTCGTGTTCGACAGCGCGAGGAAGGCGGTGCCGGCCTCCCGGTCGAGTGTGAGCATGGTGCGGAAGCCCCCGGTTCCGCCGTTGTGCCACGTCTGCAGGCCGTCGCCGTCGAACGCGGCCGACGTGATCCATCCCCATCCGATCTCGGCGCCTTCCCCCATGGGTGCGGTCGGGTCGAGAGCGGCTGCGCCCGGGGCCGTGCCGTCGAGGTTGGCCTGCGCCCAGGTCGCCAGGTCGGCGGCGGTCGTGAAGGTCGACGAACCGGCCGGCAGGTATCCCTCGCCCCACCAGCGCGGCGCGGGTGTGCCGTTCGACAGGAACCCGGGCGCCGCGTCAGCGGGCACTTCGTCGGCCGTCGCCGCGACGACCGTGTCGTCCATGCCGAGCGGTTCCGTGATGCGGTCCCTCAGCAGGGCCGCGTAGCTATCGGCATCCGCCGCTTCGACGAGTGCCGTCCCGAGCAGCGAGACGGCGAAGTTCGAATAGACCGAGCCCTGATCGGGGTCGACCGGCGCGACCGCCGCGTCGGCGATCAGCTGCTCGGTCGTGGTCGTCGCGTAGGGATTCTCGTTCAGGAGGACGCCGGTCAGCGACTCCGCTTCCGCCGTGACACCGAGTCCGGGCAGTCCGGAGGAGTGCTGCGACAGCGAAGCGAGCGTCACCTCGCCGGCTTCCGTGCCTTCGAGGTCGGGAAGGTGCTCAGCGAGCTGATCCTCGGCCTCGACCTCGCCTCGCTCGATCGCATCGGCGAACAGCGCACCCGTGAAGGTCTTGGTGATGGATCCGAGCTCGAACACCGTGTCGGCGGTCGGGGCTCCAGCGTTCGACGGGTCGGCGTCGCCGAGCCCGGCGAAGACGGCACCGTCGGGGCCGACCTCAGCGACGGAGAGTGCGCGGAAGCTGTCGAGACTCCCGGGCAGGGAGCGGATGCGGTCGGCCAGTGCCTCATCGCCCGCAGTCGACGCGCTGACCGTCTGATGCTGAGGGCCGATCGCCGCACCGAGCGCGACGCCGACGACCGCTGCCGCGCCGATCACGGCGAGGATCGCTCGTGTGGGGCGGCGTCGCGGAGCATCCGGCGCGCTCTCGTGGTCGTGCAGGTCGGGGGAAGGGATCGAGGGAGTGGTCATGGGGGGCTCCTCAGCTCGAAGCGATCATGGTCAGGACGAGAAGGGGAACCACGCGTGCCGCGGGCACCTCGTAGTGCCCGCGGCGCGGAGAGACGAGCCAGCCCGCGCTGACGAGCTGGCGCAGGTGGTGGTAGAGCTGGCCCGACGAGGCGAGGTGCTCGAGCTGCAGCAGCTCGGCCGTCGTGTGCGCGCCGCGCATCACCTGGCGCACGAGCTCGATGCGTGCCGGGTGCCCCAGAGCTTCGAGCGGACGGGCGAGGTCGCTCCAGTCATTCGCGAGCAGCCCTTCGGCGTGCAGTCCGTACTGCCAGCGGATGGGGCCCGCCTGCGTCTCGACCGCGCCGGCCATCATCACGGCCCCCGGCGCACGGCGGCCGAGCTCGTTCACGAACCAGAGCGGATCGTCGGAGCCGGCGGCTTCGGGCGCAGCATCCGTCGCTTCCGATTCCGCACCGTCGGCGGGTGCGGCAGGGAGAGCGGCGAGTGCGGAGAGTCGCGCGACCTCGTGCTCGAGGTCGGCGAGCCGGCGCTCGATCGTGCTCTGCTCGTCAGATTCCATGATCCGAACCTATCAAAAGTTCGTAATTACGGAAAAAGGGGGATTCTCCGACGGTCGGATCGGATGCGGGCGCGGCCCCGAGCACGGATGCCGGTTCAGAGGCTCCCGAACGCGATCACCACGCACATCGTGCCGACCGTCAGCAGAATCGGCGCCGCCACGATGCCGCACCAGAAGCTCCGGGCCGCCTCCTTGTCGGGCACCAGCGCGGCGATGGCCATGAGCGCCCCGGCGAACACGAAGACCGGTTGCTGAAACACCCACGCGAGCGGAATGAAGTGGATGCCGACGACAGCCAGCACGAGGGGCGCGATGAGGTCCTGTCGCTTGCGCCTGGTCGCCCAGATCGCCAGCACGATGATCGCCACCACCTCGATCCAGAAGACGATCAGATACCAGGTCGACGCTGCGCCACCCCAGCTGATCGCCGTCGGCGCCGACCAGTTGCGGATCGCCGCGGGCAGACTGATCCCTGCCAGAGCCGCGCCGCCGAGACTGAGCACCCCGAGGATCACGCGCCAGCTCCAGTGCTTCGGCGGGCGCTCCTGCGCCCACCCCGCCCACACGAAGGCGGCGATCCCGAAGATCGCCCCGGTCATCAGCAGGTCCCGCGGGAAATCGTCGATGATCATGCCCACAGGCTAACCGGCAGCCGGTGCCGGAGCAGGCGACTCCGTGAAGCCCGAGAAGTAGGCTGAGGGCATCATGGACGAGTTCATCCGGGGCTTCTGGATCTTTGCGGGCAACTACTGGTGGCTCGCCTTCCCGATCCTCGGCATGGCCGGCGGCGCGGCGAAGGCGTGGGAGCGCAGCGCGAAGCGCCGGCACGAACGACGCATCGAGACTCTGCGACTCAAGGCCGAGATCAAGACCGCCCAGCTCGAAGCGCGCAGCGGACGGGCGAAGCGCATCGGCCCGGCGGTCGTCGACACCCGGGCCTCGGTCGCCCCGAACACCCTGCTCGAGCGCCTCTTCTCTGAGCACGACGAGATCACCGCCCACTGGCTCGACTACGAGCTCGACGTCGCGAAGCTGATCGCCTTCCCCGCCATGAGCGACGGACGCCAGCCTCTGGTCGCCGCGTTCCTGCGGGCCAAGAAGACGGCGGATGCGTTGCGCCCGCTGTCTGCCGATTCGACCGTGACCGAGCGGCAGGTCTCGGAGTACCTCGACGCCGTGGGCGCCTACGCCGTGGCGTTCGAGATCGCAGAGAAGGATGCCCGCCGCCTGCGCGACTCGACCTTCACCGAACCGGAGCGCAAGCGGCTCGATCGCGCGCAGCAGCTGCTCAAAGTCGCCGTCGACGAATCGGCCACTCAGGCCGAGCGCAACATCGCCTATCGGCGCGTGCGCGACGAGCTCGAGGGTCTGATCCTGCTGAGCGACGAGGCCGTGCAGGTGCTCGAGAATCAGGTCGCGCGCGAGCTGCCGGCGCACCCGTCACCCGCGCCCGCCACGGGGACCACGCCTGAGCCGGAGCCCGAGAGGATCTTCCTTCCCTCCTCGACGAGCTCTCCCGTGACCCGGCCCCGCACAGAGGCGCCTGCCCCCTCGCCCGCGAGCACGAACGACGACGGGAAGAACCCGCAGTGATCACGAGATTCGAAGAACTCGATTGGCAGGAGACGCCGATCGGCGAGCTGACGTTGCGCCGACGCACCCAGCCTGCGGTCGGCCAGGAGATCTACGAGGTCAAGCTCGGCGACGAATACCTGATGTCGAGCCTGTTCACGGTGGCCGAGGAGGAGCTCTCGAATCTCGGTCTGGCCGCTGCCTCCGGCGATGACCTCTCGGTCCTGGTCGGTGGCCTCGGGCTCGGATACACGGCGGTCGCGGCGCTGCGCGATGCACGTGTGACGTCGCTCACCGTGGTCGATCGGCTCGGCGCGGTGATCGGCTGGCACCGAAGGAAGCTGCTGCCCGTGTCGGCTGAGCTCGTCGACGACCCGCGCATGACTCTGGTCGAAGACGACTTCTTCGCCCTCGTCCGGGCAGCGCCCGCAGACGGCCACCGCGGATACTCCGCGATCCTGCTGGATGTCGACCACTCGCCGCGTCACCAGCTCGACCCCACGCACGCCGACCTGTACACCGCGGCGGGCCTGCGTGCACTCGACCGGCGCCTCGCTGCCCGTGGCGTCTTCGCGCTGTGGTCGGATGATCCGCCGGACGACGAGTTCATGGTCGAGATGCACGCGGTGTTCGACGACGCGGTCGCCCATGTGGTCGACTTCGCGAACGCCGTCACGGGCGGAACGTCATCCAACACCGTGTATGTCGCGCGCAGCCGCGGCGCGGGGGAATCGACGGCCGACCGTCGACCGGGTTCGACGTCGTGACCGCGAAGACGGTCGTCCTCACCGGCGCATCCGACGGCATCGGCGCAGCATCCGCACGCCAGCTCGCGGCATCCGGTCACCGGCTGATCCTGGTCGGACGGTCTCTCGAGAAGACGCGCGCCGTCGCCGCCGACACCGGCGCCGAATGGTTCACCGCCGACTTCACCCGGTTGGATGACGTGCGCGAGCTCGCCGTCAAGATCGCCGACGCCGTCGGAGACGGCGGGATCGACGTGCTCGCCAACAACGCGGGCGGCATCTTCGGGGACCAGACTCCGACGGTCGACGGCTTCGAGAAGACGCTGCAGGTGAACCACCTGGCGCCGTTCCTGCTGACGAACCTGCTGCTGCCTCAGCTGCGCACCGGTCATGCGGCGATCATCAACACGTCGAGTGTCGCGCATCGCCTGTTCGCGAAGCTCGACATCGACGACCTCGACAACCGCAAGGACTTCAGCGCGAACCGCGCCTACGGAGACGCGAAGCTCGCCAACGTGCTCTTCACGAAGAGCCTGCACACGAAGTTCCACGGCGAGGGGCTGACCTCCGTCGCCTTCCACCCCGGCACCGTGCAGACCAACTTCGCGTCCGACTCGAACACTCTCATGCGGTTCGTCTACCGCACTCCGTTGGGGCGCCTGCTGCTGATCAGCAGCGAGAAAGGCGGCAGCACGCTGAGCTGGTTCATCGAGGGCACGCCCGACGAGACCTGGATCTCGGGCGAGTACTACGACGAGCGCGTGCTGACCCATCGCGTGAACCCGCGGATCGAGGATGCCGCGCTGGCCGAGGCGCTCTGGCAGAAGAGCGCCGAGCTCGTCGGGATCGACGCCTGAGCGCATCACGGCCCGGCTGTTCGATCGCACGAACTGCGACAGGAGCACCCAGCCACGCATCACGGACCGCATGGATCTCGCGCCCAGCAGGCAGGAGTATGCTGGCACACCGGGTCACGTGACCCCTTCAGAGCGCGAGAGGCGGTGATGGCGATGTCCGGTGATAGTTGCGACGCCGCCTTCGTTGCGTCGCGTCTGACTGCATCCGTGCGTTGAGCTCCGGCTCCGCACCTGCACGTCCTGCTCCGCAGCCGTCGGCGGCGTCATCCGCCCCCTGACGAAATACTGCGCACGCCCTCTCTGACGAGGCAGTGCGCCTGCGAGAACGGAGCCAGTCATGGCCCTCATCGACAACGGCGTGTACGTCCACGGACGTCGCGTGGAGACCCCGAAGAACCTCGACGAGACCTACCGGTCGCTCGATGCCCACGGGGGCATCGCCTGGATCGGCCTCTACCGGCCGAGCCCGCAGGAGGTAGCCTCGGTCGCCCGCGAGTTCGACCTGCATCCACTCGCCGTCGAAGACGCACTCTCGGGGCATCAGCGGTCGAAGGTCGAGCGCTACGGCGACACGCTCTTCGCCGTGTTGCGCCCTGCGCGCTACCGCGACGAGCAGGAGTCGATCGAGTTCGGCGAACTGCACCTGTTCGTGGGACCCGATTTCGTGGTCACGATCCGGCACGCCGAGTCGCCCGACCTCGTGGGCGTGCGCCGCCGCATGGAAGCACACCCCGAGCTGCTCGCGATGGGCCCGGAGGCGGTGTTCTACGCGATCCTCGATGAGGTCGTCGACGGCTACGAGCCGATCGTCACCGGGCTGCTCAACGACATCGACGAGATCGAGGATCAGCTCTTCGGCGACAGCGACGACGACGCACTGTCGCGCCGCATCTACGAGCTCTCGCGCGAGGTCATCAACTTCCAGCGGGCGGTGCACCCCCTCGCCGGGATGCTCGAATGGCTGCGCCGCGGGTCCGAGAAGTACCGCATCGATGAGGAGCTGCAGCGCTCGCTGCGTGACGTGCTCGACCACGTCATCCGGGTCAATGAGCGGGTCGATTCGTTCCGCGCGATCCTCGAGAACGCCCTCACCGTGCATTCCGCTCTGGTCGCCCGGCGCCAGACCGAAGCGGGGCTGGCGCAGAACGACGAGATCAAGAGGATCTCATCGTGGGCGGCGATCATCTTCGCCCCCACGCTCGTCGGCACGGTCTACGGCATGAACTTCGATGTCATGCCCGAGCTGCACTGGGTGCACGGGTATCCGATGGCGATCGGCGCGATGGCCGCCTTCGCGGTCGCCCTCTACGGGGTGTTCAAGTACAAGAAGTGGTTGTGACGCCGGGCGGGCTCAGCGAACGTCGCCGCTGAGCCTGTCGGTCTCGACCGTCTAGGCCTCGGAGCCGCCGTCGCGATCGCGCACCTCGATGCTGGCGACCTCGAGGTCGTCGTCGAGCTGCACGAGGATCCGGGAATCCGGGAACTGCTTCGGCGCGTCGAAGGCGATCAGTACCGCATCGGCGAACACCACGACGGAGGTGGCCTCGAGGTCGTCACGAAGGTCGGTCTGCTCGAGCACCGGCTCGTCGTCGACCGCCTCGTCGATGTCGTCGGCGACCTCGTCGATCACCGCACGCCACCGCGACTCGGACACCGACAGGATGCGGGCGATCGCCCCGAGCAGCGCGTCGGCGTCGAGGCTCTCTTCGTCATCGTCGAGCTCGGGGTCGACGTTCACCGTGACGACCGCACCGGCCGCGTCGATAGTCGCCCGGCCGTACACGAGATCGTTCTCCGCGACCGGATCATCGAGCAGGCCGCTGTCGACGATGCGGGCGAGGAGGTCATCGAGCAGAGGGGAAGCCATGAGACCAGTCTTCCACTGACGCCGCCGCTAGTCTTTAGGGCGTGCCGAACGCCGAATCCCCCGCATCCGCCGCATCCGATCTCCGCCGCCTCGCAGACGCGCTCGCAGGCGCCGAGCCACTGAACTGGGTCATCACCGGCGACTCGATCACGCACGGACTCGTGCACACGCAGGGCGGCCGCAGCTACGCCGAGCATCTGCACGAGCTGATCCGCGGCGAACTCGACCGCACCCGCGATGCCGTCATCAACACGGCGATCAGCGGGCACCGCATCACCGACATCCTCGGCGACTGGGATCGGCGCATCGCGACGTGGAATCCCGACATCGTGACCCTGATGATCGGCACCAACGACATGGCGACCGGCCCCGGCCAGGTCACCGTCGAGCCTTCGGACTTCGCCGCTTCGCTGCGCGATTTCGTCACGCGCGCACGGGCGGCGGGCGCGATCGTCGTACTGCAGACCCCACCGTCGGTCGACATCCCGAACGCGCCGGGCCGCGAGCGGATCGTCGAGTTCGCGGATGCCGTGCGCCAGGTCGCCGCAACGGAAGACGTGATCCTCGTCGACCAGCACGCGCGCTTCACCGACCTCGGCAACGGCGGCGTGCCGTGGGGGATGATGAACGATCCGTTCCACCCGAACGCCGCAGGTCACGCCGCTCTCGCACTCGAACTCGCGAAAGCCCTCGACATCTGCCCGCAGCCAGACCGCGACCGGACCCTGCCGCTGCTCGAGGCGAGGGTGATGGCGGCGCGCCTGAACGGTTAGCCTGGCGCCCTAGAGCGACGCCAGCAGCTCCGTCATCTCGGCGACCTCGGACGTCTGCGCATCGACGATGTCCTGCGCGAGGCTGACGGCATCCGCGTTCTCACCGTCGGCGACCTCCGTCTCAGCCATCTCGATCGCGCCCTCGTGGTGCTCGATCATCTGCTCGAGGAAAAGCCTCGACGCGTCATCCGCGCTTGCTGCCTCGAGAGCGTCCATGTCATCGTCGCTCATCATCCCGTCGCCGTGGCCCATCCCGCCCCCGGAGCCGGCATCGACGCCCCAGTCGTCGAGCCACCCCTGAAGCTGCTCGATCTCCGGGCCCTGGGCGGCTTTGATCCTCGTGGCGAGGTCCTCGACGCGAGGATCGATCCCCTCGTCGGCCAGCACGATGTCAGCCATCTCGATCGCCTGCTGGTGATGCGGGATCATCATGGTCGCGAACATCACATCGGCAGAGTTCACGCCCGCGATCGGAGCGTCGGACGATGAGTGATCCATGCCCGGCATCGACGAATCGTCGCCGGGAGTGGTGGTCGCGCACCCCGCGAGCGCGATCGCTCCGGAGAGCAGCAGTGCGGCCACAGCCGCAGTTCGTCTGGTCATCGCAGCCTCTCCTTCGGGTCGTCGGTGCTCCGATAATACCCCGTGGGGGTATTCCGCGCCAGGCGGTCGCCCGTCCCGAACAGCGGCGCACGAGACCTTGGAGAAGATTCAGTATTCGGTGTTGCTAAGTACCGGTACTCAGTGTTACTTTGTACCGGTACCCAGCAACACTGACTACCGCAACCGAACGAAAGGAGGCTCTCATGGGCAAGCAGATGACCGAGATGCTCAAGGGCACCCTGGAGGGCATCGTCCTGGCCCTCCTCGCCGAGCAGCCGGCCTACGGATACGAGATCACCAACCGAGTGCGCGATCACGGATTCACCGACATCGCCGAGGGCACGATCTACGCGCTCCTCGTGCGCGTCGAGCAGAAGAAGCTCGTCGACGTCGAGAAGGTCCCGAGCGAGAAGGGTCCGCCCCGCAAGGTCTACTCGCTCAACCCCGCGGGCACGCAGGAGCTCGAGGAGTTCTGGAAGACCTGGAGCTTCCTCGCCCAGCGCATCGACAGCCTGCGCACCGACGACACGAACAGCACGAACAGCACGAACAGCACGAACACCGACACCGACACCGACACCGACACGAACAACAAGGAGAACTGACATGGCCGCCAAGTGGATCGAAGCGCTCACCGGATCGCTCGAACAGAAGAAGCAGTACCGCGATGCGAAGAAGCGCATCGATGCCCTTCCCGAGCCGTATCGCACGGTCGCCAACGCCCAGCACCGCTACACGATGTACTACGGGGGCATCACCGACGGCGACATCCTCGTGCAGATCTTCGTCGACCTCGCCGACCTGTGGGAGCGCGCCGCCATCGACGGCACCCCGATCGACGACATCGTCGGCGACGACGCCGTCTCGTTCGCCGAGACCTACGCCGAGGCCTACGGCGGAACCCACTGGATCGACAAGGAACGCGCCCGCCTGACGAAGGCGGTCGACGACGCGAAGAAGAAGGAGCCTCGATCATGAACGCACCCGCCATCGCCGTCCGCGGCATCGAGAAGTCCTATAAGGATCTCCACGTGCTGCGCGGCGTCGACTTCGAGGTCGAGAAGGGGTCGATCTTCGCCCTCCTCGGCTCGAACGGCGCCGGCAAGACCACGATCGTCCGCATCCTCTCCACGCTGCTGAAGTCGGATGCCGGCACCGCCGCCGTGCAGGGAATCGACGTCGCCGCCGACCCCGTCGCCGTGCGGCAGCGCATCAGCCTCACCGGTCAGTTCGCCGCGGTCGACGAGATACTCACCGGACGCGAGAACCTCGTGCTGGTCGCGAAGCTGCGGCATCTGCCGGAGCCGGGGATCATCGCCGACGACCTGCTCACCCGCTTCCGGCTCACGGATGCCGGCGGCCGCAAGGTCGGCACGTACTCCGGAGGCATGCGACGCCGACTCGACATCGCAATGAGCCTCGTCGGACACCCCGAGGTCATCTACCTCGACGAGCCGACCACGGGACTCGACCCCGAAGCCCGCATCGAGGTGTGGAACGTGGTCAAGGAACTCGCGAACACCGGCACGACCGTGCTGCTCACCACGCAGTACCTCGATGAGGCCGAGCAGCTGGCCGACCGCATCGCGATCCTGCACGAGGGTCGGATCATCGCCAACGGCACCCTCGCCGACCTCAAGCGGCTGCTGCCCGCGGCGAAGGTCGAGTACGTCGAGAAGCAGCCCACCCTCGAGGAGATCTTCCTCACTCTCATCGGACCGAAGTCGGGTTCGACCACCGGAAAGGAGAACGCAGCATGAGCACGCACTTCGCCGCCGATACGGCGACACTCACCGGCCGCTCGATGCGGCACATCGTCCGCAGCCCCGACACGATCATCACGACGGCGGTCACCCCGATCGCCCTGATGCTGCTGTTCGTCTACGTCTTCGGCGGGGCTCTGCAGACGAGCACCGGGGTCGACAATTACGTGAACTATCTGCTTCCGGGCATCCTGCTGATCGCGATCGCGTCCGGCATCGCCTACACGGCGTTCCGGCTCTTCACCGACATGCAGAGCGGCATCTTCGAGCGCTTCCACTCCATGCCGATCGCCCGATCGAGCGTGCTGTGGGCGCACGTGCTCACATCACTCACCGCGAACGCCATCACCCTCGCGATCATCTTCGCGGTCGGGTTCGTGATGGGATTCCGCACCGGGGCGAGCGTCTGGGCCTGGCTCGCCGTCATCGGCATCCTGATGCTGTTCACCCTGGCGCTCACGTGGCTCGCGATCATCGCGGGGCTCACCGCCAAGACGGTCGACGGGGCGAGCGCGTTCTCGTATCCGCTGATCTTCCTGCCGTTCATCAGCTCGGCCTTCGTGCCGACCGACACGATGCCGGGTCCGGTGCAGTGGTTCGCCGAGAACCAGCCGGTCACCTCGATCGTCGACACCATCCAGGCGCTGTTCGCCGAGCAGCCGGTCGGCACCGACATCTGGGTCGCTCTCGCCTGGTGCGTCGGCATCCTGGTCGTCGCCTACGTGTTCGCGATCATCTCGTACCGCAAGAAGGTCAGTTGACCGTCTGCAGTGAGACGGAACGCTCCGTCCGGGCCCCGCGCCCGGCCGGGGCGTTTCGCCGCGCTCGGCGTCGGCTTCTTCTGCGCACTCCCGCGCCCCTCGTGCACTCACTCCCGCACCCTCGTGCCTTCATGCGGGAGGAGATCTGCGATTCGGAGGATGAATCTCGGCAATGTGCCCTCCCGATCGCAGATCTCCTCCGGAACGACGGTGGGGGATGCCGGGCGCCGGATGCCGGATGCCGGATGCGGGGCGCCGCGGCCTACCGCAGCCCGAGGGGGCCGAGCACGACGGACTGGCGCGTGCGCACCCACACCCCGGCGCCGTCGCGCCGTTCGGCCCGCGTCGCGAAGCGGTAGCGGTATGACACGGCGCGCACCCACCGGGGCGGCTCACCGTCGAACGGGTCGGACCGCAGCAGAGCGAGCGTCGGAGCATCGGCCTCGAGCAGTCGCAGCAGGAAGACCGTGAACCAGTCGTCGAGCGAACGGCCGAGCGGCAGGAACCACATCAGCCAGTCGAGGCGCAGGTGGTACGGCGCGAACTGCCCCGGGATGCGTCGCACGTCGCCCGGCTTTCCCTTGAACTCGTACTCGCGCCACAGCAGACCGTCGTCGTCGACCGATCCCTCGACGACGATCTCGACCCGCTGCTTCGTGACCGTGCCGAACGCTCCGTAGGCGTTGCCGATCTGCCACCGGTTGAAGCTCGCGTTCATCAGCTGCCGCCGCGCGAAAAGGTTGCGCAGGGCGGGCCCGCTCAGCGCCACGACGAGCACGCCCACGGCCGCCGTGAGCACGAACCAGTACAGCGGGATGCCGGGCCACAGCGTGTCGTCCATCGCATCGTCGCGCGGCGCCGCGCCCACCCCCGGCAGTCCGATCGCCGAGAAGGCGATCACGATCGTCACCCAGTTCAGCCAGGCGAAGTTGCCTGTCGCGACGAGCCACACCTGGGTCGCGATCATGATCGTCGCGGCCACCGCCCCGACGATCTGGGGCACGGGACCGGGAATCCAGACCGACAGCAGCGGAGCGAACACGAAGAAGGGCACGACGAGCTGCGCGACGTGGTTGCCGACGACCTCGGCGCGATGGAACCACCGTGGCAGCAGATGGGCCTGCCTGCTGAGCGGCCCCGGCATGGGCTGCGTCTCGTGGTGGTACATCAGCGCCGTGAGGTCACGCCACTCCCGCCCGCCGCGGATCTTGATCATGCCGGCACCGAACTCGACACGGAACAGCAGCCACCAGAACAGCACGATCACGACGGTCGGCGGAGGCTGATCGTTCGAACCGAGGAAGGCGGCCAGGAACCCCGCCTCGAGCAGCAGCATCTCCCAGCCGAACGAGTAGAAGGTCTGACCGATGCTGACCACCGACATGTATCCGAGCCACAGCGCGAGGAAGCACAGCATCGGCACCCACGGCGGACCCCACTGCGGGATGCCGACGACCAGCGCCGCGGACACGACGATCCCTGCCCCGCACAGCAGCGCGAGCCTGCGGTCGGAGTACCGGATGCGGAGGAAGAGGGTCGGATGCAGCATCCGCCGCCGTGACTCCTTGTGCCCGATCCAGTCGAGCAGCGCCGGTGCCGGCAGCAGCCCGTGCTCGCCGAGCAGCGGTCGGAACTGGTTCAGAGTTGAGATGAACGCGACGAGATAGAGCGCCGCGACGCCCCGTTGCAGGACCTCGCGGGCGAACCCGAAGTCGACCGCCGCGAACCCGTCCACGGCCACAGGCTAACCCGGGTGCGACAGGTCGAAGAGGGGGTTGCGCGTGCCGGGTGGCGCCGTGTCGGGAGTCGCCGTGTCGGGAGACGACCAGCGATCGGGAGGTGAACGGCGATCGGGAGGAGGATCCACCGGGGACCCCCTCCCGAGCGCCGATCTCCTCCCGATCGCAGACGACTCGACCCGGGTCAGCTGACGGCGTCGAGCACTTCCTCGCGACGCCCACGCCGTGCTCGACGGATCTCCAGCGCGACCACGCCCGCGATCGCGAGCGCGATCAGCAGACCTCCGGTGAGCGTGAAGCCGTGCGTCCCCGTTCCGCCCGCGGCCGGCAGCTCGAACACCGGCACGTCCCGCACCGACACCGTGCTGCCGGCGAGGGTGACCTGCGGACTCGACTGCCCGTCGGCGATCGACAGCACACCGGCCGCTGACACGATGATCTTCACCGGCTCGGCGAGGAGTGAGAACCCTTCCGGCGCCGTCGTCTCTTCGAGCCAGTACGTGCCAGGGCGCAGGCCCGCGGCGGTGAACAGCCCGACCTCGGCCCCGGCGATCAGCCCGGGAGTCACCGGCGCACCGGGAACCCCCGCGGCGTCGGCGAGCAGCCGGAAGCCCGACCCGTCCATCCGCACCCAGTCGCCGTTGACGTCTTCGCCGAGCTTCTCGACGATGAGCGAGGCCAGCACCTCACGCGTGGTCGCGTGGGCCGGATCGGTGTCCGTGACCCGAGCCCCGCCCGACGCCGGCTGCCCTGAGGCGGTCGCCGTGTTCTTGTGCAGCACGCCGCCCGTGGTCGGGGCGGGGTAGGTCGCGGTGAACACGACCGACTCCCCCGGATCGAGCGTGCCGTCCCACGCGCCGACGGGAAGGATCGAGGCGGCCGCGATGACGTCATCCGCGAGCTGCACGGCGGTCAGCACGACATTGCCCGTGTTCGTGACTCGGAACTCGAACGTCATCGCCGATCCGGCGTCGACGGCGACTCCCGGCGCGGTGTTCGCGTCGTCGCCGTTCACGAGCTTGACGACCTCGATCGCGGGTGCCGCCGCGGCGAGGGTGAGGATGTAGTCTTCGACCTCACCGGACTGCGAGATGCCTCGCGGGTCAGCCACTTCCGCAGCGGTGAACGATGTGCGCAGACGCAGGTACGTGTCACCCACGACGGCCGTGCCCGGCACCGTCCACGCGAGATTCACCGAGGTCGCACCGGCGAGGAATGCGGCCTGCACGCGCTCGGTCGCATCGAAGATGCCGTTCTTGTTGAAGTCGATCCATCCGGCGACCGTGCCGGGCGACGTGGTGCCCGACAGCGGGATCGGCAGCGAGTACGCGGTGCCGCGGATCGCGCGCGGAGCCCGGATGCCGTCGGCGATCGCGTCATCCGTGTCGAGCGAGGCTCCTGCACCGGCGTTCGGCGAGAGCGTCGGCTTGGCCGTCGCGTCGGCATCCGATGTGATGCTCGCACCGAGGCGCAGCGGCCCCTGGACGTGCACCGCGGCCTGAGCGGCGTCGTAGCTGCTCGGCGCGTCGCCCATGTCCTCCTGCAGCCGGATCGAGAGCCGGATCAGGTCGCCGAGGCTCTTGCCCGGGTCGTAGGTGTTGTACCCGTTCGCCCAGCCACCCGCCGCCGGCGCCCGCTGGATGTGCGTGCCGAGATTCATGGTGACCGTCTGGAAGGTGCCCTTCAGCACGACGGAGCCGCAGCCGGCGAGCGCGGTGCTGGTCATCGTCCGCCCAGCCAGCTCGGCCGCAGTGGGGAGCATGGTGTTGCACCGCGAGCTGCTCGTCTTCGTCGCAGCGGTGAGCGTGGTGGGGGTGACGCTGAGGTTCTGCGCGCCGGCGATCGGAGCGAAGGTCACTCCGGGTGTCACGATGTCCATCTGCATGGCGATCCAGCCCGCGGCTGTGCGGTCACCATCGGCATCCGTCTTCATCGTGAATCCGTTGCCGGTGATGATCTCGCAGAACGTGTCGGCTGTATTGCGCTCCTCCACGCACTGGGCGTAGCCGCCGAGACCGGAGATGTCGATGATCGGATCCGTGACCGCGCGGCTGAATGCCACGGTGAGGGTGCCGTTCTTGTTCGCGCAGTAGCCGGAGAAGTCCAGGCCGTCGCACATGCCGGCGCCGGCCTCGAGTCCTACCGTCGGCGTGGTCGCGACGTCCAGGCCGGGCGCGAACATCGCGTTGGTCGCGCCGTATCCGTTGTGCGGCGTGGTCGCCAGGAACTGCACGCCAGCCGATCCCGACTTCGTGGTGGCCGGATTCACCGTCAGTGTGGCCGTGACTCCGCCGCGGTAGTTCATGGTCGCGCTCGTCGCGGTGCGCGTCGTGCTCAGCGCTTCCTCGATGGCCTCTGCCGGCTGCTGCGTCATCGGCAGCCCGCCGGCGAGCAGGATCGCGCCCATCAACGCGACTCCGAGGATCGTTCGGAGGCGACGGCGCCCTCGGGGTACGGGTGCGGATGCCGGTGCGGGTGCTGTCATGAGGTCCTCGAATCACAGGGACATCTCGCAGGAGTTCCGGGATCCGAGCAACGGACCGATGCGCATGGCAATCAGCCCCGGCGAAGCATGTCTGGGGTGTCGTCGATCTTTCGACGGCACTCACAAGACGTGGGGCTCGCGACATCGTGACGGGGGTGCATGGCCGCTGTTTCGGTACATCAATACACCCGCCCCGACACAGCGATGGGCGGAGGATCCGTGACAGATCCTCCGCCCATCGGAGGGGAGTCCACCCGCGTGAGGACGGACTCGTTCCCGTGAGTCAGGTCAGCTGACGACCCAGTCGAACTGGTCGCCGTGCTCCTCGAGCCAGGCGTCGACGGCATCCGCTTCCTTGCCCTCGCCGTACTCGTTCACGACCAGGTCCTCGAGCGAGCCGTACTGCTCGTCGTCGAGCTTGATCTGCTCGATCAGCTCAGCGGCCTCGGGGAACTCCTCGGCGAAGCCCTTCGTGCCGAGGAAGTGCAGAGCCTCGGACTCGCCCATGGCGCCCTTGGGGTCTTCGAGATCCTTCAGCGGGAACGCGTCGTTGGCCCAGAACGGACGCCACAGCGTCACGACGATGTCCTCTTCCTTGTCGGTCGCGGACTTCAGCTCGGTGAGCATCGCCGCAGTCGAGGAGGTGACGAGCTCGTACTCGCTGTCGAGACCGTACTCGGGCATCATCTTCTGGGTCTGCGCGGTGAGACCGGCTCCGGGCTCGATGCCGAAGATCTTGCCGTCGAACTCGGCGCCCTTGCCCGCGAGGTCCTCGATCGAGTTCAGCTCGGAGTACTCCGGAACCGCGATGGTCAGCTTCGCGTTGTCGTAGTACGCACCGAGATCCTCGATGTTGTCGCCGTAGGTGTTCATGTACTCGGCGTGGGTCAGCTCGGGCCAGGCCGACGGGTAGATGTCGACGTCGCCCTGCGCGAGGCCGGTGTACAGCGGGCCCGCTTCGGTCAGCGTCTTCATCTCGACGTTGTAGCCGATCTTCTCGAGCTGGTCCTGCAGCAGGTACGCGGTGCTCAGGCCGTCGGTCCACGAGGGCAGGAACCCGAGGGTGATCGTGCCCTTGTCGCCCGAACCGGATTCTTCGCCGCCGGTGCCTCCGCCGGTGCCGCCCATGCCGTCGCCGCTGCAGCCGGCGAGGGTCAGTGTCGCTGCGGCGCCGATGGCCGCGATCGTCAGGATCTTCTTCTTCATGTGTATGTCTCTCGTTCCGTATATATGGGTGCTGTGTTGCTGTGTACTGCGTGTTCTCTTGTGCGGAAGGGATGAGTCAGTGCACGCCGCCGCCGACGGCGGTGCGGCGCGGTGCGGCCTTCTGGCGCTCTGCCTCGTCCTCGGCATCCTTCGCAGCGGCTGCCTCAGCCGATGCGGGAGCGGATGCGGCCGAAACAGCCACCTCCGACGCTGCGGATGCCGCGGCGAGACGCTGCTGCGTGCGACGACGCGCCAGCATCCCGAGCAGCGACGAGCGGTTGCTGCCGAGGTCGCCGAGCGCTGCCGTGACGCGATCGAGGAACACGGCGATGAGCACGACGCCCAGACCGGCCTCGACGCCCTTGGCGATGTTGATGGTCGAGATCGCCTCGACGACGATCTTCCCGAGGCCGTCGGCGCCCGCCATACCGGCGATGACCGCCATCGACAGCGCGAGCATGATGACCTGGTTGACGCCGGCGAGGATCGTCGGCATCGCGAGCGGAAGCTGGATGCCGCGCAGGATCTGCCCCGGCTTCGCGCCGAACGCCTGACCCGCCTCGACCGTCTCGGAGTCGACACCGCGGATGCCGAGCTCGGTCAGTCGCACGCCCGGAGGAAGCGCGAAGATCACGGTCGCGACGAGACCCGGCACGACGCCGATGCTGAAGAACACGATCGCCGGGATCAGGTAGACGAACGCCGGCATGGTCTGCATGAAGTCGAGCACGGGCTTGAGCACCGCACGCACGGTCGCGTTGCGGGCCGACCAGATGCCGAGCGGCACCGCGATCAGCACGGCGATCACCGCGGCGACGAGCACGAGGGCGAGCGTCTGCATCGCCGGCACCCAGAGGCCCATGGCCACGATCAGGCCGAACGAGACGACCGTGCCGATAGCGAGCTGCCACGACCGGACGAGCCAGGCGATGAGCGCGGCGATCACGATGATGACCGCGAAATGCGGGCTGAGCAGGGCGCGGGTGAGACCGTCGACGAGGAAGCTCACCACGAACGAGATGACGTCGAGCAGACCGTCGAGGTTCGTCTTGATCCAGTCGACTCCTGTTGCGACCCAGCTGCCGAGGGGAATGCGGAAACCATCCATCAGCGCACCTCCTCCGTCGTCGGCTGCGTTTCGTCTCGGTGCTGCGCTCCTCGCTCAACGACCGGGTGGGGGTCGGCCGTCCATCCGTCATCGAGTACTGCATCGATCTCGGCCTGCGGCATCGGAAGAAGCGGCAGGGTGAGCTCACCGGTGGCGCCAGGGCCGGGGCCCAGGGCTGCGAGCAGGGTGATGCGCGGGATCACGCCGACGAGGCGCCCCTCGGCATCCACCACGGCCAGGGGCAGCGGCGACTCGACAGACGGGATGAAGAGGTTCATCAGAACCTCGTCCTTGCTGACGCTCTGCGGCACCGGCTTGATGATCGACTCGAGCGTCGAGACACCCTGACGCACGAGCTTGACCGCATCCCGGTCGGTGACGATCCCGAGCAGCTTGCGGTCGCGACCCGTGACGTAGGTCGCCGACATGAACGCGTCGCGCATCTGGCGGAGCGCCGTGCGAGGCCCGGCGGTCTCGGCGACGACCGGGCGCGGGCGCTCCATGACGTTCGCGGCCGTGAGCACCCGGGCGCGGTCGACATCCTGCACGAACTGCTCGACGTAGTCGTTGGCGGGGTCGGTGAGGATGTCTTCGGGCGTGCCGATCTGCACGATGCGGCCGTCGCGCATCACGGCGATGCGGTCGCCGAGGAACATGGCCTCGTTGAGGTCGTGGGTGATGAAGACGATCGTCTTCTGCAGCTTCTCCTGAAGTTCGAGCAGCTGCTCCTGCATCTCGCGACGGATCAGCGGGTCGAGGGCGCTGAACGCCTCGTCCATGAGCAGGATGTCGGAGTCGGCGGCGAGCGCACGGGCGATGCCCACTCGCTGCTGCATGCCGCCGGAGAGCTCGGACGGCAGCTTGTCGGCCTGGCCCTCGAGTCCCACCAGGGCGAGGATCTCCTCGGCCTTCTTCAGGCGCTCGTCCTTGCCGACCCCCTTGAGTTCGAGCGGGTAGGCGACGTTCGCGGCGACCGTGCGGTGCGGCAGCAGTGCGAAGTGCTGGAACACCATCGAGATGCGGTCGCGGCGGATCTCGCGCAGACGCGACGAGGGGATGCCGGTGATGGGGTCGCCGTTCACGACGACGGAACCATCGCTCGCCTCGTGCAGCCCGTTGAGCATGCGGATGATGGTGGACTTGCCGGAGCCTGAGAGCCCCATGATCACGAAGATCTCACCCCGGTTGACCGTGAAACTGGCGTCGATGACGGCGGCGGTTCCTGCGTCGCTGACCGCGGATCTGCTCTCACCGGCCTTCAGTCGACGGACGGCACTGCTCGGATTCTTCCCGAACACCTTGTACAGATTGCGCGCTTCAAGAGCGATTTCGGACACGTTTCCCCTGCGGCTCGCCTTCGGCTGGCTGAGCCTGCTTCGGTTACGCCCGGGTGATCCTCCCGGCCGTTTCGACATGGTGCTGTGGCGGCGCGGACGGCGGATTTCGGATCCACCGCGATAGAGCATCGACCGTACGTCCACGCCTCTTCGCAGCACAGCACATTCGAAAGAAGGACGTGATCGCGGACTGGTCTTCGGGCCGTCAGGCCCACCAACCAACGTAACGAAATGGCCGGTCAGGGGCAAATCCGTAATCCCGAGCGACGTTCAGTTCCGTCGGCTGACCGGGGGATTGTGCGGGTTTCGGCCATGGCCGTGGTGCGGTGTCACGCGGGCGTTTCGGGCGCTTCGCGGGACGGGCCCTGGGCGCTTCCGCAGTCGGATCACGCCTCACAAGTCCGGATTCCGGAGATTCGGACCACGGAGGCGCGATCGGGCTGCCGGGGCGCACGCGATCAGCGGCGGATGCTGCGCGTCACCGTGAACTTCGGAGTGCGCTCGAGCTGCTCGGTGGCACCCACGAGACGGGTCAGTTCGGCGCGATATCCGAGCGAGGAGTTGAAGACCGTGAAGAGCTCGCCGCCGGGGCGGAGGATGCGGGCAGCAGCCTCGAACAGACGCGTCGCAGCGCCCGTGTGCACACTGCTGCCGAGGTGGAACGGCGGATTGAGCAGTACGACGTCGACGCTGGCGTCGGCGAGTGCGGATCCGGCGTCGTCGTGCATGACGGCGACCCGATCGCCGACGCCGTTCGCGGCCACAGTGGCGCGGGCGGAGGCGACAGCTGCGGCCGATCGGTCGGTGGCGATGACGCGGGCTTCGGGGTGCGCGAGAGCGTATGACGCGGCGAGCGCACCGGTTCCGCAGCCGAGGTCGACGACGGTCGTGGCCGGGCTCGACTCGTCGCCGTTCACAACACAGGAGGGATCGGCCGGATCGGCCGTTTCCGGCGCGCTTCCGGTCGGGTCAGGTGCATCGATGCTGAGTCGTGAACCGTCGAGACCGAGCACCTCGAGCAGAACCCGTGTGCCGATGTCGAGCTTCGCCCCCGCGAATGCGCCGCCGTGGGCGACCAGAGTCAGTCCGTCGTGCTTCGCCACCACCGGGAAGGGCGGGTGAGCGGGCACCGGCCGCGGCTCACTCGCGATCACGAGGCGCGATTTCCGTTCGGCTCGCTGCGCCTGCACCTCGGCGAAACCGCGCCCGATCACCTCGTTCTGCGCGATGGTCATGTGCTTCACCCGGCCTCCGGCGACGAGCACGACATCCGAGGCGGACCAGCGGGCGACGGCATCCGTGATCTCCTCGAGCTCGGCGAGCGCCTTGGGCAGCTGCAGCAGCACGAGTCGTGCCCCATCGAGCAGTGTCGCATCGAGTTCGTGCGACGAGAATCCCGACAGACCCAGCTCATCGGCGTTGCGTGCGAGGGCACGCCGTCCGGTTGCGAGGTCCTGATGCACGCGCACGCCGTCAAGACCGGCGGCCGCGAGTGCGAGCGTGATCGCCCCGTACTCGTCGCCGATCACCGCGATCTCGTTTCCGGCGACCCCCGACGCCAGCCCGCGCTCGACCAGCAATAGGTCGGTCGCGTCATACGCCTGGAGGTTGTCGGCCTCGACATCGGGCCAGCGGCGCAGGCGGCTATAGGGGAAGTCCACCCCTCAAGACTACGAGCGGGACCTCTTGACGAGAGCTGAACAAGTGTTTAGCCTTCTGTACATGCGTTCAGCTTCTGACGATCTCACCGCACGCGCGCGCATCCGCGACGCCGCGATCGCCGCCTTCGCGCGCGACGGATACGACGCCACCAGCATGCGGACGATCGCCACTCAGGCCGGCGTCAGCGCGGCGCTGATCGTGCACCACTTCGGCGACAAGAACGCCCTGCGCACGGCGTGCGACGACTATGTCGTCGGCGTCTTCATCGACGAGGACCACGACCTCATCGTCGCGCCGACCCGCGACCGCATCCGCACCGCCCTCAACGACCTCGAGCGCTACGGCCCCTATATCGACTACCTCGCGCGCATGCTCGCCGACGGCTCGGCCGCCGCCGATCGGCTGTTCGACAGCTTCCTGGCCAACACCCGCGATGTGCTCGCCGATCAGCGCGAGGCCGGGATGCTCGAGCCGATGAGCGACCCCGAGATGACGACGATGCTGCTGACGCTGATCGGACTCGCCCCCGTCGTCATGCGTGCGCAGATCGCTCGCGCACTGGGCACCGACCAGCTGAGCCCGGCGGGGCTCCTGCGCACCACCCTGCCGACGCTCGAACTGCTCACTCACGGCATCTATTCGACGACCGCACTGCTCGACGGCGCACGAGACGCACTCGCGGCCGAGGGGAACACCCCGAGAGGAGACGCATCATGACCGACACGATCGAGATCGACCGTCTGCATAAGCGCTACGGCAGTCGCATCGCGCTGCACGAGCTCGACCTGCACGTACGCCCCGGAACGGTCTTCGGACTGATCGGCCCCAATGGGGCTGGCAAGACGACCACCCTCCGCACACTCGTCGACGTCATCCGCCCATCATCCGGCTCGGTGCGCGTCCTCGGCGAGAACCCCCGGCACGGCGGCGCAGCGCTGCGTCGACGCATCGGCTACGTGCCGGGCGAGCTCCACCTCGAGGGGCGATCGAGCGGACACCGGATGCTGGCGTTCTACGCCCAGGTCTCGGGATCCCGCGACGCAACCGCGACCCTCCGCACCGGCCGCGATCTCGCCGACCGTCTCGGCGTCGACCTGTCGCGCCCGGTCCGCACACTGTCGAAGGGCAACAAGCAGAAGGTCGGGCTCATCCAGGCCTTCATGCACCGGCCCGAGCTGCTGATCCTCGACGAACCCACCAGCGGCCTCGACCCCCTGGTGCAGCGGGAGTTCCTGCAGATGGTACGCGAGGCGAAGGACGCGGGGCAGACCGTGCTGCTCAGCTCGCACGTGCTCAGCGAGATCCAGCAGACCGCCGACGAGGTCGCGGTGCTCGCGAACGGACGGGTCGTCGCCGACGGCGACGTCGCCTCGCTGCGCCTGGGATCGATCCGCCGCGTGCGCGCTGAGATCTCGACGACGGATGCCGCGGCCACCCGCGCCGACTTCGACCGCGTGCCCGGTCTCACCGGCATCGATGCGAGCGATGCCGACGGCATCCTGCAGCTGTCCGGCACGATCGACGGCGCCATCGATCCGTTCATCAAGGTGCTCGCCCGATTCGAGGTGCGCGATCTGACCGTGGAGGAACCCGACCTCGAAGAGTCGGTGCTGCGGCTGTACGGCGCTTCTGCCACTCCGGCATCCGCCCGACCCGCGACCCGACGATCGCGACGCGACAGGGAGGAGCAGAGATGAACGGCATCCTGCCCGTGTTCCGGCGAAGCTTGCGCGAGTCCTGGCGAAGCCTGCTCGGATGGACCGTCGGTCTCGCCGCGGTGCTGTTCCTCTATCTGCCGCTGTATCCGAGCCTCGCCGGCGACGGCCAGCTCGAGGCCATGATCTCGTCGCTGCCGAAGGAACTCGTCGACACCCTCGGGTACGACCAGATCGCGACCGGCGCCGGATACGCGCAGAGCACGTTCTTCGGCCTGATCGGCTTCCTTCTGCTCACGATCGCAGCGGTGACCTGGGGCTCGGCCGCCATCGCCGGCGCCGAAGAGAGCGGGCGGGCCGAACTCGACCTCGCGCACGGCATCGGCCGCGGCCAGTATGCGCTGGAGTCGGCCTTCGCCGTGCTCGTGCGACTGCTGTGGCTCGGCGTCTTCTCGGGGGTCGTCGTCTGGGCGTTGAACGACTCGGCCGAGCTCGGCCTCGAAGGCTGGCGCATCGTCGGAGCGAGCGCCGCGCTCACCGGACTCTCGTTCCTCACGGCATCCGCCGCTCTGCTCGCCGGCGCAGCGACGGGTCGCCGCATCTGGGCGACGGGCGTCGGCGCAGGAATCGCCGTGGTCGGGTACGTCCTGCAGGCGATCGCCCGACAGTCCGACGACCTCGAGTGGTTGAACGCGCTCTCCCCGTACGCCTGGGTGTACCGTCAGCCGCCCCTCGCCGAGGGTGTGGATGCCGGTGGGCTCGCCCTCACCTGGGGCCTGGCTCTCGTGTTCGTCGTGGCGTCGGTCTTCGCCTTCCGCGCGCGCGACGTGCGCGGCTGACACCGTTCGCGCCGCCACCACCACCGCCACCGCCAGACGGGGTCAGTTCCACACTGCACCAGCCGTGCCTGTCCGAAAAACGGGTTGACACACCCGAGGTTCAGTGGTTACATAGTCGAGTAACTAACCCACTAACCACAGCGGAGGACTCGTGATCGAAGAAGGCAAGCCGCTCTTCCTCCAGATCGCCGAGCAGATCGAGGACTCTATCCTCGACGGCTCGCTCGAGGAGGAGTCGCAGGCGCCCTCGACCAACGAGCTCGCCGGCTTCTACCGGATCAACCCCGCGACAGCAGCCAAGGGAGTCGCCATGCTCACCGACAAGGGAGTGCTGTACAAGCGCCGCGGCATCGGCATGTTCGTCGCCGCCGGGGCGAAGGATCTGCTCCTCGGCGAGCGCCGCGCCGCATTCGCCGACCGCTACATCGACCCGCTCCTCGCCGAGGCCCGCACGCTGGGGCTCGGCGCCGAAGACCTCGCCGCACTGCTCCGCGAGCGGGCAGCACAGCCAGCACAGCCAGACCTCACCGAAGGGAAGACCACCGCATGACCGCCGTCATCGAGGTCCAGAACCTCACCAAGCACTACAAGGAGAAGAACGCGCTCGACAATGTGTCGCTCAGCCTCGAGGGCGGCGCGATCTACGGCCTGCTCGGACGCAACGGCGCCGGCAAGACGACGCTCATGTCGATCCTGACCGCGCAGAACTTCGAGTCGTCCGGCACCGTGCGCGTCTTCGGCGAGCACCCCTACGAGAACGCGCGGGTCCTGAACCGGATCTGCTTCGTCCGCGAGAGCCAGAAGTATCCGGATGACGCCTACCCGCGTCACGCGTTCAAGGCCGCGAGCCTGTTCTTCCACAACTGGAACCAGGAGCTCGCCGACGAACTCATCGAGCAGTTCCAGCTGCCGATGAAGCAGACGATCAAGAAGCTCTCCCGCGGCCAGCTCTCGGCCGTCGGGGTCATCATCGGGCTCGCCTCGCGAGCCGAGCTCACCTTCTTCGACGAGCCGTACCTGGGTCTCGACGCGGTCGCCAGGCAGATCTTCTACGACCGCCTGCTCGAGGACTACGCCGAGCATCCGCGCACGATCGTGCTCTCGTCGCACCTGATCGACGAGGTCTCGAACCTCATCGAGAAGGTCATCGTGATCGACAACGGCAAGATCCTGCTCAACGAAGACACGGATGCAGTGCGCGACCGTGCCGTCACCGTGGTCGGAGATGCGGCCAAGGTCGACGCGTGGGCCTCCGGCCGCGAGGTACTGCACCGCGAGGCGCTCGGCCGCGTGGCATCCGTCACGGTGCTCGGAGCGCTGTCGCCCGCCGAGCGCGCCGAGGTCATGGCAGCCGGTCTCGATCTCGCACCCGTCTCACTGCAGCAGCTGATCGTCCGGCTCACCCAGAGGGCAGAGGCGGATTCCGCAACGAGAGGTTCCGATGTGAAGGAGGAGGTGCGCTGATGCGACGCACACTCAATGTCATCCGCCTGCAGCTGATCAACCGCCAGACGTTCATCTGGGTGCCGCTGATCATCCTCGGCTCCGCGGTCGTGATCTCGGTGCTCATCTACGCGATGATCCCCGTCGACACCCCGAAGTACGGCGGTGGCGGCCAGGCGCCGCTCTGGTACTTCTTCGCGATCGGCATCTCGGCCATGACGCTCACCTTCCCGTTCTCGCAGGCGATGAGCATCACGCGCCGGGACTTCTTCTTCGGCACGCTGCTCACGGCGATCCTCGGCAGCGCGTTCATGGGCGTGGTGTTCCTGATCGGCGGCGCCATCGAGACGCTGACCAACGGATACGGCGTCAACGGCTACGTGTTCTACCTGCCGTGGCTGTGGGAGGCGGGCCCGCTCGGGGCTTTCATCGTCTACTTCACCCTCGCGCTCTTCCTGTTCGTCGTCGGCTTCACCGGCGCGACGATCTACAAGAGCTGGGGCCCGACGGTGCTCACCATCGTCGGTGTCGGCCTCGCGCTGGTCCTCGTCGGACTCGCGTTCCTCGCGACCAGACTCGATCTCTGGGGGCAGGTGTGGACCGGCATCCTCGATGCGGGTGCACTCGGACTCGCACTCTGGGGACTCGTCGCCACCGTGATTCTCGTCGGCGTCTCGTTCCTCGCGTTCCGCCGAGCGATTCCCTGATCCTCCGGGTCTTCGGGGTCCGCTCGACCCTCGACGCCGGTCGCTCCTCACAGGGCGGCCGGCGTCGTCGCGTCTGCGCCCGCTACTCGCCGCGAGCGCAGGACGCAACCCGGTGCGAGCACGAAGGCGCAGCGGATAGCGTCACCTGCGGGGAGGATGACGAAGGGATGCCGTGACCACCATCAGTACGCGACTCCGAGCGCGCCGCTCGGGGGCCGCACTCGAGATCCGCGAAGCCGTGCATCCGGCCCGCCTCCTGCTCGTGGCGAAGACCACGCTCGCCGTGGGTCTCGCCTGGACCATCGCCCCGCACATGCCGGGCATCACCGACGAGTACCCCTACTACGCCCCGCTCGGCGCGCTCGTCAGCATGTACCCGACCCTCATGGGGTCGCTGCGTTCGGGCCTGCAGACGCTGCTCGGCCTCGCCACCGGCATCGGCCTGGCCCTCCTCGTCGTGATGACGGTCGGCCCGACATGGTGGACGATCCCCGTCGTGGTCGGGGTCGGCATGCTCATCTCCGGCACCGGATGGTTCGGCGCCGCCCGCGAGTATGTGCCCGTCGCCGCGCTGTTCGTGCTGATCATCGGCGGCCAGAACGCCGACGACTACTCGCTCGGGTACCTGGTGCAGATGGCGGTCGGCGTCACCATCGGCCTCATCGTCAACGTGGTGATCGCACCGGCCCCGCTGACGCTCGCCGCAGCCGCACGGGTCGACGCGTTCCGTGAGCAGTTGAGCACTCACCTGCACGACATCGGCTCGGCCGTAGCGGAATCCTGGCCGCCCGAGCATGAGAAATGGGCGGACGATGCGGCGTCTCTCGCCGACACGACCTCGGCTCTGCGAGAGGCTCTGGCCGATGCGGACGACAGTCGGCGCGGCAACGTCAGGGCGCGCGGTCGACGGGGCGAGACGCAGCACATCCATGCCGACCTGACGCGCCTCGATCGGGTCGCCCACCTCATCCGCGACATCTCCGACGAGATCGCAGACACCATCTGGGACCGACCGGGCGCCCTCGCGCTCGATCCCGCACTGCCCGAGCCGCTGTCGGCCGCGTGCCATGCCGTCGCCGACGTCATCGGCCAGGAGGAGCCGCTGACCGCCGCAGACCACCGCGCCAGGGCCGAGGCGGCGCGGGCGATCCGCCTGCTGCTCGAGACGGTCGACGTCCGCACCATCGACGTGCGCCGCTCGATGGGACCCGGTGTGCTCGCAGCCATGCATCTGCGCCGCATCCTGATCCTCAGCGGCCACCGCGAGACCGACGAGGCGGATGGCGACCGTCCCGAGAGCGCAGGAGCGTAGCGGTTCAGATCGTGTCGTCGGCGGCGAGGATGTCGACCTGCCATGAGCGCCCGGCGGGGTCGTCCTTGTCGTGGGCGTCGACCGCCTCGGTGATGACCTCCTGCACGCGCTCCATCACGGCTTCGAACTCGGCCTCGGTGAGGCGCACCATGCGCTGCGAGAAGTGGGCATGCACCTCGGCCGCTCGACCCGAGAGATATTCGGGAGTCCAGGCGACCACGCGGTTCAGCATGTCCTGATGATCGTCGGCGACCGAACGGACCATGGCCGTGCCCAGAGCTTCGTCCGGCACCGGGTGCTCGGGCCCGCCGACATTGAACGATCCCCTGCGCGACTTCCAGACGCGGTCGCGGCGGTCGCGGGCATGCTCGGGAGCCTCCTCGATGAGGCCCGCATCGGCCAGTACCCGCAGGTGAAAGCTCGCGCTGTTGGCCGGCACGTCGAGGTCGGCGGCGACGTCGGCCGCACGCAGGTGCTCGCGACGCGAGAACAGCCGGATCATCTGACGACGCAGCGGATGCGCGTAGGCCTTGAGCATCGCCGACGTCATCCAGACCTGGTCCGCGTCGTTCTTCGCCTCCGCCATACCGAGAGTGTATCCGCACAGGAAGTTGCGCAATAAGTATTGCGCAACTGTTCTTGCGCAATTACGGTGAGTAGCATGACGACCGTGACCGAGCCCCACCGTCTGTGGCGCAACACCCGATACCTGACCTGGCTCGTGAGCGACACGAGCAAGGGGCTGGCGGCCGCCCTGTTCGCCTTCGCGATCCCGCTGCTCGCCCTGATCGTCACGAACGACCCCGCGCAGGCCGGCATCATCGGCGGCGCGGGCATGGTCGCCCGGCTGTTGCTCACGCTCGCCGGCGGCATCCTCGCCGATCGTCACCGGCGCATCCTACTGATGCTGATCGGCTCGCTGATCGGCATCCTGCTGGCGGGCGCCTTCACCCTGCTGGCGCTCGGCGGCGCACTGACCTTCGCCACGCTCCTCATCGCCGACGTGCTGCTGGCGGCGCGCAGCGGACTGTTCGACGTCGCCGGCGAGAGCGCCATCAAGGAGATCGTGCCCGACGACGCCATGGGCCGCGCGCAGGCTGCGAATCAGGGGCGTGATGCTGCGATCCAGCTCGCCGGCGGCCCGCTCGGCGGCCTGCTGCTGGGCGTCGGCGGATGGCTCGTCGGAGCCGTCATGACGCTCTGCCACGCGGTCGCGGCGGTGACGGCGTGGATGCTGCAGCGCGAGGTGCGCCGCGCCGGGATCATCGACACAGGAGCGGATGCCGACGCTGCAGCCGCCCGGCGGGAAAAACGAGAGCATCCGGTCGGCGACGAGCGTGTCGCCGTGGGACTCGCCGTGGATCCGGCGGATGGTCTGGGTCTTCCCGTGGACACCGCGGCGGATGTGAGTACCCAAGGCAAGACCAGCGCATGGGCCGAACTGCGCGAGGGCTTCACGTGGCTGCTCTCGCGACCCGATCTCGGCGGCGTGCTGCTCATCATCACGGTCATCAACCTGGGCTTCAACGCCGCGATCACGACCACGATCTACGCGCTGCAGCAGGAGGGCTATTCCGAACTGCTGATCGGTTCGCTCAGCGCGGCCGTGGGTGCCGTCATGCTCGTGGGGGCGATCGTCGCGCCGACGCTCGTTCCCCGCATCCGCGCCGGCGTGATCGCGATCAGCGGGCTCTCGGTGGTCGCCGTCGGCACGATCGTGCTCTCGATGGTCACCGAACCGTGGGCGATCGTGGTCGTTCTGGGAGCCTCGGTGCTGCTGCTTCCGGCCCTCAACGCGGGGATGATGGGCTACTTCATGGTCGCGACGCCGACGCAGCTGCTCGGCAGGGCGAACAGCGCGGCCGGCGTGCTGGGCATGGGCGCGCTGCCGCTCGCTCCGCTGATCGCCGGCTTCGGACTCACCTGGATCGGCCGCGAATGGACGATCCTCGTCTGCGCGGCGCTCTGCGCCATCGCGGTCGCGCTCGCCCTGGGCAACCGTGCATTGCGCGCGTTGCCGATCGAGTCCCGCTGGGCCGAGCACGCGAAGCAGTACGAGAACGCCTGAGCCCCACTCCCGTCGATGTCCTGGTCTCCGCCCGGGGGCTGGCCGCAGACGCCGGATGCCCGAGGCCGTCAGAGCATCCCGGTGAGCACGCCCCCATCGGCGCGGAGCGCCGCGCCGTTCGTCGCCGACGACAGCGGGCTCGACAGATACGCGACCAGGCTCGCGATCTCCGTCGGATCGATGAATCGCTCCAGCAGGGTCGTGTGGTTCCGGCCGATGATCGCATCCTTCATCGCCTCCGCGGGGAGGGATTGGGCCTCGGCCACGGCTGCGACCGACGCGGCCACTCCATCCGAGTAGGTGGGACCGCCGAGCACGGTGTTGACCGTGACTGCGGTGCCTCGGGTGAGTTTCGCCAGCCCGTTCCCCAGCGCGATCATCGCCGCTTTCGTCATGCCGTAATGCACCATGTCGGCCGGTACGTTAACCCCGGATTCGCTGCTGATGAAGATGATGCGCCCCGAACCCCGCGCGAGCATTCCGCCGAGCACCGCCCGCGACAGTCGCACGCCGCTCATGACGTTGACATCGAAGTACCGCGCCCAGTCCTCGTCGCTGATCGACGCGAAGTCGGCGAGACCGAAGAGCCCGACATTGTTCACGAGGATGTCCACATCACCCAGTGCGTCCGTGAGCCGCGCCACCTCGCCGGCATCCGAGAAGTCGGCCGCGAGTCCCGACACCCGGGCCCCCGGCTGCTCGCCGCGCAGGCGCTCGACCGCCGCGTCGACGCGTTCTGCGGTGCGCCCGTTGAGCGTCACCTCCGCACCCTCTGCGGCGAGCTGGGCCGCGATGGCGTATCCGATGCCCTGGGTAGAGCCGCTGACGAACGCCCTCTCGTCATGCAGTCGCAGATCCATGACTACTCCTCCTCGCGCCGCCGAGCGACGCATTGACTTGCCTGAGCAAGTAACTCTATGTGGATTGACTTGCCTGAGCAAGTGACGACCGAGCAGATGAAGTAGTGTCATGACATGCCTGAGCAATCGATCGACGATCCACTGAGCGCGGACGAACTGGAGATCTGGGCGACCGTCGCCACGTTGATCGAGCGCCTCCCGACCGCTCTCGACGCCCAGCTGCAACGAGACAGCGGGCTCACCCATTTCGAACACGGCATCCTGTTCGCCCTCGACTCCGCGCCCGATCGATCACTGCGCCTCAGCGTGCTCGCGAGCTACGCCAGCTGCACCCTCTCGCGGCTCTCCCGCGCTGTCTCTCGCCTGGAGGCGAAAGGATGGGTCCGCCGCGAGACCGACTCCGCCGACGGCCGGTTCACGCTCGGCATCCTCACGCCGAGCGGGCACGACAAGGTCGTCGAATCCACTCCCGCGCATCACGCGCTGGTGAGGCGGGTGATCTTCGACAGCCTGACGGTCGCGCAGACGCGCCAGCTCGGCGCGATCAGTCAGAGGATCTCCACCGCGATCGGACCGGACGAGGCGTGGAAGCCGCCAGCCCTCGAGCGCCCATGAGGCATGTCGGATGCCGGTGATGCTGTCGGATGTCGGTGATGCTGTCGGATGTCGGTGTCGATGCGTAGGATCGGCCGCACCGAACATCCCTACCTGAGGAGACGACGATGTCAGCCCTGGAGATCAGCGAGAAGCCTCTTCCCTATGTCCGACTTGCGACACTGACCGAGAAGGTCGGCACGCAGCCCGAGGTCGCCGCGGTCGTCGGGCCGCTGTTCGACCGCGTGGCCGATGCGCTTCTGGCATCAGGTGCGAACCCGGGCCTGCCGATCGCCGAGTACGACATGGACCGGCACGGCGTGCGCATCACCGTCGGCTTCACCTACGACGGGCCCGCCATCGACGGCCTCGTGATCATCGAGCTGCCCGCCGTCGAGTCGGCGTTCACCGCCACCCACCATGGATCCATGGCGACGATCGACGAGAGCTGGGGCGCAGTGAACACCGCGATCACCGAGCGGGGCGCCACGGCCGTGGGGCCGTGCCGCGAGGTCTACCTGCAGTCGGAGTCCGAAGACCAGGCCGACTGGATCACCGAGCTGCAGCAACCGGTCGCAGCGAGCTGAGCAGCCGTCTCTATCAGGCGAGCAGCCGTCGCAGCGAGACGTGCGGCCGCCTCTATGAGGGGAACGTCTCGAGCGGCCGAGGCGTCGACCGACTGACGGTCAGAGTGCGCCGGTGAGTGCCGCGACGCCGACCAGCACCGAGACCAGTGCGAGCACCAGGGCGATCGCGATCAGCACAGCGTGCACCTTGAGGAAGGTCGTGGCCTTGCCGTCGGCATCCCGAGCCCGCGGGTCGGTCGCGACGCGCTTGTAGAAGCGGGGCCACACCAGCACGTTGAAAGCGGCGTTGAGGAACAGGACGACAGCGAGGGCGATCACCCCTCCACGCTAACGCCCGCGGCACGAATCCCCGGCCACCCCGTCACCCGGTATCCGTCTCCCGGTATCCGTCTCCCGCCGTCTCCCGCCGTCTCCCGCCGTCTCTCATCCACCGTTTGCAGGACCACCGCACGCCTGCAGGACTAGACCGCAGCCCTGTTCCCGCAGACGCTCATCGGTCCTGCAGACGGCACCTGAGATGACCCTCGGACTCAATCCCACCGATATTCCGGAAAACCGACCGAGTCCATGTATCACCGAACCCTTGCCGTGCTCCTTACTGGTGTGATCACAATGGGACTCATGATCGACGGCGCACCCGACGGCGCCGCCCTCGATCCTGCACCGGACGACGGCGCGGCACGCTGGAGGCGAGCCGCCGACTTCTTCGACGCATGGCGGGACGGCGACAGCCGCGCGATGGACGACCTCGTGCGGCTGATGACGCCTGTGCTCTGGCATGTGGTGCGCGCCTACGGCCTCGAGCGGACGCTCGCCGAAGATGTGATCCAGACGACCTGGTTGCAGCTGGTGCGCGGACACCGATCGATCGCCGATCCGAAGGCGGTCTCGGCCTGGCTGACGACCACCGCCCGCCGCGAGGCCTGGCGTGCGGGCAAGGCTCATAACCGACTCGACACGACAGAGGCCGATGCTCTCGACGCCCTGCTGCCCGAGCAGGCCTCCGCCGAAGAGCGTGCCGCGACCGGCGACGAGAACCGCCGGCTCTGGTCTGCCGTGCAGCGTCTCGCCGAGAGATGTCAGCGTCTGTTGCGCGTGATCGCGTTCGAGGAACGCCCGGATTACGCGCGGCTCGCCGCCGACCTCGGGATGGCCGTGGGCAGCATCGGGCCGACGAGACAGCGTTGCCTGGCGAAGCTGCGAGACCTGCTCGATGCCCCGACACCGCAGACGGGAGGCACCTCATGAGCGAGAACGACGGCAACAACGGCGGCGACAACCATGAGGATGCCGAGCTCTTCGCGCACCTCCGGTCGCTGTGGCGCGACGTCGATCCGATGCCCGCAGCGCTGATCGATCGCATGATCGCGGCCGTCGCGACCGAGGGTCTGTCGGCGGAGTACGCGCTGCTGACCCTGGTCGAGCAGCCGCTCGGCGCGGTGCGTGGAGACGCGGACGCGCTGACCCTGCAGTTCAGCGACGGCACGACGAGCATCCTCCTGCACGTCACGGGTACCGCGAGCGGCGCGCATCGCATCGACGGCTGGGTGGACACGGCGGCAGGCCTGATCGAGCTCGCCCAGGGCGAGCGGACCCGCACCACGACCGCGAGCGACACGGGCCGCTTCGTGTTCGACGATGTACCAGACGGGCTGACGCTCGTGCGCCTCACGACGGCGGTCGGCGACGAGCAGCGCATCCTGTCGACCCCGCAGTTCGAGTTGTGATCGACCGCGGGGCGACCCGCTCACACCGCGGGGCGACCCGCTCACACCGCAGGGCCAGTCCCGCACCTCGCAGGATTCCCCGCATAGATCGCGGGCCCGCCCGCACAGGACGCGGGTCCGCCCGCGAGGAGAGGACCGACGATGGAGCAGCCCAAAGGGTGGAGCTGGCAGGACCGAGCGGAAGGATCGATCCGTCGAGGGACAGCACTGGATCCGTCCGTAGAGCCGGTCGACGGAGTCCGCGCGTTCCCGACCGCGTATCTGCAGGAGCGCCTGCTGATCACGCAGGACCAGGTCGACAACGGCCAGGAAGCATACGACCGGGAGATCCGCGAGCTGCGCGAAGCCGCCGGATCGTTCGGTTGGAATCTCGACATCGAGTCTCCGGATGCTCTCCGCGCCGCCGACCCGCTGGTCCCCGGCGTTCCCGGTTTCCTCCGGGCCCATCTGACGACCCCCGATGAACCCACGCGCGGTGAATCACCCGTGCCACCCGACGCCTGGCGCGTGCTGCAGCGCGCGCGACGCAGTTCGGGAACGCCGATGCCCCGGACCAGCCTCGAGCACGTGCTGTCGATCGACCCCGTGGGTCTCAATCCGTTCAGCCGCACGAATCCCTTCAGCCGCACGAACCCGTTCAGCCGCACCAACCCGGTCCGCGGCGCCGGAGGGGGCGCGGGAGGCAGCGATGACTACCTCGAACCAGGACGCGGCGCGCGTCAGCCGGTCGCGTGGCTCGGGCCCGCACCCCAGCGCACCGCCGCTCCGAAACGCGGCCGTCGCCCGGTGGTGGCGGTGCTCGACACCGGATGCGGCGCGCATGACTGGCTGCCCGACGACATCGTCACCCGCCACATCGAGCTCGACGGCGTGCCGGTCGGGCTCACCGACGAGGCGGATCCCGAGCGCTACCCCGATCTCTACGGACAGCTCGACGGCGAGATCGACGCGGTCGCGGGTCACGGCACCTTCATCGCCGGCATCATCCGGCAGGCAGCTCCGGAGGCGGACATCCTGTCGATCCGCATGGCCGGCGCTCTCGGCGTGATCGACGAGAGCACCTTCCTGACGACGGTCGCGCAGGTGGTCGAACTGCTGCGTCGCCACCGCGAGGACCCGAAGACCGGGCATCCGATCGACGTGCTGAATCTGTCGCTCGGGTACTACCACGAGACTCCGGTCGACGGTCAGTTCAGCACGACCCTCAACGCACTGCTCGCCACGGCACGGGAGCTCGGATGCGTGGTCGTGTGCTCGGCGGGCAACGACGCGATCGATCGGCCGTCGTTCCCGGCATCGCTCTGGCCGTGGCCCGGTGCCGACAACGGCATCCCGCGCGACAAGGATGCCCCGCACGTGTCGGTCGGCGCCCTCAACCCCTCGGCTCGCTCTGTCGCACTGTTCTCGAACGTCGGACCCTGGGTGCAGGTGTATGCGCCGGGAGCTGCGGTGGTCAGCACCTCGCCGGGGTTCGTCGGCGGCGAGCAGGCGACCACGAGGGCCGATGTCGACGGGCTCCGCCGCGAGACGATCGACCCCGACGACTACCGCGGCGGCTTCGCGATCTGGAGCGGCACGTCGTTCGCGGCTCCCTACGTCGCGGGGCGGATCGCCGCCCAGCTCGGCACGGTGCCTCCGCAGGGCGTGACAGCGGATGCTGCGACCAAGGCCGTCGCCGCCGTGCTCAAGACGCTGCCGTCTCCGGTCGAGCGAGGGTAGGTGAAAGGGCTTCTCATATAGGCACCCTCTAGAGAGACTGCCTACGAACACCCTTTGTGAGACGTGGGACACCAGTGTGAGAGGGATGCGATGCACCGGCGTGGGATCTCACGAGACGATCCCCAAACGGACACCTTCAACAAGTCTCCAAGAGAGCCTGCCCAGCAGCCGGACCTGAACTATATGGCAGTCGCTGCCTAAACTTGTTACAGTAGCTGTATGAAACAACATCAGGAGACCGCGCCGCTTCTCGAGGCGCTTGGGCTGTCTAAGTGGTATGGGAAGGGCGAGAGTCGGTTCCGAGCCCTTGATAACGTCACGGTGCGGATCGGAAAGGGGGAATCGGTCGCGATCGTGGGTAAGAGCGGATCGGGCAAGTCGACGCTCATGCATCTGCTCGCCCTTCTGGATGCGCCGGACGAGGGGGCTGTCGCCGTAGAGGGGCGTGACGCGGCGGGTATGGGGCAGCGGCAGTTGAACGAGCTTCGCAACCGCCGGTTCGGCTTCGTCTTCCAGCAGTTCTTTCTCACCGCCAACACGTCGGTTCTCGACAACGTGACACTGCCCCTCAAGATTGCCGGCGTCCCGGCCCGGGAGCGTCGCGCACGCGGCATTGCGGCGCTGCGAAAGTTCGGGTTGGACGACAAAGCGAAGAATCGGGCCAGCGACCTCTCCGGCGGCCAGAAGCAGCGAGTGGTCCTCACCCGCGCGCTCGTCGGCGAGCCGGCGGTGATCTTCGCGGACGAACCCACTGGGAACCTGGATTCCGCGACGGGGAGCCTGGTGGAGGAAGAGCTGTTTCAACTCAACCGGGAGCAGGGGATCACTCTCGTGATCGTCACGCACGACGAGGATTTGGCCGCTCGCTGCGACCGGCAGATTCTCGTGCGCGACGGTCGAATCGTCGACACCGCGGAGGTGGCGGCATGAAAACCACCGACCTGATCCGCACCGCGTTCGCGAACACTTTCCGCAACAAGCTGCGCACGACCCTTACCGTACTAGCGCTGTTCATCGGCGCGTTCACCCTCACCCTTACGACGGCGCTCGGCGCGGGGGTGTCCGACTATGTAACCAAGCAAGTCGCTTCCCTAGGCGCGAATGACGTATTCCTCATCTCAAAGGCATCAACCGCGACGGCGACCGACAGCGGCCCCCAAGAATACGACCCCGCCACTTCGAGCCCTGGGACCGGCACCAGCAACCCACTCACGGGCCAGGCGGGCACCCTGACCGATTCCGACATCCTGACTCTCGCCAGCATCGATGGTCTCCGTGACGTGAATCCCGTCTCAACTGTCGCCATCGACTACGTGGAGATCGGCGGCAGCGACAAGTACCAGTTCACGATCGCTCCGACTTCTTCGATCGCCCAAGCGGACCTCGCCGCCGGCGAGCAACTGGACTCCTCGAGATCCGCCTATCAGGTGATTTTGCCGGAGGACTACGTCGATCCTCTCGGCTTGGATGGCAACGAAGAAGCCGTGGGTGCGACTCTCACTCTCGGATTCACAGACCTCACCGGAGTCCAGCACACCGAGACAGCCACGATCGTGGGGGTCTCGAACACGAGTTTGCTCAGCGCGGGAGCCGGCGCGAACTCGGCGCTGGTCGCGGCGATCGCCGAGGAGCAGAAAGCCGGCTCGAGCGCACCCGATCGGTACCAGGTGGCGGTGGCCTACTTTGACGCGGATGCCTCCGGCGCTCAGATCACGCAACTGAAAGAGGAGATTGCCGACGCCGGGATGTCTGCCCAGACCATCGAGGATCAACTCGGAGTCGTGCAGACGATCATCACCGGAATCACAGGTGTGCTTAACGCCTTCGCGATCATCGCACTCTTGGCCGCAGCGTTCGGCATTGTGAATACACTCCTGATGAGCGTGCAGGAACGAACGAGGGAGATCGGCCTGATGAAGGCGATGGGGATGGGCAGCGGCCGCATATTCACCCTCTTCAGCCTCGAAGCTGCCGTGATCGGTTTCCTCGGCAGCGCCCTCGGCGTACTCGTTGCGATCGCCGTCGGGCTGCCCCTCAACGGTGCACTCGCCAGCGGGCCTCTCTCCGGCCTCTCCGGCCTCAACCTGCTGCTCTTCCAGCCCAGCGGAATCATTGGCGTCATCGCACTCATCGTCGTCATCGCCTTCCTCGCCGGAACACTCCCCGCACGAAGGGCAGCAAAGAAGAACCCAATCGACGCCCTACGGTACGAATAGAACATGAGGGAAACGATGAGCGCGCGCGGGGGAAGCAACGCCAGAGGGCGAGCCACCGCGCGCGCCATCGAGTCTGCCGCGGTGCGCCTAGCCACAGAGCACGGCGTGGCGGCGGTGACCGTCGATCAGATCTGCGCGGACGCCGGCATCGCCCAGCGCACGTTCTTCAACCACTTCGACACAAAGGAAGACGCGCTTCTCGGCAAGGATCTCCCTTGGATCGATGAGCAGCGCGCCCGGGAGTACCTGAGCTCCACGACCATCGGGGTGCTCGCCGGCGCCCTGAACCTTGTGCAACTCCCAACACCAGGGGACAGCGATCACGAACTCCTCCTGGCCCGGATCGCCCTCCTCTCCACATCGCCCGCTCTCGCCGAACGGCAGGCGCTGCGGATGCGACCCCTGGCAGACGAGGTGCAAAGCATCATCACGCTCAAACTCAACGATCTCGCCCCCGACCGATCCCCGCAAGAGCTCAACTCCTCCGCCGCATTGATCACGCAGATCGCTTCCACGCTCATGCTCACGTCCGCCCTGCCCGGCCTCGAAAACTCGCCTACCCCGACCCTCCACGACCTCACCTGGATCTGGCCCCAACTGCTCTGAAGCAACTATCGGTCGCGAATTAGGACTGTGCGGCTTCGGTGCGCGCGAGTAGGACGAGTGCCGCAAAGCGATCCCCTTACGAACGCCTAAGGAGATCGCCACGGTTTGCAGCTGGCGACCATAAGCTCTCACTGGGATAGCAACCGACCCACTGCCACCCAGTGACAAGTACGGTTTTTTGCCGTACACTTGACCGCATGACCACCACCACCGAGCGCCTTGAACTGCGTATCCCCGGAGAACAGAAGTCGCAGGTCGAGCACGCGGCAGCGCTGCGCGGCATGACAACCTCGGCCTTCGTGCGCGACGCTGTGATCGAGCGCACCCAAGAGGTTATCCGCGCTGAACGGGAGATCCGCCTCAACTCTGAGGCCTGGGAACGTTTCAGTGCAGCCATCGACGCTCCTGGCGTACCGGTAGCGGGACTTGCTGAGCTGCTCACGCGGAAATCCGTCTTCGGTTGAGCTTCAGTCAGCCCCGGCCGATCGCTCCGGGAGACCCGCTCTCAGCATTCCGCTGCGGCACGACAACACTCGATAACTGGCTTCGCCAAAGTGCTCGAGAAAACGAGCGACGAGGGGCGTCCCGAACGTTCGTCTCTTTCGACGGTGAAGGCGCGGTGGCTGCCTACTACAGTCTGAGCGCCTTCACCGTCGAGCGGGAGGCGCTAGGAGATGATTGGGGACGCTTGCCTCGTGTCGTTCCCGTGACACTCATCGGACGACTCGCTGTGCATCTTGATCACCAGGGCAAGGGCCTGGGGTTTGCGATGCTTCAAGATGCGGTGGCTCGTGCCATTACCGCGGCCAAAGCCGTCGGTTCTGCAGCAGTCATCGCCCATGTCGTCGACCCAAAGGCCCGGCCTTTCTACGAACGCTTCGGCTTCACGAATCTGCCCGGCGACGAGAAGACCTACCTCATTAGCATGGCCGACATCGCAGCCACTTTGGAGAGCATCGAGTCCTGAACTAGCGTCCGCCTACAATCTGATTCGTCACGTCGGCCGATCCCATACCGAACAGGCCGATACCCTCGCATCATGACCACGGAGTCGGACGCGATCGTTTGGAACTCGGAACTCCCTCACGAGCTCTACGCAGCCATGGGGCGCGTCGCTCATTCGACCGCACTTCTCGATGCAATGTTGGGTGAGTTCGCCGAGTATCTCACTGACAGCACCAACACTTGGGTGTTCGTGTCAGGGCAAAGCACTGACTGGTTGATTCAGACGTGTCGGGTCCTTCTAGAGACCACACTCGACCCTCAGAGGACTAGATATCCGGACGAGTTCCATAAGGCCCTCCGCCAGCAGCTCAGCCGCGCGAGCGATCTGCGAAACTTACGAAACCGGGTCATCCATGGAACCTGGAGCAACGCTAGTTATGCCGAGGATCCCCTGCACAGGCCGTGGGGGGATACAACCAGCGAACGTACTTTCTGGGTTGCACGTGACCGTCAACGGCGAAGCTTCGAGGAGCAAGCCATGACGGCCAGCGACGTCAATCGGCTGGCCGACGAGATCGATCTCGTCACAGACGGTGTCATCAGAGCATGGAGATCCGTAACGCCTCACAGACCCGACTGGCCGCCGTTCCGGCGCTGGCACGACTTGGGCCTCAACAGCAGCGAAGACTAAGTCCATCCGCTACCCATTGAGTTAATATAGATTCACCGATAATAGCTATTATGTCAGCCTAAGTTGACGAGACTTCGTCTCGCTACGCCACTGAAACAGGAGTTCGCCGAGCATCTTGATCGCTTCGCCATCACGCTCTGGTGGGAGGGTCGGCTGTCCGAATTCGTTGGGGACCAGTCCACCGAGCAGAAACAGTGGGAGGTGGTGCCAACCCAGAGCGGGGCTCGAGGCTACGCCCACTCGGTCACACATCCAGTCGTAGAACGTCGGGGAATTATCGTCGGGACCAAGAACTTCGTCCCTGCCAAGCAGCCAGAGGCCGTGAGACATGCCATTCAGGAACGCGACCACCTTGATGTAGTCGACCTCGCCGACGTACATTCCCGGGCGTACAAACAAAGCGCGCAAGGCCTCGTTGACGGAAGGCCTGGAAGGCGCCGTGAACTCGTGCTCCGCCATGAGACAACTCTGTCAGGTGGTCGCGTCCGGCGATCACCCGACAGGCGAAAAACTGCAGCAAAGATCTTCGACCCGGTCGACGACGGGCCTTGCCCGGGGATGGCTCCGACCGATTTCGTGCGTGCCCTCGTCTCGTACGCAGACAAGACTGTGCTCCCCCTCGCGCGATCTTGTCTGGAGTCCCCTGGGGTGGGGACGGCGGGAGCAGAACCCGAGTCTGCTCCCCTGGTGGCCGAGGTCCCTTATGCCTCGGCCCGGACATGCGATGGAGCTTTGCTGCACGGGAGACGACTGACGTGCGGCCAGGCTGAGGCGGTTGCCGTCGTCGAGCGTTGTCGGTCACTGCAGGAGCCTTTCGGCCTCGGCCCGACTGATCTGCCCGTCGAGGTAGCGGTAGAAGTTTTCCACGGCCGCAGGGTCAACCCATCGGCCTGTGATGAGCAGATCGAACGCGCCATTGAAGCGCTGCTCTTCGGTCGAGCTCCCGCGCCCTGGATCCGACGGGCCCGCCGACTGTTCGCGCTCGTGCTCTGCTCCTTTGGCGTGTGGTCGACGTGGTTCATGCGACGGCGTTCTGCTGCTGCGCGGCGGGCTGCCATTCGCCGGTGAGTTCGTCGGCGCCGCGGGAGCGCCGGCGGTACATGAGCTGCAGCTCGAGGTCGGTGTAGTTGGCTTTCAGGTACCAGTGGTTCGTCTCACGTTCCCAGTGGGCGACGTCGGCCTGCAGCTGCGCCTTCTCGGCTTCGAGCTCGGCGATCGGGTACCGGATATACGGGCATGCCGTCGTCGAGCATCTCAACCGGTGGCGCCCATGTCTCTGATGCCGAGAATTGTGCGGACGACTCGTCGCGCTGCGCCTGCCCTTCCACCGTTGCCCCCTCATTGCTCTGATCTTTGCTCGTGCGTTGAACCTATCTGCATCCGGTCACTCACAGGCGGTTCTGATTCCCTTCACCCGCGGACTGCGGTGGAGCCCACGCTAGGGACCGGTCGCGGGCCGTGTATGTCCTCTCTTCGGGGGACATACGATCCATTCATCGTGGCGGCTCGCGGAGCTGCGTCAGAATCCACCCGCCACCTCGTCTAGAAGGTGCCGGGTTGTTCGGTGCGTTCCCCCTGGGGAGGGCCGGGACGCAGGCGGCTGGTGATCCTCCCCGTTCGCCACGCTCCGCAAAACACACCGGCTGCGGCGGTCCGCCTCCCCAGGCACCGCCGCAGCCACACCACACGGCCTGACGTCACCCGCACGCACCCCAGAGACCAACCGCGGATTCGATCGCGTCCCGTTCCGCAGCCTGGTGAGATTCCCGGTGAATGTACCCGACGTCGAACGTGTACTCGTAGCCGGCGCCGGCGGTGATCGCGAGCTCGGCCGCGGACTGCCCGTCGATGTACACGTACCGCAACAGCCGCCCGTACTTGTCGACGTCGGCTTGGCTGGGGTCGCCGGCCAGTTCTACCTCTTGCCCGTAGAGCAGCTCGTCAAGGAACGCGCGCGCTTCGTCGGCGTAGCATTCGCTCGCCTCTCCCCCGCGGCCGATCTCCGGAGTATCAATCCCGATCAGGCGCACCCGCGCGGTCCCGTCATCCGTTGCCACGTCGATCGTGTCCCCGTCGACGACCGCGACCACTCCGCCGTTGTGGCAACGGGCGCGGTTGACGAGGCTGCGACGATCGGCGTGCAGCCGGTCAATCCGACGACGGTGAGGATGGCTACTCCCCCAGCCAGGCGGTTCATGCGACGGCGCCCTGCTGCTCGGTCGCCGGGTTCCACTCGCCGGTGAGTTCGTTGGCGCCGCGGGAGCGCCGGCGGTACATGAGCTGCAGCTCGAGGTCGGTGTAGGTGGCCTTCAGATACCAGTGGTTAGTCTGCTGTTCCCAGTGGGCGACATCGGCCTGCAGCTGCGCCTTCTCGGCCTCGAGGTCGGCGATCTTCTGGCGCATGTACTCGAAGGTGGCCCAGGAAATGTGCGGGTGCTCGACGAGGGGCGTCGGCGCCGCGGTGGTGCTCATGGCGGGTCACGCGGCCCGGGTGGCGGCGAGTTCGGCGATCTTGTCGGGGCGGAACCCCGCCCAGTGATCCCCCTCCCCCGTGATGACGACGGGTGCCTGGAGGTGGCCGAGGGCTTTGACCTGCTCGAGCGCGGACGGGTCCAGGGTCAGATCGCGGATCTCGTACTCGATACCAGCGGCGTCGAGAGCCCGGTAGGTGGCGTTGCACTGCACGCACGAGGGCTTCGTGTAGATGGTGAGTGTGGCGATCGCGTTCATGATGTTTTCCCTAGTTCCGTATGCCGTTTCCGTACCTTCAGTTTACCGAATTTGGCCCCGAAAATGAAGTGTTTTCTTTGCTCTGAACTGGTATTTCATGGTTCGTGAGCGCTGGGGCTTCTGGGAATCAATCGCGCTGGGAATCCCCGTGGCGCAACGCACGATCCACGCCCCCGTACCCGCATCCTCGTCGACGAGATCTCCGGAGTGCGGACGCGACCTCACCATCCGCGATCGCCCCGAGGCTCACGACCTGGCTATCTCCCCAGATCCACTCCCTCGTCTTCAGCCGAAAGAACCCTGCCACTCCCCCAGCGCGAGTCGCATCCGTGAAGACCCCTTGCTCCCCCGTGGGCGCATCTGCACCCATGACAATGGGGTCGGGGCGCACCGCGCCCCGACCCCAGACCGCTGCTCTCAGGCGGCGACCGCCTCCACGCCCTGGTGCGCGAGCCAGGTGCTCTCCACCGCAGTGATGACGCCCTCGAGCCCCTCGGGGGCCGTGCCGCCTTCGGCATCGATCACGCTGAGGATGGTGGTCATGTTCTCGGGTGTGAGCTGCAGGTAGGGTCCGTCGATGCAGTACGCGGAGCCGGGGATGTGGGCGAGGAGTGCCGCGTGCTCGTCTCGCGTGATGTACAGCTGCGCGTTGTGGGTGGTGGTGTCCATGGTGCTGCTCCTGTGGTTCCGTGTGGTCGGTGTGGAAGCACAGAGAACGCAGTGGCGGAGCGCAGTGGCGGATGGAGGGAGAAGTGGTGCGGCGAAATATGGGAGCGCAGCGACCGCGTCGCAGCAGTTCTCCCGGAGACCGGCACGCAGGGACAGAGCGGAGTTATCGTCGCGGACACCGAACCAGCCGGAACCACAGGAGACCGCCCCGGCGCTCCCCCGTCTCGGGTGTGAAGACCGTGATAGTGGCTCGACGTAGCATCCGAGCAGATTCTGCCAACGCGGGCGCGTAATAAGTGGGCCGGGCACTCGTCTCATAAGAGGCAGCAGTTCTGACTGCCCCTCCCTTCCCCCTGTTGAGTCTTGGATCCTGAATGCCCCGTCCTTCTATCTCGCTGTCCGCACCTCCTGCCGGCTTGATGACCGTGTCCATCGTCGCGCAGGATGAGCGCGGGTTCACCCACTACTACGAGCCGATTGAGGCGCCACCAGCGGCCGTGCGCGAGGCGTACGACCTTCTCGCGCGCGCCGCCGAGCAGTATCGCGTAGGCGGGCCGGTTGAGGCGGGGCCGGCCTGATGCTGACCGCGCGAATCCGCCGCCTTCGCACCGCGGACCCCGAGAGCGCGGGCACGACGCTGGAGGATCCGGCGGACCGGCCGCTCAGGCGCCTCTACTTGCCGGGCGTCGGCCCGTCACCAGCGTCCGTGCAGACGGTCAAGGTTCTGACGGCGGACGCTGGCAGTCTGCTCGGTGACGTGATCGAGATCACCGGCGACGACATGGGCGCCATCCTCGAGCAGGTGCCCGACGGCTGGAAGCTGCTGTCCGCCCGCCGCACCTAACCTGTCTATTATCAGAGATTCGAAACTCGCGCGATAGCGCATACTGAAGTATCGAGTATTTGTTCTCTATTTGTTGGGGGTGTGCGTGCTTGCGACTGCTCGATGCGACGGCGGCCGCATTGCTCCTGGCGGCGCCGGTCGCGGTCGCGTGTGGGTTCCCCTCCCCGCGCAGGACTACTACGACGGTCCGATCGATCTGACGGACATGCTCGTCGACGACCAAGCCGCGACGTTCATCGTCCGCGCATCCGGGCACTCGATGACAGGTGCGGGGATCAGCGACGGTGACGAGCTGCTCGTTGACCGCTCCAAGACACCGAAGCACGGGGACATTATCGTCGCCGTGCTCGACGGCGAACTGACGGTGAAGCGCCTCGAGCTCTCCCCCGCCGGCGTGGTGCTGCGCTCGGAGAACACGGCGCACCCAGACATTGTGGTCGCGGAGCTGAGTGACCTGCAGGTGTGGGGCGTGGCCACGTACGGCCTGCACCACTTGCGGTAGCCGACCATGCTCGCGCACGTCGACGTCAACTCCGCCTACGCCTCATTCGAACGAGTCTTCAACCCGCGTCTCACAGACGTCCCCCTGGTCGTTGGGCGGGTCCGGCCCTGACGTCACTGTGACGGCGCTGCCCAATCGTGCCGACCTGCGGTCTAGTAGATGCCGCAGACGTAGTCCTCCGTGGAGTTGATGACCGCGGCAGTCAGCCGGACGCACGGCTTGGGCGGGCTGCTCACGCTCGTGGTTTCGCGTCGATTCATTGTGGTCATGGACTTTCGCTATTCGGCGCGGGGATGTGAGCGTGCAATAACACCGACGTCAGGTCCTCCTGGCAGGTCGGCGGCTAGTCACATACCGACAGGATGACCAGTGAGAACGGAACGGAGAAGGCCGAGGAACATGAAGAAGAAGGAGTACGCGGCAGCGCTCGAAAAGACGAAGAGAGCTATTCCGACACCCCCGATCGTGGTGCCGATAATGGCGAGCACTCTGCTCCTGCCCCCGCGCGCGCGATTCTTCCTAAGCGCACAAAGCCCAGTGACGAGGGCGCCGATCATGGTGATCGGAACGACTAGGAGCCAGATGAAGGAGAAGAACGGCGGGGTATCGCCTCCCCGTGCGAGAGCGAGCAGAAGCGAGAACCCGATGGTCGCGACTCCGAGGCTAGCGAGTACCACCGAAACAGTGGCGAGTGGCGCCGTCCTCGACACCGACGGCGGTCGTGGGCTGCTCATGCCCCACCGAAGAACAGCCAAGGGTACAGGTAGGCACCGAGGCCGACCATGAGAACAGCGATGACGAGACTGGCGATCGTCAGGGCAGTACCCCGAAGATGTGCGTGCCGTCGGATACGGATGAACGCACTGACCCCGGTGACGAGCGAGGTGAGTATCGCGCCCGCGCTGAGGAGCAGAAGGAGGAAGACGATAAAGATCGTGCTCGGAGCAAGCGCACCGCCGTTGAAGGCGAAGGTCGCCGCCCCGAGGAGCCCAGCGGCAACGATGGCACTGATCAGCGAGTGAACGGCAAGAGTAGTAACTCGCTGAGCTGGCGCGGTCCGACCAACCCCGCCAACAGGGTCCGTCGCTGCTGCTCTCTCCACATGCTCCATAACTCACCCTCTCGATTCCGGGAACCCTCGGCGATACCCGGTCTCCCGGTTCTCACCGCACCCTCTGCCCACCGAACCACGTCGAGAATCCAAAGGGGTCGGCTGAGTGAATTGACGAGGGACGAACCGTTATCAGTCGGCAGATCGACGACAACGGATGCTTCCGGCTGTAGCCGTGAGGACAATTCAGAGCGGTTGATAGACGTCCGTTCTGTGAGTGATCCGCAGTACGTAGACCACTATCGGCTCACCTCAGGCGGCGCGCACCTGCGAGTACTTCTCCCCCGGGCTCGGCTCCCTTGGAGACCAGCCTGCGATCGGCCGGGGGCGGGATAGTCCCCGAGCTCCGGATCACCATCAGTGAGTCGAGGATCCCCGAGATCTATGACGCCACTTTCGCCACGTCCGTCACTGTCGCCACTTCCGGCGGGGAGGTGGCGGCCGCGCCGCCGAGTACACACCCTCGGGTGGATTGCAAATGTTCGAATGTGCACTGCTGGTTGCATACTTGAGTATCGTCTATCTGTTCAGATTTGGAGGTTCGGGTGTTCGCGACTGCTCCGCGGGCTCTTGATGCCCCCTCGGTGGCCCGACTCCTCTCGGCCCCGACGGCAGTCGCGTGCGGGTTCCCCTCCCCCGCGCAGGACTACTACGACGGCCCAATCGATCTCACAGACATGCTGGTCGACGACCAGGCCGCCACCTTCATCGTCCGCGCCTCCGGCCACTCGATGACCGGCGCCGGGATCAGCGACGGGGACGAGCTGCTCGTTGACCGGTCCAAGACACCGAAGCACGGGGACATCGTCGTCGCGGTCCTCGACGGAGAGCTCACGGTGAAGCGCCTCGAGCTCTCCCCCGCCGGCGTCGTCCTCCGCTCGGAGAACACCGCGCACCCGGACATCGTCGTCGCGGAGCTCAGCGACCTGCAGGTGTGGGGTGTGGCCACGTACTGCCTGCACCACTTGCGGTAGCCGGCCATGCTCGCGCACGTCGACGTCAACTCCGCCTACGCCTCGTTCGAACGGGTCTTCAACCCGCGTCTCGCGGACGTGCCCCTGGTGGTACTTAGCAACAACGACGGGATGGTGGTCGCCGCCTCGAGGGAGGCGAAAGCCCTCGGGCTGGATCTCGGCAAGCCCTGGTTCGAGCTGCGCCCGCACGCGGCCCGGCTGGGCGTCTCGGCGGTGTCGTCTAACTACGAGCTGTACGGCGACATGTCTCGGCGGGTGATGGACGTGCTGGAGCGGTTCACGCACGAGCTGGACGTGTACTCGATCGATGAGGCGTTCCTGACGATCGATCGACGCACGGCGACCGACGTCGACGCCATGAACCGCCTGGGCCGGGAGATCAAGGACACCCTGTGGCGTCTGCTTGGGGTGCCGGTGTGCGTGGGGATCGCACCGACGCGGACCCTCGCGAAGCTGGCGAACAGGACGGCGAAGAAGGTTCCCGTGTTCGACGGGGTGTGCGTGTGGCCGGCAACACGTCCAGCGTGGCGGCAGCAACTGATGGAGGCGCTGCCGGTGTCGGAGGTATGGGGTATCGCGGGCAGGCTTGAGAAGCACCTCGGTGGGTGCGGGGTGCGTTCCATCTGGGATCTCGCGACCGCGGATCCTGTGCAGGTACGGAAGTGGTTCAACGTCGTCGTGATGCGGGCCGCGCTCGAGCTGCGCGAAGTCGCGTGCATCGGTCCCGAGGAAGACCGCACCGGGAAGAAGGATCAGCTGATCGTGTCACGGTCCTTCTCGGAGAAGGTCACCACCCGTGACGGGATCCGGCAAGCATTGTCGGTGTATGCGCAGCAGGCAGCCGCGCGCCTCATGAAGCACTCACAGGTCGCCCGACGGATCGATGCGTTCGCGGGCACGAGCCACTGGACAGAGCAGAAGCACTACCCGGCGGTACGGATCCGGCTACCGTTCCCGACTGCGGATCCCGGTCGAGCTCACCCGAGCAGCGCACCAGCTCCTCCCCCAAATCGAAGACGGACACCGGTACGCCCGCGCTGGCCTCATGCTCACCGACCTCCTCCCCGCAGGGGTGCATCTCCCCCTCGAGCCCTTCCGACAGCCTCACGAGGACGCCGGGATCGCCGCGCTCGTCGACGGCGTCCAGAAGAAGACCGGCAAAGACGCCCTCGGCCTCGGATACGGCGGATTCCGCCCCGGGCCCTCCTGGCAGATGAAACGCGGAATGCTCACACCCCGCGCGACGACCCACTGGGAAGAGCTCACACGAGTACGCGCGTAGCCCTGCAGGCATGTCGGCAGCAACCGGCAGGATGGTCGTATGAGTTACACGCTGGCCTTTTGGTCCGGAGGCGACGACCTCGACCCGTTGGAGACATATCGCAATCTCGATGTGGAACCCATCGAGGCGGTGCGCGTTGTCGACAGCGCCGAGCTTGATCGTGCGCTCGTGGTCGGACTCCCCGGATGGACACGCGACGACATCCACTTCCACCCTCCCGGGGTCGAAGTAGGTTCCGCGCCCGTGTTCGAACTGCACGTCGGCGAAAGGATCGTCGAGTTCACCGGTATCGGCATCGAAGACGGAGAACACTTCAACGCGATCATCGACGTGATGCATCCGCTCGGGTATCGCCTGTACGACCCGCAGGTCAACGAACGGTTCGGCTGGGCCGCGCCCCGTTCTGGCCTCCAAGCAGAATGATCATTCCCGCAGCCCAGCCCCGACCGGCGGAAAGAACCTCGGATGCGGTCGCAGACCTTCCCTGAGACGGAACCGACCGGCATTCTGGTTGGATGCCCCTGTCTGCGCGAGAGCTGCACCGGCGCGGTGTCGATGCGGCCAACTCCCGACGGTTCGCTCAGGCGCGGCGCGCTCTGGCCGCGGCATCCGCCCGCACCGACGACGACGACCTGCGCGCCCGCATCGACGGAACACTGGCGTACGTGCTCGCGCAGACGGGCGAGCCCGCCGAGGCCGAGCGGCTGTCGCGCGCGGCGCTGTCGCGACCGGGACTCAGCGCCGAGACCGTCGCCCTCGCGAACGGACAGCTCGGCACTCTGCTCATGCACGGCGGGCGCCTCGATGAGGCGGACGAGTTCCTGACGCGGGCGATCGACGGTCTCGACGACGGGTCGATCGAGAGCGCGAACCTGCTGATGAGCAGAGCGATCGTCAGCATGCAGCGCCACCGCCTCGACGACTGCACCGCCGATCTTCAGCGCGCGATCGCCGCCTACGAGGCGCACGACCAGCAGGAACCGCTCGCCGAGGCGCGCCACAACCTCGGCTACGCCGCGCTACTGGGCGGCGACCTCGTCACCGCGCTGGGACTGATGACGAGCTCGCGCCCGATCCTCGCGGCCACCAGCGACCTCGCCGCAGCGATCAGCGACCTCGACCGCGCCGAGGTGCTGCGCGATGCGGGCCTCACGACGGAAGCTGAGGAACTGCTCGGCGCCGTCGCCGCGCAGTTCGGTGCGCAGCGCATGCGGCAGGCTCGCGGCGAGGCCGAGTTCCACCTCGCCCGATCGCTCCTGCGGCATGACGCGCCCTCCGCCGAACGCGCCGCCGCAACGGCATCCCGCCGATTCGCCGCGCTGGGAAGCGAGGGCTGGGCCGCTCGCGCCGAGGCCGTCCGCCTCGAGGCCCGACTGCGCGCCCGTCCGCAGTCGCCGCCCGTCGCCGCGGACTTCGCGCGCACCGCCGCAGCGCTCACTCGGGGCGGCTTCCGCACCGAGGCCGCAGCCCTGTCGTTGACGGCACGGCTGGCCGACGGAGGACGGATCCCGCGACTCACCGCCGACGCCCCGACTCCCCTGCGACTGCGGGCCCATGAGGTGCGGGCCGCGAGAGCATCCGCCGCGGGCAGGGATGCCGACGCCCGCCGCTTCGCCGCGGAGGGTCTCGACCTGCTCACCGCCTGGCAGCAGTCGTTCGGCGCTCTCGACCTGCAGGCGTCGCTGGCGATGCACGGCACCGAGCTGATGTTCACCGGGCTCGCCGCCGCCGCACGATCGCGCGACCCCGAGGTGCTGTTCGAGTGGTCGGAGCGCGCCCGGCACCTGAGCCAGCAGGTCGCACCCGTGCGTCCCCCGCACGACGCAGACCTGTCGTCCGATCTGGCCGAGCTGCGGATGCTCCGCGCCGACCTCGCAGGGTCCGACTGGACCACCGACGCCCGGGTGCGCGAGCTGCGCGACCGGGTGCGCGACCGGCAGTGGTCCTCGACCGGGGCTGGCGGCAGCCGCGAGCGTCTCGGTCTGCTCGAGACGCGTGCGCGGCTCGGCGACGACACGGCGATCCTCGCCTACGTGTTCACCCGCGAAGAGCTGCTGTGCGTCGTGGTGACGGCATCCGGTTCGTCGATCGTCGAGCTGTCGCTGCCGCGCATCGAGGCCGCACTCGACGGACTCCGCGCCGATCTCGATGTCGCGGCACTCACGCATGCGGGCCCGATGGCATCCGTCGTGCAGAGGTCGCTCGACGAGAGGCTGCGCCTGCTCGACGATGCCCTCCTCGCGCCGGCACGCGCGGCGACAGGTGGGGCGGTTCGTCTCACGCTCACCGTGCCCGGCATCCTCGGCGGCATCCCCTGGGCGATGCTCCCGGGCATGGCCGGCACGCCGTTCACCCTCGCGACCTCCGTCTCACGTTGGCTGGGCGACTCCGACCGACCCCTCACCTCCGCACCGAGGAGGCAGGCGGGCTTCGCCACCGGTCCCCGCGTCGCGCGCGCCGAGGAGGAGGTGCGCCGGGCGGCGGCTGCGTGGAGCGACGCGACGATCCTGACGGGAGACGATGCCTGCGTCACGGCGGTCACCGAACTCGCCGCGCACGTCGACGTGCTGCACATCGCCGCGCACGGACGCCATGCGGTCGACAACCCGCTCTTCTCGGGTTTCGAACTCGTCGACGGCACCCTGTTCGGCTACGACGTCGACCTGATCCCGCGGGCTCCCGACACGGTCGTCCTGTCGGCCTGCGAGCTCGGGCGGTCCTCGGTGCGCTGGGGAGAAGAGGCGCTCGGCATGACCCGGGTCTGGCTGCACGCGGGCACCCGGTGCGTGATCGCGGCCCCGGTGGTCGTGCCCGACGACGTCGCGTGCGAGCTTCTCGGAGCCGTGCACACCGAGCTCGCTAACGGTGTCGCTCCCGCCGTCGCCCTGGCCGCGGCATCCGAGTCCACCGGGGTCAAATCCCCGTTCCAGTGCCACGGAAGCGGCCTCTGAAAGTTTTCTCCACTCGATGTATCAGAACCTCGACGCCTCGCTCCTTATCTGCAGAAGGTGCCACGCGAAGGGCTTCGGGAACGAAGCGCGAGGGAGGCGCAGTCGAACTGGGGAAACCCTCGTGCACTGGGGAGTGTGAGGGAACGACAGGACACCATCTGCTCCGGGGATGTCGCGAGAGGGGTCGCGGCATCCCCGCAAGGAGTTCAGCAGGAGTGGGAGACCGCGGGATCAGGCGGTCAGCACCTCGTAGCCGGCGGCTCGCAGGTCGGCGAGAGATGCGGCGTCCGCGCCGTCGTCGGTGAGGAGAACGGGGAACAGCTCCGCACCGCCGACGGCCGCGAACGCGACGGTGCCGAGCTTGCTGCTGTCGGTGACGACCACCGCTCGACGCGCACGCTCGGCCATCATCCGGTTCACGGCGGCCTCGCGTTCATCCTGCGTGGTGGCGCCGGCGTCGGCATCCATCCCGTTGACGCCGATGAAGGCGATGTCGAGGCGCACGCCTCGCAGCAGCTGCTCGACGAACGGGCCGACGAGTTCGTAGCTGCGCGAGTGGATCACCCCGCCCGTCACGACGACCTTGATGTCGGGGCGCGTCGCGAGCTGCGCCGCGATGTTCACCGCGTTGGTGACGACCGTGATGCCGGGGCCGGCCGCGAGGTCGTCCCTCGCGGCGAGCGCCGCCGCGATCGCCGTGGTGGTGGTTCCTCCGGAGAGCCCGACCACCATGCCCGGGGCGACGAGTGCCGCCGCGGCCTGGGCGATGCTCTCCTTCTGCTGCGTGCGCTGGTGGCTCTTGTAGCGGATCGGCAGCTCATAGGCGACGGAGTGGGCGACCGCACCGCCGTGCGTGCGAGTGAGCAGGCGCTGCTCGGCGAGCGAGTCGAGGTCACGGCGGGTCGTGGCGGCCGACGCGCCGAAGCGCTCGACGAGGGCGTCGACGTTGACCTCGCCGTCGGCGGCCAGGATGTCGAGGATCGCGTTCAGGCGAGCGGCGCGCTTCATGTCACCATCCTGCCCGGTTCGCGCAGCTCACCCCGCCACCTCGGCGGTCTCGAGGGCGAACAGCCGCAGCATCCGTGCGGCCTCTCCGGCGAGCGCGTCACGGGCCGGGGTCAGGTACTTCCGCGAGTCGACCAGCTTCTCATCGGCGTCGAGCGTCGAACGGACAGCCCGGGTGAAGAAGCCGTTCAGGTGCGTCGAGACGTTGATCTTGGTCATGCCCGCCCGCACCGCGTCGGCGATCACGGAATCTGCGACGCCCGATGAGCCGTGCAGCACGAGGGGCACGGGCAGCGCCTCACGCAGGCGGGCGATGAGCTCGAGGTCGAGGGATGCCGTGCGGTCGGTCATGGCATGCGACGATCCCACTGCCACGGCGAGCGCGTCGACGCCGGTCGCGGTGACGAAAGCCCGCGCCTCGTCGGGGTCGGTGCGCACTCCCGGCGCATGGGCTCCGTCTTTGCCGCCGACCTCTCCCAATTCGCCCTCGATGTAGACACCGGCGGCGTGCGCGCGCTCGGCGACGGCCGCGGTGATCGCCACGTTCTCGTCGTAGGGCAGCGCACCGCCGTCGAACATGACCGAGCCGAATCCGAGGGCGATGGCCTCGTCGACGAGCTCTGGCCGCTCGGCGTGATCGAGGTGCACCGCGACGGGCGTCGCTGCCCGACGGGCGATCGCGAGGGTCGCCAGTGCGATGGGCTCGAGACCACCGTGATAGTCGGCGCAGTTCTGCGAGATCTGCAGGATCACCGGCAGCCCCGACTCGGCGGATGCACGCACCAGCCCCTCGGCGGTCTCGAGGTGGATCACGTTGAACGCGCCGATGCCGGTGCCGCGTGTCGCGGCATCCGTCACCAGCTCGCGGGCGGAGACCAGGGTCACAGACGTTCCTCTCGAACGGTGGGGGTGAAGGGGGCGACGACGAGACGCGCTTCGAGCGCCTCCCAGCCGTCGGAGATCTCGCCGGCGAGCGGCACGAGCACGGCGGCGGCCGACCAGGCGGTCGCTCGGCGAAGGATCGCCTCGGGGTCGCGGATGCCGTCGGCGTAGAGCACCGCGCAGGCTGCCACTGCGGCATCCCCCGCCCCGGTCGGGTTGCCCGCGAGCGGGGCATCGAGGCGAGCGTGCAGCACGTCGGATGCCGTGACCGCGAGCATGCCGGCGGCACCGAGCGACAGCAGCACGAGGCCGACACCGCGCTCGATCAGCGACCGGGCGCCTTCGACGGGGTCGGTGAGACCGGTCGCCTCGACGAGCTCGGCGGCGTTGGGCTTCAGGACGGATGCTCCGGCATCCGCCGCGAGCAGCAGGGCGGGGCCGGACGTGTCGACTATCACGGGCACGCCCGCATCCCGCGCCGTGCCGATGAGCAGGGGCAGCAGCGTCTCGGGCGCTCCGGGCGGAAGACTGCCGGAGATCACCAGCACCTGCGCGCCGGGGAGGGCGTCGACGACCTCGCCGAGCAGGGCCGCCCACTCGGGGTCGGTCGGGTTCACCCCGCGCTCGTTCACGATCGTGGTGTCGCCGAGCTCCTGGTCGACGATCGCGATGCTCTGTCGAGTGGCGCCGACGACGGGCACGAGCCGGTGCGGGACACCGCTGGCCCCGAGCTCGGCAGCGAGTTCGACACCGCTGCGTCCGCCGGCCGTCGACACGGCGAGCACCGACGCGCCCTGGGCGTGCGCGACCCTGGCGACGTTGAGGCCCTTGCCGCCGGCACGGCTGGCACCGGCATCCGCTCTGTGCGTCTCGCCGAGAGTGAGTCGATCGACGTGCCAGGTGAGATCGAGCGCCGGGTGGGGGGTGACGGTGAGGATCATGCGAGCTCCCTCGCGCGCAGCGCGGCCCCGAGGATGCCGGCGTTGCCCGACAGCTCGGCGGGGACGAGTTCGGGGATGCGGTGGAAGCTCAGGCGTTCAGCCAGCCGGGCGCGCAGCTCGTCGAAGAGCGCGCCGCCCGCGCGGGAGAGGCCGCCGCCGATCACGATGGCCTCCGGTGCGACGACCGCAGTGAGCTGGGCGAGGGAGAGCGTCAGCGCATCGAGTGCCGAGTTCCAGACCTCGGAGGCGATCCGGTCACCGGCGGCTGCGCGCGCGATCACGTCCTTCGCGCCGTCGGGGGTGATGCCGGTGGCCTCGCGATAGCGGCGCGCGATGGCACCCGCCGATGCCACCATCTCGAGGCATCCACGCGCACCGCAGGCGCACACGGGTCCGTCGGCGATCGGCGAGTGGCCGATCTCGCCCGCGTAGCCGCCCGCCGTATAGGGTTCCCCACCCACGAGCAGAGCGCCCGCGATGCCGGTGCCGATGACGAGCACGACCGAGTTCGAGTAGGCGCGAGCACCTCCGAGGCGATGCTCTGCCCAGCTCGCGGCGCGCACGTCGTGGTCGAACGCCACGGGGAGGCCGAGCTTCGTCGAGGCGAGATCGCGCAACGGCGAGTCGTGCCAGCCGAGGTTGCTGGCGAACACGCCGAGGCCGGCATCCGCGTCGACGATCCCTGGCACCACCAGCCCGACCGCCTGCGGCACGACGCCGGGGTGATCGGCCCGCAGTTCGGCGGCGAGCACACCGAGGCGCTCGATGAGCACCCCGGTGCGGTCGCCGTCAGCGACCGGAGTCGGCGTGCGCCGCAGGCCCAGGGCCGTGCCGTCGGCGTCGAACAGCGCCGATTTGATGTCGGTGCCCCCGACGTCGAACGCGAGCACGGGTGCGCCCTCGCCGATCGTCCGCGCTGCGGCGAGACGCTCACCCGACGCGTCGCTCACGACATCACTCACGACATCACTCACGACATCACTCACGACATCACTCACGACATCGGCGATGCGCTCCGCATCCTCAGGCCTGGTCATCGACTGCTCCGCGGGTGGGTCGGGTCATGCATCCAGGATGACGGATCGCGTGAGGTTGCGCGGCTGGTCGGGGTCGAGTCCGCGGGCAACGGCGCGGTCGAGTGCCACGCGGTGCAGACGCACGAGGTCGGCCAGGGGGTCGACCGGATGCTGCACGAAGCGCGCACCCGTGGCCTCGACCTGCGCGGCCAGCCCCTCGGGCGCCTCGCCGAACTGCCAGGTCACGCGGCCGGGCGCGGCGATCGCGATCGGGCCGTGGCGGTACTCCATCGACGGGTAGGACTCGGTCCACGACTGCGACGACTCGCGCATCTTCAGTGCGGCCTCGTGCGCGAGGCCCACGGTCCAGCCACGGCCGAGGAACGAGTACTGCTCGGCGTCGCGGAGCTCGTCGTCGTAATCCGCTTCGAGCACGGCAGCGGCATCCTCGATCGCGCCGGTGAGGTCTTCTCCGAGCGAGGCGCGGAACAGGGCCAGAGCCGTCGTCGCGAAGCGGGTCTGCACGACCGACTTCTCATCGGCGAAGGGCAGCAGCACGGCCTCGTCGACAAGAGAGACGAGCGGCGAGGTCTGGTCGCCGATCACGCCGACAGTGGGGACGCGGCCCTTGATGCGGTCGACCAGTTCGAGCACCTCTGTCGTCGTACCGGAACGCGTGAGAGCGACGACGGCGTCGTAGCCGCGGTCGACGAACGACTCGGATGCCGCGAACGCGTCGGTCTCTCCCTGACCCGAGGTCTCGCGCAGGAACGCGTACGACTGGGCCATGAACCACGAGGTGCCGCATCCGACGACGGCGATGCGGGCTCCGGAAGCCGGCAGCAGCGCCTGCATGTCACGGAGATCGGCGGCTCGCGCCCAGGTCTCGGGCTGTGAGTTCAGTTCTTCGCGCATGTGTGCGCCGGGCAGAAGTTCGGTCATGTCGGCCTCCGGACCAGATGTTGCAAGTTTGTGATTGTTTAGGTGCTAATTCGATCATAGTATTTCGACACAAGGAAATCTCGCAAGGTTCCTCTTGATTTGTTTATTCTCCTGACAAATAATCGAACAAGTTCCACCGCCCCTCCGGCGACCCGGTCCATGGAGGGTTACCCGAGCCGACCCGGCTTGACCGATCGCCCAGCCACCAAGGGAAGGCGATCACACGCACCGTCGCGTGAGTTGCGCTTGCGACTGTGCACCACCCACACAGTGAGGAATGCAATACACATGAAGAAGTCACTGCGATTCGGCGCCGTTGCCCTGGCGGCAACCGCCACTCTCACGCTCGCTTCGTGCGGGTTCGGCGGATCGACCGGAGGCGGCGGAGATGCCGAGGGCGAGACCACGCTCAACCTCCTCGTCCCCAGCTACTCCGACGCCACCAAGGGCCTCTGGGAAGACGTGATCGAGGGATTCGAGAAGGAGAATCCCGACATCACGGTCGACCTCGAGGTGCAGTCGTGGGACAACCTCGAGAAGGTCGTCTCCACCAAGATCCAGGCCGGCGAGGCCCCTGACATCTACAACGGCGGCCCGTTCGCCGGATTCGTCGGCGACGAGCTGCTCTACCCGGTCGAGGATGTCGTCTCGGAGGAGACCTACTCCGACTTCCAGGACGCGTTCCTCGCGAACGCCGAGGTCGACGGCACCGCCTACGCCCTGCCGCTGATCGCGTCGGCCCGTGCGCTGTTCGTCAACAACGCACTCCTCGAGCAGGCCGGTGTCGAGGCGCCGACCACCTGGGACGAACTACTGGATGCCGCGACCAAGGTGTCGGCACTCGGCGGCGGTATGGCCGGCTACGGCATGCCGCTCGGCTCCGAAGAGGCGCAGGCCGAGGCGGCCGTCTGGCTCTGGGGCGGCGGCGGCTCGTTCGGCGACGCGTCCGAGATCACGATCGACACCCCCGAGAACCTCGAAGGTGCCGAGCAGATCAAGAAGATGATCGACGCAGGCGCCACGCAGGCCGACCCCGGCTCGACGCAGCGCTCGCCCCTGATGGACATCTTCATCCAGGGCAAGATCGGCATGCAGGTGGGTCTGCCCCCGACAGTGGGCCAGATCGAGGAGGGCAACCCCGAGCTCGACTACTCCATCGTCCCGATCCCTACGAAGGACGGCTCGCCGTTCACGCTCGGCGTCATGGACCAGCTGATGGCGTTCCAGAACGACGGTGACAAGCAGGAGGCGATCACCAAGTTCTTCGACTACTACTACTCGGCAGACGTGTACGTGCCGTGGGTGCAGGCGGAGGGCTTCCTTCCCGTCACCAAGTCGGGTGCCGAGCAGCTCTCCGGCGAGGAGGCTCTCAAGCCGTTCCTCGACGTGCTGCCCGACGCGCAGTTCTACCCGTCGACGAACGAGAAGTGGTCGGCCACCGACGGCGCCTTCAAGTCGCTGTTCGGCCAGCTGCAGACGAAGTCCGCGCAGGATGTCCTGACCGAGATCCAGGCACAGGTCGACGCGGGCTGATCCCCGCCGACCCTGCCCACACAAGAGACGGAGAGGTTCGGATATTCCATGAGCCAGACGACAGAATCCCCGAACCTCGCGGGGGCGGCCACCGGCCGCCCCCGCACCCCGGGCCGCCGATCGGGTGCCGCCCGCGGCAGGCCCGGTGGGAAGGACCTGCTCCAGGCGCTGCCCTGGATCGCACCGGCCCTGCTCCTCATCATCGGCGTGGTCCTGTTCCCCGCCGGGGTGATGTTCTTCAACTCCACCCGTGACATCTCGCTGTCGGGCCTCGACAAGGGGTCGGTCGGGTTCGACAACTTCGTGACCGTGTTCACGTTCGCGGAGTTCTGGCCGATCATGTTCCGCACGATCATCTGGGTCGTCGCGGTCGTGACCTTCACGGTGCTGATCTCGCTCGGCCTCGCGCAGATCCTGAACAAGGCCTTCCCCGGCCGGCAGATCGTGCGCATGGCCGTCATCGTGCCGTGGGCGGCATCCGTCGTGATGACCACCATGGTCTTCTACTACAGCCTCGAGCCGTACTTCGGGGTCTTCAACAAGTTCCTGTACGACATCGGACTGTCCGACGATGCGGTGGGCTACGGCTGGACCAAGAACCCGGCCACCGCGTTCGCCTGGTCGATCGTGATCGCGATCTTCGTCTCGCTGCCCTTCACGACGTACACGATCCTCGCGGGGCTGCAGACGGTTCCGGCCGACACCCTCGAGGCCGCGAAGATGGACGGCGCCGGAGCCACCCGCACCTATTGGACCGTCGTCGTGCCGCAGCTGCGCAGCGCTCTCGCTGTCGCGATCCTCATCAACATCATCAACGTGTTCAACTCGCTGCCGATCCTGAAGGTGATGACCGGGTCGATCCCGGGCTACGGCGCCGACACGATCATGACGATGATCTTCAAATACATCGAGCTGCAGAAGAAGGTCGACGTCGCCAGCGCGCTGTCGGTCGTGGCCTTCCTCATCGTGATCGTGATCGTCGCGATCTACGTCAAGGCCGTCAAGCCCATGAAGGAGGTCTGATCATGACCCTGACCGAGACCGCCCTCGTCACGACCGCCGGAGACGACGCCGCTCCCCGCATCCCCGGACGCAAGCGCCGCTACACCGAAGACCAGGTGACGCTGCCCCGCGTCATCCTGCGCATGGCCGCCGGCATCCTCGTGCTCGCGATCTTCGTGCTCCCGTATCTGATCATGTTCGCAGGATCTGTGAAGACGAAGTCGCAGATCCGCTCGGTCGACCCGACCTACCTGCCGATCGAGTGGCACTGGGAGAACTACATCTCGATGTGGTCGACCCCCGAGACGCCGCTGCCGTACAACCTGATCTCGACGATCATCATCGCCGTGTTCGCGACGCTGCTCGTGCTGCTGGTGTCACTGCCCGCGGCCTACTACACCGCGCGGTTCAAGTTCCCCGGGCGCATGGTCTTCCTGTTCCTGGTGATCGTGACGCAGATGCTTCAGCCGGCCGTCCTCACCTCCGGCCTGTTCCGCCAGTTCACGGTGCTCGGGCTCAGCGACACGTGGGCTGCGATGATCTTCATCAACGCCGCATTCAACCTGTCGTTCGCGGTGTGGATCATGCACTCGTTCTTCGCCGGCATCCCCAAGGAGATCGACGAGGCCGCCCAGATCGACGGCGCCGGTCGCTTCACCGTGCTCTTCAAGATCAACCTGCCGCTCGTCTGGCCGGGCATCGTGACCGCGATCGTGTTCACGTTCGTCGCCTGCTGGAACGAGTTCGCCGCCTCGCTGGTCATCCTCTCCACCGACAAGAACCAGCCGCTCTCGGTCGCGCTGACCAAGTTCGTCGGTCAGTACGAGACCAGCTGGCAGTACGTGTTCGGCGTCTCGATCGTCGCGATCCTGCCCGTCGTCATCCTGTTCATGCTCATCGAGAAGCGTCTCGTCGGCGGGCTCACCGCCGGCAGCGTCAAGTAGAACCGTCGGAACGGATGCGGGGCGCCACCGTCGTGGCGCCCCGCATCGTCGTCTCAGGAGAAGTCCGGCGGTCGTCGAGAGTGTTCGGCGGCTGACCGGGTCCACCCGCCCGGATACGCTGGCATGGTCGACTCCGCCATCCGGTGCGGTGAGACAGGGGGGATCACATGACCTGGCAGGATGCGGGGCGCGTCGAGAGGCGACCGATGGACGACGCTCACCCCGGGTGGGGCTGGGGCGTGGTGCTCGTGCCCGTGGCGGTCGGACTCGCGGCTCTCGGGCTGTTCTTCATCCGAGAGCTCGACCCCGGGATGGGTACTCTGATCGGCGTCGCTCTCATCGCCTGGGCGGTGTCTCTCGCGATGCCCTTCTTCGTCATCGCCTGGTACGCGGCGCAGGCGGCATGGAAGGCGTCACGCGAACAGCGCGGACGGACGTTCGCCGCGCCGTCGCACGCGCTGCGGCGCATCGGGTTCGGCATGCGCTGGAGCTTCCGCGCACGCGGCGTGCTCTTCAACCCCGCGTCATACGACGGGCCCGACCTGCCGATGCTCGTCGCGGGCAAGATCGTGCACATCCTCGCGATCGTCGTCCTGGTGATCGCCGGACTCGTCGCCGCGCTCGTCGGGATCGCCACGCGCTGATCGCGCCCCCGGTCCCTCGATCAGGACGCCGGAGCGGATGCCGCGCGCAGCTGCGCCGGGCTCCAGCGCACGCCCAGCGCGCTCGACAACGCGACCTGAGCGACGCCGGTGGAGATCGAGGCGTCCGCGTCGGCGTAGCGCACGGGCACGTTCGCCGTTCCCGTGGCGATGTAGCCGATCTCGGCCTGCACGAGCTGGAGGAACTGATCGCCGAGCGCACGAGCAGGGCCGCCGATCACGACCTCGGCGGCGTCGAGCACCGCCGCGATGAGCTTGATCGTGCGAGCCAGCGACCGCGCCCCGTCGGCCAGCCGATCCGCGTCGGCCGTCGTGGCGAGGCCTTCGATCGCCTCGGCATCCATCGCATCGTCGAAGTCGTCGCCGAGCATGGCGGTCATCGATGCCACGGATTCCAGGCACCCCTGCCGCCCGCACCGGCACGCCCGCGCGTCGCCGCCGAACTGCACCTGCACGTGACCGATCTCCCCTGCACGGTCGCGAGGGCCCGGGGCGAGTTCGCCATCGAGGGTCACCGCCGCACCGATTCCGGTGCCGATGTGGATGAACAGCCGATACCCCGCCGACTCGTCCTCGATTGCGGACTCCGCGATCGCCTCGGCATCCACGTCGTTCACGAGCAGCACCGGAACGCCGAGCAGCGCCTCGAAGCGATCCGCGAGAGCGACGTCGGTCCAGCCGAGCTGCACGCTCTCGAAGACGCGGCGACCATCGGTCGTGCCGGGCAGCTGCACCCCCGCGACGAGCAGTCGGCCGCGGTGTGCGGTCGCGATCTCGGCGAGTGCGCCGTCGAGCAGTCGGTCCCGCGACTCCGACGAGTACCCGACCCTGCGCGTCTCGACCTCTGCGCCGTCGAGACCGACCAGCGCGATGTGCGCGTCGGTCGGCCGGACCACCAGCACGAGGATGAGGTGATGGGTGGCGTCGATGCTGAGGGTCGTGGCCCGCTTGCCGCCGGTGCTGGCAGCCTGGGCCCCCTCCGCGATCAGCTGCAGTTCGATGAGCTCGGCGACCAGAGACGAGGCCGTCGCCGCGGTGAGCCCGGTGGCCCGAGCGATGCCTGCCCTCGTCTGGGCACCGGGGCTGCGGAACACGAGCTGCAGCGCCCGACGCAGGTTGGCGCGGCGGACCGACGCCTGCGTGTCGAGTGCGTCGTCGCCGTTCAGCATGGAGCCGGTCCCGTTGTCCGAATCGATTGACAGACCAGTGGGTTCTGCGTACCCTCGGTCATAGTTTATTCAATAAACTTAGTTCGGTCCCCGGGCGGGTGAGTGCTGCACACACTGTCACTCGCCCGGAAGGCCGGATCATCGCCCTTCGGCGGCTTCCGTGTGATGGCGGATCACCTCGGCCACCACGAAGTTGAACCACTTCTCGGCGAACTCGGGGTCGAGGTGCGCATCCTCAGCGAGGGCCTTCAGGCGCGAGACCTGCTGCTCCTCACGGCCCGGATCGGATGCCGGCATCTGGTGCTCGGCTTTGAGCTGTCCGACCTGCTGCGTGGCGCGGAAGCGCTCTGCGAGCATGAAGATGAGTGCGGCGTCGATGTTGTCGATGCTCGAACGCAGTCGCAGGAGTTCAGCCCGGGGGTCTTCAGCGGCGGTCATGCCCCCTACTCTACGGAAACACGCGGCAGAACGACCCCACCCGGCACGGGGGATGACTCCTGGGTCGCACCTCGGGCGAACGCTATCGTGAGCACATGAGCCGAGAAGAGCAGGAACCGTCGTCGAGCGCGTCCGCTGCCGCATCCGACCCGTCCCCGCAGCCCGAGCATCCCACCTCGACTCCCGACGCATCGGCCGGAACCGAGGGCTCGTCCGGCCCCGTCGTGTCGACCGGAACCCCCGCATCCCCCACCGTCGCGACGCCGGCTCGCCTCGATCAGAGCGCATCGCATGGCGTGCGCACCGGGGTCGTCGAGCCGATGACGCCGAGCCGCTCGTTCTGGACGCGCATCGACCGCCCGTTCGTGTTCGGCTTCCTGGTGACGCTCGGCGGCCTCGCCGCCATCGTGCTCGGGCTCGCCATGGCGAACCTGTCGACCGTGCTCATCTACATCGCCCTCGCCCTGTTCGCCGCCCTGGGACTCGACCCCACCGTGCGTTTCCTCGAGCGGCGCGGGCTGTCTCGCGCCATCTCCGTGGTCGTCGCGATCCTCGGGCTCATCGTCGTCGCGGGCCTCGTGATCTGGATGGTCGTGCCGGTCGTGATCGAGCAGATCGCGAGCTTCATCCGCTCGGTGCCCGGCATGATCCAGGAGTTCATGCGGAGCGACGTCTACGCGACCCTCGAGGATCAGTTCGGCGACCAGTTCGAGTCGCTCGTCGTCGACGTGCAGAAGTTCCTCACCGACCCCGGCAACATCGCGGCGATCGGCGGCGGCGCACTGCAGGTCGGCGCCTCCATCGCCAACGCCATCTCGGGCATCATCGTGGTGCTCGTGCTCACGCTCTACTTCGTCGCGACTCTGCCCTCGATCAAGTCGGGGATGCTCCGCCTCGCTCCTGCCCGTGACCGCGCTCGCGCAAGCGACATCACCGACCAGATCACCGATTCGGTCGGGGCCTACGTCATGGGAATGGTGGTGCTCGCGTTCTGCAACGCGGTCCTCACATTCCTGTTGTATCTCCTCCTCGGCCTGCCGTTCCCTCCGCTCATGGCGACCGTCGCGTTCTGCATCACCCTGATCCCGCTCGTCGGATCGGTGATCTTCTGGATCATCGGCAGCGGACTCGCGCTCTTCAGCGACCCCGTCGCGGCTCTCGTGTTCGCCCTCATCTATGTCGTGTACATGCAGATCGAGGCGTACGTCATCACTCCCCGCGTCATGAACAAGGCTGTGGCCGTTCCGGGTGCCCTCGTCGTGATCGGCGCCCTCGCCGGTGGCACGCTGCTCGGCCTGCTCGGCGCGCTCGTCGCGGTGCCGGTCGCGGCATCCATCCTCATCATCATCAAACAGGTGCTGATACCCCGGCAGGATGCCCGGGTCTAGACCCTCGGCGACACCGACACCGACGCCCGCAGCTCACACGCAGAAGTGCCCGGACCGCTGAGGGTCCGGGCACCTTCGTGTGAAGACGACTCGGCGTCAGACGAGGTCGTTGTCCTCGAGCCACTTCTTGGCGATGTCGGCCGACGACTGCTGGTCGACCGTGCTCAGCACGTTGAGTGCGACGAGCTCCTCGCCGGTCAGCTTGGCGCTGATGGCGTTGAGCACGTCCGACACGTCGTCAGCGATGTCGCTCGAGACGATCGGCACGACGTTCGACGAGATGATCAGGTTCTCGGGGTCTTCGAGAGCGACGATCTCCTCGGTCTCGAACGCGGGGTCGGCCGTGTAGATGTCGGCGACCTGGATCTGGCCGGCGAGCAGCGACTCGAGCGTGGTCGGGCCGGTGGCCGAGAACGCCAGGTCGACGCCATAGACCTCCTTGGCCTTAGCCGGGCTGTAGGGACGCTGCTCGAACTCGGGAGCCGCGCCGATCGTGACCTGCGAGGTGACCTTGCTGAGGTCGCCGATCGTCTTCAGGTCGTTCTCCTCGGCGAAGCTCTTGAGCACCGTGTAGGAGTCCTGGTCGGTCGCCTCGGCGAAGTCGAGGGCCGTGAGGCTCTCGGGCAGCGCATCCTGCAGCGCCGCGTAGACGTCATCAGGGCTGGTGACATCGATCTCGTCGTCCGAGATGTACTCGAGCAGGCTGCCCGTGTACTCGGGGAAGACGTTGATCGCACCCGACTCGACATCGGGCATGTACGCGTCGCGCTGGCCGATGCTGAGCTGCTTCTCGACGTCGAAGCCGGCGGCTTCGAGCGCCTGAGCGTAGATCTCGGCGATGATCTCGTTGGAGTAGTACGCCTGCGAGCCGACGACGATCGTGTCGCCGCTGCCGGAGCCCTCGCTCGAGTCGGACGGCTCGTCGAGCGGGTTGCTCGACGAGCAGGCCGACAGGGCGAGTGCCGCCGCGGCGACAAGACCGACGGCGAAGACAGAGCGCTTGCCTCGTGCTGTGAACATGGACTTTCCTCTTCTCTGGGACTGCTGTGGGGGACTGCTGCTGTGTGGAACTGCTGTGCGGGATGGAGAGATCGGGGCGCTGTCAGGCGGTCGCGGGAGCCGCGGCGGGCGCGAGGTCACGAGACCGACGACGCGTCGGGCGGCCGGCGCGAAGCCCGGCCGGCACAGCGGCATGCTGAGCCGCGGCGAGGAGGAGGTCGACCAGCAACGCGAGCGTGGCCACGAGGATGGCGCCGGCCAGCACCTGATCGAACTTCTGCAACGGGATGCCCTGGATGATGGGCCATCCGAGGCCGCCGAGGTTCACGTAGGCGGCGATCGTGACGGTCGCGATCACCTGCAGGAGGGCCGAGCGGATGCCGCCGACGAGCAGAGGGAGCCCGAGGGGCACCTCGACCTTCCAGAAGATCTGCCAGCCGGTCATGCCCATGGCCTTGGCCGAGTCGATCACGCGGCGATCGATCGCCTCGAGCCCTGTGTACGCGCCCGCGAGCAGCGACGGGATCGCGAGCAGCACGAACGTGATGATCGCTGCTTCGGGAACGCGGAGCACGCCGAGCAGCAGCACCAGCAGGATCATCAGACCGAACGCCGGAATCGCGCGCGCCGCACCAGAGATCGCGACGGCGACCTCGCGCCCCTTGCCCGTGTGGCCGATGAGCCAGCCGATGGGCACGGCGATCACTGCGGCGATCAGTACCGAGACGGCCGTGAGCACGAGGTGCTCCGCGAGCAGCTTGGGCAGCGCGTAGTTGCCCGTCCACTGAGCGGGGGCGAGCATCCAGGCGAAGGCCTCGGCGAAGAGATTCATGCGGGAGCTCCCACCGTGACGGGCCGAGCGGCCACCTTGCGTGATGCCGCACGGGTCCACGGCATGAGCGCGCGGCCGGCCAGCAGCAGGAGCAGGTCGATCACGAGCGCGATGATGACGACGGCGATGACACCCGCGAAGACCTCGGCGATGATGCGTCGGTCGAGGCCGTTCGTGAACAGATAGCCGAGGTTGGTCACGCCGATGAGGATGCCGACGGTCGCGAGCGAGATGGTGCTGACGGCGGTCACACGCAGGCCCGCGAGGATCACCGGTCCTGCCAGCGGGAACTCCACGGCCCAGAACCGCCGGAACGAGGCGAACCCCGTGGCGGTGGCCGCCTGTCGCACATCGTCGTCGACCGAATCGAGCCCGTCGGAGACCGCACGCACCAGGATCGCGATCGCGTAGATCGTGAGCGCGATCACGAGGTTCGTCTCGCTTCGGGCCGAGTACCCCGCCACCGAGGGCAGCAGGATCAGCAGTGCGAGCGACGGGATCGTGTACAGCAGCCCGGTGAGCACGATGATCGGTCCGCGCACCAGGCGGAACCGCCAGGCCACCCACCCGAGCGGCAGCGACAGCACGAATCCGAGCACGATCGGGATGATGCTCTGACGCAGGTGCACCAGCGTCAGCTCGAAGATCAACCCGAGGTTGTCGACGACCCAGTTCACGTACGCTCGCTCCGCACAGCGCCGAGAGCGGCGGCATCCGGTCCTGCGAGAGGGCCGTCGGCCTTCTCGGCGTCGGCCACGATCGCACCCTGGGTGCGACCCTCGGAGTCGACCACGACGGTGCCGTGCGGTGTCTCCTTGAGATGCAGTGCCCGACGACCACGATCGGCGCCGATGAAGGATGCGACGAAGTCGTCTGCCGGGTTCTCGATGATCTCGCTCGGGCTGCCCACCTGCACGATACGAGCGCCCTTGTCGAGGATCACGACCTGGTCGCCGAGCAGGAACGCCTCGTCGATGTCGTGCGTGACGAAGACGACCGTCTTGTCGAGCTCGTGCTGCAGGCGCAGGGTCTCCTGCTGCAGGTCGGCGCGCACGATCGGGTCGACGGCACCGAACGGCTCGTCCATCAGGAGGATGTTCGGATCGGCCGCGAGCCCACGGGCGACGCCCACACGCTGCTGCTGTCCGCCCGAGAGCTGGCTCGGGTATCGCTCGGCCAGCGACTGGTCGAGGCCCACCGTCTTCAGCAGCTCACGCGCACGCTCGTGCGCGGGGCCCTTCTTCACACCGGTCAGCCGCAGCACAGTGGCCACATTGTCGATCACGGTGAAGTGCGGCATCAGGCCCGAGTTCTGCATCACGTAGCCGATGCTGCGGCGCAGGGCGACCGGGTCTCCGCCCAGAACGCTCTCGCCGTCGATCTCGACCTCACCCGAGGTCGGTTCGACCATGCGGTTGATCATCCGCAGCAGAGTGGTCTTTCCGCAGCCGGACGACCCGACGAAGACGGTGGTCTTGCGGGACGGCAACACGAGGCTGAAGTCCTTCACGGCGGTCGTGCCGTCGGGGAACTGCTTGGTGACGTTGCGGAACTCGATCATGATTACTCTCCGGTCGATCGATCGACGAGACGGGCGTCAGCGCCTCGGCTGCGGCATACAGAGGTCATGCCGAGACTTCGACCCTCGGGTCGAAGGCGACGAAGCCCGAGAAGTCCTTGCCGACGCGGTCGAAGGCGCTCGGGAACGGAGTCGGGTACGACCAGGCGTAGTCGGTGTGCAGTTCGCCGCCCGCCTGCACCGAGAAGTACTGCGCGGCGCCCTTCCACGGGCACGTGTACGGGGTCGGGCTCTCGACGAGCGCGCCCTCCGTGATCGATGCGGGCGGGAAGTACCAGTTGCCCTCGATGCGCGCGAGATCGCTCTCGTCTGCTTCGGCGATGACGGTTCCTGCGAGTACAGCCTTCATGGTCCTGCCTCCTCGGATGTGGATTCGAGCGTATAAGAGGTGTGCGACATCCGCCCCAGGCTTGCGCTGGGGGGCGTCAATGTGAGAAACAATCCTGCTCCGGGCACGCCGACCGCACCCGGCCTCTCACGGTCTGTTCGGAGCGGATGCCGGGACGGATGGTTCGGGCGGTCATGCCGAATCCCGCCCGTAGCCCTCCAGCAGCCGCAGCCAGACCTCGCTGATCGTCGGGTAGGCCGGAACGGCGTGCCAGAGGCGCGCGATGGGCACCTCGCCCACGATCGCCACGGTCGCGGTCTGCACGAGCTCGGCGACCTCGGGGCCGACGAACGTGGCGCCGATGATGACGTCACGCTCCTTGTCGATCACGATGCGGGCCTGGCCCTCGAAGCCGTCCTCGTAGAGGCTCGCTCCGGCGACCGATCCCAGGTCGTAGTCGACCACGGCGACGTCATGCCCGGCCTTGCGCGCCTCCGACTCCGTCTGCCCGACCGAGGCGACCTCGGGGAACGAGAAGGTGACCTGGGGGGCGGCGGTCTTGTCGGCAGTCGCCACGTGCTTGCCCCACGGAGCATCATCGACGTCTCCGCCCTGCGCACGCGCTGCGATGACGTCTCCGGCCGCCCGCGCCTGGTACTTGCCCTGGTGCGTCAACAGCACGCGTCCGTTGACGTCGCCAACGGCGTAGAGCCAGTCGGATCCGGGGACGCGCAGCGTGTCGTCGACCGTGATCCAGCGACCGGGCTCGAGGCCCACGACGTCGAGGCCGATGTCGCCGCTTCGGGGAGAACGCCCGGTGGCGACGAGGACCTCTGCCGCAGTGACGGTGGAGTCGTCGTCGAGCACGATCGTCACGCCGTCGTCACCCCGCGTGACGCGCGTGGTGCCTGTGTCGGTGCGCACATCCACTCCGAGCTCCTTCAGTCCGGCGGCGACGCGCTCGCCCGCGAAGGGCTCCATCGCGCCGAGCAGACCGCTGCGGGCGATGATCGTCACCGTCGAGCCGAGAGCCGCGTACGCCGTCGCCATCTCGACCGCGACGACGCCGCCGCCGATCACGGCGAGGGACTCGGGCAGCTCCTCGGCGCTGGTCGCCTCGCGGCTGGTCCAGGGAGACGACTCGCGAAGGCCTTCGATCGGCGGGATCACTGCATCCGACCCCGTGCTGATCGCGACCGCATGGCGGGCGCGCAGCACGCGGGTGCCGCCGTCGGCATCCGTCACCGTCACTTCGCGCTCGCCCGTCAGTCGCCCGTGGCCGCGCGCCAGGTCGATGCCGGCCGAGTCGAGCCACTTCACCTGTCCGTCATCCGACCAGTTGCTCGTGAACGAGTCCCGGCGCTCGAACACCGCTCGCACGTCGAGCTTTCCGGTGACCGCTTCGGCCGCGCCCTTGACCTTCTGCGCCGCACGCAGTGCCTGACCCGAGCGCAGCAGCGCCTTCGACGGCATGCAAGCCCAGTACGAGCACTCGCCGCCCACCAGCTCGCTCTCCACGATGATCGCGGTCAGTCCGTCCTGCACGGCGCGGTCGGCGACGTTCTCGCCCACCGGTCCTCCGCCCAGCACGATCAGGTCGTATTCGTCGGTTTTCTCAGCAGTCATGAGGTGCACCTCTCCGTCGCCCAGTCTTCCTCAGAAGCAACGCCGAGTCACGGGGTGGTGTTCCGCCGGAGCTTGTGCAAGAGCGCTCCGGGCGCGTCGCCGGGCTCGCCCGGGGGCTCCGCGGGGGCCGATCCGACCCGATCCCACCCGTCTACCGGACCGACCCGATCCATCTGCAGGACCACGGCACGTCTGCAGGACCACGGCACGTCTGCAGGACCACGGCACGTCTGCAGGACCACGGCACGCCTGCAGGACCAGATCCGTCTCTTCGTCCTGCATCTGTGCGACGGTCCTGCAAACGGACGACCCCGCCCTGCCACCAGCCACCGGCCACCTGCCGCCGATCGGCCGGCGTCGGTCACCCCACCCGGGGCATGACCCGAGGAGCGAGCACCGCCGCGGCGAGCGCGATGATCCCGGCGAAGGCGAATACCGCGATGAACGGGTCTCCCGCCGCGGCCAGCCCGGCGAACAGCACGCCCGTGACCGCGAGCGCCAGCGCACTCCCGAACGAGTCGGCCACCGTCATGGCCGCACTGTTGAAGCCCTGGTTCTCGGGCGCCGACATCTCGAGGGTCAGAGCGCTGGTCCGCGGACTCATCAGCCCCATGCCCGCCCCTGCGACGATCCACGCGACGATGATGACGACGACCGGTGCGGTGAGCACCGCTGCGGCGAGCGCGAGCACGACTCCCGCGACGACGAGGAGCGTGCCGATCCGCACGGCCGTGACGCTCGAGAGGCGCACGCCCATGCGCCCCTGCAGGGTGGCGGCGGCCGACCACGCGAGGGCACCGCCGGTGAGGGAGAGCCCCGCGATGGTCGGCGACACCTCGTATCGATCGGTCAGCAGATACGGGATGTACACCTGGGCGCCGAAGAACCCCGCGGCGGCGAGTCCGCGCACGAGCAGCACCGAGGGCAGACCGCGTCGGGCACGCAGGGTTCCCGTGGGCAGCAGCGCCCGGACCGCGACGAGCGCCACGACGACTGCTGCCGCCGCGAGCACGGGGCCGACGCCGGGGACGTCGCCGACGAGATTCAGTCCGAGCACCGCGACCGCGGCGAGCACCGACCATCCCAGCCGACCGAACGCCCAGGGGATCGTGGCATCGCCGTCGCCCGAGAGTCCGCGGAGCGCGGGGACGACCATCAGCAGGGCGGGGACCACGAGGAAGACAACGCCGAGGAACACCCAGTGCCAGCTCCACAGCTCTGTGACGGCCCCGGCGACGGTCGGCCCGACGAGCGACGGCACGACCCAGGCGGCGGCGAAACCGGCGAAGATCGCGGGATGCAGCTCGCGCGGGTAGACCCGGGCGACGACCACGTACAGCGCCACCATCAGCCCGCCGTTGCCGAGGCCCTGGGCGAAGCGCCCGGCGACGAGCACCTCCATGGTCGGTGCGAGGCCTGCGACGAGGAGTCCGACGACGAACAGCGCCACCGACGCGTAGAGCGGGGCGACGGGTCCGCGGCGATCGGCCCAGTTGCCCGCCACGACCATGCCGATCACCCCGGTGGCGAGCGGCCCCGCGAAGGCGAGCGCATACAGACGGTCACCGTCGAGGTCGGCGCTCACCGCCGGCATCACCGTGGTGACGGCGAGGGATTCGAACGCCCCGAGGAACACGAGGGCGCAGGCGCCGATCGTGATCCAGAGGTAGGCGCCGCTCATGATGCCGGGGGCGGCGACCTTCGCGGTCTGCGCCCCACCCGTGTCGATGGTCATAAGCACGACCGTAGAACCTCAACAAAGGTTGAGGTCAAGCGGGATCAGCGGGTGCGCCGGGAAGGAGATCACCCCGCGGGCGTCAGCCCCACGCGCCTTCGCCTTCAGGATCGCAGGCGAAGATCGCGTCCTCGATCGCCTGCGCCGCGGCATCACGCTCGTCTTCCGGCGGATCCTCGCCCGTGATCACCAGCTGCAGCGTCTCGTCGGATATGTCCGACGCGTAGAGCTCTTCACCGATGCAGGGGTAGAAGTCCGGCATGTCGTCGTAGTTGGTGATGCCTTCCGACTGAAAGGTCTGCTCGACCTGCAGCGCGATCTCCTCCGGCGCGGGCCGGTCGCCGCCCGCACCGGCCGAGGGCGATGACGGCGCGGGCTGCGTCGTGGGGGCCGACGGCGCGGGGTCGGCAGGGCCCGCCGAGCCGCCGGGGCCCGCGAGGGTCGCAGCGACGATGACGAGGGTTACCACGGTGCCGACCACCCCGCCCACGATCGAGAGGATCATCCCGACGATCGACGGCCACTTCGCGGCGTTGCGCGCGAACACCCCGATCAGCGAGACCACGAAACCAGCGACCAGAGCGATCAGGCCGATGACGAAGGTCAACGGGATGCAGGCGAGGACCGTACCCACGACGGCGAGCCCGAGTCCGACGAAGCCGAGCACCGGTGCGACGCGCGTGGCCGACTCGGGACGACCGATCTCAGCGCTTTCGTAGCCGGTCATATGGTGCGGTGTCACCTGCCCCGTGGGGGCGACGGTCGCGTCACCAGGGGCGAGGTGCTCTGTCCAACGCGCGCCATCCCACCACCGCTGGCGTCCTGACCCGTCGTCGTACCATCCGGCCGGCATGCTCATGAGTCCCCCTCGTCGATCCACGCCATACCAGGATGCCAGACGCGCGCGATCGCCCCCCCGACTGCCGATCTCACGACCCCGCGTTTGCAGACGCCGGGTCGGCGCATCGGTGTCAGCGAGTGCGCGTCAGCGGACCGGAAGGAAGTGCGTCGGCGTCGGCGCCTGGGCGGTATGACGGATGCCGAGCGGCGCCCCCGTGCGCTCATCGAGGTCGAGCAGTGCGACGGTGTCGGAGCGCTGTCCGGCGACCAAGAGCTTTCCCTGGTGCACGAGGTGATGCCGCGGCCAGTCGACGCCGGAGTCGGCGAGCGCGATCGGCTCGAGGCTCTCTCCTCCGCCCCGCACGCGCAGGGCCGCGATCGTGTTGCTGCCGCGGAGTGCCGTGTAGAGGAACTGCGCATCGCGCGTGCGGGCGAGCTCGGCGGGGAAGTCCACGCCGATCTCCGCGATCGGGCTCGCCAGCACCGACGACGCCACCCCCCACGTGCCGTCTCGGCTCGCGGCGAGCGTGAACACCTCGCACGAGTACTCGGTGACGACGTGCAGGTGACCGCTGGGGTGCACGACCATGTGGCGGGGGCCGGTGCCGAGCGGCAGCACGACCTCGTGATCGAGAGCGAGGCCGCCCGCGGTCTGGCGCCAGATCCGCACGAGGTCGAAGCCCAGGTCGGTCGTGGCGATGCGCCCGTCGGGCAGGAACGCCGAGGCGTGCGCATGCGAGACGCGCGCCTCGCCGTCTGCCGTGAGCTCGCCGGAGTAGGGGTCGGATGCCGCGGCTGCGACCCCCGCGGGCGGCGCCGTCTCGATCGGCTCGCCGAGGAGCGCCGCGCGCAGCTCGGCGGCCTTGTTCACGGCATCCGGGATGAGGTGCCCCTGGGCGTCGATGCCGATGCGGACGACCCGTCCGTCGCCGTAGCAGCTCGCGATCAGCCACGATCCGCTGGGGGAGACCGCCACATGGCAGACGGAGTCGCCCGCCTCGACGGGTTCCCCCAGCGGCCGCAGCGTCGATTCACCGCTCCGCGAGAACGCCTGCACCGCGGCATCCCCCTCGAGCGCCGCGTAGACGACGTCGAGGGACGGATGCTGCGCCAGCCACGAGGGCGACGGGGTCTTCGTGACCGCGCCTCGGTACTCGAGGGCGGTCTGCCTGTCGGCGTCGCCCGCCAGCAGGCCGATGCCGTCGGCAGAGCCCTCCATCGCGGAGCCGTATCCGCCGAGCCAGAACCGGGTCATGTCAGCCTCAGTCGAGCAGGTCGTGACGCACGATGACCTGGTCGCGCTCGGGGCCGACGCCGATGACGGAGATGCGCGTATTGCTCATGCCCTCGAGCGCGATGACGTAGTCCTGCGCGTTCTTCGGCAGGTCGTCGAACGTGCGTGCGGTCGAGATGTCCTCGCTCCACCCCGGGAAGTACTCGAGGATCGGCGTCGCGTGGTGGAAGTCGGTCTGGTTGACCGGCACCTCGTCGAAGCGCCGACCGTCGACGTCGTATGCGACGCAGACGGGGATCTGCTCGAGTCCGGTGAGGATGTCGAGCTTGGTGAGGACGAGATCGGTGATGCCGTTCACACGCGTCGCGTAGCGGGTGATCGGGGCGTCGTACCAGCCGACCCGGCGCGGACGGCCCGTGGTGGTGCCGAACTCGAAGCCGCGCGACCGCAGCCACTCGCCCTGCTCGTCGAACAGCTCGGTGGGGAACGGACCGGAGCCGACACGGGTCGTGTAGGCCTTCACGATGCCGACGATGCGGTCGAGCGCTCCGGGGCCGACGCCCGATCCGGTGGACGCGCCGCCCGCCGTGGCCGACGACGACGTGACGAACGGGTAGGTGCCGTGGTCGACGTCGAGCATGGTGGCCTGACCGCCCTCGAACACGACCACCTCGTCGCGGCGCAGGGCCTCGTCGAGCAGGTATCCCGTGTCGGCGACCATCGGCCGCAGGCGCTCGGCGTACGAGAGCAGGTCTTCGACGACCTCGTCGGCGGTGATCGCGCGACGGTTGAAGATCTTCACCAGCAGGTGGTTCTTCTGGTCGAGGGCGCCTTCGACCTTCTGGCGCAGGATGTTCTCGTCGAAGAGGTCCTGCACGCGGATGCCGACGCGGTTGATCTTGTCGGCGTAGGCGGGGCCGATGCCACGGCCGGTCGTGCCGATCATGCGCTTGCCGAGGAAGCGCTCGGTGACCTTGTCGAGAGTGCGGTGGTACTGGGTGATGATGTGCGCGTTGGCGCTCACCTTCAGACGGGAGACGTCGATGCCACGGCCGCCGAGCGCCTCGAGCTCGCTGAAGAGCACCTCGAGGTCGATCACGACGCCGTTGCCGATCACCGGCGTGACGCCCGGCGACAGGATGCCGGACGGCAGCAGGTGCAGTGCGTACTTCTCATTGCCGACCACGACGGTGTGGCCCGCGTTGTTGCCGCCGTTGAACTTGACGACCCAGTCGGTGCGCTCGCCGAGCAGGTCGGTGGCCTTGCCCTTGCCCTCATCGCCCCACTGGACGCCGACGATAACGATTCCTGGCATGGGTATCCCCCTTGCTTTCGCCGGGTTTGCACCGGCTGATGAGCTGGCCCTTGTCGGGCGACTCCATCCTACCGAAGGGCTGTTTCGCGGCCGTTTCGGGCTGTGGAGCGGCGACCTCCGGGGATGCTCACCCGACGGGCGCTGGGTCCGGGCGCCGGGTCCGGCGCTGGGCCCGGCGCTGGGCCCGGTGCTGCGACCCGATGCCGATCCCCGGGGCACGGGGTGTGCGTCTGCAGGACCGATGCACGGTTGCAGGACGAAAGCCTGCGCCTCCTCCTGCAACCGTGCTCACGTCCTGCGGATGGACCCTGCCGAGCGGAGACGACGGACAGCTGACAGAAAAGCGTCGGATGCTGTCGTTCCGGCGCATCGCCGATGTCGGTGGCCGGTGCCAGGATCGAAGGATGCCGAAGACCGGTCGCGTGCAGCGCGACGACAGCCTGAATCCCGCTAAGCCCCGCACGCAGGGGCCGCTCGTGCTCGTCGCCGCCCTCGTGACGGTCGTGCTGTGGGCGTCGGCGTTCATCGGCATCCGCGGTGCGGGTCCGCACTTCGACCCCGGCGCACTCGCACTGCTGCGCATGGCGGTGGGCAGCGCCGTGCTCGCGATCATCGCGGTGCGGCACGGCATCCGTCTTCCCGAGCGCCGCCACTGGTGGCTCGTCGCGGTGTGGGGAGTGGGCTGGTTCTGCGTCTACAACCTCGCGCTGAACGCCGCCGAGCGCACCCTCGATGCGGGCACGGCGGCGATGGTCGTGAACCTCGCACCCCTCATGGTGGTGATCTTCAGCGGACTGTTCCTGCGCGAGGGCTTTCCCAAGCCGCTCATCATCGGAGCCCCGATCGCGTTCCTCGGCGTGGTGCTGATCGGCATGAACTCGTCCACCAGCGAAGGGCCCGACATCACGGGGCTGCTGCTCGCGCTGCTCGCGGCCGTGATGTACGCGGGCTGCACGCTGCTGCAGAAGCATCTGCTGAGCGCCGGGTCCGACGCCACGACCCTCACCTTCCTCGGTGCCGTCGCGGGCACCGTCGCGCTGCTCCCGTGGACGGGCAGTCTGATCGGCGCGCTGCAGACCGCTCCTCTCGACTCGACGCTGTGGGTCATCTACCTCGGCATCTTCCCGACGGCGATCGCGTTCACCACCTGGGCGTACGTGTTGCAGCGCAGCACCGCCGGGCAGACGTCGGCCACGACCTACGTCGTTCCTGCGATCGCGATCCTGATGTCGTGGGCGATCCTCGGGGAGGTGCCGACGCTGCTGATGTTCGTCGGCGGCGCGCTGTGCCTGCTCGGCGTGCTCGTCACCCGGATGCGGTGGGGCCGCCGCGCGCGCTGACCCAGGCGGGCTGAGCAAACCTCAGCGCGGCGACACCGACCGGCGCTGACGGATCGAGCCGCGCTGCGCCTCGACGCTCGCGAGCATGTCACCCGCGAGCTTGCGTTTGAGTTCGAGCGACTCCCCGATCTCGGCGGCGAGCCTCGGGCGCGTGCGGATCAGCTCGTCGATCGTCGCGAGCGGCAGCACGACGACGGTCAGGATCTCGCCCGCGACCGTCACGGCCTGAGTGCGCTCGCGGGTGAGCGCGGTCTGACCGATCAGGTCGCCCTTCTCTGCGCTCGCGAACTCGATGCGTCCGCCGTCGACCTCGATCGCGAGCACCGCTCTGCCCGATACGACCACCCGCACCTCGTCGGGAACGACACCGCTCGCGAGCACGACCTCGCCGACGCCGTAGCGCTCGAGGTGGGAAGCCTGCGTCATCGCTTCGAGATCGTCGTCGTGCAGATGCAGCGTGCCGGCGATCTCGGCGAGCGCCTCGGCGAGGCGGCCGGGCTCGGCGATCGGGTCGGTCGCATCGCCGTCGAGCGCGAATCCACGCCGCCGTGCGGCGTACCAGACCCACGACAGGTACATCGAGAGGGCGCGTCCGGCATCCGCGGGCCCCGCGACCGGAATCGAAACGCCGTACGCCCCGCCTCCGGAGTAGCTGACGGAGGCGCGCTCCCGATCGGCGAGCATCGGCAGGGCGTCGGCCACCTCGACGAGCAGCGCCATGACCTCGTGCGGCGGGTCATCGGTCGCGAACTTCACGTCGGTGGATGCCGAGTACGGACCGTCGGGCTCGGAGAGGTTTGTGAACGACGCACCCGAGAGACTCGAGTTCGGGACGATCTGGATGCCGGAGCCCGTGTCGATGTGCACGGCACGCCAGTTCACCTCGACCACGCGCCCCTTGACGCCTGCCGCATCGAGGAAGTCACCGATCTTGAACGGCTGCTCGAACAGCAGCAGCAGGCCGGAGACGACGCCACCGACCGCGTTCTGCAGCGCGAGGCCGATCACGATCGACCCGACACCGAGAGCGGTGAACAGGCCGCCCACGTCGGCATCCCACACCCACGAGAACAGCAGCGCGAGACCGAGGGCCACGAGCACGAGACGGGCGATCTCGACGAAGATCGTCGGGATCCGCTTGCGCCACGAGTCTTCGGCGGCGTTCGCGAACAGGGCGACGTTGAACGACGACAGGAGCAGCAGGATGACGAGGAAGCCGAAGATCGTCGCGGCGACGCGTGTCCAGACCTGGTCGGCGGGCGACTGGATCGCGAAGGCCAGCAGCGCGAACAGCGCGCCGACCGGGATCACCCCGTTGCGCAGCAGACGCAGGGGTCCCGCGAGCGGGTTGTTGTGACGGCGGAGCCCGTTGATCAGCTCGGTGAGGACGACGAGCAGCACCGGCACGCCGACCGCGAGGGCGATGACCCACCAGCCCCACCCGTCGCGGAACGCGTCGTCGAGCATGTCAGCTCACCTTCCAGACGGTCTCGCTCTTCCCGTGCGCCTCGACGGTGCCCGCCTCGGTGAAGGTGAAGATCTCGCGCGTGCGGTCGTAGACGGTCTGGCTCACGTACACGCCGGGCTCGCCGGTCACCGAGCGCACCCGGTAGGCGAGGTTCACGGCGTCGCCCCAGAGGTCGTAGGCGAGGGTCGTCCTCGCGACGAGTCCGCTCGTCACGGTGCCGGTGTCGACACCCGCACGCAGCCCGATCGTCGACCCGTTCTGCGCGTTGAACCGCTCGATGACGCCGAGCAGGTTCTTCGCGAAGTCGACGCTGCGGCGCACGTTGTCGACGCGCGGGACGATGAGCCCGGACGAGGCGAGGTAGCCGCCGCGAAGGGTGCGGACCTTCTCGACGCCCGCCTTCTCAGCCGCCTCGTCGAAGCCCCGCATCAGGGTGTTGAGGTGACCGATCTCCTGCTCGGTGGTGAGGCCGCGGGCATAGTCGTCGAAGCCGACGAGCTCGGCGAACACGACCGACACGTTCTCGTGCGCCTCCGAGATCGCCTCGTCACCCTGCTTGTATTTCGCGGCGACGCTCTCGGGCATCAGCGTGAGCAGCAGCTTCTCGTTCTCTGCCTGCTGCTCGTCGATCAGCTCCTGTTTGATGCGCAGGCTCGACGCCATGTCGTTGAACGCACTGCCGAGATCGCCGAACTCGTCGCGCGCGCCCTGCGGCACCTGCACGTCGAGGTCGCCCTCGGCGACGCGATGGACCGCAGCGACGAGTCTGTGCACGGGGCGTGTGAACACCTGGGCGAGCAGCAGCGACAGCAGCGAGACGCCCAGAAGGATGCCGAGCAGCGACAGCAGCACCGTGCGGGTGAAGTCGCTGACCGGCGCGAACGCCTCCTCCGAGTCGATCCGCGCGATGATCACCCAGTCGAGCCCCTCGACCTCGAGCGGCGCGTACGCCGTCACGCTCTCACGGCCGAGGTAGTCGCGGCCGATCGTCGTACCGGTGCGGCCGGCCTGAGCATCCGTCACCGCCTGGGTGTTGACCTGCTGCAGCAGCACTGTGCCGTTGATCTCGACGGCGCGCTCGGCGACGCTCGGCGGAACTCCACCGTTGATCGCGATCTCGGCGTAGTTCTCGGGATTCTCGATGAGCCGCCGCGAGTTGCTGCGCATCAGGTCGTCTCGGCCGACGAGATAGACCTCGCCGGTGTCGCCGAGGCCCTGCTCCTTCCAGCCCTCGGAGCCGGTGGTGAGGTCGTTGATCGTGTCGATCGACACCTGGAACGCGATCGCACCGGTGATGCGGCTGCTGTTTCCCACCGGGGAGACGACCCACATTGTCGGGATGTTGAGCGAGGGGATCCATCGCTCGAAGTCGGTGAGGATCACGGTGTTCACCGAGTTCGTCGCGATCGCGTCCGAATAGGCGCCGGCGAGAACCGTGTCTCGATACGGACCCTTCAGCAGGTTCGTACCGAGCTCCGTCCCTTTGTAGGCCGAGAACACGACGTCGCCGTCGAGGTTCATCAGCAGTGCATCCTCGTACCCCGCCTCCTCGACCAGACGCGTGAAGTAGTCGCCGTACCTCACGGAAGCCTCGCCGTACAGGGTTCCGTCTTCCGGATCGTTGTCGTTGAGGAGAGTGTCGTAGTCGGCGTCGAAGTCCTGATTCTGCGTCGTGAAGTGGGACTGCAGGTGCTGACCGGCCACCGAATCGGGGATGAAAGCGCTGTCACCGTACTCGTCGCCGGTACGCTCCTCGAGCTTCGGGATGAACACGTCCGCGTAGTACGCCTCGAGCTCCTCGCGCTCGCCCGGCTCGGGCTGCTCCTGCTGCAGCTCCGCGAAGCCCTCGTTGATCGAGGTCGACAGGTTCTGCGCACTGAGGTTGCGCGAATTCAACGAGGCGTCGCGCTTCACCGTCTCGAGGGCATCGGTGATCTCGGCGGCGCGCATCGAGCGGATGGTGATGAGCTGATCGACCGCGGAGTCGTGCAGAGACTGCCGTCCGTTGAGGAAGCCGATCGTCCCCACGATCACGGACGAGACGAGACTCACCGCCAGCAGCATGATGAGCAGCTTCGACTGGATGCTGAGGCCCGCCCTCCCCCGCCATGACCGCTTTCGTGTCTCCGCGCCTGTCGTTCCCGTCGTGCCCTCGCTCATACAAGCCCCCTCCCGGCCGCGTCCGCTGTGGTCTGACGCTATCGACATACCGACATATCGGTCTAGGGTCCGGACGCTTCCTGACCGATAAAGTGTGCGCGGAGGCGAATATGACGACCTGGTGGCCCTTTGCACGACTCGCAGCAGCAGCGCTCGGACTCGCGGCGATCGTCGCTCAGCTCGCCCGCAGCATCGAGAATGCGCTGAACGCCACCACCGAGTGGGGCCAGCACATCCCGACCGTCGCCGCGAACTTCCTCAGCTTCTTCACGATCCTGTCGAACGTGCTCGCGGTGATCGTGCTGACGATCGGCGCGATCTGGGCACTGCGCCACCGACACGACACTTCCCCCGAGCCGACGTGGTTCGCGATCGTCCTGGCCTGCGTGAGCACCTACATGATCGTCACCGGCATCGTCTACAACACGCTGCTGAGAGGCGTCGAGCTGCCCCAGGGCGTGACCGTGCCGTGGTCGAACGAGGTGCTGCACGTCGTCATCCCGCTGTTCCTCCTGGCCGACCTGCTGCTCGCCCCGCGTCGACGGGCGCTCGGCTGGAGCGCCGTCGCCATCGTTGCGATCTTCCCGATCGTCTGGGTCGTCTACACGATGATCCGCGCGAACTTCATCATCGCGCCCGCCACCGGTGAGGCCTGGTGGTACCCGTACCCGTTCCTCAACCCGCATCTCGTGCCCGGCGGCTACCTCGGCGTCTCGGGGTACATCGTCGGCATCGCGATCGCCATCATCGGCGTCGCGTGCTTCGTGGTCTGGATCGGCCGCCGGCGCGGCAGCGCGACGGACACAGCTAGCGGATCGCACCCTCAGGGCTGAACACCGAGAGCACCGGAGCACTCACATGCTGCGGGGTGGTGGCCACGGCCTCGCGCGGATCGAGAAGTCGTGTGGGGACCCGGTCTCCGCGGAGCTCCTCCCTCGTCGAGGGTTCGAGTCGATAGAGGCGGAGCGCGAGCCACAGCAGCGTCCCGTCCACGCCCAGCGCTGAGGGGTCGACGTCGATCACGCCGCGCCTGCGTGAGAACGGATGACGCCACCGCTCCCGATAGCTGACGGCCCCGGGACGCACGGCGACCTTGAGCACGATCGAGTTGTTCATCCCGACGCCCACCTCGATGCTCTGGATGTCGTCCCAGTGCACTTCGGCATCGAGGTGGAAAGTCGCGGATCCGAGCCCGCGAGGATGCAGGAACAGCCGCCGAGGCTGCCGCAGCGAGATCAGGTGACTGACGATCGGACCGAACAGCAGAACGGCGAGCACCGCCCAGACCACACTCCACGCACCGCCGACGGTCACCGCGGCCACCGCGAAGGTCGACGCCGCGGCGAGCGCAGCGACCAGCGTCATCGCGGGCACGAGCTTCGATCCGGGAAGGAGGATCCCCCCGGGGACGCTCGCGCTCGCCTGACCGATGTCCTCCGCGCTGACGCGTCGGCGACACAGGGTCGTGAGCCACAGCGTCACCGCGATCACCCACCAGAGCGCGGGGACGGCGATGAGCACACCCAGGATCGGACGCATGGATGCGGTGTCCTGCAGATACGTCCAGACGCACAGCCCAGTGGTGACGGCCGCGAGGATCAGGTTCAGCACCACCACGGCCACCCACAGCGGTCGTCCGATCGCGTACTCGAGCGCACTGCGCGGCATCGTTCTGGGTTGCTTCATCGCTCTCGCATCATCCGAAGATCGAGGACTCAGCTAACCACGGGTTCATCGCCCCTGCCGATATGCGCGTCGCCGCGCGCGTCCGCTACGGATGCAGACCGGAATCATGGATGCATGCCGCACGGGCCGTTCTGAGCATGCATCCGCGATCTCGACCTGCAAAAGGATCCGGGCCGGAGCGGGGAGACCGGATGCGGTTACGCTGGTCGACGGGGGATCGTCGACGCGTCCCCGTGGGAACGAGGAGACACACCGATGAACGAGCCCTACGCGCCCGGCCCCTCCGCAGGTTCGACGCCGCCGCCCCCGCCGGCGCCCCCTGCCCCCGCGGCATCGTCGTCGGCGTCGAAGAAGTCCGAGGCGCCCACCGAGGCCGAGCTCCGCCGCGCGAGCGAGGTGCTGAAGACGGTCTCCGACGCGTACTCCGCGAAGATGGTCGGCCAGGAGCGACTGCGTATGAGCCTGCTCATCTCGCTGATCGCAGGCGGCCACATCCTGCTCGAGAGCGTCCCGGGGCTCGCGAAGACCACCGCCGCGAGCACGCTGGCCGACACCGTCAAGGCGCAGTTCAAGCGCATCCAGTGCACCCCCGACCTGCTGCCCAGCGACATCACCGGCAACCAGATCTACGACGCGGCGACCGGATCGTTCCGCACCGTCCTCGGCCCCGTGCACGCCAACTTCGTGCTGCTCGACGAGATCAACCGATCGAGCGCCAAGACCCAGAGCGCCATGCTCGAGGCGATGCAGGAGCACCAGACCACGATCGGCGGCGAGGTGCACCACCTGCCGAAGCCGTTCCTCGTGATCGCCACGCAGAACCCCATCGAGCAGGAGGGCACGTACGAGCTGCCCGAAGCCCAGATGGACCGCTTCCTGCTCAAGGAGATCGTCGAGTACCCGAGCCCCGCCGAGGAGTTCGAGATCCTCGGACGCATCGACTCGGGCGTGCTCGACCCCGACCGTCACGTCTCGAGTGCGATCAGCCTCGACGACGTGCACATGCTGCAGGACGTCGCGAGCCGCATCTACGTCGACCCCGCGATTCGCAACTACATCGTCTCGATCGCCTACGTCACCAGGAACCCCGCGCCCTACATCGGCGAGGACCGCGCCCGCTTCATCAAGTACGGCGCGAGCCCCCGTGCGAGCATCGCCTTCCTGCAGGCATCCCGCGCGCTGGCCCTGCTGAACGGTCGCGCTCACGTGCTGCCGGAGGACATCCGGTCGCTCCGTCACCTGGTGCTGCGCCACCGCGTGCTGCTCACCTTCGAGGCCGACGCCGAGGGCATCCGCAGCGAGGAGATCATCGACCAGATCTTCGCGTCCGTCCCCACGCCCTGATCCCGTCATGGCCAGCCTGATCACCCAGGTGAAGAGCAAGCTCTTCATCCACTCGTCGCGCAAGTCGCTGCACGCGCTCGACGGCGCCTACGCGTCGCTGCTGCACGGCCGCAGCCTCGACTTCGAGGACCTGCGCAAGTACGAGTACGGCGATCAGGTGCGTGACATCGACTGGCGCGCCACGGCACGGCTGGGCACTCCGCTGGTCAAGAGACACCGTGCGATGCGGATGCACACGATCCTGTTCGTGGTCGACACCGGCAGGTCGATGGCCGCCCTCGCGCACGACGAGAAGTCGAAGAAGGATCTCGCGATCCTCGCGACGGGCGTGCTCGGCGTGCTGGCTCTGCGCCACGGCGACGACTTCTCGCTCGTCTACGGCGATTCCGACCGCGTGCGCCGACGCGCACCCGGCCGCAGCGAAGGCGCACTCGAGCACGCGCTGCGCACGATCGACCAGGCGATCGACTCGAGCACCGCGCCGAGCGATCGCGACGCCCTGCTCTCGTACGTCACCCGCACGATCTCTCGGCGCATGATCGTCTGCGTCATCACCGACGAGGCCCCGGTCACAGACGAGACCGAACGGATGCTGCGCCGACTGCGCGTGCAGCACGACGTGCTGTGGCTCACCGTGAGCGACGCCGATCCGGTGCTCGACCACACCACGAACACGATCCGCAGCGACGTCGACAGCATGTGGGAGGTGCCCGACTTCGTGCAGGGCGACCTCGACATCATCCGCGAGCTCACCGCCCAGACCGAGGCCGATGCCGCCCGTCTCGCCGAGGTCCTCAAGCGTATGGAGATCAGCCACAGCGTTCTGGCCGGTCAGGACGACGCCGTCTCGCAGCTGCTCCAGCTGCTGAATCGGAGGTCGAATGCCCGGCTCTGATGAGCTCTACCCTCCGGCCCAGTACGGCTGGGGGTGGATCCTGCTCGCCTTCGGCATCCTGATCCTGCTGATCGCGGGCGCCTGGCTGCTGGTCGCGTTGACGCGCCCTCGGCGTGACCTCACCCTGACCGGCGAGACGCAGGGGCCGCAGCTGCTCACCACCGACGTGCTGTCGCAGCTGCGTGTGGAGTACCTCGACCGCATCCAGCGCATCGAGGACGACTACCGCGCCCGCACCCTCTCGGCACGCAACGCGAACCTCGAGTTCAGTCGCGTGGTGCGCACCTTCGTCAACGAGTACAGCGGGCTCGAGGCTCCGGTGCTCGCACTCGACGACCTCGTCTCGCGCGGGGTGCATCCCGCGCTGATCGATGCGATGGGCCGCCACTACTACCCCAGCATCTTCCGCCAGGGTCCGGCGATCGACCCCGTCGCCGGTGCCGAGGCCGCGAGAACGGTGGTGCGCACATGGCACTAGCGAACTGGTGGCTGATCCTCGTCGCCGCGGGCGTCGTGATCGTGGCGATCGTGGTCGGCGTGATCGTCGGGCTGCGCAGCGGCGCGAAGACCGAGGAGCACGAGCGGGCTCGCGTCGCCCGCGCCGAGCGCCTGCGCGCGCTGCCGACGTTCCGCACCGCGCTGAACCGCCGAGTGCTCGCACTGTCGAGCATCCTGCTGCTCGGCGTGGTCGCGGCCCTCTCCGCCGGCGTCGTGTCGGCGCGACCGATGTCGTCACAGACGATCCAGCCCGTCAACACGAGCCGCGACATCATGCTGTGCCTCGACGTCTCGGGATCCATGAGAGAGGTCGACGTCGAGGTGCTCACGGTCTTCGAAGAACTCCTCGAGGACTTCGAGGGCGAGCGCATCGGCCTGACGATCTTCAACAGCTCGCCCGTGCAGATCTTCCCGCTGACAGACGACTACGAGTTCATCCGCGGTCATCTGCAGAGCATCCGCGAGAGCTTCGACTTCAACGAGTCGATCCCCGAGCACTGGGTCGGCACGCTCAACGGCAACGGCGCATCGCTGATCGGCGACGGCCTCGCCGCCTGCACGATGGCGTTCGACCACCCCGATGACGAACGCTCGCGCTCGATCATCTTCGCCACCGACAACGAGATCAACGGCGCCTCGATCGTGACCCTCGACGAAGCCGCCGCCTACGCCGATTCGATCGACGTGCGGGTGTTCGCGCTCAACCCCGTGCAGGGCAAGGACGCCGACGTGAGCGCCGAGCTCACGAAGGCCGCCGAGGCCACGGGGGGAGCCGCCTACGGACTGCGCGACACCACCACGGTGAGCGACATCGTCGAGCAGGTGCAGGAGCAGGAGGCGACCGAGCTGAAGGGCCAGGCGCAGGTCGTCTGGACCGACACCCCCGACCTCTGGATCGTCATCCTGATGATCTCGATGCTTTCCTTCATCGTGGTGCTGTGGAGGGTGAAGCTGTGATCTTCCAGCCCGTGCTCAACATCTTCCTCCTGGTGCTGCTGTGCGTGCCCGTTGCGGCTCTCGCCGTGATCGCCCTGACGAAGGCGAAGGGCCGCGACAAGGCGCTGTGGGTCATGCGGCTCGTGATGCTTCTGGCGTGCTTCTTCATGTTCCTGCGCCCCGGGATCCCCGGCGGGGTCACGCAGACGCTCGCGACGGACACCGACATCGTGCTCGTCGTCGACACCACCGCGAGCATCGTCGCCGAGGACTGGAACGGCGACGAGCCCCGCCTCGACGGAGTGCGAGCCGACGTGCAGACCATCGTCGACGAGTACCCCGGAGCCCGCTTCGCGTTGATCACGTTCGACGCCTCGGCCGACCTGCGGATGCCGCTCACCACCGACACGACCTCGCTCGTGTCGTCGCTCGACGTGCTGCAGCCCGAGGTGACGAGCCAGTCGCGCGGCAGCTCGATCGGCATCGCGAACCAGCTGCTCGCCGACACCCTCGCGAACGCGGCGGCATCCTCGCCCGACCGCTCGCGCATGGTCTTCTATTTCGGTGACGGCGAGCAGACCGTCACCTCGGCGCCCGAGCCGTTCGACGGCAGCGAGAACTTCACGGATGCCGGAGCCGTGCTCGGCTATGGCACGACTGAGGGCGGCCCGATGCAGCTGACGACCGGCAGCCTCGACGGATCGGGTTCGGGCGAGTACATCGAGTATCAGGGGTCGAACGCCCTGTCGGTGATCGACGAGGGCAACCTCGAGGCGATCGCAGCCGAACTCGGCATCGAATATCAGCACCGCACCGCGGACACCGAGCTGGAGCTTCCCGAAGCGCCGTCGACCACGACGGACTACGCCGAGTCCGGGTCGGTCGGCAACGTCACCGAGCTCTACTGGATCGCCGCCCTCGTGGTCGTCGCCCTGCTCGGTGTCGAACTCGCGCGGGCCAGCATGCTCGTCGCCCGGCTGCGGCTGCTGCGGGCGCCGTCCGCGAGCACCCGCACCCGCACCCGCACCCGTGGCCGTCGCGAGAAGAACCCCACCGACGGAGGTGCCGCGTGACCGACCTGTCGACCCGCGAGGGCGCGGCGCCCTCCGCCGACCCGGACGACCTGAGGGCGGCCGCCGCGGCGGCGCTGCTCGCGTCGAATCGGCGCCGCCGTCGCATCCGCCGCTGGGTGGCGATCGGCACCCTGCCGCTCACGCTCGCAGCGCTCCTCTTCGTCGGCAAGATCCTGAGCATGTACGCCTTCGCGCACCAGTCGATCACGGCCTACGTCGCCGACGACTTCTCGGCTTCGGAGTCCTCGGCGCGCGGCCAGGAGTTCCTCAACTGGTTCGAGCCGTACAAGGCGCCGTTCAACGTGGGCACAGCCCTCGCCGGGGCCGAGATGCTTCCCGAGGCGCGCGGCAAGCTCGAGGAGTCGCTCGACCTCGCGACCGGCCTCGAGGTCTGCAGCGTGCGCATCAACCTCGCCCTGGTGATCGAGCGGATGGGCGATGCCGCCCGTGCCGACGGAGACGGTGCAGGCGCGGCCGCGCTCTACGGCGAGGCTCTCACGGTCACGACCGAGATGCCCGAGGAGTGCAACAGCGAAGAGGCGCAGCAGCAGACCTCCGACCCCGACCGCGACCTGCAGGAGAGCAAGGAGGGCCTCGAGGACCGCCTGAAGCAGAAGCAGCAGAGCGAGCAGGAAGCTCCTCCCGAGGAGCAGCAGGGGGAGCCGCAGCCGCAGCCCTCAGAGGACAAGCTCGAGGAGCTCAAGGAGCAGCTCGAGCAGGGCACTCAGGAGCGCGATCAGCAGCAGGGCGACGACGGCGGCGGCTCGGGGACGGACAAGCCATGGTGATGGATCACGAGAAGCAGCGGGCGCGCTACGTCGCCGGCACCGAGGGGGCGCCTCCCGTCCCGCCGCCCGGCGGCTACCGCAATGCACGTCGCCAGTCCGGACCCGTCTCGCAGCCGCAGTACGGTGCGCCGGCGCCCTCGGCCACGGCGACCGCGACGGCATCTGCATCCGAGACCAAGAAGCCGGCGAACGCCCTCGGGTGGATCGCCCTGGTCGTCGGCATCCTGTTCGCGGTGATCCTGCTCATCACGTTGGCCGTCGGCGCGACCGACACCCTGTACGGCGTCACCATGCTCGCTCTGCAGCTCGTGGTCGTCGCCGTGATCATCGGCACTCTGTTCACCGCGCGCGGGCGCATTCTCGCCGCGGTCGCCCTCGGGATCACGCTCGTCTTCAACGTCGCCACGGTCGGCGGAATCGGCGCGCTGCAGACTTCCGCGTCAGGCAGCTACGACGGCATGAAGAGCGAGGAGCAGAAGCGCGAAGAGGCCTACCCCGGCATCAAGGGCACCGATCCGCAGGATGCTCTGCAGCAGCAGTCGCTCGAAGAGGTGAGAGCGGAGGCCGACGGCCTGTTCGCCGAGATCCGCGAGCGCATCACCGCGGAGTACGGGTACGAGTGGGTGCAGGTCGGCGACGAAGACCTGCGTCCGGAGCGCAACGGCTATGGCGGGGAGTCGATGCTCGTCGAGTACACGTCGATCGGATGGGCGACCACCGAGCCGATCCAGGACTACAGCACGAAGCTCGACGTGATGGCGACGATCGACTCGGTCGTGGCCGAGCACGGGCTGCCCCCGCTGTACTCGTTCAACGGCGAGTTCTCGGGCATCGACCCGTCGATGATCGCGAAGCTCTACGGCAGCGAAGACCCCCGCGAGCAGCACACCTGGGAGTACTACACCGACAACTACCCCGACCCGATGCGGCTGTACGCCAACATCTACGACCTCTCGAACGACCCGACGGGCGACTTCCTCAAGACCCGCGAGGCGCAGAACGCCCGCACCGGCGAACCGCTCGAAGGCCTGCAGATGGTCGTGCTCGCGAGCGCCGTGCTGAGCGAGGGCGACCAGGCGGAGTTCGAGGAGAAGTTGAAGGACTACCCAGGATTCCAGTGAGGTCTGTCGGCTCTACCATTCCGATGGTAACGTCATGGCATGCACACGACCATCGACAAAGCGGGGCGGATCGTGATCCCTGCCTCGATCCGTGAGCGCCTCGGCATCCTTCCGGGTCCGGTCGACATCATGATCGACGGAACGGGCATCCGCATCGAGGTCGCCGCGCCTGACGATCTCGTCGAGAAGGACGGACGCCTGGTCATCAACGGCAGCGGCACCACGCTCACGTCAGACGACATCCGGGAGCTCCGGCTTGCCGACCAGCGCTGACCTGCTCCTCGACACGAGCGCGGCCGTCGCCCTGATCACCGAAGACAGCGCAGCTCACGACAAGGTCCGCGACGCCTGCGCCGGACTGGTCCTCGGGCTCGCGGGTCACGCACTGCTCGAGACCTACTCCGTGCTCACGAGACTGCCGGGAGGCAGCCGCCTCAGCCCCGCCGCCGCGAGCCACGTGATCGCCCGGGAGTTCCCCAGATCGGTCGCCCTGCCCGCCGACGAGGCCGTCCGCGCCGTGATCGAGCTGGCCGAAGCAGGAGTGGCCGGCGGCGCCGTCTACGACGGACTTGTGGCGCTCGCGGCACGCTCCGCCGAGATCACGCTGCTGACCTGCGACCGGCGCGCACTCGGAACGTATGCGGCGCTGAAGACGGACGTCCAGCTGATCTGACCCTCCCGGAGCGCGCTTCGAAACCCCTGGCTCTCCGCTCTGGGGCATCTAGGCTCGATCGCATGAGTCTCACTTCGCGCAGATCCGACGGCCGTCGTGGCGTTGCAGCATCCGCTCTCGTCGTGGCGTCAGCGCTGCTGCTGACCGGGTGCGTCGGCGGGCAGCGCCCCGAGCCGACGGAGGTCGTGAGCGAGTATCTCACTGCCATCGCCGAGGGAGATGCGACGACCGCGACCGCGCTCGACGGCGCAGCCGTCGAAGCCGAGCATGCGGACTCGACGACCGCGGAGGAGGGCGACTTCGACACGCTGCGCACCGACGCCGCGCTTCTCGGCGCCGAGAGTCGGATCGAGGATGTCGAGGTGCAGCCTGGGGCAGCGAAGGTGGGCGGCGACGAGGATCTGCGCCGCGTGACGTTCTCCTACGTGCTCGACGGCGAACCCCACGAGTCCTCACTGCAGGTGCGGTGGGACGACGAGGCATCCGAATGGACTCTCGAGCAGTCATTGACGCTCGCTCTGTCGATCGCCGCAGTGCAGAGCAAGGTCGTTCTCGAGCCCGCTCCGTTCCGCATCGCGGGCATCGACGAGATCGTCGCACCGGATGCTGCCGACGCCCCTCTGCTCTACCTCGTCTACCCCGGCGAGTACACGATCGAGGCCGCCTTCCCGTCGGAGCTCCTGCGCCCCGGCACCGAGGGCACGCAGACCATCGTCGCGGACATCCCCGGAGACGCACTGGTGCAGTTCGACGTGAGCGAGCTGCCCTCGCGCTAGGTGCAGCTAAGACGCGCCTCGCGCTAGGTGCAGCTAGGACGCGAGCGAGAGCCCCGCGGCGAGCGCGAAGCCCAGCACGGTCGCGAGTCCCGTGACCTGCTTGGCCTTCTCCTGAGCATCCGGCACCATCGAGTCGACGAGCATCACGAGCAGGGCACCGGCCGCGAAGCCGCTCGCCCCGGCACGGAAGTCGTCACCCGTCGCGCTTGCGAGCCCGAACCCTGCGACCGTCGCCAGTGCGCAGATCACCGAGATGCCCGCCCAGAGCAGCAGCACACGCGACTTCGCCATGCCGCCCTTCAGCAGGTCTGCGGCAGAGCCGATCGACTCGGGAAGGTTCGAGACGACGATCGCGACGACCAGCGCGATGCTCACCGGTTCGCCGGATGCGAGCCCGATGCCGAGCACCAGCTGTTCGGGGATGCCGTCGAGCAACGCCCCGAGGGCGAGAGGAACCCCGGCCCCCGAGCCCTGGTCCTTCGTCTTCGCGGCACGTGCGTCGAGGATCCGGTCGGCGATGAAATACGCCAAGGCACCGCCGACGACGCCGACGATGAGCGGGATGGGGCCTGCGAGATCCAGCCCCTCCTCCCACAGCTCGAAGGCGATGGACGCCATGAGGGCACCTGCTCCGAAGCCGAGCACGATGCCGAGCCAGCGCGGCGGCCAGGTGCGCAGCAGTGCGAGCGCCGCACCGATGATCAGAGGTGACGCCGCGACGATGCCCCACAGAATCGCTCCGCCCATGTGCCGCCTCCTTCAGGGACACTCTGCCACCGCTCGGGCCGAAACTGCAGAGGAACCCGACGGGTCTTCGCGCGTCGGGCTAGACCGGTTCTGTGCGCCGTTCAGTCGGCCGAGACGCGATGGATGCCGAGGTCGGTGCGCCCGGGCAGCAGGTCCTCTCGAAGCGCGCGGGTGCCGTGATACTCACCGTCGCGGAGTCGGCGATACGGGCTGCTCGGCGATTCGTCGCGGATCCCGGCGAGTCGATCGACGAGCCGCGCGCTCTCCTGGTCGATGCCCGCGGGCGACAGGCCGTCTGCGTCATGGACGACGTGCAGGTCGAGCGGCTCTATGCCGGTGTACCAGAGGGTGCCGTGGGTGAGCGGGAACAGCAGCGAGTCCAGGTCTCCGCTCACGCCCCGTTCTCCGATCGACCGGTCGTCCTCGCCTGCCGTGACGATCACGAGGGCTCGCCGCCCGGACAGCGGACCCTCGCCGTAGCGCAGGGGCAGACCGGTCTCGGGGTCGGAGGGACCGTACGCGAATCCGTTGGTGAGAACACGATCGAGCCACCCCTTGAGGATCGCCGGCGGCCCGTACCACCACAGCGGGAACTGGAGCACGACGAGATCGGCGGCCCCGAGCTTGCGCTGTTCCTCGGTCACATCCGACGGCAGCTGTCCTGCGGCGTACGCCTCGCCCATGAGGTCGACGACACTGCCCTCCCGCCCGAGAGGCTCGCCCAGGTCCGGGGCGGCGAGAACGGGATCGAAGCCCTGACCGTACAGATCGGTGATCTCCACGTCGTGGTCACGCGACAGCGCCTCCACTCCGTCGCGGAAGAGTCGCGCGTTGAACGAGTTCTTCTGGGGGTGGGCGTAGATCCAGTGGACGGTCGGGCGTGGTGCGGACAACGGAGTGCCTTTCTTCAGCGGGGGTCGAGGACGGGAGGCTTCGGAGCGCGCCTCCAGAGCGGTAGGAGCGCTGCGGCGACGACCAGGCCGGTCGCGACGAGGAGAGCGACGATAAAGCCGCGCGACCCGACGATCGAGGCGATCGTGCCGAGCACGGCGATCCCGAGACCGCCGCCGAGGGCGAAGCCGACCTCCTGGATCGCGCCCACCTGACCGGCGTCGTCTTCAGTGGTCACGTCGAAGAGGGTGGTCGCGGCGAGGGTCGCTGCGATGCCGAACCCGACACCGACCAGCACGAGCGGAATCGCGACGATGTCGACCCCGGTCGCCAGCCAGGCGAGGCCGGCGCCTTGGATCACGAGCGCGAGCACGGTCAGCGTGGGAGACGAGAGCCACCGGAGGAACACCGGGGCGAGCACCCCGCCGAGCGCGATCGCGACCGCCTGCGGAAGGATCGCGATGCCGGCCTCGGCAGCGCTGAATCCCCGCGCATCCTGCAGGTGCAGGCTCACCAGGAGCACGGATGCCGTCGACACACCGCTGCTCGCCACGATGCGCACGATGGCGGGGCTGAATCCCGGCACTCGGAAGAGTCGCATGTCGATGAGGGGGTCGCGCAGAGTCCGCTGACGGCGGATGAAGAACACCAGCGTCCCGACCGCGACGACGCCGGCGACGCCCGCAGCGAGGGGAGCCGCGAGCACCTCATGCAGGGCGAAGACGAGAGCCCCGAGGGCGACGATCGACGACAGGATGCTGAGGATGTCCCACGACGGGGGCCGCGAGCTGCGAGAGTCGGGAACGAGCCAGATCGCGAGCACTCCCGCGACGACCGCGAGCGGCACGCTGCCCAGCAGCAGCCAGCGCCACCCCGGGCCTTCGGTGACGATGCCCCCGAGCACCGGGCCCAGAGCGCTGCCGGCACCGAAGGTCGCGGTCCACAGCCCGTAGGCCAGCACGCGCTGCCGTGCGTGATAGTGCGCACCGATCGTGGCGACGACGCCGGCCACGACGAACGCCTCGGCGACGCCGAGGAGCGCGCGCACGACGATCAGCAGCATCCCGTCCTGGGCGAATCCGCCGACGACGTTGAGCACCGCGAAACCGGCGAGGCCGAAGAGCACGATCCGCTTGCGTCCGAACGCGTCGCCGATGCGGGCGGCGACGATCAGCGTCGCAGCCAGAGAGAGCGCATACACGTCGACGAGCCAGAGGGCGCCGCTGTCGCTCAGGACGAGGTCGCCGCGGATGGCCGGCAGTGCGGTCGACATGCTGCTGATCGCGAGCGCGCCGATCAGGATGCCGAGAAGCAGGGGGATCATGGCGAGCCACGGATGCCGAGCCGCACGAGGTGGAGCGGCTGCCGTGGGAATGGGGAAGGTCACCGCCTCAGTCTCGCGCCGCGGGTACACTTCAGACAAGTACGGTCATTGGTGGTACATAGTGACCGTTTGGATACTATGACACAGCGGAAGGCAGACCGATGAGGGAGAAGACGGAGCGCATCGTCCGGGAGTGGGGAGACGCGTGCGACGCCGAGGTCTCGATCGCGGTGCTCGGCGGGGCCTGGAAGCCCAGCATCCTCAGCCTTCTCGGCGAGCACGAGGTGCTGCGGTTCGGCGAGCTCAGCAGGCTGCTCGACGAGCCCACCGCCCGCGTGCTGACCCGCCAGCTGCGCGAGCTGGAGGACGACGGGCTTCTCATCCGCACGGTCTATCGGCAGGTCCCGCCCAAGGTCGAGTACCGGCTGAGCGACCTCGGCCGCGGATCGATGCCCCTCGTCGAGGCGCTGACCGACTGGGGCGGTCGCTACGCCGCGCACCAGCGGCGCGAGCTGGCACAGCCGCCAGCCGAATCCACGCCGCTCGACGAACTCGAAGCCGCCGACGCACGCTGAGTCGCACCTCCGTCCGAAACAGCCGACACGCCGCCGATAGACTGGGAACTATGTCCAAGGTCCTCCAGTCACTTCCCGTCGGCGAGCGCGTCGGCATCGCCTTCTCCGGAGGACTCGACACCTCCGTCGCCGTCGCGTGGATGCGCGACAAGGGCGCCGTCCCCTACACGTACACCGGCGATCTCGGGCAGTACGACGAAGACGACATCGAGTCGATCCCCGGCCGCGCGCTCGAGTACGGCGCCGAGGCCTCGCGACTGATCGACTGCAAGACCGCCCTGGTCGAAGAGGGCCTCGTCGCCCTCTCGTGCGGCGCCTTCCACATCCGCTCGGGCGGCAAGACGTACTTCAACACCACTCCTCTCGGCCGCGCCGTCACGGGCACGCTGCTCGTGCGCGCCATGAAGGAAGACGGCGTCGACATCTGGGGCGACGGCTCGACCTACAAGGGCAACGACATCGAGCGGTTCTACCGCTACGGCCTGCTCGCCAACCCGCGCCTGCGCGTGTACAAGCCGTGGCTCGACGCCGACTTCGTCACCGAGCTCGGCGGCCGCAAGGAGATGAGCGAGTGGCTCCAGGCTCACGACTTCCCGTACCGCGACTCGGTTGAGAAGGCCTACTCGACCGACGCCAACATCTGGGGCGCGACGCACGAGGCCAAGACCCTCGAGCACCTGGACGTCTCGCTCGAGACCGTCGACCCGATCATGGGCGTCAAGTTCTGGGACCCCTCGGTCGCGATCGAGACCGAAGACGTCACGGTCACGTTCGAGGCAGGGCGCCCCGTCGCCATCAACGGCGTCGAGTACACCGACCCGGTGGCCCTGGTGCAGGAGGCGAACACGATCGGCGGACGCCACGGCCTCGGCATGAGCGACCAGATCGAGAACCGCATCATCGAGGCCAAGTCGCGCGGCATCTACGAGGCCCCGGCCATGTCGCTGCTGTTCATCGCCTACGAGCGCCTGGTCAACGGCATCCTGAACGAAGACACCCTCGCGACTTACCACGAGCAGGGTCGCCGCCTCGGCCGCCTGATGTACGAAGGCCGCTGGCTCGAGCCGCAGTCGCTCATGCTGCGCGAGTCGATCCAGCGCTGGGTCGGCCTCACGATCTCGGGCTCGGTCACGATCCGCCTGCGTCGCGGCGACGACTGGACGATCCTCGACACCACGTCGCCGAACCTGTCGTACGGCCCCGAGAAGCTCTCGATGGAGCGCGTCGGCGACGCCGCCTTCGGGCCGGTCGACCGCATCGGCCAGCTGACCATGCGCAACCTCGACATCGCCGACTCGCGCTCGCGCCTCGAGCAGTACGCGGGTCTCGGCCTCATCGGCGGCGCCACCGGCGAACTGGTCGGCCGCGTCACCGCCGGCGAGTCCGGTGAGATCACGGGCGCCGTGGAGGGCTCGGTCTCCGCGGCCGACGAGAACCTGGCCGACGCCGTCGACACGGCCTCCGAGGGCGCGGCCTTCGACTCCGGCCTCGACTGACACGTCGCTTCACAGAGGGAGGGGGCGGATGCTGCGGCATCCGCCCCCTCCCTCTGTGTGTGCGCGGTTCTGCGTTCGCAGTTCAGCATGAACGCCGAGTATGTGGGCGGGACCACGCTGTTGAGGCTCTCAGCGCGATTCCATGCTGAGTTGTGAACCGACCGCCCTTCTGCTCCTGTGAGTCCGCCGAGTTATCTTGCACACAGCTGTGCACATTAAGTACGATGGATCCATGACCACCCGTGCTCCCCGCCGCGACTCCGTCGAGAACCGCGCCGGCATCCTCGACGCGGCCCGTGCGACCCTCGCCACAGACCCCCGCGCGTCGATCGACGTCATCGCCCGCAGCGCTGGCCTTTCGCGCCGCACCCTCTACGGCCACTTCGACGACCGCGAAGCTCTGATCCGCGAGCTCATCTCGGTCGGTGCGCAGCGCTTCAATGCGATCGCGGAATCCGTGACCGACACCGATCCTCGCCTCGCGCTCGCGCGTCTCGCCGCCAGGCTCTGGCAGGAGGCCTCGCACGTGCAGGTCGCCGCCGCTCTCGCCCTCGACGAGGCGCACGTCGAGCACACTGCAGCGGCCCTCGCCCCGCTGCGCCGCACTGTCGCAGCACTCGCCGAACGCGGTCAGAGCGACGGCAGCTTCCGCACCGACCTGACCGCCTCCACGCTCGCGCGGCTCATCGAAGAGGTGGCACGCACGGTCGTGTCGCGCACGGATGCCGCGAGCACCGCCGCAGACAACATCGCCGTCCGTACGCTCCTCAGCATCGCCGGGCTGTCATGGCGCGAAGCCGACGATCTGCTGAGCGCCCACCCCGACATCGTCTCCACACAAGAGGTCAGCGCATGAGAGTCACCCTGCACGAGGTGAGCAAGGGGCGCGGCGGTCAGGCACTGCCGACGACGAGCCTCGAGTTCCACACCGGCGCCGTGCGCTTCGCTCTCGCCGAGACCGAGCAGCGCCCGAGCGTGCTCGGCCTGATCGCCAGCGGACGCATGAAGCCCGAGACCGGTCGCGTCACCGTCGACGGCACGACGAACAACCGGATGCTGCGCCGCGCGGTCGCGCTTGTCGACGCCCCCGACGTCAGCGATCCGCACGCCGACATCACGCTCGCCGGTGTCGTCGGCGAAGAGCTCATGTTCGCCGGGGTCGGAGCGACGCCGCTGCATGCCCGCCGTTGGCTCACCCAGCTCGGTTTCGGGGAACTCGCCGGAGTGCCGATCGGCAACGTCGATCCGGCGGCCCGCGTGCGCATCCTGTGCGAGCTCGCCGTGCTGCGCGAGGGCACCGAAGGCATCGTGCTCGTCTCCCCCGACCGTCATGGCGGCAGCCCCGACGGCTGGTGGCGCATCGCGTCGGAGTTCGCCGACCGCGGTTACGCCATGCTCGTGATCATCGGCGGATCCGCGGCGGTCGCCCTCGAGCGGATGAACGAGCTCGAAGCCATCAACGCCTCCGGCCCCGTGCAGCCTCTCGTGCTCGACGCGCCCGCCGCCGACCCCGAGGCACCCGACTCCCCGGCATCCGACTCCCCGGCATCCGACCCCCCGGCATCCGACTCCCCGGCATCCGAGCCGGAAAACCCAGATGAGCCGGTCGACGCACCGCGCGCCGATGCCGAACACGCTGACGATCCGTCCGATGCTCTGGGTTTTCCCGCGTCGGAGCCCCGGTCGTTGAGCGAGGACGGCGAAGCCGACCGAGACGACGCGCCGGCCACAGACACAGACACAGACACACCAGCCACCGACGCACCGGCCACAGACACAGACACACCCGCAGACACGACCGAGAACGGAGCCGAGCGATGAAGGTTCCCTCCATGATCGCCGCCGAGCTGCGGCGCCTCACCGCGAGCAAGATGGGCATCATCGCCCTGATCGCGCTCGTGTGCGTGCCGATCCTCTACGGCGGTCTCTACCTCTGGGCGAACCAGGACCCCTATGCCAAGTTCCCCGATGTCCCGGTCGCCCTGGTGGTCGACGACGAGGGCGCGGCGACTCCCACCACGGGAACGGATGCTCCGACCGGCGAGACCGTCAACTACGGGGAGGACGTCGCCGAGAACCTGATCGAGGGCAACGCGTTCGACTGGCAGCGCATGTCGGCCGATGAGGCGGCGGATGCTCTCCGCGAGGGCACCGTCGATTTCACCGTCACGATCCCCACCGACTTCTCCGAGGCACTGACCTCCGCCTCGGGCGACGACCCGCATCAGGCGCGCATCGAGCTCGAGACCAACGACGCCAACAACTACCTGGCGTCGTCGATGGGCACGCAGGCTGTCGAGAAGATCCGCAGCTCCGTGGCCGAGATGGTCGGCAGCGAGGCGGCCGAGCGGTTGCTCACCGGGCTCAGCGACGTGCGCGACAACCTCGTCACCGCCGTCGACGGCGCGAACCAGCTCACCGACGGCGCGAACACCGCGGCGACCGGCAGCGCCACACTCGCCGATGGAACGTCGCAGCTCGCCGCCGGCACGTCTCAGCTCGCGGGCGGCACGTCGGAGCTGGCCGGCGGCGCTGCTCAGCTCGCCGATGGCGCGGCGACTCTGGCGTCGGGGGCTCAGCAGGTCAGTGACGGCAACCGGCAGCTGGCCGACGTCGCCGACCGCGCCGGGTCGGCTGTGCAGCAGGCGACGGATGCTCTGCCCCAGGCACGCCAGGACATCGCGGCGGTGCTCACGGATCAGGGCCTGACGCAGGAGCAGATCGATCGGGTCCTCGCGACCCTCGATCCGCTCGGGACCCGACTGCAGGAGGGTAACTCGACCGTACAGAACGCGGTCGACAAGGTCGACCAGCTCGCCGCCGGAGCCGAGTCGGTGGCATCCGGCGCCTCGCAGCTCGCCAGCGGCACGCAGACGCTCGCCAGCGGCGCGCAGACCGTCGCCAGCGGCGCTCAGACCGTCGCCACGGGAGCGGCAGCGGCGAACGACGGCGCGACCCAGCTGCGCGACGGACTCAGCACCCTCGCCTCCGGCACGGCCGAGCTGCGCGACGGGCTGGCCGACGGGGTCGAGCAGATTCCCGTGTCGACCCCCGAACTGCGCACCCAGCAGGCTGACACCATCGCCGACCCGGTGAAGGTGTCGAGCGACAAGGTCGCATCCGCCGAGGACTACGGCGCAGGGCTCGCCCCCTTCTTCGCAGCGCTGTCGGCCTGGATCGGCATCTACGCGCTGTTCCTCATCGTCAAGCCGATCTCACGTCGAGCGGTCACCGCCCTGCACTCCCCGATCCGCGTCACGCTCGCGGGCTGGCTGACCCCGGCCATGCTGGGCGCGGTGCAGATGCTCGGTCTCATGGGGATCCTCGCGATCACCCTCGGCTTCACGTTCGACAACCCCATCGGCACGCTCGGGGTGATGATCTTCGCGTCGGCGACGTTCGCCGCGATCATCCTGGCGCTCAACGTCTGGCTCGGTTCTGTCGGACAGTTCCTGGGGCTCGTGCTCATGGTGCTGCAGCTCGTCACCGCCGGCGGAACCTTCCCGTGGCAGACCCTGCCCGCACCCCTCGCCGCTCTGCACCATGTGCTCCCGCTCGGCTACGTCGTCGACGCGATGCGGCAGCTCATGTACGGGGGCAACCTGGGCAGAGCCGGATGGGACCTGGTGGTGCTGGGCATCTGGCTGGTCGGCGCGCTGCTGCTGGCGGCGATCGGCGTGACGCGGATGACGCACCGGCGCACGCTGCGCGATCTGCAGCCGAGCCTGATCGGCTGAGCCTCATCGGCTGATCGCAGCCGCACGAGAACAGGCCCCGGAATCCGTGGGTTGTGGGTAGTATTCCCAGAGTGCGTCCTTGGGACGCACTCTGGGACTCTCTGGGACTGAGTCCCACCCTGCCTTCCCGAAAGAGTTCTCGAAGATGACAACTGATTCGCTGGAGATCGTCGACCCTGCGCGCCCTTCACTGGGTGCGCGCATCGGCCGCATCGCCTTCCCCGTCGTGGCTGCGATCGTCGTGATCGCCGTCGCCGCCGCCTTCTTCGTCACCTGGACGATCCAACGCTCCTTCCCCCAGACCGACGGCACCCTGCCCCTCGACGGCCTGGAGGCCGAGGTCACCGTGCAGCGCGACGACCGCGGCATCCCGACCATCACCGCCGACTCGACGCACGATCTCTTCTACGCCGAGGGCTTCGTGCACGCACAGGACCGATTCTTCGAGATGGACTTCCGCCGCCACGTCACGGCGGGTCGTGTCGCCGAGATGTTCGGGGAGTCGCAGGCCGGGACCGATGCGTTCCTTCGCACCCTCGGCTGGCGCAAGGTCGCCGAGGCCGAGGTCGAGGCCATGGACGAGGCGACCCTCGGCTACTACGAGGCCTACGCCGACGGCGTCAACGCCTACCTCTCATCGCGGTCCGGCGCTGAGCTGTCGCTCGAGTATGCCGTTCTGGGCATACAGAATCCCGAGTACTCGCCCGAGCCCTGGGAGCCCGCGGATTCCGTCGCCTGGCTGAAGGCGATGGCGTGGGACCTCCGTGGCAACGTCGAGGACGAGACCGAGCGGTCGCTGCTCGCGGCGGAGCTCGCCTCCGGTTCCGCGGATGCCGCCGAGACGCAGGCCACGCTCGACACGCTCTACCCCGCGTATCCGTTCGACGAGCACCCCGTCATCGTCCCGGAGATCTCCACGGTGCCGGCACTCGGGACGGATGCCGAACCCGCCGCGTTCACCACCGAAGAGAACGACGTCGAGAACGACGGAGAGATGCAGCAGGCCACCACCACGATCGAGTGGCAGGAGGCGTCCGACGTGATCGAGGCGGCCAGCATCCTGGTCGGCGACGTCGGCGAGGGGATCGGCTCGAACTCCTGGGTGGTCTCGGGCGATCTCACCGACACCGGCATGCCACTGCTCGCGAACGACCCGCATCTCGGGGCCTCCCTGCCCTCGGTCTGGTACCAGGTGCAGCTCAAGTGCAGCGAGGTCACCGACGAGTGCCCGTTCGACGTCGGCGGCTTCTCGTTCTCGGGGCTCCCCGGCATCGTGATCGGGCACAACCAGCACGTCGCCTGGGGGTTCACGAATCTGACCACCGACGTCACCGACCTGTACATCGAGCGGCTCGAGGGAGACCAGTACTGGCGCGACGGCGCTCTCGTGCCACTCGAGGAGAGCACCGAGACCATCAAGGTCGCCGGCGGCGACGACATCGAGCTGACCATCCGCTCGACGGTGCACGGCCCCATCATCTCGGGACTGACCGACGACTTCACGTCCATCGCCGATGACCCCGAGCCCGGTCTCGCGGCAGGCGGAGCGGCGGGGCCGGCACCGACGGGCGGCGGCTCCGAGTACGCCGTCAGCCTGCGCTGGACGGCACTGGACCCGGGCACCGCGGCGACGGCGATCTTCGCTCTGTCCACCGCGCAGGACTTCGAGGAGTTCCGTCACGCCGCGTCGCTGTTCGATGTTCCCGCCCAGAACCTCATCTATGCCGACACCGAGGGGAACATCGGGTACCAGACGCCCGGACGCCTGCCGATCCGCGGCGCAGGCGACGGGTGGATGCCGCAGCCCGGGTGGGACAGCAGCTACGACTGGACCGGATTCATCCCCTTCGACGAGCTGCCGGTGTCCTACAACCCCGCTTCGGGGTACATCGTGACCGCGAACAACGCGATCGTCACCGACGATTACCCGTACTTCCTCTCGCGGGACTGGGACTACGGCTACCGGGCGGCACGCATCGCACATCTGATCGAACGACGGGCCGCAGCTGGGCCGCTCACCGCTGAGGACATGCGCGAGATCCAGATGGACAGCGAGATGTGGATCGGCAAGCGTCTGGCATCCGCGATGGGCGAGGTCGAGGTGAAGGGGGCGGGAACAGCGGATGCCGTCGACCTGCTGCGCTCGTGGGATGCGCAGAATGAGGCATCCTCCGCTGCCGCCGCTTACGCGAACGTGCTGTGGTCGAACCTCGTGCAGAACCTGTTCGGCGAGCGCGACGAGCCCCTGCCGATCGACGGGCAGGGCCGTCTGTTCACGGTCGTCGCCGACCTGCTCGACGACCCCGCCGATCCGCTCTGGACCAACCCGGCCCTCGACGTCTCGAGCATGGACGAGATGCTCGCGCTCTCGGCCGAAGAGGCCTACGACGAGCTCTCCGCACTGCAGGGCACCACGGTCAGCGCCTGGAGGTGGGGCGATCTGCACGCCATCACCCTGACGAGCGACACCCTCGGCTCCTCAGGCATCGCCCCGATCGAGATGCTCTTCAACCGCGGACCCTTCGCCGTGAGCGGCGGTGCATCGGTGGTCAACGCGACGGGGTGGGAGCTCGGCACGTCGTATGCGACGACCACGGTGCCCTCGATGCGGATGGTGATCGACCTGTCGGACTTCGACTCCTCGACGTGGATCCACCTCACCGGAGCCTCGGGGCACGCATTCGATGCGCACTACATCGATCAGACTCCCGACTGGGCGGCCGGGGTGCAGAAGCCGTGGGCGTTCTCCGACAACGCGGTGGATGCGGCGGCCCGGCACACGCTCGTGCTGACGCCCGCGGGATAGGCGCGCCTCGACCGGACTCTCAGGCAGGCGCAGACGTCGGCTCGGATGCGGCGGCACGGCGCGCGATCAACCAGATGCCGATCGCAGCGGCGAGGAAGATCCCCGCCAGGATCACCCAGCCCGCGAATCCGAACGTGATCGCCGTGGCGTTCACGACGACAGGCGACGCGAGGGCTCCGAGCGAGAAGCCCATGCCGAACACCCCCTGATACGCGCCCGCCCGCACCGGATCGGCGAGTTCGAAGCTGAGCCCCCACGCTCCGGCCTGTGACAGGATCTCGGCGAAGGTGTGCGTGATCATGCCGATGACGAGGATGACGATCGCCGCCCACGTCGGGAGCCCCGCGGCGAGCGCATAGATCAGGCAGGCGGAGACCATCAGCCAGCCGGCGATCATCGTCACCCTGCCCGCGATACGGAGGTCGTGCGTGCCGCGGGATGCGCGCACCTGGAACAGCACGACCAGCGCCGTGTTGACGATCAGCAGCACCGCGAAGGTGGCATCCGGAGCGGTCGTGTACTCGCTGATCCACAGCGGCACCCCGAGCTCGGCGACTCCGAACTGCATTCCGAAGATCGCCGATAGCGCGCTCAGCAGCAGATATCTGGGGTCGCGCCACGGCGAGCGGCGGTTCCAGTCCCTGCGCTCGGCGGATGCCGCCTCGGCGGCATGGGTGTCGATGGATCCGGTCTCGGTGAACTGAGCAGTGACTCGGCTGCGCGCGGGAGCGTCGACCGCCGACGTCAGCCGGAGCAGCGAGAGCGACCCCAGTGCGCAGACGCCACCCGCGCAGGCGATGACGACCCGGTAGGCCTCCGGAGTGCCCAATGCCAGGGCGATCGCACCGAAACCGGAGCCAGCCGCGATCGCGAGGTTCGTGACGGTCCGCAGCACGGCGCGGGCGTGCACCCGCTTCTCCGGCGCGAATCCTCGCGCGATGATCGCGGACCGGGCCGAGTATCCGAGCGAATCGAAGAAGCCCGAGAGGCTCGCGAGCAGAAGAGCCGACACGAAATCGCCGACGAACGCATATGCGGCGAGCAGTACACCGCCGGCCATCTCGAAGCCGAATGCGAGGCGTCGTGCGCTCCACCGGTCGGCGAGCCAGCCGCCGAGGAGCGAGCCCACCACACCGCATCCGCTCGACACCGCGAGCACCACCGCCGCGAGCGCGGGTGAGAGGCCGATGATCTGCGTGAAGAAGAGCACGGTGACGGCGAGGAAGACACCACGGCCGATCCGCGAGACGGCGGTCGCCGCGACGAGGGCCCGCAGCACCGGGTCGCTCAGACCGTCTGCGATGCGAGCGATGAGGCCCTTCGAAGAGCCTGCTGTCTCGCGCCCCGCCTCGATCTGATCGGGATCGGGATCGGGCGAAGACACCCTTCATCCTCGCACGGCTCCGACCAGCTCCCCATCAGACACCGGTATGCGATCCGCGGATCCCGGGTTAGTCCCACTGCCCTCACTCGGTTAGCGTTGACGGGTGGTCTCCAGCTATCTCGCCCCGAAGGGCACACCCGTCACGCTGCTCGAGTTCGAGCACGCCGGGGCGACCCTGATCGCGGAGACCTTCGGAGAAGGCGCGCACACCTTCCTGCTGCTGCACGGCATCGGCATGGGCCGCAGCGTCTACCTCGACGTCGTGCAGCGACTGCGCGGCCGGGTCATCGCACTCGACCTCCCCGGATTCGGCGAGGCCCCCGAGCCCGCCCGCACGTTCACCATGGAGCGTCACGCCGACCTCGTCGCCGCCTACCTGCGTCACGCCGGTGAAGGTCCGGTCGTCGTGATCGGCCATTCGATGGGCAGTCAGATCGCGGCGGAGCTCGCCGCCCGGCATCCGTCGCTCGTCGAGGGCGTCGTGCTCGCCGGCCCCACGGTGAACAAGGCTGCGCGCAATGTCGCCGCGCAGGCGAGCTATCTGCTGACCGACCTGGTCGGCGAACGCCCGCTGGTGATCTGGCGCGGTGCCCGGGAGTACCTCCGGGGCGGCCCCCACCTGATCCGCAAGATCCGCGCGACCATCGTGCACCAGCCCGAGAAGGCGTTCGCGCGCATCGACCAGCCCGTGCTCGTGCTGCGCGGCGAGGACGACCCGCTCGCGCCGATGAGCTGGTGCCAGGAGATCATCGATGAGATCCCCGGCGCCGACCTGCAGGTGATCCCCGACCACGGTCACGGCACGCTGATCAGCGACTCCGAGCCGGCTGCCCGCCTGATCCAGGGCTTCGCCGACAACCTCTGACCCCGAACTCTCTTCGCCGGCGCGTTCACAACTCAGCATGGTTACTCAGAACGTCTCCGAGTCCGCGCATCTTGGGCGCTCAGCCGCGGTTCGTGCTGAGTCGTGAACGACGCAGATCACTGAACCTCGGTCCGAGTACGGCGATGATCTGCTCGAGCGCCTCCCGCACGGACGCCTGGTCGTTGAGGATGTCCTTCGCGAGGGGCCGGACGGTCACATAGCCGAGCCGGGCCGCGGCGATGTCGCGCTCGCGATCCTGTACCTGTTTCTCCCACCCCTCGTGGAACTCCTTGCTGTCGCACTCGATGATCAGCCATCCGTCCACCACGAAGTCGACGTATCCAACTCCCTCGAGGTAGACCTGCGTCACGTATGCGACGCCCATCGTCCGCAGCAGCAGTCGCATGAACGTCTCCGGGCCCGAATCGGCAGATGGATCGACGAGTGCGCGCAGAGGGCGGAATCGCAGAGGAAGGGCCGCGAACATCGTGGTCAGCTCGTCGAGAGTCAGGAGTCCCTGATGAACGACGCTGTCGAGTGTGGCGAGCGCCTCGCGCGGAGCCTGGCAGAGCACGGAGTGCGCGACGGCATCGATCAACGGAGCCGCGTGCACGCTGCCGCTCACGCTCGTCAGCACCTTCCAATGGAGCACGACTTGTCTGTCCTTGGTGACACGCAGTCGAGACGAGCCGGGAGTCACGAGCACATGCAGCTCGCGGCAGCGGAACACGAAGACGCCCAGCAGGGCGAGCAGCGACAAGCAGGACACCCGACCGCCGATGCGGACCGCGTCGACGACGTCCCGGTGCGTCGAGTCCAGTGCGTATCGATCGCGACGCACGCGCAGGAGCTCTCCTCGCGCGACCGACTCGGCTATCTGACGCCCCGTCATCCCCGTCTGCAGCAGGTCCGATCGAGTGAAGACTGTGTGCGAATAGGTGTCGTCCGTGCGCTGCGCGACGGTCTTGTCGTTCTTCCCCATCGCAGAAGTGTGCGGAAGGCGAGGGCCATCTGTGTGCGCCTTCCCCGCGATGGGGGACGGCTCGCCGGAGCAGAGTTCGGTGCAGGAGAAGTGGCACCGTTCGTCGTCGTTCACTATTCAGCATGAAATTCGTGCAGGCGGTGGTATTGCCCCGTGCAAGTGCATCCCCACACGCTCATGCTGAATTGTGAACCGCGGCGGCCCGACACCGGCCCGGCCCGGCATCGGCACTCGCCCCAGCCCACCCCGCCGCGCGGCGGATGCCTCAGCGCACCGGCGGAGGTGTCGCCGGAAGGAGGAGAGCGTTGCGGCGCGCCCGCGTCAGCAGAAGGGCGAAAGCGCCCAGGCCGCCCATGATCAGGGCGATGAAGACGCCGAACACGATCATGACCACAGTGATGGGGCTCTGCTCCATGACGCTTCCCACCACCGCGACGATCGCACCGATCACAGCGAGCCCGGCCACACACCATCCGACGATCATCGACGTGAGGTAGCCGCGAGGCCCGGCGTGCCCGGGTCGAGGCCCGAACTTCGTGCCGATGTACCAGCTCCACCGGGAACCGGTCCACCAGCGGCTGACCTGCCTCGTCATCGGATACCACCCGGCATCGGGCCCGTCGACCTCACCGGGCAGCGGCTGCACGACCGCGTCTACCACCGGGGCCGACTGCGGAGCGGGAAGCTTGCGCACGCCGTGCGAGTACACGGCGCCGACGATCCAGACCACCGCCACCGACAGAAGCAGCGCGGGGAAGATGAAGTTTCCGGGATTCTGCGTCACCAGCGCCGCGAACAGCTGCAGCATCCCGAGCACGAAGAACAGGATGCCGAGGACCACTCCCATGGCCGGCGGCTCGACGGCCAGCCAGTCGGGCCGCGGCTTGCCGGCGCGAACGCGATACGGCGTCCACATCACGCCGTCCCACCAGCGGACGTCCGTCGTGCCCGGCACCGGATACCAGCCCATCGACAGCGTCGCCGGTGCCGCCGCTCGCTCATGCGCGGTCCACTGCACGCCGTCCCACCAGCGCTGAAGACCCGGCGTACCCGCGTCGTACCACCCCTGCGGTGCTGACATCGTCCCCCCCTCTGTACCCCCTCAGCCCGCGCCGGGAGGAGTCTGCTTCGATTCCGCGAGCTCGTCGACGACGAGGCTGCGCTCGTCGGTCGTGCCGTTGCGATAGGCCTGCCGTCCCACGATATGCGCAGACAACGGGGCGGTGGCGAACTGCATGAGCACGATCGGGGCGACGAGGGCGAGACCGACGAGGATCCCGCCCACCGTGCGCAGCGACAGCGCGATCGCGAGACAGATCAGGATGAGCCCCAGCACCTGGGGTTTGGTGGCGGCATGCAGTCGAGACGGCACGTCGCGGAAGCGCAGCAGTCCGACGGCGGCCGAGAGGCAGAGCAGGGCACCGAGCAGGATGAGCACGAGAACGGCGACGTCGATGACGCCGTCGGGGATGCTGAGGCCGAATACGTTCATGGCGTCGTGTTGTCCCTTCTGGCGACGAACCGGGCGACCGAGATCGACCCGAAGACGCCCACCGCGGCGATGATGAGCAGCACCGGGATGTTGCGGGTGTGCCCGTTGATCGCCATCTCGGCGCCGAGCACGCACATGACCTCGGTGAGCAGCACATCGGAGGCGACCGCACGGTCGAGGATCGACGGGCCGCGCACGATCCGGATGATCGTCAGGATGGCCGCGAGGCCGAACACGACCATGATCGCCAGAAGCAGGATGGTCATCGCACACCGCCCTTCTTCGCTCCGCCGGCAGGACCGGCATCGCCGGCACGCGCCGCGCGCTCGTCGGCCTTGAGGGCACGGTACTGCTCGGGGGCGCCGAGCGCACGCACGACCCTGCGCTCCCAGCGGAGCACACCCTCCCGCTGCTTCTCGACGTCGGCCAGGCTGCGCACGCCGATCACGTGCAGATACAGCACCTGACGGTCGCGATCGGCTTCGACGACGAGAGACCCGGGAACGAGCGACGACACGACCGACACGTGCGTCATCATGAGGTCGTCCGCGTACTTCAGCGGCACGGCGATGATCGCGGCCCCGGGCTGACGCCGGAAGTCGAACACCTGCACGGTCACCGCGAGCGCTCCCCGCAGCACCGCGAACAGGAACTGCACGACCAGGAGCACGGCGTACCAGACGTTGATCCGCCCGGAGAGCTCGACCGTCGGCAGCCGGAAGACGCGGGTGACGAACACCGCGACGACGAGCCCTGACAGGAAGGCGAGCACCGTGAACTGCGCCCACAGCAGCATCCACAGCACGACGAGCCACGCGAGGAACGGAAGCTGCACGCGGATGTCACGCCAGAAGTGACGGCCGGTCTCGGTGGGGCTCATCCCTCGACCTCGTCTTCCAGCTGGATGAGGCTCACCGGGTCGAGCAGAGCTTCACCGATGCGGTCGCACAGCGCGTAGAGCGGGCCGGCGAAGACGGTCAGTGCCAGAGTGACCCCGACCATGCCGGCTGTCGCGACGGTCATGATCCTCGGGATGCGGCGACGCTCCTGCTGCTCGTCCGCCGCCGGGGCGTTGCCCAGGTACGAGATGCGTCCCTCGGTCTCGGCGGAGTCCTCCTCCTCGCGCCAGAACGCGAGGTTCCAGGCGCGCATCAGCGCGTAGAGAGTGAGGAGCGACGTGACGATTCCCCCGAAGATCAGCACGATCATCAGCGGTGTTCCGACGGATGCCGCGGCCTCGAACAGCGCGAACTTGCCGATGAACCCGGAGAACGGAGGCAGGCCGCCGAGGTTGATCGCCGGGATGAAGTAGAGCACCGCGATCACGGGCGCGACCTTGAGCAGTCCCTTCACCCTGAGGATCGACGTGCTGCCTGCGCGACGCTCGATGAGGCCGACGGCGAGGAACAACGTCGTCTGCACGATGATGTGGTGGACGATGTAGTACACCGTCGCGCCGATCGCTGCAGGCGTCGCTATCGCGAGACCGAAGATCATGTAGCCCACGTGACTCACCAGCGTGAACGACAGGATTCGCTTGAGCTCCGCCTGAGCGACGGCACCGAGCACTCCCACGATCATGGTCGCGAGCGCGATGATCAGCAGCAGGGTGTCGATGCTGTTGTCGGCGAACAGCTGCGTCTCGGTGCGGATCAGCGCGTACACGCCGACCTTCGTCAGCAAGCCGGCGAAGACCGCGGTGACCGGAGCCGGGGCCGTCGGATACGAGTCGGGCAGCCAGAAGGACACGGGGAAGATGGCGGCCTTGATGCCGAACGCGACAACCAGCATGAGGTGGAGGACGAGCTGCGTCTCTTGCGGCAGCTCGGTCATCCGCTCGGCGATCTGCGCCATGTTCACGGTGCCGAGAGCCCCGTAGATCATCGCGATCGAGGCGAGGAACAGGATCGACGAGACCAGCGACACGACGATGTAGACGGCGCCGGTGCGGATGCGGGACTCGGTGCTGCCCAATGTGATCAGCACGTATGACGCGACGAGCAGGATCTCGAATCCGACGTACAGGTTGAAGAGGTCGCCCGCGATGAACGCGTTGAAGATTCCGGCGGCGAGGATCAGGTACGACGGGTTGAAGATCGAGATCGGTGTCTCGTCGGTGCCGTCTGCCGCACCCTGACCGATCGAGAAGAGCAGCACGGCGAGCAGCACGATGCTCGAGATGAGCACCAGGAGGGCGGCGAGCCGGTCGACGTAGAGGACGATGCCGAACGGCACCGGCCACCCGCCGACCGAGACCGCGAGCGGCTCACCGGCGTCGACGACCACCAGCAGCACCGCGGCGATGACCGAGACGATCGCCAGGGTCGCGACCGTGACGAAGGCCTGAAGTCGGGGGTTGCGGCCGAAGATCAGCGTGACCGCGGCGCCGAGCAACGGCAGCGCGACGAGCAGCGGGACGAGGGCGCTCATGGGCGGTCCTCCCCGTCTGTCGTGTCGCCTGGAGCACCGTTCTCGTCGTCGTCCTCGGGCGGAGCCGATTCGTGGGCGAGAGTGGATGCCGCGGCATCCGCATCCGCCTCCGCCTCCGGGTCGGACCGAGGGGCGGTCGGACGGTCTGTGGGCGCATCATCGTGGATCGCAGGGTGGTCGCGCATGTGCAGCACCGTGATCGGCGAGGTCTGCACGCCGACGAAGTCGGTGGTGGCCTCGTCGTCGGCGGCGTCGGCCTCGTCGTCCATGAGATCCTCGTCGGCATCGGTGCGCTCGCGGAGCGCGATGTCAGCCTCGTCGTCCTCGACGGTATCGGCCTGACCCAGCTGCCAGGAGCGGTAGATGAGGGCGAGCAGGAACGCCGAGACGGCGAACGTGATGACGATGGCCGTGAGCGTGAGCGCCTGCGGGAGCGGATCGCTGAGCTCGCCTTCGGTGCCGAAGAAGGGCGCGTTGCCCGGGACGCCCATCACGATGAGCAGCAGGATGTTCGTGGCGTTGCCGAGCAGGAGGAATCCGATCAGCACGCGGGTGAGGCTGCGCTCGAGCATCGCGTAGACACCGCAGGCGAACAGCACGGCCATGATCACGATCAGGGTCAGGGAGACATCCATCAGATGGTCACCCCCCGCTCACGGAACTCCTGCGCCTGACGGTCGACCTCGGCGCCGAGGCTGCGCAGCACATCGAGCACGAGCCCGATGACGACGAGGTAGACGCCGATGTCGAAGATCGTCGACGTGACGAACTCCATGTGGCCGATGCCCGGGATCTCCCACTCCCAGAACGTGCTGGTGAGCGGGGCCATGCCGAAGAACAGCGGTACGACGGCGGTTCCGACGGCGAGGATGAGGCCGGTGCCGAGAAGTCGACCGGCATCCGTGGGCGCAGCCGCTCCGAGCTCCCAGCGTCCGCCGGCGACGTATCGCATGACGAGCGCCATTCCGGCGACGAGTCCGCCTGCGAAGCCGCCACCCGGGAGGTTGTGCCCGGAGAACAGCAGGAAGATCGACACGACGATGATGGTGTGGAACAGGATGCGGACGATCACCTCGAGGAGGATCGACCGATTCTCGGGCTTCATCTTCTGACCGCCGACGAGCCAGGCGCGAGGGCTGCTCTCGTTCTCGGAGGTCTGGAAGCGCACGCCCTCGGTCGTCTCGACGAGGGGGCGGCTGAGGGTGCGACGACGGCGGGCCTTCGGCAGCGTCTTCGTCGCCGAGAGCATGTCGGCCCGGTGCGTGACGAAGACCAGAGAGGCGACTCCGGTGGCGGCCAGCACGAGCACCGAGAGCTCGCCCATCGTGTCCCATCCGCGGAGGTCGACGAGCGCGACGTTGACGACGTTCTTGCCGTGGCCGATCTCGTACGCGAGCTTGGGGAAGGCCTCGGAGATGGGGTCGGAGACGCGCGACTGCGTCGCCACGATCGCGACCAGAGCCATCGTGAGGCCCACCCCGACACCGAGGAGAGCCCGGGGGATGCGACCGACGGATGCATTGTGCTCACCCATCCGCGCCGGCAGGCGGCGGAGCACGAGGGCGAACGTGACCATGGTCACCGTCTCGACGAGGATCTGCGTGAGCGCCAGGTCGGGGGCGCCGCTCGTCGCGAACAGCACGACCATGCCGAGACCGGTGATGGAGACGAGCACGACACCGGTGTAGCGCTTCTGCGCGCGCACGGCCATGACGGCGGCTGCCGCCATCATCGGCGCGACGACCACCTGGGCGGGCGTATGCCAGGCGGAGAGCTGGAAACGGTCGATGTCGCTCGCCAGCAGGGCCGTGATCTCGGCCGCCACGAACACGACGAAGATCGTGCCGACGTAGACGGGGAGGGAGCCTCGCTGGGTCAGTGTCGTGCTGAGCACCGAGAGGCGGTCGATGCCGCGCATCACCAGGTAGTAGACGTCCGCAGCGGTGAACCGGATGAGGCGCGCCTTGCGGTCCCACCCGGTGCGCACGGTGAGCAGGAAGAGCCCCGCGCCGAGGAGGATCGAGAGGATCGAGATGCCGAGCGCGGGCTCCAGCCCGTGCCAGAGCGCAAGGTGTCCGGGCCCCTCCGCGGCCACGCCCTCCGCATCGAGACCGGGGGTCGCCGTGAGTGCGTAGCCCTGCAGGGCGGTGTCGAGCGCGGGTGCGCCGATACCGGCGGCGATCGTGATTCCGGCGAGGATGATCGGCGCCGAGAGGAAGCCGACAGGCGGGTCGGGCCAGGCGGTGTCCGGCAGGCGGTCGCCGACGGCATCGCGCTTCTTCCAGAAGGCTCCCCAGAGGAAGCGGATGCCATATGCCGCAGTGAGAATGGAACCGAGGCTGACGCCGATGATCGCGACGAGACCCCAGGGGGATCCGTGCATGGCGTCGTCGAGGAGTGCGGTGAGCGTCGACTCCTTCGCGACGAACCCGATGGTCGGAGCGATGCCGGCCATCGAGGCGACCGAGATGAATGCCGCGGTCGCCATGACAGGGGCCTGACGACCCACACCGCTCAGCTCATCGATGTCACGGGTCGACAGCTGACGGTCGATCACGCCGACGATCAGGAACAGTGCCGACTTGAACAGCGCGTGTCCGATCACGAGCGCGAGCCCCGCCAGGGCGCTCGCCTGCGTGCCGTAGCCGATCACGATCGAGAAGAACCCGAGCTGGCTCACGGTGCCGAAGGCGAGGATGCGCTTGAGGTCGGTCTCGCGAAGTGCCTGGATGCCGCCGATGAGCATCGTCACGATCCCCAGCGAGATGATGATCGGTCGCCAGGGCCCGGTGAACGCGAAGATCGGTGCGAAGCGCGCGATCAGGTAGATGCCCGCCTTCACCATGGCCGCCGCGTGCAGGTAGGCGCTCACCGGCGTCGGCGCAGCCATGGCTCCCGGCAGCCAGAAGTGGAACGGGAAGATCGCCGATTTGCTGATGGCTCCGACCAGGAGCATCACCACTGCGGCGTCGACGATGGGACCGGTGGGGGCGAGCTCGAGGATCTCGCGGATGCTGGAGGTGCCGGCATCGACCACGAGCAGCACGACACCGACGAACATGACGAGGCCGCCGAGGGTGGTGACCAGGAGCGCCTGCAGGGCCGCGCGTCGGCTGGCCGCACGGCGCCGGTAGTGCCCGATCAGGAGGTACGAGAGGATGCTCGTCACCTCCCAGAACATGACGAGCATGACCAGGTCGTCGGTCAGGACGAGACCGTACATCGCGCCGGCGAACCCGAGCAGGACGGCCGCGAACTGGCCGATCCCCGCCGAGTCGTCGTGGAAGTACCAGCGGCAGTAGAGCAGAACGAGAGCACCGACGCCCGTGACGATCAGGGTGAGCACCCAGCCGAGCACGTCCATGTTCATAGACAGGTTGAGCCCGAGCTGCGGGATCCACTCGACCGACACGAATGGCGTGGGCCCGTCGAGCACCTGGGGGGTGAGCACCAGCGCATGGACGAATGCCGCTGCGGGAATGAGAGCCGCGATCACGAATGCCTGAGACCCCAGCCATCGCACCAGCACGGGCATCAGGATCGACCCGAGGAGGAACACGGCGAGGAGCGTCAGCATATACGCGGCTCCTCAAAGCTCGTCGGCCGGGGGGCGGCGCAGGCGGGCGGGCGGGTGTCGATATCGAGTTTACCTTGATATTCCGCGCTTTCGGGCCGATGATGTCCGTCGCGGATGGCGCAAATGGTCGACTTCCCCCGGATTTTCGGGCACTTTGCGCGCTCCGAATCCGGAAATCAGATCATTCGGATGCGTTCTCCGCCCGCCGCGCGAGCGCGGGGCCGAGCCGGTCGTACGAATTCTCGATGTGAGCGCGCATCGCCTCGGCAGCAGCGTCTGCGTCTCGTCTGCGCAGGGCGTCGAGGATGCCCTCGTGCTCGTTGACCGTGTCGTCCTCGAAGTCGTGGCGGAAGTTCAGTCGGTAGAGGTGCATGTGCGAGCGCAGTCGCACGATGGCCTCCGAGAGCAGCGGGCTCTGCGCATGCTCGGCGATCAGGTGGTGGAAGTGCAGGTCCTCGTCGATGAACCGACGGTAGTTGCGGAAGCTCTCGTCCTCATCGGGGGCGGATGCGGCACGCATCTGCACGACGGATTCGGCGAGTTCGCTCTCGGTGTCGTCGTCGAGATGGGTCGACGCGCGACGCGCGGCCTCCGGTTCGAGCAGCTCGCGCATGTCGTAGAGGTCGCGAAGACCTGCCTCGTCGAGCAGAGGGGCCGCGACGTAGCCTTTGAGCGCCCGCTTCGCGACGAGTCCCTCGGACTCGAGGCGCGTGAGGGCCTCTCGCACAGGTGTCGGCGAGACATCGAGATCGCGAGCGACCGCATCGATGTTCACTCGGGCGCCGGGTTCGATGACCCGGTCCATGAGAAGGCCGAGCACCGCGTCGTACACGTCATCGACGAGGGCGCGTCGCGCCGGGAGCGGCCGCGGTCCGCGTGCCTCGTCGTCGCCGAACATGAGTCTCATCGTACGGGGTGCCCTTCTCGGCCAACGGCCTGCCGCGCGGGGGCGACTTCGTGGCTGATCAGGCCCCGTTCCCGGAGTTCGCCCCACACCTCGTTTCCGACATGTCGAGCGACGAGCCCGCTGTTCCGTGCGACCTGCTCGGCGCTCGCGCCGCCCATCACGACGGCCCCGACTGACGAGTGCGTCAACGGGTACTGGGCGGCCAGCTCCGGGAGCGTCCGTCCATAGCGATGCGCGACGCGCGCGATCGCCTGCGCCCGTTCGACCACCGAGCGGCCCGCGGGGCCGTAGTCGAACGTGGAGTCCTGCCCCGGAGCGTCCGTCGCGAGGATCCCCGAGTTGAACACGGCGGCAGCGAGCACCGTGACGTCGCGCTCTTCGGCCGCGGGGAGCAGGTCGACCGCCGCCGACTGATCCAGCAGCGTCCAGCGCCCGGCGATCATCATCACGTCGGCATCCGTCTCCCGCACGAATAGCGAGAGCATCCTGCTCTGATTCATGCCGGCGCCGAACGAGCGGATGACGCCTTGGTCGCGCAGCTCGCTCAGCGCGGGGAACGCTCCCTCGAGTGCGTCCCGCTCGTGGTCATCCGGGTCGTGCACGAGGGCGATGTCGATGCGGTCGAGGCCGAGACGCTCGAGAGACTGCTCGATCGAGCGCAGCACACCGTCACGCGAGTAGTCGCGCACGCGACGGTGATCGGCGGGAACGTCGAACAGGTTCTCCATGTCGGTGCGGCCCCCGGCATCCTGCGGCACCAGCAGTCGCCCGACCTTGGTCGAGACGATGACCTCGTCGCGCGGCAGGTCGCGCAGACCCTCGCCCAGCCGGCGCTCGGCGAGCCCGAGACCATAGTGCGGCGCGACATCGAAGTACCGCACACCGCCCGCCCACGCTGCGGGCACGATCGTCGGCCAGTCCTCCTCGCCGAGCGCCTGGTAGAGGTTGCCGAGGGCTGCGGCTCCGTACGCGATGGGCGGAGCGGAGAGCCCCGCCCGCCCGATCGCGACGGGCTGCGAACCGGCGGAGACCACGGCGCTCATGACACGATCAGCCGAGCCAGAGCGTCGTCGTCCCACGCGATTCCGAGCCCTGCCTCGGTCGGCGCCCAGCCGCGCCCGTCCTCGATGCGGATCTCGCCGGTCGTGACCGCCCGCAGCTGCGGGATGTGCTCGAGGTACAGCGCGTTGGGGATCGCGCAGACGAGTGACACGTGCAGCTCCATGAGGAAGTGCGGGGCGACGGGGGCGTTGAACGACTCGGCCAGATGTGCGATCTTGAGCCACGGTGTGATGCCACCGACCCGTGCGACGTCGGCCTGCACGATCGATGCCCCACCTCGTTGCAGGTGCTCGCGGAAGTGGCCGAGCGAGTACATGCTCTCCCCGACCGCGATCGGCACCGAGGTCGAGCGGGCGAGCAGACGGTGGCCCTCGATGTCCTCCGCCGGCAGCGGCTCCTCGAACCAGAAGACATCGACCTGCTCGAACAGCCGCGCTCGCCGCACGGCCTCAGCGACCGTGAACGACTGATTCGCATCGACCATGATGTCCATGCCCGGTCCGACGGCGTCTCGCACGGCGCGCAGGCGCTCGAGGTCCTGGTGGCCACGCGGCATCCCGACCTTGATCTTGACGCCGCCCATGCCGCGTTCCTTCGCGTCGACCGCGTGCGCGACCAGCTCGTCGGTACGGAAATGCAGCCACCCGCCCTCGGTGTCGTACACCGGGACGGACGGTGAGGCTCCACCCGCTGCGACCCACAACGGCAGGCCGGCTCGGCGGGTCTTCGCATCCCACACCGCGGTGTCGACCGCGGCGAGCGCGAGCGCGGTGACCGGCCCCACCGTCGTGGCGCGCGTGATGCCGAACAGTGCGAGCCACAGTGCTTCGGGGCGCTCGGCCTCGAGCCCGATCAGCGCGGGCAGCAGCGTCTCGCGCAGCAGGCTGAGCACCGCCCCTCCGCCGGTGCCGATCGTGTAGCTGTATCCGGTGCCCTCGGTGCCGTCCGCAGTGCGCAGCCGCACGAGGATGGTCTCCTGCTTGACGAACGTCTGCAGAGCATCCGTCCGCTCGGTCTCGACCGGCAGGTCGCACAGCTGCGCCTCGGCGTGCACGATGCGGCTGCCTGCCGTGGCATCCGCCGTGACCTCGAGGAGGCCCCGGGTGGTGTGGTGTGTCGTGGTCATCAGCGTCCTCCGAGTCCGCCCAGGGTGACTCCCTTGATGAGCTGCCTCTGCAGCAGCAGCACGAGGATCAACGAGGGGATGACGGCCAGCGTCGACGCGGCCATCAGCAGCGACCACTGCGTGCCGAACTGACCGGTGAACATGCCGAGCCCGAGGGGCACGGTGGCCATGTCCTGCGTGTTGATGATGATCAGCGGCCACAGGTACGAGTTCCAGTAGCCGATGAACGAGAACACCGCGAGCACGCTCAGCGGCGCGACGAGCTGCGGAAGCAGCACCGACCACAGGGTGCGGAGGCGCGACGCACCGTCGATCAGCGCCGCTTCCTCGTACTCCATCGGGATGGTGAGGAAGAACTGGCGCATCAGGAAGGTGCCGAACGCGGTGAACGCGAACGGGATGATGAGGGCCGCATAGCTGTCGTTCCACCCCCAGCTGTTGATCATGATGAACAGGGGGACGACCAGCACCTCCTGGGGCAGCACGAGCGTGAGCACGAACAGCAGGAAGAGCTTGTCGCGGTACTTGAAGCGCAGCCGCGAGAAGGCGTACGCCGACAGCACTGCGACGATCACCGAGAGCGCGGCGCCGAGGATCGCGACGAGAAGGCCGTTGAGGATGAACCGGCCGAAGGGCACGACCGTCCACGCCTCGACGAAGTTGGCCCAGCGGATCTCCGAGCCGAAGATCTGCGGTGTCGCCGTGAAGACCTCGTTCTCAGGCTTGAGAGCGGTGAGGAACATCCAGATGAACGGGAACGCGAAGATCAGCGCGACCACGGCGATGGCTGCGGTGTTCAGCCACTCCTTGATCGAGTCCCGGCGCTGACTCGCTCGACGAGGCAGACTCACGACCTCACTCATAGTTCACCCACCTGCGCTGGCCGACGAACTGCAAGGCGGTGATGAGCATCACCACGAGGAAGAGGATCCACGCGAGAGCGGATGCATAGCCGAGCCGATCGAAGACGAAGCCGTTGCGATAGAGGTACAGCACGAAGGTGTTGGTGCTCTCACCCGGTCCTCCCTGGGTGAGGAACAGCGGCTGCACGAACACCTGGAAGGCGCCGATCATCGTCATCGTCGAGCAGAAGAACAGAGACGGCGACAGCAGCGGCAGGATGATGAACCGCAGACGCTGCCAGGCCGATGTGCCGTCGATACGGGACGCCTCGAGCAGCTCCTTCGGGATGGCGCTGAGACCTGCCGACAGGACGATCACGTTGTAGCCGAACGACTGCCACACCGACATCGCGATCACTGAGGGCAGCGCCCAGGCCGAGTCGGACAGCCAGTTGGGGCCGTCGATGCCGACCGTCGCGAGCATCGAGTTGACGAGGCCGTCCTGCGAGAGCAGAAGACGCCACACAAGGGCGTTCGCCACCATCGGAGTGATGACGGGCAGGAAGAAGATGACCCTCCAGGCCCCTGCCGCCTTCATGCGCGTGCTGAGCCACAGCGAGATGGTGAGGGCGACGACGAGGTTCAGCGCGGTGTAGACGATCGCGAAGATCAGCGTGTTGCCGAGCACCGTGTAGAACGTCGGGTCGCGGAACAGTTTGATGTAGTTCTCGAACCCGATGAAGTCGGGGCTGCCGAACAGCTTCCAGTCGAACAGGCTGATGAATGCCGACCCGAACAGCGGCGTGAGGGTGAAGAGGACGAACCCGATCATCCCCGGGGCGAGGAAGGCGACCGCCACCCAGCCGTTGCCGCGTCGGCGCGGCGGCCTCGGAACCCGCGGGGCGGGAGAGCCGAAGGGCACCCCCGCCGCGCCGGGCATCGAAGAGGAGGCCGTGGCCTCTCTCCGCTCGCTCATGATCGCCATCCGCTCAGCCCGCGACCGAGTTCTGGATCGTCTCCATGATCTCCGCAGCCGTCAGCTCACCCCGGTAGCCCTGCACTCCGTACTGGGTCATCAGGGTCTCGACCTGGTTCCAGGTCGGGGTCGTGCGCTGCGGGGTCGCGTCGGCGAGCAGAGCCTCGACCACCTCGGCGGCGCCCTCTGTCTTACCCTCGGCCCAGGCAGGCAGCGCCTCGATGCGCGCGGGGACGATGCCGCGGGCCTCGGCCTGCTTCTCCTGCACCGACACCGACGTCAGCGCCTCGATCGCGGCGAAGGCCTCGTCTGGGCGGTCGCAGTTCGCAGCGATGCCGAAGCCCGACCCTGCCGTCATCGCGGCCGCCTCGCCGCTTGTCGACGGGACGATCGTGACGCCGAGTGTGAAGTCGGCGGCGTCGGCGAAGCTGCCGTACATCCACGGCCCCTCGATCAGCATCGGCACCTCTCCCGAGGTGAACGCCTGCTGCGAGACCTCGGAGCCGTCGGCGGCCTCAGGCGCCTTGGCGACCTGTTCGACCGACACGAGGTCGAAGAAGCTCTGCATCTGGTCGACGAAATCGGAGTTCGTCAGGTCGAGCTCTCCGTCTTCGGTGACCGCGGGCACCCCGTCGGCGAGTGACCAGGCGTTGGGGATGAAGATGCCGGGAGCGAGCGCGAGGCCCTTCTTCTCTCCGTCGGTGAGGGCTTTGGCGTCGGAGATGAACTGATCGCGGCTGTACTCGGTGCCCGGCAGCTCGAGACCCGCGGCCTGGAACGCCTCGACGTTGTAGAAGAGCACGATCGGCTCGGCGTCGTAGGGGATGGCGCGGATCGTGCCGTCGACGGTCATGCCGCTGAGCATCGACGCATCGATGTTCTCGATGTCGAAGCCGCTCTTCTCGATCAGGTCGTCGAGGGGCATCAGCAGATCGCCGAGCTCCTGCGCCCGGGCAGCCTGGGTGGTGAGCAGGCAGGGCGGGTTCGATCCGCTCAGGCGGGTCTTCACCTTGGTCCAGTAGTCGGCGAAGCTCGGGCCCTCGACCGTGATGTCGAGATCGGGATCCTCGGCCTGCGCACCCGAGATGAAGTCGGCCCACTGGGCCTGGTCGCCCTCGCTGGCGGCCCAGGTGTAGAGCACGAGCGGGCCGCCGGCTTCGCCGCCTCCGCCCGATCCGCCGGCACAGCCGGCGAGGGTGATGGCGGTGAGGCCCGCGACGCCGGTCAGGATGACCCGCTTCGCGCGTCGGGATGAGAGTGCATTCATTCTGTCTGCCTCCTTCATTGGATGCTGATTCGATGCGATGGGTGAGGGGGTATTGCTCTGGTGTTCGGTTGCTCTGGTCACTCGGAGAAGTCGATGGCGATCACGTCGATCAGGGCGCCGCTCGGTTCGGATGCGACGATGCGCAGCTCGCCGAGGTCGTCGCCCGCGGTGGAGGCCTCGTGCACCTCGAAGCTCGCATCGTGGGCGAGATCGAGGCCGTCGGCGAGACGATGCACGCGAGTGATGCGGCGCACGGGCAGGCCCCGCACGATGATCTCGTCGACGGGCAGCGCCGTCAGATGCAGATACAGGCGTCCGGCCCGGGCGGTCGTAGGGCCGTGGAAGTCGACGCCCTCGGTGGGTTCCGCGCCGATCACGGATTCGGCGTGCGCCTGCATCCAGTCGGCGAACTCCTGCAACCGCTCCTGCTCGACCGCCGGCAGCGTGCCGTCGGGCCCGGGGCCCACGTTGAGCAGCAGGTTCCCTCCGCGGGCGACCACATCGATGAGGGTGACGAGCAGCGACCGTGCAGACTTCTCGTTGTCGGGGCCCTTGCGCCACGCCCAGTGATCGCCGATCGTGAGGCACAGCTCCCAGGGCCCGGAGGGCGGGCTCAGGGGAAAGCCCTGCTCGGGGGTGCGATAGTCGCCCTGCCCGGGGAGGCGGTCGTTGATGACGACGTCCGGCTGCAGCTCCTTGATGAGGCGGCGCAGGCCCGGCGCCGTCCACTCGACGGCGGAGCGCTCCCAGTCGCCGTCGAACCAGAGCAGGTCGATCTGTCCGTAGTTCGTGAGCAGTTCGGTGAGTTGGGCGCGCACGTAGTCGAGGTAGCGCGACCACTCCTCCGGAGAGGACCGACGGTGGCGGTCGGTGGCATCGGGGGTGTCGGCGAACTCGGCGAGGCCCGCGGCGGGCCAGTGCTCGAGCTTGTAGGGCAGATCCTCATCGCGGAAGGCCGGGTAGTCGGGGTGGTTCCAGTCCGGGAGGCTGTAATAGATGCCGACTTTCAGCCCCTCAGCCCGAACTGCATCGACGAACTCCCGCGTGATGTCGCGGCCGAAGGGGCCGTGCTCGACGCCGAAGTCCGACTGCTCCGTGAAGAACATGTTGTATCCCGCGTGGTGGCGGGCGGTGAAGACGACGTAGGTGGCGCCGGCCTCGCGCGCCTGTCGCGCGAGATCTGCGGCATCCCACTCCGTGGGGTCGAACGTCGGCGCAGTCGCCTGGTACTCGGCGACGGTCACGGCGTCCTCCACCTCGTCCGTGCCCGGGATGATCGAGCGCCCGACGAGCGGCCAGGAGATCTCGATCCCCTGCTGCGACGCCTGGTCCCAGTGCACGAAGATGCCGAAGCCCGCGCCGCTGAACCACTCCCCACCGGGAATGCGCTCTGTGGGCCGTCGGAAGCCTGCGTCCGTCATCGAATCTCTCCTTTGAGTTCAAGATTTCCTATAGGATACGTGATAGACGAAACAGTTCACAAGGGTGTGAGGGAAGGTAACGATCATGGCGATGTTCACGACAGATCCCGTTCGTCCGGAGGCGTATCGCGAGTTCGAGCGACCGCTGCCCGAGTGGTTCCGCGGTGCAGCCCTCGGGATCTTCGTGCATTGGGGGCCGTATTCCGTTCCCGCATGGGCTGAGCCGACGGGCGAGCTCGGGGCGGTGCCGAGGGAGGAGTGGTACGCCCACAACCCCTACGCGGAGTGGTACGCCAACACGATGCGCATCGAAGGCTCCCCGGCGCATGCGCACCACGAGCAGGTGCACGGCGGCGCTCCCTATGACGACTTCCTCGACGAATGGAAGGCCGAGGACTTCGACCCCGACGAGGTGCTCGCGGTGGTCGCAGCGACGGGCGCCGGATACTTCATCCCGACGACCAAGCACCACGACGGCGTGACCCTGTGGGACGCGCCGGGAACGGACGGGCGCAACACCGTCGCCCGCGGCCCGAAACAGGACCTGATCGGCGCCTTCGCGGACGCCACCCGCGCAGCCGGACTCCGCTTCGGCGTCTATTACTCGGGCGGGCTCGACTGGCATTTCTCGGGCCTTCCTCCCATCGAGCGCGACGACGACCCTGCCCCCGACGACCTCGCCTACGCCGAGTACGCACATGATCACGTGATCGACCTGATCGACCGATATCGCCCAGACATCCTGTGGGGCGACATCCGCTGGCCCGATGCAGGGATCGAACCGGGGCCGAAGAGCCTCGCGCATGCGTTCCGCACGTTCTACGATCGCGTTCCCGACGGCGTGGTCAACGACCGCTGGGGCGAATCGCACTGGGACTTCCGCACCAGCGAGTACGTGCACGGCACGGCGGTCGAAGTCGGCGAGGCGTGGGAGAACACGCGCGGCATCGGCCTGTCGTTCGGACACAACCGCAACGAGACGAGCGAGCACCTGCTCTCCGCGCACGAGGCCGTGCGCCTTCTCGTCGATGTCGTATCGCGTGGCGGCAACCTGCTGCTGAACATCGGACTCGAGGCGTCGGGGCGCATCCCCGAGCTGCAGCGCCGGACGCTCGAGGGCATCGGCGCCTGGAACGCCCGGTACGGACATGCGGTGTTCGGTGCTCGACCTGAACCACGCATGCAGGCCTCGGACGATCCGTGGATCCGCTGGACCCGCACGGATGACGCGGTGCACGCGGTCATCGATCAGAGCGGTCGCGTTCTTCTGCCAGACCCCGATCGAATCCTCGACGAGCGCACGGCCCGCATCGGCGAGCGCACCGTTGCGGCCGAGCGCGTGGATGGTGGGATCCTGGTCGAAGTGGCGGACGCCGCGGCCCCCGTCGCGATCTCCTTCCGCCCCCGGGACTGACGAGAGGCCTCTTCATGCGCATCGCCCTCCACTCCGAGATCCGCGACGGCGCGATCGACGACTATCGCACGAACCACGCGCGCATCCCGGACGCCCTCGCGGCGACGTTCGCTCGCATCGGCATCCACGACTGGACGATCTGGCGGTCGGGCCACCGCCTGTTCCACCTCGTCGACTGCGACGACTGGGATGCCGCGGTCGCCGCGTTGAAGGACGACCCCGCCGACCACGCCTGGCAGGCCGACATCGGCCGGTTCGTCGAGGTCTTCCGCGACGCCGACGGAGACGAAGGCACAGCTCCTCTCGAGCAGATCTGGGATCTGAGGACTCAGGCCTCGTCCTGACCGCGTGCCGACCACGCCACAGGGTCACCGAACCTTTCGGATCGCGCAGATGGTCGTGAATCGAGTCCGGATGCTGCCGTTCACGCCATTCGAACGTGCGCGGGCCGTGGCAGAGTAGCTCCGTGACACGGGCATGGGCGCGAGAGCTGGCCGGGTGGACTGCGGCCGCCGCCGTCTCGCTGATCACCGCAGCCACGGTGGCGGCGTCCGGCCGCGCCGAGCTGATGTTCCGCGACGGCGACTCACTGATCGTCGCGTTGGTCGCCCGGTCACTGCTCTCCGCAGAGAAGCTCGACTGGGCGATGTCGAGCGTGCTCTTCCTCCCCGAATCCGCCGGCTTCGCGGCTCTCGACGCTGCTCTCCCCCTGGGTGTGAACAGCCTCTTCGCGGTGAGCGGGGCACTGAACCTGCTCGCCCTGTACGGGGCGATCCGCCTGGTCGCGGGCCGGTCCCGCCCGGGTTCCGCTCCGGTGGCCTGGTCGCTCATCGCTCTCGCTGCTTTCGGCGCTCTGGCGATGACCGAGACGTCCCCTTCGCGCGACGCGCTCGAACTCGCGTCACTGCAGCTGACCACCACCTACTACTCGGCGACGGTCGTCGCCGTGATCCTTGCGGTCGGCATCATGCGACGGATGCTCGATCGACGAGCACGCGGCGTCGGACTCGCGGTCGCCCTCGGCGCGGTCGCTCTGGTCTCGACCCTCACCAACCCGCTCTTCGCCGTCTGGGCAACGGTGCCACTGATGTTCGTCCTCTGCGTCGCCGCCCTCCTCGACGCGGGCCGGCGGGTCCGCATCCTCACCTCGTCGGCCATCCTCGTCGGGGCGACCGGACTCGGCTTCCTCGCACGTATTCCGTTCGCGGCATGGATCGCGAACACCGGAGCCGGATACGCAAAGCCAGAGCTCTGGCTCGAATCGATCACCTACTACGGCGGACTGCTCGCCGACCGTCTCTCGACAGCGCCCTGCGTCCTGGCGTCGCTGATGACTCTGGCTCTCGTCGCGCTCGCCGTGGTCCGCACCGTTCGTGCGCCTGACGTCGGCTCGCGGTTGGTCGCCGTCATGGCCTGGGTGATGCCGCTGCTGGTCGTCGTCGGCGCCATCGCTCTCGGCACCCACGCGGCGCGCTACCTCCAGCCGGTCGTCTTCGCACCGCTGCTCGCCCTCGTCGCCGCGCCCCGTGTGGTGACCTTCCCTGTGCGCCTGCGCCGAGGGGCGGCCGCGGCTGCCGGCGCGCTGCTCCTCGTCGGCGGTTGCCTGAGCATCCCTCGCCTCGCGGATGCCGCGCAGCAGTCCGACAGCGACCTCGCGTGCATCACCGAGTGGGTGGATGCCTCCGGGCGTATCGGGGCAGGGCAGTTCTGGACAGTCCGTCTCCCCAAGCTCCACCTCGACGATCCGTCACAGCTGGTGCAGGTCGATCATCGGCTCAACGGATACGCGTGGCTCGTGAATCGCACCGACTTCGAGGTCGGCGAGGTCTCGTTCCTCGTCGAAGACTCCCAGACCGTGCAGTGGGACCTCCCGGAATCCGCCGTTCCCGACCGAGTCATCGACTGCGGCCGTTACTCGATCCTCGACTTCGGTGCCGCATCTCTGCCCCTCGGCCCTGCGCACAGCTGAGGGTCAGCGCGCGGGCGGTGCCGTCGTCGTGCCCTCGCGGAACCGACAGGTGAGGTGCAGCGTCAGGCCGGGCTCGCCTCGGAGCATCCGGGCGACCTGCTCGCCCGCCGCGCGCCCCTTCTCGACGGCCGGCTGCACGCTCGTGGTGAGCACAAGATCGCCGAGGCCGTCCGCAGCGATTCCGTCGAAGCCCGCGACCGACAGGTCTTCGGGCACGCGGAGTCCGACTTCCTCCGCCGCGCGGACGATCCCGACCGCGATGAGGTCGCTCTGGGCAAGGATGGCCGTCGGCCGCGACTCGGCATCCGCCAGCAGAATGCGTCCGGCGAGAAGACCCTCATCGATCAGGCTGCCGCCCGCCGAGATCGCCGGTGCGTCCGGGAAGATCTCGCGCATGCCGGCGAGGCGATCGATCGTCACGTCGACGGTCGCGGTGTCGATGCGCTCCTGCGTGACGGGGCCTCGCTCGCGTCCGGTGTCGAGCGGCAGAGTGACGAGGGCGACGTCGCGGTGCCCCAGATCGCGCAGATGACGGGCGACATCGGCGGCCGCCGCGGCGTTGTCGAGGGTGATCCTCGGAATCCCCTCGCCCGCATCGCCCTCGATCACGACGACGGGCAGACCACGACTGCGCACGATGTCGAGCGAGGCCTTGGTGCGGCCGGAGCAGCCGATCAGTACGACGGCATCGACCGGCGCGTTCGACAGCGATGATCCGTCATCGCCGGGCTCGTCGCGCATGAGCAGGATGCCCGCGCTCAGGTCGGCCATCCCGTCTGTGAGGCCGTCCATCATGGCGGTGGTCACCGGATCGAGGAACGCCGCCCGCAGGTGGCCTTCGAGCACCACGGCGACGATGCCGCTGCGTCCGCGGCGCAGCGAGGCAGCGCGCGGGTCGGGTCCGGCGTAGCCGAGTTCGGCAGCGACCGCGAGCACCCGCTCACGAGTGGCCGGTGCCACGTTCGCCTTGCCGCTGAAGACGACGGATGCGGTCGACGTCGCCACGCCGGCCGCGCGTGCGACGTCAGCGATCGTCGCGCGGCGCGTGGTCTCGTGACTCGTCATACTCCGAGGATAGCTCCCCCGGTTCCCTCCCATCGAATCGATTCGATATGCTGTCGATCATGGACACGGCTCTCTCCCGATCGCAGTACGTGCGCTGGCGCACGGCGATCTTCGCGATCTTCCTCGCCAGCGGTCTGTCGATCGCCACCTGGGCATCGCGCGTCCCCGACATCAAGCTCGCGCTCGAGGTCGACAAGGCACAGGTCGGCATGCTGCTGCTCGGCGCGGGAATCGCGTCGATCATCGGAATCTCGACCAGTCCCGCGATCATGGCGCGCACCGGCGCACGCCTCGGCATGATGGTGTCGATCTTCACCTTCGCGTCCGGCGTCGCGCTGATCGGCATCGGAGCCAATGTGCTCGGCTCGTATGCCGTCGTGCTCATCGGCCTGGTGCTGTTCGGCCTCGGCAACGGATGCGTCGACGTCATGATGAACGTCGAGGCCACGGCGATCGAGCAGCACTCGGGAAAGACGATCCTCCCGCTCTTCCACGCGTTCTTCAGCTTCGGCACGGTCATCGGAGCCGGGCTCGGAGCCCTCGCCGCGCAGCTGCAGATCAACGTCTTCACGCACACCCTCGTGATCGCGGTGCTGATCGCCGCGATCGGTGTCGTCAGCATCGCCAGCGTCCCCCGACGTCAGGAGGCGCTCGACCCGAGCGAGGACGACGCCGAGAAGCCGCACTGGCGCGAGCGGATGCACGTCGCCATGTCGGCCTGGCGCGAACCTCGCACGTATGCGATCGGTGTCGTGATGCTCGGCATGTCCTTCGCCGAGGGCGGCGCCAACGACTGGCTCGCCCTGGGGGTCGCCGAAGACCACGGTGGCGGAACCGCACTCGGCGCGGCCGCCCTCGCCACCTTCTCGGTCGCGATGACGGTCGTGCGCGTCTTCGGTGGGCCACTGGTCGACCGATTCGGCCGGGTGGCGGTGCTGCGCATTCTGGCGGTCGCCGCGGCATCCGGCATCCTGCTGTTCATCCTCGCGCCGAGCCTTCCGCTGGTGTTCGCGGGTGCGGCGCTGTGGGGCATCGGCGCTTCGCTCGGCTTCCCGCTCGGCATGTCCGCTGCAGCGGACGACCCCGCCAAGGCGGCCGCCCGCGTGAGCGCCGCGGCGACGATCGGCTACATCTCGTTCCTGGGTGGCCCGCCGGTGCTCGGCTTCATCAGCGAGCACATCGGTCTGCTCAACACCCTGTTCATCCTGGTCGGCCTCGTCGTGCTCTCGGGTCTGTTCTCGGGCGCCGCCCGCCCGCTGCGCCAGGACGAGATGTCGACGCCTCCCGTCGCCGTGAAGTCGGTCTCGTAGATCAACGGGCGACGAGGAGGCGCGGTGCCGGGCCTTCGAGCCGGGCGATGGCGATCTTCACCTCTCCGAGCTCCGTCTTCACCTGGGCGACATCGAGCTTCACCTCGCCGAGCTCGACCTTCACCTGGACGACATCGAGCTTCAGCTCCCGGAGATCAGCCTTCACCTCCCTGAGATCGGCCTTCACTCCGGCGATATCCGTCTCCAGGTGGCCGAACCGCGCATCCATGCGTTGCTCGGACCTCTCGAAACGCGCATCCGTCCGACTGATCATCCACCCGAACCCCGCGGCCAGCCCGAGCAGCGTGGACGCGACAGTCACGATCATCGTCACCAGTTCGATCGACACGCTCATCTCCTCATCTTCGGCCTGCTCGCCCAGAATGTCAGGATCCAGTCCGGCGAAGTCGCGCGGGCGGCGAGGCCACGGTGCATGTGGAAACTCCGGCGCTGATGCTGATGTCAGCAGAAGGAGTCGACCCGACGAAGTAGGCTCGACGGGTGCGTCTCGTCATCGCCCGCTGCTCCGTGGATTACACGGGCCGCCTCAACGCCCATCTCCCGCTCGCCACGCGTCTGCTCGTGCACAAGGGAGACGGGAGTCTGCTCGTGCACTCCGACGGCGGCAGCTACAAGCCGCTGAACTGGATGAGCCCGCCGTGCACGCTCGCCACCGAGGAACCGGGCGAAGAGGAGTCCATCGCCGGAGTCACCGAGGTCTGGCGCGTCACGCACAAGAAGACCGGCGACGCTCTGCGCGTGCAGATCTACGAGATCCTGCACGACACCAACCACGACCTCGGCATCGACCCCGGACTGCAGAAGGACGGCGTCGAAGCCGACCTGCAGCGTCTGCTGGCGGAACAGGTCGACCGCATCTCCGACGGCGCGACACTGGTGCGTCGCGAGTACCCGACGGCGATCGGCCCGGTCGACCTGCTCGTGCGGGATGCCGACGGCGCGGCCATCGCTGTCGAGATCAAACGCCGCGGCGACATCGACGGCGTCGAGCAGCTCACCCGCTACCTCGAGCTGCTGGGTCGCGACCCTCACCTCGCACCCGTGCAGGGCGTCTTCGCCGCGCAGGAGATCAAGCCGCAGGCGCGTGTGCTGGCCGAGGACCGCGGCATCCGCTGTCTCGTGCTCGACTACGACGACATGAAGGGCATCGAGTCCGGCATCCCCCGCCTCTTCTGAGGCGAACTGCACACATGTTCATAGCGGTCGGTCGACTCGTGCATTGCCCATAGGCTGGAAGACATGGCTTCTTCCCCCTACTCCTGCGTACTCTGGGACGTCGACGGCACTATCGCCGACGCGTCGGTCGGCATCCTCCGTCGACTGAATGTCGCCCTCACCCACTTCGGGCACCCGGCGCCGACACGCGAGGAGCTGGTGCACTGGATCGGCCCGCCGATGTTCCAGTCGTTCCAGGCGCAGGCGGGAATGACTCCCGAGCAGTCCGCCGAGGCCGTGGCGTTCTACCGGACGCTCGGCAAGGCCGACGGCTACACGACCGACGTCGCCACCTACCCCGGCGTGCCCGAGATCATCCGCGACCTGCACGCCGCCGGTGTGCCGCAGGCGACCGCGAGCTCGAAGCCCGAGATCCAGGTCGACGCGATCATCGACTTCTTCGAACTGCGCCCGTACTTCCTCACGACGGTCGGTGCGACTCCCGACGAGTCGACCCTCGCATCGAAGACCGACATCGTGGCCGAGGCCCTGCGTCGGCTCGCCGAGCGAGGTGCGGACGTGTCACGGCCGGTGCTCATCGGGGACCGCCACCACGACGTCGAGGGCGGCAACGCGAACGGCGTGCCCGTGATCTTCGTCGAGTGGGGCTTCAGCGACGCACACGAAGGCGACGAGGCCGCGTTCCGCGCTGCATCTGCCGACGAGTTGCGTGCACTGCTGCTCAGCTGACCGCCGAGGCCGGCCCCCGGAAAGCACAGAACTCCCTGCCGGAGGTCGCAGCGAGTGCGGATCCCCGGTCAGGGAGTTCTATGGACGTCCGCTCTCAGAGCGGACGGATGTTCTCAGCCTGCAGGCCCTTGGGGCCCTGCGCCACGTCGAACTCGACTCGCTGGTTCTCTTCGAGAGAGCGGTAGCCGGATGACTCGATGGCGGAGTAGTGCGCGAAAACGTCAGCGCCGCCGTCGTCGGGGGAGATGAAGCCGAAGCCCTTCTCCGAGTTGAACCACTTAACCGTGCCCTGGGTGCTCATGTACTGCCTGTTCTGCTGGAAAGAAGCCGACGCAGGATGCCCCGACGTGCTCCACGCTAGTGGAGCACGCGCTGAGCGGAAGTCCCGAGGTCAGCCCGTAACCCAAATGTTGCATGAGCGGTAATCATCGGTCACACGCGCGGCACTCGTCTCGACAACGAGTGGTGCCCGAAAAATGGTGTGGCCCTCACCGCGGGGGGAGCGATGAGGGCCAAAGACGACCGGAGGGTGCGTCAGATTCCAGCCTAACCCCTCCGAGACCCTTTTGTCCCCCATATGGGGGACAAATCGGAAAAAATTTGAATGACGTGTGGTCAGCGGCCCTCTCGAGCAGCCCGTTGGGGACGGAACCGCTCGAGAGGGCCCAATCGCGTGCACGGATCGCCTTTGCCTCTGGGGAAGGCAGCCCGTCATCTGGGGTGGACGGAGACGATCAATCCCCTGTGCACGCACCTTCACACTAGGGGAGCCTGCTCCGCGACGCCATGGGGGTTGACCTCGGGCGATCTCGGTGAAGGCCTTTCGCCCGGTCGCGCGGAGATTCCGCGAGTAGCCTGGGTCGGTGACCATGCTGAACAAAGACATGACGCTGTGCATCTCGCTGTCCGCGCGCCCGAGCAACAACGGAACCCGATTCCATAACTTCCTCTACGAGGAGCTGGGGTTGAACTGGATCTACAAGGCGTTCGCACCGACCGACCTCGGACAGGCGATCGCCGGCGTGCGCGGCCTCGGCATCCGCGGATGCGCGATCTCGATGCCCTACAAAGAGGACGTGATCGCACTCGTCGACCGCATGGACCCGTCGGCCACCGCGATCGACTCGGTCAACACCATCGTGAACGACAACGGCGTGCTCACGGCCTACAACACCGACTACAGCGCGATCGCCCAGCTGATCGAGCGGAACACTCTCGACCCGTCGTCATCCGTGCTGCTTCGCGGTTCCGGCGGTATGGCGAAGGCGACGGCCGCTGCCTTCCGTGACGCCGGATTCTCGCGCGTCACCATCGCGGCGCGCAACGAGGAGCGCRGTCGCGGGCTCGCCGACCTCTACGGGTTCGACTGGACGGCGGATGCGGATGCCGTGACCGCCGACGTCATCGTCAACATCACCCCGATCGGTATGGCCGGCGGCGCCGACGAGCACACCGTGTCGTTCTCGGGTGCGCAGATCGCCGCGGCATCCGTCGTGTTCGACGTCGTGGCTCTTCCCGCCGAGACTCCGCTGATCGAGGCGGGGCGCGCAGCCGGGAAGACCGTGATCACGGGAGCCGAGGTCGCGACTCTGCAGGCGCTCGAGCAGTTCCTGCTCTACACCGGCATCCGCCCGACCCCCGAGCAGGTCGCCGCAGCCGAGGAGTTCATGCGGGCGCAGTAGCCACCGCGCCCGCACGACCCGATCAGCTCAGCGGCCGATCGGCTCAGCCGTTGAACTCGGCCGGGTGCGGTCCTGTCCGGCAGTCGCGCTCGAGAGCATCGATCGTCGCAAGTTCCGCGGCGTCCAGCACGAAGTCGAACACGTCGAGGTTCTGCGCGATGCGCGCCGGGGTCACCGATTTCGGGATCACGACACGACCCTGCTGCAGATGCCAGCGCAGCACCACCTGTGCGGGAGTCTTGCCGTGGCGGTCGGCGATATCGACCACGGAGGCGTCACCGAGCACGGCGCCCTGCGCGAGCGGGCTCCAGGCCTCCGTGACGATGCCGCGCTCGGTGTTCGCCGCGGCGACCGCGCGATTCTGCAACGCAGGATGCAGCTCGACCTGGTTGACGACGGGCACGATGCCCCCGTCGGACGAGATCCGCTCGAGGTGCTGCGGCTCGAAGTTCGACACCCCGATCGCGCGCACTCGCCCGTCGGCGTAGAGCTTCTCGAGGGCCCGCCACGTCTCGGCATACGTTCCGAGCGCGGGCGTGGGCCAGTGGATCAGATACAGGTCGAGGTGGTCGAGGCCGAGGCGCTCGAGCGACTCGTCGTATGCGCGGAGTGCGGCGTCGTAGCCGTGGTCGGCGATCCAGACCTTGGAGGTCACGAAGAGATCGCTGCGGTCGATGCCCGACTGGCTGAGCGCGCGGCCGACGCCCGCTTCGTTGCCGTAGATCGCCGCGGTGTCGATGCTGCGGTATCCGGCGTCGAGGGCTGCGGCGACGGCCGCCGTCGTCTCGGCATCCGGCACCTGGAAGACGCCGTAGCCGAGCTGCGGCATCTCGATGCCGTTGTTCAGGGTGACGGTGGGGATGGTGGGAGTGCTCACTGCTGTGTCCTTCTTGTTCTGTCTGCGGTTCGGGATCGGAGCGTCAGGCGGCGACGGTCTGCAGGGTGCCGGTGGCGGCCGGCGCTGGCCGACGGGCGGTGACCATCGCGATCGCCATCACGATGAGGGCGGATGCCGTGATCGCCGCGCCGATCCAGATGGGAGAGGTGTAGCCGAGGCCTGCGGCGATGCCGAGCCCGCCGGCCCAGGCGCCGAGTGCGTTGCCGACGTTGAACGCGCCGATGTTCGCTCCCGAGGCGAGGGTCGGTGCTCCGCCCGCATAGTGCATGATGCGGCTCTGCAGCCCCGGCACCGTGCCGAAGCCGAAGGCGCCCATCAGCACGAGGATCGCGATCGTCACCGGCTGCGACCATGCGAAGAAGCCGAACAGGATCAGCACGACGGCCAGAGCGGCGATGAAGATCAGGAGAGTGCGGTCGATCGAGCGATCGGCCAGGCGTCCGCCGATCCAGTTGCCGGCCACGAGTCCCGCCCCGAAGAGCACGAGCAGCCACGGCACCGTGGTGTCGGCGAAGCCCGTGACGCCGGTCAATGTGTACGCGATGTAGGTGAAGGCGCCGAACATCCCGCCGAACGCGAGTGCGGTGACGATGAGCGAAAGCCACACCTGGCCCGAACGGAAGGCACGGAGCTCGCTCCGAAGGCTCACCTGCTGGCCGGTGGCCTTCGGGGCAGTGACGAGCAGCGCGATCCCGGCGAACGCGACCACGCCTATGGCCGAGATCACCCAGAAGGTCGAACGCCAGCCGAACTGCTGGCCGAGGAACGTACCGAAAGGAACGCCGAACACGTTGGCGGCCGTGAGGCCGGTGAACATGATGGCGATCGCCCGCGCCTTCTTCTCGGGGGCGACGAGCTCGGCTGCGACGACTGCCCCGATGCCGAAGAACGCGCCGTGGCAGAGGGCGGCGATGATGCGGCCGATCATGGCGATCGTGTAGTCGGGGGCGAGCGCGGTCAGCGCGTTGCCCGCGATGAACAGCACCACGAGTCCGAGCAGCACGGGCTTGCGCGGCAGTCGCGTCGTGGCGGCGGTGAGGCCGAGCGCGCCGACGACGACGCTCAGCGCGTAGCCCGAGATGAGCCAGCCGGCCGTGGCCTCTGCGACCCCGAAGTCGGTGGCCACCTCGGGAAGGAGGCCCATGATCACGAACTCGGTGAGTCCGATCCCGAAGGCGCCGATGGCGAGTGCGATGAGTCCGAGTGGCATGGGTGCGCTCCGAAGTCCTCTGCTAAAGTAGTTGCAGACGCGGGATATTGCGTCCGAGGGATAATCATTGCACACGCAAGTATCCCGCGCAAGCAACTACTTCGGAGGTCACTGTGGGCATCTCAGACGACGCTGTCGAGATCCGCGCTCGGGGCTGGCGCACGCTCGCCGCTCTGCACGGCATCATCGAGGCAGATCTCGAGAAGGCGCTCGGCGCATCGGTGGGACTCTCCGTCGTCGAGTACACGGTGCTCGACGCGCTCAGCAGGCAGGACGGCTGGCACATGCGCATGCAGCAGCTCGCCCGTGCGACGGCCCTGAGCCCGAGCGCGACGACACGGCTCGTGACGCGTCTGGAAGACCGGGGGCTGCTCACTCGCATCCTCTGCGCCGACGACCGCCGAGGCATCTACACCGAGCTCACCCCGGCTGGCCTGTCGCTGTACGAGCAGGCGCACCCGATCCATGACGACACCCTCGAACGCGCGCTGAGCGATGCGGTGACCCAGCCCGAGCTCGCGCCGGTCGTGCACGCTCTGCAGGGTTCGACGGTCGAGGCCTAGTCGCCTGAGCGCCTGAGCGCCTGAGCGCCTGAGCGCCTGAGATCAGGCGTCGCCCATCATCAACCCCTCGATGGAGTGTCGCTGCGTGATCGGAGTGAGCTCTTCGACGACGGGGCAGACGAGATGGCGCTGAATCCGCGCGGGAAGCGAGTCGTAGAACCGTCGCGTGACCGCCATGTCGTGGTGCTCGGCGTTGCCTGCGCCGGCGGCATCGACACCGAGCACGAGGACCGGACGAGCCTTCGCCGAGAAGTTCGCCGTGCCGCGATGGATCGTGAGCGCCGATCGCACAGAGACGTCCCCGCGCTGCGGGTACTTTCTCACAGCGAGGTTCTGGAAGCGCGGGTACAGCGCCTCCGCGGGGAACATCTCGTGTGCGAAGTCGATCGGAAGATCCCACTGGGTCGTCGGCGCGATCTCGAACGGCCCCATGTCCTGCTCGGTGTCGACCGCGGTGACGTTGAACGCCAGTGAGGTCAGGCGACCGCCGTCGGCGGTCTCAGCGGGCATGGGGAAGTCTCGGTGCCAGGGCTGGTCCTTCGCACCGGGGTTGGGGACGTCGAACCCGAGTTCGACGATCTCGTAGTCGGGCCCGAGCACGGCAGTGCAGACCTCGCGGACCCAGGGGTGGTCGACCAGATCGAGCCACCCGCGCATCTGCTCCGGGTGGATCTCGACATAGTGGCGATTCGTTCCCCGCCCCACTGCCCCGCCCGGTCGACCGAGTGCCTCTTCGTAGGCAACCTCGATGTCCTCTCGCAGGCGGTCGGCCCATTCGCTGGTGAACAGACCCTTGCGCGCGTCGACACCTGCCTCGTACAGCGCGATGACCGTCGACGCCGTGTCCGGGTCGAGAGTCGTCACGTCAGGGGTGTTCGGATTCGCCTGCGTGCGATCTTGCATAGATACCGTTCCTTCGGTGTCAGTCAGTGGTCGCGAGACGAACGGAGGGCGTGGCGCCCTCCCAGTCGAGAGGCAGGGCGGCGAGGCCCCGATAGATGAAGAGGTCGTCCCAGCCGTGGAAGACGAGCACGTCGCCGTCGGGTGTCGAGACGATGTCCTGACCGCCCGGACCGAGGTAGCGGTCGTCGGCGGACGAGGTGGAGAGGACGGGCTCCGGCAGCTTCTCGAACGGTCCTAGCAGCGACGGGGCCGTCGCCGCCCCGATCGCGTAGTCCTCGGAACCGTAGTCGTTCGCCGAGTAGAGCAGCACGTAGGCGCCGTCGCGCTTGACCAGCACCGGAGCCTCCACTAGGCGCCCTTCCCATTCCTCGGTCTGCATGACCAATCGAGTCGCCGGTCCCGCCAGCTGGGTGCCGTCGGCCGAGACGGGCGCGATCTGGATCCACGTGTCGAGCTCGCAGCAGTTGCCGTCGTTCTTCCACAGGAGGAACCGCGACCCGTCGTCGTCGACGAAGGCGGCGGGGTCGATCGCCCCGCCCTCCTCGAGCGGGCAGACCATCGGCTCCGCGCCGACAGCGACATAGGGGCCAGTCACCGAGGCGGAGGTCGCCGATCCGATGCATTGCCTCCCGGAGGCAGCGTGCTCAGCCGAGAAGTACATCACGAAGGTCCCGTCGGCTCGTTCCGAGACGTCCGGCGCCCAGGTTCGCCCGGCGCTCGCCCATTCCGGAAGGACCGGCAGCGCGTCATCGGTCGAGACGTCCCATGAGGCCAGGTCCGCCGACGTGGCGAACTGCACGTTCGCGCCCTGGTTCTCGGTGGCGAAGGCGACGTAGCCGCCATCGCCCTCGACGATGTCCGGATCGGCGAAATCCTGGTCGATGAGGAACGGCGCCCGTTCCACGGTCACCTCGGGCTCGGCCTCCGCGGAGCATCCGACGACACCGACGCCCAGAGTGAGCATGATGCCTGCGGCGACCGCCGAGGCGCGCTTCTTCGCGACATGTGTCACCCCTTGACCGCCGATCCGGCGACGGACTCGACGATCTGTCGCTGCGCGATCGCGAAGAGAATCAGCACGGGCACGGATGCGATCACCGCTCCCGCCATCACGATCGCGAAGTGCGTCGAGTAGGCGCCCTGCAACTGGCTGAGTCCCGGCTGCAACGTGAGGTTCTCGGGGCTCAGCAGCACATACACGGGCCAGAGGAAGTCGTTCCAGTTGCCCAGGAACGACAGCACCGCCAGAGTCGCCAGCGCGGGGCGGGCGAGCGGAAGCACCACCTGCACGAAGATGCGGATGTCGCCGGCACCGTCGATGCGCGCGGCTTCTTCGATCTCGGGCGGCAGCCCGACGAAGAACTGTCGCAGGAAGAAGATCCCGAAGGCACCGGCGGCACCGGGCACGGTGATGGCCCAGATCGTATCGAGCCAGCCGAGGTTCTGGACGATCAGATAGTTCGGTATGAGGAAGACCACCGGGGGCACGAGGAGTGTCGCGATGATGACGCCGAAGATGATCCTCTTGCCTGCGAACTCGAGCCGAGCCAGTGCATACGCCCCCATCGACGCCGTCACGAGGATCAGGACGGTCTGCAGGGTCGCGGCGGCGAAGCTGTTCCAGAGCCAGAGGAAGATCGGCTGCTCTCCCGAGCCGAGCAGGCTCTGGTAGGCCTCGATCGAGAACGGGTCCGGCAGGGAGAACGGCGATCTGATCGCGTCGGCATCGGTCTTGAACGACGTGATCAGCATCCACAGAAGCGGGAGGACGATCACCAGAGCCAGTGCGATGAGCGCGGCATAGAGGGCGATCCGCCCCCACGTGCGGCGGGCGGACGGGCGACGGGTCAGTGCTGTGGTCATGATGCCTTCTCGACTCGTTCGCGCTGCAGCCGGAAGTTGATCACGCTGACGATCGCGAGCGCGAGGAACAGGATGTAGCTCATGGCGGCAGCCGGTGCCATGTTGTTCTGCGAGAGACCCTGGTCGGCGATGTACATGATCACCGTCCGCGTCTCGGTGCCCGGGCCGCCCTTCGTGAGGAGGTAGGACTGGCCGAACATGTTCGCCGACGCGAGGATCGTGGTCGTGGTGATGAAGGTCATCACCGGGCGGAGTCCTGGAAGGGTGACGCTGGAGAACTTCCTCATCGCGCCGGCGCCGTCGAGGGCGGCCGCCTCGTAGAGGTCGCCGTTGATCCCTTTGAGGCCGGCGAGGAAGATGATCGTGTTGAGTCCCATGGTCCACCAGACGGTGACGCCGACGATGGAGACCCAGACCCAGGGGACGTCGACCGTCCACGGGATGTCCGAGGGGAGCCCGACCAGACCGAGCAGGTGGTTCAGGATCCCGGACTGCGTGTCGAAGATGTAGCCCCAGATCACGCCGATGACCGCGACGCCCAGCACGTAGGGGGCGAAGAAGATCGTTCGGAACGTCGTCGCGGCGCGGATGCGCTGGTTCAGGAGGATCGCCACGAGAAGGGGGATGACGACGAGGAACGGCACGCTGATGACGATGAAGATCCCGGTGACGCTCATCGACTTCCAGAAGTCGCTGGAGAGTACGTTGCCCGGGGTGAAGAGATCGATGTAGTTCTGGAATCCGACGAACTCCTGCACGTCGCGGAACGGGCTCCAGTTGGTGAGGCTCATCCAGATGCCGAAGATCCCGGGACCCGCGACGAACGTCAGGAAGAGCACGAGGAACGGCGCGAGGAACAGATACGCGGTGAGCGTCTTGCGCCGAGAGGATGCGGAACCCGCAGGGGTGCGCGGGTGTCGCCCCCCAGCGCTGCGGCGCTGGGGGGCGACGAGGGTGGCTGTCTCAGTCACCGTACTTGGCCCGGTTCTGCTCGAGGATCTGATCGGCCTTGGCCGCGGCGTCGTCGAGCGCGGTCTTCGGATCCTTCTTGCCGGTGAGGGCCTCGTTCAGTGCGAGGGTGATCTGCGCGTTGACCTCGGAGATCCCCGGCGAGACCGTCTCGTAGTGGGCGTACTCCAGCTGCTCCATGAAGGGGGCGAGGTTCGGGTACGTCGACAGCAGCTCGGGGTCTTCACGCACCGAGTTCGCGGCAGGAAGCTCACCGGTCTCGGCCCATCCGAGGGAGTTGTCGTTCATCCACTTCACGAAGACCGATGCGGCCGCCGTCTCGTTCGCGTCCTGGCCCTTGTTGGCCGGGAACACCCAGTGGGTCGAGCTCGACCACACGGCCTTCTCGTCGCCGATCTGCGGCACGGGTGCCGGCGCCCAGTCGAGGTCGTCGAAGGCGGTGTTCGTCGTCTGCCAGACGCCGTTCCAGTTGAACGCGGTGTCGCCGGCGATGAGCGCCTTGATATTGCCGTCCTGTGCGACGTTCGCAGGGCTGTACCCCTTGTCGACCATGTCGGTCATCCAGGTGAGGGCCTTCACACCGGCCTCCGAGTTGAACGTGGCCTCCGTGACATCCTCGTTGTAGAGGTCTCCGCCGAACTGCCAGATCAGGCTCTGAAACTCGAACGTGCCGGTGAAGACATAGCCGTCGACCCACTCACCCTGCACCCCAGCGCCCTTCAGCGCGTCGAGTGCGGCCAGGTAGGACGCCTCGTCGGTCGGGATCTCGGTGATTCCTGCCTTCGCGAGCACCGTCTTGTTCGTGTACAGGCCCAGCGGCGTCACGCTCCACGGCACGGCGTACTGGGTGTCCTGGTAGTTGCCCTTGTCGAAGACGGTCGGCGGGAAGTCCTCCGCCGCGTATCCGAGCCCGTCGATGATCTCGCCCGAGTCGAGCAGCAGGTTCTGCGCCGCGTAAGTGGCCAGGTCGTCTCCGTGCAGCACAGCGACATCGGGCCCCTTGCCCGCCTTGATGGCGAGGGGCATCTTCGCGGTGATGTCTGCCCACTCCTGCGGGACGGCCTTCACGGTGATGTTGTCGTGCTCCGCGTTGAACTCTTTGATGAGCTCGGGGACGATCTTGGGAGCTGCTCCACCCGTCCAGCCGTGCCAGAAGGTGATCTCGACATCAGGCCCGGTGTACTCACCGTCGCCGGAGACGCCGCCTCCCCCGGTGCCTGCGGACGCCGCGCACCCTGATGCTGTGATGCCGATGGCGAGTGCGATGCCTGCACCTATCGCTCGGCGAGCCCATGGACTGTTCATGTGATTGCTCTCCTTTGAGTGACTCCGGCGAACCGGAGCGGGATGACCGGATACCCCAGCCGTGCTCGCAATTTACAGCGCTGGAATTTTGTTGTCAAGGTAGTATCACGGTTGACGACGTAGCGACCAATTGGAGACCGCATGGGTGTGCGCTTGCAGGATGTCGCGGAGCTCGCCGGCGTCTCGATGAAGACCGTGTCGAATGTGGTGCGCGGATACGAGCACGTGAGCGCATCGACGCGCGAACGCGTGCAGCGCGCGATCGACGAGCTGGACTACCGGCCCAACCTCATGGGCAGACGCCTCGCGACCGGCCGGACGGGCCTGCTCGCCCTCGCCTTCGCGAACGTCGCGCTGCCCTACTTCGCAGAACTCTCGCGCGCTGTCTCGGCAGCGGCAGGAGAGGCGGGCTACCGGGTGCTGCTGGAAGAGACCGATGGGACGCTGGAGGGCGAACGGGCCGTGCTCACCGGCTCGGAATCCGGGATGGTGGACGGGATCCTGTTCCAACCCTCGGCGATGTCATCCGCCGAGATCTCACGCCACCGCAGCGATCTGCCGATGGTCATCCTGGGAGAAGGGGCCGCGCCCCTCCCCGTCGATCGCGTGATGATCGACAACTTCGAAGCCGCTCGCACCGCCACCGCGCACCTCGTCTCACTGGGGAGGCGGAGGATCGGATTCGCCGGCCACGAGACCCAGGAACTGTCGTCGACTTCTCTGCAGCGCATCGCGGGATACCAGCAGGCGCTGGAGGATGCAGGACTGCGACCTGACCCGCTGCTGCTCTTCCCCAGCCGAGAGATCTCGCCCTCCGGAGCAGTCGAGGGCGTCGGGCGCGCGATCGATGGTGGCGCCGAATTCGACGGACTCGTCTGCCGCGACGACCTCGCGGCCATCGGCGCCCTGCGCGCCCTGCACGAGCGCGGCCGACGGATCCCCCACGACGTCGCCGTAACTGGCTGGGATGACATCGAGTTGAGCCGAGTGACGTTCCCGAGTCTCACGACCATCGCTCCGGACCTTCAGGAGCTTGCCCGCCGCGCCGTCGAGATGCTCGCGGAGCGGATCTCCGGGTTCTCCGCAGCCGGACGCCACGAGCTGGTCGGCTACCGCTTGGAGGTCCGAGAGAGCGCGCCTTTCGCCCCCGGATCCGACTCTGCACCTACCTCCGTCTTGGATTCCGCCTAGTTTACAGCGCTGCATATTTGATGCATGCTGGTCTGCATGCTGAGAATCGATGCGCCGCCGCTCCCCACCGCGAGCCAGGGGGACGGAACCTACCCGCGTCCTCAGCTGGTCCGCACCGAATGGAGCGACCTGACCGGCCGATGGGGCTTCGCCGTCGACGACGACGACCGCGGCATCCGAGAGAGATGGTTCGCGAATCCTGCGTTCGAGACGTCGATCGTGGTGCCCTTCCCGCCCGAGTCGTCGGCGTCGGGCATCGGCGATCCGCGCCCCCACACGGCGCTGTGGTACCACCGCGTCCTCACACGCGACGAGGTTCTGGCCTCGGGCCATCGCGACGGACGACGTCTCATCCTGCGCTTCGGAGCAGTCGACTACCGCGCTGTCGTCTGGGTCGACGGGCATCGTGTCGGGTCGCATGAGGGAGGACACACGCCGTTCTCGGTCGACATCACCGACGCTCTCGAGCTCGGGAACGGGGGCCATGTCGTGGTCCGCGTCGAGGATCGGGCGACGGATGTCGCCCAGCCCCGCGGCAAGCAGGACTGGCGTGACGAGCCCCATGCGATCTGGTACCACCGCACGAGCGGCATCTGGCAGCCGGTCTGGCTCGAATCCGTTCCCTCCGGCCCGGCGATCGAGTGGATCCACTGGCGCGCTGATCTGCCGTCCGGGCGCGTGCACGCTCGCATCGGCCTCGCCGGTCCGCCCTCGGCCGAGTGCGTGGTCGAGGTCGAGCTGCGTCATGGCGACACCCTGCTGGCGTGCGCCTCGAGTCTCACCCGCGAATCCGAGGTCGAGATCGACATCCCGCTGCCCGGTCAGGAGAACGGCCAGGCCTATGAGGAGCTGCTGTGGTCGCCCGAGAGCCCGCGACTCCTCGACGCCGTCATCCGGACCTCGGACGACGGAGCGCCACTCGATGCGGTGTCGTCGTACCTCGGCCTTCGATCGACCAGCGTCGATCGGCGCCACTTCCTGCTCAACGACAGACCGCGATTCGTCCGCTCAGTGCTAAGCCAGGGATATTGGCCCGACACTCATCTCGCCGCCCCGTCGGCGCACGCCCTGCGCGAAGAGGTCGAGCTCATCAAGGAACTCGGCTTCAACGCTGCCAGAGTGCACCAGAAGTTCGAGGATCCGAGGTTCCTCTTCTGGGCGGACCGGCTCGGGCTCATGATCTGGTCTGAGGCGCCCGCCGTCTTCGCCTTCACGTCGACCGCCGTCGAGCGCACGGTGCGCGAATGGCTGGAGGTCGTCCACCGAGACTTCTCGCACCCCTCGATCGTCACCTGGGTGCCGCTGAACGAGAGCTGGGGCGTTCAACACATCGCGCACGACAGTCGCATGCTGCACCATGCTCTGGCGCTCGTGCACCTGACGAAGACCCTCGATCCGACCCGCCCTGTCGTGTCGAACGACGGGTGGGAGCAAGCCGACACCGACATCGTGGCGATCCATGACTACGAGGGCGATGGCGACGTGATGGCTGCGCGCTACAGGGATCGGAGTGCCGTCGACGCGATGATCACGGGCCTCGGACCGGCGGGCAGGCGTCTCGTGCTCACAGGTGACGTCGACGATGCACCCGTGATGCTCACGGAGTTCGGCGGCATCTCCTTCGACGTGCACCGCACGGATCACGCCTGGGGCTATACGAGCGCCAGCTCCGACGCAGACTTCCGTGAGCGGCTGAGCTCGCTGATGACCGCGATCCACGACAGCGACGCCCTTGCGGGGTATTGCTACACCCAGCTCACCGACACGCTTCAGGAGACCAACGGCCTCGTCGGAGCCGACCGGGTCCCCAAGCTTCCCGTGGACGAGCTGCGCGCGATCATGGTGGGGCCGAGAGGGGCGCAGCCGTGGGTGTGAGGATTCGCGAGAGGACGGGCGATGCCGGCCACCGTCCCGTGCATCCCGGCTACTTCGCTGACCCTTTCGTTCTTCGCCTACCCGACGGCACTTATGCGGCGTACGGAACGAATCCGACGGCGACGTCGACCGAGGGAGTCTTCGAGGTCCTGCTGTCGAACGATCTCGACACGTGGCGCAGTGCCGGTCTGGCATTGGTGCGGCTCAGCCCTGAGACGGGCGACGAGTACTGGGCGCCGGAGGTCTGCTTCCGCGACGGCGCGTGGTGGATGTACTACTCCGTCGGGCACGGCATCAGCGGCCATCATCTGCGCGTCGCCCGCGCGGCTGAGCCGACGGGCCCGTTCCATGATCTGGGCGTGAATCTCACGGCTGACGAGACCTTCGCGATCGACCCGCACCCGTTCCAGGACGCCGACGGGCAGTGGTACCTGTTCTTCGCGCGTGACGTGCTCGACGCGGAGCGGCCCGGCACGCATCTCGCCCTCGCTCATCTGCCCGCGCCCGCGCAGCTCACCGAGGCGCGGAGCGTCCTCGAGCCCTACGCCGATTGGCAGATCTACGAACGAGCACGCCCGATGTATGACGGGACCTTCGATTGGCACACTCTCGAAGGTCCCGCTGTGGTGCACAGGCAGGGGAGGTACTGGATGACGTTCTCCGGCGGCGCATGGACGGGTCCCGGGTACGCGGTGTCCTGGGCGTCGTCAGCGAGTCCGCTCGGCCCGTGGACCGCTGCACCGTCGTCAGCGCCTCCTCTTCTGGAGTCGGGCAGCTCGTTGATCGGCCCTGGTCATAACTCGCTCTTCATCGGGCCGGACGGGGGCGACCGCATCGCTTTCCATGCGTGGAACGCCGATCGGTCCGTGCGGCAGATGCACGTCGCATCCATCGACTTCGCGGTTGAGGAGCCCGGCCCTCAACGGGAAGTGCGCGACCGGCTCTAGTCGCCGACGAGCGCGTTCACGACCCGCTGCGCGCGACGGTCACCTGGATGCTCTTCATCAGCGGCTGATCGCTCTGCACGCTGAAGTCCTTGCGACCGATCAGCGCGTTCATCTCCGGCATGTATCCGGCGGCGCTGCCGCGGGGCAGGTCGTACGGCACGGCCCGGAACGCGCGCAGCATCCGCGTCGAGCCGTCTTTCGAGGTCGACACGATGTCGACCAGATCGCCCTCGACGAGCCCGCGGTCGCGCATGTCGTCCTCATGCAGGAAGACGAGCTCACGCAGGTTCTTCACCCCGCGATAGCGGTCGTCGTTCGAGTAGATCGTGGTGTTCCACTGGTCGTGCGAGCGCATCGTCTGCAGCACGAGAGTGTCGTGCGATTCGGGGATGACGTCGGGCAGTGGCGCGTGCGAGAACTCCGCGCGGCCCGACGGCGTCTGGAACACCCGTTCCCTCGCCGGCTGGGGAATGCGGAATCCGTGCCTGTCGCCGACGAGCTCGTTGAACCCCTCGAAACCCGGCAGCACCTCGGCCATCACGTCACGGATGCGGGCGTAGTCGCCGACGTACCAGTCCCACGGAGTGGCGGTGTGCGGCAGGGTCGCCTTCGCCAGCCCCGCGATGATCGCGGGCTCCGACTTCAGGTACGCGGATGCCGGCTGCTTGCGACCCATCGAGAGGTGCACCATGCTCATCGCATCCTCGACCGTGACACCCTGCGGACCCTCCGTCTGCTGGTCGCGCTCGGTGCGGCCGAGACAGGGCAGGATCAGCGCCTTCTCGCCGTGCACGAGGTGGCTGCGGTTGAGCTTGGTGCTCACCTGCACCGTGAGGCGGCACTTCTCGAGCCCCTGTGCCGTGAACGGAGTGTCGGGGGCCGCGAGCACGAAGTTGCCGCCCATGCCCACGAACACCTTGACCCGTTCGTCATGCATCGCCTCGATGGTGCGGACGGTGTCGAGCCCCGGATGCCGCGGCGGATCGATGCGGCAGACCTCGGCGAGGCGATCGAGCCAGGCATCCGTCGGCCGGTGGTCGATGCCGCAGGTGCGGTTGCCCTGCACATTGCTGTGGCCTCGGATCGGTGAGGGCCCCGCACCCTGGCGGCCGATGTTGCCCCGCAGAAGCAGCAGGTTGACGATCTCGCGCACCGTGTCGACGCCGTGCTCGTGCTGACTGACGCCGAGGCACCAGCTGATGATCGTGCGCTCCGCGGTGAGGTACACGGCGGCGGCTGCACGGATCTGCTCCTCCGTCAGCCCCGACTGCGTGACCAGGTCTGCCCACGGCGTCGCCTCCACCAGCGCGCGGTACTCCTCCACGCCCTGGGTCAGGGCACCGAGGAACTCGGTGTCGAGAACCGACGGGTCAACAGCGGCGGCCTCGAAGACCACCTTCGACATGCCGCGGATCAGCGCGAGGTCGCCACCGGGGCGCACCTGCAGGTTCATCGTGCTCGTGCCCGTCGCCTTGAAGCGCGCCATGTCGACGAAGTCGTGCGGCACGATCGTGCGGGTGGCGCCGGCCTCGACGAGCGGATTGACGTGCACCACCTGGGCGCCGCGCTTCACGGCATCCGCCAGCGCCGTGAGCATGCGCGGAGCATTGGATGCCGCGTTGACGCCGAGCACGAAGAGGGCGTCGCAGTCGTCCCAGTCGTGCATGTCGACCGTGCCCTTGCCCGTGGCGATCGACGCCTTGAGCGCCCGGCCCGATGCCTCGTGGCACATGTTCGAGCAGTCGGGCAGGTTGTTCGTGCCGTACTCGCGCACCATCAGCTGGTACAGGAACGTGGCCTCATTGCTGAGTCGGCCCGATGTGTAGAAGGCCGCCTCGTCTGGACTCTCGAGGCTCTGCAGCTCGTCGCCCACCAGCGCGAACGCGTCGTCCCACGAGATCGGCACATAGTGGTCGGTGGCCGCGTCGTAGGTCATCGGCTCGGTCAGGCGCCCCTGATCCTCGAGGTCGAAATCGGGCCAGGTGGCGAGCTCGGTGACCGTGTGCTCGGCGAAGAAACGACGGTCGACGCGCTTGCGCGTCATCTCCCACGTCACATGCTTGATGCCGTTCTCGCAGATGTCGAGCTTGAGGTTGCCGAGATCGTCCGGCCACGCGCAGCCTGGGCAGTCGTAGCCCGAGACGGGATGGTTCATCTGCAGCATCGCGAGCGGACCGGCGATCGGCTCGCGCTGATCCAGCACCACTCGCCCCACCGACACCGCCGCACCCCACCCGGCGGCCGGGTGACCGTAGGGCTTGCGGGACCAGGCCCGATCGGTGCGGGGGCCGTATCCGCCCTGGCGCGGTTCGACCGGCATCAGGCCGAAGGCGGTGCCCGAGGTTCCCTGGCTATCGAGCATGACTGGCTCCCTCCGCGGCGGGCTCGGACGTGCCGACCCCCTGGCCGTCGACACGCACCCGATGCGCGTGCGTGTAGATGTTCATGGATCGCCCTCGCACGAAACCGACGAGCGTCACCCCCGACTCATCAGCGAGCTCGGCGGCAAGCGAAGAGGGAGCAGAGACGGCACTCAGCAGCGGGATACCGGCCATCGCCGCCTTCTGCACCAGCTCGAAGCTCGCCCGCCCCGACACCTGCAGGATCTGCCGGCGCAGCGGCAGCCGATCGTTCAGCAGCGCCCAGCCCACCACCTTGTCGACGGCGTTGTGCCGGCCGACGTCTTCGCGCAGCACGAGCAGCTCACCCGTGTCGGCGTCGAACAGTGCAGCAGCGTGCAGGCCGCCGGTCTTGTCGAATGCCGCCTGCTCGGCGCGCAGCCGGTCGGGGAACGCCGCGATCTGCTCAGGTTCGATCCGGATGTCGTCTTCGGCGATCGGATGCTGCGACACGGTGCGCACGGCATCGATGCTCGCCTTGCCGCACACCCCGCAGGAGCTGGTCGTGTAGAAACGCCGTGCGGCCTCGGGATCAGGCAGCGCGACTCCGTGCGCGAGGCTGACGTCGAGCACGTTGTAGGTGTTCTCCTGGCCGCCGGTGCCCGGGCCGCCGCAGTGGATCGCGGAATGGAAGTCGGAGGTCTGCGCGATGATCCCCTCGGACACGAGGAACCCGGCCGCCAGCTCGACGTCGTGCCCCGGAGTGCGCATGGTCACCGCGAGCGGCGCACCGGCGACTCTGATCTCGAGCGGCTCCTCGACGGCGAGCGTGTCGGCGCGACGACTCGCACCCTCGCCGAGGGTGAGTTTCAGAATCGGTCTCCGCGTCGTGATCCGCCCCACACGAGCGAGCGTACCTCCCAGGTCGCCGGATCGGGCGGGTCACCGGATCGGGCGGGTCACGAGATCAGACGGGTCACGAGATCGAACCGATCCGTGATCGTGGGCGCGATACCTGGGTAGCCTAGGCGCATGAGCGCGCCCCGCAACGCACGACGGACACCCGCCGCCCTCGCCATGGCGGCGATCGTCGCCCTGGCTCTGACCGCCTGCACCGGCGGTGGCGGCGAGAACGGCACCACGAGCGACGGCGGACAGGGCTTCCCCGACGACGGCTGCACGCACATCGCGGTCGCGACCTCGTCGGAGAAGGTCAACATGCTCGACGAGCTGGCCAAGGCGTTCAAGGACTCGCCCGAGCACGAGGGGCTGGAGACCTGCGCCACCGTGCGGCCCACCAACGTCTCCTCGGGCAACGCGACGCGCTTCCTCACCTCGGGCGACGACTGGCCGAGCGACGACCGGTCACTGTGGCCGACGCTGTGGTCTCCGGCATCCACCGTCTGGACCGACCGCGTCGCCGCAGCCGCGTCGGCCGGCCTCGTGGGCGAGCCGAAATCGTTCACCCGCACCCCCGTGGTGTTCGGCATGCCCGAGCCGATGGCCACCGCGCTCGGCTGGCCCAATACCCCGATCAGCATCACGGACCTCGAGAACCTCTGCCAGGACCCCGCCGGATGGGGCAGCGTCGGCAAGGACATCTGGGGCGCGTTCAAGATCTCGAAGACGAACCCGAACACCTCCACCACGGGCCTCTCGACGATCCTCATGCAGTCGTACGAGGCGACCGGCAAGGCCGAAGGCCTCACCGCGGCCGATGTCGAGGCTTCGGCCGACTTCTCCCGCGTGTTCGAGGAGTGCGTCATCCACTACGGCGACACGACCGGCAACGTCCTGTCGACGCTCTATGACGAGACCCAGAACGGCTCGAACGGCTCTGCCTACGTCTCGGCCGTCGCGCTGGAGGAGACCTCGCTGCTCAACTACAACCAGGGCAACCCCGATTCGCACACCGTGCAGCCGGGTGAAACTCTGACCCCGCCGAAGACGAAGCTCGTCGCGGTATACCCCGCGGGTGGATCCATGTGGTCGGACAACCCGATCACCGTGCTGGGCGCCGACTGGGTCACCGCCGAGCAGCGCACTGCCGGCGAGGCCTTCGCCGAGTTCGTGCAGACCACGGCGGCGCAGAAGATCCTCCCCGACTACGGATTCCGCCCGCTCGACGAGTCGGTGCCGCTGGGCGACCTGTTCACCGCGAAGTTCGGTGTCGACCCTGCGCAGCCCGCAGTCACCCTGCCGAAGCCCGAGGTCGACGTGATCTCCACCGCCATCGATCAGTGGACGCAGGTGCGCAAGCCCTCATCTGTGCTCGAGCTCATCGACATCTCAGGATCCATGGACGACCCGATCGGCGACGGACGCTCGCGCCTCGACGGGGCGATCGAGGGCGCGCAGTCGACCCTGAACCACTTCCGCTCGACCGACGAGATCGGCGTGTGGGCCTTCACCACCGGCATCTCCTCCGACGAGGGGGAGGGCATCCAGGTGCTCCGCGACGTCAGTGCACTCGGATCCGATGGCGAGAAGCTCGACTCCTCGCTCGACGACCTCCGGTACGCGCAGCGCAACGGCACGCCTCTCTACGATTCGATCCTGCTCGCCTACGAGGCGATGAGCGAGCGCGCGGAACCAGGGCGCATCAACGCGATCGTCGTGCTGTCGGACGGCGAGGACACCGACTCGAGCATCTCGCTCGACTCGCTCATCGCGAAGATCGGCAAGAGCACGAAGGAGGGCGGTGACGACGCCCCCGTGCGTATATTCCCGATCGCGTATGGAGAGGGTGCCGACACGTCTGCGCTGCAGCGGATCGCCGATGTGACGGGCGGCCAGCTCTTCGACGCCTCGAATGCCGAGCGCATCGACCTCGTGTTCGCCTCCGTGATCAACAACTTCTGAGGGTCGCGATGCCGTTTCTCTCCGCGTCGAACAATCCCTGGATCGAAGATGCCGTCGAAGGCATATCCGGGCAGAACATCTACGTCGACTCCGACGTGTCCGGTGGCCAAGCCATAGCCGACGCGCTCTCCGGGGTCGTCCCTGGCGACGGCTCGATCGCGGTGGTCGTGCTCCCTGCGGATGCCGCACGCGACACCCCATACAGCACATACGTCCTTGAGCAGCTCACTGCGGGCGCGAGCCAGAAGACCGTGATCGTCGCGATCGGAGACGACCTGCAGGCGGCTTCGGCTGCGATCGGCGATGACGCGCTGCGGATCGCTAACGAGAACGAGTCCTCGGGTTCGAACCTCCAGGACCAGCTCGTCGAGACGGTGCAGGAGATCTCCGCAGAGACGCCGACGTCGCCGGGCGGCGGCGATGCCGGAGCCGGTGGAGCGGTGATCCCGCTCGTGATCGGCGGGGTCGTGCTCGTCGCGGCCGCCGTGACGGCTTTCGGCCTGATCGCCCGTCGCCGGCGTCGCACGGCCCCGGCTTCGGCGGATCCGGTGCCCGCCGGCATCCGTCTTCGAGTAAACCGTCTGCGCGAACTCCGAGCCGACTACGCCGCGGTTCCGGGCAGCCCTGTCGCTGCCGAGACCGCCGCAGGCATCGACGCCCTCGCCTCGCACGTCGAACAGCTGTTCATCCGCCTCGACGCCAAAGCGGGCGAGGATCAGAGCGTGCTCGCCGAAACCGAATACTCCGACAAGCTCGCCCGCCTGGTCGCCGCCCTCGATCGCGACTACCTGCTCGACCTGCTCACCCGACCCGATCTGTGGGACGCCCCCGACGAGCGCATCGCCGAGGTGCGCGAAGCGCTGTCGGCCGTGAGCACGCAGATCGTCGACAACATCAAGCAGGTCAACGCGCGAAAGGGGCTGCTCTTCCAGGTGTCGCTCGACTCGCTCATCGGTCGCAGCGAGCTGCGCGACTGGGAGCGTCAGTTCAACCAGCGATCCGGCGACTAGTCGCCGCTCAGCGCCGCGGAACGGCGGCGTCGACCACGCGACCGTCGACGAGGTGCAGCACCCCATGCATGCGCGGAAGGTGCACGAGGTCATGCGTGACGAGCAGCGTCGAGGTGTTCCGTTCGTCGGTGAGCCGCAGGATGAGATCGATGATCTTCGCCCCGCGTTCCTGATCGAGAGCGCTGGTGGGCTCGTCGACCAGGAGTACGCTCGGGTCGTTCATCAGGGCTCGAGCGATGTTGACTCGCTGACGCTGTCCGCCGGAGAGCTGGTGTGGTCTCTTGTGACCGTGATCGGCGAGGCCGACCGCGGCGAGCAGCTCATCCGCACGAGCAGCCGCCTTGGCGCGTTCGCGTCGGCTGTGCGGGGCCCCGAGCTCGTTCATGACGCTCAGCTGCTCGCGGGCAGTCAACGAGGGGATGAGGTTGGGCTGCTGGAAGACGATCCCGATCCGGTCCCGCCGCAGACGCGTCGCTTCGGCCGCACTGAGTGCCGTGACGTCGCTGCCGTCGATGAGGATCTCGCCGGAATCCGGGCGCAGCAGGGTGCCGGCGACGGCCAGCAGGCTCGACTTGCCTGAGCCGCTGGGGCCCGTGATGCCGGTGACGGTTCCGGGGTGGGCGGTGAGGGATACGCCATCCACAGCGGTCACCCGTGAGTCGCCGTCGGGGAAGGTCAGGGTGATGTCGTTCAGGCAGATCATCGGTTGCTCCCGAGGGCGGTGAGGGGGTCGGCTGAAGTGACGGAGCGCAGAGCGAAGGCGGCGCCTGCGAGGCCGAGGGCGATCATGATGCCACCCGGAAGGATCGTCGTGAGAGGGCTCAGCAGGAACGGAAGGGCGCTGCCGGCGAGCAGGCCGAGCACGGTGACCAGCGCCAGCCCTGTGCCGATGCCCACCAGCAGGACGATCAGCGCCTGGCCCAGGGCGTCGCGGATCAGGGATCGTGTGCTCGCACCGAGCGCCTTGAGGACGGCGACATCGCCCTTGCGCTGCATGGTCCAGACGGTGAAGAAGGCGCCGATGACGAGTCCCGAGATGCCGAAGAGCATGGCCACCATGAGCAGGAGCGATCCGATCTCGGAGCGGAAGGCGCTCAGCGCCGTCAGCGACCCGAGGGTCGTCTCCGAGATCGTGTCGTTCGCCGCATCCGCGGCATCCCAGTCGGGGTCGCCTGAGACGGCGAGGACCGTGGCGTAGGCGTCGGGGTTGCCGGTGGATGCCGAATACGCCTGCCAATCCTGCAGAGTCATCTGCACGACCGGCGTGTGGCTGTACCAGGCGTCTCCCTCGACGGTCTCGACGTCGTAGGAGACGCCGGCGATCTCGATCTGCTCTCCGACCTTCACACCGAGCGCATCCGCGGCGGGCACCGACAGGCTCACCCGACCGTCACCCGAGGGCGCTCCGGCGTCGAAGCCGGGCTCGACACCGAACACCGCGATCGCGGCACGGGTGTCGTCGGTCTCCGCGCGGGTCTGGCTGATGCCGAGGGGGCGCGCGTCGGCCACGCCATTCGTCGATGCCCATTCCTTCGCCTGCTTCTCGGTGATCTTGGAGTCGGCGAAGCTCGCCGCGCCGTCGCCACCCGAGGGGGCCGAGAACACGATGCGGTCTGCGGGCAGCGCGAGCACACCCGAGACGTTCTGGATGGCGAGGCCTCCCGTCAGTCCGCTGAGGAACCCGACGAGAAGGGTGATGAGGGCGACGACGGAGCCGATGAGGATGAATCGCCCCTTGGCGAAGCGAAGATCGCGTAACGCGACGAACATGACGGTTGCCTTTCCTGTCTCCGATGCGGCGACCATTCCACTTTCGCCGTCGGCGTCGTCGCGGTCATCGGCCACCGGGACGGGCTTTTCGCACCCAGGATGAGGACGCCTCGATCGTCCTTTCGGACGATGCGGCGGCTCGGTGCGGCGGCGTAGAGTTCGATCCATGGCGCATACCGCTCTGACCCCGGTGTTCGTGGGTCTGCGGACGGGCCTTCACGTTCTCTTCTTCGCCCTGACGGGGGTCGTCATCGCCCGTGCGGTGCTCGATCCCTCGGACTCGAGCGTCTCCGCGATCGTCCTCGCGCTGATCGTCGGCGCGACATACGCCTCGGGTCTGCTGCTCGCTCGACTCTCGCACGGGCGACGGGTCATGTCGCTGATCTGGTTGGCGCTGCTCTCGGCGGAATGGCTCGGCCTGCTCTGGGTGAGCGCCGATGCCGCCTACCTCGTGTTCCCCCTGTTCTTCCTGTTCCTGCACCTGCTCGGGCGTTGGGCGGGATCCGCCGCGATCCTCGCGGCGACGATCATCGCGGTCTACGCACTCGGCATCCACGGCGGGTGGAGCGTCGGCGGCGTCGTCGGCCCGTTTGTCGGCGCGGGTGTCGCCCTCCTGATCGGCCTCGGCTACCAGGCTCTCGCTCGAGAGGCGCAGCAGCGCGAAGCGCTGGTCACCGAGCTGCTCGCGACCCGCGGGCAGCTCGCCGCACGGGAGCATGAATCGGGCGTCCTCGCGGAGCGCGCCCGGCTCGCCCGCGAGATCCACGACACGCTCGCGCAAGGGCTCTCCAGCATCCAGATGCTCCTGCACGCCGCGGAACGCGTCGACGACACGCGCCCGGGGATCGAGCACATCCGGCTCGCGCGCGAGACGGCCGCTGCGAACCTCGTCGAGGCGCGACGGTTCATCCGCGAGCTGACACCTCCGCAGCTCGACGACCAGACCCTCGGCGGGGCGCTGCGTCGACTGGCCCGCACGCAGTGGGCGACGGAGGGGCTCGACGTGCACGTGCGGGTGTCCGACACGATCGTCCTGCCCATGCACCTGCAGACAGCACTGCTGCGCATCACGCAGGGTGCGATCGCCAACGTCATCCAGCACGCTCACGCCACAACCGCGACGGTCACCATCAGCATCGACGGCGAACGCCTCCACTTCACCGTCGACGATGACGGCACCGGATTCGATGCGGCGCTCCCTGAACCGGGGACCGCCGAGAAGTCTGATTCCTTCGGCCTGCGCGCCACCGCCGAGCGAGTGCAGCAGTTGGGTGGCCGGCTCGAGATCGATGCGGCATCCGGCCGGGGAACGACGCTCACCGTCGACCTCCCGCTCACGGAGTTCGCATGATCCGCCTCGTCATCGCCGACGACCACCCCATCGTCCGCGCCGGGCTCACGGCCCTGTTCAGCCTCGAGCCGGATCTCGAGGTGGTCGCCGAGGCAGGCACCCCCGATGAGGCAGTGGCCTGCGCCGAGCGTGAGAACCCTGACGTGGTCCTGATGGACCTGCAGTTCGGTTCCCAGACCAAGACCACAGGCGTAGACGCGACTCGACGCATCCGTGCGCTCGAGGCTCCGCCTTACGTGCTCGTGCTCACGAACTACGACTCGGATGCCGACATCCTCGGCGCCGTCGAGGCCGGTGCGAGCGGCTACCTGCTGAAAGACGCCCCGCCGCACGAGCTGACCGCCGCCGTGCGCGCGGCGGCCGCAGGAGAGAGCGCGCTCGCGCCGGTGATCGCCTCCCGACTGCTCGACCGCATGCGCGCGCCGCGCGTCAGCCTCAGCAGCCGCGAGATCGAGGTGCTCGAGCTCGTCGCCGCCGGACGATCGAACAGCGAGGTGGCAGAACAGCTCTTCGTCAGCGAGACGACCGTGAAGTCGCATCTCGCACACATCTTCTCGAAGCTCGATGTCAGCTCACGCACCGCCGCGGTCTCGGCGGCCCGTCGGAAAGGCATCCTCCGCTGAGATCCGGCGCGTCGCGGCGGATCCTCCATGCGGACATCGCTGACTCACCGGTGAGCGCGGTGGGCACCCGCATGCTCTTTCGCGCGGATGCATGGGGCGTTCGCCATCGGCATCCAGGCGCCGCACCGAGGCGATCGTCTCGAGGTGAAGACCCGGTTCGGGGTCGCGCTCGTGGCGACTCGCTCCATCGCGACAGCGAGCGCTGCGCGCGTATCGAGTTCCCCTGATTCCCAGGCTGCGGCCATCGCCGCCGTGAGTTCACTCTGAGTCAGTCGTCTGGCGATGTCCTCTTCGAGGATGCCGGCCGCCACTGCCGCCTTCACCATTCCCACCGGTGCAGGTTCTTCGAAGTAGTCCCACTCCTTGAGGCCCAGACGTTCCTTCGTCTCCTCGAGCAGCTTCAGCGCATCCCAGATCTGCGTCTGCTCGGCCTCGCTCAGCTTGCCCGAGTGAATCAGATCGTGCGCCTCCGCGTAGACATCATCGTCCCGACGCAATCCGATGGTGATGATCTCGATCGCGCCCACGCCGTCATGCATCTTGGCTCGGAAGATGATGCGGTAGGCACGCTGGCATGCCTCCACGGTGTTGAAGCCGACGAGGTTCGTCCTCCCGTGATTCGAGAGGCGGTGTTTTCCCTCGGGCGCGGCGAAGAGCCCGGCGATCGTGTCGAAGACCGTCTCTCGTTCTGAGAGGTTCACGTTCGCAATGAGCCAGTCGATGCTCTCTGCGCTGAACGTCACCTCTGCCTGATCGTCGGGGAACCGTTCACCCGGCTGCAAGCAGTCGCTCCCTCGCCTCATCGACCCCGAGCATCGTCGAGCGATCCGCGACCAGACCGGCTGCAATGCTCAGAACCTTGAGCTCGGCTTCGCGCAGCAGACGACGCTGCTCGTCGTACTCAGCCGCGGATACCACGACAGCAACCGGCTTGCCATGGCTGGTCAGCTTCACCGGCCGATCCTGCGCCTCGGAAGTGAGGAAGCCGACGCCTCGTCTGGCTGCGACTGTCGAAGACATCGTGAGAGGCTGGGTGGTCATGACACCATTTTACGCCCAAATATGTAGAAGTGTGTAGAAGCATTCCGGTATGTGCTGACCGCCGGCACGCTTAGAGCAACCAAGGTTGACAACTCCCCCTATAGCAACCTAAGTTGACAGCATGGAGTCCTCCCAGATCGCCGCGGTCGCAGCGGACACGAGCGACCCGAGAACCGGCTTGCGGGCAGTCGCGTCGTTGCGCGTGCTCGCAGACACTCTGGAGCTTCGACAGGTCGAGGCTGCCCTCCGCTCGGGTATGAAGTGGCAGGAGATCGCCGATGCACTCGGGGTGACCCGGCAGGCCGTCCACAAGAAGCACTCCAAGCGAGTGGACCCCACGATCCCGATCTCGAGGAGGAACTCATGAGCAAGTTCGTTCGCGTCGCTCAGACGAGCCAGTCTCTGTCTCTCGCCGCTATGGAAGAAGCATCGCGACTAGGGCTTCGCACCGCAGACATCGAGCACCTGTTCCTCGCCCTCGTCATCAACGACCAAGCCGCGGGACGGGCACTGCGCGACGTCGGCATCGATCTCGGCACCGCACGAAGCGCCGTCGAAGCACAGCACGCAGCACAACTGGCGTCACTCGGCATCGAAGCGTCGTTTCCCGAGGCAGGGCGCATCGTCTTCCACGAGACCGACGGGTACGAGTGGAGCAAGCGCGCTTCTGACCTCATCGCACGCTCAGCCGAGAAGGACAAGGCGGGCGACGCCGCTGCGGTGCTCCGAGAACTCGTGGCCGAGCCGAGCGGCTTGATCGCCGTCGTACTCGAGCGACTGGGCACCAGTCCCAATGCGCTGCTCGAGCAGCTCGACGCCGTCGACTCGTCCCGGCGGGCGACCGCGCCGGCCACGCCCGCGGTGAGTGGCCGGATCTCAGGGTCGACGGAGACCTTCGTCCCCGCACCGATCGAACAGGTATGGGACTACCTCGCCGAGCCGACGAACGTTCCCCAGTGGCAGATGAGTGTGGGTTCGATCGAGCATGCAGAACAGGATGCCGCCGCCGGCGCGGTGTGGACGGGCCTCGCACGCGAACGACGTCCCGATGGGAAGCTCGTGAAGGTCAAGCCCGAGTTCCGTCGCCGCCGTATCGAGCTCGTCGCGGCGCACCGGCCGGACACGATCGCATGGAGCTTCGCGTACCCCGATGCTCCGCGGAGCAATGCGGCTCTCGCGGAGTTCACCTTGGCTCCCACCAACGGCGGTACTCAGGTGTCCATTACCACGTCTTGGTCCCGCCGTCCCGGTTGGCGAAGGGTGGTGGGATTGCCCCTGCGCCCGATCCAGAACTTCATCGTGTGGATCACCCTGTTCCAGATCGGCGGCGCGATCAGCCGAGCATTCCGCTGAGCGAGGCGACGTGACCTAAACCTGCGGGTCCGCTGCGACTCTCCGCGCCTTCCGGGCCTTCCGCGCGCGATGGTCTTCCCGCGCGGCGCTGATCACGCCGGCGATCGCGAGGGCGATGAGAAGCGTCTGGATCGTCGCCAGCACCGGCGTCAGCGGTCCCAGGTCATCGCCGGACGACATCGCCTCGGCGGCACTCGCCTCTCCGCCATGACATCACCTTCGGGAGCGAATGAGCCGGTGATGTTGCCCAGCACAGCAGCGAACAGGATGTAGATGACGAGGGCGAGCAACCCGACCCAGAAGCGCCGCGGCACCCGGTCCCCGGTTCGCGAGTGGGTGTCATCCTGGGGTTGCGACATGCGTCGGCGGCCGTCCCTCAACCATGCGTCGAAATGCTGATATGCCAGCAGTGATGATCTTCAGCGTAATGACACCAGAGCGCGCGCGGCGTCGCCCCCGGTCGTTGAGCGAGCAGCGAAGCAGCGAGACGAAACGCACCACGTCGGGGAGCACGTTTCGTCAACGACCGGCAAGCGGCGTCAGGCCGCAGGTGCCGCCGTCGACGCGCGCACGATCAGCTGCGAGCCGAGGGTCACGACGTCGTCGATCGCGGTGCCGTTCATCGCCTGCAGCAGAAGGTCGACGGCGAGGGCTCCGCTGCGCTCGATCGGCATCCGCACCGTCGTGAGAGCGGGGGTGACCGCACCCGCGAGGTCGATGTCGTCGATTCCGACGATGCTGATGTCGGCGGGGCAGCGCTTGCCGAGTTCGAGGAGTCCTGCCTCGAGGCCGAGGGCGACGAGGTCGTTGTAGGCGATGACGGCCGTGGCTCCGCTCGCTGCGGCAGGAGCCGCGGCAGCTCGCCCGCCCTGGATGGAGGCGGCGTGGTGGCTGAGGCCGGTGAGGCGGATGCCGTGGCGCTCGCACGCCCGGGCGACCGTATCGGCGCGGCGCACGTCGGCCCATGATCCGCGCGGACCGGCGGCGTACGCGATGTGCGTGTGGCCGAGGGCTGCGAGGTGCTCGATCGCCTGTGCGGGGCCGTGCTCAGGGTCCATCAGCACGCAGGGTGCTCCGTCGATCTGGCGGTTGACCACGACGTAGGGGGTGTCGCCGACCAGTTCGAGCACGTCGGCGTCCGGCAGGCGAGGGCTGCACAGCAGCATCCCGTCGAGCTTGCGAGCCTGTTCGATCTGCTCGCGCTCGCGGCGCAGGTCTTCATCGGCGTCGAAGAGCACGATGCGATGACGACCGTGCCAGGCCTGCCCCTGGATCGCCTTGAGCAGTGTCGCGTAGACCGGGTTCGAGACGTCGGGCACCACGACCCCGAAGGTGCGGGTCGCGGTGGCGGACTGCGACGTCGCGTAGCCGAGCTCTCCCGCGGCCTCGAGCACGCGGCCCAGCGTGGTCGGAGCGAGACGGTCGGGCTCTCCGAAGGCACGCGACGCGGTCGCGATGGACACGCCGGCACGCCGTGCCACATCTGTCAGCGTCGCTGCCATGTCGATCTCCCGCCCTCGCAGGCAATCCTACGATCCTCACCCCCGATGTAAAACGGCTTGACAAGTTTGTACAAACACTGCACACTGATTTTCATGACGATCAACGCCGATCACCCTCAGCGGTGCGCGGCCCCGAGCGAAGGAGCCACCGCGTGAGCATCCCAGCACCGGCCCTGAGCCGCACGACCTCTGCGACGGCCTCGCCGCTGGTCACGCCGACCGCTGCAGGCATCCTGCACCTCGGCCTCGGTAGCTTCCACCGCGCACACCAGGCCGTCTACACGGCAGCCGCACTGCAGTCAGCCGGTGGCGACTGGGGGATCATCGGCGTCGCCTCGCGTTCGCGCTCCATCGTCGACGCGATGCACGCCCAGGACATGCTGTACTCAGTCGCTACCATCGCGCCAGGCACCACCTCGCTCACGATCCCGGGCGTGCACACCGACGCCTTCGTCGGCGCCGAGCAGCCCGAGCGCGTCGTCGCCCAGATCGCCGACCCCGGCATCCGCATCGTGACGCTCACCGTCACCGAGAACGGCTACAGCTACTCCCCCGCGACTCAGCGGCTCGACCTCGACGATGACATCGTGCGCTCCGACCTGCGCGGTGGCGCAGCCCGCTCGACGATCGGCCAGCTCGCGCGAGGCCTGCAGGCCCGTGCCGCGGCCGGCGGAGCGCCGATCTCGATCCTCAGCTGCGACAACCTGTCGTCCAACGGCGCTCACACCGAGAAGCTCGTCCGCGAGTTCCTGTACGAGCTGCCCGGTTCCGAGGGCGCAGACACGCTCGCGTTCCTCGACCGCGCCGTATCGTTCCCCTCGAGCATGGTCGACCGCATCGTGCCGTCGACCACCGCCGAGCTGCGCACCCGCGTCAGCACCCTGCTCGGCGCCCGCGACGACATCCCCGTGCCCGCCGAGCCGTTCACGATGTGGGCGATCGAAGACCGCTTCGCCGGCGGCCGCCCCGCGTGGGAGGCCGGCGGCGCCGTCTTCACCGACGAGGTCGGACGCTACGAGCAGATGAAGGTGCGGCTGCTCAACGGCACGCACTCCCTCATCGCCTACCTCGGCGCACTGAGCGGTGTCGGCACGATCCCCGAGGCCATCGGACTCGACGGCATCGAGAGCGCAGCACGCGCCGTACTGCGCGACGAATACGAGCCCTCGATCGAGGTGCCCTCGGGTGTCGACATCCGCGCCTACGAGGCCGAGCTGTTCGAGCGCTGGGCCAACAGCGCACTGGGGCACCGCACGAGCCAGGTCGGAACGGACGGATCGGTCAAGCTGCGCCAGCGCATTCCCGAACCCGCACTGCTCGCGCTCGGCAAGGGCGAGATGCCCCACCTGATCGCGCTCACCGTCGCCGGATACCTGTCGTGCATCGCTCCGCTGCCCGGCTTCGACCCCGGCCTGCACGCCGCCGCGATGACCGACGGCGCCCGCGAGCGCCTGTCGGGCTACGCGGCGAGCGCACGCAACGGTCGCGAGCTGGCACAGCGCGTGATCGGCGAGCTGCACCTGTTCGGTGATGGACTCGGATCTCAGGATGCGTTCATCGCCCGCGTCGGCGAGCTCGTCGACATCATCCAGCGACGCGGCGTCGATGCCGCGATCGCCGATGCCGTCTCGGCATCCCAGACAAGCACATCATCACTCATCAGCGCAGAGGAGCTGCAGCCATGAAGGCTCTCGCCATCCACGGCAAAGAAGACATCCGCTGGGAAGACCGCGAGGTTCCGACCCCCGGCGACGGCGAGGTGCGCCTCCGCGTGAACTACGTCGGCATCTGCGGATCCGACCTGCACTACTACTTCCACGGCGCCAACGGCGAGTACACGATCCGCGAGCCCCTGACTCCCGGTCACGAGCTCTCCGGTGTCATCGACCTCGACCCTTCGGGCCGCCTGGCTCCCGGCACCCCCGTCACCGTGCACCCCGCGCGCTATGGCCCCGAGGTCAGCGGCCTCGAGGCTCACCCGCACCTGCGCCCCGGCGGGGACTACTTCGGGAGCGCCGCGGCGAACCCGCACCGCCAGGGCGGAGCATCCGAGCTGCTGATCGTCGAAGAGCAGATGATCCGCGTTCTGCCGGCATCCCTTCCGCTCGAGCGTGCTGCCCTCGCCGAGCCGCTCGCCGTCGCGATCCACGCCGTCAGCCTCGCCGGTGACATCACCGACAAGCGGGTGCTCGTGATCGGCGCAGGACCCATCGGCCTGCTCGTCGTGGCCGCGGCACTCCACGCCGGCGCCGCTGTCGTCGGGGCCAGCGATGTGCGCGAAGAGCCCCTTGATCGTTCGAAGGCCCTCGGTGCGACCGAGGTCTCGCTCGTCGGCCGCGACACGATCGAGAACGAGTCGTACGACGTCGTCTTCGAGTGCTCCGGAGTCGGGGTCGCGCTCACCCAGGCGGTGCGTGCAGTCCGGCGTGTCGGCACCATCGTGCAGGTCGGCATGCTCCCGAACGCCGACATCGGAGTGAACCTCGCCCCGATGCTCGCCAAGGAGCTCACGATCCGCGGCGCCTTCCGCTTCTCCACCGAGATCGACGACGCGGTCGCCCTGCTGGCCGAGTCCGACGCCCTCGACTCCGTCATCTCTCACGTCCTCCCGGCATCCGACGCCGTAAAGGCCTTCGAGCTCGCTCGCGACTCGTCGGCCTCGGCGAAGGTCCTGCTGTCCCTCTAGCCGCATCCCCTCCGCGCCACCCCGCGCACCCACCCTGTTCCTGGTCCGAAGGAGTACCTCCCATGTCAGAACCGCAGACGACGGCCACGGCCGCCGACCCCGCCGAGAAGAGGTCGGTCCGCGACCTCGTGCGCGCCGCCATCTCGGGATGGCTCGGCACGGCGCTCGAGTTCATGGACTACCAGCTGTACTCGCTGGCAGCCGCGCTGGTCTTCGCCGATCTGTTCTTCTCCTCCGAGAACCCGGCAGTCGCGGTCGTCGCTGCGATGGCCACCTACGGCGTCGGCTACGTCGCCCGCCCGGTCGGTGCGTTCTTCTTCGCCCGCCTCGGTGACAAGACCGGCCGCACGAAGGTGCTGTTCTACACGATCCTTCTGATGGGTCTCGCGACCACCCTCATCGGCTTCCTGCCGACGTACAACCAGGTGGGCGTGCTCGCGCCGATCCTGCTCGTGCTGCTGCGCATCGCGCAGGGCTTCGGTGCGGGTGCCGAGATCTCGGGCGCCGGCGTCATGCTCGCCGAGTACGCACCGGCCAAGCGCCGTGGCATCATCGCCTCGCTCGTCGCGCTCGGCACGAACTGCGGAACCCTGCTCGCCTCCGGCATCTGGGCGATCCTGCTCGTCGCATACAGCGAGCAGGAAGTCATCGACTGGGCATGGCGCATCCCGTTCATCGGCAGCGCGATCATCATGCTCTTCGCGATCTGGGTGCGCTTCAACCTCAAGGAGACCCCGGTCTTCGAGGAGCGCGACGACGTCGTCGACGGCAAGGCCCTCTCGCGTGAAGAGACGATCCAGCTCGCCACCGAGACCGGCGACGTTCGCACGCTCGAGGCGATGAACCGCAAGCCCTGGAAGGCGTTCTCGATCGCCCTCCTGCTGCGCTTCGGCCAGGCCGGCAACTCGGGCATGATCCAGACGTACCTGATCAGCTACATCACCGTCGTGCTGCTGCTCGACCGCTCGATCGGCGTCAACGCCGTGATCGTCTCGTCGCTCGTCGCCTTCATCACCGTGCCGCTGTCGGGCTGGCTCGGCGACCGCTTCGGCCGCAAGCGCATGTACATGATCTGGTCGATCGTCGCGCTGATCATCATCATCCCGACGATCCCCATGATCAGCAGCGGCGTCACGCTGCAGGTCTTCATCGGATACGTCGTGCTGCACAACCTCGCAGTGATGAGCTTCGCGTCGCTCGAGAACCTCACGCTCCCCGAGCTGTTCGGATCGCGCAACCGCTACACGTTCACGGCCATGGCACGTGAGATCGCCGCCATCATCGCGACCGGTGCGGGCCCCGTCATCGCCGCCGCGTGGGTGTCGGCCGTCACCGGCTCGTTCATCCCGATCATCATCATGCTGTTCATCTTCACGCTGAGCGCGCTGATCGCCTCGATCTGGATGCCGGAGGTCGCAGGCCGCGACCTGACGGACCCCCGCGACGCGATCTGATCGCCCCGCACATCACGACCCGGGGTGCGGACGCCCGAACGTCCGCMCCCCCACCTCGCCCCGCATCACGCACCTCGTCCCCGCATTTCCAGGAGAGAACGACATGACCATCGAGATCGTCGACGTCAACATCACCAGCCCAGGACGCAACTTCGTCACGCTCAAGATCACGACCTCCGACGGAATCGTCGGCCTGGGCGACGCCACACTCAACGGACGCGAGCTCGCCGTCGCCTCGTACCTCTCCGACCACGTCGCCTCGATGCTCGTCGGACGCGACGAGGACCGCATCGAAGACACCTGGCAGTACCTCTACCGCGGCCCGTACTGGCGCCGCGGCCCCGTGACGATGGCGGCGATCGCCGCGGTCGACATGGCGCTGTGGGACATCAAGGCCAAGAAGGCCGGGATGCCGTTGTACCAGCTGCTCGGCGGCGCCAGCCGCGAGGGCGTCCGCGTCTACGCCCACGCCTCCGGCACCGACTACGCCGCGCTCAAGAACGCCATCACCGGATACGAAGAGCTCGGCTACACCGCCGTGCGCGTGCAGACGGGTGTGCCCGGCCTCGGCCAGATCTACGGCGTCTCGAACGCCGGTCCCGGCGTGCGCTACGACTACGAGCCCGCCAAGCGCTCGGGCGACCGCCCGAGCGAAGAGACCTGGGACACCCGCAACTACCTCAACCACATGCCCGGGATCTTCTCGCAGATCCGCGAGGACTTCGGCACCGACCTGCGCATCCTGCACGATGGACACCACCGCATGTCGCCGATCGAGGCCGCGCGCTTCGCCAAGGACATCGAGCCCTACGACCTCTTCTGGCTCGAGGACTGCACCCCCGGTGAAGACCAGACCGCGTTGCGCCTCGTTCGCCAGCACTCGACGACGCCGCTCGCGATCGGCGAGGTCTTCAACTCGGTGTTCGACTATCAGACCCTCATCACCGAGCGTCTGATCGACTACGTGCGCTCGGCGGTCACGCACACCGGTGGCATCACGGCCATGAAGAAGCTGCTCGACTTCGCCGCGATCTACGGCATCAAGTCCGGTATCCACGGTCCGACCGACATCTCGCCCGTCGGCATGGCCGCGGCGCTGCACCTCGACCTCGCGATCCACAACTTCGGCATCCAGGAGTACATGCCGCACAACGCGCAGACGCTCGAGGTGTTCCAGACGTCGTTCACGTTCGACAAGGGCTTCCTGCACCCCGGCGACAAGCCCGGACTCGGTGTCGACCTCGATGAGGATGCCGCGGCCGGCCACGAGTACACCAAGGCGTATCTGCCGGTGAACCGTCTGCTCGACGGGACCGTCCATGACTGGTGAGGTGCGCCGGGTCGCCCTGCCGCAGCGCACGGTCGACTCACGTCTGATCGTCGTGGCCCGGGCGAAGCGGGCGGAAGACTACGACGCCGTGCTCGACGTGCTCGTCGACGCCGGCATCCGCAGTGTCGAGCTCACGCTGACGACCCCGGGCACATTCGAGCATTTCCCGAACCTGCTCGCGCGCTTCGGCGACACGATCGACCTCGGCATCGGCACCGTCACGAACACCGCTGACCTGGCGCGGGCGATCGAGGTGGGCGCGGCCTACATCGTGACCCCGATCACCTCGCGCGACTTCGTCACGCAGGCGACGGATGCCGGTGTGCCGATCGTCCCGGGCGGGCTGACGCCGACCGAGCTGTTCGCCTCGTGGTCTGCGGGTGCGTCTGCAGTGAAGGTGTTCCCGGCCGGGCAAGTGGGCCCCTCGTACCTCAAGGACCTTCGCGGGCCCTTCCCCGACCTGGTCGCGGTGCCCTCAGGCGGCGTCGACCTCGCCGGAGCGGAAGTCTGGCTGCGTGCCGGTGCCGTGGCGGTGAGCGTGGGCGGCCCGCTGCTCGGCGACGCCTTCGCCGGCGGAGACCTCGCCGCCTTGCGCGAGCGGGCTGCGGCATTCGTCGAGGTCTGCGCGCGGGACTCCGCGTGACCTCGCCGTCTGTCGTCACCCTCGGTGAGACCATGGCGCTCGTGCGCACGACCGAGATCGGCTCTCTGCGGCACACGAACTCGCTCGCCTTGGGCATCGGCGGAGCCGAGAGCAACGTCGCGATCGGGCTCGCTCGCCTCGGAGTCTCGACCTCCTGGCTCGGACGCGTCGGAGCCGACTCCCTCGGCGAGCGCGTGGCACGCGAGATCCGCGGTGACGGCGTCGACGTGCGGGCGATCATCGACCCGGATGCCGCGACCGGCCTGATGGTGAAGGAGCGCCCATCTGCCGCATCCACCGCCGTGCACTACTACCGTGCCGGATCTGCGGGCTCCCGCCTGCATCCGGACGACCTGCCCGACGGGTGGGTCGAGGGCGCGGCGCTGCTGCACATCACCGGCATCACTCCCCTGCTGTCGGACGCCGCTCGGGCGGCTCTGCACGCGGCGATCGATCGCGCGCGGGCCGGCGGCGCGATAGTCAGCTTCGACATCAACTACCGCTCCGCGCTGGCATCGCCCGCGGTCGCCGGGCCTGTGCTCCGCGAGCTCGCGGAGCGTTCCGACATCGTCTTCGGCGGCGAAGAGGAGTTCGCGATCCTGTACCCGGGCTCGTCAGCTGCGGATGCCGCCGCGGCCCTGCGTGATGCCAACTGCGCGACGACCGTGCTGAAACTCGGTCCGGACGGCGCCTCCGTGTTCACCGCGGATGCCGAGGTCGCCGGCTCCGGGTTCACGATCATCCCAGTCGACACCGTCGGCGCGGGCGACGCGTTCGTCGCCGGATACCTGAGCGGACTGCTCGACGGACTCGACCTCGACGCGATCCTGCGCCGGGCGAACGCGTGCGGCGCGATGGCGTGCCTCGTACCGGGCGACTGGGAGGCCGCACCCACGCTGCGCGACCTCGAGCGCTTCCTCGACGGCGATTCCGATCCGGTGCGGCGCTGATCATTCGCCCACCGCTCACGCCCGTACGACCGGACACGATCGCCATACCGGAATCCGTCGAGCGCGTCCCGGGGCGGCCGCAAGTGACGCCCGGCGAAGGCGCGTAGCCTCGAAGTATGTCGAAAGCCGTTGTATCCCCGTCCGCGGCTTCCGCCCTCCCGGATTCCGACCCCTCGCGCACTCCGCTGTTCGCCCACGCCGCACTGAACTCGCGTCCGGTCGCGCTGGTCTACCGCATCCTCGCGCTCGCGGTCATCATCACCGGCGTGATCCGGCACTCCGACGTGCTGACCGGTGCTCCGAACTGGACGACGCTGCTGTTCTACACGATGGTCAGCAACCTGCTCTGCCTCGTCTGGGTCGTTCTGCTCGTCGTCCGCACCGCTCAGGATCTGGCTCGCCGCGGCCCGTCCGGCACGTCTACCCCGAGCGCCCGAACAAGCGGTGCCGTGATGATGGCGATCACCGTCACAATGCTCATCTATCTGGTCGTCCTGGTGCCGACGAGGTTCGCCGACGGCGACTCCGACATCTTCTCGCTGACCGACAACCTCATCCACATCATCACGCCGCTGCTGGTGATCGTGGATTGGCTGCTCTTCGTGCCGAAGGGGTCGTTCCGGTGGGTCGACCCCTTGCTGTGGACGCTCATCCCCTACGCGTACCTGGTGTGGGCCTTCATCTACGGGGCTGTCGGCGGGGAGTTCACGCCCGGTCAGAAGTATCCGTATCCGTTCATGGACGTGGACGCTCTCGGAATCGGCGGCGTCGCCCAGTGGATCGTGGCGCTGACGCTGGCTCTCGTCGTCGTCGGCCTGGTGTTCGTCGTGATCGACCGCGTACTCGCCGCCCTCGCACGGCGCATCACCCGCCGCTGACCCGGCTCACAGCTCGGCCGATTCCGGTACGACTGCAGGACCGCCGCACGTGCGCAGGATCGAACTGCGGATTCCGTCCTGCATCCGTGCCTGCGTCCTGCAGTGTGCCGCACTCAGCGCTCAGTTGATGATCTCGCCGTGCTCGTCGTCGCGGATGGCGGCGAGCCGCTCCCGCCAGATGGCGAGTGCCTCGGGCGTCAAACGGGTCCAGTCGTGCACCTCGCGGACCACCCGCAGCGGCGCGCTGCTGCGATACGACCGGGTCGGGTTGCCTGGGAACTTCTTGTCGGTCACGTTCGGATCGTTCTCGAACTCGCCGGTCACCTCGACCTCGTAGACGCGCGGATCCCGGTCGCCGGGCGCGAGCTCGGCCGCGAGCCCGGCCCCATCGGCCACTGCCGTGAAGTAGATGTGGTTCATCACGACCTCGGGGCGGTAGTTCGAGTGGAACCCCGCCGTCAGCAGGTCGCCCGGTCTCAGGTCTGCCTTGGTGCCGTGGAAGAAGGGCCCGTCATCCAGTGCGTCGCTCACCCGCAGAAGCCTACGACTGCTTCTCGCGCTTCGGAAGAACGCTGCCTCGGACGCTTGCGCACTCGCGCCTGCGCCTCGGGAGGGGAACTGCGCTTAGGGAGGAGGAAATCTCGGATTCTCCCCTCCCGACGCGCAGTTTTCCTCCCGGGCGCTGCGCCCACGACGCCGTCAGTGCTCCGAGCGGCGGGTGCCCACGCCCGGTTCGTCGTTGTGCACCGATTCGTCAGCCACGGACGACTCCGACGAGGGATCGACGCGCACCGCACCGGATCCGCCGGAGTCCGCGCCGGCCCCTCCCGCCGGAGTGTCTGTGACCTGCCCGGGGTCATCGCCGTCGCGCTCGTCGATCAGTGCGGCGACACGCTCGGCAGAAGGCGACGCCCCCTCGGGCGTGACGGTGTCATCGTTCTCGGTGCCGCTCATTCGCTGCCGTCGCGAAGGTCGTGCGGTGCGTCTCCGCCGACGGCATCCGGTTCGTCCTCGGTGTCGAGGTCGCCCTGTCCGTCGTCGCCCAGTTCGGCCTCGAGAGCATCCTCGCCCTGAGTCTCCGGCTGCGACGTGTCGGTCGGGAACGTGCCGTCGGTGAAGTCGTCGACCGGCGGGATGCCCGGCATGTTCGGGGGGAAGCTGTTGGCGAAAGCGTCGATGTTCGACATGGTGCCCTCCTCTGGTTTCGTCCGAATCACCATGATCCGTGCGAACCGCGGCGAGCGCAGGGCGGTTGACAGCTCCGCTCAGGACGAGGAAGATTCCCGACCCGCCGGATCATCGGCGAAGGCCTGCAGGCCGAGAACGCGCAGCACACCGTCTACTTGCACGTCGACCTGCGCCGCGGTCGGGGCACCGGCGAGCCCCAGGAGCCGACGACGATGCGGCTCTCCGAGGAGTGTGGCGAAGAGGAGTTCCGGCGACACCGCGGCATCCGACGGGAGGTGCGCGGCGAGAAAGCCCTGGGCACGACGAGGCCCGTCGTCGTAGAACTCTGCAGCGAGCGACGGATGCTGTGCCGCAGCGCCGATGATCGCTCGCTGGATGCCGATCGCTTCGTCTCCGAGCAGCTGCACGAGGACCGCTCGGCAGGCCGATCGCAGATCCTCCGTCCCTTCTCCGGCATCGGCGAGGTAGGGATGCTGTCTGCGGATCGCCGCCCGCACGAGGCCTTCGCGGTCACCGAACACCCCGTACAGGGTGCGCTTGGCGACGTGCGCCTCAGCAGCGACGCGATCGAAGGTCAGGGCCTCGAACCCCTCCGCAGTGAGCAGCGCGATCACGACGTCGATCACTCGCTCGTCCCGCGCGATGGCCTCGGCGGCGGAGGGCCGACCTCGTTTTCCGGTCATAGGGTTACTCTAGCAATAATGCTACGTAACCGTTTCATTTAAGGAGTGACCGTGTCCGACCTGATCCACCACATCGCCATCCAGGATGACTGGGAGATGAGCCGAGCGTTCGGCGAGTACGTCGTATCGACCCGGGGTGTGCATCTCGACGACGCGGGCTTCATCCACGCCACGACGGCAGACCGACTCGACTCCGTGGTCACCGCGCGCTTCGGCGACCTCGCCCTCCCGCTCCTCGACATCGCGATCCGCCTGGAAGGGCTGGCAGCCGAGGGAATCGGCGTCGAGTGGCTGGACGGTCGTCCGCGCATCCTCGGCGCTCTGCCGATGACGGGTGAGGTGGTCGCCTCGGAGACGCCTATCTCGCGCTGAGTCGCCCGCCGAGCGAGCGCCGCTGCGGCGAGCGCGGCAGCACTCGCCGCAGCGGCGCCGAGGTCCCCGTCGGCGCGATGGGCGCCGGCATCCTTCTGCTCATCGTCGGAGCAGTCCTGATGATGTCGCGTCGCCGTCGCACCGCCTGACTTCCTCGGCGGAGGGCGACTCGATGACTTCCGCAAGCGCCGGCAGCTCCCAGCATCCGGCTCTAGGCTCGCCGTCGTGGACGCCGAGATGACGGTCGTGGAGCGCCGGACGAAGCGCGTCGAGATCACTGCAGAGGTCATCACTCTGGTGATCGGGCTCGCGGCGGCCGCCGCCGCGATCTCGACTCTCTTTCCGGCGGTGCTGACGTGGATCCAGCACCTCCCCCTCGTCGTTCCCGGCCTCATGACAGTCGTGCAGGGCGCCGCCATCGCCCTGGCCGCGTTCGTCCGACGCAGCGACCTGGTCAAGGGAGGGCTCGCTGTCCTCCTCGTGGTCTGGGTGCCCTTTCTCGGGCAGGTCATCTGGTTCGGCCTGGTCATCCTGCTGTTCAGATTCAGCTGACCGAAGCGCCCCGCCAGGCGCACCCCGTGAGAGCATCGACCTCAGACCACGACTCGAGGGAGATCTCGGATGCTCGACACATCAGACAGCGTGAGGCTCGGCAGCACGGGACTCCGGATCTCGAAGGTCGTCCTCGGATGCATGAGCTTCGGCGCACCGGACCGCGGGGCGCACGGGTGGTCGCTCGACGAGGAGACCAGCCGCCCGCTGATCAGGCAGGCGCTCGAGGCCGGTATCACCACGTTCGACACCGCTGACGTGTACTCCGACGGCACGAGCGAGGAGTTCGTCGGCCGGGCGCTCGCCGACTTCGCGCGGCGCGACGAGATCGTGATCGCGACAAAAGTGCACGGGCGCATGGGCCCGGGTGCGAACCAGGCGGGGCTGAGCCGTGTGCACATCCTGTCGGGTATCGATGCGAGCCTGAAGCGACTCGGCACCGACCACGTCGACCTGTACCAGATCCACCGCTGGGACCCTCAGACGCCGATCGAAGAGACGATGGAGGCGCTGAACGACGTCGTCCGCTCGGGCAAGGCCCGGTATATCGGCGCCTCGTCGATGTGGGCTTGGCAGTTCGCGAAGGCGCAGCACGCAGCCGACCGGAACGGCTGGGCGCGGTTCGTCTCGATGCAGGACCAGTACAACCTGCTGCAGCGTGAGGAGGAGCGCGAGATGCACCCCTTCTGCCTCGACTCGGGTGTCGGCGTGCTGCCGTGGTCGCCCCTGGCGCGAGGCAGGCTCACGCGCGACTGGGACGAGAAGACCGCGCGGACCGCGACGGATGCCTTCGGTGCGACTCTGTACCGCCGCGAGGAGGAGTCGAATCGCGCGATCGTGGATGCGGTCGCGCACGTCGCCGAGGCGCGCGGCGTCTCCCGCGCGCAGATCGCGCTCGCGTGGGTCGCGCAGCAGTCCGCCGTCACTGCACCGATCGTCGGCGCGACGAAGGCAAGTCACATCGACGATGCGGTCGCCGCCGTCGGCATCCATCTCGAGGATTCTGAGCTGAAGACGCTGCAGGCCGCGTACACGCCTCGCGAGCCCGAAGGGTTCTGAGGCGCGGAAAGACCCCTACTCGATCTGCCCGATGGGCTCGCGCTTCTCGGCCTGGAACTGATCTTCGGCGCGGCCTCGCGCCCAGTAGGCCGAGATCGACAGTCGCTCTCGCGGAACATCGCGCTGCTTGAGCAGGGCACGGACCTCTTTGATCGTCCCGCGCTCTCCGTGCGCGAAGACGCCAGGATGGCCGTCAGCCCACGGCAGGTGGGCGAGCACGGCGAGCAGTTCGTCGTCGGTCTCGGTCCAGCGCAGAGTCACGCCCGAGGGGACTGCGGGAAGGATGCGGTCCGCCGCATCCGCCACGCTCAGGACGACGTGGCCGACCGCATCCGCGTGCATCGCCTCGATGGCCGACGAGATCGCGGGCAGAGCCGTGTGATCGCCGATGAGCAGGTGCCACGGCAGCTCGGGCTCGGGGAGGTAGCCGCCGCCCGCACCGCTGACGACGATCGTGTCGCCTGGCTGCGCCTGTCGGGCCCAGGGCCCCGCGACACCCTCGTCGCCGTGCACAACGAAGTCGATGACGAGTCGGCGCTGCTCCGGGTCGGCCGAGCGGACCGTGTAGGTGCGCCGGGTGGGCAGCTTCTCGGGGCTCTCTTCGCGCAGCTGCGCCAGGTCGTACGGCGGGGTGAGCGCATGGCTCGGGTCGGCGAAGAGGATCTTGACGTACTTGTCGGTGTAGACGTTGTCCGTGAAGTCCTCGTACCCGTCGCCGCCTGCCGTGATCCGCACCAGGTCAGGGCTGATCTGCTCCACCTGCTCGACGGTGAGGACTGCTTGGCTGGGGGTTCGACGAGGCTGTTCCGGCATTGCGTCTCCTGAGATCACGAAAGGAAGTCCCCTCCAGTCTGCCCGCCGCGCAGTGGAGCGGGGCCGAGGATTCCGATCAATGCGCTGGACGTCGTTGAGCCGCCGCGATCCGCGTTGACGGAGCTCTCCACCCCCGCACATACTTTCAAGAGTCCAGGCGGCGATCGTCGCCACCGATCGGCATCCGGCTGATCGTGCGGACCAGCCGATCGCAAGGACTCCCAGAATGACCACCTCCTCCACACTCCGCGCACTCAGCGGCGTCGCCGACCAGCCCGCGGCCCTCGCGACCTCGACCGTCGTGCTCGTCGACTTCCAGAACACCTACACACGCGGCGAGATGGAGCTCGAGGGCTGGGACGCGGCTCTCGACGCCGCGGCCGACCTGCTCGCCCAGGCCCGCGAATCAGGGTCGACGATCATCCACGTGCAGCACGACGGCGGCGCCGGATCGGCGTACGACATCCGCGAGGACATCGGGGCGATCCATGAGCGCGTCGCTCCGCGCGACGGCGAGGCCGTGGTCGTCAAGAAGGCGCCGAACTCGTTCGTGGGCACGGAACTCGGCGACCTCGTCGACGCCGCGGGTCACGAAGACGTCGTGATCGCCGGGTTCATGACGCACATGTGCGTGACCTACACGACCGAGGGCGCGTTCCTGCGCGGCAACCGGCCCACCGTCGTCGCCGCCGCGACCGCCACCCGCAGTCTTCCGTCGGTCGCCGGAGACGTTCCCGCAGAGCAGCTGCACCGCGCGGCTCTCGCCGGCATCGCCGACCTCTACGCCACGGTCGTCCCGACAGCCGCCGATCTCGGGCACTGATCTCGGGCGCTGACGGAACGAACGGATGCGGTCGCCGACCGCATCCGTGCGGATCAGCCTGCGCAGAGGTCGGTGTCGGCGCTGCGGTTGACGGCGTCGACCGGGCGTGACGGTGCCGGTGTGGCCTGCGGCTGGGACGTGAGGCTCTCGTAGTCGGCGCCGAGCAGGAGCTGCACGCCGTCGACGTCGCCGACCGTGACCGTCACGCCGATGCCGAGCTCGGTGGCGAGTGCCTGCGCCGTCGCCTGCGCCTCGGGGGTGTCGGCGGCGACGATCGTCGTGGCATCGACGGCTTCCGCATTGGCGAGCCCCGACACCGTGTATCCGTAGGCGGTGGCGTCTTCGGACACGCGTGATGCGAGACCGGCGACACCCGCGCCGTTGAGGATCTCGACGGGAGTGGTGCGTACCGTCGCATCCGGTTCGACGGCATCCGTCGTGAGCACGACGGGAACGTCGTCGCTGAGAGCGCGGAAGATGACGTCGGCGTCTGCGGTGGGCACGACGCGGTCGGCGTCCTCCGGGGCCTCTGTCGTGGGCATCGTCAGGAAGGTGACGCTGCTCATGGGGACGTTCGCGACCCGCGCGGCGAGGCCGGCCAGATCGGTCAGAGCACCGAGACCGGGGTCGACCGTCATCGACGAGGTGGCGGCGTCGAGGAACGCGTACAGACGATCGGGGCGCACCAGCACATCGGACTTCGTCGCCTTCTGCACGATCGCCGACAGCACCATCTGCTGGTGCCCGAGGCGTGCGACATCGCTGCCTTCGGCGAGCGCATGCCGGGTGCGTGCCAGTGCGAGAGCCTGGGTGCCGTCGATCGACTGCGCGCCGGCGGGCAGATCGAGTTGCGCGTGCCCGTCGGTCAGGGCTTCCGGGAGACAGACGTCGATGCCGCCCATGGCGTCGACGACGCCGATGAAGCCTTCGAAGTCCATCTGCACGAAGTGGTCGATCGTCACGCCGGCGAGCTGCTCGACCGCCGCGACCGAGCAGGCGGGCCCGTACTCCAATGCGGAGTTCAGCATCCCGTAGCCGCCGTCGTAGGACCCTCGTCCGATGTCCTCGCAGGCGGGCAGGTCGGCGAGCGTGTCGCGCGGCAGCTGCACCGCATCGATCCGCGAGCTGTCGCTCGAGATGTGCACGAGCACCATGGCGTCGCTGCGCTGACTGCCGTCATCCTCGCCGAATCCACCCGATGCGAGTGCCCGGGTGTCGGACCCGAGCACGAGGATGTTCAGGTCTCCGGTCGCGAGTTCCGGCTCGCCGTCGCCGTCGTCGGAGCGCAGTGGTGCGGTGCTGACATTGCCCTGCAGCTGCGCGTAGGCGATCGCCCCGACGGCGACCAGGGCCACGACGATGAGCGCGCTGATCCAGCCGATCACCTTTCCACGCCGACGGCGAGGTCGGGTCGCCTCGGGGGAGTCGGGAGTGGGGTCCGGAGTCGAGTCGGTCGGGGGGAATTCTGGCCGTCGCACTGGTTCACACCATCACGGGGAGCACGGCATCTCAAAACGGAGAGCCGGATTCACAGGACCTGTGCGGGGTACTCCAAGGTGCGTTCAGGGCCGCGGCAGGTCCCAGAGCGTGTAGCCGACGACCCCGGCCGGGATGAAGTCCATCGGCTCGCCGGGCGGCGTCGAGACCTCGCTGATCACCTCGCCCGGCTCATAGGGGCTGTCTGCCACCCCTTCGCGGCATCCGCGCTGTCGGCACCTCGATAGGCTCGCGGCATGGTGGGGGTGCATTCGAGCGTGGTCGGATCCAAGAAGCGCGTCTGGATGATCAGCGCGACGGTCGGAGCCCTATGGCTCATCGTCGTGCTGCTGTCGGCGGCGGTGTCACTGACACGCCTCTCCCGTGTTCAGCAGGTGGTGCTTCCGGCCGGCGTCACGCCGTACATCTGGTCGTGGGCGTTCCCCTGGCCGGTGCTGCTTCCGATCGCCGGGGCGGTCGCGGTCACCCTCGTGCACGCCGCGATCCTTCAGATCGTTCGCGGGGCGGAACGCTCCGTCGCCACGGTGTGGTTGGCCACAGTGGTCGCGGGTGCGGCAGCCGGCCTCACGATCGACGTCGTGCTCGTGTTCGCAAGCCTCGTCACCGACGGCTGGGCGATGTGGGCGCTCGAGCTGGGTTCCCGTGCGGCCGTCGGCGCGTACTGGGGTCTGATCTACGGCTGGGTGCCCGCTCTGATCGCCCACCGCCTGGCTCGTCGTGATGATGCGCGCGGTGCAGTCGAGACCCCGAGTCGTCGGGGGTGGCCGATCTATGCTGCGGCAGCCCTCGCCGGACTCGTGCTGCTCGGCGGGGCACAGGTGCTCGGAGACGAAGCCACCCAGGTGCAACTGCGCGCCGAGTCCGCCGCGAGCGAGCCCGCTCCGGCAGATGGCTCCGTGCGGCCCGATCCGGATGCTCCTGGCGAGCCGGTTCCAGAGCAGGTCGAGGGCGGCGGGGTCATCGGCGACGGCGCATGCACCCCCGAGCGTGCGATGGTGCTCATCGGGGATGTCAGTGGCGCGACCGGGCACCGCGGCATGAGGCTGGAGCTGATGAACTTCTCCGACACCCCCTGCACCATCGAGGGATATCCCGACGTCGCCTTCGGCGATCAGAACGACCACCTCCTCAACGTCACTATCGAGCGAGGAGCCTCCTTCATGGCACCCGATCCCGGACCGGCGTTGATCGAGATCCCGGCCGGTTCGTCGGCGGTCGCATACCTCGGGTGGGATGCGAACTCGACGCAAGGCACCCTCGTGGCGCGAACAGTCTGGGCTGCCGTTCTGGAGGGTGAGGCGCGGGGCTCCAAGCCCATCGAGAGCGATGTGGTCGAGGGCGCGACGGTGTCGGTGACCGCGTGGGCGCTCCCCGAGGGCGGGTCGACGGCTCCCTGATCGAGAGGGACTTGCCATATTGGAAAGTGAGGGCTAGCTTTCCAGTATGGAAAGTGAACGGGATGATCCTCACGCCACCCTGGCCCGCCTCGACGCAGTGGCCACGACATACAGCGACGCGCCCCGTGGTGAGGGCTGGTACCACGTGGCCCTGGGTCTCGGTTCGGGGGTCTTCATCGCCTCTCAGGGACTCCCCCAACCGTGGGCATCCCTTATCGCTGTGGCGTTCATCCTCGTCATGCCCGCGTTCATCGCCTGGTGGCGGCGAACTCACGGCTGGTGGGTCTCGGGCTACACGGGCGGCGCGACCCGGTGGGTAACGGCGCTGATGCTGGTGGCTCTCGTCGCGACCGGATTCTGGTCCTATCTGAGCACCGACATCTGGTCCAGCATCGACGCCGGTCTGACCGCGTGCATTGCCGTCACCGCGTCGGGTTTCATCTGGATGCGCGTCTGGCGTCGCCGACTCCGGACGCAGGAGGCGATGTGAGCGGTCTCGATCCGGCCATCCACGCCGTCACGCGGCTCGAGCTGTGCGGTCTGCTCGCGCCCGTCGACCACGCGGAGTTCTCGTTTCTGCGTGAGCGACTGAAGGTCTCCGACTCGGTGCTCTCCAAGCACGCGAAGGCTCTGGAACAGGTCGACTACCTCCGCATCGACAAGGTCACGCGGAACGCCCGTCAGCGCACCTTGCTCTCGCTCACGCCCGCCGGGCGCCACGCCTTTCGGGAGCACGTCGCGGAGCTTCGACGCCTCGCATCGATCGCGGACGCGTCACACGAGGTTGCCGGCTAGATCTCGCCCGCGGGAGAGACTGGAGCGATGAGATCCGCCGAGCCGTTCCGTGAAACCCTCATCGGACCGCGCTGGCTGGCGGTCGCCGGCGCGCTGACACTCGTCTTCCTCGTGGTCGTCACCGCGATCTCAGCGCCCGTCGCGATCGGCCGCGCAGATGAGGTCGGCGCGTGGACGATCGCTCTGCTCGTCGTGGGCTTCTTCCTCATCCTCGCCGCCGGACTCCTGGGGATCACCCGACGCATCACGATCGCGGTGAGCGATACGCACATCGATGGCCGCCTGACGCCGTTCCGCGTCATCCACCTGCCCCTCTCCGAGGTCGATCGGGTCGAGGTGATCGAGATCACAGTCACCCAGGCCGGTGGCGTGGGCTGGCGCCTCGCGGGCTCGGAGCAGTTCCTGCTGTGGTCTGCCGGCGCTGCGGTCAGGGTGACCGCGGTCGGCGATCGCTCCCGCGTGCTCGGCACCGAGCATCCCGAGGAGTTGAGCACCGCCATCCTGAGCGCTTTGCGCGCGATGCGGGAGTGAAGGGCAGAGAGGGCTCCGCTCCCTCGCGCCACGTAGACTCGCTTCAGGTCAGGAGATCGACCGTGACGTGTGAGGTGAGATCGTGTCGGAACCCGGCGGGCCGAGCGACGGCGAGCTCCTCTTTCGCCTCTCGCGCGGCGACGAACCGGCCTACCGGATGCTTCACGACCGACACCAGATGCCCGTTTTTCGGCTGTCACTCGTGCTCATGCACACCAGCTGGGACGCCGAAGAAGTCGCGGCGACCGCGTTCTTCGAACTCTGGCGACGGCGCGACAAAGTCCGCATCGTCGACGGATCCGTCCTGCCATGGCTCTTGGCGACCACCTCGTTCGCGGCGAAGAACAGTCTGCGCTCGCGCCGTCGGTATCAACGACTGCTGCACCGCATCCCCCACGACGAAGACGTTGCGGACCATGCAGACGAAGTCGCTCGCGCGATGGACTCTCTGAAGATCTCGGAGAGCGTGCGTGAGGCTCTGCGCCAGTTGAATCCTCGCGAAGCAAGTGTCGTGATCCTCTGCATCATTCATGAGCTTCCGCTCGCCGAAGCAGCAGTCGTTCTCGGCGTTCCGGAAGGAACCGTCAAATCGCGATTGTCGCGTGTGAAGGCGCGGCTTCGCGGTGAGCTGCATGAGTATGCTCCGAGACCAGAGGAGGCGAACGCATGAGTGACCGGATGCCGCACCACCGGGAAGTGCAAGACCTCCTCATCGAGCAGATGCGCCGCGATCTCGCGCGCCCCAAGTGGTGGAACACGATCTGGGGTCGCCTCACAATCGCCGGCGGGATCCTCGCGGTGGCGGGAGCAGGCGTCGCGGCGGTCGTCCTCCTCGAGGAGCGCCCGGTCAGCGAGACCAGTGTCGTGCACTGTCTGGAAGGCCCGTATCGGAACCCCGACGGCACGCTGTCCGGTGCAGCGGCGAGCGTTGCCACACCGGACGGCGTCATCGCCATCGAAGATGCTGAAGCTCTCTGCACTCAGATGTGGGAGGGTGGGGCGTTCGCTGACAACGACGAACTCTCCGCCACCCCCACTCCGGGATCAGCGCCCTCGGAACTCACGACCTGCGTCACCGACGAAGGTGAAGCCGCTGTCGTCCCCGGTCGAATCGAGTGCTCGGTCCTCAGGCTTCATCCGTTCCAGGAATAACTGTGGCGTTCCTCCCGGACGCCTCAGGCATCGAGCCTCGACGGGACGAAGAGGGCCCGGCTTCCTGAAAGGAACCGGGCCATCTTCACATCTACTGTTCGCTGTGCGCGAGGGGGGACTTGAACCCCCACGTCCATAAGGACACTGGCACCTGAAGCCAGCGCGTCTACCATTCCGCCACTCGCGCGAGTCTGTCGGGCTCCGAAGAACTCAACTTCCCAAAGATATCACGCGATCCGCCCCACGAAGAAACCGAGGCCGCACCCGAGCATCCCTTCCGGAGGACTTCTGCCTCACGGGAGGAGAATCTCCCCGGATTCCTCCTCCCCAGACGCAGATCTCCTCCCGAACGGCGAACAAAAGACCACCGCGAGACGCCGCCACAAGAGCACCACGCCCTCCCCCACTCCCCCGGAATCTCGGGGTTCTCCCGCCCTGCGACGGCGTTCACCCAGGACACCTGGCTACGATGTCCCTACCGGTCGGCATGCCAGAGGAGCCCAGTGGGACTACTTGACAGCTTTGAGAAGGGTCTCGAGCGCGCTGTGAACAGCGCCTTCGCGAAGACCTTCCGCAGCGGCATCCAGCCCGTGGAGATCGCTTCGGCCCTTCGGCGCGAAGCGGACACCAAAGCGGCTGTGGTGAGCAGGGACCGCATCATCGCGCCCAACAGCTTCGTCGTGCGTCTGAGCACCGATGACGCCGACCGCATGCTGAGCCTGGGCGGCGCCCTCACAGACGAGCTGCACGCACTTCTCACCAAGCACGCGAAGTCGCAGGGCTACAGCTTCTCGGGTCCGCTCTCCATCAGCCTCGAGGGCGACGACAAGATCGCCACCGGCACGGTCAACGTCAGCTCGGGCACGGTCGAGGGCCGAGTCAACTGGCAGGCCGTGATCGACGTCGACGGACGTCGCCACTCGATCACCCGCGCCCGCACGGTCATCGGCCGGGGCACGGATGCCGACATCACCATCGCGGATGCCGGATCCAGCCGCAAGCACGTCGAAGTCCTCTGGGACGGCGAGCGCGCCATGATGCGCGACCTCGGCTCGACCAACGGCACCAAGGTGAACGGCGACAAGGTGCGCGAAGCCGCACTCCCCACCGACACCACCATCACCATCGGACGCACCGATCTGGTGTTCCGCATCGTTCCCGTCGCCACCCCGTCACGCCCTCCTCGGCCGCGTGACGACGACGCGACCCGTGCGTTCGGAGCCCTCTCGTGAGCACTCCCAGCGAACTCGTCCTGCTGCTGCTGCGCATCGGCTTCCTGCTGCTGCTGTGGTTCTTCGTGTTCGGAGTCGTCTACTCGCTCCGGGCCGACCTCTTCGGCATGAAGGTGCGCAAGCTCCCGGCCGAGGCCGCTGCGGCGACTCCGGCGCCGGCTCCGGCAGCCGCCCCCGCGGCATCCCGACCCTCGTCGGCGAAGCCCAGCACCGGTCCTGCGACCGTCGCGACCGCCAAACGGCTCGTGATCACCTCGGGCCCCAAGGCCGGGCTCGAGCTCCCGCTGGGCACCGATACCCTCACGATCGGCCGCTCGAGCGAATCCGCCCTCGTGATCCGCGACGACTACACCTCCAGCCACCACGCGCGCCTGCTGCTGCGCGGCGACAGCTGGGCCATCCAGGATCTCGACTCGACCAACGGCACGTTCGTCGCCGGCCAGCGGGTGACCGGCGGTCCGGTCGGTCTCGCTCTCGGCACTCCGATCAAGGTGGGCGCCACGACCTTCGAGCTGCGAGCCTGACCCCGGCATGGTCTTCGAAGGCTCGAGCGCCGCGATCTCCCACACCGGGAAGGTCCGCTCCAACAACCAGGACTCCGGGTACTCCGGCGCCAACCTCTTCGTCGTCGCCGACGGCATGGGCGGTCACGCCGGCGGTGACGTCGCCTCGAGCATCGCGATCCACCGGATGGAGCCGCTCGACCAGCCGTACACGTCGGTCGAAGACGCGCAGGCCTCACTGCAGGCCGCGGCGACAACGGCTGCCGGTGATCTGATCCGCGCCGCGAAGGACCGTCCAGAGCTCGCCGGCCTCGGCACCACGTTGAGCGCGATCATCATGGTCGACGACTATGCGGTCATCGGGCACATCGGCGACTCGCGCATCTACCTCTACCGTGACGACGCGGTGACGCAGATCACGGCCGACCACACCTTCGTGCAGCGACTCGTCGACTCGGGGCGCATCACGCCCGAAGAGGCCCGCTACCACCCGCGCCGTTCGGTGCTCATGCGCGTGCTCAGCGACATGGATGCCGATCCGGAGCTCGACAACTTCGTCATGCACACCCAGCCGGGCGACCGCTGGCTGCTCTGCTCCGACGGCCTCTCGGGAGTCGTCGACGAGGCGCACATCCTCAAGGCGATGCGCATGGGCATGGCCCCGGGGCGCACGGCCGACAACCTGCTGAAGCAGGCTCTCGACGGCGGAGCGCCCGACAACGTCACCATCGTCCTCGTCGAGGTCGGCGGCCAGCACGCCATGCACTCGGGCACGGCGACGATCGTCGGCTCGGCGTCGAACCCCGCCAACGTCACGGTGCCGCCGGTGCGCGCGCCGCGCGGCAACTGGCTGCACCCGGTGCGTCAGGCCGCGAACGAACCCAGCCACTTCGAGCCGGCTCCCGAATACCTCGAGGAGCTCATCGAAGAGGATCGCCGGCGTGCCAAGCGTCGCCGCTTCGGATGGATCGCCGGGATGCTGGTCGTCCTCGCGATGCTCGCCTTCGCCGCTTTCGCCGCCTACAGCTGGACGCAGACCCGCTACTTCGTCGGTGCCGACGAGGACAGCGTCGTGATCTACCAGGGTGTGCAGCAGAACATCGGCCCGATCAGCCTGTCCACTCCGCTGCGCGACACCGACATCCTGCTCGCGAACCTGCCTCCCTACCAGCGCGATTCGGTCGAGCGCACGATCACCGCCCGTTCGTTCTCCGACGCCGAGGCGATCGTCGCGAGGCTGCAGGCCGGCGCGGACCGCGTCATCGGCGAGACCCCGCTGCCCACTCCCCTGCCGACCCCGACGGAGGACGCAGGATGACCACCGACGTCACGGCGGACACCAGCGTCATCAAGGCGCTCAAGCGCATGCGGATGCCGCAGACGCAGCGCAACCGCGAGTTCTGGCTGCTCCTCTTCGCCGTCGCGATCAGCGGCGCGGCCCTCACCCTCGTGCAGCTCGGCGCACTCGGCCTGATCGACCCGATGATCCTCGCGATCGGCGGCGGCCTGGCCGTTCTCGCCTTCGCCGTCCACTTCGTGCTGCGGGCGGTCGCCTCCGCCGCCGATCCTTTCCTGCTGCCCATCGCGACCCTGCTCACGGGCCTCGGCATCGCGATGATCTACCGCATCGACATCGCGAAGTCCCTCACGGGCTGGAACGCGTACTCGACGAAGCAGCTCGCCTGGACCGCCATCTCGCTGGCCGGCGCGATCACCGTCGTGATCATGCTGCGCAACTACCGTGTGCTGTTCCGGTACACGTACATCTTCGGCCTCTCCGGCATCCTGCTGCTCCTGCTGCCGTTCGTGCCGGGACTCCGCATCCCCGACGCGAACGCCGCGGTGTGGGTCTCGCTGGGCGGCATGTTCGCCTTCCAGCCTGGCGAGCTCGCGAAGATCTGCCTCGCGATCTTCTTCGCCGGCTATCTGGTGCGCACGCGAGAGAGCCTGACGTCGGTCGGCACGAAGTTCCTCGGCATCACCTGGCCGCGCATGCGCGAGCTCGGGCCGGTGCTCGTGGTCTGGGCCATCTCGCTCGGCATCATCGTGATCCAGCGCGACCTCGGCACCGGAACGCTCATCTTCGGCATGTTCGTCGCGATGCTCTACGTCGCCACCGGCAAGACCAGCTGGGTGCTCATCGGTCTCGGTCTCGTCGCCGCGGGCGTCGCGGTCGCGACCCAGATCCTCAGCTACGTGCAGGGCCGCTTCACCAACTGGCTGTTCCTCTTCGACCCCGACAAGGTCGACCCCGACGGCGCCGGATACCAGCCCATGCAGGGCCTGTTCGGCCTCGCGCACGGCGGTCTGCTCGGCACCGGGTGGGGCCAGGGCCGTCCGGCCGTCACCCCGCTCGCGCACAGCGACTACATCATCACGAGCCTCGGCGAGGAGATCGGGCTGATCGGGCTCTTCGCCATCCTCTGCCTGTACATGGTGTTCGTGAGCCGCGGAGTGCGCATCGGGCTCGCGGGTCAGGACGACTTCGGCAAGCTCCTCGCCACCGGTCTCTCGTTCACGATCGCCCTGCAGGTGTTCATCATGGTCGGCGGCGTGACCCGGGTCATCCCGCTCACCGGTCTGACCACCCCGTTCCTCGCCGCCGGCGGTTCCTCGCTCGTCGCCAACTGGCTGATCGTCGCGATCCTGCTGCGCATCTCCGACGGCGTCCGCAGCCAACCCAGGGCGGTGATCGGCTGATGCGTTCCTTGTCAGGGCGTTTCGTCTCGCTCCGCTCGCTCAACGACCGACTCCTGCAAGGGGGCGTCGCATGACCAAAGAACTCCGCCGTCTCAGCATCGTGATGCTGTTCATGTTCATCTCGCTCTTCGCGGCGACCAGCTGGATCCAGGTCGTCGAGGCCGATGCCCTCGGTCAGAACAGCCACAACAAGCGCACACTGCTCGACAGCTACGAGATCCAGCGAGGGTCGATCATCGTCGACGATGTCGCGATCGCCTCCTCCACCCCGTCGGACGACACCTATCAGTTCCAGCGCGTCTACACGGATGCCTCGGTGTGGGCGCCCGTGACCGGGTACTTCAACCCGGCTCTGCAGTCGGCCACCGGCATCGAACGGGCCATGAACGCCGACCTCTCGGGTACCGGTTCGAGCGCGTTCTTCGCCGAGATCGAGCGGATCCTGTCGGGCCAGCCGCAGAGCGGATTCAGCGTCGAGCTGTCGCTCGACACCGCCGCGCAGACCGCGGCGTACCAGGCGCTCGACGGACTCAACGGCGCGGTCGTGGCGATCGAGCCGAAGACCGGGCGCATCCTCGCGATGGTCTCGACCCCCGGATTCGACACGAACCAGCTCGCGACCCACGACGCGGACGCCGCGAACGCGACCTACGACCAGCTCGTCGACGACCCCACCAAGCCGCTCTCGAACCGGGCCATCGCCGGCGACCTCAACCCTCCGGGGTCGACGTTCAAGCTCGTCGTGGCCGCCGCAGCGTACGAGTCCGGCAACTGGACTCCCGACTCGACCCTGCCGAACCCCGCGCGCTACACCCTCCCCGGCTCCACGAACACCGTGGCGAACGCCTGGGGCGGCACGTGCGGCAGCGGCGACACCGTGACGATCTCCGAGGCGATCCGGCTGAGCTGCAACATCCCGATGGCCGAACTCGCCGTCGAGCTCGGCGACGACGCGATCCGCGCGATGGCCGAGAGGTTCGGCTTCAACACGAGCTTCTCGACGCCGCTGGAATCGACGCCGTCGAGCTACCCCCGGGCACTCGACGACGCGCAGACCGCGCTCACCGGATTCGGCCAGGGACAGGTCACCGCGACGCCGCTGCAGATCGCGATGGTCGCGGCCGGAATCGCCAATGACGGCGTCGTCATGAACCCCCGTCTGGTCGACACCGTGATCGGCAACGACCTCTCGGTGGTCAGGGCGTACGACGACTCCGAGTTCGGCCGTGCGTTCGATGGGACGATCGCGGATCAGATCACGGCATCCATGGTCGCCAGCGTCTCGAACGGGGCTGCTCAGGGTGCAAGAATAGACGGGGTCGATGTGGCCGGGAAGACCGGCACGACCGAGAACGGGAACAAGCCTTACACGTTGTGGTTCACCGGCTTCGCGCCGGCGGACGACCCCGAGGTGGCAGTAGCGGTCCTCGTCGAAGACGGCGGTGGACAAGGGCAGTCAGGATCCGGCGACACCATCGCCGCTCCGATTGCAAAGAAGGTCATAGAGGCGGTGCTGGGCAGATGAGACCGACGCAGGGTGTGTCGTTCGGTGGTCGCTACGAGCTGCAGTCGCGTATTGCGATCGGCGGCATGGGCGAGGTGTGGGAGGCGACGGATCACGTCATCGGACGCACCGTCGCGATCAAGATCCTCAAGGACGAGTACATGGGGGACCCCGGGTTCCTCGAGCGGTTCCGCGCTGAAGCGCGCCATGCCGCACTCGTCAACCATGAGGGCATCGCGAGCGTCTTCGACTACGGCGAGGAGAACGGCAGCGCCTACCTCGTCATGGAGCTCGTTCCCGGCGAGGCCCTGTCGACCGTTCTCGAACGCGACGGCGCTCTGAGCGCCGACAAGACGCTCGACATCGTCGCCCAGACGGCATCCGCACTGCAGGCCGCCCACGCGGCCGGTCTCGTGCACCGCGACATCAAGCCGGGAAACCTGCTGATCACGCCCGACGGCCGCGTCAAGATCACCGACTTCGGCATCGCCCGCATCGCCGACCAGGTGCCGCTGACGGCCACCGGCCAGGTCATGGGCACCGTGCAGTACCTCTCGCCGGAGCAGGCTTCGGGACACCCGGCATCGCCGGCGACCGACACCTACTCGCTGGGAATCGTCGCGTACGAGTGCCTCGCGGGCAAGCGTCCGTTCACGGGTGAGTCGCAGGTCGCGATCGCGATGGCTCAGATCAACGAGCAGGCTCCGCCGCTGCCGCCGACCGTGCCGATCCCGGTGCAGAACCTCGTCATGGCGATGATCGCCAAGAAGCCGGCCGATCGTCCGTCCTCGTCCGCCACGGTGGCACGCGCCGCCCAGGCCCTGCGTCGCGGTGACCTCAACTCCGCCGCGATCGCGGTTCCGGCCATCGCGACCGGTGGTGTCGCCTCCGACGACGCCACCCGGCTGCTCACGGCATCGGGCGACGACGGCACGACTCGCATCCTCCCCACCACGGCTCAGCTGCCCACGGGAGAAGAGGCCCTGGAAGACGGCGAAAAGAAGAAGAAGCGCAGCCCGTGGACGTGGCCGCTCATCGCCCTCATCGCCCTGCTGGTCATCGTGCTCGGCGGAACGGTCTTCGCGCTGATGAACCAGGGCGACGGCGATCCGAAGCCGACCGATTCGGCGACGACCAGCCAGACGCCGAAGCCGACGCCGTCCGAGACCCCGACGCAGGAGCCCGAGCAGGTGAACGTCGACGGCCTCGGCCTCGAAGGCATGCAGTGCGAGGCTGCGCGTGCCGCTGCGGTCAACGCGGGCCTTCAGGCCGAGTGCGTGGTCGGCAACACCGTGGCTCCGAGCGCCAACCAGGTCGGGACTGTCGAATCGGTCACCCCCGGTGGGAACGTGCCTGAAGGGACGCTCCTCACCCTCACGACGTACAAGGAGCAGGTCCAGGTCGGCAAGCCGACCGGAACCCCGACCATCGCGGGGACCGCGACCGAGGGTGTTGCCGTCACGCTCAACTGGCCGAGCTTCGAGTGCCCGTCCGGCACTCCGGCACGCTCCGCCTTCGAGGTGACGCTGACCAATGCGACGTTCTCGGGCGGCAACCCCGGCGAGTCCATCCGCAGCTTCGGTCCGAGCGTGCTGTCGACGCAGATCATCCCCGGCACCGCGGGGCAGAGCATCACGGCCACGTACCGCGTCTTCTGCGGAAGCGATATGCCGTCCGAGCAGTCGGACGCCATGCAGGGCGTGATCATCCTTCCCGCCACACCGGTCGACGGCGGCGATGACGAAGGCTGATCCGCCGCACGCAACGTAGTCTGGGACAATTCATCAGGTCGTATCAGGGGGTCAGTACGTGTCGACAGAGCAACGCGTTCTCGCGGGTCGCTACCGCGTCGACGAGCTCATCGGGCACGGTGGCATGGCGAAGGTGTACCGCGGGTACGACCTGACCCTCGGCCGCGCCGTCGCCATCAAGATCCTCGACCCCGAGCTCGCCCGCGATACCGCGTTCCGCACGCGCTTCCGTCTGGAGGCGCAGTCAGCGTCCCGCATGTCCCACCCCTCGATCGTGCGGGTGTACGACGCGGGTGACCCGTCGACCACCGACAGCAGCACGGATGAGCCTCCGTACATCGTGATGGAGCTGATCAGCGGCACGCTGCTGAAGGACATCATCGCGAAGGGCCCCGTGCCCGTCGAAGACGCCGTGCGCTATGTCGACGGCATCCTCGAGGCGCTCGACTACTCGCACCGCGCGGGCGTCGTGCACCGCGACATCAAGCCGGGCAACGTCATGGTCACCGACAAGGGCCAGGTCAAGGTCATGGACTTCGGCATCGCCCGAGCCGTGTCCGACTCGTCGTCCACCGTCGCCGAGACCACGCAGATCATCGGCACCGCCGCGTACTTCTCGCCCGAGCAGGCCAAGGGCGAACCCGTCGACGCACGGGCCGACCTCTACTCGACCGGTGTCGTGCTCTATGAGCTGCTCACAGGACGCCAGCCGTTCCGCGGCGAATCACCCGTGGCCGTCGCCTACCAGCACGTCAGCGAGACCCCGGTCCCTCCGACCGAGGTGAACGAGGACTCCCCCGGAGCCCTCGACCCGATCGTGCTGCGCGCACTCGCGAAGGACCCCTACCAGCGGTATCCGGATGCTGCGCACTTCCGCGCCGCGCTGGACTCCGCGGTCTCGGGTCAGGCGCCGAGCCGCAAGGAGCTCGGTGCTCTCACGAGCGAGCTCTACGGCCCCAGCCCGCGTGCGGCGCAGGAGACCGCCCGCTCGCTGCGGCAGCTGAGCACCGACACGACCATGGCGCGCACGCAGTCGGGTCCGCCCGTCGCGTGGATCTGGGCCGGTGTCGCGCTGCTGGCCGTGCTGCTGGCGTCCGTGCTGTTCTGGGTCTGGACGATCAGCATGCGCCCCGACGAGATTCCCTCGAGCTCACGTGTCGTGCCGGATCTCGTCAACGTCTCATCCGAGCGCGCTCAGGAAGACCTCGGCAAACTCGACCTCACGGCCAAGCTCGTGCTCGAGTCGAGCAGCGACATCGTCGAGGGCAACGTGATCCGCACCGATCCCGAGGGCGGCACAGCCGTCAGCGAGGGCGATTCGGTCACGGTCTACGTGTCGTCGGGCAAGGAGACGGTGGTGGTCCCGGTGTTGGAGGGGCTGTCGCTCTCCGCTGCCAAGGATGCTCTGGCCGCCGCCGGGCTCCAACTCGGCACGGTGATACAACGAAACGACAAGGGCCTGGCGGCCGAGACCGTCATGGAGGCCAGCGAGACCGCCGAGAGCGAGGTCGCACCGAAGACGGTCGTGAATCTCGTGGTCGCGAGCGGTCGCGTCACGCTGACGGACGTCACCGGCTGGACGATGGAGGCCGCCCAGGCCGAACTCGAACGCATCGGCCTGACCGCGAGCCCCGTCGAGCTGACGGACTGCGCGCCGACGAACCCACCCACCGTGGCGTCGATGTCGGCCGCCCCCGGTGACGTGGCGATCGGCTCGACGGTCGAGCTGCGCTACTGCGTCGCCGCGGGCTGATGAGGCCGCGACAGCGGATGCAGGCCGACTGAGCGCGCCACGGCACCCTCGTCGCCGCACAGCTCGAGCCAGTTCGCGAGCAGCCGGTAGCCGCCCTCGGTGAGCACGCTCTCGGGGTGGAACTGCACGCCGAGGATCGGCAGGTCGGTGTGGGCGAGAGCCATGACGGTTCCGCTCTCGGTGCGCGCGGTGACGATCACGTCGTCCGGGAGCGCCGACGCGGCCACCGCGAGCGAGTGGTAGCGTCCGACATCGAATGGTGAGGGGATGCCGGCGAACAGCGCCGAACCGTCGTGGGTGGCCCGCGACACCATCCCGTGCATGAGCTCAGGGGCCTCAGTCACCGGGGTGCCGAACGCCTCGCCGATCGCCTGGTGCCCGAGGCACACGCCGAGCAGCGGCATCCGGAGTCGCGCTGCGATGCGAACGGCGTCGAGCGACGCTCCGGCATCTGCGGGTCTGCCGGGTCCCGGCGAGAGCATGAGGGCGTCGAACCCCGGCAGCAGCTCATCGAGTCCGGCGGCGTCCGTGGCATCCGCTTCGATCAGCGTCACGTCGGCGCCGAGCTCGCGGAGGTACCCGACGAGGGTGTGCACGAAGCTGTCGTGGTTGTCCACGACGAGCACGCGGATCATTCGAGGTCGACCTCACCCGGAGTGATGAGGGGGCTCACCCAGGGGAACACGAACCAGAACAGGCCGTAGAGCACAGCAGCGATCAGGACGAGCAGGAAGAACAGCTTGAGCCACCACGGACCGGGCAGCAGGCGCCAGAGTGCGGCGTACATGGGTCGTCTCGTTCCGTTCGGCTAGATCGACGGCGCAGCCGGCGGAGGGGGCGGGTCGGTGAGGGCCGCGGGCGGACCCTCGGCGCGGGGCTGGAAGCTCTCATACACCCCGTAGGCGACGATGCGCTCGGCAAGCGAGTAGAGCGGGGAGCAGGCGGTCAGCGTGATGTACTTCTCGCCGGTCGCGACTCCGGGCATCTGCGGCACGTCGAGGAGGACCTCGGTCTGAGTCGGCTTGACATACTCGAGTGTGCGGAAGCGATAGGTGAACCACCCGTCGGGTGTCTCGACGACGATCGCGTCGCCGACCTGCAGCTTGTCGAGCTGGTTGAAGGGCTTACCCCAGGTGGTGCGGTGGCCGGCCATGGCGAAGTTGCCGACCTCGCCGGGCATCTTCGAGTCCGTGTAGACGCCGATGCCGAGCTTGTCGAGCGTGCGGGCACGGCTGGTGCCGCCGTAGATCCCGACGTTGTACTCGGATCCGAATCGTGGCACGTGCATCTGGCCCAGCAGCTGGGTGTCGGCGGGAGGCGCCGGGATCACCGGCTCGTACATCGTCGTTCCGTCGTCGGTCTCGACGACAGGAGGCAGCTCGGGCGTGGGTCCGCTCGCCCACTCCTGCGAGACCGCTGCCCCTTCGTCGTTCTTCTGAGCGCTGATGATGATGTCGCCGATCCACATCTGCCACGCGACGAACAGGAGCACAAGCACGCCTGCGGTGAGCAGGAGCTCACCGAGCACGCTCGTGAAAGTGGCGCGCGATCGAGGGTGGCGGCGGTGTGCACGTCGCTCCCCCGAGACGACGGATGCAGTCATGGCGCGATCTTATCCCGCTGACCTGAAGTCCAGCCCTGGTCGCCTGATTTTCCGTGGGATATAGGACTTTTGGGTACACTGTGGGAATGGCACGCGACCGCAAGACCGAAGAACCCGAATCTCCGCGCAGCGAAGGCGAAGCCGCACCCAACGCCGTGTGGTTCAAGCCGGTGATGGTCGGCTTCATGCTGCTGGGTCTGGCGTGGATCCTCGTGTTCTACATCTCGGGCATGCAGTTCCCGATTCCGGGTCTCGACAACTGGAACCTCGCGATCGGCTTGGGCATCGCCCTGATCGGCTTCCTCATGACCACCCGCTGGCGCTGACGCCCGCTCCTCTTCTTCAGAAGGCCCCTCTCGTCTCGGCGAGAGGGGCCTTCTGCTGTCTGGTCGTCGCAGCACCTTTCGAACCGCGGCACCCGCTCACCGTTGTCGGCGCAAGAGGCAAAATGCCTGGCTTACTGCGGCTCGATGTCGGGCGAGTTGCGTCAGAAGGCGGGATGATGGCCGCATGGGTTACACACTGGCGTTCTGGTCCGGCGGGGACGACCTCGATCCCGTCGACACATATCGAATTCTCGACGAGAAGCACGTCGAGAGCGTGCGGGGAATCGATTCCGATGAGGTGCAGCGCGCGCTGATCGATGGTCTCCCCGGATGGACCCACGCGGGCAACATTCTGCAGCCACCTGGAGCCGACCCAGACGGCGCCCCCGCCTTCGACGTTCACATCGGGCGTCAACTCGCTCAATTCACCGGTTACGGCATCGAGGACGGGGCGGACTTCAACGCGATCATCGACGTCATGCACCCCCTCGGCTACCGCCTGTTCGATCCGCAGACGAACGAGCGATTCGGTTGACCTCGGTCACGCGACGTCGATCGCGCCGCGGTGAGAGTTATCCACAGGTTATCCCCAACATGGGGAGAATTACACAGATGTTATTCACACCCGTTAACAACCCTGTTAACAACCCTTGATCAGGAGTAAACCGTCGCGATCAGGAACGGAGGCAGGAACGCGACGATCAGAACCAGTGCCACGACGACCGCTGCGAGCAGCACGATCTGCAGTGTGCGCTGCTCTCGGCGCCGCGTGCGGGTGAGGATGAACGCGACGAGCGCGCCGACGATCACACCGCCGAGGTGCGCCTGCCAGGCGATGTTCTGTTGGAACACGAACCCGATGACGAAGTTGATGCCGAGGATCACCAGGATCCCGGTCACGTTCGCGCCGATGTGTCGGCCGATGATGAGCAGGGCGGCCATCAGGCCGAAGACCGCTCCAGAGGCGCCGACTGTGGCGCCCGACGGGTCGAGCACGGCGAGCGCGACCGAGCCGCCGAGGCCGCTGATCAGGTAGAGCGACAGGAATCGCACCCGACCGAGCATGGGCTCGAGGCTCTGCCCCAGCATCCACAGGGCGAGCATGTTCAGCGCGAGATGCAGGAACCCGCCATGGGCGAAGACGGCCGTGAGAAGTCTCCACGGCTCGAAGGGGAGGAGCGAGAGATCGGGGTACAGGTACCTCGGGGCGAACAGCAGCTGCTGCGTGATGAGGTCACCGACACCGGGAATCAGCTGAAGCAGCCCGATGAACGACGTGACCGCCAGCAGCACATAGGTGACCATCGGCCGGCCGCTGCGCACGGTGGCTGTCGCGGTGTTGCGCCCGCCCCAGCGGCGTTCGGCCTTCTTCTGGGCAGGTGTGCGGTTCTTTCGCTCCGCAGCCATGCACTCGGGGCAGATGACACCGACGGCTGCCTGGGTCTGGCACTCGGGGCAGATGGTGCGCAGGCACCGCTGGCAGAGCACGAAGCTCTGCCGATCCGGATGCCGGTAGCAGAAGTTGTCGCGGTTGTCCGCGAACTCAGGCGTCGTCATCCGGATCGGCCAGCGTCGGCGTCAGGCCGCGACGATGTCGATCGACTGCAGCACGACCGGCTCGATCGGGCGGTCGCCCGCTGCGGTCGGCACGGCGGCGATGGCGTCGACGACGGCCTTGGAGGCGTCATCGGCGACCTCGCCGAAGATCGTGTGCTTTCCCTGGAGCCAGGGGGTGGGGTCGGTCGTGATGAAGAACTGCGAGCCGTTGGTGCCTTCGGCCTTGCCGGTGATGGCGTTGCGACGCAGGCCCGCGTTGGCCATGGCGAGGATGTAGGGCTCGTTGAAGTTGAGCTCCATGTTGATCTCGTCGTCGAAGTTGTAGCCGGGGCCGCCGACGCCCTGTCCGAGCGGGTCGCCGCCCTGGATCATGAAGTTCGGGATGATGCGGTGGAAGATGACGTCCGAGTAGAGCGCGCCCTCGCCCGGCTTGCCGGTGGCGGGGTCGGTCCAGGACTGGGTGCCGTCGGCCAGGCCGACGAAGTTCTTGACCGTCTTCGGAGCGTGATCGCCGAAGAGGTTGATGACGATGTCACCGTGGTTGGTGTGCAGGGTTGCGACATGAGAAGCGTGAGCCATGCACTCATTCTCGCAGAGCTTCCCATGAGTTGGCCCGCCACTATCGCTGTTCAGCCCTCGGCGCAAGGGTTCGGCGATTCCCTCCCCCCATCCAGGGTCGCGTGGCAAGATGGGGAACCCGTACTCCAATCGACAGGAGAGCATCGTGAGCATCAGCCGCAAGCGGAAGAAGGAACTGCGTCGTCTTCAGGCCGACGCTAACCAGCTGTGGGAGAACCAGCAGGTCCTGGTCGGCCACGCCGCCGACGTCGCCCGCGAGGCCGGACGCCAGCTCGGCCACTTCGGCCGCGAGCAGGTCGGTCCTGTCGTGCAGGACACTTACAACCGTCGCGTCGCGCCGGTCGTCGACCGCGGGGTGCGCTTCGGCCACCACGTCGTCGATGACAAGGTCGTCCCGATCGTCGGCGGTGTCGTCGGCACCGCGCTCACCGCGTGGGACGTCGCGAATGCCAAGCGCGAGGGCGTGGTCAAGAAGGTCAAGAAGGCCACCCAGCCCGAGCCCAAGGGCCCGAGCGTCGGTTCGGTCATCGCCCTGATCCTCGGAGTCGCCGCGGCCGCAGGCGTCCTCTACGCCGCCTGGCAGGCACTGCGCGCCGATGACGAGCTCTGGGTCGCAGACGACCCGCTCTCCGCTCCCGACGCGTGACCTCGACATCGGAGTCCCCGGCCGCTGAGCCGGGCGATCTCCATGCTCGGGTGAGGGATGCCGCGGCTTCACGCGGCCTCGACATCGAGATCCGTGAGCGGCCCGCCGCTCGCAGTCTCTTCGAGGCCGCGGAGCTGCTCGGCATCCTTCCCTCCGGGATCGTGAAGACGCTCGTCGTCAAGCGATCCGACGACACCTACCTGTTCGCGCTGGTTCCAGGCGGCCGGTCGATCTCGTGGCCCAAGCTGCGTGCGGTCGTCGGTGTCAACAAGCTCCGTCTGCCCGAGCCCGATCTCGCCCTCGCGGCAACGGGCTACGAACGCGGCACGATCGTCCCGATCGGCAGCACCACTGACTGGCCCGTGTTCGCCGACGAGTCCATCGTCGGCCAGCGCATCGCGATGGGTGCCGGAGCACACGGGTACAGCCTCTTCGTCGATGCCGACGACCTGATCTCGGCCTACGGCGCGACCGTCGCCGACATCTCGGTGCCCGAAGAGCCCCGCGACTGACCTCCGTCGCGCGCTCTCGTCAGAGGATTCCGGCCATCCGCAGCGCGATGTCGACGAGCTTGACGCGCTGCAGCTCGGAGACCGACTTGCGGGTGAACCACTCGGCCATGTCGGTGGAGCCGTCGGTCTCGAAGCTCAGCTTTCCTCCGCTGACCGTCGCCCGGTAGACGATGCGAAGCGTGTGCAGCGGCTGATCTGATGGGGTCACGCGCTGACCTGCCGGGATCACCCGCGAATGGATGCCGAGCAGCTCGCCGACCTTGACTGTGTATCCGGTCTCCTCACGGAGCTCCCGCCGGACCGCGTCCTCCGGAGCCTCGCCGGGCTCCAGACCCCCGCCGGGCATGGTCCACGCGACGCGGCGCCCCTCGATCCAGCGCGCCAGAAGTATGCGTCCGTCGTCATCGGTGACGACCGCGTATGCCGCGACCCGCATGTCCATGCCCTCACCCTAACGGCACGCCGATGCGCCCACGCCACCTGTGTCCGCGAGCCACTCACACATCGGTCAGGAATCGAGAAGCACAGCGGACCGCGGCATCCGTAGTGTGAGGGACATCGCAGTTCACCCGTGAAAGGAGTCGGCCATGGCTGACAATGAGAAGAACTTCAGTGCCGAAGAACGCGAGGCCATGAAGGAGGCTGCTGCCGACAAGCGCAAGTCACGTTCGCGGGCGAAGAAGACCCCCGAAGAGGTGCGCGCCGAGGGAGTCGCCGACCTCGAGGCAGCCGTCGCGAAGCTTCCCGACGAGAAGGATCGCGAGCTCTCGCTGGCGCTGCACGCCCTCGTGACCGAGGTCGCCCCCGAACTGATGCCGCGCACGTATTACGGCATGCCGGCGTGGGGCAAGGACGGCAAGGTGCTCTGCTTCTTCCAGCCGGCGAGCAAGTTCAAGGTCCGCTACGGCACCTTCGGCTTCGAGCCGATCTCGAACCTCGACGACGGCACCATGTGGCCGACCGCGTACGCGCTGCTCGACCTCACTGCCGCGAACCGCGCGGTGCTCACCGACCGCATCCGCCTCGCCGTGAGCTGAGTCGCCTATCCCGGGCGGCGGCCCGCGCAGTAGCGTGGATGCCGTGAGCACACTGCCGTTCCCCGCCTCCGTGTACGCCGCCCGACTCGACCGCGCGGCATCCCTCGCCGCCGACGCAGGCCTCGACGCCATCATCGTGGGCCCTGGCCCCGATCTGCAGTATCTGGTCGGCGTCGAGGGCGACACGATCGAGCGACTGACCGCCCTCGTGCTCGGACCTGGTCTCGCACCCACGATCATCGTGCCGCGGATGGAGCTGGCGAAGGTCAGAACCACGGCCGTCGGCGAGCTCGGTCTCGCGGTGTCCGACTGGGTCGACGGTGAGAATCCGTACGACCTCGTGGCTGCTGCCCTCGGCACGGTCACCCGCGTCGGGGTCTCCGATACGCTGCCGGCGCTGCACGTCATCCCTCTCGCCGAGCGGATCGGTGTGCGCGTCGAACTCGCGACTCCCGTTCTGCGCGAGAGCCGCATGATCAAGGATGCTGCCGAGATCGCCGAGCTGCGAAAGGCCGGCGCGGCGATCGACGCCGTGCACCGGCGCGTGCCCGAGTGGCTGCACGCCGGGCGCACCGAGCGAGAGGTGGCCGCCGACATCGCCGAGGCGATCGTCGCCGAGGGGCACCGCACGGTCGAGTTCGTGATCGTCGGCTCGGGTCCGAACGGCGCCGCCCCGCATCACGAAGTGTCTGACCGGATGATCGACGACGGCGACATCGTGGTCGTCGACATCGGGGGAGCGGTGCCCAGCGGGTACAACTCCGACAGCACCAGGACGTACGTGGTCGGGACGCCCGACAGTGACGCCGCCGAGCGTATCGCGGTGCTCGTGCGCGCGCAGCAGGCCGCCGTCGACGCCGCTCGCCCCGGCGCGACGGCGGAGGAGGTGGATGCCGCCGCTCGACAGGTCCTGGCGGACGCCGGGCTCGGCGAGGCTTTCCTGCACCGCACCGGTCACGGCATCGGCGTCTCGGTACACGAAGAGCCGTACATCGCACCGGGCAACGACCTCGTGCTGCGCGAGGGCATGGCGTTCAGCATCGAGCCCGGCATCTACTTCGCCGGCGAGTGGGGTGCGCGCATCGAGGACATCGTCGTCGTGACCGCTGACGGATGCGAGCGGCTGAACGTCGCGCCGCACGACCTCAGAGCTGTCTGACGACAGAGGCATTCCGACGACAGAGGCCGCCCACCCCCGGGGACGGGGCGGGCGGCCTCTCTTTTTCTGGGGGAGTGGGGCAGGAACTATGCCTCCACGCGCCGGCGGCGCATCACCAGCACGCCACCCGCTGCGAGGAGCAGGAGCAGCACCACGATCGCCGCGATCGGCACCACGCCTCCGGTGCCGGCGAGTCCGCCGCCTGCGGAGGCCGCGGCCGTGACCGTGAGAGGCGCTTCCGCACTCAGGTCGGATGCCGCGCCGACGGCGATGAGCGTGTGGGCGCCCACCTCCGCGTTCGCGGGCACCGTCACCTGGATGCGGAAGGCACCCGTTCCGTCGGCAGTCGCCTGACCCAGTCGGATCGGCTCGGAGTGGAGCGTGATCGTGACGACCTCGCCCGCACCGAACCCGCGACCCGTGATCTCGAGGCTTCCGCCCTGGACCACGCTGCTCGCTCCGGTCACGAGCTCGGCGTCGAGCACCGGAGTGCTCCGCACGTCGATCGTCAGCGGAGCGGACTCCGACGGGCGGAAGGCACCGGGATCGGAGGGGACGAACCGCGCCACGAAGGTGTGCTCGCCCGACGTCGCGATGGTGACATCAGCCGTGGCGGTGCCGGCCGAGACGCTCGCCGATCCGACGACCTGGTCGCCTTCGAGGAACTCGACCGTTCCGGCGGCGCCCGCGGGCTTCACCGTGGCGATCAGCGGGATGGATTCACCGGCGACCGGGTCGTCCGACCCCGAGGCCAGGGTCACCGAGGTGTTCTTCGGAGCAGACGGATCGCCGACGATCAGGAGCGATGCCCTCGCCTCTACCTTCGACACGTCACCGAGGGCGACCACGGGGTGATCCCCGTCGACGGCACCCGCTGGCACGACGATGTCGCCGCTTATCTCGCCATCCTGCCCGGCCTCCACGATCACGGGTTCCTCGGCGTCGATGCGGATCGCGACGTTCTCTCCTGCTGCGAAGCCGGTGCCCGTGATCGTGACCGTCTCTCCGGGTGCCGCCTGGGCGGGTGCCTGGATCTCGGGTGCGTACTCGGGCTCGGGATCGACCACCGCGATCTGCAGCTGCGCGTCGGCGGACTTCACACCGTCATCCCCCGTGATCGTCACCGTGTAGGTTCCGGCCTTGGCATAGGTGTGCGTTCCGGTGATCGCGCCGTCCACGACCTCGACATCCGCGACGGGTGATCCGTCGCCCCAGTTGACGATCGCCGACGTCTCACCGGCGCCACCGGCGATCGTCGCCAGATCGGCGTCGAACTCCTCACCGGTGATCTGACCGCCCACCGCGCCCGCCGTGACCGTGAGGTCGGCGGTCGCCGAACGGTCGCCGTCGGAGGCAAGCGCGAAGATGTGCACGCGCCCGTCGTTGAGCTGTCCGGGCTCCTTCGGCATCGTGAGCGATTCGACCACCTTCGGCGCACCGGCTCCGTCCACCGCGAGGGTGATCGGGGCCGTCGCGTAGATCGCCGTGTTCTTCACGCTCGACTCGGCGCCGGTTCCCGAGAGTCGCCCCTCGGAGACCGTGAGCACGGTGTTGCCCTTGTAGGGGCTTCCGGATGCTCCGACCCAGTCGCCCAGGCTGATCATCACCTTCTGCTCCGTGCCGTCGGTGAAGTGCAGCGTCGCCTCCGAGTCTCGGTTGCTCTCGGTCGCGGTTCCGACGAACGCGATCTGCGTCGCACCGGAGCCGAGCGACACACGCACGTCCTGTCCCTCGCCCGTGATGTTGTCCGGTGCGCCCGCCGGCACGGCCGGGAGGTCGTACGTCAGCGTCGTGCCGGGCACGGTGAGGGTCTCGCCCTGAACGAAGCCGTCCGCGTTGATCTTGTCGCGGAAGTACCCGTGGCCCTGCGAATCGCAGTTCGCCGCGGTGACTCCCAGATCGCCGATGCAGACGTTGTTGAATGCCCCGACGAACGTCTCGTCGCGGAAGGCCGTGACGGTGGCTGTGGCCTGCGCCATCGCGCCGTCAGAGTCGCGCACCGTCACGACGGCCGAGTAGGTGCCGGGACCGGTGAACGTGTGCGGAGCACTCACCTTCCATCCGCCCAGCGCATCGCGGGTCAACGCCACGTCCGTGACCTCGACACCGTCGCCGTAGTCGACCGTGACGTCATAGCCCGACGCATCGGTCTCGGTGCCTACGACCGTCGCGAGCGAGCCCGTGAACTCGGTGTCGACCGCCACACGCTGCGGAGCGCCTGCCGCGACGGAGAGTCCCTCTGCCGAGGACGCGGAGGCGAACAGCTCGACCTCCGACAGCGACAGTGCGGAGCCGCCGGTCTTCGCCGTCAGCTTGACGCTCGTGTATCCGCCCGCGCCCTTCGCCGTGAACGGCCGGGTCTGCGAGTCCCACGTGAAGGTCTCGCCCTCTCGACTGTCGAGCTCGGTCCAGGTGGTGCCGTCGATCGAGCCGGAGAGCGTCCAACTCGACGGCGCGCTGCCCTTCGCCGCACTCGTCAGCGTGTACTGGCCGATCGAGACGGGTCCGGACTGCGAGGTCCAGACGAGCTCGGCGGTATCGCCGGCGAACGTCACGGTCGAGTTCATGTTGTCGTCGACGAGGGAGCCGACGGGGGTGCCGTCGGATGCCGCGAGAGTGCCGCGACCCGGCTTGGTCGCGTCGACCAGGGTCGTCGGGATCTCGAGGTCTTCGTCGAGATCCTTCGCGCCCCACGCCGAGGGGTCTGCGCTCATCGTGAAGTCGAGCGTGCCACCTGAGCGCAGCAGGTCTCCGTCGAAGGTCGTCTGGTCGATGGGCGTTCCGTTGATGCTGACGCCTGCCACGTAGTCCTTGCCGGACGATGCGCCGGAGGCGTTGATCACGAGGTCGGAGTCGCCGAGCGACAGCGTCGCACTGTCGAACAGCGGCGTGCCGATCGTATAGTCGCCCGAGCCCACCTCCAGCGGGTAGAAGCCGAGTGCCGAGAACACGTACCAGGCCGAGAACTCGCCGTTGTCCTCGTCACCCGGGTAGCCCTGTCCGATGTCCGACCCGACGAAGAGTCGGTCCTGGATGTCGCGGATCAGCTCCTGCGCCCCCGACGGGTCGCCGGCTTCGGCGAGCACGTAGGGGATGTGGTGGGCGATCTGGTTCGACATGCCCAGCATCCCGAGCCGCACGTCTCGTGCCTCGCGCGCCTCGTGGATGCCGGAGTAGTCGGCCTTCTCACGCACGGTGAGGAACTCGTGCATCACGTCGACGAGCTCCTGGCGTCCGCCATAGAGGGCGGCGAGTCCGTCGACGTCGTGCGGGGCGTGGAAGCCGAAGGTCCAGGCGCTCGCCTCGGTGAAGGCACCGCCCCACGCCTTCTTGTCGAAGTCCGCACCCGACGTCCAGGAGCCGTCGGCGTTGCGCGAGGTGAAGGTACCCGCCTCGGGGTTGTACATCTCGACGTAGTGCTCGGCACGGGCCTCGAAGTACGTCGCCTCCTCCTTCAGCTGCTCGACACGGTCTGCAGGCGTGTTCGGGTCTTCGGAGAGGGCCTTGGCCATCTCGGCGATGCCGAAGTCGTTGATGTACCCCTCGAGACCCCACGATGCACTCTCGTGCGTGGTCTCCTCGGTGTACCCGAGGAAGATCGACTGGGCGAGGCCCTTTCGTCCCACGGCATTGGATGCCGGGAGCACCGTGGCGTTCTTCACCGCGGCGTCGTACGCCTCGAGTGCCGTGTCGGTCGTGAGCGCACCCGCGAGGTACGCGTCGGCGAATGCGACGTCAGAGCTCGTGCCCGTCATCAGGTCGGCATAGCCGGGAGACGACCACCGCGCGACCCAACCGCCGTCGCGATACTGCTGAACGAATCCGTCGACCAGCTCTTCCGTGACGTCGGGGTACAGCAGCGAGTAGAGCGGCCAGGCCGTGCGGTAGGTGTCCCAGAAGCCGTTGTTGACGTAGATCTTGCCGTCGACGATCTTCGCGTTCGTCTGGGTGTCGGATGCGGCTCCGGTCGTCGCCGACACGGGGCTCGCGTACTTGTAGACCGGGTTCGCCTCGGTGCCGGTGTTCTCGAACTGCGAGTTCGGATACAGGTTCAGGCGGTAGAGGCTCGAGTACAGGGTGACGAGCTGGGTGTGGCTCGCGCCGACCACGTCGTGCACCACACCGAGGCGGTCGTTCCACGCGTCTCGCACGGCGGCGTGCGCCTGGTCGAACGAGACTCCGTCGAGCTCGAACTCGTGGTTCTTCTCCGCCTGGTCCTGCGAGATGAACGACGACGAGAGCCGCAGCTCGACGGTGCGGTCGGTCGTGGTGTCGAAGGCCGCGTAGCGAGCCGTGCTGTTGCGGTCACCCTGGGTGGTCGCTCCGGCCGTGGCCGGTTGCCTGTCGAAGGTGCCGTACACGAACATACGAGTGCGTCCGGGCCATCCGGATCCCCCGTCGACCCACCCCGACACCCTGTCGCCGTTGATCGTCAACTTCGACGAGTTCACGAGCTGATCGATGAGGATCGAGCTCGTGTCACCGGTGAACTCGAAGCGGTAGATCGCGCCGTGGTCGGTTGCGGTGACGTCGGTCTGGATGCCGTTGTCGAAGTCGACCGAGTAGATGTCGGGCCGCGCGGTCTCGTTCTCGTGGTGGAAGGTGAGCTTTCGATCGTTGAGCGATGACGTGGGGTTGCCGTTCGCGGCGGGCAGCACCGCGATCTGGTTGCGGTCTCCCATCCAGATGCTCGGCTGGTGCGAGAATCCGATGCCGTTGAGCGCGGGCAGGTTCTGCGCGTTGTTCGCCCGCTGGTACTGGTAGATCGTCCCGACGTTGTCGGCGTTGGTCATCGGGGTGATGAAGTTGAAGCCGTTGGGCCAGGCGGTCGCGGGAAGGTTGTTGCCGCGCGAGAAACCACCGGTCGAGTTGGTGCCGCGGCGCGTGTCGACGTACGACACGAGTCCGTCGGTGTCGTCGCGCTGCTCTGCCGCCCCGATCGCGACATCGTCGAGCCAGCCGCTGAAAGCCGTGGCACCCGTGGGAACCTCGACGCCCTTCACATCGGTGCCCGGGTGGTCGTAGCTGAAGACGATGTCATCGACGGTGCGCCCGGCGAACTGACCGAGGTCGACGGTGACCTTGTTCCACTGATTCGGCCAGAGCACGTTGGCCTGGCCCTGCTGCCGCGCATTCGCCCCGTAGCCGTACGAGTCGACAGCGCCGCTGGTCGAGAGCCGGGTGCCGTCGTCGAATGTGAGGTCGACGGCGACGAAGGTGGCGGCGTAGGTCTGCTCGCCGTCGAGCACGGGGAAGACGAGGTACGACAGCTCGCTGTCTCCCTCGACCGCGATGTCGACGCCGTCGTAGAGCACGCTCGTCGACGATGCGGGTCCGGCGTCGAGGTGCCGGCCGACGTACTGCAGCGCCTTGGTGCCGGTGAAGCCGACACCGGTCTTGGCGGTGTCGGAGCTCGTGGGGCCGTTGCCGATCTGCAGCATCAGGTCGGACGCCTCGGGCGTCGCGCCGGCCACGGCGATCGGTTCCCACCCCGCGAGCTGCACGATGTTCTTGCTCGGGGTCTTCGTCGCGAGCACGTCGAGACGGTAGTAGAGGTACTCGGTGCTCGGAGTCGCAAGTGTGAAGGTGCGCGTCTCGCCGCGGCCCGAGAACAGCTCTCCGCTGCGCTCGTCGACCGTCACCCAGTCGGTGCCGTTCGTCGACCCCTGCACCCGGAAGTCCTTCGGGTCGCGGTCAGGTTCGTCGTTGCCCGACGTGAGCGTGTAGCTCGTCATCGGCTGGGGCGCTGCCAGCTGGTACTGCACCCACGCCGTGTTCGTGAACGCGAGCCACTTCGACGCCGAGTTGCCGTCTGCGACGAATGCTGCGGCCTCGTTGGGCGTGTTCTGCGCCGAGGCGGTCACGGCGGTGACGCTGCCGAGCACGCTGCCCGGCGTGAAGCGGCTCCCGGTGACGTTGACGGCCTCGCCCGTACCCACGAGAGCGGGAGCAGTGTCAGCGGCTTCGAACGACGACGCGAACGTCGTCTCGCCTGCCGCGGCCGATGCCGAGATGGGCGTCAGCATGGCCAGGCCGACCGTGGCGGCGACGCCGGCTGCCGTCCACGAACGGCGGGCGGATCGTGCGTTCCTGGGGCTGGGGACCCTCATGGTTGCTCCTCTGAACTCCACTGCAGTGTGTCGTCTGTCTGTCGCGGGCCGTCTCGGACCGCGTGACGATATGACATCGCTGTCATATGATGAGGACGCTATCACAGCGTGCAGGATGCAGGGAAGAGTCGTGTGCGAAGACGCACCCGCGATAATGAGCTATCCGCACGCACGGGAAGGGGATGAGGGGACGCATGAACCGAACCGACACAGGCACCGGCGCACCCCGCCCGACGCTCGCTCAAGTCGCCGCGCGGGCGGGCGTGAGCCTGAAGACGGCGTCGCGTGCGCTCGGCGGCGAGTCGTACGTGAGCGAGAAGACCCTCGCCAGCGTGCTCGCAGCCGCATCCGAACTCGACTACCAGCGCAACGCCGCCGCAAGTCTGCTCGCGAGCGGCCGGCTCGCCGACTCGATCGGGCTGATCACCGGAGACTTCACGAACCCGTTCTACTCCGCCCTCGCCCACGCGATCGAAGACGAGATCCGCACGCACGGCATGCACCTGTCGGTCGCGAACTCCCGCGAATCCGCCGAACAGGAGCAGCGCGTCGCCCACGACCTCGCCGACAGGCAGACCAAAGCGGTCATCACCGTCTCGGCGATGCCCGATCACTCCGAGTACTCGCAGCTGCAGGCGAGGGGAATCCCGGTCGTGTTCGTCGATCGACCTGCAGAGAACCTCGCGGCCGACTCCGTCGTTTTCGACAACCGCGAGGGCGGACGACTCGCGGCGCGGCACCTGATCGACGCCGGTCACCGCCGCATCGCGTTCATCGGCGACTACGCGTGGCTCCCCACGTACCGCCAGCGTCTCGCCGGCATGGGCGACGTGCTCGACGGCGAAGGGGCGCAATGGCGCGATCTGCTGCGCACCGACGCGCACGACGTGCCGTCGTCACGCGAGTGCATGCGTGAGCTTCTGACGCTCGATGACCCGCCCACCGCGGTGGTCGCGGGCAACAACCGCATCCTGCTCGGTGTGATGGAGGAGGTCGCTGCCGGTGACGATGCCCAGCGGCCCGCGGTGATCGGCTTCGACGAACCCGAGTGGGCTCGGGTTCTCGGCGTCAGCGTCGTGACCGGCGATGTCGAAGCGCTCGGCAGGCAGGCGGCACGGCTCGCGGTCGCCCGCCTGAGCGATCGTGCACGAGCAGTCGAAAACGTCGTGCTTCCGATGCGGCTCATCGAGCGGCGCTCGACCGGGGATTCATCACCGGTCAGGCCCCGCAGCGCCTGACCTACCCGCCCGTCCGACTTCGTCAAGACCCTGGGGCAGTCGGGTCGGCAGAGGCAGACTGCTCGCATGGCATCCGACAGCAGCACACCGCCCGACGAGAAGCTTGGTCCCGAGCGCACAGCCGACGGTCATCACCTCATCATCGACGGCCGACGCTGGCGGGCTACCGATCCCTCGATCCCCGAGGTATTCCGTCAGGAGTTGGTCGATGAGCTGATGGCGGCGCGACGAGCGGTGAAGACCTCCGAGGTCGACGCGAGGCGTCGGGTGCATGACGCGAAGACGGCGCTCGGGGAGCGTGGAGCACCGTGGTGGGAGGACCGCACGGGCGGTCCGTTCGACGAGCGCATCGCGGCGACCATCCGATCTCTCACTCGAAAGCGCGAGCAGTCATCGATCTGTCCGAGCGACGTCGCTCGCACCGTCGGCGGCGAGACCTGGCGCTCGCTCATGCCTGACGTGCGTCGAGTGGCCGCCGAGCTCGCCGACCACGACGAGATCGTGGTCACTCAGAAAGGCCGACCCGTGAGCATCCGCGAGGCCCGCGGACCCGTGCGGATCATCCGTGGACCGAAGATCTGAGCGATATCCCTCGTCCGCTCGTCCGCAGCATCATCTCCGCAGCGTCATCAGTGCCGCACGGCTGCGCCCCGCCCACGAATGGACGACAAGATCGGTCGCGTGACCTCCAGAGGCCCGGCAGCGGGCGTCGCGGCAGCCGGTTCGAGCGTCGCCCCTCTCGTATGGACGATCCGCAACAGCTCGGTGAACTGATCCGAGGGAATGGACGGATGCTCCGGATGCCACTGGACGCCCAGGAACGGAAGCGACTCGTGCTCGACCGCCTCGACGACGCCGTTGCGGGAATGGGCGATGGCGCGCAGCCCTCGCCCGAGCTCGTCCACCGCCTGATGGTGGGTGCAGAGCAGAGGCTGCCGAAGCCGCGGTGACACGGCACGGAGGTCGCTCAGGTCAGTCGCGACGAAAGGGTCCGGTCCCGCACTGCGGTGCCCCCCGACGTGCTGGTGGAGCGTTCCGCCCAGCGCGACGTTCATCAGCTGCATCCCCCGGCACACCCCGAGCAGGGGGCGCCTCGATCGAACCGCCTCCATGACGACGGCGATCTGGGTGCGGTCAGCGCGACGCTGGTAGGCCGTGCGCTGCGGGCGCCGGTCGGACTGACCGTAGAGCAACGGCTCGATGTCGTCTCCTCCCAGAAGCACGAGGACATCCGCCTCGCGGGATGCCCGCCGCAACTGCGGTTCCGGCGCTTCGCCGGCTGCGTGCAGCGACGCCGTCCATCCCGCCCGCTCGATCGCCGCGACGGCTGAGGCGTTGAGGCTGTCCAGAAGCGTCTGATAGTCGGCTGCGGGCGCCTGACGGCGGGTGCGCACGTGGAACAGGGCTACATGCACGCTCATGCTGCGACCCGGGGTGCGGTCATGGTGCTGATCCCTCCATCACGTACTTCGTCCAGGTAACGCCTCAGGACAAACCCAGGTCAAATACGTTTTCCTCCCCGAATTGATAGCGATTTGCTCGCAATGCGCGCGTAACGCCGCGGTAATACACCGCACGTATCGTTCCGAGATGGAACTCCGTCAGCTGCGCTACTTCATGGCGGTCGCGGACGAGCTCCACTTCGGACGCGCGGCCCGGCGGCTGCACATGTCGCAGCCGCCTCTGAGCGTGCAGATCGGTCGTCTCGAGCGAGAGGTCGGTCTGCCGCTCTTCGACCGCAGCACCCGACGCGTCACGCTGACACCGGCCGGCCGGCACCTGCAGGAGCGCGCAAGGAGGATCCTCGACGAGGTCGACGCCGTGCGTACCGAGATGCGGGATTACGTCGACGGTTTCGCCGGCCAACTCATCGCCGGTTTCGTGAGCTCGGCGAACTACACTGTGCTCCCCGAGGTTGTGAGGCTGTTCCGGTCGCGTCGCGACCGCGTCGCGCTGTCTCTCGTGCCTCTCACGTCCGGCGAGCAGATCGACCGCCTGCACGACGGGACTCTCGACGTGGGCCTCGTGCGAGACGCGTTCCCGCGAACGAACCCGAACTCACCCGAGCTGGTCACCGAGGTCGTGTTCGAGGAGAGGCTCGTCATGTGCGTGCCGATCTCTCATCCTCTCGCATCGCGCACGGAGGTGACCGCCGAGGAAGTGCTCGACGTGCCGATGGTCGCCTATCCTCGATCTCTCATGCCGGGCTACGTCGATCGGGTGCACGAGGTTCTGGGTCTCGCCCCGGGCGCGATGCGCATCGCCGAGGAGGTCGTGCATCAGGAGACGGCGCTCGGATTCGTCGCGGCCGGCGTCGGTGCGAGCATCCTGCCCGAGTCCGTGCGACAGGTGGTTCCGCCGTCGATCGCCGTGATCCCGCTCGCCGGGTCGCCGACCACCAGCCTCATGGCCGCCAGACCGATCCGCGCAGAGGAGAGCACGATCTGCGCGGCGTTCATCGAGTGCCTCCACGACGCGGCTGAGGCCCTCACGGCCGCGCGAAACGCCTGAGTCGCGGATCTCAGAGCACGTCGTAGTACCCGCTGAAGGGGAAGTCGATGTCTCCCGTGTCGCGGGGGTCGTACGCCACGGTCGACACGCTGATGGCGACGCGGGTCGTGGGCGTGATCAGAACGCTCACCGCCCGGTTGCCGACGACGACGACATCCACGAACGTGCCGCCGATTCTCGCGGCTTCCTCGATGCGATGTCGGAGGTCTCCGACATCCTGGTCCTGGGCGAGCAGATAACTCGTCCCATCGAAGACCACCTCTGTCTGGATCATCGTCTTCGCGTCGCTCATGCCCGGCACGCTACGCCGGGGCTCCCGACCTGAGAAGGGGGGTTGCGAACCGGACGCTGCCATGGCACAGGGATCGACGTGCCGGCGCCGATAATCGGGCGCCCTTGCTTTTCTTAGGTCTTCCGAGTTGTTAACAGATCCTTCCACACCTGTGGAATCAGAAGTCAGTTCAGGCGCGCGGTCTCGGCCACCAGGTCGAGCCGTTCGAGCAGCAGCTCACCGGCGCCTTCCATGACCGTGAACGCGTACATCGTGACGACGAGCGCGATCAGAGCGAAGAAGATGACGCCGGGGATGCTGCGGCGAGAGACCACCGTGATCACGAGGGCGGCCACCGCGCCGCCGATGGCGATCGTCTGCCCCGCGACTGTCGCGAATGCCATCCTGATCGCGCTGTCCGCCGTGAGGGGTCCGTAGCTGTTGAGCAGCGCCGAGATCGCGAACGGGATGACGAACAGGCTCAAGAGCAGCACGACGCGGCGGCGCACGACCCACCGCTTTCGGCGGGTGGAGGATTCCGTCGTCGCGCGCACCGATGAGCTCATGCCGCGATCGTACCGTCACGCATCCCGCGAACGGGGAGCCGACGGATCCAGTGCCGCCGCGGAGTTGTTAACACCCTTGTTAACAGGTGTGGAGGAGCGCTGCGGAGTTGTTAACAGGGTTGTTAACAGCTGTGGACGGGCGCATCGACGCAGTCGTCACTCGTTCGGACAGGTCACGGCGAAAGTCAGCGTCGCGTCCACACGCTCCCATTCCCCGATGACCGTGTCGATAGAGGCGGCGACGCCGACCTCCCGAGGCGCGATGTCGGCGAACCCTTCCAAGTCCGACACGAAGAGCACGGAGGATTCCTCGCCGCGCACGATCGACACGTCACCACTCGACCGGAAGTTGGCAGCCACCCCGTCGTCGCCCACCCAGCCCGTGATGGTCGACTCGCTGCCGTCTTCAAGCGACAGCATCACCCCGTTCGGCACGACGAGATCTTCACCGATGACCGTGATGTAGCCGTCCCAGTCGCAGAGCGGTTTCGACGGGTGGGCGACCAGCTCGCGCTGCTCGCCGTCCTGCACATAGGTGATCGAGATCGTCGATTCCGAGAACGGAGGAGTCGGCGCCGGCGTCGCTTCATCCGCAGTCGGGACGGGCGCACACGAGGTGAGGAGCAGAGCGGCGATCACACAGACGGCGCCGAGAGTCTTTCCTCTGAGAGTCACGCGCGCTCCGTTCGAGATCTGTGCCGTACGTGACGATCATATTCACGCCGCGAGATTGGATCGCGCGATCCGCTGGCAGAAACGAGAAGGCCCCGCACTAGGCGGGGCCTTCTCGAACTGTCTCAACACAGTGTGGAGCCTAGGAGATTCGAACTCCTGACATCCTGCTTGCAAAGCAGGCGCTCTACCAACTGAGCTAAGGCCCCGTGAGGGAAATATTGAGTTGAGGAGTGGGCCCACCAGGACTTGAACCTGGGACCTCTTCATTATCAGTGAAGCGCTCTAACCGCCTGAGCTATGGGCCCGTCAACCTCCGAAACTTTACCGGAGATTTCCGGAATTACCCAATCGAGGGCGGGGACCCCCACGGATCCCCGCCCTCGAGTGCGATCATCGGCCCGGACGGATCGTCACACTGCCTGCGGAGAGCGACACGTCGATCACGCGGCGAGTGTCCGAGGACTGGTCGACCTTCGCGTCCAGCGAGCCCGCACTGACGTCCTGAGTGATCGAGTACGACTCGTCGGGAACCGTGAGATCGAGGGATCCGGCGCTCACATCGATCGTCGTCTGCGACGGCGCACGGCCGGTCAGCTCGACATTGAGGTCTCCCGCCGCGACGGTGAGATCGGCCCGGCCGACGCCGTCGAGCGTCGCGTCTGCGCGGCCGGCACTCATGTCGATGGCCAGGCTGCTCGCCGCGCCCTCGAGATCCAGCGCACCCGCGTTGACGGTGATGTCGAGGTCACCGAAGTCGCCGACCACGTCGAGGCTCCCGGCGTCGAGGGTGAGGTCGGCGTCGAGCGCACTCTCCCGCAGACTCTCGGGGAGCGTGAGGACGGCCGACTGGTCGTCGCCGAACCAGCTTCCGAACCACCATCCGAACTCGAAGTCGGGGCTGCGGACGACAAGGGAGTCGCCGTCACGTTCCAGAGTCCACGCCGGGCCGCGGCTGTCGGTGACAGCGAGCTCCGCCTGGTCGACGTCGCCGAACTCGATGCGCATGTTGCCGGCATCCACGTCGAGGTCGATGCCCTTGATCCCCGAGGCGTCCTCGGACAGCACAGAGTCCGTGCCCTCGGTCGACGATGCGACCAGACTGCCGGTCGCGGCGACCGCAGCCGTCGCCCCCGAGCCGAGCAGCGCCATGCCGCCGACCACCGCGGTGAGGATCATCACCGCAGTCGTTCCCGACGAGCGGCCCGAGTCACCGTCTCCGGAAGCTGCGGGTGCCTGGCCCTGTGCGGGCGCCGGCGCCTCCGGGGCGGAGGCCGGCGGGGGAGTCAGCGGGGTGTGCCCGCCCTGGAAGTCGTCGTTCGTGGTCATCGTCCCACTCCTGTCTGTCCGGTCGGCGTCGTGCCGCCCGTGTTCTCGATGTGCGCGAGCGCCGCCAGCACGCGCCGGTTGCCCGATTCGCCCTGTTCGAAGCCGAGCTTCTGGAAGATCGCGGTGATGTGCTTCTCGACACTGGCCTCCGAGAGGAAGAGCAGTCCGGCGATCGCCTGGTTCGATTTGCCTTCGGCGATGAGCGCCAGCACGGTGCGCTCGCGTTCGGTGAGCCGCTGCATCCGATCGTCCTTGTTTCTTCGCGTGAGCAGCTGCGCCACGACCTCCGGGTCGAGCACGGTCGCGCCCTCGGAGATCCGCTGCACGGAACCGAGGAATTCCGAGACATCGGCCACCCGGTCCTTCAACAGGTAGCCGAGCGGGCCGCCCTGGGCCGCGATGAGGTCCGAGGCGTACCGCTCCTCGACGTACTGCGAGAGCACGAGCAGCGGAAGCGCGGGGTTCGTGGCGCGGAGTCCGAGCGCGGCACGGATCCCCTCGTCGGTGAACGTCGGTGGGAGCCGCACATCGAGGATGCAGAGCTCGGGGTCGGTATCGGCGACCGCCTCGACCAGGCCCTCGATGTCGGGGAGGGCTGCGACCACGGTGTGGCCGGCATCCTCGAGCAGTCGCACGAGTCCCTCGCGCAGCAGGACCGAGTCCTCGCAGATCAGGATGCGCATGGCACGTTCACCTCCAGACTGGTCGGTCCGCCCACAGGGCTCTCGAGGCGGAAGGTTCCGCCGGCGGCGAGGATGCGGTTCGCGATGCCGTCGAGACCACCACCGGGCTGCACCTGAGCGCCGCCCATTCCGTTGTCTTCGACGCGGGCCCACAGCACCCCGCCGTCACGCAGTCGCACGGTCACCCTGGCCTCACTGGCACGAGAGTGCTTCGCAGCGTTGGTGAGCGACTCGGCGATCGAGAAGTAGACCGCCGCCTCTGCCTCACGGCTGCAGCGTCCGTCCATCCGCACGTCGAGGTTCACGGGGATGTGCGACCGACCCGCCAGCGCAGACAGTGCCGCGTCGAGGCCACGGTCGTCGAGCACGGAGGCGTGGATGCCGCGGGCGAGCTGTCGCAGCTCGGTGATCGCTGCTTTGGTCGAGGTGTGCGCCTCGGCGATGAGTTCTTTCGCGGCATCCGGGTCGTTGTCGATCTTCTGCTGGGCGAGGCCCAGCGTCATGCCGACCGAGACGAGCCTCGGCTGGACGCCGTCGTGCAGGTCGCGTTCGATGCGGGTGCGCTCCACGTCGGCGGCACGCACCGCCCCCTCCCGCTGTGCGGTACTGGTGCGCACGCGCTCCGTGAGCTCAGCCTCGCGGCTGCGGATCACGATGGACAGTGAGAGCACCCGGTGCAGGAGAGCGAGACCGATCATGCCGCCGAGAGATGCGGCGATGCCGAGGATGCCGATGAGCGGCGCCCACGCGGCGTCGATCCCGCCGCCGCCGAAGGGGCCCATCACGGCGTCCGTTCCCGCGAGGGGAGCGAAGCAGATCACGATCGACCGGACGACGCCCCAGGCGAGACGCAGTACGATCCAGCCCAGCACCGCAGTGATCGCGAAGTTCGCCAGCGCCCGCCACATGCGGCCGTCGATGGCTTGGCGTCCGAGTGAGCGCAGCCACCCGGCGAAGCCCGGACGATCACGAGGCCGCCAGCGCAGCGGGGCGATCGGCGTCTTGTAGAGCGCACCGACGCGTGCGACCTCGAACCAGCCGACGCCGAAGAGGGCGTAGACCAATCCGACGAGGAGCACGACGCCGACGCCGGCGGCGAAGAGCAGCCCGAGGCCTGTGCCGAGGAGTCCGGAGAGAGTCGCGAAGATGAAGCCGCCGATGACCCCGATGCCCGCCAGATGCAGGATCGAGAGGAAGATGCGCAGCGGCGGCTTCGAGGCCGTCGCCGGTGGTGGCGTGGCAGTCTGTGTCGTCATGGTTCAAAGGTACGGCGGCCCCGATCGCGCCGACACCGAGCCAACCGGAGACCCGGCTTCGGGTTTTCCCGAACGCGGTGCGGCCGCGATACCAGAGGGGGCGCGCGGATGCCGACCGATCTGATTCACTGAGCTCATGAGTGCACACGAGGGCGAACCGCACGGGGCCGGACTCGGACAGCGCCTGAACTGGCTGCGCGCCGGAGTGCTGGGCGCGAACGACGGCATCGTCTCGGTCGCGTCGCTGGTCGTGGGCGTCGCCGGCGCCACGACCGACAACGCCGCCCTGCTCACGGCAGGCCTCGCGGGCCTCGTCGGCGGGGCCATATCCATGGCGCTCGGTGAGTACGTCTCGGTGAGCAGCCAGCGGGACAGCGAGCGGGCGTTGATCTCGAAGGAGCGCGAGGAGCTGCGCACCATGCCCGAGACGGAGCTCGCCGAGCTCACCACCCTCTACCGCGAACGCGGACTCAGCGAGGAGACCGCGCGCACGGTCGCCGAGGAGCTCACCGCGCACGACGCCCTCGCGGCGCACCTCGAGGTCGAGCTCGGCATCGACCAGGACGACCTCGTGAACCCGTGGCATGCGGCGCTCTCGTCTGCGGTCGCCTTCACCCTCGGCGCTCTGCTCCCGCTGCTGGCCATCCTGCTCCCGCCGCCGGCGTGGCGGGTGCCGGTCACGTTCGTCGTCGTGTTGTTCGCGCTGGCCGTCACCGGCACAGTGGCTGCGAAGATCGGCGGATCGCCGCCCGTACGCGCGGCCGTCCGACTCGTCATCGGCGGCGGGCTGGCGCTGTTCGCGACCTGGCTGATCGGAACACTGCTCGGTACGACAGGCGTCGTATAGACGGAAGAGGGGCGGATGCGATTCGCATCCGCCCCTCTTCGAATCCGGTCGATCAGTTCGACATGAACCCGACGAGCAGTCCGCCGGTCACCTTCACGGCGACGTTGTAGATGCCGGCGATTACCGCGCCGAGCACGGTGAACACGATGAGGTTCAGGATCGAGACGACAGCCGCGAAGGCCATCACCTGCGGGAGCCCCGCCACCTCGGAGATGCGCACCGAGTTGTCGGTGATCGTGCCGATGAACTCGTCGGCCTGCGTCAGGATCCCGGTCGCCTGCAGCACGAGGTAGATCAGGAAGAACGACACCATCGTCACGATCGCGAGCGCGACGGCACCCAGGAACGAGAGCTTCACGGCCGACCAGAAGTCGACGTAGACGAGGCGCAGGCGAACCTGCTTGCCGCCGGTCTTGCGCGTGGACTTCTTCGCCAGCTTGTCGGCTACTGTGCTCATGCGTCTGCTTCCTCAGGGTTCTCGTTCGTCTCGGGGGCGGTGGTCTCGGAGTCCACCTCAGCCTCATCCGAGTCGTCTTCGTCGGTGAGGCCCCGCTCACCGTTGCGGGCGATGGCGAGGATCCGGTCGGCTTCCGTCGTCCGTGCGAACACCACTCCCATGGTGTCGCGGCCCTTGGCGGGCACCTCGGCCACGGCAGAGCGTACCACCTTGCCGCTGGACAGAACCACAAGGACCTCGTCGTCGGCCGAGACCATCAGACCACCCGCGAGAGTGCCCCGATCGTCGTGGAGCTTGGCCACCTTGATGCCGAAACCACCGCGTCCCTGGACGCGATATTCCTCGACGGCCGTGCGCTTCGCGTAGCCGCCGTCCGTCACGACGAACACGAACTGACCAGGAGCCGCGACGGATGCCGACAGCAGGCTGTCGCCCTCCCGGAACTTCATGCCCTTCACTCCGGCGGTCGCGCGTCCCATCGGGCGCAGCGCATCGTCGGTCGCGCTGAACCTGACCGACATGCCCCGGCGGCTGATGAGGAGGATGTCGTCCTCGGCGTTGACCATGAGCGCCGAGACCAGTTCGTCCTCGTCGTTCAGGCGGATCGCGATGACGCCGCCCTGACGGTTGGTGTCGTAGGTGTCCAGACGCGTCTTCTTTACGAGTCCGTCGCGGGTCGCGAGCACGAGGTAGTCGGCGACCGCGTAATCGCGGATGTCGAGCACCTGCGCGATGTTCTCGTCGGGCTGCAGAGCGAGGAGGTTCGCGACGTGCGTGCCCTTAGCGTCTCGGCCGGCCTCGGGGACCTCATAGGTCTTCGAGCGGTAGACGCGACCCTTGTCGGTGAAGAACAGCAGCCAGTGGTGCGTCGTCGTCACGAAGAAGTGCTCGACGATGTCATCGGCCCGCAGCTGCGCGCCCTTGATGCCCTTGCCGCCGCGGTGCTGCGACCGGTAGTTGTCGCTCCGCGTGCGCTTGATGTAACCGGCGCGCGTGATGGTGACGACCATCTCCTCTTCGGCGATCAGGTCTTCCATCGAGACGTCGCCGTCGAATCCGTGCAGGATGTGCGTGCGACGGTCGTCACCGAAGCGATCGACGATGCCGGTGAGCTCGTCACGGATGATGTCGCGCTGCAGCGACTCGTCGGCGAGGATCGCCTGGTACTCGCCGATGAGCCGCTCGAGCTCCGCGGCCTCGTCGAGGATCTTCTGACGCTCGAGCGCGGCCAGTCGGCGCAGCTGCATGTCGAGGATGGCCTGGGCCTGGATGTCGTCGATGTCGAGGAGCTTCTGCAGTCCCTCGTTCGCGTCCTGCGTGGTCTGCGATCGACGGATGAGAGCGATGACCTCGTCGAGCGCGTCGAGCGCCTTGAGGTAGGCGCGCAGGATGTGCATGCGCGCCTCTGCCTTGGCGAGGCGGAAGCGCGTACGACGGACGATCACCTCGAGCTGGTGAGTGATCCAGTGGGTCACGAAGCCGTCGATCGCGAGCGTGCGCGGCACGCCGTCGACGATCGCGAGCATGTTCGCGCCGAAGTTCTCCTGCAGCTGCGTGTGCTTGTACAGGTTGTTCAGCACGACCTTCGCGACCGCATCGCGCTTGAGCACGACCACGAGCCGCTGACCTGTGCGGTCGGACGACTCGTCGCGGATGTCGGCGATGCCGGTGATCTTGCCGTCACGGGCGAGGTCGCCGATCTTCACCGCGACGTTGTCGGGATTCACCTGGTACGGCAGCTCGGTGATCACGAGGCACGTGCGGCCCTGGATCTCCTCGACGTTGACGACCGCGCGCATCGTGATCGATCCGCGTCCGGTGCGGTACGCCTCCTGCACACCCTTGGTGCCGAGGATCTGCGCACCGGTCGGGAAGTCAGGACCGGGAATGCGCTGGATCAGTCCCTCGAGCAGCTCCTCGCGGGGGAGACCGGGGTTGTCGAGAGCCCACAGTGCAGCGGCGGATACCTCACGCAGGTTGTGCGGGGGGATGTTCGTCGCCATACCGACCGCGATGCCGACCGATCCGTTGACGAGCAGGTTCGGGAAACGCGCCGGCAAGACCGTCGGCTCCTGAGTCTGACCGTCGTAGTTGTCGGTGAAGTCGACCGTGTCCTCTTCGATGTCGCGCACCATCTCGAGCGCGAGCGGGGCCATCTTGGTCTCGGTGTATCGGGGAGCCGCGGCGCCCATGTTGCCGGGCGAGCCGAAGTTGCCCTGGCCGAGGGCCAGCGGGTAGCGCAGCGACCACGGCTGCACCAGGCGGACCAGGGCGTCGTAGATCGCCGAGTCACCGTGCGGGTGATACTGACCCATGACCTCGCCGACGACGCGGGCGCACTTCGAGAACGACTTGTCGGGGCGGAATCCGCCGTCGTACATGCCGTAGATCACGCGGCGGTGCACGGGCTTGAGCCCGTCGCGCACGTCGGGCAGCGCGCGGCCGACGATGACGGCCATCGCGTAATCGAGGTAGCTGCGCTGCATCTCCGACTGCAGGTCGACCTGATCGATCTTGCCGTGGTCGTGTGCAGGCTCGGGGCGTACTTCGTCAGTCATGTGTGTTGTCGATTCCGGTCGTTGTCGAACGAATGCAGGCGCGGGGGACGCGTCAGATGTCGAGGAAGCGGACGTCCTTGGCGTTGCGCTGGATGAAGCTGCGTCGCGACTCGACGTCCTCACCCATCAGCACGCTGAAGATCTCGTCCGCGGCGGCGGCATCCTCGATGGTCACCTGGCGGAGCGTCCGCGTGGTGTGGTCCATCGTGGTCTCCCACAGCTCCTTGGCGTTCATCTCGCCGAGACCCTTGTAGCGCTGGATGCCGGCGTCCTTCGGGATCCGCTTGCCGTTCTCGAGTCCGTGCTTGAGCAGCGCATCGCGCTCGGCGTCGCTGAACACGTACTCGTGCGGCTGGTTGGTCCACTTGAGGCGGTACAGCGGCGGCATCGCGAGGTAGACGAAACCGGCCTCGATGAGGCCGCGCATGTAGCGGAACAGCAGCGTCAGCAGCAGCGTGGTGATGTGCTGGCCGTCGACGTCGGCATCGGCCATCAGCACGATCTTGTGATAGCGCGCCTTCTCGATGTCGAACTCTTCGCCGATGCCCGTGCCGAAGGCCTGGATCATCGCCTGGACCTCTTTGTTGCCCAGGGCCTTGTCGAGGCGGGCGCGCTCGACGTTGAGGATCTTGCCTCGGAGCGCCAGGATCGCCTGCGTGTGCGGGTCGCGGCCCTGCACCGCGGAGCCGCCGGCCGAGTCACCCTCGACGAGGAAGATCTCGCTGATCGAGGGGTCCTTGCTGGTGCAGTCCTTGAGCTTGTCGGGCATCGCCGCCGACTCGAAGACGCTCTTGCGACGAGCGGTCTCACGCGCCTTGCGGGCCGCGAGACGGGCGGTCGCCGCGTCGATGGCCTTGCGGATCACGTTCTTGGCCTGGATCGGGTTGCGACCGAACCAGTCGCCGAGCTGATCGCCGACGACCTTCTGCACGAAGGCCTTCGCTTCGGTGTTGCCCAGCTTGGTCTTGGTCTGACCCTCGAACTGGGGCTCGCCGAGCTTGATCGAGATGACTGCCGTGAGTCCCTCGCGCACGTCGTCGCCCGACAGGTTGTCGTCCTTCTCCTTGAGAAGGTTGTTCGCTCGCGCGTACTTGTTCACCAGTGTGGTGAGTGCGGCACGGAAGCCCTCTTCGTGCGTGCCGCCCTCGTGCGTGTTGATGGTGTTCGCGTATGTGAAGACGTTCTCGGTGTACGAGGTCGTCCACTGCATCGCGACCTCGAGCGAGATCTTGCGCTCGGTGTCCTCGGACTCGAAGGCGATGATCTCGTCGTTGACGACCTCGGCGTGACGCACCTTGTTGAGGTACTCGACGTAGTCGACGAGGCCGCGCTCATAGAAGAACACGTCGTTCGGCTGCGTGAGAGTCGCCTGACCGTCGACCTCGACCTCGTAGGCCGAGGCAGGGCGCTCGTCGGACAGCTCGATGCGGAGTCCCTTGTTGAGGAACGCCATCTGCTGGAAGCGCGTGCGGAGAGTGTCGTAGTCGAAGTCCGTCGTCTCGGTGAAGATCTCGGCATCCGGCCAGAAGGTGATCGCCGTTCCGGTCTCGTCGGTGGGCTCGCCCTTCTCCAGCTGCTGCTGGGGCGCGCCGCCGTCGGCGAAGCTGTGCCGCCAGACGAAGCCCTTCTGCTTGACCTCGACGTCGAACCGGGTCGACAGGGCGTTCACGACCGAGGAGCCGACACCGTGCAGACCACCGGAGACGGCGTAGGCGCCGCCGCCGAACTTCCCACCGGCGTGCAGAATCGTCAGCACGACCTCGACGGTCGACTTCGTGGGGTCGGAGGAGTGCGGGTCGACGGGGATGCCGCGGCCGTTGTCGATCACGCGGACGCCGCCGTCTTCGAGCAGCGTCACGAAGATCGTGTCGGCGTACCCCGCGAGTGCCTCGTCGACCGAGTTGTCGACGATCTCGTAGACGAGGTGGTGCAGACCACGCGGACCCGTGGATCCGATGTACATACCCGGGCGCTTGCGGACGGCTTCGAGACCCTCGAGGATCTGGATGGAGTCGGCACCGTACTCACCGGGCTGCTTCACCTTGGGTGAGATCTTGTTCTCGGTGGCGGGGGTCTCCCCGGTGGTGGATTCCGTCTCGTCAGCAGGGGATTCAGGCGTCATCAGAGGGCATTCTCCACATCGATATCACGAACTCCCAGTCTAGCGGCTTTTCGTGTCGAGATGCGGCTCAGCGGCCACCTGTGGCCCTCTGAGCGTGTCGGACCCCATCCGTGGTGTCCTACCCGTAGGTATCGCGCGGGCCCCGTCCTGGAACGACTCTGGGACCCCATTTCCACGAGGGTACGTCGGGTCCGATGAAGCGGAGGTTCTCGACACCCGCATCGGGATAGCGCCGACCGATCTCGGTGAGGATCGTCCCGCGCATGTACTGGAGGTTCTTCGCCCAGGCCGTCGAGTCGCACTTCACGGTGAGCACTCCGCGCTCGAGGGAGACCGGTTCGGAGTGCTTCGCGGTGTCGGAACCGGCGAGATCCGCCCACTGACGCACCAGGTCTTCACGGGCGAGGGTCTTCTGCCATCCCGAGTCCCGACTGAGCTTGTCGAGCACTGCGCCGAGGGCTCCGGGATCGCGCCCAGGCGTGAACGGAGCGTTGTCGTCGTCCGTGACGATGCGCCGCTTGCGCTTCCACGACTTCGAACTCGGCGCGAGGCCTCGAAGGCGCAGGTACGTGGCGACGGTCTCGGGAGTCTCGGGTGCCGGAACGGCTGCGATGTCAGTCATCCGCCACCTCCCTCTCGTCGCTGATGGTTCCCGCCGAGATCCGCACCACGTGGGCGTGGAGCACCTCGGGGATATCCTCCTCCACCGCCGCGGTCACCACCACCTGCTCGTATCCCGCCGTCAGTGCCGCGAGGCGCTGACGGCGGTCGGAGTCGAGCTCGGCGAACACGTCGTCGAGGATCAGCACAGGGTCGCCGGCCGGGGATTCGCTGCGCAGCAGCTCCGCAGAGGCGAGGCGCAGGGCGAGCGCCACCGACCAGGATTCCCCGTGGGAGGCGTATCCCTTGACCGGAAGACCGCGAACCCGCAGCACCAGGTCGTCACGATGCGGACCGGTGAGAGTGAGGCCGCGGTCGAGTTCGTTCGACCGCTTCGCGAGCAGTGCGGCGTGGAACATCTCGGCGATGTCGCCTGAAGTCTCGGCAGGCGCATCCACGCCCTCTTCGGGATCCGCACCGCGCACCGATAGCGCCCAGTCGAGCTGGGGACGGTGGTCTTCGCCGGCGATCGCCGCATAGGCCTCGGCCACCGGCTGCTGCAGATCGGTCGCGAGTCGCTGACGGGCGGTGATGATCTCGGCCCCGAGCGACACCAGCTTGTCGTCCCACACGTCGAGCGTGCTGAGTCCCTCGCCCTTGATGCCGCGCGCACGCGCCGACTTGAGCAGGGCGTTGCGCTGCTTGAGCACTCTGTCGTAGTCCGCGAGCACCGATGACATGCGCGGGGTGCGCTGGATGAGCAGCTGGTCGACGAAGCGCCGTCGCGCCGACGGGTCGCCGCGGACGATCTGCAGATCCTCCGGAGCGAAGAGGACCACGTGCGCGTAGCGGGGGAGTTCGTTGGTCTTCGACGGCGAGCCGTTGATGCGGGCCTTGTTCGACCCCTGCTTGTTGAGCTGCACCTCGACGAGCACTCGACGTTCGCCATGTGACAGACGGGCGCGGATGATCGCGAAATCCTGTCCCTCGCGGACCATCGGCGCATCGGAGGAGACCCGATGCGAACCCAGTGTCGCCAGGAAGACGACGGCCTCGGCGAGATTCGTCTTTCCCTGACCGTTTCGACCGACGAGGACGTTGGGGCCCTTGTGCAGGGCGAGATCAGCGGTCGCGTAATTGCGGAAATCGACCAGGCTCAGGTGTTCCACAATCACGCTGTCAGCCTACCTTCGGGGTCTGACATCTCCCTCCGCCCGAGCCGGGCGGCCGGCGACTGCCCGAGTTCGTCGAACAGTCGCCGGCCGAGGATCACGGAAGCGGTCCGTAGAGCGACGGCGAGGTGCGAGCATCCGTCGTCTGCTCGAATGCGTAGGCCAGACCCAGCAGCGTGCCCTCGTCGAAGTCGCGTCCGAGGAACTCCAGGTTCACGCCGCTGCCGGGAACGCTCTCGCCCGCGATCGTCTGACCCATCGGAACGGTGACGGACGGCATTCCGGTGTTCGGGCTCAACCTCATGTTGGTGCCCTGGGTTCCGTATGCGTTCGTGCTCGGGTAGATGATCGCGTCGAGGTCGAGATCCTCCATCATCTGCGTCACAAGGGTCTTGCCCGCTGCGATCTGCACGGTGTGCGAGCCGGTCTCGCCCGCCCATGCCTCGTACGTCGCATCGGTGACGGCGTTGCGTGCCTCATAGATCGATCGCCGCGAGGTCACGAAGCTGTTGGTCGCGAGGATGTCGGTCAGCGTCCGCGCCTCCACCGCGGGCCCGAGGTGGGTGGCGATGTACTCGTCGAGGTCGTGCAGGAACTCATTCGTCGATCCGGATCCCTCGTTCAGCACTGCGGCGAACTCCGCCGGAGGTGTCACGGTCACCACGGTCGCCCCCTGGGCGGTCAGCGCCGCGGTCGCCTCGGAGAAGAGTCGCACGGTGCCGGTGTTGGTGCCGACCATCGACGTGATGTAGCCGATGCGTGCTCCCTGGAGCGCATCCGGGTCGAGGAACGAGGTGTACGACTCGGGAACCAGACCCTGCTGACGCGAGGTGACGGGGTCGGCCTCGTCGACTCCGACCACCGCGTCGAGCGCGACGGCCGCGTCGATGACCGATCGGGCCATCGGTCCGCCGGTGTCCTGTGAGAGGGCCAGCGGGATGATGCCGTCGCGGCTGGCCAGCCCCACCGTGGGGCGGACGCCCACGAGCTGGTTGTACGACGACGGGACGCGGATGGAGCCACCGGTGTCGGTGCCGAAGCCGATCGCGGCGAGGTTCGCCGAGATGGCAGCCCCCGTGCCGCCGCTCGAGCCGCCGGCCGTCTTCGTGGTGTCGTACGGACTCGCCACGAGGGACGTCGCACCCGGATCCTGGAACGACGAGAACTCGGAGACGAATCCGTACGCGAACTCGTCGAGGCTGGCCTTCGCGAGGATCACCGCACCGTCGCTGCGCAGGCCGGTCACCATCGAGGCGTCGGTGGCCGTCTGGTTCTCATTCCAGCAGGCGCATCCGCCGGTGGTCACCATATCGACCGTGCCGTAGTTGTCCTTCAGCGCGATCGGCACGCCCAGGAGCATGCTCGTCATCCCCTCGGACGCTCGGATCCCGTCAGCTGCCGCTGCACTGGCGAGCGCCTGCTGATTCACCGTGATGATCGAGTTGAGAGCGCGACTCCCGCCGGGAACGACAGCCCGGTCGTAGGCCGCGATCCGGTCGAGGTACTCCTGGGTGATGCTCTGCGAGGTCGCGACCCCGGCATTCATAGCCGCCTGCATGTCGATCACCGAGGCTTCGACGAGTTCGAAAGGACCGTCGTCGTAGATGATCCGCTTCGACAGGTCGGCGAGATCGAGGATCGTGAGCTCTCCGTCGGCGTCGGTGTCGAGGATCGACACGCGCGACCAGTCCGGAGAAGCGCTCGTGAGTCCCAGTGCATCGGCGGCGATCGTCAGATCCGCGGTCGTCACCATCGCATCGTCCGTGACGTCGAGGTCGCTGTAGTACGGCGGCAGACTGACGGACGCCGGAATCGGCGCCGCGATCGCGGACCCGCTCGCCAGGCTTCCCGTGACGATCACAGTACCTGCGACCGAGACGGCAGCGACGATCCGGAGTGTGGTCTTCTTCACGGTCTTGTCTCTCCTGTTGTTCGGCAGCTGTGCTCGGATGTCGCGCGCGATCATCGAGTCCTCCGTCGCACTGCGATGACCGTGCCCGCGGCGATGGCGGCGATCGCCCCTGCTCCGAGGATCAGCCACGGAGCGGCGTCGGCGCCCGTGACGGCGAGCGAGCCGTCGGAGGTGGAGCCCGACCCCGATCCTCCGCCGGTTCCGGGGTCGGCCCCGGCGGAACCGTCGTCACCAGAACCGGGTTCCGACCCGTCTTCGCCCGAGATCTCGACGATCGCCGACGTGCCGGCGGCGTTGGGATCGACCGTGGTCGGCTGGGCGTTCGAATCCACGATGCGCCCGGATGCGATCGCGAGCGAGGCATCTCCCGGCTCGAGCGCGGTGAAGCGGAGGGTCACGAGAGTCTGTGTTCCGGCGAGGCCGGGCGAGGTGCCGAGACGCGTGGCGGCGACCGCGATCTGCGCCCCGGTGTCGGCGGCCGATCCGAATCCGCCCGAGGGCAGGATCTGGCTGTCGGCGACGAAAGCGAGCAGATCCGGGTCGTAAGCGATGTCGAGCTCGTAGGCATAGGCATCGACCAGTCCGGTGAAGACCGCGGTGACCGTGACGGTGTCGCCGACGGACACTGAGGTCGGAGCAGCCGTCAGTGCAACAGTGTCGTAGGCGACCGGAACGACGACGGCGGAGGCGGGCGATGCCACACCGAACACGAGGAGGGTCGAGGCCGCAAGAGCGGCACCAGCGGTGAGCACCCGCGCTCGGCGAGAGCGGGCAGGGGGATTCTCGGGCATGCGGAACGTCTTTCGTCTGGAGAGACGAGCGCGGCCGCACGGCTATGCGGAGCAGCCGTGCTCTGGGGTACGGCTGACTCTCGCAGTCTGGTGTTTCGCGTTCTGAGCGTCGCTATTTCCGGCAGGTAACGGCCGGACGCGGATGACTCAGCGCAGCAGGAGGTTGGGCTGCAGCAGGTACTTGAAAGAGTCGAGACCTGCCTGATCGACAGAGGTCTGGCTCGTGATCAGCACCGGGCTGAGCTTGTTCGCGTTGTCGCTCGAGGTGAACGTGACGCGCACGAACTCGCTCTTCACGGCGCCCAGGGCCTCGATCAGGTACTGCGGATTGAGCCCGAGGGTGACGTCGTCTCCACCGGAGAGGATCGCATCGACCGACTCGGAGGCCCGCGCGTGCTCGCTGCCTGATGCGTCCATCGTGACGCCATCGCTCGAGAACGTGAAACGCAGCGGGGCTGCACGGTCGAGAACCAGCGACACACGGCGCACGGCCTCGACGAGATCTGCGGTGTTGACGACCGCGTAGTGCTCGGTCTGCTCGGGGAAAAGACGGCGGACCGGCGGGAAGTTGCCCTTGATCAGCAGCGATGTGACTGTCTTGTTGCCTGCCGTGAACGCGATGATCTCGCGGTCGCCGGCTCCGGAGAACGCGATCTGGATCGTGCCGGCGTGACCGAACGTCTTTCCGACCTCGAGGAGCGTGCGAGCGGGGACGAGTGCGGTCGCCTCTACGGCTTCGCCGTCCCACGGGACGTCACGCAGAGAGACACGGTAGCGGTCGGTTGCGACCAGGCTCAGCGTGTGGCCGGAGACCTCGAGCTGCACACCGGTGAGCACCGGGGTGACATCGTCGCGCGATGCCGCGAAGCCGACCTGCGCGATCGCGGTGCCGAAGTCGTCTGCCGGAACGACACCGGAGGATCCGGAGACCTCGGGAATCGAGGGATATTCCTCTACCGGCATGGCCGCGAGTGTGAATCGAGCGGAACCGCAGCTGACCGTGATGCTGCCGTCGTCCTCGACGGCGATCTCGATCGGAGCGTTGGGAAGTCGGCTGGCGATGTCGGAGAGGAGGCGACCGTGCACCAGGATCGTGCCCGGGGTGTCGACAGTCGCTTCGATCGTCGTACGCGCCGAGGCCTCGTAGTCGAAGGCCGAGAGCGTGAGGCCGGAGCCGTCGGCTTCGATCAGGACTCCGGCGAGGATCGGCTGAGGATTGCGCTGGGGAAGCAGCTTGACGACGAACGAGACAGCCTCGCTGAAGACATCGCGGTTGACCTGAAACCTCACGGGTGCTCCCTTGTCGTCGTTCTGAGACGTGTCGTCATCGGTCCTGCCGGTGCAGGGCTTCCCATGCTAGCCCCACAGCAGGTCGGATCCCTAGGGCCGGGGCGAAGCTCGGGCCTGTCGGGCTTTCCCCACCGTCTGGTGATCGGATCGCCCCTGAATTGAATTAACTCCTTAACGGTGTTAACACCTGTGGATACTGTGGATAACTCGGTGGAAAGCAGACGCGAGTAGGGAACTACACGGTTGTCACTTGTGGAATCCCTGAGGAATACGCGGGTGGACGGGCTGCGCCGGTCGGAGCGCTCTCCCCCGGTTATCCACAGGTTCGTCCGTTTCCCCCACATTCGTCCCGACCTGAACGCGATCCATCCACAAGTTATCCACATGTGCAAACTGGCATCAATCCGCACTCGCGGATGCCTCCCAGACGCACGAGAAGGGGGTCGCAGCGTCCCATCGGACCCTGCGACCCCCTTTTGCGAGGCGTCGTGCGCTCAGCGGCGACCGAGCTGCGTGGTGATCTCGGTCACCTGGTTGTAGATCGAACGTCGCTCCTTCATGAGCTCGCTGATCTTCTTGTAGGCGTACATGACCGTCGTGTGATCGCGATTGCCGAACAGCTGTCCGATCTTGGGCAGCGAGAGGCTCGTGCGCTCCCGGCAGAGATACATCGCGATCTGTCGAGACGTCGCGATCTGCTGCGAGCGGCTCGACCCGTACAGATCGTCGACTGTCAGCTTGAAGTACTGTGCGGTCGCCGTGATGATGTCCGTCGGCGAGATGATGTTGTCCTCGGCCGTGTCGATGATGTCGCGGAGCACCGTCTGGGCGAGCGAGATGTCGAGGGCTGAGCGGTTCAGGCTCGCGAACGCCGAGACACGGATCAGTGCGCCCTCGAGTTCGCGGATGTTCGAGGAGACGACGGTCGCGATGTACTCGAGTACCTCGTCGGGAATATGGAGAGCCTCGCTCTGCGCCTTCTTGCGGAGGATCGCGATGCGGGTCTCGAGGTCGGGAGCCTGCACGTCGGTGATCAGACCCCACTCGAACCGGCTGCGCATCCGGTCCTCGAAGCCGGTCAGGTGCTTCGGCGCCACATCGCTCGTGATCACGACCTGTTTGTTGTGGTCGTGCAGCGTGTTGAAGGTGTGGAAGAAGGCTTCCTGAGTCTCGGCACGGCCCTGGAGGAACTGGATGTCGTCGATCAGGAGGATGTCGACGTCGCGGTACCGCGCCTGGAAGGCGGCACCGCGGTTGTTCGCGATCGAGTTGATGAAGTCGTTCGTGAATTCCTCGCTCGAGACGTACCTGACCTTCACCCCTGCATAGAGGGATTGGGCGTAGTCGCCGATCGCGTGGAGGAGGTGGGTCTTGCCGAGCCCGGAGTCTCCGTAGATGAAGAGCGGGTTGTACGCCTTGGCGGGAGCTTCTGCGACCGCGACCGCTGCGGCGTGGGCGAAGCGGTTGGACTGCCCGATGACGAAGTTGTCGAAGGTGTACTTCGGGTTGAGGCGCGATTCGTGGCGGAGCTGCGTCGGCTGCTCCATGGGCGACTCTACCCGGATCTGCTCCTGGCGGCCGTAATCCGCGACGGCGATGGGTGCGGTCGGCTGCTCGGCGAGCTCGTGGTTGACCACGACGCGGTACGAGGTCACCTCCTGGCCGATGTGAGAGAGCGCCTCCATGATCGGCAGCCGCAGACGCTTGTTGATCTGCGCTGCGGTGAGGTCGTTGGGGACCTCCAGATAGAGCGTCGCCGACATGACGCCGGCGGGGACCGCGAGGCTGAGGAACCCCTGCAGTTGCGGGGTCACCCGGTCATCGGCCTCGAGCAGGTCCTGCACCGTGGTCCAGATCGGAACGTCGGGCTGGGCAGGTGATGACATGACGCTCCGTGCTGGGGATGCGGAGGGGCGTCGAAAAAGGCGTCCCCCCTGTGGATAACTTCGGATGCCACGGTAGTCACCGCGGCTGGGAACGGCAACCTGCCCTGGAGAATCCGCGCGCGTGTTGCGCATACGTGCATGCCACGGGTTGTGGATAATAGCTGTGCGGATCGTGCCGGAGGTCGAGGTCGAAGCGCGCAGATTTGCTCTGCGCGCCGTCAAGACGTACCCTTAATCGGTTGACTTATGCCTGAATGGCAGATCCCTATGTCTCCGGTCAAATCGATCCCGGTGGCAGCATTCCCGGAGTGATTTCATGAGCAAGCGCACTTACCAGCCCAACAACCGTCGTCGCGCCAAGAAGCACGGCTTCCGCCTTCGCATGCGCACCCGCGCCGGCCGCGCCATCCTCTCGGCTCGTCGCGCGAAGGGCCGCACCGAGCTCTCCGCGTAGACCGCTGTGCTCGCCCGCCCGTTTCGTGTGACCCGCGGGAGCGACTATCGACTGGTCGTTCGACGCGGATCCCGTTGTGGCGGAGCCAAGGTCGTCACCTCGATGCTGACGACGGGCGAGAGCAGAGCCGCGAGGTTCGGATTCATCATCAGCAAGCAGGTGGGCACCGCTGTGGTGCGCAACACCGTCCGTCGGCGACTCAAAGCCGTCTGTGCGGAGGCGCTTCCGCGGGTACCCGAGGGCACGGATGTCGTCATCCGTGCCCTTCCTGCGTCCGCGACCGCCAGCTACGCCGAGCTGAGTGCCGACGTGAATCGATGTCTCGACCGTCTCGGGCAGGCGCGAGCATGACCGCCCTTCCCGCATCTTCGATCGGCACGGGACACATGCGCTCAGGGGATCTGCTGCGCAGCATCCCGTTGGCACCGAGGAATCTCGTTCTGGGGTTCCTGGCCGGCTACCGCAAGGTGATCTCTCCGATGTATGGGGATGTCTGTGCCTACTACCCGTCCTGTTCCGCTTACGCTGTAGGTGCGGTGCAACAGCACGGCGCCGCGCGGGGAACGATGCTCTCGGCATGGCGCATCCTCCGTTGCAACCCCTGGAGCCACGGCGGCGTCGATGACGTCCGTCCTCACGAACATTTCCGTTATGACCTGACCGCTCACGGTTTCGTCGTCCCTTCCCGAAAGGACTGATCGGTGGGTCTTGACCTTCTGCTCGCCAGCACCACCCCGTCGCCGGCGCCCGCCGCCGGCGGCTTCGACCTGATCGGAACCATCCTGTGGCCGCTCAAGTGGCTCGTCGAGATGGTGCTCGTCGCCTGGCACTGGCTGCTGACGGCGGTCGGTCTTCCGGCGGCATCCGGTCTGACCTGGGTCCTGTCGATCGTCGGCCTCGTCATCGTCGTCCGTGCTGCGCTCATCCCGCTCTTCGTGAAGCAGATCAAGAGCCAGCGGAAGATGATGGAAATTGCTCCTGAACTGCGAAAAGTTCAGGAGAAGTATCGCGGCAAGAAGGATCAGCTCTCTCGCGAGGCCATGAGCCGCGAGACCATGGCGCTGTATAAGAAGCACGGCACGACGCCGATGTCGAGCTGTCTTCCGCTGCTGGTGCAGATGCCGATCTTCTTCTCGCTGTTCAGTGTGCTGAGTGATGTCTCCAAGCACCACAACCTCGGCGTCGGCGGTGTCGGTCTGCTGAACGCGGAGCTCACCGAGCAGTTCTACAACGCTGAGCTCTTCGGTGTGGCATCTCTGCACGAGACGCTCGGCAACGCGGTGGACGCCGGCAACACCACTGCGATCATCATCCTCGTGACGCTCGTCGTGCTCATGATCGCGTCGCAGTTCTTCACTCAGCTGCAGATCATCTCGAAGAACCTGTCGCCCGAGGCCAAGACCGGCCAGGCGTACCAGATGCAGAAGATCATGCTCTACATCCTTCCGCTGGGCTTCATCTTCTCGGGAATCTTCTTCCCGCTCGGCGTCGTCGTGTACTGGTTCATCTCGAACCTCTGGACGATGGGTCAGCAGTTCCTCGTCATCCGTGAGATGCCGACTCCGGGCTCTGAGGCTGCCAAGGCGCGCGAAGAGCGACTCGCTCGCAAGGGCAAGGCGATCGATGCATCGGGCAAGGTCGTTCCGATGGCCGCCTACGAGGCAGAACAGCAGCGGATGCTCGAAGAGGTGGAGCGTGCGAAGGCACAGACTCCCAAGCGTCAGCAGCCCGTGGGCAAGAAGCGTTCGAAGAAGAAGGGGAGCGGTTCGTGACCGACAACGTGACTGAGATCGTGGAGCCCACGGTCGCCGAGCTGGAGAACGAGGGCGATGTCGCAGCCGACTACCTCGAAGAGCTCCTCGACATCGCCGACATCGACGGCGATCTGAACCTCGATGTGCGGCAGGGGCGTGCCTATGTCTCGGTCGAGGCGGAGGGCGACGGACTTGCGCTCCTTTCGGCTCCCGACACGGTGCAGGCTCTTCAGGAGCTGACACGTCTGGCAGTGCAGAGCAAGACAGGTTCGTTCTCGCGTCTGATCCTCGATATCGGCGGGTCGCGCGACACGCGTCGTCGCCAGCTCGAGACTCTGGTCAACGCCGCAGCCGCGAAGCTCGACGACGGTGCAACGCAGGCCTCCCTGCCTGCAATGTCGAGCTACGAACGCAAGCTGGTGCATGATATCGCCGCTGATCAGGGACTTGTCTCGGAGTCGTATGGTGAAGGTGCTGACCGGCACACCGTTCTCCGCCGTCGCTGACGTTCACGCGAAACATTGATCGGGATGCTGTTGTGAGTGTTGTCGAGGTCGAGCCGGCCGTCGCATCCGAGCTCTTCGGAGAACGGATCGAGCTGGCGAGGCAGTTCACTGCGGCCCTTGCTGAGCATGGAGAAGAGCGCGGCCTCATCGGGCCGCTCGAGCTTCCCCGGCTGTGGACGAGGCACGTCTTGAACAGCGTGATCGCTGCTCCGTTGTTCCATGGTTCGGTTGCAGACATCGGCTCAGGTGCAGGCCTCCCTGGCATTGTCCTCGCGATCGCACGACCCGACGTGCAGTGGACGCTCATCGAACCGATGGAGCGTCGGGTGATCTGGCTGAACGAGCAGGTCGAGGCGCTGGGTCTCGACAACGTAGAGGTGCTGCGAGCTCGGGCTGAAGAGGCTCAGCGACCCGAGGGCTTCGACGTCGTGACGGCGCGCGCCGTGAGCGCGCTGAAGACTCTGATTCCACTGACCGCTCCGCTCGTTCGTGATGGGGGACAGCTCGTCCTACTCAAGGGGATGAACGCTGCGAACGAGATCGACGCCGCACAGAAGCAGATCAAGAAGTTCCGTCTCGCGGACGTCCGGGTCGAGGTGCTCGGTGAGGACGTGCTGCCCGAGTCGACGCGTGTCGTGCGCGCCGTGGTTCGCTAGGCAGATACAGCGCTTCAGCGCGTGGTTCTCCCGACCGCCGTCACTTCTGATCTGCAGGATTTCTTCGTTGGCTCGTGCGGCGTTCCTCTTCGATCAGCGGCACGGATTGTAGCTGCCAGGACTACTCCATCGCCTTGTATGGCGCGGTGTCCCCATCTGTAGGTGGAGGACACCGAGCCCCTTCGCTGCGGGGTTCAGTGATTCTCCCCGTGTGGTGTTTCGCGCGTGATACCGAACATGTTTCACGTGAAACAAGAAGCGCAAACGTATGGGGACCCCAGGGCTAGGAGCGGGGTCGCGATACCAGGGCGACGGTTGTCGATATCGCGATTCGCCACAGCTCCACGCGGCATCCTCGTTCGCCGCTCTTCGCTCTGTCTGGACACCTCGCGCTCGAGAAGGGGATTGGTCGCCGGGGGCAAGTCCCCCACCTTCGCTTCCCGCGTTGAGGCGATGTACGAGCGAGCTATGTTTCACGTGAAACGGTGGGTCTTTGCGGGCATAGTGGACCGTTGCTAGATGATCACCGCTGCGCGACGCCAAGCTAGGCGCACGAAGGGCCTCTATTACTAGTCAGTGGAGAGCTCCCAGGCGTTCCGTGAGCTAGGTCATTCGTGAGCTATGTCATTCGTGAGCTATCTCATTGGAGAATCGTGGCGGTGTTTCACGTGAAACATGGCGCCCGTCGCCCGGCGGCACGAAGGTGGACGTCGTGGAGTGAGGGTATAGCGCAGGAATCCTCTGATCGTGGATGTTTCACGTGAAACCGTCCGACTGCTGACGACCTGAGCCTGCGGTGGCTCTACATGTGCATTGGCGCTCAGGGCGGAGCCGTCTTGACGCGTTGGCACCTTGATCCCCGCTCTTTGGGGAACGAGAGCCGATGCGCTGCTGTCCTCTGTGGGCGGTGGCGGTGCTCGGGCGCTGGGGATGGGGTGTCGCTGGACTGTGGGTTTGGGTTTGGGTTTGGGTTTGGGTTTGGGGTTGGGGTTGGGGTTGGGGTTGGGGTTTGGGTTTGGGCTTGGGGTGTGGTTCTGGGTTGCGGGTTCTGGGTTGCGGGTTGCGGGTTGCGGGTTCCGGGTTCCGGGTTCCGGGTTGCGGGTTCTGGGTTCTGGGTTCCGGGTTCCGGGTTCCGGGTTGCGGGTTGCGGGTTCTGGGTTCTGGGTTCCGGGTTCTGGGTTGTGGGCGGGGGGTGAGGATTGGAGGGGAGCCTGTTCCTTGAAGTCGGTAGGCGTGTAGACGCGTTGGCGTGCGGCCACTCTCTTGTCGCTTTAGGGCTGCGGTCTGGGCTTCGGGATGAGGTTGGGTTCTCGGATGGATCTGGGTCGCCCAGGGCTGGGTAGCCTGGGTCTGGACCGGGTTATGAGTCGGCCAGGTTATGGGCCTGAGACTTGTAGTTGGCGGCTATTGGAGCGAAAGCTGCGCGTTGCGTTCGATCGAGAGTCCCCCGTTCAGACACCCTTCGACGACCGAGACGTAAGACCGTGCTTCTCAGCCCGGGTGTTCCTTTCGCGATGCACGAGTCCTTCCCCGGTGGACGTGGGGGTCGTCCTTGACCGGTCGCGATACGACGGTGGGTGACCCCGGGGCGATACGAATCGATGTTTCACGTGAAACGCAGGGCGTCAGTGGCGCAATGCGCGTGCGCTCCGAGATCCTGAGCTGCCGGGGTTAGACCCAGCACCTGGCTGCTGAGCCGTTGGGGGAGTGAAGTCGTCGATCCACGGCCAAGCCGACTACGTGGCCTTCGTGGCGGACCGCTTCACGTAGCGAGCTGCCGGCTCATCGCTGTCGACAGACAGCGAGGGTCTGAGCGCGCCCGCGCCCGCCAGATCCCATTGATTCACCATGATCGGTTCGCCTACCGAGCGGCGAAGATCCGATCCCGCGGGGTAAATGAAGCCGGGGGAGGAGGAGGGGTCGCGCACTTCCATGCTCACTGACGGACGTATGCGGGTCCGGGCCAGTGAGGGGCATCACTGGGCCGCACCGTCGCGTGGGAGTGCTCACCACGCCCCGGCCATTCATGCGGACATCCGGAGCAGAGTCTGCTGAACAAGACTTTCGAGCGAGCGAGGGGGATGAGTCCGATTTAGAACCGCGGATACAGGGCCTCATATACGTACGTCAGCGGTCCAAGTCCCAAACGAGACTCGGTGTTTCACGTGAAACGTCGCACCACTCGAGCGGGCAACCGGAATCAGTTCGGTCTAAACCCGCGGCTACAGGGGCGCCATGCACGTACGTCGGTGATCCAAGTCCCAAACGAGACTCGGCGTTTCACGTGAAACGCGCACACCATGACGGAGGATGCAGCGTTGGGAACAGGTGGGGGGATCCGCCCCCGCAGCCAAGGCGCCGGATGTCCTCGGCATTGACATGCTGTCGGTCGATGTTTCACGTGAAACACGGATACCGTGGACGAATGGCCCGGGTTCTCATCACCGGAATGTCAGGCGTAGGGAAGTCGAGTGTTGTCGCGCTACTGGGCGACCGGGGAGTTCCGGCAATCGACACTGACTACGGCAGCTGGAAGACCCAGGACGGCCTGTGGGACGTGAACCGGATGACGGCACTAATAGAAGGACACCCTGATCTCGCCGTGGCGGGGACCGTTGAGAACCAGGGCTACTTCTACGATCGCTTCGATCACGTGGTGCTGCTCTCGGCACCCGAGGCGATCATCCTGGAGCGCGTACAGCGGCGTGCGACGAATCCTTATGGTTCCAGGGAGGCGGAGCGAACAGAGATCCGAGAGAACCTTCGGTCGGTCGAGCCACTTCTGCGCCGAGGCGCGACGCTCGAACTCGATGCGACGCGGCCGCTTGTCGGCCTGGTGGGGGAGATCATGTCGCTCGTGCGTCCATGAATGTTTCATGTGAAACGCGATGATCAAGACTGCATGAGCACGGGCATTCTCAAAGAGAAGCCTCCGGAGCACGGCCGACAGTAAGCAACGTCCGCCACAGCGATTAGAGTGGAACACGGCCCCGAAAGGAGTGGATGTTTCACGTGAAACAGCCCGAAAAGGCATCACCGAAGGACTCCTTCGGGATGGATACGCCGCTCGCGCGGGAACTCGCGGACCTCTCAGCTCGCCGCAGAGTCCTCGAAGCAGTGAACATCGACTTCAGTGGGGATACCCGCATCCTGACGGTCTCGAACCAGAAGGGTGGGGTCGGCAAGACGACCAGCGCGGTCAACGTCGCATCCGCCCTCGCCGGCCTCGGCGCGAAGGTCCTCGTGATCGACCTCGACCCCCAGGGAAACGCCTCCACGGCTCTCGGAGTTCCGCACAATGCGGACACCCCGAGCGTCTATGACGTCCTGATCGAAGAGGTGCCGCTCGCCGAGATCGTGCAGCAGAGCCCCGAGGACGAGAATCTCTTCTGCGCACCCAGCACGATCCACCTCGCCGGCGCCGAGATCGAACTCGTGGCTCAGGTCGCACGAGAGCACCGCCTGCGCCGCGCTCTGGAGGAGTACCTGGTCGACAACCCGATGGACTTCGTGATCATCGACTGCCCGCCGTCTCTCGGTCTTCTCACGATCAACGCGTTCACCGCGGCGAACGAGGTCTTCATCCCGATCCAGTGCGAGTACTACGCACTCGAGGGACTTAGTCAGCTCCTCGGCAGCATCCAGATGATCCAGAAGCACCTGAATCCCGGGCTTCACCTGTCGACGATCCTCTTGACGATGTTCGACGGGCGTACGCGACTCGCTCAGCAGGTCGCTGACGAGGTTCGCACCCACTTCCCCGATCAGGTGCTCGACACCGTCATCCCGCGCTCCGTGCGGGTGTCGGAAGCACCGAGTTTCGGTCAGACCGTGATCGCCTACGATGGGCAATCCGCCGGCGCCGTCGCCTATCGCGAGGCCGCCGTCGAGATCGCGTCGCGCACCGCGGCGCAGAGCAAGGAGAAATGATGGCGAAGCGCACTGGACTGGGCCGGGGCATCGGTGCCCTCATCCCCACCGCTGATCAGTCCGAGCGTCCCGTGGATGTGTTCTTCCCCGGCGCGAACCTGCGCCCGGCGACGGAGCAGACGAGCGACCAGCCCGCCGCAGAGGATCTCGAGGTTGTCCCAGGCATCCACCTCATCCAGATCGACCCGCAGAAGATCGTCCCGAACCCCCGGCAGCCGCGCACGCATTTCAATCCCGAAGACCTCGCTGAGCTCGTGCACAGCGTGCGGGAGTTCGGTGTGCTGCAGCCTGTCGTCGTCCGCAAGAACAGCGAGGGCGAGTACGAACTCATCATGGGGGAGCGGCGCACCCGTGCTGCCCGCGAGGCGGGTCTGGCAGCCATTCCCGCCGTCGTCCGTGAGACCGCCGACGAAGACCTTCTGCGCGACGCGCTCCTCGAGAACCTGCACCGCTCGGAGCTGAACCCACTCGAGGAGGCATCCGCCTACCAGCAGCTTCTCGAGGACTTCGGAATCACTCAGGAGGAGCTGGCCACGCGCATCGGCCGTTCCCGTCCGCAGATCAGCAACACGATCCGTCTGCTGAAGCTGCCGGTTCCCGTGCAGCAGCGTGTGGCGGCAGGAGTGCTGACGGCCGGTCACGCTCGCGCGATCCTCAGCCTCGAGACCCCCGAGGCGATGCAGCGCCTCGCCGACAAGGTCGTGAACGAGGACCTCTCGGTGCGTGCCACCGAGGTCGCGGCCAAGACCGAGCCGGCAGCTCCCGGACGCACGGCGAAGCCCACTCCCGGAGCCCGTCGTGCCTACCTCGACGAGGTGGCCGGCAACCTCGGCGATCGCCTGAACACGCGCGTCAAGGTCTCGCTCGGTGCGCGCAAAGGCCAGGTCATCATTGATTTCGCTTCGATCCAGGATCTGAACCGCATCCTCGAGGAGATCGGGCAATCCGGCTACGGATCGGCGTGATTCCCCCTCTGAGCGACTGAGCGGTCGTAGACTCGCCAGGTCGCGACGATGAGAGGGATGCCATGTCCAAGCCACTGAATCCAGAGGGTGTCCGTCGCCGAGTCATAGCGGTCAGCATCGCCGCCGCGCTCGGTGGCTTCCTGTTCGGCTTCGATACGGCGGTGATCAACGGAGCGGTCGACGCTCTGGCGGGCACCGTCTCAGGTTTCGATCTCGGCGTCGGCCTCAAGGGCTTCGCGGTCTCGTCGGCCCTGATCGGCTGTGCGGTGGGGGCGTGGTTCGCCGGCCCGATCGCGAACAAACGCGGGCGCATCCCGGTGATGGTCGTCGCGGCGGCGATGTTCTTCATCTCTGCCATCGGCTCCGGACTCGCATTCAGCGTCGTCGACCTCATCATCTGGCGAGTGATCGGCGGACTCGGCGTCGGTGCAGCGTCCGTCATCGCCCCCGCGTACATCGCGGAGGTCTCTCCTGCGGCGATCAGAGGACGCCTCGGCTCTCTGCAGCAGCTTGCCATCGTCACCGGTATCTTCGCGGCCCTGCTGTCGGACGCCCTGCTCGCGAACCTCGCGGGTGCGGCCGATCAGCCGCTGTGGGGCCTCACCGCCTGGCGCTGGATGTTCATGGTCGCCGCCATTCCCGCTCTCGTCTACGGGCTCGTGTCTCTGAGGCTCCCCGAGTCTCCGAGGTACCTGGTGCGAAAAGGTGACATGAAACGCGCCGCAGAGGTGCTGGAGACCGTCACGGGCGCCGTCGACGTCGATGCGAAGATCAAGGAGATCACGAGCACGATCGACACGGAGCGCAAGGAGTCGCTGCGCGACCTCCGCGGCAGCCGCCTGGGCCTGAAGCCGATCGTCTGGGTCGGCATCCTGCTGTCGGTGTTCCAGCAGTTCGTCGGCATCAACGTGATCTTCTACTACTCGACGACGCTGTGGCAGTCCGTCGGCTTCGATGAGTCGAGCGCGCTGCTGACCTCGGTCATCACTTCTGTCACGAACATCGTGGTCACGATCGTGGCGATCCTGCTCGTCGACAAGATCGGCCGCCGCATCATGCTGCTCGTCGGTTCTGTGGGCATGACCGTCACGCTGGGGCTGATGGCGCTGGCGTTCTCGTTCGGCACGTTGGATGCCGAGGGCACGGCGACGCTCCCTGATCCCTGGGCCACGGTGGCTCTGATCTGCGCGAACGGCTTCGTGGTGTTCTTCGGAGCCACGTGGGGCCCGCTCGTCTGGGTGCTTCTGGGCGAGATCTTCCCGAACTCGATCCGTGCAGGAGCCCTCGCGGTCGCTGCAGCAGCGCAGTGGGCGGCGAACTTCTTCATCTCGACGACCTTCCCGATCTTCGCCGACATCGGACTCACGTTCGCCTACGGCTTCTACGCTTTCTTCGCTCTGCTGTCGTTCTTCTTCGTGTACTTCAAGGTTCCCGAGACCAAGGGCAAAGAGCTCGAGGAGATGACGGACGAGCTGAAGGTGGAGCGCCGGGGCACCCGCAAGGCCACGTAGGCTGGAAGCATGACCGAGTCCGTTCCCCGTCGCGCCAGCCTGGAAGTGCTGCGAGCAGAGGCGTCGGACGAACTCGCTGTGCTCATTCAGGAGCGTCTTCTCAGCGGAGAGGATCCCTGGGAGTTCATGGAGGAGCTGCCGAGCGTCGACGAACTCGTGGTGTATCTGCTGCGCGCCGACAACATCACCGCGAACGACGGCCTGCGGCCCAACGCGGCTCGTCACTACCGAGTGCTGCGCCAGATCGCTCTGGAGTATCCCGAGCTCACACCGGCCGTGTGGGGGCTGCTCGACGAGAAGCAGCGCCACCGTCGCTGGGACCCCACGGTCGCCGACGCATCCTGAGGATTCCGCCGCGATGCCGAGGATGCTCCTCACCTACGATCCCGTCTGGGCGGATCAGTTCGCGAGCATCGCCTCGGAGATCAGCACTCTGGCGGACGCCGACTGGCTGATCGAGCACATCGGCTCGACCGCCATCCCGGGGATGCGCGCGAAGCCCATCATCGACCTGGCCATCCGGATCCGGGATCTCCCGGACTTCGACGCGCACCTGCCGGCGCTCGAGGCCGGAGGATGGCGGCGGGGGAGTGCCGTGCGCACACATCCGGTCATGATCCGCGAGTCCGACGGCATCCGCAGCGCGATCGCGCACTTCTTCGTCGCGGGGGAGTGGGATGCCGCGAACCAGCGCCTCCTCAGGGATTGGCTGCTCGCGCACCCGGACGATGCGGATCGGTACTCGCACGCGAAGTGCGATGCTGTGGCGGCAGCGGCGCGCGGGCGATCGACGTACAACGCCGCGAAGACGCCGGCGATCCAGGAGATCGTCGATCGCGCACGTGCGGCCCGCGGGCTGCCCTCGGTGCCCGTGTACGACAAGTAGTCTCGGCGATCGGTTCGGGCGGGGACAGAAAAGGGCCGCCACCTCCGAAGAGGTGACGGCCCTGAAGTCCTGATCAGCCGATGAAGGCTGCGAGGTCCTGCTCGAGGGCCGGCTTCGGCTTGGCGCCGATGATGGTCGTCTTGACCTCACCGCCCTGGAACACCTTCATCGCGGGGATGGAGGTGATCTGGTACTTCATCGCCAGCTGCGGGTTCTCGTCCACGTTCAGCTTGAGGATGGTGATCTTGTCGGGGTTGTCCGCCTGGATCTGGTCCAGAACGGGGGCGACCATACGACACGGTCCGCACCACTCGGCCCAGAAGTCCACGAGGACGGGACCTTCGGCCTGCAGAACGTCCTGCTCCCAGGTCGCCTGGCTCGTAGCCTTTGCACTCATCAGAGTTCTCCTTGATTCGAAGTTCGCCTGCTACAACAGCGGGCGAGGTGAAACTGTTCCCGACCGCTCAGGCGGTGATGATCTCGGCGGCTTCCGCAGCCGGGAACTCGACGGAAGCGTCATCGAAATCCGCGAGGAAGTGCTCGGCATCGAGGGCGGCGACCGTGCCGGAGCCCGCGGCGGTGATCGCCTGACGGTAGGTCGGGTCGATGACGTCACCCGCGGCGAACACGCCGGGAACCGAGGTCTTCGACGAGCGGCCGTCGACCCAGATCGTTCCCTCGGCCGTGAGGTCGAGCTTGTCGTGCACGAGGTGGGTGCGCGGGTCGTTGCCGATCGCGATGAACAGTCCGTCGAGGGCGAGATCGCTGAGCGTGCCGTCGACTGTGTTGCGCAGCTGGACGCCCGAGACGGAGTCGCCACCGAGGATCTCGGCGACCTCGCTGTTCCACACGAACTCGATCTTCTCGTTCGCGAACGCCCGCTCCTGCATGATCTTCGAGGCGCGCAGGGAGTCCTTGCGGTGGATGACGTAGACCTTCTCCGCGAAGCGGGTGAGGAACGTGGCCTCTTCCATCGCCGAGTCGCCGCCGCCGACGACCGCGATCGTCTTCTCGCGGAAGAAGAAGCCGTCGCACGTGGCGCACCACGAGACTCCGTAGCCCGAGAGGCGCTCTTCGCCCTCGATTCCGAGCTTGCGGTATGCCGATCCCGTCGCGTAGATGAGCGACTGGGCCTCGTGCACGGTTCCGCTGCCGAGCGTGACCTTCTTGACGGGGCCGGCCAGGTCGAGCTCGGTGACGTCGTCGTAGACGACCTCGGTGCCGAACTTCTCTGCCTGCTCCTGGAACTTCGCCATGAGCTCAGGGCCCTGGATCCCCTCGGGGAAGCCCGGGTAGTTCTCGACCTCGGTGGTGTTCATCAGCTCTCCGCCGACCTCGACGGTGCTCGCGATGAGCAGCGGCTTGAGGTTCGCGCGCGCCGCGTAGATGGCGGCGGTGAATCCGGCGGGACCGGAACCGATGATGATGACCTGACGCATGTGCTCTCCGTCGTAGATGCTGAGACGTCGAAAGACGTTCGACTGCTTCAACCAATGGTAACCGCGCGACATTCCCGCGCGCGGGGCGGTCAGCGACCTGGCAGGAACCGGCGCAGCATGGAGCCCGCGACCTTCAGCTCGGGCGCCCGCAGAAGGGCCAGGATGCCGATGTAGACGACCACCACGGCCATGCCGATGATGCATGTGCCGAGAGCTCCCTGGAGCTTGTCGGCGGTGGTCCATCCGGTGGGGCCGCCGAGCAGGAGGAAGACGCCCCAACCTGCGAAACCGGCGGGGATGGCGGCGATCGCGAAGCGCACGATGGCGGTCATCCACGTGCGGATCTGCAGTCCGCCGATCTTGCGGTGCAGAAGCCAGACGGCCACGACGGTCTGGATGGTGCTGGCGAGCGACTGACCGAGGGCGATGGTGGCCGCGAGGGACGTCACCTCGATGACGCCGGCCGCGAGCAGCCACTGGGCACCTAGGGCGCTGACGACCACCAGCGCGCACTGGAAGACCGTGAACCAGAAGGGCGTTCGGGTGTCGCCGTATGCGTAGAAGGTCCGCTGCACGATGAAGAGGATCGTGAGTGGCACCAGGCACACCAGGAAGCAGACCAGCACGAGCGCGGCCTCGGAGGCGTCGGACGCCTGGTTGGTGAAGACGCGGGAAGCGGGCACGGATGCCGCGGCGACGGCTGCGACGGCGACGGCGATGAAGAAGAGCAGCGTTCGGATGCTCTTCGCGATGTCTCCGCGCACTTCCGTATCGCGTCCGGCTGCGGCGTGCTCGCTGATCTGCGTGAAATACGGCGTTCCGATCGACAGCACGATGATCGAGTACGGGAGCATGAAGATGAGCCATGCGTACTGGAAGGTGGCGACCGAGGCGCCTTCGCCGGATGCCTCGGTGAGGATCTGTGTCTGGACGAGGCCGGCGACGAGACTGGCGAGCGCCATGAGGAAGGTCCAGCCGGCGAGCCGACCCACATTGCCCAGGCCCACCCCGCGCCACCGGAAGTCGGGCTTGAGGGCGAGCCCTGTGCGCCTCCAGAAGATCAGCAGGATCGCGGCCTGGATCAGGATGCCGATCGTCGCTGTCCCGCCGAGAGCGGCGATCATCTCGGGAGTCCAGTCGGCGACTCGGGTGAGCGGTCCGCCGAACAGCGCTCCCACGATGAGGAATCCGACGATCGAGACGATGTTGTTGACGACCGGCGCCCAGGTGAACGGACCGAAGATCCGACGGGCGTTGAGTGCTTCACCGAGTAGCGCATACAGCCCGTAGAACAGGATCTGTGGCATGCACCAGTACGCGAATGCCGTCGCGAGGGCGAGGAACTCGGGAGATCCCTCCTTGCCGGCGTAGAGCCACACGAGCCACGGTGACGCGACAGTGGCGATGCCGGTGATGACGACGAGCACGACGGTGCCGAGAGTGAAGAGCTTGGAGATGAAGGCGTTGCCGCCATCGGCATCGGCCGTCGCCTTGACGATCTGCGGGATGATGACCGCGGTCAGCACGCCCACCGAGATCAGTGAGAACACGTTGTTCGGAAGCTGATTCGCGATCGCGAACGCATCGGCCGCACCGGCTCCGACAGAGCCGATCACACCCACCAGAACGATCGTTCGCAGCAGACCTGTGACGCGCGAGATGAGGGTTCCTGCGCCGATCAGCGCGCTCGCGCGGCCGAGACTACTCATTCGACTCCTCGACGGCGTCCTCGCTCGTCGCCGCCTCACGGCGACGACGACGGACGGTGCGGATGATGCCGAGACCGAGGAGCAGCACGATGAGACCGCCGAACACGGCGAGACCGATCGTCTCCCACTCGGCGCGTACCGAGACGCGCACCGTCTCGGGCGTGCTGATCGGCACCCCGGTGGGGCTCGAGAGCTCCAGCTTCAGCGCGACCTCGCCGCTTCCGACCCTCGCCGAGACGGGAACCTTGACTCTGCTCGTGGTTCCCGGCTGGATCGTCGCGGCGGTCACCGGCTCGACCTCGAGACGAGGGTCACTCGGCTTGACGGACAGATTGACGTTCACCGGCCAGGGCAGATCGTTGCGCACCGAGAAGGGCAGATCGGCGTTGGCCGAGAGCAGCTGGATGGTGCTGGCAGGCGGGATGTCGACGGCTTCGAGGGTGTCGGTCGTCGCGGTGTTCACCTCAGCGACGGCGTCGTCGAAAGCGTCTTCCGTGAGGCCGACCGCCGTCGCGCGCATGATCTGGATGCGCTTGGGGCTCAGCAGCAGCTGGCGGTCATCGAGGATCGAGGCGAACTCTCCGAGAACGACCTCGCTGTCGAGCATCCGCTGCAGGGCCGTGGCGCGGGTCACGTCGGGTTCGGTGGTGAGCGCGGCGGGGACTGCGGGGGTGGACAGGACCTCCGCGAGCCCGAAGCCGAGCGTGTCGAACGAGGTGATCGTGTCGTTCAGCGCATCTGCGGTGCGGGTCTCGTCACGATCCAGTCCGACGAGAAGCGGTGCGGCCGGGTTCGTCTGCGCGGACAGCGCGAGGTGCGCGCTCGCCTCGGCGAGCGATCGCTGACGTGCGGACTCGTCGTCCTCTCCTGCCGCCTCTGAGAGCGCGGCGGATGCGGCCGCATCCGTGACGAGCGCTGTGCGCTCGCCGACCGTCGCGTGGGCGTCGTCGGCTCCACCGACCGCCGTCGACGACAGGACGGTGATGGCTGCGCCGCCCATGTACGCGGAGAAGGCGTCGAGGTCAGCGGTCGAGGCGTCGCTGCGCGGCCAGAGGATGCCGGGAGAGGCGCCCTCGATGGTGGTGAGATCCGCATCGTCGGGCAGCGCAGGACCCTCGGTGGCCGCCGGTGTGGGCGCGGTGGTCGCGGTCGGAGTCGCTGCGGGCGTCTCATCCGGAAGGGTGAGGAAGTTGCTCGAGGTGAGGAAAGGCGCGAGCGTCGTCGGCTGCAGGAGCTCGGGGAGGCCGGCCTGGGCCTGCGTCGTGGCATCCGCGTCGCCGAACTGCAGTGCGAAACGATCGTTCGGGAGTGCGTCGAGCTGACGCAGCCATTCGCGTGCGCTCTGCGGTGCTGCGGACCCGAGAGCCCTGATCGCCGCAGGGATCGACGGGTCGATCGCGAGGATCGCCGATGTGCCGCGGACCCCCTCGAGCACCGCGGTGAGCGCGCCGTCGGCGGCGGTGAGGGCGGTGAGCTCCTCGGTCGTCAGAAGCGCGCCGTCGACCGGAGTCGCGGTGATCGGCACCATCAGGGCGATGGGCGGATTCTCCGCCGCAGTGACGACGAGCACGGTCGTCGACGTCACGGACTCGGCATCGTCCTCAGCATCCGTCTGCGCCCCGCTGAGAGTGGCACGCAGCGGGTACACGCCGGGTGCGAGGTCACCGAGGGCCTCTGGCGGGATGAAGAGGCTCGTCGTCACGGATGCTTCGGCGTCGACCGGAGCGGTGAGGTCTGCGCCCAGCTGCTCGAATCCACCCGGCGCCTCTGAGTCGTCCAGCCAGGTCGTGACGGCGGTCTCGTCAGCCAGGGGAGTGCGGTTGATCTCGACGGACACGCGTCCGGCGGAGAGTGCCGACTTCGCGTCGTTCTGCACGGTCAGCGAGGCCGTCGTCGCGCTTCCGGGCGACACGGTTCCCCGCACTCCCGCTGACAGGAGCAACTCGATCGCAGGGGCGTCCTCGGTCTCGGAGTCGCTGGCCGCGAACGCATTTCCCGCACTCACGCCGCACATGCCGAGAACCATCGCCGAGATGACGGATCCGCGCGCCAGGCGCTGCAGGCGCGTGCGGAGGCCGTTCTCGGGGGTGGTCGCGGTCATGGGAGTCTTCCTCGGACGCCGGTGATCTCAGGCGTCCGGCGAGTGCTGACCTTGTGATTCTAGGCGGCTGGCTGAATGAGAACCCTGAAGACGCGTAGAGTGACGGCCGTGTCCGACACCCTCACCCCCGTTCCCGATCCGCTTCACAGCGCTGCGCTCGCCGCAGATCTCGACGCCGCCGACCTCCGTTCGGAGCCGCTGCGCCGCCTGTGGGGAGAGGAAGAGGACGACGCGCTGGCCCGAGGGATGCGCGAGCCGATCCTGCGCGCGATCGCGGGTGACGACGGCGTGCTCGCGACACTGGGGCGCCTTCTGGTGCTCGGAATGCGCCAGCCCGTGGCTCCGGTGGCAGCTGCACTGCCGAGGCTCGGCATCGACGGCCTGGTCGCGCTGGGCCTTGCGCGCATCGACGGTGACACGGTCGTTCCCACCGCGCTGCTCCGGCCGCAGTCGTTCGTCGACGCCGACGGCATGGGCGAATGGTGGATAGCCAGCGACCTCGACGAGGTGGCGCTCGACGGCGCGCTGCCCGCCGACCATGTGCTCGGGGTGGGCGGCGCGTCTCGCACTCTCGCCGAGATCATCATGCCGATCGAGGTCGACCGTGCTCTGGACCTCGGCACCGGATGCGGCATCCAGGCGCTGCTCGTCGCCCGGCATGCGGGTGCGGTCGTCGCCACGGACATCTCCGCGCGGGCGCTCGCCTACGCCGAGTTGAATGCCCGAATCAACGGCGTCTCGAACATCGAGTTCCGGCTGGGCAGCATGTTCGAGCCGGTCGCGGGAGAGGCATTCGACCTGATCGTGTCGAACCCTCCCTTCGTGATCACCCCTCGGGCCGAGGGCGTGCCCGAGTACGAATACCGCGACGGCGGCCTCGTGGGCGACGCGCTCGTCGAGCAGTTCCTGCGCGCTGCTCCGTCGTTCCTCACCCCCGGCGGGGTCGCCCAGCTGCTCGGCAACTGGGAGTCGCGCGGGGCGCAGCGCGAGCTGACCGGCCGGGTCGGCCTCGATCGTCTCTCGTCCTGGGTGCCCCGTGACCTCGACCTGTGGGTCATCCAGCGCGAGGAGCTGTCTCCGCTCGCCTATGCGGAGCTCTGGATCCGCGACGGCGGCACCACCCCGCGCGACGCCGCCTTCACGCCCTTGCTCACCGCCTGGCTCGACGACTTCGCCGCACGCGGCGTCACCGCGGTGGGCTTCGGCTACATCCTGATGCGGCGGCCTGCGGCGCCCGGGCAGACCGCGCCGCTGCGTCGTCTCGAGCGTCTGTCGCAGCCCGTGTCGAACGTCGGCGGCGCGCTGCGCTCGGGGCTCGCCGCTCACGACCTGCTCGTCGACGGCCTGCCTTCCACACTCTTCACGGCGCCGGACGTCACCGAGGCTCGACACCTGCTTCCGGGTAACGACGACCCCAGCATCATCGAGCTCCGCCAGGGCGGGGGATTCGCGCGCACGATCACGGTCGACCCCGCGGTCGCCGCGTTCGTCGGCGCCTGCGACGGAGATCTGACCGTCATGCAGATCGTGGGGGCTCTCGCCGACCTGTTCGAGGTGCCGCTCGTCGACCTATGGGCGGACCTCGAGCCGCGCATCCGGCAGCTCGTGCTCGACGGTCTGCTGGTGTCGGAGCAGTGATGCGGGAATACGCCTCCGTATATATGCGTTCGAATACACCATGAAGGCTTTCGGATTCCTCTCGTTCGGGCACTACGCAGACGTGCCCGGTTCGGCGACCCGCACTGCGGGAGACATGCTGAAGCAGACCATCGAGATCGCGGAGGGTGCCGACGAGATCGGCGTCAACGGGGCGTCCGTGCGGGTGCACCACTGGGCACGTCAGGCCGCGTCGCCGATGCCGCTGCTGTCGGCCATGGCCGCACGCACGAAGCGCATCGAGGTCGGCACCGGCGTCATCGACATGCGGTACGAGAACCCGTTCCAGTTCGCCGAAGAGGCGGCGGCTCTCGACCTGATCGCCGACGGGCGGATCGCGCTCGGAGTGAGCCGTGGTTCACCCGAGACGGCGCTGCGGGGTTACGAGACCTTCGGCTTCCATGACGAGGAGGACCCGGAGCGCGGCAGCGTCATCGCTCGCGAGAAGTTCGACCTCTTCCTGCGCGCCATCGACGGAGAAGGCCTCGCTCCCGGCGACCCCCGCATGGTCGGTGCGGGGCGCTACCTCGCGATCGAACCGCAGTCGCCGACGCTGCGCGACCACATCTGGTGGGGTTCGGGCTCTCGTGCCACGGCAGAGGAGACCGGACGCAAGGGGCTCAACATGATGAGCTCGACGCTTCTCACCGAGGCGACCGGCGTGCCGTTCCACCAGCTGCAGCGCGAGCAGATCGACCTCTTCCGCAGCGCCTACAAAGAGGCGGGTCACACCGGTACTCCCCGCGTCTCGGTCAGCCGCAGCGTCTTCCCGCTGGTGTCCGACATGGACAGGGCGTACTTCGGCCTCCGCAGCGAGGAGAACGCTGACCAGATCGGCATCATCGACGGCTACCGCTCGACCTTCGGCAAGACCTATGCGGCCGAACCCGACGTGCTGATCCAGCAGCTGCTCGCGGATGAGGCGGTCATGTCGGCGGACACCCTGCTGCTGACCATCCCGAACCAGCTCGGCCCCGAGTACAACCTGCACGTGCTCGAGTCGTTCGCGACCCACGTCGCCCCGGCGCTCGGCTGGAAGCCGAACACCGAGGGCCCCGTGCAGGGAGATCCGGTCTGAGGAACGGACCGTACTGACCGCAAGGAGAGGGGCGGATGCGCGCAGCATCCGCCCCTTCTCCATGCCCCGGGACTGTTCTCCGACCGTCGCCGATATCGCGATATGCCGATACGCTGCCCGCATGCGTGTGGCTAGGGGTGGACTTCTTGCAGGTGCGATCATGCTCGTCGCGGCGCTCGTCGGTGCGATTCCAGCTGCGGCCGCCACCACGACCGCCTGGGCGACCTGGCAGCCTCTGACCGGTGCGGGCGGCGCCTACACGACCACGGTGCAGCTCGCGGCGCAGCCCGCCATCACCGCCACGATGACGAGCGACTCCCGCGCCGGCCAGGTCGATGTCATCTCGGGCGCGACCAACTGGCTCGCGCAGGGGACCCCGGTCGGCGCGAAGTACGGCTCGAGCATCAACCAGTCGTACGTGAACCTGCGGCCGAAGGCCGACAACGCCGCCAGCCCGTCGACGACCACCTACTCGTTCGCGAACCCCACTCCCGCCTCCGGCTGGACCTTCGTGCTCGGCGACATCGACGCCGACTCGGTGCGCATCCAGGCGGTCGGCGCGAACGGGCAGGCGCTCACCGCGGCAGAACTCGGATTCCAGAGCGGCTTCAACTACTGCGCGCCCGGAGTCACGGGCAAGCCCTCGTGCACCGGAGACGCGGCGGACGTGCCGACCTGGGATGCCACGACCCAGACCCTCACCGGAAACGCGGCCGCTCTCGACACGAGCGGTGCGGCCGCATGGTTCGAGCCGAACGTGCCGATCACCTCCCTCACCTTCTCCTTCACCCGCCGATCCGGATTCCCCGTCTACCAGACCTGGTTCGCGTCGATCGCGCGCGACATCACGGGCGTGGTCACCGACGACACCGCGGCACCGCAGCCGGGAGCGACACTCACCCTGACCGATGCGAACGGAGACGTCGTCGCGACCACGACCAGCGGCGCCGACGGCAGCTACTCGTTCCCCGGCGTCGTCGCGACGGCGGGATACACGGTGCGGGTGACGGCCCCCGCGGGCATGATCCCCGAGGGGGCGACCTCGGCTGCTGTTGATCTCACGACCGCCGACGGCGTCGCCGACTTCACCGTGCGCGACATCATCCCCGTCGCCGTCTCGGGACGAGTCGTCGACAACGACGGCAACCCGGTGCCGGGCGCGACCGTGACGGTCGACGGAGTCCAGACCACGACGACGGATGCTCAGGGCAACTACCTGTTCGACGAGGTCGCGGTGGGTCCTCACACCGTCGTCGTCACCCCGCCGCCCGGATACAGCACGACGGATCCGACCGAGCCGCTCGTGGTCCCGCCGGGCAGCGAAGTGCCGATCACCCTCGCGGACTTCGTGCTCGCGGAGAACCCCGACCTGACCGGGGCTGTGCGCGCGAACGGAGCGGGCGTCGCCGGCGTCGCCGTGACTGCGGTCGGACCCGGCGGAACGACACTCACGACCGTGACCGGAGCCGACGGCGGATACTCGTTCCCGCGCCTGCCCTCGGGCGATTACGAGATCACGATCACGACGCCCGACGGTTATGTCGCCACAGGGGCGACCTCGCAGAGCGAGATCGTCGCGACGGCCGACGTGGCGGACGTCGACTTCGAGCTGGCCAGGCTCGGTGGGCTCTCGGGTGTCGTGCGCACAGACGGTGGAGCTCCTGTCGCCGGCGTCACCATCACCCTCACCACCGACGAGGGAGACCAGCAGCTGGTCACGGATGCCGACGGCGCGTACGGTCTCGGCGACCTGCCGCCCGGCACCTACACGCTGACGATCACGGCACCGGCGGGCAGCACGATCGTCGGCCCGTCGACGCTCACGGTCGAGGTCACGGCCGCGGGCGAGACATTCGTCGATCAGGACTTCACGCTCGCCGCGATCGTCGTCACCCCGACGGATCCGCCGACCACGACGCCGACGCCCTCCACGCCTCCGAGCACCGGCGGCGGCCGCCTGCCCGCAACGGGGCTCGGACCCGAGACGTTCACGTGGGCCGCAGTGGGCGGAGCTGTGCTGGCGCTCGGAGCAGTGCTGTTCCTCGTCTCGCGTCGCCGCTCGCACCGCGACTGACCTCAGCGCCTGACTGACCAGGTCGGTTCCGAGGGTCGGGAATGACAGCATCCCGACCCTCCGCTGTCAGGAGCCCTTCGCCGGGCCGAACAGCTCGTCACCGTGTTCGTGCAGCAGTCGGTAGGCGTCGGCGAATGTCTCGGGTTCGGGTTCGCCCGGCTTCCCGTACTTTGCGATGAGCAGACCGAGCAGCCCTCGGGCCGGTGGGGTGAGGGGCTTCATCTGATCCGCTTCCCCCGGCTTCGGCTCGCGTTCCTCGGGGTTCGGCGGGGTGTAGGCGGGCGTCGTGACGGGCCAGTCGGCCGGATGCCGCGGCTTGTCGAGGTTCACGGCGGTGAACAGTGTGTTCGCCGACTGGTCTCGGTCATTGAGCGGCTTCAGGCCGTGCAGCCGTGAGAGCGTCGCGGTGACCGAGCCGTGGTGCATCTCGTCGTGCACGATCGTGCCGCGCCTCGTGTAGGCCGAGATCGCGATGGCGGGCACACGGCATCCGAGGCGATCGAAGGTGAAGCCCATCTCGCCGGCCTCCGTGTCCTTCTCAGGCTTCGTCGCCTGGGGCGGCGGCACATGGTCGTAGCATCCGCCGTGCTCGTCGAACGTGATGAGCAGCAGGGTGTTGACCGCGTTCGAGCCCTTCGGCGACGCGCTGGTGCGGACGGCTTCGTAGATGTCGTGCACGAGCCGGTCTCCGGCCCTGACATCGGAGATCGCGCTGTCGTACACGGCTTCGCCGTCGACCTCGCTCTCGCGAGGCGACCCGAAGGGCGGGTGGAAGTCGTTGTGGTCGTAGACCATGCGCGGCTCGATGAACGCGTATGCCGGCAGCGTGCCGTTCTTGGCATCCGTGTAGAAGTCCTCCATGGTGCCGAAGTGCTCGGTGCGCCAGTACTTCTCGAGCGCGGCGGCGTGCAGCATCCCGGTGAACGAGACGAGCTGCAGCTTGTCGATGTAGATCTTCCAGCTGACCTTCTCGTCTTCGAGGCGGTTGAACACCGTGGGCGCCGCCGGGGCGTCGAGCCACTTGCGGTATCCGCCTCCCGCCTGGTTCGTGACGAAGCCGTGCGAGGTCGACGCGTGGAAGAACGACCGGTTGCAGAACGTCTGCGACGGCACCCCTGCGTACCAGTGGTCGAACACCGCGAACTCGGACGCGAGAGCGGACAGCACCGGAAGCATCTCGGGCGAGAACGAGCCCATGATGTGTGCCGCCTCGTCGGGCTGTGGCTCTGTGCCCTTGCGCAGGCGACGGAGGTTGATGATGTAGTCCTCGAGGAACCCCGACATCGTCGCCTTCTCGCCGTGGGTCGGGGCGTTGAAGGGCGCTGACATCTGGTCGACGAAGAGATCGGCGTTGTCTTTCGGATCGACGGTGCCGAAGATCTGCGTGTTGACGTGCGGATACTCCTCGCCCGGATCGGGATCGGGGAGGCTCATGATCCGATCGGTGTCGCCGGTATAGACGTGGGCGTCGACCACCGTGCCGTCGGACGCGGTGTTGCTGTGCGTGCCGAAGGCGAGCCCCTCGAACTTCTCGCCTTTCGGAAGCGTCTCTTTCGAATACAGGTATCCGAGCAGGTTGTCGAAGGAACGGTTCTCGCCCATCACCACGACGAGGTGGTCGAATCCGGGCTCGCTGCGCGGCGTCAGTGCGGCGAAGGGGTCGGGGTCGGATGCGAACCCGCTGCGATGGTTGCCGACGTTCGCGCCGATCGCGGCACCGGCGGCACCGCCGACCACCACGCCGGCGAGAGCGGCGCCGCCCATCTTGAGGAACCCGCGCCGGGACGTGTCCGGTGCGGCGGGGGAGGAATCGTGCTCTTCTGAGGCCACGCTGCCGATCCTAGGACGGGGGCGTGCCCACCGCACCGGGTGCCGTATATCGGAACGGAAGGGCGCCGCCGGGACCGAAGCCCCGACGACGCCCGAACAGCGGATGCGGTCGACTACTCCGCCGGCTCGGTGCTGCCCGCGTGGCGGCGGCGCCGCATCGCGAACAGGCCGAGGCCGAGGGCGAGCAGCACCACCGCGCCGACGATGTACGGCGTGCTGTCGGCACCCGTCGTCGCGAGCGAGCCGTCGGTCGCGCCTCCCGACCCGGCCGGTGTGGTCGCCCCACCGCTCGCCGCGGCCGTGACGGTGACCGAGGAGGTGACCTCGGTGCCGTCGGCGAGGATCACCGCGAGCGTGTGCGTTCCGGCCGGGGTGTTCGCCGGAATCGTCAGCGTGCGGCTGAACGCGCCATCCGCATCGGCGGTGGCGGTGCCGAGGTCGACGGGGTCGGAGCGCAGCTCGAAGCGCAGCGCGGCATCCGCCTCGAACCCGCTCCCCGAGACGGTGAGCTTTCCACCGGCGACCACGGATGCAGCACCCAGTTCGATCACCGGGGCGGTGGGCTCCTCGATCACGGGCGGCGTGACGCCGGCCTCGGTGACCCACTTCTCACCGGCATCCGACTTCGTCACCGTGAAGGTGTCGTAGACCGAGCCGACGGGGAGGTCGGTCGTGGCATCCGGCTGCTTCTCCGCGAGGTACGAGCGGTAGACCAGCTGGTTCTTCGAGACGTCGATCACCTGGTAGGTGGTGACGCCCTGACCGCGCAGCACCTGGGTGGCGCCGTTGTTGGTCCAGACGTTCTTCTCGGGAGTCTCGAGCTCGTAGTGCTTCGCACCCGAGTTCGACACCACGTACACGGGGCCCGACGTCATGCCGGGGGTCTCGGTCGCATCGGTGTTCACGTAGCCGCGTGCGTAGGTGTGGTCGTGGCCCATGAGCACCAGGTCGATGTCATTGCGCTGGAAGACCGGCAGCCACTCGGCGCGCAGCACCGGCTCGTCACGACCCTCGGATGCCGAGAACACCGGCTGGTGGAAGGTGACGACGTTCCACTTCGACGGACTGTTCTGCAGCAGCAGGTCGAGCCAGGCCGCCTGGAAGCGGGTCCACAGCACGCCGATCTGCGCCGACGGGCACTCGGCACCCGTGCACGACGGCAGACCCGCGGGGGTCAGGAACGTGGTGTCGCGGGTCGCGTTCAGGGTGATGAAGCGCACACCCTGGTAGTCGGTGTAGTACGCGGTCTCGGCGGCGAACGACGACCAGTGATCGAAGAACGCGCGGTACTGCTGCGCGACCTCAGAGTCGCCCTTCGCGAGATCGGCCAGCTCGCCGATCGTGCTCGTCGACGGGTTGTTGTGCGGGTACTCGAACGCCGCCTTCCATGCGGTGAGCAGCTTGTCGCCCGAGTACTCGTGGTTGCCGGGGGCCGCCATCACGTTGGTGCGCACGGCGGAGTCCTCCATGCCCTTGAACCAGTTGAGCCACTCGTTCTCGTTGCTCGAGGTGTTGATCAGGTCGCCGGCGTGCACCGATCCGATCGATCGCGGGGCCTGAGCCTCGGCCTGCTTCACGACACTCGGCCAGGTGGTGTCGAGACCGATCTGGGCGTCGCCGTAGTAGATGAACTGGAAGTCCGTGGCGCTCGGGTCAGCCGTGCGGAACTCGAACCAGTCGCTCCAGCTGCCGGGAAGACCCACACGGTAGCGATAGGCGGTGGCAGGCACGAGGTCGGTGACGGTGGCCGAGAAGTGCTTGTTCGGGTTGCCGTTGACGACACCGGCGTCGTACGCGTCGACCGTGCGGGGCTCACCGCCGGCCGCCGGCGCGATCTCGACCTGGCCGATCGTGTGCGAGGCGTCGCCCGCGAGCCACGAGAACGACTGCGACACGGCGGGCTGCTCGGTCGGGGTCAGGATCACGCGGGTCGGCGGAGCCACGACGGGCGAGCCGGGGTCGGATGCCTCGACCAGTGTGAGCGACGACATGTCGAAGTAGATGTCCGAGCTCGACTCGCGGTCCTGGAACAGGGCGACGGCGATGTCGTTCGTACCGTCATGCAGCAGCTCGCCTTCGGCGCTGAACGTGCTGGTGAGCGGGTCGCCGCCACTGTCGCCGGCGTACTCGACGTTGACGGTGTCGGTGATGCGGCCGTCGACGTAGCGCGCGACCTCTTCGCCGTTGATCCAGACGATGATCGCGTCGTCGTAGGTGATCGTGCTGCGCAGCGCCGCGACCTGCTCGGCCACGCCCGCCTCGAGCTCGAATGTCGTGCGGAAGAAGTAGGTGGGCACCGTGGGAGCCGCCGCTCCGTCGATGTAGTGGTTCAGCAGCGTCTTCGGGGTGACCGGGCCGACGGGGGCGAGTACGCCGTTCTTCGCTCCGAACGAGCCGGGCGCCGACTTCCAGGCGCTGTCGTCGTAGTCGGGGAGGGTCCAGTCGCGGAGCGCCGCGGGTGCGGGCGACGGGTCGGATCCGTCGTCGAGGTAGCGCCACGTGGTGTCGCCGGTGATCAGCGAGTCGGTCGGCACATCGGGCTCGCCGGCGGCGGTCGCGATGGGGGCGACGACAGCGCCGCCGAGCAGGGCGAGGACGGCGGCGGACGCGAGTCCGTAACGCCGCCACCGCACCGCAGGGGTGGGGGAGGTCATGAGTGTCCTTCGTGGGGTGGGGGTTTCCGAGCTCAGCCGCACGGGGCCCGACCAGCTCATCGAAAGCGGATGGCCTCGGGGTTGCCGCAGGACGACGGTCGGGTGAACGCCGCTACGGTGGGGGCATGAGCTATGCGGGGGAGTCGTCGATCGAGGCACGCGTCCGGGCCGTCAACTCCGATTTCGGCAGGCGTCAGACGCGGCTGTTCATCACGTTCGCGCTGATCGAGGGGCCGGTGCTTCTGCTGCTCGCCGTCGCCATCTACGGGTTCGAGGTCATCGACCCCGAGATCGGCATCTGGTTCATCGTCGCGGTCGCGATGGTCGGCGGATTCCTGATGAGCGCTCTGCTCGTGCGGCTGATGCAGGCGCGGGTCCGCGCCGTCGCCCAGGCCAAGGGCGAGAACCCGCTGTTCTGACCCCCGGTACGCTGGAACCCATGCTCAACATGGCTGACGGCCTCGACCGTCTCGGCGCGCTCGCCGAGAATCCGGTCGTCCGTACCCTCGCCGATGCGTTCGCGGCGGCGGGCTTCGACCTCGCTGTCGTCGGCGGTCCGGTGCGCGACGCGCTGCTCGGCCGCCCCACGCACGACCTCGACTTCACCACGAACGCGCTGCCCGACGACATCCTGCGCATCGTCACACCGATCTCGACCGCTCAGTGGGACATCGGTCGTGCGTTCGGCACGATCGGCGCACGGGTGCAGGGCGAGCAGGTCGAGGTCACCACGTACCGGGCCGACAGCTACGACGGGGTGACCCGCAAGCCGACCGTCGAGTTCGGCGACACGATCGACGCCGACCTGCACCGCCGCGACTTCACGGTCAATGCGATGGCACTGCTGGTTCCGTCCGTCAAGCTCGTCGACCCGGCCGGGGGAGTCGAAGACCTCATCGCCGGGGTGCTCCGCACGCCGGCGGATCCGCAGGTCTCGTTCGGCGATGACCCGCTGCGGATGCTGCGCGCGGCGCGCTTCAGCGCCCAGCTGGGCTTCCGCATCGAAGACGCCACATTCGATGCGATCACCGAGCTCAAGGCGACCCTCGAGATCGTGAGCCCGGAGCGCATCCAATCCGAGCTCGTGCGCCTGATGCAGACCGAAGACCCCGTGCGCGGTATCCGCGCGCTGGTAGACACCGGTCTGATCGAGGAGTTCCTGCCCGAGGTCAGTGCTCTGCGACTCGAGGTCGACGAGCACCACCACCACAAGGACGTCTACGAGCACTCGCTCACGGTGCTCAGCCAGGCGATCTCGCTCGAGCAATCGCGCAACCCCGGCGCCGAAACCGACGTCGCTCTGCGCATCGCCGCACTTCTGCACGACATCGGCAAGCCGCGCACCCGCAAGCTCGAAGACGGCGGGGTGGTCACCTTCCATCACCATGACGTCGTCGGCTCGCGCATGGCGCGCAAGCGCCTGCAGACTCTGCGGTTCGACACCGGCACCACTGACGCGGTCGCGAAGCTGATCGAGCTGCACCTGCGGTTCTTCGGATACGCCGAGGGCGCCTGGACGGATGCCGCGGTGCGCCGCTACGTCCGCGATGCGGGCGACCAGCTCGAGCGCCTGCACATCCTCACCCGTGCCGACGTCACCACCCGCAATAAGCGCAAGGCCGGTCGCCTCGCCTCGGCGTACGACGACATCGAGTCGCGCATCGCCGCGCTGCGCGAGCAGGAGGAGCTCGACTCCATCCGGCCCGAACTCGACGGCAATCAGATCCAGCAGATCCTCGGCATCGCGCCTGGCCGCGAGGTCGGCGAGGCCTACAGGTTCCTGCTCGAACTGCGACTCGATGAGGGAGTCATCGGCGCGGATGCCTCCGAGCAGCGCCTCCGCGAGTGGTGGGCTGCCCGGGGCTGAGCCCGGTCACTCCTCCGGTTCTTCGGCCTCGGCTGCCTGGCCCAGTGCTTCGCGCACGAGGTGGGAGATGTCGATCGAGATGATCCGTTCGGTCATGGTCCGGCCTCAGGGAACGGGAGACTCGGTCGGCTGCGGCACACCATCCGTCTCCGGAGCCGGTGTGGCGCTCGCCGCATCGATGCTCGGCGCCTTCTGGAACGGTGGCGCCGGCTGCTTCGTCGTCGACAGGTCGGGCTGCCCGGTCATCGGATCCCACTCCGCCTCGTCCAGCGGGTAGATGTTCCAGACGGGCTTGCCCCGGTAGTCCTCGGACGGAATCGTCGCCAGCATCCCGTTGTCCTGCATTCCGAACTCGGTCTCGCCGTCCTTCTCGGTGAAGAGGATCTGACCGCCCGACGCTCCATACAGGTCGAGCGGCGTGCCCTTGCCGGTGAAGAGCTGCACGTGGTCGATGGGGTTGCCGTCGGCGTCGTAGGCGAAGATGTTGTTGATCTGCACGCCGTCGAGAACCAGCCCGTCCATGACGACGGGCTGAGTCGAATAGACGTGCTCGACGCGCGGAGACATCACTGAGATCACGAGTCCCGGCAGCACGATCACAGCCAGGATGCCGGCGACCGTGCGCACGTGGCGCAACGGGTTCTTGGGAAGCCAACGGTCACGACCCCATTGCACGCTGATGAGGATGGACGCGCCGATGAACAGCCAGTGCAGAGGAGACGCGGGCATGGCCCACCAGTTGTAGGACTCGAACGGCTGATAGGTGAAGGGCGGAAGGAGCGCGATGATCGCGGCGACCGCTGCGTACAACCCGACTCCGCGCAGCACCCACCACACCGGGCGGAGCGCGACCAGCAGGTCGAGGAGCCACGCGCCGGCCGAGCTGCGGCGGATGCCGTCGACGACACCGCGACCCCAGGAGCGGACCCGCGCACCGAGGCGGACTCGCTGGTGGCCCTGCGTTCGAGGAGGCAGACCCGCCGCAGATCGCAGCTCTTCGGCGTATGCCCCGGGATCACCGAGCTCGAGCACTCCGTCGTTGTCTGCAGCCTGGTCCGCGAGGTCGGCGGTGAGACCGCCGACGATCTCATCGAGCTCGTCGGCGGGGAGATCGTCGAGGTACTCGCGTACGGCCAGTGCGAACGAGCGGATCTGCTCGTCGATCGAGACGGCGGTGTCGTTCATCGGTTCTCTCCGATCGTGGGTGTGTCGGTGGTTGTGATTGTGAGCAGCGTGGACATCGCCCCCGCGAAGTCCAGCCAGGTGACGGTCTGCGAGTCGAGAGCCGCACGACCCTGCGGGTTGATCGCGTAGTACTTGCGGTGCGGGCCGCCGTCGGAGGGGACGACGTAGCTCGAGAGGCTGCCTGCCGCGTAGAGCCGGCGCAACGTGCCGTAGACCGACGCGTCGCCCACGTCGCCGAGACCTGCATCCCTGAGTCTGCGGACGATGTCGTAGCCGTATCCGTCTTCTGTGCGGAGCACCGCGAGAACCGCGACGTCGAGCACTCCCTTGAGCAACTGCGTGGTGTCCATTCGACCTCCTTCGATGCACTGGACACTACCACGCACTGCACAGTAGTGCGCGAGGCGCGTGTCTGCCGCCGTGTCGGAGCACCGGAATATCGCGGGTTCCGTCTGCGGCATCCGGCTCCTACACTGAGGTAACGCTCCACCATCGACGATCGGAGACGCTGTGGTTGCGTCGTGGCAGGTGTCACGTGACGGCCCACCTGAGGCCTCTCGTCTGCTGATCGAGCGTGCGCACGAGGAACTCATCGCCGGCAACCTCGACGATCATCGCCTCCAGCAGGTGCGCCCCCTTGTCCGCGAATCCTGGGTCCGTTCCTGGCGGGGTCGGGTGGGACCCGAGGCCGCACCGTCGATCGAACTCGTCACAGACGAGCTCGAGGCCTACCGGCTCGCCCACCCGCTCGCATCCGCGATGGACATGATCCGAGCGCTGCTGCTTCCCGGCACCCCGGAGGAATCAGGCGTGGTCATCGCCGTCGGCGATCAGGCCGGACGCCTGCTCTGGATCGAAGGCGACCGCCAGCTGCAGTCGCTCACCGAGGGCATGGGATTCGTCGCGGGGGCGAACTGGGCGGAGGATGCCGTCGGCACCACCGCCCCCGGAACCGCCCTGACGCTCGGACAATCCGTGCAGATCCGTGGTGCGGAGCACTACAACCGACTCGTGCACCCGTGGTCGTGCACTGCGGCGCCCGTGCGCGACCCCGAGACGCAGCGTGTGCTCGGGGTGATCGACATCACCGGTGGCGACGAGGTCGTCTCGACCCAGGCTCGACTTCTGGTCGACGCCACGGCGCGCGCGGTCGAATCCGAGTTGTTGGTCGCCCGACTTCGAGCACGGAGCGAAGCGCCCCGACCGACCACGATCTCATCTCGCGCCAAGCCGACCACCCGCGCGACACTGCATGTGCTCGGCAGAGACAGGGCGCGGCTCGAGAGCGAGACCGAGCTCGAAGAGTCGGTGATCGAGCTCAGCGCGCGTCATGCCGCGATCCTGCTCATGCTCGCGGTCAACCGCCAGGGGCTGTCCGCCGAGCGGTTGAGCGAGCTCGTCTACGGACCGGAGGCATCCGCCGATACGCTGCGACCCGAGATGGTGCGCCTGCGCAAAGTCCTCGAGAAGCACGCCCCCAGTCTCGTGCCCGAGTCCCGGCCGTACCGACTGGCCGTTCCCCTCGAGACCGATGCGCACGACGTACTCTCGCTGCTCGACCGAGGAGCCCATCGCGTCGCGCTCACCGCCTACCGGGGTCCGGTTCTGCCCGAGTCGACCTCGCCGGGGGTCGAGGAGTTCCGCGAGTCCGTCAGAGCGGCGCTGCGCGAGGCGATGCTGTCGGAGGCGAGCCTCGACGTGCTGCTCGCCTACGCCGAGATCCCCGAGGGGCAGAGGGATGCCGCAGCTCTCCGTCTCGCGCTCGAGATGCTCCCCGCGCGGTCGCCGAAGCGCGCGGGACTGGTCGCGCGGATCGAGCGCCTCGAACAGGGCTGACCGGCTCGCAACCGGGCGCAACGTTGCGCATTCGGGCGCAACGTCCGCAGACGTACCGTCGGAGGACAGCCGCGCAGCACCGACGCCCGCGGCCCGTCGAAGGAGTTCCGATGACGATCGTCGAAGAAGACGTGTCCACCGCCCGCGCATCCTCCGCGTACGCCGCTCCCGGTCAGCCGGGCGCCGTCGCGACCTACCGTCCCCGGTACGGGCATTACATCGGCGGCGAGTTCGTGGACCCGGTCAAGGGCCAGTTCTTCGAGAACGTCAGCCCGGTCAACGGCAAGCCTTTCACCGAGGTGGGCCGGGGAACCGTCGAAGACGTCGACCGTGCGGTCGACGTCGCCTGGAAGGCCTTCGCGAGCTGGGGCAAGACCAGCCCCGCAGAGCGCTCAGTGATCCTCAACAGGATCGCCGACCGCATCGAACAGCACCTCGAGGAGATCGCTGTCGCCGAGACCTGGGAGAACGGCAAGCCGGTGCGCGAGACTCTCGCTGCCGACATCCCCCTCGCGGTCGATCACTTCCGCTATTTCGCAGGTGTGCTCCGCGCTCAGGAGGGCGGCATCAGCCAGCTCGACGAGAACACGGTCGCGTACCACTTCCACGAGCCGCTCGGTGTGGTCGGCCAGATCATCCCGTGGAACTTCCCGATCCTCATGGCCGTGTGGAAGCTCGCGCCGGCGCTCGCCGCAGGCAACTGCGTCGTCATCAAGCCGGCGGAGCAGACCCCGGCATCCCTTCTCTTCCTCTTCGACATCATCGGCGACCTGCTGCCGGCCGGTGTCGTGAACATCGTCAACGGCTTCGGGATCGAGGCGGGTGCCCCGCTCGCGCAGCACAAGCGCATCCGCAAGGTCGCCTTCACGGGTGAGACCACGACGGGTCGCCTGATCATGCAGTACGCGTCGCAGAATCTGATCCCCGTGACGCTGGAACTCGGAGGCAAGAGCCCGAACGTGTTCTTCGAAGATGTCGCGCGCGACACCGCAGACCCGTTCTATGACAAAGCGCTCGAGGGATTCACGATGTTCGCGCTGAACCAGGGCGAGGTCTGCACGTGCCCGTCACGCGCACTGATTCAGCGATCGATCTACGACGGGTTCCTCGCCGACGGACTCGAGCGGGTCGGCAAGGTGATCCAGGGCAACCCCCTCGACCCCGCCACGATGATCGGCGCCCAGGCGTCGAACGACCAGCTGGAGAAGATCCTCAGCTACATCGACATCGGCAAGCAGGGCGGCGCGCGGCTGCTCACGGGAGGCGACCGCGTCGACCTCGGCGGTGACCTCAGCGAGGGCTACTACGTCGCGCCGACCGTGTTCGAGGGCACGAACGACATGCGCATCTTCCAGGAGGAGATCTTCGGCCCCGTGCTCTCGGTCACCTCGTTCGACGACTTCGACGATGCGATCTCGATCGCGAACGACACTCTCTATGGCCTTGGCGCCGGGGTGTGGAGCCGCAGCGGCGACACGGCCTACCGCGCAGGGCGTGCGATCGAGGCCGGTCGCGTCTGGACCAACACGTATCACCAGTACCCTGCTCACGCTGCGTTCGGTGGATACAAGCAGTCGGGCGTCGGTCGCGAGAACCACAAGATGATGCTCGACCACTACCAGCAGACCAAGAACCTCCTGGTCTCGTATGCGGAAGGCCCGATGGGATTCTTCTGAGTTCGGAGCCCGTCTTCCGGTCGTTGAGCGAGGAGCGAAGCCCCGAGACGAAACGCGCTGAGCCGCTTGCCGCGTTTCGTCTCGGTCGGCTCCGCCGTCCTCGCTCAACGACCGGGGATCGGTCTCGTTCGTTGAGCGAGCGGAGCGAGACGAAACGCGTCTCCCGATCGACGACCGGGGGCTATCGAGAGGAGTGGACCATGGTCAGCATCGGCACATACCAGCGGGTCGACGTGACGGATGCCGCGGCATCCCTCATCCGCGATCTCACCGTGCAGCACGGTCCCCTGATGTTCCATCAGTCGGGCGGATGCTGCGACGGCTCGTCGCCCATGTGCTATCCCGTCGGGATGTTCATCACGGGGCCCGGAGACGTGCTGCTCGGTGCGCTCGAGGTGGGACTCGACGCTCCGGTCGAGGTCTTCATGTCGGAGTCGCAGTTCGAGTACTGGAAGTACACGCACCTCACGATCGACGTCGTGCCGGGGCGCGGTGCCGGCTTCTCGGTCGAGGGTCCGACGGGGATGCGATTCCTGATCCGCTCCCGGATGCTGAACGACGCGGAGCTTTCGTACTTCGGGCTCGCGCCTTCGGCGGGCGGCCGATCGGCTGGCTGATGCCCGACTGGCTGGCGATTCGCCGTCGATCGGTCAGCCATCCGTGAAACGGACAGTCATCCGGGATGGATGCAGGAGACGATGAAGCGATGCGGAGTTCAGCCGAACTGACCTCTTGACGGCCGTCAGTACGTCATGCCCATCGCCGTTCTCACCTCGTCGAGCGTGTCGTTCGCGATCGACTGCGCGCGCGCATTGCCCTCGCGGAGCACGGCGGCGGCGTCGGCCACGGTGAGCGCGGCACGACGAGCACGGTGGTCTGCGAGAAACTCGTTCACTGCCTCTGTGGTGAGGCGCTTGAGTGCCCCGGCTCCCGCACCACCGACCTCATTCGCGATCTCCTCCGGAGTGCGGTCGAGGACGACGGCGGCGGTCGCGAGCAGACCCGATACGCCCGGCCGGTTCGTGGGGTCGTAGGTGATGACGCGCTCCGAATCGGTGGGAGCCCGCCTGATGGCTTCGGCGGTCTCGTCTGCGGACATCCCCAGTGCGATGGCGTTCCCGTAGCTCTTCGACATCTTGCGCCCGTCGAGGCCCGGAAGCTCAGGGGTCTCGGTGACGAGCGCGGCAGGCTCGGGGAACACGAGGCCGTATCGCTCGTTGAAGCGACGCGCGATGGTGCGCGTCATCTCGACGTGCGGGAGGTTGTCTTTGCCCACGGGAACGAGGTTGCCTTTGCAGAACAGGATGTCGGCCGCTTGGTGCGCGGGATAGGTGAGCAGCAGGCCGCTCAAGGTTCGACCGGACGCGGCGAGCTCGCTCTTGACCGTCGGGTTGCGATGCAGCTCCGCCTCGCTGACCAGGCTCAGGAAGGGAACGAGCAGCTGGTTGAGTGCAGGAACAGCCGAGTGGGTGAAGATCGTCGTCGACGTCGGGTCGAGACCGGCGGCGAGGTAGTCGAGGATGGCGCCGTATACCGCGCTGCGCACGTCGCCGGCCGAGTCGCGGTCGGTGATCACCTGGTAGTCGGCCAGGATGACGAACGTCTCGACACCGACATCCTGCAACCGGACGCGCTCGCGGATGGTGCCGAAGTAGTGGCCGAGGTGCAGTCGTCCTGTGGGGCGCTCCCCGGTGAGAACGCGGTATCTCTCGGGATGCTGCTCGATCGCCTCCCGGAGGTCGGGCATGCGAGCGAGGGTTGCGGCGTACGAGTCCATGATCTGCTCCTGATTCGAGAGGAGCTGCACGGACATGGATCCGCGAAGGGGTCGCGGGCTGCCGTGCAGCCCGCGCGTCAATGCGTTACGGCTGCTCGTGCAGCCACCACGACGAAACGGTGAAACGCATAGGTCGAGGATAGTGACCCGCGGCGCTCGAGGCGACCGGCAGCGGCATTCCCCTGGTTACATGGTCCGATGTGGTGGACGGATGAGGAGTGGGCCGAACTCGTGGACCCGGAGCTCTGCGGGATGTGCGCCGACGCACATCTGCCCGAGAACGAGCACAGCATTCTCGTGGCCTCGACCGAGATGACTCACGTCCGACTGGTGCGCAACCAGGCGCATCCCGGCTACACCGTGGTCATCCTCCGCGAGCATCTCACTGACCTCGCTGAGCTGGACGCCGATCAGCTCAGCGCGTTCTGGCGCGACGTCCAACGCGCGGGTCGGGCCGTCGACAAGGCATTCGACCCGCGGAAGATCAACTACCTGGTGATGGGGCATCGGGCACCGCATCTTCACTGCCATGTGTTCCCGCAGCACCTGGGGGACGACCCACTGCAGAATGTGGACATCTCCGACGGCCCTGCGTATCTCCCGGACGCGGAGTTGACCCATACGTTGGTCGTACTACGAGAGTCCTGGCACGCGTTGGGCTGACACCACGGAGTCGTCTACGGCCACTCGGCTGGACGACGTCCGACTGTCTGAAGACTCGCCGTCGATCGGTCAGCCATCCGTGAAACGGACAGTCATCCGGGGATGGCGGGGATGGCGGGGATGGCGGGGATGGCGGGGATGGCCGGGATGGCGGGGACGGTGCGATCAGCGGGGCAGGCGCGGAACCGCATCGACCAGCGCCCGTGTGTAGGGATCCTGCGGGGCGTGCAGCACGGATCCCGTGGCGCCCTGCTCGACGATGCGACCGTTCTGCAGCACGACCGTTCGGTCGCAGGCAGAGGCGATCGCCGTGAGATCGTGCGACACCATGACCAGCGAGAGGCCGTTCTCGCGACGCAGCCGGTCGAGGAGGTCGAGCACCTGCACGCGGGTGGTGACGTCGAGAGCGCTGACCGGCTCGTCAGCGAGCAGAACCCGAGGACGCGAGACCACCGCGCGCGCGATCGCGATGCGCTGACGCTGCCCGCCCGAGAACTCATGGGGGTAGCGGCGGGCGGTGTCAGCGGGAAGGCCGACGGATTCGAGGGATTCGGCGATGCGGCGCTGTGCATCGCCTCCGGAGGCGAGGCCCAGCGAACGCAGCGGCTCGCCGATGATCCGGTCGATGCGCTGGCGGGGGTCGAGCGACGAGTACGGATCCTGGAACACCGGCTGCACGCTCGCCCGGAACCGCCGCATCTGCGCACGGTCCCGCAGGTTCAGCGGAGCTCCGTCGAACAGCACCTGTCCCTCTCGGGGAGCTGCGAGCCCGAGCAGCAGACGGAGGATCGTCGACTTGCCCGCGCCCGACTCGCCGACGAGGCCGAGCGAGTCACCCTCGTCGAGGCTCAGCGAGACGTCGTCGAGCACCCGACGGGATCCATAGGAGAAACCGGCTTCACGCAGCTCGAGAAGACTCACGCGCCAGCCTCCTTCGCGTCGAGGAACGCGTCGAGTGCACGCGCGCTGTCGACCAGCATCCGCGTGTACGGTTCCGCCGGATCCTGCAGCACCTGCGCGACCGCGCCCTCTTCGACGACCAGACCGTCACGCAGCACGACGATGCGATCGACCATGCGCGACACGACCGCGAGGTCGTGGCTGATGAAGAGCAGCGCCATGCCGCGTTCGGCGATGAGTCGCTCGAGCAGGGAGAGCACGGCATCCTGCACCGTGACATCGAGTGCGGTCGTCGGCTCGTCGGCGATGAGCAGCTGCGGACGCGCCGCGAGGGCGATCGCGATCGCCACGCGCTGGCGCTGACCCCCCGAGAGTTCGTGCGGGTAGGCGCGTGCGAACCGTGGCTCTGACAGAGCCACTTCGTCGAGGGACGCGGCGACCGCCGACTTCAGCTCGGCACCGCGCAGGCCGAGGTGACGACGCAGCGGTTCGGCGATCTGGCGGCCGACCCTCATCAGAGGATCGAGCGCGGTGAGCGGCTCCTGGAACACGATCTGGGCGACGGGGCCTCGGAGTGGGCGCAGGTCGGCATCCCGAGCACCGACGACCTGATGCCCGTCGAGCAGCACTGACCCGGAGGCGACGAGAGAATCAGGCAGCAGGCCGGTGACCGCGAGCGAGGTGAGCGACTTGCCCGAACCGGATTCGCCGATCAGCCCCAGGCGCTCGCCCGCCCCCAGCGAGAACGAGACATCGCGCACCAGGGTGCCGGATCCTGAGCGCACAGTGAGACCTGCGACATCGAGAATGCTCATCGGCTCCTCCTGCGGGTCGGGTCGGCGAGGTCGCGCAGGCCGTCGGCGAGGAAGTTCACTCCGAGCACGAGCGCGATGATCGCGATGCCGGGGGCGATCGCACCGACGGGGGCGGTCATCACGGTGCCCTGGGCCTCCTGCAGCATCCGGCCCCACGAGGCGTTGGGCGGCGGTGCACCGAGCCCGAGGTACGACAGGCTCGCCTCGGCGAGCACGGCGGCACCGAACTGCAGCGCGAGGCTGACGGCGAGAGTGGGCGCGATGTTGGGCAGCACGTGCTGGAAGACGATGCCGAGCACACTCGTGCCGCTCGTGCGCGCCGCGGTGATGTACTGCTCCTGCAGCACGCGGCGGGCCAGGATGCGGGTGAGGCGCGCGACGACCGCCGACATCGCGAGACCGATCGCGAGCACCGCCGACCACAGCGACGCTCCCTGAACGGCGACGACGAGCATGGCGAGCAGCAGCACGGGGAAGGCGATCACGACGTCGAGGCCCGCAGACAGCGTGTCGTCGACCCAGGGGCGCGAGAACGCGGCGATGAGACCGACGACCGTGCCGATGATCGCCGCGATCGCGACCGAGCAGGTGCCGACGATGAGGGCGATCCGGGCACCCCACATCAGTTGCGACAGCAGGTCGCGACCGAGTCGATCGGTGCCGAGCAGGTGCAGACCGCTCGGTCCCTCGAGACGGCTGCCGCTGGTGTCGGCGAGCGGATACGGAAGCCAGAACAACGAGACCAGCGCGATGAGCACGATGGCGCCGGTCAGGACGAGTCCGATGAGCAGGGTCGCCTTCGGACGCCTCCGCACGGAGACGGAGCCTGTGACCATCTGCTCGGCGACGCGGCTCATCGGTTGCCCGAGACGCTCGTGCGCAGACGCGGATCGATCAGGCGCTGCACGATGTCGGCGGCGAACCCGACGAGCAGCACGAAGAGCGTGCTGACGACGAGCACACCCTGGATCACCTGGAAGTCGTGCTGCTCGATGGCCGACAGCAGCAGGCTGCCGAGGCCGGGAAGAGTGAAGACGCTCTCGACCACGACCGCGCCGAGGAGCGTGGTGGACAGCTCGATGCCGAGGATCGCGACGACGGGCACCGAGCCGTTGCGCACGCCGTGACGCAGCAGCGCCTCGGACATGCCCGACCCGCCCGCTCGCGCGGTGCGCAGGTAGTCGCTCCCGATCACGTCGAGGGTGGCGGAGCGCACATAGCGGCTGAGCGAGGCGCTCATGACGATCACGATCGTGATCACCGGGAGTGTGAGCGAGCGCAGCGCATCCGCCGGATCGTCCCAGTCATCGCGGGGGAAACCGCCCGACGGCAGCAGGCCGAGCCCGAGTGCGAAGATCCAGACCAGCACGACGCCGACCCAGAACACGGGCACGGCGACCCCCAGCTGCGCGAAGCCGGAGAGGGCGATGCCGTACCAGCGGTCGGACTTCACGGCAGCGGTGATGCCGATCACAAGCGAGACGAGCAGGGCTGCGGTGAAAGCGATGAGCGTGAGCGGCAGCGTCACGGCGAGGCGGTCGGCGATGTCGGGGCCCACCGGACGCGAGCTCAGGAACGACTCGCCGAGGTCGAAGCGCAGCAGCTGCCCGGCCCAGGTCGTGAACTGCTGCAGGAGGGGCTGATCGGACCCGACCTGTGCACGGGCGGCGGCGATCTGCTCGGGGGTGGCGTTCACCGAGAGCAGGGCGTTCGCCGGGTCACCGGGGAGCAGGCGCAGCAGCACGAAGATCGCGATCATCGCGACGACGAGCGACACCACGAGGAACGCGAGGCGGCGGATCAGGTAGGCGAGCATGGCTTCTCAGGATGAAAGAGGGGGATGCCGACGCGCGGCATCCCCCTCGCGCGTCAGGACTTGACGATGTCGTAGGCGAAGAACTGCGAGTTCAGGCCGTTGACCGGGTAACCGCTGAGGTCGCTCGAGGCGACCACGATCTGCGGGTAGAGGTACAACCATACGCTCGCGGCATCCTCGGCGATCTTCTCGTTGACCTGCTTCAGCAGAGCCGTCTGCTCGTCGGTCGTTGCGGCCTGCTCGGCCTCGGAGACCCACTGCTGCACGTCGGCGTCGTTGTAGCCCCAGTAGAAGTCGGGGTTGCCGTACCAGACCACGTCACGGTCGTTCACGTGCTCCTGCAGGGTGGCTTCGAAGTCCTGCTCCTTGAACACCTTCGTGTACCACTCGTCGGCGCTGATCGTGTTGATCTCGACCGTGATGCCGACCTCGGCGAGCTGCGACTGCAGGAACTCCGCCACGGCGGGGTGCGGGTCATAGCTCGGGGTGTCGAGCGTGAACGTGAAGCCGTCGGCGTATCCTGCCTGGGCCAGCAGATCCTTCGAGAGCTCGACGTCGTAGGGGTTCACCTTCGTGAGGTCCTCGTACCAGGGGTCGGTCGGCGGCACCATCGAGCCGATGAGCGTGCCGTAGTCGCCCCAGATGGACTCGAGGAGCTTCTGGGTGTCGACGGCCGAGTAGATGGCCTTGCGCACGAGTGCATTGTCGAAGGGGGCGACGCGGTCGTTGAACGCGAGCAGCTCCTTCGTGGTCGAGGTGCCCTCGCTGATCACGTAGTCGTCGGAGTCGAACTGCGTGAGCGAATCAGGGCTCTGCACACTGGTGATCACATCGATCTCGCCGGTGGCCAGAGCGTTGTTCTCGGCGGTCGCGTCTGTGAAGTACGTGTAGACGACTTCGCCGTTCTTGGCGGGCTCGCCCCAGTAGTCGTCCCAGCGCTCGAGGGTCAGGGTCGAGCCCTTCTTCCACTCGTCGAGCGTGTAGGGGCCCGTGCCGTCTTCCGATCCGGTGATGTCGCCGGCCTCGTCGTTGACGATCCAGACGTAGCTGAGGTTGTAGAGGAACGAGATCGACCGCTGCGACAGTGTGAAGACGACGGTCTGGTCGTCGGGCGTCGCGATGTCGGCGATGGTCTTGAAGCTCGACTTGCGCGCCGATACCGAGTCCTCGGCGGTGACGGCCTCGACGCTCGACTTCACGTCGGCGGAGGTGAGCGGGTCGCCCGAGTGGAACGTCACGTCGTCGCGCAGCGTGATCGTGTAGGTGAGGCCGTCGTCGGACACTTGGGCGTCTTCGGCGAGGAGGGGCTCGACGTCGCCGTCGTCGGTCAGGCGGTAGAGGCCCTCGTAGACGTTGCCGGTCAGTGCCTCGGTCACACCCTGGCCACCACCCTGCGTGTTGCTGAGGTTGGTGGGCTCGTACAGCGACCCGATGAAGATCGTGGCGTCTTCGCTCGAGGCGTCGTCAGTGGTGCCCGACGCGCAGCCGGCCACGAGGGCGAGCGTGGCGACGGCGCCGAGCGCGCCGAGAATGCGGGTTCTTCTCATGAGTACTCCAGGGTGAGCGTGTGCGGCGTCACGCCGCGTAGATGTCGAAGCCGTCGCGGAAGACGACGTTCTTCTCGCCTGCTCGGATAGGCAGGGGGAAGCGGTTGGATGCCGGCGGCAGCGGGCAGTTGTACTGCGCGCTGAAGCCGCAGGGCGGCACGAAGGCGCGGTTGAAGTCGAGCACCACGGTGCCGGCGTCGTCGCGCAGCTCGACGAACAGGAAACGTCCCGATCCGTAGGTCTCGGATCCGTTCGTCTCGTCGCCGAACACGAGCAGCAGCGTGCCGCCGTCGTCGAAGGCGGCGAGATCGTACTCGCGGCCGTCGAGTGTGAGGCGGATGTCACCGGGTACGACGAGATCGCGCGTTCCGCCGTTGTCGCGGATGTGCTCGAACGACACCCGGCGATCGCCGGACACGGGGGTGAAGTGACCCTCGAGAACCCACGCGGGGTCGTACTCGTACGTGTCGATGCGGTCGAAGGCGCGGATGGCGGGTGATTCTGCATCCCAGACGCGCAGCCCGTGCTCGGTCTCGCCGGTCTCGATGTTCGTTCGCTGGATCGGCGTCACGGTCACGGTGTCGGATGCCGCCTGCTGCTCGGCATCCAGATCGGGCAGGTCTCCCGTCCAGCGGGTCTCGATCAGCGCGAGGTTGCCCGTCGCGGACGTGACGGAGGCGCGGCGCTCGGCCTGCCAGTGGGTGTGATCTTCGCGTTCAGACATCACCTTCCATTCTCTTGCATGCAGACGGAGGTGGGGCCGTGGCCGTCACTCGGAGTAATGCCCGATAAGAGATGTGCGCCACGATGCACGAATGCGGCCCTCCGGAGAGCCTTTCGGCCCGCATTTCGTGCATCATTCGGCGGGATTCGACCGGTTCGGTCGACTCTCTCCCGCGCAATGGAATGCAACGTATACCGGTATACCATTACTCATATACGCGCAGAGTCGTCAGTCCCCAGCTGACCCGCGCGTGGACGGTTCGACCGTCCTGCGGAGGGAGAGTCAGATCTTCTTCTGATCCCGAGGGGGGATGGGGTGGGAGCGCTGATCCCCAGTCAGCACCCACCCCCACAACCCACCCTCGGGGGTTCCGTTCAGAACGATCTGGACCAGAACCAGAACACCGCGAAGCCGATCACGACGACGAACGGCAGCCACGGGAAGCTCTTCTTGAGGCGTCTTCCCTCGTGCGCGACGCCCGGCGGCGGTGAGAGCAGGCCCACCGGCGGAGCGAACGGCAGCCGCTCGCTCGCGGGCTGCGACGCGGCGGGAGGAACGGCGGATGCCGACGTGGCCGCCGTGGGGTTCTCGAGAAGCAGTCGCTCGTCGCGCCAGCGTTCCCACTGGTCGAGCTTGGCGATCACGGCGCCCACCGCGCCGAACAGCCACGCCCAGGTCGCGGGGTCGAGCGTCGAGGCCTTGCGCTGCGTGTAGAGGAACAGCCAGTCGTCGACGATCTCGACGTCGAGTTCTGCGGCGTTGTCGATGAACCTGGCCATGATGTCGGGCGTGAACAGATAAAGCGCGTCGCGCTCGTAGCCCTCGGGGCAGTAGAGCGTGAAGTACTGATCAAAGTCGCCCTCCAGTGAGAGGCGCTGCTCGCGCTGGAACGACGCGGGCAGGTTCGAGCCGAAGCCGTTGTTGCCCTTCGCGTCCAGCACGATGTTGGGCAGCGGCACGTCGAGCTTCACGGCGACGTAGCCCCAGCGGTGGGTGGTCGAGTTCTTCCCCGATCCGGTCGTGTACTGGTAGTTGCCGAACTCCACGAAGCGGGGCTCAGTGCCGCGCACGAGATCGGTGGCCTCGCGGGAGCGTCCGAGGGTGAACAGCATGCCCGGGAGGGCAGGGTCTACGACCCTGGCCTCGTACCCCATGCCGTTCGCCCGCGCGAAGGCGTCGAGGCGGTACCGCGCGACGCGGGACCGACGCCAGCTGACGACGGCGATCGTGATGCCGACCGCGGCTGCGGCGAGGATGCCGAGACCGGCGAACGATGACGCTCCAGGATCGGTGAGCATCGAGACCATCGTCGCGCCGACGAGCGTCAAGGCGACGACGAACACGAGCCCGAAGACCACGATCGCGATGATCGAAGTGGCCGAGACGGCCGACGTTCCGCGAGCGCGAAGTTCGGTCTGGAAGGCGCTGACGGCCCGCGGATCGACGGGATCGGTGAGCGGGCGGGAATCGAACGACGGGGCCGGCTGCGGAGCACTCATCGGTTCACCTCGTCGGCATCCCAGGTGAGGTCGGCGTTCTCGGGGATCGGGAACGCCTCGAGGCGCTCGTCGGCGCAGATCGCGGCGACGAGCTCGGCGGACCCCGCGATGATCGTCGAGTCGTAGTCGACCTCGCTCACGAGAGTCCACGCATGATCGTCCGGCCACAGGATGCTCGGGCTCTGCGCCGAGGGAGGGAAGCCGTGCTCCTCGCCCGGGCGGTCGCGCCAGGGCACGTCGAGCACCCAGTCGGAACGAGCGAAGTCGCTCACCGCGCCGCGGAAGAGCACGTGATCGCGCCCGGGGAGGCGGAGCCGCGGCCCCTCCGAGATCTCGCGCGACAGGATGCCCTCCTGCCAGGTCGGCTTACGGAAGGAGTTGTTGAGAGGGTCGCGGATGCTGCGGTCGAGCATCGCCTGATGGTTCGGGTCGTCGCTGAACGTGAGGAAGGCGCGCGACGGGCCGTGGCCGAGATGCCCGAGAAGATCACCTCGACCCTCCCAGAGCGCCGCAAAACCGGCATCCGGAGTCGTGGTGTGTGCGGCGAGGTGCGCCGCGATGATCGCAAGCGTCTCGGGCGCGATCTCGCCCTCGATGGGGCCGGTGAACTCGCGACCGTCGGGGGAGAGGCGCAGGTTCCAGTCGCCGTCGGGCGGGGTGCGCACGATCCGCTGCCACTGGGCGAGCGGGTGCAGGGTGGTGCCGAACGCGTATGCCGTCTCGGCCCAGGTCGCAGGCTCGTCGACGTACTGGTCGCGGAGCCTCAGGTGCTCTGCTTCCGACATCCGCTCGTACTCCTCGAACGAGGGCACCGGTCGGTCGGGCAGGGAGCGCACGATCGCGGGGTGCAGGATGCGGGCATAGGCGGGGAATCCATGCGGCACGACCGCGTGCATGGTCGCTTTCCAGGGCTCGTCGAGCCGATCGCGCAGCCAGTCGCCGGCCGAGGTGTCAGACATCCAGTGCATGCGACCCACGGTACCTGCGAGGAATCGCTTCACCCGGGGGCGCGTCGAACGGGCCAGAATATGCGGAGGAGCGCGCGAACGTCGCAGACGGTCGCGTGGAACGAGACGGTTCGGGAGGGCGTCCGATGGTCGATGGTGTCTCTGTGGTGTCCGGCGAACGGGTCTTCCGTCGGCATCCCGCGCGGTCCGTCGTGAGTGCGATCCTGCTCTCGGCGGCCCTGTCGGCTGCGGCCCTCTTCATACTCCCGCAGTTCCTGCCGCGGCGGATGGACCTCTCGACCCGCGGCACGATCGTGCTGGTCGTGGCCGTCGTCCTGACGCTGGTGATCTTCGTGTCGATCTTCTGGCTGCGCAACACGCGCGTCGTCGTGCGCGCCGACAGCGTCGAAGTCGGTCGTGCCGGGAACCGCGAGGTGTTCGACCGCGCGACCACCGCGTTCCGGTCGAAGATCACCGAGCACCGCACCAACGGAATCCGCAGCGGCATCACCCGCGCGCTGATCATCCACAACGGTGGCAGGGAGATCACGGTCGAGCTCGTCGGCTTCACGCGGGCGACGTTCAACGACCTGATGGCGATGCTCAATCCGATCGCCCCTCCGCCCACGGCCGACCCCGTCGCAGCAGCGCGGGAGCGGGCCCAGCTGCCCTCGTCGTTCACGGTCGATTCGTCGGGCGAGCGTCGGCTCGCGAGCGGGCTGATCATCGGCGCGGTGGTGCTGCTCATCGTCGCCGCGGCCGTCGGTGCGCTCGCCGCGTCACCCGGTTTTCTCGACGGAGATCTCTCCGCGCTGGTGCTGCTGGTGCCGCTCGCCGGCGTCGCCGGCATCGGGCTCGCGATCGGAGCGTCCCAGCGCCGTCGTGTGCTGAAGGCGATACCCGCTCACGTCATGGTGAGCCATCACGGCATCCGATTCGATGACACTGACCTGCCGTACGCGCAGCTGACCCGCATCTGGCTGACCCCGGCGGGCTATCCGGTGCGGCGCATCCGGTTCGAGCGAGCGGCCGGACGCACGACCGTGCACGTGCTCGGATCACCCCGCGTGCAGATGTCGCCCGAGTACACGGCGTTCCTCCTCGCGGTGCGGGCCGAGACGGCTCGCTACCCTGAGTTGCTCCGCCTCGACCTCGAATGAGGGGTCAGACGAAACGGTGCCGTCGATGAGCACCGCAGCCGTTTCGTCTTGCACCGTTCACCGGGTGAGCGGCCGGGCCAGACGCTTGTCAGACAGTTCCGAAGGCTGCCGAACCGCCCTCCATAATCGGATCATGACGTCCCCCGCATCCATCCCCTCGCTCGACGGCCGCCGCTTCACGATGGTCTCGTCGACCACCTCTGTCGTCGACGCCGCCGCCCCCAGCGAGTTCGTCTACCGCGAGAAGGATGGCGCGATCTGGGGTGACTACTCGGGTGACACCGTGACCTTCGGCCGCTTCGTGGGCACGCGCACCGGCGACACCATCTGGGTCTCCTTCGTGCACGTCCTCGTCGCCGACGGCACCGTCGTGACCGGCGACGGCGAGAGCGAGCTCGAGCTCACGGACGACGGACGCATCCGCCTCGTCGAGCACTACGAGATGCACGGACTGCCGCAGCTCAGCGTCTGCGAAGAGCCCGCGGCAGCCTGATTGGGGCGTTTCGTCTCGGTCGGCTTCGCCGTCCTCGCTCAACGACCGGGGGCTGGCGTCCGTCCTCGCTCAACGACCGCGGGCGGTCAGCGCGGCGGCAGCATGTCGCGGCCCGGCGTCGCCGGCGTCCACCGGGTCATTCCCAGCGGCGTGGCCAGGTCGCGCTCCGGCAGGTCGCTCGGCAGCAGGAACGAACGGCGGATCACCTCGTCGAGCACCACGACGCTGACGACCGTGCGCACCTCGGGCAGCTGGGCGATCACTCCCGTCGTGAACTCGTGCACACCGCTGACGTCGACCGCGCGGATCAGCAGCATCGCGTCGTGCTCACCCGTCGTGATGGCGCACCACTCGATGTCGGGCATCTCGAGCACGCTCTCGCGGAAAGACGCCCACGCCTGCGGGTGCACGGTCACGAAGACGAGCGCCCCGATCGAGAGGCCGGCCTTGGACTGGTCGACCCGAGCACTGAAGCCCGTGATGACTCCGTCCTGCATGAGCGATTCGACACGCGTGTAGGCATTCGCTCTCGAGATGCCGACGGTTTCGGCGAGTGCAGCGATCGAGATGCGACCGTTATCACGCAGCGTCTCGAGGATTCTGTATCCGATGTCGTCCAACGGGGCGGCACTTCGTCCAGATTGCCTCACGGCTTCATCGCTCTTGGTGGACACAATGCTCCTCACGGGCGGGGTCTTGGACAGACTGTGATGACGTCTGCATTCTTGCTGGACACATAGTCCCATACAATGCGAATCTGATCACCGGTCGTCCACCCGGCGTCGACCGAACCCGATGAAACTCCTCGCCCCTGGAGGCCCATATGTCGTCACGTCGCAGCACGTCCGTCATCGCGATCGGAGCCGTCGCGCTCTTCGCTCTCGCCGGTTGCTCCGGTGGCAACTCGGCGAACAACGGGGGAGAATCCTCCGGTTCCGACTCGCTGGTCATCGACACCGCGTTCTCGATCGAGACCGCTGACCCGGGTCACACCTACGACCCGACCGGCAACATGATCGCCAAGGCGCTCTACGAGACGCTCGTCGACTTCGAGGGCTCGGATGTCTCGACCCCGGTCCCCGGCCTCGCGTCGTGGGAGCAGAACGACGAGGCGACCGAGTTCACCTTCACTCTCGAGGGCGACCGTGTCTTCTCCGACGGCACGCCGATCGAGGCGAAGGACGTCGTCTTCACCCTGCAGCGCATCCAGGGCATGACCGACGCGAAGCCGAACTTCCTCCTCGGCGGCCTCACGATCACCGAGGTAGACGAGAAGACGATCTCGATCACCTCCGAGACGCCGCTGCTGCAGCTTCCCGCTATCCTCGCCAACCCGGCACTCGGCATCGTCAACTCCGACGTCGTGATCGAGAACGGCGGAACGATCGACGGCACCGACAGCGCGCAGGAGTTCCTCGACGGCACCTCCGCGGGTTCCGGCCCGTTCGTGCTCGACACCCTCGACCTCTCGTCGCAGGTCGTGCTGACCAAGAGCGACGAGTACAACGGCGACGAGGAGGCCGCCTACGGCCGCGTCGTCGTGCGCAACGTCTCGGAGAGCGCGACCCAGCTCGCGAACCTCAAGGGCGGCGACTCGATGGTCGCCATGGACCTCAACGGCGACCAGGTCTCGGGCCTCGGCGACGGACTGAACGTCGAGTCGGTGCCGTCCGGTCAGACCATCTTCCTGCTGCTCAACCAGTCGGAGGCCGTCGCGGGTGACCTCGCGAACGTCAAGATCGCCGAGGCGATCCGCTACGCGCTCGACTACGACGCACTGCTCGAGCTGGCCGGTGCCGGCGCCGTGCAGGCCACCGGAGTCATCCCGCCCGGATTCGAGGGAGCCCTCGACACCGGTGTCGAGCAGGATCTTGACAAGGCCGAGGCCGCGCTCGCCGAGGCCGGCTACACGGGTCAGACCCTGAAGCTGCAGTTCCCGAACGACTACCCGGTGGGCGGCGTGGAATTCACCCCGCTCGCCGAACGCATCCAGGCACAGCTCGAGGATGCCGGCATCGCCGTCGAACTCGCGCCTGCCCCCTTCGCCACCGAGCTCGACGCGTACGTCAACGGCACCGAGGGCTTCGGCCTGTGGTTCTGGGGCCCCGACTACGCCGACTCGGCGAACTTCCTCCCGTTCGCTCCGGGTCTGAAGGTCGGCCTGCGTGCCGGCTGGGCGGCTGAGGCCAACCCCGAGATCGCGGGCATCGCAGCCAGTGCTGCCGCCGCGACCGACGAGGCTCAGCGGAGCGCAGCCTTCACCTCGTTCGCCGAGGCGATGCAGGAAGAGGGACCCTTCGTGCCGCTGATCGTCCCCGGCCGCAACATCGCCACGGCGGATGCCGTCTCCGGTGCCGTGTACAACTCGGTGTGGGAGATGGACATCGCCGAGATCACGCCCGCCGGTTGATCAGGGGCTGACTCATGACGACGGTGGCCGTGCGACGGCAAGCACAGCGTCGCAGGTCGCCGCTCGTCGGATACCTGCTGCGCCGGATCGGCACTTCGCTGCTCCTGCTCGTGGGGGTCACGATCGTGACCTTCGCGCTGACGAACCTCGTGCCGGGCGACCCCGTGTCGGCCGCGCTGGGGGAGGGCGCATCTCAGAACCCCGAGACGCGTGAGGCCTTCATCAAGGCGCAGGGCCTCGATCAGCCCCTTTTCGTGCAGTACTTCATCTACATGGGCAACCTGCTTCGAGGAGACCTCGGCACATCGCTGGTGACCGGGCGACCGGTCACCAGCGACCTGGCCACCGCGGTGCCGGCAACGATCGAGATCGCGATCGGCGCCATCATCCTCAGCCTCGCGGTCAGCGTCGTGCTCGGCACGCTCGCGGCCTACCGGCGCGGACTCGTCACCGACCAGGTGATCCGCATCGTGACGCTGATCGGCCTGAGCGTGCCGACGTTCTGGCTCGCACTCGTCAGCTTCTATGTGTTCTTCCTCGAGCTGCGGATCGCGCCGGGTTCCGGCCGCATCTCGCCGTCGATCACCCCGCCTCCGCGCATCACCGGGCTCTACACGGTCGACTACCTGCTCAACGGAGACGGCGTCGGATTCGCCGATGCCCTCGCGCACCTCGCCCTGCCGGTGATGGTGCTGTCGCTCGTGACGATCGGCCTGCTCACCCGTTTCATCCGCACCTCGGTGCTCGAGGTGCTCGGCAGCGACTACGTGCGGGCGGCACGCGCCAAGGGTCTTCCCGCGATGCGTGTGATCCTCGACTACGTGCTGCGCGGAGCATCTCTCCCGATCCTCACCGTCGTCGGCGTGGCCTTCGGCTCGCTGCTGTCGGGAACCGTGCTCGTCGAGTCGGTGTTCGCGTGGCCGGGCCTGGGCACCTACGCCTACAACTCGGCGGCCAACCTCGACCTCCCCGGCATCATGGGCGTGGGTCTCGTCGTCGGATTCATCTACCTCCTCATCAACTTCGTCGTCGATCTGCTCTACGGCGTCCTCGACCCGAGAGTGAGGATCGCATGAGCCGCATCGACTCGGCATCCGGCCCCTGGCGGTTCCGCTTCCGCTGGCCCCGCGCGTGGCGCACGCCGCTCGGCGTGATCGGCACCGTCATCGCGGGCGCCTGGATCATCGTCGCCTTCACCGCGCAGTGGTGGGTGCCGTACGGCCCCAACGCCCAGGTGCTCCCTCGGCTGCAGGAGCCGGGCATCGACACCCTGCTCGGCACCGACGGCAACGGCCGCGACATCTTCTCGCGTCTGATGACGGGTGCGACCGTGAGCCTCCCGCTCGCGCTCATGCTCGTGATCGCCGCGATGATCATCGGCACCGTGATCGGTGCCGTCGCCGGCTACTTCGGCGGCTGGGTCGATGAAACGCTGATGCGCATCACCGACCTGTTCATGGCCTTCCCGACCGTCATCCTCGCGATGGTGGTGGCGGCATCCCTCGGCCCGTCGCTGTTCAATGCGGTGATCGCGGCGATCGTCGTCTCGTGGCCGCAGTACTCGCGAGTCACCCGCAGCATCGTGCTCGGCCTCCGCGGGCAGAACTACGTGATCGCGGGTCGCCTGCTCGGCCATTCGCCGCTGCGGACGCTGTTCATCGACATCCTGCCGAACATCGCCGGCCCCGTGCTGGTGCTCGCGACGCTCGACATCGGAGCCGCGATCCTGCTGCTCTCCGGCCTCTCTTTCCTCGGGCTCGGTGCGCAGCCGCCGACCGCGGAGTGGGGATCCATGATCTCGGCGGCCATGCAGAACTTCGACGCGTGGTGGCTCGGAGTCTTCCCGGGGCTTGCGATCCTGACCGTGGTGCTCGCCTTCAACTTCCTCGGCGACGCGATGCGCGACATCCTCGACCCGACGGCCGAGGTCACTCACGAGAAGCAGGCCGACCACGTCGCCTCGGCGAAGGGAGCGGCAGCATGAACGCCCCGGCCCCCGTCACAGTGCTCAGCATCCGCGACCTGACGATCGAGATCGGTCGTCCGCTCGTGCACGGCGTCTCGATCGACCTCGAGGCCGGCCGCATCCACGGCCTCGCCGGCGAATCCGGATCGGGCAAGACTCTCACCTCGCTCGCCGTGCTCGGGCTCCTGCCCCGCCAGGCGCGCACCGGCGGTTCGATCACGCTCGCGGGGGAGGAGCTGGTCGGCATGCGTCGGCGGGCTCTCAACCGCATCCGGGGCAAGCGCATCGCGATGATCTTTCAGGATCCGTCGGCGTCGCTGCACCCGCAGCTGCCGATCGGCCGCCAGCTCACCGACCACATGCGCGTGCATCTCGGCCTGCGCGGCGAGGCCGCGAGGGCCCGGGCCGTCGAGCTGCTCGAGACGGTGCAGGTGTCGAATCCGGATGCCGCGCTCAAGCGCTACCCGCACCAGTTCTCGGGCGGTCAGCGGCAGCGCATCGCGATCGCCTGCGCTCTCGCGTGCGATCCCGAGGTGCTGCTGGCCGATGAGCCGACCACCGCGCTCGACGTCACCGTGCAGGCCGGCATCCTGCGTCTGCTGCGCGACCTCGCGACCGAACGCAACCTCGCCGTGCTGCTCGTGACCCACGACCTGGGCGTCATGAGCGCCATCGCCGACGAGGTTGCGGTGATGAAGAACGGGCGGATCGTCGAGCGGGCCGACCGCGCGACACTGTTCCGCGACCCGCAGCACGAGTACACCCGCACGCTGCTGGCCGCTCTGCCAGGGTCGAAGCTCGAGATCGCGGATGCCGATGTCGCGGTCCTGGATCCGGTGCTCTCGGATCCGGTGCTGACGGATGCTGCTGAGGAGGCCCGAGATGAGTGAAGTCGCCGTCCTCGACGCGCAGGATGTCGTCGTCCGCTATCCCGGAAGCCCGCCTGTGGTGGCCGTCGACGGTGTCTCGCTGACCGTCGCCCCCGGAGAGACCGTCGCGCTCGTGGGCGAGTCCGGCAGCGGCAAGTCGAGCCTCGCTCGCGCGGTCGTCGGCATCGAGAAGCTCGCCGGGGGAGAGGTGCGCTTCCGCGGTGAGCCCGTGAAGCCGCTCGGCATCCGTCGACGCGATCTCGCTCTCACCGGCATCCAGATGGTGTTCCAGGATCCGTCGACGTCGCTGAACCCGCGCCGTCGTGTGGGCGACCAGATCGCCGACGGCATCGCCACGGCGCGTGCCCGTGGCGCCGAAGGCTCGACGGTCGCCGAGTGGCTCGAACGCGTCGGACTGCCGACCGAGGTCGCCACACGCTTCCCGCATCAGTTCTCGGGCGGCCAGAAGCAGCGCCTCGCGATCGCGCGGGCGCTCGCCGCGCGGCCGTCATTGCTCGTCGCCGATGAGCCGATCTCGGCGTTGGATGCATCGACCCAGACCAGCGTCGCCGGTCTCATGCGCGACCTCGTCGCGGAATCCGGTGCGGGGATGCTGTTCATCTCGCACGACCTCGCCGTGGTCCGACGCATCGCCGACCGCACCTTCGTGATGTTCGCCGGCCGGGTGCTCGAAGCCGGGGCCACCGACCGCGTGTGGTCTGCTCCGCAGCATCCGTACACGCAGGCGCTGCTCGCCGCGATCCCCGAGCCCGACGGTGCCGGCCGCATCCCGATCGCGCCGTCGACGAACGAGCGCACGGTGTGGTCGGAGATCGCCCCGGTCCTCGACTGAGCCGCGCTGGGTCGGTCGGTCGCGCACGCAACGAAGGAGATGTCTCGCAATGAAGGACGGATGCGGCGCATTGCTCCTTCGATGAGTGCGATCTCCTTCGCAACGAGGGTGACCCGCGAGCCCGTGTCCCCGCGACGCACCTCCGGGAGGAGAACTGCGCCAGGGGAGGATGCCTGCGGCTCATCGTTCCTCCCGAGGGCGGGTCTTCCTCCCGAAGGGCAGGCCGAAGTCCTCGCCTGACGCGGAATCAGCCCCCGAACGCACTGCGGGCCGAGGCGATCGCCCCGGCCCGCAGTGTCTGCTCGTGGATCAGAGCGGTGCGACGATGTCCTGCTCGACGTCCCACTCGGTGATCTCCAGCGAGGTCTCGATGGCCTGGCCGGCGGCCTCGGTGGATCCGGTGGTGGCGAGCACCACGTAGTCGCTCGTGACCTCGAAGGTCACGTCGACGGCCACGCCCTGCGCCTCAGACGTGCCGGTCAGGAGGTAGACGTCCTGACCCAGGCGCGTGCCCGTGCCGGTGACGGTGAAGTCGCCGGTCAGAGCGCCCGCGGCCGTCGCGGGGTCGGTGTCGGCGGCGGTCTGCGCACCGCTGCTGAGGGCGGCGATGATCGGGTCGCTCGAGTTGGGGTCTGCGACCTGCCACTCGCTCGTGGACGTCTTGACCCAGGCGTCGTCACCGATCACGATCAGCGATCCCATGGGCGTGATCGTCTCGACGGCATCCGTTCCCGGGTTGTACCGGGCGGTCGTGTCCATGCCCAGGATGCTGGTCTTGGCGGCATAACCGGCGGTGTCGGTCATCGCCTCGGTGATGCAGGCACCCAGGGCAGCACCGTCGACGGTCGCGCCTTCGGTCAGCTCGGGGCAGTCGGACTCGGGTGCGGTGGTCTCTTCCGCAGCCGCGGTGGGCTTGTCTTCGGCAGGCTCGTCAGAACCTGCGGTACATCCGGTCAGCACTACGGCGGCGGCGAGCATGACGCCGACACCCCACTTGTTCACGCGCATGGCGTTTCCCCCTTCGGTCGTTGTCGTGCATCGCCTGTCGGCACGCACGCATACCAGCATGCCAACTCAGCGGCGATGCGTGTGGAGGCGGTCCGAAGTTTTCTCCGTTAGACTGTCAAGGTTGTCTGCCATCGGGCACCCACTCGGGTGGCTCGGCGGATGACGTGCACACACCCTCCTGCTTCCGGGAAAGTCCCGGAAGCCGTTCTAGTCCGAAGGAGGTGGGTAAGTGACGCACCAGTACGAACTCATGGTCATTCTGACCCCCGAGATCGACGAGCGCCAGGTCGCCCCTACGCTCGACAAGTTCCTGAAGGTCATCACCAACGATGGTGGCTCGATTGACAAGGTCGACATCTGGGGCAAGCGCCGTCTGGCTTACGAGATCCAGAAGAAGAACGAGGGCATCTACGCCGTCGTCAACTTCACGGCGACCAGCGAGGCCACGCAGGAGCTCGATCGTCAGCTGAAGCTGAACGAGCAGATCATGCGTACGAAGGTCCTTCGCTCTGAGGAAGCTCAGGCGATGGTCGCTTCGGAGGCCAAGCGCTCTGAAGAGAAGGCTGCCCGCAAGGCCGCCAAGGCTGCGAAGGCCTGAGTCCGATGGCCGGCGAAACAGTCATCACCGTGGTGGGCAACCTCACGGCCGACCCCGAGCTGCGTTACACGCAGAACGGACTGCCGGTGGCGAACTTCACCATCGCTTCGACGCCTCGGAACTTCGATCGCGCCGCCAACGAGTGGAAGGACGGCGAAGCGCTGTTCCTCCGCGCGTCGGTCTGGCGCGAATTCGCCGAGCACGTGGCGGGTTCGCTGACCAAGGGAATGCGCGTCATGGCGCAGGGCCGTCTGCGTCAGCGCTCCTACCAGGACCGCGAAGGCAACCAGCGCACCGCGATCGAGCTGGAGGTCGACGAGATCGGCCCCTCGCTTCGGTACGCGACTGCACAGGTCACCCGTGCGGCCTCGACCGGTGGCGGCGGCGGTGGCGGCGGACAGTCGCGCCCCGCTCAGCAGCAGCAGGTGTCGGAGGAGCCGTGGTCCACGCCCGGCTCGTCGACCAGCGCCGATGCCTGGAGCACTCCGGGCAGCTTCGGCGACGACACCCCCTTCTGAAACAGGATCTCCGGATGCTTCGGCATCTGTCTCAAAACTAAGGAAAAACAATGGCTGGAAAGTCGAGCGGCGACCGCCGCAAGCCGCGGAAGGGTGGCAAGCCCACCGCTCCCGCGAAGTCGATCCGGGTCGGAGTCATCGATTACAAGGATGTCTCCACCCTCCGTAAGTTCGTCTCGGAGCGCGGCAAGATCCGCGCCCGTCGTATCACCGGTGTTTCGGTGCAGGAGCAGCGTCTGATCGCCACCGCGATCAAGAACGCGCGCGAAATGGCACTCCTGCCCTACGCTGGCGCCGGCCGGTAAGGGGTAACGAGATGGCAAAGCTGATTCTCACGAACGAGGTCGCCGGGCTTGGTAGCGCCGGTGACGTGGTCGAGGTCAAGAACGGGTTCGCCCGCAATTACCTCATCCCCCAGGGCTTCGCTACGGCGTGGACCCGCGGTGGCGAAAAGCAGGTCGCTTCGATCCAGGCTGCTCGTCAGGCGCGTGCGATCCATGACCGCGACGAAGCCGTGGCCCTGAAGAACTCCCTCGAGAGCACCAAGGTGCGCCTGGCCGTCAAGGCCGGCAACGAGGGTCGCCTCTTCGGCTCGGTCAAGACCGATCACATCGCGGATGCTGTCGCAGCCGCGGGTCTCGGCTCGATCGACAAGCGCAAGGTGCACATCCCGTCGGCGATCAAGACGACCGGTGAGCACGAGGCCACGGTTCGTCTGCACGACGACGTGACCGCAGTCATCACGCTGCAGGTCGTCGCCGCCAAGTAAGGCGCGACGCTCTCGAATGCCCCCTGTCCTTCGGGACGGGGGGCATTCTGCGTGTGCGGGTCAGACGAGGCCGAGTTCCGCGGCGCGGCGGGGGTTCGCGGGCGACGTCCGTTCGATGTCGGCTGCGCGTGACCACCCTGCGTCGTCCACGGGAACGCCGCGGGAGTGGATGAGGCGCAAGACATCCTCCACTGCGTCGACGAAGTCGCCACCCACGTGCGAACCCGCCACCAGCGAGATGATCACCCGAGCGGAGTCGGGACCGCGCTCACCGAGCCAGACGACGATGGCTCCGTGCACTGAGACGGGACCGAGCCGGGTCGTGAGTGCTGAGAGGCCGCTGCCCCCGATCAGGACGTCGCCCAGGGCTGATCCTCGTCGATAGACCGCCTGCGCACCCGAGCCGTGTGGCGGCGCATCCGGGCGAAAGTGCGCGGCCCGCACCGCACGGTCGATCTCGGCCAGAACCGTGCGAGTCGCATCCATCGGAACATCGAACGTCCGCGCGCCGTTGACCGCCCACCGCAGACGTCTCGAGCTGAGGTTCACCGGGGGAGCCCCGGGGCGGGGGTCGTACGAGTGCGCGGTCGCCGATGTCTTGGCGCTGACCGAGGCGCGGGTGCCGGACGACGGTGATCGATCTGCATGGTGACCTCCCCGAGCGAGTCTAGGCAGGTGATCCTCTGCGGCTGGTCTGAATCGCGCACGAGGGCACGACGGATGCCCCGCGTTGGGGACGCGGGGCATCCGTGAACTGTGCGGCATCGTAGACCGCGGGCTGGGCTGGGGCCCCTTGCTCACCGCGTCACGGGATCCGCACACCGACGGTGCCGCATCTCCTCCCCCGAGGATGACGACACCGCCGGGGTCTGGCTACGCCGTCACGTGGCGACGGCGCAGCATCCCGGCTCCGAGCAGGAGCAGGAGCGCGGCCGCCGCGGCGTATCCGAGCGAGGACGAACCGCCGGTGGCGGCCAGTCCCTGCGCGGATCCGGCCGCGGTCACCGCACCACCGCTGGTGAGACCTGCGGTGAGCGTCATGCCTGAGTCGGTTCCCTGCGTGGTTCCGGGGTCGGTTCCGGGATCGGTTCCCGGATCTGTCCCGGGGTCGGTTCCCGGGTCCGTCCCGGGGTCGGTTCCCGGAGTGGTGCCCGGGGTCGTCACCGTGCTCTCGCCGACCACAGCGATGGCGTTGCCGCCGATCGTGATCGGAAGCGCGATCGGTGCGGTGACCTGGGTGCCGCCGAGGATGCCGTCGTCACCGGTGGTGGTGCTGCCGGTGTTCGTGCCGCCTGCGGTGGGTGCGGTGGTTCCGGTTCTGCCGGTGACGGCGCTGTCTCCGAGGACGGAGATGGCGTTGCCGGTGGCGGTCACGGGTGCGGTGACGGGTGCGGTGACCTGGGTGCCGCCGAGGATGCCGTCGTCACCGGTGGTGGTGCTGCCGGTGTTCGTGCCGCCCGCGGTGGGTGCGGTGGTTCCGGTTCCGCCGGTGACGGCGCTGTCTCCGAGGACGGAGATGGCGTTGCCGGTGGCGGTCACGGGCGCCGTGACCGGTGCGGTGACCTGGCTGCCGTTGCCGACCCCGTCATCGCCCGATGTCGCGGCTCCCGTAGCGGGTGCCGCCGGAGCGGGCGCAGCAGGAGCCGTTCCGCCCGTCGCCGAGCTCTCTCCGAGGATCGCGATCCCGTTGCCGGAGACGTTCACGGGTGCGGTGACGGGTGCGGTGACCTGGCTGCCGCCGAGGATGCCGTCGTCACCGGAGGTGGTGCCGCCGGTCGAGCCGCCTGCAGCGGGTGCTGCGGGAGCCGTTCCGCCGGTGACGCCGCTCTCTCCGAGGAGCGAGATGGCATTGCCCGAGACGTTCACGGGTGCGGCGACCGGTGCGGTGACCTGGCTGCCGCCCAGGATCCCGTCGTCACCGGAAGTGCCGGTCGTCGTGGCGGGTGACGTCGCCGGGGAAGACGGAGCCGATCCGCCCGTCGCCGAACTCTCTCCGAGGAGCGAGATGGCGTTGCCCGAGACGTTCACGGGTGCCGTGACAGGTGCGGTGACCTGCGTCCCGCTGCCTACGCCGTCATCGCCCGAGGTGGTCGGGGCGACGGAGCCGCTCGTCGGTGCGCTCGAGGAGGCCGGTGCTGCGGCATCCTGGCCGAGAGTCTCGCTCTCGCCGAGCAGTGCGACGGAGTTGCCCGACACGGTGACGGGGACGTCGACGTGCAGCAGGGCCTGGGTGCCCGACAGCAGACCGTCGATGCCGTTCGTCGTGATCGACGGAGCCGGTGCGGTGGGGGCCGGGGCCTGGGGAGCCTCAGCCGTCGCTTCCGGAGCCGTGCTGCTCGACGAGTCGCCGAGCACCGTGATCGCGTTGCCCGTCACGGTGACGGGCAGTGTGACATCCACGACGGCCTGGGTGCCGGACGCGGCGCCGGAGTCGCCGCTCGTGGTGGGAGCGGGCGCTGGGGCCGGAGCGGGCGCAGGAGCGGGCGCTGGGGCGGGCGCCGGCTGCGCGGAGGAGCTCCCGAGGATCGAGACCGCGTTGTCGACGATCGTGACGGGCACCGAGATCGGTGCAACCGCCTGGGTCCCCGAGAGAAGGCCGTCTTCTCCCGAGGTGTCTGCCGCATTGGCGGCAGTCGCGCCGAGCAGGGTGATCCCGCCGGCGAGAAGCGTTCCCCACAGGGCCCGCTTGATGAAAGTGCGCATGATGACCTTCTCCTGACTGAATTGGGTGTGTCTGGATGGGTGCACGCGGAAGAGCGAGTGCGCGCGCAGCACGGCATCTGTCGTTCACGAGGAACGACCGGACAACCCGTCAGTCAGGAGAGACGTCGGTGTCGGCGACCAGAGACGTCGGCAGGACGTCGTCGGGTGCACCGGGGGTGCGTTCCACAGCACGGAACGCGGGAACGCCCACGTCGCTGAGACGCGCGTGGGAGAGAGCGGATGCTCCACCGGAGCCGGCGGAAGAGGAAGGCGTCACCGGTCCGCCGACGGGCGGCGTGAAGGGCGCGGTGTCGCCGGACTCGGGCGCACTCGTGGCCGGAGCAGCGGGGGGAGCCACCGGCGCGAGAGCGGATGTTGCGGAGTCGCCGGCCGGCTGCGAGCGAGTGGGCGCAGTGGTAGCCGGAGGTGTCGAGGTTGAGCGGACGTCGACATCGAAGCCCAGGGAGTCCAGACCCGGAAGCGCCGAACCGCTCTCGGAGCGACTCGGGTCGAGGGCGACGAGTACGGGCGGAACGGTGTTCTCCACCACTCCGCCGACCACGTCCGTCGTCGCATCGACGACACCGACGACGTCGTCGAGCAGTGTGTCGACCCCGAGCTCCTCGATCAGGCGGCCGACGCCGGGGAGGGCTGCGAGAGCATCCTGCACCGGGGTGACGATCTGAGAGACCGGAGCCTCGGTGAGCAGATCAGTGACCGGAGTGACCACGGCCTGAGCGGTGTCGGTGACGGCCGCGACGACGGGAGCGGCGGCGGGCCCCACGACGGGGACCTGAGTGACCGTGTCGGAGACGTGCTCGACGACCGGGGGAGCGGCCTGCTGAACGGGGGCGACCACCTGGGTCACGACGGGTGCGACGACCTCTGTGACGACCGGCTTCACGACCTGCGTGACGATAGGCGAGCTCACGGCGGTGACCGTGTCGCCCACCGACGAGACGGTCTGGCTCACGAGCGACGTGACTCCGTCGAGCAGAGGGGCGTCGGAACTCTCGTCGGCATGCGCGGAGGACCCTCCGGTGAGGACGGTGATCGCCGCCCACGCGAGCGCGCCCATGCCACCCCAGAGGGCGATGGCCGGAAGGCCGCGCCGGGTTGCCTGAGCGTTCACGTCGACTTCCCTCCCCCGAGAGACGATCGTTCGTCCGACGCACGTCGCGTCGATTGGGGGTGACGATACTCCCGGTATTCCGGCATGTCTAGAGGGATCTGCTCGAAGACGATGACATCTCGCGCACATTTCCGGGCGTTGCGTCGTGTGACGCGCCCGGTGAAATCTCGGCTTGACTTTCCCCAGGTTCTACACATCCCGTACCGGATTCGGTGAACCTTCAATGCGCAGTTGAAGCACTTTCTCATCCACAGGGTGGGGAAACTGAAAAGGCCAGCTCAGGCGGATAAAGAAAAGTCTGATCCGAGGTAGTCCACCGGGTTATCCACATGTGTTCTGCACAGACTCTCCGGACTTGTTCGCACGCTTTCCACATAGTTATCCACAGGCAGTGTTGCGACCGAAAACCCCCGCTCGTAGCGTGGTCGAGCGACCCGATGTCGGAAGCACCTGGTTTGCTGCGCAGAAGGCTTCGAAACGGCCGCGACAGCGCAGCACGGGACCCGGGTTGCACCTCCGCCCCATCACGCTCGTCGCATCGAAGGGAACACTGTGTCGATCGCTGACATCTCCGAGGATCGCCTCGGCGGCAAGCGTCCGCCCGAGCGGACCCCTCCGCACGACCTCCTCGCGGAGCAGAGCGCGCTCGGCGGAATGCTCCTGTCGAAGGATGCCGTCGCAGACGTGATCGAGACGCTCAGGGGCGCCGACTTCTACATCCCGAAGCACGAGCTGATCTTCGAGGCGATCCTCTCGCTCTACTCGCACGGCGAGCCGACCGACGTCGTCGCCGTCACCGACGAACTCATCAAGACGGGCGAGCTCAGCCGCGCCGGCGGTGCCGACTACCTGCACACCCTCACCTCGATCGTCCCCACCGCGGCCAACGCCGGCTACTACGCGGGCATCGTCTCGGAGCGGGCGATCCTGCGCCGTCTGGTCGACGCCGGCACTCGCATCGTGCAGCTCGGCTACGACGGACAGGGCGACGCGACCGATCTCGTCAACAACGCCCAGGCTGAGATCTACTCGATCACGGGCTCCGAGACCACCGAGGACTACGTCCCCCTGCAGATCGCGGTCGACGCCGCACTCGAAGAGATCGAGGCCGCGAGCGGCCGCGACGGCTCGATGACGGGCGTCCCGACCGGCTTCAAGGAGCTCGACGAGCTCACCAACGGCCTGCACGGCGGCCAGATGATCGTCGTCGCCGCTCGACCCGCCATGGGTAAGTCGACGCTCGCACTCGACTTCGCGCGCGCGGCCTCCATCGGTCACAACCTTCCTTCCGTCTTCTTCTCGCTCGAGATGGGCAAGAGCGAGATCGCGATGCGTCTGCTCAGCGCCGAGGGCCAGATCCCGCTGCAGAACATGCGAAAGGGAAACCTCGACCCCCGCGACTGGACCACTGTCGCCGCGACCCGAGGGCGCATCAACGACGCGCCGCTCTACATCGACGACAGCCCGAACATGACCCTGGTCGAGATCCGCGCCAAATGCCGTCGGCTCAAGCAGCGCGAGGGCCTGCGCATGGTCATCATCGACTACCTGCAGCTGATGACCTCGGGAAAGCGCGTCGAGTCCCGTCAGCAGGAGGTCTCGGAGTTCTCCCGTAGCCTCAAGCTCATCGCCAAGGAGCTGCAGGTTCCGGTCATCGCGCTGTCGCAGCTGAACCGTGGTCCCGAGCAGCGCCAGGACAAGAAGCCCGCCATCAGCGACCTGCGTGAGTCCGGCTCGATCGAGCAGGACGCCGACATGGTCATTCTGCTGCACCGTGACTCGGTCTACGACAAGGACGTGCGTCCTGGCGAGGCCGACCTGATCGTCGCCAAGCACCGTAACGGTCCGACCGCGACGATCACCGTGGCCTTCCAGGGCCACTACTCGCGCTTCCACGACATGGCGCCGGGCGGCGACTTCAACTGAGTGTAGGTTCCGAACTAACGCGGCGGATTCCGCTACCAGTAGGCGGTGGTTTGCGGCTTGCGCGGTGATTTGGCGGAGTTCCGACAGGCCGCCGGCGGTGCTGGCGCGCTTCAGCCGCAGGTAGTGAAGCGTTGGTGTGGAGCGGCGCCTACGACCTTGCTTGCTTCACTACGTCGCGCCCGATGAAGCGCGCAGTGTCCTAATGAGGGAGCGTCCGGTCACTGGTCGGCGCTTGGAAACACATGAAACAGCCTTAGGGGTCGGTGACAAGCCAACCGCTGGACGCTGATTTCGGTGTTGGCTGCCTCTGGCAGCTACATGTGCGTCAACACGGCAGCCGGGGCGAGCCTCAGGAACCGGGGTGACTGTCAACGGGTACGGTGTGAGGTTTTCAGGAAGCATCCAGTTGAAGAGTGATCGGGACTGCAGCGGGGGAGTCCCGGAAGGCGCGGCGCGGCACGCGGTGATGGTTTCACCGTAGGCCGTGGGCGCAGGTGCTCCCTGGTCGGACTTCCCACCACAGCTCATACTCGGCCGCGTCCTCCGTGCCGATCAGCCACGGTGGGAACACGGTGTATCGGTCCATTGCGGGACTCCACGATGAGCCCGCTCGGTTCGACTGGGGGGTCGTCCGCGGCCAACTCATCCTCTGTCGTCCAAGATTCGGCGGGGTGCTACTTCGCCCATTCATAGATGAGCTGACCCGTCTGGGACCAGTCCGGCTCGCTCATGCTCTTGGCGATGTCGGTCGGCATCGGCAATCTTGTCAGAAGTGCTGTCGTCGAACGGGGAAAGGCTGCGGGCCGGGGCTTTCGCCTCGGCCCGCAGCCTTTCCCCCAACACACGATCAACGGTTTCGCTCGGCGGGTTGAACGTCATACGCGGTGTGGCCGACCACACAGACCGGACGCCTCGCGGCGGTCAACCCGCGCTGTCGATCGCCGGGGGCGCGTCAACGATTTCCTGTGTGAAGCGTCGGATCGTCGTCGGCGCACCGCCCTCGACAAGTGGACTGGTACCGACCGGCACGAGCTCGTCAGTGCCGGGCACGGGCACCTCGGCCAGATACTGAGAGACCTCCACCAACTGGTCGGTCTCCGTGTCAAAGACGAGCCGGCGGATCGCCGTACCGTCATCGAAGCGAACCGTCGTCACAGTCCCCTGCACCGACTCGACTTCAAGACCATCCGAAAGTGCGATCACGCCAAGGAGCACCGCGCGATAGCTAGCCGAGGCGGTCGCCAGATTGCCGTTGACGAGGCTCTCGAAGACCATGGCAACGGCGTCCTCCTTGGTCGTCACTTCGGGGAACTCCGCCAAGACGCCATCCAGAAACTCCTGCGGATCGGACGCGAACGCACCCCAGTCGTCGACTCTAGAGTCGTCGGGGTCGTCGATGGGCCGCACTTCCGCGGGATCATTGCTCCACAGACCCGCATGATAGGCACCCTCCATCTGGAAGACCGAAGAGGGGCGGGGCGTGTCGATGATGTCGTCCCAGAGCCCGTAGGTGTCACCGTAGTAGGAGTTCCACGCCTCCTCGACGGCCTGGACCTCCCCGTTCGCCACGACCGGCTGGTAGAGGCTATCCTCCACAATCGGCGGGACTTCGGCGTCGGACGAGAGGTACGTCGACGTAACCCATCGCGTCGTCAGAACGCCGGTCGCGTCCTGCAGCACATACGAAAAGGGCTCTGCCTCCGTCGGCCGCCCATGGAAGCCCACAACCTGGTCGAACGTCTCGGTCACCTTGAGGTACTTACCCGCCGGTATCTCGGACGCCTGGAGCTGCGCAGAGGCATTCAGGACAATCGTCTCGGCCGCCGCTGCCGACGCCGGCGGCACGACGATCGCGCCGGCACGGCGACCACGACACCAAGTCGAAGAAGAGCTCGAGGGGGCTGGCGGTGCGGCCATGCTCGTGTGGGTCGCGCCCCGTCATGCGTCGAAGGGCGCCAGTGATGGTGGCGGTCACGGTACTTCCTTGTGCAGTTCGTGCGCGTCAGCGCTCCACGAGTACACGCGGGCGGCTCGTGGAGCGCTGACGGCAGGGCGTTTGCGGCTCAGTGGTTAGGTGGAATCGTGAAGCTGCGTAGCTGTCCGTCATGGACGACGAAGATGCCTGTCGACTCTCCGTTGAACACTCGGCTGCGCCAGTCGAAGCGCACCGTGGTGGTCTCGCCCTCGGTATTCGCCGACAGCAAGGTCATCTTCGCGGCGGCGCCGATGGCGTCGGAGGCTGCCCACTGGCGCACCCCAGCAGAACCGGTGTACTCCGTACCCCAGTCGTTCACCAGGCCGTCTGGGGTGAAGAGGTTGACGAACGTTTCCGTGTCGGCCGCATTGATCGCCGCAACGAAGGCCGCGACGGGCGTAGGGACATCAGTGATGCTACCCATTTCAGGTTTCTCCTGTCCGGTTCAGCGGGTCGTGTATCCGCCATTGGCGAAGATGGTCTGCCCGGTGATCCACCAGCCCGCGGTAGCCAGGAACCCAGGCGAAAGCAACCTCGCTGGTACGCCCATGACGCATCCACTAGCGAGCAGGGCAGAGTCGGCGTTCCCCCTCGATACCGACCTTCGAGCGTCATGCGACGAGCAAGGCACCCATACTCTGGTGCGCGACATGCTCGCACTCACGAGCGACCGCTGGTCATTGGTCGTCATTCATGCGTTGGCGCAGGGTCCGGTGCGGTTCAGCCACCTTATGTCCGACGTCACCGGCGTCTCGCACCGGATGCTGACGCAGACGCTGCGACGGCTACAGCGCGACGGACTCGTCGCCCGCACCAGCTATCCCGAATCACCGCCACGGGTCGAAGATGAGCTGACCGGTCTCGGCGCCTCATTCAGTCAACCCTTGGACGCCATGGTGCGCTGGACGGTGACCCATCAGGATGCAATCGAGGCCAGCCGGGATAGATTCGACTCGTGAGTGGCCGGGGCGCGGTCACGGCATGACGGGGAGCTGACTCGCGGCGTGCTTGCTGAGCACCTTGACGGACTCCTCGAAAGCGCCGAGATCGTTCGCAGGGAGTATGGCGAGCACGAGCTGCTCGATGTTGCGCGCGTGGATGGTGGACGCCTCGACGGCGAGGCGCTCACCTTCCGGGGTGAGCTCGACGATCTGGACGCGCCTGTCTTCAGTCGACGCACGACGACTCACCAACCCCAGCTCCACACCGCGGTGCACGAGCCGCGTGGCACCACCTGAGGTGAGCACTTTGGCCTGTGCGATGCCCTTCGTGGAGATGCCGCCTTCACCGGCGCGGCCGACGACCAAGAGCAGTTCGAAGAGCGAGTGAGTCAAACCCGTTTCGTTCTCGAGCGCCTTTCCGAGCAGATACTCCAGGCCGTTGGCAGCGCCCAGCAGTCGACCGAACACCAGGATCCGCGGATCGTTCGCGGCCTCCTTCGCCGATCCGAACTCGTGGTCATCTCTCACCAGACCAGGGTACGCCGCGACGCGACACAGAGATTGGACACTCGAGATCGTTCACAAACTCGGGAATAGCTGAGCAGTCAGCTTTTGTTGCATCTGATGCGCGAGCCGTTCGCGCCCAGGCTCGGGTCCCGAGCTCTCTCAGGAAGGAACTATGACCATGTCACTGAACTTCGATGTCTTCGACCTCGACTTCCCCGCCGGGTCGAAAAACAAGTCAGCCGTCCTCGTAACCGGCGAAACGGAAGCGCTCCTCGTCGACGCCGGCTTCACGCGCGCTGACGGACACCGTCTCGTCGCCGCCGTTCTCGACTCCGGTAAGCGGCTCACCACGGTGTTCGTCAGCCACGCAGACCCGGACTTCTACTTCGGGCTCGAAGTCATCGCAGACGCGTTCCCCGATGCCTCGCTGGTCGCGACGCCGATCGTCATCGACCACATCCGCGCGTCCTTCGAAGGCAAGCTCAAGGCCTGGGCTGCCCTCGGCGCCAACCTCCCGACCCGCCTCGTGGAGCTCACCCCGCTCGACGCGGACGCGCTGACCGTCGACGGTCAGCGACTCGAACTCAAGGGCGGCTCTGCGACGCTGCCCGATCGCCACTACCTCTGGAACCCCGAGCACCGAGCCGTCCTCGGCGGTGTGCTCCTCTTCCAGCAGGAGCACGTATGGACTGCCGACACGGCCACGCCCGAGCAGCGCGCGGCCTGGATCGCACTCCTCGACGAGATGCAGGCGCTCGAACCGCAGATCGTCATCCCCGGCCACCGCCTCCCGGAAACCGCCACAGACGCGAGCGCGATCGACTACACACGCACCTACCTGCAGTCATTCGAGACAATCCTCGACCAGTCGGAAGACGGCGCTGCAGTCACCGCCGCGCTGGTCGAGCGCTACCCGTCCGCGGGTATGCTCATCGCAGCTCAGATCGGGCCGAAGGTTGCGAAGGGTGAGATGACATGGGGCTGAACGAAGACACCACACCGAACCTGTCCACGGCTCCCCGCGACGTGGTCCGCCGGCAGTACCTGGCCTCCGCCGCGGGAGACCTCGACGCCTTGCGGGCAACGCTCGCACCCGACGTCGAATGGAAGGAAATGGCCGGCTTCCCTCTCGCCGGCACCTACCGCACCCCCGAGGGCGTGACTTCGGCCGTAATGGAGAAGCTCGGCGCGGACTGGTCCGACTGGACAGCACATGACGACAGCTACATTGTCGACGGGGAAAACGTCGTCGTCCTCGCCCGCTACACCGCAACCCACCGCGCAACCGGGAAGCCCCTCGACGTCCGTGTCGCGCACGCCTTCGTCGTAAGAGGCGGACTGATCGTCCGATTCGAGCAGTTCGTCGACACCGCCCTCGTGCGGGAAGCAATGGCCTGACCGCTCGGTTGCGTCGCCGGGCTTCAAACGCCGGGCACCTGCGCACGAAGGGACGACACCTCCGCATGGATGCGTCTCCCTCGTGCGCAGGCGGCCACCGACAAGGACGCTCGTGATACGAGCGTTGGGGCTTTCTACTCGGGTGCATGCAGGGCAAGATCGCCCCCGTGCGCTGTCCGCATGGGGCCTGTCAGTGCCCTATACGGACAGCACGAGCGATACGCGATGTCACGTGGAATCTCGCACCCCGGATCGCCGCCAGCTACCTCAAAATTCCCGGATCACCGACCTCGTCGACTATGCCGACTTCGGCGCTCCGGACTATGAGTGGCAACCATCAGGCGACGTAGTTCTGGCGGGCGTGAACCCACGTTCCATGCGGGGACGGGCTAGGAATTCGCCATCTCTGAAAGAACGCGGGGCACGAACCCGCCGCCAAGTCGCCATAGATCGTGACGTCAGGCGCCAGCTCGATCCGAAACCTACACTGAGGGCCGCGCGGCGTGGTCTCACCGGAGGCCGTCGACGCACGTGCTCCCTGGTCGCACTTCCCACCACAGCTCGTACTCGGACCCGTTCTCAGTCTCGATCAGCCACGGCGGAAACTTGATGTACCGCTCCATCGCGAGGTTCCACGACGCATCCGCTCGCGTCGAACGAGGGTCGTCAGCGGGCAGGTCGTCCACTGTCGTCCACGATTCTGCGGGGTGGGTCTTCGCCCAGTCGTAGATGAGCTGACCTGTCTGGGACCAGTCCCGTTCATTCATGCTCTCGGCGATGTCGGTCGGCATCGGCAAGCGGTCCGAAGTGCGGTAGTCGTAGGTGCACGAGTACTCATGCCCGTCGTCACCGACGTAGCTCAGTGCGATCGTCACGTTCGTCGTGAGCCACCACCTCTGACCGAGCACGATCAGTGCGCCGATGACGACCATGGCGACAGCGACTGTCGCAGCGACCGCGATCAGCCATCCCGTGCGAGGTCGCCGCCTCTGCGGAGCTGACGAAGATTCGATCGACATCAGATCATCGTAATCAGGCCGACCCAAACGGACACCGCGTTCACGGAGTCGAGAGGTCTCCCCGGTCGCTGAACAGACCGAGCCGGGAGGTTCGGTGAGCCGGGGATGGACGGGACGCCCCCACCACGGGGGAGGCGGCAGAAAGGGCGCCCCATCCGATGCCGTCATATGGGCGGCACCCCAGCTGTCGCGTTACAGCGCGATAGAGCTGTGACGTAAGCGTGACACCGGCGAACGCTCCGCGCAAGACCCATTGTCAACCGGTATGCCGGGGGCGCGGACACGGGGGTCGGGAATCAGGCCAGTGCCTCGGCATGACGGCGGAGCCCTCGACGGTTCGAGACATCGAGCTTGCGCATGATCCGGTGCATGTGGCTCTCCACGGTGCGCACGCTGAGAACCAGGCGGGATGCGATCTCGGCGTTCGACAGCCCGCCGGCGGCAAGGCGTCCCACCTCCTTCTCTCGGTCGGTCAGGGTGACGGCGGTCGCGCCGAACCGTGCGAGATCGAAGTGCCTCCCCGCGTGCCGCGCGCGGATCCGTTCCTCCCGCTCGAGTGCGTGCCGTTGCCCCGCCTCGTCTCCGGCCTCGGAATACCAGGTGCGCGCGAATCGACAGGCGGACAGCGACGTTCCGGTGAGCCCCCGAGCATCCAGTTCATCGGCGGTGGCCAGGATCGCGCGAGGGTCGTGGTTCACCAGCGCCGTCACGAAGGCGCCCTGGGCGGCGAGGCCGGCCGCCTCGGGCACCTCAGTCAGGTGGGCCAGTGCGACCGCGAGACGGGGCGGCGTCGGTTCCAGCTCCACTGCCGAGAGCTCCGCGGTGAGACCCGCCACGCGCGCGCCGCGATTCCAGAGGGCCTCACCCGAGCGCGCCAGCAGCTCGGCCGCCTTCTGCGTGTTCCCGTCGAAGGCGAGCAGCTGCACCTGAGGCCAGGCGCGGCTCTGCCCGGGAAGAGGGCCGTCTTCTGCTCCGAGCTGCTCCAGGTCGGCGGCGAGCCGCTCGCCCGTCGTCAGCTGACCCCGGCGAATGGCGACGACGGCGGCGATCGCCAGCAGCGACAGCTGCACGCCGGGCGGCAGGGGCGAGGGCTCGCCGGCGGAGAAGATGACCTCGAGCAGGTCGTCGACCGCCGCGTGGTCGCCTGACGCCAGATGGCACAGTGCCGCGGCGGTGCCGAAAGCGCGCACCGCGTCGATGTCGAGGTATCCGTGCGCCTCGTCGAAGCCGCGCTGCAGCACGTCCAGAGCTCCGCTCGAGTCGCCCTGACCGAAGAGGGCCATGCCGAGGAGCACCCGCGGGGTGTGCCGCTGCTCTTCGTTCTCGAGGTCCTCGATGAGCGAGTACACCCGCAGGGCGTCGGTGAAGCGACCGAGGCTGACGAGCACACTCATCTGCGTCTCGAACATCACCAGTTTGACCGTGGAGGGAAGCTCGTCCGAGACCTCCAGGCGACTGCTGAAGTCCTCGGGGACCGCATCGAGGTTCGCGAACAGCTGCACCTCGACCGCGCGCAGCATCCCGGCATGCATGCCGACGGTGGAGGCATCCTCCTGCAGCTGCGCGACAGCGCGCGCGAGGTCGTTGTCGACGTAGGCGGTCCACTCGGCCTTGAGGGCGGCGAACTCGGCACGACTCGCGTCGTCGCCCGAGCGGGCATCGGGAGACGAGAGGATCTCGGCGATCACATCCCTCACCTTCGCCGTATGCGTGTGCATGAGGGCGCGGATGTAGCGGACGGCACTGGCCGCGGTGGGGTTCGCCTCCCATTCGGCGGCCGTGACGATGCGACGTGCGCGTGCCCGCTCCTGCAGCAGGCGGACGAACAGAGCATCCTGACCGCTCGCCGTCGTCGGGGAGGACTGCGAGTCGGTGAGCACCGACCAGACCGATTCGGGCGTGCTCAGCTGCCGCACGATCTGCCCAGTGAGCCGCGTGCGTCGCGCGGTGAGCGGCTCGTGCCTGAAGAACTCGACCAGCAGAGGCGGCATCACGGCGACGAGCTGCCGGTCACCGCTCGGGATGAACGTGATCATCCGGCGCTCCTCCAGGAGCTCCAGGGTGCCCCAGTCGACGAGCTGGCTGGCCGTGTCGATATCGGCGACGCCCACGATCGCGATGATCTCGAGGGCATCGCGCGTCGCATCGTCGAGGCTCTCGAGGTGCGCCTCCAGGACGGCGCGCAGACCGCTGCTCCACAGGTCTCGGGTCGCGGTCCATTCGCCGCCGCGCAGCACGAGGCGCTGTTCGCGGATGGTGGCGTCGACGAGGCTCAGCGCGAGACCGATGTTTCCGCCCGACTTCGCGAAGATCCGGCTCATCGTGGTCGCCTCGATCGGGTGCGAGAGGTACGTCTCGAGGGCCGTCTCCATCTCTTCGAAGCGCAGCGGCGTCATGTCGATCACATACGACGGCTCGAGGGTCGACGCGGGAAGACCGCTCGGTGTGTGTCTGGCACGCAGACCCTGCAGGCGCGACAGGACGATCGGCACCCCGTACTCGCGCCGCACCGACTCGGCGACGCCCCACGAAGACTCGTCGAGGTCGTCCCAGTCGTCGAGGAACAGCACCGAACGCGAGGCGCGGAGGGCCTGCCGCAGCTGGTCGGCCGTCTCATGGAGATTCGGACCCGGCCGCTGCGTGCTGGTCGCGCCGATGCCTGCGAGATGCAGAGCGGCGAGCGGATGCTGGCGCAGCGAGGCGATCCCGCGCACCGAGACCACCGTCCACTCGTCCTGCTCCACCCGGGCACGCAGCGCCTTGAAGAACGCGCTGCGACCGGAGCCTCGACTGCCGACGACATCGATGCTGACGCCTGCCTGGATCAGGTCGACTGCTGCGGCGAGACTCTCTTCGCGACCGACCACCATGAGTTCCCGCCTCCTCACGTGCTGTACCTATGCAAAACGTACTCTCCTGGACTCCGCAGAGATAGGCGCACCGGCGGCGGCCGATACGGCCGCCCTGCCAGCTCTGATCCTGTCGCGCCGAGACCCCGATGATCACGGTGAGCACGCCGCCTACGCGGGGCGAGCGCCGAGCTTGCGTACTTCCGAGCGCGCCAGGGCAGAGGTTGAGGTGCGGGGCAGTACCCGGAGGGCCGGTACTGAGCATCCGCGACACCGAATCCTCAGGTTCGCGAGCATCCACTACGTAACCGACCACGACGGCCACTGAGATCGGCGCGGCCGACTGCTGAAGGGCACGGAATCGCGGACTTCGGCGGAACGAGGGCCGCATCCTTACAGTCACCGCCCATCTGCGCACATCGTGCCCCGCGGTCCTACCCCACCCGAGAAACAGCGTGACATCAGCGCGCGCCCGAATGCATGGAGACGACAACCGTGAGCGAGAGCCCTCGATTACCAGGCCGCCGAACGCTGCGGCGGCGACGCCGGGCGGCACGGCGCGTGCGTCTCGTCGCCGCGGTGACGGCATGCCTCGGCCTCATCGCAGGCGCCATCGTCGTGGCGGGGCCGGCGATGTCCGCACCGAGCCACGAGCTCGTGATCACGAGCACCGCCTTCTCGGGAATCGATCAGACGCCCGGTGACGGCGTGTGCCTGACCGCTGCGGGCACGTGCACCCTCCGCTCGGCGCTCGAGGAGTCGAACGCCCTGAAGGGCGCGCCGGGTGCCGTCGTCATCACCGTGCAGCCCGGTCTCAGCGGAACCATCCGCCCGGTCATGACCCGATCGGCCGCGAACTGGATGCAGACGTCCGCCGTCTCGAGCTGGGACGACGGCGCCTTCTATCGCATCACCGCACCGGTGACCATCGACCTCGACAACCGCCTCTCGATCATCCCCACATCGGAGTCGGTGGAGGGGGCGGCGTTCGAAGTCGCCGGGCCGGACGTGGTCTTGAAGAACTTCACGAACATCCTCTCCAGTGGCACGTCGATCGTGATGGGCGAGCAGGCCAAGAGGGTCAGCCTCACCGGAGGCTCGACCGTCACCAAGGAGAACTACTATCCCGAGCGCTTCGTCGTGTATCGCCAGGGAGCGAGTGACATCTCGGTCAGCGACTACTCGCTGCAGGGGTTCTTCCATGAGAGCCAGCAGACCTCGGGCCTGTTCCTGTTCAATGCGACGACCACGACGCCGATGAAGAACATCACCATCTCGCGCGTCTCGGTGAACTACACCTCCGGAGGCACGTGCAACGGATCAGACGGCTCCGGCTGCCGCACCAACCTGACGACCTTCTCGCCGCGTGACTCCAACGTCGTTCTCGACGGCTTCTCGTTCCAGGACTCGGTGGTGAAGAACCTCAACGGGGCCACGGGATTCAAGTTCTCGAACGGCGGCAACTCGGGCGTGCGGCTGTCGAACCTGACCATCTCGGGCAACCAGTTCCTCAACTCCACCGGCGACGGGTCGGGAGACGAATACGCGTTCATCACCCTGCCTCCGGGCACGCTCAATGGCGAGAACAAAATCTCGCGCAACGACATCGTGCGCGCGGCCTCGGGGCAGAGCATCGCCATCCGCTGGGATGGCCTGACCCGCAGCGGCACGGTGCCGAGCGGACTCAGCATCACCGACAACTTCATCGACGGCTACGACTCCAGCATCCGGCTCTCGCGCAGCGGTCTGACGACCGTCTCGGGGAACACCTTCGGAACCCGATCGGGCTCGCAGGGCAGGCCTGCCACGGGCGAGGAGACGGGTGACGGGGGCGCGCTCCTCGTCGACAACGGCACCGACTCCAACCTGTCGGTGGCTACCTGGTTCCCGACGTCGAACGCCGCCGTGGTCGCCGCCCCGTCGAGCGCCGCCCTGGTCGCGAAGCCTCGAGCCGGGTTCACCGGAGGAACGTGCGCGGCGGAGTTCGCCGTGCAGAGACCGGTGACCGGACAGAACATCCCCACCGGACCCGTCTCGCTCGACCTCTACTGGACGGCCGATCGCACCGCCGAGATCTACCTGGGGCGCGTGACCGGAGTGACGGCGGCCACGGCATCCGTCACTGTGGCGTTGCCCGTCGGGCCGCAGCCGCTGGCCGGTGCCACAGCGCCCATCTCCGCGCAGGCCGTCAACGCCACGACCGGTGACGTGTCAGGATTCGTGCGCGTGCAGACGCACGTCGAGACCACGCCCCAGCTCACCTCGTCGCAGTTCAGCCGCACGGTCGCTGTGACCGGGAACTGCCGGCCCACTCTCGCGCTCGAGCAGGCGGCCGGTCAGAACGACCCGACGATGAGCCGGGACCTCCGCTACCTGCTCACGTCGTCGTTGCCCCTGGATCCGTCGACCGTCACACCCGATGATGTCCAGCTGGCAGCCACGGCCACCGCGAACACCCTCGACACGGCACGGATCAATCCGAGAGTCGTCTCGGTGACGCCTGTCGCAGGGAAGAACGGACTCCAATTCGAGGTGGTCGCCAGGGTCGACGACTCGGCCGCCGTGTCTGCGGGCATCGCTGCCGGGCGCGTGACCTCGACCTCCGGGCTGAGCAACACCGCGGCCGCGACCTCGGTCGACGCCGGCATCACGTTCGTCAACCCGCTGCAGGTGACGGCGCCCCGCTTCACCCTCGTGACAGGCGAGAAGAAGGGCAAGACGTATGCCCTGATGCTCCGCGCGGGCGCTCCGGTGCCGACATCGCCGGTGACGTTCTCGTCGCAGGTCGACGCGGTGGGTGTCGAGAACGGCGTCCACCTGTCGACCGATGCGCCGGTCATCGCCCCCGGTGGTCGTTCGACCGAGCCGATCGTGGTGAAGGCGAGTGCCGGGGATGTCCGGGCGAACACGAAGGCGACGATCGCGGCGACCGTCGCGTCCAGCGACACGAACTACGACGGGCTGGTCGTGCCGTCGGTGAACCCCTTCCTGTTCGCCACCGATCCGACGATCGACATCGAGAAGCGCGCATTCGCCGCCGTGACCGATGCCTCGACTCCCGCGACGATCGAGCAGACGGGGACTCCGGTGCTCACCGGCTCGAGGCTCGTCGACGGGCAGGCCGTGTGCTTCGTGTACACGGTGACGAACAGATCGGCGGACGACTGGGTCACGAACCTGCATGACATCCTCGTCACGGATTCCGACCTGCGTCTCGGCACCGGCGGCCTGATCGGCTCGATCCCGCAGCTCGCGGTCGGTGACAGCAAGAAGGTCGCCGCGTGCGGAACGATCTTCTCGAACGGCAGCGCTGAGGGGTGGCGCCGATGACCGCCGTCGACACGCCGCCTCGCACCAGGAGAGCGACGCTCATCATCAGCGCCGTCGCCGTCGCGGCACTGACCGTCGCCGCGATCGGTGCCGGCACATACGCCCTGTGGTCGTCGGAGGACACGTTCTCGGGGTCGCTGTGGCGTGCGGGCGATCTGGCCATGACGACCGAGGCCGCGTCATGGCAGCAGATCACCCCGGGGGTGACCGAGCCCCGATCCGGAGAGCTGGAGAGCACCCCGAGCGACTTCTTCACGATGCCGGGCGACGTGATCGAGATCACCCAGCCGCTCCAGACCTACCTGTGCGGAGAGAACCTGGTCGGTGCGCTGAGAGTCGAGTTCGCGTCCCCCCTCGACGTGCAGGCTCAGGTTGATGCGGGCGACATCGCGGTGATGCTGCGCGTGGAGGATGCCGAGGGCGATGTCGTCGCCGCCGGCGCTCCCGGCGGCGGGCCGCTGGCCGTGCCCGGCCTCGTGGGTTCGCCGCAGGGCGAGACCGACCGATGGACAGTGATCGTGAGGGTCGAGGTGCGAGGCGACTACGTCTGGACGGACGACGACGTGCGCAGCGCCACGAGCATCTGGGCGGCGGGCGACCTGATCGTGCGTCTCGACCAGGTGCGGGGAAGCGGGGCCGGATCATGAGGCGGCGCACGGTCCTCTCGTTCACCGCGGCGATCGCCGGTGTGATGACCTTCGGCGCGGTCTCGACTGCGAACGCGCTGTGGACCACGAACGACGCCGTCGTCGTGCCCGAGATGCGTACGGGGGCGCTGACCTTCGGAGCATCCGCGGAGTCGCAGACGGCGCTGTCGGAGTCGGGTGAGCCGGTGGAGATCACCCTGCCCGGCAGTGAGATCGCCACGGTGCTCGATCAGGGCGGTCTGAGGACCGAACCGGTGATCTGGCGATTCCAGGTGTCCGGAGCCGCTCTCGGCATCGCCGGGCTCGACTACGACATCACGATCGGCCCTCAGATCTGGCGTGATGGCCGCACCGCGGACCTGACCGAGGGCATCGCGGAGGACGGCACGCTCCTGGCGGACTCGACGGTCCGGATCTATCCGGCGGGCCTCGGCGACGACTGCTCGGTGATCCCGGACGCTCCCGAGGGGGTCGAGGGCGAAGCCGCGGCGAACGTCCACCTGACCGACGCCGCCGATCGCACACTGCAGGAGCCGGCCGCCAATCCCTCGGGTGTTCAGATCAGCCAGACCTGGTGCGTCGCGATGCTCTGGAACCATCGCGCGGACGGGCTGTACGTCTCGGAGGCGAGCGCCCACGGGATCGCCGTCGACGGCAGCGAGAACAGGGACTTCGACAACTGGGAGGCCGCAGTCGCCTTCCCGGCATCGCTCAACGCCATCGGCATCTACGACCACATCGCGTGGGCGGAGGGAACCGGTGACGACGGCACCCTGTCACGCGACGACTCGTCGTGGAACGGGACGGTGCACCCCGACCCCGCAGGGGAACCGGGTCTCGTGATCCGCATCGACCCTCGCGCGACCAACGCGAACCCCGCCATCGCTCCGGGCGATCACGCCACGCGATAGCACCCGAGATCCTCACCCCGCCGGCCGGACCCGAGGTCCTGCCGCGCCACACCCGACCACCATCAAGAAGGAGCACTCGCATGAGTACCGAAAACCCCCAGATCATCGTCGTGACCGAAGAGAAGAAGAAGCGCCGCGGCGCACTGCTGCTCGTCGCCGGTGGGGCCGCAGCCCTGCTCGCGGGCGGCTCGACGTTCGCCCTGTGGACTGCGACCGACGGCTTCAGCGGAGGACAGATCACCGCTGGAGACCTCGATGTCGTGCAGACCGCCGACACGACCTTCTGGGACGTGTCCGCAGACCGCGACGACGCGACCGCCACGGTAACCGGTACCGACGGATCGCAGCTCGGCCACGCGCTCTCCCCGGCGGATGCGTCGACGTGGCGCATCGTTCCCGGTGACAAGGTCGCGGCCTCGTTCTCGGCCGACGTGACCCTCGAGGGAGACAACCTCGTCGGTCGACTCGCGCTCGAGGGCCCCGCGCTGAACGAGTACGACATCAGCGGCATGACGTACACGTACGAGGTGTACCAGGACGGCGCCCTCGTGCAGACCGAGACCGCTCTGCCCGTCACGGCAGACGCGACCCTGCTCTACCTGTCGGCACCGCAGACAGGACAGGATGCGGGTCTCGAAGACGCGAACGGCACCACGGTGCTCTCGATGGCAGCGACCACGGAGGACCTGACGGTCGTCGTCTACGGCACCTTCTCGTCGACGGTCACCGACCGCACCGACGTCACGCTGACCGACACGCTCGCCGGCCTGAACCTCAGGCTCGAGCAGGTTCGCGACACCGGAGAGCAGTTCTAAGCCTCCCGCGAACACCACCCCACCGATGAGAGACGGACGCATGCGCACCGCCGGCAGGATCCAGAAGAGCTGGTACGAATCGCCCTGGCGTATCGCCGGGCGAGCCGTGTCGCTCGCGTTCGCCGTGACGGTGATCGCGCTCATCGCCGCACTCCTCGTGGTGCCGCGAGTGGCCGGAGGGTCCTCGCTCACCGTGCTCACCGGTTCCATGGAGCCGACCCTCGCGCCGGGCGACGTCGTGGCCGTGCGAGGCGTCGCACCCGATCAGGTGTGCACCGAGATCGGCGTCGGCGACATCGTCACCTTCCTGCCGGAGCCGGGAAATCCGGCGCTCATCACCCACCGGGTCGTGGGCAAGACCGTCGGCACGTTCGACGACGGCACCGACTGCCGCCTCATCACCCAGGGCGATGCCAACTCGGCGGCGGATGCTCCTGTCTCGCCCGAGCAGGTGCGAGGCTCATTCCTCTACAGCCTCCCCGCGCTCGGGTGGGTGCGGCAGTGGGTGTCGGAGAACCTCATGATGCTCGGCATCGCGCTCGGTGCCGGTCTGCTCGGGTACGGCCTCTGGAGCACGTTCAGGAGGCCGCGGACCCGCGTGATCATGACTGCCGGCTCGGGCGGGGTCGTCCCGACCGCCGGCGCCTCGGCATCCGCTGTTCCGGCTGCGTCCGCGCAGGCGGCACCCGACGACCTGCGGGTCCGGGAACTCGATCTCCGCGAGCGCGAACTCGCGGTCCGCGAGCAGGAACTCCAGCTCGCACGACTGCGACTGCTGCCGTTCGACGAGGACTCCTTCCGGGAGCTGCTCCCGACCACGACGAATCCCGAGAGAGACCAGTGATGTCGTACCCGTACCCCGCCGACCCGGCTGCGGGCCCCGCATCCGGAGTCCTCGACGACGTGCTCGCCGGCTTTCGCCGGCGACACCGCCGAGCGTCGTTCGTCTCGTGGATCCTCGCTCTGGTCCTCCTGTTCACCCTGGCAGGCGTGCTCTCGGCAGCCGGCGTCCTGCCCGCGTTGCCGTCAGTCCAGCCAAGTCGGATCGCGACGACGGGCGGCCCGGCGGGCGCGGCACCGGCGGCGGCATCCGACGGTCGAGCCGGGTCCCTGGAAGCCGTCGCTACGGCCACCTGGGACGGCGAGGCGACGCACCTGGACTGGTCGGGTCGCTCGTACTCCACCGCCGAGGCCTCGTTCGTCGGCGACCGGGTCGCGTCGCCCGGCGACCGCTCACGACGCACGCTGCTCTTGACGAACACCGGTCCATCTCGTGCCGACCTGGCCGTGTCGCTGCGACTCGGTGAGGTCATCCCCGAGGGAGCCCGCAACCCCGACCTCGCCGACGACGTCGAACTGTTCTGGAACGTGGGCGGCGTCGAGGGGCGGCAGCCGTACTCCGCTCTGCGTGATCGATCCACAGGCGCCGTCGAGATCGCGCAGGTGCAGGTCGCCCATGGCGAGACGGTGGCCGTGGAGATCGGGTTCGAGCTTCCGGCAGCCACCACTCAGCAGCGCAATGACGGTGCCGCCTCCACCGAACTCGCCTTCGATGTGATCGCGACCATGTCGGGGGATGTCGATGCGCAGCCCCAGCGCCTGGCGGCCACCGGTGCGGACTCCCTCCTGCTGTTCGGAATCGCCGCAGGGCTGCTGATGCTGCTCGGCCTGCTCCTCGTCGTCCGTCCTCGTCGACGGTGCGACGACTGCTCGAGGACGATCGGCAGGGATGAGTCGTGGACCGATCTGACGCGTCACGATGTCGGCCGGTACCGGGTGTGCCCGGATTGCGCTGAGCTGCATCGGGCGCTGTCTTCCGTGGCGTGATCGAACCGTCCACGCCTGCGATGCCGGCGAACCGAGGCGCCGGAATCGGAGATCCGACGATCAGAGCGCGATGTCGTCCGAGGAGGTCAGGGAGATCCACTCGGTCGATCGGATGCTGCCTCGACGAAGCACGTCGGCGTCGGACAGCCCTCCGAGGTCGACGCCGGAGATGCGTGCGATCTCGGCGACCGGCACCTGGAACGTGCGGAAGGCTCCCAGAGGCGGCACGGCGAAGAGGCCGTCGGCGGCCTCGACGAGCTCGGACTGGTCGAGGATGAAACCGGCGGATGCCAGGCCGTCAGGCCCGTGCCACGTGGCCACCTTCCAGAATCGGAGAGGGATGCGGATGCCGCGATACGCAGGATCGTCGTCCGCCAGCACCGGAGCGGTGAAGACCGAGAGGCGCTGGTCGGTTGTCTCGGCGTATTCGATCACGTGGTCTTCGAGACCCAGCCAGAGCTCTTTCGACTGGTTGAACCCGGCCGCCTGGGGAGCCGCATTCGGATAGAAGAACGTGGCCTCGGTCGCCGCCCGGGCGTCGTCGACATCGCCCCAACCGGGGTCGCGTCGCCGCACGAGGTGTCCGCGGTCGAGATCGTTGCGTGAGTACACCTCGGCGCCGGTCTGCAGGTCGGCGTCGACTCGGGGGTCGAGACGCCACTCGCCGCTGCGCGGGATCTCGCGCAGCTGAGCTCCGTCGATGTTCACGCCCGTCACGACCGCCAGCCGGCGTTCGGTGTCGAGCAGCACCGTGAAGCGCGGGTAGGTCAGCTCGGTCGCAGCCTGCGTCGGCTGCGGCAGGGGAATGCGCGTCGGAAGGAAATCGTGGTCGTATCCGTCTGCCATACCGACATATTGCCTTGCGGCGCCGACATCGGCGAAGGGGCGCCGCGCGCAGGAACGCCCCGCCCGATCGTCTCGGGCGGGGCGTTCGCACCTCACGGCTTACGGGGTCGGCATGCCGCCGTTGACGTTGAGCGTCTCGCCGGCGACGTAGCTCGACTCCGCGGAGGCGAGGAACACGTAGGCGGGGGCGAGCTCGGCGGGCTGACCCATGCGGCCGAGCGGGGTGTTCTCGCCGAACTCCTCGAGCTTCTCCTGCGGCTGGCCGTCGCTGGGCTGCAGAGGCGTCCAGATCGGACCCGGCGCCACGGCGTTCACGCGGATGCCCTTCGGCGCGAGCTGCTGCGCGAGGCCCTTCGTGAACGCGTTGATGGTGGCCTTGGTAGAGGCATAGTCGACGAGGATGTCCGAGGGGGAGTACGCCTGGATCGACGTGGTGTTGATGATCGCGGAACCTGCCGGAAGGTGCGGAAGTGCCGCCTTCGTGATCCAGAACATCGCGTACACGTTGGTCTTGAAGGTGTCGTCGAACTGCTCGTCGGTGATGTCGGTGAGTGACTCCTGGTAGACCTGCTTGCCGCCGTTGTTGACGAGGATGTCGAGGCCGCCCAACGCTCCGACCGCTTCGGCGACGAGTGTGCGGCAGTACTCGGGGTCGCGCAGATCGCCGGGGATCAGCGCCACGGTGGCGCCGGCGTCGCGCAGGATGCCGGCGATGCGCGCCGCATCCTCTTCCTCAGCCGGAAGGTACGAGAGCGCCACATCCGCGCCTTCGCGGGCGAAGGCGATCGCGGTGGCCGCCCCGATGCCGGAGTCGCCGCCCGTGATGAGCGCCTTGCGGCCGGTCAGGCGGCCGGTGCCGCGGTAGCTGTCCTCGCCGAGGTCGGCCTTCGGGGCGAGATCCGCGTCGAGCCCAGGCTCGGGCATGTGCTGCTTCTCGGGCTCGATGTCGGAGTAGAGCTCGGCGGGATTGACGAAGGTGTACTGGTCACGAGACATGGGGGTTCCTCTCGGTCGCGGGTCTGGGGATATGGCTCCAGCGTGCGCCGACATCGTAATCTCGACCAGCGCCTTGCGCCTCGCGACACTGGTCGCTAGGGAACCGGGAAGGGGTCGATCCGCTCGACGGTCGGGAGTAGCCTCGCCGCATGGGCCGACTCATCTACTCCATGATCACGTCGCTCGACGGCTACGTCAGCGGGCCCGATGGCGGGTTCGACTGGGCGCTCGACGAGGAGCTGCACGACTTCATCAACAGACAGTTCGCCGATGTCGGCACCTACCTCTATGGGCGGCGCATGTACGAGACGATGGTCTACTGGGAGACCGCGCACCTCGAACCCGATCAGCCGCAGGTGGGGATCGACTATGCGCGCGTGTGGCAGGCTGCCGACAAGGTCGTCTTCTCGACGACTCTCGCGGAGGTCTCGAGCGAGCGCACCCGTCTCGAGCGCTCCTTCGACCCCGAAGTGGTCGAACGCTGGAAGGCCGAGTCCGACAGTGATCTGACGGTCGACGGTCCGACGCTCGCGGGGGAGGCGATCCGGGCCGGACTGGTCGACGAGTTCGGCATGTTCATCGGTCCGGGGATCGTCGGCGGGGGGAGGCCGTTCTTTCCCGAGGGCGTGCACGTCGACCTCGAACTGCTCGAGGATCGCCGGTTCGGCAGCGGCGTGATGTTCCTGCGCTATGCGACGAAAAGGCCGTGAACGGTAGCGGCCTCAGGGGCGGACGCGCACCGTTCGGCCTTCGAAGGTGACCAGGTCGCCGTCGTGGAGCTGACGGCCTCGCCGCCGATCGACCTCGTCGTTCACCCTCACGAACCCGTCGATCACGACCTCCTTGGCGTTGCCGCCGGAGTCGAGGAGCCCCGAGAACTTCAGGAACTGGCCGAGGCGGATCATCTCCCCGCCGATGGAGACGTCGTCGATGCGGCCGGAATTCGTCATGACTCCGATGGTATCCCGCGCCGGATGCTGCCAGCCGGGCGTGGGACCTTCGCAGATGATCGTCGTCAGCCGAGCGCCCGCTGGATCCGCTCGCTGAGCCGGTCGGCCGCCGTCGAGGTCGTCCGGCGACGGGTCGGCGACTGAAGCGCGATCCGCACGTCGGATCCGCCCTCCGACATCGGAGTCGCGACGACCCTCACGTCGGCGGGCCCCGCGAACAGCGTCCGGCGTGTGCTGAATGCCACGGAGCGGTGATCGGAGACCCTCCACTCGACGTGCTTCAGCTCCGTCGTGAGCTGCTGCAGCACCCGCACGACGGAGTCCGCCTGCGCGGGAGTGTGGAAGTTCGTGTGCACCGTGACCGGCATGGATTCCCCTGACGACAGCATCTTCGGTCTGCGATCGAGACCGTACCCACCTAGAGAGACTGCGCGGTGAACGGATCATGATGCGAAAATGCCGAACTCGTCGCAGACGCGTCGAGCCGCCGACCCCGTGGGGCCGACGGCTCGAGGAACGACGCGGGTCGTTCAGTCGTCGATGTCGGTGCCGACGACGGCGAAGTCGGCGCCGAAGTCGATGTCGATCGAGCGGCGGTCGCTCGTGAGCACCGACGCGTCGTAGGGGCTGACCTCATCGTTGTCGGCGTCGAGGTCGGTGATCATGCCGTCGGCCTCAGCCAGCGCGGCATCGACGAGTGCGCGGATGGCCGCCTCGTCGAGCGTGTGAGTGGGGGCGGAGTCGTCGTCGTCCTGCTCCGTCGAGACGACGGTGGCCGCGAGGTCTGCATCCACCCGCACCTCGGTCTCGCTTCCGTTCGCCGCGGTCAGCTGGACCTCCCACGTGCCGTCGCGCTTCGCGTCGATCGACGTGACATCGCCCTCGGCCGCTCCACGGGCGGCATCCGCGATCGCGACGAGATCGTCGGCCGAATCGGTGCCGATGTCGGTCACCGGGCCACCGCCCTGGGGTGCGCCCTGCTGGTCGCCATCGTCGTCCCGGTCGTCGCCGGGCTGGCCGCCGCGGTCATCCGAGTCTCCGCGCGGGCCGTCGGAGACCGACGGACGGTCGTCGTCGTCGCCGAACTCGTCGCCGACCGCTGCGCCCAGGGCCACACCGCCTCCGACGAGCACCACGGCCGCGGCGATTCCGCCGCCGATCAGAAGCGCTCGCTTGCGTCCGGGCTTGGCGGGGGCTGCCGGAGCGCCCGTCGCGTCAGCGGCGAGCGGTGCGACGGGCACGGTCTCCGCCTCGGCTGCCGGAGCGGGAGTCGCCTGAGGCGCGGGCGGTGCGGGCGGCGCCGGCGGGGTCGGGTTCGACGGGAGGTTCTCGGGCGTCTGGTCGGGGGTCGGGTTCTTGTCGTTCATGTCTCGATGCTCTCGCGGGGGCGCTGAAGCCACCCTGAAGCCTCCTGAAGCGATCTTCAGGAAGGAGCCGCCGACCGGTCATGGGTCTGCCGGTGCCGTTTGCAGGATCCAGGCACGTCTGCAGGACGAGAACAGGTGTCTGGTCCTGCGTCCGTGCTTCGGTCCTGCAGGCGGGACTGGATGCCGAGCCAGTGCGGGATTCTCCTTTTAGCCGTTTGCAGGATCCAGGCACGTCTGCAGGACGAGAACAGGTGTCTGGTCCTGCGTCCGTGCTTCGGTCCTGCAGGCGGGACTGGATGCCGAGACATCAGGTCCTGCAGATCGACCGGATGCCGAGACCTCAGGTCCTGCAGACGGGCCGGATGCCGGGATGTCAGGCCGACAGGGGGAGTGACACGACGAACCGGGCGCCGCCCCACCGGGATGCGTCGACCGACACGGTTCCGCCGCTGGCCGTGGCGATGCCGTGGACGATCGCCAGGCCGAGGCCGCTGCCTCCGGCATCCCGGCTGCGGGCCTCATCGAGCCTGACGAAGCGCTCGAAGATGCGCTCGCGCTCGTCCGGCGGCACTCCCGTTCCGTCGTCCTCGACGGTGACGAACACCCACGAATCCTGCGGGATCACGCTGATGGCCACTCGGCCGGCACTGTGTCGCGCGGCATTGTCGGCGAGATTGCGCAGCAGCTGACCGAGAAGTCGCGGATCGCCCTCGACGCGGGCCGCGCGGATGCCGGAGCTGTCGACCTCAATGCCGCGTGAACGCAGTCGCCGCGCCTCGCCGAGGGCGAGATCATCGAGATCGACGGCCTCGTCGTGAGTGCCGCCGCCCTCGTCGAGTCGAGCGAGCAGCAGCAGCGATTCGACGATTCCCTGCAGGCGAAGCCCCTCGTCGGAGACGACCTCCGCGAGCTCGCCGATGCTGGTCGTGGCCGGATGCGCCTGCGCGAGCTCGGCATGCTGGCGGATCGTGGCGAGGGGCGAGCGCAGCTCGTGCGACGCGTCCGAGACGAACCGGCGCTGGGCCGTCGCCGAGGAATCGAGGCGATCGAGCATCCGGTTCATGGTGGTCGCGAGCGCGGCGATCTCATCCGATGACGCGGGGACCTCGACCCGATTGTGCAGATGCTCGGCGGTGATCCCGTCGACCTCCTGGCGGATGCGCGTGACGGGCCGGAGAGCTCGACCCACCACCAGCCAGGTGGTGACCGCGACGAGCACGAGGAGGAGCGGAACCGCGACCGCGAGCAGCATGACGACAGTCGACAGGGTCTCGTCGTCGTCTTCGATGGGGACGGCCAGGACGAGGGTCTCGTCGTTCTCGAGGTCGTCCGAGACGACGAGCATCGGCGTGCCGTCGATCGTCACCGTGAGCGCGCTATCCGCGATCGGCAGCGCGCTCGAGCCCAGATCGTCGCGGGCATCCTCGCTCGCCGAGCGGATCGAGCCGTCAGCGCCGATGATCTGCACGAGTTCGTCGTCGAGGGTGTAGATGCCTCGGCCTCCACCGGGGCCGCCACCGGGTCCGTCCAGGCGCTCGGTCAGCTCGTCGAGTCGCTGCTCGGCGGCGCGCTCGGCGCTGGCATGGATGCTGGAGCTCAGGATGCCGTAGAACGAGAACGCCCCGATCAGCAGGGCGGCGGCCACGACGAGAGTCGCGCCGAGGGTCGTCCGGGCGCGCACTGATCTGAAGGGGCGGTTAGCCACCGTCGGCCGCCAATCGGTAGCCGGCACCGCGGATCGTCTCGATCGCCTCACGGCCGAAGGGCTTGTCGAGCTTACGGCGCAGATGGCCGACGTAGACCTCGACGATGTTCGGGTCGCCGTCGAAGTCGTCGTCCCAGACGCCCTCGATCAGCGTGCGCTTCGACAGCACCTGGCCGCGGTGGCGCATCAGGTATTCGAGCACGGCGAACTCGCGGGCGGTCAGTGTCACGGGCGTCTCACCGCGCCAGACATGATGCGACGAGGGGTCGAGCTTCAGGTCTCCGGCTTCGAGCACCGCGGGGCGGGCGACGGCACCGCGACGCACCAGGGCGCGGATGCGGGCGACGAGGATCGCGAACGAGAACGGCTTGGTCACATAGTCGTCGGCCCCTGTCTCGAGGGCTTCGACCTGATCCCACTCTCCATCCTTCGCGGTGAGCATCAGCACGGGAGTCCAGTTCTCCTCCGCGCGCAGCGCCTCGCACACCTTCCACCCGCTCATGCCGGGCATCATCAGGTCGAGCACGATCGCGTCGTACCGGGTCTCGCGCGCACGCCAGAGCCCGTCGACGCCGTTGTTCGCGACGTCGACCGCGAAGCCCTCGGCCTCGAGCCCCCGGCGGACGGCGTCGGCCAACCGCACCTCGTCGTCAACCACCAGGATCCGCATTCCTCCAGTGTGGCGGGCGCACGCTGAATCCGCGCTGAAGCGGGGTCGTCGCGCCTCATACACGCCTCATCCCGGGCGTTGTCGCGGTGCGCGGGGCGCACAACGGGGGAGGGTTGGCACTGTCGGTGGCCTGTGGTTGCATGAAGGCATGACCGGAATCCGGGGGGACAGGTCGAGAAGCGTGCGTCTGCTTCTCGTCGTTGCTGCGACGGCGCTGCTCGCGGGATGCGCGACCGCGAGCCCTGCGCCGCTGGGTGCATCACCGTCGGAATCGCCGTCTCCCACCCCGACAGCGGCCTGCCCGCAGATCGAGGGCGTCGAGCTGCCACCGGAATGTGCCCCGTACGATCCCGACAACGCGATGGCGCAGAACGAGCGCTATCGCGACCGGATGGATCTCTCAGAAGACAGCCGAGCCGCAGCCGAGACGCCGGCGAACGAGATCCGCACGGCGCTCGAGACGCTGCGCACCTCGGGAGACCTGTCTGTCTCGGCCGTGGAAGATGCGATCGCGGCTGCCGGCCTCACCGGCATCCAGACACTCGGCGACGAACGCGCGGTCGCCTTCGGTGCTGCCGCGCCTGCGGGCGGATGCATCTTCGGCGAGGTCTCGGCCGACGTGCTGACGGTCGAGATCGGCGGCATCATCATGGACGGCGGCTGCCTGCCGGCAGTCGGCCACTGATCTCGACCCATCGACCGGCAGCGACCGGCCGGCAGCGATCGACCGACAGCGACCGGCCGGTTCAGGCGTCGGTGCGGAATCCCGCGGCCTTGTGCGTGCCGTCGCAGAACGGCTTGATGGTCGAGAGCCCGCAACGGCAGAGCGCCACCGTACGGCGCGTGACCTCGATCGGCTCTCCGTCGGAAGACTCCAGCACCGCTGCGCCGCGCACCAGCAGCGGCCCGTCGGGGTAGGCGGTGATGGTGACGGCATCCTCGCGCGCGCTCATCGATCCGCCCTCGGTCGCAGCGACGATTCGCCGCGCATCCACGAGTCGAGCATGTGACCCGCCGCCCATCCGTCGACGGTGAGGCAGGCGGATGCTCCGAACATGATGTCTGGCAGCAGTTCGGGGTGGTCCTCGGCCAGCCCGCCCGCGAGATCGCGCGCCGCGATCTGCTCGTGCACGGCATCGGCCTCGACATGCTCGTCGAAGTAGTCGGTGACGTCTTCGGCGAAGCCGAGGCGACGCAGGCCGTCGGCGTACAGGCGATTGGGGATCGATGAGGTCATCTCGAATGCCGCGAGGTGGCCGACGATGGCTCCGACGAGGCGTCGGTTGAGACCGAACATCGACATCGAGTTGAGCGAGGCGAGCGTGATCGCCGGCACATCGTCGACATAGCCGCCGTAGGTGTCGTCGAGCCCCGCGCCGCGCATGGCCCGCGCGAAGATCGTCGCGTGCACCCGGTCGGGCCGCCCGGCGCCGTACTCGTCGGACTGGATCTCGACGAGCGCCGCCTTCGCTCGGCCGCTGAGACGGGGGATGGCCCAGGAGTGCGGGTCGGCCTCGCGCAGCGTGTAGATGGAGCGCTGCATGAAGAACTCGCGCATCTGTTCGACGGTCGCCTTCTTCGCGACGTAGCGCGACAGGCTCGGGCCGGTGTCGGCTTCGGCCAGGGCGAACAGGGCGCGCCCCACCGCATCCAAGGTCGGTTCGGGGAGCTCCGGCATCGGGACCGTCGCACGCAGAGCCTGCTCGAACGCCTGCTCGAGCAGCCCCCGCGTCGCGATCAGCGCGGCGTCGAACTCGAGGGTCGGGTCGAGATCGGGAAGAGAGCCGTACGACGAGGCGTAGAGCACGAAGAGGGCGAGCTGGATGTCGTCATCGCGCACGACGTCGGCGCTCGCCGCGAGCACGGACTCGGCGCGGGAGCCGAGATGGTCGACGTCGCCACCGGTCAGTCGGCGGATGACGGCATCACTGAGCGGACCGCGCGCGGTGAGGCCGTGGAGGGCGGAGGGAGTGAGGGCCGGTGCAGACATGCTCGCAGTCTCGCCCCGGTTCCGCCCACCCGTGAAGGGTCTTGACGGCGACCGTCGGATGCCTCAGCATCCGGGATCCGTGACGTCCGCACCGCCGCCTAGGCTGGAACCATGAACAAGAACTCGTTCTGGACCATCGTCGGCGTCATCCTCGCCGTGGTGATCGCCTGGTGGATCGTCAGCGCGCTGTTCTCGATCCTGTGGTTCATCGCCAAGCTCGCGATCGTGCTCGTCGTCGCGGTCGTGGTGTTCCTCGTGCTGCGCGGACTCTTCAGCTCGAAGGCCGAGTAGCGCCCGCGAGCGCCGGTCAGGCGACGGGAGCCTTCGCGCCCACCCGGTACCGGGCGGCGCGATGCGTGTCCTGCACGCGGTCGCCCTTGCCCTGCAGCTTGTTCCGCAGCGTTCCTGGCGTGTACTCGTTCGGGTAGACGCCGCGCTCACGCAGCACCGGGATGACGTGCTCGATGACGTCCTGCCAGGTGCCGGGGGTGACCGCGTAGGCGAGGTTGAAGCCGTCGATGTCGGTCTCCTCGACCCACGACTGCAGTTCGTCGGCGATCTCGACGCCCGAGCCGACGATGGTCGGGCCGAGGCCGCCGATCGCGTTGTGGCGGCCGAAGTCGCCGACGGTCCACTCGCGTCCGAGGTCCGCCTCCTCCTTGAGGTGCTGCAGCACCGACTGGATCGCGTTCGATTCGACGTTTCCGACCGGCTCGTCCTCCGCATACTGCGACAGGTCGACGCCCATCCAGCCGGACATGAAGGTCAGTGCGCCTTCGGGGCTCGCGTACGACAGGTACTCGGCGTGCTTCGCCGCGGCATCCGCGCTGGTCTCGCCCGTGATCACGGTGAGCAGGGTGTAGATGCGGGCGTCGTAGCGGTCGCGCCCCGCATCCTCGAGCGCGTCGCGGATGCGCTTGACCGTGCCAGCGAGCACCTCTTTCGAGGGCGCGGCGACGAAGATGGCCTCGGCGTTCTCCGATGCGAAGCGCACGCCGCGCGGGCTGGCTCCCGCCTGGTAGATCACGGGGGTGCGCTGCGGCGACGGCTCGGAGATGTGGATGCCGGGAACGCTGAAGTGCGTGCCCTCGTGGCCGATCGGGTGCACCTTCGACGGATCGGTGAAGATGCCGCGCTCGCGGTCTTCGACGACGGCGTCGTCTTCCCACGATCCCTCCCAGAGCTTGTAGAGCACCTCGACGTACTCGTCGGCGTGGTCGTAGCGGTCGTCGTGCGCGAGCTGATCCTCCTGGCCCATGTTGCGTGCGGCGCTGGGCAGGTAGCCGGTCACGACGTTCCAGCCGACACGCCCATTTGTGAGGTGGTCGAGAGTGCTGAGCCGACGCGCGAAGGGATACGGGTGCTCGAAGGCGGTGCCGGCGGTGATGCCGAATCCGAGGTGCTCGGTGACCGCCGCCATGGCGCTGACGAGCAGGATCGGGTCGTTCACGGGAACCTGCGCGCCGTTGCGGATCGCCGCCTCGTTCGTGCCGCCGTAGACGTCGTAGGTGCCCAGGACGTCGGCGATGAAGATGCCGTCGAAGGTCGCGCTCTCGAGCAGCTTCGCGAGGTCCGTCCAGTACGAGATGGTGTTGTACTGACGCGAGCGGTCGTCCGGATGCCGCCACAGACCGGACGACTGGTGGGCGACGCAGTTCATGTCGAAGGCGTTGAAGCGGATCTGGCGAGTCATGGGGACTAGCAAAACTCCTGGGCCGCGCTGAGGCCAGCCTCTGCGACACGTGCCGACACATTCGGGCAGCGAGTCGGCAGACGGATGCTGCTCAGTCGAGGTGTCGGAACTGCGGCCACAGCTCGACCCACGACGCCACCGGGTTCGTGCACACCCGGATCGGCACGCCCTGCTCCTCGTTCTCGACGCCGACGCCGTTTTCGAGCACGCCGACGACGGTGCAGGTCTCGAAGCGCGCCTCGAGTGCGGGGCCGAAGTCGCCGACGACCACGACAGTCGTGGCATCCCGCGGAGGAGGGCCCGCGTCCCAGAGGGCGTTGTGTCCGCTCGTGATCGGTGGCAGATCGACCCCGAACCGGTCGAGCGCGCCCGCTTCGCCATAGTTCGCGGTGATGATCGCATCCGCCTCCGAGTCTCCGACCGCGGTCTCGATCTGCTCGACGTAGCGTTCCCACCCCACCTGATCGGCAGAGCTGGCGTTGACCGCCGCCAGGCCGCTCGCGCCGAAGGCCTCGACCGGGAGGAGGGGGAGCGAGGTCAGCGCGCATCCGATGCTGTTGATGGCGATCGCCGCGAAGAGAAACGTGCGCCGCCCGCGCGTGCGGGCCCAGTCGGCGACAGAGGCCGACCCGATCGCCACCAGCACCGAGAGCACGCCGAACGTGTAGTAGAACTGCGCCCCCGCAGCGAAGACGAAGACGACCATCACGGCGAAAGTGACCGAGATCCAGCGGATCGGCCGCCATTCGGGTCGACAGAAGAGCGAGATCAGTGCGACCACCCACCAGATCGCGAGCACCGGCCCGACCATGAGGATCAGGAACGGCCACATCATGATCCGCACCTCGTCGGCGTTGTTCTCGCCGAGGGCAGCGCCCATCGCGAGTTGCGGCCAGCCGTTCAGCGCCTGGTAGAGGATGCTGGGCAGCGCGAGAACCGCGCACAGCGCCACCGCACCCCACAACCAGCCCGACCGCAACCAGCGGCGGGGACCGAGCACCGCGAGCCCGGTCGCGATGCCGACCAGCAGCGTGACGATGAGCAGCTTGTTGAGCGCGCTGATGCCGACGATCGCGCCGACGGCGAACCACCAGCGGCCGTCGTCGCGGAGCGTCGCTCGGAGTGCGAACAGCAACGCAGCAGGCCAGATGACCAGGTCGAGGCTGGCGGTCAGGAGCACATGGCCGAAGGCGAGGGTCATCGAGGCACCGGCCATGCCCCACGCGGTCAGCGCCTGTGCGAGCCGTCCACCGCCCACCTCTCGCGTGATCAGTGTGAGGATCACGACGGATGCGATCGCGAAGAGACCGCTCATGATACGGCCGGCTACCACGGTGTCGCCGAAGATCGCCGCCGCCGCGGTCGCGATCAGGGGAGTCAGCGGAGGCTGATCGACATAGCCCCACACGGGGTCGAGCATTCGGAAGTAGAGCTCGTCGCGGTGATAGCCGTACGCGGTCGCTGTGACGGCGAGCACGAGAGCAAGCGCGGCCATGGCCGCCACCACAGGAGTGACAGCGAACCGTGACCGTTCGATCGGCATGTGCCCACCGTAGCCCCGGCCCGTTCTTCAGGTGTTCTCGTCGGTCGAGTCGCGGGTCAGTCCCTGTCGCGGTCGACGGTCTTCACCGTCGAGGTGATCGGGCGAGGGTCGGGCATGATCGTCTCGACCTGGGGTTTCGCGTTCGCCTGCGCGCGGCACCAGACGACGAAGCCGACCGCGGTGAAGACGCCGTAGAACACGTACATCAGGCCTGTGGCGTAGAAGCCGGAGCTGAACAGCAGCGGCACGCCGACGATGTCGACGGCGATCCAGATGAGCCAGAACTCCGTCCAGCCCTTCGCCATGCCGTAGGTGGCGAGCAGGGATCCGACGAACGTCCACGCGTCCGCCCAGACGGGCTCCCACGAGCCGAGCGCGCGGAACAGGGGAGTGAGGGCGATCGTGCCGATCACCATCACCAGCACCAGACCGATGCGAGCGCTGTTGGGTGCCCATCGCGGGGTCACGCGGCCGCCGTCGGCCGCGGCCTGGCGCCAGCGCACCCAGCCGTAGATCGCGACGATGATGAACATGACCTGGCGACCGGCCTGGCCGAGCAGATGCGGCAGCTCGTGGTCGGGGTTGAGGATCGACCCGAGGAACACGGTGAGCAGCAGCAGGTTGCCGACGATGCCGACCGGCCACGCCCAGATCTTGCGCTGCATGCCGCCCAGGGCACTGGCGAGGCCGAACACGTTGCCGACCACCTCACGGATCAGCAGCGCTTGACCGCCCGGAAGCACCCACTGCGAATTGAAGGCGTCGGCCAGCCAGAGCAGCGGGTTCATTTCAGTTCGTCCGGGAAGGGGCGCTCGTCGAGCACGAGCTGCAGGAAGGTGAGGTCGAGCCAGCGGTCGAACTTGGCGCCGACCTGCGGCATGCGCCCGACCTGCATGAAGTCGAGACGCTTGTGCATGATGATCGATCCGGTGTTGCTGCTCTCGATCGCCGCGACCATGACGTGCTTGCCCAGCTCGCGGGCACGGTGGACGAGTTCGATCATGAGCGCCTTGCCGATGCCGCGCCCGCGCTGGCCCTCGCGTACGTAGACCGAATGCTCGACGGTGTGGCGGTAGCCACTGTGCGGTCGCCAGTCGCCGAACGTCGCGTAGCCGAGCACACCCGTGTCATCGACCGCGACGAGCACCGGGTAACCGCGCTCGGTGCGCTCGGCGAGCCAGGCGGTGCGGTCGTCGACCGTGACCGCCTCTTCGTTCCAGATGGCGGTGGTGGTCAGCACCGCGTCGTTGTAGATGGCGGTGATCGCCTCGACGTCGGCGGTCTCGGCATCCCGGATCTGGTGGTCGCTCATCGGGTCTCCTGCATCTGCGCTCGGGTGCGCACTGGACGACGGTAGCAGGATGCCGGGGTGGGGGATGCGGGAGACTGGCGTCATGTCTCTCGCTGAAACGGTCCGCGACCGCATCGTCCGTGCGATCGATGAGGAGCAGCTGGGCGCGTACGGACTCCACGTGCTCGTCGGTCACGAATCCGCCCAGCATCGTTGGCGCAGCGACGATCGGGTGAACCTGTATTCGGTGTCCAAGGGCGTGAGTGCGCTCGCGGCGGGGATCGCCGTCGACGAAGGCATCCTGACGCTCGACACCCGCGCTGCCGATGTGCTGGACGTGCCTGACCCCGGCTCAGGCGTCGAGGGGGTGTCCCTGCGGCATCTCCTCACGATGACCAGCGGGATCGACTTCGAATGGTTCGGAGACCAAGAGGTGCCCTGGCCCGATCTCGCCCTCGAGATGCTCGCTCGTCCGAGCCGAGGCCCAGGCGAGCACTTCCAGTACTCGGATGCGAGCACCTACGTCGCCATGAGGATGCTCGGCGCTGCCGTCGGCGACGTGCGGGACTGGCTGATGCCCCGTCTGTTCGAGCCGCTCGGCATCCATAACCCGCAATGGCTGAGGTGTCCGCTCGGATGGATCGTGGGCGGAAGCGGGCTGGAGCTGCGCACCGAGGAGCTGGCGCGGATCGGACGCGTGCTGCGCGATGGCGGCCGCTTCGGGGACGACCGCATCGTGGCGCAGAGTTGGATCGATCGGATGCATTCCGATTGGGTCTCCTCGGGGGCAGGTGGCCTCTACGCCTCCTACGGGCTGGCCGCCTGGCGAGGACCGGGCAACGGATGGCGTCTGGACGGGCGGTACGGGCAGTACGTCTTCGTCGATGACTCTGCCGACGCGGTCGTCACGATCACGGCGCATGAGGAGAAGAGCGATCAGCGGCTCGTGGAGATCGCCGCTGATGCTGTTGCTAAGGCCGTCTCAGCATCGACTCCCGCGAGCACGGGGTTGGAGGCCTCACACTCTCGGATGCCGTCTCGTCGTCTCTTGCAGAGCGATGAGGCGGACGCATCTCTGTGCGGGCCCGTGAGCTCTAACGGAGAGGAAGTCGGATGAGGATCGCAGTCGCAGGAGGAACGGGCGTGGTCGGACGGCACGCTGTCGAGGCGGCGCGGGCGGCGGGGCACGATGTCGTCGTGCTCTCGCGTTCATCCGGTGCCGACGTGATCGCAGGCGTCGGCCTCGTCGGCGCGCTGCGGGGCGCGGATGCTGTCATCGACGTCACCAACACGACCACCCTCTCGGCCGCGAAGGCGATCGACTTCTTCGAGACGGCTACCCGCAAGCTGCTCGCAGCAGAGCACGCCGCGGGCGTCCGGCACCATGTCGCGCTGTCGATCGTGGGGATCGATGGGATCGACTCCTCCTACTACGCGGGCAAGCTCACCCAGGAGCGCGCCGTGGCTGCCGGGTCGGTGCCGTTCACGATCGCTCGGGCGGCGCAGTTCCACGAGTTCGCGGGACAACTGCTGTCGGGGACGTCCGGACCTGTCGCGGTCATGCCGAAGGTGCTCATGCGGCCGGTGTCGGCGCGCGAGGTCGGTGCGCACCTGGTGCGGGTCGCCTCGGGTGCGGCGGTGGGGCGTGCGCGCGATCTCGTCGGACCGCGGGATGAGGTACTGCTCGACCTCGCCCGACGGCAGCTGGCGTTCGACGGGGTGCGGCGGCGGGTGCTGGGGGTGCGGCTGCCCGGCGCGTACGGCAAGGGGCTCGCCTCGGGATCGCTGCGCGGTGGGGCTGATGCTCTGCGGGGAGAGATCACCTTCGACGAGTGGCTGGGCAGTGGAGATCACGTGCGTGGGGAGTGAGCCGCGCCCTCGATCGCATGTCGGCATACCGACCGAGATTCGAACATATCTTCTAAAATGGAGGCATGTCGAATTCCCGTCTGACGCCGCTGCTCGAGGCCATCGAGTGCCTCGGCGACGCCTGGGCAGATGCGGAGAGGGGCATCGATCTGTCCCGGGCCGAACTGCTCGGTGCCCATCGTGCGGTCAGCGATATTCAGCGGTGTCTCGACGGACTCCACGCCGAACTCGCCGCCGCGATCGCTCACGAATCCCGGCCGGAGCTCGGTCCTGAAGGGCTGGCGAAACAGCAGGGATACCGGAGTGCGGCGGCGATGATCGCCGCCGCCACCGGCGGTTCGCCGGGAGACGCGAAGCGCCTCATCACGGTCGGTCAGGCAGCAGCGCCGCGCACCAACCTGCTGGGCGAGGCGCTTCCGGCGAAGTACCCCGCGCTGGCGACGGCGCTCGCCGCGGGGGAGATCTCCGTGGCGGCCGCTGCGATCATCGTCGCACTGCTCGAACGCGTCCGCCTCAAGGTCGGGTCGGCGCGGGTCGAAGAGGCCGAGCGGCTGCTCGTCGAGCGGGCCGCGGGAATGACGCTCGACGACGTGCGCACGCTCGTCGCCCGTACCGAGGCCTGGCTCGACCCCGACGGGGTGGCTCCGAAAGAACGGGAGGCGCGCGATCGCCGGTCGCTCACGATGTTCGAGCGCGACGGTTCGCTTCACATGGTGCTGCAGACCGATATCGCCTCGGGGGCGCCGATCAAGGCGGCGATCCAGGCCTACGTGTCGGCGACCTTCCAGGCGCGGATCACGGCGCCCGACCCGGGTGCTCCAGACGCAGACCATCGCACGGTCGCGATGATCCAGGCCGACGCGCTCGCGGCTATCTGCGAGCACGCGATCGCCTGCGACAACGGCGGGATGCCCGCCACCGGCGCGACCGTGATCGTGCGCGTGAACCTCGACGACCTCACCGCAGGGCTCGGTGCCGCGACGATCGACGGCAGCGATCAACCCGTGAGCGTCAGCACCTGCCGCCGGATGGCTGCGGGTGGCGGGATCATCCCGGTGGTGCTGGGGTCTGACGGAGAGATCCTCGACTGGGGTCGAGAGAAGCGACTGTTCACGCGGGCGCAGCGCCTGGCCCTCGTCGAGAGGGATGGCGGATGCGCGATGTGCAGCCTTCCGCCCCAGATGACCAAAGCGCATCACCTGAGATGGTGGCAGCGCGACACGGGGCCGACCGACCTGAACAACGGAGTGCTGTTGTGCGAGTCATGTCACCACCGCATTCACGACAACGGGTGGGACATACGCATCGAAGGCGTCGGTGTCGCCGCGCGAGTGTGGCTCATTCCACCCCTGCACGTGGATCCGGCGAGGACTCCTCGACTCGGTGGGAGGGCTCGCTATGACATCGCGGCCTGAAGCAGCATCTGTCGTGCGTGCGTCAGACGTGCACGTCGGCGGGCGATTCCTCGCCCTCGTGGAAGTTCGGCTTCTTTCCGATCAAGCGACCGATGCCCAGGATGATCCCGACGATGATGAGACCGGCGATCAGTCCGGCGATGGCCGAGAACAGGGTGTCGCCGATCCAGACGATGACGCCACCGGCCGGCTCGAGGAAGTGCTCGATTCCGTGCAGGATGTCGGCGCCGAAGTGCACGCCGACCTCGCCGAGGTTCACGAGAAGCAGGTGTCCACCGACCCACAGCATCGCGACCGTGCCGAGGATGCTGATGAAGCGGAAGACCGCCGGCATCGAGCGCACGATGCGCGTGCCCGTGTGGCGGACGCGCTTCGACGGGTTCTTCGCCATCTTCAGACCGATGTCGTCGATCTTCACCAGCAGCGCCACCGCACCGTAGACGACGCCTGTCATGAGCAGCGCGATCACAGCGAGGATCGCGAGGGTGGTCCAGATGTCGAGGCCGGCCTCGAGGTTCGCCAGCGAGATCAGCATGATCTCGGTCGACAGGATCAGGTCGGTGCGCACGGCACCCCAGACGAGCTTGTTCTCGTTGCGGTCGCTCTCATCGGAGTGCCCGTGCTGCACGCCGAACCACTCGAGCACCTTCTCGGCACCCTCGAAGCACAGATACGCGCCACCGAGGATCAGGAGGTACGGCAGTACCCACGGTGCGAAGGCGGTGAGGAGCAGCGCGATCGGGATGATGATGACGAACTTGTTCGCGAGCGATCCGAGGGCGATCTTCGCCACGACCGGCAGTTCCCGGGCGGGCGTGATGCCCTGCACGTACTGCGGCGTCACGGCGGCATCGTCGATCACGACTCCGGCGGCCTTGGCCGAGGCCTTCATCGCCGCGCTGAGGATGTCATCGACGACGGCGAGCAGTCCAACCGACATGTGCGTCTCCCTGTGGTGTGTGTGGCTGAGCAACTCTACCGACTGCGCGCAAACTCACAGCGCGCTCACAGTCCCGCGGGACCAAATCCGGGGCGCCGCTGGTTCTTCTCTATGACGCTGCAGCCAGCCGCGTCGGACAAGGAGTCAGATCATGGCGAACGAGTACAGCAAGAACCCCGCGGCGGTCAGCGACCTCACGCACCTGCAGTACGAGGTGACGCAGGAGGATGCCACCGAGCCGCCCTTCCGCAACGCGTACTGGAACACCCACGACGACGGCATCTACGTCGACGTCGTCTCGGGCCAGCCGCTGTTCGCATCGACCGACAAGTTCGACAGCGGCACCGGATGGCCGAGCTTCACCAAGCCCATCGAAGCCGATGCCGTGACCACGCGCACCGACCGCACGCTCTGGATGAAGCGCACCGAGGCCCGATCCAGCGGCGCCGACAGCCATCTCGGGCACGTCTTCGACGACGGACCCCGCGACGCCGGAGGGCTTCGATACTGCATGAACTCGGCCGCCCTGCGGTTCATTCCGGCTGACAGCCTGGAAGATGAGGGGTACGGTCGCTACCGTCACCTCTTCCCCACCACCCCCACCTCTGAGGAGCAGTCATGACCGACACCGGAACCATCACCCGCACCCCCGGGACCGAGACCGCCGTACTCGCGGGCGGCTGCTTCTGGGGCATGGAAGACCTCATCCGCCGCCAGCCCGGCGTGCTCGACACCCGAGTCGGCTACACCGGCGGAAGCAACGACCATGCGACGTACCGCAACCACCCCGGTCACGCCGAGGCCGTGGAGATCGTCTTCGATCCCACGAAGACGACGTACCGCGACATCCTGGCGTTCTTCTTCCAGATCCACGACCCGTCGACCAAGGACCGCCAGGGCAATGACATCGGCTCGAGCTACCGCTCGGCGATCTTCCCGCTCACACCCGAGCAGGAGAGCGTCGCGCGCGACACGATCGCCGACGTCGACGCCTCAGGCCTGTGGCCGGCCAAGGCCGTGACCACGATCGAGCCCGCGGGCCCCTTCTGGCAGGCCGAGGAAGAGCACCAGGACTACCTGATCAAGTACCCCAACGGCTACACCTGCCACTTCCCGCGTGCGGGATGGGTGCTGCCGAAGCGCGAGCAGAACGCGACGGTCTGACCGTCACACCGAGAGCCCTTCGTCTCCTCGAGACGGAGGGCTCTTCTCGTGCCTGCGGTCAGCTCTCCGACAGGAACGCCAGCGCGGCTTCCTTGAACGCGCGGGACCCGGGCGCGTTGAAGTGGTTGCGATCCGGGATCTCGAAGAAGCGACCCTGAGGGGCAGCTGACGCGAGAGCGCGAGAGCCCTCGATGATCGCATCCTTCGACCCGGTCGCGAACAGGATCGGGCTCGCCGGTGCGTTCGACGGATCGGGGTCGATCGTCCGTGACGACCGCATCCCCTCGGCCAGCGCGACGAGCGCGCCGAGGTCGTTGCCGGGAACGCGCTCGGTCAGTGTGATGTAGTTCTGCGTCGTGGGATCCGACACGGGCGTTCCGTCGGCCAGGTATGTGCGCACCTGATCGAGATCGAGCCTCGCCAGTGGAATACCGTCCGGCACCCCGCCGAGCACGGCGCGCCCGATGCGGTGCGGCAGATCGCGCACGACCTCCCAGCCGACTCGCGCGCCGAGCGAGTATCCGACGTAGACGGCTTCGTCGACGAGGTACGTGTCCATGACCGTCTCGACATCGGTCGCGAGCGTGCGGATGCCGTAGGCGTCGGCCTGATGCGGCTTCTCGCTCAGCCCGTGGCCGCGCTGGTCGAGGGCCAGCACCCGGTACCCGGCCTTGGTGAGCTCGCGCACCCACCCCGTGAGTACCCAGGTGTCGCGGGCGCTCGACGCGAATCCATGCACGATCACCACCACAGGAGAGTCGAGCTCGCCCCAGGTGTACGTCGCGAGGCGAGTGCCGTCAGCGGCGTGCACCTGCTGGGGTTCGGGCATGTTGGTCAGGTCGGAGAGAGGAACAGCCACGGCATCCATTGTCCTCCTCTGCGATGCCCGGATACGCCGAGACCCACCGGCCCCGAGGGGACGATGGGTCTCGGTCATCAGCGGATGCGACTCAGAAGCGAGCGCGCAGAGCGTCACCCAGCGAGGCGTCGACGTTCGTCCAGTACTGGAAGAACCGCTCGCGGATCGCGTCGATCGTGATGCCCTGGCCCTGGCCGGTCAGCGTCTCGAGGAAGCGCGCGCGCTGCTCGTCGTCGAAGACCGTGCGGTACAGCGTGCCCGCCTGACCGAAGTCGTCGTCGTCGAGGTGCAGGGTCGCGGCGGCACGGATCAGCTCGCCGTCCGACTCCCAGCTCGCCTCGACACCCGCGGCCGGGTCAGCCGTGGGGCCACCGGCCGGGCCGTACGAGTTGGGCGTGTAGACGCGGTGATCGGCCGGGTTGAACTTGTACTGCATCTGGCCTTCGTGCATGTAGTTGCGCACCTCGGCCGCGTGCGGCTGGTTGACCGGCAGCTGGTTGTAGTTCGCACCGATGCGGTAGCGCTGAGCATCCGAGTAGGCGAACACGCGAGCCATGAGCATCTTGTCGGGCGAGATGCCCGTGCCGGGAACCTGGTTGCCGGGCGAGAAGGCAGCCTGCTCGATCTCGGCGAAGAAGTTCTGCGGGTTGCGGTCGAGCGTGAACGTGCCGACCTTGATGCGCGGGTAGTCCTTCTTCGACCAGGTCTTCGTCAGGTCGAACGGGTTGAAGCGGTAGGTCTTGCCCTCTTCGTAGGGCATGACCTGCACGTAGACGTCCCACGAAGGGGCGTCGCCGCGAGCGATCGCGTCGAACAGGTCGCGACGGTAGTAGTCGGCATCCGATCCGGCGAGCTTCTCGGCCTCTTCGGCGCTCATCGCCTCGACGCCCTGCTTCGAGAGGAAGTGGTACTGCACCCAGAAGCGCTCGCCTGCGGCGTTGACCCACTGGTAGGTGTGCGATCCGTAGCCGTTCATGTGGCGCCAGCTGCGCGGCAGGCCGCGGTCGCCCATGAGGTACGTGACCTGGTGGGCGGACTCGGGGGAGAGGGTCCAGAAGTCCCACTGCATGTCGGCGTCGCGCAGACCGGAGTCGCCGAGACGCTTCTGCGAGTGGATGAAGTCGGGGAACTTCATGGCGTCGCGCAGGAAGAAGGTCGGCGTGTTGTTGCCGACGATGTCGAGGTTGCCCTCGGGCGTGTAGAAACGCAGCGCGAAGCCGCGCACGTCGCGCCAGGTGTCGGGCGAACCCTGCTCGCCGGCGACCGACGAGAACCGCAGCAGAGTCTCGCTCTGAGCGCCCGGCTGGAAGGCCGCGGCACGGGTGTAGGCCGACACGTCTTCGGTGACGGTGAAGGTTCCGAAGGCTCCGCCGCCCTTGGCGTGGGGGTTGCGCTCCGGCACGCGCTCGCGGTTGAACGACGCGAGCTTCTCGACGAGGTAGCGGTCGTGCAGGACCGTGGGTCCGTCGGCTCCGACGGTGAGCGAGTGGGCGTCGCTCGCGACGGGGGTGCCCGTCTGGGTGGTGGTGGCGGGCGTGGTCGATGGATCGGTCATCTTCTTCTCCTTCTGCGCACAGGCACGAGGATCATCCCGGGTGCCCGGGAGCGACGTCGGATGCTACTGCGCGGCGTTCTGGCAACTGGGGCACAGGCCCCAGAAGGTCACTTCGGCTGTCTGGACGGTGAATCCCCCCGCCGAAGACGGGGTGAGGCACGGCGCTTCGCCGACGACGCAGTCCACATCGCCGACCGCACCGCATTCGGTGCAGACGATGTGGTGATGGTTGTCGTCGATGCGCCGTTCGTAGAGCGCCGCGGAGCCTGCCGGTTCGATCCGGCGGATGAGGCCCGCCGTCGTCAGGTCCGCGAGGATGTTGTGCACCGACTGGATCGACGTCGTCGGGAGCACGGCGGAGACGGCGCGGAAGACCCGCTCCGCATCCGTGTGGGCCATGGATTCCAGTACCTCGAGCACGGCGACGCGGCCCGCGGTCGCACGCAGCCCGGCACCGCGAAGTGCCGAGTCGAGTTCTGTCTCCATAGGCCTGACTCTACCGGCAGTTTTTAGTTATTCAAAAGACCGGCGTGTCGGTGGAGGCGGTTGCGCGCACCGCGGTGCAGATCGTGAGGGACCTCGAGGACGCTCCCACGGTCTGCGCCGTGTCGCTGCAGCGGATGGGCTGAGCCGCGATCCGCGGGTCGTCAGGACTCCGAGGGCGCGAGAGGCAGCTCGAGCCCGTAGTTCCACGTCAGGATCGCCGGCTGCTCGCGGTAGAAGCTCAGCACTGACACCGATCCGGCATCGAGTGTGATCTGAGCGCCGAAGCGCGGAGCGAGCCGCAGGTAGACCGCGGTGAGGATGCGGAGGAAGTGCCCGTGCGCGACCAGCGCCACATCACCTTCGGTCAACGCCGGCAGCACGCGGGTGAGCACGCGGGAGGCGCGGGCCGCGACCTCTTCGACGGTCTCTCCCGGCGTCGCGCCGCGGATCACACCGTGAGTGAAGGCACTCCAGTCGTAGCCCAGCTCTTCGCGGATGTCCTTCGTCGTGCGACCCTCGTATCCGCCGTAGTCCCACTCGACGAGCAGCGGATCGACCTCGGCGTGCAGCCCCGCGAGCTCGGCGGTGCGCCGGGCGCGCTCGAGCGGTGAGCACAGCACGAGAGAGAAGTCGTAGTCGGCGACCAGCTGTCCGGCGCCGCGGGCGAGATCCTCGCCTCGCGTGGTGAGCGGGATGTCAGTGAGGCCGGTGTGCAGGCCCGCCTTCGACCATTCGGTCTCGCCGTGGCGCAGGAGCACGAGCTTTCCCTGCGGATTGTCGGGCGCGGGGTGATCGGGCAGCGGGTCGTATTCGGGGATCGCGGGCACACCGCAACCGTAGTCCGGACGCAAGCCCGGCCGACAGCGTCGTCCCGATCTGCGGAGCCCGCGGCAGCTCGGGCCGTGTGCGGACGGAGCCTGGATCAGACGAACGTGACGGTCTGCTGCAGCCGTGTGCGCACGTCGAACAGCTCGTTGCCGCCGATCGCACGGGCGCCGGGCACTCCCTGGCGCAGCACCATCGAGAGCGCACTGCGCCGCACGACGACGACCGGCACTCCTCGGCTGCTGCCGAGGGGTGTGACGGCCTGCGCGAGATCGTCGTCGGGGAGCACGATGATCACTCCGCCGAACTTCACCCGAGCGGCCTTCGCCACGGTGCGCATGCGGGCGAGGGCCGCGGTGACGGGCGCGCGGGTGCCGAGGCTCGGTCCGGTGATCTCACCGCGTCGGAAGCCGACGACTCCGCCGAAGTCCTCCGACATCACGCCGTAGAGGCCCGACGGGCTGAGCACCACGTGGTCGAGCTTGTCGTCGGCATCCGCGCCCGTGGCGACGTCGTGCCAGACGGTGAAGCCCATGCCGAGAGCGCTCACCGTGCGGGCGGTCGCCTCCTCGGCCAGCGCATCGGCGAGCAGTCGACGCAGGTCACGCGGTGCCGAGCGCACGAGTGCGGGGTCGTACGGATCGGGCACCTCGACGCCGCGCCCCGCCCATTCGCGGATCAGCGACAGGTAGCGCTCGCGTCGCCAGCCGCCGGGGTGGCCGTACGAGCGGGCGCGGGGGCGTGTGTCGGTGCGGGTGGCGGACTGCGGACGCCATCCGGTCCACTCCGGCTCCGACGGGATGCCGGGGTGAGCGCCGCTGCGGCGATCGTAGGCGGCGCGGCTCTCGGTGGTGCCGACGAGCTCCCACGCGCGCTGCACCTGGATGAACACGGCGGCATCGCCTCCGGTGTCCGGGTGCGATTCGCGCAGGCGGAGCCGGTAGGCACGTCGCAGCTCGACGTCGTCGACCGACGGGTCCACACCGAGGATCTCGTAGGCAGAAGCCGAGAGCGGGCTGTCGAACATCGCTCTCCTTCCGAGATCGCGGCATCCAGAATATCCGGATGCTGTTGTGCATCAGCCGTGCCGGTCGGGATCAGTCAGACACGTCGACGATGCGCTCGCCGCCGATCACGGGCACGACGGCTCCGGCGGAGGCCCCGGCGATGTCGTCCGCGAGCCTGTCGAGCTCGTGTGCGGGAACCCAGGCCTCGAGCGTCGCCAGCGCACCGTAGCGAGGTTCGCCGAGCGTCGCTCCGTGATGCAGGACCCAGTCGCGCAGCAGGTTGTCGAAGCGCCCGGCGTCGGCATGGGCGACATCCATCGTGATCCGGGTGAGCGACTGCCGCCGTACGAGCGCCGCGAGGTCGAGGGCCTCTGAGACTGCCGACGAGTACGCCCGCACCAGCCCGCCGGCCCCGAGCTTCACCCCGCCGAAGTAGCGGGTGACCACGGCGACGACGTCCGTCAGCTCGCGGCGGCGCAGCACCTCGAGCATCGGCACCCCCGCAGTACCCGAGGGCTCGCCGTCATCCGACGATCTCGCCTGGTCGCCGAGCAAGCCGGTGACCATCGCGGTGCAGTTGTGCCTGGCATCCCACCACTGCTTGCGGACACGCGCGATGACCGCATCCGCGTCGTCGACCGAGACGACCGGTTCGACGGTCGCGATGAACCGCGACTTCTTGATGATGAGTTCATGCTCCACAGGCGCGGCGATCGTGGCCGGGTAGGTGCGGGCGGAGGTCATCCGCCCCAGACTACCCAGCCACCATGCGCACTCAACGGTCGACGAACGACATCTGCTGCGGGTTGTAACGGTCGCCCTGCACTCCCACGCGCGCCGCGAGCTGGTCGAGATCGGCCATCTCGTCGGCCGAGAGCGCGACGGCCGTCGCTCCCGCATTCTCGGCGATCCGCGATGTCCGTCTCGTGCCGGGGATCGGGACGATGAACGACTCCCGGGCGAGCAGCCAGGCCAGCGCGATCTGGCCCGACGAGGCTTCCTTCGCCTCCGCAAGAGCGGTGACGTGACTCACGAGGGCCTGGTTCGCGGCCCGGTTCTCCTCGCTGAAGCGCGGGATGGTGCCGCGGATGTCCCCGTCCGAGAAGGAGGTCGTCTGGTCGACCGTGCCGGTGAGGAATCCCTTGCCCAACGGGCTGAACGGCACGAATCCGATGCCGAGCTCGGCGAGGGTGGGCAGCACCTCGTCTTCGGGGTCGCGGGTCCACAGCGAGTACTCGCTCTGCAGCGCGGTGACCGGCTGCACCGCGTGCGCGCGGCGGATCGTCGCGGCGGATGCCTCGGAAAGTCCGAAGTGACGAACCTTGCCCTCGGCGATCAGCTCGCCCACCGTGCCGGCGACGTCATCGATCGGCACGTCGGGGTCGACGCGGTGCTGGTAGAAGAGGTCGAGCACGTCGGTGCGCAGGCGCCGCAGCGACTCCTCGGCGACGCGGCGGATCTGCTCGGGCCGGCTGTCGAGACCGACGCTCTTGCCGTCTTCGATGCGCCAGCCGAACTTCGTCGCGATGACGACCTGGTCGCGGATCGGCTCCAGAGCCTCGCCCACCAGCTCTTCGTTGACATACGGTCCGTAGACCTCCGCCGTGTCGAAGAACGTCACTCCGTGGTCGAGTGCCGAACGCAATACGGCGATCATCTCGTCGCGGCCGCCGGGGTTCGGTCCGTAGCTCTGCGACATCCCCATGCAGCCGAGGCCGACTGCCGAGACCTCGAGTCCCTGTCCGAGTGTGCGAGTGTGCATGTCGAGTCCTTTCGTCAGGGCCGACGCTACGCCCGCTGACGGCCCCGAGGGAGGGCCTGTCGGAACCTCCCACAGGCAGCCGCCGTTCACGATTCAGCATGAGCAGTCCCGGACACAGCAGAACCGGCCGATTCGTCAGGAATCGGCCGGCTCATGCTGAATTGTGAACGCCGTTCCGCGCGCGCCTACTCCGCCGAGTCGTCGCGCAGGTACGCGATGTGCGCCGCGTGGCGAGTCAGGTGGTTCTGCGACTTGCGCACGAACAGCCAGGCGACGAGCAGCAGCACGAACCAGATCGGCGTCACCAGCAGCGCGGTCAGGGTGTCTGGCTGGGTCGTGAGCGCCCAGAGGATGAACACGAAGAACGCGAGCACCACGTAGACCATGAAGACGCCGCCCGGCATCCGGAACTTCGACGCGGCCACCTTCTCGGGGCGCCTGCGCCGGTAGACGAGGTAGCTGCAGAGGAAGATCGTCCAGACGAACATGAAGCACACGGCCGAGACCGTGGTCACCATGTCGAATGCCGTGCCGATGTCCTCGCCCGCGTAGAGAAGCACGACGCCCGAGAACAACAGGATGCACGACAGGAACAGCGCGTTCTGCGGCACGCGGCGCTTCGACAGGCGACCGAAGACGCGCGGGGCGTCGCCGTCCTTCGCGAGGCCGAACACCATGCGCGAGGTCGAGTAGATGCCCGAGTTGGCGCTCGACATCGCCGAGGTGAGCACGACGAGGTTCACGACGGTCGCGGCGATGCCGAGGCCCGCGAGGGCGAACATCGCGATGAAGGGGCTCTCGCCGGCGACGTACTCGGTCCACGGGGTGACGGCCATCAGGATCACGAGCGCGCCCACGTAGAAGAGCAGGATGCGGATCGGGATCGCGTTGATCGCCTTCGGCAGGTTCTTCTCGGGATCCTTGGTCTCGGCCGCGGCGGTGCCGACGAGCTCGACGCCGACGAACGCGAACACCGCGATCTGGAATCCGGCGACGAAGCCCATGAAGCCGTGCGGGAACATGCCGCCGTGATCCCACAGGTTGCTGAAGCTCGCGGTGCCGGCGTCGTGCTGGAAGCCGGTGAAGATCATCACGAGACCGGTGACGATGAGCGCGACGATCGCGACGATCTTGATCAGCGCGAACCAGAACTCCATCTCGCCGAATGCGGCGACGGTGGGCAGGTTCAGCGCGAGCAGGATGACGATCACGAGCACGCCGGGGATCCACAACGGGATGCCGGGGAACAGCGCATCCGTGTACCCGGCGATCGCGATCACGTCGGCGACGCCGGTGACGACCCAGCAGAACCAGTACGTCCATCCGGTGAAGAATCCGGCCCACGGGCCGAGCAGGTCGCTCGCGAAGTCGCTGAAGGACTTGTACTTGAGGTTGGACAGCAGCAGCTCGCCCATCGCCCGCATGACGAAGAAGAGCATGAAGCCGATGATCATGTAGACGAAGATCACCGAGGGGCCGGCGACCGAGATCGTCTTCCCGCTGCCCATGAAGAGGCCGGTGCCGATCGCTCCGCCGATCGCGAGCAGCTGGATGTGCCGGTTGCTGAGCGCCCGTTTCAGATGCTGCTCATCTGCGTCGGCGGCTCCGTCCACCCCGACGGTTCCTTCCGTGTTCTGTGTCGTCATCGCTCGAACCTCCGGTGTTCCGTGCCGCGACCCGCTGCGGCATCCTTCCGACCGTACTTGCCGATCGGGGATGGCAGGGAACCGAAACGATTCGATATCCTGGTTCGGCCCCCGATCATCCCCCAGTTCTGCGAGCCGCTTCCTCATGGCCACCTCTCTCACCACGGGCCGCCCGTGGCGTGTCATCCTCTCGTTCTCGATCCCCCTGCTGCTCGGCAACGTCGTGCAGCAGATGTACCAGTTCGCCGACGCCGTCGTCGTCGGCCGCCATCTCGGCGTCGAATCCCTCGCGGCCGTCGGTGCCACCGGCAGCCTGCTCTTCCTGCTGATCGGCTTCGCCTGGGGTCTGACCAGCGGCTTCGCGATCCCGATCGCCCAGGCGTTCGGCGCGGGCGACGGCGCGGCCGTGCGCCGTTCGGTCGCGACCGGCGTGATCCTGACCGGCATCACGAGCGTCGTGCTGACGATCGTCGCACCGCTGATCGCCGCACCTGTGCTCGCCCTGCTGCAGACGCCGGCCGAACTCATGCCCGAGGCGACGGTCTTCACGCAGATCAGCTTCATCGGCGCGAGCGCGACGATGTTCTTCAACTACCTCTCGGCGATCATCCGGGCCATCGGCGACTCGCGCACGCCCCTGATCTTCCTCACGGCGTCGTGCGTGCTCAACGTCGGCCTCGTCGTCCTGATGGTCGGCCCGCTCGAGTGGGGAGTGGGCGGAGCTGCCCTCGCGACGGTCGTCGCCCAGGCCGTGTCGGTCGCGCTCTGCCTCGAGTTCGTGCGTCGCCGCCTGCCGATGCTGCACCTGCGCCGTGCCGACTGGCGGGTCACCCGGGGCGACTTCACGGAGCATCTGCGCCTCGGACTCCCGATGGGCTTCCAGGCGTCGATCATCGCGATCGGAACGCTCGTGGTGCAGGTCGCACTCAACACCCTCGGCTCCGACGCTGTCGCCGCCTACACGACGGCGTCGCGGGTCGACGGTCTCGCCGTCGCCTTCCTCTCGTCGCTGGGTCTGGCGTCGTCGATGTACGCGGCGCAGAACCTCGGCGGGCGTCGGCCCGACCGCATCCGCCGCGGCGTGATCGAGGGCACCTGGATGGCGATCGCCGCCGGTCTCGCACTCGGAGCGCTGATCATCGCGTTCGGGACGCCCATGGTGCGGCTGTTCGTCGGTGAAGGATCCGACGAGGTCGTCAGGCTCGCGCACCTCATGCTGATCATCAACGGATGCGGATACTGGGCGCTCGGCGTGCTGTTCGTGCTGCGCGGCGCGCTGCAGGGGCTCGGCCACACGCTCATCCCCACGGTCACCGGGGTCGTCGAGCTCGTGATGCGCGTGGGCGCGGCTCTCGTGCTCGGCGCCATGATCGGCTTCGAGGGTGTGGCGCTGAGCAACCCGCTGGCCTGGCTCGGCGCGATCGCCCTGCTGGTTCCCGCATACGTGCGTGCCCACCGCGACCTCGGACGCATGCCCGTGGACCCCGTGGAGTCGACCGAGACGTCGACGATGGCGATCATCGGACCGACCGACGGCTCGATGGTCGTCGACGCGGTCGTCACCCAGCCGCTCCGCGTGATCAAGACGTCGCGTTTCGCGAGGTTGAAGCGCCGCTGAACGACGCGTCACGGTTGCGGAACATCATCCTTGAGATGGATGCCCAGTATGCCGACACTTCGTAGTGTTGGTAGTGCGGAGATTCCGTTTGACCGGGGGGTCGTGATGACGTCATCAAGAGTGGCAAACGAACTGGCATCGATACTGGTGCCGATCGGAGTGGTGGGAGCCGTGATCGCGGCTCTGTGCGCGATCGTCGCAGGAGTCGCGATCATGCGCGGTGCGGGAGGACTCGCGGGCGGAGCGGTGGGTCTGTGGATCCCGAGTGCGATGCTCAGCTCCACGGCGTCCTTCGCGAGTCAGTGGACTCCGCTGCTCGTGTCCGGCATCGCGCTCGCCGCGATGCTCGTGATCGGCGCTGTGGCGCGTGCGATCGTGAGCACCGGGGAACCGAGGCGTCAGGCAGCGCGGACGGCACGGGCCGAGGCCCTCGCCGATGCGCCGGATCCGCAGCCCGCGTCGCGCACGACGACTGCCCCGAGCACCGGCTCGCAGCCCGCACTCGCAGGCTGACCTCTGGGGCGCGACCTCAGCGGTAGTCGCGGTCGCGGTGCTGCGCGGCCTCGTCGCCCGAGGTCACGCGCTCGGCCTCTCTGGCGCGCAATTCGACCCGGCGGATCTTGCCCGAGATCGTCTTGGGCAGCTCCGGCACGAACTCGATGATGCGCACCCACAGGTGCGAGGAGAGCCGGTCGTGGGCGTACGCGAAGATCGATCGCGCCGCGTCCGCCTCGGCATCCGCTGCATCCGTCCGCAGACACACGTAGGCCTTCGGCACGGCCAGTCGCGTCGGATCGGGGCTGGGGATCACCGCCGCCTCGATCACGAGGTCGTGCTCGAGCAGCACCGACTCGAGTTCGAACGGCGAGATCTTGTAGTCGGAGGCCTTGAACACGTCATCCGCCCGACCGATGTAGGTGAGATACCCCTCGGCATCCCGCTGAGCGATGTCACCGGTGTGGTGATAGCCGCCGACGCGCGACTCGGCCGTCTTGTCGGGATCGTCGTAGTAGCCGGCCATGAGCCCGACCGGAGGGTGGGCCAGGTCGAGCGCGATCTCGCCCTCGTGCTCGGCGATCTCTCCGGTGGCGGGGTCGAGCAGCACGACGGGGTATCCGGGCAGCGGGCGCCCCATGGATCCGACCTTGACGGTCTGACCGGGGGAGTTGCCGACGCAGGCCGTCATCTCGGTCTGCCCGAAGCCATCGCGGATCGTGCCGCCCCAGGCCTCGCGCACCCTGTCGATGACCTCGGGGTTCAGCGGTTCGCCGGCTCCGACCAGTTCGCGCGGCGGGTGGGTGAGCCGCGCGAGGTCGGCCTGGATCAGCATGCGCCACACGGTGGGCGGCGCGCAGAACGTCGAGACGTGGTGCGTGTCCATGACCTGCATCAGGGTGTTCGCATCGAATCGGTCGTAGTTGTAGACGAACACCGTGGCCTCGGCGAGGAACGGCGAATAGAAGCTCGACCACGCATGCTTCGCCCACCCCGGTGACGAGATGTTGAGGTGCACGTCGTCGGGGCGTACGCCCAACCACCACATGGTCGACAGGTGTCCGATGGGGTACGAGACGTGCGTGTGCTGCACGAGCTTCGGGCGGCTGGTCGTGCCGCTCGTGAAGTAGAGCAGGGCCGTGTCGTCGGCGGGTGTCGCGGCATCCGGATCGAAGGTCGTCGGCGCGCTGGAAGAGTCGTCGAACCGCGTCCACTCGGAGGGGATGCCGTCGCCCACCCCGATGCGCAGCACGTCGGCGTCGATGTCGGCGATGCGCTCGGCAAGGCCGCCGAGCGTGACGATCGCGCGGGCCCGGCCGTGCTCGACGCGGTAGGCGAGGTCAGAGGCCGAGAGCAGCGTCGAGGTGGGGATCGACACCGCGCCGATCTTGGTGATCGCGAGCATCACCTCCCACAGCTCGATCGTGTTGCCGAGCATCACGATGACGTGATCGCCTCGTCGGATGCCGAGGCCGGTCAGCCACGCGGCGACCTGGTCTGAACGCGCGGAGAGGTCGCCGTACGTCCACGACTCGAGGCTGAGGTCGGCCGAGACGATCTGCACGGCCGGACGATCCGGGGTCTCGCCCGCGATGACGTCGAACCACTCGAGCGCGAAGTTGAACTCGGTGGGCGTCGGCCAGACGAACCCTTCGCGCGCCGCGGCGTAGTCCGTCGCGTTCGCGAAGAGGAAGTCGCGCATCTCGCGGATCGCGGTGGTGGCTGCGGTGGCGCTGCGGCTCATTCTGGGCTCCCTTGCTCGGCAGACGTGTTCCATCCTCGCCCACGATCCGCTCAGTGCGCGAGCAGACCGGCGCCGTCGCGGAGCTCGAACACCAGCTGCGTCTCGGTGCCGCGCACGACGGGGTGGATCGTGATGTGATCGAGCACGATGTCGCGCAGGGCGGTGGCGTCCTGCACCGCGACATGCACGAGGAAGTCGTCGACTCCCGCGACGTGGAACACCTGCAGCACCCGCGGGATGGCTGCGAGCGCGTCGAAGAGCGCGGTGACCTTGGGGCCCGTGTGATTCGCGAGGCGCACCTTGATGATCGCCTGCAGGGGCAGGCCCAGGGCCGCGCCGTCGACCCGGATGCGGGTGTCGCGGATGATCCCGCGCTCACGCAGAGCGCGCACACGGTGGGCGCATGTCGACTCGGCGAGACCGAGCCGGTGGGCCAGGGCTTTGTTGGTGATCTCGGCGTCGCGGGTCAGCGCGGCCAGGATCTCGAGATCTGTCTCGTCGAGTTGTGCTTTCGCCAATGCGCGCGCCTCCTCGTGATCAGCTGTTTGTTCAGAATATCGAGGATGCCTCAAAGCACGACGGATGCTGTCGAATTTCTGCGCATCGATCGCGATTCGGGCAACGTGGCAGGCATGACTGCACCGTTGCATCCAGACACCGTCGCCGTGCACAGCGGCCGTTCAGACCTCGAGGCCCTCGGAGTGCACGCGCTGCCGATCGACCTGTCGACGACCAACCCGCTGCCCGACATCGAGCGCGGAGGCGACTCGTACGAGGCGATGGCGACGGGTGGGCGTCCGCCCGCCGACGGCAGCATGGTCTACGCACGACTCTGGAACCCCACCGTGGCGCGGTTCGAAGACGCTCTCGCCGAGCTCGAGCACGCCGAGGCCGCCGTCGCCTTCGCATCGGGCATGGCGGCGATGACAGCGGTGATCCTCGCGCACGGTCCTGCGGCGGGCAGGAACCACGTCGTCGCGGTGCGCCCCCTCTACGGCGGCACCGATCACCTGCTCGGCTCCGGTCTGCTGGGTGTGGAGACGACGTACTGCCACCCCGCCGAGGTCGCAGCGTCCATCCGCCCCGACACAGGACTCGTGGTGGTCGAGACCCCCGCCAACCCGACACTCGACATCGCCGACATCGCCGCAGTGGTGGCGCAGGCGGGAGGTGTGCCGGTGGTCGTCGACAACACCTTCGCCACGCCTGTGCTGCAGAACCCCATCGACCACGGCGCGGCCATGTCGCTGCACAGCGCCACGAAGTACCTCGGCGGGCACGGCGATGTGATCGCCGGCGTGGTGGCCTGCGACGAGCGGACCGCAGAGGCGCTCCGCCGAGTGCGCGCCGTGACCGGTGGGCTGCTGCACCCGCTCGGCGCCTACCTGCTGCACCGCGGACTCACGACCCTTCCGGTGCGCATGCGAGCGCAGCAGGAGAGCGCTCGCCGCATCGTGCAGTGGCTGATCGACCGCCCGGAGGTCGCCGAGGTGTTCTACCCAGGACTCGACGACGACCCGGAGGGCGTCATCGCGCGCCAGATGCGCGGCACCGGGGCGATGATCGCGATGCGGATGCGGGGCGGGTATGCCGCGGCATCCGCTGTGACCTCGTCGACGACGCTGTTCACGCACGCCGTGTCGCTGGGCGGCGTCGATTCGCTGATCCAGCATCCGGCCGCGCTCACCCACCGACCCGTGCCTGCAGAGGCTCGCCCTGACGCCGATGTGCTGCGACTGTCGATCGGTCTCGAGAACGTCGACGACCTGATCGCCGACCTCGCCCAGGCGTTCGCAGCGCTGTCGCGGGCGGAGGACGCGGTGGCATCCGGCCGTCCGTGGGCGTGATCTCGGTGACGTTTGTCGAACAGCTACAAGGAACTGAGTCTCACTCGGAATGAGATCTAGTTCCGAGACGCAAACCTGTGCGAATCCTGAGAACCCGCCCATACACTCGCCGGTGGCAACGACGCCACTGACCCCGGGAGTCCTCAATGACGAGTGCAAAACCCCACGCGCACGGAATCGGCATGCGCATAGCCGTGATCGTGCTCAGCCTGCTGCTGGCTGCGATGGTGATCCTGTTCTTCCTGACCACAGGCAAGATCGCGGCCGGTGCTGCGGAGCTCGCCGACGGCACGACGACCGCACGAGACGGCTCGGCCGACCTCGCCGCAGGTGCCGGTGATCTCTCTGCGGGTGCCGACGAGCTCGCCGCCGGCACGGAGCTGCTCGCTGCGGGGGCCACGAGTGCCCACGTCGGCTCAGAGAAGGTCGCCACGGGTGCGCAAAGCGCGTCCACCGGCGCCGCCGCGCTCGCCGTCGGTGCCGACACCCTCGCGATCGGCGCCTCGAACGCCGCGTCCGGTGCCGCTCGGCTCAGCGCCGGAGCACTGTCGGCGCTGACGGGCGCCGAGCGTCTCGAATCGGGACTCACGAGGGCGGATGCCGGTGTGCAGTCTGCTCTCGACGGTGCGCAGCAGGTCTCGGCCGGTGCACAGCAGATCGACTCAGGAGCCCAGGCCGCGCTCGACGGGGCTCAGCAGGTGGCGGCAGGAACGCAGCAGGTCGACGGCGGAGCCCAGTCGCTCGTCGTCGGCGCTCACGACCTCACGAAGGGCGCGCAGCAGGTCGACGCGGGAGCCCAGTCGGTGCTCGACGGAGCGACGAACCTCGCTGCTGGGGTCGCCGGCGCACACCACGTCGCGGGGCAGGTACTCGGCGGGGCGAACCAGCTCAGCTCGACGATCACCGGCGCCGTGACGCCGCAGCTTCAGGCGCTCGCCAGCCCGGAGAACGCCGCGGCCATCACCGCGGCGGCGAACGGCGCCCCCGCGAACGCGCAGCAGCTGGCCGATGCACTCTCCCAACTCGCCGCGGCAGACCCGGCGAACGCGCAGATGCAGCAGCTCGCTGCTCTCGCCGCGGGAGTGGATGCCCAGGTCGACGGGATCGCCGGAGCAGCCGCGGCAGCACCTGTGCTCGCGCAGGGGACGATCCAGGCCGCCGCCGGCGCGCAGCTGGTCGCCGGAGGTGCGAATGCGCTGGTCAACGGTGATGCCGCACAGGGGTGGCCGGGAACGGTCGCGCTGGCGGACCCGACCGCCGGCGCCCCGGCCTTCGTCACCGGGGTGCAGCAGCTGAAGGCCGGCACCTCCGGTCTCGCGGCCGGTGCCTCGACGCTCGAGTCCGGTGTGGGCACGCTCAAGGCCGGTGCCTCAGCGGTATCCGCCGGTGCGCTGAAGCTCGCCGACGGCGTGCAGCCCCTGAGCGAGGGAGCATCGCGGCTCTCGGGAGGCGCGCTCGCGCTGGCCACCGGCCTTCAGCCTCTGAAGGCCGGCACCGCCGAGTTGTGGGCGGGCGCGGATCGGCTCGCCGCTGGTCTCGACACGCTCGCCGATGGCGCCGTGTCACTGCAGGACGGTTCGGCGCGACTCAGCTCCGGTGCGGCGAGCCTCGACGAGGGCGCGACCGCGCTGGCCGCGGGCACCGAGACGCTGAAGGTCGGTGCATCAGACCTGAGCACAGGCGTCGGCGAGCTCTCCGAGGGCGCGGCCACGGTGGCTGAAGGCACCGGCGAGCTGGCGGAAGGCGGAGACAAGCTCGAAGCGGGTGCATCGGAACTCGCAGACGGCAACGGCCTGATCGCAGACGGCTCCGGCACGCTCGCGACCGCGACGGCGGGCGCCGCGCCGTCGATGCTGCCCTGGGTGCTCGTCGTCACGCTGGCAGGGCTCATCGCGGTCGGCTTCTGGATCGGCCACCGCGTCAGCCACAGTCGGGCGAACGTCTGAGCGGCATCCCGGACTGACGCCGCACGCATCGAAGGAGATCTCTCGTTCCGAAGGACCCGATCCGTAGGATCGTCCTTCGATACGGGAGATCTCCTTCGGCGCGCGTGAGACGCAGGGCGAGAGGATGCCGGAGCCTGGCTCTACGGCAGGCGGATCGTGCCGGTGGCGATGCGCTCGGTCGGCATCCGATCGCGGTTGTAGGTGATCTCCTGGTACCCGTGCGGGGTGGGCGCCCCGTCTTCGTCGAGGCTCACGAACACGATCTTCTCGATCGTGAGGATGCGCTTGCGGGTGATCATGTTGCGGGCGACCGCGCGCATGGTCAAAGAGGTGGTGCCGAAGTGGGTCGCCTGCAAGCCGATCTCGATCAGGTCGCCCTGCACGGCTGAGGCCTCGAAATTGATCTCGGAGATGTGCTTGGTCACCGCCCGGTAGTTGCCCAGCTGCACGATCGCGTAGATCGCGGCCTCCTCGTCGATCCACTTCAGGAGGCTGCCGCCGAACAGCGAGCCGTTCGCGTTGAGGTCTTCGGGTTTCACCCACTTGCGGGTGCGGAAGTTGATGCCGTCTTCGGACCACTGCCACTCGGGTGTCTTCTGCTTCGCCATGCTCCGAGGGTAAGAGCATCGTGAGTCGGCGGTGTTACGCGCGAGTTCCGACGCGATCTGCTCTGGGCCGATCTGCCTCGGGCGGATACCGCCCCGCGCACGGTCCCGGCGGCGGATGCTGAGGCCATGAGCGAAGAGACCCCCATCCCGCAATTCGGACCCGAGGCCAGACGGGCCCTGTTCCACGAGCGCGTCCTCGTGCTCGACGGCGCCCTCGACGACGACAACGGCACGCTGCTCATGACGCAGCTGCTCACCCTCTCGGCTGAGGATCCGACGACCGATATCGCCCTCTGGATCCACTCGCCCGGCGGCTCCGTGCCGTCGATGCTCGCGATCCGCGACCTCATGAAGATGGTGCCGAACGACGTGTCGACCCTCGCGCTCGGACTCGCCTGCAGCGCGGGGCAGTTTCTGCTCTCTGCCGGGACGAAGGGCAAGCGCAGGGCGCTGCCGCACGCCCGCATCCTCATGCATCAGGGCTCTGCCGGCATCGGCGGCTCTGCCGGCGAGATCGAGACGCAGGCCGACGACCTGCGGCATATGCGCGACACCGTTCTCGGGCTGATCGCCGACGACACCGGGCAGCCCGTGGAGCGGATCTTCGAGGACTCGCTCCACGACCGCTGGTACACCGCCGGGGAGGCGAAGGACTACGGGTTCATCGATGAGATCGTCGGCTCGCTCGCCGATCTCATGCCGCGTCGACGGGCGCGGGTCGGTCTGGGGGCGAGCGCATGAGCGGCTACACGATCCCGAATGTCATCGCGCAGCATCCTCGGGGCGAACGCGTGATGGACGTCTACTCGCACCTGCTCGCCGAGCGCGTCATCTACCTCGGCACCGGAATCGACGCGGGAGTCGCCAATGCTCTGATCGCGCAGCTGCTGCACCTCGACGCCGACAGCCAGGACGCGGGTGTGCAGTTCTACATCAACAGCGAAGGCGGCGACCCGGGGGCGGCGCTGGCGATCTACGACACGATGCAGCACATCCGTCCCGCGGTCGCGACGACCTGCGTCGGGCAGGCGATCGGACCCGCCGCGCTGCTCGTCGCCGCCGGTGCGCCGGGGCAGCGAGCCGCACTCGCCCACGCCCGCATCGTGCTGCATCAGCCCGCGGGCCAATCGCGAGGCGCGATTCCCGATCTGATCCTCGCGGCCGACGAGGTCGTGCGGGTGCGGGCGGACATGGAGTCGATCCTCGCCAGGCACAGCGGACGCTCGCTGAACGAGCTGCGCGCCGACACCGACCGGGATCGCGTCTTCACGGCGCCCGCCGCCCTCGAGTACGGACTCATAGACACCGTCTTGGGGGAGCGGGCGGTCTGAGCCCGGGCCGGGTGTTTCGGGCGCGCCTGACCCGGGGCCGGGTGTTTCGGGCGCGCCTGACCCCGGGCCGGGTGTTTCGGGCACGCCTGACCCCGGGCCGTGTGTTTCGGGCGCGCCTGACCCCGGGCCGTGTGTTTCGGGCGCGCCTGACCCCGGGCCGTGTGTTTTGGGCGCGCCTGACCCCGGGCCGTCTGCAGGATCGAAGCACGAATGCGGGATGACTCGGCCGTTCTGATCCTGCAGGCGTGCCGTGGTCCTGCCGACGGCCCGGACCGACGGCCCGGACCGCCGGTCGCTGAACCGGGAGGCCGGTCGGTGAACCGGGAGGCCGGTCGCTGAACCGGGAGGCCGGTCAGGCGGCGAGGGCGAAGGCGCCGCGAGTGACAGACACCGCAGCGGATGCCGGGGCCGCCGTGGCCTGACGCAGGTCGTCGGCCACGGCGCTCGTCAGCTCGACGAGCGAGGTGTCGAGGGCTCCGGCGATCGCGGCGATCATCTCGCTCGACGGCTCTTTGAGTCCTCGCTCGACCTCCGAGAGGTACTGCGGCGAGACCCCGGCGCTGTCTGCGGTCTCGGTCAGCGTCTCGTCGCGGGCATGTCGTCGGCGTCGCAGCTGATCGCCCAGCATGTGGCGCCACAGCGGTTCCGGTTCGAACGGCCGCGGACGAGCCGGACGAGGCGGACGAGATGCACGGGAGAACGGGACGAGGTCGGCCATGCCTCACGATAATCCGCCGTCAGTGCGGGGTTCGAGCGGTTCTGCTCAGAGCAGAACCGCTCGCGGTCAGGCCTCGGTGCGCTCCGACGACGCGCTCTCCGAGGCGGCGACGACCGCATCCGTCGCCGCCCAACTCGCCAGCATCCGCAGCTTCTCCTCCGACGCGGAGCCCGGCTCGGCCGTGTAGGTCGACATCTGCAGACCGGGATCGGCCGGCAGCTCGAAGGCCTCGTAGGTGAGTTCCATCTCGCCGACGACGGGGTGGTTGATCTTCTTGACGCCGCTGCGGTGGAAACGCACGTTGTGTGCGGCCCACAGTGTGCGGAACCGATCGCTGCGGGTCGACAGCTCTCCCACGAGATCGGTGAGCTTGCGGTCGAACGGGTTGCGCCCGGCTTCGCCGCGCATCGCGGCGACGAGTTCCTGGGTGTTGCGCTCCCATTCGGGGTAGAACTCCTGCGCGGCCGGGTCGAGGAACGCGAAGCGGGCGCTGTTCGGCACCGGGGTCGTGAAGAGCGGCGCATAGAGCGCGCGGCCCAGCGCGTTGGCGGCCAGGTAGTCGAAGTAGTTGTTGCGCACGATCGCGGGCGCCTCCGTCATCGCGTCGAGCAGGCGCAGGATGCTGGGACGCAGCGTCTCGACCTTCTTGCGCGGCTTGCGGGCGACCGGTGATGCGTTCGCCGTGCGGGCGAGGTCGAACAGGTGAGCGGTCTCGGCCTCGTCGAGCTGCAGCGCGCGGGCGAGCGCGTCGAGCACACTGTCGGAGACGCCGGACAGATCACCCCTCTCGAGACGGGTGTAATAGTCGACGCTGACGCCGGCGAGCAGCGAGACCTCTTCGCGGCGCAGCCCCGGTACGCGCCGGTTGCCGCCGTATGAGGGCAGGCCTGCCTGATCGGGGGTGATGCGGTCGCGCCTCGATGAGAGGAACTCGCGCACCTCGTTGCGGGTGTCCATGTCTTCGACGGTACGCCCCCTCGCGGAATGAAGGGAGGCACTGGTGGGCACTCCCTCTGCCGCCGAAGCCTGAGTCAGAGGGCAGCAGTCACACCAGGGAGCAGCTTGGCCGCGATCGCGCCGAGCTGCTCCCGCTCGGCTTGCGTGAGGGGGTCGAGGATCAGCTCACGGATCTGCGCCACGTGCACCGGAGCAGCTCCCCGCAGCAGCTCGCGACCGGCATCCGTCAGCGCGGCGGTCAGAGTGCGCTTGTCGCTGCTGCACGAGGTGCGCGTCACCCAGCCGCGTTCTTCGAGCGAGTCGATGGCATGGCTCAACCGCGAGCGGCTGAGCCCGGCGATCTGCGCGAGCTCGGTCATCGGGATCGCGCGGTCATCCTGGCCCGCCAGCGTCACGAGGATCGCGTAGTGCGAGTGCTTGAGTCCCGTCTCGGCTTTCAGCGCGCGGTCGAGCACCTGCGGCAGCAGCTGGACGAACCGGATTGTCGGCAGCCACGTCTGCATCTCGGTGTCGTCGAGCCGCCGGTCGTTCACCACCTGCGTGTTCGCCACCTGCGTGTTCATCACGCGGCGGAGAGATCGAGCGTGTGCGAGGTGTGGTCGCGCTTGGCCTCGAGGTAGCGGTGGTTCGCGTCCGACAGGTGCACACCGGTGCGGACCTGCTCGGTGACGCGGATGCCGAGGGACTCGAGCTGCGCCGCCTTGTCGGGGTTGTTGCTCAGCAGGCGGATGCTGTCGGCGCCCAGCGTGTTCAGCATCTGCGCCGCGACCGTGTAGTCGCGCTCGTCCTCGCCGCGGCCGAGGGCGACGTTCGCCTCGTAGGTGTCGAGCCCTGCGTCCTGCAGCGCGTAGGCGTCGAGCTTGGCGTACAGGCCGATGCCGCGGCCCTCCTGGCGGAGGTACAGCAGGAACCCGCCCTCCTCGGCGATGCGCTCGACGGCTTCCCGCAGCTGCGGACCGCAGTCGCAGCGCTCGGATCCGAAGACATCGCCGGTCAGGCATTCGCTGTGCGGGCGCACGAGAGGCGCATCCCCGCCCGCGGAGGCGCGCTCGAGCGCACTCTTCCAGTCGCCGAGGCCGAGCAGCAGGTGCTCACGGCCGTCGATCAACCCGTCGAACGTGACGACATCGGCCGTGGTGGAGAATCCGTCGGCGAAGCGCATCGGCACGCGCACACGCGTGCGCTCAGAGGCGACCGGCACGACGGTTGAAGTTTCAATCATGTCGGGTGAAACGCGAGGCGCGCGTGTCTATTCCCACGAGGGGTGTTTTATCAGAGCCTCCCCCGCATGGGGGATCAGGAGTTGACTGGAACCACAACACCGAAGGAGCACCACTCATGCGTGGAGTAGTCATGTACGCCCCCGGCGACGTTCGCGTCGAGGATCGCGAGAAGCCGACCCTCACCCGTCCGACCGATGCCGTGATCCGGATCGCCGCGACCTGCATCTGCGGATCCGACCTGTGGCCCTACCGGGGCGCGAACGAGGTCGATCACGACCCGATGGGTCACGAGTACGTCGGCGTCGTCGAGGAGATCGGCGCCGACGTGAAGACCGTGAAGGTCGGCGACTTCGTCGTCGGATCGTTCATGGCGTCCGACAACACCTGCGAGATCTGCCAGGCCGGTTACCAGTCCCGCTGCGTGCATGTCGTGCCTATGGGACGCTTCGGCACCCAGGCCGAGTACTCGCTGATCCCGCACGCCGACGGCACGCTCGTCGTGACGCCGGGGCAGCCCGACGCCGATCTGATCCCGTCGCTGCTCGCGGCATCCGACGTGCTGGGCACCGGCTGGTTCGCCGCCGTCGCGGCAGAGGTCGGCCCGGGCAAGACCGTCGCCGTGGTCGGTGACGGAGCGGTGGGTCTGCTCGGCATCCTCGCCGCGCGTGAACTCGGCGCCGAGCGGATCATCGCGATGAGCCGGCACGCCGACCGCCAGGCGCTGGCGCGCGAGTTCGGCGCGACCGACATCGTGGAGGAGCGCGGAGACGAGGGCGTCGCCCGCATCAAGGAGCTCACGAACGGGCTCGGCGCGCACTCGGTGATCGAGGCCGTCGGTACGCAGGAGTCGATGATGCAGGCGATCCGCGCCACCCGCCCCGGCGGCCACGTCGGATACGTCGGCGTCTCGCACGACGTCGCGCTGCCCGGCGAGGAGCTCTTCTTCTCGGGGGTGCACCTGCACGGCGGACCGGCTCCGGTGCGCCGATTCCTTCCCGAGCTGATCCGGCTCATCTGGGACCGCAAGATCGACCCCGGCAAGGTGTTCGACCTCACGCTCCCCCTCGAGGAGGCCGCCGAAGGCTATCGCGCCATGGATGAGCGCCGCGCCACCAAGGTGCTGCTCACCGTCTGAGCCGCTACTCCGGTGCCGGTGCCGGTACCGGTGCCGGTGCCGGTGCCGTGTCGCGGCGGCGCACGAGTCTGAGCTCACTGGCCAGGATGCCGAGCACGACGAGTGCGCCGCCGATCAGCGCCGTGACGGGCAGGCGCTCGCCGGCGATGCGGCCGATCGCGGCCGCCCACACCGGCTCGCCCGCGTAGATGATCGTGGCGCGGGTCGGTGAGACCGACTTCTGCGCCCAGTTCATCGTGAGCTGGATGATGCAGCTCGCCGCCCCGAGCCCGATCGCGCAGCCGACCCAGATCCAGGAGAACTCCGGAAGTCCCTCCCCGACCACCGGCATCGTCAGGATGCCGAGCACTCCGGCGGTGAGCAGTTGGATGACCGTGATCCGGCCGAGGTCGATCCTGCCGGCGAACACGCTGATCAGGATGATCTCGGCCGCGATCGGCAGGGTGCTGATCATGGTGAGTATCTCGCCCGACCCCAGTGTGAGGGCGAACGCGTCGGGGCCGGCGATGAGCATCAGCCCGAGGAAGGCGAGTCCCGCGCCCACGAACGCCATGGCCGGAGGACGCTTGCGGAACACCGCCCACTGGGCGAGCGGGACGAGCGGGATGTACATCGCCGTGATGAACGCCGACGTGCTCGAGTCGATGGTCTGCAGCCCGACGGTCTGGAGGCCATAGCCCAGATAGATCATCACGCCGATCGCGACGCCGGCGCCGATGTCGCGCCAGCGGATGCCTCGCAGCACGCGCCGGAAGATGACGACGCTGATCAGGCCGGCGACCAGGAACCGGATGCCGACGAAGAACCACGGTCCTGAGTGCTGCATCGCCCAGTGCACGAGCAGGAAGGTGCTGCCCCAGACCGCCGTCACGGCGATCAGGGCGACCTCCTGCCGACGCAGGCTCATCCAGCGGAATCGAGTGGACATGCGGTCCTTTCTCGACACGGCCCGGATGAGCTTATCGCCGTCATCGACGGCCGCCGTGACGGCGTGTGGCGCCGGTGGTCGTGAGCGTCGGGTGGACTCGATAGCCTCGCCTCATGAGCAACTTCGTGAGCGTCGACGAACTGAACGAGCTGCGGGCGTCCGAGACGCCGGTCCGGGTGATCGACGTGCGCTGGCGACTCGACCGCCCCGACGGTCACGCCGAGTATCTCCGGGGCCACATCCCCGGAGCCGTCTACGTTCCGCTCTCCACCGAACTGGCGACGCACGGCGAGCCCTCGGAGGGGCGCCATCCACTGCCGTCCACGCAGACGCTGCAGGATGCCGCGCGCCGATGGGGTGTGAACCGGGGCGACCTGGTCGTGGCCTACGACGATGCGAAGGGGCTCAGCGCCTCGCGCGCCTGGTGGCTGCTGCGACAGGGTGGCGTCGACGTGCGCGTGCTCGACGGCGGCATCGGCTCCTGGACGGCGGCCGGTCTGCCGGTCGCGACCGACGACGTGAAGGTCGAGCCGGGCGATGTCGTCCTCGACGAGATCGGTGCCGACGCGATCTCGATCGACGAGGCGGCGTCGTTCCCCGAGCACGGTGTGCTGCTCGACGTGCGGGCCCCCGAACGCTATCGGGGCGACCACGAACCGCTCGACCCCATCGGCGGACACATCCCCGGTGCGCTCAACCTGCCGATGGCTGCTCATCTGAACCCCGAGGGCAAGATCCTCGACGTGCACACGCTTCAGGCGACCTTCGCGGACGTCGGCGTGACCGAGGGGACTCCGGTGGCGGCGTACTGCGGCTCCGGCATCACGGCGGCCCACACCGCGCTGGTCCTCGACGAGGCCGGCATCGAGGCCAAGGTCTTCCCCGGATCGTGGAGCCAGTGGTCCAACACTCCGGGTCGCGCGGTCGCCGTCGGAGAACAGCCCGGCTGAGCATCACGCGACCGGGCATCGCACAGCTGGGCATCACACGGCTGGGCAGCGCCGCCCGCGGGAATCAGCGTCCGTCGGCGTAGGTCCAGGAGACTCCGAGGAGTCCGGGACCGAAGGCGCGACGAACCTGATGCACCGAGTTGCGGCCCTCGAGCGACAGCTCCGTCGTCTTGACGCCGGTCGGCGTCTCGGCGCGCTCTTCGATGCGATCGGGCAGGGCGTCGGGGTGGAACCTGGTCCACACCAGCAGCTCGCGGCATTGTCGAGCGACGGCGTGGCCCGTCTCACGCTGCGGCGGGTAGCCGGGCGGGTATCTGACCGACCACTCCACCATCGACGTGCTCGGAGCGGTCAGAGGCATGTCGAGCTCGAACAGCACGCCGTGCACCTCGCCGTTCGGATGCGAGTAGCGGGCGGCGATCCTGCCACCGGCCACCGCATCGATGATCGGGGCGGGGGTGCTCACGCCTGGCGTCATCTCGAGGAACGGGATCGAGGCGACCGTGCCGACGGTGGACTGCACGATGCTGCGCGTGATCGAGTACGAGACGTTGCCGTCGGCATCCACATCCGTCACCGAATGCGTGGTCAGCTCGCGAGAGGTGTCGGGGTACTCGGCGCCGAGGGCTGCGAAGGCCTCTTTCACCGCCTCCTCGAGCTCCTGCTCGTCGAGCGGGAACTGATTGGGACCGAGAGGACCGGTGCGGTTCGTGGTGCCGAGCAGCGCGGTGAGCGAGCCGGGCTCGAGGTGCAGCAGTTGCTCGATATCGCCGAGCGCCGCCATCGACTGCGCTCCCTCCGGTCGGCGAGCGCCGGAGCGCCAGTAGCTGAGGGTCGCCATCGACACGCTGTTGCCGCGGGCGCGCAACTGCTCGTGCAGTCTTGCCAAAGTCAATCCACGTGCATTGATCGCGTCACGGAAGGACGCTGCAAATACATCGGCATACCGGCGAATGCCACTTTCCATACTCATCACAGCACCCCCTCCGGTATGTGAAGAATCGAGCCCTAAAGTGAGCATACGACCACACCAGCATCGCGTAGGGGACGAGATGCTATTTCTGGGGTCAGCTGGGCGGAACAGTCGTGGGCAGGGTGCCCGACCTCACGACCGATCGGCCTATAACGCGGTGTCGCCCCCGTCGCCGCGTTCTGTCGCGGGGCCTGATGATCGATCTGGGGAGATCCATCGGGCCCCGCGAACACCTCTCTCCCGGCGTCCGCGCCCACTCCGCGCCCCCGCGTAGACTGGGAGGAACACCCCGGAGGACTCTGGATCGTCATGTCTGCCCCTGCCCGCGCGTTCACCGTGCGTCACCTTCAGCTGCTGCGCGCGCTCTTCGCCGCTGCCGCAGCCGTGATGATCACCTTCTCGCCCGACCACTCCGCGGCCGTCGGTCTCTCCGTCTTCAGCGGCTTCGTGCTGACGACCGCCCTCGTGATGATCGTCGCCGCCTGGCTCGTGTTCCCTGCCGGGCAGCGCTGGCCGTCGGTGGTCCTGGCCATCCTGGGCTTCGCCGCGGGGATGGCGGCGGGAGTGCCTGCCTGGCGCACCGACGACGTCTTCTTCGTGGTCGTGATCGCCTGGGCGGTGGCCACCGGAATCCTCGAGCTGGTCGTCGGATTGCGCGCACGCCGCACGGGTGACCCCACGGCACGTGATTCGATCACCCTGGGTGCCTTCGGTCTGCTGCTCGCCGTGCTGCTGCTGGCGATCCCCGCAGGCTTCGTGCAGCCCTATGCGATCGAGGGCGCAGGTGAGTTCGAGCTCACCGGCATCATCCTGGGCGTCGGCATGTTCGGCGGATACGCCGCCATCGTCGCGGTCTTCCTCGGCATCGCCGGGCTCACTCCGAAGCGCGTCGACGCCGTCGCCGACTCCGCATCCACCGAGAACGACCCTGCCCCTGCCGGGCACGGAGGAGACCGATGAGCGACGACAAGCCCACCCGGCGCGACATCCTGCGCCCACTGCACCTGCTGGGCATCGCCCTGGGGTGCGGTGTCTTCGCGGCGGTCGTGACGCTCGTGTCGACCGGCGCCTTCACCGCCCGGGTCAACACCGCCATCGCGAACGGCAGCTACGACGCCCTCACCCCGATCGCCCTCGGCCTGGTGGTCGGCGGCGGCGCATTCATCGTCACGCTGCTGTTCCTCGCGATGCTGATCCTCGTGGTCGACCCGGCCGATGTCACCAAGACGGTCGACCGTCCGGTGCTCTACGACCCCGAGACGCCTGATGAGCCCGACTCCGACAAGCCCGGTCACAGCGCTTCCTCCTGACTCGCGCCGCCCTCTCGTGGTGCGCGGCGTCTCTTCTCTGACGTGCGGCGCAGGAATCTCCGGCATCCGTCCGGAATAGTCCCTGAGCCCGGCCGCTTGTGCCTGTAGTGACTGCTTCGATCGATCGCGCCTCCATCGGACTCCGATCGACCCGCGGTCCCGTGCTCGGTGCGCTCATGCTCGCCACCGGACTCATCGCGATCGACGCGACGATCCTCGCGACGGCCGTGCCCAGCATCGTCCGCGATCTCGGCAGTTATCAGCAGTTCCCGTGGCTCTTCTCGGTCTACCTCCTCGCGCAGGCCGTCAGCGTGCCGATCTATTCGCGCTTCGCCGACACCGTGGGGCGCAAGCCGATCATCCTGCTCGGCATCGCGCTCTTCCTGCTGGGGTCCGTGCTCTCGGGATTCGCCTGGAGCATGACCTCCCTGATCATCTTCCGCATCGTCCAGGGCCTGGGGGCAGGAGCCGTCGCGCCGATGTCGATGACCATCGTCGGAGACATCTACACGGTCGCCGAGCGCGCCAAGGTGCAGGGCTACATCGCCTCGGTCTGGGCGATCTCGTCTGTCGTCGGCCCCGCACTCGGCGGGATCTTCGCCCAGCTCGACGCGTGGAGGTGGATCTTCTGGGTCAACATCCCGCTGTGCCTGATCGCGGGGTGGATGCTGCTGCGCAAATATCACGAAGAGAAGCAGACGCAGCGGCATCGCATCGACTACGCCGGAGCCGTCCTTCTCACGATCGGACTCACCGGTCTCATCCTCGGGATGCTGGAGGGCGGCAACGCCTGGGCATGGCTCTCCGTGCCCAGTGCGATCTGCTTCGGCCTCGGAGTCCTGGCGCTGATCGCGTTCGGGCTCGTCGAACGGCGGGCCGCGGAGCCGATCGTCGACCTGCGGCTGGCCGCGCGTCCGCTCATCCTCACGACCACGATCGTGTCGCTCGGCATCGGTGCGTTGATGACGGGCGTCACGAGCTTCGCGCCCGCCTATCTCGAAGGGTCGATCGGCATCGCCCCGCTGCTGTCGGGACTCGCCGTGGCGGCCCTGACTCTCGGGTGGCCGCTCGCCGCCGCGAACTCCGGGCGCCTGTACCTGCGGATCGGGTTCCGCCGCACCGCGCTCACGGGCATGTCGATCACGGCGGTCGCGGCGATCGCTCTCGCGGTGGTGTCACCCTGGCCCAACCCGTTCTCGATAGCCGCCGTCGCCTTCGTGCTCGGCTTCGGTCTGGGGTGGAGCGCCGCCCCGACGCTCATCGCCGCCCAGGCCTCGGTCGGCTGGGGCGAGCGCGGAGCCGTCACCGGCATGAACGCCTTCGCCCGGTCGGCGGGCAGCGCGCTGGGAGTCGCGGTGTTCGGGGCGATCTCGAACTCGGTCATCGCACAGGGCGCCGGCCCCGAGGACCCGGCGACCATCATCTCGGCATCCGTCTGGGTGTTCGTCGCCGCAGCCGTGGTCGCGGTGCTGACCCTGATCGCCGCGGCGTTCATGCCGCGCGACTCCGCCGGAGCGCACTCCGGCGAGCCCCGCCCCTAGCGGCGACTACTTGGCGAGCTGCTCGGCGATGCCCGTGTATGACGCAGGGGTCAGGGCCAGAAGACGCTGCTTCGCGGCATCCCCGATCTCGAGCCCCTCGACGAAGGCCGCAAGGTCCTCGGCACCGACGCGGTGTCCGCGGGTCAGCTCCTTCAGCAGAGCGTAGGGATCGGTGATCGATGAGCGACCGGCGACGACCTCGGCGCGGATGACGGTCTGGATGGCCTCGGCGAGGACCTCCCAGTTCACGTCGAGGTCGGCGAGCAGCACGTCGCGCGACAGTGAGATCGCATTCAGTCCACGGCGCAGGTTGTCGATCGCGAGCAGCGAGTGTCCGAACGCGACGCCGATGTTGCGCTGCGTGGTCGAGTCGGTGAGGTCGCGCTGCAGGCGGCTGGTGACGAGGGTCTGGCCGAGGGATGCCAGCAGCGCCCCCGAGATCTCGAGGTTCGCCTCGGCGTTCTCGAAGCGGATCGGGTTGATCTTGTGCGGCATCGTCGACGAACCGGTCGCACCGGCGACGGGGATCTGCGCGAAGTAGCCGAGCGAGATGTACGTCCAGATGTCGGTGGCGAGGTTGTGCAGGATCCCGCCGGCGTGACGAACGCGGTCGTACAGCTCGACCTGCCAGTCGTGCGACTCGATCTGCGTGGTCAGCAGGTTGAACCCGAGGCCAAGGCCCTCGATGTACTCGCGCGAGATCGTGGGCCAGTCGGCGTCGGGGTCGGCCGAGAGGTGCGCCGACCAGGTGCCGGTCGCGCCCGAGAACTTGGCGAGGTAGTCGGATGCCGCGATCTGGGCGCGCACACGCTCGAGGCGCCACGCGAAGACCGCGATCTCCTTGCCCATGGTCGAAGGGGTGGCCGGCTGTCCGTGGGTGCGGGAGAGCATCGCGGCGTCGGCGTGCTCGGCGGCGAGCTCACGGAGCTTCGCGATCACGCCGTCGAGGGCGGGGAGCCAGACCTCTTCGACCGCACGCTTCACGGTGAGCGCGTACGAGGCGGAGTTGATGTCCTCACTCGTGCAGGCGAAGTGGGTGAGCTCGGCGATCGAGTCGAGGCCGAGGGTCGACAGGCGGTCGCGCACCAGGTACTCGATGGCCTTCACATCGTGCTGGGTGACCGCTTCCTTCTCGGCGAGCCAGTCGATCTCGGCCTGGCCGAAGTCGCGGTACAGGGCGCGCAGGCGCTCCTTGTCGGCATCCGACAGAGGGCTCGTCTCGAAGAGCGAGCGGTCGGTGAGTGCGATCAGCCACTCCACCTCGACCTCGACGCGGGCGCGGTTCAAGCCCGCCTCCGAGAGGAAGTCGGCGAGGCCGGTGACGGCGCCGCGGTAGCGACCGTCGAGGGGGCTCAGGGGCTGCGGCGGGAGCGAAGGCTGGAAAGTCAGGGGAGTCCTCCTGATCGGGCCCCGGGCGTGCGGGGCGTGCGGGGCTGGCGAAGAGCCGGCTCGAGCTGGCGGAACAGCCCGCGAGTCGCCGTCTCAATCATACCGAGCACCGAATCGAACATCTCGGCGCCGGCGTAGTAGGGGTCGGGCACGTCCTGGCTGGGCGCGTCCGGGTCGAAGGTGAGGAGCAGAGTGACCTTGCCCTCCTCATCTTCGCTGCGCGCCCATTCGCGCAGGATGCGCTCGTGCGTGCGGTCGAGGGCGACGACCAGATCGTTCTCCGCGAACGAGGCGAACGTGAACTGCTTCGCACGATGGAGCGAGCCGTCGTAGCCACGGCGGCTGAGGGAGTCGAGTGTGCGATGATCCGCACGTTCACCGAGATGCCAGTCGCCCGTGCCGGCGCTGCGTGAGACGATGCGCGAACCCAGCCCTTGCCGCTCCGCGAGTTCGCGGAACACCACCTCCGCCATCGGAGAGCGGCAGATGTTCCCCGTGCACACGAAGATCACGCGGAAGGGATCCGGGGATGTCACCGTCCTATTCTGCCGGTCGCCGACCGATCGCGCGACGCCCGCGGCGAGCGAAGAGGCTGCGAAGGACTCGTTCTGCACGGAGGACGGGCGCTGCGACCTCCTCACGATCCCCGTGATCACGGCGATCGTCGGCCTCCGCAGATGATGCGGATCGCGGATGCTGATCGCATGTACTCCTTTGCACTCGCACCCACCGGCACCGCCGACGCCGCGTGGGCGAAAGCCCAGGCGGTGGCCGCTCTCGGCACCGCCGTCGATGCGCTCGACGATGTCCGTGCAGCACTCGCCGTCCTCGCCTCCGACACCGATTGGCACTCAGACGGTGTGCGCGCGATGCAGGAGTCGCTCGACCATCTGCGGGCGAGCACCCGTGCCGAGGCCTCCGAGACGCGCAGCCGCGAATCCGAGGTCGAACGGGCGGTTCTCTCGTGACCGGGCTGACGATCGACCACGGCGGGGCCATCGCGGTCGACCCCGACGCGCTGCGAGACGTCGCCCGACGTATCGAGGGCGTCGCCTCGCGCTACGACGATGCGCGCTCCGCGCTCATGCGCGCCTACCGGGTCATCCTCGACACTCCGGGCTTCAGCGCACAGGTTGACACGGTCGAGCTGTGGTCGTCGGGGCAGCGCGTGGCCCGCCTTCATTCGGAGTGTCAGAAGACCGCCACATCCACGCTGCTCATGGCCGACACCTACGAGTACGTCGAACTGCGCGCCGAAGCCGAGATGCTGTCGCACACCGATCCGAGCACGGCGCAGCGACTGATGCGACGTGCCGATCGGCTCGCGGCATCGGACGCGCGCATCGCGGGCCTCGCCGAGAAGCTCATCATCGAGTGGCGCGCGGGGAGCTTCGAAGGGCTGGTCGGCAACATCGTGACGCCCTCCATCTACGACGACGTCTTCGGCACTGCGGCGTTGGTGGGGCTCACCTCGGGCTTCGGCAAGGTGCTCCCCGGCGAGACGCTGAAGGGCACGGCCGATCGGGTCTCGGTCGCGCCGGTGAAGACCTCGACGCCCACCGGCGCGCCGACGGGCGTCGCGGGGGCGCTGGGGCGCATGCCGGTCACCTCGGGGGCGCAGATCGCTGTCGAGAAGTACTCCTTCGCCGACGGCAGCACGAAGTACGTCGCCTATCTGAAAGGGACGCAGAGCGTCGGGTGGGGAGGCAAGGAGCCTTGGGATCTCAAGTCCAACGTCGAGCTCTACACCGAGCAGGATGCCGCGTCGTACCAGGCCACGCTCGATGCCCTCGAGGCGGCGGGGGCCCAGCCCGGTGACGAGGTCGATGTCGTCGCGCACTCGCAATCGGGGATGATCACCGCGCACCTCGCGATGGAGAGCGGGTACGACGTGCAGATGCAGATCACCGCCGGGAGCCCGGTCGAGCCCACGCTCGACGATGACCAGACGATCATCCAGATCAGACACACCGATGACCCCGTACCGGCGCTCGCGGGTGGCGGATCTCCCGAGGGCACGGGATCGGCCGACAGCATGGTCATCTCGACCCAGGGCAACCCGGGAGACACCCCCGAGGACTGGCTTGTCGACGCTCACCACCTCGACACGTACATCGAGACCGCGGAAGAGGCTGACGCCTCGAGCGATCCCCGGATCGACGCGGCGGACGAGTTCTGGCGGGAGCTCGACGAGGCCGAGGTGATCGAGCGCACCGAGTACCACGCCGAGCGGGTCGGATGACCGCCCGCGAGCCCCGGACCGCCCGCGAGTGGGTGCGAGTCAGTCGCGCCGCTGCTTCTTGCTCTGCGGGCGCAGGATGAAGCCGAAGACGCCGTTGATCAGCGAGATGATCAATGCCGCGAGAACGCCCCACCAGAAGCTGCCGACGGTGAGGCCCCAGCCGAAGCCGCTCGTGATCCAGGCGGTGAGCCACAGCAGGAAGCCGTTGATCACGAACCCGATGAGGCCCAGCGTGATGATGTACAGCGGGAAGGCGACGATCTTGACCACGGTGCCGATGATCGTGTTCACGAGCGCGAAGATCGCGGCGACCGCGAGCAGGGTCAGCACCAGCTGCAGGGTCTCACCCGGCGCGAACGCCTGGATCTGCACCTGAAGGGCGGGGATCAGCGTCACGACCCAGAGGGCGAACGCGTTGACGACGACTCGGATGATGAAGCGCATAGTCAGCCCAGTCTCCCATGCGCTCCGCGGGAAGTCAGTCCGAGATCGCTCGCTCGCTATCGAATGTGCGCTCTGATCACGGCGGCGATCTCGTCGAGATCGATCCGACTCTGCGCGACGTCGAGCACGAAGTCGAACGCCTCGTCGTTGCTGAAGGTCAACTCGTATCCGTTGAGGCGGATGAAGATGAAGGTCAGGTACAGCGAGAGTCGCTTGTTCCCATCGAAGAGAGAGTGATTCTGAGCGACTGAGCTGATGAGCGCCGCGGCCTTGGCCTCGAAAGACGGATAGGCATCTGCTCCGAACATGCTGGCTGCGGGACGAGCGAGCGCGGAGAACAGCAGCCCTTCGTCGCGTACGCGAAGGCCGAGTTTCGTGATCAGGGCGAGCGCCTGCTCCGGCTCGACGTACTCGGTCACGGCTCAGGCGTCTTCGAGCCGCGTGAGAGTGTCCGCATATCGTTCGGCAACCTCGTCGGCGATCGAGAGGACGCGCTCCGTCTTCGTCTCGGTGTTCGCGAATCTGGTCGCCGCCTCGATCAGGATCGCGTGCTTCGAGGTGTGCCGTGAGCGCGCGATCTCGTCGAGCTGCGCGTCGAGTTCCTCCGGGAGCCGCACTGTCATAGCCATACCAAAATGGTACTACCGCCCCGCGATCGGTGCCAGAGGGGCTGTGGAATCTAGACTCATCCTTGTGACCGACCCCATCCTGCCGCGCATCCGTCCCGCCATCGCCGCCCTCGCGCCGTACCGCCAGGGCAAGCAGGCAGGACCCGACGCCTTCAAGCTGTCGAGCAACGAGAACCCCTTCGAGCCGCTGCCTTCGGTCGCCGCCGCTCTGCAGCACACGACGCCGATCAACCGCTACCCGGACGCGACCGCGGGAAGGCTCCGCGAGCGGCTCGGCGCGCGCTACGCCGTCGAGCCCGACCAGGTGCACGTCGCCGCGGGCAGCGTGTCGATCCTCCAGCAGCTGATCCTCGCCACAGTGTCGGTGGGTGACGAGGTCGTCTACGCCTGGCGCTCGTTCGAGGCCTATCCGAGCCTGCCGCTCGTCGCCGGCGGCACCGGAGTGCAGGTCCCGGTCACGGCCGACGGCCGCCACGACCTCGACGCGATGGCGGATGCCGTCACCGACCGCACCCGCGCGATCATCCTGTGCACGCCGAACAACCCCACGGGTCCGATCATCACGAGCGACGAGTTCGCGACGTTCGTCGAGCGCGTCCCCACCGACGTCCTGATCATCCTCGACGAGGCCTACGCCGAGTTCGTCACCGCCCCCGGCGCTGTCGACGGCCTCGAGGAGCGCGTGTTCGAACGGCATCCGAACGTCGTCGTGCTGCGCACCTTCTCGAAGGCATACGGACTCGCGGGTCTGCGCATCGGCTACGCGATCGGCCACGAGAAGGTCCTCGATGCCGCTCGCACCACCGGCATCCCGCTCTCCGTCACCTCTGCCGCCGAGAACGCCGCCATCGCGAGTCTCGACGCCGAGGGCGAGCTGCTCGAGCGGGTCGCCGTGATCGTCGAGCGCCGCACGCGCCTGCTCGAGGGACTCCGGAGGCAGGGCTGGGACGTGCCCGACTCGCAGGCCAACTTCGTCTGGCTCCCCACCGGTGAGCGCACTGTCGAGGTCGCCGCGGCCTTCGTCTCTGCCGACCTGATCGTGCGTCCGTTCCCGGGCGACGGCATCCGCATCTCCGTCGGCGAAGAAGAGTCCGTGGCGCGTGTGCTCGACGTCGCCTCGACCCTGCGCTGAGGGGCTCCATCCCGCTGTTTCTCCGGTTTCCCGGCAGATGCGAGGACGTCCTAGGTATGCGTGACCGGGCATGCGCGCGGCGGTAGCGTGGCACCGTGACCTCGTCAGAGACTGAACTCGTCCGCGTCCTCGATCAGGACGGCCGCTATACCCCGAGCGCGGCTGCTGAGCAGTATCTGCCGCTGATCGAGGCGATCAGCGACGCCGAGCTCGAGCAGTTCTACCGCGACATGGTGGGCATCCGCGCGATCGACACCCAGGCGACCAACCTGCAGCGTCAGGGGCAGCTCGCCCTGTGGCCGCCGAGCCGTGGGCAGGAGGCAGCTCAGGTCGGATCCGCCCGTGCCGCCCGTGCTCAGGACACGATCTTCCCGTCGTACCGCGAGCACGCCGTGACGCGTATCCGCGGGGTCGATCCCGTCGACATCATCAAGCTCATGCGCGGTGTCTCGCACGGTGGCTGGGATCCGACGGACCCCAAGAACGGCAACACTCGCCTCTACACGCTCGTGCTCGGCTCGCAGGTGCTGCATGCCACCGGCTACGCGATGGGGCTGAACTTCGACGGCCGCTCGGGAACGGGCGACGTCGATAAGGACGAAGCCGTCATCGTCTACTACGGCGACGGCGCATCGAGCCAGGGCGACGTGCACGAGGCGATGGTCTTCGCCGCCAGCTACCAGTCGCCGACCGTCTTCTTCCTGCAGAACAACCACTGGGCGATCTCGGTGCCCGTGTCGACGCAGTCGCGCGTGCCGCTCGTCGAGCGCAGCGCCGGGTACGGAATCCCCAGCGTCCGCGTCGACGGCAACGACGTGCTCGCCAGCTACGCCGTCTCGCGAGTGGCCCTCGACGACGCCCGCAGCGGCAAGGGCCCGCGTGCCATCGAAGCCGTGACCTACCGGCTCGGGGCGCACACCACCAGTGACGACCCCACGAAGTACCGCGGCTCCGACGAGGAGCAGTCGTGGGCGCAGCGCGACCCGATCGACCGCATGCGCGCGTTCCTCGAGAACAGGGGAGCGGCCGGCCAGTTCTTCGCCGACGTGGATGCCGAGGCAGCCGACGCCGCCGAAGACCTGCGCGCCCGGAGCGTCGAGCTCGGACCGCCGACCGCGGACAAGATCTTCGACCACGTCTACAGCGAGCCGCATCCTCTGATCGCGGAGCAGAAGGCCTGGCACAGGCAGTACGAAGCATCGTTCGAAGGGGACAGCAAGTGACTCTCGAGACGATGCCTCTCAGCAAGGCACTCAACGCGGGCCTCCGCAAGGCCATGGAGGACGACTCCAAGGTCCTCCTCATGGGTGAGGACATCGGCAAGCTCGGCGGTGTCTTCCGCGTCACCGAGCACCTGCAGCGCGACTTCGGCGACAAGCGCGTGCTCGATACGCCTCTCGCCGAGTCAGGCATCGTGGGCACCGCGATCGGACTCGCGATGGCAGGGTTCCGTCCCGTGATCGAGATCCAGTTCGACGGGTTCGTGTTCCCGGCGTTCGACCAGATCACGACGCAGCTCGCCAAGCTCACCAACCGGCACGAGGGCAGGCTCAGTCTGCCGATCGTGATCCGCATCCCGTATGGCGGGCACATCGGCGCCGTCGAGCACCACCAGGAGAGCCCCGAGGCGTACTTCGCGCACACCCCGGGTCTGCGCGTGGTCTCGCCGTCGACGCCCAACGACGCCTACTGGATGATCCAGGAGGCCATCGCGTCGAACGACCCCGTGATCTTCATGGAGCCGAAGAGCCGCTACTGGCAGAAGGGCGAGGTCGAGCTCGACGGGTCGGCCGCTCCGCTGCACTCGTCCCGTGTCGTGCGCACGGGCTCCGACGTCACCCTCGTCGGGCACGGCGCCATGGTCACGACGCTGTTGCAGGCCGCGGCGCTCGCCGAGTCCGAGGGCACCAGCTGCGAGGTCGTCGACGTGCGCTCGCTGTCGCCCATCGACTACGAGCCGATCCTGAACTCGGTGCGCAAGACCGGACGCATGGTCTATGCGCAGGAGGCGCAGGGCTTCACAAGCATCGGCAGCGAGGTGGCGGCGACCGTCATGGAGCGCGCCTTCTACGCTCTCGAAGCCCCCGTGCTGCGCGTCTCGGGCTACGACACCCCCTTCCCGCCCGCGAAGCTCGAGGGCACCTACCTCCCGGATGCCGACCGCATCCTCGAGGCCGTCGACCGTTCGCTGGCCTACTGAGTTTCCCTGGCCGTTGAGCGAGCGCAGCGAGACGAAACGCCGAAAGGACCGCACATGAGCACGCAGAACTTCAACCTCCCCGACGTGGGGGAGGGCCTGACCGAGGCCGAGATCGTGGCGTGGAAGGTCGCGCCCGGTGACACCGTCGCCATCAACGACGTCATCTGCGAGATCGAGACGGCCAAGTCGCTCGTCGAGCTGCCCTCGCCGCACGCCGGCGTCGTCGGCGAACTGCTCGCCGCCGAGGGGGCGACTGTGGAGGTCGGATCCCCGATCATCACGTTCGTGACGGATGCTCGCGACGATGCAGGTCCCGGCAAGATCGCGACTGCCGAGGCACCCGCGCCCGAAGAGGGCGGCGGCTCGGTGCTCGTCGGCTACGGCACCGGCGGCGGCGCGACATCCCGCCGCAAGCGTCCGGCAGAGCGCCCGGTGCGCTCGTCGGTCGGCGTGATCGCCAAGCCCCCGATCCGCAAGCTCGCCCGCGACCTGGGCGTCGATCTGACGACCGTCACGCCGACCGGCGCAGACGGCGAGGTCACGCGCGACGACGTCGTGACCCACGCATCGCAGGCGAGTGTCTTCCGCAACATCGAGACGCCGGAGTGGGGAGCCGTGCGCGAAGAGACCGTTCCCGCGCCGCAGAGCACGCCGGCTGGCCTCGCCCGTGGAGTGTCGGCAGCGCAGGCATCCGCCCCGGTGTCCGACGACCGCACGGAGTCGATCCCGGTCAAGGGGGTGCGCAAGGCCACGTCGTCGGCGATGGTGCAGAGCGCCTACTCCGCCCCGCACGTCACCGTGTGGAAGGAGATCGACGCGAGCCGCACGATGGAGCTCGTGAAGCGGCTCAAGGCATCACCCGACTACGCCGACATCCGCGTCTCGCCGCTGCTGATCATGGCCCGAGCTGTCATCTGGGCCGCGCGCCGCACCCCGATGGTCAACGCCGCCTGGATCGAGACCGAGGGCGGCGCCGAGATCTCGGTGCGCCACTACGTGAACCTCGGGATCGCCGCGGCGACGCCTCGAGGACTGCTCGTGCCGAACATCAAGGACGCACAGGACCTCAGCATGAAGGACCTCGCCCGCGCGCTGAACCGTCTGACGCTCACCGCCCGCGAGGGCAAGACGAGCCCCGCCGACCAGCAGGGCGGCACGATCACCATCACCAACATCGGCGTGTTCGGGATGGATGCCGGCACGCCGATCATCAACCCCGGCGAGGCGGGCATCGTGGCCATGGGCACGATCAGCCAGAAGCCGTGGGTCGTCGACGGCGAGGTGCGCCCCCGCTGGGTCACCACGGTCGCGGGTTCGTTCGACCACCGCGTGATCGACGGCGACGGCATGAGCCGCTTCATCGCCGACGTGGCATCCGTTCTCGAGGAGCCCGCGCTGCTCGTCGAGTGATACCCGGCCGTCGCGTCACACGCCGGGATCACGGGCGCGAGTAACCTGCCCAGCGGTGACGGGATCGCGGGCGCCGCGCTCACGGGTCGTGGTGTCGAGAACGCGGTGCCGGTGACGGCGTTCGATCGCCTGCCCCGCGTACGACGCTGCGACGATGAGAGCGGCGCCGAGCAGGCCGACGGCGCCGACGCTCTCGCCGGCGAGCAGGATTCCGACCAGCAGTGCCCAGACCGGCTCGGTGCCCATGAGGATGCTGGCGCGCGTCGCAGAGGTGCGCCGCACCGCCCAGAGCTGGACGACGAACGCGAACACCGAGCACATCAGGCCGAGGAACAGGATGTTCGCCCACCCCGCTCCGTCGAGTCGTGCGACCGCTGCGGGCAGCTCCGCCCCTGCGACCAGTGAGGCGGTCCCTGCGCAGACGATGAGCTGCACCAGGACGACAGCGAGCGTGCTGTCTCGTCGGTCGCGGGTGAGCCTGGCGCTCGCCGTCACGTGCAGCGCGCGCACGACCGCCGCCGCGATCACCAGGGCGTCGCCTGCGCTCGGCATCCGTAGTCCGCCGTCAGACACGAGAAGGGCGACTCCTACCACGGCCGCGACGGCGGCGACGAAGTATGAGCGCGGGAGCCACGACCGCGCGGCGAGGCTCTCGAGCACCGGGGTGAACACGAGCGCGAGACTGATGAGCAGGCCGGCGTTGGTCGCCGAGGTGAGATGGACGCCCCAGGTCTCGAGCCCGATGATGGCGGCCTGGGAGAGGCCGAGGAGGACGGCGACGGCGAGCCCGCGCCCGCGCGGCATCCGCTCCCTGCGCGCTGCGCAGATCACGCCGAGAGCGACCGCCGCGATGAGGAACCGCAGTGCGACAGCGGGGGCGACGCCCACCTCGAGGGCGAGACCCTTGGCCGCGACGAAGCTCGCGCCCCACACCGCCGCGACGGCGACGAGCAGAACGTCGACGAGCAGATCGCGAGAGGGACGACGAGGCATGTACTCACTCTGGCGATCCTGACCATGAAGACCAAGGGGAATCTTCTTACAGTTCCCATAAGGTTGCCCTTATGGAACCGACTCACCTTAGACTGCTCCGAGAGCTCCGCGACCGGGGCAGCGTCACGGCCGTCGCGGCCGCTCTCGGAGTCTCGGCGTCGGCGGTCTCGCAGCAGCTCGCGACTCTGCAGTCGACGGTGCCCCTGCCGCTCACTGTGCGTCGGGGTCGAGTCCTGATCCTGACCGCGGCGGGGGAGGCGCTCGCCGCGGCGAGCACCCGGGTCGATGAGGCGTTGACTGCTGCACGCGACTCGATCGGGGCGCTCCTCGAAGCGGGCGACAGGCCGGTGCGGGTGTCGTCGTTCAACAGTGCGGGCCTTGCGCTGTTCGGCCCGCTCCTGAGGGAACTCGACGGGAGCCCTGCCGTCCGCCTCGCCGATGCCGACGTCCCGCACCGAGACTTCCCCGGGCTCACCGCAGACCACGATCTCGTGATCGCCCATCGGCTCGCGCACGACGCCCTCTGGCCGGCGGATCGGGTCGTCGCGGTCCCGCTCGTCGAGGAGCCGCTCGACATCGCCCTCCCCGCAGGTCACCGTCTCGCCGGCCGAGCGGAGATCTCCCTCGCCGACCTCCGCGACGAGGAATGGGTGGCGGTGCATGAGGGATTCCCTCTCGCGGGAGTGCTCGACCATCTCGCCGCGCTGTCTGGTGCACCGCTGCGAATCTCTCATCGCATCAACGAGTTCTCGGTGACTGCCGAGGTCGTGCGGGCCGGGGCGGCGATCGCCGTCATGCCTCGCGCCACGGCTACGCCTCTGGCTGTGGACGGCCTCGTTCTCAGGCCGCTGTCGGATGTCGATCTGATCCGCCACGTCGACGTGCTGGCTCGGCCGGATGCGCTGGCCTACACGGCGGTCAGGCGTGTGCTGCGAGCCCTGCAGGATGTCGCCGCGCGCGTGCAGCGCGACTCGCTCCGCTCACCAGGCTGAGGCGCGCCTCGGGCCGAGCTCCGCCGGTCGACCGGCTACGCCTGACGCAGCTCCGCGAGGGTCGTGATCTGCGCGGTGGCGGGGTCCCAGTGCCGCACGTTGCACGAGTGAGCGTGGATGTCACCGCCGATGAGATCCAGCGCCGTCGCGAGGTCGGCGACGCGCAGCCGGCGGGCGAGCGCGACGTGCGGCATCCACTCGCCGGGCGCGGTGTGCGGGGCGTCGTCACCCGGCCCGACGGCGGCGAGGATCGTCTCGCGGAGGCTGAGCAGCTCGGGACTGGGGACGATGCTGCGCGCCAGCACGCGGCGATCCCCGGATCCGAAGAGCAGGGGAGCGCCGAGCGCGATCGGGAACGACGGGATGCCGGCGAGGAAACCCCGGTCCGGCGGCGCAAGGCCGAGGCGCGCGACCATCGTGATGTGAGGGCGGTTGCTCGCCGATGTGTGCCCCGCGAGGCTCGACAGGCCGCGCGTGGCGAGAGCATCCCATTCGGCCCGGATCGCGGCCTCGGCCTCTGCGTCCAGGAGCAGCTCGATCGATGACGGGGAGCGCTGCGGCTCGGGTTCTCGCACGGGTCGATTATGTCGCGGCCCGCGGTCCGCGCCGCGGCATCCGCGCCCGGCATCCGCGCGGGAAACCGCAGACCATTCCTGTGCGCCGCGGCAATTCGCCCCTCGACTCGCCGCGGCGCGCACCGATGCTCTCCGTTTTCCGAGGAGGAACGGCCGGAACGTCGGCCAGCTCGTCAGCTCACCGCGCTGAGGCGCCGTTCCGCCAGCAATGGCACGGCCACCTCGCGGGCGGCCATGCGAGCCGTCGCGACGGCGCCGATCGACACGACCTCAGCGCCGAGCGTCGAGGCGAGGATCTCGGGTGCCGGCAGGTGAAGCTGGGTCGGCAGCACCTCGCGTGCGGCCGTGAGCACGGGGGCGATGCTCTCGGCGACCCCGCCGCAGATGATCACGCGCGCCGGGTCGTACATGCTGCCCAGCACGCCGACGACTCGAGCGAGCGTTGCGCCGACGCGTGCGGTCGCGAGCAGCGCGTCGGCATCACCGGCGGATGCCGCGGTCAACACGATCCGCGGGTCGATGCGGTCCTCGCGCGCGAGCCGCCCGATCGCGGATTCCGGCGAGATCTCGCCGCTCTCGACACCTGCGCGCACCTGGTCCTGCAGCGCGTAGCGCAGCCCGAAGGCCGACCCGACCCCGATGATGTGGTCGAACACGACGCCCTCGCCGACGCCGCCGTGCGCACCGTGCAGCACATGGCCGTCGACGACGACACCCCCGCCGAACCGTTCGCTCGCGAGCAGGGCGACGTAGTCACGGCATCCGACCGCAGCCCCTGCCGAGCCTTCGGCGATCGCGGCCAGCTGAGCGTCGTTCTTGATCTCGACGACGGGCGCCCAGTCGGCCAGCGCCTCGGCGAGCCCCGGGTTGGTGCGCTCCCAGAAGCCGTCGGGGTGCGGCGGTGAGATGCCGGCCCTGTTGACGGGAGCAGCCACTCCGACGCAGATCGCGAGGATCTCGGTGCGGTCGACGCCGGCCTCGTCGAGTGCGAGCTGCATCTGTCCGAGGATGGTCGCGCGTCGCGCATGCGCCGACTGGCCGGAGTCGAGGTCGGTGCGGTGGTGCACGAGGGTGCGCTCGAGCGGGTCGGAGATCGTGACCGCGAGGTGGGTGTCTCCGGCATCCACACCGACGACGACGCCGAGATCGGATGCCAGCACGAAGCGCCTCGCGGGGCGCCCGGCCCGGTAGCTCCCGGCCACCCGCGCGTTGGGGAGTTCCTGCAGCACCGCGGCGCTGACGAGGGTGTCGATCGCGTCGATCGCGGTCGAGCGGGTCAGCGTGGTGGTCGCCATCGCCTCGGTCGCGGTGAACTCGCCGGCGGCCCATGCGAAGTCGAGGATGGCGCCGACGCTGGCTCGTCCGGTGCCCAGACCTGCGGATACTTCGGTCATGGGTCTTGACCTCACTCTCGTTCACATGAGACAGTACCGTTCATCGAAGTTAATTCGCTCACTAGATTTAGTCTGCGGATCTACAGGACGAAAGGACAACGGTGTCTGTGAAACCTCCACGCCCGGCGCAGATCGTCGCCGGTGCGGCCGCTCTCGCCCTGGTCGGGGCCGCCCTCACCGGCTGCTCGACGGCCGGCGGAACCGAGACCATCCGCTTCACGTTCAGCAAGCGCGAGGCGATCGAGTTCATGACCGAGCTCGTCGCGCAGTACAACGCCTCGCAAGACAAGGTGCGCGTCGAGATCGACACCTCGGGTGTCGACGTCGTCTCGGCCAGCTTCGTGCGGGGCAACCCGCCCGACATCATGCTCGCCAACTACAACTACGAGATCGCCCGCTTCGTGCAGCGCTGCGCGCTCACCGATCTGTCGGGCACCGAGGCCGCCTCGACCATCCGCGACGACCTGCAGCCGCTCATGGAGCAGTACGGGTCGTGCGAGGGTCGCACGAGTGCACTGCCGTACTCCGTGATGGGGGCGTCAGTCATCTACAACAAGGAGGTCTTCGCGCAGCAGGGTCTCGAGGTCCCGCAGACCTGGGACGAGCTCCTCGCGGTGTGCGACCAGCTGAAGGAGGCGGGCATCGACCCGTTCTACGCCACCTTCAAGGACGACTGGACGGTCGCTCAGGGCTGGTACGACTACACGGCGGGCGGCTCGGTCGACGTGATCGACTTCTTCGACACTCTCGCCGAAGAGGGCACTGAGGTCGGGCCCGACTCGGAGGTCTCTTTCGAGAACGACTTCGCAGAGCCCATGGACCGCATGATGACGCTGGTGGACAACTACACCAACGCGGATGCCGCGAGCCGAGGCTACGGCGACGGCAACCTCGCCTTCGGCAAGGGCGAGGCCGCGATGTACCTGCAGGGACCGTGGGCCTTCAGCGAGATCGAGAAGACCGCGCCCGACCTCGAACTCGGCACCTTCCCGCTGCCGATGACGGATGACCCCGCCGACCTCGGCGTGCGCGTCAACATGGACCTCGCCGCGATGATCCCCGAGGGATCGCGCCACCAGGAGGCCGCCCGCGACTTCCTGGAGTACCTGTTCCTGCCCGAGCACATCGAGGAGTACAACGCCTCGCAGCTCGGCTTCACTCCGACGAAGGACGCTCCGGCGCCGGATGACCCGCGGGTCGAGGGCATGGTCGAGTACTACGACAACGGGCAGATCTACCAGGGCCCCTCGGTGCTCGTGCCCCGCACCCTTCCGGTCTTCAACTACGCGCAGGCGATGGTGCTCGGCGCGTCCACCACCTCCACGTTGCGCACCATGGATGCCGACTGGGCCAGGATCGCATTCCGCGCGCCCATCCCGTCGACCCAGGACAATGCCTCCGGTGAGGACTCAGCATCCGGCGAGACAGAGGAGTCCACGCCATGACGAACACCGCTCTGCCGAATCCCGCGGCGACTCCCGCCGCGTCGAACATCACCAAGCCGAACACCCCGACGACCGACACCACGGCGATCGTCACGGGCGGCACCCGCAAGCTCGGTCGCCGCACCCGCAAGGTCGAGCCGATCTACTACCTCTTCCTGCTGCCGACGCTCGTGATCTTCACGCTCGCGATCACGGTGCCCGGCGTCATGGGCATCTTCTTCAGCTTCACCGACTCGATCGGCATCGGCGAGTGGAGCTTCAACGGGCTGACGAACTACATCGCGATGTTCAGCGACCCGGCCATCCTGCAGAGCTACCTGTTCACGTTCGGCTTCTCCATCGCCACGGTGATCGTCGTCAACGTGGTCGCCTTCATGCTCGCGGTCGGGCTGACCTCCCGCATCCGATTCAAGACCGGGCTCCGCACGATCTTCGTGATCCCGATGGTGATCTCGGGCATCATCATCGCCTACGTCTTCAACTTCCTGTTCTCCAACTCCCTCCCTGCGGCGGGTGCGGCCACCGGCATCCCGTGGCTGTCGACCAGCCTTCTCGCGAATCCCGATCTCGCCTGGGTCGCGATCGTGATCGTGACTGCATGGCAGGCCGTTCCCGGCACGCTGCTGATCTACATCGCAGGCCTGCTCTCGGTGCCGGGCGAGGTCTACGAGGCGGCGAGCATCGACGGGGCGAACAAGACGCAGCAGCTGTTCCGCATCACGCTGCCGCTCGTGGCGGGCTACGTGGTGATCAACGTGATCCTCGGGTTCAAGGGCTTCCTCAACGCCTACGACATCATCGTCGGACTCACCAACGGCGGACCCGGCACCTCCACCCGCAGCGTCGCGATGACGATCATCGCGGGCTTCAACGGCGGCGACTACGCCTACCAGATGGCCAACGCGACGATCTTCTTCATCGTCGCCGTGCTCATCTCCCTGCTGCAGCTCTCGCTGACCCGCGGAAGGAACGCACTCTGATGTCGACGCAGACACTCACCACCATCCCCACCACGGGCAAGAAGCCGCGCGTCCGCATGGAGCGCGTCAACTGGTCGGGCACGATCATCCTGATCCTCTGCGCCGTGACCGTGCTGCTGCCGCTCTACGTGACGATCTCGATGGCCTTCAAGACCACCGGTCAGGCGGTCGACGGCAACGCCTTCTCGCTGCCGGCTCCGTTCAGCATCGACGGGTTCGTCGAGGCGTGGAACCTCACGAAGTTCCCGGTCGGTGCCGGCATCTCCCTGCTGGTCACGGCCGGAACGGTCATCGCGACCATCGTGCTCGCCGCATTCGCCTCGTACGCGATCGTGCGCAACTGGGACCACCGCCTGTTCCGCTACTCGTTCTTCTACCTGCTCGCCGCGATGTTCATCCCGTTCCCGGTCGTCGCTCTGCCCCAGATCCAGCTCACCGGCTGGGTCGGACTCGACAACCCGTTCGGCGTGATCATCCTCGCGACGATGTTCCAGCTGAGCTTCAGCGTGCTGCTGTTCACGGCGTTCCTGCGGTCGATCCCGATCGAGCTCGAGGAGAGCGCGCGCATCGACGGCGCCACGACGTGGCAGACGTTCTGGCAGCTGATCTTCCCCCTGCTCGCGCCGATGAGCGCGACGGTCGGGATCTTCGCCTTCCTCTACGCGTGGAACGACTTCATGATGCCGTCGCTGATCATCTCCGATCCCGCGCTGCAGACGCTCCCGGTGCGGCAGAACCTCTTCCAGACCCAGTTCAGCAACAACTACAACGTGTCGTTCGCCTCGTACCTGATGGCGATGGCCCCGGCGATCCTGGCGTACCTGTTCACGCAGCGCTTCGTCATGGAGGGCGTCACGCAGGGCGCCGTCAAGGGCTGACACATGCGTTTCGTCTCGCTTCGCTCGCTCGACGACCGGATATCGCTCGTCGAGCGCCCCGTGCCGCTCGTTGAGCGAGGGGCGCAGCGACGAGGCGAAACGCCCCCACACCCGACCGCAGACCGCAACACGAAGGAGCAGTACCCCTCATGACCGATGCGCTTCTCACCGAGACCCGCGACGACACGACGGCAGCATGGTGGCGACAGGCCGCCGTGTATCAGATCTACCCCCGCAGCTTCGCGGACGCGAACGGCGACGGGCTCGGTGACATCCCGGGCATCGTCTCGCGGGCCGATTACCTGAGTGACCTCGGCATCGACGCCGTGTGGCTGAGCCCGTTCTACCCGTCGGCGCTGGCCGACGGCGGGTACGACGTGGCCGACTACCGCAACGTCGACCCGCGCCTGGGCACGCTCGACGACTTCGACGACATGGTCGCCGCTCTGCACGAGCGCGGCATCCGCGTGGTCGTCGACATCGTGCCGAACCACTCGTCTGATCTGCACGAGTGGTTCCAGGAGGCGCTCGCCGCAGGACGCGGCTCGGCCGCCCGGGAGCGGTACATCTTCCGCGAGGGTGCCGGCGAGGACGGCTCCGAGCCCCCGACCGACTGGACCGCCGCGTTCGGCGGGTCGGCGTGGGAGCGGGTCGACGACGGGCAGTGGTACCTGCACAGCTTCGCCCCCGAGCAGCCCGACCTCAACTGGGACCACCCCGAGGTGCGTGAGGACTTCTTGACGACCCTGCGGTTCTGGTCGGACCGTGGGGTCGACGGCTTTCGCATCGACGTGGCGCACATGCTCACGAAGGACCTGAGTGAGCCGCTGCCGAGCACCGCTGAGCTGGAGCTCTTGCCGCACGATGGCAACCACCCGCTGCATGACCGCGATGACGTGCACGAGGTCTATGCCGAGTGGCGGCGGGTCTTCAACGAGTACGACCCGCCTCGCACGGCCGTCGCCGAAGCCTGGGTGAGCACGCCTGAGCGTCGCGCCAGGTACGCATCGGCCGAGGGGCTCGGTCAGGCGTTCAACTTCGACCTGCTCGTGGCCGACTTCGACGCGACGCAGTTCCGCACGATCATCACCGACAACCTCGCGCAGTCCGATGCGACCGGCTCGTCGACGACGTGGGTGCTCTCGAACCACGACGTCACGCGGCACGCGACGCGGTACGGTCTCGCCCCGATGGCCGGGCGCACGGGCGTCAAGCAGGGTGTCGAGTGGGTGGCCGCGGGCGGGCCCGAGGAGCAGCTCGACCGCGAGGCGGGGCGGCGTCGGGCGCATGCCGCGACGCTGCTGCTGCTCGGGCTGCCGGGCAGCACCTACCTCTACCAGGGCGAGGAGCTCGGCCTGCAGGAGGTCGCCGAGATCGGCCCCGAGCAGCGCCAGGATCCCGCGTTCTTCCGCGGCGCGGTGTTCGACGGCCTCGGTCGCGACGGATGCCGCGTGCCGCTGCCGTGGACGGCATCGGGTTCGTCCTTCGGCTTCGGCGCCGGCGATGCGCACCTGCCGCAGCCCGAGTGGTTCGCCGAGTACGCAGTGGATGTCGAGGAGGCAGACCCGTCGTCGACGCTGTCGCTCTACCGTGAGGCGTTGCGCCTGCGTCGCGAGCTGCAGACCGACGAGCGTCTCGAGTGGATCGAGACAGGTCGCCCCGATGTGCTGCGATTCGCCCGCCCGAACGGATGGCAGATCGTGACGAACTTCGGCGCCGAGCCGTTCGACCTCGGGGCGGATGCCGCGGATGTCGTGCTCGGTTCGGTCTCAGACGGTGCAGTGCCGGCGGATTCGACCGTGTGGATCGCACCCGGTCTGATCGGCTGAGCCGGTCGCACTGAGCCGGTCGCACTGAGTCGTTCGCAGGGAGTCATTTGCGGGAAGAAAGTACGGATGCAGGACGAGAACACGGCTTCTCGTCCTGCATCCGTGCCTCGGTCCTGCAGACGGGCGCGCAACGCCCCATCAATTCCCGGCCGATTTGATAATGGTTCTCATTAGCGTTTAGAGTGGGATCATGAAGAAGCCGCTCGTCGCCCTCGCCCTGGCATCCGTCGCCGCACTCTCGCTGGCCGGATGCTCCGCCGCTCCCGCAGCGGGCGGGGGCGACGACGACGCGGTGACGGTCGTGGCGAGCACCAACGTCTACGGCTCGCTCGCGGCCCAGATCGGAGGCGACCGCATCGACGTCACCTCGATCATCACCTCGGCAACCCAGGATCCCCACTCGTACGAGGCATCGGCACGCGATCGCCTCGCCGTGCAGAAGGCCGACCTCGTGATCGAGAACGGCGGCGGCTATGACGCGTTCATCGACACGCTGCTGCAGGATGCCAGCGACCCGCACGTGATCACCGCGGTCGAGTTCTCGCATGACTTCCCCGGCAACGAGGGGCACTCCGACGAGTCAGAAGGAGCGGCTGAGGAGGAGCACGACCACGCCGAGGGCGAAGAAGGCCACGAGGGTCACGACCACATCGAGGGGTTCAACGAGCACGTCTGGTTCGACCCGCACACGATGATCCACGTCGTCGAGACGATCGCCGAGGAGCTCGCGGAGCTCGACCCCGACGGCGAGGCCGACTTCACCGCCAACGCCGAGGAGATCGTCGCTGACCTCGAGGGCTTCGAGGCCGATCTCGAGACGCTCAAGGCGGATGCCGCGGCTGCGAACGTGATCATCACCGAGCCGGTGCCCGGCTACCTCGCCGAGGCCGCCGGACTCACCGATGTCACGCCCGAGGGCTTCGCCGAATCGGTCGAGGAGGGCAGCGATGTCGCCCCCGCGACACTGCTCGAGACGCTCAACGTCGTCGAGAGCGGAGATGTGGCGGCCGTGCTCACGAACGCACAGACCGGTGGTGCCGAGACGCAGCGCGTCGAGGATGCCGCGACGGATGCCGGCATCCCCGTCGTCGCCTTCACGGAGCTGCTCCCCGACGGATCGTCGTACTCTGAGTGGATGAGTGACGCGATCCAGAGCCTCGCCGACGCGCTCCAGTCGTGAGCGCCGCCGCCGACGCGCGGGCAGGAGCCGAGACGACGAACCCCGTACTCGAGGTGCGGGGAGCCGCCCTCCAGCGCGGTGACAGGGAATTGTGGTCGGGCCTCGACCTCACGGTCGAACCCGGCGAGTTCATCGCCGTGCTCGGGCCGTCGGGTTCGGGCAAGACCACGCTGCTGCGCAGCATCCTGGGCCTGCAGCCGCTCTCGGCCGGCGAGATCACCGTCGCGGGCGGGCCCGTGCGCAAGGGCAATCCGCGCATCGGCTACATCCCGCAGCAGCGCTCGCTCGCCCCTGACACGAGCATGCGGGCCCGCGATCTCGTGGCGCTCGGGGTGCAGGGCAGCCGCTTCGGCTTCCCGATCCCGCACCGCGGCGACAAAGCCAAGGTCGACCAGCTGCTCGCCTCGGTCGGGGCCTCTCACTACGCGGACCGCCGGGTCGGCCTGCTCTCGGGCGGTGAGCAGCAGCGACTGCGCGTCGGGCAGGCCCTGGCCGACGAGCCCAGCCTGCTGCTCTGCGACGAGCCGCTGTCGAACCTCGACCTCGCGAATCAGGTCGCCGTCACCGACATCATCGACCGTCAGCGTCGCGATCGCGGTGCAGCAGTGCTGTTCGTGACCCACGACATCAACCCGATCCTGGGCCGTGTCGACCGCATCCTCTACATCGCGGGTGGCCGCTTCGTGCTCGGCACCCCCGAAGAGGTGCTGCAGACGCGGGTGCTCACCGAGCTCTACGGCACCCCGGTGTTCGTGCTGCGGGCGGGCGACCGGCTGGTCGTCGTCGGAGTGCCGGATGCCGAGCCCCACCACGAGCACGCGCACGATCACGATCACGGGGGTGCCGCATGAACGTCATGACCGGCATCGTCCACGCGGTCGACTGGAGCGACGTCTTCTCGTTCCAGGACTACGGCGAGCTCGTCGCCCTGCTCGCCAACTCGATCATCGCGGGAGCGGTGCTCGGCATCGTCGGCGGACTCATCGGCGTCTTCGTGATGCAGCGCGACCTCGCATTCGCCGTGCACGGGGTGAGCGAGCTGTCGTTCGCCGGTGCCGCCGCGGCGCTGCTGTTCGGCGGCAGCGTGGTGGTCGGGTCTCTCGGCGGCGCACTGGTCGCGGCGATCCTGATCGGGGTCCTCGGGGCCAAGGCCCGCGACCGCAACTCGATCGTCGGCGTGCTCATGCCGTTCGGCCTCGGCCTCGGCATCCTGTTCCTGTCGCTCTACGACGGACGCAGCGCCAACCGCTTCAGCCTGCTCACCGGGCAGATCGTCTCTGTCTCGAGCCCCGACCTCGGCTGGCTGCTCGGCATCAGCATCGTCGTGCTGCTCGGACTGCTGCTCATGTGGAACCCGCTGCGCTTCGACTCGCTCGACCCCGAGTCGGCCGCCGCCCGCGGCGTGCCCACGCGTGCGGTGAGTCTGCTGTTCATGGTGCTGCTCGGCCTGATCGTCGCGGTCAGCGTGCACATCATCGGAGCACTGCTCGTCATGGCACTGCTCGTGACACCTGCGGCCGCCGCGATGCGCATCACCGCGGGGCCGGTGGCCGTGCCGCTGCTCGCGGCACTGTTCGGCTTCGTGTCGGCCGTCGGCGGCATCCTGCTCGCGCTCGCCGGCACCCTGCCGGTGAGTCCGTACATCACCACCCTGTCGTTCACCATCTACGTCGTGTGCTGGATCGTCCAGCGCGCACGCGGCGGGGTGCGCCGCGTGCGCGCCTGACGCTCCCAGGGCCCGGCAAGGGCGGCGCGCCTAGAATCGTCGGTATGGCTCAGCGGAACACCTGGCAGCGCGATCGCGTGCGCGAAGCCCTCGCCGATGCGCGAGGATTCGTCAGCGCGCAGAACCTGCACGCCTCGCTCCGCGACGACAACACCGGCATCGGCCTCGCCACGGTCTATCGGGCCCTGGCCGGACTCGCCGCAGCCGGCGACGCCGACTCGCTGCAGAGCCCCGAAGGCGAGGCGCTCTACCGCGCCTGCACGACGCAGGGCCACCACCACCACCTGATCTGCCGCAACTGCGGGCTCACGGTCGAGATCGAGGCCACGGACGTCGAGCAGTGGGCGCATCGCACCGCGGCTCTGCATGGATTCACGGATGCCGCGCACGTCGTCGACATCTTCGGACTGTGCGCCTCCTGCACCAACAAGCGCGATGCCGAAGAGGCAGCGAACGCGTGACCACCCAGGCCGCTCCACGGACTGTGCACTCGCACCGACCCTCCCGATCCCCGCGCTCGCCGTGGGTCGGGGTGGGGTTCGGCGCTGCGATCGTGGCGGCACTGTTCCTGGTCGACCGGTTCGTGCCGACCCTGTTCGCCGCCAGTCTTCCCGACAGGGCGCAGGACGGCCTGACGCTCGCGTTGAGTGTGCTGATCGAGGCACTGCCGTTCGTGATCCTCGGCGTGCTGCTGTCGATCGTCGTGCAGGTGTGGCTGCCCGCCGACGTCATCCACCGCTGGCTTCCGAAGCGCGCCTGGGCGCGTCGCGCCGTGCTGTCGCTGCTCGGCATGCTGATCCCGGTATGCGAATGCGGCAACGTGCCCTTCGCCCGCGGCCTGATGATGCGGGGCCTCGCCCCCGCCGAGGCGCTCACCTTCTTGATCGCCGCTCCGATCGTGAACCCGATCGTCATTCTCACCACGCATGCGGCGTTCGGCTTCGACGACGGCATCCTGGTCGCCCGCCTGATCGGCGGCTACCTGATCGCGAACCTGATCGGCTGGATCTACAGTCGTCACCCCTCGCCCGACTCGCTGCTCACGCAGCGGTTCATCGACACGTGCGACCGCGTCACCCATGAACCGGGCACCCCGGTGCGTCGCAGCCTGACCCAGTTCCTCGTCGAGCTGCGTGCGGTGATGCCGGCGCTCGTGATCGGCTCGGCGCTCGCCGGGGCCGTGCAGGTGCTCATCCCTCGGGACGTGCTGCTGGCGATCGGATCGAACCCGGTGCTGTCGATCCTCGCGATGATGGCCCTCGCCATGACCGTCGCGATCTGCTCGAACGTCGACGCGTTCTTCGCACTGTCGTTCGCCTCGACGTTCTCCTCCGGCGCGCTCGTGGCGTTCCTGCTCGTCGGTCCGCTGGTCGACGTCAAGATGCTCGCGCTCATGCGCACGACCTTCACCACTCGCACGCTCGTCGGCATCGTGGGCGTCGTGCTCTTCGCCGCTTTCGCGATCGGGATCGGGGTGAACGTCTTTGTCTGATCACGCCCACACCGGCACGCACACCGATCACGAGGCCTCCCGCGCTCGCGCCCGCGCCCTCGGCTCGCGCTGGCTCGGCATCGGCCTCGCCACCGTCATCTCGGTCGTGACTCTCGGACTCGGTCTCACCGGCCGGCTCAACCTCTACATCAGCCCGGAGTCGGTGTGGTTCGCGTGCGCCGCGGCCGTCGTGACCCTCGCGGGGGCCATCTGGTCGTGCACGCTGCCGCTCGGCGAAGAGGACGATCACGGTCACGACCACGGACACGCTCATGACGCGGATGCACCGGCCGCACCGCGCCGCAGCCTCGCCGTCGTCGGCACGGTGACGGGCGGGGTGATCGCCTCGGGCGTCGTCGTCGCCGCTCTCGTGCTGCCGCCCGCATCGCTGTCGGTCGAGCTCGCGATGTCACGGGTCGGCGAGCAGACCGCGCTGTTCGCGGGCGCCGACGACGTGACCCTCGGAGTCGCCGACACCTCGACCTTCGGCGTGGGCGACTGGGCGAGCGTGTTCGCGACGGCGACCAACACCGCCGCCTACGACGGCAAGACGGTCACCCTGACCGGATTCGTGACCCCCACGGACGCCGATGCGGTCAACCTCACGCGCCTTGTCATCACGCACTGCGTGATCGACGCGCAGCCGGCGACACTGCCCGTGACGATCGATGCCGGCGAGTTCGACACCGGCCAGTGGGTCGAGATCGAGGGCACGATCAAGGCGGATGCCGACGGATCGCTGCACGTCGAGCCGAACTCGGTCACGCCGATCGACGAACCGCAGGACCCGTATGAGTACTGACGACGAGCGCCCCGACCTGCCGGCGGCGCCTCGCACGCGCGCCGAGATGCGCGCCGCCCGCGAGGCCGAGGCGGCCGCGTCGGCTCCCGCGTCTGATGACGACGGCGGAGCCGACCGCGACGAGGCGTCTTCCGCTGCGGAGCCGCGTTTCGACTCGCCTGCGGCTCGCTCAACGACCGGTGGTGGGGGCGCTGCGGCTCGCCCGAAGGGTGACGAGCGGCCGACGCGTTCGACCTTCGTCGCGCCGGATGCCGACTCGACGACCACGTTCGCGGCTCACTCCTCGATCGACTACGTGGCCCCCGCTTCCTCTGCGACCGACGAGTCATCCCCGGCACCTGAGAAGCGGAAGCCCGCCAAAGCGCCGAAGCCCGCGAAGGAGCCGAAGCCCGCGAAGGAACCGAAGCCGGCCAGGGAGCCCAAGCCCGCGAAGGAGCCCAAGCCCGCGAAGGAGCCGAAGCCCGATAATCCCGCTTCCCCTCGCGACCGCCGATTCCTCCTGGCCCTCGGCGCCGTGCTCGGCATCCTCGTGCTGGTCGGCGCCGGACTCGGCGCCGTCAGCCTGACTCAGGGACCGCGCATCACCGAGGTGCAGGTGAACCCGACCGAGGCGATCGAGACCTCGGGCAGTCGCGTCATCCTCACGGCGAACCAGTCTCTTGCGGCGATCGACGAGTCCCAGGTGACGGTCGAGCCCGCAGTTCCCTTCACGCTGGATGCGGCCGGCCGCGGCATCGGCATCCGCTTCACCGTGCCGCTCGACGACGACACCGACTACACCGTGAGCATCGCCGACGCGGTGGGCGCCGGAGGCGGACCCGCCGCGACCCTCACGACGAGCTTCTCGACTCCCGCGTCGAGCATCTTCCTGCTGCACCGCGACGTCGAGGGCAAGGACACGATCTTCCGCACCGACCTCTCGGGCGAGGAGGCAGTGCCGGTGTTCACCGCCGACAGCATCAACGACTTCCGAGCGACGTCGACGCAGCTCGTCGTCTCGCTGGAGGAGGACGAAGGCTCGAAGCTGCTCGTGATGGACCGCGAGGGCGGGAACCAGCGCGAGCTGCCGCTCCCCGGGGTCGGCTATGTCGGCGCGATCCAGGTCTCGGACCGCGGCGGACTCGTCGGCTACAGCTACTCCGACAAAGAGCTCAGCGATACCGAGGGACGCGCGAGCGTGCTCGTCACCCAGTCGCTCAGCGGTGACGACGAGCCCGTCGTCACCGAGGTCGGCGGCACAGAGGCGAACATCTTCGTCTGGCAGTTCGTGCCCGACACCGCCGCGGTGCTCTTCATCGACTTCGACGGTGCACTGTCGCTGGTCGATCGCTCGACAGATGCCGGTGTGCAGTCCCTCGGGCTCGCGACGACGATCCAGGGCGTCTCCCGCGGCACGTACACGGCCATCGTGGAGCGCCTCGACGGCACGGTCGTCGAGCTGAACCTCACCGACGGCACGGAGGTGCCGCTCGAGGCATCGGATCCCGACTACGGAACCGCCACCACGATCACGCCGTTCCCGGGAGGAACGCTGCGTCACGTCGTCGCGCGGGCCGCTGACGGCATGCCGACGGGTCAGGCGGTCGTGCGGGTCGACGACGACGGAAAGGCGACCCCGCTGGTCGAGGTCGATTCGACGGATTCGATCCTGCAGGCCTGCGCCTCGCCGAGCGGGCAGTACGCCGCGGTCGTGATCGCTCCCGACCTCGCAGACAACCCCTACGACCAGATGCTGCTGCCTCTGCCGCAGAACCTCGAGACGCACCTGCTCGACCTGCGCACCGGAGACGAGATCGTGGCCCTCACCGGCTTCGACGCCTCGTGGTGCCAGACGGCTCCGCAGTTCTAGACGCCATGTCGTCGGATCCGCTGCACCGCGCCACCCGCGCCGAGCTGAGCGGGCTGGCGGTCGATGTCGCCCCGCTGCTGCTCGGGGCCGAGCTGCGCACGGTCGTCGCGGGCTCCGAGGTGCGCATCCGGCTCACCGAGGTCGAGGCCTATCACGGGCATGGCACCGGAACCCGGGCCGACCCGGGTTCGCACGCGCGCATGGGCCGCACCGCACGCAATGCGACGATGTGGGGCGAGCCGGGGCATCTGTACGTCTACCTCAGTCACGGCATCCATTCGTGCGTCAACGTCGTGTGCGGGCCGGAGGGTCAGGCGGGTGGAATCCTGATGCGCGCGGGCGAGATCGTCTCGGGGGTGGATGCCGTCGCGGTGCGCCGCGGCGCGAAGACGCCTCTCACGAAGACCGCGCTGCGTGACCTCGCCCGCGGGCCCGGGCGATTCGGACAGGCGGTGGGGCTGCGGCATCCGATCCACGACGGCATCGATGCGGTCACCGGCGAGGAGTTCGAGGGCGCCCGCGCCGAGCTGTGGCTGCGTGACGAACCGATCACCGACGTGGCGACCGGGCCGCGTGTCGGGGTGGCGGGCATCGCCGGCACCGCGGCGTTCCCCTGGCGGTTCTGGATCGCGGGCGACCCGACGGTCTCGCCGTTCCGCTGGGGGAGAGGGGCTCAGACCGAGTCCCTCGACCACGCCTGAGCCCGGGTCAGGCCGAGTCTCTCCACACCACCGGCGTCGGCAGCATGATGCCCTCGCGGGGGCGCTGATCGTCGCGCAGCTGCGCGAGCACGGATGCTGCGGCCGCGGCCCCGAGCCCTTCGGCCGGCTGGTCGACGGTCGAGAGCAGCGGGGTGGTGCGCGTCGCCCAGCTGCTGTTGTCGAAGCCGACCACGCCCACATCCTCCGGCACGCGGCGCCCGGCTTCGCGAAGCGCCCACATCGCGCCCGCCGCGACCGCATCGGAGGCAGCGAACACGCCGTCGATGTCGGGCGCTCGCTCGAGCAGCCGGGTCATGGCCGCTGCGCCATCGGCGTAGGAGTACAGCGGCACCTCCTCGACGAGATCCGCGTCGAACGCGTCGCCGAGCGCGTCGGTGAAGCCCGCGAGGCGATCGGTGCCCGAGTCGCGGTCGAGGGCGGCGGCGATCATGCCGACCCGTGTGCGCCCGGTGGCGATCAGCCGTGACGTCACGGCCTGCGCGGCGCCGCGATTGTCGACGCCGACCCAGGCGGCATCGACATCGGGCGGGTGTCCGACGTAGGCGACGGGCAGGTCGAGCCGCATGACGGCCTTGGTGATCGGGTCCTGTGCTCGTGCCGAGACGATGACGGCTCCGTCGACGAAACCGCCGTTCAGATACCGGGCGACGCGCTCGGTGTCTCGCTCGGAATCCACCACGAGGCACACCATCTGGTAGTCGGCCTCAGACAGCGTCTCGTTGGTGCCGAGCATGATCGCGCCGATGTTGGGGTCTTCGAGGAACAGCGCGTGCGGCTCGTGCACGATGAACGCGATGGCCTGCGTGCGCTGGCGCACGAGGTTCTGGGCCGCGGTGTTCGGCACGTAGCCGACCTCCCGGATCGCGTCTTCGATGGCGGTGCGTGCGGAGTCCGACACGTAGCCGCCGTTGATCACGCGGCTCACGGTTCCTCTCGAGACCCCGGCCACGCGCGCCACGTCGTGCACGGTGCTGCGACGACGCGCGGAAGTACTCATGATCGACAGCCTAGCGACCTGGACTTGACGGGATTCGCGAAGACATGCGACGATGTGTGCACGTTCACAGAAATCCCGATCGCTGCTTTCATGCCGCGAGCTGTGCACGTGCACACATGAACCGCAAAGGAGCGTCACCGATGGCCGCCGCTGTGTCCGACCGCATCGCCACCCTCTCCGCAGGGCGCGGCCTCGTCTTCGGATGCGACTACAACCCGGAGCAGTGGGGCCGCAGCGTCTGGCCCGAAGACGTTCGTCTCATGCAGCAGGCCGGCGTCGGACTCGTGGCGATCAACATCTTCGGCTGGTCGTCGATCAACCCGGCCAGGGGAGTGTGGGACTTCACCGCGCTCGACGAGATCGTCGGGCTTCTGCACGAGGGCGGCATCCGCATCAACCTCGGCACCGGCACTGCGTCTCCCGCACCGTGGCTCACCGCGCAGCATCCCGAGATCCTGCCGGTCGGCGAAGACGGCACCGTCTTCCAGCAGGGCGGCCGCCAGGGCTACTGCCCGAGCTCGCCTCTCTTCCGCGCCTACGCCGCCGAGGTCGTCACCCGCGTCGTCGAGCGCTACGGCGACCACCCCGCCGTGTCGCTCTGGCACGTGTCGAACGAACTGGGCTGCCACAACGCGCTCTGCTACTGCGACACCAGTGCCGAGGCGTTCCGCGGCTGGCTGCGCGATCGCTACGACGACATCGACGCGCTCAACCGCGCATGGGGCACGACCTTCTGGAGCCAGCGGTACAGCGACTTCGACGACGTGCGCGTGCCCGGCCAGGCCCTCTCGCTGCGCAATCCGGGTCAGATCCTCGACTTCCAGCGGTTCAGCTCCGACGAGCAGCTCGCGCTCTACCGCGCCGAGGCTGAGATCCTGCGCGAGCGCAGCGACGTGCCGGTCACGACCAACTTCATGGTCACCGCTCACATCCGCAACCTCGACTACTGGTCGTGGGCGGCCGAGATGGATCTGATCGCCAACGACCACTACCTCGACCGCCGCCTCGACGACGCGCGGGGAGAGCTCTCGTTCGCCGCCGACCTCACCCGCGGCCTCGCGCAGGGTGCGCCGTGGCTGCTGATGGAGACCTCGACCGGCGCCGTGAACTGGCAGCCGTACAACCTCGCCAAGGCCCCGGGCGAGATGCAGCGCAACATCGCCTCGCACGTCGCCCGTGGTGCCGACGGCATCTGCTTCTTCCAGTGGCGCGCGTCGACGCAGGGTGCCGAGAAGTACCACACCGCCCTCGTGCCCCACGCGGGTGAGGACTCCGACCAGTGGCGCGAGGTCGTCGAGCTCGGCGGTCTGCTCGATCGCCTCGGCGAGGTCGCCGGTACCCGTGTCGCCGCCGACGCCGCTCTGCTCTTCTCCTGGGAGAGCTGGTGGGCAACCGAGAACGAGGGCCGCCCGAGCGAGGCGCTCACCTACCTCGGCCAGGTGCACGCAGCCCACGCGGCGCTGTCGGATGCCGGTGTCACCACCGACGTCGTCCGTCCAGGCGCAGACCTCGACGGCTACCGCCTGCTGATCGTTCCGGCTCTGCACCTCATCAGCGACGCGGATGCCGTGGCCATCGCCCGCGCGGTCGAGAACGGCGCCACGGCTCTCATCACCTTCTACAGCGGCATCGTCGATGAGGAAGATCGCGTGCGCACCGGCGGCTACCCCGGAGCGTTCCGCGACCTGCTCGGCATCCGCTCGGAGGAGTTCGCCCCGCTGCTTCCCGGAGAGACCGTGTTCCTCACCGACGGCACGAGCGGATCGGTATGGGCTGAGCGACTCAAGACGACGGATGCCGAGACCGTGGCGTCGTTCGCCGACGGTCCCGCCGCAGGCGGCCCCGCACTCACCCGTCGCGAGGCGGGGAAGGGCTCGGCCTGGTTCGTCGCCACGCAGCCCGACCGCATCGCATACCGCGATCTGATCGCCCGCCTCGCTTCGGATGCGGGCATCGCGCCGATCCCCGGTGCCGACCGCGACGTCGAGGTCGTGCGTCGCACCGGCGGCGCCGGCTCGTTCCTGTTCGTCATCAACCACGGCGACTCCGCCGCCGAGATCGGCGTCACGGGGCACGACCTCGTCACCGACGCCCCCGCCACCGGCTTCGTCCCGGCAGGCGGAGTCCGCATCATCAAGGAGGATGTATGACCACCACGCTCACCGCTCCGGCGGTCGCCTCGGCGCCGAAGGCGCAGGGACGGCGCCGACGCATCCCGCACAAGGGCGCCATCGCCTTCCTGATCGTGCCGTTCGGCATCCTGTTCCTCCTCTTCTACGTGGTGCCGATCGCCTACGCGTTCTGGCAGTCGCTGCTCGTCGTCGAGCGTGACGGCACGTTCGGCAAGGCCGAGCAGGTGTTCGGCGGCTTCGCCCAATACGTGCTCGTCTTCCAGAACGAGGCGTTCTGGGCCTCGATGGGGCGGATGCTGACCTTCGGTGTCGTGCAGGTGCCGGTCATGCTCGGCCTCGCCCTGCTGTTCGCGCTGCTGCTCGATTCGCCGCTCGTGCGGGGCAAGCGCTTCTTCCGCCTCGCGTTCTTCGTGCCCTACGCGGTGCCCGGTGTCATCGCCGCGATCATGTGGGGTTCGCTGTTCTCGCCCAACCTGTCGCCGTTCACCGCCATCACCAGGAACATCGACTTCCTCGGAGCCGACCTCGTGCTGTGGTCGATCGCGAACGTCGTCACCTGGGTCTACGTCGGCTACAACATGCTGATCATCTACTCGGCGCTGCTGTCGATCCCGCAGGAGCTCTACGAGGCGGCGATCCTCGACGGCGCAGGCCAGTGGCGCATCGCCTGGTCGATCAAGATCCCGCTGGTGCGCCCGGCGATCGTGATGACCGCGATCTTCTCGATCATCGGCACGCTGCAGCTGCTCGCCGAACCCCAGGTGTTCCGCTCGTTCAGCTCGGCGGTCACGAGCACCTTCACCCCGAACATGACCGTGTACGCGACGGCATCCATCCCGAACACGAACCTGGCGGCCGCCTTCTCGGTCGTGCTCGCCGTGACGACCTTCGTGCTGTCGTTCGGATTCATGAAGTACATGCAGCGCAAGGAGCAGAACGCATGAGCACCATGTCGATCGTCGCCCCCGGTCGGGGCTCGCGCGGCAAGGCCCCGCGCGGAAAGGCCGCTCGCGAGTCGGGCATCTCCCGAACGGGCGCCATGCTGATCATGGCCGTGTTCACGGTCTACTTCCTGCTGCCGCTGTGGTGGCTGCTCGTGGCCTCGAGCAAAGACACGGGCGACATCCTGACCACCGCTCCGCTGTGGTTCGCCGACTTCCATCTGCTCGACAACATCGCCGAGCTGTTCGCCTACCGCGACGGCGTGTACCTGCGCTGGCTGATGAACTCGGTGCTCTATGCGGCACTCGGCGGGGCCATCGCGACGCTGCTCGCCGCCATGGCCGGCTACGCGCTGGCGAAGTACCGGTTCCCTGGACGCGACCTGATGTTCGACATCGTGCTCGGCGGCGTGCTCGTGCCGGCGACGGCCCTCGCGCTGCCGCTGTTCCTGATCTTCAGCCAGGCGCAGCTGACCAACACGTTCTGGTCGGTCTTCCTGCCCTCGATCGTGAGTCCGTTCGGCGTGTACCTGGCGCGGATCTTCGCGGCCTCGTCGGTGCCCGACGAACTGCTCGAGGCGAGTCGACTCGACGGCGCGGGTGAGATCCGCACGTTCTTCACCGTCAGCATCCGCCTGATGACCCCGGCGCTGGTGACGATGTTCCTCTTCCAGTTCGTGGCCATCTGGAACAACTTCTTCCTGCCGATGATCATGCTCCGATCCGAGGACCTCTTCCCGGTCGTCTTCGGTCTCTACAACTGGAACAACCAGCTGAACCAGCTGCCAGAACTCCGCGGTCTCGTGCTGATCGGCGCTCTGCTGTCGGTCATCCCGCTGATCGTCACCTTCCTCCTGCTCCAGCGCTTCTGGCGCAACGGACTGGGCGCCGGCGCCCTGAAGTGAGCAGGCAGCCGACCGGACCGACCGGACGGCTCCGCACCACCCGCACCACACACCCGCACCACCCCCATCGCATCCACGAAAGGATCGAAATGCAGCATTCGAAGATGAAGGCAGCCGCTGTCATCGCCATCTCGGCGTTCGCGCTCGCCGGTTGCTCGGCGTCCGGCGGAGACACCTCCGGCACCGGCGGCGACGCAGCCGCCTGCACCCCGGCCGACGGCGACGTCACGCTCGAGTTCACCTCCTGGATCCCCGGCATCGAAGACGTCGTCGAGATCTGGAACGAGGCCAACCCCGAGATCCAGGTCGACGTGCAGACCGGCCCGAACGGCAACGGCGGCACGTACCAGAACTTCTTCAACCAGATCAAGGCGGGCGACGCCCCCGACCTCGGCCAGATCGAGTACGACGCCCTGCCGAACTTCCTCGTGCAGGACGGCCTCGAAGACCTCAGCGCCTGCGAAGACGTGGTCGCCGCCGAAGACCAGTTCGTCGACTGGGCCTGGGGTCAGGTGACGCTCGGCACCGAGGGCGTCTACGGCGTGCCGCAGGACACCGGCCCCATGGCGCTGTTCTACCGCGCCGACCTGTTCGAGCAGAACGGCATCGAGATCCCCACCACGTGGGACGAGTACCGCGACGCCGCCGTGAAGATCCGCGACCTCGGCGGATACATCACCAACTTCTCGCAGTCGGACATCAACCAGTTCGCCGGCTTCGCCTGGCAGGACGGCGCTCAGTGGTTCTCGAGCGACGACGAGGGCTGGACGGTCTCGATGGCCGATGACGCCACCGCCACGGTCGCGGACTTCTGGCAGAGCATGCTCGACGACGACCTGGTCGCGACGGTTCCCGCGTGGACCGACGAGTGGAACAACGCCTACAACTCCGGTCAGGTCTGGACCTGGAACTCCGCCGTCTGGGGTGCCAACTCGATCTCGAGCGGCGCGCCCGACACGGCGGGCAACTGGGCCGTCGCACCGCTCCCGCAGTGGGAAGAGGGCGGATCCGCCGCCGGCAACTGGGGCGGCTCGTCGACCGCCGTCCTCAAGGGCAGCGAGCACCTCTTCGAGGCGACGAAGTTCGCGCTGTGGCTCAACACGTCGGATGAGGCGCTGACCGCGCTCGCCGAGGCCGCCAACCTCTACCCGGCCACCACAGCGGGCCTCGACCTTCCGGTCTACGCCGAGGGCGTCGAGTTCTACGGCGGACAGAAGATCTACGACGTCTTCGCCGACGCCGCCACCCAGGTCTCGCCCGACTTCGCATGGGGCCCGACCATGACCCAGACCTACTCGGACGTGTCCGACGGTTTCAAGGCCGCGGTCTCGGGCAGCGGCACGCTGCTCGACGCGATCGAGAAGGGTCAGACGGCCACCGTCGACGCGCTCAAGGCAGCGTCGATCCCCGTCAAGGAGTAACACCCCTCGGAGGCCCGCCCGTATGCTCACGGGCGGGCCTCCCTTTTCGTCTGGAGCGGCAATGAGCGAACTCGTCCACCTGACCTCGGCCGGCGTGAGCGTCGTCATCGACACGATGAGTGCGCGCCTGCTGCACTGGGGGGCGGCGCTCGACGGCGCCGACCTCGAGGCGCTCGCGGGCTCGTCGACCGGCTCGGTGACCTTCAGCTCGTTCGACGCGCCGCGCACCTTCCCGCTGCTGGCCGTCGAGGCCGACGGGTGGTCGGGCGCACCGGCTCTTGCCTGGCACCGGGGTGGTCTGCACAGCGCCCCGCTGCTGCGATCGGTCGGGTGGGAGTCGACGGCGACGTCGCTGCGGGCGGAGTTCACGGATGCCGCGGCCGGTGCATCCGTGGTGCTCGACCTCTCGCTGGATGCCGTCGGCGTGCTGACCGCGCAGATATCGGTGACGAGCACCGCGGATGCCGCCGAGCGGGCCGAGCCGCTGGATCTGCTGGCCGCGCGCATCCTGCTGCCGATCCCCGCTCATGCCACCGAGGTGCTCGATCACACCGGGCGCTGGACGGGCGAGCGTCACCCGCAGCGGGGCGCTCTGCGCCACGGAGCCCACCTGCGTCAGGTGCGCCGCGGTCGTGGCGGCCACGATGCCCCGTACCTGACTGCGGTCGGCACCGACGGGTTCGGCTTCCGTCGGGGAGAGCTCTGGACAGCGCACGTCGCGTGGAGCGGTGACCTCGAGGTCGGGGTCGAGAGGCTCCCCGAGGGTGCCGGTGTGCACGGCGCGGTGCTCGGTGGGGGAGAGCTGCTGCTTCCCGGCGAGATCCGGCTCGGCGCGGGCGAGACCTACGTCTCTCCTCGGGTGTTCCTGACCTACGGCGACAGCGGGCTCGACTCGGTCTCGGCCCGCCTGCATCAGACGGTCCGCGCGTTCTCCGCGCACCCCACGACGCCGCGCCCGCTCGTGCTCAACACGTGGGAGGCGGTGTACTTCGATCACGATCCGGCGAAGATCGTCGAGCTCGCCGAGGCCGCGGCATCCGTCGGCGTCGAGCGGTTCGTGCTCGACGACGGCTGGTTCCGCGGACGCCCCGACGACCGGTCGGGGCTCGGAGACTGGCACATCGATCACGCCAAATGGCCCGAGGGGCTGCGCCCGCTCGCCGACCACGTGCACTCTCTCGGCATGCAGTTCGGGCTCTGGTTCGAACCCGAGATGGTGAATCCGGTGTCCGACCTCGCCGCACAGCATCCGGACTGGGTGCTTCAGGCGTCACCCGACTCGCCCACCTGGCGGCACCAGAAGGTGCTCGACCTCGCGAACCCGGATGCCGCGGCCTACCTGCTCGAGCGCCTCGACGCGCTCGTCTCCGAGGTCGGGATCGACTTCATCAAGTGGGATCACAACCGCGACCTGCACGCGGCGGTGTCGCCGCACACCGGCCGTGCGTCGGTGCATGCGCAGACCACCGCGTTCTATGCCCTTCTCGACGCGCTGCGCGAGCGGCACCCGTCGTTGGAGATCGAATCGTGCGCGAGCGGCGGCGCCCGCGTCGACCTCGGAGTGCTGCAGCGCACGCAGCGCGTGTGGGCCTCGGACTCGAACGACCCGGTCGAGCGTCAGCGCATCCAGCGCTGGACCGGCACGCTCGTGCCGCCGGAAGTCGTGGGCTCGCACGTCGGCCCGCCGGTCGCCGAGACGACGCACCGCGCGGCATCCCTGCCGTTCCGCATGACGACCGCGCTGTTCGGCCACGCCGGCATCGAGTGGGACATCACCGGATGCACCGACGACGAGCGTGCGGCGCTGGCGCGCTGGACCGCGCTGTATCGCGAGCTGCGGCCGCTGCTGCACTCGGGCGTCACCGTGCGCAGTGACGAGGTCGACGACGAGACCCTGCTGCACGGCGTGGTCGCGGTCGATGGATCGCGGGGTGTCTTCGCGTGGGTGCGTCTGGGCGCCTCGGTCGATGGCTTCACGCCCCGCACCCGCATCCCCGGACTGCAGCCGGGGGAGCGGTACCGACTGCGCGTGCGCGACGAGCTCGGCGCGGTGTCGCGTCACCAGGTGTCAGACCCCGCATGGCTGGATGTCGGCATCGAGGCGACGGGTTCGTTCTTCGAGTCCGTCGGAGTGCCCCTGCCGCTGCTCGCGCCGGGAGCGGCGATGCTGCTCGAGGCCGTTCGAGTCTGAACGGGTCGTTCGGGTCTGGCTGGCCGTTCGGGTCTGGCTGGGGGCCATGCTAAACTGACTCTTTGTCTGCGCACACTCCTGTGCGTAGTTCGCGTGCTTCCCCTTCTTCCACCGAGAAATCGGCGATGCGGGGTGGCGCGCAGACAAGGGATCTTGGGTGAGGCCGTCCGGCCTCACGGTATAGAAGGAGTCACATCATGGCAGCAGTGTGCCAGGTGACAGGAGCTGTTCCCGGCTTCGGTCACAACGTCTCGCACTCGCACCGCCGGACGAAGCGTCGCTTCGACCCGAACGTGCAGAAGAAGACCTATTTCGTCGCTTCGCTCGGTCGTAAGATCACGCTCAACGTGTCCGCCAAGGGCATCAAGGTGATCGACGTCCGCGGCATCGAGAACGTGGTCAAGGACCTCCAGGCGAAGGGTGTGAAGCTCTAATGGCCAAGAAGGCTCAGGACGTACGTCCGATCATCAAGCTGCGCTCGACGGCAGGTACGGGTTACACGTACGTGACGAAGAAGAACCGCCGCAACACCCCCGACCGCCTCGTGCTCAAGAAGTACGACCCGGTCATCCGTCAGCACGTCGAATTCCGAGAGGAGCGTTGATCAATGGCTAAGAAGAGCAAGATCGCTCGCAACGAGCAGCGCAAGGTCATCGTCGAGCGTTACGCAGAGCGTCGCGCCGAGCTGAAGAAGACCCTGGTCGACCCGAACGCCACCGACGAGGCCCGCGAGGCCGCACGCGTCGGCCTGCAGAAGCTGCCGCGCAACGCGTCGCCGGCTCGCGTGCGTTCGCGCGACGTCATCGACGGCCGCCCCCGCGGTGTCCTCACGAAGTTCGGCATCTCGCGTGTCCGCTTCCGTGACATGGCACACCGTGGCGAGCTGCCCGGTGTCACCAAGTCGAGCTGGTAAGTCTCAGCAGACAAGCCGAAAGGGGCGAGGATCTTCGGATCCTCGCCCCTTTCGCTGTGCCCGGGCGGCGTGTGTCCCGGGGAGTGTGCTTCGCCCTCGTGGGCGTCTTCGTGAGCACTTTGCGGAGGTAAGAAATATTAGTACTTGGCGTTATTGAAATATTAATGTATTCTTGGGGTATCAGCCACCCGCTGATCCGTCGGATCGAGAGTTCTGGAGCCGGCGTACGCGACACCGTCGCGAAGACCTATCGAAGGAACCCCATGACCATCCCGAACTCCTCCGCGCGCCACGCGCCGCGACCACGCGCTACCTCCGGTGCCGCAGTCGCGATCGGCATCGCCATCGCGGCAGCATCCATCATCGGCTTCGCCGCACCCGCGTCCGCGGCGGCCTCCGCCTCCGATGACGCCACGGCCGACTCCCTCACGGCGGCGGCCATCGTTGCCCCCGCTGAGGACGCACCGGTCGAGGCCGAAGCTCCGATCGACTCGTCCTCCGAGGCCCCGCTTCCGACCGAGTCGGATGTCGAGACCCCCGTCGACGCAGAACCGCCTGCGAGTGACGTGCCCGCTGACCCGGCCCCCGAGATCCTGCCGGTGGACGAGCGCGCATTCGTCGCCGCCCCCGTCTTCGATACCCCCTCGATGGCGATCGGACCGACGGCGGCCGTCACCGGAACCGGTGTCGTCGGAGCCACGGTGCACGTGTCGATCTATCAGGGCGCCCTGATCGGCACTGCCGTGGTCGCTGAGGACGGCAGATGGAGCGTCATCCCGACAACGCCCCTCGCGCACGGAATCAATCGACTCTCGGCATATCAGAGCTCAGTCGACGGAGATTCGATGAACCTCGGCGGCATCGTGCTCGTCGACGCACTCGTCGACCCGCCGACCGTGGCCGGCCCCGAGGGTGAGCAGGATCTCAGTGAGCCCGTCGAGCTCGTCGGCACGGGAGAGCAGGGCGCGACCATCGAGGTGCGCGACGACGCCGGCACCGTCGTGTGCTCCACCACCGTCGAGACCGACGGCACCTGGACCTGTGTCATCCCCGCTCTCGAGGACCGTGACCAGGAGCTCTCGGTCGCCCAGACCGACCGCGTCGGCAATGTCAGCACGCCGGTCGCCGTCAGCATCCACAAGACTTCCGCTCCGGGCCCCCAGCCCGGTGACGGATCCACGCCGGAGGCGGGCCCCCAGCCCGGATCCGGAGCCGCTGCCGATCCGATCTCCCCATCGGATGCGTCTGCGCCCTTGACGGCGCCGGCGCGGGCGGCGGCGTTGGCTGCCACGGGCGGTGAGGTCGACGGCATCCTTCTGGGTGCCGGTGGACTCCTGCTCGTCGCCGGCATCCTGTCTCTCGCGATTCCCCGTCGCAGAGTGCAGTAAGCCGTCAGACAGCCGGGAGGGGCGAGGGTCTTCGGGATCCTCGCCCCTTTCGTACTTCTTCGGGCGTGCCGCCGCGCCGCCGCCCCTTGCGTGTCCCACACCTTTGAGTCCCGCATCCCTCGCGCCGCCCGAGTCTTTGCGCCCCCTCGCGCCTCCCGGGAGGAGAACTGCGCTTCGGGAGGGCAGATCCGCGGATCTTCCCCTCCCGAAGCGCAGTCCTCCTCCCGAGGCGCACGACGAAGCGCGGAGTAGTTACGACGGGGGTGGGAGGGTGTCGGCGTGCGGCAGCGCCACATCTTCTGCACGTGGCAGCGAACGATCTGCGCGATGCACGATTCGTGGGAATCGCGCCAAACTCGGATGCCGTCATCAGCGATCCTCGATGAGTGACCCCGACACAGGCCCTGGCTCAGTACGATGGCGTGGCCCGCACCGAGACGCTGAGTCGGCTCGGCGTCAGCCGGCATTCCATTCGGTCCGCAGTGCAACGCGGTGAGGTCATCTCTGTGCGCCGGGGGTGGGTCGCGCTGCCTGGCGCCGACCCGATGCTTCTGGCTGCTGCGCGCCGTGGGGTGGTCCTGAGCTGCGTCACTCTCGCGGCGCGGAGGGGGCTGTGGGTGCTCGACGCCTCCGAACCGCATGTCGCCGCACCGGCGAGGTCGGGTCATGTGACGGTCGCGCGCGGAACGATCCATTGGAACGAGCCGGTGTTTCCGCGGAACCCCGACTCACGGGAGGATTCACTCGAGAATGCGCTGATCGTGGTCGCAGGGTGCCAGCCTTACGAGAGCGCGCTGGCGACATGGGAGTCGGCCATGCGGCAGTCTCTCGTGGACCCGGGGATGCTCAAGCGAGCTCCGCTTCCGCCGAAGGCCCGACGGCTACTCGCCGATGCCCGGCCGTTCGCCGATTCCGGTACGGAGAGCATCTTCCAGGCGCGATTGCGGTGGTTGGGAATCCCCGTGGTGCCGCAGGTCTGGATACTCGGCCATCGGGTTGACTTCGTCATCGGCGAACGTCTCGTCATCCAGATCGACGGCGGACACCATGTCGGGCAGCAGCGCACGAGCGACATCGCCCATGACGCCCTGCTGACGCTGCACGGCTATCACGTGATCCGCATCGGCTACGACCAGCTGATGGGACAGTGGGCACAGGTGCAGCAGGTCATTCTGGCCGCCATCGGGCAGCGACTTCATCTTGCGGCCTGAATGTGACCGACCCCTCGGGAGGAGAACTGCGCCTCGGGAGGAGGAAATCCGCAGATCTCTCCTCCCGAGAGGCAGTCCTCCTCCCAGGGGGAGGGCGCCCCGGAGGGCCAGCGCCCCACATCAGACGGATGCTGTCGCGTGCGCCACCGCCCAGGTGAGCGCGTAGTCGGCGATCTCCTCCCAGCCGTCCTGGCTGACGAGTCGGTGGGTGCGGCCTGCGTACTCCTTGTACTCGACGGTGGCGGGGCTGCCGGAGGAGCGGTACTTCTTGACGATCGCGCGACCGATGGCCGGCGGCACGACGTGGTCGATCTCGCCGGTGATGACGAGCAGCGGAGCGCGGTCGGTGCGGGAGTAGTTGACGTGGGTGACTCCGCCCTTCTCATTGAGCACCGAGGTCACGCCCTCGAAGAAGACCTTGTTGTAGGAGTTCACGGCGTACTCCTCCCAGAGGGCGTCGGATGCCGCGCGCGACAGGTCGTTGCCGAACGTGAAGTGGAAGTGGCGCTTCGACAGCGGCTTGGCGCCGTTGATGCCGAACGGGTTCGACAGGATCGGGGTTCCGGTCCACAGCGTCGAGAGGGGGAGGGCGGTGACGCCGGCGGTCTGTCCGGGGGCGACGCCCACGTAGGCGGCACCGAGTCCGCGGTCGGCGAGCATCTGGGTGAGCACCCCGCCGAAGGAGTGGCCCATGATGATCGGCTTCACGGGGAGCGCGCGGATGATGCGCTCGTAGTTGTCGGCGATCTGCTTCAGGCCGATGCCCTTCAGTGCCGACGGGTCGCGGCGGATGTCTTCGACCGAGCGGTCGTCGATGCCGGGCCAGCCGGGCACGATCACTTCGTGGCCCTGTGCCCGGAAGCGCTCTGCCCACGTGTTCCAGCTCTTCGGCGTCATCCAGAGTCCGTGGATGAGGACGATCGGGGTCTTCTCGGTGCTGCTCATTGTCTCTTCTCCTTTGTCTGCCCCGCCGGGTGCGAGTGCGTTACGCTGATAGTAGACCGAACGTTCTATCTACCGCAACGTATTCCCCAAAATTCACAAGTCGCGGTTCGAAACCGGGGTTCGGATGACACGATGAGAGGGATCACCATGGACACCACCACTCGCACGACGATGACCGATGCCCCACACGCCGACGCTCCGAAGCGGCCCAGCGCAGCCCGCGCCCGGCTGATCGACAGCGCGACGAGGCTCTTCTACGAGGAGGGGATCCACGCGGTCGGCGTCGATCGGATCATCGAGGAGGCCGCCGTCACCAGAGCCACCCTCTACAAGCAGTTCGGCGGCAAGGAGAATCTCGTCCTCGCCTACCTGCGCAATGAAGACGAGATGCTCCGGGCGATGTTCGCCGAGGCCGGCGCCGAGGTCGCCGACCCCGCCCAGCTGGTCGATGCGGTGATCGAGGGCATCGCGGCCGACATCCGCCTCCGGCACACGCGGGGATGCCCCTTCATCAACGCGGCGGCGGAGTACCCGGATGCCGAGGGCGCGGTGCGCCAGCTGATCGAGGAGCACCGGGAGTGGTTCCGCTCCACCCTGCAGGGGGTCGCCGAGCTGGCCGGTCTCGACAGCCCCGCCGAAGTCGCGGCCTCGCTCGTGCTGCTGCGCGATGCGGCCCTCGTCGGGGGCTACCTCGACGGAGAGGATCGCGTGGCCCCGGCCTTCGCGCGCACCGCCCGCTCCGTGATCGACGCGCACCGCCCGCGCTGACGGGCGCATTCGATGAGGCGGCGGATCACAGCGAATGCCGGGCGGCCGCCGGCGGATGTGTGGCGGATCAGTGGCGGCCGACTGGCGGCTGACTGGCGCTCCGATGGCGTGGCGGTGGATGGCGGCCGATCGAGAGCATGGAGCACATGAACACGACACGAATCACCGAGCTGCGCCAGGCGCAGGGATGGACACAGGAACGGCTGGCGAACGAGAGCGGAGTCGGGCTTCGAACCGTGCAGCGGCTCGAGGCGGGGCAGGATGCGAGCCTCGAGACTCTCTCGCTCGTCGCCGATGCGCTGCAGGTTCCGGTGCGCGACCTGTTCGCCGCGATCGAGGACGACGCGCTCAGCAGTCGAGTGGATTCACTGCAGCAGCGCACCGACGATCAGCAGGCATCGCGCGATCGGACCACGAAGGCCTGGCGATGGCTCTACGTGGGGATCGGCATCGTCTGCACCCTGCTCAGCTTCACCTTCCCGTACGGTCTGGTCCTCTTCCTGTCGTACTGGGTCGGTGGCTACGTGATCCTCAGCGCACTGCGACGGATCGTCCTCGAGCCGCAGCTGGATGCTCGCTTCCCGCTCTCCAAGGAGACGCGGACCCGCCGGGCGAAGCGTCGAGCAGCGGCGTCCGCAGCTGCAGCGGCATCGGATTCCGGCAGTGATCAGGTGCCCAGTACGTCACCCGTGCAGTGATCGCGGGCGCAGGAGCGGCCAGGAACGCAGCCGCATCGGCACCTGAAGCGGGCGCTTGAGAAGCCGCCACACGAGTCACATTCGTCACTTCTGCACCACGACACGCCGCCGAAAAGCCCAAAACCCGCGAAATGACGCGGAAATGTGGGTGGTGGTTGGTACATTCAAGGCGGTCACTCGACCAACGGAGGGCATCAGCCCCCCGAACACCAACGATGCGACGGGAACCTCGTCGCTGGAGGATGACATGGCTGACAAGTCCATCACCAAGACCGAGCTCGTCGCGAGCATCGCTTCCGCCACCGGCCAGAGCCAGGCCACCGTCTCCGGTGTCCTCGACGCGCTGTTCTCCTCGGTCTCCGACGCTGTTGCCAAGGGCAGCAAGGTCTCGATCCCGGGCTGGATCTCGTTCGAGCAGGTCGCGACCGCAGCTCGCACGGGCCGCAACCCCCAGACCGGCGCCGAGATCAAGATCCCGGCCGGCCACCGCGTCAAGGTGACCGCTGGTTCCAAGCTCAAGGCTGCCGTCAAGTAAGACCGCACCTCTTCGAAGGCCGCTCCCGATCAGTCGGGGGCGGCCTTCGTGCGTTCTCCCCGATGGGGCGGCTTAGGCTTGTGGTGTGAGTGCCCGTGCCGTGCAGACCCCGACCAGCTCCGCGTATCGCGCGGGCGGAATCGGAATCCTCCTCGCGGCCGCACTGATCGGCGTGCTGATCGCCCTCGCGTTCGGCGGGGGAGCGGCGCCGCTGCTGCTGCAGGACCCGGGTCCGTTCGTGCGGTGGGCCACCCCGATCGCCAAGCTCGTGATGAACATCGCCTCGGCGGCGATGCTCGGCTCCCTCGTGCTCGCCCTCTTCGCGCTGCGCAGCGAGGAGAAGTCGTTCGACCTCGCGCTCAACACGGCATCGATCGGCGCCGCCGTCTTCACGGTCACGGCAGGCATCGGCGGCTTCTTCACCTTCATGGCGGCCTTCAACCCGCAGCTGAGTGCCGAGCGCGAATTCGGCCAGCAGCTCGGCCGGTTCCTGCTGGAGCTGCCTCTCGGACAGTCCTGGCTGATCACCACGATCATGGGCTCGGTCATCACGGTGCTCGCTTTCGCGTGGCGCACCTGGACTCCCACCCTCATCACGGCGCTCCTGGCCGCCGCATCGTTCCTGCCCCTGGCGACGCAGGGCCACTCGGGTGAGCTGTCCGGCCACAACATCGCCGTCAACTCGATCCTGCTGCACACGATCGGCGCCGCCGTCTGGCTCGGCGGTCTGCTGCTCGTCGTGATCCTGCGCGGCCGCTCGGGAATCGGCACCGCGCATCTCGTCGGCCGCTATTCGAGCCTCGCGATCGCGGCCTTCGCCGTCGTCGCGATCTCGGGACTCACCCGTTCGTTCGTCGCCCTCGGCGACATCTCGCAGCTGTGGACGCCGTACGGCATGATCCTGCTCGCGAAGGTGGTGCTGCTGGGCGCCATGGGCCTGCTCGGCGCCTGGTACCGCATCCGCCTGATCCCTCGTCTCGAGGGCGCGAACGCCTCGCGCTGGTTCTGGATGCTGGTGCTGTGCGAGGTCGCGCTCATGGGTCTCGCCTCGGGCACCGCCGCCGCGCTCGCGCGCACCCCTCCGCCCACGGGCGAAGAGGCGGCCTTCGTGCAGACGCCGGCCGAGAACCTCACCCGCTCGCCGCTGCCGCCGGAGTTCACGATCGACCGCTGGTTCACGGCGTGGGACATCGACGTGCTCTGGCTGGTCGCCGCGGGCTTCGGCCTGTTCTTCTATCTCGCCGGCGTCCGTCGCCTGCGGCTGAGAGGCGACCACTGGCCGGTCCACCGCACGATCTTCTGGGTGCTGGGCATGCTGATGCTCGTGTGGGTCACGGGTGGGCCGATCAACGCCTACCAGGAGTACCTCTTCAGCGTGCACATGCTCGGGCACATGATGCTGTCGATGGCCATCCCGTTGCTGCTGGTCTCGGGTGCGCCGATCACCCTGGCGCTGCGCGCGATCCACAAGCGCGACGACGGCACCCGTGGCGGCCGTGAGTGGATCATGTGGGCGGTGCACTCGCCGTTCTCGAGGGTGGTCACGCATCCGTTCGTCGCGGCCGGCATCTTCATCCTGTCGCTGTGGGCCTTCTACTTCACCGACCTGGTGCGCTGGTCGATGTTCGAGCACCTGGGCCACGAGTGGATGGTCGCTCACTTCCTGATCTCGGGCTACCTGTTCGTGATGAGCCTGATCGGCGCCGACCCGGTGCCGTACCGCCTGCCGTACCCCGGCCGTCTCATCACCCTGATCGCGATCATGGCCATGCACGCCTTCTTCGGCATCGCGATCATGATGCAGGAGGGTCTGATGGTCGCCGACTGGTTCGGCTCGATGGGGCGGACCTGGGGACCCTCTCCGCTCGAGGATCAGTACATCGGTGGCGGCATCGCCTGGTCGATCGGCGAGATCCCCACACTGATCCTGGCGATCACCGTGGCCATCCAGTGGAGCCGCAGCGACACCAAGCTGCAGAAGCGCCGCGACCGGCATGCGGATCGCACGGGTGAGGCCGAGCTCGAGGAGTACAACGCGAAGCTCGCGGCTCTGGCTGAGCGCGACCAGCGCGAGGCCGAACGCCAGGCACGCTGACCCGAGCGAGGCCGCCCAGCCGGGCAGCTCAGCCGGTCGACTCCTCGTCGGGGGACCCGACACGGATCGAGGCCGACCCGTCGGGGAGGATCGTGATCGATCCGTTGACCTGGAACGCGACGTCCTCGGACACCTCCTGCACGGAGCCGTCGAACAGCGAACGGATCTCGACCTCGACGTGCGCCACAGCATCCGTCGGGGGGATCTTCCAGTGTCCGCCGTCGGGGACGACCGTGACCTGGGGCTGGTTCGCGATCGACCACTCAGGCAGCGACGCGATGCGGTTGGAGACCTGCAGCCCGAACGGGCAGGCGGTCGGCTGCAGCACCTGCTGCGACGTGCACGCGGTGAGGAACTCCTCGACCCGTTGCTGCACGACCGAGACGAAGTCAGCCGTGGGCGTGGTCTGCACGTCGACCGGCGTCGTGGCGAGAGGGGAGTCGGCGAGGACGCCGACACCGTCGGAGTCTGAGATCACGGTGTCGACGGTCACCGAGTACAGCCCCGGAGTGAAGACGAGCAGCGGAAGCGGGTCGAGCGGGGCTGCATCGGCGCCGGCGAACGACACCTGCCGTCGGTCGACCTCGAAGCCGTTCACCGCGAACTGATCCGCGCCGCGCAGGGTCAGCTCGATCACCGCGAGAGGGCTGTCGGTGAAGCGCCAGTTCGGCGTCACCCCGGCCCAGCCGTCCTGCTCGACCGTGAAGGTCGTGATTCCCGAGTGCTCGGCGGCCTTGTACGAGACGGTCACCGCGGTCTTGTCGCCGTCGGACTTCTCGGACACCACCTCGACGTCGGTGAGGGGGGCGAGCGCTGAGTGCCGGAGCAGGGCCTCGGATGCCGTGGCGCCGATGCCCGCTGCCTCGAGCGTCTCGCGGTCGACCGCGACGCCGGGGATGCGCAGGGCATCTGCCGCACGGCCCTCCGAGAGGAGGTCGAGGTAGCGCACCACGAACGCGGAGGGCCCGTAGAACTGCCGGTACAGAGTGGCCCCGCCGGCGCCGAGAGCGGCGACGAGCAGCAGACCGATGACCGAGAGCAGTGCGAGGTCGGCGACGAGGCGCGAACGCCGGGGCGCCTTCGTCTCGACCTGCTGCATGGCGTCAGTCTAGGAGGGCGGCCTGGGACGGAGCCGAGCATGGCGTCGCTCTGTGACGGGCCGGTTCGGCTGTGTCCGTCGGATGACGGGCCGCAGCGCCACGTAGCATGGGAGAGCGCGTGTTCCGCGTGCGCTTTCCGCCGTCGTCCCGTGTGAGAGATCCGTGTCGCTTCCCGCCCTGTCCGAAGAGCAGCAAGAGCTGTTCCGGCTGATCGAGGACACCGGTGAGCACGTGTTCATCACCGGGCGCGCGGGCACCGGCAAGTCGACGCTGCTGCAGTACTTCTCGTGGAACACGAAGAAGCAGATCGCGATCTGCGCTCCCACCGGCGTCGCCGCACTGAATGTCGAGGGGCAGACGATCCACTCGCTGTTCCGGCTGCCCATCGGTCTGATCGGCGACTCGGACATAGATCAGAACGACAACACCCGCCGCATCCTCAACGCCATCGAGACGCTCGTGATCGACGAGATCTCGATGGTGAACGCCGACCTCATGGATGCGATGGACCGCTCTCTGCGCCAGGCGCGGGGCAAGCGCGGCATCCCGTTCGGCGGCGTGCAGATCGTCATGTTCGGCGACCCGTATCAGCTCGCCCCCGTGCCGCCGCGGGGCGACGAGCTGCGCTACGTGAAGGATCACTACCGCTCTTTCTGGTTCTTCGACGCCAAGGTCTGGGCAGGAGCCGCCGGTGGCGAGGCTCCAGACGACGACGGCGGTCTCTTCGCGGTCGACACCCGAGCCGAGCTGCACGTGCGCGAACTCGTGCAGATCCACCGCCAGTCGGATGACGGATTCAAGGCCATGCTGAACGCCGTGCGCTACGGGCGGGTCACCGCCGAGATCGCCGGCGTGCTGAACACGCAGGGTGCTCGCACGCCCCCCGACCCCGAGCCGGGGGAGGTGCCGATGATCACGCTCGCCACCCGCAACGACATCGTGAACACGATCAACAGTCGACACTTGGCCGCCCTCCCGGGCAAGGAGCAGACGGCGCGGGCCGAGGTCAGCGGCGAGTTCGGAAAGGGCGAGGCCTCGTTGCCCGCCGAGTCGGAGCTGAAGCTCAAGATCGGCGCGCAGGTGATGTTCCTGCGCAACGACACGTCGATGTCCGGCGAGCCGCCCCGGTGGGTGAACGGCACGATCGGCACGGTCATCCGCATCCTCGGCGAGACCGTGCGCGTCGAGATCGACGGCGAGGAGGTCGACGTCGACCCCGCCGTCTGGGAGCGTTTCCGCTATTCGTACGAGCCGAGCACCAAGAAGCTGTCTCGCGACGTGGTCGCAGAGTTCACGCAGTTCCCGCTGCGTCTCGCGTGGGCCGTCACGATCCACAAGTCGCAGGGCAAGACCTACGACCGCGCGATCATCGATCTGGGTTCCGGGGCCTTCGCGCCGGGGCAGACCTATGTGGCGCTCTCGCGTCTCACGTCTCTCGACGGGCTCTACCTGTCGAGGGCGCTGCGCCCGAGCGACATCCGGGTCGACGAGGACGTGCGCCGCTTCATGCGCGACGCGTGGCTCGCGGCATCCACGCCCGAGGTCGGCAAGGGCTGAGGCGTTTCGTCTCGGGCGCTGCGCTCCTCGCTCAACGAGCGGGGTCTCGGGCGCTGCGCTCCTCGCTGGATGAGCGGGAGTCAGGCCGCGACGCGTGCTCGGTCGAGGTCTTCGAACAGCTCGGTGTTGAAGCGGTAGGCGAGCAGGACCTCGTCGATCACGCGCTCGCGCTCGGCGTCGTCCCACGGGGCAGCGTCGAGCTGCTCGCGGTAGACGTCTTTGAAGGCAGCCGGGTCGGCGATGTCGTCGAACAGGTAGAACCCGATGCCGTTGGTCTCGAAGCCGAAGCGGCGCGCCATCACACGCCCGATGAAGATGCCGCCCGAGAGGTCGCCGAGGTAGCGCGTGTAGTGGTGCGCCACGAAGCCGCCTGCCCACGTCGCTCCGACCTGGCGGATGCGCTCGACGTAGCGCTGCGTGGTGGGGAGGGCTGTGATCTCGTCGCGCCAGTCGGCGCCGAGCAGGAACTCGAGGTCGGCCTCGAGCGCAGGCAGCCGGGTCAGCTGGTCGCTGATGAAGACGGATGCCACAGGGTCCTGACGCATACGGTCGCCCGCCGACTCGAGGGCCTCGTAGATGAAGTAGTGCTGTGCGACGAGCGCGATGTAGTCCTCGCGCGAGCCCTCGCCCTTGAGCAGGTCGGACATGAAGCCTGCGCCCTCGCTGCGCGAGTGCGAGCTGGAGGAGCGCTCGCGGAGCGCGGCGGAGAAGGAGATGATCTCGGACATGTGCCCAGTGTAAGGGTTGCCTTACCTCTGGCGAAACCCCATGATCTCAGAGCGTCACGCGTGCGGACGCGGCTCCACCCCGAGCTTCTCGCAGGCGAGGTCATAGAGTGCGACGACCTCTCGGCGCACGGCGGGCCGCTCGCTGATGGGGCCTGACGGCCACGCGACGCGCACCTCGGAGGAGAGCCCCTCGCGGGTGATCTCCCACGCCCCGCCGTCGCCGTCGAGGCCCGTCATCACGGCGTCCGTGATCTCGCCGCCGTCCGCGGGCGCGAAGGCGCGCGTGATCAGCAGGTTGTCGTCGGTATGGTCGCCGTTCATGTGGCGCAGGATCGCGGAGACGACGTCGGCATCGAAGGAGTGGGGCATGATGATCACCCTAAACGGGCCCCGGCGATGCGATCTTTCAGGAACGGCGTTCTAGACTCGGGAGACACGTCTTCCGGGGGTCCCCTTTCATGCAGCTTCTCTCGTCGCGCAGGTTCCGCGCAGCAGCGGCCGGCGCAGCCGTGCTCGGGCTCGTCCTCACCGGATGCACATCCGAACCGGAATTCAGCTACGAGCCACCGGCTCAGGTCGACGGCGCACTGCCGGACGACACCGTCGCCGCGATGGAGGCCGCCGTCGCGAACGCGCTGACGGCCTCTGGCGCATCCGGTGCCGTCGTCGGCGTCTGGGCTCCGTGGAGCGGCAGCTGGGTGACCGGAGTGGGCACGCAGGAGCCCGGTGGGGCCGACGAGATCAGCACGGACATGGCGTTCCGCGTCGCCGACGTGACGCGCCTCATGACCTGCGACGTGCTCTACGGTCTGGTCGATGACGGGGTCGTCGACCTCGACGACCCCGTGCCGGACTACGTGTCGGGTGTCCCGAACCTGCAGGACATCACCCTGCTCGATCTGTGCAACGGCACGGCGGGACTGGGCTCGTCCGAGGCCGTCGCGAAGTCGGCGTGGATGAACACGCCCGAGCGCGTGTGGGCTCCGCTCGAGCTCGCGTCCTACGGCCTCGGTGCTCCGCGAGGAGCCGTGCACACCACGTACTCGAACTCCGACACCGCATACCTGCTGCTCGGCCTCGCTCTCGAGCGCGCCTCCGGCATGACTGCGTCCGAGCTGATCGCCGAGTACGTGACCGAGCCGCTCGGTCTCGCGAACACGTCGCTGCCGGCTGCCGCAGCCGCGCCCCCCTCCACAGGGCCCGCCATGAAGGGGCACTACCTCTCGCCGGTCGAGGGCGGGTACAACTGCGCTGCGCCCGTCGACATCACGACGCTCTCGTCGAGCTCCGGGTTCACCGACTCCGGAGCGGTCTCGACCATCGAGGACCTCGGTCGCTATGCGCAGGCCGAAGCCACGCTCCGCACCGAGCAGACACCTGATCGCTTCGCGAGCCCGCTCCCGGTCGCTGCGGATACACCGTCGTGGCTGCAGGCCACCGGTGGGGCTGTCCTCGTCGGCTCGATGGTCGGTCAGTACGGCTGGACCCCCGGGTACCAGACCGCCGCCTACTCCGACCCTGCGACCGGATTCACGGTCGCGGTGTCGCTGAACGACTCGACCACGGGCGGCACGACTGCCGCGTACCTCGCGTGGGAGCTCGCGGCCATCGCCTCCAAGGCGCCGGCCGCAGAGGGTCAGACCGCTCCGGAGTTCGGTCTGCCGTTCACCGCCGAGCAGTACCACGAGGCCATCGCCGCATCGGCGATCCCCTGCGTCGCACCCGCTGAGGGCTGAGACCGGGGCGTCGAGCCGCGGCCCGGCCCGGCCGGACGGAAGGGAAGCCGATGGCGATCATCGACAACGCGATCTACGTCGACGGTGTCCGCACCGAGAACCCGCGGAACCTCAGCGAGACCTTCGAGGCGATGCGCGAGCGCGGCGGACTGAGTTGGATCGGGCTGTACCGTCCGAGTGAGGCCGAGATCCGTGAGGTGGCCGACGAGTTCGGCATCCACGCTCTCGTCGTCGAGGACGCCCTGTCAGGGCATCAGCGGTCGAAGCTCGAGCGCTACGACGACGTGCTGTTCATGGTGCTCCGCTCGGCTCGCTATCTCGACGCGTCCGAAGAGGTCGAGTTCGGCGAGATCCACGTGCTCGTGGGCAAGGACTTCGTCGTCACCATCCGGCATGCGGAGTCTCCCGACCTGGCGCGCGTCCGCCGTCGCCTCGAGAGCGACCCCGCGCTGCTGAAGCTCGGCCCCGAGGCCGTGCTCTATGCGATCCTCGACGAGGTCGTCGACGAGTATGCGCCGGTGCTCGCAGGCCTCGAGAACGACATCGACGAGATCGAGAGCCAGCTCTTCGAAGACGGAGTCGACGCGACGCAGCGCATCTACGAGCTGGGGCGAGAGGTCATCGACTTCCAGCGGGCGGTGCAGCCGTTGGCGGGCATGCTCGATGCCCTGCTGCGCGGCTCTGCGAAATATCAGGTCGACGAGGAGCTGCAGCGCTACCTGCGCGACGTGCTCGACCACACCCTGCGCGTCTCGGAGCGCGCGAACACGTTCCGCACCGTGCTCGACAACGCTCTGACCGTCGAGTCCACGATCGTGGCACGGCGTCAGAACGAGGAGATGACGCGGATGACGGAGCTGAGCATCCGTCAGAACGACGAGGTCAAGAAGATCTCCGGCTGGGCGGCGATCCTGTTCGCGCCGACCCTCGTCGGCACCGTCTACGGCATGAACTTCGACCACATGCCCGAGCTGCACTGGGCGTTCGGATACCCCATGGCGATCGCGCTGATGGTGGGGATGGGCTTCGGCTTGTACTGGGTCTTCAAGCGCAAGGGCTGGCTCTAGCCGCCCGATCGCGATCTCGCGGATACGCTGGGTCGATCCCCGCCGATGTGTCTGGAGACCTGCTGTGCCCGTCGAACGTCGTCCCCGTCACCGCATCGCCGTGGTGCTCTCCTTCGCCGCGGTCCTCGGCGCCGCGCTGTTCGGAGGCGGTGTCGCCCCCGCATCCGCCGCCTCGCCGTCGCCCGTGACCGCCGTCTCGGTCGCCCCGTATGAGGCGGCCAACCCGCTGGTGCCGTCAGCTGCTCTGGCCTTCCTGGCGGTCACGGTCGAGTTCGAGCGCGAACTCGCGAGTGACGGTGAGACGTTCGATGTCCGCACCCCCGCCGGGACCCGGGCGGTGCTCTCGACCGATGCGACCGTGACGGATGCCGCGAGCGGGGCGCCGCTCGTCGATGTGACCGTCGCCAAATCCGGAACGGCCGGCGACCTCGTGCGCGGCACGTTCACCGCGGCCGCCGCGGATGCCGTGAGCGTCACCGGGTCTTTCACGTTCTTCCTGCAGGTGGTCGGCTCGGGCATCCTCGATGCGGCCGGTGGCGTCTACTCGGCTGAGTTCGAGAGCGGTGGCGCCGTCTTCCGCTCGGACGTGCCGTACGGCACCGCGATCGACCTGTACCAGCGCACGGGAGGCCACTGGGTGAGCGGTGCGACCGCGACGTCACCTGCGCGGTTCGTCGTGCAGGCGAAGGCGATCGGTGACGAGACTGCCGCGGACTTCGGTGGGCGATGGGTCGCGGCCGGCACCGAGGAGATGCCCCCGTTCGGGGCCTCGGTCGTGGACTGCTCAGCCACCACCCTGCGGGTGTTCGCAGAGGATCCCGGCCCCGTGAACGTGCCGATCGAAGGCGGGACGCTGCTGGCCGAGGGCGTCGACTACACCGCGAACTGCGACGACACTCTCGACGGCCAGCCGATCGTCAGCGCGACGATCCCTGAACCGCAGCAGGGGGCGTTCTACGTGCTCTCCTCCACGAGGAACGTGACGGGCGAGTCGACGTGGTTCCCGGTCGACAACCCCGCCATTCCCGAAGTGGCTCGCCAGGTCGCCCTGTACTCGGCGGTCGGGGCGGTCAGCGATGCGTCCCGGGATCCTTCGCACTCCACGCAGAAGAGCACTCTGCTGCTGTACGCCGGGCGCACCGCCGGAACCGCGGTCACAGCCGCGGCCGCGCCGGGGCTCGCTCTCGAGGCCTCGGCCGAACCCGACTCCGGTGCCGAGGTGCGCACCGGCGATCGCATTCGCTACCGGATGACCCTCACGAACACGGGCAACGTGCCGCTGACGGATGCCACGCTGACCGCCGACCTCGCCTCGCTGCTGAGCTCGGCGGGCATCGACGGCGCGTTCCAGGCGAGCATCGGGCAGGCGCGACTCGACGGCAGCGTGCTGCGCTGGGTCGGCGCGCTCGCACCCGGCGAAGCCGTGACGGTGTCGTTCACCGCGCTCGTGCGCGTGGGGGGAACGGTCATCGACGTCGACGTCGCCGCCGAGAGCCCCGGCGCGCGAGGCGGTGCCGTGGCGACCGCACCGCAGTCGTTCGCACACGAGGTCATCGCGGATGCGCCGCCGGAGTCCACGACCCCGACGGATCCGTCGCGCGGCGCGCTCGCCGTGACCGGCGCCGACAGCTCGGGGGCAGCAGCGTTGGGCGGGATGCTCGTGCTCGCGGGCGCCGCGGTGAGCATCGTCGCGGCTGTCCGCCGCCGCCGCACCGCCGCGCGCTCGTGAGCGCCCGCTACTCCTGAGGCTCGGTCTCGACGCCGGTCTCGACGGCGGTCTGGTCTTCCGTCTCGTCTTCGGTCTCGACGCCGGGGCCGGGGCCCGGGCGCACCGCGGCATCCGGAGCGATGTCGATGCGCGTGTTGCCGTCGTGCTCCGACACCTCGATGCGAGGTGCGGCGTCGGCTTCGGTGGCATCCGGTGCCGCGGTCAGCTGGTCATGACGCTTCTCTTCGCTCGTCATGGCCTCGTCAGGGGTCTGGTCAGGCGTGCTCATGGTTCTCCTTCGGGGTGTCGGGGGTGTCGGTGGTGACGGTGGTGTCGGTGGTGTCTGAAGAGTGGGCGCGCGACGCGGAGCGCCTGCGGCTCCAGCGGGCGAGCAGGTACAGGACTCCGCCGACCGCGAGCAGGATGGCGCCGAACAGCCAGACCACGGGCCGCTGCTGCGTCAGGAGCAGGAGGCATGAGCCGATGCCGAGCACGGGGATGACGGTCCAGATGCGGAAGTGGTCGTGCTCGACCCTGTCGCGCCGCAGCACGAGCACCGACACGTTGACGCTGAGGAACACGAACAGGAGCAGCAGCACGACCGTCTCGGCGAGCGTCGCGAGATCGCCGACCAGGGTCAGCCCCATCGCGACGAGGGTGGTGGTGAGGATCGCGACCCACGGCGTCCTGCGGTTCGGCAGGACGCGTCCGAGCACCGACGGCAGCAGGTTCTGCTCCGCCATGCCATAGGTCAGACGGCTCACCATGATCATCGTCAGCAGTGCGCCGTTCGCGACGGCCACGAGGGCGATCAGGCTGAACAGCCAGGACGGGATGCTCGCGCCCGCCGCCTCGACGACCGAGAGCAGCGGACCGCTCGACTCCTGCAGCTCCGATGCCGGCAGGGCGATCGAGCTCGCGACGCCCACCAGCACGTAGACCGCGCCGGCCGTGAACAGAGCGCCGAACAGCGCCCGCGGGTAGGTGCGTCGCGGATCCTTGACCTCTTCGATCATGTTGGCGGAGGTCTCGAAGCCGACGAACGAGTAGTACGCGATCACCGCTCCGCCGAGGACCGCCAGGGCGACCGGTGTGCCCTCAGGTGTCTGGGTGAGGCGTGAGGCGTCACCGCCGCCTCCGGCCACGAACATGCCGACCACCACGATCACGATCACCAGACCGCTGAGCTCGATCGCCGTCATCACGAGGTTCGCGCCGAGCGACTCGCGGATGCCGCGGGCGTTGAGGGCGGCGACGACGGCGAGGAACGCGATGGCGACGGGGATCGTCGGCAGGTCGAAGAACGTGCCGAGGTAGTCGCCGGCGAAGGCGATCGCGAGACCGGCCGCGCTCGTGACGCCGGCGGCCAGCATGCTGAATCCGACGAGGAACGATACGACAGGGCTGTGGAACGCGCGCTCGGCGAACACCGACGCTCCGCCTGCACGGGGGTACTTCGTGACGAGTTCCGCATACGAGCCGGCGGTGAGCAGGGCGAGGAGCAGCGCGAGCAGCAACGGCGCCCACAGCATCCCGCCGACCTTCTCGGACAGCACCCCCATCAGGGCGTAGATCCCCGCCCCGAGGACGTCGCCCAGGATGAACGCGAACAGCAGCGGACCGGTGATGGCGCGACGCAGCCGGGTCGGCTCCTCGTGCGTCTGGGCGGTGTCGGAGGTCATGCTCGGAACTCTAGAAAGGCTCTGACCCGGTGGCGACGGGGTTGACAGCCGTCCAGGGCGTGTACAGGAATTTCACAGAAAACCCGCGCGGCGCGCGTCTGCGGGGTGTGCGCCGTCGCTAGATTCGGTCGCGAAACCGGAAGGTGCGTCGGCTGGAGTGCGGTGGCGGGCGGGGGTCGCCTTTCGCCATCTCTCAGGAAAAGGGCACACACATGACCGGTACTCCTCGCAAGGCGATCGCAGAAGCGCTCGCCACCTTCCTCTTCGTCCTCAGCATCATCGCCGCGGTGAACAGCGAGAGCCCGCTGACGCCGCTCGCGATCGGCTTCACCCTGATGGTGCTCGTCTACTCGACGGGCCACATCTCAGGCGCTCACCTCAACCCGGCCGTCTCGGTCGGCGTCTTCCTGCGCGGCGGGCTGAGCGTCGTCGACCTCATCGCCTACCTCGTTGCGCAGTTCGTCGGTGGCGCGCTCGCTGCCCTGGCCAGCCTCGCGGTGTGGCCCAGCGGTGGGGAGGCGATGATCGTCGAGGTCGGCCCGGCGTTCTTCGTCGAGGCGCTCTTCACGCTGATCCTCGTCTGGGTCGTGCTCAACACCGCGACCTCGAAGGACACCGAGGGCAACTCGTTCTACGGTCTCGCGATCGGTGCCACCGTGTTCATCGGTGCGGCCACAGTCGGCTCGATCTCGGGCGGCGGCTTCAACCCGGCCGTGGCGCTGGGACTCTCGGTCGGCGGCTACTTCGACTGGGCTTCGCTGTGGCTCTACATCGCGGCTCCCGTCGTCGGTGCAGTCATCGCGGCCCTGCTCTTCCGTCTGCTCAACACGGACGACGCGAAGAAGATCGGCGCGTAACACTCTTCATCGAACGCCGCGTCCTCTGCGGAGGGCGCGGCGCTCGTGCGTTTCGTGTGGTGTCGCGGTCGCACTTCGTGCCGCGCAACTGGCGCGCGGGCGGCACGAACTGCGACCGGAGGGCCAGCGGCGGCGCGAACTGCGACCGGAGCGGCCGGCGACGGCATCCGAAGTCATCCGTCCGGGGGATGCCGAGTCGCGAAGCTCCGTCATAGCGTGGATGCATGCTGATCGTCGAAGAACTCCACATGCTGCTTCTCCGGCCTGATGGTCGCGTCGAGAGCGCCGTGAGCGTGAACCGCCTCTACGGTGAGATCGCTGCGGTCATCGTCGACCTCGCCCTGCACGGACGCGTCGTCGTCTCGGAGGGCAAGAACCCGACCGTCGAGATCGTGTCGACAGAGCCGACGGGCAATCCGATTCTCGATTCGACGCTCGAGCGCCTCGTGCCGCTGAGCGGCAAGCGCCTGCAGTCGCTGGTCGCGCGTCCGAAGCTCGATCCGCTCGAGGTCGTCGTGGAGTCGCTGGTCGTGCAGGGTGTGCTCATCCGCGGAGAGCGCGGCTTCTTCGGGTGGGGTTCGGCCCGCACGCCTGAGTCCGACTCCACGCCGGAGCAGGTGCTGCGTGCGAGGCTCTCCGCCGTGATCGCCGGCACGGGGGCGCCGACCCAGGCCGATCTGGCGCTGCTCTCGATCCTGCAGAACCTGAACTCTGCCCACGCGATTCTGCGCGACCAGTGCGAGGGGATGTCCGCACGCGACCTCAAGCGGAGGATCGAGGATCTCACTGCAGGCTCGGCCGCGGGGGATGCCGTCGCCAAGGCCGTCAACGATGCGATCACCGCCGCGATGGTGGCCATCATGACGCCGACGATCGTGGCGGCGACGATCACCTGACGCCCGTCAGCGCAGCACCGACACCCGCCCCGCGAGCTCCTCGATCACGGGATTCGCATCGCGGGGGTCGACGACGACGCCCGCGACGGAGTCGAGGTCGAGCACCGGATACTGCGAGGTCGCGCCGATCTTCTCCTCGCTGCCGAGCACGAACGTCCGTGTGCAGCGTGCGGCGATCGCCCGCTTTGTGACTGCGTCGTCGAGGTGGCCGGTGGTCAGGCCGCGCGCCGGGTCGATGCCCGTCACGCCGAGGAAGAACAGGTCGGCGGCGAGGTGCTGCACGGCTTCCATCGCGAGCGGGCCGCTCGCGACCATAGAGAATCGTGCGAGCTCTCCGCCGATCATCACGATGCGGGCGTCGGAGTGCTCGGCCACGGCCAGGGCGATCGCGGGGCTCGGCGTGATGACCGTGAGCTCGGCGCCGCGGGGGAGCATCCGGGCCATCGCCAGGGTCGTCGTGCCGGCATCCAGCACGATCGTCGAGCCCGGGGCGATCAGGTCGACCGCACGACGGGCGACTCGCTCCTTGCTGTCCGTCGCAAGCGAGGAGCGCTGATCGACGGGTCTGTCGGCGGGCGGCACCGGCAGGGCTCCGCCGTAGACGCGCACCATTTCGCCGGCGTCGGCAAGCTCTCGGAGGTCGCGTCGGATCGAGTCCTCCGAGACGCCGAGGTCGAGGGCGACGTCTTTCGCGACCACGCGGCCGTCTCTGCGGAGGATCTCTCGCAGATGGTCCTTGCGCTGTGCGCCCAGCATCCGACTCCCTCAGTACTTGATCTCTCGCGAAGTTGCACGTTCTTGCACGGTTAACGTTACAGTCTTCCCCATGACAACTCCACTCCTGATTCTCATCGCCGGCCCCTACCGCTCGGGAACCGGCGGAGACCCCGCCCTGATCGCCCGCAACCTCGAGCGCCTCGAAGAGGCCGCCGCCCCCATTCACCGCCGCGGCCACGTGCCGATGATCGGCGAATGGGCAGCCCTGCCGATCCTCCGCGGGATGGATGAGGCGGATGCCGCCGACGGCGACGTCATGTACGAGACCGCCCACCGACTGCTGCAGCACTGCGACGCCGTGCTGCGCCTGGCAGGCGAGTCCGCCGGGGCCGACAAGGACGTCGAGATCGCCCTCGAGCGCGGGTTGCCCGTGTATCGCTCGATCGACGAGATCCCGGTGCGGGCGGGCGTGGCCGTGTAGTCGGTGCGCCGTCGGAACGGAGGAGGCGGGAGGACCGCCTCCTCTCGCGGATTGCCCGCTTCCCGCAGGTGGCGTAGATTGCCCAGTAAACGCTTTCCCGCTTGGAGCAAGCCGGATCACCCGACCCGAGAGGCTGACATGACCACCGGATCCGAGACCGGCCTCCCGTTCGACCGCACTCACTTCGACTACTCGCCGTGGTCGTTCTGGACCGACGCGTCCGACGAGCAGAAGCAGCGGCAGCTCGCGTTGCAGCACGCCCTCGTCGGCGCCAGACCGGATCATGTGCTGGGCGATCGCACCTTCATCTCGGAGCTCGCGGCGGTGCAGACCGACAGCCTCGAGCTCGGCGATCGCACGTACATCGCCGCGAATGCCTATGTCACCGGAAAGGTGCGCACAGGCAGGGACTGCACGATCAATCCGTCGGCGATCGTCAGGGGAGACATCCGCATGGGGGATGCCGTGCGCATCGGCGCCTTCGCGTCGATCATCGGCTTCAACCACGGTTTCGCAGACACCGAGGTCGAGATCTTCCGGCAGCCGCTCACCAGCACGGGGATCGTGATCGGCGACGACGTGTGGATCGGCTCGCACGTGACGGTGCTCGACGGGATCACCGTCGGCGAGAAGTCCATCCTCGCCGCGGGTGCGGTCGTCACGAAGGACGTACCGGCCGGGGCGATCGTCGGCGGCAACCCGGCGCGGGTCATCCGCTCGCGGTTCGCGCCGACAGCGCCGACGACGCCGCAGCCGGTGCCGCAACCTATGTCGCCGCAACCGGTGCCGCGAGCGGTGCCGCAACCGACACCGCAACCGGTCGTGCCGAAGCCCGAGTCCCTGTCGGGCCGGCTCGTACACTTCGCGAGCACCGCGCGAGCGCAGGCGCCCGCCATCCTCGCCCGCTCCTGGAATCCGCACATCGCCGACGGCCTGTTCTCCGACAGTCCCGATGCCCCACCGACCGTGCGGGCGCAGTGCGACGCGATCGAGATCAGCTCGCTGCTGCTGGGCCGGGCGCCGGATCAACTCCCTGCCGACGCGCAGATCGCTCGGCTGCAGTCGTATCAGGATCCGGAGACCGGCCTCGTCCCGAGCCTGGGCGCGGATGGCCTGATCGAGCGCCCCGCGCCAGGAGTCGACCTGAACGACGGCGATGCGGCGTATCACGTCGAATGCGTCGGCTATGCGCTCGACCTGCTCGGTGCGCGCTTCCCGTACCCCATCCGCTCGGTCGCCGAGATGTCGGGCGACGAGGTGGTCGGGTTTCTCGGGAGCCGCTCATGGCGCAGCCGGGCATGGGGTGCCGGCCACGACGTGGACGCGCTCGGAACGGCGCTGCTGTGGAACCTCGACCACGGGAAGCGGGGCGCGTTCGAGGCGTACTTCGGCTGGCTGTTCACCCACGTCGACCCGGCGACCGGAATGTGGGGCCACCCGCGGTCGGACGACGGTCTGCTGCAGATCGTGAACGGCTACTACCGGCTGACCAGGGGCAGCTTCGCCCAGTTCGGAGTCCCGCTGCCGTACGCCGACCGTGCCGTGGACACCGTGCTCGCGCATACACGGGATACGCGGTTCTTCGAGCCGGAGAGACTCAACGCCTGCAACGTCCTCGATGTCGCGCATCCGCTCTGGCTGCTGCGCCCGCAGACCGGCGCTTATCGATCCGACGAGATCCGGGCCCTCGCCTCGAACCTTCTCGACGCAGCGCTCGACAACTGGGTCGACGGCGAGGGATTCGGCTTCCAGACCCCGTCGTCGTCGAGCGGGCTCACGGGTGCCTCGGCACCGGGGCTTCAGGGCACGGAGATGTGGCTGTCGATCGTCTGGCTTCTCGCCGACCTGCTCGGCGAATCCGACGCTCTGGAGTACCGCCCGCGTGGCATCCATCGCCCGGAGCCCGCGCGCGGGATCCCGCTCGGTGAGGCGGCATCCCCGGCACTCGACACGGCTCACTGAGGAGAACCATGACCGCGACGTCGCGCCTTCGGACCATCCGGCTCCTCGATGACCGGCCCCCGCTCATCGAGCCGGCCATGAGCAACACCGAGGACCCGCACGAGAGGCTGCGTCTGACGAGTCGGTGGATCGAGGTCGATGGGTCACCGACGGTGCCGGTGACCGGCGAGATGCACTTCAGCCGGATACCGTGCAGGCGGTGGGAGGAGCAGCTGCGGCTTCTCGTCGCCTCCGGACTCACCTCGGTCTCGACATACGTGTTCTGGATCCACCATGAGCGCGAACGCGGTCAGGTGCGGTTCGACGGCGACCTGGACATCGCGGCCTTTCTCGAGACGGCGGAGCGGGTGGGCATCGACGTGATCCTTCGCATCGGTCCGTGGTGTCACGGAGAGGTCCGAAACGGCGGTCATCCGGACTGGGTGGTCTCAGCCCTCGGCGGTCGCGCACGGACGAACGATCCCGAATACCTCGCGCTGGTGCGCGACTGGTACGAACGCATCGCCGAACAGGTTCGGCCGTTCTGCGGCCCGGATCGGCCGATCGTCGGCATCCAGCTCGAGAACGAGCTCCACGACCAGCCCGATCACATCGCGGCTCTGAAGGTCATCGCCCAGGAGTCCGGGCTCTCGGCCCCGATGTGGACGGCGACGGGGTGGGGCGGTGCGATGCTGCCGCCCCACGACGTCTTCCCGCTCTACAGCGGGTATGCCGACGGCTTCTGGGCGGGTCAGGGCTCGACCTGGGACGACAGCTTCCGTGATCACTTCCGGTTCGCGCACGTCTGGGACGACCCGGGTGTGGGAGGCGACTTCCGGGAGGAGGGCGCCGAGATCGTCGTGCGTGCGATCGACCCCGAGTTCCCTCCGGCGACGTGCGAGCTCGGTGGAGGCATGGCGACCGCGTATCACCGCCGACCGATCGCGCGCGGGCGGGACATCGCCGCCCTCGCCAATGTGAAGATCGGCAACGGGTCGGCGTGGCAGGGCTTCTACATGTACGCGGGAGGCGTGAACCCCGAGGACGGACTGCAGGAGAGCCTCGCCACGGGATACCCGAACGACCTGCCGCGCTTCGACTACGACTTCCAGGCGGCGTTCGGCGCCACGGGTCGTCCGGGCCCGAGCCTGGGCGTGCTCCGCGACCACAACGCGTTCCTCGCCGCCTTCGGCCCGCGCCTCGCCGACACGTTCAGCTCTCTTCCCGACGATGCCCCCGTCGACGTTCACGACCTCGACTCGCTGCGCTGGGCGGTGCGCGGAGACGGTGCCAGCGGGTTCCTGTTCGTCAACACCCATCAGCCGCACGAGCCGCTGTCGGGCTCGACCGGTGTGCAGTTCCGCATCCCCTTCGCCGATGGCGACCTGGTGGTCCCCGACCGCCCGATCGACATCCCGAGCGGGGTGATCGGCCGCTGGCCGCTGCGGATCGACGTCGCGGGTGTCCGCGTCGAGTGGGCGACGGCATCCGTCGCCGGGATCGTCGACGGTGAGGTGCCGACGCTGGTCCTCCGTGCGCACGACGGCCTTCCCGCTCGTCTGCAGTTCGGCGGAGGGCCTCGTGCCCTCCTTCGCGGGATCGAGGTGGATGCAGCGGCGCCGCTCGATCTCGACCCGGGTGATGTCCTGGTGATCGACGGTGCCCTGCGCATCCTCGTGGTCGACGAGGAGCGAGCCGAGCGGCTCTGGTACCTCGGCGCCGACCTGATCGACTCGACGGATGCCGTCTGGCGGCAAGCCGGTGACCTCGTGGTGCGCGCAGACCGCGAGCCGACGGCGCTCATCTGGAGTGGCGAGGAGTTCACCCCGCTCGTCCTGCGCACCCACGCGCGGCCGGGATCGACCCGAGTGATGGTCGAGGAGCTGCGCCCCGTGGGCGACGTCCCGGCGCGCTACGGCGAATCGATGGGCCGGTCGGCAGCGCCCGACAGCGCGCAGTTCGACGACGTCGCCGGTGTCTGGCGGATCGTGCCGCCCGCGCCGCACGACCGGTCGGCGGGAGATCTCGTCGAGCTCGTCGTCGATTGGGAGGGCGACGTCGCCCAGCTCCGCGCGGACGGCGTCGTGATCGGGGATCGCTTCTGGGACGGCCTGACCTGGCGCATCGACGTCACCGAACTCGCTCCCGGTGCGGATCTCACCCTGCACATCGCGCCGATCGCGGCGCACAGCGTGATCGATCTCGACGCGTCCGTGCGCGATCGCGTCGATGCGGCGGGGTGCCTCGGGGCTGTCGTCCGCATCGATCGCGTCGTGTCCTCGCGCTGGACGTCAGAGCGCTGACTCCACGACGTCAGGGGTCATGCGCCCAGCCGAGAAGGCGCAGTGCCGGCCGGGCCGGACAGGGTCGGCCCGTTGCCACGCCGGGCGACTCCCTGTGAGACTGGGGCGATGACCGACGGCCTCGAGTTCCCCCGCCATGTCTTCGATGCGCTCGGCGCAGATCCCATCGCGTGGGAGGACCGCATCGGCGGTGCGATCCGGGTGGTCGAGAAGCGGCCGGCCGGCGGTCCGATCACGATCATGACCTCGGGGGCCTCTCTGATGCCCACGGACTCGGGCGAGCGCGTCGAGCTGGCGGTCGAGGTGCTCGACGGTCAGCAGGGTGCCGCTCGCGTGGCGCTCGGGATCGTGTGCGACGACATGGCGACGAACCGGCGGGTGCCCCCGGTCGGTGCCCCGTGGCGCAACAGCGAGCCGTTCCTCACCGGCACCCGGATCTCGGCGATCATGGTGACGCCGTCGCGCTGGGGCGCATCGTTCGACGACGTCCGCGCCGACGACGGAACGGTGATCGGGCATGTCCGCACGCTCCGGATGCTCACGGATGCCGAGGCCGGCTTCGCTTCGGCGAAGGGGTGGGACGCCCTGGTCGCGGAGGCAGGGTCGGTGGATGCTCTGCTCGATGTCACGCGCGACGACGCCGCCTCGTCTCCGGGGCTCGCGGGCAATGCCCCCGTCTTCCTGTCGAAGCTGCATGCCGAGCATCCGCCCCGCTGGATCACGTTCACGGGCAGCGACCTGCAGTCGGTCACAGGGCTCGAGTCCGAGGAGTACATGAACGACTCCGCGAATCACGAGGTGTGGTCGGTCGACTCGTTCGTCGCCCGCTTCCCGTGGGTCGCGGCCTTCGTGCGCGAAGCGAAGTCCGGCCAGACCGGGCTGTTCACCGACGCCTCGGGGGCATACGTGCTCGAAGACGACTAGGGCGTGTCCAGGGCCCCGTGGCTAGGCCGAGAAGCGCACGCCGGCCATGTGCTCGGCGACGGACCACAGCTCGGCCCCCACGTCGACCGAGCGCACCTGCTCGCTCGCGGTGACCCGCTTGGGCGCTCCGCGGAACTCGAGCAGACCGCCGGGGCCCCAGTAATCGCCGCCGGTGGCGTCTGAGGCGACCGCCGCGTGCACGATGGGCGCTGCTCCGGCATCCTTCCCCTGCACGAGCGCGCGACTCAGCGAGGCGAACGCCCGCGTCGTGGCCGAGACGTCTGCGAGTCCGTCGCGGTGCGGGGTGAGCGGATCGACCGCGTAGCCGGGGTGCGCGCAGAGCGCGGAGCGCGCCGTGCCCCGCCAGCGGCGGTTGAGTTCGAACGCGAACGCCATGAGCGCGGCCTTCGAGCGGCCGTACTGGCGCAGCGATGCTCCGGTCCACGGCTCTGCGAGCGTCGCAGGGTCGATGTCTGCGAAGCGATGAGCGAGCGAGCCGACCGCCACGACGCGCGCATCGTCGGCGAGCACGTGCCCGAGCTGAGCGAGCAGAGCGAAGTGCCCGACGAAGTTCGTGCCCACCATCAGATCCAGTCCGTCGGCGGTGCGCGCGTCGCGATCCGCCGCCTTGACCCCCGCGTTGCAGATCACGGCGTCGACGCGCTCGTCGAGCGACGCGGCGGCTGCTCGGATGCTCGTGAGAGAGCCGAGATCGACCGAGAGGATCCTGAGATCCGCGCCCGGCACATGAGCGCGGATCGAGGAAGCGGCGACCTCTGCGCGCTCGGTCGACCGGCATCCGAGCAGCACCCGTGCGCCGTGTGCGGCGAGGATCTCGGCGCACCAGTATCCGATGCCCGCATTCGCCCCGGTCACGAGGATCGTGCGGCCGTGCAGGTCGGGTATTCCCGTCGCTGAGGAGGTCATGCTCTCCAACCTAGGTGGCGTTCGAAGAGCCTCAGGAAGAATTCTTCGACGAATCTGTGACGAATCCCCGCCCCCGCACGTCCTATCTGTGAGCGACCAACACGCTCCCGGTGAGGCCATCAGGTCTCGCAGCCGGCACCCCGTGAGACGAAGGAAAAGTCATGGCAACTCAGGACCAGAACACCCCCGCCAGCCCCGCTGAGAAGGAACTGGCACAGACTTCCGCCGCGCCGAAGTCGGCAGCATCCACCTCGCGCGTGGACCGCTCCTCCAGCTTCTCGACGTCGCGGATCCCCGCCGACTCCGATGCCGCGGGCAAGACCACCATCGCCGACGGCGTCGTGGCCAAGGTCGCCGGCATCGCCGCCCGTGAGGTCGCCGGCGTGTACGCGCTCGGTGGCGGCGGAGCACGCGCCTTCGGCGCCATCCGCGACGCCGTCAACGCCACCGACCTCTCGCAGGGTGTCAAGGTCGAGGTCGGTGAGACGCAGGCCGCCGCAGACCTGACCATCGTCGTCGAGTACCCCGCCCCCATCCAGGAGGTCGCGAACAACGTCCGCGCCGCCGTCGCGGGAGCGATCAGCCGTCTGGTCGGCCTCGAGGTCGTCGAGGTCAACGTCGAGGTCAACGACGTCCACGTGCCCGGCGACGACAACCACGAGAACGAGGAGTCGCGCGTCTCATGACCCCCACCACCACGGGTGCCCTGATCGGTGCCCTCCTCGCCCTCGCGGCGCTGATGTTCGGATTCTGGGGCTTCCTGCTCATGGCTCTGTTCGCCGGCATCGGGGCGCTCATCGGTCGGATCGCGTCCGGCAAGCTCGACGTCCGCGGTCTCGCGGACGCCTTCACCGGGCGGCGTACCTCCTGATGCGCGCCGACCAGCACTTCGCCGCCGGTGGCGGCCCCGTCGGGGCCGCCACCGAGGCCACCGTCCCTGGTCGCGTCGACGTGAAAGAGCGCGTCTACCGCACGGTCACCGAACAGGCGTCCGCAATCCTGATCGGTGTCCCGCGCGGTGACGTGAAGGTCGACGTGACCGAACACCCCGGCGGGATCGCGGTGCGCATCGCCACACCGCTTCCCGTTCCCGATCTCGACGACACCGTCGCGATCTCCCAGAGCGTCCCCGTGCTCGATCGGGCCCGCCAGCTGCAGGAGCAGCTCCAGCGGAACCTGACCGATGTCCTCGGACGCGACGTCACCCGCATCAACCTCACCATCACCGGTGCGACCATCCCCGAGAGGAGACGAGTGCGATGAGCACCCCTGTTCTTCGTCGCGTCGTCCGACGCGAGACGCATTCACCGCGTACCGTCGCGATGTTCGTGGCGGTCATCCTCCTCATCCTCGCCCTTGCCTACATCGGGCTCGAGATCGTGCTGAGCCTCGCCGCCCAGCCCGCGCTCCTGCTCGGTCCCGCAGCGGCCGGCGGATGGCTGGTGGGTCTGCCCACCGCGCAGCCCGCCGGACTCGTGATCGCCGGCAGCGTGGTGCTCGCCCTCATCGGGGTCGTCTTCCTCGTGCTCGCCCTCACACCGGGCCGCCTGTCGAAGCACACCCTCGACGCGGGCGACCGGGCGGTCGTCGTCGACAACGGCGTGATCGCGAGCGCTCTCGCTCAACACCTGTCTGAGGAGACGGGCCTCGCCCGTGACAACATCACCGTCGGTGTGGGTCACCGCGGAGTCGACGTCACCGTGCGCCCCGGCGCCGGGATCCCGCTCGACAAGAATGCGGTGCAGTCCGCCGCCGAAGCCGAGCTGCAGACGTACCGACTCACCAGGAGCGTCCGTACCCGGGTGCGCATCGAGCGCCCCACCGATCAGGAGGACGAGCTGTGAACAACACGAACCGTGCGCTGAACCGCGCACTGCTGCTGATCATCGGGCTGCTGTTCCTGGCCCTCGGCGCCATCGGCATCACGATCATGAGCTGGCCCACCGCGACGGACATCTGGACGTCGGCCGGTGAGAACGCCCGCTCCTGGCTCGACCAGGCGATCGCTGCCACCGCGATCGCGGGCGGCAGTCTCTCGTGGATCGGAATCGGTGCCGTCGCGGCGATCCTCGTGGTCGTCGTGCTGCTGATCCTCGCGCTCACCAGCATCGCCGGACGCCGCTCCAAGACGGCGTTCCGCTCGACGGGTGCGCAGAACCCACTGGGTCGGGTCACCGTCACCGAGTCCTTCGTGTCGGATGCCGTGAAGAATTCGCTCGCGACGCGAGACGAGATCCTCTCGGCGCAGGTCACGGCGAACGACATCCGCAACACGCCCGTGCTGCACGTGTCGGTCACGCCGCGGCAGAACACCGACCCGCGCGAGCTCGTCGATCACGTCGACCGGCTGCTCACCAACCTCGCCACCCTGACCGGCCGTGACACCGAGACCTACGTCTCGATCCACACCGGACTCCGTGCGCGTCTCGCCCACGACCAGCGTCGACTGTCGTGAACACCGGCCGTCGCCCTCGTACTCAGGAAGCAGGAACCAGCATCATGCGAAACAAGATCCTCCTCATCGGCGCCGTCGCCTTCGCCGCCTACATCCTGGGCAGCCGGTCGGCGACCGTGCAGGTGAACAAGGGCGAGTCGGTCCGGCATCAGCTCGTACGGATGTGGAACGACCCGAAGGCGAAGAAGGAACGCGCCAAGACCGCCAAGAAGGCGGCCAAGGCCGCGGAGAAGGCGCTCGACCGGGTGCGCCGCTGACACCCGTCCACACACTTATCGTCGGTCGCGAAGAGCAACGGCGATAAGACGTCGGGAATCCTCCCGAAGTCAACGATCACCCTCACGAAAGGAGCTCCTCATGGGACTCGATGACAAGATCAAGAACGCCGCTCAGGACATCGCCGGCAAGGCGAAGGAAGCGATCGGCAACGCGACCGACAACGACAAGCTCGCCGCCGAAGGCAAGGCCGACCAGGTCAAGGCCGACGCGAAGAAGGCCGGCGAGAACGTCAAGGACGCGTTCAAGAAGTAAGACCCCCGGCGCGGGCGGGTGGAGGGTGATTCACACCTCCACCCGCCCGTTGCTGTGCGCGCGGGAGCCGACGTGAGACGATGCCGGGATGGATGCCGGGAAGGATGCCGCCGCGGAGGACGAACTGCGGGAGCTGCGGGCTCGCGCGTACGGCCCTCACGCCGATATCGCGACGGATCCGGCTGCTCTCCGCCGGCTGCAGGAGCTCGAGTCGTCGCGTGCTGCGTCGCCCGCCCGACTCCGAGAGGGAGGGGCGACCGCTCTCGACTCCCCTGATGCCGCCGCCGAGTTGCGCCTCGTGATCCCTGCTGCAGACGACTCCCGCGCGAGCGACGAGCTCCTCGATCGACTGGGTGACGACTCGCGTTGGGATGACACCGTCGCGCTCGATGAGCCGACCGACGATGCCGACTGGCGGTCGCATCTCGCGCGATGGCGGACGCCGCTGTGGGTGGCATCGGTCGTGGCATCCGCTGCCGTGGCCGCCGGTGCGACCTTCGCCCTGACGTCGATGCCGTCGGTCTCGTCATCGGCGGAGGCGCCGCAGATCGAGACGCTCGAACTGTCGCGCACCGGAGCGGTGCCCCCGGGGTGGTTCGGGGCCGAGACCGACGTCGCGGCCGCCGAGTTCTTCGGCCTGACGGTCTTCGAGGGTCCGGGGTGGGTCTCGGAGTCGGGCGACCGGTCGTCGGAGAACCGCTGCATCTCGGTCGTCAGGACGGTCGATGTGCCGGACGAGGGCTCGAACGACGGATCGTCGTACTCGAGCGGACCGATGTACGCGGCATGCAGCATCGGTGCGTTCCCGGCTGAGGTCGAGGTGCTGATCGACGCGGAGATGCCGGCACAGCTGATCGAGCGATATCCCTCGGGCGTCGCGCTCCAGTTCGTGCTCGACGGCGACCGCGTCGGAGTCTTCCTCGACAGCGACGAGGAGTAGCGGGTGTGCCGCGCTTCAGCGGCTCGCCCCCACGCCCGCGCCCACGCGCGGCACCCCGGCATACCCCGGGCGGATGAACCACGACGGCAGCGCTCGCCGCAGGTGGGTCGGGCCCGTCGTCGTGGCGTCGTCCGCGAGCAGCAGCGTCGTCCACTCGATGTCGCCGCGCCAGAACCGGGTCAGTGAGCGCAATGAGCAGCGCACCTCGATCGCGACCTCGTAACCGGGATCGGCGTGGCACACGTCGGCATCCCCGTCGTGGATGACCAGCCACCACCGTCGCTGCGCCGGGCTCGCATCGGTGAAGTGCAGGGCGATCACCGTGCGCGCTTCCGGAACGGTCTCATGGTCGATGTTGCGATGCATGTCCCAGAGCAGCAGCTTGGGGTCGAGATCGGCGTCGCCGAGCTCGCCGATCCATCGCACGCCCCATGCCGAGAGCTGCTCGACGACCGGCCGCAGCTCGGCGCCCGCCGGGGTGAGCACGTAGCGGACGTCGGCGCCCTGGGCGATCCGCTCGATCAGTCCGGCGCGCTGCAGCTGGTCGAGCCGATGCGACAGCAGAGTGGGCGACATGCGGGGGAGGCCGCGACGCAGGTCGTTGAAGTGCTCGGTGCCGAGCAGCAGCTCGCGCAGCAGGAGCATCGTCCACCGCTCGTCGAGCAGCTCCATCGCCTTGGCGACGGGGCAGAACTGGTAATAGGGGGCGCCCACGAGGCTCACGATAGACCCGGTACAGATCCGATACTAGAGCGGTCTGTGCGGGCTTCGTAGCGTGAGGATCACAAGGCAGAGGAGCCCATCATGAACACCACCACAGACCTTCAGACCGATGCGGATCGCGCGTTGAAGGCGAAGCACAGGATCGTCTGGGCGCTCGGCGACTACGCCGCCGTCGCGCGTGAGGTCATTCCCGAACTCGGCAGGGTTGTCGTAGCCGAGAGCGGCGTCAGGCCCGGTGACCGGGTGCTCGATGTCGCCGCCGGCACGGGCAACGCGTCGATCGAGGCTGCACGTGCCGGAGCATCCGTGGTCGCCAGCGACCTCACGCCCGAGCTGCTCGAGATCGGAAGGCAGGATGCCCCGCGTCAGGGCGTAGAGCTCACCTTCGAAGAGGCGGATGCCGAGGCGCTGCCCTATGCCGACGACTCGTACGACGTGGTGCTCTCGTGCGTCGGCGTCATGTTCGCACCGCACCACGAGGTCGCGGCCGGCGAGCTGACCCGAGTCGGCCGCCCGGGCGGCAGACTGGCACTGATCAACTGGACCCCCGAGGGTTTCATCGGCCAGCTGTTCGCCACGCTGAAGCAGTTCGTCCCTGCGCCTCCTGCAGGCGTTCAGCCGCCACCGCTCTGGGGCAGCGAGGACCACGTGCGCGAGCTGCTCGGAGACCGCGTGACCGATCTGACGATGGAGCGTCGGCGGCTGTCGGTCGACAGGTTCGCGTCGGGCGCTGCGTTCCGGGACTTCTTCCGGGACTTCTACGGACCCACAGCGGCGGCCTACCGCGGGATCGGCGACGACGATGAACGGCGCGGCGAGCTGGACGACGCTCTGGCCGCGCTCGGCGACCGCCACCTCGACGGCGGCGCGATGGACTGGGAGTACCTGCTGGTGACCGCGACCGTGAAGTGAGCGCCGCACGGGGGCGCGCCGAGTGCGTCAGCCGAGCGGGTTGTTCGCCAGCTTGCGGACGACGCCGCCCTCGACCAGCCGGTGCGCTGCGGTGTGCGGCTTCCGCGAGGCCTGGTCGACGACGCCGGTGCCGAACTCCTGAGCGAGGTCGAGACGCGGGTGCGCGTCGAGCACCTCTCGGATGAAGGTCGCGGGGAGCGCATCGGGTCGAGCGCCGGAGATGTCGAGACCGGTCGCGATCTCGAGCAGGTATCCCTCGAGGTCGAGGTCGGGATCGACGGCCGGCCAGTTGTGGCGCACGATCACCTCGAGCGCCCGCTGACCCCGACGCTGGTCCCATCCCGCACCGCGGGTGAGCGCGACAGCCACGTGCCCTCCGGACTCCTCATACGAGCGGAAGACGTTGTCGAACTCGGGCACCAGGCCGATGTCGTGCAGCACGGCGGCGACGTAGAGGAGTTCGCGGTCGATGTCCGTCCGACCCTCGATGATCGCGAACGCCTCGGCCCACAGCCACGACCGCAGCACATGATTCAGCATCGTCGGTGAGTGGTACTGCGTCGCGAGAGACAGGGCGGCCCGGGCCGCTGCCGTGTCCGGCTGCGCGAACGAGGCGAGTGTCAGGTGGGCGGGCGTCGCGTTCTCACTCATGCCGGTCAGCGTATCGCTGAGGCCGCTCACGACGAGAACGGCGGATGACACTCGGATGACACAATGACGGGATGCAGCTGCACACGGCGACCTCCGGCTCAGGCGAGCACCATGTCGGACTGATCCACGGCCTGGGAGCCGACGGCACGACGTGGCAGCCGTTGATCGATCTGATGCTCGCCACGGGCAGGTACGCCGTGACGACGATCGACCTGCGGGGTCACGGGCGCAGCGACCGGGCGTCGTCGTACACGCTGGGCGAACTCGCCGACGACGTCGTGGAGTCGCTGCCGCAGGGGCTGCACAGCGTCGTCGGGCACTCGCTGGGTGGTGCGGTGCTCGTCCGCGCGGTCGAACGGCTCCGCCCTGCGCGTGCGATCTACCTCGACCCCGGCTTCGGTCTCGCGCTTCCCACCACGGGCCTCGCCGGCCGTGCCTTCTGGGCGGTTCCGGTGCTCACCCTGGGGGTCGTCGGTGCGCGGCAGGCACGTCGCAGCGCGTCGCAGCGAGCCGTCTACCCCGAGAGCATCCGGGAGTCGATGAAGGAGAGCCAGCGGCGCTTCGACTCGAAGATGGCGATCGGTGTGTTCCGCGAGATCGCTTTCCACCCGGTCGCGATCGCGGCTCCCGTGGTGCCGTCGACGATCGTGCTCTCCGACGAGTCGCCCGCGGTGCTGTCCGATGCCATGGCGGCCGGGCTCGAGAGCGAAGGCTGGGACATCCGTCGGATCTCCGGGATCCACCACGACATGCACCTGGAAGACCCCGAGCGGGTGTTCGGAGTCCTCGAGGACGTGCTCTGAGCCCGCTGACCTAGGGTGAGGGGGTGCAGCCCTCACCCGACCGCGACGCGACCGTGCGTACGCGTCGCCGACGACTTCTGGTCGCCGCGGTGCTGGTGATCGTGATCGGCCTCGCCGTGCACCTGATCGGCAGCGGCCCGGTGGCGGACTTCGCGGGTGATGCCCTCTACGCCGTGATGATCTACCTCGTCATCGCCGTCGTGTTCGCGCGCGCCGCGTCCTGGGTGATCGGCGCAGCGGCGCTCATCGTCTGCACCCTGATCGAGCTGTTCCAGCTCACGGGTCTCCCCGGAGTGTGGGCAGAGGCGTTCTGGCCCGTGCGACTGGTGCTGGGTGCCGGCTTCGACGCGCGCGACCTCATCGCCTACGCGGTGGGCGCGGCCGCAGCGACCGTGTGCGATCTGATCACGCGGCGCTCTCGCGCACGGCAGGTCGGGTGAGACGCGGGATCAGCGACGGCGTGTTCTCGCGGTACTCGATGTAGTCGGCGCGGTCGCCCCACTTCTTCTCGGCGCGTGCCTCGAGCAGCGGGATGCCGCTGACTCGCGTGAGCAGCAGGATCACGAAGAGGGGCGACAGGATCGCGACCCACTGCCATCCGGCGAGCACCGGTGCGGCGGTGAGGAAGACGCCCACCCAGAGCACGATCTCACCGAAGTAGTTGGGGTGGCGCGAGCGCGACCACAGGCCGGTGCGGATGAACTCGTCCTTGTTCGCGGGGTCGGCGCGGAATGCCGACTTCTGCGCGTCGGCGACGATCTCGATCACCAGGCCGAGTGCCCACACGATGATGCCCACGACGGTCAGCCATCCGATGGGGGCCCGCGCGCCGGCATCCGTGCTGATCGCGATCCATGCTGCGGCTGCCGTGATCGACACCCACGCGCCCTGGATCACCCACACCTGCAGGAAGCGCACGGGGGAGCCCTTGATCTCGTCGAAGCGTCCGTCGGACCCGGCCTTGTGCACGCGCATGGCGAGGAACGATCCGAGGCGCGCGGCCCATAGGATCACCATCGCCGCGAGGATCCAGCTGCGGGCGTCCGGCTTGGGAGTGAGCAGCACGAGGGCCACGGAGATCGCCAGGAACGTGAGGCTGCCGGTGAGGTCGAAGAACCGCTCGGTGCGCAGGATCATCGCAGGGATGAAGGCGAGGATCTGGATCGCATACGCCGCGGCGACGGCGAGGGCGAACAGCGGGACGCCGCCGAGCGTCGCACCGCCCTGACTGCCGGCGAGTGCGACGAGCGCCCCGATGACGAGTGCGACGATGATCGCGATGAGCGAGGCGCGCGAGGACTTGGGCTTCGTGGGGGTGGGGGAGGACATCGTGTTCTTTCCGGTTCTCAGAGGTACAGGTCTTCGACGGTGGCGCCGGCGCGATCGAGCACCACGCTCCGCTTGAGCTTCATGGTGGGCGTGACCAGCCCGCGGTCTTCGAGGTCGGCGAAGACCACGCTGAAGCGCCGCACCTGCTCACTGCGTGCCACGAGCGCGTTCGCGGCGTCGACGGCACGCTGCAGGTGGGCGCGGAGCGCCGGGTCGGTGACCTCGCGGATGTCGGGCTGGGTGACGGCGGGGATGCTGGTGCCCTGGGCGTCCGCCCAGGCGAGCGTCTGCTCAGGGTCGAGCACGAGCAGCGCCGAGAGGTACGGCTTGCCCTCGCCCACCATCACGGCGTGCGAGACGAGCGGATCCGCTTCGACGGCGCCCTCCCAGCGGGTCGGCACGATCGTCTTGCCGTTGGAGGTCACGATCACGTCTTTGAGGCGGCCCTCGAGGATCAGCCGGCCCTGGTCGTCGAGACGCCCGAGGTCGCCGGTGCGGAAGAAGCCGTCGACGAACGCGCCCTCGTCGTGGGCCGGATTGCGATAGCCGCCGAAGACGCCGAGGCCGCGGGCGAGCACTTCTCCCTCGTCGCTGATGCGCACCGTGAGACCAGGCAGCGGAGAGCCGACGCTGCCGGAGGAGATGCGACCGGGCAGGTTGCCGGTCAGGGGTGCCGTCGTCTCGGTGAGGCCGTAGCCCTCGATGACGGGGACCCCGATGCCGCGGAAGAAGAGCGAGAGCTCGGCGTCGAGCGCGGCACCCCCCGACAGGATGTAGCCGACGCGTCCGCCCATCACGGTGCGCAGGCGCCGGTAGAAGAGCGCGTCGAAGAAGCGGTGACGCAGGCGGAGCCCGCGGTCCCTCGGCACACGGCGGCCGGCATCGATGCGCTCGGCACGGCGGCCCCAGGCGATGGCCGTCGAGCGGGCCTTCGCCCACACTGCCGAGAGCTTCTTCTCAGCGGCCTTGTCGCCAGCGGCCGCCTGGATCTTCTGCAGCACGCGGGGCACGACGACCAGGAAGGTCGGGCGCAGTGTGTCGAGGGTGGCGACGACGGTCGACGGGTCGGACAGGTGCGCGATGCGCATGCCGCTGGCCAGGCAGATCAGCTGCAGCCCGCGTGCCAGCACGTGCGCGAGGGGCAGGAAGATGACGGTGTTCCCGCTCTCGTTCACGATCTCGCGATACGCGGCGGCGATGTTGAGCACCTGCCCGAGGAAGTTCCGATGCGTGAGCACGACGCCCTTGGGCTCACCGGTGGTGCCCGAGGTGTAGACGATCGTCGCGGCGTCGTCCTGCGAGGCCGACGTCCTGCGCGACTCGAGCTCGTCGTCGGAGACATCGACGCCGCGCGCGACCAGGTCGATGAGAGCGCTGGGCGAGGCGACATCCATCGTCCAGGCTCCGAGCGCGGCCGCATCCGTCTTCGCGAGTGCCGCCTGCAGAAGAGCCGCGTGCTCCGTGGTGCCGCCGATCGCGAGACGTACCCCGGCATCCGCGACTATCGCGTCGACCTGGGAAGCGGAGGAGGTCTCGTAGATCGGCACGACGACCGCGCCGGCGAACCAGGATGCGAGGTCGGCGACGGCCCATTCGTAGCGCGTCGGCGCCATGATCGCGATGGGGTCACCAGGTCGCACGCCCGAGGCGATGAAGCCCTTCGCCAGGGCGCGCACCTCATCAGAGAAGGCCTGCGTCGTGATCGGTCGCCAGGGCGCGTTCGTATCCGCCCCTGCCACCTCGAAGGCGACGTGATCGGGAGCGGAGGCGACGCGTGCGACGAGCAGGTCGGTGACGTTGCGGTACCCGTCGAGGTCTGCAAGCGGCGGGGTCGATGACTCGATCATCGGGGCTCCTCTCGGTCGTACGGGGTTGCTCTCAGACGCGTGACGCTGATGGGCGTCGGAGCGTGTTGCCGACAGCGCGGGCGCGCGAGTACCGCCCGTATCCCCTTGTTCGGAGCCGGTGACGGTTCGGATGGGAGGAGATTGCGGGCGTGGCGCGAAATACTGCCCCGATACGACGATCTCACGCCGCGGCCGGGGTTCTCGCTCGCGGCGCGTGTGCAGATGCCTGATCCGGGCTGGGCGATCAGCCCAGAGTGACGCCGCGATTCAGGACGAGGATGACGACGAGGGCGGCGACGACGGTGACCACGATCCAGATGATCGGAGTTCGGAGCGCGAGGTGCTCGTGGGGCACGGAGACGCCCTTGTAGAAGAAGCTGAACATGGGCGCGAAGATCGCCAGGGCCACGATGCCCATCATCGAGACGAAGATCGCATCAGCGGGAAGAGTCATGACGGTCACCGCGTAGATCAGCACCAGGGCCCCGGTGCCGATCAGCCACGAGAAGATCCCGAAGGCGCGCATCGAGGGCTCTGTGCCGTCGGAGTAGGCGACCACGCGGGTGGCGAAGAGCCGCGACAGCCAGAGGGTGCCGGCGATGCCTACGGCCAGGGACACCCAGAACAGGATCGCCGGCGCTCCGAGCAGTTCGAGCACTTTGCCGGTGTCGCCGACGGGCGCGATGATCGCGATCATCAGGTACCCGAAGCCGGTCTGGGCGCTGGTGAATCCCAACCACATCCAGAACAACCGTCCGAATCCTGCGCCCCACAGTCGGCCTCCGAAGACGATCGCCAGGCCGAACACCAGACTGAAGAGGGGTCCGGCAGCAGCTGTCGCGATGTTCGTCGGCACGTCGGTCGCGGCGCTGTCGACCGAGGTCGCGAACAGAGTCGTGGAATGGCCCAATGCCGACGAAGTGACGAAGTGCGCGAGCTCGTGGAGGGTGACCGTCGTCATGCCGGCCAACACGAGTGCGACGGAGGAGTTGACGAGCAGCTGAGTGCGTGACGTCGTTGCCATGGGTCATGCTAACCACGGCGGGGCGACTGCGGACGTGACCGAAGCCGGCCGCCGGTTCGTGTCGCGATATACAATCCGCGCAAGTCGTGGAGGGGCTGACGGGAATCGAACCCGCGCTATCTGCTTGGGAAGCAGAAGTTCTGCCATTGAACTACAGCCCCGTACCTGCATCCGAGGAGCGGGTGAACGCCAGCCTACCCGTCTGATCCGTCATGGCCAAAGTGTCGGCGGCATGCGGCAACTAGGCTGGGGCCGTGCTTCTCAGCGACCGCGACATCAGAGCAGAACTCGCATCCGGCCACATCGGGCTGGATCCGCACGAGCCGGAGATGATCCAGCCGTCGAGCATCGACGTGCGCCTGGACCGCTACTTCCGCCTCTTCGACAACCACAAGTACCCGTTCATCGACCCGTCGGTCGATCAGCCCGAGCTCACGCGCCTGATCGAGGTCGACCCCGACGAGCCGTTCATCCTGCACCCCGGCGAGTTCGCGCTGGGGGCGACCTTCGAGCAGGTCTCGCTGGCGGATGACATCGCTGCCCGCCTCGAGGGCAAGTCGTCGCTCGGCCGCCTCGGCCTCATCACGCACTCGACCGCCGGGTTCATCGACCCCGGCTTCACCGGGCACGTGACGCTCGAGCTCGCGAACGTCGCGACGCTGCCGATCAAGCTGTGGCCGGGAATGAAGATCGGCCAGCTGTGCTTCTTCCGCCTGACCTCACCGGCCGAGAACCCGTACGGCTCCGGCCCGTACGGCAACCGCTACCAGGGGCAGCGGGGGCCGACGGCATCCCGGTCGTTCCAGAACTTCCACAAGACGGACGTCGGCACGACCGACGTCGGAGCCGTAGGAGGCTGACATGAGCGGTGACAGCAGAGATCCGTACGACCCGTCGGAGGATGCTGTCATCCCGCCGCCTCCGTTCGAGAGCGCAGTTCCGGATGCCACGATCCCGCCGCCTCCGCCGGAGTCGTCTGTTCCGGATGCGGTGATTCCGCCCCCTCCGCCGGAGTCGTCTGTTCCGGACGTCGTGATCCCGCCGCCTCCCCCCGAGGCGATGCTTCCGGCCACCCGTCGGACTCGGCCGAAGCCCGCGATCCTCACGGGCGACCAGCCCGCCCCCGTCGCAGACGACTGGGCTCAGCCGTCGGTCGCCCCCGAGGTTCCGACGTCCGGCGGATATCGCGCACTGACCTTCGTGATCTTCGCGTTCCTGCTGCTGCTCCTCGCCGCGGCGATCATCGGCGCGATCTACCTCGGGGTCACGACCTTCGGGCTGTCGGCCGTCGATTCCTCCTCTGTCGCGGCCGCTGCGGCATCCTGGACCGGGTGACGTGGGCGACCTCACCTACGACCCCGAGGTCGACGCGGCCTACGCCACGATCGGGCGGCCGATCCGGCCCGGCGAGGCGGCGCGGCAGGTGACTGTGGCGTTGCCCGACGGCATGTCCGGTGAACTCATCCTCGACTTCGATCGCGACGGTCATCTGCTCGGGGTCGAGATCCTCGGCGCATCAGGGCTGCTCCGGCCGGAGGATGTCCGCGGTCAGTGACGCACCGGGTCGCGACCGGGCCTCTTCTGATCCTGCGTCGTTCACCCGCGCGCACGCAGAAAAGCCCCGCCTGACCGGGGTCAGACGGGGCGTTCCGGTTATCGGATGCGGTCAGGCGTCGCGACCGCGGGAGAACCCGGCGTCGAAGCCGCGCTCGTAGGCGTGCTGCGCCGCGCGGGCGGTGCGGTGGTCGCCGCGGCTGTGGCCGTGGCCGAAGCCGAAGCCATGGCCGTGGCCGTGGCCGGGACCGAAGCCGTGGCTGTCGCCGTGGCCGTGGCCGCCGCGCTCGTCGGCGAAGCGGTCGTGCCCGCGGTGTCCGCGGTGCGCGCAGGCGCGGTCGGCGAAGTCGGAGTCGGTGCCGAACTCGGCATCCGCACCGTGCTCATACCCGTGGTCGCGGCCGTGCTCGCGACCCGGACCGAAGTCCGAGCCGAAGTCGCGACCGCGTCCGAACGGGCTGCCATGGCGACGGCCGAAGCCGGGGCCGAAGCCGTGTCCGGGGCCGAAGCCGTGTCCGAACCCGCGCGGGCCGAAGCCGTGGCGACGGCCGCGTCCACGGGGAAGAGGGGTCTCTTCGTCCCAGCCGAATGCGCGGGCGATCTGCTCGAGCGAGGTGAGTGTGGTGGCGAGGTCTTCGGGAGAGACGGCGTCGGTGACCTTGGCGCGGATGCCGTCGACGATGCCGCCGAGTCGTTCCTTGGCGGCGCGACCGTCGTCGGTGAGCGTCCAGCCGTCGCCATCGGCGACGACCCATCCGCGCTCGACGAGGTCGTGCAGCTTGTGGCCGTTCAGCGGGCGGCGCGCAGGCGCCGTGCCGTCGATCACGTTGAGGATCCGCCAGTCGCGGCGGCTCGCCTGCTCGCCCTCGAAGGCCGAGGCGAACTCGGCGGCCATCAGGCGGTCGACGGCCTTGATCCAGAAGCCGAACGGGCGGGGAGTGGTGTGTGTGTTCTGAGTGTCAGAGGTGTTCATGAGGTGATTCCTTAGATGTCATGGAGCATGTGCTTGTCACTATGCATGTATATGTAGTGTGACATGCAGTGCGGATGCATGTCAAGTCGCATGTAAAATCGTGGGGTGAGTGCCGAAGAGAACGACCCCACCGAGGCCATCGCCCGCGCCCTGTCCCGTCTGCGCGGACGCCGTCCGGGTGAACGCGGTCGCGGCCCCCGCGGAATGGGTGGGCCCCACGGCTGGCACGCTGGCCCGCATTCTGATCACTTCGAGCAGGGTGGTCACGATCATGGTCATGGCCACGCGCACTCGGGGCGTCCCGGCATGCCTCCGTGGATGAACGACCCGTCCGGACGCTTCGGGGGGCCGGCTCGGATGCGGATGCTCGAAGCGCTCGCGGCGGCGGCTGCGCCCTTGAGCGTGAGCGACCTCGGTGCGGCGATCGGCGTCGATCAGCCGCGCGCCTCGCGACTCGTGCAGCAGGGGGTCGCGCACGGTTTCGTGCGGCGTGAGGCGGATCCTGACGACGCGCGACGCACGCGCATCGCGCTCACGGATGAGGGCCGCAAGGTCGCGCGAGGCATGCGGGGCGAGCGGCGTGAAGCACTTGGCAAGGCGCTCGCGGCGTTCACCGAAGATGAGCGCGAGCAGCTCGCGAACCTGCTGAACAAGCTCGCCGACAACTGGGAGAGCTGAGCGCTCGGTCAGTGTCTCGCCGGCGACCGTGGCGTTCGCGATCGGCATTCCGGAACGCTGCTCCGGTGTTCCAGAATATGCTTCTGATCTGGTCGAAAAGTGCCCGATTCTGCGCTTGGAATGTCGGTGGCCCCGAGTGAGATGGAGTCATGTCATCCCGCACTCGCGCCCTTGTCGATCAGGTCGTCGCCGACCTCGATCGGGTGCTGTCCGACGACGCGCTCGCGGGGCTGTCAGACGCTGAACGGGTAGAGGTGCTGCAGGCGGCCGGCGCGGCGTTCCGGCGGGTCGAGGCCGTGGTGGTCGAGACGATCGCCTCGACGGATGCGGTGGACTTCCCGCATTCCACGGGCTGCCGCACACCGAACGAACTGCTGCAGCGCACACTGCTGACAGATGTGCGCGGGGCCACACGGGTCGAGAAGGTCGTCGCCCTGATCCGGCGGAATGTGAACCTGGTGTCGGGCGATCGACTGCCCGCGCGTTGGCCGGCGTTGCGAGAGGCGATGCTCGACGGTGCGATAGGAGTCGCGGGCATGCTCGCGGCTACCGAACCGCTCGAGAAGGTGTCGTATCGCATCAGCGTCGATGATCGGCTCGAGGCCGACATGTGCCTTGCCCGGGCGGCGCGGGGCATCAGGCCTGATCCTGCGGGTGGACCCGATGACGAGGTTCAGGGTCCGGCACCCACTCTCGAAGAGCTGAAGCTGCTTGCCGAGACGCTGGTCGCGCTGCTCGACCCCGACGGAGACGAACCCGGCGACGAGCCCACCCGCCGGCGAGGCATCACGCTCGGGCGGGTGCGTGACGGATTGCGCTCGATCAAGGGCTATCTGACGCCCGAGGTCGCCGCGCAGTTGGAGCTGATCCTCGACGCGCAGAACAACCCCAAGGGCGACGGTCCGCCGAAGCCGGGGGTGGCGTTCACGCAGGGGGAGGGTGATGCCGACGAGAACGGTGCCGACGAGCGCCGTGCCGACGAGAGCGGCGCCGACGAGCGCGGTGCCGAAGAAGATCCGTTCAACTCGGATCCGCGCAACGTGATCGACGGCCGCACGGCTGCGCAGAAGCGGCACGATGCTCTTGCCGCGGCCCTGGCGATCGCTGCACGCCACCGGGACATGCCCACGCTCGGAGGTGCGGGTCCGGTACTGGTCGTGACGGTCGATGCGAAAGACCTCGATAGCGGCACCGGGCGTGCGAGCGTCAGCGGTGCATGGGGGCAGCTGCCTGTGAGCGTCGCCGCGCACGTCGGATGCTCGGGGACCATCCAACGGGTGCTCATGGATGAAGGTCGGATCATCGGGATCACAACCACCGACCGGGTCTTCACGGTGCATCAACGGCGGGCGATCGTCGCCCGCGATCAGGAGTGCCTGATTCCGGGCTGTCATGTTCCGGCGTCGTGGTGCGAGATTCACCATGTGACAGAGCATGCGAGGGGTGGGCCGACGCATACGGATAACGGTGTGCCGTTGTGCTGGTGGCATCACCGAAGTCTCGGCAGCTCGGGGTGGGAGATTCGGATGGACGACGGTCTTCCGCAGGTGCGGGGTCCGCGGTGGTGGGACCCCGAGCAGCGATGGCACACGCCGCGACTCAGTTCTTCGACGCAGCGGCGAGAGCCGACGCGAATGCACGGGGCGAGGCAGGCGCAGAGCCCTCCTCTCTTCGCGCACGCAGGATGACGCGGCTACTGCGGCTGCTCGGGCGCGCCTGCACCCGTGCCGGATCCTGCGCCGAAGACGAGCGAGTCCTCGTCGTCGACGGAGAGGGACAGAACCACGGTCTCGACGACCTCGTGCGCCTCGATCTGCTGCTCGATCTCGCGCAGGCGTCGGGCGACATCGTGTTCCCGGGCGTCGCCGGCCAGGTCGATCTCGGCGACGATGAACAGCCGGTTCGGTCCGACGTACTCGATGTGCAGGTAGGTGAGGCGCTGGATCTGCGGCGAACCGAGCAGCGCGCGCCCCACGCGGTCACGCAGCTGCGGCGACGCGTTCGAGCCGACGAGGAACGCGATGTTGCGCCCGATCAAGATGATCGCGACGACACCGAGCAGGATTCCCACGAGGATCGATCCCACGGCATCCCAGGCGGCGACCCCGGTGATCTGATGCATCGCGATCGCCCCGGCGGCGAGGACGAGACCGATCAGGGCGGCCATGTCCTCGAAGAACACCGCGCGCAACGTCGTGTCGCTGGTGTCGAGCACATAGTCCCAGGTCGACGATCCGCGCTCACGCGCGAGGCGTCGCGACTTCACCATCGCCTGCGTGAACGACGCGCCCTCCAGCACGAACGCGATGCCGAGCACCGTGTAGGCGACGGCGGGGCTCTCGACAGGTCCGGTCGCGGACAGCTCCTGCACGCCATGCATGATCGACACGATCGACCCTGCGGTGAAGATCCCGAAGGCGGCGATCAGCGACCAGACGAACGCCGCGCGACCGTAGCCGAGCGGGTGCCGCTCATCCTTCGCGCGGGCGCCACGACGATCGGCTATGAGGAGGAAGATCTCGTTGCCGGCATCCGCCCACGAGTGCGCAGCCTCCGCCACCATCGACGCCGACGATGTGAGCACCGCCGCGACGGTCTTCGCGATAGCGACGAGGATGTTGGCGAGAAAAGCGATGATGACCGTCACGCGGTCAGGCTACTCCTGCGGTCATGACGTGCGGGCGAGCGGCGTCTTCTCACCCGCCTCGACCGCGAACGGCAGCCAGTTCTCGACCGGCGCCAACGGGCACGGAGAGTAGTCGGTGTAGGCGCACTGCAGATTCCTCGCCCGATTGAAGTCCAGGATCACGCGACGGTCGCCCCCGCTCGGCAACGTCACCGCGAGAGTCCGGCTCGCGCCGTACGTGGTCACGCCGCTCGTCGAATCGCGGAACAGCAGCACCGCGGCATCCGGCCCCTGCCCGATCAGCGTGACGGTGGACTCGATGCCGTCCACGGAGAAACGCACCCTGCCCGGCGTCGCATGCACGTGCTCGATCGACGGGATCGCCGCCGCGATGTCGATGTCGCGCAGCGGCTCCGGTTCGAACACGCCCTCGACCACCCAGCGCTCATCGGGCGCGAAGGTGGGCGTGCCGGCGTACTCGGTGCGCAGCGCATGCTCCGGATGCAGCGGCCGCACGATGTCCCGGCCGCCGCGCTTCGAGACCTCGACCACGGCGTCTTCGAAGCGAGCCCGATGGAACGTGCGCTCGTCGATCACGCCCCACTGGTGCACCCCTCGCACCGCGGCGCCGTCGACATCGAGCACCTGTCCGGCGTCGAGCTGCACGATCACGCCCTCCGGGCCCGTCGTCCAGGTGCCGGGCACGTCGTCGAAGCGCTGCGGCTCCTCGCTCAACAGGTTGAAGCTCGTGTACGCGAGAAAACTGTGCGGGGTCCGCCGCTGCGCCTCGATCCCGTCGTGCCACTGCTGCCACTCCTGCACGAAGTCGAAGTCGAAGGCGGGAGCGGGTGTCGTCCCTGTGTCGGTGATCGTCATCTCTGTCCTCCGGTCCGATGCGATGTGCGGCTCACAGTAGCCAGCGCGGCTTCGGCGGCGGCGCCGGCTGTCGGCCCGTGTCGTCCGGTGACGCCGCATGACGCGCGCAGAAGTTCTGTGACACCGCAGACCCATGCGCCGCGGGTGAGGCGAATGATGATCTGCATTCCCGACCCCAGCCTGGAGGTTCCCCCATGGTCGCCCAGAACGAGATCAGCCGCGGAGAGCGGCACGTCGACACGGTGCTGCTCGCACACGGCACCCCGCCGCAGGAGGTCGAGGTCCTCGTCGTCGGTGCGGGGCCGTCGGGTCTCGCGACCGCGCTCGAGCTCAACAGGCAGAAGGTCGACGTCGCCGTGGTCGATGCGGCGACCTCGTTCCGCCTGATCCGAGCCGGGGCGATGGGGCACAGCGCCCGCACGGTGGAGTTCTTCCAGCAGTGGCGCGTCGAAGACCGCATCCGTCGCGGCTGGACCTTCCCGCCCGAGTGGAACCTCGGCACCACGTTCCGCACCTCCCTGATCGGCCACGACCTCACACGCCCCGGCACTCCGACCGGCCGTCCCGGCTTCACCGGCCGCGCCGAGAACCCGTACTCGCTGGCCGAATCGTTGCGCCGCCCGCAGACCGCCCTGCAGCAGGCGTTCCTCGACCAGCTGGCCGAACTCGACGTATCGGTGGCCGGCGGATGGCGCCTGCTCTCGCTGCTCGAGAGCGCATCGGGTGCATCGGGTGCATCCGGTGCATCGGGCGCATCCGGCGACCAGCAGGATGCCGGAGCACGCGACGGGGTCATCGCGACCGTCGAACATGTCGAGACCGGGGCCGTCCGTCGCATCCGAGCGAAGTACGTGGTCGGTGCCGACGGCGCCCGCAGCACCGTGCGCACTCTCGCGGGAATCGAACGGGACGGCGCCTATGCGACGGATCGGCACTTCCGCTTCGTGGTGCGCACCGAGGGCGACTACGCCGGCCGCGACCCGTTCCCGAGCGCCGTGAACGTGATCGTGAACGGCATCCACTCCGGCTTCCTCGCAGCTCTCAACGAGACCGACTGGCGTGTCTACGCGGGTCCGTACCCGCTCGAGCACACCCCCACCGAGGAGGAGCTCCTGACGCTCGCCCGCGCGGCCTTCGGCTCGGACCTCTCACTCCAGGTCGTCGACGTGACCCCCTACTTCAAGAGCACCCGGCTCGCGAAGACCTTCCGGCAGGGTCGAGTGCTGCTCGTCGGCGATGCCGCCCACGTGCGCACGCCCGGCGGCAACCTCGGCGAGGGCTTCGGCGACGTGTTCAACCTCGGGTGGAAGCTCGCGGCAGTCCTGCGCGGCACCGGCGGTGACGCCCTGCTCGACTCCTACGACCGCGAACGCCGGCCGCACAACGCCCGCGTCGGCGCCTCGGCCAAGGCGCGCGCCGACCGCACCGAGAGCAACGTCGACGAGGCCCGCAGGCTCGGATTCCCCGCAGACGACGACACGAGTCCCGAGGCCGAGGAGCGACGCGACCGCATCCGCGAGATCCTCGCCCAGGGCCAGCGTCGCGACGTCGGCGTCTATTTCGACGAGCGCTATGACGACTCCCCGGTGATCGCCTACGAGCCCGACCAGGCCGCGACCGAGACGCCCTGGGATGCCGGCGTCTATGTGCCCGGCGGTCGTCCGGGGCATCGCGCACCCAACGGCATCATCGACCCGTACGGCGTCACACTGTACGACCGCATCGGCGGCGATGTGGCCCTGCTGGTCCTCTCCGACGACGTCTCCGCGGTCGTCGGATTCACCGAGGCGGCGCGGGAACGGGCGATCAGCCTCGAGGTGATCCACCTCCCCGATGCCGGCGCACGCGAGCTCTACGGCGCCCCCTACGCGCTGGTCCGACCCGACCACCACGTCGCATGGCGAGGCGTGGACGCAGCGGATGCCGCAGCAGTCCTCGACCGCGTCTACGGGCGCACTCCCGCTCGCGACACCCTCGTGACCGCAGGCACGGATGCGGCCGCGGAGACCCCCGCGACGGCATCCGCGACCCGCTGATCGCCCGTCGTCGGAGTCCTCCGACGACGACATGTGACGCCAGGTTTCGTCGCCGGAACCTTTGTGACACCTCCCTATCGCCGCCCCTCTGACCCGCGTCAGGATGGCCACCACCCGCACCGAGACAAGCCAGACACCGCAGAACGGAACAGCTCATGACCCGCAGATTCACTCGACTTCGAACCGCAGCCGCAGCGCTGCTCGTGGGAGCCCTGGCGCTCACCGCGTGCGCCGCGACCCCGGCGTCGAGCAGCTCGGAAGACGAGGGCGGCGAGTCCGTCCTCCGCTGGGCCGCGACCCTGCCCGCCCACTGGGACCCGATCGTGCAGGGCTCCGGATTCGGCTTCAACCTGACCGCGCTCGCCTACGCCTCGCTCACCGAGATCGACGAGAAGGGCGAGGCGGCCCCCGGGCTCGCCGAGAGCTGGGACTACAACGCCGAGGGCACGGCGGTCACGTTCCATCTGCGTGAGGGGCTCGTCTTCCAGGACGGCGAGCCGCTGAACGCCGAAGCCGTCAAGCTCTACATCGAGCGGGCCAAGACGCAGGAGAACTCGGCGCTGTTCGGCGATCTGACCTCGATCGAGTCGGTCACGGCCGACAGCGAGACCGACGTCACGGTGCACCTCAATCAGGTCGATCACCAGATCCCGCTGCTGCTGGGCAAGCGCACCGCGCAGATCACCAGCCCGGTCGCCGCCGAGGACCCGGCGAAGCTCGACCAGTGGCCCGTCGGCGCCGGCCCCTTCACGGTCACCGAGTACGTGCCGGAGTCCCACATCTACTTCGAGAAGAACCCCGACTACTGGGACGCCGACAACATCCACATCGATCGTGTCGAGCTCTCGACCGCTCCTGACCCGTCGACCCTGGTCGCCTCGATCCAGACCGGTGTCTACGACTTCGCGTACGGCCTCGCCCCGGCGCAGTACGACGCCGCGACCGACGCGGGTCTCGACGTCGCGACGCACCCCGTGTACTCGGCGTCGAACCTCAGCCTCAACATCAACAAGGCGCCCTTCGACGATCCGGCAGTGGTCGACGCGGTCCGTCATGCGATCGACCGCGACGAGCTCGTCGAGAAGGTCACGTTCGGTCTCGGCTACGCCACCACTCAGCCGTTCCCCGAGGGATACATCGCCTACGACGACGAGTCCGACGACCTGTGGCCCTACGACCCCGAGGAGTCCAAGAAGATCCTCGCGGATGCCGGCTACGAGCCCGGTGAGATCGTCGTCGACTTCGTGGTCAGCGCGGATGCCGTCATCAACGAGGTCATTCAGGCGCAGCTCGCGGCCGTCGGCATCACCGCCAATATCACGGTCGCTCCCGACTGGGCGACGCCCTTCTTCGCGAAGGACCTCGTGCTCTCGACGTACGGCACCACCGGACGCGAGTCTCCGGTGCAGACCCTGACGGCGCACTTCGGCCAGGACGGCCCGCTCAACCTGTCGAGCCCGTACGTTCCCGAGGGCTTCGACGAGGCGATCAAGGTCGCCCGTGAGACGCCGCTCGACTCGCCGGACTACGCCGAGAACCTGCAGGACGCCACGCGTGCAGGACTCCAGAGCGGCGCCCTCGTCTTCACGGTGGGCACACCCACGCTCATCGTGAAGTCGCCGAAGGTCTCGGACCTGCCCCAGATCCCGGGGCAGATCAGCCTGACCGGCGTCACCGTCAGCGACTGACGCGTTCCGTCTCGCTTCGCTCGCTCGACGACCGGAGATCATCACTCCGGTCGTTGAGTGAGGAGCGAAGCACCGAGACGACACGCGCCCCGTCATCGAGAAGGTAAGGAGAACCGCATGACCGCCCTCGCCTCGGCCCCCGTGCAGAAGCCCGGTGCTGTGACCGCGAACGCCGCCGGCACGCCGCTCCGCGCCGGCGCGCACCTCGCGGCAGCGGGTCGCCTCATCGGCCATACAGTGATCGTGTTCGCGACGGTCTTCCTGTTCGCGACCTTCATCACCTTCGCGCTGCAGGGTCTCAGCGGCCTCAGCCCCGCACACCTGCAGCTCTCGGAGTCGGCGACCCCCGAGCAGGTCGCCGCCCTCGAGCATCAGTGGGGGCTCGACCGGCCGTTCATCGTGCAGTATCTCGACTGGTTCGGCGGCATCCTGCAGGGTGACCTCGGCAACAGCTGGTACAACGGCGCCCCGGTCGCCGATCTCCTCGTCTCGCGTGCCGCGATCAGCCTGTCGGTCGCCGGCCTCGCGCTCCTCATCGGCATCGTGTTCGGCTTCGGTCTCGGCGTGCTCGCCGCGGCCTACCCGACCAGCGTCCTCGACCGCTCCATCACCGGCTTCACGACCGTCATCTCGGTCATGCCGTCGTTCGTCGTCGGCATCGCGCTCGTCGCGGTCTTCGCAGTGACGCTCGGCTGGTTCCCCTCGGCCGGGTACATCCCGCTCGAACAGGGCGGTGTCAGCCTCTGGCTCTGGCACCTGTGGCTGCCCGCAATCGCCCTCAGCTTCGACACGGTCGCCGACCTCGCCAGGCAGATGCGCGTCGGCCTCATCCAGGCCTACCGCGAGAACTTCGTCACCGGCGCGCAGATGCGCGGTCTCAGCTCTCGCCGCATCTTCCTCGTGCACGCGCTGCGCAACGGCGCAGGTCCTGCACTGACGGTGCTCGGCATGAAGTTCCCGGCACTCCTCGGCGGCGCCGTGGTCACCGAGGCGATCTTCGGCCTCGCCGGCTTCGGCAAGTTCGCCGCCGACTCGGCCAACCGCGGCGACGTCCCGGCGGTGCAGGGAGTGCTCGTGATCGCGATCGTCCTGGTCGTGGTCTTCAACCTCATCGTCAACCTGCTGCTGGTGCGCCTCAACCCCGCATCGGCGAGAGGAGTCTGAGATGATCCGTCGCATCCTCGCGCTGCCGGCCGGCCGATTCGCCGCGGCCTTCCTGGTGTTCATCGCGATCCTCGCGTTCGCAGGTCCTCTGCTGGCGCCGTACGACCCGCTGCTCGGCACGCCCGAGGTGCTCGCGCACCCGTCGGCGGCGCACTGGCTCGGCACCGACTACCTCGGTCGCGACGTGCTCAGCCGCATCCTCGCGGGCGCCCCGATCAGTGTGTTCGGCGCCGTGCAGGTCGCCGTCATCGCGCTGTTCGCCGGGGCGATCCCCGGCATCCTGTCGGTGTATCTCGGCCGGGTGTTCGAGTGGCTCACACTGCGATTCGTCGACACGCTCATCGCGCTGCCGTTCCTCGTGTTCGCGGTCGCGGCGACCGCGCTGCTCGGCAACGGCATCCCGCAGGCGATGCTCACCGTCGGCATCCTCGTCTCCCCGCTCTTCTACCGTGTCTCCCGCGCGGCGACTCTGAGCGTGGCGAAGTCGCAGTACGTCGAGGCGGCGATCCTCTCCGGTGCGCGCACCGGCTGGATCGTCCGCACGCACGTGTGGTCGAAGGTGCTGCCGCCGATCGCGATCGCCACCGCCAACACGCTCGGCGTCGGCTTCGTGATCGTCTCGAGCCTGACGTTCCTCGGCATCGGCATCCAGCCGCCAGCCCCGTCGTGGGGAGGGGTGCTCGCGAGCGACCTCGGCTACCTCACCCAGCGCCCGTACGCGCCGGTCTTCACGACCGTGCTGATCATGCTCTCGGTGTGGGCGTTCAACCTGCTCGCCGACGTCATCCGCGACGTCGCGGGAGAGTCGGGCCGCACCCTGCTCACCGAGAGGGATGCCGCGCGCAGCCGCCGCACCCGCCGTGCCCACGACCGCAAGAACCCGCCGGCATCCGCATCCGCGGACGCCCTCGCCGGAAGGAGCTCGTCATGACCATCACCGCGACCGAGACCGCAGCAGCGGCGAGCGTGGAGGGCGACAGCGTCCTGCGTCTGCACGACGTGCGCATCGCCCACCGTCACACAGGTGAAGAGCTCGTCCGAGGTGTGAGCTTCGATCTGCGCCCCGGACGAGTGGTCGGCATCGTCGGCGAGTCCGGCAGCGGCAAGACGCTGACGTGCCGGGCGATCCTCGGCATCCTTCCGCGGCTGTTCGAGGTCTCGCACGGACGCGTCGAGCTGTTCGGCCGTGACATCGCCGGCTTCACGGCGCGCGACTGGGAGAAGCTCCGCGGCGTCAGCATCACCGCCGTGTTCCAGGACCCCGGCTCGTACCTCAACCCCTCGCTGCGGGTCGGCCCGCAGATCGCCGAGGCCCTGCGCGTGCGCGGCGGCCTGAAGCGCAGAGAGGCGAAGCGCCGCACGATCGCGCTGCTCGACGACGTGCGCCTGCGTGACCCCGAGCTGATCTATCGCAGCTACCCGCACGAGCTCTCCGGCGGCATGCTGCAGCGGGTGCTGATCGCCTCCGCCATCTCGCTCGAGCCGCGGATCCTGATCGCCGACGAGGTCACCACCGCCCTCGACGTCACGGTGCAGGCCGAGATCCTCGACCTTCTCATCGACCTCACCGAGCAGCACGGACTCGCGCTCATCGTCGTCTCGCACGACCTCGCGGTCATCGCGCAGACCTGCGACGACGTGCTGGTGCTCCGTCAGGGAGAGGTCGTCGAGCAGGGGCCGGCGAAGCGCCTGCTGTTCGAGCCCGAGCACGAGTACACCCGTCTCCTGATCGACGAGCACAACACCTACGGACTCGACCGCTTCCGCCGAGTGGAGGCGACCCATGTCTGAGCAGAGCGCGCCAGGGACGGAGCAGAGCCCCGCAGGGAAAGAGCAGACCCCCGCCATCCGCATCGAGGGTCTGCAGGTGTCGTACGGCACCGGCCGGCACCGCGCGCAGATCATCCACGACGCCACGTTCGAGGTGGGAGTCGGGGAGTCCGTGGGCATCATCGGCGAGACAGGGTCGGGCAAGTCGACGATCGCCAGGGCCATGGTCGGTCTGGTTCCGGCTCGAGCGGGCAGCGTGCACATCGGCGGTGAGGAGGTCACCGCCTTCGGCGCGCGGCAGTGGCGCGAGTTCCGTCGCCGCGGCTCGATCCAGTACGTCTTCCAGGATCCGCTGCGCGCGCTCGACCCCGACCTCACGATCGGCGAGTCGCTGACCGAGCCGCTGCGTCTGCAGCGGCGGCTGTCGAAGGAGCAGATCCGCGACCGCATCGACTTCCGCCTCGAGCAGGTGCGGCTGGACCGCGACCTGCTCGTGCGCTTCCCCGGCGAGCTCTCGGGAGGGCAGCGTCAGCGCGTGCTGCTGGCCAGGGCGCTCGCGACCGAACCGCGCGTGCTGATCCTCGACGAGCCGGTGAGCGCGCTGGATGCCGCCAACCGGGTGTCGATCCTCGAGATCCTGAACGAGCTACGAGCGGCGGGCACGTCGCTCGTCTTCATCTCACACGACCTCGGATCCGTCGCAGGCGTGACCGACCGCGTCGTGGTGCTCTACCGCGGCGAGGTCGTCGAGGTCGGTCGCACCGAGGACATCGTGAACGACCCGCAGCATCCGTACACCCGACTGCTCGTCGGCTCCGCGCCGAGCCTGCATGCCGGTGCCATCGACCGCGAAGAGCGGGTGCGCCTGCGCCAGGTGCTCGACGCGAGCTGACGGCAACCTCCATCGATCCCGCGACACGCCCCCAGAACACCCAGGAGACGGACATGACCGAACGCAAGCTCAAGATCGCCCTCAGCGTGTACGGGGTCGGCGGCCCCGGCCAGCACAGCCTCTGGAAGGACCCGCGGATCCCGGCGAACGCGTCGATCGACATCGACTGGTACATCGCGAGGGCGAAGCAGGCCGAGGCCGCGCTGTTCGACGCGCTCTTCATCGTCGACAGCCAGTTCATCAACGCGACCTACCCCGCGCACTACCTCAACCGCCTCGAGCCCCTCACCCTGCTGTCGGCCGTCGCGACTCACACGAAGAACCTCGGCCTGATCGGCACGGCCAGCTCGACGTACAACTCGCCGTTCAACCTGGCCCGTCGGTTCGGATCGCTCGACCACATCAGCCACGGCCGCGCCGGCTGGAACGTGGTGACCAGCTTCGACACCGGAACCTCGCGCAACTACGGACTCGAGGAGCACCTCGACTACGCGACGCGCTACGGCCGCGCACTCGAAGCTGTGCAGGTCGTGCGCGGCCTGTGGGACTCGTACGAAGACGACGCGTTCGTCGCCGACGTCGAGAACGACCTCTTCCTCGACCCCGCGAAGCTGCACCCCCTGAACCACCGGGGCGAGCACTTCCGAGTCGACGGGCCGCTCAACCTCTCGCGCTCGCCGCAGGGCCAGCCCGTCATCTTCCAGGCCGGCATCTCGGAGGAGGGCAAGACCCTCGCGGGCGAGGTGGCCGAGGGCATCTACGCTCCCGGCGAGGACATCGACACCGCCCGTGCTTATTACAAGGACGTGAAGGGCCGCCTCGCGCAGCACGGTCGGCACTGGGACGACCTCGTGATCCTGGTCGGCGCGACACCGGTGATCGCATCGACGGATGCCGAGGCGCACCGCCTCGCCCGCGAGATCTACGAGTCCGACAACGACTTCGACCGCAAGCTCGCCGCCTTCGGTCGGGCTTTCGGGGCGTACGACTTCTCGCAGCATGACCTCGATGCCCCGTTCCCCGATGTCAGCGCGCTGGCCGAGAAGGGCGGACGCACGCGCTCGGCGGCGATCGTCGGACGGGCCGCCGAAGGAGGGCTCTCGCTGCGCCAGACGGTCGAGGAGTTCACGCAGTACTCGCCGTCGCCGTTCATCGGCAGCCCCGAGACCGTCGCCGACACGATCCAGGACTGGTTCCTCGGCCGCGCCGCCGACGGACTGAACCTGCGCGCGCGCACGCCGGACGACATCGACACCTTCACGTCCGAGGTGCTGCCGATCCTGCAGCGTCGGGGACTCTTCCGCACCGAATACGAGGCCGACACGCTGCGCGGCAACCTCGGACTCCGGGTGCCCGAGAACAGCAACACGGCGAATGCCTCGGCATCCGCCCTCGTCGAAGCCTAGGAGAGAACATCATGACCGACAGGAAGCTCAAGCTCGGACTCGTGCTCACCGGATCCGGAGGGCCGGGCAATCACAATCTGTGGCTGGACCCCGAGATCCCCGCGAACGCGAGCGTCGACATCGACTGGTACATCGAGCACGCGAAGAAGGCCGAGGAGTCGAAGTTCGACCTCGTCTTCATCGTCGACAGCCAATACATCACCCCGGATTCACCGCCTCACTACCTGAGCAGGCTCGAGCCGCTCACGCTGCTGTCCGCCCTCGCCACCCACACGAAGAGGGTGGGCCTGGTCGGTACCTTGACCACCTCGTACAACGCGCCGTTCAACGTGGCGCGGCGCTTCGCGTCGCTCGACCACATCAGCCACGGCCGCGCCGGGTGGAACGTCGTCACCAGCGGGGATGCCGGAACAGCGGGCAACTACGGACTCGACGAGCACTACGACTACGACACCCGCTACGGGCGGGCGAGCGAGCACGTCAAGCTCGTGCAGGCGCTGTGGGACTCGTACGAGCCCGACGCGCTGCCGCGTGATCGTGCGACCGCGCAGTTCCTCGACCCCTCGAAGCTGCACATGGTGAATCACCGGGGCGAGTACTTCTCGGTCACGGGACCGCTGAACATCGAGCGGCTGCCGCAGGGAGCGCCGGTGATCTTCCAGGCCGGCGACTCCGAGCAGGGTCGCGATCTCGGCGCCGAGGTGGGGGAGGGCATCTTCACGCACGCGGCCACGCTCGCCGGAGCCAAGGCGTTCTACGACGACATCAAGGGCAGGGCGGTGTCGAAGTACGGCCGTCGGCCGGAGGACCTGGTGATCCTGCCCGGAGTCGGGGTCGTGATCGGCGACACCGACGACGAGGCGGCCGAGCTCGAGCAGCACTACCGGTCGAGCGACCACTCGTTCGCACAGGCGCTGGGCGAGTTCGGTCGGTCGTTCGGCTGGCACGACTTCCGTCAGTACGACCTCGACTCCCCGTTCCCGCAGGACGTGCTGCGGTACGCGCAGAACAGCTTCCGCACGCAGGCCGAGCGGATCGTCGCCCATGCCGCCGAGGCGAAGCTGACGCTGCGCGAGACGGTGCAGCTGAGCCTGCGTCGTGACCGCGGCCCGTTCGTCGGCACGGCTGAGACCGTGGCCGACCGCCTGCAGGAGTGGTTCGAGGCCTACGGGCTCGACGGGTACAACATCCACGCCGGGCACCCGGCGCAGCTCACCCGGTTCATCGAGGAGGTGGTGCCGATCCTGCAGCACCGTGGGGTCTTCCGCACCGAGTACGAGAGCGACACGCTGCGCGGGAACCTCGGCCTGAAGACGCCCGAGAACCGGTACGCCTCGGCGCGCGCGGAGGAGGCGGTCACCGTCTGAGTCGAGACGCCGGGCCTGGCCGGCCGGCATCCCTGCTGCCCGGTTTGGTCAGTTTTTCTGCGTCGCCTTCACCGGCAGCAGCAGCAGGAAGCCCGCGATCAGCACGATCACGATGCCGAGGATGCCGTATGACGTCGAGCCCGAGAGCACGATCAGCAGCGTCCAGGCGCCCGATGCCATCCAGCTCGCCGCCCGCCCGGTCGTGGCATAGAGGCCGAAGATCTCGCCCTCGCGCCCGGCCGGGGTGATGCGGGCGAGGAACGATCGCGACGCCGCCTGGGCGGGGCCGACGAAGGCGCAGAGCACCAGACCGCCGATCCAGAACACGACCGTGCCGGCATCCACCAGGAAGAACACGGCGAGGCCCGCGATCACCATGGATGCGAGAGAGATGAGGATGATCCGCTTCGGACCGAATCGGTCGTCGTAGCGTCCGGCGATGATGGTGGAGACCCCTGCGATGAGGTTCGCCGCGATGCCGAAGATCACGAGGTCGAGGAACGCGAAGTCGAACACCTGGCTGGCGATGACCGCGCCGAACGCGAAGACGCCGCCGAGTCCGTCGCGGAACACCGCGCTCGACAGCAGGAACCAGAATGTCTGACGGGTCTCGGGGTTGCGGTAGAGGCCCGTGACGTCTTTCACGAGCAGCCCGTACGACGCGAAGAAGCCGACCTTGCGCTCGGGGCGGCCGAGCGAGGGCTCCGGCACGTTGAGGAAGATCGGGATGGAGAAGACGATCGCCCAGATCGCGCAGCCGACCGCGATGATGCGGAACGGCAGCCCGCCGTCCTCGGGGAGGCCGAACCAGTCGAGCATGTAGAAGACGACGACGAGGACGAGCGCGATGATGCCGCCGATGTAGCCGAAGCCCCAGCCGAGACCCGAGATGCGTCCGACGGTCTTCGGATTCGCGATGCCGATGAGCATCGCGTTCGAGTTCACGGCCGCGATCTCGCCGAACACGGAGCCCGCCGAGATCAGCGCCACGCCGAGCCAGAACAGCGCGGGCGTGGGTTCGACGAACCACAGGCCGAACATGCAGGCGATGAGCGCGCCGGTGCCGATCCCGAGCCAGAGCTTCTGACGGCCCGCGGCATCCGCTCGCTGGCCGAGCACCGGTGCGATCAGGAGGATCGCGATTCCGGCGATCGTCGACCCGAGGCCGAGTCCCGAGGCGAGGTCGGCCTCGGCGGCTTCGCGGATCGGGTCCTTCGCGTCGAGTCCCGCGATCGACGCCGGCAGGAATGCCTCGGTCGTGAGGTACAGGGCGGTGAAGATGAAAGTGAGGATGACCGTGTTGAAGGGCTGCGTCGCCCAGTCCCACAGCGCCCACGAGTAGACCTGCTTCTTGGGGGCCGGTGTCTCGCCGCGCAGGTCGAGGCCGATGACTCCGACCGCACCGCTGTTGGCCATCGCAGCGGGCTCGGGCACCGCGCCGCTCTGCGGGGATTCGCTCATGCTCGAAGTCTGGCGGCGCGGGGTGAACGGACGGTGACGGCGCGCCGCGCGGCGGTCTCGGCTCCTCGGGTACGCCTCACCCCTTCGGGTACCGTCGAGGCATGTCGACGACGCCGGAGGTGCCTCGCGCCATCCGTCGTGCCGTGCCTCGCACCGTGGTCCTGTTCGAGGGCCGCAGCGACAGTCTCGCGTTCATCGCCCTGGCTCGGCGACGGAGCCTCGGCATCGAGGCTCTCGAGCTGGTCGACCTCGACGGCATCACCAACCTCCGCAAGACTCTGGCCGCGCTGCGGGCGGAGTCGGATGCTCCGCGCATCCTCGGTCTGTACGACGCGGCCGAGGGCGACTATGTCGCGAAGATCCTCGTGGATATCGGTGTCATCGCCGACGGCGCTGCTCCGAGCGATGCCGGCTTCTACGGCTGCGAGCGCGACCTCGAAGACGAGGTGATCGCGGCGGCCGGCCCGGAACTGGTACTGGACACGCTGGCAGCCCGGGGTGAGCTCGCCAGATTCCAGGTGTTCCAGGGGCAGCCGGCGCAGCGCGAGCGCACCATCGACGAGCAGCTGCATCGCTTCGCGGGCACGGCCGCAGGCCGGAAGGCCCGCTTCTCGGCCGACGTGATCGATGCCCTGCCGCTCGAGCGGATGCCGCGGCCCCTCGACGACCTCCTCGACGCGGCTCTGCGTCTCGGCTGAGAGTCACGCGTACGACGCGGCGAGCATCTCGGCGAACAACTCCTCAGCGTCCCGCTCGACGCGGCGGCGGGTGAACCAGTCGCAGATGTTGACGCAGTCGCGGTGCAGCAGATCGAGGCCCTGCGGGTTGGCGATGATGTCGACGATCTGCGGCAGGTCGATCACCCTCACCCGGCCGTCGTGCACGAGCAGGTTGTAGGCCGAGAGGTCGCCGTGCGCGAAGCCTGCCGCGGCGAAGATCCGCATCAGGTCGACGATCTGGTCGTACAGATCGGCCAGCTCGGCGCGGTCGCTGCGCACCGCCGCCAGTCGGGGAGCGGCGACGCCGTTCGCATCGCCGACGAACTCCATGAGCAGCTCGGTGCCGTTGACCTGCACGGGGTAGGGAACGGGCGCGCCGAGCTCCCACATGCGGCACAGCGCATCGAACTCGGCGAAAGACCACTGCGCGGCGGCGACCGCCCGGCCGTGCTCGGACTTCTTGGCGAGCGCCCTGGTGTCGCGGGTGTTCCTGGTGCTGCGGCCCTCGGTGTAGACGCCCGAGCGGTGGAAGCTGCTGTGGTCGGTGTCGCGATAGCGCTTGGCGGCGAGCAGGGTGCCCTGGGCGGGGTCATCCGGCACCGCCCGTTCGAGGAGGAACACATCGGCCTCCTTGCCGGTCTTGAGGATGCCGAGCTCGGTGTCGAGCGCGCCGGCGCTCGTCACGACCCAGGCAGGCCACGGCAGGGGGCCGCGCTCCGACGGGGTGATCGCCGGCCAGGTGGTCCATCGCTGGTTGTCGCCGGGTTCGACATCGGCGAACGTCGGGACGGATTCGAAGGGGGAGGCGTCGAACGCCGACGCGGTCGACGAAGGGACGGGGGAGAGACGGGAAGAGGATGCTTCGGAAGAAGCGAAGAGATCAGACACGGTGTGGCTCCGAGAGAGGGAGGCCACCGCGGATCAGGAGCGGGCGGCCTCGAGAGGAAGGATGTCGGCGAGGGGCGCGACAGAGACTGCGTTCATGTCATCCACTCCTCTCGCTGAGGCCTTCCGGGAGAATCCCGGTGCGTCGTCGAGCCTAGAGGTCACGGGCAGATCGTGTCCAGACCAGATCTATTGCTTCCCAGGCCCGGTCCGGTGCTCCTGGCCCGGTCCGGACGAATGGTCGGATGCCGTGGACGCCGCGTCGGGTACAGCATCCCCGCGACTGCGAGTGTTGATGCATGACCACGACTGCGCCCGTACCCGTGACGACCGCCCGCACCGAGAGCATCCGCTACGGCGGGCTCATCGTGCTGATGCTGATGGGCTTCCTGCTCGTCACCGCGGAGTTCCTGCCCAACGGCGTGCTCACCGAGATGGCAGACGCGCTCGGTGTCACGCCAGGCCAGGCCGGGCAGACCGTGACGGTCACCGCTCTCGTCGGCCTGATCGTCGCACCCACGGTCGGCCTGATCTTCCCCCGCCTCGACCGCCGGTCGCTGCTCATCTGGATGGCGCTCGCCGCCGCCGCATCCAACCTGATCGTCGCGATCGCCCCGAACCTCCTCATCGTCCTGCTCGCACGGTTCCTGCTGGGAGCGGCGATCAGCGCGTTCTGGGCGATGTCGATCACGGTGGCCGTGCGGCTCGCGGGTCCCGAGCACCTCGGGCGCGGGGTCATGTTCACCTCCGCCGGAGTCTCGCTCGCCACGGTCGCGGGCGTGCCGCTCGGCGTCATGCTCAGCGAGATCGTCGACTGGCAGACGGTGTTCGCGATCGCCGGAGTGCTCATGGTGGTGCTCGCCGTGGCGCTGCGGTTCATGCTGCCGTCTGTGCCTGCCGAGCAGGCGTCGAGCATCCGTCTGCTCGTCGACACCCTGCGTCGCCCCGGCATCGGGCTCGGCATGGTCGGGCACGTGCTCGTGGTGCTCGGGCACTTCCTCGCCTACACGTACGTGCGGCTGGCGCTCGAGCGCATCCCCGAGGTCGAGCCGACGACGATCATCCTGCTGCTCGCCCTCTTCGGCGTCGGCGGCCTCGCCGGCAACCTCGGACTCGGGTTCTTCATCGACCGCACCTTCGCGTTCTTCGCGGTGTTCGCCCCGCTCGTGATCGCCGTGTCGGTGCTGTCGATGATCTTCCTCTCCGGGTCGGTCCTCGGCATCGGCATCGTCGTGCTGGTGTGGGGCTTCTTCTTCTCGTCGTGGCTGCTCGTGATCAACACCTGGGTGGGGCATCGCACCCCCGACCGCCTCGAAGCCGGCGGCAGCCTCGTCGTGGTCGGCTTCCAGGGCGCGATCACGATCGCGGCCGGTCTCGGAGGTCTGCTCGTCGACACCCTCGACGTCGAGTTCGTCTACGTGCTCGGGGCGATCTCGCTGCTGGTCGGCGCCGTGCTCTTCGGAATGTCGAACCGCAGGAGCACGGCAGCGGCAGCGCTCGTCTGAGCACGCGGGGCGCTGTGCCCGGCAGGAACGCCGGGCTCAGGCGGGGACGGCGGTCAGCTCAGACGACCGCCACGCAGACGGGGTCAGGCCGGTGCGGCGTCGGAACGCGCGGCTGAAGCCCTCGTCCGAGGCGTAGCCGAGCTCGCGCGAGGTCTCGCTGACGGATCGGCCGGCGCTCAGCATCCGCTTTGCCGTGTCGATGCGCACCTCGGTGACGTAGTCGGCGGGGGAGCGGCCGATCGCGCTGCGGAAGCGCTCGGCGAAGACCGATCGCGACATCGCCCCGACGCTCGCGAGGCGCTCGACGGTCCACTCTCGACCCGGCTGCTCGTGGATCGCCTCGACCACGCGATCGAGGAACGGATCCTTCGAGACCGACGGCCATCCCGCGGGCGCGCAGCCGTTCGCGGCCCAGGCGCGGATGACCGAGAGCAGCACGGTCTGCGCCATCATTCGGCAGATCACGGGGTCGCCCTGGCGAGTCGGGCACGTGGCAGGGTCTGTGGGACCCATGCTGCCGGCGAGGGCTGCTGCGGCTGGCTCGAGGGCGTCGAATGACATGACGGTGATCGGGTCGGGGAGCACGGCGGCGAGCATCGATGCGCTGTCCGAGAACTCGAGGTCGACCACCACCAGGTCGGTCGCAGACCCGGCTTCGAGAGCGATCGGAGCCCTGCCGAGCGTGAGGAATGCGTCGCCTCTGACGAGACTCGCGCTCAGGGGCCGGTCGTCGACGGCCACGATCTGCGCCGTGCGGTCGACGTCGAGGCGGCATCCGGTGGTGAGGGGTGGATGCCCGCTCACCGAACCGTCGGCGATGTAGACGAGAGTGGCGGCGCCCGAGGGCAGCGGCAGGAGGCCGCCCGTCGCCAGCGCGACGCGTCGGGCGATGCCGACGCGCAGGTCGACGGAGTCGAGCACGTGCCCGAGGGCTGCGGAATCGACCGTCACCATGCCTTCGGCGACGCCCGGGGACTCATAGCTATTCCGGATACGCTGGAAGGACCCCACCCGAGGAGTCCCGTGTTCCGCACACCCGACCGCCTGTTCCGAGTCCTCGCGATCGCGGAGGCGATCACCTGGACCATTCTCATCTCGGCGATCATCGCCCGTGCTGTCGGTGCGCCCGGCATCGTCGTGACGGTGGGCGGTGGCATCCACGGTTTCGTGTTCCTCGCGTACGCGGCGACCGCCGTGCTCGTCGCGTTGAACCAGCGCTGGCACCTCGGCGTCGCGATCCTCGCCGTGGTCAGCGCGATCGTGCCCTACGCGACGATCCCCATGGAGATCTGGCTGCACCGCACCGGGCGCCTGGCCGGCGACTGGCGGCTCGAGCAGAGCGCCGACCCGCGCGACGCCCGCTGGTACGACAGGCTCATGCGGTGGTTCCTGCGCCGTCCGTGGGTGCTCGCGATCCTGCTCGTCGTCGGAATCGTCGCGCTGTACGTGATCCTGCTGCTGGTCGGTCCGCCCGGCGGCAAGTGACGTCCGCGCGCGTCACTGCACGACGACGGCGTTCTTGTCGATGACCTCGGCCATCGTCGCGTCGATGTCGCCACCCGTGCAGTCGACGATCACGTAGAGCCCGACGCCGGTCGCGGTGAAGGCCCGCGCGGCCATGCTCCACTTGCGCTCGCCGGCTTCGCCCTCGACCTGACGGTTCTCGACGTCGGTGTTGCCGCCGATCTGGTAGCTGAAGGCGCCGGTCGTGGAGAGCGGTGTGATGGCCGCCGCATCCGCCTCGCCCAGTATCACGGCGAGCATCGCGTCGGAGCTGACGCTGTCATCGCCCGCGACCGTAGGCACATCGGGGATGAGTCCCTGCCAGAACTGCGCGGTGCACGTGTCGTCGATCGTGCCGTAGGTCCAGCCGCCGTTGCCGTCGTCGGGCTTGACGATCTTCCAGCCGTCGTCGACCACGAAGCCGTCTCCCCACTGGATGTAGGCCGTGGCCGGCAGATCGGCCCCCGCAGCGAAGGTCAGCGACGAGGGCAGGTCTCCGGCCGGCTGCTCGGTCGGGCTCGCGGTGGGGGCCGGGTCTGGGCCGTCGCCGTCGGGGGTGTTCACGGGGATCTGCGCGTACAGGCATCCGCTGAGCGGCAGCACTGCCAGAGCGACCACGGAGGCTGCGGCGAGGCGGACGAGCGGAGAGACCTGCGAGATGCGCGTCATGCCGGTCAGCCTAGCCGGGGCATGCGTGCGCGTGGCAGGGCGCCGTCGAGGGTCGACCGCCGTCGGGCTGTCAGTGCGCGGATGCGATGCCGACGGCATCCTGCACCATCACCGAGGCGACGCGCGCCCCCGCTCCCGCCGCGACGATCAGCTGCTGCGGGCCGGGGATCGCCGCATCGCCGGCGGCGTAGAGCCCCGGGATGTCGGTGCGCCCCGAGCGGTCGGTCACGAGATGTCCGTCGTGATCGATCGACGGCGCGAAGCCGCGCAGGAACGACAGATCGGTCTCCCACTCCGGCCGGACGAACCCTCCCTCGACCGGGATGACGGACCCGTCGTCGAGTCTGATCGCCTCGATGCGGCCGCGGTCGCCGACGAGTTCGGAGATCGGATGCCGCGCGACCGCGACTCCCGCTGCGGCCAGCTCGGCCTCCTGCGCGCTCGTCACGGTGTCGGCGCCGAGCGTGAAGACGGTGAGATCCTCGGTCCAGCGGGCGATGAGTCGGGCGCGGTCGGCGAGGTCCTCGGTCGTGCCGATGAGTGCGAGTCGTCTCCCGCGCATCTCCCACGCGTCGCAGGCCGCGCAGCTGAACAGGCTGATGCCGTAGAACCCGCGCAGGTTCGGCACATCGGGGAGGGTCTCGCGCAGCCCGGTGGCGAGCAGCACCGAGTGCGCGGTGACGATGTCGGTCGGATCCTTGCGGCCGATGGATGCCGTGAACCGGCGTCGCCCCCCGACGGCATCCGGCACGAGGCCGGCATCCGGCACGAGGCCGGCATCCGGCACGAGGCCGGCATCCGGCGCGACTCCAGACTCCAGCCGTGCGAGATCGAGTACTCGCACGCGGGTGCGCACCTCGATGTTCGGGTAGGCGGCGAGCTCCTCGCGCGCGATGCGCCGCAGCTCGTGCGGGGGCACCCCGTCGCGGGTGAGGAAACCGTGCGAGTTCAGAGTGGCGGCGTTGCGAGGGCGGTCCGCATCGACGACGAGCACGCGCATGAGCGAGCGTCCGAGATTCAGGGCGGCGGAGAGCCCGGCGGGGCCGCCGCCGATCACGAGCACGTCGTAGGCGTCCGTGTCAGTCATCAGTGCCCTTCTGTCACGTCCAGTCTGCCACCTCGCGACTGAGGGTCACCTAACTCGGGGTGCGACCGCGGCTGGGCACGGAGCTCCGCCACGTGCGGAGTGCGAGCAGGGCGTCAGGGGCCAGACCCGCCGACCTCGACCAGTCATCGAGGTCGAGGGACTCGTAGGCGTCGGCGAACGCGGACTCCGGGGTGTGGCCGAAGCTCGTCAGCACCGCTCGGCGTTCCGCGGCGTGCTGCGATCTGCTGCGGAGCGTCTCCATCGCGGCCGCGTTCGCGAACGAGGTCGCGTAGTCGCGGCGCGCGGCGTCGGTGGTCACGTCGATGGCTCGCAACAGCATCATCGTGACGAGACCGGTGCGGTCCCATCCGGCCGCGCAGTGGAACAGGATGCCGCCGGGGCGCGCCGCCGCGATCGCCTGCAGCACCCCCGCCATCCGATGCGGCAGGTCGGTGAGGTGCGGCACGTAATAGAGCGGTGTGCCCCAGCGGCCGTCGGCCTCGAGCGGCTCCCAGAAGGCGCGTTCGTCCCCGTCGAGATCCACGGTGATCAGGTCGATGTCGTCCGGCACGCCCGGTGTGCGCTCCTCCGGGCGACGGAGATCGAGCACGGTCGCGATGCCGCGTGCGCGCAGTCGATCCCAGCCCTCGGAAGGGACGAGATCAGGGGCGTCGGACCGGACGAAGACACCATGCGGGGTGACGCTGCCGTCCCGGCGCGGCAGACCCCCGAGGTCGCGCGCGTTCGCGAGGCCGGGGATGTCGAGGGGAGGGTGGCTCACGCGGGGATTCTTGCACGGCGGCCTGATTCCGCACCCGGAATCCAAAGTTGAGCCAGTTCATATCAACTTTGTTTGACAGCATCCGGAGGTCGGAGTACAGTTGAGTCATCGCGACTCAGGTTTCCCTGATCGCCCCGGATTTCCAGACCACATCAACCTCAGCAACAAAGGAGAATCACATGGCACGTGCTGTTGGAATCGACCTCGGTACGACGAACTCCGTCGTCAGCGTCCTCGAGGGTGGCGAGCCGAAGGTCATCGCCAATGCCGAGGGCTTCCGCACGACCCCCTCGGTCGTCGCCTTCACGAAGGACGGCGAGGTGCTCGTCGGCGAGACCGCGAAGCGCCAGGCCGTCACGAACGTCGACCGCACCATCGCATCCGTCAAGCGCCACATCGGCACCGACTGGACGTTCGACGTCGACGGCAAGAAGTGGACGCCGCAGGAGATCTCCGCGCGCATCCTCCAGAAGCTCAAGCGCGACGCCGAGTCGTACCTCGGTGACACGGTGACCGACGCGGTCATCACCGTCCCCGCGTACTTCAACGACGCCGAGCGTCAGGCCACCAAGGAGGCCGGCGAGATCTCGGGTCTCAACGTCCTGCGCATCATCAACGAGCCCACCGCTGCGGCGCTCGCGTACGGCCTCGACAAGGGCAAGGAAGACGAGCTCATCCTGGTCTTCGACCTCGGTGGCGGAACGTTCGACGTCTCGCTGCTCGAGGTGGGCAAGGACGACGACTTCTCGACCATCCAGGTGCGCTCCACCTCCGGTGACAACCGCCTCGGCGGCGACGACTGGGACCAGCGTCTCGTCGACCACCTGATCAAGCAGTTCAAGGAGACCACGGGCGTCGACGTCTCGGGCGACAAGATCGCCCTGCAGCGTCTGAAGGAGGCTGCGGAGCAGGCCAAGAAGGAGCTCTCCTCCTCGACCTCGACCAGCATCAACCTCCCGTACCTGTCGCTGACCGAGTCGGGCCCCGTCTCGCTCTCCGAGACCATCACCCGCGCGAAGTTCGAGGACCTCACCAAGGACCTCCTCGACCGCACCAAGAAGCCCTTCGAGGACGTCATCCGCGAAGCCGGCATCAAGGTCGCCGACATCGACCACATCGTGCTCGTGGGTGGATCGACCCGTATGCCCGCCGTGGCCGAGCTCGTCAAGCGCGAGACCGGCAAGGAGGCCAACAAGGGCGTCAACCCCGATGAGGTCGTCGCCGTGGGCGCCGCTCTCCAGGCCGGCGTCCTCAAGGGTGAGCGCAAGGATGTCCTGCTCATCGACGTCACCCCCCTCAGCCTCGGAATCGAGACCAAGGGCGGCATGATGACCAAGCTCATCGAGCGCAACACGGCCATCCCGACCAAGCGCAGCGAGACCTTCACCACGGCAGACGACAACCAGCCGTCCGTCGCGATCCAGGTCTTCCAGGGCGAGCGCGACTTCACCCGCGACAACAAGCCGCTGGGTACGTTCGAGCTCACCGGAATCGCCCCGGCTCCCCGTGGCATCCCGCAGATCGAGGTCACGTTCGACATCGACGCCAACGGCATCGTGCACGTGTCCGCCAAGGACAAGGGCACCGGCACCGAGAAGTCGATCGTCATCTCGGGCGGATCGTCGCTGTCGAAGGAAGACATCGAGCGTATGGTGCGCGAGGCCGAAGAGCATGCAGCCGAAGACAAGGCGCGCCGCGAGGCCGCTGAGGTCCGCAACCAGGCCGAGACGCTCGCGTACTCGATCGACAAGCTGATCACCGAGAACGACGACAAGCTGCCTGAAGACGTCAAGACCGAGGTCAAGGCCGACGTCGACGCTCTGAAGACCGCTCTGGCCGGCGAAGACGACGAGGCCGTGAAGACCGCGTTCGACAAGCTGAACCAGTCGCAGGGCAAGATCGGCGAGGCCATCTACGCACAGTCTCAGGCTGAGGGCGCCCCGAGCGCCGACGCCGCGGGCGAGGCTCCGGCCGATGACAGCTCCTCCGACGAGGACGTCATCGACGCCGAGGTCGTCGACGACGAGGACGAGAAGAAGTAATCATGACGGACAAGAACTTCGAAGGTGACGACGAGGTTCGCAGCGAGGGGTCGGATGCTCAGGCATCCGGCCCCGCGCCGCAGAACCCCGACTCGCGCGAGGCCGCGGCCGCAGAAGGATCCGACGAGATGCCGGTCGACGGCGCGCCCGACGATCTGACGGTCGACGACATCCTCGGCGCCACCCAGACCGGCGAGGCCGCAGCAGAGGATGCTGTGCTCGCCGACCTGGAGTCGACGCTGCTGAACGACCTCAAGCGCCTCCAGGCCGAGTACGCCAACTACCGCCGCCGTACCGAAGAGCAGCGCCAGGTCGAGATCGAGCGCGCGAGGGGCGAGGCCGCCAAGGGCCTCATCCCCGTGCTCGACGATCTCGATCGCGCAGCGCAACACGGTGACCTGGTCGAGGGCACGCCCTTCGCGGTGATCGCCGGCAAGGTGCGCACGGTGGTGGAGCGGCTCGGCGTCGTCTCGTACGGCGAGAAGGGCGAGGAATTCGACCCTCAGCGCCACGAGGCGATCTTCCAGCAGCCCACGCCGGGCGCCGACAAGACCACGGTGCTCGAGGTCGTCGAGGTGGGTTACCGCCTGGGTGATGTCGAGCTGCGTCCCGCGAAGGTCGTCGTCGCCGTACCCGCAGAGTAGGTGATCGATGGCTAGCCAGGACTGGTTCGACAAGGACTTCTACAAGACCCTCGGGGTCTCGAAGGACGTCAGCGACGCCGATCTCAAGAAGACGTACCGAAAGCTCGCTCGCAAGTATCACCCCGACTCCAACCAGGGTGACGAGAAGGCCGAGGCGAAGTTCAAGGAGGTCAGCGAGGCGTACTCGGTGCTCTCCGACCCCGAACAGCGCAAGGAGTACGACGAGATCCGCGCGATGGGCTCGGGCGCACGCTTCACGGCGGGCGGTTCGAGCGCAGGCGGCTTCGAAGACGTCTTCAGCCGGTTCGGGCAGCAGGGGCGCGGGCAGCAGCAGTCCGCTGACTTCGAGGACATCTTCGCGATGTTCAACCAGGGTCAGGGCGGTTCGTTCGGCTCCGGTCGGTTCGGGCAGACGTCCGGCGGGTACCGAGGCTTCGGCGGCCCCCAGAAGGGCGCTGACGTCACGGCGCGCACCACGCTCGACTTCGCCACCGCCGTGCAGGGTGAGACGATCAGCCTGCAGGGCGACGACGGCAAGCCGTTCAAGGTGAAGATCCCGGCCGGTGTGGCCGACGGTCAGAAGATCAGGCTCCGCGGACGCGGTCGACCCTCCCCCGACGGCGGGGAGAATGGCGACGTCGTGGTGCAGATCGCGGTGCGACCGCATCCGGTGTTCACCCGCGAAGGGCTGAACCTGCGTGTGGTCGTGCCGGTGACCTTCACCGAGGCCGCGCTCGGCGCGACCATCGAGGTTCCGACGCTCGGCGGCGACACGGTCAAGCTCCGTGTCGCCCCCGGCACCCCGTCAGGACGCGTGCTGCGCGTCAAGGGACGCGGCGTGACCACGGCGAAGGGCACGGGCGATCTGCTCGCCGAGCTGCAGATCGCGGTGCCTTCGCACCTCGACGAGGCCGCTCGCGAGGCGCTGGAGAAGTTCCAGGCCCTCGAGCCCGCCGAGAACCCGCGGGCGGACCTCATTGCCAAGGCCCGCCGGTAGGGAAACCGCGATGAGAACGATGATGACGAACGCGAACACCGAGGGAGAGGTGATCCACAGTGGCTGACCAGCGCATGGATGCCGACACCCCGGTGTTCGCGATCGCCGTCGCCGCCGAGCTCTCGGGAATGCATCCGCAGACTCTGCGACAGTACGACCGCATCGGGCTCGTGGTGCCCGGGCGCACATCCGGCGGCTCGCGCCGCTACTCCACTCGCAACATCGAGCAGCTCCGCGAGGTCGCCCAGCTGTCGTCTGAAGGCGTGAGCCTTCCGGCCATCGCGCGACTCCTCGATCTGGAGGATGAGAACCGGATGCTGCGCCGCCGCGTCGTGGAACTCGATGCCGCCCTGCGGGCCGAGCGAGAGAGCCGCCCCGGCGTCCGGGTGTTCGCCGCCGGTGCATCGGGTGTCATCCCGATGCCGAACGGCCGCCGCATGCGCCGCTCTGCCGAGGTCGTCCTCTGGCATCCGGGTGGCGGGCGGGACTGAGCGCTCCGGGGTCGGCGCCTACGACGACCGCCACACCTTCGTCGCGAGATTCGCGACCTCCTTGTCGAGGGTGTCGAGTCGGTGGTCGAGTATGTCGATGCGACCGTTCAGACGCGCATCGAGGGTTTCGATCTGGCCTGACAGTTTTCCGTCGAGGGCCTCGATCTTCCCGGTCAGTGTTCCCTCGAGGCGGCCGATCTCGGCGCGCACCACCCTGCCGAAATGCGTCGCCACGAGGGTGAAGCCGCCCAGGAGCGCGGCTCCGAACACTCCTATGAGCGTCCAGACCTGAGGCTCGTTCATCGTCATGACTCCATCCTGTGAGCGTGGCGCCAGAATGGCAGTGTTGTGTCCTCCGGCACCGTGTGCCCATGCGCGATCCTGCGAGCCTGAGGACAGATCGAACGAGATGCGCTGCGGTGCAGAAGGGATCGCCGCACCCGTGCATCCATCCGCGCGCGGTATCGTTGCGACACGATGAGGATGACGCGTCGCACACTGCTGATCGGCGCCGGAGCCGGTGTCCTGGGAGTCCTGCTGGCCTCCTGCACGCCCGAGCCGGCGCCGTCGCCCACGCCCGACCGCTCGCCGACCCCGAAGCCGACGAGCGACGCGGTCACCCCGGCGGCGTTCGCCCGCAGCTCGTGGTCGACCGACCCCTTCGCGCTCGGAGCTGCGAGCTTCACGCCGGTGGGCACCCAGGCGACCGCCCGCGACGCGCTGGCCGAGCCGATCGATGACCGCCTGTTCCTGTCGGGCGAGGCGACCGACTCCGAGGGTCCCGGCACGATGGCCGCTGCTCTCCGCTCGGGTGAACGGGCCGCCGAGCAGCTTCTGCGCGCCGCCGACGCCGGTGAACGCGTCGCGGTCATCGGTGCGGGGCTCGCGGGCGCGACCGCCGCCTCGAGGCTCGTCGCCGAGGGGCTGCAGGTCACGGTGTTCGAGGCGCGCGACCGCGTCGGAGGCCGCATCCACTCGGTCGTCGACGACAAGGCGTGGCCGTTCCCGGCGCAGCTCGGAGGCTGGCTCTTCGGCGCCTCCGACAATGCCCTGCTCGATTCTCTGAACGCTCTCGACATCCGCACCGCGCCGATCGCCGGGTCGCTGTGGCGCTCGAGCGAGGGCGACGTCGGCGCGGTGTCCGCCGAGCCCGTGCAGGCCGCCATCGCCACGGCCCAGCAGGGGCTGACCGACACTTCGCTCGAGGATGCGCTCACCGCGGCCGGCGCCGATCCGACCGAACCCGGGCTCGCGGCCCTGCTCGCCTCGATCGTGGCGTCGTCAGGGGCCGACGCCGACGAGGCGTCGACCTGGTTCCCGCCGATCCTCCCCGCCGACGAGTACAGCGCACCTCTCGGAGACCTCACTCCCGTGATCGAGGGCCTGCTCGAGGGTGCCAAGCTGAGTCTGTCGTCGCCGGTCGGTCGGGTCGCGTACGACGAGGCCGGGGTCAGTCTCGGCATCGCCTCGGGCGAGTCGCTGTCGTTCGACCGGGTGCTCATCACGGTGCCGCTCGGCGTGCTCAAGAGCGAGGGACTGCAGTTCGCCCCCGCGCTGCCGTTCGGCCACCGTGGCGCGATCGACGACCTCGGCATGGGGCGGATCGAGACCGTGTGGCTGCGTTTCGACGATCCGCTCACTGCGGCGGCTCCGCCGGCGGAAGGCGAGACGGATGCCGAGACGGATGCCGCCGTCGACCCGTCGATCTGGCATGTCGTCGGCGGTGACGCCCTGATCCGCACCTGGATCAACCTCGCCCCGGTGACCGGCGAGAACGTCGTGGTGGGCCTCGTGGGGGGAGACGCGGCGGCGGACTTCGCCGAGCTCGACGATCAGCAGGCGCTCGAGTCGGCCATCGCCTCGCTCGCGCCGTTCCTGACGGCGGCGCCTGCCTGACCGGCATCCCGGCACGCCGGAGGGCCCCGGCTCAGTCCTCAGTCCTCACGCCCCGGCTCAGTCCTCAGACCTCGGGGCGATCGTGCCCTCGCCGCTGCATCCTGCTGACGAGCACGATCACGGCGGCGACCAGGGCGAAGATCGCGAGCGCGATGCCGCTGGTGATCAGGAACTCCGGGGGGCCCGACACCTGCCGCGGGTCGAGGAAGTAGTACGGATACCAGCCCACCGAGGGGCCGCGCCACAGTGTCACGCCACCCCATGCGAGCGGGAACGCGAGCGCGGTCGGCACCACCCACCACGGCACTCCACGATGCCCAGGCGTGAGCACCCAGGCGATCGCCGTGCACGCGGGCAGCCAGAAATGCAGCACCTGATCCGACCACGGCACGTCGACCCGGATGCCGCGCAGACCCGCCTGCCAGACGATCAGAGCGAAGGCCAGACCGGCGGTGATCGTCCAGGTGAGCACGAGCGCCAGCGACACCGTGAACCACCGCGGATCGGTCGCGCGGATGAAGGCCAGCACCGCCCCGATCAGCAGCACCACGACGAGTGCGCAGTTGGACTGCACGGTGAGGTAGGCGAAGAAGTTCTCACCGGCGATGGTCCGCGAGCTCAGCCCCCAGAAGAGCCGATGCACGAGTGCGACCGTGCAGACGGTGGCTGTGGCCAGGCGCAGCACGCCGAAGAGCGATCGTGCCCTCACCTTCGCCCCTGCCCCTTCCCGGCTGCGCCCATCGTCCTCCCCGACGCGAATCGCGCCATCCGGCGAGTCTACGGAAGCCCGCGGGGGCGAGGGCTGCGACGACCCGCGTTCAGGAGATGGAAAAGTGCTCTTCCTAGCGTGAGAGCAGGGATCGACCCTGCTCCGCGCCTGGCGCGCGGTGTCCTGCCACGAAGGAACACCTCCTCATGACGAACACCACCGCCCCCTCTGCCGCCACTTCGCTCGGACTCCTCGTCCTCCGCGTGGTCGTCGGCGCCGTCTTCGCCGCTCACGGAGCGCAGAAGATCTTCGAATACACGATTCCGGGAACCATCGGCAGCTTCGCCGGCATGGGGGTGCCCCTGCCTGAGATCGCCGCACCCGTCGTCGCGTTCATCGAGCTGATCGGCGGAATCCTGCTGGCGCTCGGCCTCTTCACGCGGCCTGTCGGGATCCTGCTCGCGGTCGACATGATCGTCGCCCTCTTCGCCGTGCACCTTCCCGCCGGACTCTGGGTCGGTGAGGGCGGCTATGAGTTCGTCGCCGTGCTCGGCGTCGCCGCACTCGCGCTGGCGTTCACCGGCGCCGGGCGCTTCTCACTCGACGGCGCGTTCCTGCGCGGTCGCGTGCCGGCCAGGCTCAGCTGACCGCGGGGTCGTGCTCGGCGGGAGTCGAGGGAGGGAGCGCCGTCGAGGCGCTCCCTCTGCTGTCTCGCCCGTGTGTATCCTGTCAACAGTTAACAGGAGGTCACCGTGACAGAGACCGTCAAGCGTGGGGAGTCCCTCGGCGCGCAGGTGGCGCAGGTGCTGCGCCAGCGCATCGTCCGTGGGGAGTTGGCGCGCGGTGCGCGCATCACAGAAGAGGCGCTCGCCGAGGAGTTCTCGGTGAGCAGAGGGCCGATCCGCGACGCTCTCACCCAGCTCAGCTTCGAGAAGCTCGTCGAGGTGCAGCGCCCGCGCGGCGTGTACATCACCGGACTCTCGCAGGACGACGTCGATCAGCTGTACAGCCTGCGCGGTGCGCTCGAGCAGCTGGCGCTCTCCCGGGCCATGAGGGTCGATGACGACGCGCGCTGGGCGGCGATGGCCGCCGCCGTCGGGCGCATGGGAGCCGCGGCCGACAGCGGCGACCACGCGGCCTTCGTCGCCGCCGACCTCGAGTTCCACTCCGAGATCTACGCGCTGGCCGACCACCCGCGACTGCAGGGTGCCTGGAGCCAGTACCTGCCGACCTTCGCCTCGCTCCTCGAAGTCACGATCAACCACGACGACGACCTCCACGAGTCGTCGGAGGATCACCTGAAGCTGATGGATGTGATGCGCTCCGGCACCCCGGAGGAGGCGGCCGCGGTGCTGACCGCCCATCTCGACGGTGCCCGCGATCGGATGCTGAGCGAGCTCGCCGACCGCCAGAACTGATCGCGCACAGCCGGGCCTGATCGCGCACAGCCAGGCCTGATCGCGCACAGCCAGGCCTGATCGCGCACAGCCGGGCCTGATCGCGCACGCCAGGCCTGATAGTGCACAGCCGGGCCTGATCGCCCGCCGCCGGCCATGGCCGAGGTCGACAGAGTCGCACTCGTCACTTCAGTGTTGACTGTTAACAGTCAACACTGCTACGGTCGGGGTGTCGACAACAAGGTCGACCCACGTAGAGGAGCAAAGATGCCCCGCACGCGCATCACCCGCGCCGCCGCACTCGCGGCCGTCGCCGCCACCGCTCTCGTCCTGTCGGCCTGCACGAAGGTCGAAGAGGGTGAAGACGCGGAATCCGCCTTTCCCGAGAACGACATCCGCCTGATCATCCAGGCGAACCCCGGCGGCGGATCCGACCTGTCGTCGCGTGCGCTCGCGACCGAGCTCGAAGGAATCCTCGGTGTCAGCGTCATCCCCGAGAACATGCCGGGCGCCGCAGGCGCCCTCGCGATGGAGTACGTCGGTGCGCAGGATCCGGACGGCTACGTCATCGGCTTCGCTCCCGTCGAGATCGCGATGCTCAACACCACGCAGAGCGCGAACGTGCTGCCCGAGGACTTCGACCTGCTGGGTCAGATCATGCTCGCCCCCGGTGTCGTCACGGTGGGCGCCAACAGCGGCATCGAGACCCTGGAAGACCTGGTCGCCCAGGCTGAATCCGGTGCGGTGACCGTCGCCAACTCCGGAGCGGGCTCGATCTGGGAGGCTGCGACGATCGGCCTCGGCGACGCCACCGGTGCCACCTTCACCCCGGTGCCCTATGACGGCGGAGCCACGGCGGTCGCGGCCGCAGCCTCCGGCGAAACCGTCGCCGCAGTGTCGGGACTCGGCGAAGCCCTCGCGCAGGGCGAGGCCGTGCGCATCCTCGGCGTCATGAACGACGAGCGCCACCCCGATGCCGAAGACGTCCCCACTGTCGACGAGGCGATCGGCGAAGACGTCGTCTTCGGTGGGTGGGGCGGCATCTACGCCCCGAAGGGCCTGCCGGACGACGTGAAGGGCGAGCTCGAGGCCGCCGTCAAGGAGGCTGTCGAGTCCGACACCTACCAGCAGTTCCAGAAGGATGCCGGCAACCTCGTGGTGTACCGCGACTCGGCCGAGTGGACGACCTTCGTGAACGAGCAGTTCGACCTGTTCAAGGACCTCCTGGGCTGACCGGCCCGGAAGCGCGGGGCCGGTCTCATCACCGGCCCCGCGTCATCCCCGCCGCATGTCAGACCAGCGAAGGAGAACCATGTCCCACGCCGATTCCACCCCCGCCGTCGAACACGCCGAGCGGGTCGAGCAGGACGAACACCAGGGTGCGCCCGCGTCCAGACCGCTCGAGATCGTCTTCGGGGTCGTCTCCCTGGCCTTCAGCGCGGGCTACCTGTTCCTCACCACGCAGATCCCGTTGCGCCGCGAGGCGCTCCCCGGCCAGATCGACGCACGCTTCTGGCCCATGGTCATCGCCGTCACGGCCGTCGTCATCTCCCTCGCCGTCCTGGCGATGGCGATCACGCGTCCGGCTCCCGGCCGCGAGGACCTCGACCGCATCCAGCCCGGCGGTACGACCCGCGTCATCCTCACCCTCGTGATCACCGGCGCCTTCATCGCGGTGTGGTCGCTGGGATCCGTCATCCTGTTCGGCTACCGCATCGAGGTCTTCCCGGTCGCCGCCGCACTGCTGATGGCGACCCTCATGCTCCTCTACGGCCACCGCCGCTGGTTGAGCCTGATCATCTACTCGGTCTCCGTCACGGCGTTCGTCTACGTCGTGTTCGGCATGCTCCTGAGGATTCCCCTGTGAACGCGCTCATGGAGGGGCTGAACTCGCTCCTCGACATCTCGATCCTGCTCTACATGCTCGTCGGGCTCCTGCTCGGCTTCATGGTCGGAGCCTTCCCCGGCATCACTGCGACCATGGCGGTCGCGCTCGCCGCAGGTTTCACGCTCACCCTCGAGCCCGTGCAGGGCCTCGCCGTGCTGCTGACGATCTACGTCGCGGCGAACTTCGGCGACCGGGTGCCGTCGATCCTCATCAACACCCCGGGCACACCCGCCTCGATCGCGACGACTCTCGACGGCTATCCGATGGCGAAACAGGGGCGGGCAGGTCTCGCGCTGACGATCTCGGCGATCGTGTCGGCCGTCGGCATCCTCGCCTCGCTCGTGCTGTTCGCGGTCGCCGCTGTGCCGATCGCCAGCTTCGCCCGTGACTACTTCAAGTCGCCCGAGCTCTTCGCGCTGGTGATCTTCGGCATCTCGATCATGATCGGCATCTCGTCGAAGTCGATGCTCAAGGGCATCCTCGCCGGTCTCTTCGGTCTCATGCTCGGAACCGTCGGAACATACGCCGCCACCGCAGACCAGCGCTTCACGTTCGGGGTGCTCGAACTCGTCGAGGGCGTGAACTTCATCGCCGTGATCATCGGCCTCTTCGGCATCGCCGAGCTCTTCGACCAGCTGCTCACGTATCGGAAGTCGAACGTGCGCCCCATCTCGAGCCTCGGGCGCTGGTGGCCGAACCGCTCGGAGCTGAAGCAGAGCGGTCGCGCGACCGCCGTCGGCGGCGCGGTCGGCCTCGGGGTCGGGCTCATCCCGGCGGCCGGCGGCGACATCGCCGGCCTCATCGGATGGGAGCGAGCGCGCAAGGCGTCGAAGCACCCGGAGATGTTCGGCAAGGGATCGATCGAAGGCGTCGCCGCCTCCGACACGGCGTCCAGCGCGACGCTCGGCGGCTCGCTCACGACCACGATGGCGCTCGGCATCCCGGGTGACTCGGTGATGGCCGTGATGATCGGCTCGATGATCATCTGGGGCATCACCCCCGGACCCACGCTGTTCACGAACCGCCCCGACCTCGTCGTCTCGATCGTCGGCATCATGCTCGTCGCGACCCTGCTGTCGCTGGCGCTGAGTCTCGTGCGCATGAAGGGCATGGTGAAGCTGCTCGACGTGCCGCAGCCGTACCTCTGGAGCGGCATCCTGATCTTCTGCATCATCGGCACGTACGCCACATCGAACAGCCCGTCGACCGTCGTCACGATGCTCGTCTTCGGCGTGATCGGTGTGCTGCTGAAGCGGATGCAGGTGCCGGCGGGCCCCATCGTGCTCGGCCTGCTGCTCGGCCCGCTCGCCGAGGAGAACCTCGCTCGCACCCTGGCGATCCTGCCGACGCGTCCGTTCTTCGAGGTCGTCAGCCCGATCGCGATCGTGCTGCTCGCGCTCGCCGTGCTGTCGATCGTCATGCCGGCCATCCGCGCCGCCCGCACCCCGCGTGCGGAGCGCGCCTCGCTCGAGGACTCGATCCTCCAGGCCGAGAGTCGCGAGCAGATCGAGAAGGCGCACGGCGAGCTCGCCGCCGACCCCGACCTGCTCACCTCGACCGTCCGCAACGTCCAGGCCCCCACCCGGCGCCCGCGCAAGACCCGCAAGAACTCCAAGGAGAACGAGAAGTGACCCGCTACGACATCCTCACCGCCGTGCCCACCGCCTTCCACAGCGACGGCGCACTCGATCTCGAGGGGTCGCGCGCGATCTTCCGCTTCGTCGCCGAGTCGGGCAACGAGGGCGCGTTCGTGCTCGGCACCACGGGCGAGTTCCCCGCCGTCGACGCGACCGAGTTCGCGGCGATCGTCGAGGCCGCGCTCGCCGAGCTGAAGGACCGCATGCGCGTCGTGGTGCACGTCGGTCAGCCCAGCACCTTCGAAGCGCTGCGCCTGGTCGAGATCGCGAAGGGCCTGGGCGCGACCGAGTTCGCCGCCCTCACCCCGTACTACCTGAAGGCGACCGACCAATCGATCTTCGAGTACTTCGCCGCGCTGTCCGACGCGATCGGCGATGGCCGGCTGTACGTCTACATCTACCCGGCGCGCAGCGGCAACCCGGTCTCGGTCGAGCTGCTCGCCCGCCTCGCCGAGCTGCCCAACGTCGTCGGCGCCAAGGTCAGCGAGCTGTCGCTCGACGAGATCGCCGCGTACCGCGCTGCCGTGCCGGCCGACTTCGACCTCTACACCGGTGCCGACCGCGACCTGATCGCGGCCGTGCAGGTGGGCGCGCAGGGGGTCGTCTCGGGGGTCTCGTCTGTCACCCCCAAGCCGTTCCGTGTTCTGGCCGACGCGGGACGATCCGGTGATGCGCAGGCGATCGCCGCAGCTCAGGCCGCGGTCGACGACGTCGTGTCGCTCATCGGAGGAGACATGGCGCGCATGAAAGAGGCGTACCGGGTGCTCGACGTCGTCGACACGCACTGCCGCATGGCGATCGCGGAGCCGACGGATGCCGAGCGCCAGGCCATCGCGCAGGTGGTGGCCGCGCACCGCTAGGAGAGCGGCCGGAGAGACCGGGGAGGGGTGGGCAGCGTGGCTTCGGTCAGGCCGCCTTCTCCCTGCCGGTCGTTCTCATAGCCGACACGGGGGAGGATGGGACCATGTCCGTCAACCCGTACGACTCCCGGCCGTGGCTCGACTCCTATGCGGAGGGTGTCCCCGCGGACATCGAGACTCCGTCCCAGACGCTGACCGAGATGATGTCGGCGAGCGTCCGGACGTTCGGGCGTCGACCTGCTCTCGAGTTCTTCGGCGCAGTCACGACCTACCGTGAGCTCGGCGACCAGATCCTGCGCGCCGCCGAAGGGCTGCGACGTCTCGGGGTGCACAAGGGTGACCGGGTGGCGCTCGTGCTGCCCAACTGCCCCCAGCACGTCGTGGCCTTCTACGCGGCGCTCCGCCTCGGCGCGATCGTCGTGGAGCACAACCCGCTCTACACGGCCAGGGAGCTGCGGCACCAGTTCGAGGATCACGGCGCCAAGGTCGCGATCGTCTGGGACAAGACTGTCGACACGATCGCGGATTTCCCCTCCGATCTGCGGGTCGAGCACATCGTGAGCGTCGACCTGACGGAGGCCATGCCCGCCTCGCAGCGGTTCCTGCTTCGGCTGCCCATCCCCAAGGCGCGGGCATCTCGGGCCAAGCTGACCAGCACCCCGAAGGCGCGCAGAGCGCTGCCCTGGAAGAAGCTGGTCGACCACCGCGCCCTCTCCCGCCGCGTGGACGCCCCGACGCTCGACGACACCGCGCTGCTGCAGTACACGAGCGGGACGACGGGCGTCCCGAAGGGGGCGATCCTCACGCACGCGAACCTGCGCGCCAACGCGATGCAGGGTCGGGCGTGGGTGCCGGGGCTCGTCGCCGGGGAGGAGACGTTCTACGGGGTGCTGCCGCTGTTCCACGCCTACGGCATGACGCTCTGTCTGACCTTCGCGATGAGCATCGGCGCGAAGCTGGTGCTGTTCCCGACGTTCGACCTCGGCCTCGTCACGAAGGCGGCGCGCACGAGTCCTGCGACCTTCCTCCCCGCCGTGCCGCCGATCTACGACCAGCTGGCGCGGGCGGCCTCCCGGGGCACGATCGATCTCTCGACCGTGCGTTTCGCGATCTCCGGCGCGATGAGTCTGCCGGTGGCCACGGTGCAGCGCTGGGAGGAGGCGACCGGTGGTCTCCTCGTCGAGGGCTACGGCATGACCGAGAGCTCGCCCGTCGCTCTCGGCAACCCGATGGGGCGCAGTCGCCGCCCCGGAACCGTAGGCGTGCCGTTCCCGAGCACGGAGATCCGAGTGGTGGATCCGGCGGACACCGACATCGACGTGCCGGTGGGCGAGCGGGGCGAGCTGCTCGTCCGCGGCCCGCAGGTGTTCCAGGGATACTGGCGCCGACCGGGCGAGACCGCCGACGTGCTGCTCGCCGACGGGTGGCTGCGCACGGGCGACATCGCGGAGGTGTCGGCGGACGGGTTCGTGACGATCGTCGATCGCCTGAAGGAGCTCATCATCACCGGCGGGTTCAACGTGTCGCCCAGCGAGGTGGAGGATGCGCTCCAGGCGCACCCCGACGTGGTCGCAGCCGCCGTTGTCGGTCTTCCGCGCTCGAGCGGCGGCGAAGAGGTCGCAGCAGCCGTGGTGCTCCGCGAGGGCGCGACGCTCGACGCCGGCGCCCTGCGCGACTTCTGCCGCACGAGGCTCACGCCCTACAAGGTTCCCAAGCGCATCGTCGCGACGGACGATCTTCCGCGCTCGCTCATCGGCAAGGTGCTGCGTCGTCAGGTGCGGGATCGGATGCTCGCGAGCTGAGTCGCGGGCGGGCGCGGGCGCAGGCGAGGGTGAGGGCGCGGGGGCGGGCGAGGGGGGGCGTCTCTCTCGCCGCTGGGCCTGAAACCGGTTACAGTGTGCCGATGGCCACGATCTACGATGTCGCTCGACTCGCGCAGGTCTCGCCGGCCACCGTCTCCCGGGTGTTCAACGGCACCAGTGTCTCCGACGAGAAGGTCGCGGCGGTGCGCCGTGCCGCCGAAGAGCTGAGCTTCACGCCCAACCGCACGGCCCGCACCCTGCGTCGGCAGAGTTCCGAGGTCATCGCTCTCGTCATCCCGGACATCGAGAACCCATATTTCACCGAGATGGCCCGTGGGGTCGAGGACGTCGCCTCTGAAGCCGGGTATTCCGTCGTGCTGTGCAACTCCGACGCGCAGGTCGAGAAGGAGGCGACGTACCTGCGGATCGCGATCGCCGAGCACATGTCCGGCATCATCATCGCGACGGCTGACGAGCACTCCGATCTCGACGGCGTCCTCGCGACCGGTCGGCCGGTCGTGGCGGTCGACCGCAGCACCACCTACGACATCGACGGTGTCGTCATGGCGAACAGGGCCGCGGGCGCTTCGGCTGCGAAGGATCTGCTCGACGCCGGATACCGGCGCATCGCCTACATCGGCGGGCCGGAGCACATCGACACGGCTGCCGAGAGGGCTGCCGGATGGCGGGCGGCGCTGAGCGTGGCGCATCCGGATCTCGACCTCGACGAGCTCGAGCGCTTCGCGACGTTCCGCGTCGATGGCGGACGCACGGCGATGGAGGAGCTTCTTGCCCTCCCCGAGCCGCCGGATGCCGTCGTGGCCGGGAACAACCTCATCGGCGTCGGTGCGATCCAGGTGCTGACGGAGCACGGGCTCACCCCGCCGCAGGTCGGTGTCGCCGTGATCGGCTCGCTGCCCTTCACCACTCTGTCGCCTACGGCCGTGACCGTCGTGCGGCTGCCCGCTCGTCACATGGGAGTCACTGCGGCACGGATGCTGCTGGAACGCATCGGCGGCGACGACCAGCCCTCGCGCACGGTGGTGCTGAGGAACGAGATACAGCCGGCGAGCGTCGTCAGGGTCTGACGGACCGCCGGTCCGGCCGGGGCGCTACTGCGACCGCCAGAAGCGGGTCGCGATGTTCGTGAGCTCGGTGTCGAGGTCGTCGACCTTGCCTTCGACCCGCGTGAGCCGGGTGTCGAGGGAGTCGAGCCGCACATTCACGACCTCGAAGCCGGCGCGCATCTCCGCTCGCAGCCCTCCGATCTCGGCGTGAACCTCGCTGCGTAGGCCACTGAACTCGCCGCGCAGCCCTCCGATCTCGGCGTGAACCTCGCTGCGTAGGCCACTGAACTCGCCGCGCAGGCCTCCGATCTCGGCGTGAACCTCGCTGCGTAGGCCACTGAACTCGCCGCGCAGCCCTCCGAACTCGCCGCTCAGGCCGCCGAACTCGCCGCGCAGCCCGCCGATCTCGGCGCGCAGCACGCGATTGAACTGCGTGGTCATCAGGGTCATGCCTCCGAGCATCGCGGAGGCGAAGATGCCGATCATCGTCCAGGCCTGCGGATCGCTCAATTCCATACCCCATTGTTCGTCGAGGGGATCAGGATGTCACTGCCGGTCGGTGCTGTATGCCGGAGTGCCCACGCATCGGGCACAACTCGCGTGTACGCCGACCGGTGCAGAAGCGATCATGACCGGGCCTGCCTTGTGCCATGAAATCGATTTCGCGTACAGTGGCAGAACACGTGCATCAAGGAGGACGCGAGTCATGACCTACACCCTGCCTACACCGGTATCCCGACCGGCATCCGCGCCCAAGACCGCGTATCTGATCGCCTCGGGCGATCTGCGCGAAGCGGCGAACACCGGCGGCTGGCCCGTGCAGGTGGAGCTCGAGGCGGGTGTCACCGGCGTCTTCGCGGAACTCGGTTGGACCGTCATCCGCGCCAACGACGTCGACCCCGCAACCGGGCACGGCTTCATCTCGAGTCAGCGCATGGGGCTCGAGGTCTTCACCAACATCCCCACGGACGCTCCGCTCATCGTCGCCGAGGCCGTGTGGCAGTACTCGCACCACGTGCTCGCGGGGCTGCGCACGCACGAGGGCCCGATCCTCACGGTCGCGAACTTCGCCGGCGACTGGCCCGGCCTCGTCGGACTGCTCGGCCTGAACGCCGGCCTCACCAAGATGGACAAGCCGTACGCCACGATCTGGTCGGTCGACTTCACCGACGAGTGGTTCAAGAGCGGCATCAAGGAGTGGACCGAGACCGGATCGATCACGCACGACGCGTCCCACGTGCGTCCGCTGCCCGAGCTGCCCGACAGCCCCGAGAAGGCGCTGGGAGAGGCGCTCGCCGCAGAGCTGCTCGCCGAGAAGGCCATCATCGGCGTCTTCGACGAGGGCTGCATGGGCATGTACAACGCGATCTTCGACGACGAGCTGCTGAACCGCACGGGCATCTACAAGGAGCGTCTCTCGCAGTCGGCGCTCTACGCAGAGATGCTGAACGTCACCGATGACGAGGCGGATTCCGCCTACACGTGGCTCACGGATGCGGGCATGACGTTCCGCTATGGCGAGGATGCCGAGACCGAGCTGACTCGCGAGCAGGTGCAGTGGCAGCTGAAGATGTACATCGCCGCCCTCCGCATCGCCGACGACTTCGGGCTCGATGCGGTCGGCATCCAGTACCAGCAGGGTCTGAAGGACCTCGTGCCGGCCTCCGACCTCGCCGAAGGCATCCTGAACTCGACCGAGCGCCCGCCTGTCACCTCGCGTGACGGCTCGCGTGTGTTGCACGAGGGACGCGCCTTCCCGCACTTCAACGAGGCAGACGAGGGCGTCGCGGTCGACGCGCTCGTGACCGACCGGGTGTGGCGCGCGATGGGACTCGTGCCCGACAACACGCTGCATGACGTGCGCTGGGGCGAGGACTTCGACGGCCGGTTCGTCTGGGTCTACGAGATCTCGGGCTCGGTGCCTGCGTCGCACCTCGGCGGGTGGCAGAACGCCGAGGGATGGCGTCAGGGCCATGTCTTCTTCCCCGCGGGCGGCGCCACGATCAACGGCGTCTCGAAGCCGGGAGAGATCGTGCTCTCGCGCGTCTTCATCGCCGACGGCATCCTGCAGGCCGACATCTTCCGGGCATCCGTCGTCGAGCTGCCCGCGGAGGAGACGCAGCGGCGCAAGGACGCGACGAACCCCGAGTGGCCGATCGCCCACGTGGTGCTGCACGGTGTCTCGCGCGATCAGTTCATGGCCCGTCACAAGGCCAACCACGCGCAGCTCGTCTATGCGCCGAATGCCGAGACGGCCGACAAGGCCCTCATCGCGAAGGCGGCGATGTTCGCCGGCATGGGCATCAAGGTCAACCTGGTCGGAGACGTGTCGGTCTGAGCGAGGGGGCTGCGGGCTTCGGGCCTGCGGATCATTACAGTGAGGGGATGAGCCCGGCGAGACGCGTGACGATCAACGACATCGCGCGCCTCGCCGGGGTCTCGCCCGGGGCGGTCTCGTTCGCTCTGAACGGTCGCCCGGGGGTGAGCGCCGAGACGCGCGCCCGCATCCTCGAGGTCGCCGCGCAGCACGACTGGCTGCCGAGCTCCACGGCTCGGGCGCTGGCGGGTGCGCGTGCCGGGGTCATCGGATTCGCGGTGAACCGGCCCGCCCGCACGCTGGGCGCCGAAGCCTTCTTCACCGATCTCATGGCCGGCGTGCAGTCGGCACTCGCGCCGCATCGTCTCGCGATGCAGACGGTGCTCGTGCCGTCGATGGACGATGAGATCGCGACGTATCGGCGCTGGCGCAGCTCGCACCAGGTCGACGGGGTGGTCGTGATCGACCCTCGCGACGATGATCCGCGGATGCCGGTGCTGCGCGATCTGGGCCTCCCCGCCGTCGTGATCGGCAGCGTCCGTTCCGAGCCCGGTCACCCTGCGACTCTGCAGGTCGACGACCGACGGGTCGCGCACGCGCTGTTCGAGCACCTGGTCGGCCTCGGCCATCGACGCATCGGGTACGTCTCGGGTCCCGCGGAGTTCCAGCACACCAGGCTGCGCTCCGAGGCGCTGTCGGGGCTCGCTGCTCAGGGAGTCTCGGGGTCGGTGATCCCGACCGACTCGTCACCGGCCGCGGCGTCCGCCGCGCTCGGTCGGCTGCTCGCGCATGACGCGTCGCCGAGTGCTGTCGTCTTCGACAGCGATGTGATGGCGATCGCGGGCCTTCGCGCCGCGCAGGAGCGTCGCATGGCCGTGCCCGCCGATCTGTCGATCGCGTCGTTCGACGATTCGACGGTGGCCGCACTCGTGCATCCGTCGATCACGGCCATGACGAGAGACACGTTCGGACTCGGAGCGGATGCAGCGAAGTTCCTGATCGAGCAGATCGCCGCTCCGGAGCCGCTGCCCGACCGCAGCGGCTCGGTGCCCGTGCTGACGGTGCGCGAGAGCACGGCGCAGGTTCGCTGAGGGGCGCGCGCCTGCGGTGCGGGCCCCGGGTTCGGGCTACTCGGCCCGGTGCTCGACCACCGTGTTCTGCGACTCGTACGACCACGGCTCGACGGTCGGGCGGACGAGCTCGGTGATGCCTCGGGCCGCGAGCACGGTCGGATCCTCGGCATCCTTCGAGGTGATGAACGCGGGGTCGGCTCCGGCCTCGCACGCATCGACCCAGGCCTGGAAGATCGAGCCTCCGGGGCTCATGGCGCCGCGGCTGACGGGAGTCTCGGCGTCGTCGACCTCGACGACGATGCCGAGGGTGCGCGTCGGGGCGGGCTGACGCTCGCGCAGCTCGGGGATCAGCTCGGCGAACCGGCGTCCGATCGGCTTCGCCTCGCCGTGCTGGTCGACCAGGCCCAGCGTGTACTCGAGCTCCGGGAAGTCCGCGAGGCTGCGGCTCACGTCGTGCGAGCACCACCACGTGACCCCCCAGAGGTCGTCGGTGCGCGCGACCGAGCGCAGAGTGGCCTCGAGGAAGTCGGGCGTCTGCTCGGGCGTCAGGCAGTTCGACGGGGCGCCGACCTCCTGCAGCCAGATCGGCTTTCCCGGTTCCGTGGTGAACGCGCGGGCGAGCTCGATCATGTACTCGGCGTGGCGGTCGGATGCGACGGAGCGGCCGCCGTACTTCTGGGCGGTGCCGTTGAAGATCCACGAGTGCACGGTCGTGATGTCGCCGAGGCGCGAGGCGAGCGCCGGGGTGAACCCGTGGCCGTCCATGTACCAGGCGGCGTCGTACTCGCTGTGCACGTGCTGTTGCCGCGGTGCCGAGCTGTGCGCGGCATCGAGGAGCGTGGTGATCCAGTTCGCGGCATCGGCCTCGGTGACCGGCCACGGGGAGGGATGGGTCCGCGCCGAGAACTGGTTCGTCTCGTTGCCGAGCGTGAAACCGAGGAAGTTGTGGGCGTCGCCGAGCCGCTCGCCCAGACGTGTGACGAGCTCGGCCTGGCCGCTCAGGGCCTCGGGGTGGGTGAACATGTTCTTGTCGTGCCAGGTGAACAGCCACGACGGGATGAAGTCGAAGCTCGACAGGTGCCCCTGGATCACGTCGACGCTCGCATCGAGTCCGAACTCCGCGGCGACGTCGACCACCGCGCGCACGTCGTCGACGGCCTCGGCGCGGATCAGGGTGCGGTTCGGCTGCAGCACCGTCCACAGCGGGAAGATCCGCAGATGATCGAGACCCAGCTCGGCGAGGGCGGCGAAGTCCCGACGCACCTCGTCGAGGTCGAGCGCCATCCACGCGTGCATCCACTGGGAGCGGGGCGTGTAGTTCGCGCCGAAGCGAAGAGGGGCGGCAGAGGAGGGCATCGCTGTCCTTTCGATGGTCGGTGCACAGACTCTAACGCGATTCGGCTCTCGCAGCTATATCGCTTTAGTAAATTAGGCTGAGAAACCCGGCTTCGATGGAGAAAACCGCATGCATGATGGAACCTCGCTCACCGTAGGCCGCGTCAGACGGGTGCTCGACGAGCGCATCCGCCCGGCGATCCACTCGGCATCCGTGCCGCTGGAGGTGGAGGTCAGCGAGCTGCCGGGGGAGCCGATCAGCCCGAGTGCAGGGCTCGCGCTCGACTTCTCGGCCGCGTCCGTCCCGAGCGCGTGGGGTCCCGCGTGGTCGACGACGTGGTTCCGGCTCTCGGGGCGCGTTCCCGTCGAGTGGGCGGGAAGCCGAGTCGAGGCTCTGATCGATCTCGGCTTCAGCGATCACATGCCCGGCTTCCAGTGCGAGGCGCTCGCCTACCGGCCCGACGGCACGCCGATCAAGAGCATCAACCCGCGCAACCAGTGGATCGCGATCACGGATGCCGCCGAGGGGGAGGAGGCCGTGGAGTTCTACCTCGAGGCCGCAGCCAACCCGCTGATCCTCGACTTCCCGTCGTTCGCGCCGACGCAGGAGGGTGACATCCGCACCTCGTCGCGTGACCCGCTGTATCGCCTCAGACGACTCGACCTCGCGGTGTTCGAGGCCGAGGTGTACGAGCTGTCCCTCGACCTCGAGGTGCTGTTCGAGCTGCAGGCCGAGCTGCCCGAGACCTCTCCTCGTCGCATGCGCATCCTGCAGGCGATGGACGATGCCCTCGACGTGCTCGATCTGCAAGGCGTCGCGGCGACGGCATCCGACGCCCGCGCCGTGCTGGCCCCCGCCCTCGCGGCTCCGGCAGAGGCCAGCGCGCACCGCATCTCGGCCGTCGGGCACGCGCACATCGACTCGGCCTGGCTGTGGCCGCTGCGCGAGACGATCCGCAAGGTCGCCCGCACGACGTCGTCGATGACGACGCTGATCGAGGAGCAGCCGGAGTTCCGTTACGGCATGTCCAGCGCGCAGCAGTACGCGTGGCTCAAGGAGCACCGCCCCGAGGTGTGGGAGCGCGTCAAGGCGGCCGTCGCGGCCGGGCGCTTCCTGCCGCTCGGCGGCATGTGGGTCGAGTCCGACACGGTGATGCCGTCGGGCGAATCGCTCGTGCGGCAGTTCTCGTACGGTCAGCGGTTCTTCGAGCGCGAGTTCGGCATCCGGTCGAAGGGTGTCTGGCTGCCCGACAGCTTCGGCTACTCGCCGGCCCTGCCGCAGCTCATGCGCCGCGCAGGATTCGAGTGGTTCTTCACGCAGAAGATCTCGTGGAACCAGCAGAACGTGTTCCCGCACCACAGCTTCCTGTGGGAGGGCATCGACGGCTCCCGCGTCTTCACGCACTTTCCCTCGATGGACACCTACAACTCTCAGCTCAGCGGAGAGGAGCTCGCGAAGGCCTCGAGGCAGTTCAAGGAGAACCGGGTCAGCTCGCGGTCGATCGCCCCGGTCGGCTACGGCGACGGCGGGGGCGGCACCACCCGTGAGATGACCGGCAAGGCGAAGCGCCTCGAGAACCTCGAGGGCAGCGCGCGGGTCGTGTGGGAGCATCCTGACGCCTTCTTCGACGCGGCCCGCGCCGAGCTGCCCAACCCCGCCGTGTGGGTCGGCGAGCTCTATCTCGAGCTGCATCGCGGAACCCTCACCAGCCAACACGCCACCAAGGCGCTGCACCGCTGGGCCGAGCACGCCCTCGTCGAGGCCGAGCTGTGGGCCGCGACGGATGCCGTGCGCACCGGCGCCGCATACCCGCAGGCCGAGTTCGACCGCCTGTGGGAGACCGTGCTGCTGCACGAGTTCCACGACATCCTGCCCGGTACATCCATAGCGTGGGTGCATCGTGAAGCCGTCGAGGTGCTCTCCGCTGTGCTCTCGGATGCGCAGGATCTCGCCGACGCCGCCCGTCGGTCGCTCGCAGGCGACGGCGAGCGCGTGCTGCAGTTCGTGCCGACCTCGGTCGGAGGGGGTCGCGCTCTGGGTGCGGCGTTCGTCGAGGCGCCAGCCCCGTCATCCGTCCTGCTCTCGGGTGAGAACGGCGGATGGCGACTCGAGAACGAGCTCGTCTCGGTGCTGGTGTCTGCGGAAGGCCTGATCGTCTCGGCGGTCGACAAGGCAACCGGTCGAGAGGCCGTGGCCGAGGGGCGCGCGGCGAACCTGTTCCAGCTGCACCAGGACTTCCCGAACATGTGGGATGCGTGGGACATCGACAAGTACTACCGCAACAGCGTCGAGGACCTCACCGGGGTGGCTTCGATCTCGGCATCCGTCATCGATGGCACAGCCATGGTCACCGTCACCCGGTCGTTCTCCGAGTCGACGATCGAGCAGACCATCACCCTCGCTCCCGGCTCGCGCACGGTTGCATTGCGCTGCGACATCGACTGGCACGAGACCGAGAAGCTGCTCAAGCTCGCGTTCCCGCTCGACATCCAGGCAGCGCACACCGAGGCCGAGACGCAGTTCGGCTACCAGTCACGCGTGACGCACACGAACACCAGCTGGGAAGCCGCGAAGTTCGAGACCTCGATGCATCGGTTCGTACTGGTGCGCGAGCAGGACTTCGGTGTCGCCCTCGTGAACGATTCGATCTACGGCTACGACACGTCCCGCGAGGTGTCGGATGACGCGGTCGCGACAACTGTGCGACTCTCGCTGCTGCGGGCGCCCCGGTTCCCCGACCCCGACACCGATCACGGTCACCACGTGATCGAGGTGGGCTTCGTGATCGGAGCGGATGCCGCGGTCGCGACGGCCGAGGGGATCGTGCTCAACAGTCCGGCGACGCTCGTGCACGGCGCCCGGGAGGTCGACGCTCTCGTGTCGGTGAAAGGCGAGGGCATCGTCGTGTCGGGGGTGAAGCTCGCGGATGACGGATCCGGCGACGTCATCGTGCGCCTCTACGAGGCGCTCGGACGGCGGGCGGTGGGTTCCATCGCGGCCGATTTCGAGCACCGTGAGATCCGTGAGGTGTCGCTGATCGAGGATGTGCTCGACGATGGGCGCGTGGGTGGAGAGCTGCGCCTGCGGCCGTTCGAGGTGCGGACGCTGCGCATCGTGCGCTGAGTGCATCGGAATCGCCGAGCGGGGCTGTTCTTCCCACTCCGCGCGTGGCAGTCGGCGTGACGCAGGCCATTGTGGCGGCTGCTGTGCAGGGAGGACTATAGGCGAATGGTCACCCTCGACGATGTGCGCGAGATCGCGCTCGCGCTCCCGGGTGTCACCGAGCGCCCCGGCGGCCACACCGGGGAGCCCTCGTGGCGTCTGCCGAGCGGGCAGATCGCATGGATCCGCGGACCCAGCAAGGTGGACCTCCGCCAGCTCGCCGACCTCGGCCTCGAGTGGCCCGACGGCCCCGTGCTCGGTGTGCGAGTGGCGAGCCTGGAGGAGAAGGCGGCGCTGCTCGCTGCGGAGCCCGATGGGTTGTTCTCCATCCCCCATTTCGACGGGTACCCGGGGCTGCTCGTGCAGCTCGACACCGTCGAGAGGGATCGGCTCGCGGAGATCATCGCGGATGCCTGGCTCGTGCGCGCACCCGTGCTCGTCGCGAAGCAGTGGCTCGCGGAGCGCGGGCTGGACTGATCGGGGCTCGTCCGGGGGTCGCCGGCGCGTCGTGTGTCAGGGCTGCAGTTCGCCCGTGACGATCTGCATCGCGGTCATGCCGTCTGCCAGGGAAGGTCGCTGATCGGGGTGGTCGCGGAAGAAGGCGAGGACCCTCACGACCGATGCCGGATCCGAGCCGAGACGATGCGCGTCGATGATCGCGGGCGTCTGACCGACGATCGAGATCGCCAGTTTCGGGCCGTGCGGTCCGACGACGTCGACGGTGTCGATCTCGTCCCACGACGCCTCGATCGACGCAGACCCGCGCACGCCGTGCAGACCTCGTCCGTCGACGAGCAGGCCGAGCGGCGTGCGCAGGGCCACGAGCTCTCGCACGAGCCCGACCAGGGAGACGAGGCCGAGGGCGTACGGCCCCCATTCGAGCAGTCGGCCGCCCATCGTCGGGAGGCCGAGCGTGTGGACGAGAAGGTTCGCGACGGCGGGGAGCATCCCGATCGTGGGGACGAGCCAGAGGGCGGCGCGGACGCGGACGGGAGGCGTGAAGCGCAGTGGTCCTGTCGTCGCGATCCGCACGAGGCGTTCGCGCAGCGATCGCGCCCAGAGGGAGAGGGCGACGACCAGCATCCCCGCGTAGAGAGCGAGTGACAGCATGACGAGCCGGAAGCCCGACCGGTCGTCGACGACAGCGAGCAGCAGGGGCAGAAGCGCGAGGAGGCCGAGGAGTACCAGTGCCGCAGTCGGAACGCCACTCGGATGCACGCGCCGTGAGCCGTCGACGATGCGGGGTGATCTGGCGACAGTCCTCATCGGCATCGGTTCAGCCACTTCGTCCCCCGGTCATCTGACTGCGGTCGGCTCACCGCAGACTTCCGTCTCAGACTGCCATGAGGAACGGCCGAGCGGCGTCGAGGAAGGCCCGCGGGTCGTCGGCCCAGAGCCGGATGCGGTCGACACGATGCGTCCCGCCCTTCGGCGCGAGACCGGGGAGCCGGATGGAGACTGCGCGTTCGAGCTCGATCTCGATGTTGGTCTCGTCCTGCATCCGCTCGGCGTACTCCGAGCCGGTGACCCGCGGCTGCTTGGGTTCATCGACCCGGCGGTCGATCGCGATCGACGCGATGTCGGCCCAGCCGACCGGCACGTCGAGCTCGAGACCGCTGCGCACACGGATGCCGTCGGGCCCCACCGTGTGCGGACGCATGAGCATCGCGCAGAGCAGGCCGACCATCCAGGTGACTCCCCAGATGCCCAGGATGAGAAGCGTGATGCGCACGGTGGGCCAGGGGTGCACGATCAGGTCGAGAATCGGGATCTCCACCGCCGAGAGCCCGATGAAGATGAACAGAATGGTGAGGACGGGGCGGTGGTACCCGATTCCGGTGCCGCCCTGCGGGATCGCCGGGCGGCGGGCGATCGCGCGTGCGATGCTCGAGTAGACGCGGAGCTCGGCGATCCAAGCGCGATGGAGGAAGTTGAGGACGCGCGCGAGGGGCGTCGGGGTGTCTGTGGTGTTGTCGCGCAGCTGCTCGGTCATGGAGTGCCGTCCTGTGCGTGTGCGTGTGCGTGTGCGTGTGCGTGTGCGTGTGTCTGTGTCGGTGCCTGTGCCTGTGCCTGTGCCTGTCTCTGTGTCGGCGTCTGCGCGCTCGCCGCGGAGGTGACGAGGTTTTCGAGATGTGCGGCGACGGCTGTCAGGCCGCGCTCGACCGCGGCGCGGTCGTCGGGGGTGATCGCATTCAGCAGCGTCTCGTTGAGCTCGGCGTGCTCCTCCTGCATCCGGGCCATGGTCTCGACTGCGGCCGGAGTGAGCTCGACCAGCACGGCACGGCGATCGGAGGGATGCGGGGTGCGACGGACGTGGCCGGAGCCCTCGAGTGCGTCCACGAGAGCGGTGATGTTGCGAGGCGTCACCTCGCAGAGCGCGGCGAGCGTCTGCTGGGTCGACGGACCGGTGTGCTGCAGGACCCAGAGAAGGTGCACGCGAGTGGGGGTGAGGTCTGTGCCGGCGAACGCACGGGCCATGTCCTTCTGAAACAGATCGGCGATCTGAAGGAGGCGGTCGACGAAGAGGGGTTCCATAGTGGTTACCTTACTACATTGTTACCAGTATTCACAGTATGTGATGTCGGGTGGCGGTGCTCTGTTCTGCATCATTCTGGGAGATTGGAATACGACTCTGATCTGGGGTAAAACGGGGTGGTTTCGGGTCTTCAATGTCGGTGGTTCCGGGTTGCTTATGGGTATGAACAGCACCGCGGAGCTTCTGGATCGGGTCATCGCCGACCTCGACAGGGTGCTGTCCGACGATGCGCTCGCCGGGTTGACCGACGCGGAACGCATCACGGTGCTGCAGGGTGCGGGGGCGGCATTCCGGCGGGTCGAAGCGGTGATCGTCGAGACGGTCGCGACGGGCGATCCGGGTGACTTCCCGCACTCGGCCGGGTGTCGGGGGCTGAATGAGTTGCTGCAGCGGACGGTGCGGGTGGATGTGCGCGGTGCGACGCGGGTCGACAGGGTCGTCGACCTGGTGCGGCGCCCGGTGAGTCTGGCGGGGGAGCGGATGCCGGCGCGGTGGTCGGAGTTGCGGCTCGCTTTGCTGGATGGGGTGGTCGGTGTGGCGGGGTTTCTCGCGGCGACCGGGCCGATCGAGAAGGTGTGGGATCGCCTCACGGTCGATCAACGGTTGGCGGCGGATGTCGCGTTGGCGGGGTGTGCGCGCGGGCACGGGGTCGTGGCCGACGCCGACGATGCAGATGCTGACGATCGGGAGGCTGATGCGCCGGGGCCTGCGCCGACGGTGCAGGACTTGAAGGCGCTTGCGGAGGATCTCGCGTCGATGTTCGACGATGCAGATGCTGACGATCGGGAGGCTGATGCGCCGGGGCCTGCGCCGACGGTGCAGGACTTGAAGGCGCTTGCGGAGGATCTCGCGTCGATGTTCGACCCGGACGGGGAAGAACCGAAGGATGAGGACTCGCGCCGTCGCCGAGGGATCACGATCGGCCGGTTGACCGACGGCGTGCATGCGATCCGGGGGTATCTGACCCCGGATGTTGCGGCGCAGTTACAGTTGATCATCGACGCGATCCTCAACCCGAAAGGCGACGGCCCGCCCATGCCCGGCGTGCACTTCGCCCCCAGCGACAGCACTGGCGATGACTCCGACGTCGACACGGATGCAGGTGCGGGCGCAGACGGTGACNGACGGCCCGCCCATGCCCGGCGTGCACTTCGCCCCCAGCGACAGCACTGGCGATGACTCCGACGTCGACACGGATGCAGGTGCGGGCGCAGACGGTGACGAAGCCGACCCTTTCAATTCGGATCCGCGGTGTGTGCTCGATGACCGCACCGCGTCGCAGAAGCGCCACGATGCTCTGGCGATGGTGTTCGCGATCGCTGCCCGGCACAACGACATGCCCACCCTCGGCGGTTCCGCACCGGTCCTCGTCGTGAACGTCGGCGCGAAAGACCTTGCCGGCCACGGCTCGCACGGCGACGGGGCGGCCTTCGGGAACGCTGCGTCCGGAACGAGCGGCGAACACGGCAATGGCGGGTGGGCGACGATCCCTGGGTCCGGTGCCCACGTGCCCGTCTCCGTCGCCGCGCACGTCGGATGCGCCGGCACCATCCAACGGGTTCTCATGGATGAGGGCAGGATCATCGGCATCACAACCACCGACCGGGTGTTCACGGTGCATCAACGGCGGGCGATCGTCGCCCGCGACAAAGAGTGTCTGATTCCCGGATGTCATGTTCCGGCGTCGTGGTGTGAGATCCACCACGTCGTGGAGCATGCGAGGGGTGGGCCAACGCATACGGATAACGGTGTGCCGTTGTGCTGGTGGCATCACCGAGGTCTGGGCAGCTCCGGGTGGGAGATCCGGATGGACGGCGGCGTCCCACAAGTGCGAGGTCCGAGATGGTGGGACCCCGAGCAACGATGGCGCACACCGAGACTCAGCCTCCCGGTGAACGCGCACGTTCGGGGTGCCTCGATGCGGGTCTGACCCGACGGCGCCGTCAGGAGTGGAACACGGCCATGAGCACAGACGTCACAGGCGTCAGTGAAGGTCTCACATCAGTGAAGGTCTCACATCGGTGAAGGTCTCACGTTCGAACTCTGGCAGCCGCCCATCGGGCAGTGGAACCGCGTGCAGTTGAACCGCGATCACGCAGGCCCGAGGCGGAGCACCTCGGGTGACTCGCCTCCGGACAGCTCGTCCGCGATCCGGATGCTGCGGGCCAGGTCGTCGAGCGCGCCGTCGAGAGTGCCGAAGCGCTCCCGCTCGCTGCAGACCGCGGTCAGCGTCACCAGATGGGTACCGGTGTCCCACGTGTACGTCGCGAACGGAGGACTCGCGGGCGACGGCGGCATCGCCACCACGAGCTTCTCGCCCGCACCCAGCCACCGGCTCGAGAACGACACGGTGTCGTCGTAGTCCATCGGCATGGATGCGCGAGCGATACGTACCTCGGGGGTCAGCGCCTGCACGGTGGCCATCGCGACGACGAGCTCCGGGTCGGCCTTCCATGTCCACACGAGAACGCGCCCGTCGGCCCTACGCATCAGCAGGGGAGCGGCCTGGCTCATCGCCCACGCGCCGAATCGGGAACCGGGTCGTTCCGTGACGCCGATCGCCGAGTTCACCTGCCCCAACAGCATCCGGATGGCGGCCTTGCGGTGCCGTCGACCCTTCCAGCCGAGCGAATCGGTGACGGGGATCCACTGCTGGGGGTCGGCGTCGGCTGTCAGTCGCATGCCTCCACGGTAGGGGGTGAGGCTGAGGGATGCCGGTATGCCTCGGAGGCTCGAACAGGCCCCTCGGGTAGAGTGGCCAGCGCCCGATCGGGCTCTTTGACCGCCGTACCGTAAGGCAGAATGTCCTCCTCTACCTCCGATCCGACGAGTGCACCCGACGTCGCCCCCGACCCCGGGCAGCGCCCGCTGCGCATCCTGATCGGATGCGACACCTTCGCGCCCGACATCAATGGCGCCGCCCGTTTCGCCGAACGCCTCGCGGCAGGTCTCGTGCAGCGGGGAGAAGACGTGCATGTGGTCGCCCCGAACGTGGCCTACCGCCGCACGCCCGCGCAGACCGAGGTCATCGAAGGTGAACCGATGACGATGCATCGCCTTCCCTCGGTGCGCTGGGCTCCCCACGACTGGCTGCGCTTCGTCTGGCCGTGGCGCGTGAAGCATTACGCGCGCAAGATCTTCGACAGCGTGCAGCCCGACGTCGTGCACATCCAGTCGCACATCGTGATCGGCCGCGGCCTCGCCCGCATCGCGCACGAGCGCGGCATCCCGGTGATCGCCACGAACCACGTGATGGCCGAGAACATCCTCGACCACACGACCATGCCCAAATGGGTCGATGACCTCGTGCTGCGCTGGGCCTGGGGCGACGCGAAGCGCACATTCGCCCTGACGCGCGCGATCACCACACCGACGCGTCGTGCGGCCGACTTCCTCGAGCGCACCGTCGCCGTCGAGAACGTGATCCCGGTCAGCTGCGGCATCGACCGCACCCAGTACACGCCGGTGATCGCTCCGCGCGAGAAGAACCGCATCATCTTCGTCGGCCGACTGACCGCCGAGAAGCAGGTCGAGGTGATCCTCGAGGCCATGACGAAGCTCGACCCGGCGCTCGACGCGACCTTCGACATCGTCGGCGGCGGCGACCAGCGCAAGCAGCTCGAGAGCCTCGCGACCCAGCTGGGTCTCGCCGACCGGGTGACCTTCCACGGTCGAACGACCGACGAGGAACTGCGGGCCCTGCTGTCGCGCGCCTCGGTCTTCACGATCGCGTCGATCGCCGAGCTGCAGTCGATCGCCACCATGGAGGCCATGGCCTCGGCTCTGCCGATCGTCGCAGCGGATGCCGTCGCACTGCCGCACCTCGTGCACGACGGCGAGAACGGCTACCTGTTCGAGCCCGGCAATGTGGATGCGCTCGCCGCGCGAGTCACCGACGTGCTCACCGCCTCGCCGGGAGAGTACGCCCGGATGCAGCAGGCATCGCTCGACGGCGTCGCGATCCACGACATCAACCGCACACTTGACACGTTCGAGGCGCTGTACCGCGACGAGCCGCTGCCCGAGTGACGGCCCGCGCCATGCACATCGTCTTCTTCGGCGATCAGCACCTGGACTCCCTCGGCGGGGCGCAGGTGTCGATGCGGCTGCAGCGCGAGTTCCTCGAGCGCGCAGGCCATACGGTGACCGTGGTCGCCCCGAAGATGCACGGGTCGCGTACCTCGGATGCCGCGGATCCCTCGAACGTCGACCTGCCGTCCATACCGATCACCGTCGACCGCGAGTACTCGATGAGCTGGCCCGGACGGGCGACCGATCGCTTCCTCGATCGCGCGATGACTCATCGTCCGCCTGTCGACCTCGTGCACGTGCAGGCCGATTTCTGGGGTGCGTTCATCGGTCACCGGTACGCGGCGCGCCACGGCATTCCGGTCGTGCACACCCTGCACAACCGGGTCGACGTCGGCATCGCCGCGGTCACCCCGCTGCATCGCCCCGTGCTCGGAGTGCTGAACTTCTGGCGGCGCCGAGCACTGCACGGTGTGGCAGCGCCGGTGGGTGGAGTCGATGGCTGGGCGTTCCTGCGCGGCATCGCGAGAGGTGCATCGGCGGTGACCGCCCCTTCGACCCACTTCGCTCGCCGCCTCGAGGAGCATGACGTATTCATCCCCGTAGACGTCGTCTGGAACGGCATCGACGACGACGTGCGCGAGGCGACGCTCGCCGCCGCGCCGACGGATCGCGCGCCCGGTCGGCCCCGTTTCGTGTGGCTGGGACGCATGAGTCCCGAGAAGCGACTGCTGCCGTTCCTCGAGGCCTTCGTCGCCTCGGGTGTCGACGCGGAGCTCGAGATCATCGGCGGCGGTGCGCAGCGCGCGGCGGCTGAGAAGATCGTGGCCGGGCACTCGAATGTGCGTTTCGCCGGCAAGCTCAGCTATCAGGACACCCTCGCCCGCATCGCCTCCGCCGACGCGCTCGTGCAGACCTCGATCGGTTTCGAGACCCAGGGCATGACGCCCTTCGAGGCCGCGACTCTCGGTACGCCGTCGGTGATCAGCGACCCCGACATCGCATCCGAGCTCGGCGGCGGGCTCTGGGCCGTCCCGGGCGCCGCGGGCACTGAGGCGCAGCGCAAGGCCGGTCTCGTCGAGACTCTGCGCCGCGCGGCATCCGACATCGCCGCAGGCACCGCACCGGTGCCGATGCGCGAGGTCTCGGAGGCGTTCCGTCAGTCGTCGCGCACGGCCGCGATGATCGAGGTCTACGAGCGCGTGCTCGCCGACTGAGGCGCTGTTCTCGGATTCGGGCTCTCGGAGTCCGGCTCTCGAGACACGGCTCTCGGAGGCGCGGCTCTCAGATTCCGGCTCTCGGAGCCCGGCTCTCAGTACCCGAAGTAGTGAAACACGCTGGACACCCATGCGACGAGCGATCCGACGATCGTGCTTCCCGCCAGGCCGATCGCGATCGCCGCCAGCAGCCGCGGCGCCGGGCGCTGCACCGCGATGATGCCGATCACCAGGCCGATCGTGGCCATCGCCAAGACGACCAGGTTCACGAGATTCGACAGGAAGTCGACGATCCCGAAACCCATGCTCATGTACATGAGGGGAGTGAGGAGTTGGAAGACCAATGCCATTCCGGCCCCGACCACCGCGAGGAGGAAAGCCAGGCGGCCGAGCGCCCCGGACCGGGCTCTCTGGCTCGGCGCGTGCGGCTGCGCGGGCGCTCCGTAGGGCTGGCCAGGCTGGGTGTAGGGCTGACCGGGTGTTCCGTAGGGCTGGGTGTAGGGCTGACCGGGCTGGGTGTAGGGCTGGCCGGGTGCTCCGTACGGCTGACCGGGCTGGGCGTACGGCTGACCGGGCTGGGTGTGGGGCTGACCGGGCTGGGGGTGGGGCTGGGCGTAGGGCCGGCCGGGTGCTCCATAGGGCGGGCCGGGCTGCTGCTGTGATTCGCTCATGAGGGCTCCGGACGCTCAGTAGGACAACGCGTAGAAGAGGTTCGACATCCACGAGACCACGATGCCGATGATCTGGCCGGCGGAGATGCCGATCGCGATGCCCGCGAGTACCTGCTGATTCGGTCGCCGCACGGACATCAGACCCAGGATGAGCGCCGCGACCGAGACGACGAGCACGAGTCCACTGCCGATCGTCCCGAACACGCCGATCGACGACGGGTCGGCGAGGGTCCGGATCATCACCGGGTAGGAAATGGTGACGATGAGGCCGATGCCGAGCGCGGCCAGCGCCACGATCAACGCGAGACGGCCGAGCGGTGCGCCGGTGTGCGCCGGGGAGGATGCGGGGGGCGCGAAGCCGGGTACGCCGGAGCCAGCATGCGGCGCCGCCGGATGCTGCTGCCCGGCGTGCTGCGTCTGCCCGGCGGGCTGCGGCTGCGCGGTGGGGTGCGACTGCGCGGCGGGCTGCGGCTGCGCGGAGGGCTGCACGCCAGGAGACTGCGGGGCGCGATGCCCGTCGCCCTGCGGGGGAGTTCCGTACTGCTGCGCGGGAGGCTGCTGCGGCTCGCTCATGGTCTCGAGCGTAGCCGCGCATCCGGCGAGCGGGGAAGCCTCCCCGAGGAACCCTCCGGCGAAGGTCAGCGGTACGTGTGCCCTGCCTCGGCGCGGTCGAGCGTGTCGTGGTCGGCGACGCGCGACCAATCGGTGGGCACGTGACGGTATCCGTCGCGGCGGAGTTCGACGATGGTGGCGATCAGCGCCCACGCGCCGAGTGCGAGAAGTACGATGAGAAGGATCATGGCAGAAACGCTACGATCACTCTTGATCTGCCACGAGTGGCAGAATAGACTGCGATCGTACGAAAACTGCCAACCTGACTGCCGACTCCGGGAGAGCGTCATGATGAAGACTGTCGCCTGTGTCGTGCAGGACGGATTCGCGCCGTTCGAGTTCGGTCTCGCCTGCGAAGCCTTCGGTCTCGACCGATCGAATGACGGTGTGCCCAACTTCGACTTCCGAGTGATCGCTCCGCATCCGGGTGTCGTGAAGTCCAAGCTCGGCTTCTCCATCAATGTCGAGCACGACCTCTCGTTCGCCTATGAGGCCGACCTCGTGGTGCTCTGCCCTGTGCCGCGGGAGTACTGGCCGAACATCGATCCGCTGCTGCTCGACGTCGCCCGCGACGCGGTGGCGCGCGGTGCGTGGCTGCTGACGATCTGCAGCGCCTCGTTCATCCTCGGTGCAGCCGGAGTTCTCGACGGTCGCCGCGCGACCACGCACTGGATGTACTCCGACGTGATGGCCGAGATGTACCCGCAGATCGACATCGACCCCGACGTGCTCTTCGTGCAGGACGGAAGGATCATCACGAGCGCCGGCACCGCCGCCGGGATCGACGCCTGCCTGCACCTGCTGCGCCAGGAGCTCGGCGCCGAGCTGACGAACCGCATCGCCCGTCGCATGGTGGTGCCGCCGCAGCGCGACGGCGGGCAGGCGCAGTTCATCGACCGCCCGATCCCGGTGGTTCCGAGCGATTCGCTCGCCGCGGTCGCCGACTGGGCGGTCGAGCATCTGCGCGACGACCTGGGTGTCGATCAGCTCGCCGCGCGGGCGCTCATGTCGCCTCGCACCTTCGCCCGGCGCTTCAAGGCCGAGTACGGCGCGACCCCCGCGGCCTGGCTGGCCCGCCAGCGAGTGCTGCACGCCCAGCGGCTGCTCGAGCGCAGCGACCTCGCGCTCGAGCAGATCGCCGACGAATGCGGCTTCGGCTCGGCAGCGGTGCTGCGACAGAACTTCTCGCGCGTGCTCGGCACGACCCCGACCGCCTATCGGGCGCGCTTCTCATGCGTCGATGACGCGGAGACCAGCGCGGCCTGATCGCCTGATCCGCCTGATCCGCCTGCTCGTGCCGGTCGGCTCCTGCTCGGCGCTCTCTCAGTGGTCCCAGTGCCCGGGGCTCGGGAGTGCGCGGTAGTCGACCTCGACGCCTGCGGGGGTGACGGATGCCGTGCAGTACAGCAGCGACTGCGTGGGATACCCGTGCGGGCGGTTGTCGCGGATGATCGCCCTGTCATCCTCGGGGTCCAGTCGGGCGGACGACGCGAGCAGCGAGATCCACTCGCCTGTCCAGTCAGCGCTCGCGGCAGCCGGGCCCAGAGCGCGGAACTCCGGCAGCCAGGCGGCGATGCGTGGGGTCTCGGAGTCATCGAGATCGTCGTGCGCGATCATGTGGATGCCGTCAGCGATCGGGGTCTCGCGCAACTCGGCGCCGTCCCAGCTCAGCACGCGCGATCCCTCGGGGCGCACCTCGAGCAGGTTGAACCCGTGCATGGGCAGCGGTGCGATCGGCGACCTGCCAGCCACCGACTCGAGCGCGAGCGATCCGCGTGACACGGCGACGTCGTCGGCGAGATCGCCCACGTCGGCGCGGTTGAGAAGCACGGCGAGACGGCGTTTCTCGGGGTTAACCGCGAGCCAGGCGCCGCCCGCCCGCCGGTCGCGGATCCCCGAGACCCCGGGGTGCGCGTCCGGCCACCATTCGCCGAGAGCATCCCACTCGCGCTGAGGATCCTCATCGCGCACCGCGAGCAGACGCGCGGTGTCGAGTCCTGCCACATCGATCACCACGGTGCACACGGCTTCAAGTCTAGGAGCGCGGCGCACTACCGGGCCCGCGGCGCTGGATGCTGCGGCAGAATCGAACCGTGAACATCGTCGTCGGAGTTACGGGTGGCATCGCCGCATACAAGACAGTGCACCTGGTGCGACTGCTGACCAAGGCGGGTCACGATGTGACCGTGGTGCCGACGGAGGACGCACTGCGCTTCGTGGGCACGCCGACATGGGAGGCGCTGAGCCGGCACCCCGTCACGACGAGCGTGCACGACGACGTCGCGCGCGTCCGACACGTGGCGCTCGGACAGGGGGCCGATCTGGTGATCGTCGCCCCCGCGACCGCGAACTCGATCGCGAAGATCACCGCGGGCATCGCCGACGACCTTCTGGGCACCACGCTGCTCGCCACCGAGGCTCCAGTCCTCCTCGCACCCGCCATGCACGCCGAGATGTGGCGCAACGCGGCCACGCAGGCGAACATCGCGACCCTCGTCGCTCGCGGCATCCACCTGGTCGGTCCGGCGGACGGCGAACTCGCCGGAGGCGACAGCGGGCCAGGGCGCATGTCCGAACCCGAGACGATCTTCGAGGCCGCCGTCGCGCTGCTCGCACCTCGCGACCTAGACGGACTGCGCGTGGTGGTCTCGGCCGGCGGCACCCGCGAGCCGATCGACCCCGTCCGATTCCTCGGCAACCGCTCGAGCGGGCGGCAGGGCGTCGCGTTGGCCGCCGACGCGGCAGCGCGCGGCGCTGATGTGACCGTGGTCGCGGCGAACGTCTCGGCCGATGTGCTCGCCGCTGCGCGGCATCCGTCGGTCCGGGTGGTTTCCGTGGGGACGGCCGCCGAACTCTCCGCGGCGATGAAGGATGCCGCCCGCTCGGCCGACATCGTGATCATGGCCGCCGCAGTCGCCGACTATCGACCGGCATCCGTCTCGGACCAGAAGCTCACGAAGGAGCAGGGGCTGCTGACGCATCTCGAGCTCGTCGAGAACGAGGATGTCGTATCGGCCCTGGCGGCGACGAGGGCAGAGGGGGGAGCCCCGGATGGCCAGACGATCGTCGCCTTCGCCGCCGAGACGTCTGCGAGCGCGGACGAGCGGCGCGACCGCGCTCGCCGCAAGCGCGAGCGCAAGGGCGTCGACCTGCTCGCCGTCAACCTCGCGAACGCGGAGCAGGGCTTCGAGCGGCCCGACAACGCGGTCGAGATCGTCGGAGACGGCGGTGGGGTCGTGGCCTCCGCCGCAGGGACCAAGCGCGAGGTCGCTCGAGTGATTCTGGACGCCGCGCTGAGCGTGCGCTGACCGGCGAGTATGTCGCTCCGAGCAGCCCCGATGTCTGAGGCTGTTGGCAAAATCGATGGTCCGACGTAAGGGGGGCCAGATGGCCGAGGATCGCGAAGCCGACGCTGAACGAGGAAGGGCGTTGCCGGTCGGCGAGAAGTGGTCGCTGGCGTGCTTTGGATTGATCGTGATCGCAATGCTCGCAGCGATGCCGTTTCTGACGGCGCAGCTGATGACGATCCCGGAACCAGAAGGCTATTGGCGCGCTCTGGAGGTCATGGCGGCGGTCGGCGAGCAGGTGATGGGGAACTTCTTCAGTGCTACGGGGGCGGTGCTCGCCGTGCTGGTGACCTTTGCGGTGGCAACGGGGTTCGGCACACGGGCGCACAGGCTCCCTGCACGCACGAATCACATCATCGTCGTCGCGGTGGTCGCGGGGGCATTCTTCATCGCACTCATGGCCGCATGGACGGCGCCGATCGCTATCGTGACACCGGAACGCATTCCCAGTGTCGTCATCACTGTGTACGTCGCCTGGATCGCGATGCTCGGAGCGCAGGTCACCTTGCGGGTGCTCTCTGCAAAGCAGAAGGCCTCTCTCGCTCGCTCGAACTGGCGCGCCAAGCGCGACCGCGCCGCAGTGTGGGGCATTCGCCTCGCGGACCCGATCAGCCGAGACCGAGTGCGAATCGCGCGACTCGTTCTTTGGGCGGTGCCGATCCTGGCGTGGTGCGGCGCTGTTCTCGTGTCGTGCCTGATCTGGGGCGCCGATCACGACGGGTGGTGGTGGGTCGTGTCGGTCGGGCTGCTGTGCGGATACGGGATGTCGATCACGGGACTCGGGTGGCTGGCGACGGCCGACAGATCCGCGCCCGCGATCTCACGGATCTGGGCGCGATCGGCAGGGGCACTCCTCGGCCTCGTGATCAGCGTCATCTTCAGCGTCGTCCTGATCGACGGTGGAGTGGTTCCATTGGGCGTCGCCCTGATCGTGTCGGCTCTCGCTCAGACGGCGATCGTCATACTCTCGATGCGGCGGGTCGATCTTCCGGTTCTGGGGCTCGTCGAACGCGCGTCGACGCTTCGAGCTCTCGACCGCGCGCGTAAACACTCGAAGGCGATGCGAGCGCGAGCTCGGAAAGAGTACGTCGTGAGGGCGTGACCCCTGGACGCCGTGCTGACTGTGAGGTAAACTTGAGTCAAGTCCACTCAACTTTGCGGACCGCACCCACGAGAACGTGACCAGAAGGAGTCTCCCAGGAGGAACGCATGCCAGGCCCACAGAGCGCACAGAACGACGACCAGCAGTCCGCCCTCGAGCAGTTCGGGATCAATCTCACCGACCGCGCCCGTCAGGGCAAGCTCGACCCCGTCATCGGACGGGACAGTGAGATCCGGCGCGTCAGCCAGGTGCTCACCCGCCGCACCAAGAACAATCCGGTGCTGATCGGCGAGCCCGGCGTCGGCAAGACCGCCGTCGTCGAAGGACTCGCCCAGCGGATCGTCGCGGGCGATGTCGCCGAGTCCCTCAAGGACAAGGAACTGGTGTCGCTCGACATCTCGGCTCTCGTCGCCGGTGCGATGTACCGCGGCCAGTTCGAGGAGCGCCTGAAGAGCGTCCTCAAAGAGATCACCGAGTCCGATGGGCAGATCATCACGTTCATCGACGAGCTGCACGTGCTCATGGGTGCGGGCGGCGGCGAAGGCTCGGTGGCGGCGTCGAACATGCTCAAGCCCATGCTCGCCCGGGGCGAGCTGCGCCTGATCGGTGCGACGACGCTCAACGAGTACCGCGAGTTCATCGAGAAGGACGCAGCGCTCGAGCGCCGCTTCCAGCAGGTCTACGTCGGCGAGCCCACGGTCGAGGACACCATCGCGATCCTCCGCGGACTCAAGGGTCGGTACGAGGCGCATCATGGTGTGACGATCTCGGACAGCGCGCTGGTCGCCGCCGCGGCGCTCTCGAACCGCTACCTCCCTGCCCGGCAGCTCCCCGACAAGGCGATCGACCTGATCGACGAGTCGATGTCCCGGCTCAAGATGGAGATCGACTCGTCTCCGGTCGAGATCGACCAGCTCAAGCGCCAGGTCGACCGCATGAAGCTCGAAGAGCTGGCGCTGAAGCGCGAGAAGGATGCTGCCTCGAAGGAGCGCCTCGCCGCGCTCCGGGAGCAGCTCGTCGGCATGGAGGCGCAGCTCGCCGACCTCGAGGCTCGCTGGGCACGAGAGCGTCAGGGCCTGAATCGCGTCGGTGACCTGAAGAAGAAGCTCGACGACGCGGTCACGCAGCGCGATCTCGCCATGCGCGAAGCCGACTACACCCGTGCCTCGAAGCTCGAGTACGAGACCATCAAGCGCCTCGAGCGCGAGATCGCCGAGGCCGAGCAGGCTGAGGCCGCCGTGTCGAGCGAGGGCCGCATGGTCAACGAGCAGGTCACCGACGAGGACATCGCCGCCGTGATCGCGGCGTGGACCGGCATCCCCGTCGGTCGGCTGCTGCAGGGCGAGAGCGAACGGCTGCTGCACCTCGAGTCGGAGCTCGGCCGTCGTCTGATCGGTCAGAAGGATGCGGTCAAGGCCGTGTCCGACGCCGTGCGGCGTTCGCGTGCGGGCATCAGCGACCCCGGTCGCCCCACCGGCTCGTTCCTGTTCCTCGGGCCGACCGGCGTCGGAAAGACCGAGCTCGCGAAGGCCCTCGCGGACTTCCTGTTCGACGACGAGCGCGCCATGGTGCGCATCGACATGTCGGAGTACGGGGAGAAGCACTCCGTCTCGCGGCTCGTCGGCGCCCCTCCCGGCTACGTCGGCTACGAGCAGGGCGGTCAGCTGACCGAGGCCGTGCGGCGTCGCCCGTACAGCGTGGTGCTGCTCGACGAGGTCGAGAAGGCGCATCCCGAGGTGTTCGACGTGCTGCTGCAGGTGCTCGACGACGGTCGTCTGACCGACGGCCAGGGCAGGACGGTCGACTTCTCGAACGTCATCCTGATCCTCACGTCCAACCTCGGTTCGCCGATCCTCATCGACCCGACCCTGTCGCCCGACGAGAAGCGCGAGCAGGTGATGGCGCTGGTGCACCAGGCGTTCCGCCCGGAGTTCCTCAACCGCCTCGACGACATCGTGATGTTCTCGGCGCTCAGCCAGGACGACCTCGCGCAGATCGTCGAGCTCTCGATCGACCAGCTGCACAACCGGCTGCGTGATCGGCGGCTCACCCTCGCGGTCACGCCGGATGCGCGGTCGTGGCTCTCCGAGCGCGGATACGACCCGATGTTCGGCGCCCGCCCGCTGCGACGCCTCATCCAGACCGAGGTGCAGAACAAGCTGGCGACGGCGCTGCTCTCGGGCGGGGTGCACGACGGCGACACGGTGCGCGTCGACGTGGCGGCCGACGGCACGGGCCTCGTGCTCACGTCGACTGCGCCGGAGCCCGATTCCGGGACCGAGCCGGACGACGATGATGTGATCGAGGCCGAGCTGCTCGACGAGTAGAACCCGGCCTGCGGGCGGACACAGAAGATGGGCGGATGCTTGTCGCATCCGCCCCTCTTCTGCTGTTGCGAGCCCTGCTGTTGCAAGCCCTGCTGTTGCGAGCTCTGCTGTTGCGAGCCCTGCTGTCGCGAGTGGTTCCTCAGGCGCTGAGAATGACCGTCTCGGCGATCGGGCGACGCACGCGCGGCGCGGTCTCGCCCTGCTGGAGGCCCTCGGGAAGACCGGCGGCATCGCCGAGCTCGCCGACAGCGATCACGGTGACAGCGGAGAATCGCGGCGACAGGTCGGCGAACTCGCGGATGACCTCGGGGTCGAAGCCGCTCATCTGGTGCACGACGAGACCCTCGTGGTGGGCCTGAACCGAGAAGTGCGCGACAGCCTGGCCGAGGTCGTAGACCGCGTGGCTGATGGCCTTGCCCTCTTCGGACTCGGTCTCGGCGATCGCGACGATGAGCGCCGACGCCTTCGAGGCCCAGAGCTGGTTGAACTCGACGAGCGACTCGACGACCTGGTCGAACAGTGCGGTGCCGCGCCGCGCGACGATGAAGCGCCACGGCTGCAGGTTGTACGCGGACGGCGACCAGCGCGCGGCCTCGAGGGCGGCGTCCAGCTTGGCGTCATCGATCGTGTTCTCGGCGTCGTAGGCGCGCGGGCTCCAACGCCCGGCGAGGACGTCGAGGACGGGGTGCTCGGTGGGGGCGGTGCGGTCGATCACGGGAGTGCTCACGGAAGTGCCTTTCAGAAAGGAGTCGATCGGACTCCTTCGTCCGGGTACGAGGGTCTCAACAGATGCATGTGAATGCATATTCCCGATGACGGGATATGACGTGGTCGGACTGTGGGTGACGCAGGAGCAGGCTCAGTCGAGCAGGTTGCGGGAGGCGGCTGAGGCGAGCGCTCGCCGCACGGCGCGGATCGACGGAGCCGCCGCAGACACTCGCCTGGCCGACGAGAAGATCTCCCGCCGCGGCTCGGCGGGGAGCGCGGTGAGTGCGACGGTCGGCGGCTCGCCGGCCCACACGAGCTCGGGCAGCAGGCCGACCGCGAGACCGGCTCGGATCAGGCGCACATGAGCGGTGAGGTCGGCGACCTCGAAGCGCACATCGGGCTCGAAGCCGGCCGTACGGCAGAGCTGCTCGGCCCATGCCCGCGACGCGGTGCCTGCGGGTTCGAGCACCCATGGGTCGTCCCTCGTCGACCACAGCGCTGCTGCGGCGTCTGCTGCTGTGGCATCCGTCGCCTCTTCGGCCCCGGGCTTGCGCGCGAGTGCGATCGAGTCGTGCACGAGCACCACTCTGTCGAGGTCGGCATGGATCGGACGAGTGCGACCGGGGTACTGCTCGGCGAGGATCAGATCGAAGTCACGGCTCGAGACTCCGACGAGCCCGGTCTCGGGGTCGCTCTCGGTGACCTCGACGCGCAGGGCCGGATGCTGCTCCCGCAGGGTGTTGAGAGCGCCGGGCAGCAGCGAGTGGGCCGTCGACTGGAAGACGGCGATATGCACGGTGCCGGTGACCTCGGTCAGCGACTCGGCGACGGCGACCTCGGCGTGCTCGAGCTGGTCGAGGATGCCGATGGCCTCCGCCACGAGCACGTTCCCCTGCGGGGTGAACTGCACGCCGCGGCCCACGCGACGAAGCAGGGGGACGCCGACGTCCTGTTCGAGCGCGCTGAGTTGCTGCGAGACCGACGCCTTGCTGTACGAGAGCGCGTCGGCGACCGCCGAGAGGGTGCCGCGACGGGACAGTTCGACCAGCATCCGCAGTCGATTGACGTCGAGCATCCGCACTTCTTTCGCACCGGTGAAATCGTTCATCGAGACTGAACAGAAATCACTCGAATCGGTTGATAGACGTAGCCTACTCGCGCGTCTGAGAATGATCGAGCCGCACACGATCCCGGGTGTGCGATCCCCCGGAAGGTTCACCCTGATGACTGTCGTCGCCGACACCACCACTCCCGACACGACGCCGCGCACCGAAGAGGTCGCAGCCCTCGTGCAGCGCTGGCTCGCCGAGAGCGAGACCCACCCCGTCGAGCCCGCCGCGCAGCGTCTCTCGGAGGTGCTGAAAGACCCGAACGGTCTCGCCTTCACGGTCGGCTTCGTTGATGGGGTGATGCGTCCCGAAGACCTCAGCGTCGCGGGCCGCGCGCTCGCCGAGCTGTCGGAGATCACCCCCTCGCTGCTGCCCGGATATCTCCGCGCCGCGATCAAGACCGGTGGCTTCTGGGCTCCCAAGCTCCCGGGCGTCGTCGTGCCGATCTCCCGCCGCGTGCTGCGCGCCATGGTCGGGCACCTCGTGCTCGACGCCACGCCGTCGAAGCTGGGCCCGGCGATCGCGAAGCTGCGCAAGAGCGGCAATCGCCTGAACCTCAACCTCCTCGGCGAGGCCGTGCTCGGTGAGCGCGAGGCCGGTCGTCGTCTGCAGGGCACCTTCGACTTCCTTGCCCGCAAGGACGTCGACTACGTCTCGATCAAGGTCTCGAGCGTCGTCAGCCAGCTGTCGATGTGGTCGTTCGACGAGGCTGTGGCCGACGTCGTGACCAAGCTCACGCCGCTGTACGAGCTCGCCGCGACCTCTGAGGCCGCAGGCAAGACCAAGTTCATCAACCTCGACATGGAGGAGTTCCGCGACCTCGACCTCACGATCGCGGCGTTCACCAGCATCCTCGACCAGCCGGGCTTCGAGAACCTCGAGGCCGGCATCGTGCTGCAGGCCTACCTGCCCGACGCACTCGGCGCGATGCAGCGGCTGCAGGAGTGGGCCGCCGGCCGCCGCGCGAAGGGCGGAGCGCCCATCAAGGTGCGTGTCGTCAAGGGCGCGAACCTCGCCATGGAAGAGGTCGACTCGAAGGTGCACGGCTGGCCGCTCGCGACCTACGGCACCAAGCAGGACTCCGACACCAACTACAAGCGCGTGCTCGACTGGTCGATGACGCCCGATCGCCTGGATGCCGTGCGCATCGGCGTCGCGGGCCACAACCTGTTCGACATCGCATACACCTGGCTGCTCGCGCAGGCGCGAGGGGTGACCGACGCCGTCGAGTACGAGATGCTGCTCGGCATGGCGACCGGACAGGCGGAGGCCGTCCGCAAGGACGTCGGTCAGCTGCTGCTGTACACACCGGTCGTGAACCCGGCCGAGTTCGACGTCGCCATCGCCTACCTCGTGCGCCGCCTCGAAGAGAACGCCAGCCCCGAGAACTTCATGTCGGCCGTGTTCGAGCTGGCTTCGGACCCCGCTCTGCTGACCCGCGAGCGCGAGCGCTTCGAGCGTTCTCTCGCAGGACTCGAGGCCGACCGCTCGGTGCCGTCGTCGAACCGCGTGCAGGACCGCGCGGCCGAGGCTGCCGCGAGCGATGCTGTCACCACCGGCTTCGAGAACCAGGCGGACAGCGACCCGGCGATCGCCGCCAACCGCGCCTGGGGTCGCGAGATCCTGGCGCGCTCGGTGGACTCGACGCTGGGTCTCGACTCGATCGCCCTCGCCAAGGTCGAGACGACCGACGAGCTCGACGGCATCTTCGCCGCCGCATCAGCCGCCGCGGCGACGTGGGCCGCCCTGCCCGCCGCCGAGCGCGCCGCCGTGCTGCACCGCGCGGGCGACGAGCTCGCCGCCCGTCGCGGTCAGCTGATCGAGATCATGGCGCACGAGGCGGGAAAGACCATCGCCGAAGCCGACCCCGAGGTCTCCGAGGCGATCGACTTCGCTCACTACTACGCCGAGCGCGCGCTCGACCTCGAGACCGTCGACGGTGCGGAGTTCGTGCCGTCGAAGGTCACCGTCGTCACGCCGCCGTGGAACTTCCCGGTCGCGATCCCCGCGGGCGGCGTGCTCGCCGGCCTCGCCTCAGGCTCGGGCGTCGTCATCAAGCCCGCGAAGCTCACGCAGCGCTGCGGTGCCGTGATGGTCGAGGCTCTGTGGGCCGCGGGCGTTCCCCGTGACCTGCTCGCCCTCGTCGACCTCGCCAACCGCGACCTCGGCACCCGCCTGGTCGCGAGCCCCGAGGTCGACCGTGTCATCCTCACCGGCGCGTACGAGACGGCGCAGCTGTTCCGCTCGTTCCGCTCCGACCTGCCGCTGCTCGCCGAGACGAGCGGCAAGAACGCGATCATCGTCACGCCGTCGGCGGACCTCGACCTGGCCGCCGCCGACGTGGCCCGCAGCGCCTTCGGTCACGCGGGGCAGAAGTGCTCGGCGGCGTCGCTGGCGATCCTCGTCGGCTCGGTTGCCGACTCGAAGCGGTTCGAGCGTCAGCTGGTCGATGCGGTCACCTCGATGCGCGTCGGACTGCCCGAAGACCCGGCGACCCAGATGGGCCCGATCATCGAGCCGGCGAGCGGCAAGCTGCTGACCGCGCTGACCACTCTCGAGCGGGGCGAGCGCTGGCTCGTCGAGCCGAAGAAGCTCGACGACGAGGGCAAGCAGTGGACTCCGGGCGTCAAGATCGGCGTCGCTCCCGGTTCGACGACGCACCTGACCGAGTTCTTCGGACCCGTGCTCGGCATCATGCGCGCCAAGGACCTCGACGAGGCGATCCGTCTGCAGAACGCGGTGGACTACGGGCTCACCGCCGGCATCCACTCGCTCGACTCCGACGAGGTCGCCACCTGGCTCGACCGCGTCGAGGCCGGCAATCTCTATGTCAACCGTGGCATCACGGGCGCGATCGTGCAGCGTCAGCCGTTCGGCGGCTGGAAGCGGTCGGCCGTGGGAGCGGGAGCGAAGGCCGGCGGGCCGAACTACCTGTTCGGTCTCGGCGAGTGGAGTCCCGCTGAGCTCCCGGCCTCAGCCCCCGGCGCCGCTGTGATCCCCGCCGTCGATGCACTGCTCGCCGCTGCCGGCTCCGACCTGGGCGCCGTCGAGATCGAGTGGCTGCACCGCGCGGCCGCCGCCGACGAGCGTGCGTGGACCACCGAGTTCGGTACCGTCAGCGACAAGTCCGGCCTCGGCGTCGAGCGCAACGTGTTCCGGTACCGTCCGGTCGCCGCCGACGTGCGCATTGCGGAGACCGCGGCTCTGGCCGACGGCATCCGCGTGATCGCCGCCGCTCTGCGCAGTGGCAGCCCGTTCACGGTGTCTGCTCCTGCTCTGCCGTCGCGGGTCGAGAAGGCGCTGCGCGCCCAGGGCATCACCGTGACGCACGAGAAGGATGCAGCGTGGGTCAAGCGCTTCGCCAAGGCTGCGGCGAAGGCCGAGCACAGCTGGCAGCGGGTGCGCCTCGTCGGCGGCGATGCGTCTGCTCTGTTCGAAGCCCTGGGCGGCACTCCCGATGTCGCCGTCTGGTCGCACGCCGTCACGGGTGCCGGACGCGTCGAGATGCTGCCGTTCCTGCACGAGCAGGCCGTGTCGATCACGAATCACCGGTTCGGGAACCCCACCACCCTGTCGGAGGGCCTGATCTGACCCCGTCGGTGACCATCTGAAACGCCGAGGCCCCACCCTGCAGGCATCTGCAGGGTGGGGCCTCGGCGATGGAGGGGCTTCCGAGCGACGTCAGCCGCGCAGCGCCTCGCCGAGCTTCACCCGCGAGCCCATGCGCAGCAGCGAGTTCTCGTAGATCTTCGCGCCGACCACGATCGCCGCGACGCAGCTCGCGAGCAGGATCACCAGGCTCAGCAGCGGCTCCCACCACTGCGCCTCGCCCACGAACAGCCGCATCGGCATGCCGACCGGAGCCGAGAACGGCACGTACGACATGATCGTCAGCACCAGCGGGTTGTCGTTGAAGATGATCACGAGCACGTACGGCGCCATGATCAGCATCGTGATGGGGGTCGTCGTCGAGCCGATGTCCTCCTGGCGGGAGACCATCGACGCCGCTGCGGCGAAGAGCGCCGCGAGCAGGATGAACCCGAAGAGGAAGAACACCGCGAACCAGATGATCGGGGCGCCGAGCGTCGACAGCACCTCGCGTTGGCCTGTCGCGATGAGGCCTATCGTGGCGACCGCGGCCAGAGCCAGGATCTGACCCATCGCCAGGATCGTGTTGCCGATCACCTTGCCGGCGAGCAGCGTCCGCGCCGAGATGGTCGACAGCAGGATCTCGACCACGCGGGTCTGCTTCTCCTCGACGATGCTCTGGGCGATCGTGCCTCCGAAGGTCGCGGCGGCACCCATGAACACGATGCCGAACGCGATCGCGATGAAGTACCGCAGCAGCGGGTTGGTCGTCGCAGGTTCGAGGATCTCGACCGTCGGGGCCTGCGACAGCGCCGACACGAGAGAGGTCGGGGCGTCCTTGAGAGCGATCACGGTGAACCCGGTCGCGCCGTCGCCGGGGAGAACCGCGGCGTCGACCTTCTCGGAACGCACGAGCTCTTCGGCCGCGGCCTGGTCTGCCACTTCGGTGATCTCGACGGCGGGCAATGCCGACACGACGGATGCCGTCTCCGAGGTCACGGCCACGGGCATCGCATCGGTGTTCTTGCTCGCGAAGCCGCCGATCACGATGCCGGCGAGGGCGATGAGCAGCAGGACGCCCGTGGAGATCAGGAAGGCCTTGCTGCGCAGCTTCGAGCCGATCTCACGCTCGGCGACGAGCCAGATCATCGAGGCCTGCGAGCTTGCACCGGAGGCTGTGCCGGCGGATCCTGCGTTGTTCGAGGTGCTCACTGGATGACCTCCTTGAAGATCTGGGCGAGAGACGGATGCTTGGGGGCGAAGCTCGCCACGTCGCCGCGTTCGACGGCGGTGCGCAGCACGCGCTGCGCGACCTCGGCGTCCTCGGCGTCGAACAGGGCGTAGCCGCCCTCGAAGTCGAGCACCGTGATGCCCGGCTCGGCTCGCAGCCACCCGGCGTCCCCGGCGGAGACCAGCTCGTACCGGCTGCCGGCGTGCTGTGCGCGGAGCGCATCGCGGGAACCGGATGCGCGGATGGTCCCCGCGGCGAGGATCACCAGGTCGTCGCACAGCCGCTCGACGACGTCGAGCTGATGCGAGGAGAACAGGATCGAGGCGCCCTTCGCGGCCGACGACTGCAGCACCGACGCCACGACGTCGACCGCGAGCGGGTCGAGGCCTGAGAACGGCTCGTCGAGGATCAGCACCTCGGGGTCGTGCACGAGGGCTGCCGCGATCTGGGCGCGCTGCTGGTTGCCGAGCGACAGCGACTCGATCGTGTCGCCGAGGCGCTCCTCGAGCCCGAGCTCGGTCAGCAGGGCGGTCGCGCGGGTCGCGGCATCCGTCTTGCTGAAGCCGTGCAGACGGGCGAGATACACGATCTGCTCGAGCACCTTCATCTTGGGATACAGCCCGCGCTCCTCGGGCATGTAGCCGAAGTGTCGACGGTCGGCGCTGGTGAGCGCCTTGCCGTCGAGTTCGACATGGCCGCCGTCGGACCCGAGCAGCCCGAGGACGATCCGCATGGTCGTGGTCTTGCCTGCGCCGTTGCCGCCGACGAACCCGGTGAGACGCCCGGGGGCCACCTCGAACGAGACGTCGTCGAGCACACGCCGCGAGCCGTAGCTCTTGGTGATGCCGCTCAGTACGAGCTTTCCTGTGGTCACTTCGGCTTACTCCGTTCGCTCAGTGCATCGCATGGTTCGCTCAGTGCATCGCATGGTTCGCTCAGTGCATCGCATGACCTCACGCTATGGCGGGGCGCGGCACCGCGGCATCCCCCCTGTGGCGGATCTGTGCGGTGGATCCGCACCTCACCCGACCCAGCGCTCGTCCGCCGTGCGGGGGAGCTTCCTGCCTCAGCCGAGGAACAGGAACGAGAAGATGCCGAGCGCGAACGGGGCCATCGTCACCACGAGCATGACCCCGACGATGATGCCGACGATCACCCACGGGCTTCGGCGCTTGAGGCGCTGACCCGGAGGGGCGACACCGGGAGGAGGAGGGGTGAGCAGACCCTGCGGTGCCGCGAACGGCAGCGCCGGGGCTCCCGCGGGCCCCGGAGCTGCGGCCCCGTAGGCGGGGAGAGACGGATGCTGCGCGGCCGGCCCGGACAGTCGCAGCCGGTCGTCGCGCCACCGCGCCCACTGATCGAGCTTCGTCAGCAGAGCGCCGACCGCGCCGAACAGCCACGCCCAGGTTGCCGGGTCGAGCGTCGACACCTCGCGGCGTGCGTAGAGGAAGAGCCAGTCGTCGACGATCTCGACATCGAGCTGCGCGGCGTGATCGATGAAGCGCGCCATGACGTCGGGAGTGAAGAGGTAGAGGGCGTCGACCTCGTAGCCCGCAGGGCAGAACAGCGAGAAGTAGCGGTCGAAGTCGCCCTCGAGCGAAAGTCGCTGGTCGCCGCTGAACGCACCGGCGACGGTGTTGCCGAGGGTGTTGTTGCCGAGCGCGTCGAGCACGATGTTCGGCAGGGGGACGTCGAGCTTGACGGCGACGTAGCCCCAGCGGTGCGTCTGCGACTGTTTGCCGTTGCTCGTCGTGTATTGATAGTTGCCGAACTCGACGAACCGGGGTTCGACCCCTCGGAGCACGTCGGTCGACATCCGGCTCGATCCGCTCGAGAAGATCATCCCCGGCAGAGGCGGGTCGTCGATGCGTTCGAAGTAGCTCATCGCGTTCGCTCCTGCGAAGCGCGCGAGGCGGAATCGTGTCAGATTGCGCGTGCGGATGCCTCGACGCACGAGCATCACGATTCCCACGGTGAGCCCCGCGAACAGCAGCAGGGCGAGGAGCCCGGCGACCGCGACCCCGGTGCCGCGTCCGATCGTGTACCCGAGGCCCAGGATCATGATGCCGATGACGGGCACCACGCACAGCAGGGCGAATCCCACGGCGACCCACGCGACGATCTGCCCGGCGGAGGAGCGATCGGCGGCGCGCTGGGCGCGGGCGAACGCGTCGACCTCAGCGGGGTTCACCGGATCGAGCAGAGCGCGGGCGTCGAAATGACCGGCGGGAGTGCCGGCTGAAGGGACGGGCGCTGGTGCGGGAACGGTCACGCCCCCACGCTAGCCGAGCCGATCGGCAGAGGGCTCAGCGCCGCCCGGCGTGCAGCACGGTGCGCACGAGGAGACCGGCGACGAGCGCCCAGAACGCGGCGCTCACGCCCAGCAGCGAGATGCCCGATGCCGCCACCAGGAAGGTGACGACGGCGGGGATGCGCTCGCCGGGGTCGTCGATCGCCTGCTGCACCGATGCCCCGAACGCCCCGAAGAGCGCGAGCCCGGCGACCGCGGGGATCACGGCGTCGGGTGCGAGGAGGACGAGCGCGGCGAACGCGGCGGAGAACCCGCCGAGCACGAGATACGAGGCCCCGGTCGAGACGCCGGCCACCCAGCGCCGCTTCGGATCGGGGTCGGCGTCGGGGGAGGCCGCGAGCGCGGCGCTGATCGCCGCGAGGTTGATCGCGTGGCCCCCGGCCGTGGCGCCGAGCGCGGTGCCGAGACCGGTGACGAGCATGGCGGGGCGCCACGGAACCTCGTAGCCGAAGCTGCGCATGATCGCGATGCCCGGTACGTTCTGCGACGCCATCGTGACGATGAACAGCGGCAGAGCGACACCGATCATGGCGCCGAGCGTGAAGGTCGGTGCGGTGAGTTCGATGTGAGGGACCAGCAGGTCGGCGTCTACCGGAGCGCCCTCCTGGATGAGCGAGACGGTGACCACGACGGCCGCTGCGAGGAACGCGAGCGGGACGGCCCAGCGCGGTGCGAGACGGGCGAAGACCAGCCAGGTCAGCACGACCGGCACCACGCCCCACGGGTTGGCGACGAGACCGGTGATCGGCGCGAGGCACAGGGGCAGCAGGACGCCGGCGAGCATCGCCTGCGCGATGGATGGAGGGATGCGCGCGATCAGCGCGCCCAGTGCGGGCCAGAGCGCCGTGAGCAGGATCAGTGCCGCCGCGACGAGGAACGCGCCGACGGCCGCCGACCAGCCGCCCTCGACCACGCCGGTCGCGGCGAGCAGCGCGGCGCCGGGCGTCGACCAGGCGACGGTGATCGGCATCCGATACCGCCAGGCGAGCACGACGCACGCGAGTCCCATCGTGAGGCTGACCGCGAGCAGGCCGCTGGCCGCCTGCGCCGGTGTCGCGCCGACCGCGCTGAGGCCCGTGAGCACGACGGCGAACGAGCTCGTGAATCCGACCAGCGCGGTGACGATCCCGGCCAGGATCGGTCGGGAGAGGGGTGCGGCGGTCGGCATCCTCCGAGCGTATCGGGGCCGTGGTTATGTGAGTCCCATGCGGTGCGCCAGCACGACCGCCTGCACGCGGTCGCGGGCGCCGAGCTTCTGCAGGATCCGTGAGACGTGGGTCTTCACGGTGGCCTCGCCGATGAACAGCGCGCTCGCGATCTCGGCGTTGCTGCGGGCATCGGCGAGCAGCACGAGCACCTCGGCCTCGCGGTCGGTGAGCGGGTCGACGAGCACCACAGGCGCTGCGGGGGCGACGAGCGGGCCGGATGCGGGAGCAGTCGTAGTAGGAGCCGTGGGCGCGGGCGCGGGCGCGGGCGCGGGCGCGGGTGCGTGGGCGAACCGGGCGAGCACCCGGCGGGTGACCTCGGGCGCCAGCATCCCGTCTCCCGCGGCGAGTGCGCGGACCGCGGCGATGAGGTCTTCGGCGCCGGCGTTCTTGAGCAGGAAGCCGCTCGCTCCGGCATCCAGCGCCTGATAGAGGTAGTCGTCCCGGTCGAACGTCGTGACGATCGCGATGGCCGCGGCGATCGCGGGGTCGGCGACGATCCGCCTGGTCGCCTCGATGCCGTCCATGTCGGGCATCTGCACGTCCATCGTGATCACGTCCGGGAGCAGAGCGGATGCCTGCGCCAGCGCCTCGGCGCCGGTCGCCGCCTCGCCCACGACCGTGATGTCGGGCTGGGTGTCGAGGATCGTCCGGAAACCGGCACGCAGCATCGCATGGTCATCGACGAGGAGCACGCGGATCGGAGGGGTGGGCGTGGTCGTGATCATGAGGTGGGACTCTTCTCGGTCACCTGGTCGGTCTGCGGGGCTGTGCCGGTCTGCGGGGCTGTGCCGCCCAGGGGAACGCGGGCGCGCACGCGAAGCCCGCCCGAGGGGCGAGGTGCCACCTCGAGGGTGCCGCCCGATGCCGCGGCCCGCTCGCGCATGCCGAGCTGACCCAGACCCGGCCGCAGCACGGCGACCGCTCGACCGGTGTTGACGACCTCGACCTCGACGCCCCCGTCGTCGTAGCGGACGCGTACATCGGCCGTGGCACCGACTCCGGCGTGACGCCGGGCGTTCGTCAGCGACTCCTGCGTGATCCGGTAGAGGTTCACGGCGACGACCGAGGGCACGGCGACCGGCTCGCCGATCACCGCGTAGTCGGTGGGGAGCCCCGCCTCGACCGACGCCTCGACCAGCGAGCGGATGTCGTCGAGGGTCACGGTCGACGCGGCATCCGGTGCCTCGCTGCCGGGTGAGCGCAGGGTCTCGAGCAGCTGCCGGAGCTCGTGGATGGCGTCGCGCGCCGACCCCTCGATGCCGGTCAGGATGCTCTTGGACTTCTCCGGATCCTGGTCGATCACGAGACGAGCGGCGCCCGCCTGCACGCCCATGACCGACACGTGATGGGCGACCACGTCATGCAGCTCACGGGCGATGCGCACGCGGTCGAGGGCGACGGCTTGAGCGGCTGTCACCTCGCGCTCCCTCTCGAGCTCGGCCGTGCGCTGTTCGAGCACCTGACGCTCCTGCGCGGCATGCCACGAGCGCTCGCCGAAGTAGTACGCACCGCCGAAGTAGAGCACGTTCAGCAGCAGCTGGATGAGCATGAAGGCCAGATAGGGCGAGAGCAGGCCGGCTGCGACTTCGGCCTTGTCAGCCTCCTCGATCGCCTGGCGGTACATCGTGATGATGAGCCAGACGAACATGCCGACGATGATCGAGACGCGCACGATCATCGCGGCTCTGCGGTTGTTCATCCACGCGCCCACCGTGTACAGCGACACGAACATGGCGATGTTGCCGACGTAGATCTCGGGCACCTGGAACGAGATCGCGAGGAAGTAGGCGACGCACACCGCCACCGCGACGGGGCCGGGCCACCGACGCCGCACGCCGAGCGGCACGGTGACGGCGACCGCGTAGACGAGTGCGGTCCAGGGCTCAGCCCTGGTGTCGCCGTAGATCTCGGCGACCGTAGAGAGGGCGGCGCTCAGCACCGCGCCCACGAACATCACGGCGGCGAGAATGAGGTCGCTGCGCTGCTCGCGGACACTGGGCGTGCGGGTGAACGGCGCTGCGGGCATTCCCCCACCGTAGATCGAAGGCGGATGCTGCGGCATCCCCCGCACGGGGGATCACGTCACCGTCGTCACCGTCGTCGCCGTGGTCACCGCCGTCGATACTGGGAGAATCGACCGTGACCTCGACTCCGCCGCTCGCGACGCCCCGGCTCGCGCCGCTGTATCTCGCCGGATTCACCACCGCGTTCGGCGCGCACGGCATCGCCGCCGCCCTCGGTGCCGAGACCGAGGACATCGGCTGGACACTGCTCGCGTTCGGCCTGACCCTCGCGCTGTACGACCTCGCCGAGGTGCTGCTCAAGCCGCTGTTCGGTGCGCTGAGCGACCGCATCGGCGTACGCCCCGTGATCATCGGAGGGCTTCTCGCGTTCTCGGCGTTCTCGGTCGTCGGTGCCGTCGTGCCGGGGATGCTCGGACTCGTGATCGGCCGGTTCGGTCAGGGTGCCGCGGCATCCGCCTTCTCGCCCTCGTCGTCGGCCGCGGTCGCCCGGCTCACCGACGATGCCACGCGGGGGAAGTACTTCGGTCGTTACGGCTCGTGGAAGAGCCTCGGCTACGCGCTCGGTCCGCTGCTGGGCGCGGTACTCGTAGTCTGGGGCGGCATGCCCGCGCTGTTCTGGGCACTCGCGGTGCTCGGACTCGCCGCCGCAGCCTGGGTCGCCCTGGCGGTGCCCGCGGTGCCGGTGCTGCCGCGCAAGCGCGTGACCCTCGTCGATCTGGGGCGAGAGCTCGCTGCCCCCGGCTTCCTCGTCCCCACTCTGGTGCTGGCCGCGACGACCGGGGCGCTCGCGGTCGCGGTCGGCTTCCTGCCGCTGCTCGGTCGCCAGGCCGGGCTCGACACCGTGGGGAGCATGGCGATAGTGACCGTGCTCGCCATCGCATCGAGCGTCGCTCAGCCTTTCGTCGGCGCCGCACACGATCGGGGTCGCATCTCGGTGCGGCTCGGCACGGTCGGCGGGCTGCTCGTGATCGCCGCGGGTATCGCGCTCGCCGCGGTGACGCAGGTGCCGGTCGCGCTCGTCGCCACCGCGCTGCTGGTGGGCGTCGAGGTCGGCGTCGCGACGCCGATCGCGTTCTCGCACCTCGCAGCGACCACACCGCCTGAGCGCATGGGGCGCACCATGGGCAGCGCCGAGTTGGGGCGGGAGCTCGGGGACGCGGGCGGTCCGCTCGTCGCGGGGGCCGTGGCGACGGCATCCGTCCCGGGCCTGGGCCTCGGGGTCGTGGCGGCCCTCACAGCCGGTGCGGGCGTGCTCGCGCTGCTGGGCCTCCGGCGTCGCGCGGACTCGGTGACCTCGGACGGAGCCGAGCCGATCCCGTGACGCCTCCGGATGCTCTTGACGGCGCACTTGCATTTTGCAAGCATCAGCACATGAGCCTCTTCATCACCTGCCCGGTCGCGAGCGTCGACCGGGCCACAGCGTTCTACACCGCCCTCGGCTGGACCCTCAACGCCGAGATGTCCGATCACAACGTGTCGTGCTTCGCGATCGCGCCCGACCAGTACGTCATGCTCGGCAGTCGCGAGATGTACGCGAGCGTCGGCGGCACCGAGGATGTGATCGGCGGACCGGACACCCCGTCGAAGGTCACGGTCTCGTTCGATCTCGACAGTCGGGAGGCTGTCGATGCTCTCGTCGAGCGCGCCGCTGCCGCCGGTGGGCGCGTCGGCGACACCGACGACTACCCGTTCATGTACCAGCGCCAGTTCGACGACCCAGACGGCTATCACTACTCGCCGTTCTGGATGAAGCCGGACTCCGATCAGAACGCGTGAGCGACCTCGCTGCAGCCCTCGACGTCGTCGGGGCCCGGTGGGCGCTGCTCATCGTCGAGAAGCTCCTCGACGGGCCGCAGAGGTACGGCGATCTGCAGCGCGATCTCGGGGTGCCGACGAACATGCTCGCGACGCGTCTGCGAGAACTCGAGGCGGCGGGAGTGCTCAGCAGACTTCCCCTCCGGCACAACACGCGCGCCTACGCGCTCACTGATCGAGGCGTCGCGCTCCGCGAGGCTATCGAGGCGCTCGGCCGCTGGGGCGAGGACCGATCGACTCCCACCGACCGGACACCCTCCCGCACCTCCGAGGACCGATCGACTCCCACCGACCGGACACCCTCCCGCACCTCCGAGTGAGCGCATAGTGTGATCCATGTCATCGTGCAGGATCTCTCGTGCAAAGGAGCACTCTGATGGCCGGACGCATTCTGATCGACCTCTTCATGACCCTCGACGGCGTCGCTCAGGGTCCGGGCGGCACTGACGAGGACACCTCGGGAGGGTTCGAATTCAGCGGCTGGCAGGCCGGATATCCGTCGTCGGGCATGGCAGAGACCGTCTCGCAGGGGATGCAGCAGCTCGACGCACTGCTGCTCGGGCGCCGGACGTACGACATCTTCGCCGGATACTGGCCGCATCACACCGAGGGCCCGTCCGGTGAGATCGGCCGACTGTTCGACCGGGTGCCGAAGTATGTGGCGACGCGGGATCCAGACATCACGCTCGATTGGCAGAACAGTCATCGGGTGGGTGAGGACCTCGCCGCAGAGATCGCCGAGCTGCGGGCGCAGCACCACGAGGTGCACGTGATCGGCAGCATCGACCTCGTGCACTCGCTGCTCGCCGAGGGCTTGTTCGATGAGCTCAATCTGTGGGTGTACCCGATCCTGCTCGGGGCCGGCAAGAAGGTCTTCGACGACGGCGCGCTGCCGTCGGTGCTTCGGCTGCTCGAACCGCCGGTCGCGGACGACGGCGGTGTGATGCTGCTGCGCTACGGCCGCACGGACCGCGTGCCCGAGGTCGGGACCTTCGAGGACTGATCGGCTTCGAGTCAGCCGAGCAGGCGCTCGATCACCCTGGCGACGCCGTCGTCGTCGTTCGAGGTCGTGGTCTCATCTGCGGCATACTGCACGACGTCGTCGGCATCGGCCATCGCGACCCCGCGGCCCGCCCAGCGGAGCATCTCGACGTCGTTGAGCGCATCGCCGAAGGCGATCACGTCGCGGCGGTCGATCTCGAGGTGCTCGCAGAGGCGGGCGAGGCCCGTGGCCTTGGTGACGCCTTCGGCCATGACCTCGACGAACGGCGCCCCCGACAACGTGGCCTCGAAGCCGGTGAGGCCGAGGTCGCACAGCGCCTCGAACAGCGCGGACGGTGCGAGCTCCGGATGCCGGATCACGAGCTTCAGGCTCGGAGCGGCGAGCACCTGGTCGAGCCCCACCCCGCCCATCGTGCGCGGATCGCGCTTGTGGTCTGAGAGATCCGCGATCTCGGCGTAGCCGTGCTGGGCGACGAACGTCTCGCCGCCCTCGCGCACGCTCGCGAACAACAGCCCGGGGACGCTGGCGCGCAGCGCCTCGGCCAAGGTGCGGATCGTCTCCGCTGGCAGCTCCTCGGCGAACAGCATCCGCCCGTCGGCGAGGTGCGTCGCGTAGGCGCCGTTGCTGCACAGCGCCCATGCGTCGAAGCCGGCGCCGCTCGCGATCGCGCGCAGGCCGATCGGCTGGCGAGCGGTGACCGGCACCACGTGGATGCCGCGGGCCCGCGCCTGATCGAGTGCCGCCCGCGTGCGCACGGAGACGTCGGATGCCGACGTCAGCAGAGTGCCGTCCAGGTCGGTGGCGATCAGGCGCAGGGTCATCCGTGTCGTCTCGCTTCGCTCGCTCAACGGCCGACGGTCAGGAGAAGATCATCGGCAGGTCGTCGTCTTCTTCAGCGCCGCCGAGGTCGAACTCGACGACCACGGGGACGTGGTCGCTCGGCTGCTCGCCCTTGCGCTCGTCGCGGTGGATCGAAGCGCCGGTGACCGCATCTGCAAGCGTCTTCGAGCCGAGGACGAAGTCGATGCGCACGCCCTCGTTGCGCGGGAACTTCAGGCGCTGGTAGTCCCAGTAGGTGAATCCCTCGGGGACCAGCGGTCGCACCACGTCGGTGAGGCCCGCGTCGGCGAACGCGAAGAACGCCTGACGCTCCTGGGGGGAGACGTGCGTCGAGACGCCCTCGACGATGTCGGGGTCGCCGTTGTCCTTGTCGAACGGGATGATGTTGAAGTCGCCGACCAGTGCGAGAGGCAGATCGGGGTTCGCCGACAGCTCGGCGGCGGTAGCCTTCTTCAGCTCCTCGAGCCAGTGCAGCTTGTACGTGTAGTGCGGGTCCTCGAGCGAGCGGCCGTTCGGCACATACAGGCTCCACACGCGCACGCCGTCGACGAGCACGCCGAGTGCGCGTGCTTCGAGCGGAGCATCCGGACCCTCATGCCCCTTGGCGAAGCCCGGCATGCCGTCGAAAGACGTGCGGACGTCGGTGATCGGCAGGCGGCTCGCGATCGCGACGCCGTTCCACTGATTCAGGCCGTGCACCTCGACGTGATAGCCCGCCTCTTCGAACGGCCCGTACGGGAACTGCTCGGGCTTGCACTTGATCTCCTGCATCGCCAGCACGTCGATGTCCTCGCGGACGGCGAACTCGACGGTGCGGGTGACACGGGTGCGGATGGAGTTGACGTTCCAGGTGGCCAAGCGCATGCGTCAAGCCTAGGGCCCACCTCCTACACTGGATGCCGTGACCGCACTCGACGCAGACCGCCAGACCCTCCTCGACCTGATCAAGGACGAGGCCGTGTTCCACGGAGACTTCACGCTCTCGAGCGGCAAGAAGGCGACGTACTACGTCGACATGCGAAAGCTGACGCTCGATCACCGCGCAGCTCCCGCGATCGGCCGCATCATGCTCGACCTCATCGGCGATCTCGACGTGGTCGCGGTCGGTGGCCTGACCCTCGGGGCCGACCCCATCGCGAACTCGGTGCTGCACGCCTCGGTCGCCGCCGACGAGCCGCTCGACGCCTTCGTCGTGCGCAAGGAGCCCAAGGACCACGGCCGCGGTCGCCAGATCGAGGGCGCCGACGTCAAGGGCAAGCGCGTCGTCGTGCTCGAAGACACCTCGACGACCGGGCAGTCGGCGCTCAAGGCCGTCGAGGCGCTTCGCAAGGAGGGTGCCGAGATCGTCGCCGTCGCCGTGATCGTCGACCGCAAGACCGGCGCTCAGGCCGCGATCGAAGCCGAGGGCCTCGAATGGCGCGCCGCCTTCGACCTCGACGACCTCGGACTCGAACCGCAGTGACCCGCTACGCCCTGGCCGTCGACGTCGGCGGCACCAAGATGGAGGCCGCGCTCGTGAGCGAGCACGGCGAGCTGGTGCGGGGAAGCCGCAGCCGCCGAGCGACTGGCCGGGATGCCACTCCCGCGTCGCTCGACGACGCGATCGCGACAGTGATCGCACACGCGCTCTCCCGTCTCCCCGACGACGCCGAACTCATCGGTGCAGGCATCGGCAGCGCCGGGCCGATCGACCGGAACGTCGGCCAGATCCTCCCCGTGAACATGCCTGCAGCCCGCGGGTACGGTCTCAAGGATGCGGTGCGCACGACCGCCTCCCGGATCCTCGGCCGCGCGCTGCCCACGGTCTTCGGTCACGACGGCGGCGCTCTCGCTCTCGCCGAGTCGTGGTTGGGCGCCACGCAGGATGCCGGTGCGTCACTGTCGATCGTCGTCTCGACCGGCGTCGGCGGAGGTTTCGTCGTCAACGGCGCGTACATCCCCGGCGCCACCGGCAACGCCGGACATCTCGGTCAGGTGCGCCGCGAGGGCGGGCTGACGCTCGAGGAGATCGCCTCGGGGCCGGCCAGCGCCGCCTGGGCGCAGCAGCAGGGCTGGACGGGGGCCACTGGCGAGGATCTCGCGAAGGATGCCGCTGCCGGCGACGCCGTCGCGCGCGCCGCGATCGAGCGGTCGGCGAAGGCCGTGGGCGAGGCGCTCGCAGACGCCGCGACCCTCGTGGACCTCGACATGGTGGCGATCGGCGGCGGATTCTCGCGGGTGTCGGCAGACTACATCGACCTCGTGCAGCAGGCCCTCACCGCGAGCGCGGCGCATGAGTACTCGCGGCGCACCCGCGTCGTACGCTCGGGTCTCGGCGACGAGGGACCGCTCATCGGCGCCGCGGCGCTCGCCCTGCGCTGACGTCGGCGTAGACCAGGGTCAGCGGGCCGCGACGATCAGGTGGCGCTGCGGCCCTTCGATGCGGGCCATCGCGATCTTGAGTTCGGTCGTGTCGGCGGCGACCGCATCGATCCGGGCGCCGAGCCTCTGCTCGACTCCGTCGATGCGAGCACCGAGTCCCTCCTCGACTCCGTCGATGCGAGCGCCGAGTCTCTGCTCGACTCCGTCGATGCGAGCGCCGAGTCTCTCCTCGACGCGGTCGGATCTGCGGATGCACCAGGCGAAGCCCGCGACCATGGTGCCGCCCAGAGTCAGAAGGAGTCCCACTGTACTGAGGACGATCGCGATGATCTCTGCGGACACGAACATGCTCCCATTCTGCGGGTGGAGGGTGGAGTCTCGCAGAATGCTACGCAGCCGTCGGAGAGGAGATGTCGACATGCGCGTACGTCGCCGACCGGCGTGGAGGACGCGTCCCGAAAGGTCATCGGTGCAGAAGAGATCCCTTCCGTTCGCCTCCCTAACAAAAGCGGCCTACGCTCGTAGCAGGCGACGGAAGGAACACTCATGCGCGTACTCGGACTGCTCTCGGGCACCTCGCACGACGGCATCGACGTCACGGTCGTGGACTTCGACGAGAGCGACGGAGCCCTGCGCGGCACGGTGCTGCACGAGGACAGCGTTGCGTACGATCCCGAACTGCGGGCTCGCCTCGTCGCCGCGCTGCCGCCCGCACCCACGACGTTCGCCGAGGTCTGCGAGCTCGACACGCTGATCGGGCAGGCCTTCGCCGAGGTCGCCGCCACAGCATCCGACGCGGTCGGGGGAGTGGATGCCGTGTGCACGCACGGCCAGACGGTCTTCCACTGGGTCGCCGATGGCCACGCGCTCGGCACTCTGCAGATCGGCCAGCCCGCCTGGATCGCCGAGCGGGTGGGCGCGCCCGTGGTGTCTGACGTCCGCATCCGCGACATCACTGCCGGCGGCCACGGTGCCCCTCTCGTGTCGTTCCTCGACGAACTGCTGCTGCGCGGCCGCGCGGGAGTCTCGGCTGCGGTGAATCTCGGCGGTATCGCCAACATGACAGTGGTGGGCCCCGACGGCCTGTCGGCCTATGACATCGGTCCGGCGAACGCGCTGGTCGATGCGGTCGTCGTGGCAGAGGGACTGAACGATCGCGGGTACGACGCGGATGCCGCCGTCGCGCGCACCGGCGCCGTCGACGAGGAGCTCCTCGCAGCTCTTCTCGCCGACCCGTACTACTCGCTCGCAGCCCCCAAGAGCACCGGCAAGGAGCACTTCCATCTCGACTACGTGCGCGCCCACGTCGATCGCCTCACGGGCTCCTCGGGCCGCGCGCTCTCCGTCGCCGACCTCGTGCGGACCCTCACCGAGCTGACGGTGCGAACGGTCGCGCAGGACGTCCTGGCTGCGGGCATCCGCTTCCTCGCGGTCTCGGGCGGCGGATGCCACAACCCGCTGATCATGCAAGGGCTCCGCGCCGCGCTCCCCGATGTCGAGGTCGTGCTCGCCGACGAGCTCGGCGCGTCCGTCGACAGCAAGGAGGCGATCCTTTTCGCGCTCATCGGCTGGTGCACGATGCACGGCGTGGCCGCGGTGACGCCCGGAGGCACCGGAGCGCGTGCGCCGCGCATTCTCGGCACGATCACCCCTGGCACAGGGCCGCTGCGGATGCCGCAGCCGGTCGAGCGCGTGCTCAGCCTGACCCTGGCCTGACCAAGAGGTCGGCGGACGATCGCGCTCAGCGCTTGCGGTCGTCGTCGTCCCAGGGGCCTTCCCACCAGCCGGCACGGCCATCGCCCTCGCCGTCTCCGCCGCGACGGCGTGAGCGCCAGAACTGCACGACGAACACCGTCAGCGTGCTGAGAAGGATCAGGAAGACCACCAGGAAGAGCAGATCCGACTGGTTCATGGGCGTTTCCCCTCCGCGGCATCCGCCACGATCTTGGCGATCCGCGCCGCGCGCGTCTCTGCGCGCTTGGCCATCGCGATGTGTGTGAGGCCGAACTTCTTGACCGATTTCGGGAAGGCATCCCAGTTCGCGCGCGCGGGGGGCACGGCATCCAGCGCCTCGGTCAGCTCGTCGGGCTCGATGCCCGCCTCGGGGCCGTCGAGCACAGTCCAGGATCCGTCGGCCTTCGCGGCCTCGAGTACGCGGATGCCGGCCGGAGCGAGCAATCCGGCGGCCTCGAGGTCGACCAGACGCGCCTTGTTCGTCGCCGCCCACCCGCTGCCGCGGCGCCGGGGCGAGAACCACTGCCCGACGGTCTGATCGTCGAAGGTGCGCACCGGGCCGTCGATCCATCCGAAGCACAGCGCCTGGCGCACGGCATCCTCGTATCCGACGCCGTCCGCGCGGGCGCCGCGCACGCTCAGCAGCCAGACTCCGGCGGTGCGCTCGTGATGCTCCTCGAGCCAGGCGCGCCAGACGGCGGCATCCGCTGCGACGACACGCTCTCCCTCGTCGAGCGCACCCATGTCAGTCCTCGTCGAGCGTCGGGATCGACTCGGTGACGGTCGGCAGCAGTTCGGCGACCGAATCGACGATCTCGTCGGGGCGGAACGGGTACTTCTCGACCTCGGCCTGGTCGCTGATGCCGGTCATGACCAGCACGGTGTGCAGGCCCGCCTCGATGCCGGCGATGATGTCGGTGTCCATGCGGTCGCCGATCATGCCCGTCTTCTTCGAGTGCGCGCCGATCTTGTTCAGGGCCGAGCGGAACATCATCGGGTTCGGCTTGCCGACGACGTACGGCTCCTTGCCGGTCGCCTTGGTGATGAGGGCGGCGATCGCGCCGGTGGCCGGCATCACGCCGTCGGCCGACGGGCCCGTGGCATCGGGGTTCGTGACGATGAAGCGCGCGCCTCTGATGATGAGGCGGATCGCCTTGGTGATCGCCTCGAACGAGTAGTTGCGGGTCTCGCCGACGACCACGAAGTCGGGGTTCGTCTCGGTCATGATGAACCCGGCCTCGTGCAGGGCGGTCAGGATGCCGGCCTCGCCGATCACGAAGGCCGAGCCGCCCGGCAGCTGCTGCGCGAGGAAGTCGGCGGTGGCGAGGGCCGAGGTCCAGATGCGCTCTTCGGGCACGGTCAGGCCGCTGGCCCGCAGGCGGGCCGAGAGGTCGCGCGCGGTGAAGATCGAGTTGTTCGTCAGGACCAGGTACGGGATCTCGTTCTGCTCCCATCCGGCGAGCAGCTCGGCGGCTCCGGGAATGGCGTCGTTCTCATGGACGAGCACGCCGTCCATGTCGGTGAGCCAGCATTCGATGTCATCGCGGTGTGCCATGTGCACAGCCTATTGGCCCGCGGTTACGGGCAGGTGTCAGGTTCAGGCGCTCGTACCGGCCGCGCTCAGGCGCTGAGCCGGACGACCCAGCCCGCGCTCAGGCGCTGAGCCAGACGACCCCGGACGCGCCCTCGGGGAGCGTCGTCCGCGCGCCGCCGAGCTCGATGCCGGATGCCGTGATCGTGACGGTCGCGGCGACCGCGACACCTGCCGCCTCCAGCGCGCGCAACAGCTCGGGGTCGCGGTCGTCGACGCGCAGCACTTGCCCGGTGTGGCCGATCGGCGCATCGGCGAGCAGCACGAAGGGCTCGCGATCGATCGCGCCGCTCGCGTCGGGGATCGCGTCGCCGTGCGGGTCGAAACGGGGTCGCCCGAGTCGCGCATCGATGCCCTCGAGCAGTCGGTCGCTGATCGTGTGCTCGAGCACCTCGGCCTCGTCGTGCACTTCGTCCCACCCGTAGTCGAACTCCTGCACGAGCCAGGTCTCGATCAGCCGGTGGCGGCGCACCATCGCCAGGGCGCGCTGTGTTCCGGCATCCGTGAGCCGGACCGCGCCGTATGGCACGTGCGAGACGAGACCGGCGGCGGCGAGCTTCTTCACCATCTCGGTCACCGACGAGGGAGCGATGCCGAGCTTCGCCGCGAGCACCGAGGGGGTGATCGGCGCGTCCTGCCACTCGGTATGCGCGTAGACGGTCTTGAGGTAGTCGTCTGCTGCCGGGGATGCCACGGGTCCAGCCTAGATCAGCGGTCGGCTGCGCTCAGGTGCGCTGGGCGCGGGCCGAGGCGGGCGCTCAGGGGTTGGCGACGTCGACGAGGATGCCGAAGGCGACCTGGCCCGCGAAGAAGATGGTGAGGAATCCGAGCAGTGCGGCGAAGAGCGAGATCCTTCCGTCGAATCCCTCGATCTCGGCGATCCCGATCTTGCGTGCGCGGAACGCCAGGACGAGCGTCGCGATCCCCAGGGCGAGCTGCACCCACGGGCCCCCGACGGGCAGCACGGTGGGGAAGGCGACGAGGAGTCCGCCGATCACGCCGGTCGCGATTCCGATCCAGGTGAGGATGCGGACGGAGCGGCGCGCGGTTTCGGCAGACATGACTTCGAGCCTAATCGCCGACGGGGGCTGTGAATCGTCTCAATTCGCCTGAGTTCCTTGACGGGCCCTGGCGAGGCGGGTAGCTTCGAGCGGGCACGGGAAAACGCTATCCGAACGAGCTCGACGCTCAGAGAAGGATTTCGACGATGAATATCCGACACCATTCGTTCCGCGCCGTCGTGGCGGTGGCCGCCGCCGGCTGCCTCCTCGCAGGGGGTGCGCAGAGTGCGGGAGCCGTCACCTCAGGCGCGCCCGTCACCGGCCGTCATGACCCTGGATCCACCGGGCCGCAGCTCGAGAGTCTCGACCGCGGTCTCGTCGCCGTCTCGACCGCCGACGGCGTCTTCCTCAGCTGGAGGCTGCTGGCCACCGAGGCGACCGGCGCGACCGACACAGGTCTCGCAGGTCCCGACTTCGCCGTCTACCGCGACGGCGCGAAGATCGCGACCGTCACCGACAGCACGAACTACGCGGATGCCGACGGGGCCGCGACCTCGGAGTACTCCGTGGTCCCGATCGTGAACGGCGTCGAGCTGACGGCATCCGCCTCGGCATCCGTCACCGCCTGGGCCGAGGGGCACTACGACCTGCCGCTGCAGAAGCCCGCCGACGGCGTCACCCCGAAGGGGGAGGCGTACACGTATTCGGCGAACGACGTCTCGGTCGGCGATGTCGACGGTGACGGGCAGTACGAGTACGTCGTGAAGTGGGACCCGTCGAACTCGAAGGACGTCTCGCAGCGCGGCTACACGGGTCCGGTCTATCTCGACACCTACGAGCTCGACGGCACGCTGCTGAACCGTCTCGACCTCGGTGTGAACATCCGCGCCGGCGCGCACTACACGCAGTTCCTCGTCTACGACTTCGACGGCGACGGGCGATCCGAGACGATGCTGAAGACGGCCCCAGGCACCAAGTCGGTGCAGTTCGCGGCCGACGGCTCCGTCGCGAGCGAGTCGTACATCACTCTCCCCAAGGAGGATCGCAAGGCCGGGTACTCGAACGATGACGACTACCGCCTCAGCGCCGCCGACTACGAGGCGCACCTGGTCGAGATGTTCCTCGGCTGGAGCGAGCGCGACGAGGTCGTGTCCGGTCAGTGGCCGGCCACTCTCGAAGAGGCATGGGGCATGCCCGTGACCCACGAATACCCCCTCTCGCAGGAGAGCGCGCAGGAACTGGCGACCACCTTCATCGACGTGTATGCGCCGAGCCGCAGCGCACGCAACCTGCTGCGCGAGTTCGAGGGCTTCATCGTCGACGGTCCCGAGTACCTCACGGTCTTCGACAGCGCGACCGGCGCGGAGCTGCAGACCATCCCGTATCCGACCGAGCGGGGGGATGACGGACTGCTGTGGGGTGACTATGCGATGTCGCGAATCGAGCCGGCCAACCGCGTCGATCGATTCCTGGCCGGTGTCGGATACCTCGACGGCCAGCATCCGTCCGCCGTGTTCGCCCGCGGGTACTACACGCGTACGACCGTCGCCGCGTTCGACTGGGACGGCAAGCGTCTGACGCAGCGCTGGGATGTCGACAGCGGCCACGTACCCATGACGAACCCGTTCAACGACTCGCCGCACGGCCGTGACGGCACCGACCCCGAATTCGGCACGATCACGACTCAGGGTGATCATTCGCTGAGCTTCGCCGACGTGGATGCCGACGGAAGGCAGGAGCTCGTCTACGGATCGGCGACGATCGACGACGACGGCAGCCTGCTCTACAGCTCGTTCGACGTGCTGCCTGAGGGCAGTGCCGACCCCGGCGCGACCGTGCGACTCGGTCACGGCGACGCGATGCACGTGACCGACATCGATCCGAGCCGGCCCGGTCTCGAGATCTGGACAGCCCACGAGGGCGCGACCAGCGCGCCGTACGGTTCCGTGATGCGCGATGCCGCGACCGGGGAGTCGCTCTTCGGCGCTTACTCCGGCCGTGACACGGGTCGAGCGATGATCGGCGACGTGCGACCGGATGTGCCCGGCATCGAAGTGTGGTCGAGCATGCCCGGCGGCACCGAGGGCAGCGGCCTTCTCAGTGCGACCGGTGAGGTGCTGCAGGCCGAGACGCCTGGCACGAACATGTCGATCCGTTGGGCGGGAGACATGACCACGCAGCTCGTGAACGGCAGCGGCATCCAGACGCCCACGATCGACGACTGGACGCGCGGCACCGTGCTGACCGCCACCGGCACCCTCACGAACAACGGCACCAAGGGCAACCCGTCTCTGGTCGCCGACGTGCTGGGTGACTGGCGGGAGGAGCTGCTCGTGCGCACGGCGGACTCGAGCGCACTGCGGTTCTACACGACCACCGAGCCCACCGCGCACAAGCTCACGACCCTCATGCACGACGTGCAGTACCGGGTCGAGACCGCTCGTCAGCAGACGACGTACAACCAGCCGGCGTACACCTCGTTCTACCTCGCGAGCGACCTCGACTGGGCGAACGTCCCTGTGCTGACGACGCCGACGACGCCCAAGCCCCCGACCTTCACGGACAAGCCGGGAACCTCGCGCGACGAGGTGAAGGTGCCGACGAACGTGAAAGGCATCACGTACTACGTGAACGGCGAGAGGGTCGAGGCCCGCAACGGAAAGGTGCGCGTCACCGGAGAGGTGACCGTGGTCGCTGTGCCGGATGCCGGCTACCGCATCGCCGACGGCGTGGTCTCGACGTGGACGGAGACCCTCCGCAAGCGCTGAGCACGCGCTGAGCGCGCGCGGTGACAGGCCGCCGCCCCGAGCCGAATCTTCCCGTGCCGGCTCGGGGCGGTTCTGTGTTGTTCCGTGAGTCCTGCTCCTGCGCCTGCCTGAGCGTCTCTGCGTCTCTGCGCCGTCTCAGGCGCCGGTCAGCACCAGCCAGAGCAGTGCGCCGTTGAGAGCGATGAGCAGCACCGACGCCACGATGCCCGCCGCCGTCGTCCATACCCGGTTCGCCCACGGACCGAGCGTGCGGCGCTGAGCCGTGAGCGCGACGAGCGGAATCAGGGCGAACGGGATGCCGAACGACAGCACGACCTGGCTGAGTACGAGGGCCAGGGTCGGATCCACTCCGACGCCGAGGATCACGAGCGCGGGGATCAGCGTCACCAGACGCCGGGCGAGCAGCGGGATGCGCACGTGCAGCAGGCCGTGCATGATCTCCGCTCCCGCGTACGCGCCGACCGAGGTCGAGGCGAGGCCCGATGCGAGCAGACCCACCGCGAAGAAGGTGGCGACGACGGGGCCGAGCCCGGCGGCCAGCGCGGCATGGGCGCCCTCGAGCGAGTCGGTGCCCTCGACGCCGGCGAGGTTCGCGGCTGCCAGCAGCAGGATGCCGAGGTTCACGGTGCCCGCGATCACCATCGCGATCGAGACGTCCCAGCGGGTCGCGGTGAGCAGGCGGCGGATGCGCGAGGTCTCGGTGCGCGCGGCCTCGGTCGGGGCGTGCGCTGCCGCCGAGCCGAATCGGTCTCGGGTCAGCGACGAGTGGGCGTAGATCGCGTGCGGCATGATCGTGGCGCCGAGGATGGATGCCGCGAGCAGCACCGACCCCGTGCCCTCGAAGCGGGGCACGAGTCCTGCGACCACGCTCGCCGCGTCCGGCGGCGCCACGAAGAGTCCGGCGACGAAGCCGACCGCGATGATCACCATGAGCCCGATGATCACGAATTCGAAGGGTCGAGCGCCGCGTCGACTCTGCACCGCGAGCAGGATCATCGACACGGCCCCGGTGATGACCCCGCCGAGCAGCAGGGGGATGTCGAAGAGCAGGTAGAGCGCGACCGCGCCGCCGATCACCTCGGCCAGGTCGGTCGCCATCGCGACGAGCTCGGCCTGCAGCCAGTACGCCCGTCGAGCCCACGGCCGCGTGAGCCGCGTGCCGAGCACCTCGGGGAGGCTCTGCCCGGTGACCACTCCGAGCTTCGCCGAGAGGTACTGGATCAGCCACGCCATGACGTTTCCGGCGACGACGACCCAGACGAGCAGGTAGCCGTACTGGGCTCCGGCGGTCATATTGCTGGCGACGTTGCCGGGGTCGAGATACGCGACGCCGGCGACGAGCGCGGGGCCGAGCAGCCACAGGCTGCGGGGTGCGGTGGCCCGGGCTGAGGGGGCGACCTCGTCGAGCGCGGCATTTTTAGGCATGCCGAAATCGTAGCGGATTTTTCGGCATACCTAAATATGGTGTCCGTCGTGTGGCGGATAGCCTGGCGGAATGGATGAGCAGGCACCCGCGGCGGCAGCGGAGACAGGCGGATCGTCGGCGCAGCCCGGATACGGGGTGGGGCCGTGGCCCGGGGGTGAAGCGGAGTGGCCGGAGGGCGAGCAGTACGATCCCGAGCTGCTTGCGGCGGGTGACACGCGCAACGTGATCGATCGCTACCGCTACTGGCGGATGGAGGCGATCGTCGCCGACCTCGACACGCAGCGGCATCCGTTCCACGTCGCGATCGAGAACTGGCAGCACGACATGAACATCGGTTCTATCGTGCGCAGCGCCAACGCGTTCCTCGCCGACACCGTGCACATCATCGGTCGCCGCCGGTGGAACAAGCGCGGCGCCATGGTCACCGACCGGTACCAGCACGTCGTGCACCACGAGGACGTCGAGGCGTTCGCCGAATGGGCGGCGGCCGAAGGCATCCCGATCATCGCCGTCGACAACGTCGACGGCGCCGTGCCCGTGGATCGCGCCGAGCTGCCGCAGACCTGCGTGCTGCTGTTCGGACAGGAGGGGCCGGGGCTCTCGGATGCCGCGCTCGCCGCAGCATCCGCGCACATCGAGATCACCCAGTACGGTTCGACGCGATCGATCAACGCGAGCGCGGCGGCCGCCGTGATCATGTACGAATGGTGCCGGAGATACGCGGGCTGACTCCGGAGCATCCCCTCGACACGGTGCCGACGCCGGCGTAGCGTGAGTGCCGATCCGAGGAGGCCGCCATGGCAGAGATCAGTCCCATCCGCCCGTTCCTCTGGTTCGACGGTCAGGCGCAGGAGGCGATGGAGTACTACGTCTCGGTGTTCCCGAACTCGTCGATCGACCAGGTGGTGCTCTACCCCGATGAATCGCTCGATCGACATTTCGAGGGCATGAGCGGCAAGGTGCTCAACGGGGAGTTCACCCTGAACGGCACGCCGTTCGGCTGCCTCGACGGCGGACCGGAGTTCGCCTTCAACGAGTCCATCTCGTTCGTGATCGGGTGCGAGGACCAGGCCGAGATCGACCGATACTGGGCGGCGCTCTCGGCCGTGCCCGAGTCCGAGGCCTGCGGCTGGTGCAAGGACAGGTTCGGGGTCAGCTGGCAGGTCGTGCCGGCGGGCCTCGATCTGCTGCAGCAGCGGCCGGAGCAGATCCAGGCGCTCATGCACATGAAGAAGATCGTGATCGCCGAGCTCGAGAACGCCTGATCTTCTGACAGGTCAGTCTCTGTCGATGCCGAACGTGTTGCGGTAGAGCGCCGTCACGTCGCGGTCGAGAGCGCGGATCTCGCCGAGAACCTCCATACGAAGGCCTCCGATCTCCGCCTTGACGACGTGGATGAAGAGTGTCGACACGACAGTGATCATGCCGAACATCGATGCGGCGAAGACGCCGATCAGCACCCACACCTGCGGTTCGTTCATGGTCAGCACGCTCCGATTCTCGTTCGCTCGTGATGAGAATGCCAGGGCGGGAACGCGAGAGTTGGCGAGATTCCGGGATACGTGCAGAACTCCGGATCTGCGACGATCGTGCAGTCTCAGACGCCGGCCGAGATCCAGCGCCCTGATCGCACGCGCCAGCCGAGGGTGCCGAGCCGTGCGAGCAGATAGACGCCGAAGAACGAGACGGCGAGCCAGATGAGACCGGCGGCGCCGTCGACCCCCGTCGCGGCGATGATCCACAGCGCAGGCAGGAACGGCAGGAGGTTGAGCACGCCCGCGAGCGCGAGGTAACGGGCATCGTTCGCGCCCATGAGAACGCCGTCGAGCACGAACACGACGCCCGCGATCGGCTGGGCGACCGCCAGGATCAGGAGCGCCGGCTGCACGAGGGCGGCGACTGCCGGGTCACCCGTGAACACGATGCCGAGCACGCCCGACAGCGCCGCGATGAGCGCACCGACCACGACGCCGAACCATGCGCCCCAGGCGACGGTGCGCCTGAGAACGCGGTGCACCTGGAGCTCATCACCTGCGCCGAGCTCCTTGCCGATCAGCGCCTGCGCGGCGATCGCCAGAGCATCGAGGGCGAAGGCCGCCGCCGAGAAGATCGTGAACACGATCTGCCAGCCGGCGAGCTCGTCCGTGCCGATGCCCGTGGCCACGGCGACGGTCACGAGGAGAGCCGCCCGTAGGCTCACCGTGCGCAGGAAAAGCCAGCCGCCCGAACGCGCAGTGCTGCCCATGCCGTCCCTGCGCGCTTTCAGCGAGGCGTCGTGCTTCACGGCGAGACGGCGGATCACCAGCACGTAGGCGCCGACCATGCCCCACTGCGCGACGACGGTTCCGGCTGCCGAGCCGGCGATGCCCCAACCGAACCCGTAGATGAACACGACGTTGAGCAGCGCGTTCGCGCCGAACCCCAGGCCCGCGATCCACAGGGGCGTCATGGTGTCCTGCATGCCGCGCAGCAGCCCCGTGGCAGCGAACACAATCAGCATGGCGGGGAGACCCCACATGGAGACGATGAGGTAGTCGTTCGCCTGGGTGGCCACGGCATCGGTCGCGCCGAACAGCGACACGAGCCACGGGGACGACGCGGCGCCCGCCGCGGCGAGCACCGCTCCGATCGCGAGCGCCAGCCACATGCCGTTGATGCCGACCGAGACGGCTTCGCCCGGCCGTCCGGCGCCGAAGAGTCGAGCCACCGCTGGGGTCGTGGAGTACGCGAGGAAGACCATGAGGCCGACGATCGTCTGCAGCACTGCTCCCGCGATGCCGAGGCCTGCGAGCGGGGTGGTTCCGAGGTGCCCGACGAGGGCGGCATCGACGATGAGGAACGCCGGTTCGGCGATCAGCGCACCGAGGGCGGGGACGGCGAGGCGCAGGATCTCACGATTGAGGGTGCGCTCGGTCATCCTCCGAGCCTATGGGCTGGTGCCGACAGTGCTCGCTGCGCCGTTCCGGTCGTACGCTGGGAGCACCCGGATGGCACGGGAGGTGCATCATGACGGATCCACGCGAGGCCGCGGCGCGATATCGCGCGCGGCAGCAGAGCGACGGCTCGGAGGAGGATGCCGAGTCCGGCACCGCTCCGGGGATCGCCGCTGCGACCGATCGGGCGGCGTTCATCGAGACGGCGATCCAGGTCGCGATCCGCCGGGGCGACTTCGACGATCTGCCCGGTGCGGGCAAGCCCCTCGAGGGACTCGGCACCCATCATGACCCCGACTGGTGGATCCGTCGCAAGATCGAGCAGGAGAACCTGACCGGACTCGGCCCGCCGGCGATCCTGCTGCGCACCGAAGACCGAGAGCTCGACGACCAGCTCGACCTCCTGGGGCGCGAGGCCGACGTGCGCGATGTGCTCGCGGACTTCAACAGGCGTGTCATCGAGGCTCGCCGTCAACTGCAGGGCGGGCCTCCTGTGGTCACGGAACCGCGCGACATCGACGTCGAGATCGCGGCCTGGGCCGACAGGCGGGCGGCGAGATCCGCCGCCCCCGCCGCGGAGGCGCCGGAGCAGCCGCGGCGGCGGCGGTTCGGCATCCGTCGCAGGGCCTGAGGCCGCAGGACGTCATACCGAGGGCCTCCCTCCCTCCCGCCCGGATGTCGGAGCGACGCATAGGCTGTTCGCATGACAGACGTGCTTCCCTCCGGCCTCGAGACCTCCGAGTTCAGCTCCGACATCCGCCCGCAGGACGACCTCTATCGTCACGTCAACGGCGCGTGGCTCGCACGCACCGAGATCCCGGGCGACAAAGCGCGCTGGGGGTCGTTCCATCTGCTCGCCGAGCAGGCAGAGAAAGACGTCAGGGCGATCATCGAGGAGTCGCAGGATGCCGAGGACGGCACTCTCGCGCGCAAGATCGGCGACCTGTTCGCGAGCTTCATGGACACCGACCGCATCGCGGCAGCCGGTGTCACGCCGCTCGCTGAGACACTCGCCGAGATCGACTCCATCGACAGCGTCCCGGCCTTCCTCCGCACGGTCGGCGCGTATGACCGTGACGGCCGAGCGCACCTGATCGGCTTCTACGTCGACGGCGACCCCGGGAACCCCGAGCGCTACCTTCCCGTCGTCGTGCAGTCGGGACTCTCGCTCCCTGACGAGAGCTACTTCCGCCTCGACACGTTCGCCGAGACGCGTGCGGCCTACCGTGCGCACCTCGAGCGCCTGCTGTCCCTCGCCGGCATCGCAGACGCGGCAGGCACCGCCGATCGCGCGATCGCGCTCGAGACAGAGCTCGCGGGTCACCACTGGGACAACGTGAAGAGCCGCGACGCCGTCGCCACCTACAACCTCAAGTCCTGGGCCGAGCTCCAGGAGCTCGCGGGCGTCGACCTCGAGCCGTGGCGCGACGCCGTCGCCCCCGAGAACCCCGAGGCGTTCTCCGAGATCGTCGTCTCCCAGCCGAGCTTCCTCGAGGGACTCGGCACGCTGCTCGTCGCCGAGCGCCTCGACGACTGGAAGGCGTGGCTGCGCGCACAGGTCGTGCACGCCGCAGCTCCCTATCTCACCGACGACTTCGTGCAGGAGAACTTCTCGTTCTACGGCACCGAGCTCACCGGCGTCCCCACGATCCGCGAGCGCTGGAAGCGTGGAGTCTCGGTCACCGAGAGCGCGCTGAGCGAGGCGATCGGCAAGGTCTATGTCGAGCGCCACTACCCGCCGACGGCGAAGGCCGCGATGGACGAGCTCGTCGCGAACCTCATCGAGGCGTACCGCCGGAGCATCACCGACCTCGAGTGGATGACCGCCGAGACCCGCGAGCGCGCCCTTGCGAAACTCGACTCGTTCACTCCCAAGATCGGTCACCCCACTGTCTGGCGCGACTACTCGAGCCTGGTCATCGACCGCGACGACCTGTTCGGCAACGTGCGGCGTGCGGCGATCTTCGAGCACGACCGCAACGTCGCGAAGGTCGGCAAGCCGATCGACCGTGACGAGTGGCACATGCCTCCGCAGATGGTCAACGCGTACTACAACCCGTCGATGAACGAGATCGTCTTCCCTGCGGCGATCCTGCAGTACCCGTTCTTCGACGTCTCCCGCGATGCCGCAGCGAACTACGGTGGCATCGGCGCGGTCATCGGGCACGAGATCGGCCACGGCTTCGACGATCAGGGAAGCCGCTACGACGGCGCCGGCAAGCTCGAGGACTGGTGGACGGATGCCGACCGCTCTGCGTTCGAGGAGCGCACGAAGGCCCTCATCGCGCAGTACGACGAGCTGGTTCCTGAAGGGCTGGATGCCGCGCACCACGTCAACGGCGCCCTCACGATCGGCGAGAACATCGGCGACCTCGGTGGTCTCGGCATCGCGCTGAAGGCCTACGAGCTCTCGCTCGACGGGGCTGAGGCGCCGGTCATCGACGGATACACGGGCGTGCAGCGACTGCTGCTGTCGTGGGCTCAGGTGTGGCAGCAGAAGAGCCGCGACGCCGAGACGCTGCGACTGCTGACGATCGACCCGCATTCGCCCAACGAGTTCCGCTGCAACCAGATCGTCCGCAACATCGACGCCTTCTACGAGGCCTTCGATGTCGCGGAGTCCGACGCCCTCTGGCTGCCGCAGGACTCGCGTGTGACGATCTGGTGAGCCGTCCGTCGTAGCCGGATCCGGTTCCGGGGGTGCCCTGCTTTCTCCTGCGTGACGATCTGATGACCAAACATCGGAGTCTGTAGGGCATCCTCACCTGAGGGGGTTACGATATCGATGCTGCGGGGGATGAACCCTGCAGCATCCCGCCAATCCAACCCCCCTTTAAGGATCACGCGTGGGTGCTCCCGAGCCTGTCGAAGGGCCGTCACTGGCCTCGCTGCGCCGCTCTCAGCGGACCAGCCGACGCTTGCCGCGTCGTGCCGCCGCGGGGCGACGCTCGTTCACCTCGACGTTGCAGGCGCTCGAGCAGCTGGCCGATTCCGGTGCCCAGGTCTCTGTGCACGTCGTCGACCTCGACAGCCACGTGCACGTCCTCTCGGGCGACGACCACGTCACGATGCCGATCGCGGGTCTCGGCGTCGTCCCCCTGCTGATCGAGGTCGCTTCGGCGTTCGAGGCAGGAACCCTCGACCCGCTCGAGATCGTCGAACGCAGCGCCATCGAGTCCGTCTCGAGCTCGGGGCTGTGGCGGCACCTGCACGCTCCGGCGCTTCCGCTCGAAGACCTCGCCGTGCTCGCGGCGACGGCCGGAGATCCGATCGCGGTCAACGCGCTGCTGCAGCGGGTCGGACACGACCGGGTGCGCGAGCGCATCGAGGCTCTGGGGCTTCGCCGCACGGCGCTCCTCGACCGGTTCCGCGATGAGCGCGGCCCCGACGACGCGCCTCAGGTGGCTGTCGGCTCCGCGCGGGAGCTCGCGGGACTCTTCTCGGCCCTCGTGAACTCGCAGGTGGTCGGCGCTTCGGTGAGCGCACAGGTGTCGGAGTGGCTCAGCCTGAACCAGGATCTCAGCCTGGTGGCTGCATCGACGGGGCTCGACCCTTTCGCGCACGACCACGATGCCCACGGCCTGCTGTTCATCAACAAGACAGGGCGCGACCGCGGCGTACGGGCCGAGGCGGGCGTGCTCGCCGGACCCCGCGCCGGCGTCGCGTACTCGCTGATCGTGTGCTTCGACGACCTGTCGATCACGCATCGGCTGCGCGCTCACGACGCCTTCCGCGTGCTCGGCGTCGAGCTCATGGAGTACACGCACTGAGTTCGCCGGCGCCCGCGATCGGCCGCGCCAGCGCCGACTCGCCGGGCTCACTAGCCTGGAGGCATGCCCCGCCCCGACTGGACCCCGCATCGCCGCGATGACCGTGAGCTGCTCGGGTGGATCCACCCGGAGGGCGACGCCTGGGTCGCTGTCGATGTGCTCGGCCGCGTCGCCTCCGGTGCCACCGAGTGGCTCGACGCCGAGGCGGCACTCGAGGAGCGCGGTATCGCGTGGCTCGCGGATCCGTGGATGCTCGAGGGCGAGGCGGAGCGACCCCTTCGCGTGCGCATCCTCGAGGTCACCCCCGATGAAGCCGGGGTTCCCGGGCGCATCGTGGTGAAGATCGACGACTTCGGCGACGTCACCCGGCCATCCGTGCAGCAGTTCGTGCTCGAGTGGCCGATCCCTGCGCGGTTGCGACCGCCGACGGAGACGGACCCCGATCCGCGCGTGATCTGATCACGGTCGGGTCGGCGCCTACCCCGGGAGCGACGGATGCTGCTCCGCGGCGCGTTGGCGCGGGATGAAGAGCGACAGCACCAGGGCGACGATGCCGGCGGCGATCGCCAGCCAGAAGCACAGATCGAACGCCGCGCGGGTGGGCACGGAGACCCCGCCGACGTCGACGCTCATGGCCGCGAGCACCCCGCCCATCACGGCCGAGGCGCTGGAGGTGCCGACCGAGCGGAAGAGCGCGTTCAGCCCGTTGGAGGCACCCGTCTCGTTGGTCGGCACCGACCGCATGATGATCATCGGCATGGCGGCGAACGTGAACCCGATGCCGACGCCGATCAGCAGGTTGCCGACCAGGATGTGCCAGACCTCGCTCGACCACAGCAGCACGAACACGTAGGCGAGCACGATCGCACCGGCGCCGACCGTGAACAGGGGGCGGGGTCCGACGGCGCGCTCGAGCCAACCCGACAGCGGCGAGATCACCATCATCACGAGCCCCGCAGGCATGATGATGAGCGAGGCCGACACCATGTCGAGTCCGAAGCCGGCGCCTGAGGCTGCGGGGCCCTCGAGCAGCTGCGGGAACGTCACGTTCGAGGCGAAGAGCGCGAACCCCATGCCGATCGCGGCGATGTTCGTGAAGAGCACCGCAGGTCGGGCGGCGACGCGCAGGTCGAGCAGCGGATCCTTCGTGCGCAGCTGGTACCAGCCCCAGATCAGCAGCACGCCGACTCCGCCGATGATGCAGGTGAGAGTCAGCGGAGCGGTCCAGCCCCACTCGGCTCCCCGCGAGACGAACAGCAGGATGCCGGTGAGGCCGATCGCGAGACCTATTGCGCCGAGCACATCGAGACGGCCGGGGAAGCGCAGCACATCCTCGGGGACCACGAGAAGAACGAGTGCGAGGCCGACGACTCCGAGCGCGGCGGCGAGCCAGAACAGCCAGTGCCAGTCGGCGTTCTCGGCGAGGAGGGCGGCCACCGGCATCCCGATCGCACCGCCGACGCCCATCGTGGCGCTCATCAGCGCGACCGCGGTGCCGAGGCGTTCGGGAGGGAGCACGTCGCGCATGATCGCGATGCCGAGAGGCACGACCCCCGTGACGGCGCCCTGCAGCGCACGGCCGATGATGACACCCACGATCGAGCCGGAGAGCGCGGCGATCAGGGAGCCGAGGATGAGCAGCCCGAGCAGGACGATCACCACGCGCCGCTTGCCGTACATGTCGCCGAGGCGGCCCGAGATCGGGGTCGCGATGGCAGCGACGAGCAGCGTGATCGTGACGACCCAGGTGGTGTCCTCGCGAGATGCGTTCAGCAGACGGGGAAGCTCGGCCTGCAGCGGCACGACCAGCGTGAACATGAACGACGAGCAGAGTCCGGCGAATGCCAGAACCGCGACGATCGCCCACTTCGGAGGTGTTCGGGAGAGTCTTCTGCGCGCGCGATCATCGTTCTCTCCCATCCCTTCAGGCTATCGGCGCCCGCGACACCCGGGCGCGCGCGACCAGAAGCGGAACGCCCTTCAGCTGCGCAGCATCCTCAGTTCACGCCCTTCATGAGCCGCAGCACCGGCTTCACGGCGAAGAGCAGCCCCAGGCCGACCACGATCGCGATGCCACCGAGGATCGAGAAGTACGGCACCTCGTTCTTCGGATCGTAGAACCGCACGAGCCAACCCGAGATCGCGGTGCCCAGGGCGATCGAGAGGAAGAACAGCGCGACCATCTGCGTGTGGAAGACCTTCGGTGCGAGCTTCGTCGTCACCGACAGGCCGACCGGGGAGATCAGCAGCTCGGCGACCGTGAACACGAACAGGATGCCGACGATCGCGAGCAGTGGAGTGGAGTTCGCACCTCCTCCGGCGAACGGCAGGAAGAGCAGGAAGGCTGCGCCCATGATGATCGCGCCGAGGGCGAACTTCACCGGGGTCGACGGCTGGCGGGTGCCGAGGCGCGTCCAGATCGCCGCGAAGACGCCCGACAGGATGATGATGAACACCGGGTTGATCGACTGCACCCACGAGACCGGCATCTCGAATCCGAAGATGTTGCGGTCGAGGCGCTCGTCCGAATAGACCGTGAGCACGGTGAACTGCTGCTGGTACAGCGACCAGAAGGCGACGCTCGTGACGAAGAGGGGCAGGAAGCCCCATACGCGCGAGCGCTCGGTGCCGTCGATCCGGCGGCTGCTGAGGATCACCGCGAAGTAGGCGACGGCGGCGACGATCGTGCCGATGATCACGATGGTCGACAGGTTGTCGGCCTTGATGACGCCGACGAGCACCAGCACGACGATGAGCGCGATCGCCGCCAGCGCGATGATCGCGACCAGCGGATACCGCGAGGAGGGGAGCGGGTTGGGCACGCGCCGGGCCTCGTCGGGCAGCGCCTTGCGACCGAACGAGTACTGCACGAGTCCGAGTGTCATTCCGATGGCGGCGAGCCCGAAGCCGTAGTGGAAGCCGAGCGACGACTGCAGGATGCCGGTGAGGATCGGACCCATGAAGGCGCCGAGGTTGATGCCGAGATAGAAGAGCGAGAAGCCGGCATCTCGACGGGTGTCGTCTGCGCTGTAGAGCGTGCCGACCACCGAGGTCGCGTTCGCCTTGAGGCCGCCCGAGCCGAGGGCGACGAGCACGAGACCGACGCCCACGCCCACGAAGCCGGGGAGGAGAGCCAGGGCCACGTGCCCGGCGACGATCACGATCGCGCTGAGGAACAGCACGCGCTCCGAGCCCAGCATCCGGTCGGCGATCCAGGCGCCGAGGATGGTGGAGAGGTAGACCGACCCGCCGTACGCACCGACGATGCCACCGGCGACGGCCTGGGAGAGTCCGAGGCCTCCCTCGCTGACCGAGAAGTAGAGGTAGATGAGCAGGATGCCCTGCATGCCGTAGAAGCTGAAGCGCTCCCACATCTCGACGCCGAAGATGTGGACGAGCGCCCAGGGCTGCCCGAAGAACCGGGTGTCGGACTTCTCGGCCGTCGTATCGCTGGTTGCCATTACTCCACGGTACGCCCCGTCAGCGCGCGCATCCCAGCCCATTCGGGCCGTGCGATTCCGAAATCTGCGACCGGAGGGGCAGACTGGGGGCGTGCGAACCATCCGTGATCTGGACACCGTTGAACTCATCATCGACGCGCAGGGCCTGCTCGACTCCATCCGGGGCCCCGAGCGCGTGATCGACGCCGGTACTCTGCGCGCCCTGCAGCAGTCCGGCAACTACGTCGTCGGACTCTTCGACGCCGAGGGCGGGGAGGAGCGCATGGTCGGTGCCTCGATCGCCTTCTTCGGCGCCCCGGGACGCCGGGCGATGCACTCGCACATCACGGCACTGCTGCCCGAGTACCGCGGACGCGGCTGGGGGCGCGAACTCAAAGAGCACCAGCGCCAGTGGGCGTTCTCGCGTGATGTCGGGCGCATCACCTGGACGTTCGACCCGCTCGTCGCGCGCAACGCGCACTTCTTCCTCACCGTTCTCGGCGCTCGCGTGACCGGGTACTCGGTGAACCGATACGGCATCTTCGGGGGAGGGGATGCAGGAGACGAGAGCGACCGGCTCGACGTCGAATGGGCGCTCGCCGACATCGCGAAGTCCCCGGAATCCGATGCGGTCGTCGAGACGCTCGAGATCCCCTCCGACATCGAGACGATCCGGGTCGAGGATCCCGATGCCGCGCACGAGTGGCGCACCCGCCTTCGTGCGCAGATGGAGGGCCTGCTGAGCAGTGGCCTCACGCTCGCGGGCTTCGACGTCGAGAAGGGCTACCTCTTCACGGCGTGAGTCACGGCGTGAGGGGCCGAGGCCCGGTGCTGCGGCGAAGCGGTCGCGGATAGGATTGATGTGCCCGTGATCACGGGCTTTCCCACCGCCGACCATTGGAGCCACCGTGGCCGAACAGTCCCGTCTTGACAAGGTCATCGCCCTTGCCCGCCACCGCGGGTTCGTCTTCCAGGCGGGTGAGATCTACGGCGGTTCGCGGTCCGCGTGGGATTACGGGCCCCTCGGCACGGAGCTCAAAGAGAACATCCGTCGCCAGTGGTGGCAGACGTTCGTGCGCGGCCGCGGCGACATGGTGGGCCTCGACTCCAGCATCATCCTGCCCAAGCGCGTGTGGGAGGCGTCGGGTCACGTCGCCACCTTCACCGACCCGCTGGTCGAGTGCCTGAGCTGTCACAAGCGCTTCCGTGCCGACAACCTCATCGAGGACTTCGAGGCGCGCAAGGGCCGCAAGGCGGAGAACGGCCTCGCCGACGTGCCGTGCCCGAACTGCGGCACCAAGGGCCAGTACACCGAGCCGAAGTCGTTCTCGGGTCTCGTCAAGACGTACCTGGGTGTCGTCGACGACGAGTCCGGCCTGCACTTCCTGCGCCCCGAGACCGCACAGGGCATCTTCGTGAACTTCTCGAACGTGCTCACCGCCAGCCGCAAGAAGCCGCCGTTCGGCATCGGACAGGTCGGCAAGGCGTTCCGCAACGAGATCACCCCCGGTAACTTCATCTTCCGCACCCGCGAGTTCGAGCAGATGGAGATCGAGTTCTTCACGCCGCCCGCCGAGGCGCAGGAGTGGTTCGAGCACTGGGTCGAGGCGTGCTGGAACTGGTTCATCGATCTGGGCATCGATCCGGAGAACATGCGTCAGTTCGACGTGCCCGAAGACGACCGGGCGCACTACTCCGCCGGCACGATCGACGTCGAGTACCGCTTCGGCTTCACGGGCAAGGAGTGGGGTGAGCTCATGGGCGTCGCCAACCGCACCGACTACGACCTGTCGAGCCACAGCGAGGCGTCGGGCCAGAGCCTGACCTACTTCGACCAGGCCACCGGCGACCGGTACACCCCGTATGTGATCGAGCCCTCGTTCGGCCTCACTCGCGCCATGATGGCGTTCCTCGTCGACGCGTACCGCGAAGAAGAAGTTCCGAACGCCAAGGGCGGCACCGACGTCCGCACCGTTCTCAAGCTCGACCCGCGTCTCGCGCCGGTGAAGGCCGCCGTGCTGCCGCTGAGCCGCAACGAGCGACTGTCGCCGCTCGCCCGCGAGGTCGCCGACACGCTGCGCAGCTCGTGGGCCGTCGACTTCGACGACGCGGGTGCGATCGGTCGCCGTTACCGTCGACAGGACGAGATCGGCACGCCGTTCTGCGTCACGATCGACTTCGACTCGCTCGACGACCGTGCCGTCACCGTGCGCGACCGCGACACGATGGCGCAGGAGCGCGTCTCGATCGACGAGCTGCACCAGTACCTCGCCGATCGCCTCAAGGGCGCGTGATGTGTCAGCTGCCGGATCCCCGTGATCCGGCAGCTGAGCCCGTCACGGCGCGGGCGTAGCGCTCCGAGAGCACCTGCAGCCGTGGGATCAGCTCCGGTGGCGACTCGACCGTGAAGTCCATCATCAGCATCCCGATGTACGCGGCGACGGTGTCGAGGCTGTCAGCACCCGTGACGAGGATGCAGTGCGTCTCGTCGACGGGTTCGACCACGCCCACTGCGGCATGGATGCGGGCGAGCACCGCCTCGGCGGGAGCATCGATCCGGAGTCTGGCGTGCACGACCCATCCGCTCACCGCGATCGTGCGCATCGCGAAGGCGGTGTAATCGCCGCCGGGCAGCGGCTGCGGCTCGAAACGGCGACGCGTCGGCATCCGCAGTTCCATCCAGTCGACGCGGTAGGTCGACCACTCGCCGCTCTGCAGGTCACGGCCCACGAGATACCAGCGTCGGTGCCAGGTGAGCAGGCGATACGGCTCGACGAGCGTCGCCACGCTCTCGTAGTCGAACCTCAGCCATTCCTCGCCGCGGATCGCGGTGGCGATCGCCTGCAGTGTGGCGGCGTCGACCTCAGGGTCCGGGGCGTCGGTGTCATTGTTCTCGGGCGCGCGGTCGACGCTCGAGCGCAGCGCGTCGACCGTCGGACGAAGATGCGAGGGCAGCACCTGCTCGAGTTTCGCGAGCGCCCTGGCGCCCGATTCCGCGATGCCCGCTATCCCCGCCGCCGCCCGCAGCCCGACTGTGACCGCGACGGCCTCCTCGTCGTCGAGAAGCAAGGGCGGAAGCTTGCCGCCCGAGCCGAGCCGGTATCCGCCGATCGATCCCCGCGTCGCATCGACCGGGTAGCCGAGGTCGCGGAGGCGCTCGACGTCATGGCGGACGGTGCGGGTAGAGACCCCCAGACGCGAGGCGAGCTCGGTGCCGGAGCGCTCGGGGCCCGTCTGCAGCAGAGCCAGAAGGGCGAGCAATCGAGCTGTCGGATCGGCCATGAGAACTCCTGAAAGCGATTCTCCCATTAGGAAGGTATCCAGCCTATTGGGTTTCTACTCTCGAGATATGGACAACACGAACAGCACCCCCAGCCCCTTCTCCGCTAGGCCTTTCACTGTCTCGGTGCCAGCCGCAGAGGTCGCCGATCTGCATGATCGCCTCGCCCGGACCCGTCTTCCGCAGCCTTCGCCGACGGATGACTGGGATGCGGGAACCCCCAACACCTACCTTCGCGAAGCGCTCGACGCCTGGCGCGACTTCGACTGGACCGCCGCCGAGGCCCGCATCAACGCCGTCCCGCACTTCACGACCGAGATCGACGGACAGAACCTGCACTTCATCCACGTCCGCTCCGCGCACAAGGGTGCCACGCCGCTGCTGCTCGCCCACACGTACCCCGGATCCGCCGTCGACTACCTCGACCTGATCGACGAGCTCGTCGATCCGGTCGCGCACGGCGGGCGGGCGGCGGACGCCTTCGACGTCGTGATCCCGGATGCTCCCGGCTACGGCTTCTCGCAGCCGCTGTCCTCGGCGGGCTGGACGACGGCCCGGGTCGCCGCGGCGTACGACCGTCTGATGCGCGGGCTCGGGTACGACAGCTATGGGATCCACGGCTCCGACAACGGTGCGATGGTCGCGCGTGAGCTCGGCCTGCTGAACCCCGACGGCTTCCTCGGACTGCATGTGCTGCAGCTCTTCTCGTTCCCTTCCGGAGACCCTGCCGAGTTCGAGAAGCTCGAGCCGCAGGACTACGCCGGGCTCGAGCACATGCAGTGGTTCCAGTCGGTCGGCGGGTACAACGCGATGAACTCGTCTCGCCCGCAGACCGTCTCGGTGGGCATCAGCGACTCTCCGATCGGATTGCTCGCCTACAGCGAGCTCTTCAACTCGTTCGGCAACGGCACGTCGCTCGTGCGGTTGGATCAGATCCTGCTCGAGGTGAGCGTCGCCTGGTTCGCGAACGCGGCCTCAGGCATGAGCCGCAGCTACCTCGAGAACGCGCGAGCGGATGCGGGGGAAGGGGCGGAGCCGCGCATCAACGCCGCACGCACCGGTGTCGCGGTCTTCAAGGACGACTTCCAGACGATCCGAGTCTTCGCAGAGCGCGACAACTCGAACATCGTCCACTGGAACCGCTTCGACGAGGGCGGCCACTTCGCCGCCCTCGAGCGCCCGGCGGTGCTGGCCGGCGACATCCGCGAGTTCTTCGCCGGGGCGCACTGAGTCGTCCGCCTCCGTAACTGATCGAAGACCCCCTCGCTCGCACGAGGGGGTCTTCCGTCAGGGGCCGGTCAGTCAGCCGGGTCAGCCGGTCAGCCGGGTCAGTCGGTCAGCCGGGCCGGTCAGTCAGCCGGGTCAGCCGGTCACAGTGAGCTGCACCTGATCCGTGCCGCCGGCCTCGACCCAGGCGAGCGAGCGCTCGAGGATGCCACGGAGCACGGCGAGATCGATCTGCTCCAGGTCCTTGATGTACAGGCATCCGACGCCGGTCGTGTGCGGGCCGAGTGCCGCGAGCGCGTCAGCGTGGGCATCGATGCCGTCGAACAGATAGATCGTGGTCGCCGCCTTGCGGGGTGCGAAGCCGAGCAGTCCGCTGTCGCCCTCGGTGCCTGTCGGGTACCGGTAGTGGCAGCTGCCGAAGCCGATGATCGTGCCCCAGGTCTGCGGGTCGCGACCGGTGATGTCCTGCATCAGCGCCGTCAGTGTCTCGGCATCCCGACGACGGATCGCGGGGCTGGAACGGGCGATGAGGCCTGCGACGTCGTCGCCGGTGGGCTTCACGCCTTCGCCTTCGCCGCGGCCTTCATCGCCTTCTTGTGCTCGCGCACCTTGGTCAGTGACTCGGGTGACACGATGTCCGCGACGCTGCGATAGGAGCCCTCGATGCCGTAGTCGCCGGCGGCCTCACGCCAGCCTTCGCCCGTGAAGCCGTACTGCTTGCCGAGCAGTGCGAGGAAGATCTTCGCCTTCTGCTCGCCGAAGCCGGGCAGAGCCTTGAGCCGCTTCAGAACCTCGGCTCCGGAGGGATCGCCGTCGGTCCAGATCGCCGACGCGTCACCACCCCACTGATCGACGAGATCCTGGCACAGGGTCTGCACGCGGGTGGCCATCGAGCCAGGGAAGCGGTGGACGGCCGGGGTCTGTTTGAACGCCTCGAGGAACTCGTCAGGGTCCATGCCGGCGATGGTGGACGCATCCGTGGCTCCGGTGCGCTGCTCGATCTTCAGCGGTCCGGCGAAAGCGGTCTCCATGGGAACCTGCTGATCCAGCAGCATCCCGACCAGAAGCGCGAGAGGGTTGTCGGTGAGCAGAGCGTCTGCGGCGGTGTCTCCGGTGATGTGAAGGGCCATGTCTCCAGTCTGACACCCTCACCCTCACGCTCACGGGCCGGGTTCAGATGCGCTGCAGCTTCGGGAGAGGGCCCTCCAAGCGCGCGATCGAGACCCGGAGGTCGGCGATGTCGCCCTTGAGCTCGGTCTTGACCTCATAGATCTCCTGCTTCAGTTCGGCCCGCAGTTCGGCGATGTCGCCCTTGAGTTCGGTTCTGAGTTCGGCGATGTCGCCCTTGAGTTCGGTTCTGAGTTCGGTGATGTCGCCCTTGAGTTCGGTTCTGAGTTCGGTGATGTCGCCCTTGAGTTCGGTTCTGAGTTCGGCGATGTCGCCCTTGAGTTCGGTTCTGAGATCGGCCATCTCGACTCTGACCTCGGCGATGTCCGCCTTGAGTTCCGTCTTCAGGTCGGCGATGTCGGTTTCGACCTTCGTGAACCGCTCGTCGATCCTGTCGAAACGCACCTCCAGCCCTCGGGACTGACGGGCGATCATGCGAGAGACCCCGCCGAGCACCGTGGCCGTGAACGCGAAGAGGGCGATGATGATGCCGATCACATTCGGGTCCACGAGCATGCTCCCAGTCTGCGCCGAGCGTCGGGCGCTGTCATGGGTTCGACGATATGAAGCAGGAGCGATGCGCGTGGCCCGGTCGTCGTCCGATTCCCGAGGGTGGGGGACAGGCCCCGGCCGAAGGGTCCTGTGCAGAAGGGGTCGCGACTCAGGCGGTCGCGGCGTCGTCGGACGACTGCGCAGGCTCGACCGGCTTGATGCCGTACAGCGTCGAGAGTGCGGCGGCGAACTCATCCGCCTGACCGGTGGCCGCGAGCTCGTGCGCGCGCGTGGTCGGCGTGTGCAGCAGAACGCCGGTGAGGTGGCGAAGCGCCTGCTCGACCTTGCCGTCTTCATCGCCGCGCGCGCGGGCGCGGCCGATCTCGGCTTCCAACAGCGCGAACATGTGCGACCGCAGGGCGACGACGGACGGAGTCACGCTCTGTCGGCTGCCGACGACGTGGAAGGTGTCGGCGGCCTCGCGCACGACGGTGCGCGCGGCATCCGTCGCCTGCAGCTCTTCGAGCGGGGCGTGCAGGCTGATGGTCTCGAGGTCGAGCAGCGCGACGCCTTCGAGGGTCGCGACAGCGGGATCGACGTTGCGGGGCATGCCCAGGTCGACGACCATCTGGCTGTGCGACGAGACGGGGCAGCCCTCTGGGGCGATGCCGGTCGGCGCCTGCAGATGCTCAGGGGTCAGCACGGGTTCTGTCGCGGCCGTGCAGGTGATCAGCAGGCTCGATCGCGACGCGATGCGAGCGTAGTCCTCGGCCGCTACCGGGCGGATGCCGTGCTTCGCGGCAAACTTCTCGGCGCGACCAGAGGGCGAGTAGACCGAGATGTTGACGGCCCCGCGCTCGCGGAGCGTCGCGAGCGTGACCGCGGCGTAGGCGCCGGTGCCGACGAGCAGCACGCGCTCGGTCGACCAATCGGCGATTCGGCTGTCGGCGAGTTCGAGCGCGAGTCGCACGAGCGACCGGCCCGCACGGCCGAGTGCCGTGACGTTCTTGACCTTGCGCTGCGCCTGGCTCGCGCGCTGGAACAGTCGCTCGAGTTCGGGGGAGGTGGTGCCCTCCTTGCGGGCGGACTTCAGCGCGCGGCGCACCTGCCCTGCGATCTCGCCCTCGCCGGAGACGACGGATTCGAGTCCTGAGGCGACCGAGAAGAGATGCTCGGCGACACGGCGGCCGGAGTGCACCTCGTAGGCGCCGTCGAGTTCTGCGGTGCTGATGCCGGTCGAGGATTCGACGGCTTCGAGAACCGCCTCGACGCCGATCGCACCCGCGGCGGTGACCGGCTCGTCCATCTCGACGTAGGCCTCGAAGCGGTTGCAGGTAGCAAGAACGACCGCACCCTGCACGCAGGACGCCATGTCCACCACAGTGGAGGCGACGTCGTCGGGGGTGCGGCTCAGGCGTTCGAGCAATTCGAAGGAGGCGGTCTTGTGACTCGCCGTGACAACCAGCAGCACGCATCGATTCTACCTGAGGCTTCATGCAGGTCGGCCCAGGACCGGATGGGAGGATGGAGGCATGGCCCTCTCCGATGCTCCGCTGCTGCGCGCCCTCACCGGCCCCCGACCCGAGCATGCCCCCGTCTGGTTCATGCGGCAGGCGGGCAGGTCGCTGCCCGAGTACCGCGAGCTGAGGGTCGGAACGCGCATGCTCGACGCCTGCCTCACGCCCGACCTCGCCGCCGAGATCACCCTCCAGCCGGTGCGTCGCCACGGTGTGGATGCCGCGGTGTTCTTCAGCGACATCGTCATCCCGCTGCGTCTTGCCGGTGTGGACGTCGAGATCGAGGCCGGCCGCGGTCCCGTCTTCGCGAATCCCGTGCGCACTGCGGCCGACGTCGACCGCATCACGGCGATCGATCCGCTCTCACTCGACGGCACCGCGATCGCCGAGGCTGTCGGCATCGTCACAGCGGAGCTCGGTGATACCCCCCTGATCGGCTTCGCGGGTGCACCGTTCACCCTCGCGGCGTACCTGGTCGAGGGTGGCCCGTCGAAGGAGCACCTGCGCGCTCGGGCCATGATGCACTCGGATCCCGAGTCGTGGAACCGTCTCGCGGGCTGGTTGGCGCAGGTCTCGCGTCGCTTCCTCGAGATCCAGCGCGATGCCGGAGCATCCGTCGTGCAGCTGTTCGACTCGTGGGCGGGATCGCTGAGCACCGCCGACTATCGCGCCTTCGTCGCCCCGCACTCCCACGTGGCACTCGAGGGCATCGGAGTGCCGAGCATCCACTTCGGCGTCGGCACCGGGCCCTTCCTCGCGGACATGCGGCTGGGCGGCATCGCAGACGGTGTCGGCGTCGACTGGCGACTGCCGCTGGACGAGGCCGCGGCGATCCTCGGACCAGACGTCTCGGTGCAGGGCAACATCGACCCGGCGCTGCTCTCGGCTCCGTGGCCGGTGCTCGAGGCTCATGTGCGCGACGTGGTCGAGCGCGGTCGCGCTGCCCGTGGCCACATCGTCAACCTCGGACACGGCGTGCCGCCCGAGACCGACCCCGATCAGCTCACGCGCATCGTCGAACTGGTGCACTCGATCTGACGGATTCCGCTCGCCGGAGGTGTATCTAGCTCGAGTGCTATATTGCAAACATGGCAGACAGCGCGTCAGACATCTTCACCGCGTTGGCCCACCCGACCCGGCGTCAGATTCTTCAGGACCTCAAAGAGGGGGAGCTCGCGGCGGGCGAGATCGCGTCGCGATTCTCGTCGAGTGGGCCGACCATCTCGCGGCACCTCAGCGTGCTGCGTCAGGCCGGGCTCGTCAGCGAGCGACGCGATGCCAACCGAATCCTCTACTCGCTGGTGGGCGAGCGCCTGGCGCTCTCGGTCGGCGACTTCCTCTCGACCGTGTGCCCCGAGCAGATGGTGCTCCGCGAGGTGCGCAAACGCGGCTCCGGCCGCGCGGCACAGACTCCCGCCGAAGCCTGAGCGCGCGACCCGCCAGCGCGCGTGCCTGTTTCTCCGGTCTGCGACCGGATGCCGCCCCGGCTGCGGGTGAAAGGATTGACCCATGACCCCGAAGCCCGCGAACCGTGAGTCGTCCCGTGCCGAGCCCGCCGATCTGGCCGTCCGCGCGGCGAAGCGACACATCGTCGTGGTCGGCGGTGGCATCGGCGGGTTGATCGCGGCCCGCGAATGCGTGAAGGTCGGCATGCGCGTGACGCTGCTGGAAGGGTCGGATGCCGTGGGCGGAGCGATCCGTCGAGCAGAACTCGACGGGATCGTGGTCGATGCAGGAGCCGAGAGCTACGCGACCAGAGGCGGCCGGGTGCGCGCGCTCCTCGGGGAGCTCGGTCTCGAAGATCGCATCGTCGCCCCCGCGGCAGGAGGCGCCTGGCTCGCCGGCATCCCCGGTGTCGGGGCCGCGCCACTGCCGGTCGGCGGGATCCTCGGCATCCCCGGCAACCCGTTCCAGGAGGACGTCCGCCGCGTCATCGGATGGTCGGGAGCGTGGCGTGCGTACCTCGATCGTGTGCGCCCGCCGCTGACGATCGGCCACAACCACAGCCTCGGCAAGCTGGTGTCGTCGCGCATGGGGGCCAAGGTCCGCGACCGTCTCGTCGCGCCCGTGACGACCGGTGTGTACTCCGCGTCACCCGACGACGTCGACGTCGACATCGCCGCTCCGGGTCTCAATGCCGCGCTGACGAGCGTCGGCTCGCTGTCGGGAGCCGTCCAGGTGCTGCGCGAGCAGAGCGCAGCGCGGGCCGCCCAGGCTTCGCGTGCCGCCCAGGCTCCCGGCGCCGCGGTCGAGGGGATCGACGGCGGCATGATGGTGCTGGTCGAGGCGCTCGTCGCAGACATCGAGAAGCTCGGCGGGGTGGTCCGCACGGCCGCTCGCGTGACGGAGATCACCCAGGCCGGAGCCGCCTGGACCGTTCGGGCCGAGGTGAAGACCACTGTCGACGCGAGCGATGAGTCCGATGCCGGCGAGGTGGAAGATCTCGATCTCACCGCCGACGGGGTCGTGATCGCCACCTCCGAGGATGTCGCGCGCCGGCTGCTCGACAAGACGGTGCCGGCGCTCGCCGAGACCACGGCGGCCGACGCCCCCGAGATCGAGATCGTGACCCTGCTGCTGACTGCGTCGGCGTTGGACGGCGCCCCTCGTGGCACCGGTGTGCTCACTGTCCCCGGAAGTCACACGGCCAAGGCACTGACCCACTCGAGTGCGAAGTGGGGCTGGGTGCGCGACGCAGCCGGCGGCCGGCACCTCCTGCGCGTCTCCTTCGGGGCTCAGGGCGAGCCTGCCGCGACAGCAGGCCTCGACGACGCCGCTGCCGCGCGACTCGCCTTGCGTGAAGCATCCGCTCTGCTCGGCGTCACGCTGCCCGAAAGCGCCCTCGTCGACGCGCATCGTGCGCGCTACGTGCAGTCGCAGCCCGCCTCGATCATCGGCTCGGCTGCGCGACGCGAGGCGGCGCGAAGCGCCATCCAGGCGGTCTCCGGGGTCGCAGCGGTGGGGGCGTGGCTCGCCGGCACCGGTCTGGCGCAGGTCATCCCGGATGCGCGAGAGGAAGCGGATCGCCTTCGTCGAGCACTGCTCTGGGACTGATCCGAGAACCGGACGTGTCGTGATCGCCGGGTCGCGCCTGCCCGCTCTCCCGGGCCAACCCGAAAGACGCTCTGCTGTCAACCCTCTGGCCGATAGATGCCCAAATCGGCATACGGGGCTACGCTGGACACCTGGCAGGCGGCGCCGAGCCGCCGGTTCGCCCCAGGCGTTCACACCGGAACAACGTGAGGAGACCCCATGAAGGGGAAGATCGGACTCGTCGTAGGACTCGGCGTGGGATACGTGCTCGGAACGCGCGCAGGACGCGAGCGCTACGAGCAGATCAAGACGCAGTGGCTCAAGGTCTGGAACCTCGACCCCGTGCAGGAGCAGGTCGACCGGGTCAAGGGGTACGTCGGCGACAAGGCCGCGGCCGTGCCCGGTGCGATCTGGACCGGCGTGCAGAAGGTCGTCAAGTCGGCAGGCGGCGGCGACAAGACCGCCGGTCAGCGTCTCGACTCGGCTGTCGCCGCAGGCAAGAAGGCCGCTGAGGACATCGTGGATGCGACCGAGGACGCCGTCGACGAGGCCAAGGACGCCGCGAAGAAGCCGGCTGCGAAGAAGCCTGCTGTCAAGAAGCCGGCATCCTCGAGCTCGACCGCTGCGAAGTCCGGTAGCTGACATGCCCCGCGGATACCGCGACCGTGCCGAGGACAGCCTGCTGTCCCTGATCGGCGACCTTCCCGAACTCATCAGCAGCCTGGTCAAGGCCGAGATCAACGCGGCCAAGGCGTGGGTCTCGAAGACCGCGAAGGATGCGGGCATCGGTTCCGTCTGGTTCCTGGTCGCCCTGTTCTTCCTGTTCTGGGCCGTGCCGGTGATCCTGGTGTTCGCGATCGCGGGGCTCTCGTCCTGGTGGCCGGTGTGGCTGTCGGCGCTCGCCGTCCTCGGCATCCTGATCCTCGCCGTGCTGCTGTTCGCGCTGCTCGGCATCCTGAAGTTCCGCAAGGTGCTCGCCCGGAAGAACCCCGCGCAGGCGGTGGGCGAGGACATCCGACTCGTGAAGGAGGCCGGCGATGACGAACTCTGACATCACGAGGTCGCTGCCGAAGACCGCCGTCCCTGCGGGGATCGTCGATCCTGTGCAGTCGGCTCGCGCCGAGTTGAAGGCCGCTCTCGCGGCGATCGAGGTCAAGGGCAACTTCCCGCGGCGGATCGACAAGGCGTCCAAGCGTGCCGCGGCGAAGGCGCGTGTGTTCGCCGACCGCAACCCCGCGGCCGCGATCGCTGCGGCCGTCGGCGTCGCCGCGGTCGTCGGTGGAGCCGTCTGGGTCATCGCTCGGGCGCTCTCCCGCTGATCTCTCCGGGCGCTCTCGCGCTGATCGCTTCCGGTGCTCTCGCGCTGACCGCTCGGCGGAACTCCGGCATCCTGGCTCGCGTTCGCGAGCGCTCTGCAAAGGGGGCAGACTGGTCGTATGTCCGATGAGCGCGAAGAGAACCCGTCCGGCTTCACCCTGTGGGCCGTCTGGCGACGAAACCCCGACGTTCCGGTCACCGAATCCGACTCGACCGAACTCGAGACGATCGTCTCGTACATCGAGGACTCCGGCGTCACGGTGCGCGGCTTCTACGACGTCTCGGGCCTGAAGGCCGACGCCGACCTGCTCGTCTGGCTGCACGGCGACACCGCAGAAGACCTGCAGAAGGCGCTCCGGCGCCTGCGTCGCACCGAGCTGCTGCGCACGCTGCTGCCGGTGTGGAACGTCATGGGCGTGCACCGCGACGCGGAGTTCAACCGTGCTCACGTGCCCGGGTTCCTGCGTGGCGTCGAGCCCAAGGACTGGCTGTGCCTGTACCCGTTCGTCCGCACGCCCGAGTGGTATCTCGCGCCTGAGGAGGAGCGTCGCAAGATGCTCGCCGACCACGGCCGCAAGGGCGCCGCATTCAAGGGCGTCATCGCGAACACGGTCGCCGCATTCGCTCTCGGCGACTACGAGTGGATCCTGCCGCTCGAGGCAGATGAGGTCACCGAGCTCGTCGACCTCATGCGCGACCTGCGTTACACCGATGCGCGTCTGTACGTGAAGGAGGAGATCCCTTTCTATACGGGGCGTCGCCTCCGGTTCGACGAGATCGCGGACGTGCTGCAGTAGGCCGACGATGACCATTCAGAGCACTCGGACCACACCGATCCGACTGGGCACCCGACGCAGCGCGCTCGCGCAGGCGCAGTCCGGTCATGTCGCCGCCGCCCTCGAGAAGATCTCGGGTCGCACCGTCGAGCTCGTTCCGATCACGAGCGAGGGCGACACGAACCGTGCCTCCCTGTCGGAGATCGGCGGTCAGGGCATCTTCGCCACGCGTCTGCGTGAGGCGCTGCTCGCGGGGGAGTGCGACTTCCTCGTGCACTCCCTGAAGGACCTGCCCACTGCGATCCCGGAGGGCCTCGTGATCGCTGCCACCCCCGTGCGCGAGGATGCCCGCGATGTCGCGATCACTCGTGGGGGCACGCCGCTGCATGAGCTGCGTTCCGGCAGCAAGGTCGGCACCGGCTCGCCCCGGCGCATCGCGCAGGTGCGCCGCAGGGCTCCGCACGCCGAGGTCGTCGACATCCGCGGCAACGTGGACTCCCGACTGGCGCGGGTCGCATCGGGGGAGCTGGATGCCGTCATCCTTGCGGCCGCCGGACTGTCGCGTCTCGGCTCCGACTCGCCGCTTCGGCGCGAGGAGCTCGGCCTCGCCGAGTGGCCGACCGCGCCGGGGCAGGGATCTCTCGCGGTCGAGACGACGACGGATGCTCCGGAGGAGCTGCTCTCGGTGCTCGCCGAACTCGACGACGAGGCCACCCGCCTCGCCGTCACCGTGGAGCGCGCTGTGCTCGAAGGACTCGACGCGGGATGCCAGGCTCCGATGGCCGCACACGCGGTCGTCGACGGCGATGAGATCCGCGTCAGGACAGTGGTCTACGCGACCGACGGGGCCCGGCGTATCGGCCTCGACGTCACCGAAGCCCTGAACGGGGAGTATATTCGTCGGAACGGCAGCGGCAACGGAGCGGATGCTGCCGGTGGTGCAGACCCGATGCACGCAGCACGCGAGATCGGGTTGTCTGTCGCCCATCGGCTGCTCGAGCAAGGGGCGGCCGACCTCGTCTCCCGAGAGCATTCCTCATCATGACCAATTCGAAGCAGGACCGACCGCTGGACGGCTGGCGCATCCTCGTACCCCGCGGAGGCCCGTGGGGCGACGGTGTGGCAGCGAGCCTGCGCGCGCAGGGCGCGGTGCCCGTCGTCGCGCCGCTGATCAACTTCGCGCCGACCACCGACCAGGCAGCCCTCGACGTGGCGCTCGCGCAGCTCGCCGGCGGGTCGTACGACTGGCTGACGGTGACGAGCGCGACCACCGTCGACGTGATGTTCGCCCACAGGGCCGTCGTGCCGCGCGGCACGAAGATCGCCGCGGTCGGCGAGACCACGGCTGCCGCCCTGCAGGCCGTCGGGTACGAGGTCGCTCTGGTTCCCGAGCAGGACAACTCGGCCGAGGGCATGGCCGAGCAGCTCATCGGTCTCGAGACGCAGCCCCGCCGTATCCTGGCCCTGCGCAGTGAGATCGCGAAGCCCGTGCTCAGCGTGCTGCTGCAGGAGGCGGGCCACGACGTCGACAGCGTGGTGGCCTATCGCACGGTCGGCGTACCGGTCACGGATCGCATCAAGCGCGATGTCGAGAACGGCCGCATCAACGCCATCCTGATCACGAGCGGTTCTGTCGCGGCGCAGGTGCGCGAGCAGTTCCCCGAGATCCCCGACGAGACGCTTCTGGCGGCGATCGGTCCTCGGACCGCGAAGGACGCCGGAAAGGCCGGCCTCCCGATCACGGTCGTCGCCGACAAGCAGACCGTGGACGCGCTGATCGATGCGGTGTCGACCTTCACCCTCCCGCACGCGGCAGACGAGCTGGCACCGTGAGCTTCCCCGACGTCCGACTGCGCCGACTGCGTCAGTCCCCGGCCGTCCGCGGTCTGGTGCGCGAGACCTCTCTCGAGCCGCGTCAGCTGGTGCTGCCGCTGTTCGTGCGCGAGGGTATCACCGAGGCCGCGCCGATCGGCTCGATGCCCGGTGTCGCGCAGCATTCGCTCGACTCGCTGCGGAAGGCCGCGACCGAGGCCGCTGAGGCAGGTGTCGGGGGCGTGATGCTGTTCGGTGTGCCCGCTGTGCGCGATGCGCAGGGCTCGGGTGCGGATGACCCGAAGGGCATCCTGAATGTCGCGACCGAGGTGCTCGCTGCCGAGGTCGGCGACGCGCTCGTGGTGCAGACCGACCTGTGCCTCGACGAGTTCACCGACCACGGGCACTGCGGCGTTCTCGCGGCAGACGGCTCGGTCGACAACGACGCCACGCTCGAGCGCTACACATCGATGGCACTCGCGCAGGCCCGCGCCGGCTCCCAGCTGCTCGGCCTGTCGGGGATGATGGACGGCCAGGTCGCCGTCATCCGCGAAGCGCTCGACTCGGACGGCTACACCGACGTGCTTCTGCTCGCCTACGCCGCAAAGTACGCGAGCGCGTTCTACGGCCCGTTCCGCGAGGCCGTGGATTCGCAGCTGACGGGCGATCGCCGCACTTACCAGCTCGACCCCGGCAACCGCCGCGAGGGTGTGCGCGAGGCCGTCGTCGACGAAGAAGAGGGTGCGGACATCGTCATGGTGAAGCCGGCCATGGCCTTCCTCGACGTGCTGCGCGAGGTGCGCGACACCGTGCATATTCCGGTGTGGGCATACCAGGTGTCTGGCGAGTACGCCATGATCGAGGCGGCTGCGGCGAACGGCTGGATCGATCGTCGCGCGTCGATCCTCGAGTCCCTCCTGTCGATCCGTCGGGCAGGTGCCGACGTCGTCCTCACGTACTGGGCCACCGAAGCCGCCCGCTGGCTGCGCGGCTGAGAGAGCTCTCTCTCGGTCCGCGTCGCTGCTGAGACTCGCGCACAGGTGTGCGGGCTAGCCTGGAGGGGATGGCGGGAGAGTTCCGCGCATCGCTGAGGAGTGTGCTGTGACCGACCGCAATGACGACCTGTTCTCCGCTGCCCGCACGGTGATCCCCGGCGGCGTGAATTCACCGGTGCGCGCGTACGGTTCCGTCGGTGGCACGCCGCGCTTCCTCGCATCTGCGAAGGGTGCGACGGTCACGGATGCCGCGGGCAACGAGTACGTCGACCTGGTCGCCTCGTGGGGCCCTGCACTGCTCGGACATGCGCAGCCCGAGGTCGTCGCCGCGGTGCAGGAGGCTGCCACCCGAGGGCTCTCGTTCGGTGCTCCGACCGAGGGCGAGGTCGAACTCGCCCAGCTGATCGCAGACCGCGTGCGATTCGGCGAGGTCCGACCCATCGAGCGGGTGCGCCTGGTGTCGACCGGCACCGAGGCCACCATGACGGCGATCCGCCTCGCGCGGGGCGCGACAGGCCGAGACCTGCTGGTGAAGTTCGCCGGCCACTATCACGGGCACTCCGACGGCCTCCTCGCGGCGGCGGGATCGGGCGTCGCGACGCTCGCACTGCCGGGGTCTGCGGGCGTTCCCGCGCCCATCGCGGCCCAGACCCTGGTCATCGACTACAACGACCCTGATGCGCTGGCTGCGGTCTTCGCCGAGCACGGTGATCGCATCGCCGCGGTGATCGTCGAGGCGGCAGCCGCCAACATGGGTGTGGTGCCGCCTTCGCCCGGATTCAACCGGCTGCTGGCCGACACCGCCCACGCGCACGGAGCGCTGCTCATCCTCGACGAGGTGCTGACGGGATTCCGCGTGCACCCGGCGGGTTTCTGGGGGCTTCAGGCTGCGGCAGGCGAGGACTATCTGCCCGACATCATCACGTTCGGCAAGGTCGTCGGCGGAGGAATGCCCCTGGCAGCTCTCGGCGGACGCGCCGAGGTCATGGACATGCTGGCACCCTTGGGCCCCGTCTACCAGGCGGGCACGCTCTCGGGTAACCCGCTCTCGGTCGCAGCGGGCCTCGCGACGCTGCGCCTCGCGACACCGTCGGTCTATGCGACGGTCGATGCGGCGGCTGCTCGTGTCGCCGGTGCGCTGGATGCCGCGCTGACCGATGCCGGTGTCACGCACGCCGTCGCCCATGCAGGGAACCTGTTCAGCGCGTCCTTCCGAGCTTCGGCGCCCCGCGACTACGCCGAGGCGCAGGCGCAGGAGTCGTTCCGATACGCGCCCTTCTTCCACGCCATGCGCGAGCAGGGGGTCGCGCTGCCGCCGAGCGTGTTCGAGGCGTGGTTCCTGACCGCCGCTCACGGCGAGGAGGAGCTGCAGCGCATCGAGTCAGCGCTGCCGATCGCTGCGGCTGCGGCGGCGCAGGCGACCGCCTGAGTCGGGGCTTCGCTCAGACGAACATCACTCGCCGTCGCGGTGAATCCCTGTAGGTGCGCCCGAGCGGGCTGAGCCAGTCGATCGTTCCGTCCGGAAGCTGGTGCGCCGTCCACCTGTGGTCGTCAGCGACATCGGGATGTTTGATCACATGATGGGTCGCGCAGAGATGACCCAGATTGTGGATGTCCGTCCTGCCGCCCTTCGCATGATCGAAGGTGTGATCGATCTGGCACCGATGCACCGGCATCCTGCATCCGGGGAATCGGCAGTGCTGGTCTCGGGCACGTAGGAATCGTCGCATCGGCTCGGTGGGCCGGTAGGTGTCGGTCTCGACGACCAGGCCAGTCGGATCGAGGAACAGGCGTGACCAGCCGCCGTTTCGGCCGGCGAGGTCGCGAGCGATGTCGGGGTGAAGAGGACCGTGCCCGTCGAGCTGGGCGGAACGATCGTCGCACCCCGCGAGGGTGGTCGCGGCCACCGTGACGTGGATCCGTCCTTGGATGTTGTCGAGTCCCGAGCCGTTGGCGGCGCTCGGGTCGGACGCGAGCAGGAGGTCGATCAGCAGATCGGCGCGCACCTGATCGATCGTGCGTGTGTCTGCCGGGATATGTTCGACCGCGGGGCCCGTGGGGCAGGTGGGGTCGGTGGTGAACGTCCCGTCGCCGAAGATCGCGTAGTCATCGCGCGACGGATCGTCGTGAGCGATGTCCTCCGGATAGATCGGATCTTCGCCGTCATCGATCGGCTCGAGCGCCGGCTCGCGGTCGTCCCGTCCGCGGATGACGGCGTGAGCGAGCTGGGTGAGGCGATCGAGGATCGCGGCGGCGAGATGCTCGGGGAGCACGACAGTCAGGACGGAGAGCCCGTCTCCGGCAGGCCGCACGGTCACCGTGCGCTCCGACGCCGCGCGTGCGTGGCGCTCGGTGGTCGTCGAGCCCGCCAGCACCGCTGCCAGCTCGCGCAGATGCACACGCGTGCGCGCAGCGGTCTCGCGCTCGGCGACGATGATGGCGACGGTGTCGTACAGCGGCAGTACATCGGCGTCCGCTCGGCCGTTGTTCACCGCCTCGCGCACGACTCCGGCCGCTCGTACGATCTCGCGGACGTGTGCACCGCTGATGGTGCCGCGCCGGAATGCCTCGCGCACGCGCGGATGGCTGACATCGAGGAAACCGGCGTCGGTGAAGGCGTACTCGACGCTGCCCTGGGTCATGCGGCCCGCTGCTGCGTATTCCGCGACCATCGATCGATGGATCGCATCACGGTGGAACGGGCTGTCATCGGAATCCGTCCGGGCGAGCCGCATCCGCTCGGCGAGGAGGTCAGATGCCTCGGCCTCGAGGCAGGCGATCTGCCGCCGCTTCTCGACCCACGAATCGAGCAGCTCCCTGCGCTGCTCGAGACTGTTGTCGTTGGCGGATGTCATGCTCCGAGTCTAGTAGATTTGTTCGAAACTCGAGCGGAACATCGGAATGGGAGAGAGGTGGAATCGTGGGAACCGACAACGGATCGTTGCCTTCCTGTGAGCAAGACACAGACATCTGGGAGGGTGCCGCTGGCAGACTGGACGCATGGTGACGTTGCTGCTCGACCAGACGCAACTCGAGATCGTGCTCTCGCCGATCGAGCGTGCGGCGAGCTTCCACCGCGACAACGTGCGACTCGTCCGCGACACCATCACCAAGGTGCAGCTGATCGACGACGCATGGACCTGGTTGCGCGGAGTGCCGAACCCCGGGACGCACATCCCCGGCGTTCTCGCCGCGGGAACGTGGAAGGCCGCCGGAAGCGTGGACTTCGTGCTGATCCGTCGGCGTCGCCCCAGCGTCGTCATCGACCTCTCGGGTGACGAGCAGTACCGTCGGCTGATCCTCACGACCAGGCACGGCCTCGCACTGACTCAGGCGCTCAGGCTCGACGTCTCCGATGAACCGGCAGACGTCGAGGAGATCGTCGCCACGTCGCCGAATCCGGTGTCGAAGGGCAGCCGTCGCCCGGTGATCCGACCCCGACCGGCCTGATCCGGGGCCCAGAACGAGACGAACGCCCTCCGCAGCCTTTCGGCGCGGAGGGCGTTCGCATGAAGCTCGGCGTGGCGGCCTCAGGAGTGGTGGTGCTCGCCGTCGTGGTGCTCGTGGTGCTCACCGTCGTGGTGCTCACCGTCGTGCTGGTCGCCGTCGTGGTGCTCGTGCTGCTCACCGTCGTGGTGCTCGTGGTGCTCACCGTCGTGGTTATCGGTCTGCGCGTCGGACGAGGGCTCGGATACCTCCGACTCGCCGAGCGGGTAGTCCTTCGGCTCGTCCTCGTAGTAGGCACGTGCGGCTGCGGCGAGCATCGAGCTGACAGCCGCGGAGCGCGGGTCGTCATCCGACGCGTCTCCGTCGGCGGCAGCCGAGTCGGCGTCGTCGTCGGACACGGGCTCATCGGATGCTGGCACCTCGGTGAAGAACTCGACGCCGGAGTGCTCGTCGATCCCCTCGACCGCAGGCGCGGACTCGGTGCCGGCATCGGCATCCGCGTCGACGGACGGTTCCACATCGTTCGCCGACGCGGTCCCGAAGAGGATGTCATCGAAAGAGGGACGGGCGCCCGCCTCGGAGACTGCGTCGCCATCATCGGATGCACCGTCGGCATCCGCGTCGTGTCCGGAGTGTTCGTCGGACTCGGCGGCCTCCGACACGACATCTGCCGCATCTTCTGCATCGTTCGCGTCCGAGGCATCGGCCGCGTAGCCGAGCTCTGCTGCCGCGTGCTCGACGTCGCGGGCCGCAGCCGCGGCGTAGGCAGCGTCGTCGGCCTTGGCCTCAGCGGCATCCGCCGCCGCAGCGTCAGTCTGAGCATCAGCATCAGCCTGTCCCGCGTCAGCTGGATCCGCAGCATCCGAAGCCGCAGCGTCGGTGGCCCCATCCGCAGCGGACTCGGTCTCGGAGGCGTCAGCCTCGGCGAGCTCCGCACCCTCGTCGACGTTCGCGGCGTCGTCTGCGGGTGCATCCTCCGCGATGTCCGATCCGTCCTCTGCGTCCAGCGTCTCGGCGGAGGCATCCTCAACGGCCTCGCCGATCACCGCAGGCAGGACCGTCGTCGCGGGAGCGGCGTCGAGCGCAGCATCCGACGACCCAGCCTCAGCTTCGGGAGCAATGAACTGAGAGGCTGCCGCGATCGCGTGCGGTGCGAGCGTGCCGCCGCGCACGAGTTCGATGAACACGTCTTCGAGAGTGGGGCCGCGCTGCACCAGCGTGGTGAGGGCGATGCCGGCCGATGCCGCGATGGCGCCGACCTTTCCGGCGTTGCTGCCGCGGACGGTGAGTCCGGAGCGGAGCACCTCGACCTCGAGGCCTGCGGCCGAGAGCGCCGCCTTCAGCGCGGCGCGGTCTGCGGCATCCACGACGACCGATCCGGCAGACGGGTCTGCGAGCTTCTCGATGCCGCTGGACAGCATGAGCTGACCCTTCGAGAGCACGAGCACGTGGTCGGCGACCTGCTCGATCTCGCTCAGCACGTGCGAGGAGACGAGGACCGTGCGGCCCTCGTCGGCGAGGCGGCGCATGAGCAGGCGCATCCAGCGGATTCCTTCGGGATCGAGTCCGTTGGCCGGCTCGTCGAACACGAGGGCGCCGGGGTCGCCGAGCAGGGCGTGGGCGACGCTCAGTCGCTGACGCATGCCCAGGGAGAAGCTACCGATGCGTCCTTCGCTCTCGTGCTCGAGACCGACCAGCGAGAGGACCTCGTCGACGCGCGACAGCGGGATGCCGTTGGCCTTGGCCGCGATGGTCAGCTGGCGCGCAGCTGAGCGGCGAGGGCGGTAGACCGTCTCCTCGAGCACTGATCCGATGGTGCGCAGGGGATGGCGGAGCTCGGGAAACGCGACCCCGCCGATCGTGGCCGTACCGGAGTTGGCGCGCACCTGGCCGAGCAGGATGCGCAGCGTCGTGGTCTTCCCGGCTCCGTTCGGGCCGAGGAAAGCGGTCACGACGCCGGGCTCGACTCGTGCGGAGAAGTCTGACACCGCCGTCACGTCATTGAAGCGCTTGGTGACGCGCGTGAACTCGAGCACCTGTCCGTCGGGCATCTGCGACCTCTCGTTGCAGTGGGCAGTTCTCTCTATCCTGCCGGAAAAGCCGCCGGATCGCGCATTTACCGTACAAACCCACCCGAATGCAAGGCTGCGGCCGAGGGGTAACGTGGCACCCGTGACCGATTCCACCGCCGCTCCCCGGGTCCTCGTCCGCACAGAAGGCGCGCTCGGCAGGCTGACGCTCAACCGGCCAGAGGCCATCAACGCCCTCGATCTCGGCATGATCCAGCAGCTCACCGAGGCGCTCGAGACGTGGCGCGAGGACACGGATGTGCAGATCGTCCTGATCGACGGTGAAGGCGAGCGCGGGATGTGCGCAGGCGGCGACGTGCGCGGCCTGCATGCCCAGATCGTGGCCGGTCGAGCCGATGAGACCGCGGAGTTCTTCCGTGCCGAGTACGCACTGAACGCGATGATCGCCGAGTACTCGAAGCCCGTCGTGTCGCTGGCCGACGGCATCACGATGGGCGGAGGCGTCGGCCTCTCAGGTCACGCGGCCATCCGCATCGTCACGGAGCGATCGAAGCTCGCGATGCCCGAGACCCGCATCGGCTTCACGCCCGACGTGGGGGGAACGTGGCTTCTCGGTCGTGCTCCCGGTCGGCTGGGCGAGTACTTCGGCCTCACGGGCGGCACCATGAACGGAGCGGATGCCGTGCTGATGGGCTTCGCCGATCACCTCGTCCCGTCCGACCGCCTCGACGCGCTGCGCGAGGCGCTCGCGTACCGTGCCGATCCCACGGGGCCGGCAGAGATCGTTCTGCTCTTCGACGAGACGCCCGCTCCGTCCGAGCTGCCCGCCGCGCGCGCCTGGATCGACGAGGCGTTCTCCGCCGACACCGTCGTCGAGATCGTCGCCCGCCTGCAGGCGCAGGGGACGGCGGAGACCACGGCCGCCGCCGATCTGCTCGAGAGCCTCGCCCCGACCGGCCTCGCCGTGACCCTCGATGCGGTCAGGGAGGCGCGGGCGCTTCCGAACCTCCGCGCCGCGCTCGAGGGAGAGTACCGACGGGTGATGTGGTTCGCGACCCGTCATCCCGATCTCGTCGAGGGGATCCGTGCGCAGCTCATCGACAAGGATCGCAACCCCAAGTGGGATCCCGCGAGCATCGCCGATCTTGCTCCGGATGCGGGTGCAGAGGCCCGCGAGTTCGTGCCGGATCGCCCTCTCTTCTGAGGCATATCGATATATCCGCGGTTGTTCGCCACGGTGCATAAACGGCTGGCCGCGCAGGGAATGGTTCGCTGTCAGCGAAGGTCCGCCCACAGGGGGATACGAATGTCCGCGGTTCGTGGCACTCTGTCATATGCGCGATCGTCGGCCCGCGTCCGCCCGTCGGGAGATCTGCCGCTTCATCCTTCCTAGAAAGTCCGCCTGTGCTGGGAAAAATCCTCGTTCGATATCTGTCCCGCTATAAGTGGTTGCTCGTGGCCGTTCTGGTGTTCCAGTTCGCCAGCGCGATCGCGACTCTGTACCTTCCCCGTCTCAACGAAGACATCATCAACAAGGGTGTCGCTCAGTCCGACACCGACTACATCTGGCGCACCGGCCTGTTCATGCTCGCCGTGTCGCTCGGCCAGATCATCGCCTCGGTCATCGCCACCTACTTCGCCGCCCGTGCGTCGATGGGAGCTGGCCGCGACATCCGCGCCGACGTCTTCGGCAAGGTGAGCGGTTTCTCCGAGCGCGAGGTCTCGCAGTTCGGGGCCGGTTCCCTCATCACCCGCAACACGAACGACGTGCAGCAGGTGCAGATGCTCGCGATGATGGGCGCCACCATGCTCGTCACCGCGCCGCTCCTCGCGATCGGCGGCATCATCTTCGCCGTGCAGACGAACATCGGTCTCAGCTGGCTGATCGCGGTCTCCGTGCCGCTGCTGCTGATCGTCGCCGGCCTCGTCGTGAGCCGCATGGTGCCGTTGTTCCGCAGCTACCAGGGCAAGCTCGACACCGTGAACCGCGTCATGCGCGAGCAGCTGACCGGCGTGCGGGTCGTCCGGGCATTCGTGCGCGAACGAATCGAAGAGGAGCGCTTCCGCGAGGCGAACACCGACATCATGGTCGTCGGGCGCAAGGTCGGCTCGCTGTTCGTGCTCCTGTTCCCTCTGTTCATGCTGATCCTCAACGTCACGGTCGTGGCGGTCGTCTGGTTCGGCGGCATCGAGGTCAACAGCGGCACCGTGCAGGTCGGCACGATCTTCGCCTTCATGCAGTACATCGGTCAGATCATGGGCGGCGTCATCATGGCGAGCTTCATGGCCATCATGATCCCGCGCGCCGCCGTCTCGGCAGAGCGCATCGGCGAGGTACTCGACACGAAGTCGAGCATGGAGCGCCCGACCGACGGCGTCACCGACTTCCCGGCTCCGGGTGCTGTCGCGTTCGACGACGTCGAGTTCACCTACCCCGGCGCGGATTCGCCCGTGCTCACGGGCATCAGCTTCGCGGCTGAGCCCGGCGAGACGGTGGCGATCGTGGGATCGACGGGTGCGGGCAAGACCACGCTCGTCTCGCTGATCCCGCGACTCTTCGATGCCACGGGCGGAGCGGTGTTCGTCGGAGGGACCGACGTCCGCAAGGCTGACGTCGAGTCGCTGTGGGCGACCATCGGCCTGGTTCCGCAGCGCCCGTTCCTGTTCACGGGAACCGTCGCATCGAACCTGCGGTACGGCCGAGAAGATGCCACCGATGAAGAGCTGTGGCACGCGCTCGAGATCGCGCAGGGTCGCGACTTCGTCGAGGAGATGCCTGAGGGCCTCGAGTCCCGCATCACGCAGGGTGGCACGAACGTCTCGGGCGGGCAGCGTCAGCGTCTCGCGATCGCCAGGGCGATCGTTCGTCAACCGCAGATCCTCGTGTTCGACGACTCGTTCTCGGCGCTCGACCTCACCACCGACGCGCATCTGAGGCAGGCGCTGTGGCGCGAGCTGCCTCACGTGACCAAGATCGTGGTCGCACAGCGCGTCTCGTCCATCACCGATGCGGATCGCATCGTCGTGCTCGAAGGGGGCACCATGGTCGGCGTGGGCACGCACGAGGAACTCCTCGAGACGAGCACGACCTATCGAGAGATCGTCGAGTCGCAGCTGGGGGTGGACGCATGAGCGAGCAGAACGAACCCCAGACGCGTCGAGGCCGCGCAGCCAAGGCGACGGCCGCCGAGGCCACGTCGACCACCGCGACGGCCGAGCCGGAACTGACGGACGAAGAGAAGTACGAGGCCGAGCTCGCCGAGAAGGCGCGCCAGAACGGCGGCGGCTGGGACAGCGTCGCACCGGGAAAGGCCGACAACTTCGGCAAGAGCTTCAGCCGGATGATCGGACTGCTGAAGCCCTCGGCCGTGTGGTTCATCCTGGTCTCCATCGCCGGCGCGGTCGGCGTCGTGCTCACCGTCGCCGCGCCGAAGGTGCTCGGCGAGGCCACCAACCTCATCTACAAGGGCTTCATCTCGGTGCAGCTCGGTCAGGCGAACGGCGATTTCCCCGGCTTCCCGGCCGGAACGTCGCAGGACGATGTGGTCGCCACGCTCCGCCAGGGCGGACAGGACGACTTCGCGAACCAGGTCGCGGCACTCGGCAGCTTCCAGGTCGGTGACGGCGTCGACTTCGACGCGCTCCGGTGGGTGATCATCGCGGTCCTCGCGATCTACATCGTGGCCGCGTTCCTCAGCTGGATCCAGGGCTACGTCATCAACGTCATCATGGTGCGCACCATGTGGCGCCTGCGCGAGCAGGTCGAGGCGAAGATCAACCGTCTGCCGCTGTCGTACTTCGACAAGGTGCAGCGCGGCGACCTGATCTCGCGCGTCACCAACGACATCGACAACATCACCCAGACCATGCAGCAGTCGCTGTCCGGTGCGATCACGGCCGTTCTCACGGTCGTGGGCGTGCTGGTGCTGATGTTCTCGATCTCGTGGCAGCTCGCTCTCGTCGCGCTCGTCGCCCTCCCGCTGATGGGGGTGATCTTCGGCGTCATCGGACCGAGGTCGCAGAAGGCCTTCGGCACGCAGTGGCGCAAGGTCGGTCGGCTGAACGCTCGCGTCGAGGAGGCATTCTCGGGCCACGCGCTCGTGAAGGTCTTCGGGCGCGAGCAGGACGCCCTCGAGAAGTTCAAGGACGAGAACGAGGAGCTGTTCCAGGCGAGCTTCAAGGCGCAGTTCCTCTCGGGCATCATCATGCCCGCGATGACCTTCGTCGGCAGCCTCACCTACGTGGGCATCGCCGTGCTCGGTGGGCTCATGGTCGCGAACGGCCAGCTGCGCCTCGGTGACGTGCAGGCGTTCATCCAGTACTCGCAGCAGTTCACGCAGCCGCTGTCGGAGCTGGGCGGCATGGCCGCGGTCGTGCAGTCCGGAACCGCGTCGGCGGAGCGGGTGTTCGAGCTGCTGGACACCGAGGAGCAGGAGGCCGATGAGGCGGATGCTCCGCCTCTCGCCGATGGCCAGGGCGTCGTGGAGTTCGAGAACGTCGCGTTCTCCTACACGCCCGAGCGCCCTCTGATCACCGACCTCTCGTTCCACGTCGAGCCGGGCCAGACCGTCGCGATCGTCGGCCCCACCGGGGCAGGAAAGACGACGCTGGTCAACCTGATCATGCGTTTCTACGAGCTGAACGGCGGACGCATCCTGCTCGACGGCCAGGACATCTCCGAGGTCACGCGCGACCAGCTGCGTTCGCGCACAGGCATGGTGCTGCAGGATCCGTGGCTGTTCGCCGGAAGCATCCGCGAGAACATCCGGTACGGCCGCTCGACCGCGACCGACGACGAGGTTCTCGAAGCTGCGAAGGCGACGTACGTCGACCGCTTCGTGCACGCCCTTCCCGAGGGGTACGACACGGTGCTCGACGAGGACGCGTCGAACGTCTCGGCGGGTGAGCGTCAGCTGATCACCATCGCGCGGGCGTTCGTCGCCCAGCCGTCGATCCTCATCCTCGACGAGGCCACATCGGCGGTCGACACACGCACCGAGCTGCTGCTGCAGCACGCGATGGCGGCTCTGCGACAGGGACGCACGTCGTTCGTGATCGCCCACCGCCTGTCGACGATCCGCGACGCCGACCTCATCCTCGTGATGGAGCACGGCGACATCGTCGAGAAGGGCACGCACGACGAGCTGATCGCCGCGCAGGGCGCCTACTGGCGTCTGTACCAGTCGCAGTTCGAACAGGCGGCGACCGACATCGACGCCGAGGATGCACTCACGGGTACGACTCCGGTCGTCGTGAGCGGCGACGCCGAAGAAGAAGCCGCGGCCGCGCAGGTCGGTGCGTCGGTCGGGGCTCAGACGCCTGCGGCCGAGACCGCTGCAGCCCAGGCGATCGTCGAGCGGCCGGACTCCGGTGGTCAGAACGGCTGACGCGAACGCAGCGTGAACCGACAGACGCCCCGCCCCGTTGATTCGGGGCGGGGCGTCTGCGTACGGTGTGCGGGCGTACGGGCGAGCGGGCGTGCGGGAGTCTGCGTGCGGTGTGCGGGGAGTAACGGTGGATGCCGAGAGCCACGGGCTTCCGGGTGCCCGCGCCGGCCTCAGCGCTGCGCTTCGGTCAGTCCGAACAGTTCGAGCGGATGGGTCAGCCGCCACCACGGGCTCGGTGCGTCCACGTCGTCTGCGAGCGATACCGACGTCGTCACGGTGTTCAGCGGTCCGACGCTCGTGATCGTGCCGATCTCATCGCCGTCCTCGCGGTTGTCCCCGAGGCTGAAGGTCGATGTCGCCTGCGCGGTCGCCCCGTTCCACATCACGAGGTCGGCGTCGGCATCAGCGACGACATCTGTGGTCGTTCCCCACAGAGTCGTGACGGTACCGACCACAGTGCCCTTCGCGACAGCCGGTGCCTGCGCCTGCAGCGCGGTCTCGACCTGCGAGAACAGCGATCGGGTCTGAGCCAGCCGCTGTTCGTCGTCGGCCTGCCCGAGCACAGCGGCGTAGAGGTGCACCGTGATGTCGCCGACGGTGATGTCCTTCGCGGTCAGCAGGTTCCAGCTGTCGCCGAGTGTGCCCGTCTTCACGCCGACGACTCCTGCATCCACCAGCATCCCGTTGGTGTTCGTGACCGTTCCCGCGCCGGGGAGATCGACCGAGGGAGTGCCCACGATGCCGGCGAACACCGGATTCTGCATCGCCATCTCGGCGAGCGCGATGAGCGACTCGGGCGTGGCCGTGTTGCGGGCGTCGAAGCCCGACGGCGTCGCGATCGTGATGCCGTCGAGCCCGCGGTCGCGCAGCCAGACGGTGGCGGCGGAGGAGAACGCCGACTCCGACCCCCAGATCTCCCTGGCGAGGCGGTCGATGTAGTTGTTCGCGGAACCCAGCAGGGTTCCCTGAAGCAGCTGCAGTTCGGTGAGCGTGCCGCCGACGGGTACGTCGAGCGCCGACTGGTCCGATCGCCGGTAGTCCCAGTACGCGAGGTTGTCGGCGCGGGTGAAGGAGAACTCCGGGCCCTGCTCGCCCACGGCGAGCGGCATCCGTTCGAGCACCATCAGGCTCGAGACGACCTTCGTGACGCTCGCGATCGCTGCGGCGTCGAGAGATGAGGAGGTGGTGGAGAGCCCGCCGACGCCGACAGCGCCGCTTCCCTGAGTGGGCCACGAGATCGCTGCCGCGTCCGCGGCGGCAGGTGTGATCTCGACCGCCTGCACGGTCGGCGCCACCTCGTGCAGAGGCCAGAGCATGGTCGTCCCCGCATACGAGGCGACCAGTCCGACGAGAACGCCCAGCGGCACCAGAACTCCCGGCCGCGCGATCGCCGGTCGCAGCCGAGCGTCCTTGAGCAGCGCGGTTCCCGATGCGGTGCCCGCGCTCTCGTCCAGCGAGCCGCCGGTCGTCTCCTCGGCGACCCTGACCGGGTCGACCCAGGTCAGCGGTGTGCCTCCGCTCGCAGCTCCCGCCCACTGCACCTCGGGCTCGTCGTCGAACACGGCTAGCGCGTCGCCCTCGACGGGTGCCGCGGGTGTGGCGTCCGGCGCGCCGCTTCCCACCGGGTCGTCCACGGGCGCATCGACCCCGGCCGTATCGACCGCGGTCGCGTCGCCTGTGGGCGCGTCCACCCCGGGCGCGTCGCCTGTGGGCGCGTCGGAGGCGGTGGCCTCGGCGGATTCAGGAGCGGTCACCTCCTCACGGTACCGAACTCGCACGCAGATCCGCGGCGCTGCAACAGGAGCAGACGCGAGTGTCGGCACTGGGTAAGATCGTGAGAACAACCACGGGAGTCCGGCGAGCCGGGCTGAGAGGGAGCGAATCGCGCTTCGACCGTCGAACCTGATCTGGGTAATGCCAGCGCAGGGAGGAGTCACTGATGAGCACATCCACGTCCGGATCCAGCACGGAATCGGCATCTGCCACCGCATCCCCCTCGAAGGGCCTCGGTCGCCCGGAGCTGTGGCGCTGGAGGGTCGTCGACATCGTCGTGGCCAGCGTCATCGCCGTCGCGTGCGCCCTGGTCTTCCTGCTCTGGAACGTCGGGTACGAGGTGCCGAGCAACATCCTCACCCCGCTGCTTCCCGGCGTGCAGGGTCTGCTCGCGGGTCCATGGCTGATCGCTGGAGTGCTCGGCGGTCTCATCATCCGCAAGCCCGGCGCCGCGCTCTACACCGAGCTGGTCGCCGCCATCATCTCGGCGCTCGTCGGCAACGCATGGGGGCCGCTCACGATCGTCTCGGGCCTCGTGCAGGGCCTCGGTGCCGAGCTGATCTTCCTCGTCTTCCTCTACGGCGTCTGGCGCCTTCCCGTCGTCATGCTCGCGGGAGCGGGCGCAGGACTCGCGTGCGGCATCAACGACCGCATCCTCTGGTACGCCGGGGCTGACACGCTGTTCACCACGGTCTACATCGTCTCGACGACCATCTCGGGTGCGATCATCGCGGGGCTCGGTGCCTGGCTGATCGCCCGAGGACTCGCGGCGACCGGCGCTCTCGGTCGGTTCGCTGCCGGCCGCGAGGTCACCGCACGGGTGTGACCTCGCCCACGACACCCGCCACCCTCGAAGCCCGCGGCTGGGGGTGGCGGTACGCGACGCGGCTGCGGTGGGCGGTGCGTGACGTCGACCTGCGCATCGAGCCGGGGGAGCGGGTGCTGCTGCTCGGCGCCTCTGGTTCGGGCAAGTCGACCCTGCTGCAGGGCTTCGGCGGTGTGCTCGGCGGGGCCGATGAGGGCGAGACGCAGGGTGCGCTGCTCGTCGACGGGCAGAAGCCGACCGACGCGCGCGGACGCGTCGGCATGGTCCTTCAGGACCCCGACACCCAGACGATCCTCGCCAGGGTAGGCGACGACGTCGCGTTCGGATGCGAGAACCTCGGCGTCCCTCGTGGTGAGATCTGGCAGCGCGTGCGCTCGGCGCTGGATGCCGTCGATCTCGACGTCGCTCTGGACCGGTCGACAGCGGCCCTCTCGGGCGGACAGAAGCAGCGCCTCGCCCTGGCCGGAGTGCTCGCGATGCGCCCCGGCGCGATCCTGCTCGACGAGCCGACAGCCAACCTCGACCCGCAGGGCGTGCAGGATGTGCGGGATGCTGTGGCCGCAGCCCTCGACGTCAGCGGCGCGACCCTGGTCGTGATCGAGCACCGCATCGACGTCTGGCTGCCGCTGGTCACCCGCGTCATCGTGCTCGGCGCCGCCCCCGAGGGGACGGTCGTCCTCGCCGACGGCAGCCCCGACGAGGTGCTCGGCGCACGGGGCGCGGAGCTCGCGGCATCCGGCGTGTGGGTTCCGGGGCATCCCCCCGCCACGCCGCCGCCGCCGTCTCAGCGGCCGGGGGAGACCCTGCTCGAGGCGCGAGGACTCTCGGTCTCCCGACGACGCGGACTGGCGGTGGCCGGCCCCTTCGACATCGAGGTGCACGCCGGCGAGGCACTGGGCGTGACGGGCGCGAACGGCGCCGGCAAGTCGACTCTCGGGCTCACGCTGGCGGGGCTCATCCCCGCCGAGAGCGGCGTGGTCTCGGCGCTCCCCGCCCTCGCCGCGGGGGAGAAGAGCGATCCCTTCCGCTGGTCGTCACGCGCGCTGCTCACCCGCATCGCGACGGTGATGCAGACGCCCGAGCACCAGCTGCTCGCGAAGACGGTTCGGGACGAGCTGTCGGTCGGCCCGCGAGCCCTGAAGCTCCCGGAGGCCGAGATCGCCGTGCGGGTCGACGACCTGCTCGAGAGGCTTCGGCTCACGTCGCTCGCCGGCGCGAATCCCTACACGCTGTCGGGCGGCGAGAAGAGACGGCTCACCGTCGCGGCCGCCCTCGCCACGCGCCCCCGGATGCTGGTACTCGACGAGCCCACGTTCGGACAGGATGCGACCACCTGGGCCGAGCTCGTCGGCCTGATCGCCCGGCTCCGGGACGAGGGCACGGCCATCGTCGCGATCAGTCACGACGAGGCCGTGCTGGACGCCCTCCACGCCCGCCGCATCGAGGTCGGCCGATGATCGATCCGCTCACCGCCCGCATCGAACGACCGGGACCGATCGCCCCGCGCTCGGCCCTGGCCAAGCTCGCCGCGGCTCTGCTCATCGCGCTGCCGCTCGTGCTGACGATCGACGTCGTGTCGGCATCCGTCGCGCTGCTGCTCGAGATCCCGCTCCTGCTGCTCGCAGGCCTGCGCGCGAAGGAGTTCTGGATCCGCACAGCGGTGCTGTGGATCGCCGCCCCGCTCGGTGCCGTCACGATCGCCCTGTACGGCGCGACCAGCGGCACGATCCACTTCGAATGGCTGGTCATGCGCATCAGCGACGGATCGCTGGCGCTCGCCGCGGCGACCGCAGTGCGCGTGCTCGCGATCGGTCTGCCCGCGGTGGTGCTGTTCATCACGGTGGATCCCACCGACCTCGCCGACGGTCTCGCCCAGCGGGTCAGGCTTCCGGCTCGGTTCGTCGTCGGGGCGCTCGCCGGCATGCGGATGCTGGGCCTGCTCGTCGAGGACTGGCGAGCGCTGGCCCTCGCCCGGAGGGCCCGCGGCGTCGCCGACGAGGGGCGCGTGCGCCGCGCATTCGGCATGGCGTTCGCGCTGTTCGTGCTCGCGATCCGTCGCGGGTCGTCGTTGGCCACAGCGATGGAGGCGCGCGGGTTCGGCGGAAGCGGACCGAGGTCGTGGGCCAGGGAATCGGTGTGGGATCGACGCGACACGCTCCTCGTGGTGGCCGCCGCGGTGATCCCGATCGTCGCGATCACCGTGGCCGTGCTGACGGGTGCGTGGAACTTCATCCTCGGCCCGACGGCCTGATTCTCCATGGCGTGAGACGGGGCGCTCGGCGCTGCCTGAGACGGGGTGCTCGACCCTGCCAGCGCATACTCAGCTTCCTCATAGCTGGAATGCCGATGTATTCGCTAGCATCGAGTGAACCCAAGGGGAGTACTCCACCACGGGCGGCTCGTCATTACGGATGTCCCTGCATCCCGGGTCCCCGGTCCTCGTTCTCGAGGATGGAGAAGACCTTGGCGTCGACATCGTCACGCCTACGTCTTCTGGAGACCCCCTTGAACATCACACCCCTCGTGTGGATCATCACGATCGCCGTCACGATCGCCTTCTTCGTGTACGAGTTCTTCGCGCATGTGCGAAAGCCCCATGAGCCCACCATCGGCGAGTCCGCTCGCTGGTCGGCCTTCTACATCGGTCTCGCGCTGCTGTTCGGCGTCGGCATCGGCACCGTCTCGGGCTGGACGTACGGCGGCGAGTACTTCGCCGGCTACCTCACCGAGAAGGCGCTGTCGATCGACAACCTCTTCGTCTTCCTGATCGTGATGACGGGCTTCGCGGTGCCGCGGATCTACCAGCAGAAGGTGCTGATGATCGGCATCGTGATCGCGCTGATCATGCGCGGTGGGTTCATCGCGCTCGGCGCGACGCTGATCGAGAACTTCTCCTGGATCTTCTACCTCTTCGGCGCACTGCTGCTGTTCCTCGCGTACCGCCAGGCATTCGCTCAGGGTGACCACAACCCGGCGAACGGTCGCTTCATGCGCTTCGTGCGCCGCATCCTGCCGGTGAGCGACGAGTACAACGGCGACCGCCTCACCGTGAAGCGCGACGGCAAGCGGTTCTTCACCCCGATGTTCCTCGTGATCATCGCGATCGGCTTCGTCGACCTGATCTTCGCGGTCGACTCGATCCCCGCGATCTACGGCCTGACCGAAGAGGCGTACATCGTCTTCACCGCCAACGCCTTCGCCCTGATGGGTCTGCGCCAGCTGTACTTCCTCATCGGCGGTCTGCTGGAGCGCCTGGTGTACCTCGCGCAGGGCCTCGCGGTCATCCTCGCCTTCATCGGTGTGAAGCTCGTGCTGCACGCGATGCACGTCAACGAGCTGCCGTTCATCAACGGCGGCGAGCCGATGCTGTGGGCTCCCGAGATCCCGATCTGGTTCTCGCTGGTCTTCATCGGCGCGACCATCGCGGTCGCCACCGTCGCGAGCCTCATGAAGACGCGCCGAGACGACAGGCGCGACGCGATCGACGACTCCTCCTCGACCTCTTCGTCCCTCACCACTGACACCGGTCTCACCGCCGACACCCAGAAGGAACACTCGTGAACCAGTCGCGCCGCTCCGACGCGTCCGCAGACCCTGACAGACCCGGCGCCCGAATGACCTCGGGCGCCCCTGCACCGCGTGAGGTGACCCGCTGATGGGCGACCTCGTGCTGAACATCGCTCTGGTGTTCGTCTTCGTCCTCGTCGGCGGCGTGTTCGCCGCGACCGAGATGGCCCTCGTCACGCTGCGGGAGAGCCAGATCAACGCGATCGCGGCTCGTGGCAGGCGCGGTGAGAAGGTCGCGGGCCTCGCCCGCAATCCCAACACCTTCCTCTCCGCCGTGCAGATCGGTGTGACGGTCGCCGGCTTCGCGTCAGCGGCGTATGGAGCGACATCGATCGCGCCCTCTGTCGCCCCGCTGCTCGAGAACCTCGGCGTCGCGGCCCCGCTGGCCATGACCGTCGCGACGGTTCTGCTGACGCTGGTGATCGCGTACCTGTCGCTCGTGCTCGGCGAACTCGTGCCCAAGCGCCTCGCGATCCAGCGCAACGCGCAGTTCGCCTATGCGGTCGCGCCGGTGCTCGACGGCTTCGCGACGTTCATGCGCCCGGTGATCTGGCTGCTCTCGGTGTCGACGAACGCCATCGTGCGTCTGCTCGGCGGCGATCCGCACAAGGCGGCCGACGAGCTCAGCGAGGAGGAGCTGCGCGACATCGTCGCGACGCATCAGAGCCTCCCGGACGACGAGCGCCGGATCCTCGACGACGTGCTGTCGCTGCGCGGCCGCCAGGTGAGCGAGGTCATGCGGCCCCGCCCCGAGGTCGTCGCCCTCGACGGCGCGGCGACGCTCGCCGAAGCCATCACCCAGGTGAGGGAGCTGCCGTTCTCGCGGTACCCGGTGATCGACGCCTCCCTCGACGACATCGTCGGCTTCGTGCACGTGCGTGACCTGTTCGAGGCCGCCGCCGACGATGCGACGCGCGCGGTGCTGGGACTCATGCGCCCTGTCGAGTACGTGCCGTCGGCGGCCGGTGTGCTGCCGACGCTGACCCGCATGCGGGCCGCGGGCCACCAGATCGCCGTCGTCGTCGACGAGTACGGCGGCACCGACGGCATCGTGACTCTCGAGGACCTCGTGGAGGAGGTCGTCGGCGAGATCTTCGACGAGTACGACACCGAAGAGCGGATGCCGGATGCCGGCGGCGCACTCGACGGACGCCTCAACCTGCAGGACTTCTCCGAGATCACGGGGATCGACCTGCCCCGTGGCGCTTCCGACACGGTCGCGGGCTTCGTCACCGAGATGCTCGGACGCCTCGCGGTGGTCGGCGACTCGGTCGAGGTGCCAGGCGCGACGATCCGCGTGACCGCCGTCGACCGACGACGGATCGCGGAGATCCGGGTCGTCCTGCACGAGGATGCGGAGTCTGATGTCGCGGTGAGCGCCACGACGGATGTCGGCGCGACCGCCGAGGGGCGCGGCTGAGGCTCAGCTCTCGCTCCAGAGCCTCCGGTAGTACTCCAGTCGCTCCCGATCGGGGGTGACGCCGTAGGCCTCGATGAGCACGTCCTCCCACCCCGGGCCGAAGTTCCACTTCGTGCTCATCGAGGCCACGGCGATGTCCGCCCACCGGTCTGCGGTGCCGAGGGCGGCGAGGTCGACGTGGGCGAGCGGGCGGCCGCCGTCATCGAGCAGGGTGTTGGGCATGCAGGCGTCGCCATGGCATACGACGAGTCGGTCGACGGGTGGCGGCGTGAGCAGGTCGTCCGGCACATCGACACCCCGCTCGTGGGCGTTCGCGATCCTCCACGCCGGGTCCCAGGTCCAGGGGCATTCGTCGACCGGCAGCGCGTCGTGCAGAGACCGCAGCGCGATGCCGACGGCGCGCACGGCCGTGTCCGGGTCGTCGCGCCATCGCGAGTCCACCGCGCTGTGTCCCGCGAGCGCAGCCGTGACGAGCCACTCGTGGTGGGCATCCTGACCCTGTTCCAGGACTTCCGGCACCACGATCCACTGCCGGGCCCAGCGCATCCGCTCGGCCTCGTCGCGCATGTTGGCCTCGGCGTCGTGAGGGCCCCATTTGATGTACCGCGCATCGTCGGTGCGAAAGGTCAGCCCGCCGATGCCGTTGAGCCACACCGGGGTCAGGGCGGCGTCTCCGGCGAGCGCGCGCACTCTCGTCGGGATCTCGATCGCGGTGTCCGGAATGCTCATGCATCCCCCTTCGAAACGTATATCGGTATGCACATATTCTCCCGGTTCTGCCGGCTCGGACCCGGTTAGTGTCGATCCCGGTCGCCGTCGGCGACCGCTTCATCTCTCCCATCGATACACCGAGGTCTTCGTGCGCGTTTCGTCTCGATCGCAGTGGTGGCGACGCCATGGCAGTGATGTCGACGCGTCGTCGAACCCGCCAGCTGCCGACGGTGCAGACGCGGTTCAGGACGTCGCGGGCGATCTGCCCAGGGCCCCGGTGATCTCGTCGCGGGAGCCCGACGAGGGGGACCTCGACCGGTTCGTCGAATGGATCTGGGCCGAAGACGCCCGCGCATCCGCGGCAGACGAGCCCGTCGCGGACACACGCACCACCACAGAGGAGCAGTACAACATGAGTTCACTTGATGACGCCCTGCAGCAGCTGCTGGCCATCGAAGGCGCAACCGGCGCCGCGATCGTCGACTACGGCAGCGGCATGGCTCTCGCCCAGGGCGGCAACCCGTCGTTCGATCTCGGCATCGCGGCCGCGGGCAACTCCAACGTCGTCCGCGCGAAGCTGGCGACCATGCGCGACCTCGGCGTCACCGACGAGATCGATGACATCCTCATCACGCTGAGCTCGCAGTACCACCTGATCAACGTGCTCAACACGCAGAGCGCGAACGGGCTGTTCATCTATCTCGTGCTGAACCGGGCCGCGGCGAACCTCGCTCTCGCCCGCCACAAGCTGAAGGGCATCGCCGCGCAGATCGAGGTCTGAGCGAGACGCATCGACGAAGGGGGAGGGCCGTGCGGCTCTCCCCCTTCGTGGTGTGCGGCGTAGGCTCGGTGTTGATGCGGCCGGTGTCGGTGCGGCAGGTGTCGATGCGGCCGGAGTGGAATGTCGGCACGTGTCGCCTGAAACTCGGAGTCAGCTAAACTGGCACTGAGTCGCACACGTTTCGAAGGAGAACCGCATGCAGATCCAGGGCTCGAGTGCTCTCATCACCGGCGGTGCGTCCGGTCTGGGCCTCGCCACCGCACGCAGGCTGGCAGCCGCCGGCGCCGTCGTGACCATCCTCGACCTCCCCTCATCGGCCGGCGCCGAGATCGCCGCCGAGCTCGGCGGAGTCTTCGCCGCCGGCGACGTCACGAGCGCGGATGACGCGGCCGAGGCCGCCGCCGCAGCCCAGGCCGCAGCCCCGCTGCGCGTGGTCGTCAACTGCGCGGGGATCGCCCCGCCGGCCAAGGTCCTCGACCGCGAGGGCAACCCGGCCGTGCTCGCCGACTTCGAGCGCATCGTGCGCATCAACCTCGTGGGCACGTTCAACGTCCTCTCGCAGGCATCCGCCGTGATCGCGAAGAACGACGCCACCGATGACGGTGATCGCGGCGTCATCGTGAACACCGCGAGCGTCGCCGCCTTCGACGGCCAGATCGGCCAGCCCGCGTACTCCGCATCGAAGGGCGGAGTGCACGCCATGACCCTCCCCGTCGCGCGGGAACTCGCGCGCTACGGCATCCGCGTCTGCACCATCGCCCCCGGCATCATGGAGACTCCGATGCTGATGGGGCTGCCGCAGGCCGCGCAGGACTCGCTCGGCCAGCAGGTGCCGTTCCCCTCACGCCTCGGCCGCCCCGACGAGTACGCCGCCCTCGTGCAGCAGATCGTCGAGAACGGCTACCTCAACGGCGAGACGATCCGCCTCGACGGCGCTATTCGCATGGCGCCGAAGTAGACCGCAGCCTCAGACCCAAGGAGAATCCATGTCACTGGCAGGAAAGACCATCCTCATGTCGGGCGGCAGCCGCGGCATCGGCCTCGCGATCGCGCTGCGAGCGGCAGCCGACGGCGCGAACATCGCAATGCTTGCGAAGACCGACACCCCGCACCCCAAGCTCGAGGGCACTGTGCACTCCGCGGCCGAGCAGATTCGGGCCGCCGGTGGCCAGGCGCTGCCGATCGTCGGCGACGTGCGCGACGACGACGACATCACAGAGGCCGTCCTCAAGACGCAGGGTGAGTTCGGCGGCATCGACATCGTCATCAACAACGCCAGCGTCATCGACCTCTCGCGCTCGCTCGACCTCGGCGCGAAGAAGTACGACCTGATGCAGGACGTCAACGTCCGCGGCACGTTCATGCTGTCCCGCGCGGCGATCCCGATCCTGAAAGATGCCGAGAACCCGCACATCCTCTCGCTGTCACCGCCCCTGAACCCGACGCCGAAGTGGCTGGGCGCGCACACCGGCTACACACTCGCGAAGTTCGGCATGACGATGGTGACGCTCGGGCTCGCGGCGGAGTTCGCCCGCGACGGCATCGCCGCCAATACCCTGTGGCCGCGCACGACGATCGCCACCGCGGCGGTGCAGAATCTGCTCGGCGGCGACAAGGTCATGGCTGCGAGCCGTACGCCCGACATCTACGCCGACGCCGCCTACGCGGTGCTGCTCAAGCCCGCGGCGGAGTACACGGGTCAGACGCTGATCGTCGAGGACGTGCTCGAGGCCGATGGAGTGACCGACTTCTCGGGCTACGCCGCAGTGCCAGGAACGCCGGACGACCGGCTCTTCCCCGACATCTTCCTCGACTGAGCGGCTGCTCTCAGCATCCGCCCCGGACTCAGATCGGGAAAAGGAGACGGGACGTGGTCGGTTCGGCGTGTTGTTCGGCGACGCGCCGAGCGAAGGGCGATGCGTCTCTGTTCTCCGTGCAGAGGACGGCGGGCAGATGAGTCAGAACAGCAGGTAGACGGCCCCGGCGATCGTCAGCACGATCACGATCCGGTCGAACAGCACCTGGTTCATGCGCTTCGCCAGGCGGATGCCGACGAGTGCACCGATCACGACGAGCGGCGCCAGCACGGCATCCATCAGCAGCACGTGCCCCTCGAACAGGCCGAGGCCCGCGAGGAACGGGATCTTCACGAGGTTGATGATCGCGAAGAACCAGGCCGAGGTTCCGAGGAACACCTGCACGGGTGTGCGGGTCGCGAGGAAGTACATCGACATGACGGGGCCGCCGGCGTTCGCGACCATGGTCGTGAACCCGCCGAGCGTGCCGTAGACGCCCGAGAGCACGATGCCGCCGGGGGTCGGCGCCACGGCATCCGCCCTGTTCTGCCTCCATCGCCGCCACAGCGTCACCGCGATCATCGCCAGCAGGATCACGCCGATCGCGCGCCGGACTATCCCGTCACCCGCGAGCGCGAGGAACGCGAATCCGGCGACCAGGCCGGCGATGACCGCGGGCGCGAGGCGCAGCAGGGTCGGCCAGTGCGCGTGGCGGCGATAGGTGATCAGCGCGAACACATCGCCGACGATGAGCAGCAGAAGCATCGCGGCTGTCGACGTGCGGGCGGGGAGCACGGTCGCGAAGAGGGCGATGGCCAGGATGCTGCCGCCGGGGAGCGCGGTCTTCGAGATGCCGATCGTGACCGCGGCGAGGCCGAGCGCCGCCCAGGCGAGGGGTGCGAGTTCGATCACCGGGTCATCGTCGTTCCAGCAGGGCGACGATCTCGTCGTAGCCGCGGGCGGCGGCGAGATCGCGAGGCAGCACTCCGTCACCGTCGCGGATCGTGATGTCGGCACCGCCGTCGAGCAGCGCGCGCACGACCTCGACGTAGGTGTCGGATCCGTCGCCGAGCACGATCGCCTCGTGCAGCGCCGTCCAGTTCAGGTTGTTGATGTGGTTCGGGTCGACGCCCGCCTCGAGCAGGATGCCGATGGTCGAGAGCAACCCGCGCTCGGATGCCGGGATCAGCGCCGTGCCTCCGAAGCGATTCGTGCTGGTGAGGTCGGCGCCGTTGTCGAGGGCCAGGCGCAGGATCTCGTCGTGGCCACGGGCTCCGGCGTAGAGGTAGGCCGAGTCCTGGATGTCGTCCTTGGCATTCACGTCTGCTCCGGCCTCGATGAGCACCCGGGCCGCGTCGACGTGGTCGGCCTTCGTGGCCGCGACGAGCGCGGTCATGCCGCCGGCGCCGCGGGCCTCGATATCGGCTCCGGCGTCGAGGGCGGTGCGCACGGCATCCGCGTCGCCCGAGAGGGCAGCGTCGATGAGATCACGAGTGCGGGCGGACATGGAGCGCTCCTCAGCTGCGGGTCGCTGCGAGTGCTGCGGCGAATCGCGCCGAGCGCTGCTCGATGTCGGCCCAGTCGGATGCCGCGAGCGAGGCGCCGTTGGCGAGGTCGCCACCCGCACCGACGGCGACCGCTCCGGCGCGGAACCACTCGGCCAGGTTGTTGGGGCTGACGCCGCCGGTCGGCATCAGCGGGGCTTTGGGGAAGGGGCCGCGCAGCGCGCCGAGGTAGGAGGGACCGCCGAGGGATGCGGGGAAGATCTTGACCACGTCGACGCCGAGCTCGAGCGCGCCCATGACCTCGGTCGGGGTCATGGCGCCGGTCATCACGACGCGGCCGGTGTCGAGCATCGCGCGGGTCAGCGCGGGCAGGGTGCCCGGGCTCACGAGGAACTCCGCGCCGGCGTCGGCGGCGAGTGCGGCCTGCTCGGCCGTCGTGACCGTGCCTGCTCCGACGTAGGCGGCGTCACCGTGGCGGGCGATCAGCTCACGGATCACCGCAGGCGCGTCGGGTGTCGAGAACGTCACCTCGATGCCGGTCACCCCGCCGCGGATGATCGCCTCGGAGGCCTCGAGCGCGAGCTCGGGCGACGGTGCGCGGAGCACAGCGAGGACACCGGCGGTGCGGGCGCGGGAGAGACGGTCGGACATCGAGGGCTCCTTCGGGTGGGGTGACCCCCATTCTCCCCGACGGCAACCTGTAATTACAAGCGACGCGGGTGCGGCCAGGCCTCGACGACGTCCTTCGACTCCCTGAGGCCCAGACCCGTGTGCTCCCTCACGAGCTTGATCGCCTGGATCTTCTGGTCGGCGGACACGAGCCGGTCGACCTCGGCTGAGACGGATGCCGGCAGTGCGCCGCGCACCGACGACGGCGTGGCCGTGATCGACGAGTGGGCCGCCGCGGCGTTCGAGACCGCAGCGAGGTGTGGTGCCGTGGTGCTGACCGACCAGTGGTCGATCCGGTCCTTCGCCTCCTGCAGGCGCACGCCGGTGTGCTGGCGGTAGAGCTTGATGGCATGGATCTTCTGGCCCGCGGCGACGAGCCGGTCGATCTCGGCGATCGCGGCGGGCGTCAGCTGCGAGGCCGAGGCAGTCGACGTGGAGGAGGAGGCGACCGAGCGGGCCATCGTCGGCGACGGGGTGAACACGTGCGGCTCCGGGGCCTTCGGACGCATCGAGCGCAGTGCGGCACCGATGACCACCACGCCGACGGCGACGACGAGGATGACTCCGCCGAGAGCGAGGATGATGTCCATCCGCTCAGTCTAGGGACGCGTGCGCTCCCGCCCCAGGGCCTTCCCACCCGGCACCGCGTACCCTGGAGATATGACCGAGACTCCCCGCACGCGCGAGACGCGCCCCGCCACGGCACCCGCGTCGTCCCGTTCGGGGGCCATCCGCTCCACCGGCACCCCGCAGGTGCGCCCCGCGACAGAGGGCTGGACCCAGCAGAAGGACGCCGAGGGGCGGCCGCTGCTGCAGTTCGCGAGCCCCAAGCGCGGCAAGCCGCCGGTGCACCTCGCCGACCTCACCCCGGCTGAGCGCGTCGAGAAGGTCAAGGAGCTGGGCCTGCCCGGATTCCGAGCGAAGCAGCTCTCGACCCACTACTTCCGCCACTACACGTCGGATGCCGCCGAGATGACCGACCTCCCGGCCGACACCCGCGAGCAGCTCGTCGCCGGCATGCTCCCGCCGCTGCTCACCGAGGTGCGTCGCCTCGAGACCGACCGCGGAGACACGATCAAGTTCCTGTGGCGCCTGCACGACGGCGCCCTGGTCGAGTCGGTGCTCATGCGCTACCCCGGCCGAATCACCCTGTGCGTGTCGTCGCAGGCCGGATGCGGCATGAACTGCCCGTTCTGCGCCACCGGCCAGGCGGGTCTCACCCGCAACATGTCGACCGCCGAGATCATCGAGCAGATCGTCCGCGCCAATCGTCTGATCGCCGAGGGTGGCCTCGGCGGCAAGAAGGCCGACGACCACTCGATGGAGCGCGTCTCGAACATCGTCTTCATGGGCATGGGTGAGCCGCTCGCCAACTACAAGCGCGTGATGGACGCGGTGCGCTCGATGGTCGCCCCGCAGCCCGACGGCCTGGGCATGAGCGCCCGCGGCATCACGGTGTCGACCGTCGGACTCGTGCCGGCGATCAAGAAGCTCGCCGACGAAGGCATCCCCGTCACCTTCGCGCTGTCGCTGCATGCACCGGACGACCACCTGCGTGACGAGCTCATTCCGGTGAACTCGCGCTGGAAGGTCGACGAGGCGCTCGACGCCGCATACGACTACTACGCCAAGACCGGTCGCCGTGTCTCGATCGAGTACGCGCTGATCAAGGACATGAACGATCACGCCTGGCGTGCCGACCTGCTCGCCGACAAGCTCAACGAGCGCGGTCGCGGCTGGGTGCACGTCAACCCGATCCCGCTGAACCCGACGCCCGGCTCGATCTGGACGTCGTCCGAGCCGTCGGTGCAGAACGAGTTCGTGCGCCGGCTCAACGACGCCGGCATCCCGACGACCCTCCGCGACACCCGCGGCAAGGAGATCGACGGAGCATGCGGTCAGCTCGTCGCGACGACCGAAGACGAGGCTGCCTCCGCCGCGATGGCCTGAGGCCCGGCGGTGCCGCTCCGATCGCGGAGGCCGTCTCGACGACCCAGCGACTCGGCGCGTGACAGCCACGACTCGATGCGCGCGGGGCTCGCGTCCTTGACGCCGAGCATCCTGGTCGTGCGCACCGAGCGGATGCCGCAGAACCGCATCGTTCCTCGGGCGACGTGCGTCTGCGCAGGCAGTCCGGTGAACGGCGTGAGGAACCACGGGGTGTCCGCCAGTAGGAACAGGCGGCCGTTGCGCGCGGGCAGCAACCCCTCGACGAGCCCGAGCTTCGAGTAGCGGTACTCCTGCTGCGGCAGCAGCGCCCGATCGAAGAAGCCCTTCAGAAGCGCGGGCACCGACCCCCACCAGAGCGGCGTGAACACCACGACCGTCTGCGCCTCTGCCAGTGCGCGCTTGGCGTCGATCAGGTCGGGTTCGAGCTCCATGCGCTGGCGGTAGCCGAAGCGCAACGACGGGTCGAAGTCGAGATCGCGCAGGGCGATGATGCGGGCATCGCCGTGTGCCGCGGCGTAGCGCCGAGCGAGTTCTGCGGTGAGGGACAGGGCATCCGGGTGGCCGTCGATGATCAGTGCGGAAGACATGCGGGCTCCTATGTTGACAGTGTCAAGTAATTGTGGACACTGTCAAGATAGGTAACAATGTTGCTTGTGTCAAGTTCCCGATCCGGCTATCACCACGGCGACCTCGCCCACGCCCTCGAGGCGGCGGCGATGCAGCTGCTCGCAGAGAAGCCGGCGGGGGAGATCAGCCTGCGCGAGGTCGCTCGCGCCGCCGATGTGAGCCACAACGCCCCGTACCACCACTTCTCCGACCGTCGTGGACTGCTCAAGGTGCTCGCCGAGCGGAGCATGAGCGACCTCGTGACCGCGGTGCGCGTGGCGATCGAGGCGGCGCCCGACCCCGCATCCGCCGCGATCGAAGGCGGAGCCGCCTACATCCGCTTCGCGGTCGAGCACCCGCACGGCTTCGACGTGATCTATGACCCGACAGTGTGCATCCCCGGTGAGCCGAGCGAGACCATGGCGCCGCTGATCGTCGAGCTCGAAGAGCTGCTGTCGACCGCATCCGTCGCCGCAGGCCTCGAGACCGAAAGCGGCGTCACCGGCGTCTGGGGCCTCGTGCACGGCCTCGGCACCCTGTGCGCCGCAGGACACTTCTCGCTCGACGATGCGCTCGCCGCGAGTGCCGATACGCTCACCCGCATGCTCCCTCGCTGACCCTTCTCAGAACACAGCAGAGGCGGAAACACAGGGTTCGTGCACGTTATCCACAGGCGACCTTTCGTAGATTGTCGGGATGCCCTATTCCGCTCACCGCCCAGGACGGTTCGACTCGCAGGGTCGCATCATCCTCGACAGCGACCCGAACGCTGACACGGACGACCTCGACTTCCTGCGCGCGTACGAGCCCACGGGTGCCGATCTGCAGGAGCCGCAGCAGGCCGACCCGACCCCCGCGTCCGAGTCGGAGCCGGAGCAGGATGCCCAGGCATCCGCTCGTCCGGTGCGTGAGCCGAAGCCGCGTCGCCAGCCGCGCGAGCGCACTCCCCGAGTGCCGGGGTCGCGTCTGCGGAAGCTCGCGATCCTCGGCGGGGCCGAGGGCGAGATCCTCGACCGCGTGCCCGGTGAGACCCCTCGGTTCGTGCAGATGTTCTTCGTGCTCGCCGGCACCGCGCTGGTCTCGGCGATCTCGATGCTGTTCGCGCTGACCACGGGCGTGCAGGCCGCGATCTGGCTGGCCGTGCCGCTCGCGATCGTGTGGGCGCTGATCATCTTCAACCTCGACCGCTTCCTCACGTCGACCATGTCGTCGACCCGCAACGTCTGGCGGCTCATCGGACTCGCGATCCCCCGTGTGATCATGGCCGCGATCATCGGCTTCGTCGTCGCCGAGCCGCTCGTGCTGCAGATCTTCCACAACGACATCGCGCGCGAGGTCGCCTCGACCAACATCACGCAGGCGCAGGCCGACCAGGATGCGCTCGAGACGGGCCCGGAGAAGAAGGCGCTGGATGCCGCATCCGACCGCGTCGCCGAGCTCGAGAACCAGGCGGCCACGGGCATCGTCGCCGGCACCGACTCGTCGTCCGCGAGCGAATCTGCAGCCCAGACCACGGTCGACGACCTCACCGCCAAGATGACCGCTCAGCAGGGCGTCATCGACCAGGCGCGCATTCTGTACCAGTGCGAGCTCACCGGCGAGGGAGCAGGCACGGTCCCCGGCTGCACCGGCGTGAACGGCGAGGGCGCGAGCTCGGATGCCGCCCAGGCTCAGCTCGCCGAGGCGCAGCAGACCTACGACGCGCTCGCCGCCCAGCTGCGCACCGCGAACGAGGAGCTCGCCGCCGCAGGCACCGCCGCGAAGGAGAACACCAGCACCTCCGAGACGCAGAACCGCGAGGAGGCGCAGTCGCAGCTCCCCGCCGCGCGCGACAGCTACGACACCGCGCTCGCCGCCTACAACGCGCGAGCCGAGTCCGTGGCGTCCGGCAACGCAGGGGCGATCGGACTGCTCAGCCAGATCAGCGGACTGAACAGGCTGAGCGAGAAGGAGCCCACGATCCTCTGGGCCCACATCCTGATCGCGGCGCTGTTCTTCATGATCGAGCTGCTTCCGGTGCTCGTGAAGGTGCTCACGTCCTACGGCGACCCGTCGCTCTATGAGAAGGCCGCCGCCATCCGCAGGCAGGTCGCACTCGACAAGGTCACGGCCGAAGGATTCCGCGACCGAGCGGCGATCGTGACCGTGCAGTCGGAGGGTATTCAGGCGGATGCTTCGCCGACCGAGCCGCAGACCAGAGCGGAGCGCAAGGAAGCCGAGCAGGCGGCACAGGAGCGCGCGCAGGCCGAGGAGCGCGAGCTCGCGGAGAAGCGCGCCCAGGCGCAGACGCTGGAGGAGCAGGAGCAGCTGGTCGAGCCCCGCGTCTGAGGACGCGGGGGTCCGGTGCTGCTTCGGCGCGCTGGTCCGGCGTTCCGGTCGCAGTTTGCGCCGCTTCGCTCCGGCGTCGTGGGGTTCCGGTCGCAGTTTGCGCCGCTCGTGCTCGCGCCGGACGGCATCAACTGCGACCGGAAGCCGCGGCGAGGGGTCAGGCCGCGCGGCGGCCTTGATGGCTGCGGCCGAAGCGAATCGGCGACTACTCGAAGAGGCCGGTCAGTACCACTGTTCTGGTAGCGGGATCGATCGCGACCGAGGCACTGTAGCCTGCGGCCGAGAACAGGGTGTCCAGCTCGGCGGAGCCTTCGAAGGGCCCCGCGGGCACCTGGGAAGCCATGCCCGGCACCAGGGCGGGAGCGTCGATCTGCTCAAGGCCGCCGGCACTGCGCAGCGCCTCGATCTCGGACTCGGGGAGTGTCGCGACGACGTCCACCCAGTAGGTGGAGGGGCCGATGTCACTCGACCCGGTCGTGCCGCCCATCCACTCCACCGATTCGGCTGCGCTGAGCTGCGGGTAGCGCTTCGCGATGGGAGCGAGGTCTGTGCGCAGAACACCATCGCCCTGCTTCTCTGCGGTTCCGTCGGTCACCGTCGTCTCCGTCGGCTCGGGGATGGCCGGAGTGCACGCGGTGACTCCGATGGTCATCGCGGCAAGCAGCAGCAGGAAGAAGTATCGACGCATGACGGTCTGCCTGCCTTCCGCGGGAGAGTCCCAGAAGGATATCTGACCGGTCACGGAGATCCGGGCCCGGTGTCTGCGACGGCCGGTAGCGTTGTCGCATGGTCAACTATCGTTATCTCGGCAACAGCGGTCTCAAGGTCTCTGAGATCACCTACGGCAACTGGGTCACCCATGCTTCACAGGTCGGCGACGACGCCGCCGTCAAGACCGTGCACGCGGCGCTCGACGCCGGCATCACCACATTCGACACGGCCGACACGTACGCGAACACCGCGGCTGAGGTCGTGCTCGGCAAGGCGCTCGAGGGTCAGCGTCGCGAGAGCCTCGAGATCTTCACGAAGGTCTACTTCCCGACCGGCCCCAAGGGCCCGAACGACACCGGCCTGAGCCGTAAGCACATCCTCGAGTCGATCAACGGCTCGCTGAAGCGACTCGGCACCGACTACGTCGACCTCTACCAGGCGCACCGCTTCGACTATGAGACCCCGCTGGAAGAGACCTTCCAGGCGTTCGCCGACGTCGTCCGTCAGGGCAAGGCCCTCTACATCGGCGTCTCCGAGTGGACGGCAGAGCAGCTTCGCGACGGCCACGCTCTCGCGAAGCAGCTCGGGGTGCAGCTCATCTCGAACCAGCCGCAGTACTCGATGCTGCACCGCGTGATCGAGGGCAAGGTCGTGCCGGCGTCCGAAGAGCTCGGCATCTCGCAGATCGTCTGGTCGCCGATGGCGCAGGGCGTGCTCTCGGGCAAATACCTGCCGGGTCAGCCTGTCCCCGACGGCTCGCGCGCGACCGACCCGCACAGCGGAGCGGACTTCATCAAGAGCTTCCTGAAGGACGACATCCTCACCGCCGTGCAGAAGCTGAAGCCGATCGCCGAAGAGGCCGGCCTCTCGATGCCGCAGCTCGCGATCGCGTGGGTGCTGCAGAACCCGAACGTCGCGGCGGCCCTGGTCGGCGCCTCGCGCCCCGAGCAGCTCGCCGACACGGTCAAGGCCTCCGGTGTGACGCTCGACGCCGACACGCTCGCCGCGATCGACACCGCGCTGGGTGACACGGTCAACCGCGACGCCGAGGCGACGTACTCGATGTCGCCGAAGGCGCGCATGGTCTGACAGCCCGCATGACGAAGGCCGCCGTTCGGGATGAACGGCGGCCTTCGTCATGTGTGAGGAGACCTACTCCTTGACGGCCCCGGCTGTCAGCCCCTGCACGATCCAACGGCTCGCGAGAGCGAACATCACCATGGTCGGCAGGATCGTCAGCACGGCTGCGGCGCTCATCGAGCCCCAGTCGATGTTGAACGTCGAGATGAAGCCGTTCAGCGCCGAAGGCACCGTGCGGTTGGCATCGGTGTTCATCAGCACGACCGACAGGAACAGCTCGTTCCAGCAGTTGACGAAGTTGAAGATGAACGCCGCGATGATGCCAGGGGTCATCACCGGAACGAGCACCCGGAACAGGGCGCCGAAGCGCGAGCATCCGTCGATCATCGCCGCCTCTTCGAGCGCGTCGGGGACGTTCTCGAAGAAGCCGCGGAGCATGACCGTGGAGAACGGGATGCAGACCGCGATGTACACGAGGATCAGACCCGGCTTGGTGTCGACGAGCCCGAGGTCGGTCATCATCGAGTACAGCGGCCCGAGCGCGATGAACGCGGGGATCATCTGCGTCAGCAGGAACGCGACCAGCACCGTGCCCTTGCCGCGGAACTCGAAGCGGGCGATCACGTAGGCGCTGAGCAGCGCGATCAGCGTCGCCACCGCGCCCGCGATCGTGGCCACGATCGCGGAGTTCGCGAGGAAGACCCCGAACGAGCTCTGCTGGAACAGGCTGACGTAGTTGTCGAACGAGGGCTCACTCGGCCAGTACTCGATAGGGAACGAGTTGATCGTGCCCGGTGACTTGAACGACGTCAGCGCGATCCAGTACAGCGGGAACAGCGTGATGACGAGCCAGAGGCCGAGCCCGACGACGCGGATGACGCCGCCGACCGAGGCCTTGCGCTTCGGGCGCGGTGCCTTCGCGATGTCGGGGACGGTGAGACGCCGGGTCTCGGTGACCGTGGTTCCGGTGATGGTCATCGCTGCACCTTCCGCATCGCCATCAGGTAGAACGCGCAGAACACGAACAGGAACGCGACGACGATGAGTCCGATCGCGCTCGCGATGCCGTAGTTGCCCTGCTGGGTGTAGTTGATCATCCACGTCGTGATGATGTGCGTCTGGTTCGCCGGTCCGCCGTTCGTCATCGCGTAGATGATGTCGGGGAAGTTGAAGATCCAGATGATGCGCAGCAGGATCGTCAGCAGCAGCGTCATCGAGATGTACGGGATGATGATCGAGAACAGCTGGCGCACCTTGCCTGCACCGTCGAGGCTCGCGGCCTCGAGCATCTCGTCAGGCACCGACTGGAGCGCTGCGAGGATCATGATCGCGAAGAACGTCACGCCGTACCAGATGTTGGCCACGATGACCGCGAACATCGCGAGCTTCGGATCGGCCAGCCAGGGCAGCGGCGCGTCGATCAGGCCCGCCTTCATGAGCAGGTCGTTCACGACGCCGAACTCGGCGTTGAACATCCAGCGGAACAGCATCCCGATGAGGAATCCCGAGACGGCCCACGGGAAGAACACGAGCGCCTGGTAGAGCCCGCGGAAGCGGAACCTCTTGCGCAGCGCGAGGGCGATCAGGAAGCCGATCACGAGCTGCGGCACGAGCGAGCCGACGACCCAGAGGACGGAGTTCCAGGCGACGACCGGGAAGGCCGGGTCCTGGAACACGGTGACGAAGTTGTCGAAGCCCACCCAGGGGGTCGACGTGAGGTCCCACAGGTTCCAGTCGTGGAAGGCCATGCGTGCGCCCTGCAGCATGGGCCAGTAGGTGAACCAGCACACGAACACGATCGCCGGGGCCATGAAGGCCAGCAGCGTCAGCGCGTGGCGGCCACGGAAGGGGCGGCGCCGGCGGGATGCCGGGGAGGCCCCGCCGGCGGTGCCGACGGAGCCCCCTTCGAGTGCGGTCCGGGTCACGGATCAGCCCTTTTCCGCAGCGTACTTCTCGGTCCAGAAGGTGTCCCACGACTCGAGCAGCTCGGTGGTCGACATGTTGCCGAGCAGCACGTTCTGCACGTCCTGGTCGGACTTCTGGATCCACTCGGTCCACCAGCTGACCCCACGCGGCTGCTGCACGTTGACGTAGGTCTCTGGGTCCTCGGTCATCGTGACGTAGCTCGTCCACGGGCCGGTCGAGTAGAACTCGTCATCCGCCGCCTCCGAGATGATCGGCACGAGGCTGTTCGCCTGCGCGAACTCGGTGGCGGGCTCGGCCGACGAGAGGAACTCGACGAGCTTCACCGCAGCATCCTGGTGCTCGCTGTTCTCGGCGACGCCCCAGCCGGCGACGGCCAGCGGCTGCGCGGCCTTGCCCGACGGGCCCACGAGCAGCGGAGCGGTGTCCCACTGGTCCTCGGTCAGCGACGAGTCCTGCACCGTGGCGATGACCTCGGGGTCCTGCAGCAGGAACGCGGTGGTGCCGTTGGTGAAGCCGGCGACCATCTCGGGGTAGCCCCACGAGACGGCGGAAGGCGGCGAGGCCTCCTTGAACAGGTCGAAGTAGTCGTCGACCGCCTCCTGCGCTTCGGGGGCGGCGAAGATCGTCGAGCCGTCTTCCATCAGGAACGCGTCATCGACGTCGAGGCCGTCGATCGTGTACGCCTCGATCGCCGCGACGACGTTGCTGTTCGCGTTCTGACCGCCGCGGAACGCGTAGCCGTAGATGTTGTTCGACGGGTCCTGAATGGCGCTGGCCTGCTCGAGCAGGTCCTTCCAGCTGTGCGGCGGGCCGTCGAAGCCGGCCTCCTCGACCAGATCGGTGCGGTAGAACAGCGACAGGCCGTAGAAGCCGTAGGGCACGAAGTAGCTCTTGCCGTCGGCGGCCACCGACGCGGACTGCGCGTTGTCGGTCAGTGCGTCCCAGCCGTCCCACTTCTCGAGATCGCCCGAGATGTCGTGCAGCCAGCCGTTGTTCGCGAACGGGCCGACCGTGATGTCGCGGACCTCGAGGACGTCGACGCCCTTGCCCGACTGCAGCATCTGCTGGATCTTCGCATCGGCCTGCTCGGTGGGCGGCGAGACGAGGTTGACCTTGATGTCGGGGTTGTCGGCCTCGAAGTCGTCGAGCAGGCCGCGCAGCAGGTCGGTGCGGGCAGGGTTGGTCAGGCTCTCGACCATCTGCAGGGTGACGGTGCCGTCGGCGGATTCGCCGCCGCCTGCGGAACAGCCGGTGAGCGCGAGCGCGGCGACGGTGCCGACTCCCGCGGCGGTCGTCAAGATTCTGTTCTTCTTCACGAGGTGCCTCTCAGTTGGTGATGGTGGTGGGTGTGGTGGATCGGGTGGTGATGGTGGTGGGTCGGGGTGGAGCGGGTCAGGGGACGATGAGGGAGTCGGCGCCGGTGCGGATGCCGGCTCGGCGGAGGATCTGCGGGATGCAGCGCTCGACGAAGGTCTCGAAGTCCGAGGCCTCGGTGTACAGGTGCGCCGACAGGCGGAAGTACCCGATGCCGCGGAAGCTCGTGAACGCGGTCTCGACGCCGGTCTCGTCGAGCAGGTCCATGCGCAGGGCATCGGCCTCTTCGCGGGTCGAGCCGAGCCCGAGCGGCAGACGCACGAGTCGCATCGACGGCACGGGCGAGGGCAGGGGAGTGAGGGGGTCTTCGTCGCCGTAGGGGCGCAGGCCCTCGGCGATGATCTCCGCACCGGCATCCGCCATCTGCGCCATCGCCTGTCGAGCGTTGTGCCAGCCGAACTCCGCCTCGATGAACTCGATCGAGGCGGGGGTGGCGAGATAGGTCGTCGCGTCGATCGTGCCCTGGGTGTCGAAGCGCTCGGGGTAGGGCTCGTTCGCGGCCCACGAGTCGATCAGCGGCCAGAGCTCGTCGCGGTCGGGCGCGGTCGTGACGAGCAACGCTGAGCCTCTCGGGGCGCAGGGCCACTTGTGCAGGTTGCCGAACCACCAGTCGCCGCCGGCTACCCCGGCGGCATCCGGCACGAGGCCTGGGGCGTGGGCGCCGTCGACGAGCGTGCGGACGCCGCGCTCGGCGGCGAGTTCGGCGATGCGGCGGGTGGGCAGCATCCGTGCGGTGGGGGAGGTGATCTGGTCGACCACGATCAGGCGGGTGCTCGGGGTGAGTGCGTCGGCGAAGCGCTGCACGACCTCGTCGTCGGAGGCGAGCAGCGGCAGCTCGACGGCGCGGACGGATGCTCCGAATCGGCGTGCCAGGCGCTGCGCGCCCATCGTGATCGCGCCGTAGCCCTGATCGGTGACGAGGATCTCGTCGCCGCGTTCGAGGTGCAGGGCGTTGTAGATCACGGTCGCCGCGGCGGAGGCGTTGGGCACGAAGGCGCTGTCTTCGGCATAGGCGCCCACGAACGGAGCGGTGCGCTCGCGGGCGGCGCGCACCCGCTCGGCGATGCGGGGGAACCACTCGACCGGGCTCAGGTCGGCCCGGCGGCGCAGAGCATCCTGCTGCTCGACGACAGCCGTGGGCACGGCGCCGAACGAGCCGTGGTTGAGGTGGATCACGTCGGGATCGAGGGGCCACGCGTCACGGGCTCGCATGCCGGAGTTCAGCGTGAGCGGTGCGGGGAAAGCTGGTGCGGGCATCGGTCCTCGTCGGTGCGTCAGGGGGAGTTGTTGCACAACTTTGCCACACGGGTTCCTAAATGGCTATGAAAAGGTGAGGATGAAACATAGTTGTCATACGAATTTGATGAAGGCCCTGCATCCGACAGACTCAGCAGGGGGATCGGGCGGTGTCAGGAGGATGACCATGAGCGCTTTGGACACGGCTCTGCAGGGGCTGCGCACGCTGATCGCCGACGGTGCTCTGCGCCCCGGTGATCGCCTGCCCAGCGAGGGCGAGCTGTGCGAGACGCTCGGAGTCTCACGCGGGTCGCTGCGAGAGGCCATCCGGATGCTGGCCGCCCTCGGCGTGCTCGACACGAGGCACGGCTCGGGCAGCTACGTCAGTGAGCTGCGCGCCGCCGACCTGATCGGCAGCCTGTCGCTGACGGTGGGGCTGCTGCCCATGGCGGGGGTGCTCGAACTCACGGAGCTGCGCCGCGTGCTCGAACCGCACGCGGCCGCGCTCGCCGCGGCCCGCATCGACGCGTCGACGATCGAGGAGCTCAGCGGCGTTCTCGACGAGATCGAGGCCAGCGACGACTTCGAAGACCACTCACGGCTCGACCACGCCTTCCACATGACGATCTCGGAGGTCGCGGGCAACGACGCCCTCACGAGTCTCATCGACGTGCTGCGCTCACGGTCGCGGGCCTATCGGATCCCGGATGCCGCGGATGCCGCCGAGCTGAAGCTGCACTCGGATGCCGGGCACCGGGCGATCCTCCGCGGGCTCGCGGCGGCAGATCCGGTCGCAGCCTCGGCCGCGGCATCCGCTCACGTCGCGCAGACCGAGTACTGGGTGCGGCGGTACACCGAGACGGACATCGTCGCCGAGGCGCCGGCCGTCGAGCCGGACTGAGCGCGGCGGGGCCGTGAGGAGCGCCTCGATTCAGGTCTCCTGCGGTGCGAAGCGCAGCACGTTCGTGTTCCGACGGACGAAGCCGACCGATTCGTAGAGGCGCAATGCCGATTCGCGAGACGGACGGGAGGTCAGATCGAGCTTCGACAGTCCTCGCCGTTCGGACTCCTCGATGATCGTCTCGAGCAGTTGGCGCGCGATGCCTCGTCCTCGCGTGCTCTGATCGACCACGACGTCTTCGATGCTGCCGTGCCATCCGGTGATGAGCGGGGCCATCGCGAGAGTGGCCATCCCCACGATCCGTCCTGACTCGCGCGCGACGAAGAGGTCTGCGTTCGGCGCCTCGAGCAGCGAGAGCACCCGTGCCGCGTCGAATCGAGTGGTCGCCGAGAGCTGGGGCAGAAGTGTCTCGATCTGCTGGAGGTCGCTCGGTGTGAGGCGGTCCGCGATCGAGATGCTGATTCCGTCGGCCATGTCCGGAGCCTAACCGACGGTCCGGAGTGGAATCGACCCGGTCGCGGGTCCCGTCAGAGCGGCGCCTCCCACGAGGCCGTGTACCGCCAGAACAGGCGGCGGCGCATCCGGATGCCGGGGAGCACATCCCCGGCGATCGCGCGGATCTCGTCGAAGGACTGCGTTGCGGTGGTGGCCGGTGCCTGCATGTGCGCGGGAGGTCGCGTCGCACGCTTCGGATGGCGTACGAGCCCGACGAGCGGGTTCAGCAGCAGTGACGCCCCGGAATGGAGCGCGTCCTTCGAGGTCTCGCGGGCGACTCCGACGATGATCACGCGGCCACCGGGTCGCAACGCCGCGCGAGCATCCTGGAGTGCCGCGCGCAGCGGCATGTGGTGAAGGGATGCGACGAAGGTGATCAGGTCATAGGCTCCGCGGGGTTCGGATCCGAAGGATCGGCTTTCGATCCGCACCGCATCTCCGGTGAACCGTCGGGCGGCGGTTGCCGCGGTGCAGGCATCCGGTTCGATGCCGATCGCGGTGGGGAAGATCTTTGACAGGGCGCTCAGCAGATTGCCGGTGCCGCAGCCCACATCGACAGCGGTGTCTCCGCCACGGCGGCGAACCGCGCGGGCGTGCCTGAGCACGAACCCTGCGTACGCGTCATTATGCGACCACGGGTGAGCGGCGTTGACTCGCTCGAGGACGGCCAGGAATCCCATGCGCTGTGCTTCGGACTCCTGCGTGTCAGGCGAGGGTGATGTCGACCTGGATCTCGGTGGCGATGCGCTCGAGGTCGCGGCGCAGTGCGTCGAGGTCGACCGACTCGGGAACCCGTGCGATCACAGATGCCTCGAACAGACGGCCGCCGGCCATCGCGGCATCCCGCGTCTCTGTCGCCAGCTCTTCGATGCTGAGCTCGTGCGCGTTCAGCACGTTGGACACCTCGCGGACGATGCCGGATCGGTCGTTGCCGAGAATCCGGATCTCGAGCACCTGATCCTCGGCATCCGCCGCGGGCGTGCCGGTGAGCACGGCGAGCGTCAGCAGACCCTGGCCCTGCAGTTCGCGGAGCGCCGCCTGCAGCCCCTCCGAGTGCTCGGGTGCGACCGACACCTCGATCACACCGGCGAAGGTTCCGGCGAGCTCGGCCAGCGAGCTGTTCTCCCAGTTGCCTTCGTGGGCATCGACGACATCGGCGACCGCGGCGACGAGTCCGGGGCGATCAGCACCCGCGACAGTGAGGATGAGAGTAGTCATGCGGCCAGCGTAGCCCGACGGTCTCGGCACGCGACGTGCCACAACTCAGGAACCGTGAGCGGGCGGAGCCCGAGAAGCCGTGTTCGCGGGTGTGGCGCGTCCGGATCTCCTGAGGTATGAACCCAGGTCAGTCGACCCAGACGCCGGTCTCGAGGAAGTGGTCGAGGCGGGTGCGATGCGGGGCGAGGTCCCAGCCCTGCTCCGCGACCCACTCGTCGTTGAAGTACGTGCCGGCGTAGCGGATGCCGCTGTCGCAGATGAGCGTGACGATGCTGCCGGTCTCTCCGGCCGCACGCATGCGCGCGATCAGCTGGAAGGCGCCGTAGAGGTTGGTGCCGGTCGAGCCGCCGGCGAGGTGCAGCGTGCGTTCGCGCAGCATCCGGATCGCGGCGATCGAACCGGCGTCGGGCACTCGGATCATCTCGTCGATCACCGTCGGCACGAACGAGGCCTCGACGCGCGGCCGGCCGATGCCCTCGATGCGGCTGGGGCGTCCGGCCGGCGGATCGACGGTTCCCGCCCATCCGTCGTAGAACGCCGAGCCCTCGGGATCGACGACCGCGATCTGGGTTTCGTGACGGCGGTACTTCACATAGCGGCCGAACGTCGCGCTCGTGCCGCCGGTGCCCGCGCCGACGACGATCCAGCGCGGGATCGGATGCCGCTCCTGCGACAGCTGGCTGAACACGCTCTCGGCGATGTTGTTGTTGCCCCGCCAGTCGGTCGCGCGCTCGGCATACGTGAACTGGTCGAGGTAGTGCCCGTGGCATTCGGATGCGAGACGCTGCGCCTCGGGGGACATGTCCTCTGCGCGATCGACGAAGTGGCAGCGTCCGCCGTAGAACTCGATGAGGTCGATCTTCTCCTGGCTCGTCGACCGCGGCACGACTGTCACGAACGGCAGCCCCAGCATCCGCGCGAAATACGCCTCGGAGACGGCGGTCGACCCGCTCGACGACTCGACGAGGGTGGAGTGCTCGGTGATGCGGCCGTTCACCAGCCCGTACAGGAGCAGCGAGCGCGCCAGGCGGTGCTTGAGCGACCCGGTGGGGTGCACCGACTCGTCCTTGAGGTACAGATCGATGCCCCACTCGGGCGGCAAGGGGAAGAGGTGCAGGTGCGTGTCGGCACTGCGGTTCGCGTCGGCTTCCAGCAGGGCGATCGCGGTGCTGGTCCAGTCGCTCATGCTTCGAGCGTAACGCCCCGCTACTTGGCGGTGTAGCCGCCCTCGCCCGTCTCGCCGTCGTACGTGAAGACCTCGTCCTCGAGGGTGATCTGGATGTCGTCGCCGAGCGGCTCCTGGGCGAGCAGCCGCTCCTCGAGCATCGTCATCCGCTCTTCGTACTCCTGCGCCTGCGCCTCGTCGACACCCCAGATCGTCGCGACCTTCATGTCGGTGAGGAAGTAGAGGAACGCCGAGACGGCGGTGCGGTTGAACTCGGTGTCGGGGATGCTCTGCCACAGCGCGCCGCTGTCGCGCAGCCGCTTGTACTCGTCGATCTTGGCCTGCAGCACGTCGGCGATGGCGGACGCACCGGCGTCGCCGCCGTCATCGGACGGCGGCTCCTCGTCGGTCGAGTCGTCGGAGGGCGCGCTGGGAGCGGCTGTTGCGGAAGGAAGCGGAGCGGAGACGGGCTCGCTGCTCGAGCCCAGCAAAAGGCTCACGGCCACCCCGATGCCGACGACCACGAGCAGCACGAACACCGCGACGGCCGCGATGACGATGCCGACGGTCCTGCCGGACCCCGATGGGCGGCTCGGAGGCGCGGCGGGGTAGGGGTACTCGGAACCGTAGGGGGCCGACGGCTGCTGCCCCACCGGGTACTGCCCGGGCTGAGCGGGGTACTGGCCTGGCTGGGCGGGGTATTGCCCGGGCTGAGCGGGGTATTGCGGGTACGGGCTCGGCTGCCCTGCCGGGTACTGACCTGCCTGATACTGCGTCGGCTGTGCCGGCGGGTAGGGGCCCGAGGGCCCGGCCTGCGGAGCCGCAGCGTAGGGCGGCAGCGGCGGGGCGGGCGGTCCGTACGCGCCACCGGGTGCCGGCGGCTGCGGCGCGGGAGGAGCCGGCGGTCCGCTCAGGGGCGGCGCCAGCGGAACGGAGGCTCCCCGGTCGGCAGGGGGTGCGGCCGGAGGCGTCGGGATGACAGCATCCGGATCCGAACCGTTCGAGTGCGCGTCGTCGACCATGGTGTTGCCCCCCTGCTCGCGTCACCCGATGCGACGCGTGCTCGGCTTTCAGGCTAGCGGCCTCAGGCCCTCGGCTGAGCTCAGTCGCTCACCTCGCTCGCCTAGCGCACGGTGCCGGCGCGCGAGGTGCTTCCCTCTCCGTCGACGTGCAGCAGCGACGCCTGCGACTGCTCCTGCTGCAGCTGGAACTCGAACCGCGAGCGATCACCGCGATGATGCGCGACGAAATACTCGATCGGGATGCCGTCGGCTGAGCGACTCACGCTGCGCAGCCGCAGCAGGGCGGAACCTGCGCTGACGCCGAGATGCTGGGCCTGCTCGTGCGTCGCGACCGTCGCCTCGGCGGATCGCACACCGCTCGTGGCCACGATGCCGTTGTCGGCGAGTACGCGGTAGAGCGACGCCTCGGACAGGTCGACGTCGAGGGTGACATTGCCGACGGCATCCGGCATCCAGGTCGTCGAGAGAGACCAGGGCTCGCCGTCGACGTGGCGGAGGCGGTCGAGCACCACGACGGGCGAACCCACTTCGACCTCGAGGGCCGCCGCGATCTCGTCGTCGGCGACGGTCGGCTCGTGGCGCAGCACGTCGCTGTGCACGTGCCCGCCGCGCCGCTCGACGTCGTCGTAGAGGCCGATCAGGGTGTGCACGAGGCTCTCGCTCGTGCGCGGACGTGAGACGAAGGTGCCCTTGCCCTTGACCCGCTCGACGAGCCCTTCGTGCTCGAGCTGGGCAAGCGCCTGACGCACGACGGTGCGCGAGATGCCGTAGCGCTCGCACAGGCGGTGCTCTCCCGGCAGCGGGTCGCCCGGCTGCAGTCCGTCTCGGGTGATGCCCTCGACGATCAGCTGGCGCAGCTGGTCGTACATGGGCGCGGCGGAGTGGCGGTCGATCGAGTCGTTCATGTCAGTACGCCACTCCCGCGTGCAGGATCACGTTGGCATACGGGGTGAACTCGCCCGAGCGCACGAACGCGCGGGCCGACTGCGTGAGCTTCTTGAACTCGACGTGCGGGATGAGCTCGATCTCGAAGTCTTCGCCGGCGAAGCGCTCGCGCAGCCCTGCCAGCACCTCGGGACTCTTCTCGGCGACCTCCTCCGAGACGGTCGCGCCCTCGACGACGAGCTCGGCGAGCACCGTGTCGAGCACGTCGAAGAAGGCGGGCGCACCCGGACGGTAGGCGAGGTCGATGCGCTCGGAGCCCGGCGGGATCGGCAGCCCCGCGTCGGTGACCACCAGCAGATCGGTGTGCCCGGTCTCGCTGATCACCCGGGAGAGGGCGGGATTGATGGTCGTCGCTGTCTTGCGCATGGTGCTCCTCAGGGGGTCAGTGGGCTTCTCGGGCGGCCAGGAACGCCTCGACCTCGGCGCGCAGCGGCAGGCTCGGCGATGCGCCCTGCTTCGTCACTGCGAGGGCTCCCGCCGCGGTCGCCACGCGCACGGCATCGGTCAGCGACCGTCCGTTCGCGAGCGCCGCACCGAGGTACCCGGCGTAGGCGTCGCCGGCCGCGGTGGTGTCGACGGCCTCGACGGGGAAGGGCGGGACGACGGATGCTCCGTCTGCCGTCACGACGCACGAGCCCTGACCCGCGAGCGTGATCACGGCCGCGCCGACGCCGCGGTCGAGGAACCAGCGTCCGGCGAGGGCTGCCGATGCGGCATCCGTCACCTCGATGCCGCTGAGAACCGAGGCCTCGGTCTCGTTGGGCGTCACGATGTCGATGCTCGCCCAGACCGCGTCGTCGAGCTGGGCGGCGGGCGCGGGGTCGAGGATGACGGTCATGCCGTGCTCGCGGCCGCGCGACGTGATGTGAGCGGTGAGGGCCGAGGGCGTCTCGAGCTGTGTCAGCAGCACCGACGTGGTCGGCGCGAGGGCGGCGAGTGCTGCGTCGATCTGCTCGGTGCTGAGAGCGGCATTGGCGAGCGGCACCATCACGATGTCGTTCTGGGCCGAGGCGTCGACGCGGATGTGGGCGATGCCCGTCGGTCCCGGCACCGTGCGCAGGTGCGTGAGATCGACACCGGCCTCGCTCAGGCCGTCGACGACGAGGTCGTGGAAGAGGTCGTCGCCGACGCATCCGACGAAGCTCGTGCGAGCTCCTGAGCGCCCAGCGGCCACTGCCTGGTTCGCACCCTTGCCGCCGAGCATGAGGGTGAACTCATCGCCGAGGATGGTCTCGCCGCGGGCCGGGAGCCGGGTCGAGAAGGTCGTCACGTCTGCGGTCACGCTGCCGACGATGACGACGCCGGTGCGATCGGGCGAGGTGGCGGCTGTCATGGCACTCCTGATCGTCGTCGATGCGGGGTGCTTTGACATCCTCCGCGGCTGTCATTACATTAGCCGAATCCGAACCTGTAACGACAGGTTGTGCGCAAGGAGACCCGATGACCGTGTTGGCCCCCCGTCTCTATGTCGACAGCGCGGACGTCGATCGCGTCGCCTCCCTGCTTGCCGCAGGGGTCGTGCACGGCGTCACGACCAACCCCACGATCCTCGAGCGGGGCGGCCGCACCGCCGCGGAGATCCCCGACCTGTACGCCCGCTGGTCGAGCGAAGGCGCCCGCGAGATCTTCTTCCAGACGTGGGGCGGCGACACCGCATCGTTCCTGCGCAACGCCGAGGGCATCCGCGCGCTCGGCGACCGCGTGGCCGTGAAGGTGCCGGCGACGCGCGACGGGTTCGCCGCGGCATCCGCTCTCGTGCGCGATGGCGCGACCGTGCTCGTCACCGCCGTGTATTCGGTCGCTCAGGCGCTGGCGTGCGCCTCGATCGGAGCGCGGTACATCGCCCCGTACCTCGGGCGGATGCGGGATGCCGGCATCGACGGCGACGCTGTGATCGCGCGCATGCAGGAGGTCTGCGCCGGCAGCGAGTCGAACGTGCTCGCGGCCAGCCTGCGCTCACCCGACGACATCACCGGTCTGCGGCTCGCTGGCGTGCCGTACTTCACGGCCGCACCCGACGTGATCGAGCAGGTGCTGTTCCACGAGGTCAGCGACAGCTCGGCCGCCGAGTTCGACGCGGCGATGGGGCGACTCGGGGCCTGAGACTCGGGTCGCCTCGTTCGCAATCCAGCATGGATGTGTCAGTAGACGGACCGGCTCCGCGCGGTTCCGCAGATCTGCGGTCGCCGACGACGCTTCTGTGCTGAGAACCGAACGACTCAGGCGGATGCCGCCTGGCGCAGCCACCGTTCGACCCCGGCGATATGCGCGGTCGCGAGCGACGTCGCGAGTCCAGAGTCCCGGCGCGCGATGGCATCGGCGATCGCCCGATGCTCCGACAGGGTGCGCTCGACGGCGCCGCCCTCGGTGAGCCCGCGCCACACCCTGGCGCGCACGGTCTGGCTGCTCAGATGCTCGATGAGGCTGGCGAGGTAGGCGTTGCCGGCCATGCCCACGATCTCGCGGTGGAACCGGATGTCGTGCTCCACGAGCTCTTCGATGCTGACCGTCGCGTCGATCGAGTCGACCTCGCGTTCGAGCTCTGCGATCGCGTCGTCGTCGCCGAGGGTCGCGGCAAGGCCCGTCGCCTGCGACTCGAGCATCCGTCGCACAGCGAAGATCTCGAGCATCGAGTCGTCGTCGTGCATGTCGACGACGAACGAGATCGCCTCGAGCAGCAGGTGCGGTTCGAGGCTCGTGACATAGGTGCCGTCGCCGCGGCGCACGTCGAGCACGCGGATGACCTCGAGCGCCTTGACGGCCTCGCGCATCGAGTTGCGTGACAGACCGAGACGCTCGGACAGCTCCTTCTCGGGAGGGAGTCGATCGCCGGGAGCCAGCTCGCCGGACACGATCATCGCCTTGATCTTCTCGATCGCCTCGTCAGTCACTGCCATGGCGTCATCCTAGCCATTCATCGGATGTCTGCGGCAGGATGGGAGCATGCGCGTACTCGATTCGCACCTGCACCTGTGGTCGCCAGAGGCTCTGACCTACACCTGGCTGGAGGGCCCGCTCGCGTGGGAGTTCGCGGCGCTCGAGATCGAGCACTCGCCGATCGACGTCGCCACGGTCGAGAAGTCGGTCTTCGTGCAGGCCGAGACGATCGAAGACGACTTCCTCGCCGAGGTGCGATGGGTCGCCGATCAGGCCGATGAGGCCGGCGTCGTCGGCATCGTCGCCGGCGCGAGGCTCGACCGCGGCACCGACACGACAGCGCACCTGGAGGGTCTCGCCGCCGAGCCTCTGGTGGTCGGCGTGCGTCACAACCTGCAGGGCGAACCCGACGGACTCGCGGTGTCTGCCGCGTTCGTGACCGGGGCGCGCGAGGTCGCCGCCCGGAACTGGTCGTTCGACGCGTGCGTGCGCGCCCCGCAGCTGCCCGAGATCGCCCGCCTCGCAGGAGCCGTGCCCGAACTGCGGATGGTTCTCGATCATCTCGGCAAGCCCGAGGTCGGCACGGCGGAGGCTCCGGTCGCGCCGACGATGGAGTGGGTGCGCGATCTCGACGATCTGGCACGGCATCCGCACGTGTGGTGCAAGCTGTCGGGCCTGCCGGGCGAAGCCGGTGGCGACTGGTCGCCAGAGCAGCTCGAGCCTTTCCTCGACGCCGCGGCGGATGCGTTCGGCATCGAACGGCTGATGTGGGGGAGCGACTGGCCGGTCTCGGTGATCGGCCCCGCGGAGGAGGGCGACCCGCACGCACCGGAAGACGGCTCGCCGACCTATCAGCCGACGGCGCGCAGCCGGTGGGCGGATGCCGTGATCGCCTGGGCTGAGCGTCGCGGACACGACGTCGACGCGATCCTCTGGCGCAATGCCGAGGAGTTCTATCGGATCGGCCAGCGGCCCGCCCGCGAGGATGCTCGGGAGGAGCGACCGCGCCGCGGCATCCTGGGCTGGCTGCGCGGCGAGCGCCCGTAGGCGAGCGCCCGTTGGCGAGGTTGCGGTCGGCGCAGCCAACCGGATGCGGTGACTCAGCCGGCGGGACGCAGGCGCAGCTGCGCCATGCCGCCGTCGACCTCGATGAATGTGCCGGTGGTCGACCCCGCGGCGGGGCTCACGAGGTACGCGACAGCTGCGGCGACCTCGTCGGGCGAGACCAGGCGGCCGTGCGGCTGGCGGGCCTCGAGGGCGGCGCGCTCGGCGGCCGGATCGTCGGCCGAATCGAGCAGGCGTCCGACCCACGGAGTGTCGGCGGTGCCGGGGTTCACCGCGTTGACGCGGATGCCCTCGCGCAGATGATCAGCCGCCATCGCGCGGGTCAGGGCCGAGACTGCACCCTTCGATGCGCTGTACAGCGCGCGCTGCGGAAGGCCGGTGGTCGAGGCGATGGATGCCGTGTTGCAGACGGCCGCGCTCGGCGACTTCTTCAGCCAGGGCAGCGCAGCCGAGGTCACGCGCGCGATGCCGGTGACGTTGATCGAGAGCACACGGGCCCATTCGTCGTCGTCGTTCGCGCTGATGTCGCCCTGCGCGCCGACCCCGGCGTTGTTGACCACGATGTCGATGCGGCCGAACTCCTCGGCGACGGCCGCGACGGCGGCATCCACCGAAGCACGGTCGGACACGTCGGCCGTGAACGCGGCGAACGCGGCATCCGCTCCTGAGGTGTCGCGGTCGAGCACCGCGATCTGCGCTCCGTCGGCGTGCAGGCGGGCGGCGATGGCGGCGCCGATGCCGGATGCTCCGCCGGTGACGATCGCGACGAGTCCCTCGAGTGCGTTGCTCACTTCTGTGCCTCCCATGCCACGAACTCCTGGCGCTGATGCCCGAGTCCTTCGATCTCGATCTCGACCACGTCGCCGGCCCTCAGGTAGGGGAACTTGCCGCCGAAGGCGACGCCCTGCGGGGTGCCGGTGAGGATCAGATCGCCCGGCTCGAGCGTGACGTACTGCGACAGGTGGTGCACGATCACGCGCACGTCGAAGATCATGTCGTCCGTGTTCGAGTCCTGCCTCGGCTCGCCGTTGACCCAGCTGCGCAGCTGCAGGTTGTCGACGTCGACCTCGTCGGGGGTGACCAGCCACGGACCGGTCGGGTTGAACCCGGGGGCGATCTTGCCCTTCGACCACTGCCCGCCCGAGACCTCCATCTGGAAGGCGCGCTCCGAGACGTCGTTCGCGGTGACGTAGCCGGCGATGTGCGCGTCGGCCTGTTCGGGCGAATCGAGGTAGGCGGCGCGGACGCCGATGACGATGCCGAGCTCGACCTCCCAATCGGTCTTCTCGCTGCCGCGGGGAATCGTGACCGCGTCGTTCGGGCCGACCACCGTGTTCGGCGTCTTCAGGAACATGATCGGCACGGTCGGCGGCTCGGCGCCCGACTCACGGGCGTGGGCCGCGTAGTTCTGGCCGATGCAGATGACGGCGCTGGGGCGGGCGATCGGAGCTCCGATGCGCATCGCGGCGGCCTCGTCGAGCACGGGAAGCTCGTCGGCGGCGCGGGCGGCTTCGATGCGCGCCCGGAAGTCGCCGGCGAGGAAATCACCGTTCACATCGGATGTCACGGCCCGCAGATCGAGGTAGCGGTCGCCTTCGACGAGGACGGGGATCTCGGCGCCGAGGGTGCCTAGACGTGCGAACTTCATGTCTCTCCTGATCAGTGAGGATGCCGGGTGAGAGGGGCACGCCGGGGCGGCCCGTCTCGTTGACAGTATAGACATCGGATGTTTACACTCCAAGAGATCTGCACGGATATCCGTCCCGTGCCCGAGAGGAACCCGTGAGCCGCATCGTCGCCCTCGACACGACCGACATCCGCTTCCCCACGTCGCTGAGTCTGGACGGGTCGGATGCCATGAACCCCGACCCCGATTACTCGGCCGCGTACGTGATCGTGCGCACGGATGCCGAAGACGGCGTCGATGGTCACGCGTTCGTCTTCACGATCGGCCGCGGCAACGACGTGCAGGTGGCCGCGATCGACGCGCTCGCCGGACACCTGGTCGGCCGTGAGATCGAACCGCTGCTCGACGACATGGGCACGACGTTCCGCGACATCATCGGCGACTCGCAGCTGCGCTGGCTCGGCCCCGAGAAGGGCGTCATGCACATGGCCATCGGCGCCGTCATCAATGCGCTGTGGGACATCAAGGCCAAACGCGCCGGCCTGCCGCTCTGGCAGCTGCTCGCGCGGATGACGCCGGAGGAGCTCGTCGGGCTCGTCGACTTCCGCTACCTCACCAATGCGCTGACGCCCGAGGACGCACTCGAGATCCTGCGCGCCGCCGAGCCCGGTCGCCTCGAGCGGGAGCGCGAGCTGCTCGCCACCGGATACCCCGGATACACGACGAGCCCCGGGTGGCTGGGCTACTCCGACGAGAAGCTCGAGCGGCTCGCCCGCGAGGCGATGGCCGACGGATTCACCCAGATCAAGCTCAAGGTCGGTGCCGACCTCGACGACGACATCCGCCGGTTCCGCAAGGCCCGCGAGGTCTGCGGACCCGACTTCCCCATCGCGATCGACGCGAACCAGCGCTGGGAGGTGTCGGAGGCGATCGAGTGGGTGAACGCGCTCGCCGAGTTCCACCCCGCGTGGATCGAGGAGCCCACGAGCCCTGACGACGTGCTCGGTCACGCCGAGATCGCGAGAGGTGTGGCGCCGATCAGGGTCGCCACCGGCGAGCACGCGCAGAACCGGGTGATCTTCAAACAGCTGCTGCAGGCCGAGGCGATCTCGGTCATGCAGATCGACGCAGTGCGCGTCGCGGGCGTCAACGAGAACATCGCCAACCTGCTGCTGGCCGCCAAGTTCGGCGTGCCGGTCTGCCCGCACGCCGGAGGTGTCGGTCTGTGCGAGGCGGTGCAGCACCTGTCGATGTTCGACTTCGTCGCCGTCACCGGCACGCGTGAGGGACGCATGATCGAGTTCGTCGACCACCTGCACGAGCACTTCATGATCCCCACCGACATCCAGGGCGGCTCGTACATGGCGCCGACCGCGGCAGGCTCGGGCATGGAGATGAAGGCCGAGAGCATCGCCGCCTACACGTGGACGGGTCAGCATGTCGGCGCCTGAGTCTTCGGGGGCTTCCGCGCGGCTGACGGTCCCCCGTCTCGGATACGGCGCCGCGAACGTCGGGAACCTCTTCCGCGAGCTGAGCGACGACGAGTCGTGGGCCGTGCTGGATGCGGCGTGGGACAGCGGCATCCGTTACTTCGACACGGCTCCGCACTACGGGCTCGGACTCTCGGAGCGCCGCCTCGGTGCCTTCCTGCAGACCAAGCCCCGCGACGAGTACGTGCTGTCGACGAAGGTCGGTCGGCTGCTGCGGCCGAACCCCGACCACGACGGCGGCCTCGACACCGCGAACGACTTCCACGTGCCCGACGACCTGCAGCGGGTGTGGGACTTCTCGGCATCCGGGATCCGCGCGAGCCTCGACGAGTCGCGCGAGCGCCTCGGCATCGAGCGCATCGATCTGCTCTACCTGCACGACCCCGAGCGTCACGACCTCGATCTCGCGCTCGCCGAGGCCCTGCCGGCGCTCGAGCAGCTGCGGGCCGACGGCCAGGTGGCCGCAGTCGGGATCGGGTCGATGGTGTCAGACGCGCTCGCCGCATCCGTGCGATCCGCAGATCTCGACCTGATCATGGTCGCGGGGCGGTACACGCTGCTCGAGCAGCCCGCCGCTGCCGACGTGCTGCCGGCCTGCCGTGAGACCGGAACCGGGATCGTCGCGGCATCCGTCTTCAACTCGGGTCTGCTTGCATCGAGCGAGCCGCGTCGGGATGGCCGATACGAGTACGGTCAGCTGCCGGATGCGCTCTGGGAGCGGCTGCTGCGCATCGCGCGGGTGTGCGCCGAGCATGACGTGCCGCTTCCCGCCGCAGCGATCCAGTTCCCGCTGCAGTCCGATGTGGTGCGCTCGGTCGTCGTCGGTGGCAGTCGGCCGACGCAGCTGACGCAGAACGCGGAGTACGCGGCACTCGAGATTCCCGGCGCCCTGTGGGCTGAGCTCGCTGAGGAAGGGCTGATCCCCGCCTGACTCAACGCCCGACGGTCGACTCGCGGACCACGAGCTCGGCGGCGAACGGCGTCGGCGCGGGGAGGTCGGCGGTGGGGTCGGTGAGCTGACGGATCAGGGCGGCACCTGCCGCTCGGCCGATCTCGTACCCGGGCTGGCGCACGCTCGTCAGCGGTACGACGGTCTGGTGCGCCTGCGCGACGTCGTCGAAGCCGACCAGTGCGATCTCCTCCGGAACGCGGATACCCTCGCGCATCAGCCGGGTGAGCACCCCGATCGCGACCATGTCGTTCGCAGCGAAGATCGCGTCTGGGCGGTCGGCGGCGGGCGACGCGACGATCCGCTCGGCGATCTCCAGACCGTCCTCGGTCGTCAGATGCGGCACGTCGAACACGTCGACCGTGGCATCCGTGCCCACGACGGCGTCACGCAGACCCTGCAGGCGGTCGTTCGACTGGCTGACGCTCGGAGCCCCGAGGAACAGGATGCGGCGACGACCGATCGACAGCAGATGCTCGCCGGCGAGGCGTCCGCCGCCGCGGTCGTCGAAACGTACGGATCCGACGGTGGGCGAGTCGGGGATCGGGCCGACGACGACCGAGCGGATGCCGCGCTCCGCGAGCTGTTCGAGCCGTGGCACGACGTCTTCGAGGGGGTAGATCACGATGCCCTGCACCCGGTGCGCCTCGAACATGTCGATGTTGCGGCGTTCGGTGCCGGCGTCTCGGTTGCTGTTGCTGAAGAAGAGCGACCAGCCTCCCTCGCGCGCGACGTCTTCGACGCCGCGGGAGAGCTCATGGAAGTACGGCAGCCACGCGTCGAGCAGGATCAGCGCGAGCGCCTTGCTCGACCCCGCTCGCAGCTGTCGGGCCGATTCGTTCGGTACGTAGCCCAGCCGCTCGATCGCGTCCCGCACCTTCGCGGCGCTCGACTCTCCGAGCACGTGAGGGTGGTTGAGGTAGTTCGAGACGGTCGAGGAGGAGACCCCGGCGAGGGCGGCGACGTCTTTGACGCTGGCTGGCATGGAGCTCCTTGTCGACGGCGTCGGTGCGCGCATGCGCGAAGGGTGCTGCGCGCCCGCGCGGCACTGACGACTCCACAGTAGCCGAGCGATTGGCACGTGCCAAGAAACTTCTTGACACGGCATCCGCCACCCCGTACCGTGACCTGAACGCAGAGTTGCAACGTGCCAATCCTGCCGAGGCGAAGGTGCCGCACACCCGTCTCCGAGAGGTCTCATGAACATCGGATGCCACGGGCTCGTCTGGACCGGACACTTCGATGCCGACGGCATCCGCCTCTCCGTCGAGAAGACGAAGGCGGCGGGATTCGACCTCATCGAGTTCCCGCTCATGGATCCGTTCTCGTTCGACGTCGCTGCAGCCAAGGATGCGCTCGAAGAGCATGACCTCGCCGTGAGCGCATCGCTCGGTCTCTCGGGGTCCACGGATGTGACCAGTTCTGATCCGGCAGTCGTCGCCTCGGGGGAGGCGCTGCTGGTGAAGGCCGTCGATGTGCTGGCCGAGCTGGGCGGCCGGCACTTCTGCGGCGTGATCTACAGCGCGATGCAGAAGTACATGGACCCGGTCACCCCCGAAGGTCTCGAGAGCAGCCGCCGCACGATCGCCCGCGTCGCCGACCACGCTGCCGAGCGCGGCATTTCGGTCTCGCTCGAGGTCGTCAACCGCTACGAGACCAACGTGCTGAACACCGCGCGGCAGGCTCTCGCCTACCTCGCGGAGATCGATCGGCCGAACCTCGGCATCCACCTCGACACGTATCACATGAACATCGAGGAGTCGGATATGTTCGCGCCGGTCCTCGATGCCGCTCCGGCCCTGCGATACGTGCACATCGGCGAGAGCCACCGCGGCTATCTCGGCACCGGCACCGTAGACTTCGACACCTTCTTCAAGGCGCTCGGCCGCATCGGCTACGACGGTCCGATCGTGTTCGAGTCGTTCTCGTCGGCCGTGGTCGCTCCCGACCTCAGTCGCATGCTGGGGATCTGGCGCAACCTCTGGAACGACAACGTCGAGCTCGGAGCGCACGCCAACGCGTACATCCGCGACAAGCTCGTCGCCGTCGACTCGATCCGGTTGCACTGAGCCGGCTCGTCACCCGGTCGGGAGACCTGTCGCCAACTTGTTATTACAGGTCTTCCCTTCCTGATGACTCTTAGTTACATTTAGATACAACTTGCGCAGGGCGGGGCGCAGGGCGCAGAATTGATCCGATGTTTCCGGACCCGACCGGAATACCGCACGAAGACCTTCAAGGAAGCAGGTGAGCACATGAGTGACCCCATTCTCAGAGTCGAGGGGATCAGCAAGGGATTCCCCGGTGTGCAGGCTCTCAAGGACGTGCACCTCGAGGTGCGCGCCGGTGAGGTGCTGGTGCTCGTGGGGGAGAACGGCGCGGGCAAGTCGACTCTCATGAAGATCCTCTCGGGGATCTACACCAAGGACGAGGGCACGATCACGTTCGAGGGTGAGGAGGTCGAGCTCACCAGCCCGCTGCAGGCGCAGCAGCTCGGGATCACGATCATCCACCAGGAACTCAACCTGATGCCCGATCTCACCGTGGCTCAGAACATCTTCGTGGGCCGTGAGCCCACGACCGGCCCGTTCCTGTCGGAGCGCAAGCTCAACGCGCAGACCGCCGAGCTGCTGCAGCGACTGGGCATCCGGGTGAACCCGCGACAGCTCGTCGGCGAGCTCACCGTGGCCGAGCAGCAGATGGTCGAGATCGCCAAGGCGCTCTCGTTCAACGCCAAGGTGCTCATCATGGATGAGCCGACATCCGCACTCACCGATTCCGAGACCGAGACCCTCTTCGTGCTCATCGAGCAGCTGCGGGCATCGGGCACCGGCATCGTCTACATCTCGCACCGCATGGACGAGCTGCGGCGCCTCGCCGACCGCGTCACGGTGCTCCGCGATGGCACATACATCGGATCACTGGAGAAATCAGAAGTCAGCATCCCGAAGATCATCGAGATGATGGTCGGACGCGTGATCGACGAGGGAACCCGGCCGCAGGCCCGGGACCACATCAACGACCCGATCGTGCTCGACGTGCAGGGGCTCTCGACCAAGAGCCTGCTGAAAGACGTGTCGTTCCAGCTGCACAAGGGGGAGATCCTCGGGTTCGCCGGCCTCATGGGTGCTGGTCGCACCGAGACCGCGCGGGCCATCATCGGCGCCGACCACCGCGAAGGCGGCACGATCGCGATCGGCGGCGATCCCGTGCGCATCGGACAGCCGGCGGATGCCGTGAAGCACGGCCTCGGCTACCTCTCGGAGGACCGCAAGCTGCTGGGCCTGATGCTCGAGCAGGACGTGACGTTCAACACGGTGCTCGCCTCTCTCGGGTCGTACGCCAACGGCATCGGCTGGATGGGTGACGCCAAGGCGAAGAACCGCACCAAGGAGTACGTGCAGCAGCTGAGGGTCAAGACGCCCTCGGTGAACCAGGTCGTGAAGCTGCTCTCGGGTGGGAACCAGCAGAAGGTCGTCATCGCCCGGTGGCTGATGCGCGACTGCGACATCCTCATCTTCGACGAGCCGACCCGAGGGATCGACGTCGGCGCCAAGGAAGAGATCTACCGCCTGATGCAGCAGCTCGCTGACCAGGGCAAGTCCATCATCGTCATCTCGTCGGAACTGCCGGAGATCCTCCGCGTCGCGAACCGCATCGCGGTCTTCGCGAACGGTCGCATCACCGGAACGCTCCGCAACGAGGAAGCCAGCCAGGAGAAGATCATGCAACTCGCAGCCCACGGGGAGGAAGACTGATGAGCACCCCACAGCAGTCCGGATCGTCGACGACGACGATCATCCAGACGGCAGTCGACGAGAACACCGACAAGCGCGACATCGGCGGATTCCTCCGTCGTCAGCTCCAGCAGTCGCTGGCCTTCGGCACGCTGATCGTCCTGGTGATCTTCTTCTCGATCGCCAGCCCGAACTTCTTCACCTTCAGCAACATCGCCACGGTGCTGCTGTCGACCGCGGTCATCGGCATCCTCGCCCTCGGCACGACCTTCGTCATCATCACGGGCGGCATCGATCTCTCGATCGGAACCGGCATGGCGCTCTGCGCCGTGATGACGGGTGTGTTCGTGACGAACATGGGGCTCCCGGTCTGGGTCGGCGTGATCGGCGGCGTGCTCACCGGTGTGCTGATGGGGCTCGTGAACGGCATCAACATCACGTTCCTGCGTCTGCCCCCGTTCATCGCGACCCTCGCGATGATGATGATCGCCGGCGGACTCGCCCTCGTCATCTCGAATGTCTCGCCGATCTACTTCTCGACGTCGGCCCCCGACTTCAAGAAGATCGCGCTCGGCGTGATCATCCCCGGCATCCCGAACGCCGTTCTGATCACCGCGGTGGCCGCGATCATCGCCTGGCTGGTGCTGTCGAAGACGCTGCTCGGCCGCTACACCTTCGCGATCGGCTCGAACGAAGAGGCCACCCGGCTGTCGGGTGTGAACACGCGCCGCTGGACGATCCTCATCTACATGTTCGCGGGAGCATTCACCGGCATCGCCGGCATCGTGATCGCCGCCCGCCTCGACTCGGCGCAGCCGCAGATCGGCACCGGCTACGAGCTGCAGGCGATCGCCGCGGTCATCATCGGCGGGACGTCGCTGCTCGGCGGACGCGGGTCGATCCTCGGCACCGTGATCGGCGCGCTCATCATGAGCGTTCTCGTCAACGGCCTGCGCATCATGTCGATCCAGTCGGAGTGGCAGAACATCGTCGTCGGCATCGTCGTGCTGCTGGCCGTGTTCCTCGACTCGCTGCGCAACCGCCAGCGCACCTGATCTCACAGATCTACACCCCCCACCACCACACAGAGAACAATGGAGTTTCCATGAAATTCGGCAAGAAGACCGCATTCGCGGCACTCGTGGCCGCATCCGCCCTCGTCTTCGCGGGCTGCGCCGGCGGCGGTGACGTCATCGAAGAAGGCAGTGGCGACGGATCGAGCGGCGACGGCGAGATGTACATCGCGCTCGTCTCGAAGGGCTTCCAGCACCAGTTCTGGCAGGCAGTCAAGCAGGGCGCTCAGGAGAAGGCAGACGAGCTCGGCGTGAAGATCACGTTCGAGGGCCCGGCCGCCGAGACCGAGATCGCCCAGCAGCTCGAGATGCTGACCACCGCGATCGACAAGAACCCGGACGCCATCGCCTACGCAGCCCTCGACCCCGAGGCGTGCGTCGCCCCGCTCGAGCAGGCGAAGTCGAAAGACATCCCGGTCGTCTACTTCGACGCTCCGTGCGACGGAGACGTCGGACTCAGCCTCTCGGCGACCGACAGCAAGGTCGCCGGCGCACTGGCCGCAGAGCACATGGCCGAGCTGATCGGAGGCGAGGGCGAAGTCGCCATCGTCGGTCACTCGAACATCAACTCGACCGGTGTCGAGCGTCGTGACGGATTCGTCGAGAAGATCGAGGCGGACTACCCCGACATCGAGATCGTCGACATCCAGTACGGTGACGGCGACCACCTGAAGTCGGCCGACATCGCCAAGACGCTGATCGCCGCCCACCCCGACCTCAAGGGCATTTACGGCACCAACGAGGGTTCGGCCATCGGCGTCGTGAACGCCGTGAACGAGCTCGGTCTCGAGAAGGGCAAGATCACGATCGTCGGCTTCGACTCCGGCGCCGCGCAGATCAACGCCATCAAGGACGGCACCATGGCCGGCGCCATCACGCAGGACCCGATCGGCATCGGCAAGCAGGTCGTCCAGGCGGCATACGACGCCGCCAACGGCGAGGATGTCGACGAGTTCTACGACACCGGTTCGTACTGGTACGACAGCACGAACCTCGAGGATGAGAACATCGCAGCGGTCCTCTACGAGTGACCCGCTGATCTGACGGGAAGCCCCTCACCTTCGGGCGAGGGGCTTTCTGTGTGAGGGGCGGAGGGTGGATGCGGGATCAGGAAGACAGGGTGAGCAGACGGGCGGGGTTGGCGACCAGCATCCGCTCCACGGCGTCGTCTCCGACAGCGGAGCGCAGCCGTGGCAGGTAGCGCTCGCCGAGGTAGGCGAGACCGGGCATGCCGCCGTAGGAGATGTACCGGGTCCGCCGGGCGACGTCGCCGCCGAGCAGCACCCGGTTGGCCGCGCCGAGCTCGACGACCCGCTCGGTGAGGGCGAGCAGCTCGGCATCCGACCTCGTGCGGGGGCGGGCGAAGCCGTCGTATCCGAGGTACGCGCCGCGCTCGGCGAGCGAGGCGTGCAGCCCGGCGTCCGGATCGCGATCGGCGTGCGCGAGCACGACCCGATCGGATGCCACGCCACCCGCCTCGAGCAGATCGAGGACCTCATGGGCGGCGGTGCAGAACTCCAGGTGCACCATCACCGGCGCCCCGGTCGCGCGATGCGCCGCGGCGACGGCGAGCAGGGTCGTGTGCTCGAACGGGGTGATGCTCCAGTAGCCGACGCCGGCCTTGAGCATCCCGGCGCGCACCGGCGAGCCGTCGGGCGCTGCGGCACGCGGCACGTCGGGCGTCTCGAACACCAGCGCGTCGTCGACCAGCATCCCCCGCGTCACCTCGGCGACGAACAGCTCGGTGAGGCGCTCGACGCTCCACACGTGCATCGGGTGGTCGTCGCCGTAGTGCGCCTCGCGATGGCGCCCTGTGGTCGCGACGACGTGCATGCCGGTGCCGTCGCTGATGCGCGCGACGGCCTCGGGGTCGCGCCCGAGCCCGAAGGGAGTCGCGTCGACCATCGTCGCGAAGCCGCTCGCCTTCAGCAGCGCCGTCTCGCGACCCGACAGGTCTTCGTCGTCGAGCTCGTCGCCGACCAGCAGGGGCGAAATCTGGAACAGGTGCTCGTGATAGTCCGTCGCCCCGAGCAGCGTCGGGTCGATGTCGCCGAGAACCGTGCGGACAATCGGCATCAGCGCACCGATTCGGCAGCCTCGGCGAGCTGCTCGACGATCTCGGGGGTGAGGTCGATCTCGAACACGTCGGCGACGACCTGCGACCAGCCGTGGATGAAGTACCGCCAGCCGTCGACCACATGCAGACCCCGGGCTGCTTCCTGGGCGCGCGCCTGATGCAGGAACTCCAGCGAGCCGCGGTAGTTGAACTCCCACACCCAGGCGCCCTCGGGGAACACCACATCGTCGGGCAACGGCGAGCCGGGGCGGTCCTTGCCGAGACCCGTGGCGTTCACGATCAGCGAGCCCGCTGGGGCCGCAGCGACGATCGCCGCAGCATCCTGCACCGTGTCGGTGCGCGCGTACGTGATGAGCCCCTCGGGGGTGCCGTGCTGGCGGTGCACCTCGCGCAGGTGGTCGAGCTTGTCGTCGTCGCGGGCGGTCACGGTGATCTTCGCCGGAGCATCCGCTCGCTCCGCCAGTGCCCAGCTGAGAGCGGTGCCCGACCCGCCGGCGCCGAGGATCACGACCTGCCCTCCGGTGCGGGCGAAGTGGTCGGTCGGGAGGAAGTCGTTCAGCGCGAGGTCGACCGTGAGAGGGTCCTTGGCGCGGCCGATCAGACGGTCGCCCCGCTTCGAGATGCTCGAGATCTCGGAGCACGAGACCGCGAAAGGGTCGAGCTCGTCGAAGCGGTCGGATGCCGCCGCGAAGACATTCATCTTGTGGGTGGTGACGAGCGCGCCCCGGTGATTCGGGTCGTCGCGGATCTGCTCGACCATCGCGACGTACTGCGCCGGCGTCGCGTCCATCGGCAGGTCATGCCCGATGAGGTTCTCGGTGGGCAGGCCCAGCACCTCGGCCCACTTCGGGAACACCTTCATGATCGACGACGATCCGGTGCTCACGCCGACGAAGCCCATGTAGCCGCCGGTCTCGGGAGTCGCGGGAGTGGCGGGAGTGGCGGGAGTCGCGGGAGTCGCGGGGGTGGTGGGGGTGGCGGGAGTTGCGGGGGCGTCGGTGAGGGTCATGGCGGTTCCTTCAGGATCGGCGAGAGACGGGATGAGCGGGCACACGGCCCGCGAGAATCGCGAGGACGTCGTCGAGCGACATCGAGCCCATGTTGTCGACGGCCTGCGTGGTCTGCGCGCCGAGGTGTGGGGTGACGGTCACGCGGTCGGCGAGGTCGGCCGCGAGCAGCGGGCTCGAGCTCGCCGCCGTGTCGCCGTTTAGGGTGTCGGCGGCGTATCCACCGAGACGGCCGTCGCGCAGAGCGGCCGCGATCGCCGTCTCGTCGACGAGGTCGGGGCGCGCGGTGTTCACCAGGATCAGGCCGGGGCGGATGCTGTCGAGGCGCGCCGCATCGACCAGCGTCTGCCCACCGGGGGCGTGGAGGGTGATCAGATCGGCCGATCGGAACAGCTCGTCGAGATCGGTCGGTTCGGCGCCGCGCTCGACGATGACGTCGGACGGCAGGAAGGGATCGGCCGCGAGCACCCGCGAGCCGAACCCGTGCAGGCGCCGGGCGACGCCCTGGCCGATGCGGCCGAAGCCGACGATGCCGACGGTGGCTGCTCCGAGTTCGCGGCCGCGCCGCACGCTCCAGTCGCCGATCCGCACGCGGCGATCGCCGTCGGGGATGAACCGGAGAGCGGCGAGCATGAGTCCGAGGGCGTGGTCGGCGACGGCATCCGCATTCGCACCCGGTGTGTTCGTCACCGGGATGCCGCGTCGCAGCGCCGCATCGAGATCGACCGCCTCGGTGCCGACGCCGTAGCGGGCGACGACTCTGAGGTTCGGGGCGGCGGCGAGGTGCTCGTCGGTCACAGGGCCCGTGCCGGCGATCCACCCCTCGGCCGCGGCGAGAAGCGGCGCGAGCTCGGTGAGTCCGTGATGCGCGGGACCGCGGACGATCTCGTGGCCGGCGGCCTGCGCGCGCCCGAAGAGATCGAGGTCGCCGTCCGAGAACGAGCGGCTGGTGGCGAGGATGACTCCCATCAGGCGCCCTGGTCGGCGGGCGGCGCGGAAGCGAACCACGGCTCGAGCGCGGTGTAGGCGTCGACGAAGCGGGCGTGGCGCTGCGCGTAGACGGCGTGCCGACCGGCATCCGGTGTGAACTCCGCCGTGACCTCGCTGAGCGCCCTGGCCGCCGAGAAATCGGCGAGGCCGAGGCCGACCGCCCCCGTGACCGCGGCGCCGAGGCTGTTGGCCTCTTCGACGATCGTGCGGCGGCGGATCGGCACACCCCAGACGTCGGCGAGGATGCCGAGCCAGGCGTCGCTCTGGGCTCCGCCGCCGACCGCGTCGATGCGGTCGATCGTGGCGCCGGATTCGCGGAACGCCTGGATGCAGGTGAGCAGGTTGTACGCCACGCCCTCGAGCACGGCGCGGGTGAGGTGGGCTCGGGTGTGGTGGCGACCGAGGCCGACGAAGGCTCCGCGGGCGTGCGGGTCCCACAGGGGAGAGCGCTCGCCGAGCAGGTAGGGGAGGAAGTAGAGGTCTTCCGTGTCGAGGTCGCCACCGGCCTCAGCCGTGAGCCGCGCGGTGTCGGGGTGCGCGGGGTCGGGCGAGAGAGCCTCGGCGATCCACTGCACCGATGCGCCACCTGCCTGCATGGTCGCGGTCGGCACGAAGGAACCCGGCACGACGTTGTCGAAGGTCATGGTGCGCATCTGCGGGTCGTGCAGCGGGGCGAGGCTCGCGAACGAGATCCACGACGAGGTGCCCAGGCACACGTACGCGCCGTCTTCGGGCGCGACGATGCCCGAGCCGACGGCAGCCAGCGGTCCGTCTCCGCCGCCCATCACGACGCGGACGGATGCCGACAGCCCGAGCGCATCCGCAGACTCGGTCGTGAGGGTTCCTGCAACGGCCGTCGATTCGAGGATCTCGGGGAAGAGCGCGGCGTCGAGTCCCGCTGCCGCGAGCACCTCGGCCGACCAGGTGCCGCGGGCCTGGTCGTAGGCGTTCGTGCCGGAGGCGTCGGAGCGCTCGGTCGCGAGGCGCCCGGTGAGCCGGTAGACGATGTAGTCCTTGGCGACGCAGAAGTGGCGCACGCGCGCCCACACCTCGGGTTCGTTGTCGCGCACCCACATGATCTTCTCGAGCGAGTAGGTGGGGTTCAGGCGATGGCCGAGCACGCGATAGGCGTCTTCCGCACCAAGGTGCTGTTCGAGAGTGCGGGTCTGCGGGCCCGAGCGCGTGTCTGCCCAGATGATGGCGGGGCGCACCGGGGCGCCGTGCGCGTCGAGCAGCACGGTGCCCATCATCTGGCCGCTGACGACCAGGCCGACGACGGTCTCGGGGGCGACGCCGGCGTGAGCGATCAGCTGTCGGGTCGCCGAGACGACGGCATCCCACCAGTCCGCCGGATCCTGCTCGGCGATGCCGCCCGCGGCGAAGTGCGCCGGGTAGGGCACGGTGGCCGAGGTGACGAGGCGCCCGTCGTCGTGGTGCAGGGACGCCTTGTTTCCCGTGGTCCCGAGGTCGTGCGCGATGAGCATGATCGACCCTATTCCGCGGAGGGGGACGCGGAATAGGGTCGCAGGTCGACGCCCTCGGTCGATCGGTAGGCGCGGGAGCCCATGCCGTGCTCGAGCACCCAGCCGTAGTCGTGGCCGGCACCGCCCGGATACACCGCGAGGAACGCATAGGGCTCGTCGCCCGTGTTCACCGAGCGGTGCGCCCAGCCCGGGGGAATGTAGCCGATGGTGCCCGGCAGCATGTCGATCCATTCGGTGCGCTCGCCGTCGAACATGAGCAGGCCACCTCGGCCGGTGAGCGCCAGGTAGATCTCGCCCTGGTGGTTCGGGTGCTGGTGGCCCTTGGTCATCCAGAGCTCACCCGAGGTGTCGCCGGGCATGATCGTCGTGATCGACTGCGGCAGTTCGCGGTCGACCTCGGGCACGGGCGAGCTGACCACGGTGTAGACGACGGGGTTGTCGCCGGCGGACGCAGTCGCCCAGGCATCCGCGTCGAGGAAGAGCCCCTCGAGGTCGGACATCCGCCGCGTGAGGGTCGGCCCCTCGGGTGCGAGCGTGAGCTTCTCGGCGTCGAACGCGATCGCCATCGGCGAGATCGGAGGCGTGTGGAACTGGGGCATCGGTGCTCCTCGTACGGGTGCTGCGGCGCTGCGCAACCTGTAATGACAAGCTGAGTGTACCTGTTATGACAAGTGGCGTCCAGTGCTCGGATGCGCGGACAGGGGAGCGCGGGTGTGCGGGAGTGGCGGGGATCAGGATGCTGCGTTCAGCGCCCGTGCGAGGTGCGCGCGGCTGTCGCGGATCGCCTCGGCCGTAACCTGCTCGGCCCCCGGATACTCGGCATGGCCCGCCGGGAGGACGGCGAGCTCGAGGATCCGTGCCGCGTTCGCGACGCCGAACTGGCCGGGCGGCGGCACGTACGGGTCCCACAGCGCCGCCTCGACCCGCACCGGGATGCGCGCGAAACCGAGGGCCGTCGAGGCGTCGAACCAGCGCAGCACCTCGCGGGCCTCCGGATGCGCGGCGACGTGGTCGCGCACGGTCTCGCCGCTGCCGACACAGTGCACCGCGAGGCGCTCGTCGTACTGTCCGAAGCTCGGCACGATGAGGGTCGCCCCGACGTAGCGGTCGTCCCACGGCAGGGCGAGGGCGCCGATGCCACCGCCGAAGCTCTCGCCGACGTAATAGAGGGGCAGGGGGCCGACGAGGGTGGTGAGAGCATCCGCGGCGAGCCAGAGGTCTCGGGCACAGAGGCCGAGCACGTACGAGTCCGGGGTCTCGATCCCGGCCAGCACATGCTCGGCCTGGGGCTCGGGGGCGCCGACGCCCGCGTTCAGAGTGGGCAGCCCGCGGGCGACGGGGAAGATCGCGGCCGCATCGTCGGGCACCCTGGCCAGATCGACCGCATCGCGCCCTCCGTAGCCGTGACTGTGAATCACTCCGACCCGCGCCGGGGCGGAGAGTGGCTCGACGACCCAGGCCCGCAGACGAGTGCCGTCGACTCCTGCGTGCTCGACGACCGACACGCGTCTGCCGTGCGCGGTCTCGGTCGACAGCACGGTAGGTGCGGCATCCACCGCCGTGGCCTGCTCGCGCCAGCTCTGCCATCGCTCGGCGAACCCGTCGGGCGCGGCGATCGGTGCAATCTCTCGGAGAGTGGCGAGCGTGTGTCCGTAGCTCGCGTCGAACTCGGCGTCGGCGAACCAGGTGTCGTAGGGGGAGGGGAAGGGCATGACCAGACGACGCTACCGAATCCGCGCGCAGGGTTCAGGCGCTCGCGCGCCGTGCGCGGTAGGCGGCCACCGCGTTGCGGTTGGTGCAGGTCGTCGAGCAGAAGCGCTTCGAGCGGTTGCGCGAGAGGTCGAGGGCGAGCGCCTCGCAGGTCTCGTCGGCGCAGATAGAGATGCGGGATCCCTCATCGGCGCGGATGACGTCGATCAGCGCCATGGCGGTCTCGATGAGCACGCGCTCGGGCAGGGGGCGCTCGTCCGCGACGGCGTGCAGGTGCCAGTCGACGCCGTCGTGGCGCACCAGCCTCGGAGCGAGATGCGCTTCGGCGAGTGCGGCGTTGACGTGCTCGGCCATCTCGTCTCGGGGTGCGAGCAGCATGGTGCGCAGCCGCGGACGCAGGGTTCGCAGCGCGTCGAGCTCGGCCTCGTCGCGGTCGAGTCGGCCCGAATAGGGGAAGTTCGCGAAGAACGCGTCGTAGTCGGCGAGCGTCTCGAGGGTGTCGGGGTCTTCCGCAGAGTTCACGAGCCAGACGGCTGCACGGAGGGTCTCTTCCGTGTCATCGGTGAAGTTCATGTTGACACCTTACATCTTGCGCGAGTAGCGTCACCTGTCATGAGCAAGTTTGCAAATGACATCGCGGCGCCGGGCGTGCGCTTCGGTCTGCCGCTGGCGATCGGCGCGGCCTTCGCGTTCGGGATGTCGGGCGCCTGGGCCCGGGGTCTCATCGATGCGGGATGGACGCCGGGAGCAGCGGTGACCGCGCGGGTCTGGGTCGCGGCGCTCGTGCTGCTCGTGCCGACGATCCTGTCGCTGCGTGGGCGGTGGGGTGTGCTCAAGAAGAATGCCGGCATGGTCGCCGCCTACGGCCTGCTCGCCGTGACCGCCACGCAGCTCTGCTACTTCCAGGCCGTCGCGGTGATGGACGTCGGCCTCGCCCTGCTCATCGAATACACGGCGCCGATCGCCGTCATCCTCTGGCTGTGGCTGCGCCGGGGTGAGCGACCGAGCCGACGCAGTGTGATCGGCGCCGCCATCGCCTTCGTCGGTCTCGTGCTGATGCTCGACATCATCACCGGGGCCGAGGTCAACATCGCCGGCATCCTGTGGGCGCTCGCCGCGATGGTGGGCGCGGCGACGTACTTCCTGCTCTCTGCCAAGGCGGACACCGGCCTGCCGCCGATCGCGCTCGCCGGCGGTGGGCTGCTGCTCGGCGCGGTCGCCCTGACGATCGCCGGGCTCGTCGGCATCCTGCCCGTCGCCTGGACGACCGACGACATCACCTACCGCTTCGGCACCGTGCCGTGGTTCGTGCCGGTGCTCGCGATCGGCCTGATCGCGACCGCTCTCGCATACGTGCTGGGCATCGCCTCGACGCGGATGCTCGGTTCCCGCCTCGCGTCGTTCGTCGCGCTGTCCGAGGTCGTCGCCGCTCTGCTGTTCGGCTGGCTGCTGCTCGGGCAGCTGCCCGACCTGCTGCAGGCTCTCGGTGGCGCGCTGGTGCTGGTCGGCGTGGTCGTGGTGAAACTCGGCGAGCCGCGGCCGGCCGAGTTCGTCGAGCCGATACCGGATGCGGTCGAGCAGCCCCAGCGATAGCGCAATGTATACGTGAAGCGCTCGGAAGTCGCGCGAATGACACGCCGATCGGATTTTTGTATACACTGAGGGGATGAGCTCCGTCGCCGATCGCATCACCGCGAGCGACCGAGCGCACGCGGCGCTGCTGGAGGAGATCCAGTCGGGCACCCTCCCCGCCGGCTTCGTGCTGGGCGAGGTCGAGCAGGCCGCCCGCCTCGGCATCAGCCGCACTCCGATGCGCGAGGCGCTCCGACGCCTGGCTGCCGACGGCCTGGTCGTGCAGCAGTCCCCGCGGGTCACGGTGGTCGCAGACCTGGATGCCGAAGACATCCGCGCCCTGTTCGAGATCCGCCGCGCGCTCGAGGAGACCTCCGCCCGCCTTGCCGCCCAGCGAGGGGATGCCGCGCTCTTCGCCGCCCTCGCCGACGAGTTCGCGCACGTCGATCTCGCCGCGGTCGAGGGGCGCGACGCCTACTACGCCCTCATCGCCCGCTTCGACGCGGCTCTCGACGGTGCCGTCGACAACGACTACATCGCCTCGGCGCTGCGCACCGTGCGCACCCACCTCGTGCGTGTTCGGCGCATGGCCCGTGACAAGCCCGACCGCCTCGCCGCCTCCGCGGCCGAGCACCGCACGATCGCCGCAGCGCTCGGCGCCCGAGACGGCGATCTCGCCGCTCATGCCACGCACGTGCACCTGCACAACGCGCTCACCGGCATCCTCGACTCCCTGACAGCCAACCCAGAAGGTGTGAAATGACCGTCACCCACCACGTCCGCGTCCACCGCAGCGATGAGAACCTCGCCCGCGAAGACCAGCTCGCCTGGAAGATCGCCGAGGTCGCCGCCGACCCGGTCGAGGTCGAGCAGGACGTCGCCGACATGATCATCAACCGCATCATCGACAACGCGTCGGTCGCGGCGGCATCACTCACCCGCGGCCCCATCAACGCGGCCCGCACTCAGGCTTTCAGCCACCCCGTCTCGACCGGCGGCATCGGCGCCACGGTCTTCGGTGCGGCGCTCGATCACCGCACGAGCCCCGAGTGGGCGGCCTGGGCCAACGGCGTGGCGGTGCGCGAGCTCGACTACCACGACACGTTCCTCGCGGCCGAGTACTCGCACCCGGGTGACAACATCCCGCCGATCCTCGCGGTCGCCCAGCACGTGCAGGCCGACGGTCGCGCGCTGCTGCGCGGCATCGCCACCGGCTACGAGATCCAGATGGACCTCGTGCGCGCGATCTGCCTGCACAAGCACAAGATCGACCATGTCGCGCACCTCGGCCCGTCGGCCGCCGCCGGCATCGGCACCCTGCTCGGCCTCGACGTCGAGACGATCTATCAGGCCGTCGGCCAGGGACTGCACACCACCACCGCCACCCGCCAGAGCCGCAAGGGCGAGATCTCGACCTGGAAGGCGCACGCCCCGGCGTTCGCCGGCAAGCTCGCGGTCGAGGCCGTCGACCGGGCGATGCGCGGTCAGACCAGCCCCGCCCCGATCTACGAGGGCGAAGACGGCGTGATCGCCTGGATGCTCGACGGCAAGGATGCCGCCTACGAGGTGCCGCTGCCCGCCGCGGGCGAGGCGAAGCGCGCGATCCTCGACTCATACACCAAGGAGCACTCGGCCGAGTACCAGGCGCAGGCCTGGATCGACCTCGCCCGCAAGCTCGGCACCGAGAACCCGGCGCTGCGCGACCCCGCGAACATCGAGGCCATCGTGCTGCACACCAGCCACCACACGCACTACGTGATCGGCTCGGGAGCGAACGACCCCCAGAAGTACGACCCCACGGCGTCGCGCGAGACGCTCGACCACTCGATCCCGTACATCTTCGCGGTCGCCCTGCAGGACGGCGGCTGGCACCACGTCGACTCCTACACCCCCGAGCGTGCGGGCCGCGAAGACACCGTCGCGCTGTGGCACAAGATCACCACGGCCGAGGATGCCGAGTGGACGCGCCGCTACCACTCGGAAGACCCCGACGTGAAGGCGTTCGGCGGTCGCGTCGAGTTCCGCCTCACCGACGGCACGACCGTCGTCGACGAGATCGCCGTCGCCGACGCGCATCCGCTCGGCGCCCGTCCGTTCGCCCGCGACGACTACATCGCGAAGTTCCGCCTGCTGGCCGGGCCCGTGCTCGAGCCCGCCGAGATCGAGCGGTTCCTCGAGCTGGTGCAGCGTCTGCCCGAGCTCACGGCGGCCGAGGTCGGCGAACTGTCGATCATCGCGAAGCCCGGCCTGCTCGAGGGCGCCGACGCCCCGAAGGGCCTGTTCTGATGTCGCGCTTCGTCTCGTCGCTTCGCTCCTCGCTCAACGACCGGGGGCCTCGTTCCTGGTCGTTGAGCGAGCGGAGCGAGACGAAATGCGCACCCTGCCTGAGAGGGAAGAACTGATGCTGTACTCCCACGTCACGCCGGCCGAGAAGCGCCGCCTGTTCCGTGAGCGCCTCGCGAGCGGCGAGCTGCTGCGGTTCCCCGGTGCCTTCAACCCGCTGAGCGCCCGACTGATCGAGCAGAAAGGCTTCGACGGGGTCTACATCTCGGGCGCGGTGCTCTCTGCCGACCTCGGGGTGCCCGACATCGGCCTCACCACCCTGACCGAGGTCGCCGGCCGCGCTAAGCAGATCGCGCGCATGACCGACATCCCCGCGATCGTCGACGCCGATACCGGCTTCGGCGAGCCGATGAACGTCGCCCGCACGATCCAGGAGCTCGAAGACGCAGGCCTCGCCGGCACGCACATCGAAGATCAGATCAACCCGAAGCGCTGCGGCCACCTCGACGGCAAGAGCGTCGTCGACGAGAGCACGGCGATCCGTCGCATCCGAGCAGCGGCCGACGCTCGTCGCGATGAGAACTTCCTGATCATGGCGCGCACCGACATCCGTGCGGTCGAGGGCCTGGAGTCGGCGATCGATCGCGCCAAGGCGCTGGTGGATGCCGGGGCCGATGCCGTCTTCCCCGAGGCGATGCGCACGCTCGCGGAGTTCGAGGCTATGGCAGATGCGCTCGACGTGCCGATCCTCGCGAACATGACCGAGTTCGGCAAGAGCGACCTGTTCTCGGTCGACCAGCTGCGGGACGCCGGCGTCAACATGGTCATCTGGCCCGTGTCGCTGCTGCGCATCGCGATGGGCGCGGCGGGCCGTGCGCTCGATACGCTGAACGAGGAGGGGCATCTCACCTCGAAGCTCGGTGAGATGCAGCACCGTGCCGATCTCTACGACCTGATCGACTACGAGTCCTACAAGGAGTTCGACTCGGGCGTCGCAGGCTTCACCGTCACGAAGGAGTGAGCATGACCGAGCCGGACATCAAGAAGGGCCTCGCCGGGGTCGTCGTCGACACGACAGCGATCTCGAAGGTCAACCCCGAGACGAACAGCCTGCTCTACCGCGGCTATCCCGTGCAGGAGCTGGCGGCGACCCAGCCTTTCGAGGCGGTCGCCTACCTGCTGTGGCACGGTGAGCTGCCGACGTTCGAAGAGCTCGCGGCGTTCCGGGCGCAGGAGCGTCCGCATCGCGCGCTGACCGACAACGTCAAGGCGGCGATCGACCTGATCCCGATCGAGGCGCACCCGATGGACGAGGTGCGCACGGCCGTGAGCCTGATCGGCGCCTCCGACACGAACGCCGGCGGCTCGGTGCTCGATGCGGGCGGCAGCCCGGAGGAGAACCTCGAGCGCAGCATCCGCCTGTTCGCCGCTCTTCCCGCGATCGTCGCCTACGGCCAGCGCCGCCGCCGCGGCGAGGCACCGATCGCACCGCGCGACGACCTCGACTACTCGGCGAACTTCCTCTGGATGACGTTCGGCGAAGAGCCCGACCCGGTCGTCGTCGACGCGTTCAACCGCTCGATGATCCTGTACGCCGAGCACTCGTTCAACGCCTCGACCTTCACGGCCCGCGTGATCACCTCGACCCTCAGCGACCTGTACTCGGCCGTGGTCGGCGCGATCGGCGCGCTCAAGGGGCCGCTGCACGGCGGCGCGAACGAGGCCGTGCTGCACATCTTCGACGAGATCGGCGAGGCCTCGAACGTCGTGCCATGGCTCGACAAGGCTCTGGCAGAGAAGCGCAAGATCATGGGCTTCGGACACCGCGTCTACAAGAGCGGCGACTCGCGGGTGCCGACGATGAAGGCGGCACTCGACACCCTGGTCGAGCACTACGACAAGGCAGAGGTGGCAGAGCTCTACGACGCTCTCGAGTCGGAGTTCGTGGCGCGCAAGGGCATCTACCCGAACCTCGACTACCCGTCGGGCCCCGCGTACAACCTGATCGGCTTCGACACTCTCACCTTCACCCCGCTGTTCGTCGCGGCGCGGGTGACCGGCTGGACGGCCCACGTCATCGAGCAGGCCGGCGCCAACGCGCTGATCCGACCGCTGTCGTTCTACGACGGTGTCGACGAGCGGCACATCGAGAGCTGACCGCTCACCGCAGACGCAGAGATGCCCGGGTCCGCGAAGGACTCGGGCATCTCTGTGTCAGAGGATCAGGCCAGCTCGATCACCGACCACGACAGCGGCGGCAGCGTCGCGCGCACCGCGCCGTCGACGACCTCGGCGCCCGCCAGCGGCACCATGTGCACGGCATCCTGCGTGGTCTCGAGGTTCGCGGTGTGGCGGTCGCCGCCCTCGGGAATCGTCAGCGTCTCGGCGTTCACGACACGCAGGCCGGTGAGGCCGCGGAGCTCGACCGTCAGGTCACTCTCCTCGTCGAGCGAGCGGTTCGCGACGAACACGACGACGCGTCCGGTCTCCTCATCCCAGGTGGCTGCCGCATCGACGGCGTCGACCCCGCCGTAGCGCTTGGTCTCGATCTGCGGCGCCGACACCGCGAGGCGCAGGATGCGGCCCTTCGCGAGACGTGCCATGCGCTCGAAGGGCCAGAAGCTCGTCTGACGCCACGCCGGACCGTTCTCCTCCGAGCGGATCGGCGCGATCACGTTCACGAGCTGCGCCTGGTTGGCGATCTTCACGCGGTCGCCGTGACGCAGCAGGCTGTTGAGCAGCGTGCCCACGACCACGGCATCCGTCACGTTGTAGGTGTCCTCGATCAGGCGCGGATGCTTCTTCCACCCGGCCTTGGCGATCTCGACCGACTCGACGTCGTTGAACTGCACCTGGTCCCACACGTTCCACTCGTCGAACGAGATGTCGACCTGCTTGGTGTGCTTGCCTGCGGCCTTCACGGCGTCGATCGTCGCGATGACGCCGTCGATGAAGGCATCCATGTCGACCGACTCCGCGAGGAACGACTCGGCGTCGCCGTCGTGCTCCTGGTAGTACGCGTGCATCGAGATGAAGTCGACCTCGTCGTAGGCGTGGGTCAGAACCGTGTTCTCCCAGGTGCCGAACGTCGGCATCGACCGGCCGGACGAGCCGACCGCGACGAGCTCGATGGTCGGGTCGACGAGCTTCATGGCCTTGGCCGACTCCTGCGCCAGGCGCCCGTACTCGGTCGCGGTCTTGCCGCCGATCTGCCACGGGCCGTCGAGCTCGTTGCCCAGGCACCACAGCTTGATGTCGAACGGCTTCTCGGCGCCGTTCTTGCGACGGAGATCCGACCAGTAGGTGCCGCTCGGGTGGTTCGCGTACTCGACGAGCGACCGCGCCTCTTCGACACCGCGGGTGCCGAGGTTGATGGCCTCCATGACCTCGACGTCGGCCTCCTTCGCCCAGTCCATGAACTCGTGCAGACCGAACGCGTTGGTCTCGATCGTGTGCCAGGCGCCGTCGATGCGCACGGGGCGGTCTTCGACCGGGCCGACCCCGTCTTCCCAGCGGTAGCCGGAGACGAAGTTGCCCCCGGGGTAGCGGACCACCGTCGGTCCCATCTCCTTCACCAGGGCGAGGACGTCCTGACGGAAGCCGCGCTCGTCGGCCTGCGGGTGCCCCGGTTCGTAGATGCCGGTGTACACGCAGCGTCCCATGTGCTCGACGAACGACCCGAAGAGCCTCCGAGGGACGTCGGCGATGGTGAAGTCGCGGTCGATGGTGATGCGGGCCTGAGACATTGCTCTCCTAGATTTCTGGCTCTCGAGCCGGGTGGGGGACTACTGACCGCCGAAGCCGCTGGTCGCGACTCCCTTGACGATCTGCTTCTGGAAGATGATGAACACGATGATCAGCGGCAGCGCCGCGAGCACGGCCTGAGCCATGACCTGGGCGTACTGCACGCCGTAGGCGCTGATGACCGTCTGGAGTCCGACCGGGAGCGTCATCAGGGTGGTGTCGTTGATGACGAGGAACGGCCAGAGGAAGTTGTTCCAGGCGCCGATGAACACGAAGATCGCGACGGATGCCAGGATCGGCCGCGAGAGCGGCAGCACGATCGACCAGAAGATGCGGAGGCGACTGGCGCCGTCGACCCGCGCCGCATCTTCGAGCTCGATCGGGATCGCGTCGAAGAACCGCTTCAGGATGAACACCATCGCCGGCGCCACGACCTGTGGCAGGATCAGACCCCAGTAGGTGTCGATCATGTTGAACGCGAGCATCTCGTAGAACAGCGGGATGATCAGCACCTGCGGCGGCACCACGATCGAGGCGATGATCGCCACGAACAGCCACTTGCGGCCGGTGAAGTCGAGCCGCGAGAACGCGTAGGCGGCCAGGGCCGAGATGGTCAGCGTGATCAGGGTCACGGCGATCGAGGTCCACAGGCTGTTGAACGCCCAGGTGTAGACGTTGCCCTGCGACAGGATCGCGGTGAAAGCCTCGATCGTCGGCCCGGTGGCACCGATCCACGACGGGTCGCCGCTGGCGGCATCCGTCTCGGTCTTGAAGGCCGTCGCGACCGCCCAGAGGAACGGCAGCAGCCAGCCGACCGCGAGGATGATCAGCACGACGAGAGCGCTGATGCGGAGTGCGCCGAACGGCTTCTGCCCCGGCAGGTGCGAGCGACGGGCGCGCGCGGGCTTGGCGGTGGTGATGGTCTCGGTGAGAGTGGCGGTGGACATCACAGCTGCGACTCCTTCCGGCGGCGCGAGATCAAGGCCTGCGCGACGCCGATGATGACGATGAGGGCGAAGAAGACATAGGAGATCGCGGCCGAGTAGCCGAATCGGTAGCTGACGAAGCCGGCTTCGTAGATGTACTGGACGATCGAGCGGGTGGTGTCGCTCGCGACGCCGCCGAGCATCTGGTACGCCTGGTCGAAGAGCTTGAGCGACGCCAGGATCTGCAGGATCAGGATCAGGACGGTCGCGGGGCCGAGCTGCGGGAGCGTGATCGACCAGAACTGCCGCCACGGGCCCGCGCCGTCGAGGGATGCTGCTTCGTACTGCTGCGGCGGGATGTTCTGCATCGCCGCGAGGTAGAGCAGGAAGTTGAATCCGACCGTCCACCAGACGGTGGCGATCACGATCGACAGCATGTTCGTGTCGGGATTCTGCAGCCAGGCCAGCGGCTCGAGGCCGAAGGCCTTCAGGATGTTGTTGGCCGCACCGATCTGCGGGTTGAAGATCCAGACCCAGATCTGCGAGATCACGGTCGAGGCGAGCAGGTACGGCATGAAGAACGACAGCCGCCACAGCCACTGGCCGGGGATCCCGCGGTCGACGAGTGCGGCCATGATCAGCGCGATCACGACGAGCGGGACCGTCGACAGCAGCGTGAACCACACCGTGTTGCCCATCGAACGCCACATGACCGGGTCGGCCAGTGCCTCGGCGTAGTTCGCGAAGCCGACGAAGGCGCCGCCTGCGCCGGTGAGCGACTGGTCGGTGAAACTGAGGATGATGCCGTGCACGATCGGCCAGGCGAGGAACAGCACGAAGGCGATGAGGAACGGGGCGAGGAACGCCCAGCTGATGAGCTGCTCGCGGTTGCGAGAGCCGGCGCGACGGATCGGCAGCGCGGCCTTGGAGCCGGTGACGATCGTGCGGGTGGAGTCGGTTGCCGTGGTCATGATGCGAACTTCCCCTCGGGATCAGCCGGGTTCGGCTGGCTGAGGAGCGTGTTCACGCGGGCCTCGAATCGGTCGATCGCGGCGGCGGGGTCGTCGCCCGAGAGCAGCACGCCCTGCACGGCGGCGCCGAACTCGCCCTGGAAGTTCGAGCCTGATCCGGTGAACCACGCGGTCGGGTCGTAGACGACGTGCTGAGCGGCCTCGGCGTAGTGCGCCTGCGGGATCAGGTCGTCGTACTCGGGGGATTCGGTGACGGGAAGGAAGGCGGGGATGTGTCCGGCTTCTGCCCAGCCGAACGAGCCCTTCAGCATGTCGGCGACGAACTGGTAGGTCAGGTCGCGCTTCTTCTCGTCGGCGTTGGTCTGGTGCGGCAGCACGAACGAGTGCGAGTCGGCGTAGACCGCCGGCGTGCCGTAGAGGGTGGGGATCATGGTCGCGTCGAACGGGATCCCGGCGTTCTGCATGGTGCGCAGCTCCCAGACTCCGGTGAACAGCATCCCGCTCTTGCCGGTCGCGAATTCGGCGACGGCGCTGCCGTAGTCGGCCTGCGCGAGGGCGATCTCACCGTCGAGCAGGGTGCGCATGAGCGAGAGGGATTCGACCGCGGCATCCTTGTCGATCACGGCCTTGCCCCCAGGCGGGAGCTCCATCGCGCCGCCGTGCTGCGAGTAGAAGGTGTAGAAGAGGCGCCACATCTGGGCGCCGTCGCCGAGGTAGCCGTACGAGAGCGCATGGCCGTCTGCCTGGCCGCCGATCGTGCGCAGCTGGTCGACGAACTCGTCGGGGGAGGAGGTCTCGATCAGGCGGCCGTCGCTGTCGAGCACGCCGGCGGCATCGCAGATGTCGGTGTTGAACATCGCGACGAACGGATGCGCGTCGAGCGCGATGCTGTACATGTTCTCGCCGACGAAGCCCTTCTCCCAGATGGGCTTCGGGAACTTCGTGCTGTCAACACCGAGCGAGGCGAGTCGGTCGAGGTCCCACGTGTCGAGCAGGCCGCCGGGGGCCCAGCCGACGGTGCGGGTCGCGTGCATGATCGCGACGTCGGGGGCGCGGCCGCCGGCACCGGCCATCGCGAGCTTCGTGTAGTACGGGGTGCCCCAGGCGAGGACGGTCGGACGGATGCGGTACGCGCTCTGCGCGGAGTTCGCGGTGTCGAGCAGTTGCGACATGGTGACGCCGTCGCCGCCCGAGAGCAGATGCCAGAACTGCAGGGTCGTGGTGTTCGAGCCGGGGACGGTGCCGGGTGCGCAGCCGGCGAGCAGGGCTGCCGCGGCTGTGACCGATGCTGCGGTCAGGAACTGCCGTCTGGACATATCGAGCGGGGGCGTCATCGTCACTCCTTCGTGACTGCGGGCGGGATCGAGGTACATCATTACATCGATGTAATCGCGGGCGCAAGAGAGAAACCGGAAGGAGAGGACGCGGGGACGCGAGGGACGAACGGGGCGGGTGGGCGCGGGGGACGCGGGGATGCCGTGCGCGACAGGGCGCGTCAGGGGCGGTAGCCGCGCGGGGTGCCCTGAGTGCTGTCGCGCTCGAGAAGATGATGCGAGAGGGTGAGGGACCGCGGTGGGGTCGCGCGATCGTCGATGCGCGACTCGAGGAGCCCCAGCGCCGCATCGGCGAATGCCCGACGATCGAAGGCGATCGTCGTGAGCGACGGCGACGTGTACCGCGAGAACTCGACGTCGTCGAAGCCCGTCACGATCACGTCGCCCGGCACGCTCACGCCGTGGTCGTGCAGGGCGTGCAGTGCGCCGAGCGCCAGGGAGTCGGTGAAGGCGACGATCGCATCGAAGGCCACGCCCCGCCGGAACAGCGTCTCGACGCCATCCGCTCCGCCCGTCATCGACCACGGCATCGGGTTGATCTCGAGAGCGGTGTCGCGGGGGATGCCGGCCTCGCGGAGCGCGTCGTGCACGCCCTCGAGCCTCAGACGGCTGGTCGCGGTCGCGACCGAGGCATCGTCGTCGGCGCCGATCACCGCGATGCGAGTCGCGCCACGCGAGAGCACATGCCGAGTGACGTCGGCGGCTGCCCGGCGGCTGTCGATGCGCACGTGGTCGGCCCTGTTCTGCTCGACCTCGCCCAGCACGACGAGCGGAGGAAGGCGATCGGCGTACTTCAGCACGCTGTCTTCGAGACGGATGGGGTTGAGGATCAGGCCGTCGACGAGATGGGCGCGAGCGCGAGAGACCAGCTCCCTCTCGCGCTCGGGGTCGGTCGCCGTCTCTTCGATCTGCACGGCGAGCCCACGTTCGTGGGCGGCGTCGACGAGGCGGTGCATCAGCTCTGCCGAGAAGGCGGTCGCCAGATCCGGCAGAGCGACGGCGATGATTCCGGAGCGACCCTTGCGGAGTCCTCGGGCGCTGAGGTTGGGCACGAAATCGAGCTGCGCCATCGCCGCCTCGACCTTGACGCGGGTCTCGTCTCGCACGGCCACCGTGCGGGTGACGACGTTCGAGACGGTCTTCGTCGAGACTCCCGCCAGAGCGGCGACGTCTTTCATCGTCGCGCGGGGAGGCGGCATCGCTGTCATCCGGTCAGCCTATCCATGCGTGTCGTCATCGTCGCTGCTCCATCGATGGAGGCAGAGGCTGCCTGACTAACATGGCGCCATGACCATCGAACGCAACTGGGCAGGCAACCTCACCTATCGCGCATCCGCGGTCGAGCATCCGTCGTCGATCGAGGAGCTGCAGTCGCTGCTCGCGCGCGGCGGGTCCGTGCGGTTCCTCGGCTCTCGGCACTGCTTCAACGACATCGCCGACACCGACGGGGCGCTCATCGCGCTCGACCGGCTGCCGGTCGTCTTCGAGATCAATGACGCCCGCGACGCTGTGCGCGTCTCGGGCGGGCTGCGCTACGGCGACATCGCGCCGCGCCTCGGGGCGGAGGGGCTTGCTCTCGCGAACCTCGCTTCGCTGCCGCACATCTCGATCGCCGGGGCCGTGGCCACGGGCACGCACGGGTCGGGCGACGCGACCGGGTCGCTGGCGACCGCGGTGCGCGCGCTCACGATCGTCACGCCCGCAGGAGACGTGCGCACGCTCGCCCGCGGTGACGAGGACTTCGACGGCGCGGTCGTGAGCCTCGGGGCGCTCGGCGCCGTCGTCGAGGTCACGCTCGACGTCGAGCCGACCTACGACGTCGCGCAGCACGTGTTCGAGCATCCGTCGTGGGATGCGATCCTCGCCGACTTCGACGAGGTCACGGGCATCGGCACGAGCGTCAGCATCTTCTCGACCTGGACCCGCACCGACATCGCCGACCAGATCTGGGTCAAGCAGCGCCACCCCGAGGCACATGAGCTCGTCCGCGACGGCCTCTTCGAGCGACTCGGTGCGGAGCCGGCGACGAGCAAGCGGCATCCGATCCTCGGCGTCGATCCCGTCGCCTGCACCGAGCAGCTCGGCGAGCCGGGGCCGTGGTTCGAGCGCCTCGCGCACTTCAAGCTCGAGTTCACGCCGTCGGCCGGCGCCGAGATCCAGAGCGAGTACCTGGTGCCCCGCGCCGATGCGGTCGCCGCGATCCAGGCGGTTCGCACGCTTGCCGGCCAGATCGCACCGCTGCTGCTCGTGAACGAGATCCGCACGGTCGCCCCCGACTACCTCTGGCTGAGCTCGTCGCAGGGCACGGATGCCGTCGGCATCCACTTCACGTGGAAGCCCGACGAGGCGGCGGTGCGTGAGTTCTTGCCGACACTCGAGGCGCTTCTGCCCGCGACCGCCCGCCCCCACTGGGGCAAGGTCTTCACCCTCGACCCGGCGGAGGTGCGCTCGCGCTACCAGCGGTGGGACGACTTCGCAGCCCTCGCCGCCCGATTCGACCCCGAGCGCCGGCTCGTGAACCCGTATCTGGAGCGCCTCGGGCTGTAGCGCATCCATTGCACCACCACGGTTGTTCTCGGTAACATTCTCCGAGGTTCGGCCGACGGAGGTGCGCATGGTGAACGTCGGCTCCGACAAGCCCAACATCCGCCAGGTCGCGACCATCGCGGGTGTGTCGCACATGACCGTGTCTCGTGTGCTCAACGATCACCCGAACATCAAACCCGACACCCGGCGCCGTGTGCTCGAGGCCATCGAAGAGCTCGACTACCGGCCCAATCTCGTGGCCAGGGCGCTGGCGACCCAGCGCACCCGGCGCATCGGCGTCATCGTCGAGAGCGCGGTGGCCCACGGCCCGACCAGCATCCTCCGCGCGGTCGAGCTGTCGGCGCGTGCCGCGGGATACTCGGTCACCCCGATCGCGCTGCACGAGGGCGATGCGCTCTCTCCCCAGGAGGCGGTCGACAACCTCGTCACACAGGGGGTCGACGCGCTCTGCGTGATCGCGCCGCGATCGTCGTCCGTCGCAGCTCTTCGCCGTATCGCGATCACGGTGCCGATGCTCGTCGTCAAGGCAGACGCCGACCCGACCTTCCTCACCGTGTCGATCGACCAGCACGCCGGCACGACGCTCGTCGTCGACCATCTCGTCGCACTCGGCCATCGTGACATCCTGCATCTCTCCGGCCCGCTGGACTGGCTGGACGCGAGGGCCAGGGAGCGCGCATTCCACTCGAGGGCCAAGTCGTGGGGCATCCGCGAGAGGCCGATCGTGGTCGGCGACTGGTCGGCGGACTTCGCCTACGACTTCGCGAAGGGGCTCACGCGGCTGCCGGACTACACGGCGATCTTCGCCGCCAACGACGACATGGCGATCGGTCTGATCCATGGGCTGCACGACCGCGGCTTCGAGGTGCCCACCGATCTCAGCGTCGTCGGATTCGACGACATCCCGCTCGCGCGCCATTTCATCCCGCCGCTGACGACCGTGCGGCAGGACTTCGGCGCACTGGGTGTCTCGGTCGTCGAGATGCTGCGCGCGGCGATCGAAGGGCGCGACATCCCCGCGCTCACCCGCATCCCCACCGAGCTCGTGGCGCGCGCCTCGTCGGCCGCGCCGCGGGAGGTGCGATGACGCCCGAGCGTGATGCCGAGCCGGTCGTGCGGCTCGAGGGCATCACGGTCGAGTTCCCGGGGGTGCGTGCGCTCGACGACGTCGACTTCCGGCTGTTCGCCGGCGAGGTGCACGCCGTCATGGGCGAGAACGCGGCGGGCAAGTCGACCCTCGTCGGGGTGATCACCGGCACGCACACCCCGGATGCCGGAACGGTCTTCGTCGACCGCGAGCCACGGCGCTTCGCCGGTGTGGCCGACAGCCGGGCCGCCGGAATCGCCACCGTGTTCCAGGAGGCGCAGCTGAGTCCGAACCTCAGTGTCGCCGAGAACGTGATGCTCGGGCGCGAGCGTCGCGGACGCTTCGGCATCGACTGGAGACGCACGAGAGCGGATGCCGCCGAGGCGCTGACCCGGCTCGGACTCGACGATCTCGATCCCAAGACGCCGCTGTCGATGCTCACGCCCGCGCAGAAGCAGCTCGTGGCTCTCGCCCGCGCGGTCGTCGACGAGCCACGGGTCCTGGTGCTGGATGAACCCACGTCGAGCCTCGACGTGGCCGAGGTCGCGACGCTGATGCGCGTCATCCGCGGCCTCCGACAGCGCGGGGTGGCGATCCTGTTCATCTCGCACTTCCTCGAGCAGGCCTTCGCGATCAGCGACCGCATGACGGTGCTGCGCGGCGGCAGCCGGGTAGGCGAGTACGCCACCCGCGACCTGGATCGCGCCGACCTGATCTCGAAGATGCTCGGCAAGGACATCGACAGCCTCAGGGCCCTCGGTTCGGAGCGCAAAGCGCACCACTACTCGTCCGACGGTCAGCCTGCGTTGCAGGCATCTAACCTCGGCCGCCGGGGTGAGCTCGAGCAGATGGACATCGAGATCCAGCGGGGCGAGATCGTGGGCCTCGCCGGGCTCCGAGGTTCCGGGCGCACCGAGGTCGCCTCGCTCCTGAGCGGAACCGTCCGTGCCGACAGCGGTGTGCTGTGGGTCGACGGCGAGCAGGTGCAGCTGCGCAGCCCGTCGGTCGCGCTGCGGCATCGGATCGCGCTGTCGGCGGAGAATCGCGGCACGCAGGGCATCATCGGCGAGCTCACGGCGAGAGAGAACATGATCCTCTCGCTGCAGGCGTTGCGCGGGTGGTCGCGCCCGCTCTCGCAGGCCGAGGCATCGGCGCTCGTCGAGACCTACGTCGAGGCGCTGCATCTGGACCCGGCGGATCTCGATCGGCCGGTCGAGCTGCTGTCCGGAGGCACCCAGCAGAAGATCCTGCTCGCCCGCGCGCTGGCCGTGCGCCCGCACGTGCTGATCCTCGACGAGCCCACGCGCGGCATCGACATCGCCGCGAAGCTCGACGTCCAGCGGCGCATCAGCCAGCTGGCCGGCGACGGCGTCGCGGTGGTCTTCATCTCGTCGGAGCTCGAAGAGGTGGTGCGGCTGAGCGACCGCATCGTCGTGCTCAAGGATCGCGAGAAGATCGGCGAGCTCAGCAACGGACCCGGCGTCACAGTCGACACCGTGGTCGAGATGATCGCGGCCGAGCTGAGCCACAGTGTCGAACTGTGATCGGTAACACGATCGCTCGACGCTGATTGCACTGATTTTCTCGCAGACTCTTGTTTTCCAGAAAATGTTCCCGGTAACATCACCGCAGGACACGCGGTGCAGGTGTCCTGCAATCACGACAGGACCATGACGGTTCGACCATTGCCGGAGTGACTCCCGGCGTCTCAAAGAGGAGAAGAAATGTCCGCGAAGAAGCGCATCCGAATCGCGTTCGGCCTGGCAGCAGTCGGCGCACTCACCATCGGCCTTGCGGCCTGCTCGACCGGCGGCGAGGGAGGCGGCTCGGACGAGCTCACCACCGTCGGCTTCGTCGCCGTCGGCCCCGAGGGCGCGTGGCGCGAGGCCAACGAGCAGAACATCCAGGACACCTTCACGGAGGATGCCGGATACGACCTCAAGTACGCGCCCGCCACCAACCTCGACCAGAAGTCGCAGATCGACGCGTTCACGTCGTTCGTCGACGAAGGCGTCGACGTCATCCTGCTGTCGGCCACCGAGGCCTCCGGCTGGGAGGACTCGCTCAAGCGGGCGCAGGAGGCGGAGATCCCCGTCATCCTGCTCGACCGTGGCATCGAGCCCGACGACGACAGCCTGTACGTGACCCGCATCGCGCCCGACAACGTCGAGGTCGCCAAGGAGGTCGGCACGTGGGCGGCCGCCACGTTCCCCGACGGTGGCAACTACGTCGTGCTCGAGGGCCCGGCGGGAGTCGGCGTCGTGAACGAGCGCAACACCGGGTTCGACGAGGGCCTCGGCGACTCGTCGCTCACGAAGCTCGACGCGCAGACGGCCAACTGGTCGGCGGAGGAGGGCAAGAGCGTCTTCGAGACCATGCTCAAGGCCTCGGGCAACGACATCCAGCTGGTGTTCGCGCAGAACGACGAGATGGGTCTCGGCGCAGCGCAGGCCGCCGAGGAGGCGGGACTCGTCGTCGGCGAGGACGTCAAGATCGCCACGATCGACGGCACGAAGAACGCCATGCAGGCGCTCGCCGACGGTCAGCTCAGCTACGTGCACGAGTACAACCCGCTGTTCGGCGAGACCGCGCTCGAGGTCGTCGAGAAGGCTCTCGCCGGCGAAGAGGTCGAGTCGTACATCGTCGTCCCCAGTGAGGCGTTCGATTCCGCCGAGGCGGCGCAGGCCGTGCTGGCCGACCGCAAGTACTGACCGAGCACCGACGCCGACGCCGGAGCGATCCGGCAGCGAGCCCGGGTGGTGCAGATCCTGTGCCACCCGGGCTCTCCCGGACGGAGAGACAGCATGAACGAAGAACTGCCCATCGTCGAGATGCGGGGCATCTCGATCGAGTTCCCCGGAGTCAAAGCCCTCGACGGAGTCGACTTCCGACTCTTCCCGGGCGAGGTGCACGCGCTCATGGGCGAGAACGGCGCCGGCAAATCGACCCTCATCAAGGCGCTGACCGGCGTCTACCCGATCGACTCCGGATCCATCGTCGTCACGGGCGCCGAGCGCAGCTTCGGCGGAGCCGGTGACGCTCAGGATGCCGGGATCTCGACGGTGTACCAGGAGGTCAACCTCGCCCCCAACCTCTCGATCGGCGAGAACGTGATGCTCGGCCATGAGCTGCGGGGCGTGTTCGGCATCAACTGGACTGCCACCCACCGCGCCGCGACCGAAGCCCTCGATCGACTCGGGCTCGGCGACCTCGACACGCGCCGACCGCTCTCGACCCTCTCGATCGCGCTGCAGCAGCTCGTCGCCATCAGCCGCGCGATGGCGATCAAGGCAAAGGTCCTCATCCTCGATGAGCCGACCTCGAGCCTCGATGCCGCCGAGGTCGAGGGGCTCTTCACCGTCATCCGCTCGCTGCGCGACCAGGGTGTCGCGATCCTCTTCGTCTCGCACTTCCTCGATCAGGTCTACGCGATCAGCGACCGGCTCACGGTGCTGCGCAACGGTCGATACCAGGGCGAGTACCTCACCCGCGACCTCGACCGGCACGCCCTCATCTCGACCATGATCGGCAAGGATCTCGACGCGCTGAAGTCCCTGGGCGGCAATCGCCGCCGCGCGCCGCGTGAGGCCGACGAGAAGCCGCTGCTCTCGGCATCCGGCATCGCCAGGCGCGGGGCGGTCGAGCCGACAGACCTCGACATCCGTCCGGGAGAGGTGGTCGGCTTCGCGGGCCTTCTGGGCTCGGGCCGTACCGAGCTCGCCCGACTTCTGTACGGGGCCGATCGTCCCGACGAGGGAGCGCTCGAGCTGCACGGGCGCACCGTCGAGCTGCGTTCTCCCGCCGATGCGCTGCCACGTCGGATCGCCTTCTCGACCGAGAATCGGCGCGACGAAGGAATCATCGGAGACCTGACCGTTCGCGAGAACATCGTCCTCGCGGTGCAGGCCGAACGCGGCTGGGCGCGGCCGATGAGCCGCAAGGAGCAGGATGCGATCGTCGACCGCTACATCGCGCAGTTCAACGTCCGGCCGGCCGACCCCGACCGGATGATCAAGAACCTCTCCGGCGGCAACCAGCAGAAGGTGCTGCTCGGGCGCTGGCTCGCCACGCAGCCCGAGCTGCTGATCCTCGACGAGCCGACCCGCGGCATCGACGTGGGCGCCAAGGCCGAGATCCAGGAGGCGGTGGCCGCGCTCGCGGAAGACGGCGTCGCCGTGGTGTTCATCTCGTCGGAGCTCGAAGAGGTCGTGCGTCTCTCCGAGCGGATCGTCGTGCTCAAGGACCACCGCAAGATCGGCGAGATCCAGAACGGCCCCGATGTCACCGCGCAGGTGATCGTCGATGTGATCGCCGCTCACGGAGTCGAGGCCGCTGCCGAGACGCTCGACGACACCGACGGCGCCGTGCCCGATAGCATCGCCCCCACGACCGACAAGGAGGCAGCGCGATGACCGCGTCAGCCGGCACCACCATCTGGCGGGACCTGATCCACAAGCCGTTCTTCTGGGGCATCGTCGCGATCCTCGCGCTGCTCGCCCTGAACGTGATCAAGGACCCGACATACCTCGCGCTCTCGATCAACCCCAACAACGGAAACCTCGTCGGCAACCTCATCGACATCCTGCGCCAGGCGGCGCCGATCATGATGATCGCCATCGGGATGTCGCTCGTCATCGCCACAGGAGGCATCGACCTCTCGGTGGGTTCGCTCATGGCCGTCGCCGGGGCCGTCTCGATGGAGTTCCTCAGCGCCGCGGGTGACTCGTTCGGCGCGGCGCTCGCCGCGGTCGGACTCGCGCTGGTCATCACCGGCATCCTCGGTGCGGTCAACGGTCTGCTCGTCGCCTACGTCGGGCTGCAGCCGTTCATCGCCACGCTGGTGCTCATGCTCGCCGGGCGGGGAATCGCCAAGGTGATCACGGGCGGCCAGAACACGACGGCGTCGAACGATGCGTTCCGATGGATCGCGAACGGCTTCGTGATCGGCGTCCCTGTGGTGTTCATCCTCGCCGTCCTCATCGTGATCGCCGTCGGATGGGTGGTCAGGCGCAGCGCGCTGGGACTCATGATCGAGGCCATCGGCATCAACCCTCGGGCCAGCCGCATGGCGGGAATCAAGCCGAAGGGGCTGCTGCTCACCGCGTACATCATGAGCGGCATCCTCGCCGGTATCGCGGGCGTCATGTCGGTCGGCAGCGTCATGACCGTCGACATCTCCCGCACCGGATACCAGCTCGAGCTCGACGCGATCCTCGCGGTCGTGATCGGCGGTGCTTCGCTCGCGGGCGGCAAGTTCTCGCTCAGCGGCGCGTTCGTCGGAGCGCTGCTCATCGCCACCCTCGACAAGACCGTGCTGTATCTCGGCGTCTCGTCGTCGGCGACTCCTGCCTTCAAGGCCATCGTGATCGTCATCTTGTGCCTGCTGCAGTCGCAGCGGGTGCGCAGCTGGTTCCGTCGGCGCCGGAGGGTGCGACCCGTCGAACAGATCATCGCCAAGGAAGAGGTGTCCGCATGAGCGTCCTGACCGCCACGCCGGCTCCTCAGGCGACCGAGAACGTCGTCGACCGCCTGCGACGCATGATCACGGCTAATCCGTCGGTGCTGCCGACCATCGCCTCGGTCGTCATCTTCGTCGGCATGGTGATCTTCGGTGAAGTCGCCTACGGCCGCATCCTGCAGTTCAGCACCGTCTCGAACCTGCTCATCAACAACGCGCACCTCATCGTGCTCGCCGTCGCGCTGACGTTCGTGATACTCACCGGAGGCATCGACCTCTCGGTGGGCTCGATCATCGCGGTCTCGTCGGTGGCCGGCGTCATGCTCTCGAATGCCGGCTGGAACGCCTTTGCCGTGATCGTCGCGATGATCGGCATCGGCGTGCTCTTCGGCATCGTGTCGGGTGTGCTGATCAGGTACTTCAACGTGCAGCCGTTCATCGCGACGTTGGCGATGATGTTCCTCGGGCGGGGGCTCGCCTCGCTGCTCAGCACCAAGCCCGAGCGGCTCGGCGAGGACTCGCCCATCCGCTGGATCGGCACGCAGCTGAAGATCCTCGACGGTCCCAAGGTCAACGACCTGGTGATCACCCCCGCGGTGCTCGTCGCCGTGATCGTCGTGGCGGCCGCGTTCTTCGTGCTGCACCGCACGCGCACCGGACGCACGGTCTATGCGATCGGCGGATCCGAGAGCTCGGCGCTCCTGATGGGTCTGCCGGTGCACCGCACGAAAGTGCTCGTCTACGTGATCAGCGGTGGGCTGGCCGGTCTTGCAGCGGTTCTGTACACCGCTCGCCTCGGCACCGCGCAGAACATCACCGGCATCGGGTGGGAGCTCGACGCGATCGCCGCAGCCGTGATCGGCGGCACCGTGCTCACCGGTGCCTACGGCTACGTGCTCGGGTCGGTCATCGGGGCCCTGGTGCTCGGACTCATGAACGTGCTGATCACGCGCGACGGCGGGATCCCACCCGAGATGACCACGATCATCACCGGCGGCATCCTGCTCGTGTTCGTGCTGCTGCAGCGGGCGGTGACGCGCAAACGGGAGTAGCTGCCGTTCGCATCATCTGAATGGCCCCATCTCGCATAGAGGTGGGGCCATTCGCGTGCCGGGGAGGGTCTGCAACCTCGCTTTGCGTATCGGAATACAACACATGGGAAGCACTAGTGGCCTCATATGAGGACATTAGTTTGGAGGCAGGTGATCCTTGGGGGGAACGTGCGCCAACCAATCCATGTGGACTACGAAGGTATGCAGGGCATGGCCAGAACGCTGAACGGCCTTGCTGTCGGCGGATCGGCGAGTGCCTTGGATCTCTCGCCGATGAGGAGCGATCTCGTGACGTCGGCGGCATCGATGTTCTCGCGCGGCTGGGGCGACGCCGTCACTGCGCTCGAATGGGCCGCGCGTGGTCTCGCCGGCGCCGTCGACGAGACCGCCTCCGACTTCGTCGCTGCCGAGCAGGCTCACATCGATGCGCTCGCCGCCTACGTCGCCGCGCTGGACGACTGATGCCGTCCAACTGGACGTGGTCTGATCCGGGCGCGGGCGATGTCGGGTCATGCGGGCTCGCTGCTCGATGGGCCGAACTGCGGGCCTCCGATCTGTCCGACGCGCGCGCCGCGGTGACCACGATCCTGCGCGATCTCGATGCGTCGTGGACAGGCGAGAGCGCCGACGCCTTTCGCGGGCGGGCGGCTGGTCTGCGGCGAGATCTCGAGGATTCCGCTGAGGCGATGGATGCTGCCCGCAAGGCCGTCATCGAGTACGGCGATGTCGTCGCTGAGATCGCGGCACGAGCCGAGCCGCTGAAACAGGACCTCGCGGCGGCGCAGCTGATCCTCGACATGGTGAGCGAAGGAGCGCTGTTCGACAATGACGCCGCAGGGATGGAGTATCGGCTTCAGGCGGAGCGGCAGGCGACGATCGACGCGAGGACCGTGACTGCTGCACTCGCTGAGCTCGCTAAAGATAGAGCGACCGCGGATCAGACCCTCGCGAGTCTGCTGGGCCGCGTGGCGTCGGCCGCATGGGGAGGTCTGCGCTGCGTCGCCGAGAGTCCGGAGGGCTCGCGTCGCGACAAGGCCAACAGGCGCGTGATGGAGATGCTCGGTCAATTCTGGAGAGGCGACCTCGGGCGCGGAGCGGCCCTCGGTCCCGACGACCCGTTCGTGTCGACGTTGATGCGGAGCGACCACATCGAGAGTGTGCGAGAACGGGTGCTGGCCGACTTGCGAAGTGGAACTCTCACCAGCGCAGAGGAGGATTCCTACGACCGCTCGATCAGCAACAACCCGTCGGTGCTCGTCAACGATGGCGTGAATCTCGCGACCAGCGCGATGTCGGGTCCCCTGGCGGATTTCCATCTCGACGGGCAGAATCTGCCAGAGTCGTTCCTCGGATCGTATTCGCTCGAGGTGTTCGCCGGCGATCCCCGCCCGGATGGAGGGGTAGAGGTGACGTACGTGATGAACAACGAAACGACCACGGACTCCGCCACCCGCATCCCGGGCACCGGAGGAGGCCACCTTCCGATCGTTCACCCCTCGATGCTCGCCGCGGAAGTCGACAGCGGCGAGTGGGCGCCGCAGCACCAGACGATCGTGTGGACAGAGACGGTGTATCCATGATCGGCCTCGTGCGTCGGCAGGCGCGAATCGCCATGCCACTCGGAGTCGCCGTTGTCGCCCTCGCGCTCATCGGATGCGCACCGCAACTCTCCTCGCCGATCGGAGTATGGCGGGCAGCGGGTGATGACGAAGGAACTCTCGTCATCAATGCTGACGGTACTTTCGCGGCGGACCATGTCTCGTACGATCTGGTTCACGATCGCGACTCGGAGAACGACTTCAGTGCGGAGGGTACCTGGCGGCTGGTGCGGGGTGGTGCCGAGATCAAACTGCACGTCGTCGAGGCGGAACGTGCGGGCTTCGACGTCGGGCCAGCCAGCTTCTCCGTCGGCTTCGTGAACGGAGTGATCCGCTTCACCGATCCGGACGAAACCGTCGGCATCGAGTTCCGTATCGAGGATTCAGCCGAATGACGATGGAACTGTAGTCGGATTGATCACACCGTTGGGATCCAGACCCGCATCGTAGACGGACCGCGCCGGGCCCAGTCGTGGTACGCGATCAAGGGCGCGTCGACCGCCTCGCCGGTCGAGCGTCGCCGCACGGGCAGCACCACGTGACCCTCGTGCTCGACGGGCTCGCCCGCAACGATCGCGTCACCGACATCGGCTCCGAGATCGATCGACTCGAGCGCCAGAACCTCGGGGCCGCGTTCGATCACGACGCTGCCCCGCACCGCATCGACCATCGGATGCGGTGCCGTGGCCCGCGCCACGATCGGCAGGTTCAGCTCGACGATGTCGCCGACGCGGAACGCACGCACGACGTCGACCGCACCCGCGGGCGCAGGGGACTCCGTGACCCCGCCCTCGCTGCGCACGCGCACCGTCGCTCCCGACGCCCACGACGGTACTCGCAGAGTCAGGGTGAACTCGGCATCCTCGGTGATCGTGACCCGCACATCGCCGTCGGTCGGATACCCCGTCGACACCTCGAATGCCACGACCCGCCCGTCCGGCAGGGTCGTGAGCACGGTGGACGGTGCGTACTGGTGCAGCTGCACGCCGTCGTCGTCGGCGGTGGCCACATAGGCGGCGAGACTCGCGAACGTCCGGGCCACGTTCGGCGGGCAGCACGACACCTCGAACCAGGGCGCCCGCAGCGATGACGAGGCGCGCGGCGACGTCGCATCCGGATCCGCCGGCGTTCCCGGCGTGCGCTGGTGCAGCGTATTGGCGTAGAAGAAGGAGCGGCCATCCGACCCGGGCGAGGTCGCGACGACGTTGAAGAGCGTCCGCTCGATCAGGTCGGCGTACTGCGCCTCACCGGTGGCGAGCAGCAGCCGCCACGAGAACATGATCGACCCGATGCCGGCGCAGGTCTCGGAGTAGGCGCGATCCGGCGGCAGCTCCCAGTCATCGCCGAACGCCTCGTCCTGGTGATGCGACCCCTGGCCGCCGGTCACATAGGTGCGGCGTTCGACCGTGCGATCCCACTGCGCGCGCAGGGAGTCGAGCAGCGACTCGTCCGACAGCTCGGCGGCGACGTCTGCCGCGGCCGAGGAGAGGTAGTTCGCCCGCACGGAGTGCCCGCGCAGCGCCTCGGCGTCGCGCACCGACACGTCGTCCTGGAAGTAGCTGCGCCCCCATTCGATCTCGCCCAGCGACCCACGCCCGTGTCGTTCGATGAACAACGCTGCCTGATCGATGTAGCGCTGCTCGCCGAGCGCTCGACCGAGCTCCGCGAGGCCGACCTCGACCTCGGCATGCCCGCAGATCGCGTCGCGTCCGTCGGCGCCGAACTCGCGGCAGACGAGGTCGGCGGCGCGGCGGGCGATGTCGATCAGACCGTCGTCAGCATCCGGTCTCGTGCGCACCCGGGCGACGGCCGCCTGGAACAGGTGTCCGAGGCAGTAGAGCTCGTGCCCCCACTGCAGCGCCGACCAGCGTTCGTCCTGGCCCTCGCGGCCGAACATCGTGTTGAGGTATCCGTCGGGCTCCTGCGCGGCGGCGACCCGGCCGACCACACGGCGGAACCGCTGCTCGAGGTCGCTGTCGCCGGCGGCATCCGTGCGTCCGATCTCCCACGCGAGCGCCTCGAGGTACTTGTAGATCTCGGAGTCGGCGAACTCGCGGCCGCGACGCCCTGCGGGAAGCGTGCCGGCGGCGGCGAGATCGAAGTTCGGCAGCCACCCCTCAGACTCGAGCCGCGACTCGATGTGCGTGAGCGTGGCAGTTCCGTTGACGGCCTGGCGGTCGCCCCAGAACCCTCCGGTGATGCGCACCTCCGAGAGGCCGAGAGGGCGCAGGCGGCCGCGGGTGGGGACCACAGGAGCGGCCGGTGTGGTGGTGTCGAACATGGTCATCCCTTGAAGGCGCCGGACATGAAGCCGCGCACGTAGTGTCGTTGCAGGATCAGGAAGAGCAGGATGCAGGGGAGCGCCAGCACGACGACCCCCGCCTCGGTGGCGCCGTAGTCGACGACACCCTGCACCTGCCCGCGGAGGTTGGCCACCGCGAGCGGCAGCGTCATGCGATTGGTGTCGTTGATGAGGATGAGCGGGGCCATGAAGTCGTTCCATGCCGTGAGGAACGCGAACAGCCCGACCGTGACGAGACCCGGCTTGACCGCCGGAAGCAGCACCCGCCACAGGGCGCCCCAGCTGGAGCAGCCGTCGACCATCGCGGCCTCGTCCATCTCCTTCGGGATCGACTCGAACGAGATGCGCATCATGAACATCGAGAACGGCAGCTGGAACATCGTGATCACGAGCGCGACGCCGACGAGCGAGTTCTGCAGGCCGACCGCGTTGAGGATCACGTAGAGCGGAATGAGCAGCGTCGCGTACGGCACCATCAGGATCGCGAGGGTCAGCAGGAACAGCGCGTTCTTGCCGGGGAACGAGAAGCGTGCGAACGCGTAGCCGCCCAGCAGTGAGATGAACAGTGTGAGCGCCACCGTGAGCACCGACACGAAGAGCGAGTTGCCGAGGTACACCCAGATGCCGGCCTGGTACTCGCCGAGGGCGGCGTAGTTGCCGAAGCCCCAGCCGTCGGTCTGGCTCGTGCCGGCCATCGGACTGACAGATGAGACGCCGGTCCAGATGAGCGGATAGAGGAAGATCACCGCGAGGGCCGTGGTGAACACCCAATAGGGGATGCCGAAGACGACGCGTGCGGCCTTCGAACGGTACCGAGGCGCGGTGGGCTGATGGTTCGGGGCGACGATGGTGCGTGTCAGGGTCTGGGACATGGTTCTCAGCTCTCATCCGTGCGGCGGAACGCGCGCAGCTGGAAGACGTTGATGACGATGAGCGCGAGAAGCACGATCACCGAGAGGGCACCGGCGATGCCGAGGCTGTTCTGCCCCTGGAAGGCGACGTTGTAGATCAGCTGGACGACGGTCATGGTGCTGTTGTCGGGGCCGCCCTTGGTGAGGATGTAGAACTGCTCGAACGCGAGCAGCGACCCGGTCACGCACATCACGGTGGTGAGCGCGAAGGTCGGCTTGAGCAGCGGCACCGTGATGTCGCGGAACGTCTGCCACCGGTTCGCGCCGTCGATGCGCGCGGCCTCGTAGACGTCGTCGGGGATGCCCTGCAGGCCCACCAGCATCAGCAGCATGTAGAAGCCCGCATAGCGCCAGACGATCAGGAAGATCGTCGACCACAGGGCGCCCTCCGGTGTGCCGAGGAACGTGATTCCCCATGACTTCATGAGGTTCGCGAAGGGCCCGGCGATGGGGGAGTAGAGCACGTAGAAGAGCAGCGAGGCTGATGCCAGGCCGAGCGCGCTGGGGATCAGGAACGCGGTACGCAGGAACCCCTTCCATCGGGTCGACTCCTGCACCAGCAGGGCCAGGCCGAGCCCCAGGCCGATCAGAATGACGGTCGTGATGACGGTGTACAGAAGGGTGAAGCGGATCGAGTCCCAGAAGAGGCGGTGCATGACGGCATCCGCGTAGTTCTCGGGGAAGTTGATGCCCTGATTGCCGCTCAGCAGCGGCCAGTCGGATGCCGACATCTGCACCACCAGCACGAGCGGCACGATGAACAGCAGGGCGACGAAGATCGCCGTCGGGGCCGCGTACAGCCAGCCCTGCACCGGGCCGCCGAAGGCGGTGCGGCGTCTGCGGCGACGCAGCGGGAGTGTGGCCTGGGTCATCACGTTCTCTTTCGATCGGGACTGCAGGGGGCGAGGGCACCCGGAGTGCAGGTGTGCGGGGATCCGTGGCGAGTTCGCCGACGAGGATGCGGGGGGCGGCGCGATCTGCGCCGCCCCCCCCGCACGCGATCACTGCGACAGGATCGCGGTGATCTCCTCGTTGTCGGCCGGCACGGAGTCGTCGCCGTTCAGCACCGCGTTGCGCACCAGCGTGAGCCACGGGCTGCCCGGCGCGTTGAATGCCTGCTGGAAGTTCAGCGCCACCGGAGTGTCGCCTTGGGCGGCGACCTCGTTGATCGTCACCAGGCGGGGGTCGGCCGCGGCGTACTCGTTGTCGGCGAGGTCGCCGCGCGAGACGGCGTTGCCGTCCTTCGCGAGCACCTCGACCTGGGCATCCTCCGACATCATCCAGTTGAGGAAGTTCCAGGCCTGCGCGGCCTTCTTCGAGTCCTTCGAGATGCCGATGCCGTCGCCGCCGACGAAGGTCGAGGCGCCGCCGTCGACACCGGGGATGCCGGCGACTCCCGCGTCGAACTCGAGGGAGGGAAGCAGGGTCGCAGGGAACGGCATCACGCCGACCTTGCCCTCGCTGAATGCGGCGGTCCAGGTGGGTCCGGCCTCATCGGTCGAGGAGGGGAGGATCGCGCCGGCATCCTGCAGCTCTGCCCACGTGTCGTAGACCGCCTGAGCCGAGTCGCCGTCGAGCAGGGATTCGGTGCCGTCGTCGCTCATGACCTCGTCGCCCGATGCCCAGATGGAGGGGAACCAGGTGAAGACCAGGCATCCACCGCAGTTGAGGCCGGTCGCCGTGCCGTAGGTGTCGGGCTTGTTCAGTGCCTGGACGGCCATGGCCGCCTCGGCGAACTCCTCGAGTGTGGCGGGTGCCTTCTCGGGGTCGAGGCCCGCCTCGGCGAAGAGTTCCTTGTTCCAGAAGAGCATCGAGAGGTCGAGGGCGAACGGCAGCACGTACTCGGCGCCGTCGACGGTGCCGGCCGACAGGTGCCCGGGGTTGATCTCGTCCTTGAAGTCGAGGGCGTCGATCTGCTCCGACATGTCCTGGAACAGGCCCTGCTGCGCCCAGTTGGGCACGTAGACGATGTCGGCGGCGAACAGATCGGGCAGCCCGCCGGACCCGGCCGCCGCGCCGACCTTGGCGACGTAGTCGTCGTTGGGGACGACTGTGAGCTCGACCTGGTTCTCGTGGCTGGCGTTGTAGGCGTCGACGAGCAGCTTGGCCTGGCGCTCGATCGGAGCGCGGGTCCACAGCGTCAGCGTGGTGCCGTCATCCGTGCCCTCGGCGGGGATGGGTTCGTTCGATGCTTCGTCGGCGGCGGGTGCGCAGGCGGCGAGGCCGCCGACGAGCAGGCCGGCCGCGATGACGGCGGCTGCTGCCCGGCGTGCGGCGTGTGTGCGGATGGTGTTCATGGGCGGGGGCTCCTCTGGGCTCTTCCTCGAGCGGGTGCGGTGTGGCGCTTCGACAGTGCAGCGCCGGGTATGGAGATGAGGTGGAGATCGGGTTCTCCGAAATCTACGAAAACCCTTTCGAAAAGGTATAGCGTGGTTGTGACGGGGTCGTCAACCCTTGTTCCGATAACCTTTCAGCAACAGGGAGTGGGATGACCGACACGACTGGAGCACGGGCTGTGACCCTCAGCGACGTCGCCGCGCGCGCGGGGGTGTCGATTTCGACCGCCTCGAAAGCCCTCAACGATCGCGGAGATGTTTCGGCCGCGACTCGCGCCAAGGTGCGGTCGATCGCCGAAGAGCTGTCCTTCACCCCGAACGCGATGGCCCGAGGCCTGCTCGCCGGACGCACCGGCACGGTGGGTCTGCTCACGAGTGACCTCGAGGGCCGCTTCATGCTGCCGATCCTCATGGGGGCCGAAGACGCCTTCGGCGCCGGCCGCATCAATGTCTTCCTGTGCGATGCCCGCGGAGACGCCATCCGCGAGCAGCACCACCTGCGCGAGCTGCTGAGCCGTCGGGTCGACGGCATCATCGTGGTGGGGCGGCAGACCGACCCTCGGCCCTCGCTCGGGCAGGAGATCCCCGTGCCGGTCGTCTACGCCTACGCGCCGTCGGATGACCCGCGCGACCTCTCATTGACTCCCGACAACTATGCCGGCGGGCGTCTCGCGATCGAGCACCTGCTGGCCTGCGGGCGTCGGCGCATCGCGCACATCTCGGGCGACCCGACCTATGCCGCAGCTCAAGACCGTCTCGCCGGAGCCAGAGCAGCTCTCGGCGAGGCGGGGCTCGAACTCGTGGGCGAGCCGATGTTCTCGGAGTGGACCGAGCACTGGGGTCGCGACGCCGCGGCGATGCTGCTGCAGCGGCATCCGGACATCGACGCCGTGTTCTGCGGATCCGACCAGATCGCTCGCGGTGTGCTCGACTCCGCCCGTGATCTCGGGCGCACTGTGCCGGACGACCTCGCCGTGATCGGCTATGACAACTGGGAAGTGCTCGCGACCAACGCCCGGCCCGAGCTCACCAGCATCGACGCGAACCTGCAGCAGCTGGGGCGTCAGGCCGCGTTGCGGGTGTTCGACGCGATCGACGGCATCGACATCGGCGAGGGGGCGCACCACCTGCCGGTGCGCCTCGTGATCCGCGGATCGACCATCGCCCGGCGCTGAGGCTCTGCTCGCGTCCTGCTCTACCTCGCCAGCCCGCCGGGGTCAGACGTGGTCGCGCCAGGAGTGCTGCGGGTCGAACCCCAGGATGCGGCGGGCCTTGTCGATCGACAGCAGCGTCTCGTTCGGTCCGAACTCGCGGGCGACCGGCACATCGGGGAAGACCTCGGCGAGCAGTTCGGCGTTGGGGCGTGACATCACCGTGTCGGCGGCGGCGATGATGAAGTTGTCGAAGCCGGGGGCTGCGACTTCGAGCGCGCGCTGCACCGCCTGTGCACCGTCGCGGGCATCGATGTAGCCCCAGAGGTTCCACTTGCGGCGGAGCGCATCGGCATCGAAGTCGGGGAACTCGGCATAGTCCGCAGGGTTCATGACGTTCGAGAACCGCAGGGCCGTGATCGAGAGGTCGGGGTGCCAGCGCACGAGCTCCCTCGCCAGCTGCTCCTCGAGCGTCTTGACCAGCGAGTAGACCGATTCGGGGCGGGCGGGGTAGTCCTCGTCGACCGGCACGTAGGGCGGCGGCACGTCGAACGGCAGGCCCAGCACGGTCTCGCTCGACGCGTAGACGATGCGGCGGATGCCGAGTCGCACGGCTGCCCAGAAGACGTTGAACGTGGCCGGCATGTTGTTGTGGAAGGTGGCGACGTCGCTGCGGATGCCAGGCGCCGGGATGGCACCCAGGTGCACGACGGCGTCGATGCCGTCGTGCCGGTCGCCGACGGCAGTGAAAGCATCCACGACCTGGCCGTAATCCGTGAGGTCGACCTGCACGAAATCGGGGCCGCGAGTGCCCGCGACATCCATGCCGATGACCTCGTACCCCTGGGCGCGGAGTTCCCGCGCGACGACGCTGCCGAGCTTGCCCGATGATCCGGTGAGTGCGATGCGCATGTCACCAGAGTGGCACGAAGGCGAGGCGGCGGGGGCCGCTCGGCATACACTCGTCGGCGTGAGTGACACGAGCAGCGAGCCCCGGCGCACCATCGGCGTGCGTGACGTCGCCGTGCGGGCGGGGGTGTCTCGGCAGACGGTGTCGCGGGTGCTGAACGACCACCCCGAGGTCGCTACCGAGACCCGCGAACGGGTGCTCGCCGCGATGGCCGAGCTCGGCTACCGCATGAACAATGCCGCGAGGGCGCTGGGCACCCGCCGCTCCCGCACCCTCGGGGTGCTGGCGACCGACGCGCTGCACTACGGCCCCTCGCGCAGCATCGCCGCGCTCGAGGCGTCGGCCCGCGAGGTCGGCTATTGGCTGAGTGCGGCATTCGCGGATGCCGGAGACGCCGATGCGGTCATCGCCGCGGTCGACCACCTCGTGATGCAGGGCGTCGAGGGCATCGTCGTCGTCGCGCCCCATGCCCACACCCTCGATGCGCTCGACGAGGTGCGCATCGGCGTTCCCGTCGTGACTCTCCATGCCGCCGACCGGGGTGCGCGTGGCCTCTCGGTCGACCAGGCAGCCGGAGCCCGGCTCGCCGTCTCAGCGCTCGCCGATGCCGGGCACACGCGCATCGCGCACCTTGCCGGACCGGCCGACTGGCTCGAGGCCGAGTCTCGCGCCGAGGGGTTCGCTGCTGAGCTCGCCGCACGAGGCCTCGCCGCGGGGCCCGTGTTCGAGGGTGACTGGACCGCGGGATCGGGTTACGCAGCGGCCGACGCCGTGCGGGACTCGGGTGTGACGGCGGTCTTCGCGGCCAACGACCAGATGGCACTCGGGCTGCTCGGCGGCCTGCAGGAAGTCGGGCTCATCGTGCCCGGCGACATCAGCGTGGTGGGCTTCGACGACACCCCCGACGCTGCCTACTACTGGCCGAAGCTCACGACCGTGCGACAGGACTTCGCGGAGTTGGCGCGTCGTGCAGTGGCGGCGGTGCTGGCGGGGAGCGCCGGGGCTGCGGCATCCGATCTCCCGCCCGTGGCGCCCGTGCTGGTGACGCGGGACTCGGTCGCTCCGCCGCGCTGAGCACTCGCACTGCCGCAGCGGTCTCGGGCGTCTTGACGGTCCGCCGACCTCCGTGTCACACTACTGTGACCGGTCACAGTGACCACCGACGACCTTGAGGTATCCGTGAGCAACGAAGCCCCCGCTTTCTCTGACGAGAACGTCTTCTCCGCCGAGATCTACGCATCCATCCAGGCCGTCCGCGAAGACGTCGCCCGTCTGCACAGCGAACTCGTGCGCTACGACCTCATCGTCTGGACCGGCGGCAACGTCTCGGGCCGCGTGCCCGGCGCCGACCTGTTCGTGATCAAGCCGTCGGGCGTGAGCTACGACGACCTCACGCCCGAGAACATGATCCTGTGCGACCTCGACGGCGCCGTGATCCCCGGAAGCCCCGGCAGCGACCGTTCGCCCTCGAGCGACACCGCAGCTCACGCTTACGTCTACCGCCACATGCCCGAGGTCGGCGGAGTCGTGCACACGCACTCGACGTTCGCCGTCGCCTGGGCCGCCCGCGGCGAAGAGATCCCCTGCGTCATCACGGCCATGGCCGACGAGTTCGGCGGGCCCATTCCGGTCGGCCCGTTCGCGATCATCGGCGACGACTCGATCGGCCGCGGCATCGTGCAGACCCTCACCGGCCATCGCAGCCGCGCGGTGCTCATGCAGAACCACGGCCCCTTCACGATCGGGGTCGACGCGAACGACGCCGTGAAGGCCGCCGTCATGGTCGAAGACGTGGCCCGCACCGTGCACTACGCCCGCGAGGCGGGCCCGTTGATCCCGATTCCGCAGGAGGCCATCGACAGCCTCTTCGCCCGCTACCAGAACGTCTACGGACAGAACTCGGACGCCCGACGATGAGCGACACGACCGGCACGCCCCGCACGACGACCGCCCGCGACGACATCCTCGCCGGCCGCACGAGCCTCGGCATCGAGCTCGGCTCGACGCGCATCAAGGCGTGCCTGATCGGATCCGACGCCACCGAGGTGCTCGCCACTGGCTCGTTCGCCTGGGAGAACCGACTCGAAGACGGACTCTGGACCTACGCGATCGACGAGGTCTGGGCAGGCCTCCAGGCGGCATACGCCGGTCTCGTCGCGGACGCGGAGAACCGCCACGGCGTGCGCCCCGAGACGTTCGGCGCCATCGGCATCTCGGCCATGATGCACGGGTATCTCGCGTTCGACGCGCAGGGCGAGCTGCTCACGCCGTTCCGCACCTGGCGCAACACCAACACAGGTGTCGCGGCGGCCGAGCTGACCGAGCTGCTCGGCGTGAACATCCCGCTCCGCTGGTCGATCGCCCACCTGCACCAGGCGGTCGTCGACGGCGAGGAGCACGTGCCCCAGCTCGACTTCGTCACCACCCTCGCGGGCTACGTGCACACACGCCTGACCGGCGAACGCGTGCTCGGAGTCGGCGACGCCTCGGGCATGTTCCCGATCGACTCGGCGGCCGGCGACTACGACGAGCGGATGCTGCAGGCGTACGACGCCCTCGCTGCACACCGTCTTCCCGCGAGCGCACGAGAGCTGCTCCCGACAGTCCTCCCCGCCGGCTCCGCGGCAGGAACGCTCACGGCCGAGGGGGCGGCGCTCCTCGATCCGACCGGTGCGCTGACGCCCGGCATCCCGCTCTGCCCACCCGAGGGCGATGCCGGCACCGGCATGGTGGCGACGAACTCGGTGTCTCCGCGCACGGGCAACGTCTCTGCGGGCACCAGCATCTTCGCGATGGTCGTGCTCGAGCATCCGCTGGCCGAGGTGCATCACGAGCTCGACCTCGTGACGACCCCCGCCGGTGACGCCGTCGCCATGGTGCATTGCAACAACGGCGCCAGCGAGCTCGCTGCCTGGGCAGGGCTCTTCACCCGCTTCTCGGCCGCTGCGGGGCAGCCGCTGAGCGACGATGCCGTCTTCGACACGCTCTTCCGCGAGGCCCTCGACGGAGAGGCGGATGCCGGTGGGCTGCTCGCCTACAACCACCTCGCAGGTGAGCCGATCGCCGGCCTCACCGAGGGGCGCCCGCTCTTCGTGCGCACCCCCGACAGCGCCTTCACGCTGGCGAACTTCATGCGCTCGCAGCTCTACGGCGTCTTCGGCACGCTGGCGCTCGGGATGCAGGTGCTCGCCGCCGAGGGCGTCGAACTCGACCGCATGTTCGCGCACGGGGGCATGTTCCGCACCGCGGGGGTCGCGCAGCGCTTCCTGGCCGGAGCCCTCGGCGCCCCGGTCGCGGTGGGCGAACTCGCCTCCGAGGGCGGGGCGTGGGGCATCGCCGTACTCGCGTCGTACCTCGCGCACGCCGACTCGGTGTCGCTGGGCGAGTACCTCGAGCGCGACGTCTTCGCCTCGGCATCGCTCGCGGTCGCCGACCCCGACCCCGCCGACGTCGCCGGCTTCACCACCTACCTCGACCGCTACCGCGCCGGCCTCGCCGTCGAAGCCGCTGCGACCACCGCTCTCCCTCCCGGTCGCTGACGTTTCGACTCGCTCCGCTCGCTCAACGACCGGGCGGATGCGGCTCCTCGCTCAACGACAGAATCTGAAAGGCCTCTCATGCCCCGCACTCCGCTCACCACCTCGCTCGACGGCTACGAGGTCTGGTTCCTCACCGGCAGCCAGCACCTCTACGGCCCCGAGACGCTCGCGCAGGTCGCCAAGCAGTCGCAGGAGATCGCCCGCATCCTCGACGAGGCCGGCGAGGTTCCGGTCACCATCGTCTGGAAGCCGGTGCTGACCGATGCCGCGGCCATCAAGCGCACGGCCCTCGAGGCCAACGCCGACGACAGGGTCATCGGCCTGATCGCGTGGATGCACACGTTCAGCCCGGCGAAGATGTGGATCGCGGGTCTCGACGCCCTGCAGAAGCCGCTCGCCCACCTGCACACGCAGGCGAACGTCGAGCTGCCGTGGGCCGACATCGACTTCGACTTCATGAACCTGAACCAGGCGGCGCACGGCGACCGCGAGTTCGGCTACATCCAGACGCGCCTCGGCGTGCCCCGCAAGACCGTCGTCGGTCACGCGAGCGACCCGCGCGTGCGCCAGGAGATCGCGACGTGGCAGCGTGCGGCCGCCGGCCTCGCGGCATCCCGTTCGCTGAAGCTCGCCCGCTTCGGCGACAACATGCGCTTCGTCGCCGTCACCGAGGGCGACAAGACCGAGGCCGAGCTGCGCTTCGGCGTGCAGGTCAACACCTGGGGCGTGAACGACCTGGCGGATGCCGTCGCCGCGGCATCCGACTCCGAGATCGACGCCCTCGTGGCCGAGTACGAAGAGCTGTACGAGGTCGTGCCCGAGCTACGTCGCGGTGGTGACCGCCACCAGTCGCTGCGCGACGGAGCCGCGATCGAGATCGGTCTGCGGACGTTCCTCGAGGAGGGCGGCTTCGGCGCCTTCACCACCTCGTTCGAAGACCTCGGCGCCCTGAAGCAGCTGCCGGGCCTCGCGGTGCAGCGGCTGATGGCCGAGGGCTACGGCTTCGGTGCGGAGGGCGACTGGAAGACGGCGATCCTCGTGCGCGTCGCCAATGTGATGGGTGCGGGTCTGCCCGGTGGTGCGAGCCTCATGGAGGACTACACCTACGACATGACTCCCGGCGACGAGCTGATCCTCGGGGCGCACATGCTCGAGGTCTCGCCCTCGCTGACAACCGCCAAGCCGACCCTCGAGATCCACCCGCTGGGCATCGGCGGCAAGGACGACCCGGTGCGCCTGGTCTTCACCGCCGACCCCGGCCCCGCGATCGTCGTCGCGCTCAGCGACATGCGCGACCGGTTCCGCCTCACCGCCAACGTCGTCGAGAACGTTCCGCCGCGCCAGTCGCTGCCGAAGCTGCCGGTCGGCCGCGCCGTCTGGAAGCCGCAGCCCGACTTCAACACCTCGGCCGCCGCGTGGCTCACCGCGGGTGCCGCGCACCACACCGTCATGTCGACCGCAGTCGGGCTCGAGGCCTTCCGCGACTTCGCCGAGATGGCCGAGGTCGAGCTGCTCGTGATCGACGATGCGACGACGCTCCCCGAGTTCCAGAAGCAGGTCCGCTGGAACCAGGCGTACTACCGACTGGCGCAGGGGCTGTGATGGTCGACGTCTCTTCGACCACCGTCGACCTCGCGACGGCAGCGCGACCGCGCTCCGGTCGCCAGCTGCGCATCGCCGGACACGGCTATGAGGCGGTCATCGCGAGCGTCGGCGCATCGCTGCGCATGCTGACCTTCGACGGGCGCGACCTGGTCGTGCCGTTCGAGGCCGACGAGGTGCGGCCCGGATACCGCGGCACCACTCTCGCGCCGTGGCCCAACCGCATCGTCGACGGTCGCTACACGTTCGGCGGCGTCGAGCATCAGCTGGCGCTCACTGAACCCGCCCGTGGCCAGGCGCTGCACGGCCTGCTCTCGTGGGCCGAGTTCGAGGATCGTCTCGTGCTCGACGACCGGGTCGTGCTCGCGGCCGTGATCGAGTCGCAGACGGGGTACCCGTTCCGCGTCGAGGTCGAGACCGAGTACCGCATCGACTCCGACGGACTGCATCAGACCGTCACGGCGCACAACCTCGGGGCGGATGCTGCGCCCTGGGGCACCGGACCGCATCCGTATCTGGTCGCCGGCCCCGACGGCCGGGTGGACGACTGGACGCTCACCCTGCCTGCATCCGAGGTGCTCACCGTCACCGACGACCGGCTGAGCCCGGTGGCCGTCGAGGGTGTGGCCGAGCATCCGCAGTGGGACTTCCGCGCTGCGCGCCCGATCGCCGACGTCTTCATCGACCACGCTTTCACGGGTCTCGACCGCGATGGCGGTGTCGCCGAGGTGCGGCTGGTGACGGATGCCGGCACCGGCGTCGCGATGACGTTCGACGAGCGCTGCCCGTGGGTGCAGGTGCACACGGCCGACAACCCCGAGATCGAGGCGATCCACCGCATCGGCCTGGCGGTCGAGCCCATGACCTGCCCGCCGGATGCCTTCAACTCAGCGACGGACCTCGTCGTGCTCGAACCGGGCGCCACGCACGCGGCATCCTGGCGTATCACCGCGGTCTGAGGCGCGTCGCCGGCTTCCGGTCGCAGTTCGTGCCGCTGGCGGTGTGGCTCGATCGTTCCGGTCGCACTTTGTGCCGCTGGTGATGTGGCTCGATCGTTCCGGTCGCACTTTGTGCCGCCGGTACGACGCAGGCGCGGCACGAACTGCGACCGGAATGCCGTCGTGGGTCAGGCGCGGCACGAACTGCGACCGGAATGCCGTCGCGGGTCAGGCGAGAGCTGCGACCAGCGCCTGGGCGGCGGATGCCGACGACTGCGGGTTCTGTCCGGTGATGAGCAGTCCGTCGACGATCGTGTGATCGCTCCACGGATCGGTCACCTCGACGTCGGCCCCGAGGGCGCGCAGCGAGGTCTCGAGCAGGAACGGTGCGCGGTCGGCGAGGCCGCCGATGCGCTCCTCCTCGTCGGAGAACCCGGTGATGCGGCGGCCGGCGACGATCGGCTCACCAGCGGAATCGAGTGCGGGCAGCAGTGCGGCGAGCCCGTGGCAGACTGCGGCGAGAGGGCGGCCTGCGGCGACGGTCGCCGAGATGAGAGCTGCCGAATCGGCATCCACCGCGAGGTCCTGCATGGGGCCGTGGCCACCGGGGTAGTAGACCGCCGCGAAGTCGGAGCTGTCGACGGCGGCGAGCACCAGGGGAGTGGTGAGCCCCGAGATCTCAGCGAGAGCGGCGGCATCGCCCTCGCCCAGGCTCGCAGTGTCGGCGACCGGCTCGACGCCGCCGGGAGTCGCGAACACGACGTCGTGCCCGGCTTCGGTGAGCAGGCGGTAGGGCGCGAGCAGTTCTTCGGCCCAGTAGCCGGTGGGGTGCTCGGTGCCGTCGGACAGGGTCCAGGTGCGGGCGCCGGTGACGACGAAGAGGACGGATGACATGGATGCTCCCAAGGGTTCGGACGACGGATGCCGTGCGGATGCGATATCCGGGACAACCACGACCGATGAAACCAGATTCCGATAGATTGCCGATATGAGCAATCGGATTACCGATGGGCTGCAGGACCTCGGGCTGTGGCGCACCTTTCTCGCCGCGTACCGATCGGGCTCGGTGTCCGCTGCCGCGCGCGTGCTGGGACTCGCGCAGTCCTCGGTGACGACGCAGCTTCAGGCGCTGGAGGCGAGCGTCGGCGAGCCGCTGTTCGTGCGTCATGCCCGCGGCATCCGTCCGACGCCCCGCGCCGACGAGCTCGCCGCGCGAGTCGCCGGTCCTCTCGACGAGCTGGCGGATGCTCTCGGCACGCGCCCCGCCGCCGAACCGCCGATCGTGCGCCTGGGCGGGGCTGCCGAGTTCCTCGCGCGCGTCGCCGTGCCCGCTCTCGCGCCGGCCGTCGCAGACGGACTGCGAGTCACCGTGTCGGCGGGCCTCGCCGACGATCTTCTCGACGACCTCAGAGTCGGCAGCCTCGACCTGGTGGTCTCGGCAGTGCGGCCACGCGGTCGCTCGCTGCCCAGCCTGCCGTTCTTCGATGAGGAGTTCGCGCTCGTCGCCGCCCCGTCGCTGGGGATCGCGCCGTCGCCGCACCTGAGACCGGATCCTCTCGGCGAGGTTCCCCTGCTCGCCTACGCGCGGGATGTCCCGATCCTCCGGCGGTATTGGCGTCACACCTTCGGCATCCGTCTCGAGCGAGAGCCCGCGCTCGTGGTCGCCGATCTGCGCGCGCTCGCCGCCGCTGCCGTCGCAGGCGCGGGTGTGACGGTGTTGCCGACCTATCTGATCGCCGACGAACTCGCCGACGGCCGACTCGTGGTGCTGCGCGAGACCGATGACCCGCCCATCAACACCCTGCACCTCGTGCGGCGGCCTGGGCCGTTGTCCGAGGGGGTCGCGCTCGTCGAGCGCACGCTGCGCGCGGCGGTCGTCGGCCTCTGACCGGCGTCACGGACGTCCCTCGACCGGTGCGGGGTCAGTTCTGCATCCGCTTGTCGGTGTGGGGTCAGTTCTGCAGTCGAAACCCTCGATTCCGATGCGTTTCTGACCCCGCATGGCGGCGCCGGCCGGCGGCAGCCCCGGCAGACCCGCCGCCTCAGCGGGCGAGCCAGCGGCGCAGCGTGCGCGTGACGAACGGCAGCACCCAGTAGGCCATGATCGGGGTCAGCACCGCTGTCGTCGCCAGCACGCGCAGCCAGATCGGCAGCTCGTTCCAGCCGGGAACCGGGCTCATCGCATAGGTGAAGGCGAGGTTGACGGGGAAGAATCCGAGCCAGATCGACACGGCCTGCTTCCACCGCGGGGGAGTGCTGACCATCGCGACCGTGGTCGTCGACCCGTCGGCGCGGGGCAGGGTGATCGTGTCGGTGGTCGGCTCGTCGAACCAGCCCTCGATGCCGGTGCGGCGCTTCACGCGCTCGCTGCGCACGAACTGGTCGCCGGTCGACTTCCACCACTCGCGCTCACCGGACTGCTCCCAGGCGATCAGCGACTTCTCGTCGGTGAAGCGGTAGAGCATGTGCCAGACGTGCGAGTCCTCGCCGTCGCGCACCCATCCTGATCCGAGGAATCCCGGATACCGGTGGGCGAGATTCACGCCGGTCTGCACCCATGCCGTGGCGGCGGCCACGTGCTCGGGGTCGACCTCGCGGCGGATGGAGACGGTGATGGGTTCGCTGGACATGGTGCGGTCCTCGGAGAGTGCGGTCGCCCGGGTCACGGGCGCCTCGACGGTGGGGGATGCGCCGGGGTGCGGGCGCATCAACGATTGTATTTCGGATGCGGTGGGTCGCCGCTCGTTTTCGCGGCGCGCGAAGACGGCATCCGTCGCTCCGACGCCAGCGGCATCCGCCCCTGACGCCGCGACAGGGAGAGAATGGGACGCATGAGCACGCGCAGCGAAGCCGTCCTGATCGATGTCGTCCGAACCCCCGTCGGGCGGGGCAAGCCGGGTGGTGCCCTGTCGGGCGTGCATCCGGTCGATCTCGCGGCCGGAGCGCTCGCTGCGATCCTCGAACGCAGCGGCCTCGATTCCCGGCAGATCGACGACGTGCTGCTCGGCTGTGTGAGTCAGGTGGGCGACCAGTCGTCGAACATCGCCAGACAGGCCGTGCTCGCCGCCGGGTTCGACGAGTCGATCCCGGGGGCGACGATCGACCGTCAGTGCGGGTCGAGCCAGCAGGCCGTGCATTTCGCGGCGCAGGGGATCATCGCCGGCGCATACGACGCGGTCATCGTCGGCGGCGTCGAGTCGATGAGCAGGGTGCCTCTCGGGTCGTCTGCGGCCGGCGGAACTCCGATGTCGCCGCGGCTGCGGGAGCGATACCCCGAGGGTCTCGTCAATCAGGGCGTCTCGGCCGAGCTCATCGCCCAGCGCTGGAACCTCGATCGCGCAGCCCTCGACGCCTACGCGGCAGAATCGCACCGCCGCGCCGCCGCCGCGTGGACCGAGGGGTTCTTCGACCGCACGGTCATCCCGGTCGCGGAGGCCACGGATGCCGCGACCGATGAGACCGTCCGAGCCGGGACGACCGCTGAGGGACTCGCGGGACTTCAGCCGGCCTTCCGGACGGATGCGCTCGCCGCCCGATTCCCCGAGGTCGACTGGCGCATCACCCCCGGCAACTCGTCGCCGCTCACCGACGGAGCATCCGCCGCGCTGCTGATGAGCGCCGAGCGCGCCGAAGCCCTCGGGCTCACACCGCGGGCGAGATTCCACGCATTCACGGTGGTCGGAGACGACCCGCTCATGATGCTCACGGGGCCGATCCCCGCGACACGTCGCATCCTCGAGCGCACCGGCCTCGCGATCGACGACCTCGACGCGTACGAGGTCAACGAGGCCTTCGCGTCGGTGCCGCTCGCCTGGGCGGCCGAGGTCGGGGCGGATGCCGCCAAGCTCAACCCGCGCGGAGGGGCGATCGCGCTCGGGCACGCCCTCGGCTCGTCGGGCACGCGCCTGCTCGGAACACTCGTCGATCAGCTCGAGGCCGTCGGCGGGCGCTTCGGCCTGCAGACCATGTGCGAGGGCGGCGGCATGGCGAACGCGACGATCATCGAGCGGCTGTAGCCGCGGCATCCGGCCCGGCGTCCGGCGTACCCGTGCCGAGTCGGTGTGCGCTTCACATGTCAGAAAACCTCAGATTCGTACTTGCGAAGCGCATTCGAACTTCTGAAGCGCCCGCGCTGGGTCGACCTCGAACAAAGAGAAGACCCCCGCCGACCCGATTCGGCGGGGGTCCTTCGCGGTGTGTCACCGCAACGGGAGCAGACGCTCACCGTGGTGCGCGGATGACGTGACTACCCGATCCGGTCTGAGTCTGTGTCCGCGCATCTGCATTTCTAGTCGGCGAAGGTGTCCGGACGGTGAACGCGGCGATAAATCCTCATCGGCGCGGAGGCGGGCATCTGGAAGCGCTTGCGACTTTCGGCCAGCAGCATCCCGGACATCCCCGACTTTTCGCCACAGCAATGCTGCAAGCGCTTGCAGTCCTCACTCCCGCCCTGCTAGCTTCACTCGCAAGCCTTCGGACACGTCGTCGTGTCCGCGCCACCCAGGGAGCATCACTTGTTCAAGCCGGCTCGGTCGAAGACGACCGCCTCACGTTCGCTCGCCCTCCTCGCCGCCAGCGCCCTCGTCGTCTCGGGGTTCGGTGCGGTCGGCGCCCTCGGCGGTTCACCCGCCTCCGCCGCCGACCGCACGGTTGCGCTTGTCGGCTCACTGCAGTCCGAGCTCGGCTGCGCGGCCGACTGGGCTCCTGACTGCGCCGAGACCGAGCTCGAGCCCACGGGCGCCGAGGGCATCTACTCGGCCGAGTTCGAAGTTCCCGCGGGCACCTGGCAGTACAAGGTCGCCCTGAACGACACATGGGACGAGGCCTACGGCCTCGACGGGGGCGCCGATGACATCCCGCTCACGATCGCAGGCCCCACGACCCTGCGCTTCACCTACGACGACTCGCTCAAGCGGGTGGGGCTCGAGGCGACCGATCTGCGCGGCGGCTACACGGCAGACGACGATGCGCTGATCGAGAGCCCGGCGCGCCAGGCCGGTGCCGGCGAGCAGTTCTACTTCGTGATGACGGATCGCTTCGCGAACGGCGACACCTCGAACGACGCCGGCGGCCTCGAGGGCGACCGGCTCACCACCGGGTTCGACCCCACGGACAAGGGCTTCTACCAGGGCGGCGACATCGCCGGCATCCGTGACAACCTCGACTACATCGAGGGGCTGGGCACATCGGCGATCTGGCTGACACCGAGCTTCGCCAACAAGCCGGTGCAGGGCGAGGGGGCGAACGCCTCGGCCGGGTACCACGGCTACTGGATCACCGACTTCACGCGCATCGACCCGCACCTCGGCACCAATGAGGAGCTGCAGGCGCTGATCGCGGACGCGCACGCCCGCGGCATCAAGGTGTACTTCGACATCATCACGAACCACACGGCCGACGTGATCGACTACACCGAGGGCCAGTACTCCTACATCGACCAGGCGACGAGCCCCTACACCGATGCCGCGGGCACGGCCTTCGATCCGGCCGACCACGCGGGCACCGACGGCTTCCCCGAGCTCGACCCGGCCACCAGCTTCCCGTACACGCCGGTGGTCGCCGACAGCGAAGCCGACGTCAAGGTGCCGGCCTGGCTGAACGACCCGACGCTGTATCACAACCGCGGTGACTCGACCTGGTCGGGGGAGTCGGTCACGTACGGCGACTTCAGCGGGCTCGACGACCTGATGACCGAGCACCCGACGGTCGTCAACGGCTTCGTCGAGGTCTACGACAAGTGGATCGACCTCGGCATCGACGGCTTCCGCATCGACACCGTCAAGCACGTGAACTTCGAGTTCTGGGAGAAGTGGACCGCCGACGTCCTCGACTACGCACACGAGACGGGCAACGACGACTTCTTCATGTTCGGCGAGGTCTACGACGCCGACCCGGTGAAGCTCGCCCCCTACGTGCGAGACACCGACATGAACTCGATCCTCGACTTCACGTTCCAGTCGTCCGCCGTCAGCTATGCCTCGGGCAACTCCGCCAAGGGGCTGCAGTCGCTGTTCGCGGGCGACGACCGCTACACGACCCCCGATTCGTCGGCCACGGCGCTGCCCACCTTCCTCGGCAACCATGACATGGGCAGGGTCGGATCCTTCCTGCAGTCGACGGATGCTCCGCTGCAGCGCGACGAGCTGGCGCACGAGCTCATGTTCCTCACCCGCGGTCAGCCCGTCATCTACTACGGCGACGAGCAGGGCTTCACGGGCGCCGGCGGCGACAAGGACGCCAGGCAGTCGCTCTTCGCCACGCAGGTCGCCGAGTACGCGAACCAGAACCTCATCACCGGCGAGCAGGCCGGCTCCGTCGACCGCTTCGCGACGGATGCCGCGCTCTACGAGCACATCGCCGCGCTGTCCGAGCTCCGTGAGTCGAACCCTGCTCTCGGCGAGGGGGCACAGATCGAGCGTTACGCGGCGTCCGGCGCCGGTGTCTACGCCTTCTCGCGGGTCGATGCCGACGACAAGGTCGAGTACCTGGTCGCAGTGAACAACGCTGCGACCGCGCAGACCGTCGACCTCGCGACGTTGACCGCCGACGCGTCCTACGAGGTGCTCTACGGCGACGCCGCACCCCTCACCACGGATGCCGGTGCGGCTGCGTCGATCACGGTGCCCGCGCTGTCGGCCGTGGTCTGGAAGGCCGACTCCACCGTCACCGCGCCGACTGAGGCGGCATCCGTCGAGGTGGCCGTGCCGACCGCCGGAGCCGGTGTCACCGGACAGTCCGCGGTGCAGGCCGACATCGCCGACCAGTGGGCGCAGACCAGCTTCGCCTGGCGCGTCGTCGGCTCTGACGAGTGGAAGGCCCTCGGCACGGCGGAGGACACGGATCCGCGCGTCTTCCATGACATCCGTGACCTCGCGAACGGCACGCTGATCGAGTACCGGGCCGTGACGACGGATGCCGCCGGCAACCACGCCGCCGCCTCGACCTACGCATCGGTCGGCAATGCCGTGACGCTGGAAGCCGGGGAGGAGCCCGAGTCGCCGATCGACATGGTGACGGTGCCCGGCAGCCTCAACTCCGAGATGGGCTGCGCAGGCGACTGGGACCCGGCGTGCGAGAAGGCCAAGCTGACCCTGCGCGCCGACGGCGTGTGGGCCGGCACGTTCGATCTGCCGGCCGGTGACTACGAGTACAAAGCAGCGGTGAACGGCAGCTGGGCGGTCAACTACGGAGCGAACGGCGTTCCGGACGGCGCGAACGTCACGCTCACTCACGCCGGCGGACCGGTCACCTTCTACTTCGACCCTCGAACGAACATCGTGCAGTCCACGGCCGACGGCCCTATCGTGACGCTGCCGGGCTCCCTGCAGGACGAGCTCGGCTGCGCCGCCGACTGGTCGCCAGACTGCCTCGGCACCCTGATGGCCGACGGCGACCGTGACGGCGTCTACGAGTTCTCGACGGCGGATCTGCCGACCGGCGCGTATGAACTCAAGGTCGCGCACGGTCTGAGCTGGGCCGAGAACTACGGCGCCGACGGAGTGCCGGGCGGCGCGAACATCTCGTTCAGCGCCACCGAGGGCACGGTGACATCGTTCCGCTACACGCTGGCGACGCACGTCCTCGAGGTCGGCAGCGACACCCCGCAGCTCCCCGGCACGGGGGAGCAGCGCGCGCACTGGGTCGATGCCGAGACGATCGCGTGGCCGGCCACGCTCGGGTCCGTCGACCAGGCGGCCTATCAGCTGTACTCCTCCGCAGACGCCTCGCTCGCCGTGGCCGACGGCGAGGTCGCAGGAGCAGAGCCGGTGGCGCTCGAGGTGATCGAGGGCGGCCTGACCGATGAGCAGCTCGCCCGATTCCCGGCGCTCGACGGCTACCTCGCCCTGCGGGTGACCGATGCGGATGCTGCGGCGCTGCTGCGCACGCAGCTCGCGGTCGCCCAGCGCGACGCGGCGGGCACGCTCACGGCGTTCACCGGTGTGCAGATCGCGGGAGTCCTCGACGACCTCTATGCCGCCGCGCTCGACGATGTCGACCTCGGCGTGACGTTCTCGGGCAAGAAGCCGACGTTCCGGCTGTGGGCGCCGACCGCGCAGAGCGCGACGCTGCTCACCTGGAACGAGGGTGCCGAGGGTGACCCCGTGCGCCACGAGGCCACGTGGGATGCGGCATCCGGTGTCTGGTCCGTCGCGGGCAAGAAGGACCTCAAGGGTGACGAATTCCTCTGGGAGGTCGTCGTCTACGCGCCGACGACCGGCGCGATCGAGAGCAACCAGGTCACCGACCCCTACTCGACCGCCCTCACGCTGAACTCGCAGCGTTCGGTCGCCGTCGATCTCGATGACAAGGCCTGGCAGCCGAAGCAGTGGCAGAAGGCCGAGTCGCCGGTCGTCGAGCGCGCGGTCGACCGCGCGATCTACGAGCTGCACATCCGGGACTTCTCGATCAGCGACGAGACGGTTCCGACCGCGGAACGCGGCACCTACCTGGCCTTCACCCGCGACAGCGCGGGCACCGACCAGCTGAAGCAGCTCGCGGATGCCGGAATCAACACCGTGCACCTGCTGCCCTCGTTCGACATCGCGTCCATCGAGGAAGACAGAGCGGCTCAGGCGGTGCCCGACTGCGACCTCGCCTCGTTCGGCCCTGCCGATTCGGCGCAGCAGGCGTGCATCCAGGCAGTCGCCGATGCCGACGGTTTCAACTGGGGCTATGACCCGTACCACTACTCGACACCCGAGGGCTCGTATGCGGTCGACGCCGACGGCGGCGCCCGGGTGAGCGAGTTCCGCTCGATGGTCGGTGCGCTGCACGACATGGACCTGCAGGTCGTGCTCGACGAGGTGTTCAACCACACCGCGGCATCCGGTCAGGCCGAGAAGTCGGTGCTCGACCAGGTGGTTCCGGGCTACTACCACCGGCTCAACGCGGCAGGCGGCGTCGAGACCTCGACGTGCTGCCAGAACGTCGCGACCGAGCACCTCGCCGCACAGAAGCTCATGGTCGACTCGATCGTGACCTGGGCGCGCGACTACAAGGTCGACGGCTTCCGGTTCGACCTCATGGGCCACCATTCGACGACGAACATGCAGGCGATCCGTGACGCGCTCGACGCGCTCACGCTCAAGAAGGACGGTGTCGACGGATCCGCGATCCACCTGTACGGCGAGGGCTGGAACTTCGGCGAGGTCGCCGACAACGCCCTGTTCGAGCAGGCCACGCAGGGGCAGCTCGGGGGCACCGGCATCGGGACGTTCAACGACCGGCTGCGCGACGCCGTGCACGGCGGCAGCCCGGTGGACTCGTCGTCGACGTTCCGCCAGGGCTTCGGCACCGGTCTCGGCACCGATCCGAACGGCGATCCGATCAACGGCACCGTCGAGCAGGCTCTTGCCGACCTCGGGCACGAGACCGATCTGGTCAAGCTCGGGCTCGCGGGCAACCTGCGCGACTTCTCGTTCACGACGAGCGACGGCGCGGTCACGGCAGGCGAGGCCATCGACTATCGCGGCTCGGCGGCAGGCTACGCCGACCAACCGGACGAGGTCATCAACTACGTCGACGCGCACGACAACGAGACGCTCTACGACCTCTCGGTGCTCAAGCTGCCGGTGGATACCCCGATGGCCGACCGTGTGCGCATGAACACGCTCGAGCTCGCGACCGTGACGCTCTCTCAGTCGCCGTCGTTCTGGCACGCCGGCACCGAGCTGCTGCGGTCGAAGTCCCTCGACCGCAACAGCTACAACGCCGGGGACTGGTTCAACCGCATCGACTGGACGGGTCAGGAGTCGACGTTCGGCTCGGGGCTGCCGACCGCGGCGGACAACGAGGAGAAGTGGCCGATCATGGCGCCGCTGCTCGCCGATCCTGCGCTCAAGCCGGCCGCGGCCGACATGGCGGCCGCAGAGGCATCCGCTCTCGATCTGCTGCGCATCCGCGACGAGGTCGATCTGCTGCGGCTCGGCTCGGCCGAGCTGATCCAGCAGAAGGTCACGTTCCCGAACGGCGGGGCGGGGGCGGCTCCGGGCGTGATCCTGATGCAGATCGACGACCTGACGGGTCCCGACGCCGACGCCGAGCTCGACGGGGCGCTCGTCGCCTTCAACTCCTCACCCGCGCCGGTCACGCAGACGGTTGCAGGCCTGGCCGGGCGCTCGTTCGCGCTGACGCCGGCCCAGGCGAACGGAGCGGATGCCGTGGTCAAGACCACGACGTGGGATGCCGCGACGGGCACCGTGACGATCCCCGCCCGCTCGGTCGCCGTGCTCGTCGACGATCAGGTGCAGTCGATCGACACCCTGGTGCGTGCCAGCTCCGACGTGCTGGTGAAGGCGGGCAAGAGCGCCACGGTGAAGGTGACCGTCACCGCTCACGACGACACGGCCCCGGTGGGCACCGTGACGGTGCACGACCGCGGAAAGGTCGTCGCGACGGTCGAGCTGACGCCGGCGGACAAGGGCAAGGTCACGGTCTCGGTGCCGAAGCTCGGCCGGGGGATTCACCTGCTCACGGTGCGATTCGACGGCACGGAACCGTGGCAGGACTCCCGCGGCCCGCGCAGTCTGCCCGTGATCGTCTACTAGAACGACGAAGACCGGATGCCGGGGCGCATGTCCCCGGCATCCGGTCTTCGTGCGGTCTCGTCACCAGGCGTAGGCCTCGGGGGCGGTGCCGCCGGGACCGGGCCAGATGCGGTCGAGCTCGGCGAGCGCGTCGGCATCGAGCACCACGTCGAGCGCTTCGACGGCGGAGTCGAGCTGATCGATCGTCCGCGGGCCGATCACGGGCGCGGTCACCACCGGCTGGTGCAGCAGCCAGGCGATCGCGACGACACCGGGGCGGATGCCGAGCTCGGCGCAGAACTCCTCGTAGCGTTCGATCGCAGGACGTCGGTCGCCGAGCGCGTCGAGGCTCGAGCGGGAGCGATCGGTCTTCTGCAGCACGCCGCCGAGCTGCCCGCTGGCGAGCGGCGACCAGGGCAGCAGTCCCATGCCGTACTGCTCCGCAGCGGGCACGACCTCGAGCTCGACGGTGCGCTCGGTGAGGTTGTACAGCGACTGCTCTGTGACAGGGGCAGGGTAGCCGGCGGCCGCGGCGATCTCGTGCACGCGCGCGAGATGCCACCCGGCGAAGTTCGAGCTGCCGAGATAGGTGATCTTGCCCTGTTCGCGCAGCGTCGCGAAGGCGCTGAGCGTCTCGTCGAGCGGCACCTCGCGGTCGATGTGGTGCATCTGGTACAGGTCGATGTGGTCGGTGCCGAGCCGCCGCAGCGAGTCGTCGACCGACGCGCGGATGTGCACCGCCGACAGGCCCCGATCGTTCGATCGAGGGCCCATCACACCGAACACCTTGGTCGCGACGATCAGGTCGTCGCGGTTGCCGCGGTCCGTCATCCAACGTCCGAGGATCTCCTCCGACTGCCCGGGGTGGTCGCCCCACCGACCGCCGCCGTACACATCGGCGGTGTCGATGAAGTCGACACCGGCCTCGACCGCGCGATCCAGGATGGCGCGCGAGGCCTCCTCGTCGATCACCGGACCGAAGTTCATGGTGCCGAGAGCCAGGCGGCTCACTCGTGCTCCAGCTCGTCCGAGACGTGTGTACTGCATCAGCTGTTCTCCTCCTGCGAGTCCTGCGGGTCCTGCGAAGCGCTCGTGTCGACGAACGCCCATCCGTACGGGCCGAGCTCGCGACGAGCCTCGGTCGACCTGGTCAGCACATCGGTACCGGCCACCTCGACCGCGAACGGCTCTGCACTGTGGTTGATGACGGTGAGGATGCTGCCTCGACGCGCGATCTCGACGTGGTCCGGCAGGCCCTCGATCTCGGCCGTCACCCCGGCCTCGGCGGCCAGCCAGCGCAGCACCGCGGTCATGCCCGCGTCGTCGGGGATCGTCGCGAGGTAGTACCCGTGCCCTGCGCCGAACGCCTTGTGCGTGAACGCGGCCCGGCCTTCGGTGCGCCCCTCGGTGAAGCGGCCGAGCACCTCGGCATCCTGCACGAGCAGCTCCTCGGCGAAGTACTGTCCGACGATGCGGCCGGCGGGCCCGTCGAGCGGAGCCTCCGACTGGCCGGGGCCGTCGGGCACCGCGTGGCTCGCGACCTCTCCGGCCGAGTCGGCCGAGCGCACGGACTCGGGGGGAACGAGGGCTCCGAAGTCCTCGAGCGCGACCCCGAGCGCGTCGCGCAGCGAGACGATGAACCCACCGTCGCGGAACGCGTCATCCTGATCGACGACATCGCTGAACGCCGAGACGAACAGGCTGCCGCCCTGGCGCACGTACGACGTCAGGTTGGCCGCGCCCTCGTCGCTCAGCAGATACTGCTGCGGTGCCACGACGAGCGAGTACCCGCTGAGGTCGCTGGTCGTGTTGACGATGTCGACGGCGAGGTTCTGCCGGTGCAGCGCCGCGTGCCAGCGGTGCGAGAGCGTGAGGTAGTCGAGCACGATCGGGTGGTCGCGCCCGTCGATGGCCCACCAGTTCTCCCAGTCGAAGACGAGGGCGATCTTCGCCCCCGAGCTGACATCCGGCAGGTCGGGAAGCTGGGCGAGCTGTCCGCCGAGTTCTGTGACCTCCCGCCAGGTGCGCGTCTCGAGCCCTGCCTGGGGCACCATCGCCGAGTGGAACTTCTCGCTGCCGCGCCGCGACTGCCGCCACTGGAAGAACATGATGCCGTCAGCGCCTCGCCCGACCGCCTGGGCGCTGATCGCGGCCATCTGCCCCGGCGCCTTCGGCGCATTGGTCGGCCGCCAGTTCAGCGCGTTGGTCGACTGCTCGGTGAGGATCCACGGCACGCCCGGCTTGAGCCCGCGCATCAGCTCGCGCGCGAACGCGGCCCCGCGGAACGACTCGGGGTCGTTGGGGTCGGGGTAGTTGTCGTCGCTGATCACGTCGACCTCGACCGCCCACTTCCAGTAGTCGGCAGGCGGGAACGCACCCATGAAGTTCGTCGTGATCGGCTGGGTCGCCCCCGAGGCGCGGATGATGTCGCGCTCCATGACGTAGAGCTCGAGCAGGGTGTCGGAGGTGAACCGCTTGAAGTCGAGCACGCTCGTCGGGTTGATGCTGTACGGCGCCTTGCGCGGCGGCACGATCTGGTCGAACGCGGTGTAGCGCTGCGACCAGAAGTCGGTGCCCCACGCGTGGTTGAGGGCGTCGATGGTCTCGTACTTGCGCTGGAGCCACACACGGAAGGCGTCGCGCGCCGCGTCGGAGTAGTCGTAATGCAGGTGACATCCGTACTCGTTGTTGACGTGCCAGAGCACGACGGCCGGATGCTGCGCATAGCGCTCCGCCAGAGCCGTGACGAGCTCCGACGCGAGGCGGCGGTAGACGGGAGACGCGGGGGAGTAAGCCTGGCGGCTGCCCGGCCAGAACGTCGAGCCGTCGGCATCCTGCGGCAGCATCTCGGGATACGCGGCGGAGGCCCAGGGGGGAGGGGATGCGGTGGCGGTGGCGAGGTCGACCTGGATGCCGCCCTCGTGCAGCAGCCCGATGATCTCGTCGAGCCACTCCCAGTCGAACTCGCCCTCGGCGGGCTGGATCCGCGACCACGAGAAGATCCCGAGGCTCACGAGCGTGACACCCGCTTCGCGCATCAGCCGCACGTCTTCGGGCCACACCTCTCGTGGCCACTGCTCGGGGTTGTAGTCGGCGCCGTAGTGCATGGATCTCCTGGGTCGGTGGTCGATGACCTGTGCTGTCGACACTATCGGGGAAGCGTTTTCCAGACCAGCCCCGGCAGTGACCACGGAGACGAGGTCCATATATGAGGACGTCCTAGTAAATCTCAGGATGCCGAAGTATCATCGTCATAGTGCCAACGACGGCGCGAAGGGACATCGCACAATGACTCGTACCATTCCCCATCTCGTAGGCGGAAAGCACCTCACCCCCGAGGGTGGACGCTTCGCCGACGTGTTCGATCCGAGCACGGGATCCGTCCAGGCGCGCGTGCCGCTCGCCTCCGCCGCGGAGGTCGCAGACGTGATCGCGAACGCCGAGGCCGCGCAGGTCGAGTGGGCGGCGACCAACCCGCAGAAGCGCGCCAGGGTGCTGCTGCGGTTCCTCGATCTGGTGCAGCGTGAGATGGAGTCTCTCGCCGAGCTCCTCGCGAGTGAGCACGGCAAGACGGTCGACGACGCGAAGGGCGACATCCAGCGAGGCCTCGAGGTCATCGAGTTCTCAGCCGGGGCACCGCACCTGCTGAAAGGCGAGTACTCGACGGGCGCCGGCGCGGGCATCGACGTCTACTCGATGCGGCAGCCGCTGGGAGTCGTGGCCGCGATCACCCCGTTCAACTTCCCGGCGATGATCCCGCTCTGGAAGGCGGGCCCTGCTCTCGCGGCGGGCAACGCCGTGGTGCTCAAGCCCAGTGAGCGCGACCCCTCCGTCCCCGTGCGCATCGCCGAGCTGTTCCTCGAGGCGGGCCTCCCCGCCGGCGTCCTCAATGTCGTGCACGGAGACAAGGAGGCGGTCGATGCGCTGCTGACGGACGACCGCATCAGGGCCGTCGGCTTCGTCGGCTCGACCCCGATCGCCGAGTACATCTACTCGACGGCGGCCGCCCACGGCAAGCGGGCGCAGTGCTTCGGCGGTGCCAAGAATCACATGATCGTGATGCCCGACACCGACCTCGACCAGGCCGTCGATGCGCTCATCGGCTCGGGCTACGGCTCGGCGGGGGAGCGCTGCATGGCGATCTCGGTCGCGGTGCCGGTGGGGCAGGAGACGGCGGATGCTCTCGCCGCCAAGCTCACCGAGCGCGTGGCGCAGCTGCGCATCGGCCCCTCGCTCGCGGCCGACGTCGACTACGGCCCCCTCGTCACACGTGCGGCAGTCGAGCGGGTCGAGGGATACATCCAGCAGGGAGTCGACGAGGGGGCGACCCTGCTCGCCGACGGCCGAGGCTTCTCGGTGCCGGGGCACGAGCAGGGCTTCTATCTCGGACCGACGCTCTTCGATCACGTCACGACCGACATGGCGATCTACCGGGAGGAGATCTTCGGCCCGGTGCTCGTGATCGCGCGCGCCGCCGACTACGAGGAGGCGCTGCGCATGGCATCCGAGCACGAGTACGGCAACGGCGTCGCGATCTTCACCCGCGACGGCGACGCCGCCCGCGACTTCGCCGCCCGGGTCGAGGTCGGCATGGTCGGAGTGAACGTTCCGATCCCCGTGCCGATCGCGTACTACACGTTCGGCGGCTGGAAGCGCAGCGGGTTCGGCGACCTCAACCAGCACGGCGCAGACGCCTTCCGCTTCTACACGAAGACGAAGACCGTCACGAGCCGCTGGCCCGCTGCAGGGATCCGCGACGGCGCGAGCTTCGTGATCCCCACCATGCACTGACCTTCCCCCCGGTCGTTGAGCGAGGAGCGCAGCGACGAGACGAAACGCACCACTGCGAAGGAACCACGATGACCATGACCACTGTCACCACCACCGCCGAAGAGCGCGAGGCCATCCTCGACGCCGTCCGCGAGTTCGCCGACACCGAACTCGCTCCGTTCGCCGCCGAGCGCGACGAGAAGCACATCTTCCCTCGGGAGTCGCTGGGCAAGGCCGGGGAACTGGGCCTCGGCGGCATCTACGTGCGCGAGGAGTTCGGTGGCACGGGCCTCAGCCGCTCTGACACGGTCGCGATCTTCGAAGAGCTCGCCAAGGGCGACCCGGCGGTCGCCGCGTACATCTCGATCCACAACATGGTCGTCTGGATGATCGACACCTATGGAGACGACGCGCAGCGCGGCGAATGGCTGCCGAAACTCACCGCGATGCAGGAGTTCGGCGGCTACTGCCTCACTGAACCGGGCGTCGGATCGGATGCCGCGAACGTCGCCACGAGTGCGGTGCGCGACGGAGACGACTACCTGCTCACGGGGGTGAAGCAGTTCATCTCGGGAGCGGGTGAAGCCGCGGTCTACGTGGTGATGGCGCGCACCGGCGAGCCGGGGGCCCGCGGCATCAGTGCCTTCCTGGTTCCCGGAGACGCCGAGGGCCTCAGCTTCGGCGCCCCCGAGAAGAAGATGGGCTGGCACGCCCAGCCCACCCGTCAGGTGATCCTCGACGGCGTCCGCGTCCCGGCATCCGGCATGCTCGGCGACGAGGGTCGCGGTTTCGCGATCGCGATGTCGGCGCTCAACGGCGGTCGCCTCAACATCGCCGCCTGCTCGCTCGGCGGCGCCCAGTGGGCACTCGACCGCGCCGTGCAGTACGTGCACGAGCGCGTGGCGTTCGGCGAGCCGCTGGCCGAGAAGCAGTCGATCCTCTTCGCGATCGCCGACATGCGCACCGACCTGCAGGCCGCGCGGCTCATGGTCCGCGACGGGGCGCTCGCGGTCGACGAGCACGCTCCCGATGCCACGATGCGCTGCGCCATGGCCAAGCGCTTCGCGACGGATGCCGGCTTCGACGTCGCCAACCGCGCGCTGCAGCTGCACGGCGGCTACGGATATCTGCAGGACTACGGCATCGAGCGGGTCGTCCGCGACCTTCGGGTGCACCAGATCCTCGAGGGCACCAACGAGATCATGCGCCTGATCGTCGGTCGGGAGATGCTGCGACCGGCAGGATCCGCATCTCTCCAGCGGAGCGGCGGAGACCGGATGCGGAGCGCATCATGACCGAGGCATCGAAGGCCCGCATCGCGTTCCTCGGCCTCGGACACATGGGGCTGCCGATGGCGAAGAACCTGGTCGCGGCCGGCCACGAGGTGCACGGGTTCGATCTGGTGCCCGCAGCGATCGAGGCGGCGCTGGCCGTCGGCATCCCGATCGCAGCGAGCGGGGCGGATGCCGTCGCCGACGCCGACGTCGTCATCACGATGTTCCCCGCGGGCAGGCACGTGATCGACGCGTACCGCACCGAGCTGCTCGCCGCTGCCCGCCCGAACACCCTGTTCATCGAGTCGTCGACGATCGCGGTCGACGAGGCCCGCGCGGCCCACGCCCTCGCCCTCGCCGCGGGCCACCGCAACATCGACGCTCCGGTCTCGGGCGGGGTCGTCGGCGCCGAGAACGGCACGCTCGCCTTCATGGTCGGCGGTTCCGACCAGGACTTCGCCGCAGCTCTCCCCGTGCTCGAGATCATGGGAAAGCGCATCGTGCACTGCGGCGGTCCGGGGCTCGGCCAGGCGGCGAAGGTCTGCAACAACATGGTGCTGGCCGTCTCGCAGATCGCCGTCGCCGAGGCGTTCGTGCTCGGAGAGCGGCTCGGACTCGAGCATCAGGCGCTGTTCGACGTCGTGTCGCAGGCATCCGGTCAGTGCTGGTCGATCACGACGAACTGCCCGGTGCCTGGACCGGTGCCGACGAGTCCCGCGAACCGCGACTACCAGCCGGGCTTCGCCGGTGCCCTGATGGCCAAGGACCTCGGTCTCGCGCTGCAGGCGATCGAGCAGACGTCGACAGACGCGCAGATGGGGCGCCTCGCGCAGCAGCTCTACGCCGCGTTCGCCGCGGGTGAGGGCGCGGCGCGGGACTTCTCGGGCATCATCACCGACATCCGCGATGCACCCTCCGGTCGTTGAGCGAGGCCGCGGAGCGCCCGAGGCGAAACGCGATCGGCGCGCGGGCTCCTCGGTCGTTGAGCGAGCACGGCGAAGCCGAGCGAGACGAAACGCGGCGACCACCCGCGACATACTGAGATGACCACGACGGAGAGGGTTTCACGATGACCGAGTACGAGACGATCCTGGTCGAGCAGCGCGGACGAGTCGGGTGGATCACCCTCGATCGACCCGAGGCGTTGAACGCCCTGAACAGTCGGCTCGCCGAAGAGGTCACCGCCGCGGCCGTGGCGTTCGACCTCGACGACGGCGTCGGCGCGATCGTCGTCACCGGATCCGAGAAGGCGTTCGCCGCCGGTGCCGACATCAAGGAGATGGAGGGCATGTCGGCGGCCGAGATGCTCGAGACCGATCACTTCGGCGTCTGGCACGAGTTCGCGGCTGTGCGCACACCTGTGATCGCTGCGGTCTCGGGCTTCGCACTCGGGGGAGGATGCGAGCTCGCGATGATGTGCGACATAATTCTCGCCGCCGACACCGCGAAGTTCGGGCAGCCGGAGATCAACCTCGGCGTCATCCCCGGCATGGGCGGAACGCAGCGCCTGATCCGTGCGGTCGGCTATTACAAGGCCGCAGAGCTCGTGCTGACCGGCCGGTTCATGGGCGCCGAGGAGGCGGAGCGCTCAGGACTCGTGTCGCGCGTCGTTCCGGCATCCGATCTTCTGGCCGAGGCGTCGACCCTGGCCGAGACGATCGCCTCGAAGTCGCTGCCGTCGGTGTTCGCTGCCAAGGCCGCGCTCGACGCCGCGATGGAGACGACACTCGCCGACGGCCTTGCCCACGAGAAGAAGGCGTTCGCCGCCCTCTTCGACACCGAAGACCAGAAGGAAGGCATGTCGGCCTTCCGGGAGAAGCGTGCGCCCGACTTCCAGAACCGCTGAGCGCGCCCGATCGCTGTTCACGATTCAGCACGGACGTCGCAGCACGTGCGCGTCGGTGCCGAACAGGCGCCGAGCGCCTCGATTCTTGCTGAGTTGTGAACGGCTCGGGTCCGAGGCATCAGCCGCGCAGCGCCTCGACGATCTTCTCGACGCGGCGGTCACGGGTCGCGTCCTGCTTGGCCTCGGCGACCGTGCGGGCATGCTCCTTGCGCACCGAGTACGACAGGCCGTCGAATGCGGCGCGCAGAGCGGGGTCCGCATCGAGGGCCGTCGCGAGCGCGGGCGGGATCTCGACCTCGCGCTCGGCGGCATCGAGGCGGATGACCGCGTCGACCTCCTGGTCGATCTCGACCCCCAGGTCGGCCCGCACGGCCTTGCTGAAGCCGATCATGTTCTGCCCGCCCATCCGGGCGAGGCGCAGGCGGGCGGTGCGTCCGTCGATCGTGACGGCGACGGGGAAGGCCTTGCCAGCACCGAACGATGCGACCTGCTCGTCGGTGAGGATGATGGCGGCGGCGGGACCGCGGCCTTCGAGGGTGGCGTGCAGGCGCAGTTCGCTCATGCGGGCAGTGTACGCCCGCGCCCCTCGGCCTCGATCGCCAGTTGGTCGTTGCGCTCTTCGATCAGTCGCCGCATGTACGCGCCCAGAATGACGCGGTCGACGACGCGTCCGATCGGACCGAACGGCGAGTGGAATCGGATCGTGTCGCGCATCAGCGTGCCCTGCGGGTGCTCGTCGAACACGTGCTCGTGCCAGAACGAGGCGAAGGGCCCCGAGATCTGCCGGTCGCGGAACCCGCGCGGCGGGTCGACGTCGTACACGATCGACCGCAGACGGAACGGGATGCCGAAGTGCCGCGCCCGCCAGGTCACGGTCGATCCTTCGGTGAACACACCGCCCGCCGGGGCCTCGACCATCGTCTCGCCGTATCGCTCCATCGACCGCAGGTGCAGCCCGGGGTCGAGGGCGACGGCGAAGACGCGCTCGGGAGTTGCGGAGATCACACGCTCGAGCACGAACTCGACCATGTCAGAGCGCGTCCGGCTGCGGCCGCGGGTCGCTGAAGTCGCCGGCGGCCTTGCGCATCCGCGCGACGATCGCGACGAGCTCGGCGGCGTCGGCCTTGCTGATCCCGGGGTCGGCGAAGACGTCGTCGTTCAATGCGACGGTGGCGCGATCGACCAGTTCGCGACCGGTCTCGGTGAGCGCGAGCAGGGCTGCGCGTCCGTCGTGCGGGTGAGGTTCGCGCACGATCAGCCCGTCGCGCACAAGCCGCTCGGCGGTGCTCGTGACGGTCGTCGCGTGCACCTGCAGTCGGGCGACGACGCTCGACAGCGGCAGGCGTCCGGATCGGCTGAACGCCAGCAGGCGCAGCATCTCGTAGCGGGCGAAGCTGAGCGCGAAGGGCTTCAGCGCCGCATCCACTCTCGCGAGCAGCAGCTGCTGCGCCCTCATGACGGAGGTCACGACGGTCATGCCGTCGGCGGCGTCGGTCCACCCGTGCGCGAGCCACTGCCGCTTCGCCTCGGCGAGCGGATCCACGGGCAGAGGGCGGGGTCGGACCACGGTTCTACGGTAGGGCATCCGCTCGCACGAGCGGGGAGGCGGTGCGGGACGGCCGCCTGGTTCTCAGTCGCTGCTCGGATGGGACTCAGTATCAACGCGCTAGAATCGACGCAGTCGTGAGGAGCAATCGATGAAGATCTTCGTCCTGGTCAAAGAGGTGCCGGACACCTATGGCGATCGCAAGCTGGACCTCGAGACCGGACTCGCCGACCGCGGCGCCGGTGATGTGGTTCTCGATGAGATCACCGAGCGGGCCCTCGAGGTCGCGCTGAGCCACGCCGACAAGAACGAGGGCACCGAGGTGGTCGCGCTCGCGATGGCACCCGGCGGGTCGACGGCGTCGGTGCGACGGGCGCTCGCGATCGGTGCGGGTTCCGCCGTGCACATCGCCGACGATCAGCTCGCCGGCGCTGACCTCGGGCTCACTGCCGAGACCCTGGCCGCGGCCATCCGCCGCGCCGAGCCCGATCTCGTCATCACCGGCAACCTGTCGACCGACGGCTCGGGCGGCGTCATGGCGGCCATGCTCGCCGAGCACCTCGGCTGGGCCCAGGCGACCGCGCTCACGAGCGTCGAGATCACGCCGGAGGGCGTTTCGGGAACCCGAGGGGCGGATGCGGGAGCGCAGCCGGTCTCGGCATCCCTTCCCGCCGTCATCTCGATCACGGAGGCGCTGCCGGATGCACGCTTCCCGAACTTCAAGGGCATCATGGCGGCCAAGAAGAAGCCGCTCGAAGTGCTCACCCTCGATGACCTCGGTGTCTCGGCCGACCCTGCGGCCGCGCCGCGCACGATCATGACCGCGGTGGCCGAGAAGCCACCGCGTGCGGCGGGCGTGAAGATCGTCGATGAGGGCGATGCCGCCGAGAAGCTGGTGGAGTACCTCGTGCAGAACAGGCTGGTGTGACATGACCTACCCCGAGAACCCGATCCTCGTCCTGGTCGACCTCGACCCTGCCGGAAACCCCGCCAGCAGCACCGCCGCCCTGATCGGCGCGGCGTCGACCATCGGCGCTCCCGTCGCGCTGGTCGTCGGCGGATCCGCGGAGGCCGCCGCGAAGGTCGCCGAGGCCGGAGCATCCGTCGTGCTCACGGCCGACGCCGATGCGACGACACTCACGGTGCCGATCGTCGACGCCCTGCAGGCCGCTTTCGAGCAGGTCCGCCCGGATGCCGTGCTGATCTCGAACTCCATCTCCGGTCGCGACGTCGCCGGCCGTCTCGCGGTGCGCGCGAAGCTCGCCCTGTCGGTCGACGCCGTCGGCGTCTCGCGCGATGACGAGGGCGTCGTCGCGCATCACTCGGTCTACGGCGGCGCGTACCTCGTCGACTCCGCGCCCACCTACGGCGCCGCGGTCATCACGGTGCGTCAGGGAGCCGTCGACGCGCGCGCAGAGGCCGTGGCCTCGCCGACCGTCGAAGCACTGAGCGTCGCGGCATCCGGTGCCGCGGGCGCGACCGTCGGTGCAGTCGAAGCCGTCGAGGCCACCTCGTCGCGCCCCGAGCTGCGCGGAGCGACCCGGGTCGTCTCGGGCGGACGAGGTCTCGCCTCCAAAGAGAAGTTCGTGCTCGTCGAGGAGCTGGCGGATGCTCTCGGCGCCGCCGTCGGGGCATCGCGCGCCGCGGTCGACGCGGGCTACATCCCGCAGTCCCACCAGGTCGGGCAGACGGGTGTCTCGGTGTCGCCGCAGCTGTACATCGCACTCGGCATCTCGGGGGCGATCCAGCACCGGGCCGGCATGCAGACCGCGAAGAACATCGTCGCGATCAACAAAGACGGCGAGGCTCCGATCTTCGACGTCGCCGACTTCGGCATCGTGGGAGACCTGTTCACGGTCGTCCCGCAGGTGATCGCGGCCCTCGAGGCGCGGAAGAAGTAGACATGGCGACGCGGATGCTGAGGCGCGGGCTGCCGCGCGTGCGCGGTGGCGAGCCGTGGCCCCCCGGGGTCGCGGTCGATGACGCGGAGAGCGTTTCGTCTCCGTCGGCTCCGCTCGACGAGCGCGAGACTGCGGCTCCGGTCGTCGAGTCGGCTGTCGCCTCCCCGGTCGTCGAGAGCGCCGCTCCCGTCCCGGTCGTGGAGAGCGCCGCTCCCACCCCCTCGGTCGTTGAGCGAGGAGCGCAGCGACGAGACGAAACGCGCCACGTTGCTAGCGCGGCCGTCACGGCGTCATCCGTGCGTCGCGGTCTCCCGCGCACGTCGGGAGGAGAGCCCTGGCCTCCCGCGGGTGTGACACCTGCGGGTGCGGATGGCGTTTCGTCTCGGTCGGCTTCGCCGTCCTCGCTCAACGAGCAGGAGAGTGCTTCGCCGTCCTCGCTCAACGAGCAGGAGAACGCATCCGCCGTCGCTGCGGCTGTCGCCTCCCCGGTCCTCGAGCATGCATCGTCTCCCTCGACGTCGGCATCCTCGATCGATGAGCCCGCGACCTCGGCCTCTGTCGCCTCGGCTGCCGAGCCGGCGGCCGTCCAGACCGTCGAGCAGACCGGATCCGTACGCCGCGGCCTGCCGCGAGTCGCCGGCGGAGATCCGTGGCCGCCGGCCGGCACCGTTCCGCAGGTAGCCGTCTCGACGGCCTCCGCGACCGCGACCGAGAGCGCAGACGTTGCCCCGGTCATCGTGGCACCGTCCGCCGAGCCTGCTGCCGCCGAGGTCACCGCGTCCGCTCCGGCCACCGCTCCCTCCACGGCCGTGGCCCCGGCCACCGAGCCGGCATCCGCATCCTTCGCTCTCGGTGACCCCTCGATCCCGCTGCCCGCCCCGCGCACGGTGTGGAACGGCAGTGCGCCTCGGCGCATCACCGCGGCCGCTCCGGCATCCGCCCGTCCTCGTCCTCCGTGGACGCAGGCGATCGCCGGACTTCTCGGGGCTGCTGCCCTCGGCATCCTGGCTGCGGCAGCCGTGGCGTTCGTGCGGGCGCTGCTGAGCTTCCCGTTCATGCAGGACTTCCTCACGGCGTTCCCCGGCGAGTACACGCCCGCCATCGCGGTCGAACCCGGGTTCGCGCCCTGGGTCAACTGGGCGCACTTCTTCAACGTGTTCCTGATGGTGCTGATCATCCGGTCGGGGCTGCGCATCCGCAACGAGAAGCGCCCGACCGCGTTCTGGACCCCTCGGGGTGACCCCAAGGGCAAGGTCAGTCTGACGATCTGGTTCCACCAGGCGCTCGACATCCTGTGGCTCGTGAACGGCGTGATCTTCGTGGTGCTGCTGTTCGTGACCGGGCACTGGGTGCGCATCGTGCCGACGAGCTGGGAGGTCATCCCCAACGCGCTGTCCGCGGCACTGCAGTACGTCTCGTTCGACTGGCCGACCGAGCACGGCTGGGTGAACTACAACAGCCTGCAGCAGCTGGCCTACTTCGTGACCGTGTTCATCGCCGCCCCGCTGGCGGCGGCGACCGGGTTCCGGATGTCGGGGATGTGGCCGAAGAAGGCCGAGCGCCTGTCGAAGGCGTACCCGATCGAGTGGGCCCGCGCGCTGCACTTCCCGGTCATGATCTACTTCGTGGTGTTCATCATCGGGCACGTCGCCCTGGTGTTCCTCACCGGATTCCTGCGCAACCTCAACCACATGTACGCCTCGTCGGATGCCGTCGGGTGGACCGGGTTCTGGGTGTTCGTCGCATCGCTCGTGGTCATCGCCGTCGGCTGGGTCGCCGCGCGTCCGCTCGTGATCGCGCCGATCGCGAAGCTGTTCGGCTCGGTCTCCGGCCGCTGATCCGTTCGCGATTCAGCACAGATCTCCCGGACTGAGCGAAATGTCGCTCCCAGGCCCAGCGAAACGGCCCCCTGCCTGTGGCAGGGGGCCGTTCATACGGAGTCGTGAACGCGAGGTTCACGAGGCGCCGGGCTCAGCGGACGAAGCGGACCTCGGTCAGCGTCTCGCCGAGGAACGGCTCGGTGTGGCTCGCGCCGTCGAGCGCGAAACCGTTGCGCGTGTAGAAGCGGTGGGCGCGGGGGTTGTCGTCCGCGACCCAGAGGTAGAGCGACTCGTCCTTCTCGACCGCGGCGTCGAACAGCTTCTGGCCGATGCCGGTCGAGTGGTACGCGTCGAGCAGGTAGATGAAGTACAGCTCGCGGAACGCGGGAGCATCCTTGTCGCGGGCGGGGCCGGAGCCGACGAAGCCGACGATCTCTCCGTCGACGAGCGCCGCGCGCATCGTGAACTCGGGGCCCTGTGAGGCCCAGTGCGTCCACAGCTCGGCCATGCGCCGGGGCGAGACCTTCTCGAGCGCTGCCTTGCTGATCAGGTGGTCGTAGGTCTCGTGCCAGCACTGCGCGTGCACGCGACCCAGGGCTTCCGCATCCACATCACGGACCGGACGGACGATGACTTCAGGCTGGGCTTCGGCGCTCATATCGCGACTCTACGCGCGGCCTCCGCGATCAGGAAATCGAGCGGAAGCGTTCCCACAGCGCCGATATGCCGGTGGAGGGTTCCCACAACGATGTTCGCGATCGGTTCGTCGATGGCTACGATCAGTCCTCGTGAACGTGATCTGGCGCACTCTCCTCGTGATCCTCTCCGCCCGCCGCCGAGTGCGCCGGGGCAAGACCCTCGACGCCGCCTCCGTCAGCAGCATCAGACTGACGACGCTCCCCACCGACATCGACATCCTGCGCCACATGAACAACGGCCGATACCTGTCGCTGTTCGACCTCGGCCGCTGGGACCTGCTGATCCGCACGGGACTGTTCGACGCGATGAACGAGCACGGCTGGTACGCCGTGGTGTCGAGCGAGACCGTGACCTTCCGCAAGTCCCTGCAGCTCTGGCAGCGGTTCGATGTGCAGTCCCGGTTCATCGGACACGACGACAAGGCCGTGTTCCTCGAGCACCGGGCCGTCGTCGGCGGCGAGATCTACGCACGGGTGATCGTGCGCTCGCGGATGCTGCGCCGCAGCGGCGGCACGGTGAGCAACGAAGAGCTGTTCGCCGCCGTCGGCAAGCCCGAGGGCGTGCCCGAGATCGATTCGTGGGTGCACGACTGGGCCGCGGCATCCGCCCTTCCTCCCGTGCGCAGCTCGGCGCCGAGCGTGTGGAGCTGACGCCATGAACGATCCGTGGGGTCTCGAGACGCGCGCGCCGGGGGCGACTCTGCTGGTCGGATGCGGCAAGCTCGGCGTGCGGCTCGGGCAGCGGCTGCAGGCGCAGGGGTCGACCGTCACGGCCATGCGCCGTCATGCGGGCGATCTGCCGTTCCCGACCATCGCGGCCGATCTGTCGCATCCGCTCGACCGCGCCTTGCCGGACTTCGACTCCGTCGTCATCACGCTGCCGCCGAGCACCGAGGGCGACTCGATCTATCCGCCGGCGCTTCGCGGGCTCGCGGATGCGCTGCCGGCGATGCCGTCGCGGGTCGTCTTCGTGTCGTCGACCCGGGTGTTCGAGGGACGACCCGGTGAGACCCCGCTGACCGAGCGCGATACCCCTGCGGTGTCGAGCGAGCGGGGTGGAGACCTGCTCGAGGGGGAGCACCTGGCGATGGAGCTGTTCGGTGCGCGCATCGTGCGCCCGGCCGGCATCTACGGGCCCGGGCGCGACTACCTGATCCGCCGAGTGCGCGAGGGGGCGCCGGTCGATCACACCCGCCGCACGAACCGCATCCACGAGACCGATCTCGTGCGCCTGCTCGAGGCCATGCTGCGTGCCGACTCCGCGCCACCGCTGATCCACGCCGTCGACACCGAGCCGGTGCTGCTCGGAGACGTGGCCGCGCACATCGCCGCACGGCTCGGGGCCGAGGCGCCGCCGCACGTCGAGCCCGAGGTCGGCGGCGGGACGGTTCTCGACGGGCACCTGCTGCGGGAGTTCCTGGGGGAGCTGGAGTACCCGACCTTCCGCACCGGGTACGACGAGATGATCGCCGCGCTCTGAGCGCCCGTCGCTCAAGGGCAGGCACGCCTCTCAGTCCTAGGCTGAGATCATGGTCGACCCGACGCCCTCCACGGATCCCGAATCCGCCTCTCTCGCGGACCGTGCGGTCGAGCTCGCCCGCCGCTGGGTGATCGAGGCCGCGGCCGCCGACGTCGACCCGGCAGCCGAGCGGCTGGCCGGAGTGCTGCAGGATGCCAACGGCCTGCCGTTCACGCTGGGATTCGTCGACGGCGTCATGCGCCCCGAGAGTCTGGGGGCCGCGGCATCCCAGCTGCACCGTATCGCGCCGATCGTGCCCGACTTCCTGCCCTGGTACCTGCGCTCTGCCGTCCGCCTCGGTGGCGGGGTCGCGCAGATCCTGCCGAGCCCCGTCGTCCCCATCGCCCGTCGGGTGCTGCGCGACATGGTCGGCCACCTGGTCGTCGATGCCCGCCCCGCGAAGCTCGGACCGGCCATCGCCAAGATCCGCGAATCCGGCGCGCGACTCAACCTCAACCTGCTCGGCGAGGCCGTGCTCGGGGAGGCCGAGGCGCAGCGGCGGCTCGACGGCATCCACGATCTGATCCGTCGACCTGACGTCGACTACGTGTCGGTCAAGGTGTCGGCCATCATCAGCCACATCTCCATGTGGGCGTTCGACGAGGTCGTCGATGCCGTGGTCGAGCGGCTGCTGCCGCTGTATCTGACCGCAGCCGCTGACCGCACCTTCATCAACCTCGACATGGAGGAGTACCGCGACCTCGATCTGACGATCGCGGTGTTCACGCGCATCCTCGAGGATCCGCGACTGCAGGGGCTCGAAGCGGGCATCGTGTTGCAGGCCTACCTGCCCGATGCCCTTCCCGCACTGCAAGAGCTCACCGCGTGGGCGCGCGAGCGCGTCGACCATGGTGGCGCCCCGATCAAGGTGCGTCTCGTCAAGGGCGCCAACCTCGCGATGGAACGCGTCGAGGCGCACATGCACGGGTGGGAGCAGGCGACCTACGACACCAAGCTCGACACCGACGCGAACTACCTGCGCTGTCTCGACTGGGCGCTGCGCCCCGAGAACATCGCAGCGGTGCACCTGGGCATCGCGGGGCACAACCTGTTCGGCATCGCGTATGCATGGCTGCTCGCGGGGGAGCGCGGTCTGCGCGACTTCTCGGCCGCAGGAAGCGGAACGGGGCAGCCGCCGATCGAGTTCGAGATGCTGCTCGGCATGGCGCAGGGCCAGGTGCAGGCCGTCTCTCGCGAGGTCGGCGAGGTGCTGCTCTATGTGCCCGTCGTGAAGCCCGACGAGTTCGACGTGGCGATCAGCTATCTGGTGCGTCGGCTCGAAGAGAACGCGTCGCACGACAACTTCCTCTCCGCAGCGTTCCGGCTCGGCGACGACGAGTCTCTGTTCGTGCGCGAGCGCGACCGCTTTCTCGATGCGCTCGACCGCTCGACCTCGCCGACTCTGCAGATCGGCGCGCTGCGCACCCAGGATCGTCAGGCCCCGGTGCACGAGTCCGTGCGCCCGGCACCCGTGGCCGTCGCTCCCGAAGAGGAGCTGACGAAGGCCGTGCTCGGCATCTCGCGAGGGTCGGATGACTCGGGCGGGCCGTTCCTCGAGACCGCGGTCTACGCCCCGCGCGAGCTCGACGAGGGAACCGGCGGCGCCCCCGGTTTCACGAACACCCCCGACAGCGACCCGTCGCTTCCGGCCAACCGCGAGTGGGCACGCGAGATCCAGGCACGGATCGCCGACTCGACCCTGGGCGTGGCCACGATCGAGGCCGCCCGCATCGACGACACCGCCGTGCTCGAGAGCACGATCGCCGGAGTGCGCGATGCCGGGGCCCAGTGGGGAGCGCGCCCCGCTGCAGAGCGCGCCGAGGTGCTGCTCCGGGCCGCCGCCGCACTCGAAGGTCGACGCGGAGAGCTCATCGAGGTCGCCGCGGCCGAGACGGGCAAGGTCTTCGCCGAGGCGGATGTCGAGGTGAGCGAGGCCGTCGATTTCGCCCGCTACTACGCCGCCAAGGCGCGGGAGCTGGATGCCGTCGCCGGCGCCTCGTTCGAACCGGCGCGCGTGACCGTCGTCGCGCCGCCGTGGAACTTCCCCCTCGCGATCCCCGCCGGGGGAGTGCTCGCCGCGCTCGCCGCGGGATCCGGCGTCGTCTTCAAGCCCGCTCCGCAGTCCCGACGGTGCGCTGCCGTGATCGCCGAGACGCTGTGGGAGGTCGGCGTGCCGCGCGATGTGCTCGCGCTCGTCGACATCGAGGAGGGCGACCTCGGCCGATCCCTGATCGCGCACGAGTCGGTCGACCGCGTCATCCTCACCGGCGCCTGGGAGACGGCCGCCCTCTTCCGCTCATGGCGGCCGGACCTGCCACTGCTCGCCGAGACCAGCGGCAAGAACGCGATCATCATCACCGCATCCGCCGACCTCGACCTCGCCGTCGCCGACCTGGTGCGCAGTGCGTTCGGGCATGCGGGGCAGAAGTGCTCCGCCGCGTCCTTGGCGATCCTCGTCGGCCCGGTCGGTCGCTCCAAGCGCTTCGCCCGTCAACTCGCCGACGCCACACGCTCGCTGCACGTCGGCTGGCCCACCGACCCGCTCGCCGAGGTCGGGCCCGTGGTCGAGCGGCCGCAGGGCAAGCTCGCCTGGGCGCTCACCGAGCTGGAGGGCGAGGAGCAGTGGCTCATCGAACCCGCCGTGTCGGCCGACGATCCGAGCGGACGGCTGTGGCGACCCGGCATCCGCGTCGGAGTGCAACCGGGGTCGCGCTTCCACACCGAGGAGTTCTTCGGACCGGTGCTCGGGATCATGCATGCGCCGACGCTCGAGAGCGCGATCGAGATGCAGAACGCCGTCGCCTACGGGCTGACCGCAGGGCTGCACACGCAGGATCCGGCCGAGCTCGAGGTGTGGCTCGATCGCGTGCAGGCAGGCAACCTCTACGTCAACCGCGGTATCACCGGTGCGATCGTGCAGCGCCAGCCGTTCGGCGGCTGGAAGCGCTCATCGGTCGGCCCCGGCACCAAGGCCGGCGGACCGAACTATCTGATCGGGCTCGGATCCTGGCGTTCGAGCGGATCCGGTCCCGTGTCGAGCACGCTGCACCTGCGCGGCCTCGACTCCCGCATCACCGAGCTGATCGAGTCGGCGCAGCCCTCTCTCGACTACGAGGCGTTCGAATGGCTGCGTCGCTCGGCCCTGTCGGACGCGCTCGCCTGGGATCGCGAGTTCGGACAGGTGCGCGACGTCTCGCGTCTCGGTGTCGAGCGCAACCTCTTCCGCTATCGTCCGGTGCCCGTCGCGATCAGGGCGACCGCGGATGCCGGATGGCAGGAGCTGCTGCGCGTGGTCGTCGCGGCGGTGCGCGCCGGCGCCGGCTTCGTGCTGTCGACGCCCGTCGGGCTGCCCTCCGAGGTGCGTCGCGCGCTCGGCACCCTCGGGGCTGTCGTCTTCATGGAGAGCGACGACGAATGGATCGAGCGGATGCGGCGGCGCGAGGACGCATCGGGCGATGTGTTCGCGTCATCCGATGATGCTCCGCGGCCGAGCCGCGTGCGGCTCGTTGGCTCGCGTGACGCGGTCGCGGCGCTGCATCGGGCACTGGCCGTGGCCGTCGACGGCGACCCCGACCTCGCGGTGTACGACGGCGAGGTCACCTCGGCCGGGCGCATCGAGCTGCTGCCTTTCGTGCACGAGCAGGCGATCGCGATCACCGCGCACCGCTACGGCAACCCCGACGACTGGAGCGCCTCGGTCATCTGAGCGCTGCGAGTCCGGCATCGCTCTCCATGTAAAGAATTCTTGACACGACGGATGCCGCAGGCCTACTCTCATGTCAAGAATCTTTTACATGGGAGGCATCATGGTCTACGAAGAGCGCAACGCCTGGTCGGGTCTGCTCGTCGGTGCCGTCGTGATCACCGCGTACGTCGTCATCGTGCTGCAGCAGGCCGCGGGCAGGTCGGTGACCGAGGTCGACTGGCTCCCGCCGATGCTGTGGACGATCGGGATCGGCATCGTGTCCACGATCGCGATCAGCATCGTCTGGGGGATCATCGCCGGCGCGAAGGATCCGGACGGCGTCGGCAGGTCCGACGTGCGAGACCGCGACATCACCCGCATGGGCGCCCGTGTCGAGCAGGCCTTCGTCGTGATCGCCGGGCTCGGGGTGATCGCCCTCTGCGCGGTGGACGCCGACATCTTCTGGATCGCCAACACGATGTTCGCAGGCTTCGCCGTCTCGGCCATGGTCGGCAGCATCGCGCGGGTCGTCGCCTACCGCCGGGGGCTCGTCTGATGGTCAAGCCCACCCTCGTCTCCAACCGCATCCGCGCCCATCGCGAGGGAGCGGGTCTGACCCAGGCCGAGCTCGCGCGCAGCATCGGCGTGACCCGGCAGACGCTCATCGCGATCGAGCAGGAGAAGTACTCCCCGTCGCTCGAGCTCGCATTCCAGATCGCCCGCGCGTTCGGCGTCGGGCTCGACGATCTGTTCCACTACCCCGAACCTTCGACGAAGGATGCCTGACATGACCGAGACGATGCCCGCCTGGGTGCGCGAGACCTACGGCTCCGCCGACGGGTTCCGGCTCGAGCAGATCCCGATGCCCGTGCCGCGCCGCGGCGAGGTGGTGCTGCGCGTCGAGGCGACGTCGCTCAACGCGGGGGACGTGCGGCTGATGCTCGGCGATCCGCTGCTGGTGCGCCCGGTCTTCGGTCTCACCCGCCCCAAGTACCCGGTGCGAGGAATGGAGGTCGCCGGCACCGTCGTCGCCGTCGGTCCGAACGCGATCGGTGCAGAGCTCGGAGAGCGGGTCGTCGGGGAACTCGTCGGCGGCGGCGGACTCGCATCCCACGTCGCGGTGCCCGCCGATCGACTCGTGCCGATCCCTCCCGATGTCACCTCCGTGACCGCGGCCTGTCTGCCGGTCGCCGCGGGCACGGCGTGGCAGGCGCTGGACCGAGCCGGCATCGGCATCCACTCCGAGGCCCGGATCGAGCGGCACCGCTCGGAACACGCGGTCCCGCGGGTGCTCGTGATCGGCGCCTCCGGGGGAGTCGGCACGTTCGCGGTGCAGCTCGCGGCGCTGCGAGGGGCAGAGGTCTGGGCGACGTGCGGGGAGCGCAACTCCCGGCTCGTCGAGCACCTCGGCGCCGTGCGCACGCTCGACCACCGTCACTCGCCCCTGTCGGCACTGCCCGCCGGCCATTTCGACGCGGTGATCGACATCGCCGGGGGAACCGGGTTGCGCGACCTGCAGCGCCTGGTCGTCGCCGGTGGAGCCGTGGTGCTCGTCACAGGCGACGGCGGGCACGTGCTGGGGCCCATTCCGCGGATGCTCAAGGCGGCATTCCTGTCGATCGGATCGACCCGTCGCATCCGCCCGCTCGCGGCGACGCCGCGCACCGAGGTCCTCGCGAAGCTGCTGGAGCTGACCGCCGAGGGGCGGATCACGCCCGTGATCCAGCGCGAATACGGCTTCGACCGTCCATCCTCCGCCCTCGCCCACCTCGAAGCCGGGCACACGGTCGGCAAGGTCGTCGTCCACGGCGCATGATCTGGCGGCGTCGCGCTCTGGCGGCGTCGCGCTCTGGCGGCGTCCAGGGGGCGGGTGACAGAATGGATGCTGGCGTGCCCGAGTCGCATCTTCCCTGGGCGCCGGCTCTCACCGAGCGGCGCGGGTCGAAGGACCGCCGGGCCCCTGGACAGCGTCCGCCGCATCCGTTCGAGGAGCCCCATGTCTGTCGAAACCACTGCGTCGACATCCGAGACCGCCACTCCGGTGCGCACCGCCCACCACCGTCACTACCTGATGTGCAAGCCGTCGCACTTCACGGTGAACTACTCGATCAACCCGTGGATGGAGCCGGCCAAGCCGACCGACACCGCGCGGGCCGTCGAGCAGTGGCAGAAGCTGCACGACCTGTACCTCGAGCTCGGTCATGAGGTCGAGCTGATCGAGCCGCTCGCCGGATACCCCGACATGGTCTACACGGCCAACGGCGGGTTCCTGATCGACGGCCGCGCCTATGTGCCGAAGTTCCGCTTCGTCGAGCGTCAGGGCGAGGCCCCGGCCTTCGCCGACTGGTTCCGGGGCGCCGGCTACGACACGGTGATCCCCGAAGAGGTCAACGAGGGCGAGGGCGACTTCCTGCTCGTGGGAGATGTGATCCTCGCCGGCACCGGCTTCCGCTCGACGGGTGACAGCCACCGCGAGGTCGGAGAGGTCTTCGGCCGCGAGGTCGTGTCGCTCAACCTCGTCGACCCGCGCTTCTACCACCTCGACACCGCCATCGCGGTGCTCGATCCGGTGCAGGGCGTCGAGAACGGCGGCCCAGAGCGCGCGAACATCGCGTACCTCCCCGGAGCGTTCGACGACGCGAGCCGAGCGATCCTCGAGGAGCGCTTCCCCGACGCGATCCTCGTGTCGGATGAAGACGGCGCGGTGTTCGGACTCAACTCGGCGAGCGACGGCTACAACGTGGTCATCTCGCCTCGCGCCAAGGGCTTCGAGGCGCAGCTGCGTGAGCGCGGCTACAACCCGATCATGATCGACCTGTCCGAGCTGCTGCTCGGCGGCGGCGGGATCAAGTGCTGCACCCTCGAACTGCGCGGTGAGGCATGACCGCCGTCGAGCCGGGCGTCGAGCTCACGGCCGAGCCGCACGTCGCCCACAACTACCACCCGCTGCCGGTCAACATCGCGCGCGGTGACGGCGCCTGGGTGACGGATGTCGAGGGCAAGCGCTACCTCGACCTTCTCGCCGCCTACTCGGCGGTCAACTTCGGGCACCGGCATCCGGCTCTCGTGGCGGCCCTCACCGAGCAGCTCGGTCGGGTCACGCTCACGAGTCGCGCATTCATGAGCGATCGGCTCGAACCGTTCGCCGCGGCGCTCGCCTCGCTCGCGGGCAAAGACATGGTGCTGCCGATGAACACGGGAGCCGAGGCGGTCGAGACCGGCATCAAGGTCGCTCGCGCATGGGGATACCGCGTCAAGGGCATCGCCGAGGGCAAGGCGCGCATCATCGTCGCCGCCGGCAACTTCCACGGACGCACCACCACGATCGTCAGCTTCAGCGATGACCCCGAGGCGCGCGCAGACTTCGGTCCGTACACCCCCGGCTTCGACGTCGTCCCCTATGGGGATGCGGATGCCGTCGCCGCCGCGATCACCGATGACACCGCCGCCGTTCTGATCGAACCCATCCAGGGCGAGGGCGGTGTGGTGATCCCGCCCGAGGGATACCTGCGCCGCATCCGCGAGATCTGCGACGAGAGGAACGTGCTGTTCATCGCCGACGAGATCCAGTCGGGTCTCGGCCGTGTGGGTGAGACATTCGCCTGCGACCGCGAGGGCGTCGTGCCCGATCTGTATCTGCTGGGCAAGGCGCTCGGCGGGGGGATCCTTCCCGTCTCCGCTGTGGTGGGGAACACCGATGTGCTCGGTGTCATCCGGCCCGGTGAGCACGGATCGACCTTCGGGGGGAACCCGCTGGCCGCCGCCGTCGGTCTGCGCGTGGTCGAGATGCTCGAGTCGGGTGAGTTCCAGGAGCGTGCCCGTGCACTCGGAGCGCATCTCGCCGCCGGCCTCGAGCCGTTGATCGGTCACGGCGTGACCGAGGTGCGCATCGCAGGCCTCTGGGCGGGCGTCGACATCGACCCCGCCAAGGGCACCGGGCGCGAGATCGCCGAGAAGCTCCTGGTCCGTGGAGTGCTCGTCAAAGACACCCACGGCCAGACCATCCGAATCGCTCCGCCGCTGGTCATCCGCGCGACGGAACTCGACTGGGCAGTCGAGCAGCTGAAGCTGGTTCTCGGGGCCTGACCCCCTGTCCGCCGGGCGACACGCCCGGCGGACAGCCCGGATTTGCCGGAACCCCGGAACCCACGTAACTTATTACTTGTTCGCCCCACAGGGAAGCGGAGAGGCCGAGAGCCTTACCCCCCTCAAGCGGAGAACCACCTCCACTCGATCAGCTCCTCGGAGCAGATCGCAGACACACTTCTGTCTGACCTGGAGCTTCCACTTCGGAGAAACGGTCGATTTGACAGCGACTCCGGAACGGATAAGCTAGTGAAGTTGCCTCGGCGGCCTTGAGCCCCGAGCTGCAGATCTGGTTCTGAGCCTTACGGCGTGTCGATTTGACAGGCTGAAAAGCACAGATAAGATAGAGAAGTTGCCCTTCGGGCCTGGTTGTGATGACTGGGTCGTGGGAGCATCCGATCCTTGAGAACTCAACAGCGTGCACTTGTCAAATGCCAANAACGTCATGCCGACCAAGCACCGGGCCCGTCTGGTCGGCGCGCTGATTTGACAAGCGAGACAGGGTGGCTAAGATAGAGAAGTTGCCCTTCGGGCCTGGTTGTGATGACTGGGTCGTGGGAGCATCCGATCCTTGAGAACTCAACAGCGTGCACTTGTCAAATGCCAAATAACCTCGATTCAGCTTCGGCTGGATGAGATTCCTTTGGATCAAAGACCAACCTCCTTGTGGGGTTGGCAACGGATGAAGTCAGCAATGAATTTGTCTCTTTGGTCAGCATCAAACTCGCTGCGTCACCGTTTTCCCGGTGTCGTATGCATTTCTTTTTTACGGAGAGTTTGATCCTGGCTCAGGATGAACGCTGGCGGCGTGCTTAACACATGCAAGTCGAACGGTGAAGCCCAGCTTGCTGGGTGGATCAGTGGCGAACGGGTGAGTAACACGTGAGCAACCTGCCCCTGACTCTGGGATAAGCGCTGGAAACGGCGTCTAATACTGGATACGAGTAGCGACCGCATGGTCAGTTACTGGAAAGATTTATTGGTTGGGGATGGGCTCGCGGCCTATCAGCTTGTTGGTGAGGTAATGGCTCACCAAGGCGTCGACGGGTAGCCGGCCTGAGAGGGTGACCGGCCACACTGGGACTGAGACACGGCCCAGACTCCTACGGGAGGCAGCAGTGGGGAATATTGCACAATGGGCGCAAGCCTGATGCAGCAACGCCGCGTGAGGGATGACGGCCTTCGGGTTGTAAACCTCTTTTAGCAGGGAAGAAGCGAAAGTGACGGTACCTGCAGAAAAAGCGCCGGCTAACTACGTGCCAGCAGCCGCGGTAATACGTAGGGCGCAAGCGTTATCCGGAATTATTGGGCGTAAAGAGCTCGTAGGCGGTTTGTCGCGTCTGCTGTGAAATCCGGAGGCTCAACCTCCGGCCTGCAGTGGGTACGGGCAGACTAGAGTGCGGTAGGGGAGATTGGAATTCCTGGTGTAGCGGTGGAATGCGCAGATATCAGGAGGAACACCGATGGCGAAGGCAGATCTCTGGGCCGTAACTGACGCTGAGGAGCGAAAGGGTGGGGAGCAAACAGGCTTAGATACCCTGGTAGTCCACCCCGTAAACGTTGGGAACTAGTTGTGGGGTCCATTCCACGGATTCCGTGACGCAGCTAACGCATTAAGTTCCCCGCCTGGGGAGTACGGCCGCAAGGCTAAAACTCAAAGGAATTGACGGGGACCCGCACAAGCGGCGGAGCATGCGGATTAATTCGATGCAACGCGAAGAACCTTACCAAGGCTTGACATATACGAGAACGGGCCAGAAATGGTCAACTCTTTGGACACTCGTAAACAGGTGGTGCATGGTTGTCGTCAGCTCGTGTCGTGAGATGTTGGGTTAAGTCCCGCAACGAGCGCAACCCTCGTTCTATGTTGCCAGCACGTAATGGTGGGAACTCATGGGATACTGCCGGGGTCAACTCGGAGGAAGGTGGGGATGACGTCAAATCATCATGCCCCTTATGTCTTGGGCTTCACGCATGCTACAATGGCCGGTACAAAGGGCTGCAATACCGCGAGGTGGAGCGAATCCCAAAAAGCCGGTCCCAGTTCGGATTGAGGTCTGCAACTCGACCTCATGAAGTCGGAGTCGCTAGTAATCGCAGATCAGCAACGCTGCGGTGAATACGTTCCCGGGTCTTGTACACACCGCCCGTCAAGTCATGAAAGTCGGTAACACCTGAAGCCGGTGGCCTAACCCTTGTGGAGGGAGCCGTCGAAGGTGGGATCGGTAATTAGGACTAAGTCGTAACAAGGTAGCCGTACCGGAAGGTGCGGCTGGATCACCTCCTTTCTAAGGAGCATCTGACTCTTCGGAGTCCAGAACCCAGATCGAAGGCATACGTTCTTCGCTGGGAGCTCATGGGTGGAACATTTGACATGGTGCGAAGGATGAAGGTTTCTCTTAGTACACCGCTTGCGGTGGGAACGGGGAGGGTTTCGGATGTCGCACCTGCACGCTGTTGGGTCCTGAGGGACCGGATGCGGATCCGCAAGGATTCGTTTTTCGTACCTCTGGGCCTCTTGTTGTTTCCCCTGTGTGGGGWKGCGAGAAGGGGTACCGCCCGTACTTTGAGAACTACACAGTGGACGCGAGCATCTTGCAGCCGGCTTCGGTCGGTTGCACAAGATGATCTTAAAGATCATTAGTCAATTTCATGCCAGGCTTTCGAGTCTGGTGTCGATTCTGATTCAAACTCATGTGATTTCAAGTCTTTAAGAGCAAACGGTGGATGCCTTGGCATCTGGAGCCGAAGAAGGACGTAGCAATCTGCGATAAGCCTCGGGGAACTGATAAGCAAGTTTTGATCCGAGGGTGTCCGAATGGGGAAACCCCGCTGGGCGGCGTGCCGACCTAGTGACTCCCGCCTGAATATATAGGGCGGGTAGAGGGAACGTGGGGAAGTGAAACATCTCAGTACCCACAGGAAGAGAAAGCAACCGCGATTCCGTTAGTAGTGGCGAGCGAAACCGGAACAGGCTAAACCTAGCGTGTGTGATAGCCGGCAGGCGTTGCACGTTGGGGGTTGTGGGACTTTTCAGTCATCTCTGCCGAGATGGCGGCGTTACACGATGGTATAGACGAACGGTCTTGAAAGGCCGGTCATAGAGGGTGCCAACCCCGTAGTCGAAATGCCAACCGTGGCGCGAAGAGTATCCCAAGTAGCACGGGGCCCGTGAAATCCCGTGTGAATCTGTCAGGACCACCTGATAAGCCTAAATACTCCCAGATGACCGATAGCGGACAAGTACCGTGAGGGAAAGGTGAAAAGTACCCCGGGAGGGGAGTGAAATAGTACCTGAAACCGTTTGCTTACAAACCGTTGGAGCAGCCTTAGTAGCTGTGACAGCGTGCCTTTTGAAGAATGAGCCTGCGAGTTAGCGATATGTGGCGAGGTTAACCCGTGTGGGGTAGCCGTAGCGAAAGCGAGTCTGAATAGGGCGATTCAGTCGCATGTCCTAGACCCGAAGCGAAGTGATCTATCCATGGCCAGGTTGAAGCGACGGTAAGACGTCGTGGAGGACCGAACCCACTTAGGTTGAAAACTGAGGGGATGAGCTGTGGATAGGGGTGAAAGGCCAATCAAACTTCGTGATAGCTGGTTCTCTCCGAAATGCATTTAGGTGCAGCGTTGCGTGTTTCTTGCCGGAGGTAGAGCTACTGGATGGCCGATGGGCCCTACAAGGTTACTGACGTCAGCCAAACTCCGAATGCCGGTAAGTGAGAGCGCAGCAGTGAGACTGTGGGGGATAAGCTTCATAGTCGAGAGGGAAACAACCCAGACCACCAACTAAGGTCCCAAAGCGCGTGCTAAGTGGGAAAGGATGTGGAGTTGCCTTGACAACCAGGAGGTTGGCTTAGAAGCAGCCACCCTTGAAAGAGTGCGTAATAGCTCACTGGTCAAGTGATTCCGCGCCGACAATGTAACGGGGCTCAAGCACGCCACCGAAGTTGTGGCATTGACATTATTGGTAGGCCTTCGTGGTCCAGCCGTGTTGATGGGTAGGAGAGCGTCGTGTGGCCAGCGAAGCGGCGGTGTAAACCAGCCGTGGAGGCTACACGAGTGAGAATGCAGGCATGAGTAGCGAAAGACGTGTGAGAAACACGTCCTCCGAAAGACCAAGGGTTCCAGGGTCAAGCTAATCTTCCCTGGGTAAGTCGGGACCTAAGGCGAGGCCGACAGGCGTAGTCGATGGACAACGGGTTGATATTCCCGTACCGGCGAAGAACCGCCCAAGCTAATCCAGTAGTGCTAAGTGTCTGAATCCCAGTGACTGATCCCTTCGGGGTGACGCTCTGGGCCTAGCGCACGACCCCATTCTGGTGCGGTTAGCGTATTAACAGGTGTGACGCAGGAAGGTAGCCCAAGCCAGGCGATGGTTGTCCTGGTGCAAGTGCGTAGGCCGAGTCGTAGGCAAATCCGCGACTCACATAGGCTGAGACACGATGCGGATAAAAAGTGGGTGATCCTATGCTGCCAAGAAAAGCATCGACGCGAGGTTCTAGCCGCCCGTACCCCAAACCGACTCAGGTGGTCAGGTAGAGAATACCAAGGAGATCGAGAGAATCGTGGTTAAGGAACTCGGCAAAATGCCCCCGTAACTTCGGGAGAAGGGGGGCCTTCGACGTATTAGGACTTGCTCCGAAAGCGTTTGGAGGCCGCAGAGACTAGTGGGTAGCGACTGTTTACTAAAAACACAGGTCCGTGCCAAGTCGCAAGACGATGTATACGGACTGACGCCTGCCCGGTGCTGGAAGGTTAAGAGGACCGGTTAGCCGCAAGGCGAAGCTGAGAATTTAAGCCCCAGTAAACGGCGGTGGTAACTATAACCATCCTAAGGTAGCGAAATTCCTTGTCGGGTAAGTTCCGACCTGCACGAATGGCGTAACGACTTCCCAACTGTCTCAACCGCGAACTCGGCGAAATTGCATTACGAGTAAAGATGCTCGTTACGCGCAGCAGGACGGAAAGACCCCGTGACCTTTACTACAGCTTGGTATTGGTGTTCGGTGTGGCTTGTGTAGGATAGGTGGGAGACTGTGAAGCATGGACGCCAGTTCATGTGGAGTCATTGTTGAAATACCACTCTGGTCACTCTGGATATCTAACTTCGAACCGTAATCCGGTTCAGGGACAGTGCCTGGTGGGTAGTTTAACTGGGGCGGTTGCCTCCCAAAAAGTAACGGAGGCGCCCAAAGGTTCCCTCAACCTGGTTGGCAATCAGGTGTCGAGTGTAAGTGCACAAGGGAGCTTGACTGTGAGACTGACAGGTCGAGCAGGGACGAAAGTCGGGACTAGTGATCCGGCAGTGGCTTGTGGAAGCGCTGTCGCTCAACGGATAAAAGGTACCTCGGGGATAACAGGCTGATCTTGCCCAAGAGTCCATATCGACGGCATGGTTTGGCACCTCGATGTCGGCTCGTCGCATCCTGGGGCTGGAGTAGGTCCCAAGGGTTGGGCTGTTCGCCCATTAAAGCGGTACGCGAGCTGGGTTTAGAACGTCGTGAGACAGTTCGGTCCCTATCCGCTGCGCGCGTAGGAAATTTGAGAGGATCTGACCCTAGTACGAGAGGACCGGGTTGGACGAACCTCTGGTGTGTCAGTTGTTCCGCCAGGAGCACCGCTGATTAGCTACGTTCGGGATGGATAACCGCTGAAAGCATCTAAGCGGGAAGCCGGCCTCAAGATGAGATTTCCATACCTTCGGGTGAGAGGCTCCCAGCCAGACTACTGGGTTGATAGGCCAGATGTGGAAGTGCAGTAATGCATGCAGCTGACTGGTACTAATAAGCCGATGACTTGATAACACACCGTTTGTTGGTGCTACGCGTCCACTGAGTGGTTCTCGATGTACGGTCGAGAACCGCATGACAATGACTTTGTTATGTGTTTTGATTGAAACATCTATAGTGTTTCGGCGGCCATAGCGTGAGGGAAACGCCCGGTTACATTCCGAACCCGGAAGCTAAGCCTCACAGCGCCGATGGTACTGCAGGGGGGACCCTGTGGGAGAGTAGGACACCGCCGGACTTCTTTTAA